>OZ245822.1:0-3845743 GCA_965228545.1 Balneolaceae bacterium
TGTGCGCAATAAGGATGATTGAGATACACCCGCCCAAACGATTCTCCTAAAGTTGTGCCCATTTCGAAGGCTTCATCGTACGCAATCAAAGTACAGGGCAGAAC
Source organism: Balneolaceae bacterium (assembly GCA_965228545.1). Taxonomy (GTDB): domain Bacteria; phylum Bacteroidota; class Rhodothermia; order Balneolales; family Balneolaceae; genus HXMU1420-13. Next base: position 105 of record OZ245822.1, read on the forward strand.
AACCGGTGCATTGGTTCCCTTACGTTTCACTACCATGCGTTCGGTTGCACACATTTGTTGATGGGGGTGCACACCCAAAATATCCCAACAAGCCGTTGTTATTTCCGGCACGTCTCTCGAAGTAGACATTTCAGGAAAAATGACAATGTTATTTCCATCGGCCACTTGAAGGTTAATATCGTATTGATTTAGAATTCCCTGATAACCCAATAAAGCCTCTGTCCGAGACTCGTTGGCAAGCGAGCGTCCTGCTATGCTCACATCAAAACTCCAATCAGATAGTTTTTTGATGGTTTTAAGTGTTCGGTCAAAAGTTTTTGGACCACGTTCTTCTTCATGAACTTCTGCTGTGTAGTGGTCGAGTGAAACCCTAAGACTTATTTTGTTTGGGAATGCTCTATTCAATCTCTTCAGTTCGCCAAAATGCTTGTCGATGGCACGGTAGGCATTGGTTAGCACAAGTACATCAAATCCTCTGTTTAAGCACTCCTGTAAAATGGGAAGTATATCTTTATTTAAAAAGGGCTCGCCTCCGGTGAAAGAAATTGTTGAGGTACCAAGCCCCAGTTCTTCAATTTCATCGAGGTAGGTATCTACTTCTTGCTTGGTAATGAACAAGAGTTCGTCGTTGGTGGGGGAAGATTCGATATAACAATTTTGGCACTGTAAATTACATCGCGTACCGGTATTAACCCACAGTGTTTCGAGTTTAACTAAATCAACGTAGGCTCGATCTTCTCCTTTTCCGGTGATTTTTTCATCAACAAACTTACCTCTGGACGCAAAATTCTCAGCAATTTCTTTCTCTTTTAACAGCATGTTGCAACCCCCTCCGCATTCAATGTTTCTGTCGAGAATGGAGCTGATCCACCACATCCTTCAAAAATTCCGTAATGCTTGGAGAAATCACCCCAAAAATCGAAGTGATCTTTAAATCGGGTATCATGCAACATCATAAAAGTGTTACCGCAAACCGTATAAATACGGCCTGTCTCAAAAATATGATGATCATCGAGTATAAACTTATCTTCTTCAAAATCTATGGTTCCTTTGTATCGCACTGCCTGGCCATAGTCCTCGCAATCGCTTTCAAGTTTGGGGAGTTTCATCAGGCGATAAGTCACCGAGTAGAAGTTGATATTTCCAACTATCTTTTTAATTCGATCATCTTCGATGGCGATCTTATCGGAAGAAACAGTGCGAGGATCAGTAAACCCGACAGATTTTGCAATTTTCAGGAAGTCATTCCAGTACAAGGCCCCGCCTAAGCACTCGCCATACACTTCAGGATCATTTGCAACGTGTGCAGGAATTCTGCGATCTGCATAAACGTCGCTGAAATACATCTCACCACCTTCTTTCAACAGATTAAACGAGCCCTGTATTACAGCCTTTTTATCGGATGCCAGATTTACCACACAGTTTGAAATAATCACATCAAACGATGCTACCGGGAGTTCTAATTGGCCGAGATGTTCGATATGACCTTTCAGAAATTCTACATTTGAATAGCCAAATATTTTAGAGTGATAAGCTTTATGCGCATTGGCTACAGCCAATTGCTCGTCAGTCATATCCACGCCTGTCACCGAGCCTTTTTCGCCCACCAATTTACTTAGCACAAAACAATCACGTCCGGATCCGGAGCCTAAGTCAAGAACGTTCAAACCCTCGAGTTGAGAAGGAATGGTAAGTCCACACCCATAGTATTTTGAAAGCGTTTCGTGGTGTAGTGTAGATAAAATCTGTTTAATGTGCGATGGATACTCGATGTTTGTACAACAGGCCGTGGTTTTCAGGTCGTTTGTGGAGGTAATAGTTTTTCCGTAGTAGGTAGCAACCTGATCGTGAAGATCGTTTTTCATAAATACTAGTTAAGCGCTCTATTAATTGTTGATAATGTTAATAATTGCATGAGTTCAAATCATCACAAAAGTATGTTCTAATAATTGAAATGATATACCTTGATACTCGATCGCCTCTAAAGATTGTACGCAATCTTCTTCTTTTTGGATCGGACCTTGTACAATTTTCATCACGCGTTCGGTAAACTGTTGTTCTATTTCATTAAGTTGAAAGGTATGAATGATTTGCTGTATTTGTGATTCCTTTGCATAGTGGTAGATGAGTTTTATGCGAAAAACTTTTTCTAAAGCTCCAATGGTCGCTTGTTCAATGCACTCTTTGGTAGATGAGCTGTATGCATCTATTAGGCCTGCTTTACCTAATTTAGAGCCCCCATAATAACGAACAACTATAGCTCCAATGTTAACAAGTTCAGCGGATTTTAAGGTATTCAAAATAGGTAAACCGGCAGTACCGGAAGGCTCACCATCGTCGTTCGAATATTCGATTACTTGCTCAGCAATTAATCTGTACGCACAGCAATGATGGGTTGCATCGGGGAAGCGACTTTTTAATTCATCAAGTTTGATTTCGAAGAAATCATCAGAATTGCATGGAAACAAAAAACCGTAAAATTTTGAGCCTCTTTCTCTAATGGTGGACTCAGTGCTTTTTCTAATAGTTTTCATAGCGAGTTGGAGGTAGCAAAGAATGCGAAATAATAGCCAAAAGATCTGTTAAAACCGTACTTATTTAGTCTCAATCTATCTTGTAATTAGAACATAAAAGAACGATTTTCATATCAAAAATTATCGGAACGCTATGCTTTCAATTTTTATTGAAACATAATAAAAAATACCGATACGCACCTTAATAAATCATTTTAACACCTATGCCATCTTTAATTAAGGCGATTAATTCGCAAGTTGGACGCAAATTTATGACCGGGATCACCGGCATTGGTTTGATGCTGTTTCTCATCGGGCATTTGGGCGGTAACCTTACCATTTTCGGGAGTGCTGAAGCCTTCAATATCTACACTGATAAACTAATGAGTCTTGGACCGTTGCTTTATGTGATTGAGGCCGGTCTTGCATTCTTCTTTTTGTATCATACAATTTTAGGAGTATCAATTTGGCTAAACAAAAGAAAGGCCCGGCCGGAAAGATATGACGAATACAAAACACGAGGCGGCGCAAGTCATCAAAGTTTAGCTTCCAGAAGTATGATTTATACCGGAACTATAATTTTGGTATTTCTAGTGCTACATATAATTCACTTTAAATTTGGAGCAGAATATTCAACAATTCTATCGGAAAGTGGAAAGGAAGTGAGAGATCTTCGAAAGCTGGTTATCGAAGAATTTCAGAAAACCTGGGTTGTAATTGGTTATGTAGGTGTACTTGGATTAGCCATTTTACACTTATCGCATGGTTTCTGGAGTGCCTTTACTTCGTTAGGAATGAAGCATGGCGATACCTCTAAGAAAATTCAAACTGCGGCTTATGCCTTTGCAATTGTAATAATGGCCGGTTTCATATTTATACCACTATACATTTACTTCACAGGTGGTGAAGGGGCATTAATATCATATTAGATTGGAGCAAATAATGAAATTAGAATCGAAAGTACCTGAAGGCCCACTGGAACAAAAGTGGGAATCGCATAAGAAGAATATGAAACTTGTTGCGCCGAATAATCGCCGCAAGTATGAAGTAATTTTTGTTGGAACCGGACTAGCAGGTGGCGCAGGCGCTGCAAGTTTAGCCGAAATGGGTTATAAAGTAAAAGCATTCTGCATTCAGGATTCAGCCCGTCGAGCACACTCTATTGCAGCACAAGGTGGAATTAATGCCGCTAAAAATTACCCAAATGATGGTGACAGTATTTATCGATTGTTTTACGATACCATCAAAGGTGGTGATTATCGATCAAGAGAAGCTAATGTGTATCGATTAGCCGAAGTATCAAACAATATTATTGATCAAGCGGTTGCTCAGGGAGTACCATTCGCGCGTGAGTACTCCGGATTACTTGCTAACCGTTCGTTTGGAGGTGCACAGGTTTCTAGAACTTTCTACGCGCGTGGCCAAACGGGCCAGCAATTATTGCTTGGTGCTTACCAAAGTATGATGCGTCAGGTTGAGGAAGGTAATATCGAATACTTCCCGCGCCACGAAATGTTGGATGTGGTAATTATTGATGGCGTTGCACGTGGTATTATTACCCGCGATTTGGTAACCGGCGAACTCGTTCGGCATGAAGCTGATGCAGTTGTGCTGGCATCGGGTGGATATGGTAATGTATTCTACTTATCTACGAATGCTAAAAACTGTAATGTAACTGCAGCATGGCGTGCGCACCGCCGAGGAGCATTATTTGCCAATCCATGTTTTGTGCAGGTTCACCCAACGTGTATTCCGGTATCCGGTGATTATCAATCTAAATTAACTCTTATGAGTGAGAGTTTAAGAAATGATGGTCGTGTTTGGGTGCCACGAAAAAAAGGTGATGATCGTCATCCAAACGATATTCCAGAAGAAGAACGCTACTACTACCTGGAAGAGAGATATCCAAGTTTTGGAAACCTTGTACCTCGTGATGTTGCTTCCCGAAACGCGAAATTAGTATGCGACGAAGGCTTAGGAGTTGGAGAAACCGGCTTAGCAGTTTATCTCGATTTCCGTGATGCCATTAAGCGCGATGGTGAAGATACCATCAGAGCAAAATATGGTAACCTGTTTGATATGTACGAAAATATTGCAGGCGAAAATCCATATAAACGTCCGATGCGAATTTTCCCGGCAGTGCATTATACTATGGGTGGACTTTGGGTAGATTACAATCTAATGACCAATATTCCGGGCTTATTTGCCGCCGGTGAAGCCAATTTCTCGGATCACGGTGCAAACCGTCTGGGAGCAAGTGCACTAATGCAAGGATTGTCGGATGGATATTTTGTGCTTCCTGCAACAATTGGAAATTATTTGGCAGACGTGAAACCCGGCACACGATATGGTACCGATCACGAAGCCTTTGATGAAGCTGCTAAGAAAGCTCAGGACGACATCGACAAATTACTTAGCATAAAAGGAAAGCGTACCATCATCGATTTCCATCGATCTCTTGGTAAGATTGTTTGGGATAAAATCGGAATTCAGCGTTCTAAAGAAGGTTTAGAGTCTGCAATTAAAGAGATTCAAGCCCTTCGTGAAGAATTCTGGAAAGATGTGTATGTGCCGGGCGAGAAGAACAACTACAATAAATATCTGGAATTTGCCTTCAGAGTTGCTGATTTCTTCGAATTGGCAGAATTGATGGCTAAAGATGCACTCGACAGAGAAGAGTCTTGTGGTTGCCATTTGCGTGAAGAATATCAAACCGAAGAAGGTGAAGCGCTCCGTAATGACAAAGAATTCTCTTATGTATCAGCATGGGAGTTTAAAGGAGTGAATGGACAGCTTGAAACCGAGTTGCATAAAGAACCATTAGAGTTCGAGTTTGTTGAGTTGAAACAAAGATCGTATAAATAAAAGCCATAAAATCACAAAAGCACGAGAAGATCTCGTTAATAGTGTTTCCGTGTTTTTGTGGCAAAAGATAAAGATATGAGTAAGAATTTTACCGTACATCTGAAATACTGGAAACAAGATGGACCTCAGGCCAAAGGGTATTTCGAAGAGCGAACATTAGATTCTGTAAACGAACACATGTCGTTTTTGGAAATGCTGGATGTTTTGAATGAAGAACTTCAGCTTGAGGGAAAAGACCCACTTGAATTCGATTACGATTGCCGCGAAGGTATTTGTGGTTCTTGTAATTTAGTGATAAACGGGCAAGCTCATGGTCCTAAAAAAGGAACCGCTTGCTGTCAGTTACATATGCGTAATTACAAAGATGGTGATAAGATCACTATAGAACCTCCACGTGCAGCGGCTTTTCCTGTAATCAAAGATTTGGTTGTGGATCGCAATGCACTTGATCGTATTATCGAGGCTGGTGGTTATGTATCTGTTAAAACAGGTTCGGCACAGGAAGCGAACGCTCGTCCGATCGAGAAAGAAACCTCCGACATCGCTTTTGATTATGCAACCTGTATTGGATGTGGTGCTTGTGTGGCAGCGTGCCCAAATGCATCGGCATCGTTGTTTACTGGGGCAAAAGTTGCTCACCTAAGCCAACTTCCACAAGGTCAGGTTGAAAAAAGCCGCCGTGTTGTTGCAATGGTAGATCAAATGACCGAAGAAGGATTTGGTGACTGCTCGAATTACGGCGAATGTGAAGCAGTTTGCCCGAAAGAAATTTCAATTTCGGCAATTGCTGAGATGAGAAAAGATTACGTAAAAGCTGTATTTAGCTAACATCCAAGTGAGCAATCACTGGAAAAAAGCCGCTCTGATTAAATTCGGAGTGGCTTTTTTATTTAATTCCTGCAAGCGATACCTTTAGGCGTTTTAAACCCATCATCTACATACGAACATCATGGTTAATATCAATCCAAAGAAAGTTGGCTTAATATTTCTTTTTGCAGTGGTTTTACCAGCACTTTTCGCTTTTTTCTATTTCACAAGGTTCAATTACATCCCCGTTCAACTAACAATTGGTTCGTGTAAAATGGATTACACAGCCATGCCGACCTATGATGAGCGATTAAGTCCTTTGGAGAGCCATAGTTTTAAAATAAAGGGTTGGGAAATGCTTATGTGTTACGGGCAACCATCGCTGAGAAGTAGAAAGATGATCGGGCAGCGAATCCCATATAACGAATTATGGCGGATGGGAGCTAACGAGCCAACTCGGTTTTATACCACAGCCGATGTTGATATGGGCGGTTTGGTGATTCCAAAAGGGCGATATAGTTTATATGCAATACCGGGCAGATTTGATTGGGAAATATTTGTGTCGAAATCTATTGCACACTGGGGCAACGACATTAATGCCGATGTGAGAAGTCAGGAGATCGGAAGTTTTAAAATTAAACCTAAATTTCTTCAGCAACCTGTAGAGAGTCTAACCATACATACCGAAGAGTCTACCGTTGGGGAAGACGAACTAGATCTATTTATTGAGTGGGAGCAAACTCAGTTGGTAATCCCTATAAAGAACTTAGAAGTTGAAGATAAAACTGATACGAGCTTAAAAGGATTAATTCAGGAGTATTCTAAAGAAGCCGAAGAATCGAAAGACAAAACTGACTTTGAAGTTCCTCCACTCAATAATAACAACGATTAATCAGCTTTAAGCTCGAGTCAAAGCGTTGACTAGTTTCTCTAAATCTTCGCTTTGATTATATATTTGTGGTGAAACGCGAATGCAATCGCCGCGGAAAGAGATAAAAACGTTGGCTCGGGTAAGGCGTTCTTTTGCTTCGTTCATAGAAATGCTATTGGGCAATCGAATACCAAATAAATTAGCTGCCCGGTATCCTTCATCTTCGATCCAGTATCCATTTTCGCGAAGTATTTTAACAGCGTTTGCTATAAGCGATTGGCAGAAGTTTTGGACATTTTCAGGTTTCCAAGTATTCAGCATTTTGAGCGCTTCTAACAACATTGGTACAAGAATAAAATTGCTGTGTTCGCCCACTTCATACCTCAAAGCTCCGGGTTGATAACGCTGGTTGTAGTTTACCAGATTAGCAAAATTCTCGCTTTCATAGCGGTTTATCCAGTTTTCTTCGATAGGAATGCCATCATCAAACGCAGGGCCATAATAGGCCATTCCAATACTATACGGGCCCATCATCGATTTATAGCCTGCTGCTATTAACGCATCGGGTTTTATTTCGGCAAGATCAAAAGGTAAGGCACCAATACTTTGTGTACCATCTATAACAAGGAGTGCCCCAACTTCAGTAGTTTTCTTTCGGATAGAGACTAAATCAAACAGCGTGCCATCTGCCCAATGTATGTGCCCACAGGCAACGAGTTTGGTTTTTGTGGTAATAGCTTCAAGTATTCGTTGGTTCCAAATCTTACCGCGATTATCAAGCTTTTTTGGAGCTGATATTGTTTTAATGATAGCACCGGCTTTTTTTGCAATCCTCATCCATGGATATACATTACTCGGGAATTGCTCATCCACAATCAGAATCTCATCACCGGGTGAAAGCGAAATATTTTTCGCCACATTAGCCATTCCATACGATACACTGGGAATGATTACAAGTCGATTGGTTTCTTCACAATTAATCAAACGGCCAAACTCTGTACGCAGTTGATCGCTTTCTGTAAAAAAATCACTACCCTGCACATGATTAGGCTGTAGTTTTCGACGAATTCCACTAATTCCGGCTTCCTCAACCGACTTCATCAATGGCGACATATACGCACAGTTCAGATAGGTGATCTTCGGATCAAGCGAGAAAAGATGTTTTTGGGAGGTCATCAAGTTAAAAACCTAAATAGTCTAGGCTGATCATTCACGTATTCAAAACTCAGATTCTTGGTTTTCATACGTTCAAGCAACGGTTCTAGATCGTGTTTGTCTTTCAGCTCTAAACCAATCAAAGCAGGACCTAATTCACGGTTGGTTTTTTTCGAATACTCGAAATAAGTGATGTCATCATCCGGGCCAAGCACATCACTCAGAAATTCCATTAATGCACCCGCACGTTGCGGAAAATCAACAATAAAATAGTGTTTCAGCCCCTGATACATCAACCAGCGCTCATTGATTTCTGCGGTTCGGGTAATGTCGTTATTGCTTCCTGATACAACACACACTACTGTCTTGCCTGTTAATTCTTCTTTTAAGATTTCCAGTGCACTAATTGCAAGAGCTCCGGCCGGTTCCACAACAATGGCTTGCTCGTTGTACATTTTAAGAATGGTGCCGCAAATCATGCCTTCGGAAATGGTGATAACACGATCCAGCACTTCGCGGCATATTTCATAAGTGATGTCACCAACTCGCTGTACTGCCGCGCCATCCACGAATTTATCGATTTCGGGAAGCGTAATAACTTCGCCAAGTTCCATCGATTTTTGCATAGCCGGAGCACCGGCTGGTTCAATACCAATAATCTTAGTATCCGGCGATACAGCTTTAAAGTAGGAACCCATTCCGGCCGAAAGACCACCACCACCTACCGGAACCAACAAATAATCGATAGGATCTTGCATGTCATCAAGTACTTCTTTGCCAACAGTTCCTTGACCGGCTATTATTTTAGGATCGTTAAAGGGTGGAATAAAAGCTGCGCCTTTTTCGCTACAAAAGGTGGCTGCTTTTGCAAAGGCATCGTCGAAGGTATCGCCTTCCAACACTATATCTACATACTCTTTCCCGAACATTTTCACCTGTTTCACTTTTTGAGCAGGAGTGGTATTCGGCATAAAAATAGTTCCGTGTATTTTCTTCTTAAAACAAGCTAAAGCTACTCCTTGAGCGTGATTACCGGCGCTTGCACATACAACACCATGCTCTAGTTCTTTTTCCGAAAGGCTTTGGATTTTGTTGTAAGCACCACGAATTTTATAGCTCCGAACCACCTGTAAATCTTCCCGCTTCAGCCAGATGTTCGCTCCAATTTCATCAGAAAGTAAAATATTTTCCTGAACAGGAGTGTGTGTTGCAATACCACGAAGCCTATCAGCTGCTTCGTCTATTTCTTGAGTGGAAATAAGTTTTGATTCTACGGAATCTGCCATAAAAATAGTTTCTGAGTGAGTGGCAGAATATAGCAGATTCGAAATACATAGGATAACATGAAGTGTTTTAGAATAAAGAAAATCTCTATTTACTTTTTGTTACCGATTTCAGTTTTATAGAAGTAGTACGAATCCTACATTCTTGTATAGTTTGAATAGAAAATCCAGCACTCATTGATGTTAATTCGTCCCGTAAAACATTCCGATTTATCTTCGATACATGCACTAAATGAACAAGCTCTTCCTCATGTAAATAGTATTCCAATAAGCGATTTTGAAGCTTTTATGGGGATAAGCTCGTTTTTTTTGGTAGTGGAAATTGATGATGAAATAGCAGCATTTTTGATTGTGCTCGGGCCCGGAAAAACCTACGATTCCGAAAATTACCGATATTTCTCTGCACATTATCAAAGCTTTGATTATGTAGATCGAATTGTAGTAGCAGAAGAACATCAAGGCAAGAGAGTTGGCTCCAAGTTGTATGCATACTTGATGGAACATAGCAACGAAGAGCGAGTTACCTGCGAGGTAAACTTAAAGCCCCCAAATCCAGGCTCAATAACATTTCATCAAAAAATGGGTTTCAATGAAGTTGCTCAGCAATCTTCGGAAGAAGGTAAAAAGTGGGTAAGTTTAATGGTTAAGAATCTAAACAAAGGCTCTTGAATATGGCAAGTCGATGGAGAAGTTTACAATGCTTACTGCTAATTTTGATTACATCAGTTGCATGTAAAACCGACACAACCGGGCCCGAACCTTTGCCCGTAGAGGAAATTCCTAAGATAAGTATACTCACTGATGGACAAGAGATTGTAGATGAGCCAAAGATTATGGCTACGATGAATGTGACCGTTGCTGAAGAAATGATTTTCACCGGAACGATCGGGATAGAATTAAGGGGCTCAACTTCTCGGCGGCTTTTTGATAAAAAATCCTTCGCAATTGAAACTTGGGATGAAAATGGCAACGATATTGATGTGAGTATTAACAACTTGCCCGAAGAAGAAGACTGGGTGTTATACGGGCCATACAGCGACAAAACTTTGATGCGAAACATGCTAATGTACGATCTGGCGAGAGAAATTGGTGGATATGCAAGCCGTGGTTTTTTTACCGAAGTTGAGGTGAATGGAGAGTATGAAGGTGTGTATGTTTTTATGGAAAAAATAAAGCGCGATGACAACCGATTGGCATTATCTAACTTAAGGCCATCCGAGAATTCCGGGGAAGACTTAACCGGTGGCTACATACTAAAAATTGATAAAACCGCCGGAGATTCTGATGATGAAGATTGGTCGGGTGATCATGAATATACACAGGAAATAAGCTTTAGATCACAATATGGCGTATATGGGAATGAGTTAGAATACTCAGCCTATGGAGCTAAGCGAGGGGAAGAAACTTATTATTTGTACGAAGACCCGAACGCCGGTGACATCACTACAGAGCAAAAAAACTACATTCAAACCTATATCCATGCATTTGAAACGGCTATCATTAATGATGAGCATCAATTAGCCTATCAGAACTACATCGATATCGACAGTTTTGTAGATCATTTTATTCTGAATGAATTGAGTGGAAATCCGGATGCATATCGTTTAAGCACGTATCTGCATAAAGACAAAAACGAAAAGCTGAAAATGGGTCCCATTTGGGATTTTAATATAGCATTTGGGAATGACGGACGAAGTGCTACCGAAGGTTGGGTGATTGACTACAATCAAAATTACCCCGACGATTTATGGCTGGTTCCTTTTTATTGGGAAAGCATTTTTTCTGATCCGAGCTTTCAAAATGCACTACATTCTCGTTGGGATAGTTTACGATCAAATACGCTCAGTGTAGCAAACATTCATGCAAGAATTGATAGCTATGCCAACGAATTAAGTAGTGCAGGTGCAATAAAACGGAACTTTGACCGATGGGATATTCTGGGAGAGCAGGTAGTGTTTAACTCCTTTGTGGGAGAGACCTACGAAGACGAAATTGAGTATATAAAAAGCTGGGTTGAAGCTCGCATTGAGTGGATGGATTCACAGATCAATAATTAAGAATTCCATCGGTGGAAAGTCCATTGGAATGATTTACAAAACTTTGTGGGTTGATCGAGTAATCAAACTTTTTCTGTGTCACATCCCGTACCCATACTTTCTATCAGCGTTGAAGATCAAATTGTAAGATATTTACACGCTAAAAATGATAGAGCCATTGAACTAATTTTTGAAAACTATTCGTTGGCAATGATGAATGTGATTCGATCGGTAGTTAAAAATGAAGCCGTTGCCGAAGACGTACTTCAAAAAGTGTTGGTAAAAATTTGGGAGAAAGGTGATTCATTTGACCCGCAAAAAGCCGGTTTATACACATGGTTGATACGAATCAGTAAAAATGCTGCCATCGATGAAACACGGGGAAAAGATTTTTTACGATCCAGGAAATCCGAAAGTGTAGATAACTTCGTATTTAATGGTGAAGCTATTCATCAGAAGAGTGTTCAAGAGCGAAAAAACGGCGTTTGGGAGTCGGTGAATCAACTTCCCGACGCTCAACGCTGTTTAATCGATATGGCATATTTTCAAGGATATACTCAAAAAGAAATATCACAAGAATTAAATCTACCACTTGGTACTGTAAAGACAAGAATGCGTAAGGCAATTAGCACACTTAGACGTATTTTCTAACCCATGGATTTCAAAGCCTACATAGATTCCGGAATACTGGAGCTTTATGTGAGCGGTTTATTATCGGAAACCGAAGCTCAACAAGTTGAAGAATACGCAGCACATCATCCTGAAGTAAAACAGGAAATCGATGCTATTCGTAGTTCGATAAATAATTATGCTCGACAAGTTGGTAAAGCGCCAGCTCCTTCAATTTTAAATAAAGCACTAGCTGATATTCAGAAAGAACCCACTGAATCTGAAGCGTTCAGAGAAGGACCATCAACAAATTCAAAAAAAGCCGAAACCGTTACCACTAGAAGAGACTGGCATAAAATAGCTGCTTCTATCGCCTTATTAATCAGTGTTGGGGTTAACGGATATTTTTTTAACGAGCTTCAAACTGTTCAAAACGAACAGGCTCTTGCAAATCAACAAATTGCTACTCTTTCAAGCCAATTGGATGTTGTAACCAGCGCCGCGAATATGGAAATTCCTCTTTATGGATTGGATGTTTCTCCTAAATCGCATGCGACGGTTTATATCAACGAGCAAACTCGTGACGTGTATATCAAAATAGGAGACCTTCCTGTTCCGCCGAGTGGACATCAGTATCAATTATGGGCGGATCGTGATGGACATATGCACAATATTGGAGTATTCCATCATAATAAAAGCTTGCAGCATCTAACCGTATTCGAAGGTGATTTTGAATCGTTGAATGTTACACTTGAAGAAGAGGGAGGCTCTGAGGTGGCTACTGTGGAGCGAGCCTACCTAAGCGGAAAAGCAACTTCATAAATTTTTTTTGTTCTAGGAAATCCAAACGGGGTGCGAGCTTCGTACCTACAGTAACTTTAACCTAGAACAACTAAAACTATTCATCATGAAGTTATCTAAAATCACCGCAGGTCTGTTTGCATTACTATTGGCATTCAGTTTTTCAAATACACAAGCTCAAAACAAAGACATCGTAGAATTAGCTGTTGGAACCGAGTCTCTTTCAACATTAGTAGCCGCAGTTCAAGCTGGCGGGTTAGTTGAAACCTTACAAGGCGACGGTCCATTTACAGTATTTGCACCTACCAACGAAGCATTTGCTAAGCTTCCTGAAGGAGTTGTAGAAAATCTGCTTAAGCCGGAAAACAAAGACGCTCTTGTAGCTGTATTAACGTACCACGTAGTGCCGGGCAAAGTAAAGTCTACCGATTTAAGCGATGGAATGACCGCCAAGACAGTTGAAGGCAGTAAAATTACCGTAGATATTAACTATGGTAAAGTAATGATCGACAATGCAAACGTAACTGCTGCAAATATCATGGCAAGCAACGGTGTAGTACATGTAATTGACACCGTAATTTTACCACCAAGCATCAAAAAAGCTTTAGCATCAGCTAACTAAGAATACACTTCGTTACTGTTTAAAAGAGGAAGCCGATGTGGGAGCATCGGCTTTTTTTGTGAATTTATTGAACTCCAAAGAATTCTAATTCAGCCCCATTCCAATAGCCAATCAGCGATTTTCGCGGGAATATCGAAGTTGAATTAACCCATTTTCATACTTCTTAGGCTCGTGAGCTTGTAGTGAAAGAAGGCCGGAATCTGCACCGGGAAATAATCGTTTTCCTTTGCCTAAAAGGATTGGTAACACTGAAATGATGAACTCATCAATGGCATCGATTTCTAATAGTTCACGAACAATTTCTCCGCCACCATCGCAATAAATATGTTTACCAGATGTGGATTTTAGCTGATCAATTAGTTCGTATAAGTCGCCATTGTAATAAGTAATGCTATTTTCTGACCCACTCCGTGACTTAGATAAAACATAGCACTGAAATTGTTCAGCAGGAGGGAAAGTGCCCCCGGTTAAGGTGCAAACTACGTCGTAAGTTTTACGGCCAACAAGGTAGGTGTCTACAGTGGAGGTGAATTCGGAGTACCCATAATCTTCACCATCAATCATAAATGGATTCAGAAATTCAAGTGAATCATCGGGAGTAGCAATAAAGCCATCCAGACTCATAGAAATGTAAAGAATCAACTTTCTGGACAATACAATAATCCTGATTATTGGTGAGGTAAGCTATCAAATAATGCCTTTTTCTCGTCCATCCATGTTTCGAATGCTCCCGGTTTTTCAGCCATATGCTTCATTTTAGCCATCATTCTTAAATGGGCAACATCTTTCTGTTCAAACATTTCCATGCCGTGACGTTTACTCAATTCTGCGATTTCTTCAAAAGATTCAGCACTAAAGGTAAGATCGCAAGCACCGCCAAGTTGTTTGCAGGTCATCGTTTTCATAGTAGCCTTAAAATTAGTTTTCCAAAAAGCACTAATCCACAATAAAGTAAAATATCGGCTAAAGTCCGAAGTATTGAAGTTGTACTGGAGTTTAAGATGATTAACTAGTTGATAATTATAATCCCAAAAAGGGTAAATCTTTCAACTTTTTGTACCTCAACGCAGCTTCGAGGCAGCGATCGAGTGGTTCACGGGAGAGTGGTAAGTTGATATCGAAAATAAGTCCACGATTTCCATCCAAAGTAAAAACACCGGGAAATACTTTTTGGAAGGTCTGTACCAGTGATGTGGAACACACGAAATAAATCCCAAACTGATCCGGTCGTTTACTACTCCAACCGAACCGTACGGGACTGCCAATATTAGATTTATAGCTGGGTTCACCCCATTTAATCTCTTCATCAAGCCTTTTTAAATCATCGATATTGGACGCTACTTCTGTGATTAATTGCCTGAATTCTTCAAATCGAAGCTGAACAGATGCCGGATATCCATTTACAACGCTTGCGATATGGGAGGGAATTCTAAGATCCATACTTCTAAAAATTGATTAACCGGCAGATTCATAAGCTTGTTTGATCCAGTCAAGTAATTCTGAATCAATTTCATCAGCTTGTTCAATACGAACCCTATGTGTACACATACTCCCAAATGGGCCTGAGTTTTCAAGGCGATCGGTTATCTCATGATCTTTTAGTTTAAGCCCCAGATCTACCCGTGTTTTCGTAGCGGGTTTGAAAAGAGCAAACTGCTTTTTTCGAACGAAAGAAACGGTTGTTTTCTTTGGCACAACGGTAATATCATCGCCGATTTTTAGAGTCTCTGTCTTAAAGCGTTCGTAAATCGGGCGTAAGTTTTCTTTGCCTTTAAACTGAGCTTCCACTAAATCAACTTCTTCCTGTTCATCATTTTTTGATAAGTGAACAATGGTATTGGCAAAACCATGAGAAACACCGTGTTCTTTTTTTAGATAATTAAGCGCCTCGCCATGTTTGGCAAAGTTTTTTTCTTTTAAGATGGATTTCCATTCGCCCAGAGATTTGCCTGTTTTCTCCGGCATGTTGTTAATCATGGTTTGTAGTTGTTGATCCATTTGGTACCTCGAATTTTTTTTGAAAGAACGAAAGCTTTCTTCGATTTAACAAACAGAAAATTTGCCACAGAAACTTTTGAGAATAGGCTCCGTACTCGTTTCAATCACATAGTTAACACAAGGAGAACATCATGGAAAAAGGTACTGGAATGGCAATCGGAATTGGAATGGGCGTTATGATGGGCGTAATCTTCGGTGGTATGGGAATCTGGATTGCATTGGGTGTGGTACTTGGCGTACTGATCGAGAATGGAGAATTAGATACATTAGATTTTGATTCGTGGGGATGCAGTTCGGACGATTAAATGCCTACTTAGTAAAAACAAATGAATAAAAGCCTCCAAACAGAGGCTTTTTTAGTTTGCACGCAAGATTGTACATTCTCAACATGATTAAATCGTTTATAAAAGTCACGCTACTAATCTGTTTACTCCCGGTTGCTGTTTCGGGACAAACTTCCTTTCCATTAGTCGAGATTTCAGAGGTTGCTCCAACTATGATTAAAGAAATTCGATATGCAGGGCCTCATAACTTTGTAGGGGAACAAGTTGATGGCTACAGTGCAGCAAAATGCTACTTAACAGAGTCTGCTGCAGAGGCTTTAGCATCAGTTCAGAAAAAGTTAATAGCGAACTCTTATTCACTTAAAATATTCGATTGTTACCGACCCCAACAAGCCGTAGATCATTTTGTGCGATGGGCAGCACGAGAGGAAGCCACAGCAACTAAAGAATTTTACTTTCCAAATGTTCCGGCAGATAGCCTGTTTGCCTATGGGTACATCGCTGAGCGTTCAGGACATAGCCGCGGTTCTACCGCTGATTTGACGATTGTTCGTTTACCATATGCTGCTCCTACAAACTTCGAGTATTCATGCTTGGATGAAAATGGATATCAATTTCGTGGAAGCGAACTAAATATGGGCACTTCCTACGATTGTTTTGATGAACGATCGCATACTTTTTCCTCTCTGATGCCGCATAGCATATTAGCCAATCGAAGGCTATTGCTTGAAGTTATGCAAGCTGAAGGATTCGTGAACTACAGCAAAGAGTGGTGGCATTTTACCTTTAAACCCGAAGAATTCCCCGATACTATTTTTGATGTGCCTATAGAGTGACAGTTATATTGTAACAGAAAGTAGGCTATCCCGTAATTCAGTTATTGAACAAAAAACAGATGGACAAATCGATGAAAAACAAAAAAGGTAGTGGGTTCGCGTACGGGTTAATTATCGGCACAGTAATAGGTGCAATCACAGGCAACATGGGTTTATGGTTGGCTCTGGGAGTTGTTTTTGGAGCCGGATTTGAGGCAAAATCGAAACGAGAAAGCGCAGAGTCAAATTCATAGACTGAAATAAAAAACCAAACAGAGAAGCCTCCATTTGGAGGCTTTTGAGTTCTTCAATACAAACAAAGTCATTCCCGCGAAGCATGCAGTCCGAAGCTTTATGCAAAGGAGTGGCGGGAATCTAAGGCTCATTTAAAACCCAAGGGTTTTGTCATTCTCGAGATCCCTGCCTTACCCTCTACTACCAATCCCCGAACATCGGTCAGACGGGAAATCCGTCAGACCGAAAAACGAATATATTATCAACTACTTATAACTTAAATGATACTTAATTCTTAATTGATCATTGAACCATTCTTAATTGAACCTCTTTTATCCTGCTATTCTTCATAATTTATTCTCAAATATATCATACACTCATTTTAAGCGTAGTGCATCAAATTTACGAACACACTAAATGGGGTTAGCTATGAAAAGCTCATTATTATTTATGTTACCAATCTTGGTATTTATTGCACTTGGAAACTGTGGCATTCTTGGGGGCGAAGACAAAGAACCACCTATTGTGTGGGAAGAAGAGAGTTTGGAAGGGTTGGTGGTTTATGGGTTTACAAGCGGGGGAAATATTCTTCATATGGTAAATCTAGAGAATGATGCAATTCTGAATATACATGGGATTAATAATATCAACTCGGTTGCGGCTTCAGCTGATGGATCCAAATTGTTTGTTTCAAGCGGAGAAGGATTGTATGGAGGTGATCCGGGTTATGTGACAATTATTGATACCAAAACATGGAAAGGAGAAGTAATCTATGATCATTCAGTTGAGTTTATATCAGCTGGAGAAGAAATATATTTTATTACAAAACTGGACTATTTAGCAAGTAATAATGGTCAACTAGACCTTAGATCGTTAGGTAAAATAGATTCGAATATGGGCGGTATTACTGAAATTGATGTTATTGATGTAGTTGCAGCTGGTCATAATGATTTCAAAATCATAGAGTATAATTCAAGAGAACAAATAATATTTGCACTTAACTCTAATCGCAATCTATATAAATATGAAATAGAAACAAATACTAGTAATAAATTGTTTGATTCTATTGATTTTAGTCAACATTCAATTTTTGAAGTATCAGAAGATGCAAACACACTTTACTTTTCTGGAGGACCAGTTTTAGATGTAAAAGAGAATAAGCAAATAGGGCAAATACAGGTTTTTAAATGGGGACAATTAGTATCACGAAAAGACAAAAAAGAAGTTTATATATCCGGTCCTGACGATTTTGGTGTTTTTGGTCCGAGCTTGAAAAAAATAACTGTGTACAATCCAAATAATGACGTGATTAGTGATACAATTGATGTGAATTCAATTACTGACATGGTTTATTTAACACCTAAAGAGCGTTACCTGATTACTCATAGTTGGGTTAATATTTTCGTTATCGATTTGAAAAAAAGAGAGTTAGTAAAGACCATTGAACTTAATAAAGAGGTATCGAATTTTGAAAAATTCTATTTGTTTAAACAACCAATCACCAAAGGGGATACAAATGAAGATATATATATTGAATAACCCGCTTTCCCCTCGTTCCCAAGCTCCTGCTTGGGTAACGCATTCTAGAAGCTCTAGCTTCACATCTACTACTAATCCCCGAACATCGGTCAGACGAGAATCCGTCAGACCGAGTTTGAAATTATTTACTTCGCAGGGATAACCGGTTAGGAGATTTACCCGTTCTCCGGTCTCAAAGTTCGAACCGTTTGTCCGGCTTGCCACATTTCGGATTCACGTAATTCTTCGAGCTCTTTTTCTAGTTTTTCGCGGTAATCATCCTGTGAATTCGAGTCGATGGAGCGTTGAGCTTCGTTTCCGGCAGCTACTTCGCTATACAATTCTTCGAACACGGGCTTACTTGCATCCCGGAATTTCTTCCACCAATCCAGTGCACCACGTTGAGCGGTAGTGGAGCAGTTGGCGTACATCCAATCCATTCCATTTTCTGCTACTAATGGCATCAACGATTGAGTGAGTTCTTCCACCGTTTCATTAAAAGCTTCCGAAGGGGTGTGACCATTTGCACGCAATACTTCATACTGAGCAGCAAATATTCCTTGAATGGCACCCATCAACGTACCACGCTCGCCGGTTAAATCAGAATATACTTCGCGTTTAAAATCGGTTTCGAACAGATATCCGGATCCTACTCCAATACCGAGTGCAACCACACGATCTAATGCATTTCCTGTGGCATCTTGAAAAATGGCGAAACTGGAATTTAATCCACGACCTTCTAAAAACATGCGTCGAAGGGAAGTTCCTGAACCTTTTGGAGCAACAAGAATCACATCTACATCTTCCGGTGGTATAATTCCGGTTCGTTCTTTGTAGGTGATACCAAAGCCATGAGAAAAGTACAGCGCTTTTCCGGCAGTAAGGTGCTTTTTTACCGTTGGCCAAAGCGTGATCTGACCTGCATCAGAAAGCAAATATTGAATTATGGTTCCACGCTCACAAGCCTCTTCAATTTCGAATAGTGTTTCGCCGGGAACCCAGCCATCAGCTATTGCTTTATCCCAGGTTTTAGATTCTTTTCGCTGTCCTACGATTACATTAAACCCATTATCGCGTAGATTTAATGCTTGTCCGGGACCCTGAACTCCATAACCAATCACTGCGATGGTTTCCTCAGCCAGAGTTTTTTGTGCACGTTTTAGTGGAAATTCTTCACGGGTTACTACTACTTCTTCGACCCCGCCAAAGTTTAAAATTGCCATATTAGATAGTTGTTTTGATTATTTATTTGAATAAAAAATGTTTGAACCCTTTCACACAATTAGTGTGACTTTTTTGGTGATTTTACGTGTTCGTTTCGGCCTGTAACAATTCGCGAACTTCTGCGCCGATACCATGCTCAGCTCGGCTTACAGCCACTCTGCCGGAGAGTACAAATTCTTTGATTCCAAATGGTTTAAGTTCGTCGAAGAGGGCGAACGCTTCGCGTCTGTATCCCGCTTTTTCAATCACCACAAAATTCTTTTCGATGGTTAAAAAACGAGCGGAATGTTCTCTGACGATCCGCTCAACTTCTAAACCATTTGTAAGTGATTCGGTAGCTAGTTTATATAATGCCAGTTCCTGCTGAACCACTTCCTCTTTTTTGAAATAAGCGGCTTTATGAACTTCCACGAGCTTTTCAATTTGCTTTACTACTTTACCGACCAATTCTTCGGTTTCAGTCACCGCAATTGTAAACCGATAGATGTTTTCCATCTCACTTTCAGAAGCGGTAATACTTTCGATATTGATTTTTCGCTTTGTGAAAATGATGGTAATTCGATGTAGTAATCCTACCGTGTTTTCGGTGTAAGCGGTAATGGTGAATTCTCTTTTTTCCATAATTAACTGAGCTTTAGAAGCTGCGGATATAATTCAAAAGTCCGCTCTAAGTGAACATTGGAGTTTGGGAATGTATCCTCTGTACAGAGAGCGCTCGGTTGACTAATCAGTTCCATTTTGTCACTCCAATCTGATTTCTGCCACGCCGCTTCCGCTGGGCACCATTGGAAATACGTTGTTTTCTTTTCCAACCATCACTTCCAAAAAGTAAGCGCCGTCATGATTGATGAATTCGGTGATAGCGGCGTCCAATTTATCCCGTTCGGTAACTTTGTTGGTAGGGATATGATATCCCTTGGCAATCGTTTGGAAATCTGGGTTGATCATTTCAGTTGCACTATATCTCTTATCAAAAAAGAGTTGCTGCCATTGCCGTACCATGCCTAAAAACTCGTTGTTTAATAAGAGAACTTTTACTTTAGCCCGTGTCTGGTAAATCGTGGCAAATTCCTGAATAGTCATTTGAAGTCCGCCATCACCAATTACGGTAACCACGGTTCGTTCAGGTGCTCCAAGTGCTGCTCCCAATCCTGCTGGTAAGCCAAAGCCCATGGTACCTAATCCGCCACTGGTAATATTACTTTTCGATTGGTTGAATTTAGTGTATCGGCAGGCAACCATCTGGTGTTGACCTACATCGGTAACTAAAATTGCATCGCCATTGGTTTTTTCATTGATGATGCGAATCACTTCGCCCATCGACAATAAATCGGTAGTAGGATGCAATTCGTCCTGAATCACTTTTTCCTGTTCCAACGCATCGCAATCTCTAAAACGTTGCAGCCATTTATCATGCGATTTTGGTTCAACGAGTTCTGTCAACTCTGTAAGCGACTCCTTACAATCTCCCAAAACGGCCACATCGGTTTTCACATTTTTGTCGATTTCAGCGGGATCAATTTCGAGATGAATCACTTTAGCTTGCTTGGCATATTTGTCTAGATTTCCGGTTACGCGATCATCAAATCGCATCCCAATGGCAATCAAAACATCGCATTCGTTGGTAAGTAGATTAGGCCCATAATTTCCGTGCATGCCCAACATCCCAACATTTAGTGGATGATCAGTTTCTAGGGCAGAAAGCCCCATTATTGTCCATGCCGAAGGGATTCCGGTCTTTTCAATGAAGGCTTTAAATTCTTTCTCGGCATTTCCTAAAATCACACCTTGTCCAAATAAGATGTAAGGTCGCTCCGCATTATTAATCAAATCAGCGGCTTCTTGAACTTTGGTTTGATCCAATTCCGGTACGGGAACATAACTTCGAAGTCCGGTACATTTTTTGTAATTGAAATCGAATTCCTGGAACTGTGCATCTTTGGTGATGTCGACCAAAACCGGGCCTGGTCGCCCTGATTTTGCGATATAAAATGCCTTAGCTAACGCTTCGGGAATTTCTTCAGCTCGTGTAACTTGAGTATTCCATTTGGTAACCGGCATAGAAATTCCAATTACATCGGTTTCCTGAAAAGCATCCGAACCTAATAAAGCAGAAGGAACCTGACCTGTGATGCAAACCATAGGAGTAGAATCGATTTGCGCATCTGCTAAACCTGTTATCAAGTTGGTTGCGCCAGGACCGGAAGTAGCCAGACAAACACCAACTTTACCAGAAGCACGCGCATAGCCCTGGGCGGCATGAGTAGCGCCTTGTTCATGGCGGGCTAATACATGATGAATTTTATCTTGATAATCGTACAAAGAATCATACACCGGCATAATCGCACCGCCGGGATATCCAAAAACAAGATCCACGCCTTCTTGCAGCAAAATCCGGACAACAGCATCTGCACCGGTAACTCTTTCGGTGGTTTTCGTTGATTTTGTTTCCATTTTTGAAGGGGCCTCTATGGTATTCATAATTGTGTGCCTTTTGGATTAAAACTCATCGGTAACGCAGCCTTCAGATGCTGAGCTAACGGTTTTGGCATATTTGTACAAGGTTCCACTTTTTGCTTTAAGCGGTGGTTCTTGCCATTGTTTTCGTCTAGATGCGAGTTCTGCATCACTAATTTCAATTTCAATTTCATTGGATTCTGCATCGATACGAATGGGATCGCCGTCTTGCACTAAGGCGATGTTGCCACCAACCTGAGCTTCCGGAGTTACATGCCCAACTACGAAGCCGTGCGATCCACCCGAGAATCTTCCGTCGGTAATCAGTGCAACTTCCTTGCCAAGTCCTGCTCCCATGATGGCGGAGGTTGGTTTCAGCATTTCAGGCATTCCCGGACCACCTTTAGGCCCCACATAACGGATAATTATTACCTCACCTTTACGAACTTTTCCGCTTCGGATGCCCTCATTGGCTTCTTCTTCGCTGTTAAAAACCCGCGCAGGTCCGCTAAATCGAACTCCTTCTTTTCCGGTGATTTTGGCAACGGCACCTTCACTTGCAAGGTTTCCGTATAATATCTGGATATGGCCGTTTTCTTTGATGGGTTGATTCACGGGTCGGATCACGTCCTGATCGATTTGTAATCCGTCCACTTCGGCTAAATTCTCAGCAATTGTTGTTCCGGTAACGGTGAGGCAATCGCCGTGTAACATGTTATTCTCGAGCATGAATTTCATAACCGCAGGAATCCCGCCGACTTTGTGTAAATCTTCCATCACATAACGTCCACTTGGCTTCAAATCGCCTAAAAAAGGAGTTTCATCGCTGATTTTCTGGAAATCTTTTAAAGTAAATTCGATGCCTGCTGTTTTTGCGATTGCCAGCAAATGAAGCACGGCGTTGGTAGATCCACCAAGAACGGTGATTAATCGAAAAGCATTGTCCAGCGACTTTTTGGTGAGAATGTCTTTCGGTTTTAGATCTTTTTTGAGTAGCTCAATTAAGTGTGCTCCAACAGCTTCACATTCGAGTACTTTTTCGGCAGCGTTTGCAGGATTGGACGCATTGTAAGGGAGTGCCATCCCCATTGCTTCTATTGCCGATGCCATGGAGTTTGCGGTGTACATTCCACCACAAGCTCCCGGTCCGGGGCAGGCATTCATTACAATATCTTTGAATTCCTGATCATCAATAGAGCCCGAAACTTTTTGTCCCCAAGCCTCAAATGCAGAAACAACATCTAATTTTTGTCCATTATGATAGCCCGGCGCAATGGTTCCGCCATACACCAAAATTGCGGGTCGGTTAACACGCAGCATGGCCATTAAGGCGCCCGGCATATTTTTATCGCATCCAACAATGGCAACCATGGCGTCGTAGCTCATTCCTTCAACCACCGATTCCATCGAGTCTGCGATGATATCACGTGAGGGGAGAGAATACCGCATTCCGGGGGTTCCCATCGAAATACCGTCGCTAATTCCAATGGTATTGAAGATCAAACCGGTTTGTTGATTGGCGTTAACACCGCGTTTTACATGTACTGCTAAATCATTAAGGTGCATATTGCACGGATTGCCTTCGTAGCCGGTACTTGCGATACCAACGAGCGGTTTATTCAGGTCTTCATCACTTAAACCAAGTGCATGAAGCATTGCCTGTGCAGCCGGTTGTGAGCCGTCTTGGGTAATCTGTTTACTGTATTTATTTAATTCCGCCATAGATGATGCATGTTCAAAAAAAAAGCCTTCCGTTCCGGGAAGGCTCATTTTGTAGTAATCGTAACATTAACAAATAGCATTCCCTGATCGGTTTATGTAACCAATAACGTTAATAATGACCACGGGAATGACAGAGTTCTTCATGAGTGAGTTTTTTATCTGAGTGCAAAGAAATAGCTATTCGGTAGCAATCGCAACGTGATTATTTGTTAAATCTGTATAAAAATGGGACGCCCAACCTTTTAATGATTGGATTATCTACGATGAAAACGCTGTTTAATGATATCTTGAATGGGTTTTTCATCAATTTTAGATTCCAGCCATCCTATGATGTCCAAGTATAAAAAAGCTCGGCGCTGATAGGGTTGATCCTGAATTTGTTGCAGACGATCCCGAAGTTTGATGAATTCTTTTTTAAGATAATCGGGACGAACTGAGCTTAGATTTCGTAGGAATTTGAGAATCTCTTCCTGAACTGAGTTCAGATCATTCATTTTACGAATAAAGCGATAGGTGCTTCGAACCTGATATTCTACCAAGATCTGATTGCCAAGTTCAAAGTGAGCAATCAGGCTTAATATTCGGGCAAAGCAATGGATGTCTTCACGAAGTCTGGGATCAGGATAGTTGATTATTTTATTCAGATAGGTGATGCAAGTCTTGAATTTGCCGGCACCAAAAAACAAACAGGCGATTTTGTAATAAAATACGAGAATCCGATGCGAATCAATTTTATGCTGATACTTTTCAATCTGTTTCTCCAACTGCGCGACAATGGATAAGCCATCTACGAACTGCCCGTTCATGAAATAGCTGTTGATCTTACTCGTGTAATAGTATTGGAACCCTAAGGTTTCAAGATTTTCATTAGAACGCACCGGTGGATTTTGAACAAATTCCTCCAGTTGATGCATTACCTCGTCGTGTTTTTGCGGATGCCCTAAAATGAACAAAGCTTCGAGTAAAACATGCATGCCTTTTAAGTACCAGATTGGCTCTAATTCCAGCATGTCACGATTAGTGTGAAAAAGCTCGACCCATTTTTGGGCGTATCGGTACTGCATTAAAAAATCCTGTACGATTAAACTGTACCAGGCATGCGATACATTGTAGTAGAGCTCATCGAAAAAGTCGGTATCATTTAGATCGATTTGTTTAAGGGCATTCTCGAAAAACTTCTTTGTGATGTCGTAATCGCGCTCGTTTCGTACATGTCCTGCTTTTATGTAAATCCCGTATAATCGCAACGACAGATTCGATAGTGCATGATACCTCTCCACCGATTTTACCGATTCTTCGGTTTGTTCGATCAGCTCGTCGGCCCGATTTCGTAAACTTCGAGTGATATACTGCGATTCGATAAGCTTTTCGAATCCCAATATTTCGGTTGTTAAAGTAATCCGATGATTTTGTGCTGAAAGCTGCTTGGCTTTATCCAGAATTTTAAGGCTCTGTTTGTACAATCCTTTATCGTACAAAATTCT
Source organism: Balneolaceae bacterium (assembly GCA_965228545.1). GTDB lineage: Bacteria > Bacteroidota > Rhodothermia > Balneolales > Balneolaceae > HXMU1420-13. The sequence continues at coordinate 25,403 of OZ245822.1, forward strand.
CGCATAATCGATCTGCTCTCGTAATTGAATATCGATATTATGATTGGTGTAATTGAGCCGAAGACTGGTAAGAATTTGTTTATAAAGATGCGCTTTCAGATTCGAAAACTGTGCTTTTTTCAAATCACTGATCTTAGAACAGATTACATCCTCGTCGTATTCTTTCGCCTTATCAATCGCATCAAACAACTGAATAAATTTCGCATCAGAAGAGCTTGTGCGAGTGGCATAAATCTTAAATGATCGTTTTTCAGCCTTGGTAAGCGATTTAATTAGCTGATAAAGATGGTCGTTTGGTTGGTTGGGCATTGTAATTAATTAGATATAAAAATATCTACATCCAAAATAAAATAAGTGAGTTAACAATGGTGTCCTGCATCAGATACCAATTTGGGTGTTGTAATATAATTAGATTGCGGTTTCGGATAATTTCAGAGCGACTCTAATTTCTGCGACAATCACTTACACCTCAAACGGTAAGTAGAAGTCTAAAAATCAGCAATCAACAGACAAATGCCAAACAAACGCATTCAAATATTCGACACCACACTACGCGACGGAGAACAAGTCCCGGGCTGTCAGCTCAATACGGACGAAAAGATCGAAGTAGCGCTGGCACTGGAAGCCTTAGGTGTAGATGTAATGGAAGTTGGATTCCCGATTTCAAGTCCGGGCGATTTCCATTCTGTTCATAAAATTGCTCAGATTATTAAAAATACTACCGTTTGTGCTCTTTCGCGTGCTGTACCGAAAGACATCGAAGTAGCAGCTCAAGCTTTAAAAGGAGCTGCCCGACCACGCATTCATACAGGAATTGGAACCTCTGATAGCCATATCTACGATAAACTTAAAAGTAACCGTGAAAAAGTTATTGAGCGGGGCGTAGCTGCAGTAAAATTGGCTAAAAGTTTTGTAGAAGATGTTGAGTTTTATGCGGAGGATGCCGGAAGAACCGACAATGAGTTTCTTGCGAAAGTAATCGAAGCTGCTATTGCTGCCGGCGCAACCGTCGTAAATATCCCGGATACAACCGGTTACTGCTTACCATGGCAATACGGTGAAAAGATCAAATTTCTAAAAGAGAATGTGAAAGGAATCGATAAAGCAATCATTTCTACTCACTGCCACAACGATTTAGGCTTGGCCACTGCCAATTCTATTGCCGGAGTTGTAAATGGAGCTGGTCAAATAGAGTGCACCATAAATGGTATAGGAGAACGTGCCGGAAATGCATCATTAGAAGAAGTGGTGATGATTATGCGCCAGCATCAGGATTTAAATCACGATACCGGTATTAATACACGGTGTTTAAAAGCAACAAGTGAGTTAGTTGCAACCAAAATGCGCATGCCGGTTCAACCTAACAAAGCTATCGTTGGCTCAAATGCTTTCTCGCATTCTTCCGGAATTCATCAGGATGGAGTTATCAAAAAACGTGAGACCTACGAAATAATTGACCCGAATGAAGTTGGGGTAAATGAATCCTCTATCGTGTTAACCGCCAGAAGTGGTCGTGCCGCTTTAAATTACAGGGCAAAAAAACTTGGGTTTAATGTCACCAGAGAAGACATGGAAGGCTATTATCAGGAATTTTTAGACATCGCCGACAAGAAAAAAGTAGTGCAGGATGAAGATCTGATTTCACTATTTTCAAAAACAGAGGTAAAGTCGGCTTAATCTATGGGAAAAACACTTTTTGAGAAAGTTTGGAATCGCCACGTTGTAGCAGAAGTTGAGGGTGGCCAAGAAATCATTTACATCGATCGACATTTTATTCATGAAGTAACAAGTCCGCAAGCATTTGATGGAATTCGGAATCGTGGTATAGGATTATTTCGAAAAGAACGAATTGTTGCAACGGCTGATCATAACGTGCCAACTAAAGATCAGCACCTACCCATCAAAGATTTTTTAAGCAAGCATCAGGTAGATACGCTAACCAAAAATTGCAAAGAATTTGGAATCGATTTGTACGGACTTGGTCATCCGTTTCAAGGAATCGTGCATGTAATTGGGCCAGAACTTGGGATTACTAAACCGGGAATGACCATTGTTTGTGGAGACAGCCACACATCAACACATGGAGCTTTTGGAACCATTGCTTTCGGGATTGGAACGTCGCAAGTTGAACAAGTGATGGCAACTCAATGTTTGTTGCTTCAGCGGCCGAAAACGATGCGCATCACCATTGAAGGAACATTACAAAAAGGAGTATTTTCGAAGGATTTGATTCTCTACATCATTTCGAAATTGGGTACAGCAGGTGGTACCGGCTACTTCGTGGAATATGCCGGATCTGCCATTCGTTCGCTTTCGATGGAAGCCAGAATGACGATTTGCAACATGAGTATAGAAATGGGCGCAAGAGGTGGAATGATTGCTCCCGATAAAACTACATTCAATTACATTAAAGACCGGAAACACGCTCCGAAAGGAGAAGAATGGGAAAAAGCCGTAGAATATTGGAGCAGTTTATTTTCGGATGAAGATGCTGTTTTTGACGCAGAATCTAATTTTGATGCGGGTGAAATTGAACCAATGATAACCTATGGAACTAACCCCGGAATGGGTATTGGAATCACTCAAAAAGTCCCAACTTCATCTCAGGTTAATAGTCCGGAATCTTTGAAAAAGTCGCTGGATTACATGGGACTGACCGAAGGAGAAACTCTGATCGGGAAGCCCATCGACCATGTTTTTATTGGCAGTTGTACCAATAGCCGAATCGAAGATCTTCGGATAGTGGCAGAGTTTGTAAAAGGAAAAAAGAAAGCAGAAAATGTAACGGCCATGATCGTACCCGGCTCGAAACAGGTAGAAGAACAAGCCCGGAAAGAAGGATTACATCAAATTTTGGAAGAGGCCGGTTTCGAATTACGAGAGCCCGGTTGTTCGGCCTGTTTAGGCATGAACGACGATAAAATTCCGAAAGGGGAATATTGCGTTTCCACATCCAATCGAAATTTTGAAGGAAGACAAGGGCCAGGTGCTAGAACTATGTTGGTAAGTCCGTTAACAGCCGCGGTAATTGCCGTAGAAGGTAAAATATCTGATGCCCGAAACTTTATTGGTGCGGAGGTACCTGCTTGATGGAAAAATTCGGAATACTAGAATCCACGGTGGTTCCTATTAAAGTGAAGGATATTGATACCGATCAAATCATCCCTGCTCGTTTTCTGAAAGCTACTTCAAGAGAAGGATTTGGCGAAAACTTATTTCGTGATTGGCGCTACGATGAGGATGATAATCCTAAACCGGACTTCATTTTAAACTCAGAAAAATATAGTGGCTCCATATTAGTAGCCGACGAGAATTTTGGATGTGGATCTAGCCGAGAGCATGCGGCTTGGGCGTTGGTAGATTATGGATTTAGAGCCGTTGTGTCCAGTTACTTTGCTGACATATTCAAGGGGAATGCACTTAATAACGGATTGTTACCGGTACAAGTAAGTCCGGGGTTTTTGAAAGAAATTTTCAGTCATATCGAAGAAAATCCGCAGCAATATGTACTCATCGATTTACCAAATCAAACAATTTCAATTTCCGACACAGAACTATCAGAACAGTTCGAAATTAATTCATATAAAAAAATGTGCATGCTTAACGGTTACGATGATATTGATTTTTTATTGAGTAAAAAGGCCGATATTGAATTATTTGAGAAGCAGCATATAGAGTTTTAAACGTATGGAAAAACGAATTGCAGTGTTAGCCGGTGATGGAATCGGTCCCGAAGTTGTAAAACAGGCGATAAAGGTACTAGATGCCATTGGGCATAGGTTCTCGCACAATTTTACCTACGATATTGCATTAGTTGGCGCGGCGGCTATCGATGAAACGGGTAACCCATTGCCCGATGAAACTATTGAAGCGTGTAAATTATCGGATGGAGTACTTTTTGGGGCAATTGGTGATCCAAAATATGATAATGATCCTTCAGCGAAAGTACGTCCGGAACAAGGGCTACTCAAATTAAGAAAGAGCCTCGGATTGTATGCGAATATTCGTCCTGTGCATCTATATAACTCCTTAATCGAACGATCTCCACTAAAAGAGAATCGAATTGTGGGCACGGATTTAGTGGTTTATCGCGAGCTAACCGGTGGGATTTATTTCGGAGAGAAAGGGAGAATGAATAATGGAACTACGGCCTTTGATCATTGCGAATATAGCGTTAATGAGATCGAACGCGTAGCCAATTTAGCCTTTGAGGCAGCACTTCGACGCCGAAAAAAACTTACATTGGTTGATAAAGCGAATGTGTTAGAAACGTCACGTTTATGGCGAGAAACTGTTCAGAAATTAGCACAGAATTATCCGTTGGTGGAAGTTGAATACCTGTTTGTGGATAATGCTGCCATGCAAATTATACAGCGCCCCAATGAGTTTGATGTAATTCTCACCGAAAATATGTTTGGGGATATAATCAGCGATGAAACGAGTGTAATTACCGGTTCGATTGGATTGTTACCATCAGCTTCTGTGGGTGATAATACGGCCTTATTCGAGCCTATACACGGCAGTTATCCGGAAGCTGCCGGAAAAGATATTGCTAATCCTGTGGCTACTATTTTGTCGGTAGCAATGATGCTCGATCACTTCGATATGCACGAGGAAGCAAAGCTAGTGCACACTACGGTAAAAAAAGTAATCGATAAAGGCTTAGTAACTCCGGATTTAAATCCGGAGAGTTTTATAGCTTGTTCAAAAGTTGGGGATGTAATCAGCTTGCTTATCGAATCTGATTTAGAGGATGAAAACGCCTTCGACAACCTTTTTGAAGGAAATTTGCCTTTGATTTAGTACGAATATTTGTAAATCTGATGTACTTATCTATTATTGTAGGTATAAATCACAACAAATTGAGGAGTCATCATGGTTATCAGTTATAAAGCCGCCCAACGAAAAGAGCCAAAGTTTAAAGAACAAGCCATTCAGGTAAAGGATTTTATGACCACTAAGCTCATTACGTTCAAACCGGATGAGTCGATGCATACCGTTATAGAGACTTTGGTAGCAAAAGGGATTTCCGGCGCTCCTGTGATCGATGACGAAGGAAAACTAATTGGTGTTGTTTCGGAAGGGGATTGCCTTAAACAAGTTGTACGTGGTAAATATCTAAATACTCCTGAACTTATTGGTTCGGTAATAAACTATATGACACCGGAACCCACCTGTGTTGGACCTGAAGAAAACATTATGGAAGTAGCTAAAAAATTCCTTGAACTCAGAATTCGCCGGTTTCCGGTACTAGAAAATGGGAAGCTGATCGGGCAAATTAGTCAGCGCGATGTAATGGCTGCCATTCAAAATCTGGAGCAAGAACGCTGGAAATAAATCCCCGTCCAATTCATATCTCACTTTAGAAAAAATCTGGCTACATTCAGCCGAAATCGAAGTTAAATTTATCATTCGGCTATGAAGAAATTCTGCTCAAAGGTTCTGTTTCTGTTCATATTTATAGGGATCACTGCTTGTACTCAAAACCCAGAAACAGGTAATGATGATTACTACCTACCGTGGGAAGAATTAGGCGAGCTTTTCCATGAGGTACAAATGGAAGGGATTTTCCCCGATTCAAAAACTTTTGTCGATTATACCCCAAAACGAGCACCTCAGGAAATTTTGGCCGACTATCAATCGCGTAAAAACGATGATGATTTTTCGTTAGAAGCATTTGTTGAGGAAAATTTCAATCCACCTTTCCAACCCGGCGCTATTGATGTAGATACCTCAAAACCCATGATAGAGCATTTAAATACGTTTTGGGCTAGCCTAACCCGAAGCAGTGAAGATGCAGGAGCATACAGTACATTAATTCCTTTACCTAGCGAATACGTAGTTCCTGGTGGACGATTTCGTGAAATTTATTACTGGGACTCTTATTTCACCATGATAGGATTAGGAGTTTCCGGTCGCGTAGATTTAATCGAATCGATGCTCGATAATTTTAAGTATCAAGTTGAAACTATCGGATACATCCCGAATGGAAATCGAACCTACTTTTTGGGGAGAAGTCAGCCACCATTTTTCGGAGCCATGGTTAATTTATACGCACAATATACTTCTGCAGAAGAAGCAGCGAAGTATTTACAGGCTCTTCAGGCCGAATACGATTTCTGGATGGATGGGAAAAATCAATTATCAGCCGAAAATCCCGTGTACCGAAGAGTAGTAAAAATGGGTGACTATGTGGTTAATCGATACCACGATGATTTACCGGAACCCAGACCGGAATCCTATCGCGAAGACGTTGAGCTGGCACATGGAATGACCGATGAACGAGCTGCAAAATTATTTCTAGACCTGCGCGCGGCCTGCGAATCTGGTTGGGATTTCAGTGCACGGTGGTTCGAAGATGGAAACGATTTTACCACCATCAGAACCAGCGAAATTGCCCCAATTGATTTGAATTCGATCCTGTATCACACCGAGAATGTGCTCGCAATGTTGTACGAAGCCACCGGAAATGAAGCTCGTGCGGCTGAATTCAAACTTCTAGCCGAACAAAGAGCAGCTGCCATTAATGATATTTTTTGGAACGAGGATTCTGAACTCTTTATGGATGTGTTATGGGTTGATGGAACATTTACGGATAGAGTTACGGCTGCAAGTTTTTATCCGATGTATTTTAGAGCCGCGTCTGAAAATCATGGAAATACACAAGTACCACATCTGATGGAAAAACTGCGAAAAGACGGAGGAATGCTTACTTCTGTGTATAAATCCGGGCAGCAATGGGACGAACCAAACGGCTGGGCTCCTTTACAATGGATTGCCTATAAAGGCTTAGAGCATTATGGAATGGAATCTGAAGCAGAAGAAATGGCTCGAGATTGGTTGGCTGTTAACAGAAAAGTGTATGCAGCAACCGGTAAAATGATGGAAAAATACAACGTTGCCGATACCACTTTACTGGCCGGTGGTGGGGAATATCCAACTCAAGATGGCTTTGGCTGGACCAACGGTATTGCATTAGCTCTCGATGCCGAGATTGAAAAGTATTAACCTACCGGTTTGAATGATTCAACCTTATTATTTGAGCAGGCTGAAACCAATTTAGCAAAATATTGGGGATACCCTGGGTTTCGCGATGGACAGGATACAGTAGTGAATTCTGTATTCGCAAGTAAAGATACCTTAGTACTATTTCCAACCGGAGGGGGTAAATCGTTATGTTATCAAGTGCCGGCTACTGTATTTGAAGGAATTACTCTGGTGATTTCCCCTTTGGTTGCGTTAATGCAAGATCAGGTAAAACAACTTAAAGATCGGGGAATTTCAGCTACGTTTATTAATAGTACCATTCCCTACTACGAAGTTGAACAACGATTAGTAAACGCTCGAAATGGAATGTACAAACTGCTGTATTGTGCACCGGAACGGTTACATAGCCCGCTTTTCCAGGCCGAAATTCAAAAAATGAATGTGGAATTGGTTGCGGTTGATGAAGCGCATTGTATTTCGGAATGGGGGCATGATTTTCGCCCCTCGTATCGAACCATTCGTGAGGCATTAGCGATACTTCCGAATTCTACACGTTGGCTTGCACTTACCGCAACAGCAACACCCGAAGTAAGAAAAGACATCCTTGATAACCTGCAATTTGTTGAGCCAACCGTAATATCAAAAGGCTTTGCCCGGCCAAATTTACTTTGGTGGGTTATCCAATCAGAAAATAAAAAACCTGCTATCGAGCGATCTATACTAAAAGCGGCAGAAAATGGAAATGGCTTGATGTATGGTGGAACTCGAAAAAATTGTGAACAATGGGCAGTTCGACTCTCTAACATAGGCCTAAAAACCGAGGCCTATCATGCAGGAATAGAATCAGAAAAAAGAAAGCAAATACAACAGCGCTGGGTTAGTGGAGAAACACCAATGGTTGTAGCAACCAATGCTTTTGGAATGGGAATCGACAAACCGGATTGCCGATTTGTGATCCACGAAGAAATGCCTTATTCCATCGAAGCTTATTATCAGGAAGCAGGAAGAGCCGGACGTGACGGGGCTGAAAGTTACCCCATGTTGTACTACAGAGATTCAGATTTTATACGTGCCAGAAAACGTATTCAGGATAATTATCCAACCTGGGAGGAGCTTTCAAAAATATATAATGCGTTATGTGATGATTTAGGCTTAGCGATCGGTTCAGGAATGGAAGAATTCGCTTCTTTGAATGTAGAGCGAGTTAAAACCAGATCCGGGCTTCCTATCTCGATTATAAAATCAGGAATAAAACTGTTAGCTCAATTCGACGTGCTGGTGATGCAACAAGAGGTGAAACCTAGAGTGCAGCTGCAATTTGTGCTAAGTATGGAAATGATCAAGAAATTCAAAGAACGATGTGAGAATCCTGATAAAGCTGAATTTCTTGACAAATTAGTACGCTTATTCGGCCACCACGCTTTTTCGAATATGGTTGAATTAGAAACAGAGATGCTTTTTGATAGATTGAATATAAGTAGGAACAGTTTGATTAAAGCACTTAATGTGTTGATGCAACATGATGGCGTGTTGATGTTTTCCATGTTAGACGATAACAGCCTGATCCAGTTGATTAGTGCAAGAATGCAATATCTACCTATTCCAAAACCGCAAATAGAAAATTACCGTAACAACCTGCTTGCTAAGTTGGACTATATGCAAGGGTATGCAATTACTGATGTGTGCAGGGAAGTATACTTACTAAATTACTTTGGCGATGTACAGGCCGAGCCTTGCGGAAAATGCGACAATTGTAAACGTAACGGGAAACAACCCGTCGATCCGAGCCGCGAAGATATTAAAAAACTGTTCGATTTGTTGAAATCGGGAAGTCACACCGTATCAGAAGCTAGAACTGAATTAGCGTGGACTTTTGAACACACGCACAAAGTACTGGCTTATCTTCTACGCGAAGACATACTTGAACCAGTTACTGAAAAACCCGGGTATTTCCGGTCAAAGAATCACTAAGTACTCTTGATTCGTTTAGTATTTCCAACGTTTTTTTTAAACGATTGGATACAGAATCAAGCCTTATTGTATGTTGCATTGGTTGGCTTTGATAATATGTATGGCTTTCGAGAAACTGGTTTTCAGTTACATTATAATGCATATATAAAGCCAATCTTAAGCTGTCTTCGTTAGCAACACTATCTGCAGATTGTACCAAAGCGTTAAACAAATGAACCTCGGTAAGTACCTTCAAATACTGTGCTTCGGGTAGCAGGTTAGATGGAGGTGAATAAACAGGTTCCTCCTCACATCCCACAAAAAAAAACAAAGGCAGCAACAAAAAAACGATTCGCATAATCTATTTTTCGGGTGGTTTAGGATTTAACGGACGCATCGTAATTTCGTTGATCAAGAAGTTGTCTGGGGTTTCCAATACGTATTTGAGTGTTTTTGCAATGTCAATGGGGTGCATCATGTTATCGTGTAATTCTATAGCGTCAATTCCATCAAAAAATGAGGTGGCTATGGAGCCTGGGAAGAAGCACGAAACTTTAATACCATCATAACGAAGCTCCTTAAAAAGAGCCTCACTAAATCCTCGAAGGCCAAATTTGGTAGCGTTATAAGCAGAAATTTTTGGATTTCCCATCAAGCCGGCAACTGAAGCTATATTTACAATATGGCAAACATTTGGGTTTTGCTTCATTTTAGGTACAACCAAATGCGTGAGATAAAACACACCCGACAGATTCACATCCATCATCGTATTCCAATCTTTTACGCTCAGTTCATCCACCTCACCAAATATGCCAAGCCCTGCATTATTTACCAGAATATCCGGTTGTAGATCATCGAAGGTAGAAAGCACCCACTCTTCAACGTCGTCGTATTTAGTAACGTCCATGGTTACAGGGATAAATGAATCGCCCAGTTGCTTCTTAATTTTTGTTAGTTTGTTGGTGCTGCGGGCTAAGCCATATACGGTGCATCCGGCTTCTACCAGAATTTTTGCAAATTCGGTACCGATTCCACTACTCGCTCCGGTTACAATGGCAATTTTAGACGCTAAATTCATAACTGTTGATGTTTTATTTTAACTATTTACTTAGAAGGTAATACAAATTCATGAGCAATATCGATTCCATACCCATGGATAAAATCGCATTTCTAGACGCTGGAAATAGTTCATTTAAAATCGGAATTCGGCTGGAAGATCAATGGGGAATTACCAAATTTAAAGAACCGGAAAAACTTGTAGATTTCATCAAAGAACACGGCATAGCGTATGTAATTACAATAAGTGTTAAGCCGGATAATGCTTGGCTAGAGCAGTTGGTGGATCACACCCATATTGCCTTACTCGAAGTGAGCGATATTCCTTCTGAAATGCATAACTACGAAACGCCGGATACTCTCGGCTTAGATCGGTTTTTCGCCTGTTTAGGTGCTTTTCAATGGGCGAATAAAGCAGTATTAGTTATTGATGCGGGTAGTGCATGTACACTTGATTTTATGGATGATCATGGTGTATTTCAAGGCGGAGTAATTATGCCGGGCGTTCAAAGTTTGCTCAAAGTTTTTCTGCAATCGGCCCCTAATCTTCCTCACTTTCCTTTTCAGATTCCAGATTCATTTCCCGGAAAAAGCAGTAACGAATCCTTGCAATGGGGACTTTCTCAATTATTTGTTGATGGGCTTAATGCGAACATCGTTCGTTATCAACAAAAGTACAGTGATTTCGAAATCTTTGTAACCGGAGGAGATGCAGAATTAGTTGCTCAATACATTGAGGAAGAATGCGTAGTTCGTACCGATTTAATTTTCACCGGAATGGAAGCACTGTTGAGCGAAGGTTAGGTAAGTTTTCTCTCGATGAGCGAGATCACCATCTCTCGTGCCACTTGATTTTTGCCCCCTCGCGGGATAATGATATCGGCGTAGCGTTTACTGGGTTCAACAAATTTTAAGTGCATCGGGCGTACGAATTGTTCGTATTGCTCAAACACGCTTTCCACGCTTCGGCCTCTTTTGTTGATGTCTCTTTTTAGGCGCCTCAGCAGTCTGATATCATCATCAGTATCCACAAAAATTTTAATATCCATGAGATTGATAAGCTGTGGCTCACTAAAAATCAAAATCCCATCAATCAAAATTACCTGAGTTGGTGTAGCCGTAATAGTTTCGTCTTTTCTAGTATGCTCGGCAAAATCATAAACAGGCACTTCAACCGGATAGCCCTCTGATAATGCTTCAATATGTCGAATCAATAATTCGGTTTCCAGTGAAGCTGGGTGATCAAAGTTCTGTTTAACACGTTCTTCTAAAGGCATATGCTTGAGATCACGATAATAAGAATCGTGTTCAAGCCGTAATATGTTCTCTTTGCTGAAATGCTCGCAGATATAATCAACAACAGTAGTTTTCCCTGATCCTGAGCCACCTGCCACACCGATTATGAGTGGTTTTTTATTCGACATAGTTAATTCGAGGAAGTAATTTCCTGACTTCGTTCGTATTCTTCTTTATAATCTCTGATTGACCTGAAAATTGCGGATGCCATAATAGATTGGCCATAATCGCTGGATAAAAAACGTTGTTCACTAGGATTTGTTAGAAAGCCTACTTCAACAAGAAGCGCAGGCATCGATGCCTCGTAAAGCACCACAAAACCGGCTTGCTTAACACCGCGTGATCTCCGATTTGCCCGTTTCGAAAATTGATGATCCATCATCGAGGCAATGCGCTCACTGGTTGAAATGTAACCACTATGCGCCAGTTCATAAATCAAAAGTTCTTCTTCGGTTAATTCACGCACTTCACGCTTACCATCATTAAAAATCATATTTTCTTTCTTCATTACTTCCAGCGAGCTTTCACTTCGATGGAGCCCTAAAAAGAACACCTCGGTACCCCGCACCGAAGGATCGTGAAATCCATTAGCATGAATGGAAACAAATAGATCGCCTTCGTGGCGGTTTGCAATACTTCCACGATCGTACAGATCGATAAAAGTATCATCCTCGCGCGTGTAAATCACATTCACATCCGGCAAATATTCCTCGATGTATTCTCCCAATTTCAGCGAAATAGCAAGTACAATATCTTTTTCTTTGGTTCGCCGATATCCAATATTACCGGGGTCTTTTCCACCATGTCCGGCATCAATTACAACGGTGTCAAATTTAAGTTTGTCTGCTATTTCATTGTAGTTTTCATCCGGTTCGGTAGCTGGTATCATCGTGATGTCGAGGGCATCATCAGGGTTTATATTTAGATACCAATTTTTGGCAAGAAATTGTTGCGTATACACCTCCACTTCGTAAGCGGTAGATTTCGTCATAGCCAATAGAAGATCATCCGAAGCCTTATCCGGATACGCCGTAGCCATAACAAACACGTTTTGATCCAAATAAATATCAACACCGTAGCTGTCTTCGAGTTTGTACAGGCGAACTTCCTGTATTTTACCACCAATTTCGGGTAGTTGGATTCCTGTAGTATCAATGTTATTGCCAAACAATTGCATCTGAATTAAATCGGAAGCCGGCTGAATGACTTGAAATGAATCTATAGGCTGATCGAAATGAAAACGAACCACGTATCCAAGTCCATCGCTACGCTCAGCTTTAGATACTCGTTCTAACTGTATTTGTGCAGACGCACTTTGAGTAAAAGAGAAAATGATACCAACAACCGCGAAAACACGGAGAATAGCATACCCATTCATAATGGAAATGGATTTAAAATTAACGGCCATTTTTTCTGTAGATGATTGGTCGAAGATAATGCAATATTTAACCTAATGAAAGCTTCTATTGTTGCCTAAATTTTTCGTTTATAGCCAAAAAACATAGATTATAGAGATTTTATTACTACCATTTATTCGATCGAAGAATACACATCATCTTAAACGTGCAGACACAAAAAAGTACAGAAAAAGAATATTGGGGTTCAATACAACCAAAAGTAGATCAATGGTTTACTAAATGGGGAGAGGCTCAGCATAGTGCTTTAAAACAAGTACTAACAGAATGTAAGAACGACCTTGATAAAGGAAATCCAAAGGATGCCATTACCCGTTTAAAGAGTTTTGCGCACACGTTTACTAAGAAAGATGAACCTTCTTGGTTAAACGAACTCGATGAGATTGTCGCTCAAATACCTGAGGCAGTGGTACTTCCACAAGAAGAAATTCATTTTGAAGTAGCGGAAGACGATTCGGGATTTGTACGATTCGTGAAGATGGTTAAGCGTATTCGGTTAAAAGGACGAGAATTGGGAACTGCTACAGTAAATGCGTTTTTAAAACTTGCAAAGAAAGATCCGGTTGAAGTCCCAACATTTACTCGTAATGTACCATACAGAAATTTGGTTATGTTGCAGAGTATCCATTCGGCGTACATCATCAAAAGGTGGCAGAAAACTACCTCAGCGATAGTTTCTTATTTGCTTATCGATTGTAAAAACAGAATGTTAATGCATCTAACTGATTCCAAACAGGAGTTTTTGCAACAGGTTATTGATCAAAGTAATGATGTAGTTGAAACGTTATACCAATCGTTTAAGGATGCAACGGAAAAAGAACGGCGGCAACTTCATGAGCATATAATTCAGCGGCTTGAAATTGCAGGAACGGTAAAGCTCAAAGAAAGCAAACTAAGCGATGAAGTAATTCAACGGAGTAAGCAAAGCTACATTCTGGACTGGAAAGAAACGGCATCAATTTGGTCTGACCTGATCGATGCAAATGTGAAGCAGCTAACCGCAGCACAATCGTTGGTGCTTGTAGAAGAGGAATTGCAGAAAAGAGAGCAGTGGCTCAAAAATGATTTCACTAAAACAGTAACAGACTCAGTTTTACCTCTGCACGCCGAACTCATAGAGTTTTTAGAAAGTGAATTAGAGCAAGTAAAAAAAACGGGAGAGCATGCATCGAAGCTCTCGAAGTCGTGTGATGAGATTCAGAAAGTGACGGCTGAAATCATTGAAGAAAAAATTATACCGAAGCTGGACCAAACCACCGATGAGCGAACATTAAGTACATTTCTTGAAACCTATGCTGCCGATGTAGCCACCTTAGCAAATCGAGTGGAAACGTGCTTACCACTGATTGAAGACATCGGGTTTAGGGAGCATCATCCCGAGTATTCTATCAAAGATATAGAATGGCAATCGTTGTTCAGACGATTATTAGGGGATGAATATCTTCTTGAATTATTGCCTGAACAGTTAGATCCGGAGGAAGAAGTAGCCGAATTAGCTGAAGAATTTGGAGAAGTGGTTCAGATAATCAAAACAAACCTTTCAATTGCCTCCGAAGCTGATAATTCGGAAGATGAAGGCCCACTCGAGATTGTAACAAAAGGACTAGAGTTGGCGCTTGTGAAGCTTGCAGATTTGAAACAAGATGCCATCGCGATTGACGATTCGTTAGCTGATGAATTGTACAAACACCACACCGAATTAATGGAACGTGTGATGAGGTTGTTACTAAATCAGGATGCCGGACAGATTAAATGGGCCGATACCCAAATTCGGGTTAAAGAGTCTGCTTCTGATTACACAGAAAAAATTGGGATATACTGGGCTAAATTTACAGATCGGTTGCAGATCATCCGCCGTTTTGGACTTGCAAAATTTAATGAAATAGCCAAGGTTGTACGTACTTTTTTCGGTTTGGTAGAAGTGGAGCACATCAACGTGCAGAAAACTAATATTGCTACTCTTCTGTACGAAACCGACAAAAAATATCGTCAGCTTCCGTATATCTATCGCAGGCTGTTTGATTACAAACGATGTCCTGAGGAAGCTTTTTTTATTCGGAAGAAAGAGCATTTCGATCAAACCGAGCGAGCACATCAACTCTGGACCACCGGCTTCCCATCCTCACTGGCAGTGATCGGAGAGAAAGGAAGTGGCCGTAGTACGCTCATCATGTATTTAGAGCAAGAAATACTTAAAGGTGAGCGAATCGAACACATATCCATCGAAAACAGCATTTCTACCGAAGCAGAGTTATTAGAAATTATATGTAAACAGTTTAAAATTCAGCCTAAAGAAAGCATTAACGATATTATTGATTTACTGAACAGAAGACGGAGGAAAACAGTGATTGTGCTCGAAAATATGCAGAACAGTTTTCTACGAACCGTTCGAGGTTATCAGGCGGTGGGGGCATTGCTGTATTTGATTGCTGAAACAAAAGAGCAGGTTTTATGGGTTTGTTCTTGTTCTAGATATGCCTGGAATTTTCTAAATGTAGCAGTAAAAATCAGCGATTATTTTTCGCATACTATTGTGGTAGATTCTTATAGTAAGGATGAAATTGAGGAATTGATCCTAAAACGCCAAAAAGCAAGTGGTTACCAATTAGAATTTGTACCTGATGAAACCACTGCAAAAAGCAGATCTTATAAAAAACTGCTGGACGATCCCGAAGCAGCGCAGGAATACTTAGCCACCGAGTTCTTCAACGAACTTTCTAAAATGGCCGAAGGAAATGCCACCGTAGCTATGATTTATTGGATTCGATCGATCCAGAAAATCGAAGGATCGTTTATCTACTTGCAACCGGTAGAATTTCAGGGCATACAATATCTGTCGGAACTAGACTCCAACACATTATTTGTACTTAATGCATTTGTGAAGCATGATGTACTTACAGCCAGCGAACTCGCCGGCGTGATGAATATTTCGATGGTAGATTCTGAGACAATTATCTCTCGCTTATTTTCGAGGGGACTGCTAGTTAGAAATGAGAAAAAGTACAGCCTCAATGATTTAATATACCGTCAGGTTGTTCGCTTGTTGAAGTCACGAAATTTTATAAACGCCTGATATGAAATACCTGCTATCCTTTATTTTCTTATTGATTGTTGGCGCTGAATGGGCTTTTGCGCAAACTACGGCTGCAGCAGACACCACAAATGCAGTTGCTAGTTCTGACTCGAAAATCGGGCAAATAAAAGATCTCATTTCGGTTGGTAAAATTATTTACTCCTTGCTGGTGCTTGGGGGAACTTATCTGTTTAACCGGGTAGTCATTTTTTTACTAGGCGCTTTGGCAGAACGGCAATCCTCGTATCGTTTGCTGATTAAACGATTAGTACCGTTTCTAAATGTGTTTGTGTGGTCGTTCGCTATTTTTATTGTGATTGCCGGAATCATTTCGCCACCTATGGAAACCGTGGTAGCCGTTGGCGCATCCATTGGTATTGCCGTTGGTTTTGCTTCGCAGGATATCTTAAAGAATATTTTTGGTGGTTTTATCATCATTATGGATCGTCCGTTTCAGGTGGGAGACAAGATCGAGGTGAACAGCCATTACGGCGAAGTAATGGAAATTGGATTACGTTCAACGCGCATCGTAACTCCTGATGATTCTGTTGTTTCCATCCCAAATGCTGATATTGTAAGTAACTCGGTTTCCAACACAAACTCCGGTGCGCTTGACTGTCAGGTGGTGATTGAAGTTTTTTTACCGGCAAAAACGGATATCGATCAGGTAAAAGAAATTGCCTTTAAAGCTGCCATTTCTTCGCGCTACGTATATTTAAAGAAACCCATTGTTGTGATGACAGCAAATCAGGTACACGAGCAAAATTACGTAATGGTTTGTAAGGTAAAAGCCTATGTGTTAGACATCAGGTATGAGTTTTTATTGAAAAGCGACATCACCGAACTGATAATGAATGAGTTAAATGCACGTAATTTGATACCAGCATATCAGAGTAAATAGTGTAAAGTAACACAGTTATTTTATTGGGGTAACTTCATCATTCCTTCATCTTAGCAAGCCACATTCCACTTGACATTAGTGCTCAAGGCAATTACAATGCGAGGGCTAATCTTTCATTTATTTTAAGAAAAACTGTAGGAGGAATATTATGAATGAGGAAATATTTCTTGACGCCGCTGAGAATGGCGACCTCGAGACAGTAACCCGATTCCTAGCGGATGGAAATAACGTAAACACCAAAGATGAACACGACCGAACCGCTTTATTAAAAGCAGCCAAGCACGGTCATAAACAAATAGTAGAGGCACTGATAAATGCTGGGGCAGAAATCGATCATAGGGATAATCGTGGAACAACAGCCTTGTATTGGGCATCCACGAACGGATTTAAAGAAATCGTAGAATTATTGATTGAGCATAAAAGCGACGTTGATGTACATGACGATCGCGGTTGGTCGGCACTCGATCAGGCGGTTGCACAAAATCATAAAGGCGTAGCTAGTATATTACAGGAGGCCGGAGCGCACTAAACGCTTAAAACCAACATTACCAAAAAATCTAAACCCTCTTCAGAAAGCTGTTGAGGGTTTTTTATTTCCCGTAAAGAATGAAGATGGTTGGGCGTTTATTCAATTCAGGGAGCTTACTGCGGTTCCACTCACCAATTTCTTTAGAATGTATATATTCCGTTTCTAAAGTGATGTCGCAGGCAATGCAAAGTCGAGTTTCGGGCCGACAGGTTTCCAGAATACTTTTTAGCATTTCGTTATTGCGATAGGGCGCTTCCATAAAAACCTGTGTGCGATCATGTCGGCGAGATTCACCTTCCAGCTGAATTAACATCTGCTTACGCCCTTTTTGGTCAATAGGGAGGTAGCCGTTAAATGCAAACGATTGTCCGTTAAAACCCGAAGCCATCATAGCTAAGAGAATACTGGATGGACCAATAAGTGGAACCACTCGAATTCCATTTTGATGAGCCATTTTGACGAGTTTTGCTCCCGGATCAGCAATTCCCGGAGCTCCTGCTTCCGACAATATCCCCATGTCTCTGCCAGACTTAAGTGGCTTCAAAAATGAGAAAACCTCCTGGTCTGGGGTTTTTTTGTTTAGTGGATAAAAATCAATGTTATACTCAGGAATGGTATCCCCAACCCATTGCAAAAACTTCACCGCCGATTGGATATTTTCTACGGCTAACGCATCCAGTTTTCGAACAACTTCCAACGTGTATTCGGGCAGAGCATTATTTGAGGGAGTTTTTCCAAGTGTGGTTGGAATCAGATATAAAGTGCCATTCGCGCTCATACATCCACCCGTTCTATTGAGAACTTACTGGATTCGCCCGAGGCTCTACGATTGGCATATTTGGTTACAAAAATCATCACTACGATCAATATACTCAGTCCGATCAACGCTATTATCATATTCATAAACGAAGTACTTCGCTGAAGCTCATAGGTCGGAATCATCACAATTTCCTGATAAGCCCCTTCTTTGTAGCGAATGGGAATTACAGCAGTATCCATAATTTTATGCGCCATTTGAACCGAAAGCGACAGTCGACGCTCAACGGTTTCACCCTCCGGATCTACAAATTTCAAATCAACGTAGCCATTGCTTTGTGCAGCAATTTGTTTGATGTCGAAATCGGTAACATCAGCGGCAATGCTTTCACCGTTGTTGTAGGTGTAGATGGTTCCGCGATATACGTTGAGTTGTTGAATGGAGATAAAAGCTAAATAGCACGGAAAGAGCCAAAGGAGATATAACAGACGAAATTTCATAGTGGTTGTATGGTCCAAATTTCAGTTTTCAAATTTCAAACAATCTTTAAAACTCAAAGTTCGATGTTCAATTGTTCAATTGTTCTTTTCGATTTGTTCGATAGTGGTTTCATAAAGTGCGGGGTCCCAAATCAGGCGTTGCTGGTAATCTTCCTGCATGTGATTGGAGGATAAGTGAATGAAAAAAGCAACGGGTAAGTCATCAAAAAATACAGCCTGAACGGAAGTATGTCCGTCGTAAATTGAAGTGCCAAAATCGATACCACTCAGCATGCCCATTCGGTTATCATAAATAGCTCCATAATCCGAAAACGAACGTTTAATAGGTTCAGAATCCATCGGCCAACGAAGTTTATTTTTCACGGCTTCACTTACTTTCTCACTTATAATTTCATTATTGATCAGTTCAGCAAGTAATCCGGTAATGTCACGGGCTGTAGTATGTGGAAGTAACTCGAGCGCATCCCGCTCTTCAATAAACGACATAGACAAACGCTCATCCTCAATAAATTGCTTTCGTAGGGCATTTTGCTGTTCATCATTTATGAAGGTGTAGGCAGTTTCAATCATCTCTGCGAACAAGCTATCGCGATGCATGGCAGAGAAATAATCAAGATTCTCGCGTGCATCGGCACTTACCGTTGGCGACACATGTGGCGCGATCACAGAATAATATCCAGAAAAAGGAACGGGCATTTCTGTGTGTACTAAATTCAGATCGGCCATCAAATTGCGAAGATTTTTTTCACCAAGCTTAAACCAGAAATAATCTGATAAAGCCAGCGAATTATATTCCAGCATCGCCCGCATTGCGTTGTCGTTGGTCACCGGCACTTCTTCGGCAGTTAGGTATTCCATAGCACCTTCGTGTGCATTTTGGTTGATTTGAGGTAGAAGATATTTTTCAATCTCTTGTAGGTTTACCAACGCATTAGGATCTAACAGACCTTCCGAAATTTGGCGCTCATACTCGATCAGCAAGAATATATTCCCCAAAGATCCCAAAGTACTTAGCTTGTCCGGATTGTAGAAAATACCCGAATCAGGATCGTTAACATTGTAAGATACAATGGAGAAGAACTCCGGCTTTTCACCAATAAATTCGGTGAGTGTTTTTAACGAATACGTACTTTCGATGTATTCATAACCATCGCGCATTCCATCATTGTTAGCATACAATGTTTTAAATGCAGAGTAATTTGGGATGATGACTAAGGCATATGTGGCCAACGCTACGACCACAAATACCGCTAGAAAAAGAAATGCTCTCTTCAAAAATCTTGTGTTTTAGAATAATTTAAAGACTTTTAAGATACGCAAACCAATATTCAATTATGAGCATTCATCTCACAAAGTATCGGAAATTACAGATACGTCGGGTGTAAATATTTCTAGCTAACAGCTTGCATAATAATTCCGCATAACCATGCTCCAAAGGTGCCTACACCATAGCCCAACACAGCAAGTAGCACACCTACTGGAGCTAGAGATGGCGAAAAGGCTGAAGCTACAATTGGTGCCGATGCAGCTCCACCAACATTAGCTTGCGATCCAACCGCGGTAAAGAAAAATGGCGCTTTAATTAAATATCCAACGGTGAGAAGCACAACAACGTGAATGATAATCCAGATGAAACCAATAATGAAAAAGCCGGGTACTTCGGTAAATGCACCAAGATCCATTTTCATACCGATGGTCATTACCAAAATGTATAAAAACAGGCTTCCCATTTTTGAAGCACCTGCGCCCTCAAGCTCCCGTTGTTTGGTAAAACTCATTGCAAAACCACCTAATGTTGCGGTTACAACAATCCAGAAAAATGACGAGTTAAAACTGAGACGACTCAAAAGCTCAGAATTATCGTTAACCCAGGGAGCTACTAAATCTCCAATTACATGACCTAATGCCGTGATCCCAAAAGCAATCGCACCCATTTTTACAAAATCTACCAGCGTTGGTACTTTGGCGATGCTCGCTTGATAATCAGCCACACTCTTTTTTAATCGTTCGATAGCAGATGAATCCGCTTTAAACCATTTGTCGATGGTTCCACTCATTCCGGCGCCATAAAGGATGAAAGCCATCCAGATGTTGGCAACAATAATATCGACGGTAATCATGGCGCTGAACAGTGTGTCGCTGGGCTGAAATACCTCGTACATCGCCGTTTGGTTTGCACCTCCACCAATCCAACTTCCGGCTACAGTAGATAGTCCACGCCATACTTCTTCGGGACCTGCACCTGCTGTAATTTCCGGATTAATAGCACTCACAATCATTAATGCAATCGGCCCACCTATGATGATGCCTGTTGTACCGGCAAAGAACATGGCTACGGCTTTCCATCCCAGATTCATGATTGCCTTTAAATCAATACTAAGCGTAAGCAGCACCAAACTTGCCGGCAGTAAATAGCGCGAAGCCATGTAATACAAATTCGATTCATTCGGATCAATTACCCCCAATGATGTAAATACAGATGGAATAAAGTAACACAACAGTAAAGACGGCACGAAGCGATAAAACTTCTTTAAACCGGGCTTAGAACTGTGTGAAGTGACAAAAATGGTAGCCAAAATGGCCATCAGAAGTCCGAATACTACAGCATCGTTAGTGATTAATGGCATGATCAATGATTAGATTATGAATTGCCGTTGAGGATAAGATGAAAGTTACAAAGTTACAAAGGCATTGAATATTCGATAACCAATAAGAAATAAAAAATGCACATCAAAAAGCACAGCCTTACTGGGAGTGTAACTTTGTAACTCTGGCACTTTGTAACTCTGTAATTCTGTTACGCTGTAATTCTGGCACTTTGAAACACTTCTACTCCCCAAAAAATTGAATCAGAATATCATCAAGTTGAGTTCGCCATGCGCCCCAGGAATGGCCTTCATTAACTTCCAGATAAGTGAATTCGAGGTTTTTTTCTTTGAATATGGTTTTCATCGTTCGGGCATCAATTGTATTGTCGCCAATGGTACCAACGCTCATGTAAATGTTCAGTCTATCAACCTCAGTTTGCTTTACGAGTTCATAAATATCTTCTCGATACCAAAATGCGGGCGCTTGTATGGCCACGTTACCAAAAATATCAGGACGAGAAAAAGCAAAATAGGTAGCGTTTAGCCCACCGAGCGAAGTTCCAAGAATTGCACGGTCTTCTTTTTTGGGTGAGACTTTGTATTTATTTTCGATAGTTGGGATGAGTTCTTCAACAAAAAAGTTCAGGTAATCTTCGTTGTTACCCATTTCGTCCATACGTCGATTAATATCAGGATTTGAAGGATCGAGTGGGTTCACAAAAACAGCCATTAAAGGTTCAATAAGCTCTTTATCGATCAGGTTATCTAACACAATTACCATCGAACCTAAATTATCGTCGCTGTATTCTTGTCCATCAGTCACATAAATAACGGGCAATTCGTCAGTGTTTTCATATCCATTAGGGTTGTATACCTGATAACTCACAGTATAGCCTAACTGCTGACTTTCTAGCATTTGAGGCTCCCATAATAACCCCTTGTTAGTTTCCGGCGATCGAAATGTTAAAGACTCCGGCTTCCAATCCGGCATTCGAAGTTCAGAATTAGGTCCGAACCCGCTCCACTGTTGATGAGGATTTGCAGGATCAAGTATCCATTCAGATTCGTTGAGAGTGATCTTATAATCTAGTCGTGCATCGGATGGGAATTCGGTAGTTGCTACCCATAAATCTGTGTTTCCAATCTGTTCTCCGTTTATTTGTACCGATTTATTACCACCCCAAGAATTAAAATCGCCATTCCAGCTAACGGTTTCTGCTTCACCTTTGTAAAGGAAAATTACCGTAGAATCGCTGGTATATGGAATCTGATCAAGCGCAGCCAATTCTTGCCAAAGTTCATCAGCTTTTTGTTGTGCTTGTTCATTATTTGAGATTTGTTCGATGTCTTTTATTCGTTGCTGAACTTCATTGGAAGAGTTCAGATTATCCCCCGAGCAGCTGATCAAAACAATAGAAAAAAGAAAAACACAGAATAATCGCATGTTATAAAAGTGATTGAATATTCGAGACCTGATACTTCAAAAATACATAATGGATTCATCTAAACTCTCATTATTTTGTGTGTTCATCACAATTTCACTCATTCTATATGATCGTTTCTAAATTTGGCGGAACCAGTGTTGGTACGTATGAGGCTATGGTTCACAGTGCAGGTATTGTAGCCGACAATCCCGAGCGCAGGTTGATTGTGATAAGTGCAACGGCGGGAACCACGAACGATTTAGTGGCGTTGGAAAGCCCAAATCTGACCTCAACCGAGCGCGAACAATTGATACATGATATCGAGAATCGGCATTTAACGATAATCTCTAATCTTGAGAACCGAAAAATTCTGATTTCAACGCTACAACGGCAGTTATCAGAACTGCGGGCTCATCTCGAGCAATTTGGTAGAGACAAACGGTGGAAAGACAAATTGTACGCATTTGGCGAGTTGATAAGTACCCGAATCTTTACCGAAGTATTGCGGCAACATAGTGTTGATGCAGAATGGTTGGATGCCAGAAAAATTATCAAAACCGACTCGACTTTTGGAAATGCCACTCCCGACCTTACGATGATTAAAAAGAAAACAGATCAGTTTTTAACCACAGATAAGGTTTATTTAACGCAGGGATTTATTGGATCTGATATTTTCGGTAGCACTACAACGCTTGGGCGCGGTGGAAGCGATTACTCGGCAGCACTTTTTGCAGAAGCGGTAAAAGCAGACCAACTCGAAATATGGACCGATGTAGCCGGGGTATATTCAACAGATCCTCGTTTAGTTAGAGAAGCAAAACCCATCTCAGAAATTAGTTTCGATGAAGCGGCAGAGTTATCGGTATTTGGTGGAAAAGTACTTCATCCTGCTACCTTAAAACCTGCTATGCGATCTGCGATTAAAGTTCGGGTGGCAGATAGTAAACGCCCGGAAATTCCAGGAACCTTTATTGTAACTAACACCGAGAAAGAACCGGTTGTCAGAGCTATTTCTTTGCGGAAAGATCAGACGTTATTAACGGTTAGAAGCTTGGCAATGCTTCATCAGCATGGATTTTTAGCGAAATTGTTTAATGTATTGGCCGAGAATAAAATTTCGGTTGATCTGGTAACAACTTCCGAGGTGAGTGTATCGCTTACGCTCGATACAGCGATGAAAGCTTCAAATAAGGTTGAGTTAACAGAGCAAGTATACCGGCAGCTTAATGAGTTTTGTGATGTGGAAGTGGAAAAAAACCTCTCACTCATAGCTCTAATTGGAAACCGCCTAAATGTGACGTCGGGCATCAGTGGCCAGCTATTCAGTTTGCTTAAAGAGTTTAATATTCGATTAGTATGCCATGGAGCCTCTGCGCATAATCTTTGTTTTTTAGTGGATGAAAATAAGGCGGAAGAAATTGTTCAAATCATCCATAAAAAGTTTATT
Organism: Balneolaceae bacterium; assembly: GCA_965228545.1. Taxonomy (GTDB): domain Bacteria; phylum Bacteroidota; class Rhodothermia; order Balneolales; family Balneolaceae; genus HXMU1420-13. The sequence goes on from OZ245822.1 coordinate 49,326, forward strand.
GAATAGAGAAAGTGATCCCAACACTCGTGCTCATCCCTCAAACCTTATACCCCATACCTAATCCTAGCTCATGAAAATATCTGTAATTGGTACCGGTAAAACCGGAAGTAAAGTCATCGAGTTATTAGGTGAGCGACTATTGCATACCTTCGATGAATCCAATCCTCCTACCAAAGAACAACTTTCTGAGGCGGACGCAGTAATTATTTTTGTCCCCGGTGATGCTGTTAATGAGATTTTAGAAACCGTGTTAGCCTCCGGAACACCTGCCGCTTGGGGAAGTACCGGTTTCGAATGGCCGGAAGATCTTGACCGTAGAGTTCAGGCATTACGAACTAAATGGGTGCTGGCAACAAACTTTAGTCTAGGGATGAATCTCATCCGAAAAGCGATACAAAGTATGAGTACAGGCGTGGGAGTGTTAAAAGATCCAGCATTTCACATCCATGAAGTCCATCATATCCATAAAAAAGATGCACCCAGCGGTACTGCGATTTCTTGGAAAGAATGGCTTAATCAACCCGTAAACGTAGCTTCCGAAAGAAAAGGAGATGTAAATGGAATTCACGAACTTACCATAAAAACTGCCACCGAAGAAATCACTCTAAAACATGATGCCCTTGATCGGTCGATCTTTGCAGAAGGAGCCATTTGGGCAGCAGAACAATTAGTTCACAATGAGCATATAAGCGAAGGAGTTCATACCTTCGGTGAACTTTTTGACCGCGTAACTCAAACTAAATGATGTCACCACAATTTCCTCTATGGACCGCCATAGTTACCCCAATGAATGATTATGCCGAGATCGATTACGATAGTCTGGAGTCGGTTATCAGAGAACAGGAAGTAGCCGGAAACGGAATTTTAATCTTGGGAAGTACTGGTGAGGGATTAAATCTTAATCTTGAGGAAAAAAAGGAAATAGTAAAATTTACGAAAGCATTAAATCCTGTAGTTCCGGTGATGGTGGGAATAGGTGGATTCAATCTTGAAGCCCAAATTGAGTTTATCAAATTTTGTGATGATCAAAAAGTAGAAGCGTTTTTACTCGTTCAACCCATTTACGCCAAACCCGGAAAAATCGGGCAGTACACATGGTTTAAATCTTTGATGAATGAGACAAAAACACCGTGTATGATTTATAATGTACCATCAAGAGCAGGCCGAAAAATGGATCCCGGAGTTCCTGCGATGTTGTTTAAAGAATTCGATCACTACATGGGTTTGAAAGAGGCGAGTGGAAGCATCGTAGAATTTGCGGCTTTTAGGGATGCGGCTGCCGAAGCTCCACTCTACTGTGGCGATGATAACCTGATTAAAGAGTTCGTAGAACTTGGTGCTGTGGGGCATGTTTCAGTTGCTTCAAATGCATGGCCAAAACAAACGAAAATGTATTTTGAACTTGCTTTAAAAGGGGAGACCACAAAATTGTTTGATGAGTGGGTTGCCTGTGCCGACTTACTGTTCGATGCTCCAAGTCCGACACCGGTAAAAGCACTGTTATTTCACAAAGGATGGATAAATACTGATCAGGTTCGAATGCCTTTAATGCGAGAAGATTTATCTAGCGAAACAGAGGAAGCTCTTATTGAAGCCGATCGAAAGATAAATCATTGGTTTGATGTACTCTCGGATTAATTTTCTTTACTCACTATTCTTAGCAGTAGGTAACAGAGCTTATTGTTAAGAAACTGTAGTTTTTAAAATTACTGTTCAAAATGATAAGCCACTTTAAGGTAAATTTGATGGTATGAAGTAAGATTTGAGCTTGAAATTGTTACCTCATTCCCAGCTTCACCAGATTTACAAGCAGTCTCAACACTTTCTAAGTCCAATTTTGGTCCAACTTCTTCCCAACTTAGAAATGCTTCTGAACTTGTGGCTTCAAAATCAAATTTGGGTGTTGCAAAATAATGGTAGTAACTTTCAGAAGATTGTCCATCAGTTTGGACAGCAATTGCCCATGTTTGGCATTTCTTATTGGTTTCAAAGGTGAGGTACCTATTTGTATGTCTAATCTCACCCTCGTGTTCAAGATGCATAGATACACCGATAATAAGATTTTCTTCAGCAACTTCGGTTTCGTTGGAGTCGATTTGGGTTATGTCATTACATTGAACTCCGAATGCCATTACTAACAATATCAATGCAAAAGAAATATTTTTTTGTGTTTTAAACATTTTGGACCTCAAATTAGTGAGAGATTTGTTACGAAAACTTATTGCTAAGCTACTCATTTGAATATCAATATTTACGTCTATAAAGATAAAATATTATTCTGTGGCTTTAAATAATTTAAACTATGTGCTTAATTTTAAAGTTCAATCATACGGTAATTGACCAATTCTACACCGTTAACCCTTTTAATATTTTCTTTTAATACCTCAAATCCTTTAGCTTCGAAAAACGGACGGGCTGTAATACTAACATCAGACTGTAGTTTATAAAATCCTTGTCGTAGGGATTCCAATTTCAATGCGTCAAATAACTGTGTGGCGATTCCCTTTTTCTGATGTTTGTAATGCACGTACATAAAATCCAGATAATCGCCATCGTCTAGAGCACCGAATCCTACCACTTCGTCCTCATAAATTGCAACCAAAGTGTATTGATAATTTACCAATCGTAGCCAGCGATCTTTATTTTCTATTGAGTTGGTCCAAGCTTCAATTTGTTCCTTCGAATAATCGGGAGAGCAGGTAGTACGTATCGTATCTTGAAAAAGAGACTGCAGTTGTGTTAGATCTTCGGAATTCGATTTTCGTATTTGTATATCCATTGCGGATAATACACTTCCTTATGGCCAGATAAAATCTAAATGAACAGGGTTTAATAGAATATCAAAGATTACTGACTTTTGATCAGAGGAATGGTAGAATGCCCAGCCGACACGGAAAATTCTTTATGGCTGTACTTTAATCTCTTCTTCAACAAACATTAGCGTTGTACCAATACTTACGCCGAGTCCAATACCTAAACTTATCCAGAGTGCGGGTTGCATGGTAATAAATCCGATAACGAGTCCAGTAAAAAAGCCTATCAGCAGTGAGTGGAGTACATGTTTTTCAGCTTTCATGGTATTGTGTGCTATTGTGTTGAATATTTGAAGCTGCGATTATTACGGCAATACAAACCCAAAGTTCCTTTAGTTCATTTTTTTCTTAAAACTTAATGTGGCGATGCAATTTCATGATTCTTATGTTCGCAAAAACAGCATAGAATAAATTGAACAATATGAACCGTAGAGAATTTGCTAAAAAAGTTAGTCTAGCTTCGGGCGTACTTGGCTTCGGGGTGGGACAAAAAGTAATAGCTTCATCGAAAGAAAAATCAGTCCACCCTGAAATAACCATTACTCCGGAGTTATCTGCCCGGATGTACGATAAGGCACTTTCGATCACTAAATCGAAGGTGAGAGGAGGAGAATCCGAATCGTTCTTTAAAGAACCCTTTATTGATGCTGCATTTTCTGAGAATATATTCTTGTGGGATACTGCTTTTATGTGCTGTTTTGCGAAGTATCACATGGATGAACTCCCTGTTTATCAGGCGCTGGATAACTTTTACGGAAGGATGGAGCAAGATGGTTTTATTTGCAGAGAATATCGGGCAAATGGTGAGCCACTTTGGCCGAAGGATCACCCTGTAAGCATAAATCCGCCGTTACTTGCTTGGGCCGAAATTGAAATATTTGGCGTAAATAAGAATGTGGATCGCATCAAAGAAGTATATCCCATCCTCAAAAAGAATTTCGAATTTCATGTTGAGCGCTATCAGGGAGAGGAAGGTTTATTTTGGGGCGATACGCTAGGTATGGGGATGGACAACATCCCACGATCGCCTCGGAATTGGGTGCCTGAACGTGGCAATGGTATGACTCACCATGAACTTGGCGCAAAATTAGATGCTATGGTAGGGGCGTCACCTCAAGAAAAATTAGAAGTATTTATCACCGAATATGTTGACACCAAACAAGGCGTTTGGAACAAACAGGGCAGGCTGGTCGACTTCACCGCTCAGATGGCGATGTTTGCTCTACAGTTGAAAGAGATGGCAGCAATAGCGGGGAAACTTGAAGACATTCCTCAGTATGATGCATTTCATAATCGAGTAAAAATAGCGATCAACGATTTATGCTGGAACGAGGAGGATGCTTTTTATTACGATTTAGGATTTGGTGAACAAATTGAACGGCGGCATATCGGAATGTATTGGACCTTGATGGGTGATCTTGTACCAGATAATAGGTTAAATGATTTTCTTGCCCATCTTACCGATCCTGATGAATTCTATCGTTTAACGCCGCTTCCTGCACTTTCAGCTGCCGATCCTGATTACATTGGATTTGGAGATTATTGGTTAGGGGGTGTATGGGCACCAACTGTGTACATGACATTACGAGGCCTAACCAAAGTTGGTATGGACGATTTGGCGAGAATGTTAGCTGCAAAAATCTATGAAAATGTAGCCATCGTATTTGAAGCCACTGATACCTTTTGGGAGAATTATGCCCCCGATCTGATCAGTTATGGGATGCCATCAAAGAAAGATTTTTGCGGATGGACGGCGCTAATTCCTATTTCTGTATACCGCGAATACATTTTGTGATAGAAACACATCTCAATCATCAAACCTCAAACCTTCTTATAATATCGAACCCAATCTACATGCATTTGAGCCGGAAACGGTGTGGTGTGGTCAGGTCGACCGGCCCAAGTTCCACCAACCGCAATATTTAGCAAGATGAAAAAATCGTTGTGAAATTCGGAGTATACTTCATCGGTAATGGAAACAGAGGCAAATTGATTTCCGTCAACAAACCATTTTAGAGAATCAGCGCTCCATTCGAGTTCGAAAATGTGGAAATCATCTGAAAAATCTCCTTCAGGAAGGGTGTAAGGGACTGCTCCCATCATGGTATGTTGCTCATTTTCATTGGCGTAATGGATGTTCGCCTCGATCACAGCCGGATCTTTGGATCCATATAATTCAAGAATATCGATTTCACCGGATTGAGGCCAAGGAGTATTACCGCCATTCTCGTCTATATTTGTACCCAGCATCCAAAATGCGGGCCAGATTCCTTCTCCTTTTGGTAATTTGATGCGAGCTGCAATCTTACCGTATTTAAAACTTTGTTTGCCAGCTGTATTCAATCGTGCAGAAGTATATTTATCCAAACCATGCTCATCGGATTCGTGGATAGCGTTAAGCACCAAAATTCCATCTTTTACAAAGGCATTATTTTCGCTATCCGTATACCGCTGCCATTCGTCGTTAAAACGCCCGGCCCGAACAATTTGCCGGTTCCAATATTCAGGGTTAAGAGATTCTCCATCAAATTCGTCAGCCCAAACTAAGTTCCATTCTGATTGTCCTTTTGAGCTTCTTTCGGTTTTCATATTCGATTCGTTGTTTGTACAGGCATTTGATAAAACTCCTGCAACTACGACGAGGTATAAAATTCGAAGATGTGGGATCATTTTAAGCCGTTTATTTTAAATTGATGGAGGTAATAGTAGCACTGATTTTTTAGAAGGGCAACGATAAGACAGTTTCATAATGAAACAATGATTTTTGAATGCCATTGAGATTGGTGAACGGCTAGGGTTATCTTAACAGTTGAAGGAATCAAAGGCGGTTTTTATGCCGGCTCATTAAATGTCTATCAATCACTCACCAACATGACTCACGAAGAAATTTTAGATCAACTCGAAGAAGGAATCGTTCGCTCTGCAAATCCAACCGAAGATGGTGGTTGGGAAGCAAATATAGAGGTTAAAAAAGCAATTTTGGCTGCCTTTAAAAATGGAGTAAACGCTCAATTTGAAGGAGTTTATGATGGGTTTGTGGATAAACATAATCTCCCGCCACGTTTTTTCACGCCCGAAGATGGCGTTCGGCTTGTGCCGGGTGGATCGTCGGTTCGGCGAGGTGCTTATGTTGCGTCCGGCGTTATCATAATGCCACCGGCCTATATCAATGTGGGTGCATATGTGGATGAAGGATCGATGGTGGATAGCCATGCGCTTGTTGGCTCCTGTGCACAAATCGGAAAGAACGTACACCTGTCGGCAGGGGTGCAAATTGGTGGAGTATTAGAGCCGGTTGGAATGAGCCCGGTAATTGTTGAAGACGATTGTTTTATTGGTGCCGGTGCGGTGATTGTAGAAGGGATTTTAGTGAGAAAAAGAGCGGTTATTGCGCCCGGTGTTACCTTATCAAAATCAATTCCGGTTTATGATGCCGTTAACGAAGAGGTAAGAGAACGTGGAGCCGAAATTCCTGAAGGTGCAATTGTAATTCCCGGCACTAGACCAATGCGAGCGGATTGGGCAAAAAGTGAAGGCTTAAGTATGGCATGCCCAATTATCGTAAAATACCGGGATGAAGATTCAGATGCTTCACTGGAATTAGAAGATGCGTTGCGTTGAGTAGAATGATATTACTGAAACAGTAAGAAATAATTTCAAACTGGCAAATACCCTTTTATTCTGTAAACCTACTACTAAAACCCATATCCGAGTGAGAGATAGATAAGCTCCGGAAAACCAACTCCACCTCGAAGTAACCAACCTTTTTTGGGTTTTTGATAGCGTAATCCAAGTTCAAAATCTGGGAAAAGCTCGGTTTCCTCAAAACCTATACCAACCCCTAAGCCGGATTCGAATTGGATATTGCGCCTTCCAAGCAGCCATTGCAGTGAAACTGCAGAATACAACTGAGTCGAAGAATCATAAATTTCACCAATGCCAACATTTGCATATACGGTATTAACACCTTTCGCGGTTAACAGTTTTTCTGCGTGAGCTGAAGTAGTAAAGCCACCTGTACTCAGGTACACGAGTAGGTCAGATTTATTTTGTGCGGCGGTGTTTTGTGAGATAAAAAGCAGAGTAACGAGTGTAAGTGAAACTAATATAGTTTTGCGCATCATTAATCCTGATAATTTTAATTGGCGGCGAATCTACATTGCATTTTGTATGAATAGCAAGTGGGTAAAATAAATTATCTAGATAAGAAGCCTACCAAGCTAGGATAGTGGATAGTATGCGGGCGAAATCTTGTCCCATCCGGATGTACCCGTCACTATCATAATGCCAAGGGTCGGCGTAAGTGTAGAATCGCGTGTCTCGAACAATGGCAGCATGTTGATCTTCGCGTACAAATTTTTCCTGTGCATGTTGAATCAGCTCTCCATAAGTCCACACTTTACCATTTTCCCCTTTCAACGACTCCGAGATTTTACCCAGCACAATCGGAATTTCATCATCACGAAAACTAGTACGAATTAAACCCAGTAATTGCCTGAGTTTTTGATAATAGCCGGCTGCAATTTCCTCGGTAAAAACTGCATCGCTTTCGCCTTGCATCCAAAGGATACCGGACGGAATAAGAGTTTCTTCAATCCCATCTCCATCAATATCTGTATTAGCTAAAGCACCTCTCACTGTAGTAAGAAAATGATCGTATTGGTTAATGCCGTTATTGAGATTGTACTCAGGATCCCAAGCCCCAAATTCATCCGCAGCTCGCTGGTCGATTGAAGTTCCACCTTTGGAGTATTTGATAAGCGCTATTTTTTCGTTAGGGTATATAGCTTTCAGCGTTTTAACGAAGCTCAATTCCATACCAAAACGATTGGAATAAGAATTTTTGATTCCATCCGAAGAAAAACCGACGCCATGGCCGGGTTGAAGGGGAGTCCAGAGTCCAAGTCCACCCGATTCACTTCCATCATCAGCAGGGTTGCCGTGATAAATCCAAACGTCTTCAAATCCAGAAGTCAGCGAATCCGGTAAGTCGTGGTTAAATCCGTATCCATCCATATTAGATTGGCCGCCAAGGTAGAAAAGTCGGTAGGTATTGTTCATAGAAGATTGGGCATTTAATAGAATAGGGAACAGCACGAAAATAATCGTAATGGTATTACTGTAGAACTGAGTTCGCCAATTATTCGTCATATAGTACTTCAACAATTTTGGTATCTGAGGTTTCAAAAACAGGATTTAACAAGTACTCAGGTTGGTTTTCGATGGATAAAATTAAAGAATCAGATTTCTGATATATTGAATTTTTAAGAAAAGAACTCTCTAAAAAAAGTTCAGTGAACTCCTTGTTTGATAACTTGTAAGATAATGATCCCGATGAGATAATCAGCCACTTAGGTTTATAGGTGATAATAAATTGCTCGGATAGTTTATCATAGCCGTCAACAGCAACTGTATCGGTCAGCTTAGGAAAATAGGCAAAGGTGAAGCTTTTGACCGGCCGTTTTATATTCTCCTGATAATACAATTGTATGTGTTGATCCCAACCATTCAGGTTGTCGATAAACAGATAATGTTCATGGGCATTGTTCTTTTTTAGCCAGTTAATAGTTTTACTAATGGCTTCAGGTTGTGGTTTATGCCCTAATGCAATAGACGGTATCGGGTAAAAGATGTATGAAAGTAAAAAAACCGAGGTAAGAGGTATGGTAGAGAAAGAATATCGTTTAAGTAATTCAGCTGAATTAGATGGAATACTGGCAAATAAACTGGCAAGTAAAAGAAAACCGGGGATTAAGAAAAACCGTTCACTACCCCGGCTTTGTTCGTTTAGAATTGCATAAACCAAGAGTATAAAACCGCTAAACGTAAAAAGGAAAAACTTTGATCGTTCAGTGAGTCCAAGCCTGCTACCTTTTAGCAATACTAAGACCACTAAACCTAAAAATAGGAGTCCGCTGGGCATTAAAAAATCTGTAATCATGATGGTTAATTGCTCAAAACCATGCAAGTCGTGTGTTCTGATATTGTGAGTCAAGAAAGATTCATTTTCAGGAATAAAGAAATAAGCATAGAAATATCTGAATACAAAGAATGAGGAAGAGATTCCGGTGAAAGCAATCGATTGAAGCACTTTTCTGTGATAGATCAAATAGAGTGCTAATCCAAGAATAACTGATATAAGTTCGGTTCTAATTGTAGTTGAAATCAATAGTAAAATAGAAGAGAGTAATAGCCCGGTCCATTTCGCTTTGTTGAAAAAAAGAAGTGAAACTACCACAAAAAATAGCGCGTATAACTCAGAATAAACACTGCCCGACATAAATAACAAGGTTGGATAACATAATAGAAGCAGACCAAAAGAATATTTCTTGGTGTCGTCTTTCAATAATCTCATGCCCAAAGCTGATATCGATAGGTACAGCCCAATACTGAAAAGTATGATGCACTTAATAATTGCTGTATCAGCCAAGCCAAACAATCTGAAAAATTCTATAATCAACTTTTGGATAAAGAAATAACCAAAGGGCCAGTTGCTGTTTACAATTTCTTTAAGCGATGTTTCCCAAAATAAAGTATCGGAATCGAGCATACTCATTAATACTCGGTTCGACATATCTGCCTGTCCAATAGTTAACGAGCCATTAATGGTAAAGAAGCTTAAATAAGTAGCAATCCCTAAAAATGTGAACCAGTATATGCGAGAAATTGATATACGGTCGATATATGATGAAAACAATGTTTGCGATGTGTTAGCTACGATTTGTGAACTATAACAAAGGTATACATTACTTCAATAAGTGAGAAGATCAAACTAACTAACATCGCACTGATTGGTAAATACGTCACAATAATCATCATATTTAAATTCTGATTTATCCTTGTATATTCGGTCAAACTATTGGCTATGAGAATATTATCACTACTAGGTTGTATCAGTTTTTTGTTTGTTGCGTGCGAAGGAACTTCCGATCCATTAACCGACATCATAACACAAGATGAACAACTTCAAACACTAGCTTCTGATCCTTTTCATCAAGTGCAGGTGATCTACACCCAAATTAAACGGGATAGTGCAAACCGACCTAGTTTTACCACCTATAGTTTTAATGTGGATGATGATCGCTATTTCTACCCGGCAAGTACAGTGAAATTTCCATCAGTACTTATCGCTTTCGAAAAGATGAAAGAACTTGGAATTCCCATCGATGCACGAATGGAAATCGACAGCGCCTATTCCAGGCAGTCGGCGGTACGAGTAGATTCATCAGCAGCAAATTTGGAGCCTTCGGTTGCGCATTATGCAAAGAAAATTTTGTTGGTTTCTGATAACGATGCTTACAATCGGCTGTATGAATTTATCGGGCAGGATGCATTTAATGAGGTTCTCGAACAAAAAGGATATCCGAAAACAAGAATTACACATCGGTTAGCGATTTCGAGAACGGCTGATGAAAATGCTCGCACAAATCCTATGCGCTTTTATGTAGATGACGAGTTAGTGCATGAGCAGCCACTTCAGGTCGCTTCTTCCGTGCATGGTGCAGAAGAACCTATTTTGATGGGAGATGGCTATTTGAGCGGGAATGAAATAAAAGAAGGACCTTTTGATTTTACGGCGAAGAATTTTTTCCCACTCACCGAACAACACCAAATGATAAAAGCACTCATTTTCCCGGAGGAGTTTCCTGAGTACGCATTTGATTTACGACCTGAAGATCGGGATGAGGTATTAAAATATATGTCGATTTTGCCACGTGAATCCGAAATCAATAGTTATCAGAATAGGGAGAACTACTGGGATTCATACGTAAAATTCTTGATGTATGGCTCCAGACCTGAAGTTATAATTCCATCAAGCATTCGCATCTATAACAAGATTGGTGTTGCCTATGGTTTTACAACTGATAATGCCTACATCATTGATACTAAGCATAACATTGAGTTCTTTTTAAGCGCAACCATACACACTAATCCAAATAACATTTATAATGATGGAGTGTACGATTATGAAACCGTTGCATTCCCTTTTCTAGAGCGATTGGGAAATCGGATATACGAATACGAATTAGAACGAAACAAAACTTTTAAACCAAATTTCACAGAATTACTGTCTGATTAATTTATGGACCAACCACACATTTCGGGTAAAGCGGTTATCCTTACCGCAGGCACATTACACACAATAAATGCCAAAACTGCTCATGGTCTACTCCGAGTATCCAATCGATTTGAAATTATTGGAGTTATCGACGAAATAAATGCCGGAAAGGATGCCGGTGAAGTTGTTGATAGAAAGCCAAATGGAATCCCGGTATTGCCTTCTATTTTATCCTTTATAGAACTCCACGAAAAGCCTAAATACGCTATTATAGGTATGGCTACCAAAGGTGGTTTACTTCCTAAAGAACTCTATCCCGTGGTGAAGCAAATTTTATCGTTGGGTATTCACATCGTAAATGGCTTGCATCAACCAATTTCTGAAATCGAAGAATTTAAAAGTGTAGCCTACGAACACGGCGATATTATTTATGATATCCGAAAATCCCGGTCGTTTGAAGACTTACATTTCTGGACAGGCAAAGTTCAGGAAATCACAGCAACCAAAATTGCGGTATTGGGTACCGATTGCGCGTTAGGAAAGCGCACTACCTCCAAAATGTTAGAAGCAGAGTTGAATAAACTTGGTTATAAAGCGGAGATGATTTATACCGGTCAGACAGGATGGATGCAAGGCGCCAATTATGGGTTTTTATTTGATGCCACCGCCAATGACTTTATTTCAGGCGAATTGGAACACGCAATGTACGAGTGCTGGAAAAATGAACAAGTTGAAGTTTTGATTATGGAAGGTCAGTCGGGATTGAGAAACCCGAGCGGTCCGTGCGGTTCAGAGTTTATTATATCCGGAGCAGCGGATGGAGTTATTTTGCAACATTCTCCGGTACGCACTCGATTTAAAGGCCTCGATCATTATCCGGCTGAAATGCCGGATATTTTAGACGAAGTTGAATTGATTGAAAAGCTTGGGGCCCCGGTAATCGGTCTTTCCATCAACACGCAGAATATGACCAAAGCAGAACTTGAGCCGTATCGTAGTGTACTATCAACCAAAACCGATTTACCGATTGTTTTTCCGTTTTTCGAATCGATCGATCCAATTGTAGAAGCCGTAATCGCACTCAAATCTACAGATAAATGAAGATTCGTGAAGTCCGCACATACATAAAGGATTTGGGGACCAGTCGCCCTTACAGCATTGCTTACAAAACGGTTACAGAAGTAAAAAATACCTTTGTTGAGATTGAACTTGAAGACGGAACCGTAGGAATCGGAGCCTGTAATCCGAGCGAAAAAGTAGTAGGTGAAAATGTGGATCAGGCCTACAAACACTTGAATACAGCTGATTTTAGTTATCTGATAGACTCGGATATCAAAAATCTACCGGCATTGTTAACCCAAACTCAACATCGATTTAGCAAGTGGCCGGGATCGCATGCAGCAATTGATATTGCTTTACACGATGCCTGCACCAGGCATTTAGGAATCTCTCTGGGAGCGTATTTTGGTATTGTTCATGAGCAATTACCCACATCCATTACTATCGGGATAAAAAATGTTGAGGAGACGCTAAAAGAAGCCGACGAATATCGGCAAATGGGTTTCAGATGTTTGAAAGTGAAAACGGGGTTAAGTCCGGAAGAAGATGCCGAGAGAATACTCAAAATCCACGAAAAATATCCCGATTCTGTTTTAAGAGTGGATGCTAATCAAGGGTATAATTCAAGCGATTTAGAGGTGTTTGTTCAAAAAGTAAAAGGAGTAGATCTAGAACTGATCGAGCAACCTTTTCCGGTGGAATCTTTTGCAGATGATTCAGCAGGCTTACCTCAAAATGTGTCTAAATTTTTGGTTGCTGATGAATCTTGTCGGAATCCCCAAGACGCATTATGGCTGGTAAAAGAAGTTCCAAATTGTACGATTTTTAATATCAAGTTGATGAAATCGGGCGGACTTTTCGCAGCTTCACAAATTGCCACGATTGCCCAACATTCAGGAGTAGATTTAATGTGGGGCTGTAACGACGAATCTATTGTAAGCATTACGGCAGCTATGCATTTGGCGTTCAGCTACAAACACACTAAATACATCGATCTGGATGGTAGTTTAGATTTGGTGGAAGATGTTGTGGAAGGAGGTTTCATTATCGAGGAAGGAATAATGCGCCCAACCGGTGGTTCGGGTTTAGGTGTACGCATGATTTGAAAAGCTAGCCACTCCATCATAGAAAGATCATTTCGAGAAGTAAGTTAGTTACCAAATTTCTACAATAATGTGGTGTTATTGTGATTCTGTAGCTTAAAAATTCTACAATTAAATTTTATATGCTGCATTGATTTTTCGTTCTTAAGCTATACCATTGAATCAACTTTTAATTTTTTAGAATTATTCATTCATCATGCGAAAATTTCTATTCGTAACCTATAGCGGACTTATTACTGATACAGCCTGGCGTATTAAAATGGAGGGAAATGAAGTTCGTTTTTACATTCGCGATGAATCGGAGCAGGAAATTGGCGATGGCTTTGTTGAAAAAATTGATGAGTGGGAATCTCATGTAGATTGGGCTGATGTGATTGTGTTTGACGATGTGCTGGGTATGGGAACCTGGGCGAAAGATTTGCGCGACCAAGGTAAGGCAGTAATTGGCGGAACTCCTTACACCGACATGCTGGAAGACGATCGGGAATTCGGGCAAAATGAATTGAAGAAATACGGAATCAATATTATTCCAAATCAAAATTTCACCTCCTTTAAAGATGCCATCACCTATGTGAAAAACAATCCCGGCCGGTATGTAATTAAGCCAAGTGGTGAAGCCCAAAACCTAAAAGGATTGCTCTTTGTTGGGGAAGAAGAGGACGGAAAAGACGTGGTTCAAGTATTGGGAGAATACGACAAAGCATTATCAGATACGATTCCTTCTTTCCAATTGCAGAAAAGAGTAACCGGTGTTGAAATGGCCATTGGAGCGTATTTTAACGGGCATAAATTTCTGGAACCTGTGAACATCAATTTCGAGCATAAAAAACTATTTCCCGGAAATTTGGGACCATCAACCGGCGAGATGGGCACGGCTATGTTCTGGACAAATTCGAATCGCATGTTCAATAAAACGCTAAAACGATTTGAAGAAAAACTGAGAGCTGAACATTATGTGGGTTACATCGATTTGAACTGCATTGTAAACGGTAATGGAATTTACCCACTGGAGTTCACAGCAAGATTTGGCTATCCGACTATATTTATTCAGTCTGAAGGGATTATTATGCCGATGGGAGAGTTTTTCTATAAACTAGCGAATGGAGAAGATTTCAGAATCAAGACAAAAACCGGTTTTCAAATGGGCGTACGTGTGGTTGTTCCTCCGTTTCCTTATTCCGATCCCGAAACTTTTAAAGTGCGCTCCAAAGATTCAGTGATTTACTTTAAGAATAAAGTTAAGCCGGTTACAGATCCGATGAAGCAATACGAAGGCATCCATTTTGAAGATGTGAAACAAGTAAACGGCGAATGGCTGGTAACCGGTAAAAGTGGTGTTGTATTAACGATAAGCGGATCGGGGCCTACCATGAAACAAACTCAACAACAAACCTACTCTCGGGTTCGCTCAATAAATATTCCGCATATGTACTACCGCACCGACATCGGAAATCGTTGGTACGAAGACAGTGATAAACTGCATAACTGGGGCTATTTACGAGAGGTGTAGATGCAATTTCCTAATTCTTAGTGTTGTGTTTCTACAGTTGGATTATTCGAGATGTTGTTTGCGATAATTGTTTATTAGGTGATCAATAAGTCCCTGTTTATCAGTATGTATCATTGCATTACTTTCTTGTAAAATAGGATGCAATTGTCGCAAATTTTTATCACTCCAAATAGCTAACTCTATGATTATCGGAGTGGAAGAAAGTCCTTTCTCTGTAAGACGATAGATATTTACTTTTTTATTATCCGGTAGCTTTTCTTTGGTGATAAGATCAAGACTTTCCAACCATTTTAGTCTTGTCGATAAAATATTTGTAGCTATTCCCTCATCAGCTTCCAGAAAATCTTTAAATGTTCTGCGATTTTCCAGCAGCATTTGTTTGATTATCACCAAAGTCCATCTATCTCCAAGTAGATCTAAAGCAGAAGAGATAGGGCAGTCGCATCTAAAAGTCACGTCGTTCATACCCAAAAATACAACATTACTTGCAAATTGAAATTTAATTTTTAAAATCACTTGCATTTTAAAAGTATAAATTGGATTATTACTTTTGATTTGCAAGTAATAAAACAAATGAATCATGAACATCATTTTACTTCTGGTATTTACGTCGTTGTTATGGACTCAAAACAATGATGGAAATACCGCCAATACTAAGACCACCACCAAAATTATTAATGAAACCGAAGCTAGAAATATGAAAACCGTAGAAACATTTATAGAAGCTGTAAATAGTCGAGATAAAGAAACCGTGAAGAAGTTAGTCCACCCCGATTATATCCAGCATAATCCATTTATTCCTACCGGCAGAGAGGCATTTATCAACTTGTTTCCGGTTTTGGAAGAACATAACACGTATGCAGAAACTGTTCGCATATTTGCAGACGGGGATTTTGTAGTGTTACATAATATCTGGCACAATGCAACGCCATTTGGAGCTCCTAAAATGGTTTCATTTGACGTCCTGCGAATAGATGAAAACGGATTAATTGCTGAGCATTGGGATGCGTTAACTCCGTTTGTAGAAGAAACGGCCAGCGGAAGAAGCCAAACTGATGGACCAACTACCATCACAGAAGTTGACAAGAAAGAGGCCAATAAAGCACTTGCACGATCTATCATCGAGGATGTACTAATGGGCAAAAATCCTTCTAAAATCACCGAATACATCAGCTCCGAAAAGTATCATCAACATAATCCTGAAATAAAAGATGGATTAAGTGGAATTGTGGAAGCTGTAGAATATCTGACTGCTCAAAATAATATGTTTCAGTACAAGAAGATTCACAAAATTTTGGGTGCGGGTAATTTCGTATTAACCATCAGCAGTGGAGAATGGAGTGGAAAGGAGCAAGTTTTCTACGACTTATTCCGATTTGAGGATAACAAAGCAGTTGAACATTGGGATGTTATTCAACCAATACCAACCGAAAATCTTGCTAATGAAAACACCATGTTTGGATTCTGAAATCCGCAAAAAAGTAATTTGTCAGCAATTAAAGGGATTCTTTGTGAATCCCTTTTTTATTTAAAGATATCAAGCTTTAAGAAAGCTTTTACTGAATTTACACTGTTCTATTTTTGGATTTATCAGGTCCCGAGCAGATGTATTCCTAAGCAACCAATGCTTTATTTGCTACGGCTAATCCTTTTACAAAAGCCTGCACTACAGCTTCAATCGTATCGGGAGATGCTCCTTTTGAGGTAAAGGTATGATCTTCTTTGCCAAGCACTAAAGTAGCAATAACGAGTGATTCAGTATCCGGTGAGAGTATTTCTACTTCATGACTCAGAACTTCTAGTGGCAAGAACTCATCCGTTTCTGCTTTGATGGCAGTCAACACAGCATCCAGTGGCCCCACACCCTGATCCAGAGATATGATCTCTTCGCCATTAGGTAATCGCAATTTAACTGCGGCACTAACTAACCCGTGCATGCGCATAGTTAGTTTGTAGTCAAGTACTTCAACAGGATATTCAAGCTTCTTTTCTTCCTGATAGATCAGAGAGGTAAGCGCCTTTATTTCTTCTTCTTTAAGTGTTTTTCCTTTTTTATTACAGCTCTGCACGTATTCATCGTATAAGCGTGTGTGTTCTTCATCCAATGCTGTGGTTCCCATTAACATGTCGCGCGATTGGCCCCAGCTCTTTCGTTGAAGATCAGAAAAACCGGAGTCGATATATTGCTGAATGCGTTCCAGTTTGGGCGACAATACCGGAGATGAAAGAGAGTATTTAGCAACAACTTGTGCACTTTTTAGTCCTGTTCCGGTGAGTACAAATAAGCACTTTTTCCCTTTAAAGGTATTCAGGTTATTCTTAAAACAGGCCAAAGGGATGGCACAAGCTGGTTCGGTAAAAAAGCCTTCCTGAACGGCCATCTCTTTCATCGAGCTTAATAACTCATTTTCGGAAGCTGTAAAGGCAAGGCCATTGGTGTCGTTAATTCCTTCCAGCACTTTGTAGAAATCGAAAGGATCGCCAACAGCAACAGCATCTGCCATAGTGTGCACTTGATCTTTAACAATTTTCTCCTTCTTGAAAATGCCTTCTACAACCGGTGAACTCTGTTCGGGTTGAACGGCTACAAAACTTGGGATTTTTTCAATTTCACCGGCTGCTTTCAGTTCTTTAAATCCTTTATAAATAGCAGCGAAATTAGTACCGGCGCCAATCGGCACGAAAATATAATCGTAATCAATCGCACCTTGTTCAAAAAGCTCATAAGAGAAAGTTTTTTGTCCTTCCTGCCGAAACACATAATCACCGGCCAGATAGTAATTCCCGGATTTTGCAAACTCACGGCAAAGTATTTCACAGGTTTTAAAATCACCCTTTATTTTGATGATGGTGGCATCATAAATGGTAGATTGTGCCAGTTTTGCTTCCGGTGTTTTTTCAGGGACAAATACAAAGCAGGGAATTTTAAAATAGCAGGCATAGGCTGCTACCGAAGCAGCCATATTACCTGTGGAAGCTAGGCAAATTGCATCCGCTCCTAATTCAATGGCTTTTAATACTTCAACAAAACTTCCCCTGTCTTTAAAACAGCCGGTTGGATTTTCAAATTCGAGTTTCGCATAAAGTTCTGCGCCATACAACTCAGAAAGTCGAGAAAGGTATTTCAGCGAGGTAGGATTCGTTTTAAGCGGATCAGGCTGAATTTCTTTCAAAGGAAACTGTATTTCTTTGCGTGCTTCGTTGTAGAGAACCTCTAACACGCTACCACACTGCGTACAGTAGGTACTAGTTTCTTTTTCATTATTAATAGTTTTGCAGGAAATACAGCGAACTATGTAGCCGGTGTGTGGACGTGTCATGGGAAACTCTATCAAATTTTGCCCAAAGTTACGAAGCAGTTCGTTATCAAAAAACTATTAAAAAAGCGCTTTTTTGGTAACATGAAAAAGAGAGCAACTCGAATAAAATTCTCCAAAAGTGATGTAATTATAGCGTAAAATTTTTGCAAAAATTTCGCTTGTTTGAACTTAGATCACATTTTTCAGCACTAAACACTAAACACTCAATCAAAACGGCAATAATATAATCTCCTCAAAATCCATATCTAGTTCATCGAGAATAGGGCCGGCAATTTCTACAATCTCTTCCTGCGAGTAATCTTCTAATCCTTCTAGTTTGATGTATAAAATCTCATTCATCTCATCAATGTGATATTCTGCTTCGGTACTTTCGAAACTCTCTTTTATGGTTTTGATCAGAATTTCGAGATCGTTTTCGTAAGCATCGTAATCAATTTCTTCGGGAGCGTTCATAACAAGTGGATTTGATTGGGATGCAAAATACTCCGAGTTTCGGGGATGAACAAGCAACTACTACGACTTTTAAACCTCGCTGAAAAAAAAGAGCGAATTATCATCGGGTTGATGTCTGGCACTTCCCTTGATGGGCTGGATATCGCCTTATGCCGGTGTACCGAAACCGCAATTAAAGTGGAACAGTTTACAACCGTGGCATATAGCCCACATCAACAAAAAGCACTGCTGGAAGTGCGCAGCAAAAGCACTATTTCGATGCCGCTTTTGTGCCGAGTACATACTTCAATGGCTCACTTTTATGCCGATCAAATTTTAAACTGTCTCTCAAATTGGGGTGTTGCTCCGGAGCAAGTTGACGTGATAGCCAGCCACGGACAAACCATTTATCATGCTCCGGATGCAGAGTTATCAACAACGTTTCAATGTGTAGATGGTGATCATATCGCACAAAAAACGGGAATTATCACCTTGTCTGATTTCCGCCAAAAACATGTTGCGGCAGGTGGAGAAGGAGCGCCTTTAGCAAAGTATTTGGATGAGTTTCTTTATCGGGATGAACATCGCATAAGAGTTGCTTTAAACCTCGGCGGAATTGCAAATTTTACGATTATTCCACCTAAAGGATCTGATCTAGAGGGACTGAGTACGGATGTAGGTCCGGCCAACACGTTGATCAACGAAGCCATGCTGAAGTACTTTGGAAAGCCTTTTGATGAAAATGGAGCGGTTGCAGCATCAGGTGCTATCCATTCTGAATTAGTAAAGTATTGTTTACTGGAGCCTTTTTTCCGGCTTGAATTCCCGAAAACAACCGGGCAGGAGCTATTCAATCTGCACTTAATTGAGGCGTTGATGGAAAGCCATGGAATTACACTTCAGCCAAAAGATTTGGTGGCTTCATTAACCGAATTAACGGTGAAAGCCATTGTGCGGGCTGTGGATGATCTTTTGGGTACCGACGATTTTGATATGATTGTGAGTGGGGGTGGAGCACATAATCAAACGCTCATGGGTGCACTGCAAGAGCAAATTCCGCAGGCTAATTTTATAAGAGCTTCGCAGTTCGGTATTTCCGGTGATGCAAAAGAAGCTGCATTAATGGCTTATTTGGGAAATCAATGGTTTGTTGAGCAGGGTTTTTCGGTAGCTGAAAGTTCAAATATTCACTTTGGTAAACTTAGTTTACCGAATTAAAAAAGGGGAGCGGCCTACCAAGCGCGCTCCCCCTGAGTATTACGGTATGTTAAAATCCGCTTAAATCAGTATCGAACTCGAAGATATCGTTGGATTTAACCGACGATAATTCAGGTCGGCGATACTGAGGTGCAATTCTCTCCTGTGGCTTTCTACGTGGCATATTCTTGTATGTATGTAGTTGGTGAGATGGCAATTCAGAAGCCTGTTGTTTTTTATTTTCAATCATATCGCGTAGCGATCCAACAACAACTGTTAGCTCATCCGACTGTGCAGATAATTCTTCTGCCGCACTGGCTGATTCTTCCGATGCTGACGCGTTATTTTGTACCATCTGCTCCATATCGTTCATCACTGTGGTAAGTTGCTCGATACCAACGCTTTGTTCTTTCGATGCCGTTGAAATTTCAGAAATCATTGTATCAACCTTCATCGCACTTTGAGTAATCTCCTGAAGATATTTGGCCGCAGAATCTGCGATTTCTACACCGTTTTCGCTTCGTGACTGCGATTTTTGGATAAGCTCAGAGGTACTTTTTGCAGCTACAGCACTTCGGCGAGCTAGGTTCCGAACTTCTTCAGCAACAACGGCGAATCCCTTTCCAGCTTCACCGGCTCTCGCAGCTTCCACAGCTGCATTTAAAGCAAGTAAATTAGTTTGAAAGGCAATATCGTCGATGGTTTTGATAATTTTGGTAGTTTCTATCGATGACTGCTGGATATCCTTCATTGCATTGGATAATTCCGTCATAGCCTGTGAGCCTTTTCCAACAACTTTTCTTGCTTCTGTCATTGCTTCCTCAGCATTGATGGTGCTATCGGTATTGAGTTTTATTTGAGAGGCAATTTCCTCTAGTGCAGAAGTGGTTTCTTCAAGGTTAGCAGCTTGTTCTGTGGAACTTTCGGCTAATTGCTGCCCGGATGTAGCTACCTGAAATGAGGCTGTATTTACTTCACTTGCACCAGTCTCTAATTTTAGAATAACTTCTTTTAATGAATAATAAATGTTTTTGGTGATTGTAAAAGCCAACAAAATAGTGAGTACCCCACCAACTCCGAAAACAACTATATTTATGAGCCGAGCTTGTTTTGATTTGTGTAAACCGTTAGTGGTTTTTGCCAGAGTGAGCGCGCGATTTTCAGTTACGTAGCGTTGCAATGTTTGGTCTATAGCTTCAAAAATATTGGTTCGTATAGATTTTGACTTTACCGCCATTTGAGAAAGTAATTGTTCACGCACTAATTCATCCTCAAAATTGTTGTCGAATTTTTTTGAAAGCAGAATGAATGCTTCATGCTCCTGTTGCCATTTTAAAGATTCTCCTAGAAACTCATTCCAGTTTTTTCGCTCTTCCTCTGTAGTTTTAAATTGCGTAATCTCGTCTTTTGCAGTATGAAATTTTGCCCACCAACGGTCTAATTCAGTATAAAATTCTTTTCGTTCATTTAAGGAGAGGCGGCTATTTAATAATGTTTTCTCAAGACCATAAATATTAGACATACTATTATTTAAAATCGCTAATGCTTGCGATTTAGGTACTAATACGGATGCTACATTTTCTATTATTGATTCGCTTTGAAGCGACGAAATCGTACCCGAAACTCCAATAACTGTAGTTACAATAAAGAGTACAAGAAATGCAGTTTTAATCTTTTTTATAATGGTCCATGAATTGATTGAACCAAAAATTGTGGTTTTGTTTAGAAGGTTGCTCACTTGACGTAATACTTGGTTTTAAAATTTGGTTGTTTAAATATGAACCAAACTTAAAAACCATTTTTTTTGCAGGTCTGCCATAAAGTTCGGTAAACCAGACAAAATTCAGGCAAACTACAAGAAAATTTAAAATTACAGCGCGAGCGAGAGTTGAAGTAGCTCGATAGGATATCTGCTATAAATAAAAAGCGTAAGAAGGGCAGTGTTAATCAACACATATGAACCGAAGGTAATCATCATGTAACTAAACCTTCCCAGAACCAAATATTTTGCACTATCGTAAACAGCAAGGAAAAAGCCAAAAAATGCTACCATTAAGAATAGTGCCAACAGAATTGTTATCAAGAGCGTGGTAGTGCCGGTGATTAGTTTTAACAATCCAAAACTAACAATTAGAAAGTTGAGGTGAAAAATCCATGTATAAAGGTTTATTGCCTGGCTGAAATGATTCATGGACTTACTTGGTATGAAAATCCAGATTAGACAAACTACATGTAGCAGAAGGCTAAGCACAACGGTAATTGCAAAGATGGAAAAGTAGTTCTGGCCGAAAATGGCTACATAAGGCAGATGATAATAAAAGGCTTGTAATCCAATTTCCGAGAATACCTGCATACAAAAAATGTACACCATTAGTCCCGAAAGAAAAGCATTTTGTATGAGCAGAAAAATCCCAGATACCGAAGAACGTTCTCTATATCGCATTACATCATCCACAAAAAACCGATGGAACGTAAAATATCTGAAAATAAGTGGTCGATACGTAGGCACAAACAGCATGTTAACCCCTAAACTAAGCCAAATGATGAGTAGAAAAATTACAGGCCAATCGGGCACCAAATCGTAATTTTCAACATTATTTGCGGTATAAAGGAACGAATCGCCGTCGCTATAAACCTTCAGCGCCTCTTCAAATAACTCAGATTCTGAAACGGCTTGCTGCAACCATACATGATCTACTAATATCAACGAGGCCTCATTTTGAATATACTTGGCAAAGGTTTCCAAATCAGTGCGATGAAAATGCTCATCGAAATAGAAATATTCCCCATTGAGCGGTTCTTGCTGATCGGCAGCCAGAATGGTTGTTAATCCAGAAGTTGATTTTGTATGAAGCTGATATAAACTAACCGATAACGAATCAGGAATCAGACCTGATAGCGTAAGTGTAGTTGAAAGTACCGGTTCGTCGGTTTGGCTGTAACTAAAAATCCCAAGTGCTTGAACAGGTAGATTTCTGGAATAGCGTTGTAAGAATAGAGCCAGTGTTTCGGTGGTAATGGCTTCATCAAGGAGCTCAGATTTAGTTAAAAACCTAAGGTTACTGCGAATAAATACCTGAAAACCATGATTGGCAAGTGTTTCAATTAAATCATCAGAAACAGGGTCATGAAGCTCTATCACCTGTATGCCAAGTTGTTTTAATTCGGGCAATTGGTTTAAAACTCGTTGTTCGGAGCTTTGTGTACTAATTGAAACCCCTAGCACTGTACGATCGAGAGACTGTGCTAAAGCAGACTGATCCATACCTATAATCAACGCACTAATAGCCAGGCAAAAGATTATAATGTGTGCACGTATTTGAATCACTTATGCTTCTACGGCCACTCCGTAATAGTCCACCAATGTGGTTTTTCTGATTGGCTTGGCTTTCAACGTTGCCGAAGTGGAATCGGTTATTTCTACTTCTACGTAATCGCCTTTCTCGAAATCCATGCGATCGAAAATCACAATTTTATTGGTATCGCTACGTCCACTCATTTGTTCATCAGAACGTTTTGAGGTGCCTTCAACAAGAACTAAATGTCTTTTTCCAATTTCTTGAACATTGCGCTGTTTCTGAATGTTCATCTGTTGGTTGATAATCTCCGTTAAACGGCGCTTCTTAACTTCTTCGGGCACATCATCTTCAAACTTTCGGTAAGCGAGGGTGCGCTCGCGTTCAGAGTAAGCGAACATGTAGGCGAGGTCGTATTCCACTTCTTTCATCAACGACATGGTTTGCTGATGCTCCTCTTCGGTTTCGCCACAAAAGCCAGCAATAATATCGGTAGAAAGTGAAAGACCGGGAATTATTCGCTTCATTTTAGCAATCAAATCAAGGTATTGCTCGCGAGTGTAAGGGCGGCGCATGCGCTCAAGCATACTATCCGAGCCTGCTTGTGCCGGGATATGAATATAATTACATAAGTTTGGCCGTTCAGCAATCAGATGTAGTAAATCATCCGGGAAATCTTTTGGATGAGGGGAAGAAAACCGAAACCTAATTTCCGGATTAATCAGGCTAGCCGCATCCATAAGCCCGGTGAAGGTGTTATCGCCATCTTTGTAGGAGTTTACATTTTGACCTAACAGCGTTACTTCTTTGTAGCCTTCGTCGCTTAGTTGTTGAATTTCTTTTAAGATACTATCCATCGGGCGACTTCGCTCTCGGCCACGGGTGAACGGAACCACACAAAAGGAGCACATATTATCACATCCTCGCATAATGCTAACAAAAGCAGAAACACCATTACCTGTGGTGCGGATAGGTGCGATATCGGCATAGGTTTCTTCCAACGATAACAACACATTTACGGCTTTTCGTCCGTCATCCACTTCTGCGAGCAACCGTGGAATGTCGCGATAGGCATCCGGCCCAACAACAATGTCAACCAGTTGTTCTTCTTCAATAATTTTATCTTTGATACGCTCGGCCATACACCCTAACACGCCAACGGTTAGATCGTTATTGGTTTTTTTAAGCGAACGAATTTCTTTTAACCGATTCCAAACTTTGGTCTCAGCGTTTTCACGAATCGAGCACGTGTTCACTAAAATAACGTCGGCTGTATCAGCACTTTCTGTGGCAGTCATTCCCTCTTCAATCAAAATAGAATTCACGATTTCGGAATCCGCGAAATTCATTTGACATCCGTAAGTTTCAATAAAAAATGTCTTATTACTCAAAGTAATACCTCTTCCTAAATTTAAACTAGTTCGACCAGATATCAGGATTTTTGCGCCAGCTTGAAAGCAGCTCTAAATCCGCTCCGGTCACAAATCCATTTTCGATGGCTACATCCACCAGAGTTGTATAATCGGTGAGTGTGAATAATGGCACATTTACTTTTTCAAAATTTTCGCTGGCTACATCAAAGCCATAAGTAAAAATAGAAATTAAAGCGTCTACCTTAGCACCAACAAACTGAAGGGCATCAATTACAGAAAGTGCACTCCCACCGGTTGAAACTAAATCTTCTATCACAATGGTAGATTCACCTTTAGCAACGCCACCTTCAATTTGATTGCCCATGCCATAGCTTTTTGGTTTTGCGCGAACATAAGCCATGGGTTTATCCAGAGCGCCTGCAACCCATGCAGCATGCGGTATTCCGGCAGTTGCAGTACCTGTTATCACATCGATCTCGGGATATTTCTCTGAAACAAATTCAGTGATTTTAGCTGCAATTTTTTTTCGTATTTCGGGATAGTGTAAGGTAAGCCGATTATCGCAATAAATGGGCGAATTCCATCCCGAGGCCCATGTAAATGGCTCTTGTGGGCGTAAAACCACAGCATTAATCTCAAGTAAATGTGCGGCTAATTCTCGTGCAAATTCTTCGTTTATAATCATAAGTCTTTTCTACAACTTTCAGGTAGGGTGTATTTAACTGCCTGAAAAATAATTAACCAGAAAAATAAGAGTTTTCAGGCACAGAAGCGCATAAAAACCTGCGAGTAAATCATCGAGTAAAACACCCCAATTTCCCTTTAATTTTTGGATCTTATTTATTCCCAGTGGTTTTAGGATATCGAAGAATCGGAAGAGAGCAAAAGCAACAAGAATCCATACCCAATCGCGGCTGTCGAAAGTGGCAGAAAATGAAATAAATACGATGGCTTGTCCGGCAAATTCATCCATTACTAATTTGCCGGGATCGGAACCCCAAACCTCATAACATACTTTACCCACCCAAAAACAGAGTAAACTAAATAAGATCATGCAAATAGCAGGGCCGTAGATAGGGTGAATACCCAAAGAAAAATAGATAGGTACCAAAGCAAGTAAGCTGCCAAAGGTGCCTGGCGCAACCGGGGCATAGCCAGAACCGAACCCGGCACCTATAAAAAGCTTTAAAGCCTTCATTGAGGGTTGGGTTTCATGATCAACATTCGATTTACATACAAATATTCGAGCCCTGAATAAACGGTAACCGATGTTACAAAAATCATTAGATAAAGCATGATATCGGTACTCAATATCCATGCTACCCAATCGCCTGCAAAAAAGTTAACTCCTTGGAATAAACCCACTACCAATCCCATATACAAGAAAATCATCTGAATAGTGGTTTTAATTTTGGCTGTAAACCGAGTGACCATTGTTGTTTTTCGGCGCTTCATATATACACGTAATATGGTGATAACGGTATCGCGAATAATAATTAATGCGATAGCCCACCATGGGAATTGATCCAAAGCTATAAATGGCAATACGATGAAGCCACTGAAGGTTAAAAACTTGTCGGCCAAGGGATCAAGGAAAGCTCCAAAATCGGAATAGACACCGTACTTTCGGGCAAAATAACCGTCATAGTAATCGGTTACGGCGGCTACGATATAAACGGCTAAACCGATAGCCTTTAACAGGAACTCATCCTGAAACCAAAGAACCAAAAAAACGGGAGCCAACACCATTCTGATCCCGCTAAGAATATTTGGAAGTTTATGCATGTGGCAAAGATAGGAATATTTTTTACTTGATTAAGGAATCTATTAATAAATGATCGTGATTGGTTGGCATTTCGATCCGTGAAAGCACTATTTTTAAGCTATGACAGCTCAAATTATTTCAATCGGAAACGAATTACTAATCGGCGACACCGTTAACACTAATGCCTCATGGATGGGGCAGTTCTTGAATGATCTGGGAGTAGAAGTAGAACGCGTACATACTATTTCGGATGATAAAACACTGATCGCAGATACTATACGGCAAAGCATGCAGGAATCTGACTTGGTTATTACAACAGGTGGGCTTGGTCCTACGCACGATGATATCACCAAAACCACCATTGCAGAATTATTTGGCGTAGAAATGCGACAAGACGAAGCGGTGCTTAAATTTATTAAAGACTTATTCGCGTCACGAAATATCCCTTTTTCTCAATCGAATGCTTGGCAAGCTATGGTGCCAGACAATTGTGAGATTTTATTTAATAAAGCAGGAACAGCACCGGGAATGTGGTTTCATGAACTGAATTGTTTTTTGGCGGTACTACCGGGTGTTCCTCATGAGATGAAATATTTGATGAAAAAGAGGGTAGCTTCAAAATTACGTGAGCAAACCAATGCTATAGGATACATTCATACCGAATATCTGAAAACGGCAGGAATAGGTGAAAGTACTTTATCTGATCAGGTGTTAGGAGACCTAAGCGAGTTTATGAATGATCATGTGTCGATGGCTTTTTTGCCATCATTTGGGCAAGTTACACTTCGTATTACCGGGAAAGGCGCATCAAAAGAAGAAGCTGTTTCGAATACAGAAGCTCTGATAACATTAATTCGAGAGAAAGCCGGAAAATATATATATGGTGATGATAAAGAGCATACGTTGAGTGAACGCGTTGGTGAAATACTGAAAGATCAAAGAAAAACGATTTCCACTGCAGAAAGCTGTACCGGTGGTTTGATCGCAAGTACAATTACAGATGTTGCCGGAAGTAGTGCTTACATGTTAGGTGGAGTGGTTTCGTATGCCAATGAAGTTAAAATTAGTGAGCTCGAAGTTGACTCTAAAGATATTGAACGTGTAGGTGCTGTAAGTAAACAAGTTGCTTTACAAATGGCTAAAGGAGTAGCAGAAAAACTAGGTTCCGACATCGGAATATCTACAACAGGAATTGCAGGACCAAGTGGCGGAACACCGGAAAAACCCGTTGGTACGGTTTGGATTGGATTTTATAGCAAGCAACAACATTTTGCTGTTAAAGCGTTGTTAACGAAAGATCGCATAGTGAATAAACAACGAACAACCGTAATGGCATTGGAAATCATACGCCGTATTTTACTTGGTATTGATGAGCTACCCTACGCACTAACCAAAGAAATGGCTTGAAACTGAAAAGCTTATTACCCTCATTTTTATTAATCACCAGCCTTTCCGGTTTGATTCATGCTCAAATTCCCGATGGAATACTCGGTGATCCTAGTGAGTTTGCTGAAACCGATACTACCACAAGGGCAGCGATTTACATAGAGCCGTGGAAGACAATGAACCCATTTGGATTCCAAAATTTTACAAACGATAGCTTACTCCGATGGCAAAACTGGGCACAGTGGGGGGATTTTCTGGCTTATCAGGCAAATACTATTTCGTACCGGCAAGGAAGCAACGGTCGTATCGATGCCTTCGATATTAATGGCTATGGACCTTTAGAACAGGATATAACGGTAAATGGAATCGGTTTAAAAAATCCTTTTACCGGACTGGTGAATTATAATTTCATCCCGGCATATAAAGTGAATGAAATGTGGGTACAACATTCGGGAAGTTATAAGGCGGATATTCGATTGAAGGATTATTATATCATCAAGCCATTGAGCTACCTTACTTTTGATGAAGCTGATTTCAATTACCGCAATCTTGAGTTCATGGTAACACAGAATTTCTCGGAGAAAACCAATGTAGAGCTGTCATTTTGGGATCGAAGAGATGGCGGTGGATTTCCTCAAAACGATGTGCAAGGGAGTCAGATTATGTTCAAAGGCTATCATTTTCTTTCGCAATATTTGCAGCTCCGGGCCATGATAATGCGTAATCAATACAAACGCGAAGAACCATTTGGCTATGTGGTTGGTGATCCAACTACATTTGCATTCAGCGAGTTTAGCAGCCAACCAAATGAGTCTGGTATTTCATCGGAAATATTGCGAAACGACATCAAAGTGGCACTGTATTCTCGACCGGATTCACTTTCGAAACAAAACTACGGAGTTGAAATCTATCGCACTAAAAACGAATTCGATCTCCCTTTTGATACAGATACGCTACATTGGGATCTACGTTCGTGGCGTTTAAAAGGGATTGCAAATACTCAACTTGGAAATGTAGTTGTATCTGCTCAGGCAGAATTACAATCGCATTCAACTAAATCATTAAGTGGCTTAACAAAGGGTAGTTGGAACGAGATTTCAGTAAGTGGAAATTTAAAATTGCCGTTTACAAACAGCTTAGAACTCTTTTCTAATAATACCTTATCGTATCGTTTTGATGGCTTTCAGTCGTATAATTTGGGTGCTGGTGGAAGCATACTTTTTGGCAAAATAGGATTACGATTGAACGCCTCCCTTTTCCAGCGATTGCCAACCATGCAGCAATTATATTGGTCGGCTTCCGACTTCGCTGGGAATCCTGATCTTCAAGAAACAAAAGGAATTTCAATTGCTCCGGCTGTAGATTTGCAACTTAGCAATACGCTCAGATTTGGAGTATCCGGTAGATACGCTTTGTTAGATAAGGATGTATTTATTGGTAATGATAGCAGCTTTGTGAACGCTGATGCTTATGATAAGCTATCGGCTACTGTTTTTGGGGAGTTTTCGAATCATCGATTTGAGATTCATTCTTCTGCAACCGTGGATGCAGCACTTGCTACGGAACCGACATCCGTGTTGGAAGCTAATAACTTGCATGATCGTAAAATCTGGCTCAGAAACAACGCATTTATCAAAGGATATGTGTTTGATAAGGCAGCTTACGTTAAAGCCGGCTTACGTTCAACATTATCTCCCATCCCATATCGAACAAGACTTTTCAATACGGGATTACAATTTTGGGAAAACGCTGCTCTCGAAGAATCAGAAATTCCGGCTTTCTTTCGTTTGGATGCTGAACTATCGGCAAGAGTGCGAGCAATTATGGTGTTAATTCGCTGGGAAAATACACTTGACGGATTTGGCCAAGCAGGCTACTTTGAGGCGGCTACATTACCCATGCCGGCACGACGATTAATCGTAGGAATACGGGCACAATTCAGAAATTAAAGAATGAATCTATCATATATCATCAAAGAAGGCTTTGCCGGAATTAAACGGGCAAAACTGGCTGCAACTACTTCTATACTGTCTTTATTTATCGCAATCCTACTTTTAGGGATTTTATCGCGAGTGGCATACAATGTGTATGTGCAGGCAATGTCGTTTAAAGAACTTATCGAAGTTGAGATTTTTTTATTTGATATCGACGAAAATACACGCACACAAATCCAAGAATCACTTAACGAAAACCCTCTGGCCCTCGAGGTAACCTACATTTCAAAAGACAGTGCTTCGGCAATAATGCGCGAAGAATTTGGTCCGGGTGTAGAAGAATTAGTTGCCCTGAATTTTTTACCGGCATCCTTTAAAGTGAAGGTGGATACCGAAGCAGGCGTTGATGAAATCTCAAACTTTGTATCTAAAATGTTGAATCAGCGCGGGGTAGATGAAGTAAAATACAACGAAGGGTTGCTTAGGGTGATGGAATCAAATCTGAATTTATTTACCATGATGGGAGCGGGTCTGGGATTATTAATTTTGCTTGCCGCCGTCATTTTGGTGTACAATACCATCCGGCTAACAATATATGCCAAGCGTGAACTCATCCGCGCAATGAAATTAGTTGGCGCCACCAATAAATTTATTCGAAGTCCATTTATCGTTGAAGGAGTTCTCCAAGGCTTTGTAGCCGGTTTTCTTTCTGTGGGCTGTATTTTTCTGATTTTCGAATTTATTCTTCCTCTGTATCTGCCGGAGATGGGAATCCTGGGATGGCCGTACGGGCAATGGTATTTCTTAGCAGGAGCTATGTTTGGCCTTTCAGTTCTGATGGGTTGGTGGGGAAGTCGACTAGCTGCCCGCAAGTTTATTGCTGAGACTTATATCTCGGGATAGATGTGAGGTTTGAGTTGTGAGGATTGAGGATTAAGAAATTTAGTTTTGAGTTCTAACAAAGTAACCATTGCTCAGAACTCAAAACTCACCCCTCATTGCTCAAATCTTTTTTATTTAACCAAGTCCTTCTTTCCGCTGTTGGCTTTACGGTGGGTACAATTTTCAATATCTCGGCACCGACCATAAAAATGAAGAGAATGGGATTCGATTTCCATCCCATAGATTTTCCCGATTAAATCCTGAATTTCGCCAATACGTGGGTCGCAAAACTCAAGTACATGTCCGCACTCATTACAAATTATGTGATCATGTTGCTGATAGGCATATGCTCGCTCGTAATAGTATTGGCTTTTACCAAATTGTTGGCGTTGAACGAGTCCACATTCAACTAAAAGGTCGAGCGTGTTGTATACGGTTGCGCGGCTTACTCTGGTGCCACCATCCTGCATCCGAAAGAAAATATCGTCTGCATCAAAGTGGCCATCAGCACGATAAATTTCCTCCAAAACCATAAAGCGCTCAGGGGTTTGCCGTTGATTACCCTCTTTGAGGTACGACCTGAAAATTTCTTTTACTAGCTCAATAGTGTCTTCGTGTGCGGGATGTGCCATAATGGAATTTTTTTCTAAATATACGACTTGTTATACAGGTTATGAAACTCGTGCTTTTGCCATTAAGAGTATTATATTCCCAACGGAAAACGGAATAAACAGAATCACACATGCCTATAATTGTACCTTTTGAAACTCTTACCGAGTTATTCAAAAACCTATCAAATAAATATGCAGGAAAACAAAAAGCTGCCTTCCATCATAAATTAGATCCAAACGGAAGTTATGAGCCTGTATTTTGGGATCAGGTAACCGACGACGTTCAATCCATTGCGGCGTACTTAGTGGAAAAGGGAGCTAAACCGGGTGATAGGATTGGTATCCTCAGTGAAAACAGGTACGAATGGGCTGTAGTTGATCTCGCAATTCAATTAATTGGTGGGATCAATGTATCGCTTTATACCACCTTGCCACCGGCGCAATGCGAGTATATTTTGAAAGATTCTGATACCAAAATATTCTTCGTTTCGACGGGTATTCAAATTAAAAAAGCAGTAGAGGTTTTCGATAACTGTCCCGATTTGGTAGAGGTGATTGCTTTTGATGAGCCGAAAGTTAAATCCTTACTCGATCATGAATATTTGAATCTTTTTTCTGATGTAATCACAAAAG
Organism: Balneolaceae bacterium; assembly: GCA_965228545.1. Classification (GTDB taxonomy): domain Bacteria; phylum Bacteroidota; class Rhodothermia; order Balneolales; family Balneolaceae; genus HXMU1420-13. The sequence continues at coordinate 80,699 of OZ245822.1, forward strand.
GTGCCAAGCTCTATGCTAAGCATAAAGAAACCATCAATAAATACTCTAATGCGGTAGAACCCGAAGATATCGCAACTTTGATTTATACAAGTGGAACAACGGGAAATCCAAAAGGAGCTATGCTTACGCATCATAATATCGTGAGCAATGTGAAATCGGCTACCCAGCATATTTATTGGGATGACACCGATCGTTCGCTCTCGTTTTTACCGCTCTGCCACAGCTTTGAACGTACAGGTGGTTATTATGCAATCATTTCCTGCGGTGCTGAGATTTACTACGCTGAAAGTGTGGATACCGTTTCCAAAAACATGCCCGAAGTAAAGCCAACGGTAATGGTAAGTGTACCACGTTTATTCGAGAAGATTTACAATCTTATCATAAAAAGTGTAGAAGATGGTAGTGACACCAAAAAAGCGATCTTCAATTGGGCAGTTGAGGTTGGTAGAAAGTATTCTGAAGGTCAGCGTGGATTGGTTGCTCTCCAAAAAATGATTGCCGATAAACTGGTTTTTGATAAACTCAAAGAACGCACGGGTGGCCATGTGCGTCTGTTTGTATCAGGTGGAGCGGCGCTTCCACCCGACATCGATATGTTTTTCCGTTGTGCAGGCCTAACTATTTTGCAAGGCTATGGGCTAACCGAGACATCTCCTGTAATGGCGGCGAACAAACCCGGTAATGAAGTAGTAGGTGTTGTTGGGCAGGTAATCCCCGGAGTTACTGTTGGAATTCAGGATCTAAATACCGGCGAAATTGTGGCACAAATTAGCGGCGAAGATTATCCTTCAGATCTAACAAGTAAAGAGGGTGAGATCCTTAATCGCGGCCCAAATACAATGAAAGGTTATTGGAAAAACGAAGAGGCCACCAAAGAAATGATCGATGAAGACGGTTGGCTTCATACCGGTGATGTAGGCAGGTTTGTAAATGGTAACCTCCAGATTACCGATCGAATTAAACATATGATCGTGAATGCCGGTGGCAAGAATATTTATCCGGGTCCGATCGAAGATATGTTCAAAACCAGTAAATGGATTGATCAGCTGGTGGTGGTTGGTGAAGCTCAAAACTTTATGGCAGCTTTAATTGTACCTGATTTCGAAGCCATTCAAAAGTACGCGAAAGAAAACGGCATCGAAGAAAGCGATCCCGCAAAATTGATTAAAGATGATGCTATTGTAAGCCTTTATAAAAAAGAAATGCGAGCCTTTTCAAAGCAATTGGCATCGCATGAGAAAATCCGTGATTTCAGATTGTTAGATACCGAGTTTACTGTTGAAACCGGTGAAATTACCCCGACGCTTAAAGTGAAACGCCGGGTAATTTCAGAAAAATATGCCAGCTATATCAATGATATTTTTAAAGACGATGCTGCTTAATTGATCCTAAGCTGCATCTGCGCGGCGGGCTGCAATAAATGAGCGAACTGAAGCAATAACATATACCAAGCACATGGTAAACATGGCTGCTTGGGCGTAGACCGCAACAGGGCGCTCTACTTCGCCGCCACCCAATATTTCAATAACACCGGGAATGCCGCGTGCTGCACCAAAAAGGCTTACAACTGCAAGTAAAACTGCAACATGCATAACATGTTTTTTTATTTTTTCGATGCCGGCTAAAGCGCCAAGTCCGGCAAATACCAGCCCGAAAAAAGCAGGTATTAATGCAGTGATACTTTCCCTGCCAGTTCCAAAATAGGAAGCCAAGCCAAGTACGATGAGTAAAATACCCAGCGATAACGTTAAGTTTTTCATGGTATAAATTAGTTTTAAATCTGTTTTTTGAGGTGTTTAGTAAATTTTTTAACTCTTCTATTATTCACACCCAAATCGTAATAGCCTTCACGACTAGCGCTGCGAATAAATAAGAGGGTTTCGCTGCCGGATGTTCGAACGGCTAGATCGAAATCATCCAGAAAGCCAAAAACGGGAATTTTGAATACAGCATTTAATTGAGTGGATTCCGTATTCCATTCAATTGAATGAGCATTCATATCGCGAAGCACGGCATCCGCAGCATTTAACACAGTCGCTGAATCAGAAGCAAACGTGAGTATGGCAACAGCACAATTTGGAGAATCGGGGCATTCCGGTAGTGGATTGTTTTGAATCTGAATGTGTGTGGTCTGTTGAGAGTTGAAAAACATGAAAATGGCACCAATCAGTGCGATGGTTTGAGGTAAATAATTCATGCCTTCAAAACTCAAATTCTGAGCGTATCATTTCAGCTGTATCTTCGAAATTTGTTGTGATATTGAAAAGACGATGAATAGAATCCCGAAGAAAATCCTCGCTTAAACCACGGGAAATGAATTGCTCAAGGCCGTCAAAATAGCCGTTCTTGTTTACCAGAATTATTGGTTTGTTGTGATAACCTAATTGTCGCCACGTAAGAATTTCGAAGAATTCATCTAAGGTTCCGAAACCGCCCGGTAAAACTATGAACAAATCAGAAAGAGATTCAATCAACGCTTTGCGGGTATGCATATCTTGCGTTTCGTGTAATTCGGTAATTCCGGTATGAGCAACTTCCAATTCTTTGATGGCTGTTGGTATCACTCCGATGACCTCGCCGTCGTTTTTCAGGCAGGCGTCTGCTATGATTCCCATAATCCCAACTTTTCCACCGCCATACACAAGAGTGAGATTTTTTTGAGCCAAAAAAGCTCCCAAATTTTGTGCTAATTCTACAATTTCCTGATCCTGTGGGACACGAGATCCACAATACACCGCAACTCTTTTCATTAAACTAACGCGAACATTCGATTGAGTACACCATTCAATTTTTCAACCAAAAAATGGATGTCTTCTTCGGTATTCTTTTTCCCAAAACTGATACGAATACTCGATTTAGCCACTCCTTCCTGTAATCCGATTCCGGTAAGTACGTGCGAAGGCTCCATCGCACCCGAAGTACAAGCCGAACCGTTTGATACACAAATCCCTTCGATATCCAGATTTAACAACAGCATTTCGCCATCAACACCTCGACCTTGATCATCCATAAATGAAATATTGATGATATGCGGCACGCCGTTTTCCTCATTCCCATTTATTCGATAGGTGCAAGAGGTGAGTTTTTCATTTAATTGATTGATGAGTAAGGATCGCAGGTGCTTAAAGTGCGCAGTGTTTGTTTCCATCTCATCGTGAGCTAATTCTAGTGCTTTTGCGAAACCGAGAACTCCGGGCACGTTTAACGTTCCGCCACGTCGTCGTCGCTCCTGAGATCCTCCGGTCATCCAAGGCATCCACTTTGAACCGTTTCGCACATACATGATGCCAATGCCTTTTGGGCCGTAAATTTTATGTGCACTGCCGGATAAGAAATCCAATCCAAGATCTTTTACATCTACAGGAATTTTACCCAAACTTTGAACGGTATCAGAATGAAAAGGAATATTTCGTTCGCGGCACATGGCAGCGATCTCTTTTATCTCGTTGATGCAGCCAATTTCGTTGTTCACGTGCATGATGCTCACCAAAGCCGTTTCATCGCTCAGTTTGTCGGCAACCGCTTTAGCTGTGATGGTTCCACACTCGATAGGTTCGGCAAAAATGGGTTTAAAGCCCTGCATCTTCGACATTTCGATGGGATGCAACACAGCATGGTGCTCAAGCTCGGAAGTAATCACTTCACTTTTCTTACCTTTTTGAAGGGCGAGTACGCCTTTAATCACCGCATTGTCGCTTTCGGTTCCGCCACTGGTAAAAATGATCTCAGCGGGTTCTGCATTTAAAAGTTGAGCTACTTTTTCGCGTGCATCTTCTACTTTTACTTTCGCCTGTTGACCCAAATGATGGGCTGAATTGGCATTTCCGAAATTCTCCGTCATGTATGGCAGCATTACTTCAAGCACTCTTTTATCGAGTGGGGTGGTAGCTGCGTGATCCAAATAAATAGTGCGCATTTTCCTTACTCCGTTATGCGGCAAAAGGTAGGGAATCGGGCAGCAAAAATCAGTTGAATAGCTTACTTAAAAATAGTCACTGATTTCATGTTTTCTTCATACTTAGTCCTCAACTTATTGGTTATGTTTGTTTAAATTCCATTTTATGAGAGTCAGACTATTATTATTCATCGTACTTGTGATGACTGCCGCACAAAGTGCCGCCCAAGTTGCAATCACCGCGCTTCCGTATCTTGAGATTAACAATATTGCCCAAAGTGAAGCTTTAGCCGGTGCAGATGTTGCTGATTGGAACTCAGTTAGTGGCTTACATTTAAATCCTGCACTTTTGGGCGGAGATGAAAGTGTAATCTTTTCGACGCCATTCTATTTTGAAGATGGATTGCGAGCCGGAACCGATTGGTTGCCCGAATTCCGTTCCGGTTTAAAACTACAGACGCCGTTTGTTGTCGTTAATTTTGAGAATTTTTCTATTGGTTTTAAACACAAAAGATTTATACATAATCAATTTATAACACCTGAAGACTCGCCGGTGGTAATTGGGTCTTTTGAATCTGAGGAAGTTAGTAACAGTTTAGTCGCTTCACTTCAGGTATCTGAAAATTCGAAAATAGGGTTGAGTTATAACTGGTTCAAGAGTGATTTATATGCCGGTTCTACGGTGGGAGGTATCGGAAGAGTGGTTGCAAAAGGTAGTAGCTTTGATATTGGTGTTGTACATAGATTTCCCACAGAAACGAACTACTTTTTTATCACACCATCCGTCGCGTTGGCAATTAACGATATCGGAAGAGCTATTAATTATGGGTTTGGTGAAGAAGCATTGCCAACAACCATTCGGGCTGGTTTTGGTGTGAACTTTCAATCAAAGAATGAAATTTCGGGTTTATCAACAGTTTCTTTACATACATTTGGAGCGCTATCGAATAAATTAGCCGGATTTGATGAAGATGGTAATCCGTACGATGGAATTCAGGCTCTTTATAAAACCTGGAAACCTTATAGATACTTTAACGGAATCGAGTATCGCGAGCTTTCTGTGAAAGAGCAACTTCAAAGCCATTTGGGAATTGAATTGGCTTTTTTAGAGATTTTGCAAATTCGGGTAGGGAGGTATTATGAAGACGAAAACAATGGAGATCGGAATTATATAAGCAGGGGTTTTGGGCTTCATTATAAATTCATTTCAGTCGACTACACTAGAATATACGATAAAAGTGAATGGCTAAATTTTGATATGGACTTTTATCAGTTAACGGTTACCATTCCGTGGTAAACCAGAAGTCAAACCTCCCTTCGGATAAATGAATTCCGAAGTATTGATCTATAAATCGTATCTTCAAACCTGATTTTTCAAACAAAATACATTCAGCTACAATGGCAAAACTCACTCTCAACGATATCGACGTAAACGGCAAGAAAGTAATGATGCGCGTAGATTTTAACGTGCCCATCATCGACGGGAAAATCACCGACGATAACCGCGTAAAAGCTGCTTTACCATCAATAAATTATGTGCTGGAAAATGGAGGATTACTCATTCTTACCAGTCATCTTGGCCGACCAAAAGGCGAGCGGAACCCGGAATTTTCTTTAAAACCGGTTGCCGATCATTTGGCAAACTTAATCGATGCACCGGTACATTTTGCCGATGATTGCATTGGCGAAACCGCAGAAAAAGTAATTGCTGCAGCCAAGCCCGGAGAAGTGGTAGTTCTTGAAAACGTTCGATTCTTTAAAGAAGAAACCGACAACGATGAGGAGTTCAGCAAAAAACTTGCTGCTCATGCGGATGTTTTCGTAAACGATGCGTTTGGATCTTCGCACCGTGCCCATGCATCAGTGGCTGGAGTAACGCGTTATTTACAACCGTCAGCTTCAGGTTTCTTATTAGAAAAAGAAATCAAGTACTTAAGCGATAGTGTAAACGATCCTGATCGTCCCTTTGTGGCTATTCTTGGTGGAGCGAAAGTATCGGATAAAATTCCGGTTATTGAGCAACTCATCACCAAAGTGGATACAATCATTATTGGTGGAGGAATGGCGTACACATTTTTAGTAGCCAATGGTAAATCGGTAGGGAATTCTTTGCTTCAAGAAGAAATGGTGGACACTGCCAAAGAATTGATGGAAAAAGCGAAAACCGCCGGAGTGAATTTAATGCTTCCGTTCGATTTCGTAATTGCCGATGATTTCAGTAACGACGCTAATCAGGAAGTGGTAGATGAAGACAATATCAAAGATGGTTGGGAAGCGTTGGATATTGGTCCTGAAACCGCAATTGCTTTCGGGAATACCATTAAATCAGCAAAAACTGTAGTGTGGAATGGTCCGATGGGCGTGTTCGAAATGCCAAGTTTTGCGGATGGAACCAACGCAGTTGCCGAAGCATTGGTGGAAGCTACCAAGTTTGGAGCCACAACCATTATCGGCGGTGGCGATTCTGCATCAGCTATAAAAAATGCAGGACTAGCGGACCAAGTTTCTCACGTTTCCACCGGCGGTGGAGCGAGTCTTGAGTTTTTAGAAGGAAAAGAATTACCCGGGGTAAGTTCTTTGACGGATAAGTAATTCGAGTACTTAATACGATCAATTTACTAAAGCTCCGGAGGTGTTCTTCGGAGCTTTTTTTGTTGAAACACATAAAATTAACGCTATCTTAGCATATTGTTTTTAAATACACTTAATGAATATGTTTTTTCGGGTAATTAGTGCAGCATGTATACTTTGCTTGTGTGCACATTGGTTGGGTAATAATGCCTTTTCGCAGGTAAGAGAATTTGGGGATGTAACGGTTGAAGATTTCAGCGATTACGACATAAAATACGATTCTACTATGCCGGCTATCATTTTGATGGATTACGGTGTCGCATCTTTTGATAATGATTTAAACACCTATCTCACCTTACACAGAAGAATGTTGATATTGCAGGATGAAGGACTGGATTATTCCGAAATTGAAATTCCGTATTTAATAGAAAGAGAGCAAAATTTAGATAACATTTCTGCGGCTTCTTACACGATTAGTGAAGACGGAGTTATTGATAAGTCTGAACTCGAAAAAGAACAGATATTTATTGAAGAGTTCGACGACGATTTTCATATAGCTAAATTTCTTATACCCAATGTTAAGAAAGGATCCATCATAGAATTCAAATATCGGAAACGAATGGGTGGACCGTTTTTATTTCCGGATTGGGAGTTTCACGACTATTTGCCGGTTAATTGGAGCGAATACAGAATGGTTATACCGGTAGGGCTCGATTATCAGCTGATATTGAAAGGCAGTGATTCACTTTTTATCAATGAATCAATAAAAGTGCTCGCATCAGAAGTCTATAATAATGATAGTGGTTCTATTGTGTATCGATTAGTGAAACGAAATCTACCACCGGTAGAAGATTTGCCCTTCCTCATCAACAGAGATGATTACGTTACAAAGGTGATTACACAGCTGAGAGAAATTCAACTTCCGGGATATACTCGACAGCGATTTTTTAAAGATTGGAATATGATTGCCAAAGAATTGAACAGGAGAGAGGACTTTGGAAAGCAAAAATTGAATGGCGAAATGAAAGAGATCGTGGATAGATTGATCGAAGGAAAAGTGAACGATTACGAAAAAACCAAAGCCATTTACGAATATCTCTCGCAAGTAATAGAATGGAATGGGTTTCACCGGATTATTACCGAGAAAGGCATCAGAGATACGTTCAAAGATAAAACGGGCAATACCGCCGATATAAACCTCACATTGATCGAAATGCTACGACATGCCGGGGTGAAAACAAGTCCCGGATTAATAAGTACTCGTGCGAATGGCACGGTGATCACCAATTATTCGCTCATCAATCAGTTTAACATGGTAGTGGCAATAATAGAAATTGAAGAAGGCGCATTTATCTTAGATGCGACCTCGGGGTTAAGAACTATCACTATACCACATCCAAAGTTGTTGTATCGCAATGTGTTTGTGATAAGAGAAGATGACTCGAATGGCTGGCTGTTTGTAGAACCGATGGATAAGAATACCGAACAGTATAGTCTCAATTATTCGTTGAATTTGGAGCATGAGATTGAAATTGATTACAGTGGAAAACTATCGGGCGAATTTGCAGCACAGACCCGAGCTTCGGTTGATGTATTTAACCAAAACGCATATTGGGAAAATTATATCGATGAGTATGAATCTCTAAAAGTAGATTCTACCACTTTCGAAAATTTACTCGGATTTGAATCGGATGTACGCTTCGATGCTAAACTCACCATTCCTGCCGATGAAATTATTGATAAGAGCAGCGATTATATCTATTTCAATCCATTTCTGTTTTTGGGGATGGATGAAAATCCGTTCCGACGCGAAAGCAGAGATTTCCCCGTAGAGATTGCTTACCCTTATAAACAGCAATACATCGTTTTTGTTGAGATACCGGATGGATATGAAGTAGATGAAATGCCCGAAAGCTCCCTTGTAAGACTTCCCGAGAAACAAGGTCATTATCGTTTTATGGCTACTCAAAACTCCAACATCATTAATTTTATGGCGGAAGTGAATTTAACTACCGCATATTATCAACCTGAAATATATCCCGAGGTAAAATCTATGTTTCAGGAAATAGTTAATACGCAAGCTTTTACCGTTGTACTTAAAAAGACGGTTGAGGAGTGATCGGTTGAGTATTAAAAAGCCTCGTTCTTTTTTAGAGCGAGGCTTTCTCGTTTTAGAATAAAATGAGGTTGAGAATTTCATCGATTTCATCTCAGCCAAAACTCCTTCTTTTTGTTTGTATCGTGTTGGCCATGTGCGATTACTAAAGAATAGAATCTTCACGATTTTACTAATTAGTAAACCCTAAACATTTTACACACAAAAAAAGGCGCCCGAAGGCGCCTCCCACTTACAGTGTATGTCAACTAAAACTATTGCGTTGGAAACCAAACATATCGCCCGGTTTTATCGATGTAGCCAATTTCTTCCTCTACCTCGTTCTCGTCGTTCAGGGTATAGGTAATTACTCTGGCTAGTCCACGATTAAATGGCTCCACTTCATCAAATTTTGGTTCAGTAATTTGGGCACCATCCAAGGAAATGAACGTCCATTTGTCGCCAATGCGAACAGGTGCAAACTCCTCATGGAAAGAACGAACCTCATCAAATTGCTCAGAAATAACGAAGGTGCCGGTCTTGTCAATAAACCCAAATTGATTGCTGTTTTTACGTGCGGGCGCTAACCCATTGTTAAAAGTTCCTGCGCTCACAAATTGTGGAGAAATAGAAATCGTGCCCATCGGATCAATGAATCCCCAACGATTACTAATCAACACCGCTGCAAGTTGATCGGAAAAAGGGAGTGCCTCAGCATATTGTAAATCGATGATCGTGTTCCCGGTAGGATCGATGTAGCCATACAAGCCGTCTTCGAGAACTAAGGCACGTTCTTCAGTAAAACTCCCGCTTTCTATGAAATCCATATCATTGGGCATGGTTAAAGCGTCGAGCGAATTACCAATTTCATCGATGTAATAATAATCGCGGTAATCTAAACTGCGTACAAAAGCACGATTATTGGAATATTTAGTAGCTCCACGAAACCTCGGGTTAATGATGAAATCTCCATCTCGATTAATGTATCCCCAACGGCCATCCACCCGAACAGCAGCCCTGCCTTCGCTAAATGATTGCAAATCTTCGAAATAACCATCAAACGCTTCCTCACCGGTTTCGTCGATATATTTCCATCGCCAACTTTCGCGAACAACGGCTAAGCCTTCGCTAAAATCGTACGCGCGCTGGAAACGAGGTTCAATCACCATTGCTCCTTTATTGTTGATGTAGCCCCACTCACCATTTAACAGCACTGGGAAAAGCTCGACTTCAGTAATAGAAGGTGTTTCCTCTTTTCCGGTTATTCCATCCACCACTTCACAAGCAGTAGTAAAAAGGAAGCCAAGGAGTAAAAATTTTACGATGTGTTTCATAACTGTGTTAGCGTGTTGGGTACCAAATATATTCACCTTCTGTGTTGATGTAGCCATACCGTGCGTTTTCGTCGTCACCAATACGTACTCTTGCAATTCCATTTCTGAAACTTTCGGCTGCATCAAAAGGCTGATTAAAAGCGATTGTGCCTGTTTCTGCATGGATGTAGTACCAATCCCTACTAATTCGTACGGCGGCAAAGTCTTCGTTAAAGGCCTTCACCTCTGCAAATTGATAGGGAATCACTGTTTCGCCGGATTGATCGATATAACCGAAATATTCATCGTCCATCACCCAAGCTAATCCTTCCGAAAAACTTCCGGCTTGTGTGAATTTTGGATTTATCACCGGGATACCATTTTCGTCGATGTAGCCCCAGCCATCGTTGGTTTGTAGTGGGGCTAATCCTTGGGCAAAATTCCCGGCATCAGCTACTTGAAAACCGGTGTTGATGGCTACAGATCCTGTTTTATCTATATATACCCAGCTCTCAAAGGTGTCCACAGCGGCATAGCCGTTTGAAAAAGGTTTAGCCTGACTGAATTCTAAATTGATGGCTATATTTCCATCCGTTGAAACATAGCCCCACAAGCCATCCGAGCGAACAGCTGCCAGATTTTCGTTAAAAGATCCGGCAAACTCGAATTGCGCTTCAATGGCAAAATTCCCGGTAGAATCAATAAATCCGTATAGCTGATTTGGGAGCTGAGCAAGGGCTAATCCATTGGAAAAATCTCCGGCCACACTAAATTGAATCGGAATTGTTAACGAACCATCAGTTTCGGAAATATATCCCCATTCGGTGCCTTTTCGAACGGCAGCAAAACCGCCTTTAAAATCTTTTGCTTCATCAAATTGGGGCGCAACCGACATTTCTCCATTGTTTGTGATGTAGCCCCATTTTCCATTTAGAAGTACAGGATGTAATGTTTGGATTTTTTGTAAATCATCGGGCTCATCTGTTCCTTTAATGGCGTCAACAGCATCGCAATTGCTCAGCATAAACAGGCTGACAATAGAAATGATAAGAGCCAAAAAGCGTATTCGTTTTGCCATAGTTATTTAATTAAGGTCATTTTTCTTGATGCAGCCCCGAAAGGAGTTTCCAAACGATACACATAAGTTCCGTTCGAAAGATTACTTCCATCAAAACGTATGTTCTGCTGTCCGGCGGGTACGTTTCCATCGATAAGCGTTTGAATCAATTGGCCTTGAATATTGAACACTTGTAAGCGAACAATTACAGAAGCAGGTAAAGTAAACTGAATATTTGTAGATGGATTAAATGGATTTGGATAATTTTGATGCAGTTTAAAGGCAAATGGTTTGCTGTTCGATGATGCATGTGTAGCCACATTTAGAAAACCTAAATCTTCATATTCGCCGTCTAACACAGCGCTCATTCCGGCAGATTCTAATTCAAACCAGTTATCCAGAATATTGGCGTAGATATTTCTGTAATCCAAGCCATACACAGGATCACCGGAGCGATCCAGATCGATTAAGTCGGCATGTTCGCCATAGATACCACCATTAACCGGGCCAAACACCATTACCGGCGCTGATGATCCGTGATCAGTTCCGGCTGATGAATTTTCATCCAGCGTTCTGCCGAATTCAGAAAAAGTCATTGTTAACGCTCGATCATTCAATCCATCCGAAGCCAAATCAGCATAAAATGCTTGTACAGAATCGGCAACGTCACGCAATAAATTAGCATGACCACCTTCCGTTGAGCCCTGATTATTGTGGGTATCAAATCCACCTTTAGAAACGAGGAATACTTTAGTTTGTAAACCACCTCTAATTAATCGAGCTACCACCGATAAACTTCGAGACAAGCCGGAATTTGGATACTCATTCATATTGGTAGAATTATCTGCCGCTTCTTGAATGGCTTCCAGATATCGGAACGAAGAATTTGCAATTTTACGTGCAAAGGAAAGGGAACGTCCGAAGTCGTTGTCAGGGGTATTTTCTTCGTTATAGAAACCACCCTGTTCCAGAAATTGAGCAAATTGTGCAGCACCACCAAAGGTTACACCAAGATTACCAAACTCACTTTGAAATAAGGTAGAGGAGCCACCTATCCGAACACCCAATGGAAACTCAGGGGGATTTGCGATTAAATCGGGATTGTCTTCCACTAAAAAGCGACCGGCCCAGCCCGTTCCCATCATTTGATCGGAATCGCTGGCTGATGTCCAAATATCAGTAGATCGTGCATGCGAACGATTTGGGTTTTCGTAGCCTACATTATTGAAAACGGCCATATTCCCCTCGCTCCACATTGGTGATAAACTCCCCATAGCGGGATGAATTCCGATATCATCGCTCAAAGAAATGGCTTCGTTTTTAGAGATGGCGATGGTAGGACGTTTCTGGAAATACACATCATTTTCTATCGGAATTACGGTGTTAAGTCCATCATTTCCGCCACCTAGTTGAATCAAAATAAGCACACGATTATTAGCGGCAGAAGCTAATCGGTTTAGGAATTTTGTACGAGCCATGGCATTTACCGGAATGCCACCCAGCATTAAACCCGAGCCAAGTGCTCCAATTCCCAGAGTACTTAAGAAACTACGTCGGGTCCACGATTGATGATCTTTTTCGTGCGCCTTACCATGTTCGAGGCTGCTTCCATGGCGGTTTTTATGCGATGAATGTTGATTACACATGCTGAGTCTCCCTTAAATTAATTGATAAGCCGGTAGTTGAATGATGTACGAAATGTATTGCCGAAGCGCCTCAGCAAGATGTTCTTCGTAATACAAATTACCGTCGTTATCGGTATTGGCCGTCCATTCGTACCAGGGAATGGGACCCAGCAAAATCTTAGCAAGATTGATTTTATACTCCGGGAAAGAGCTAACATCCGGGGCATACGCGGGATCGCCCGTAAACTCTTCTTCAACATGGCGAATTCCCACCTGATCGAGTGGAAGTGACAGCAGATGTTCTGCAATGTCTTCAGCCAGAGAAAATGGATTTCGGGGATCAGAAACTTTCTCGGCAATACGCATGGGATTGTACAAATCACCGGCGCCATTGTAGCCGTAAATCATATCTGAAATTGTGCTCCAGCGAGCGGGAAGTAAATTCGTATTCAGCCAGGTATAATGGCCCGGAGTTCCGTCAGAATCAGGAGGATTGTAGCCGTTCCAACCAAAAACGGTTTCAGGGCGCAGTAATTCTTCATTTAGTTCAGGCATTTGAACTCTGATGAATTCTTTAATCTCTGGCGTTGGCACAATCTCAAACTGACGAAGGAAGCCGAGATAGATTTCAATCGGACTTTTGATGCGGGCCCCGAAAAATCGTTCTTTATAGAAATGCTCGGAAGCTAGCAGATTAACCAGTACCGAAGAGATGTCGAAGTTCACACTTAGGCAGTAATCGGCCAATGCTTGTACAGGTGCTTCCTCCGGTTCTGCACTTACAAAAAAGGTGTACAGTTTCTTAGATAAAAACCATGCTACTTGTTCGGGTTTTTCATCAAAAATCAAATCCACCACAGAATCCATGGTGTAGTTGTCAGAAATCCCAAAAATTGTTTTCGAGGTAGTATCAAAACGATCTTCATCAAAAAAGCCGGATAAATTAGAGTTATTTACCCGCCAACCGGTAACAGCTCGGGCTACTTCGGCTACATCTGCTTCGCTGTAATTATCAGTTCCGTTTTTGTCGGTAGTGCCGAGAGTAAACAGCTCTAATAATTCACGTGCAAAATCTTCGTTGGGTTGCCCTGCGCGATTGTTGTAATTATTCAGGTAATACAACATTGCCGAGTTCTTGCTCACTTTTTTTACGAGTTCTTTAAAATCACCAAATCCATCAGTTTGCAGCAACTTCACATACTTGAACATGTGGCTGGCATAACTGTTTGGTGCTTTGCCCGGCAAGTCATTCATGTTTTGATAGGAAACCGCAAAATGGTTGGTCCAAAACAGTAACATCTTCGACAGAAAACCACCTTGGTACATAGCATCCATCCAGCGGAACTGAATGTCGTACATATCCAGGATATTTCCCGAGTTGTTGTTGGCAAACCAGGAAGGATTGTCGGGTAAAATGGCATTCTTGGCTTCATCAACCAGAGTTTGAGCTGCTTCGGCTGCATTTGCAAAAGTACGAACTCGATTGAGGTCGCTAACTTTGTTACCAAAGTGTGTGCGGCGGACTAGATGCGATGCCTGCGCTTTGCCCCAGTTACCGGTGTATGCCGGCAAGCCGGTGTTTTGTTGTGTGAGTGAGTGAACAATCGTTGGAGATGAATTCATGAAACTGCGTTAATTCTGTGCTCCTGTTATCGACGGTGATGCGTCGTAGTGTAAGAGGGGAAATTACATTCGATTGTTACATTAAATGTAGCCAGCCGCGCTTTTTAAAATAAATCTGATAGGATTAGAGAGTGGAGTTTTTGTTGATTTAGGAATAAGAAAAATGTTACTTTGCTGAACATTTTTAATTAGTTAAATATAGATGAAGGTTCTTTTCGCGGTATTATTTTGGGGGCTATATTTTTTTCCTCTTCAGGCACAGGTACAGAAATTTGGGGACATTTCACGGGCAGACTTAGAGATGGAAGTGTATGATCTCGATAGCAGCGCAAGTGCAGTGGTGTTGTTCGAGGTTGGTGAGTCGGAATTGAATTATGTAAATAACCTATTTCAACTATCTACCAAAATTCATCGCCGGAGTAAAGTATTTACCGATGATGCTTTAGAATTAGCAGATGTTAGCATTGGATATAGAGTGGGTGATTCTGAACAGAAAGTAAATAATGTAAGAGCAAGCTCATATTGTTTGGATGACAACAACGAAATTGTGGAATCAAGTATTGGAAAAGGCGATACATTTACTGAAAATACTAGTAGCAGCTGGGCAGTTCTTAAATTTTCAATACCCAACGTTCGGTCAGGGTGCATTATAGAGTATGAATATGATAAGAGGTCTGAAAATCCGATCGATTTCCCAGATTGGTATTTTCAAGGAGAATATCCCACGCTTTGGAGTGAATACAATACTAAAATACCTCAATTTTTTAAGTTTCTTACGGTTACAAGAGGGTATCAGGAGTATTTTATTCAAGAAAGTTCGGACTATAACGAACGATACACTATAAGGCCATCAGCTGGGCCTAGTGTGATGGCAGGGCAACAAAATGCGGGAAGGTCAAACCAGGGAATGCAAGATTTTATGGTTGAAGGAATCAAAAACAGATACGTAATGAAAGATGTTCCTGCCATACTAAGCGAGCCTTATATGAAAGCTAAAATTGATTATTTAGCACATGTGAGATACCAGCTTGCAGGAGTTGAATATCCAGGTTCATTGCCTGAAAGAATTATAAAAACTTGGGAGGAAATAGTTGCAAGTCTTGACGAATATAGAAACTATGGGGATCGACTAAAGAGTAGTAGCACGCTAAAGGAAGTAGCGAATAATGTTGTAAAAGGTCATGATTCAAATCTGGATAAAATGATTGCACTCTATAATCATGTGCAGGAAAAAATAAAATGGGATAAAAGCTATCGCTTGTATGTAGAAAAGAGTTTAGAAGAGTATTACAATGAAGGTTTGGCCTCAAGTACCGCGATGAATTTTGTACTGATACAGCTTCTAAGAGAAGCTGGTTTTCAAGCCTACCCGATAATGGTAAGTACAGCAGGAAATGGTGAGATAATTGGATTATTTCCTGAGCATGGTCAATTTAATAGTACCATTACATACGTTGCAGTTGACGAAAATTACTACTTATTAGACCCAAAAAATGAGTACCACCCATACACTATTTTACCCTCAAATATTATCGGTACCGAAGGATTAATGCTTTATACCAAGCAACTAGTTTGGTTGCCAATCGATCAGATAGTAAAAAGTACATCATTAAAAAATATATCAATCGAGATTTCACAGGATAGTATTCGCGGTGATGCATCCGTCCAGTTTAAAGGATTATTTGCTGTTAACGCAAAAGAATTGCTGTCAGATGAGCAACAAGAAAAAGCGATTCGCGATAAATATTTTGGATCCGATTCTAAAGTAAATCTGACCAAGCTTGATGTAAATAATGCGGATGTTGTGCAAGGTGTAGACTTCAATTTCGAATTCGCTAAGAAAGGGCTTGAAGAGTATTCAACGTTTTATTTCAATCCCATGATAATGGGGCGGTTATCCAGTAATCCTTTCAATCTAGAGAACAGAACCTACCCCGTAGATTTTGATTATACCTTCGATGAAAACATGGTTATGACCATTACCATCCCCGAAAACTGGCAAGTGGATGAACTCCCAACACCGGTTTTATATCGGTTGCCGGGTAGAGCCGGCGAGTTTCGAAGAATCATCAAAGCCGAGGGGAATACCATCACACTAAATTTTCGCTATAAAATCGATAAAATGCGCTTCATGCCAGAAGAATACGAAGTTCTGAAAGGCATGTATGATCAAATGGTGGTTAGCCTAAACGAGAATATTGTATTTACTAAACTATAACATATGCAGGCACTTATAAAAATAGCAGGTGCAGTTTCAACAATTCTGATCTTCTCTCTGATATCACCAAATAAACTTTTCGGGCAATCTACCACACATGTATATGATTATGGAGATATACCTCAATCGCATCTGGAAATGACGGTTTATGAAGAGGATCCAACTGCTGATGCAGTTATACTTTTCGATAAAGGAAATTCTGAAATCAGATACTCCAACCGAAAAGGATTTGAGTTAATAACCAGCAGACATAAACGAATAAAAATTCTGGAAGACGCCGGTGTTTCTCTGGCTGATATCAGCATTCGATTTCGTCATGAAGATCCGGAGCAAGAAATTGGTAAACTTAAAGTTACCGCTTATAATGTGATGGAGAACGGGGATGTTGTTGCAACAGAAGCCACCAAAGAGAATATTTTTGAAGAGGAGGAAACCAAATACTGGTCGGTACAAAAAATTTCGGTGCCTAATGTAAGCAAAGGCACCATCATAGAGTTGTACTACGAAATGTCTATGGAATTTTCATACTGGTATCCAACCTGGTATTTTCAAACAGATATCCCAACAATTTGGAGCGAGTATACAGCAAAAGTACCGGAGTATTTCGTTTTTAATTATCAAACGAAAGGGTATGAGGATCTTTTCTTTGAGGAAGCGAATACCTACAACAGCCGAATGGGAGATGATTTTCAGACAGGAAAAGAGCTCTATTTCGCCATGAAAAATGTGAAAGCCCTGCCTGATGAACCATACATCAAATCTAGAGAAGCTTACGAAGCTCGACTGGAATTTCAGTTTACAAGTGTAAAAGTACCGGGCGGACGAACCTACATGTATACCCAAGGTTGGGAGCATGTAATCAGCGATTTGCTAAAAAGTAATTATTTCGGAAAACGCTTGAAAACTGACAATGCTATGGTTGCAGAAATGCAATTGGAAACCTACGGATTAGAAGCGGACCAAGAGAAAATGCGAGCACTGTATAATCTGGTTTCCAAAAGAATGGAATGGGATGGGTACAACGGACTTTTTATGGATAAAAACACCGCGAAAGTATTTGAAGAAGCGAAAGGCTCGGCAACAGAAATTAATATGGTGCTGTTGCAACTTCTAAAGGAAGCCGGCTTAAATGCCTATCCTCTAATTACCAGTACTCATAAAAATGGAGAAATAAATACCTTGTTGGGTGTGATCGATCAGTTCAATTATGCTTTGGTTTATGTGGATCTAGAAGATGAGGCATTTATTCTAGATGCAACAGATCCTGATCGTCCTTATAACTTACTACCTGAATATGTACTTAGAACGCAAGGACTATTGATTTACGAAGATCAAGTAATCTGGATGCCCATCAATAACGTAAGCCAAAACGCGAGCGTAAAAACAGTATTAGTAAACATCACAGAACAAGGGATAACGGGTAGTATCAGAGATCAGAACACCGGGTATTTTGCTAAAGAATTACGAAGTAATTATTTAGCTTCCGACTCGGTAAACTCGTTGCAAGAGTTGGTTTTTCAAAATAACTCGTTTAATAAAGTCACAACAGTAGCAGGAGTTCAGGATAATGAAGAGCAGGGGTTTACGTATCAACTGGAATTTGAACAAACCGATGCGGTCGATTCGGACGTAATCTACTTCAACCCAATGGTGGTTGAGCAAGTAAACAGAAATCCATTTACTATGGATGAGCGGTTCTTTCCGGTAGATTATTTGACACCATTTCAGAAAATGGTTTCCATGAATATTTCAATTCCCGAGGGGTGGGTAATCGACGAACTTCCCAAACCCATTATTTACAGAATGCCCGATAATTCCGCCGAATTTCAGCGGATATTGCAAGCAGGAAATGGTGCTATTATGATGAGATACATCCTTAAGGTGAATAAATCACAATATTCACCCAACGAATACGCAGCTTTAAAGGAAATGTACGATCAACTTGTAAATACGCATGCAGAACAAATTGTATTGGTGAAAGAGTCATGAAATATAGCCTGATAATTGTAACTACCTTTTTATTTCTTGCGTGCACCTCACCCGGTTTGTTGTACGAGTTCAGCACTCAAAATTATTATAATACTCCGGCCGATTTATTAGACGGAGCACATTCTACCATTCAGGAAAGTGATATCGAGTTGATTATTCACGACCGATCGAAGGCTACTTATCGCGAGCGGGTTGCGGTAACAATACATAACGAAGAACATCAAAAGTATGCCGATGTGTACGAATTTTATGATCAGTTAAGTAGCATCGAATACATGAACGCTCGACTGATTGACCGAAACGGGAAGATTGTTGAAACCTATTCGATTAAGGATGCAGGAGATTACAGCGTTAACGATGGAGTATCATTCTTTTCGGATAATCGAGTGAAAGTGCTCGAGTTTTATCATCCAACTTACCCCTACACCATCGAGTATGAAATTGAGAAAACACTACATGGCACGCTGAATCTACCGGATTGGTATCCTATGCAGCCCGATCAATCGGTGGTGATGTCAAGGTTTAGCATTACAGATTACAATACCGGAGTGAGAACGCATCCGGTTGAATTAAACTCCGAAGTAGCTGTAATAGAAGGGGGAGATTATACAATGTACCGCTGGGATTATAACAACCAAACTGCAATAGAAACGGAGCCTTATTCTTCGGTTAGAGATAATTTGCCCCACATGTTGGTAGCTCCGGGCGAATTTGAAATTGAAGGCACGGTTGGTGATGCCCGTACTTGGGAAACATTTGGGAAGTGGTATTACGATTTAGGTGCGCAAACGCGTGCCTTACCCGATGCAGCTAAAGCCGAAATCGATGCCTTAGTTAAAGGGGTAGAAAACGAGCGAGAAATTGTAGCTATCCTCTTCAATTATTTGCAAGAGAAAAACCGATATGTAAGTATCCAACTCGGAATTGGTGGATGGAAACCCTTTCCTGCTGAGTTTGTTTTTGATAATAGTTATGGTGATTGTAAAGCACTAACAAACTACTTGTTAGCCGCCCTGGAATATGTTGGAATTGATGCACACGCTGTGTTGATTAATGCATCCGCCGATCGTCCATTGATTGAAGACTTCCCTGGAAATCAATTTAATCACGTTGTATTGCGTGTTACCCTCGAAAATGGAGAGGAAATTTGGTTGGAATGCACCAGTAAATATCTGCCTCCGAATAATTTGGGTAATGGGTATTCGAAAAAAGCTTTGCTGGTATCTGCCGAAGGTGGAAAGGTCGTTGAAACGCCTGATGTAACAAATCAAAACAATAAAAAAGTAAGCGTATATACAATCAATATCGATGAGCAGGGACACGCAACAATTGAAGGTGAATTGGCCTACCAAGGCGCCTCGCAAGGCAGAGTTTTGTATCAATTATTATCGGTAAGCGAAGCCAAAAAAACAGAGTGGCTCGAAGATATGTTACCTACTGATAGCAAGCGAATTGAGGTGGCAGATTTTAGTGGCGTAGATTCAAAAAAGGAAATTACCAACATCAAATACAAAGCACAGCTAGATCATTACGCACGTTCGTCTAGTAAACGGCTATATGTTCCATTAAATAAGTTGAACCGTACGCGCATAGATTTTAAAGAAGTCGACAATCGTAATTTACCCATCCGCTTTCGATACGCTTACTCCGAAAGCGATTCGGTACTCCTTAATATTCCCGATGGGTACGAGATTGAGTCAAGGCCCGTATTTACAAACACAAGCACTGAGTTTGCTGAATACAAACAAAAACTAGAACAGTTAACCACAAACACTTATTTGTATATTCGTACAATGCAGTTGAAAGAACGAGAAATAGCTCCTGAGTTTTATGATAATTTGAGAGGCTTCTATCAAGATCTTCGTAAGGATGATCATCAGCAGATGGTATTGGTTCGAAAAGATTCGTAATTATTAACAACCTGATAATGTTCAAATTTATACTATAATTGCACCAACCCTTAGATTGTGCAAATGAAAGAGTATCCACCGGCTATTCGATATTTGGTGCGCATTGCATTGATTTTTGCGATTGCCGCCATCTTAAGTATCACCAAACAACTATTGGTGCCACTCTCTTTCAGTATATTTTTAGCCTATCTCTTGTATCCAAGTGCGCGTAAGCTAGAAGCGCTTAAAATACCTCGTATAGCTACTAATTTTATTGTAATTATTGTATTTATGGGCGGTATATTTACCCTTCTATTTATACTATCACAACTTTTTGAAGGCCTATCCGAAGATTTACCCGAATTACGCAAGTCTTTTTCAACAAGTATTAATATGCTACAGCATTCGGTAGACCAGATTTTCGGTTTAAGCATTGCTCAGCAAAACGATATAATTAAAACAGCAGGGCTAAACAGCGATTATTTTGCAACCGTTATAGAAGCCGGAAAAAACCTCTTTATAACATTGGCGCTCATTCCGGTATACACGTTCTTATTATTGTTCTACCGCGATAAATTTAAAGACTTCGTTTTTATGTTGGTGAGCGACGAAAAGTCGCAAACAGTAAAAGAAATAATTCTTAAAGCTGCGGAAGTAGTTCCAAAATACTTGAAAGGCTTATTGGTTGTTTGTTTTCTTTTAATTGGATTAAATACATTGGGCTTTTATCTGATTGGCGTAGAATATTTTCTTCTATTTGGACTGGTAGCCGCCATCTTCAATCTGATTCCCTATTTGGGTACGGTGCTTGGCTATGGAATCGTGGTATTTTTTGTGTTAGGTACCCAATCGCCGACCGTAGCAGGCGCAGTAGTTATTCAGTTTTTCGTAGTTCAGTTTTTGGAAAATAACATCCTCACACCAAATATTACCGGTTCATATGTTCGGATTAATCCTTTGGTGATCATTTTCTCGCTAATTGCAGGCGGGCTTATCTGGAATTTACCCGGTATGTTTTTGGTAATTCCAACACTAGGCGTTCTCAAAATAATTTTCGAAAGTGTAGAAGAATGGAAGCCATACGCCTTTTTATTGGGTACCAGCGGAACCGAAGAACACTCAATTACAATTAACTCGCTCAAAAAAAGATTCGGCTGGGATTAAAAAGTATTCAAAAAAAAATATCATTAAGTAAAAACTTAATGATAGAACAAGAGAGAAAAATTTTTTTGTAAGGAATTCGATTGGCAGGCGTCTTACCTTGCAAACAAACATTAATTATAGACAGTAGGATACGTAATGAGTTCACTAAACAAAGTAATGCTAATTGGCCGTTTAGGTCAGGATCCGGAAGTAAGATACACCCAATCTAATACCGCAGTTGCCACTTTAAACATGGCTACCAGCGAGCGTTATAAAGATGGAAACGGCGAAATTCAAGAAAAAACCGAATGGCACCGAGTAGTAGCTTGGGGTCGTTTGGCCGAAATTTGCCAGCAATATCTGCACAAAGGTTCATTGATCTATATCGAAGGCCCACTACAAACTCGGCAATGGGAAGATAACCAAGGCCAAAAGCGCTACACTACCGAAGTAAAAGCGCTGCAAATGACTATGTTAGATAGTAAAGGAAGTGGAAATAATTCTGGTCCTCAAAATCAAAATCAGAATCAGCAGGCACAAAATCAAAAGCCGCAAATGTCGAGCGCTACTCCCATCGATAGTTCATTCGACAACATGGACGATGATTTACCATTTTAAGTAAATACTCGGAAATATAAGAAAGCGACTGTCTTACCGATCGTCGCTTTTTTATTTTGTACCAACCTCCAGCCTCATTAAATTTGAACAAACACTAACAGTTCTACCCTTATCGAAGCCCCATTTAGTTTTATCAGTTTGAACTTGCTACAAAGTTTCGGATTTCTAGCCACCGGTGGTGATATCGATGTATTTGTACTCTCTGTACAAATTTTTATAATGATTCTTGGCTTAATCTTCTCTGCCTTCTTTTCGGGATCTGAAGTTGCCTTTTTCTCGCTATCAACCAGATTAGAAGACCTTCAGCAAGATGAAAAAGGCCATTCTGCTGATTTTCGAATTCTGCAAATGTTAAGCAAACCACGCAGATTGCTTGCAACCATCTTAATCGGTAACACCTTTTCTAATATCATTGCCTCTGTATTGGCAGCAGTAATTACCGGCAGCCTACTAGGGTTAATCGATATGTCGGAAGTGTTGATTTATACTATTGAGGTTATTGTACTTACATTTACCATATTAATTTTGAGTGAAATCACACCAAAACTAATTGCGATTAACGATCCACTTGGGGTTTCAAGAAAAGTGAGTGGGCTAATTTATACACTGTACATCTTGTTAAAACCGATCGCGGTATTCTTAGCGGAAAGTGCGGTAACGTTAGAGCGTCATTTACCCAAACCAACCTCAAAAATGACCTCTGACGACATAAAAACTATGGCGGAAGTTTCGGAGCAAGAAGGCTCCATTAAAGAAGACGAGCGTGAAATTATAGAAAATGTTATAGATTTCGGTACCACAACAGTTCGAGAAATTATGACCTCAAGGGTAAATGTGGTAGGTGTTTCTGTTGATGATTCGCTTGAATCGGTATTGGCATTGATCAAAAAAGAAGGCTACTCGCGTATGCCATTGTACGATAACGATTTGGATACCATTTTAGGCGTTATTTACGCAAAAGATGTGTTGCCATTTCTGAAAGAAGTAGAAGCAGAGCCTGCGTTTAACTGGAAGAACATCGCACGAAAAGCGTTATATGTACCGGTTACAAAAAAGCTGGACGATTTATTACGTGATTTTCAACAAGAGAAAACGCATATGGCCGTAGTTGTTGACGAGTATGGCGGAACTGAGGGAATCATTACTATGGATGATATTCTGGAAGAAATTGTGGGCGATATCATCGACGAGGAGGGCGAAGACCCTGACATGTATACTCGATTTAAATCGGGCATTTATATATTTGACGCTCAAATCGATTTGGATGATATGGAAGACATACTTGAGTGCGAGATCACAAGTGATAATGATGAGTTCGAAACCCTTGGAGGATTAATTTATCACACCACCGAAAACCTTCCCACTGTTGGGGAACGCATTAGTTTTAAAAATCTGGAGTTAACGGTTCATTCGGTGCAAAATAATAGGATCAAAAAAGTGCGGGTTAAAGTAAACGACACTACTGAACCGAAACAGGTTGAAGAATCCTGAACAATGTCCAAGTTTGACCTTAGTATTTCTCACAATGTTGATCTTTCAGATCTGGCAACTATGCATGTTTCTGCTAAAGCCGGTTCCCTGATCCACATTCGCACCTTTGAAGAATTATATTATGCTTTTGAGTATATAAAGCAGCAGGAAACAGATTTTTTGATTCTCGGGGGAGGAAGTAATATCCTTTTTGCAGATGATTTTGAAGGGGTAATTTTGAATATCCGGCTCAAAGGAATTGAGATCCTAGAAGAAACGGATGAGCAGGTAGTTCTAAAGGTGGCAGCTGGTGAAAACTGGCATGAACTAGTGATGTATTGTGTTTCTAAAGGCTGGGGTGGGATTGAGAACCTGGCATTAATTCCGGGGAAAGTTGGAGCAGCTCCCATTCAAAATATTGGGGCTTATGGGGTTGAGTTATCTCAAGTTGTAGTAGAGGTTGAAGCTTTAATGATTGAATCATTGACTCATCAAACATTTTCAAATGAGCAATGTAAATTCGGTTACCGAGATAGTATTTTTAAATCTGATCTCAAAGGTAAAACGGTGATAACCGCTATAACGATCGCATTATCGAAAAATCATAGTCCAAATTCTGAATATGGTGCGCTCAAATCAATGTTATCGGCGAAAGGTATTGAACACCCTTCTATAAAAGATGTATGTGATGCTGTAATTGAAGTGAGAGAAAGTAAATTACCTGACCCCAATGAGTTAGGTAATAACGGTAGCTTCTTTAAGAACCCGGTTATTGATGTATTTTTATTTAATGAGCTGAAAAAAAAGTATAAAGACCTTCCGGGTTATCCTGTAACAGAGCATTTAGTTAAAGTGCCTGCCGGTTGGTTAATTGATACCGCAGGTTGGAAAGGATATCGGGAAGGAGATGCCGGTGTTCATAAAAAACAAGCATTAGTGCTGGTGAACTACGGAAATGCTACCGGTTTACAGATATATGATTTATCCGAACGTATTAAGCAAGATATCGCAACAAAGTTTGGGGTAATCTTAGAAAGGGAAGTGAATGTGGTTAATAGCCCGAGTCGTTCTCGCCTGTAAAGTCGATGTATCCGGTTTGATAGCTATCAGCATCTTTCAATATTTCCAATTCGATTCTGAATGCCTCTTGCGTGTAATTGTAGAGCGAATCAAACACTAGATAGTCCATCTTATCGGTGATTTCAAGTTCTAATTCAAGAATTCGATTGGGGTTAAGGTGTACGAAATTATTGGTTTGTTTACCGGTAATAAACTTCGCTTTTGCAAGAAATATTCCATAAGTCAGTGTGTCGTAATAGTTCACAGCATCAATCCATGCAGTTGATTCCTGCTCGAAAATATAATCGCTGTTATTTCTGTGGATTAAAGTCATTTGCAGATTATTATCGGTTCGCTCCAATCCTAGCAGCTTAAACTCAATACCGTCTTCAAAGCCAGCATGCTCATCAATAGTATCCTGAGCATTTACCAAAGCAAGTAAGTATCCAAGGGTTATCATAATGTTCAATCCAATCAAAAAGAAAAAAGAGAGAATTCGTTTGAAGAAGTGAATGTCTTCGATTTTTAAAACTCGCGAAATCAGAAAAGCTGGGAAAATGGTAAGTAAAAGTCCATATAACACGATAGCAACTTCAAGATCATCTACCAGATTCATGATTTCGAATATTTCTAAAAACATAGCTGTGGCATAAATACCATATAAAAGGATTGCCATAAAGGCAAAAGCCGAGCAACTAAACCCGATGCTATACAAATAGGCAGACCCAAAAACAGCTTCCGGTTTTTTAAATAATTTCCGGTAAATCACTTCAATGATTTGAGAAATAAGAATGAAAAACAAAATAGTGGGTAAAAACTTCATGATGAGTGAAGTGGTATTTAGGCTCACTAAATCGTTTTGCAAGGTAGAGAATAACCCCTTTTCATCGTCTAATTTATTTTGAGCAGCAACCGACCGGTTATCTTCGCTAAAACCGGATTGTTCAACCGAATAGGTTTCATTATAATATTCTTCGTAAGGAATAGAAACGAGTTCTAAGCCTAACAATAATAATATGAAACTAAATAGTAGGTAATTAAATGGTCGAACGATTTGGTGGTAATCTTGGTCTTCATGTTTAAGTTGGATAAACGACCTGAATCGGAAAAGAATAATCCAGAATGTTCGAATATATCTTACCAAAAAGTCGTAAATATCGTCGATGGTTTCGTTAACCACCTCAAACAATTTAAAATTGTTGGAACCCATAACCCCGAACCCTTTATATTTTTAAGTAAATACCTATTATTGAGCATAAATAATAGGAAATGTTACAAAAGCTTTTTCAACCATGAAAATATTTCAAAGAGTTTTAGATAAATCAATATTAATACTATTAGTAACTACTTTATTTGCTGCTTCAAGCTGTGTTACCATACAAACCAGTCCTGTTTCAGGTAACAAGCGAGTATATGGCTACACGTGGCAGCAAGAGTTAGAAATCGGGCAAGAGGCAGACAGCGAAATTATCGCGCAATATGGGTTGTACGATGATCCAGAACTTGCGCAATATATCGATAGATTGGGGCAAGAGCTTCTTGAAGTAAGCCACTTTAATCGAGAGGATACTCCGGCAGAATATAGGAATACACCCTTTACATTTCGGGTGTTGAATAGTCCGGTTGTGAATGCTTTTGCACTACCCGGGGGATATGTGTACGTAACTCGTGGCTTGCTTTCTCATCTCGACAACGAAGCGCAGTTGATGGTTGTATTAGGGCACGAAATTGGGCATGTGGCAGCAAGGCACGCTTCTCAACGTGCAGCAGATCAACAATTCGGGCAGTTAGCCGTGATTGGTTCCGCAATTATTGGGGAAAGTTTAGGCTACGATGGTGGACAAATTCTTCAACTAAGCGGCACTACAGCTCAGCTATTATTTTTACGTTATGGCCGCGACGATGAACGTGAGTCGGATCGACTTGGAGTTGAGTATTCTGCCATAGAAGGGTATGAAGCAGCCGAAGGTGGTAAGTTTTTTACATCCCTAAAACGAATCAGTGAAAAAGCAGGTTTTGATATACCTTCCCATCTTTCTTCACATCCCGACCCGGGTGAACGCGAAGAGAATATCCCTAGATTAGCCGCAGAATGGGAAGAAGAGGGGTATGAACAAAGCATCATTAATCGGGATGAGTTTTTGAATATGATTGACGGGTTGATGTATGGCGAAAATCCGCGCGAAGGATATGTAGATGGAAACACTTTTTACCATCCCGAGCTGAAATTTCAGTTTGCTGTTCCTACCGGGTTTGGTGTAGCTAATCAACCTTCAGCAGTAATTCTTTATAACGAAGCACAAAATGCCATTGTTCAATTCACAATAGATGGTGAAAATCCGAACCCAAAGTCATCGGTTAATGCGTTTACTAGTCAGGAAGGAATCAATCTGGAAAATCAAAACGAAATTGTTGTAAATGGTTATGCAGGCCATACTGCACTAGTCAATACCACCACAAAGGATGGTACACCTGTTAAAATACAGGTGAGTGCTGTTAGTTATGATGGTAATGTGTATCGGTTTTTAAGCTACACCACTTCCGACCAATTTAGTACCTATGCCAACGACTTTAGCACTGTGTTTACCTCTTTTGATGCAGTGGATGATCCCGCAGTACTGAATGTTCAGCCGATGCGTATTCGTTTGGAGCGAGTACGACAAGGAGGTGTTTTCTCTGAATTGATTCCTCAGAATCTCCCCAGAGGAGTTGATCCCTTAGATGTGGCTATTCTTAATCAGGTTGATCTTGATGACCGAATTGAACGAGGTGCTGTGTTAAAAATTCCTGCCAACTAGAGATTACTAACTACAAAAAGAGAGCTTATCACCACAATAAGCTCCCTTCATGCAGTCAGAAAATGGTTAACTACAGTGAAATGCCAAAAAACAAGAAGCTTACTTCCTGATAAGGATTTATAATATAGCTTGTGAATACCGGTAGGGAGAAAGTTTCAGTAATGGTGATCTCCTTCGAAGCTGAAAGTCCGATTTCCTGAACCGCAGCTGAGGTATTTCCATACCATGCACTTTCGGCGGGTATAAAGCCAAGAAAAGCTTCCAGGCTAACGTCTTCTACTTCAAATGGGTAAGAAGCACTTAGGTAAATCGAATTATCAGGGTCGTTGAGCACGTTCATATATGCAGTAAAAGAGAATGCTCCAGAATAACTTATAAAGGGTTCAATAACGTGATTTCCATCCGTATCAAAGGTTGTAAATGTTCCGGGGGCAGCAGGGAAATAGTAATCAGTAACGCCTATTGATAGAGATGAAGCTTCATACAGATCGAAAGAATAGGATGCAAACATATCAAGTTCGTTAGCTACACCAATATCGTTTGCATACGAGCCCCAAGCGCCGATCTCGAAGTTTCCGCTGGCATAAGCAATTCCGGGTTGAAAGCTAAGCGATTGTCCAAAATCAATGCCTCGCCATACATAACGGCTAACAACATCGGTTCCAAAGCTTACTTGTGCGATTGTTTTAGTATTACCGGCAGCTAGAATAAATGCCAGTGTTAAAAGCGTAATTTTACTTAGTAATTTCATGAGGAGTGATTGTGTGAATGATGAGTGAAAATTGAAGGAAGATGGAGTGAGTATCTTCCTTCTTTGTATAGTTCAAGGATAGTATTAAGCAGGTGCTACGGAATCGGGAGTAAACTCCGGATAAGCCTCTGCATCGTGTTCGTGTAAGTCTAACCCCATTTCTTCAAGCTCTCCGTTTACACGAAGCGGAATAATGGCATCTATGCCTTTAAAAATGAGGTAACTTACCGGAAATGTCCAAATAAAAGCCGCTAAAATACCTATGGCTTGAATACCCATCACCGACCAGCTAAAGCCAGCTGAATCGAATAGCCCCGCAGCTAAAGTTCCCCAAACGCCACATACACCATGTACCGAAACTGCACCAACGGCATCATCTACATATTTTTCGATAAATATCATGGAGTAATTACAGAGTACCCCAGCAATAGCACCGGCTACAATTGCAAAGGCCGGAGATAAATTTGCACATCCTGCGGTGATGCCAACAAGTCCAGCTAAAACTCCATTAAGGGTTACAGCACCGTCGGGTTTTCCGGTAGTAACCCAGGAGATAACCATAGCGGAAAATGCTCCAGCACCTGCTGCCAGGAAAGTATTTAAAGCAATGAGCGAAACGGAAGTATCACCGGTTGTAGTAGAGCCGGCATTGAAACCAAACCAGCCTAACCAAAGGATAAATACTCCCAATGCAGCCGTAGGCAAACTATGCCCTTTAATTGGCTGTGGTTTTCCATCAATATATTTGCCTACACGAGGGCCCACAACCAAAGCACCGGCTAAAGCAGCCCAGCCGCCAACAGAGTGAACTACCGTCGATCCTGCGAAATCGATAAAGCCAAGTTCTTCTAACCAGCCACTACCATTAAACAAACTTCCCCAAGCCCAAGAACCAAAAATTGGATAAATAAGAGCCGTAATAACAATCGAGAAAATTAGATAAGCATTAAAAGCCGTTCGCTCGGCAACAGCTCCGGAAACTATGGTTGCTGCTGTAGCCGCAAAAACTGCCTGAAAAAAGAAAAATGTATACGACCATTCGACCGAATAATCGCCAATGTTCATTAGCATAAAGCCATCGGTTCCAATCCAGCCACCAGCGCTTGTGCCAAACATCAGCCCAAATCCGATAAAGAAAAAAGCGAGGCCGCCTGCCGAAACGTCCATCACATTTTTCATGATTATATTTAAAGCATTTTTAGCTCGTGTAAAACCGACCTCTACCATGGCAAAACCCGCTTGCATAAAAAATACAAGGCATGCTGCCAATATGGTCCATATATAGTTTAGATTATTTTGTACCGTCTCTGCCGCTAATTCCTGAGCCTGCACCGAGTTCAGCGTCATAAGAGCAAGTACGCATAGAATTATTTTGTTTCTGAACTTCATTGATTAGTTATTTAGTGATGAGTAAGGTGAGATAGATCTCGGCACTAACTTAGTTAGGTGAAAACAAATATCAAACAAATAATAATTAGCAAAACAATTTAAAAGCAATAATTAAATAGGTAGAAGCGCTTTTTTGATTGAATAAAATAGATGAAAACGCTTTTATGCTTAATTTGATTAATTAACCAAAATCACGACAATTTCTTCTAATGTGATAGAAATAACAGTAAATCGAACTACAACAAGTAGCACAAAACTGTATCTTAGGCATAGAATCTAACAAGAAGTAATGAGCTATGATTTCGAGATACGCACGCGAGGAAATGTCGGGGATTTGGACCGAAGAAAACCAGTTTAACGCCTGGCTAGATGTAGAATTGGCAGCCTGTTGGGCTTGGGCTAAAATCGGAGTTATTCCGATGGAGGAAGTTGATGTTTTATATGAAAAAGCTGCTTTTAAATTAAATCGAATTAAAGAAATTGAAGAGCAGACCCGGCATGATGTGGTAGCATTTACACGAGCAGTCTCGGAGAGTTTAGGAGACGAGAAAAAATGGATTCATTATGGTTTAACCTCTACAGATGTTGTAGATACTGCTTGGGGAGTTCGCTTAAAGCAAGCAAATGCAATCATTAAGGAAGATCTGGAACGCATTATTTCTGTATTAGCTGAGAAAGCAAAAAATCATAAATACACAGTGATGATGGGACGTACGCATGGTATCCATGCTGAACCGACTACCTTTGGCTTAAAATGTGCGCTTTGGTATGCCGAGATGAAGCGGAATCTTGAACGCTTCGAAAAAGCTGCTGCTGATGTTGAATTTGGTAAGTTATCAGGATCAGTTGGCACGTTTGCTAATATTCCACCCGAAGTAGAAATGTATACGTGTGAGAAATTAGGGCTTACTCCGGCCCCAATTTCTACTCAAACATTACAACGTGATCGACATGCGCATTATGTGTCTACCCTAGCTTTAATTGGCTCAACCCTGGAAAAAATGGCTGTAGAAGTACGGCATCTTCAGCGAAGTGAAGTACGCGAAGCCGAAGAAGCGTTCAGAAAAGGACAAAAAGGCTCGTCAAGTATGCCACACAAACGAAACCCGATCAGTTCAGAGAATATCTCGGGATGTGCGCGTGTTCTCCGCGGTTATATGGTTACAGCTTTCGAAAACATCCCATTATGGCACGAGCGCGATATATCACACTCATCTGCTGAACGTATAATCTTACCGGATGCCACTATTTTACTGGATTATATGCTACATCGTTTTGCCAATGTAATGGAGCGATTAGTTGTATTTCAAGAAAATATGGAAGCTAATATCTGGAAGACACACGGCTTGGTATTTTCACAACGCGTGTTAAATAAACTAATTGAAAAAGGCATGGTTCGGGAGCAGGCTTACGATGCGGTACAACCATTAGCTATGCAAGCTTGGGAAAATCAAATGCCGTTTAAGCCCATTGTAGAGGCCGATGCTTTTATAATGTCGAATCTGACTCAGGATGAAATTGATGACGCTTTCGATTTGAAACATCATACTCGTAATGTGGATGTTATTTTTGAGAGGGTTGGATTGGGGTAATTTTCGGAGTTACAGAGTTACAGAGTTACAGAGTTACAGAGTTACAGAGTTACAGAGTTACAGAGTTACAGAGTTACAGAGTTACAGAGTTACAGAGTTACAGAGTTTTGGTGTAGGGAGGCTCGATCAATGAGGGTTTTTATCTGTGAATCTGTATGGATAAAACAGTTGATGTGTTACGAAAATCTTTTTTTTTGGCCTAATTTTGTTGAACGATGGGTTAGTGAGTGGGTGTTGGTAGATCGATTAATCTCAACATTTGCGAATGCTTGCACAGCTGCTTTTTGATTTCGGTCTGGTGATTCTAATTTGGATGACGCAACTCATCGTATATCCATCATTTACAAAAATGAATTTGGATAACTTATTTGAGTGGCATACTTCTTACACAGGCCGCATTTCTATTCTTGTGATGCCGTTAATGATTGGTCAATTAGGTCTGCATATTTATGGACTAACACAAACATTGAATAGCGGACAAATCGCAGCATTTCTATTCGTAATTCTAGCGTGGATCAACACTTTTTTTTACGCGGTTCCATTACACAATCAAATAGCAGGGGGTAAGGAAATATCTCAAGCTGCAAAGCACCTTGTTTCGGTGAATCGGTGGAGAACCGGATTCTGGAGCATCGCTTTTATTATCGATTTACTAATATTCACTCAACTACTTTGAAATATGTCACCTAAACAAATGGCGATTACCTTAAGAATTGCTGCCATCTACAATATAATTTGGGGTGCATGGGTTGTGCTCTTTCCCCATCATTTTTTTGAATTAGTTGGCATGGAAGCTCCATTGCATCCAATGATTTGGCAGGGTATGGGTATGGTAATTGGTGTTTATGGATTGGGTTACTGGTGGGCAGCCCAAGATCCACTAACGCATTGGCCTATTGTAATGGTAGGGTTTTTAGGCAAAATATTCGGTCCCATCGGGTTCTTAGTTAATTATTTAAGTGGAGCCGTTCCATTTGGCTTTTTTTACACTTTGATAACCAACGACTTTATCTGGTTGATACCATTCTTCTTAATTTTGAAAAAGGCGCATAGCGGAGGGAATATCAAGTGGATTTGAAGAAAGTAAATCTAGTGCTTCTTGCTGGATTTTATATCCTTGCAGGATTAAATCATTTCCGAAATCCGGAGTTTTATCTGGATCTAATTCCTACCTATTTACCGTATCACGATGCAATTAACGTAGTAAGCGGTATTGCTGAAATTAGTTTAGGGATAGGAGTACTATTTCAAAAGACTAGAACATGGGCCAGCTACTTGCTTGTTAGTATGCTCGTAGCTTTTATACCCGCGCATGTGTTTTTTTTACAGATAGGAAGCTGTGTTGAAGGCGGATTATGTGCCCCACAATGGGTTAGCTGGGTGCGCCTGTTAGTCGTACATCCATTACTTATTTGGTGGGCACTTTCGGTACGAAATTATAAGAAGTGATCAAATCATCCCGTTATCATGTGCCATGGTTTCGGGTACTTTTTG
This sequence comes from Balneolaceae bacterium, assembly GCA_965228545.1. GTDB lineage: Bacteria > Bacteroidota > Rhodothermia > Balneolales > Balneolaceae > HXMU1420-13. Next base: position 113,288 of record OZ245822.1, read on the forward strand.
AATCGCGTCCCAGTGTTCCACAATTTTGCCTGATTCGTTCACTCGAAAAAAATCCATCGTCACATACTGTTCGTTTTCCGGCCAATGTTGTAATGTATGCAAAGCCACCAAATCTCCCTCGGCAATGCATCGCACAAATTCGATACTTTTATTAGGGTATTGGGCATGCATGCGTTCAAAATAGTTGATAAAACCTTCCTTTCCGTCTTCCACGTCAGGATTATGTTGAATGTAAGTGTCACCTACATAACGTTCGATAGCTTCACGCGGGTTTCCCAGAAAAGCCATTCTATAAAATGAAACTACATACTCTTTATTCTTCGATAAACTCATTTTCATCTGTTTAAGAAAAATGGATACTATTTTTTTCGGATGACTTAAACCAAATTGTTTGTTTAGAAATCACCATTTCATTATTTGATCTTCGTTTCTGTGCAATCGTATAGATGATTGCAAATGCTACTGTTGCATATCGAAATACATTAGCCCAAAGATTACCTAAAGCGTTATCCGATACATCAAACATCATCCATGCGAGATTCATAAATAAATGCAAGAATACCGGAATCCAAATATTGAATTTCCACTCGGTGTACAGCCATGCAAAGAGTATGGCTCCCATAAATGTAGTTAGGAAAATACCAATCAATGTTCCGAAATCTTGGCTTTGATATAAATGAACCGACCCAAAAATGAATGCCCCCAGGAATACAGCAGGTAGAAAACCCAATCGAGTAAAGCGAAAAATCATCCCAAATAAAAATGCACGAAAATAAAGCTCTTCAAAAAATCCAGCTGCTACGGCACTTATAAGAATTCGGTTTAGTGTTAAATCTTCATTTAATTCGAATACGGCCGCATACCCAACAAACATAGGTAAGGTAAACAGGAATGAGTATATAATGCCTTTTCCTACGGGTTTATTAAGCCCTTGTGCTTCATAGAATTGTCGGGTCCCTGCTATTAATAGTACCCCAATGAACAAAGGAAGACCAAAAAGTAAATAAGTTAAGATGTGCGAGAGGCTCCAAATTGTAATAACCTCAAACAACCAGATTCTAACGTTTGCAAAGGCATATTCATCAATAAAAAAGTACAAGCAAAAACTGATCAAAGTTATAGCAAGTACACGAAAATCTTGCTTCATAAATAATAGATAGTTTAGAAAATATAATTATAACGTATACTCTGTTGAGACTGAATAAATACTATTCGAGAAACTTTGATGCAACCGGAATAAACAGACTACTCAATTTTAGAAGCCCACACTAAATCAATCATTCGGTAAAAATCGCCCTCATTGAAAGTGTATGGTTGTTCTGTGTTCACCCGATGAACTAGAACAATTTTGGGAGTAGGATAAATACCTAAAAAATGAACTTGATTTCCGGTATGGTAAAATGACTTGTTGCTCCTTTGGCGGGTAGGCAAAAGTACATACCACAACATTCCGTATCCGATACCATATCGTTCGTTCGTAATGGAATAGGCCTTAGTACTAAGTTCAACCCAATTACGGGGAATGATTTGTTGACCATTCCAAAGGCCCTTATTTAGAAATAATTGGCCAAACTTGGCCATGTCCCGAGCCGACAATCGAAAATGATAGGCCGGGAATACCGATTTTGATTTTTCGTATTGATAAAACCCATCGGTTTGTGGAATTTGTGCATCTGGATCTTCCCCATCGATGGTTGCAAATTCACCAATGTAGTCTTCCATACCGATTTTTTGTGCGATTTCATCGTGAAACAACTGATATACTGATTTGCCGGTTTTCTGCTCCAAAATGGCACCTAAAACGTTGAAATCCCAATTATTGTAAAAGTAAAACTCTCCGGGAAGACGGGAGTTCCTAGCCGGGCGGTTTGCAATCATTCCACGAGAATTAGCTGCTGCATCATGATAAACACCCGATCTCGATTTAAGTAGATCAATTATTTTGGCCGAACGTTCGAGTTCACTTAACGAGTTGATATCATCTATATTCAAAGATTTAAGTGTTTCGGAGGTGTCAATGATACCTTGTTGAATAAAAATACCATATAGTGCACTTACTAACGGTTTTCTGATCGAATGAATGGTATGACGCATCGTTGTATCTCCCCATTCAAACACGACTTTACCATTCGATAAAATTAACATAGAAGATGAGCCTGCTTCGTGAAGGAACGTAGCAAGGGAATCTAAAGCATCGGTAGAAAACCCAAATTCCTCTGGGCTTTTTTGATCATTATAAGGTACAATAGGTTGTGCGTTGACAGAATGAATCGTAAGTAAAGCTAGAATAGCGCAGGTTAAACCAAGTTTCATGTAGAGATAAATACACTTGTATTATTTGGGGTCACTTATAACATAAAGTTAAAGTAGGAGCCATTTTTTTGACAAGCTGTGCATTACGAATCCATTTTAAATGGTTGCATAAGTCTATATGGGTTCATTACCAATTTCTTCGTAGTTCCGAGCAAACTTTACCATTTCTTTTATCAACGATTCTGCTTGTGATCCTTTTTTTGTAATTCGGTAACCCACTCTGGGTGGAACTTCGCCGTAATTCTTTCGGTGAACTAAGCCTGATATTGCTAAAGTCTTCAATTCTTGTATCAGCATTTTTTCGCTGATGTCTGGAATCAGTTCTTTCAACTCGAACAATCTAAGCTCCGAGTTCATGATAAGTTGCTGCATAATAATAAGTTTCCATTTGCCACCAATTAGTTCCAGAGTAGTTCTAATAGGGCAACGAGCAGTGACGAATATTTTTTCTTTTTCCATACTTACAAAAAGGTTAGTACAGCTAGTATAGTGAGTGTAATTATAAAGAATTATCTTTTGAAAAAATTACAACTTTAGTCATTCATCATGAAAAGAATTGCCCTATTTGGAGCTACAGGACAAACCGGAATGCACGTGCTAAATCTAGCCATTAAGCAAGGTTATCAAATTAAGGCTTTGGTTAGAAACCCGGAAAAATTAGAATTCAAACACGAATTTTTAGATGTAATACAAGGTGATGTATTAAACATCACTGATGTTGAACAAACAATTAATGGTTGTGATATAGTGATAAGTGTATTTGGGCATGTAAAAGGCTCGCCCGAATGGTTACAAAAAGAAGGTACTGTTAACATAGTTTCGGCAATGAAGAAATATGGTCTGGAAAAGATTATTTCGTTATCGGGCGGAGGGTTACCATTTCCCGAAAAAGATGCACCCAAATTTGTGGACAAGTTGATTCGGTTTATCATGAAATTGGCTGTGCCTAAAATTTTGAACGATGCAATAGCCCATCACAAAGTTCTAGAGCAAAGTGGCCTAAAATGGATGATAGTTCGAGGGCCTCGATTAACGAACGAACCGGCTAAGGATGATTATAAAGTGAGTTGGGTAGGTGTTAATTCTGGAACTTCTTTAGGAAGGGAAGATCTTGCTGATTTTATTTTAAAGCAGGTAGAATCCGATGAGTATTTATATCAAATGCCGTTTTTGAGCTATTAAAAGAAAAGAAAGCTCTTTTTCGGAATCTACTACAATGAAAGCGAGAAGATTAGGATGAGGCTCATCACTTAAGAATCTTCATCAATTCTTTGCGCTTTACTTTACCGGTGGCTGTTTTTGGAAGATGATCAACTACTCGGAGCTCTTTGGGTAATTTAAAATCGGCAATTTTACCTTTTAACTTAGATTTGAGGAATTCGAGGTCAGGATGCATTCCGTTGGCAAGTGTAACAACGGCAACTACTTTTTGTCCCCACTCATCATCATCAACACCAATTACAGCTGCTTCTTTGATCTCGTTTAAGCCTTCGATGGCTTGTTCTACTTCAAAAGGATTGATGTTTTCACCACCGGATACAATCAAGTCGGTTCTGCGGGTCTCTATGAACAAATGTCCGTTCCCATTCAAATGGCCATAATCACCGGTACAGAACCAGCCTTTTTCATCAAAATGGTGATCATTTGATTGATTGTAATAACCGTCAAATACTTGGGGGCCTCGTAGCCAGATTAGCCCGGATTCGTTCATTGGTTGGCGTTTGCCTAGTTGATCCCGGATTTCAAGATTATTTGCAGAAAAGATTTTTCCAACGCTTTTTATCGGTATATATGTACCGGAAGGATGTAGCATAGGATTGGCGACAATTTGAGCACATGTTTCGGTCATTCCGTAGCTAGATATCATCGGAATACCGCGTTCAACCGCTTTACGCAACAAAGATTCGTTGGAAGGCCCTCCTCCAAGCAATACTGCTTTAAAACCGGGATGTGTTCGGAAAAAAGGATCCTCCAATAAACGTTTAAGCATGGTTGGTACCAAAGAAGCAGCTTGGAAACGAGTATTTTCAGATAAGAACTCTTTGATCATTTCTTCGTGAAATATATCCAATCGATATACTCCAGTACCATAGATTAAAGATCGAAGAATGATTGATATACCTCCAATATGATTGAGTGGCAAGCATAGTAACCAGAAATGATTCGGATCGGGACGAAGGTTACGGGCCGATGATTTTGCCGCTGAAATCATTTGCCTACGCTTTAGTGGAACAATCTTAGGTTTGCCTGATGTTCCGGAAGTGAAAAAATACCCAAAACATTCTTCCTTGTCGATTTTTGCGGGATTTGGGAGTTCAGTATTTCGGCTATCAAACGTAAAAGCGTTGATAAAATAGTTCTCATCCATGTGGATGACATCATCTCCAAATAATCGACCTCGGTTTTTCGAATCACAAAATATCAAACTAGGGCTAAGAGCTGTAATCTGTTCTTCAAGTTCAGCCTGAGGTAGTTTTGGATCAAGAGGAATAAATGGAACACCGAGTTGCCAGCAAGCGGCAATAGAGAGAACAAGCATGTCGCTTGATTCGGACAAAAAAGCGACCGGCCATTTTAAAGAATCCGATTTCTGTATTAATATACCCTGAAAATAAGCAGTGAATTTTTCCAGATCACCATAGGTATACATGCCATCTTTCGACGCCAGAAAAACGTAATCTGGAGTAGTTTTTTTAAATTCGAATATGTGTAGTCTCGATTTAAACACGTCAGACAATTTTTTTGAAATAGGAAAAATCGAAAGATTGAGAAATCCCCGCACCCATAGGCAATAGGTATGTACCTGATACAATCTCGTTGGGCATAGTACCGGGTTCGTTTAGGAACTTTCCGGTTGCTAAGCCATGAGCATGATTTACAGAACCCAGACCCGATGCCAAAACGGCGGTTATTGTCCTTCCAATAATACTATCAAACGCTGTTGTTAAAACAACGTGTATGGAATGAGTGTTGGCCCATTCTTTTGTTACGATTAAATCTCCAATACGACCGAATAATGAAGGTTTTAATATCAACAGATTACAAGCATTTTCGCGGATTAATATTTTTGCATCTTGGAGCGAACGAACGGCCTCATCTGCTGCTATAGCGATAATCTGTGTTGCCGTAACTTTTTTCATTCCTTCCATATCGTGTTGATTCACCGGTTGCTCGCAATACTCAATATTGAACTTCGAAAAATCAGTAAGCTTTTCAATAGCTTCATCGGGATTCCATGCTTGGTTAGCATCTATTCGAATATTGATTTCCTGGAATCTCGCTCTTAACCGTTGTACTAACTCAATCTCTCTTTTATGATCAGCCCCAACTTTTACTTTAAAAGTTTGGAAGCCTTTATTATAAAGGTTATCGGCTGTTGAGAGCGCCACCTCAAGGTCTTGCATTCCTAAAGTTGCATTTACTTTTGGTGCCATATAGAGGGTTCCAAACAAATGTTCAGCCAAAGTAACCCCTGCTTTTTTAGCAAGATAGTCAGCCTGAAGGGTATCCAATCCAAATGAAAGAGATGGAATTTTATGAATACTATGTAACACCGAAAGCAACTGTCCACTTTCGTTATTTCGAAATGCGTTTTCAAGCTCACGTTGATTTTGTAATAGTACACTCAATATTTTTTCCAATGATTCGCTTGAAAACCCGGGCAGGGGCGCTACTTCTCCAAAAGCAGTTACCTCTCCATCCGTAAAAGAAAGAATAAGCCCCTTACGGGTTTCAAAGCGTTTACCGGCGAGTTGAAATGGAGAAGAAAACGGAATTTTATAGGCGTGTACAGAAAACATTAACTAAGTATTACCCCCATCGAAAAAAGGATGCCATATATAGCCATTAATTGAGCTGTTTGTTCCAACACTTTATTCAAATTTGGCTTGTGTGTTTCAAGCCAAACTTTGCGTAGATGTAGGAGTGCTAAAGGAAGTGATAGGAAGGGTAAGTAGATCCAAGTATCGTAGCCCAATTGAACATGAAAATGTGGTGGTATTGCAAAAGCGAGGGTAAGCATTAGAGTGTATTCACACTTTAAAGCGGTATCCCCAAATAAGACACCGAGTGTACGTTTGCCAACTTTAGCGTCTTGTACTACATCACGTAAATTATTAATTACAAGAATGTTGGTGCAAAGTGCACCTACAGCTAGTGATGCCCAAAACGTAGCTTCCGACCATTCGAGAGCATTCACGTAATACGTCGTCATTACCGCAACTATTCCGAAAAAAAGGAATACAAAAACGTCGCCTAATCCATTATATCCCAAAGGAAAAGGCCCACCAGTATACATTATGCCAAAAATGAGTGATAAAATTCCAATAATGAGTACAGTCCATCCTCCAATCCACACTAAGTAAAGACCGGAAAAGAAGGCGATTACCATTACTAAAACAGTTGCTCTTAGCATCGTTTTTGGAGCGATTAATCCGGCAGCAGTAGCTCGTTCAAAGCCTATACGTTCTTCAGTATCCGCACCTTTAACAAAATCGAAATAGTCGTTCGCAAAGTTTGTACCTATTTGAATCAAAAATGCACACCAAAGTGCAACTAGTGTTGCTGCGGCATTTAGAGCATCATCTTGAAATGCGATAGCAGCGCCTACCAAAACCGGAGTAAATGCTGCAGCCAAGGTTTTGGGGCGAGCAGCTTGAACCCAGATTGTAAAAATGGATGAAGTGTTTGAAGTCAATTAAGATGCGTTTATATGTGAATAAGTTGCCGAAAAGATAGAAAGCTTAACCTAGTAGTTAAACCGAATTATTCGTTAAAAAATGCCCAATATGACAGGTGAAAGGGGAGAGAAATATTAGAATTTGAAAAAACATTTTAAGTGAAAGCGCTTTTATACCATTGTTTTTAACATGTGGAAAACTTATCGGTTAATTTAGTTGAGTGTTTTAAAAAAAGAACATTATATTTGTTTTGATTTTTTAACGAATCTCATAAAAAAATAAAGTTCACATGGCGTTCGCAAAACTCGAATACATTTGGTTGGATGGTTATAAACCCACTCAATCGCTAAGAAGTAAAACAAAAATTGTGCATGATTTCAGCGGAAAGTTGGAAGATTGCCCCGAATGGTCGTTTGATGGGAGCTCTACCCAGCAAGCTGAAGGAGGAAACTCCGACTGTTTATTAAATCCGGTTGCTATCTACAAAGACCCGGAAGTACGAAATGGTTATTTGGTAATGACAGAGGTATTAAATGCAGATGGTACTCCAAATGAATCGAATGGCCGTGCCACGATTGATGATGAAGATGAAGACTTTTGGTTTGGATTCGAGCAAGAATATTTCTTGATGGATCTGGATACAAATTTACCTTTAGGTTTCCCTGTAAATGGCTATCCCCGACCTCAAGGCCCATATTATTGTGGTGTTGGCGGCCAAAATGCTTTCGGGCGTGCATTTAAGGATGAGCATCTTGATATCTGCTTGGATGCAGGTTTAAATGTAGAAGGAACTAATGGCGAAGTTGCTGCCGGGCAATGGGAATGGCAAATTTTTGCCAAAGGAGCAAAATCAGCAGGCGACCAAATCTGGGTTGCACGATTTTTGATGGAAAGATTATCTGAGAAATATGGTCTTTACATCGAGTATCACCCAAAACCACTAGGCAAAACAGATTGGAATGGTTCCGGGATGCATGCAAATTTCTCGAACGAGTACATCCGTACTGCGGGTTCTAGAGAAAAAATTGAAAAAGTATGCGAAGCTTTCCGAAGTGTGGTGGATGAACACATTGCGGTTTATGGCGCGGATAACGATCAACGTTTAACCGGTGACCACGAAACTGCCGCTATCGATCAATTCTCTTATGGAGTGTCTGATCGTGGCGCTTCTATCCGTATTCCGGTGTATACTGCAACGCACGGGTGGAGTGGATATCTGGAAGATCGCAGACCAGCATCTAATGCAGACCCATATAAAGTTGCTGCTCGGATAATTAAAACAGTAAAAACTGTTACCGAATAAAATAATCGCTCACTTATCGAAGTTATTAGCCCGTCTTCTGTTTTAGAAGACGGGCTTTTTTGTAACATTTTTACAAAGGAGAATTCTTTTAATAACCGATTAATAACTAATAAGACAATCATGAAAACAGCAAAGTTTGGGGTAACCTGTATTTTCATTGGGCTACTGTTTACTATAAATGTAGGCGCTCAAGAGAGAGTAAAAAGCAAACGCGGTACTCAAAAAGTTATAGAGAAACTGAGTAACACTCCATTAAGTTCAATGTTGAAGCAAAAGGGTAATATAGATCGAGGTATCAGTAGTTTTACTGTTGAATTTTATTCTAATAACGAATGGGAGGTTTTTGAACGCCACGATCTGAGCTACAATGAAGATCGAACAGAGATTACAAACGAAAGCTACTTTAAAACTGGTGAAACGTATATCAAAGTTTCGGAGAGCACGATTAAGCTAAATAGCAATTACCTATTAACCGAGTTTGTAGAAGAATCTGTTGATGGTGGGTACAAATATGAGCAGAAGTTCTATTACAATAACGATTTTTCGATGTTAGATTCTGTGGTAATTATAGAAAACGACGGAGAGGATTTCTTTTATGATCGTGTAGAATTCGTTCCTCATACCACTGATAGTATCGAAATTATTAACTATTACAATTATCCAAGCGAAGGCGAAACAGGTGTAATTACAGGCGATTATGCACTACTAAAAGATGGGGATTACGTTGAGCATTATATATACGCTGATTTCATCGATCGGTATACCTATTACGACATCACCATTGTTCAATTATTGCAATTCGCATTTAGCGATTTCCAATTTTTCGATTTATATAATGATGAGTATTATTTCGCAACAGAAGAATGGATACCGTATAGAAGAACAAGTAGGTTTAAAAACGGTAATCAAGTAGTGGAACTTCTAACCGAAGGCTGGTACGGTACCCAGTGGCTGGATGAAGAACGCTATCTTTTCGAATATATAGATGGAGAAATTTCTTCAAGAATCTATGAATACGCCAGTGGGAACTCATTTGAGCCGGAATCGCGTAGGGTGTACTCTTACGAAAATTCAACTTCGTCAGAACTTAAAAATGATCAACCCAAATCACTGAGTCTTTCTCAAAATTACCCAAATCCGTTCAATCCAAGTACGTCTATCTCATTTGATGTACACCAAACAGGGCGCACAAAGCTTGCAGTTTATGATATGCTAGGGCGCAAAGTAACAGATCTTGTAAACGAAATTAAATCAGCTGGTTCGTATCAGGTTAGCTTTTCGGCTGCAGGGTTATCAAGTGGATTATACTATTATGTACTCGAACAACCGGAACTAGGCACCCGTTTGACCAGATCGATGACGTTGATTAAATAGGGAGTTTCGAGCTATAACTACATTAATGGTTAAAAATGAAAGAAATTTCGTGGCAAGATTTTGAAAAAGTAGAGTTGCGGGTTGGAACGATCATTGAAGCCAAAGATTTTCCAGAAGCCCGCAAACCTGCGTACAAGCTTTTGGTCGATTTTGGGGCTCCCATCGGAATAAAAAAATCCTCTGCCCAAGTCACTCATCATTACACAAAAGAGCAGCTCATAGGTAAACAAATTGTGGGAGTGGTTAATTTTCCTGAGAAACAAATTGGCCCTTTTAGATCGCAGTGTTTAGTTACAGGGTTCTACGACGAAAACGGCAATGTAATACTCGCTGTACCTGATAAAAAGATTACGAAAGGAAGTAAATTGCTTTGATAAAATACTTATTATGCAAGAGTTAAAAAGTAAATTGCTTAAAATGAGATTTATTATTTGGCTTGTACCTTTGTTAGTTCTAGGATGCTCTAGTACCTCAATTTATAAGGTATCTGATCCAGGTACTTTGCTTCAGAATGATGAACTTTCCGAAATAGAAGTACAACAGTACAATCACGCAATTAGAGAGTATGATGCCGGAAATTTTGATATTGCAAAACAACTATTCACACAATTGTTGTATTCAAATCCAAATTCTTCAGAGGTTATTTACGAATTAGCCATGACCGAAAGTGCTCTTGGTAACTCTAAAGCTAGTTTAGAGTTGGTTAAGAAAGGGCAGTCTATCGACGCCCCAAATAGAACTCTGTTCTATCATATTCAAGGCATAGAGTTAGACAACGCCGGTTATCCGAAACGAGCAAAAAAAGCCTTTCAAAAAGCTATCGAACTAAATAATGATTTTCATTTGGCACATTACAGCCTTGCGATTACAACATTAAACCTAGGTGAAGTAGACGAAGCTATTTTAAGTCTTCAAAATTCAATAACTGCCAATTTTGGACATGCAAGTAGTCATTTATTGTTGGGCAGAATTTATCATGATCAGGGCAATCATGTACCCGCACTTCTTGCGTACACGTATTTTGTGCAAATCGAGCAGGATAGCCCCCGAACATTGCAAACGTACAATGCAATTCAGGCGATATTCAATCTTGCTTCAAAGAACGAAGAAACCGGTAGAGTTGAAGTATCGCTCAATTTATTTGGGGCCATGGAAAATGGTTTTGCAATGTACGAGTTGCTATTGATGGGGCACAGTGCCAAACGACATACCGAAGGAGAATTTGATTCAGAGATCGATTTCATCTCAAAAGGATACGCGCTGGTACTAGAACAACTGGCTGATGAAGCAAACAAAGATCAGTTTGGTTCGTTCTTTGCGGAACAATACTTGCCGTATCTGGTGCAAGTTCATAATCATAATTATGTTGAACCGATGGTATATTTAACCTTTCAAAACTCAATACTGCCAGAAGTTACCCCTTGGATAGATAATAATTTAGAGAAGTGTAAAGAATTTTTAGCATGGCAACCGGATTTATAATTCACTCCTGCAGAATGATTTGCACTATTTTATAGTTAGGAACAAACATCAGAATTCATCAAAAAAACAAAATTCATCAGAGTGCAATTGAAGTTGAAGTTGAAGTTGAAATTGTCTGCATTTATTTATGCAGTTTTTGGCATGTTTTGGTTATCACAGAGTGAAATTTTTGCTCAGGAACGTCCAGATTACATCACAGAGAAAACGGCCAGTTTTTCGTTAATTATTGAAGGTTTAGCGAACCCGACAGGGGAGATACGAATTGCTATGTTTAATTCTCGAGATAGCTACACAAAAGAACCGGTTTACGCTGTAGTGCTTCCGGTGGATAGTACCGTTGTGGATTGGAAAGTGGATGAACTGCCATTTGGTGAGTATGCAATTGCTGTGTATCATGATAAAAATGCCAACGGTAAACTTGATACCAATCTTCTAGGGATTCCGAAAGAACGCTATGGCTTTTCAAATAATGCCCGCGGTAGATTTGGGCCGGCCTCTTGGATAGATTCTCATTTCTATTTTGATGCCGAACTTAGCTCGCATACTATTCTAATTAAATAAGCCGAAACTCAAGTAGCACATCTGCGTAGCTGAATCATCAAAACGATTTTATGATGACTCAATTCTTGAATTCTGCCCGAATTGCCATCAACAATATAAGGGCTAATCCACTCCATACGTTACTAAGCACACTGGGCATAATTATCGGTGTGGCAGCTCTTGTCGGTATTCTGGCCTTAGGTGACGGCCTGGAAAAAGCAGCGCGCGATCAACTTTCGAAAACTACAACAGTTCAGTCATTTACCATAAGTTCGAATGCCCGAGTTATGCGAAATGGAATTAGTGTTGCTGTACAAAACCGACCAAAGATAAAATACGAGCACGCCCGGTTTATCGAAACTAAATATGCCGATCAAGCAGATGTAGAATATGTTGCCATGAGAACCATCGAGGCTACGGTTCAAGATTCTTCAATTGGGTTGTTTTTACACGGCTCAATGGAAAATGCTCCACGAATTATCCCGGATTTAGTTTTAAAACAGGGGCGAATGTTTACCAAAAAAGAAGTAGATGCAGGAGAACAGTTGATGTTGGTGAACCAGCATTTTCTTAAAAATATGCCCGACTCAAATAAAGTGCTCGGAGCACAAGTCTCGATCAACTCAGTTAATTATTCAATCATTGGAGTTATTGATTTACCGATGGAAAACCCAAGAGCTTTGGTTCCAATTACGACTTTCGACGCATCTAATTTGGCATTCCCATCACTAACCATGAAGGTGGCTAATGTTGAGCAAATTCCATTCATTGAGGAAGAAATTAAAAACTGGCTGGATGATGAATTTGAACAAGGATCGGAGGCTTTCAGCTTAATCAAAGATGATTATTGGGTGGATCAGCTAAGTGAAGGTATATTGTTATTTAAGCTTGTGATGGGCGCCATTACTGGTATTTCGGTTCTGGTTGGGGGGATCGGAATAATGAATGTATTGCTGATTTCGGTTACTGAACGCACGAAAGAGATTGGGATACGAAAAGCTAGTGGAGCCAAAAGCAAAGACATTGTGATGCAGTTTATGTCGGAATCCATAACCATTTCAATGGTTGGCTCTGTAATGGGTTGGGTTTTGGGTATGGTTGGTATACTAATTTTTGTTCCACTCGTAAACTCGTTGGTGAATATAGAATTCAGCGTAGTTGTTAATCCACAATCTGTTTTAATTGTGTTAGCTCTTGCTGTTATAATCGGTGTTACTTTTGGAACCTATCCAGCTTGGCGAGCATCACGTCTTGACCCTATTGACGCAATCAGGCACGAGTAAATATCTCTCTCTTTCATAATAACTGAATTCAACTTTGATGTATGCACTAATTATGCAGTTAATTCAAAAGTAATAAAGTAAACTTAATTGCCTAAGCCTTTAAAAATCATTGTTAACAGTGTTTATCTTGCCGACCTCGCATTAAGATGCGAGAAACGAAGGTAAAAATTTGGCGTTCTAAAGGTGTAACGAATACACTAATAAGGAGGCCTTATGAAACGCCTGGCAATACTATTCATTTTCAGCATATTAGTAACTATAAACGCGAACGCACAACGATATACAGCTCACGATAATGGCGAGCGATCAACCTATCGACAAGATCGGCAGGAGCTTAGGGATTTTGAATACGATATTGAACAACTGTCGTATGCAATGCTCACCGAGAATACCCACAAGGCTCGAAATACTAAGCGAAGAATATTGCGCGATATGGAGCGTGAGATCAATCAAACCGAACGCGTATTAAGACTTTACGGTCGGCAACATTACAACCAGAATGGTTACTATCATTACGATTGGAGAACTCCTCGATTGCATTCAAAAAGGAATGGTGTGAATCAACGGAAAAGAGACGGTAGAAGTGAATATGCCGAACTAGTGCACCGATTAGAAAAGCAAGAACGACTGTATTATCGATTTTCTGAATTGCGATTAGTGGGGCATCGACGAGGAATTATCAACGAAAATGAACATCGACGAATTATGTATCGGTTTTCAGAAACTATGAGAGACGAATTGATCGAGCAAAGGAATAGACCCAACGCACGAAGAGGGAGATAATGGAGAAATCCCGCGGACTTGATAATTCGCGGGATTTTTTGAAGTTTATTCGGCTTGAACGGCTGTACCAGAAACAGATACCATCAACATACTGCCATTGGCACCAATCGTTTCATAATCAATGTCGATACCGATAATAGCATTTGCACCTACACGCCGTGCCTTTTCTTCCATCTCGGCAAAGGCCAATCGTCTTGCTTCTTGTAGTTCCCGTTCATACGAACTAGAGCGCCCACCAACGATATCTCTGATACCAGCAAAAATATCTTTAAAGATATTAGCGCCTAAAATTGCCTCACCAGTTACTACACCCAGATAGTTTGTAATTTCTTTGCCATCTAGTGTATTTGTTGTACTCATTACCATGATAATACTCGTGTTTAGTGTTCATTTTTCAGCCAGCTGATACTAATACTCTTGCAATTAGTTACCAAATTTTTGGCATAAAAAAAGCCTTTCGGGTGAGAAAGGCTTTTAAATGTAAGAAAGAAAAATTCTTATCTGCGGTAGCCGCCTCCGCCGCCACCACGATTGTTACGACCACCGCCATTTCCGCGATCTTCACGAGGACGTGCTTCGTTTACTTTAACCGAACGTCCGTCAATTTCTGCACCGTCCAATTGGTCGATAGCAGCATTTGCTTCAGCGTCGTTATCCATCTCTACAAATCCAAATCCTTTAGATCTTCCAGAGTATTTATCGGTAATTACCTTAGCAGAACTTACAGTTCCGAAAGCTTCAAATACTTCTCTTAAGTTGTCGTCAGAAACCCCATAGCTAAGATTTCCTACATAAATGTTCATATCAAATATAAGTGTGTTATCAAGTTATACGGAACAAGTCAGAAACATAGCCTCAGGTCAAAAATAACTTGAACAAGATGATAAGCTCAGCGTTGTATCCACGAAGAAAATACACCGAATTATTGCGATCAACAATTAATTGTTTAAATAGCTGTTTTGGAGTGCTAATTGTACTCTCGGGTAAACATCGCACTCATCGCAGGTTGAAGTTGGTCGAGTACTCGGTTGTACATAGTCCAACGGTATTTGTCTTCGCCAATAAACTCGAGTGATTCAATAATATTTACTCCATCTGCCGATCCTCCGTAACCAACAATGCTGTTATTCATTCGCCTTGGATCAGTAAACTCGGTGGAATAATCGAAAAAATTTATATGCTCGTTCAGCAAGTTGCCGTATCCCTTAATAGTTTGCATACCAGGATGCCAAAACCAAGTAATCTCACCATTTAGCGTAGTATCAGCGCCGTTGATAATATATAACTTAGAGTGAATAGATTGTTGGCCAACCCCCCATTCAAAAGTTTGTAGTGTTGTTGGTGTTCTCCATTCGCCACCTACTAAAAAATCGAAGTATTGCAATGGGTTATTTGTATCAGAATCACTCTGTTGAGCATTTAAAGCTGTAAAGTTTAAAAGAAAAATTAAAAAAAATGATAATCTCATAATGCGCTAATTATTCGGTGGCTTTTTGATGATAATAGGACTGTAGAATATAGTAGGCCATTTTCTTTTCGCCGTTATTTCCAATTAAACCTTTACGATTCCATCCATCCTGAATAACAGAAAGTTGCCTACGCGGAGATTTGAAATCGACTAAAATCCAGGGCGACATTCCACGTAAGTTCTCTATTTGAGAGAGTGCATTCAGTGTTTTTGTGTACAAATCAGCCTGGTACTCTTCACTAAATCTGGTTAAAGAATCGGCATGAAATCCTGCTTTTGCCCCTGCTCCAAATTCTGAAATAAATACGGGTTTATCGTAAGGTACTTTCCATTTGGAACGGACTATTTTTTCGGGTGCTCCATTGTACCAACCCACATATTGGTTGAAACTTACCAGATCTACGTAATCAGCAAGCGGATCGCCTACGATATACTCATTAGGATCATCTTCAAGATGTACTTCCATAGCGGCACTTAATAAACGTGTGGCATCAAGCGAGCGAGCTGTATTGGCAAGCTTTACAAGAAATTCTGTGCGTGCTTCACTAACCGGAGTTTCATTAGCGAGCGACCAAATGATGGTTGCTGCACTGTTTTTATGACGATGGATCATCGCTTTAAGCTGATGCTCTGCATTTGCATACGTCTCTGAGTTTTCCCAATGGATTGTCCAGTAAACGGGAACTTCTTCCCAAACCATTAAGCCGAGTTCATTAGCAAGACGAATCATGTGACGGTTATGTGGATAGTGAGCCAATCGAACAAAATTGCAACCAAGATCCTTTGCCCATCTAAGTAATAATTCAGCATCTGCTTCTGATCTGGCTCTACCTTCGAGATAAGGGTTTTCCTCATGGATCGAAATTCCTCTCAAAAAGATAGGATTTCCATTTAGCAGAATATCTGGCCCTTTCGTGGTGATCGTTCTAAATCCAATCTGATCTGTGATTGTTTCGAAGGGAGAAGAAATGTGTATTTCGTACTGCTTAGGATTTTCAGGACTCCAATACTCAAGATCATCTACTTCAATAGTGATTTCACTTTTTCCATCTTGCAGTTTAACAGATTCAGAAATCCCGACTTCAGGAATTTTGATGTCTACCTGAAACTTGGCCTCAGAATGGTTGGCCGTGATATATCCTTTAATTAGGTTTGGATTTTCCCGATCAAGTTGGATTAAATAATCGCTTATAAATTTGTTGGGAGTTTCGATGAGTGTTACATCTCGGGTTATCCCTCCATAATTGTACCAATCGGTGTTTATGGTAGGCACACCCTCGGGCTTGCGATTGTTGTTGACAAAAACCACGACGGAATTTTCATCCTGAATCAAATCCGTTATTTCGAATTGAAAAGGGGTGAAGCCTCCGGTATGCTCCCCAACCTTCTCGCCATTTAAATAAATCTTTGAATGATAGTTGATGGCTCCAAAATGAATGAATACCCTATTAGAAGCTTCTGATTTTTGATAACTGAATTTTTTTCGATACCAGATGGTCCCTTCATACCACTCTAAATTCTCGAATTGATGATTCCAATCTCCAGGAACGGAAATGGAAGGAGAGGTATCCCAATCATATTCTAATAATTCGGTTTTGTCGGCCGGTTTAGAATCTGTGAAATAGGCGCTTTTTGGTGGATCATCCATCTCATCGAAGGGCTGTAATCTGTAATTGTAAAACCCGTTTTCGTAGGGATCAATTAAGTACTTCCACTCACCGTTTAAGGAAGTTGTTACTCGGTTGTCGACGTTTGTTATTTGCAGTGATTGAGCCAAAATTTCATTGGTAAAGAAAAGACTGGCAAGAATTAAAAAATACTTCTTCATTTACATATCATTATTAGATTTTGATACTGTACTGATATTCAAACAAGTATAAACTATTTCAAGAAAAGTATAAGACTATAAATGACTTATTTAATCGTAACAATCATAGTTTGGATCTTTGAGATAGGCATGCCTTACTCGCATAAAAACCACTTCATTATTCTGATTGATAAGTGGTACTGTTACATATTCTCTGATATATTCAGCGAGTTCCAGGTTATTGAATTTTGGAAGATCTGTGATGGAAATTTCACTTTCCATTTCAAAAGTTTCCAAATTAAAAATTGCGATGCTTTGCAGATCGCTACCTGTAAAAATGATTTTTGAATCTGAGACAAACCCTTGATAATAATTACCAAACGTCTCTTCTAGATCGAAAATATCCTTAGTTTCTAAATTAATAAGCTTATTTCTGGTTAATGCAAACTTACCGTTTGGGCTTATTTGTTTAGGAAGATTCCCTTCATATAAAGGTTCAGATAGTTTTTTTTCGGATTCATTCAAACGATAGATGACATCACCACTTTTAATAAAGATGCCATGAGGAGTTACCTTGTAATAAAAATCATATTGCGATTGGAAATGAAATATAATGGAACCTGAAAGTGTGTCGGTAGATGTAGGAATATTGTATAATGTATCTATTTCATTAAATGAATTAATACTAATAAGGCTAGGATTTAATACTCTTTTTGGGATGTCATAATACGCAGAACTCCAAAGTACTTTGGTCCATTCTACATCGGATTGAAGTGTTGCAGATATTGCAATTGCATTACCTTCTGAATCATACTGCAGATCATCCAGAAAAATTGCTTGAGTAGACATAGAATCGGTGAAAAAGGGCTCATAACCAACTACAATAGTATCGCTTTTTGTTTCAAACAAGTCATTAACTATTAAATCATAATTAGAGATGTAAGAATCAGCACCATTTAAATGAGGTAAGCTGAAAGTGATACTGCTTTGAACTATAAAACTATATGATTTACCATCAGGCGAAATAGACCCATCAATGGTCTTTATAGGTCCAAGATCACGGCTGAAGTCGTCAAAATAAGGTCCGTAACGTAATACTTTATTTCCACTTGGTTTTTCGTAACTAAAGAATGTTGAATACTCACCATTTATGGAAAAGTTAAAATTGTACAAATCACCGTCAAATGGGATAAATGAATCACCCCGATCTAATTTTGTTTTCCTAACAACTCGAACATTACTAAAGTCGGGGGCAGCAACAATCTCTAAAATCTCAGTTTGAGCAGTTTCGTCCGGGAATTCCAGAAAACAATCACCGAAATTAAAACAACTTACTTGACTGATCCAAAACGCTGTTAAAGCTAGTATGGTCGATATTTTCATAACCCCTCCCTAATATTAAACAGTTTATTGTACTATTTAAATTGGACTAAATCAATTAGAATCAGTTGTAGAGGGGTAAAGGCTTAAACTAGATTCTCCGTCTTCTTTCTGGATGCCACAGCCATTTCTTCGTGATAAATATTCAGTTTATTTGCTAATTCTGTATCGGTTGTACTTAAAATTCTGGCAGCAAGTAAGCCGGCATTTTGCGCTTTCCCAATAGCAACGGTAGCAACCGGAATTCCATTTGGCATTTGAACAATGGAGTATAAGCTATCCACGCCACCCAAAGCCGAAGTTTGAATGGGAACACCGATTACGGGTAATGTGGTATGGCTGGCCAGCATTCCAGGTAAATGAGCCGCACCGCCTGCTCCCGCAATGATTATTTGAATTCCTCGAGCTCGTGCTTCTTTCCCGTAAGTTGCCATGTCATCGGGGGTGCGATGGGCGGAAACCACTTTTTTTTCGAAGGGAATACCAAAGTGGCTTAGAATTTCTGTGGCTTGTTTCATGGTTGGCCAATCGCTATCACTGCCCATAACAACGCCAACAAGGGGAGAATTACTCATTACTCAATATTTTTAGTTTTGGGTAAGGTAAGAAATCTCGCTTTTCTTACTTAAGATTCTTGATATCTCTCAAAATAAAACAAGCCGAATGTTCTTCCATCCCGATTTTTGGGTAATAGTTGATTGCAGCGGGAGCAGATAGCAAGATTAGAGTAGCATCAGGGCAGACAAGTTTTGTTCTTCGAATCAACTCCGTCCCAATTCCTTGGCCTTGATAATCAACATCAACAGCCAGATCGGATAAATAGGTGCAATAAGCAAAGTCTGTGACAGAACGAGCAACGCCAATCAATTTTGAATCTGATCTGGCAGTAACAATTAGTTGAGCATTCTGCACCATTTTTTTGATCCGCTCTTCATCGTCGATCGGTCTGCGATCACTTAATCCAGACTTTTTTAAAACGGCTATAAATTCCCGGAAATCTAACTGTTCCTCAACCTGATAAGTGATCATTAGATCTCAATATCTTTGGTTAAGAGCTTGGCTTTTTGGTACGTGGAGTCAAGATCATCTCCTAATAATGTAAAATGCGCCATTTTACGGCCAATTTTACTTTGAACTTTGCCATACACATGTAAATGACCATCGTTAGTTGAAAGTGCTTCGGATATATGATCCGCTTCGGCCGGGCGATTGTGTGTTCCAAGTAGATTTATCATAACTGCTGCAGGTTCGGTCATTTTGGTTGATGCCAATGGTAACCCAAGGACTGCGCGCACATGATTTTCGAACTGTGAACTAATACAACCTTCGATGCTATAATGCCCCGAATTATGCGGACGTGGGGCGGATTCGTTCAACAAAACCTCTCCATTTTTTGTGAGGAAAAATTCGAAAGCAAAAATTCCTTTACCATCAATAGCTTCTGTTGCTTGAACGGCTAACTCTTGCGCTTTCTTTTGGATTGCATCCTCAACCGGAGCAGGAGCCAATACCGCAACACAAATATGGTTTTCTTGAACGGTTTCGCAGCATGAATACACGACCGAACCCGTTTCGTTTCGTGCAACTTGCACGGCCAGTTCGTGGGTGAATTCTACAAATGCTTCTGCGATAATATCGTGACCTTCATGGCCTCCAAGAGCTTCAAACGCTTTGGCCGCTTCTGTCAAATTATGAACGGTTTTATTACCGTAGCCATCGTAGCCCCCTTTACTGGATTTTAAAAGAAATGGCCAACCATATTTTTTTCCGAAATCGGTAAAATCAACACTATCCTTTACCAACTTATAAGGAGTTACAGGGATACCCGCGTTCTCAAAAGTTTGTTTTTCAATAAGTTTATTTTCGATGAGGGCAAAACTCTCGGGGCTTGGGTAAATAGGAGTTCCGCTTTCTTTTTGAACCTTGCGTAATACGCTTGAATTTATGAACTCATTTTCGAGGGTGATCACATCGCAGGTTTTGGCAAATTCTACCATTTTGTCCACATCATCGAACGACCCATTATAGGAGAACGGAGTCATAAACTGAACAGGTTCATTTTCCGATCGATCAGAATAAACGGCTACCTGTATGCCAAATCGAAATGCTTGTAAAGCGCTCATTCTGGCAAGTTGTCCGGCGCCTAAAAAACCGAGCTTTGTGGATGCTTTTATTGAGGTTGTCAATGATTCAAATTTCGTTTTTATTAAAGGGTTAAGATATGTGAAGATTTGAGAAAATAGAATTTAGAATAATAGAATTTAGAATCTAGAATAATTTAGGAGATAGAATGAATCGTATTCCAGCCTCAAGTTTTAAAGACCTATTAGTTTGGCAAAAAGCACATCAATTTGTTTTAAGTGTTTATAAGATAAGCGAGCAATTTCCTAAATCAGAAGTATACGGGCTCACCTCTCAATTACGAAGAGCAGCAGTATCTATACCCGCAAATATTGCTGAGGGATTTAGGAAACGAGGAATAAAGACAAAGCAAGATTTATGAACATTGCAGAAGGGTCGCTTGAAGAATGCCAATATTATATGATTTTAGTACTTCATTTGGGGTATGCCAATACCGAGAAACTAAAGCGAGATTTAACTGAAGTAAGTAAAATGCTGAGGTCTTACAGATCCAAAATTCTTGAAAGCTAAATTCTAGGTCCTACATTCTATTGATTGAACGATTCATTAACTTCACAACCAAAATAAAGACCAGCACTAAATCTAAACATGGACATCGAAAATAAGCTCAAGCAGATAAAATCACGATTTGAAGAAATAAATGCCGCGATGAGTGATCCGGGAGTATTTGATGATCCCGATAAATACACAGCGCTTACCAAAGAGCGAAGTGAACTAGAAGAGTTGGTGCAGGATTATGACACCTGGATGGACCTGAAGAACAGGCAAGAGGGAAATAAAGAACTCATTGAAATGGATGACGATCCTGAGATTACCGAAATGGCTAAAATGGAAAATGCCGAGATTAAAGATGAGTTGTCGAAACTGGAAGAAGAGATTAAAATCAAACTGGTTCCCAAAGATCCGGAAGATTCTAAAAATGCCATCATTGAAATAAGAGCAGGAACCGGTGGTGACGAAGCTGCGATTTTTGCCGGTGATTTGTTTGATATGTATCGGCGTTATGCCGACGATCAAGGCTGGAAATTGAGTTTAATGAGCCTCAACGAATCAGAAAAAGGCGGATATAAAGAAATTGCATTCGGATTAGAAGGCAGCGAAGTTTTTGGAAAGATGAAGTTTGAATCCGGTGTGCATCGGGTACAACGTGTGCCGGCAACCGAAAGTCAAGGGCGTGTACACACTTCTGCAGCTACTGTGGCAGTATTACCCGAAGTGGAAGAAGTTGATATCCAAATAAATACGGCTGATTTACGCATTGACACCTTTCGAGCGAGTGGAGCTGGAGGGCAGCACGTTAACAAAACCGATTCGGCCATTCGAATTACTCATGAACCTACCGGAATTGTAGTTGAATGTCAGGAAGAGCGGTCGCAGCATCAAAATAAAGAACGGGCAATGACGATGTTACGCTCTAAAATGTATGACATTGAGCTTGAGAAAAAGCAAAAGGAACGGGCAGCGGAACGGAAGAGTCAGGTTTCTACTGGAGATCGATCCGCTAAAATCCGAACCTACAATTATCCACAAGGGCGATGTACCGATCACAGAATTAATCTAACGCTCTATAATTTGGATAATATTATGAAAGGGGATATTGGTGAAGTAATAGATGCACTACGCGTTCAGGAAAATCTGGAACGCATGCAAGAAATGGCAGATTAATTGCCCAAAAATTCAACCGGACTTACAACCGGTATGCTTGAGAGTGCGTAGTCTTTCTTATTTCGGGTGATGATGAGATCTATATCATTCTCTTTACATGTGAAATATTGTAGAGCGTCTTCAAAATCATTAAAGGAAGATTCTATAGCTTTGACTACAGCATTTTCTGATGTTGGGATTACCCCGAAAGATGATAGATAATACGCCAATTTAGATTTGGCAACTTCAGATCCAACATGTTTTGAGTAGATGTAATGAATATTACTGATACATATACTCGATGTATAAATCTCAATGTCGCTCGATTTCGCACATAGATCATAAAATAGTGCTGAGCTCTTTCCAAAAAAATTGCGTTCTAAAAAAATGTCTAGAAAAATATCTGAATCGATAAAAAACTTATTCATGAGTACTTTTTAATTAGATACTGATATCGCTCATCATCAATAACTTTATCCTTATCTAATGAGCCAACCATATCACGTACTACAGGCGATAAAAAATCTTTCCATGAATCATCACGTTCCTCAGAATCAGACAGTTGTTCGAGATATTCTTCTACTATTTTTGAAATAGACGTGTTATTTGCTTTAGCGTAAGCTTTAGCTTTTTTCTTTATCTCTGGGTCGATGCTTAATGTGAGCTTCGTATTCATACGTATGAATTAGTTAATTTATACGTATGAATGTATCTAATTGACCTAAAAAAAGAAAGCCCGCTGATTTCGTTCAACGGGCTTTTCTCATCACTAAATAACTAAATGCTTAGTTACTATTTCACAAATTTATAGCACTCGAGGTGCAGCATTAAGAATCTCTTTACTGCATTTATCCTCAAACTGCTTAAAGTTTTTGATAAACATTTTTGCAAGTTCATCAGCTTTATTGTCGTAGTCACGTGCATCTTGCCAGGTGTATCTTGGAATCAACACTTTGGAAGGAACTCCATCCACTTTAATAGGCACATCAAAACCGAAGATAGGATCTTTCACATATTCTACATCTTCGAGTCCGCCATCTATAGCTTCTGAGAGCATTTTTCGGGTGAATTTAAGCTTCATCCGTTCTCCGGTACCAGCAGGTCCACCTGTCCAGCCAGTGTTTACCAGCCATACTTTAGATTCGTGCTTACGAATCTTTTCGGCAAGCAGTTCTGCATATACTGATGGATGTAATGGCATAAATGGCGATCCAAAACAAGCAGAAAAGGTAGCTTGTGGTTCTGTTACCCCACGTTCTGTACCAGCAACCTTTGCGGTGTACCCACTTATAAAGTGATACATGGCTTGCTCGGGAGTTAACCGGCTGATTGGAGGCAACACGCCAAAAGCATCACAAGTAAGGAATATGATATTTTCAGGATGATTTCCTTTTCCGGTTTTACTTGCGTTTGGGATGAACTTAAGTGGATATGAACAACGGGTGTTCTGTGTAAGACTCACATCTTCGAAGTCGGGCTCTCGGTTATCATTCAGAACTACGTTCTCTAGAATGGTGCCGGGCATTTTCGTTGTTGCATAAATTAGAGGCTCATTTTCTTCGGTAAGATTGATGGTTTTTGCATAGCAACCACCTTCGAAGTTAAATACACCTTCATCGCTCCAGCCGTGTTCGTCATCGCCTATCAACGTTTTATCGGGATCGGCAGAAAGTGTGGTTTTACCGGTTCCTGATAGACCAAAAAATACGGCAGTTTTACCATTCTCGTCGTGGTTAGCTGAACAATGCATGGCCATTACTCCTTTCTTTGGGAGTAGATAATTCATGATGGAGAAAATTCCTTTCTTTACCTCGCCTGAATACATTGTGCCACCAACGAGTATTATTTTCTTAGCCATATTTACCAGAATGAACGTACTCGAACGAGTGCCATCAACTGCAGGGTCGGCATCAAAAAATGGGGCGGCCATTACTGTAAATTCAGGAATATGCTGCGCAAGCTCTTCTTCGCTGGGGTTAATAAACATATTGTCGGTAAATAGCGCGTGGTAGGCTACTTCTGAGACCACACGTACTTTGAGGCGGTTATTTTCGTCAGCACCACAGAATGCATCTTTTACAAAAAGGCGTTTATCAGATAAATACTCCTGAACCTTCTTGAAGAGATTATCGAACACATCCTCAGTAGTTGGTTGATTGATGGGCCCCCAATCAATCTCATTCATAATTTCTGGTTGTTCAACTACAAACTTATCTTTTGGAGAACGCCCGGTAAACTTTCCGGTATGCACAAGTAATGCATGATCTTTAGTTAAAATAGCTTCCCCGTGTAAAATTGCGTGCTCGTATAGTTCAGCCGGCGTGAGGTTCCAATACACCTCTTTATTGTTTTCTAGTCCCAGATAATCTAATCCGATGTGACTTCTGGGGTGAACGTCGTAATCCGCTTTCATAGCTCCTGTTTCTATCGGTTTATATGGTCCTTTTAAGATAAGCATATGTCTACCTGTTTTAACCTCAATTTGTGAGTTTGGTTTTGGTTTAAGCATTACGGTTCCACTGAAAAAGCGCTTTCATTAATTAAGCATTTTTAAGAACCACTCTTATAATCTTATCTGAAAGTGAAGAATGTGTGAAATAGTGTTAGGTAAAAAAAAGAGGTTGAATTTTTGAAAAAAAATAGAACCGTCAAAAAGTTGTGCTAGAAAAGAAAACAGGCCTTCATGTTTTAGAAAAGCGGTACCATGAGAGTTTAGTATTACGAACCCACATGTAAAGAGAATGTGAAAATATTTTTGGATCGAATTAATTTTCTGTAAAAAATCAGTTTACATTTCCTTTTTAGGTTCCTACCATCTAAAATGAATATGCGATTATTATTCTTTCTCTTTACTCTTTTTCCAGTTATAGTACAAAGCCAAGATATCTTCAATGGTAGCTTCGATCGATCATTTTATGTACCTGGTTTTGACGATGAAATTGAAACTGCTATTGTTTTTGATGAACACCTATATGTTGGTGGCTATTTCACATCATACAATGATCAAATTATTTCTGGAATTGCAAAATTGGATGATAATGATTGGGTTCCATTAGAAAACGGATTTAATGCTGAGAATTTTGTGGGTGGAATCAATTCATTTATAGTCTATAAAGGCAAGTTATTTGCCGGTGGATTGTTTACTTATTTTGGTGATGAAGAGATTTCCAACATAGCATTCTGGGATGGCATAAAATGGCATTCAGTTGGAAATGGGCTCAATTATCAAATTCAAGAGTTGGTAATCTATGAAGATGATTTATTAGCATTTGGTAGTTTTCAGCAAAGTGCTGATATAAAGATAGATAGAATTGCAAAATGGAACGGGCAGTCTTGGGAGCCTTTTAATTTTCGATTCCCTTCAAATGCCGGATTCATGTCAGTAACCGCAGTTGACTCATTATTACTTATTAGTGGTGATTTTGATCAAATTGCTACAATCAGCAACTTGGATGATGATTCGTTTGTTGGTGAGTATCAATTCACACAAATTGACACGGCATTTTACAGAGGTGACAGTTCAAAATGGTGGGTGTTAGGGAATGGTCAGAGAACATTCTCTAGTTTTATTCAGCAAGGGGCATATAGTTCTTCTGGTTTTACTGATGGAGATAGATTCATGCAAATTTGTCCAGATGATCATTTTAACTGTCCAAACGTTTGGCTTTCATTTTCTGACAGCTTAGATGGTGTGGAACAGAATGTAACTATTGATCCATATATACTTAAATATTGTGATGGTAGAGAACATACAATAGGACCAAGTTTAGAGTTGAGAGGTAACTTTAATCCCTCAAATGATAGCGAATTTATATTTTCGATTCGTGAGGAAAATTATAATTGTATTGAAGGTTCTGACTATGAAATTCGATTTCTAGCAGAAAAAGTCTCAAACCATAATAAAGTTAAAAAACCCTTTCCCAATAGTGTGGATAACATAATCCTGTGGGATGGTAAAGCAGTTGATAGATTTGATAAATTACCTTCTGATTATTGGGTAGTATCAACCATTCATAATGGGGAAATATATGCAGCAAATTGGCAATACATTGAAGATCAAGTAGAAGCGCAAGTATTCAAATGGACCGATAATACGTGGGACCAAATTGGCGGAGATTTAAATGGAATAATTCGATCAGTGAAATCTTTAAATGGTCGCCTTATTGTAGTTGGTAATTTCACTTCTGTAGATGCTAAGCAAATTTTTGGTATCGCAGAGTGGAGAGATGGCGCTTGGGAACAGGTTGGAAATCAAGATCATTACGTAGATGTTAATATTGTAGGAGAATTTGATGATCAAATATTTATTTCGGGTAAACTCACTGAAAATGCAAGAGTCATTCAAACAGGGTTCATTAATACACAAAATGAGCTTAGTATAACTAATAATCTAAATGATGGAATCGGAGTTCTCGGAAATTACACATATGCATACCAGCATGATGAAACTCTATATTACTATGGTTCTTTTTATCAAACAGGTCTAAAGGGATACGAAAATATTGCTTATTACAATCAAGAAGAAGGATTAGCAAGTTTCTCATCAGGCATTGGTGATTTTAGATATATCGGTTCAGACTTCGTAAGTGCACTTTCTATAATAAATAATAAAATCACGATTGCAGGAAAAGGTCTAGATGCAGAAAATAACAACCTAATTACATTTTGGAATGGTGAGGAATGGAGTCCAATTGGAGAAGAAATTAATACAGGTCAAGTAATAGAGTTAATTGAATTTAAGGATACGCTTTATGCTATTGGTGATTTCCGAATTATTAAACCTGTAGAAGGTCGATCCACTGAATGGATTTATGATATTGCCAAATTGAATGGTGAAGTTTGGCAGGACGTAAATATGCCTTTTGAAGGACCTAAAGCAATTTTTGATGTTCTTATAAACAATCAGAAGCTGTTTGTATCCGGTCAATTGAATTATTATCCATTTATCTCGAGTTGGGATGGGGATGAGTGGTTTAGATATCCCATTGAAGGCCTTCCAAGAAATTCTAGTTTTGATAATATTCTTTTTTTTGAGGGATTATTGTATGCGTCAATATCTTTTCAAGACCCAACTGGTCAGAATTATTATAATTCAAAGATTGTACAATTTAGGGACGGCAATTGGGAGAATGTAGGTGAAGATTTTGACGATTTGGTTTGGTTTATAATAGAACACGAGGATCACCTTGTTGTGAGTGGAGAGTTTCAGAAAAATGGAGCCAATAAAATAGGCCCTATTGCAATATGGAATGGTGAAGAGTGGAGAGGTTTACCATCTGAGATAAGTTTAAGTAGAAATTTTGGCGGAAGAGTATATCAGATGCAATCTTTAGATGAAGGAATCCTCTTTTCAGGTTTATTTAAATACGTAGATGATATCCCAACTAGAAATGTTGGAATATATATCACAGACGGGTCAAAGAATTATCTGAATAAAAATGGAACGGAAGGCGGCTTTAAATTATCTCAAAATTACCCGAATCCATTCAATCCAACTACGAATATAAATTTTACTTTACCTGTTTCGAGTGTAGTAAAAATTGATATTTATGATATGCTTGGCAGAAATATCCAGACTATAACCAATCAAAGATATTCTGCCGGAACACATACGGTAACTTTCGATGCAGGGTCTCTAGCTTCGGGCATTTATTTATATCAACTAAATATTAATGGTGTTATAGAAACCCGAAGAATGACCTTCTTAAAATAGATCAGTTTTCAGATTCTTTTGATGAATACTCAGAATATCCACCCAACAAATTATTAACCTTTTTAAACCCTAGTTCTTCGGTCATTAATTTGGAAGCTGCTGATGAGCGCCCGCCCGTTCGGCAATACACTACGTAGGTTTTTGTGGTATCTAATTTGGCTACTTCCTCAGCAAAATTCTCACTTCTATAATCTATCTGAATAGCACCGTCGATCATGCCCTCGGCTACTTCAGGATCGGTGCGTACATCGAGTATAACCACATCTTCAGGGAGATTGGATTCCATGTTCTTGAATTCATCCTGAGTGATATCAGTGTAGGTAGTTGTTACAGGGGCAAGTGCGGGGGTTGGTTCGGTTTGAGGGGCTTCTTTATCGGATTCGCAGCCTGAGGTTAATAGGAGAAGTGAAAAGGCAAAAGTGATAAGAGTAGCTTTTTTCATGTTTGATAAATATTTGGTGTCGTTATCGTTTCATTTGATCAACATCATTTTTTGGGTGATGCGTTCGTTTAAATCCTTAGCCTCCAATACATAAAAATACACCCCACTAGCTAACGACGAAGCATCAAACGTAACCGTATGGGTTCCTGCTTGTTTGTACGTGTTTTCAAGGATTTGAACCTCTCTAGCTAATTGGTCATACACTCTCAATAAAACAGTGCTGCCCACCGGAATCGAGTATGTGATATTTGTAGAGGGATTGAACGGATTGGGGTAGTTTTGGTGGAGAGCGATTGTGTACGGTTGATTTTCTTCTATCTCGTTAGTCACTGGTAATAACTTAAGAACAATTAAATCCTTAGTCGAGAGATTATATTCAAACAATTTCTCAGTGGTCAAAATATATACTAACTCTGAGTTTGGCTTATTATATAGGCCAGTTATAGGAGCATCGAAATATTCAATCACGTTAGAACTATTTCCGAAATCGCTTGAGTGATGCAACTCATTTTCATTAGAAAAATAGAGAGCCCCTGATTGGCTTCGATCTAAAGTAATGGTGTAATTTTCATGATCTGCACTGATAGACATGTATTGCCATGTATCGTTAATTTCTCTTACGAGGTAAGTAAGTGAGCTTGGGAGATTTCGCGAAGATGCCTCCGAGTAAAATTTGAGGTAGAAACTACTCGAGTCTGCATCA
Source organism: Balneolaceae bacterium (assembly GCA_965228545.1). Classification (GTDB taxonomy): domain Bacteria; phylum Bacteroidota; class Rhodothermia; order Balneolales; family Balneolaceae; genus HXMU1420-13. Next base: position 142,344 of record OZ245822.1, read on the forward strand.
AATAAAGTTGCATCAATAAACGGAATTTGAGGTAATAGCTCATCAGAAGCATAAAAATCGTAGAGATCCCAATTATGAGTTGTAATCCTTTGAAATGATTCACCGTAATCTGTCGATAATACAATGGATGAGTCCTTGAAGCCCACATATTGTCCATTTCTGTATGGGTTTATACCTGCAACTAAAAAGTCTATATATAATGAATCCGGTACTTCAATAAAGTTGGTGAAATCATGCCATGAAGAATCTTGAGGGGAATAACGAATTGAGCTGCCGAAACCTTTCGCATAATCTTCATCAACAGCTTTAATAATAATTTCCGATGTTTTTCCTGTCAGTAAAAAAGAGTTTGTACCTTGATCAAAACTGACTCCCAATGGGTTTCCAAATCCAAGCTCAAAGGCATTATAATCTTCTGTTTCCAGCGGAAAAAAGTATCCCCCTGAAAGCCCCCCATAAAAGTATTCTATAGCGAACACTGAATCGGGATGATTATCGAAAAAAACATATTTGTAAGTACCACCTCTTGAACTATAACAATCCGGATAGTGACGAGTTGTATCAACAAATTTTAAGGTGTCGGTTTCAGTTGCGGTATCAAAATGAAACACATTATTGTCAACAGATCGAGCAGTTGACGGGACATAACTATCAGACTCGCTATCGTAATACGAGCAGTCAATGGTCTTTTCTTCGAAGACTCGATAAAACAAATGAGTAGTTCCTGTGGAATCTTCCAATCCACGAAAATCATGGAAGTATTTTTCTTGGGCTGATATAAACGTTGATGCTCCAATCATAAAAATTAGTAACAGGAATAGTCTTCTCATTTCATTACTTGATAAGAGTGAGCTTCTTCGTTAATACTTGTCCGTTTGCCTCTAATTGATAAAAGTAGATTCCACTCGAAAGAGAACTGGCATCAAAAGTAACAGAATGATTACCCGCTGATTTTAATCCATCTTCCAAAACTGCCACTTCTCGACCCAAAGGATCGAAAATTTTCAGCCGGACAAAGCTGTTCGATGCCAACTGATAACTGATGACTGTACTCGGATTAAACGGGTTCGGGTAGTTTTGGTGGAGGGTGATTTTAGTTGGTTTATTCTGTTCAACTTCATTCGATACTGGAAGTGATTTTAATACTCTTTCTTCCATTGTAATCAGATTAAACTCTAAAAGATTTTCTCTGGTAAGTATATATAAAAGACTTGTTCCAGCTTTCTTATATAAGCCGGTTATCTTGATTTCTGTGGTCGTTATTTTTTCGAATGATTTCCCATAATCCAAACTTTTGAATACAGCGTTTTCAGTGGCGACAAAAATTTGACCTATAGCCAATGCGTCTGTTTCAATAAATACTAGACGATTTCCAGTTTCAACTTCAAAAATATCAGACCAGGAATTTGGCAGTCCTTTGTCTTCCGAAATTGAAATACCCGAAATGTAGTTATCGTTGATTTTTTCCGTAACTAATGCATATACGGTATTCGGATCCTTATCAAAAGCTAATTTTCTAACAATTAGAGTTGAATCAGCTGTTTGAAAATCTGTGCTGTAGCGTTGGCTAACAATCAGATTCCAATCATTATCTTTTGAGTAGTAAATGTTATTGAAATATGGATTAATTGCGAAAACTGCCGGGCCATCCGCAAGCGTGTCAACTAGTTCTTCGTAGTATAAATAGTCATCATAATTAAACTGAGGATAAATACTATCAGAAAGTGTGAATTTGAAATTGTGATCGTTATACTCTAAAAATAAGCTGTCCTGAGACTCATTTAGAATGAAAGTATACTTACTACTCAAATCAAACTCTTTTGGGTGAGCTTTGGTGATACAATAACTTGGTAAATGAGTACTTCTATTTCTGTAATCCCAAATACTCATACCCGAGCACCCAGCAAAGCCATTCGCGATCCATTTAGTAATATCATTATCAAAAAAATTATAGTCGATCACATTTTTGACTAAATCGAACCCAGTACAGCCACCACTTAACGAATAATCCTCAAGAAACAGAGTGTCTGAGTCTTCCGATAAATCTAAATGATACACGCTATTCCATGAGGATTGAAATGTTTGTTTATAATCGTCACAGGTAAATGTATATGATTCAAACTCATGCATGCGATAAAACAAATGAGTAGTTCCTGTAGAATCTTCCAATCCACGCAAATCATGGAAGTATTTTTCTTGGGCTAGAATAAACGTTGATGCACCAGTTAAACAAAAAAGTAGGAGGAATAGTCTTCTCATTTCATTACTTGATAAGAGTGAGCTTCTTCGTTAATACTTGTCCGTTTGCCTCTAATTGATAAAAGTAGATTCCACTCGAAAGTGAACTGGCATCAAAAGTAACTGAATGATTGCCCGCTAGTTTAAATCCGTCCTCCAGAACAGCCACTTCTCGACCCAAAGCATCGAAAATTTTAAGCTGCACAGAGCTGTTCAATGCCAACTGATAACTGATGACTGTACTCGGATTAAACGGGTTCGGGTAGTTTTGGTGGAGGGTGATTGACGAAGGAATACTTGGCGTACTATCTAAATTAGTTTTAGTCCATGAAGGTTGATAAAACATCACATTAAAACCATCACCAGCACCCCAAATATTAGGCTGTCTTCCAATCTGCAATTTTTCAAGAGTTCTAAACGGCAGTTTCGTATTTAGAGAATGATATCTTTCAGTAAAAACGTACCCGTCATCATAAAAAGACGTTCTATATAAACGAGAATCTTCGTTTACCTCTATATATTTGTATCTATTAGCTCCATCTTTATTAACGAGTACACAATCTATTGGCCTTGATTCGCGGGGCATTTCTAACCAGCTAACTCCACCATCCTTTGTGAAATAAACTGCATAGTTTGTTGATGCAACTCCAATATCACTATTGATAAAATCAAAACATCCTGAATACTGAAAGCTGTGTTCAAAAAATATATTATTCCAAGTTTTTGCTGAATCAATGGATAACCACAGTCCATCACGGTTTTGAGCATAGATTCGATTAGGTGCTTTAACCTGAACTTTTTCAAAGTTACTATTCTCTGCTAATGAATCAGGGATTTCTACTCGATCCCAACTTTTTCCAGCATCAGTAGTTATGTAATGGTGAGATGATTCATATATATTTAGTTCAGGATTATTCTTTTCAAAAACGGAGTATAGAATCCCAAACTCGTTTTTAAATGCTATCCCAGAATAAAGTTCATTAGTTGAAGTTATTGGGTGTTCTGTAAAGTTTTCGGCACCATTTTCAGTAAAAAAGATCTTATCTCTCGTTACGTACCAACCGATATTCTGAGATACCATTGAAACTTCCCCAGGGTCATTAAAGATTAATTCTTCTGGCTTAAAAACAAAAGACCAGTTATCACCACCATTTTCAGTTTTATAAAGCCCACCACTAGTTGATGCAATACCGTTCGAGATACTCCAAAACGATAATGAATGAATATTATCTCTTGGTTCATTAAGAATATTTATCCAATCGTTTCCAAAGTTTGATGTTCTAAGAAAATGGTGACCAAATAAGAATCCATGCTCAGAATCAAAAAACTCCAAATCATATCGACCATTAGAAAACGTAATATCTGGCATTGGTAAAGTTTCCCATGAAGAACCGGAATCTGTTGATCGAAGAAGGAATTGTCCATTATTCCAAAATCTAGAAATAATAGCTTCTTTAGTTGGAACATTTATGGTTGTTATTCCATCCTTAGGATGCTCATATTTCTCTTGCCAACTAACTCCCCCGTCTATAGTGGAATACAATTTTTTTGATGAATATACCCAGCCAAGTGAATCGGTTAGAAAAGTTATTCCACGTAAAAAATCATTGAAACCGTAATGCAAAGTGTCCCACGTGAATCCCCGATCTAAAGAATGAATGATTAAATTTAACGAATCATCAATAATATCATTATTAAAGGCAGTTTCAAACGAATAAAGTGCAACTATTCGGTCAGAGGTCGTTTTTTCAAGCTGTCGAAGTGTACCATATGGCTTTACCGGATACCAAATATCGGATGAATCTTCGAAAGTGGGAGGAGCATAAACCTCTTGCCATTCATTAAAGAAATTATCAACGAGTGAAATTACACCATCTTCATTTGCTCTGATTGCAATAGAACTTGAGATGGGAAGAAAACGATTTCTATATATAGATAATGAATATTCCTCCCAACTTTCTCCACTATCGTTTGTGTATAAAGGTTCACCATATTTAGGTTGAATGAAACCAGTCTCATCATCAATAAAATAGATATTTAGTAGTTCATGCTCATGATTATACTTTAGTTCCCAGCTTGTACCACCATCATAAGACTTAAAGATCGATCCACCACTATTGATAAAAAGCACTTCGTTCTTATTTAAGTAATGTACATCATTTATGAAATCTGAAGGAAGAGTTGGATGTATTCTTTGTTGTGAGAATAAAGGTATCGAAAGAATAAAAATGAAGATGGAAAATAGTAGTACTCTCATAACCCTAAATAATTGGTTCGCAGTAACGTAGCAAATACCAAAATCAAAGTCATATTAAACTTACTATCTCATTCTCAACTTGAGTATCTTCCAAGCTCTAAATTCATCGACGAAAACAAATTTTTTGAATGAGTACGATAGCTCACGAGCGTTTTGAAGCCGTAATCGGGCTGGAAGTCCACGCCCAGTTACTAACCAACAGTAAAGCCTTTGCCCCGGTAGCACCCATTTATGGTGAAGCCCCGAACACCATGGTAACTCCGCTATGTTTAGGTCACCCCGGAACCCTTCCCGTTGTTAACGAAAATCTGGTGCGATACATCATTAAAATGGGCTTGGCAACCAATTGTAGTGTTGCAGAAAAATCCATTTTTGCACGGAAAAACTATTTCTATCCTGATTTACCTAAAGGCTATCAGATTTCACAATTCGATACACCCATTTGTTTCGATGGTTTTATCGATATCGAGCTCGAAGAATACAACAAACGCATTGGTTTAACCCGCATCCACATGGAAGAAGATGCCGGGAAATCCATCCACGATCAGGATCCTTATAATACGCTGGTAGATTTAAATCGTGCCGGTACACCGTTGATCGAGATTGTTTCGGAGCCGGATTTGCGTACACCGCAAGAAGCGTATGCCTACCTCACTAAAATCAAGCAGATTGTTCAGTATCTGGAGATTTGTGACGGGAACATGGAAGAAGGTTCTCTGCGCTGCGATGCAAACGTTTCTGTACGTCCGCGAGGCAGAGAGAAATTCGGAACTCGTACCGAGCTCAAAAACATGAACTCGTTCCGAAATGTGGAAAAAGCCATAGAGTTCGAGATTTATCGACAAATAGAATTAATCGAAAGTGGTGGAGAGGTAGTGCAACAAACCCGTTTGTGGGATACTTCTAAAATGCAGACGCGAATCATGCGATCGAAAGAAGAAGCGCACGATTATCGCTATTTCCCGGAGCCGGATTTGCCACCAATCATAGTAACTTCCAAAATGCTCAGCGAAATTAAAGAAGAGTTGCCGGAACTAGCTGATGTCCGCCAAAAACGCTTTGTGGCCGATTACGGAATGAGCGAAGTAGATGCAGTAACCATCACCGAAGATCGTTATCTGGCGGATTTCTTCGAAGATGTTGCTGAGGCAGCAGGAAATCCAAAAGCAGCACTAAATTTGGTGTTGAGTGAAGTGCTTCGAGTATTGAATGAGCAGAGCATCAACATTAAAGAGTTTGGGGTTAGTCCGGCACGATTAGCTGAGCTTATCAAGCTAAAAGAAGAAGACAAAATTAACTCATCGGCCATGCAGAAGATTTTCGTTGCCATGCTGGATGAGGATAAATCGGCCGAAGAATTAGCCAAAGAAATGAACTTGATTCAGGTTTCTGATACCGGATTCCTGGAAGAGTTGGTGGATGAAATCATCGCCAAAAATCCTGACGAAGTAGCACGTTTTAAAGCCGGGAAAAAACAACTAATGGGCTTTTTTGTGGGACAAGCAATGAAAGCCTCTAAGGGGAAAGCGAACCCGAAAATGGTGACTCAAATGGTTACAAAAAAGTTAGAAGGATAGATTTTGATGCAAAAGTTTGGCATTTCAGTACTCGTACTGATTTTAATCGTTACAGCCTGTTCAAGAACTCCTGAAAAACTGGAAGTGCACTTCGAAGCAAACATCTCGGTAGCCGATTCTATCGATCAAACCGGCGATTATTCAGGGTTTTCTTTTTTAGTGTATAATCGACTTTCAGTAAACAATCCTATCGATACCCTATTTTATGGAATAACCGATACTGCCGGGTTTGTTGGGGGCGTAATTCCGTTCGAAGAGCCGGGAGCTTATCCAATGCAGATTTCCAGAAACCGGGTAAATCTTTCATCGATGAGGCTGCTACTTTCAGATAATGATACTATTCGTTTTTCCGGCGAGTTTCCAGATTTGTCGGCCACCCTCGAAATTGATTCCCGCGAGAACAGAGCAATGGAATTGTATGAACGTGTAGACAATGGGTTCAATCGTGTGAATTTATTTATACAAACAGGACAAATCTCCGCTGAAGAAATCCCTGCTGAGTTGCAAAAATGGGTGGATTTATACTGGGATGTTTATGAAGAGAAGAAAGGTACCTTTGCTTCAAAATTTGCGCTAGAAAGTGCGATCACCTTGCTCGAAAAATTCGATCGAAAGCAAATGTACGACAAGTTGAATCAAGCATTTGACGAAGAGTACGCTTACGCCTTGGCGGTTACTTACGGTAAGGAATTTGTGGCACAAGTTCGTGGTTTTGAGGCCGCTGTAAGCTACTTAGATTCTGTAAAAGCTTTAACGAAAGAAGAAAATATCCATCAAACTTTTGATAGGGCAAAAATCAAACTACACCTCGATAGTGCCTATGTAGAGCAGGCCCGCTCGCTACTAAGCAGATATGAACGAAATTATGAGGAAGAAGACGATTACTCATTCTGGTATAAAAATATTCGTTTTGAATTGTACGAGCTGCCACCGGGAAGTGCGATTCCTGATTTCAGTTTTGTAACCGCGGCCGGAGATACAATCTCTCGAGATTATTTACTTGGGCAAGTGTATGTACTGGAATTTACTGAAATGGCGAGCCGATTATACCAGCAGCAGTATGATGAAAGTATGGTGGTTTATCAGTTATATGGCCCTCAGGGGTTGAATTATTTTACCATTCCTTTTGATGCAAGTGTGAATACAATTTTAGCATTTTATGAGGAAAGAGATCGTTTTTGGCCCATTGCTGATCCGCCCACGTTTGATAAACAGCAACTAAAGGATGATTTTAACATCCAATATTTTCCAACACGCATTCTTGTAGATGAAGAAGGAAATCTGGTTCGAAAATATATTGGAGAAGAATTTGACGGGATTATTCCCGGAATCACTAAAACATTAATGAATAACTAAGGTCATGCGCCGATTTTTAATAGCCGGAAACTGGAAAATGAATTGTGGTCCTGTAGATGCAGCCGAACTGCTGGAAGGACTAAAAAATGCAAAAGCTGAAGTAGCTGAAGAGGTAGACGTCCTCGTTTGTCCGCCTTTTGTAAGTTTGGGGATGAGCGTAAACTACCTGCAGGATACTGACATCCACGTGGGTGCTCAAAATATTCACTACGAGGATAACGGAGCTTTTACCGGAGAAATCAGCGCAAGTATGCTTACCGAATGTGGTTGTTCGTTTGTGATCATCGGGCATTCTGAACGACGGGAATATTTTGGAGAAACAGATTCTTCAGTAAACAAAAAAATCAAAAAGGCGCTGGAGTTCGATGTAGTACCTGTACTGTGTGTAGGCGAAAGTCTGGATCAACGAAAGCAGGATATTCACTTCGATTTAGTGAAAAATCAAGTTATAGCTGCATTGGAAGGTATTTCTGGGGATGAAGCTCTCGATGTTGTAATTGCATACGAACCCATTTGGGCGATTGGTACCGGAGAAACAGCATCCAAAGAACAAGCACAGGAAATGCATGCTCACATTCGCAATGTTGTAGCCGATGTCTACGATCAGGAAACCGCCGATGGAATTCGCATTTTGTACGGCGGAAGTATGAAACCGGCAAACGCGGAAGAATTGTTAAGTCAACCTGACGTTGATGGCGGGCTGATCGGCGGTGCTTCGCTTGATGCCGATAGTTTTGCTACGATTATTACCACTGCCGAGAAGTTATCATAACCCTGTTTAAACGAATGTCATCCTGAACCGCCAACCGGCGGTGACGGATCTGCATAGTCAACATTAGGCGACAAAACGCTGTGTAGACTCCTCATTTCGCTCTGAGTGACTCATAAAATTATTATTCAAATGTCATTAAACGTTCTTTTAATTGGTTCAGGTGGGCGAGAACATGCGCTTGCTTGGGGAATATCAACATCGCCTTTGTTGGGAACCTTGTACATCGCTCCCGGAAATCCGGGCACTGAATCGCTAGGCGAAAATGTTCAACTGAAGGTTGCTAACCACGCCGAAGTTCAGACCTTTATCGAAAAAAACGATATCAAATTAACGGTAGTTGGTCCCGAACAACCTTTGGTTGATGGCATTGCTGACTATTTAGAAAAAGCCGGACATAAAGTATTTGGTCCCAAAAAAGCAGCAGCAATGCTCGAGGGTAGCAAAGAGTTCGCCAAAGATTTTATGGCTCGGCACAACATCCCAACTGCTGCTTATGAAGTATTTGATAAGAATGACTTTGAAGCTGCCGCAGCCTACATCAAGACACAAAATTCTTATCCGATTGTACTAAAAGCGGATGGACTTGCCGGTGGTAAAGGCGTATTGATTCCAGAATCGGAAGCCGAAGCAATGGAAGCTCTGGAAGAGTTAAAATCAGGTTCGTTAAGCGGAGCCGCTTCCCGATTAGTGATCGAAGAATATATGGTGGGTGAGGAAGCTTCGGTGTTTGCCACTTGTGATGGAAACACCTTTAAAGTGATCGGTAATGCGCAAGATCATAAAAGAGTAGGTGAAGGCGATACCGGATTAAATACCGGCGGGATGGGTGCCTATTCGCCGGCGCCAATTCTAACCGCAGAATTGCTGGCAAAAACCGAGAAAGAAATCATTTTGCCAACTGTAAACGGTATGAAATCGGAAGGATATCCATACACCGGGTTTTTATATGTTGGGTTGATGATTACGGAAGAAGGACCGAGAGTTGTGGAATACAATTGCCGGTTTGGAGATCCTGAGTGTCAGGTGATTATTCCAAGGATGCAATCAGATTTGCTGGAAATTATGTTAAACTCTGTGGATGGCAAGCTTGAATTTACAGACATCAATTTTGATGATATGTATAGATGCACAGTTGTGTTAGCATCGGGTGGGTATCCACAGACTTACGAAAAAGGAAAAGTTATTACCGGTTTAGATTCTGTCAAGGACGCATTGATTTTTCATGCGGGAACCAAGCGAGAAGGAAACCAGATCGTAACAAATGGTGGACGGGTATTGAATGTGGTTGGCGCAGGAGATACACTCAGAAAAGCCATCGACCAAGCTTACACCGATTTAGAAAAAATTACTTTTGAAGGATCGTTTTATCGGTCGGATATCGGTGCGAAAGGGTTGAAGCACGTTGATTAGGAGAAAGGAGCATGGGGCAAGGAGCAAAAGAAATTTGATACTAAGTTAGAAGTTTAATGAACCCAAATCAGAATATATTTAATGATATAAGTCTCAAAAAAACTGTGAGATTTGGGTTATGTATTATTTTATTCTCTTGTTTGATATCTACTACAATTTTTGCTCAAACCGCTCAGGTTATTTATTCCGGTTTAGTGAATCCAACTTCTATCTATGCCAGTCTGGATCATATATTTGTGGTGGAATCGGGAAAACATCGGATTTTGAAACTAAATTACGATGGAGATGTAGTAGCTACGCTCGGTGGAGTGGGATCTGGTGATTATCAATTTGATAGACCCATTGACGTTGATGCCACCAATGGACTCCAAATTTACATTTCCGATAACCGGAATATGCGGGTTCAGATTTACGATCGTCGTTTCAGATATCTCAGCTCGATTAAAACTGAAGTTCCGTTCACTAATCGTCAGATGAAGCCGACTCAAATTGTGGTTAATGACTTTGACGAATTGTTTGTGTTTGATGAAGTTTCAAAATCTATTCTCAAATTTGACGAAAATGGAAATTACATCGATAGTTTTGATTTGGAGGGGATTATACCGGCCAATCTTGAGGTGGATGGCGACCGATTGATTATCACAGATCGAGTAAATAATCAAACAGTGATACTAAGTCAGAACGGGATTATTGGTGAGCGTTTTCCGCTAGTTGAAGGTGAAGAATCAGTAATTCAACACGTAGAGTTTGGTCGATTCAGTTTTAAACTCTTTGCCGATCGGATCGAGAAAAGTCGGGTGCTATGATCAATCCCTTTGATCTAACGCAAACCTTCGAAGAAAAGGCTCTTCAAATCTTCGAATTTCAGAAGACAAATAATCCAATCTATCAACGATTTTGCAAGGCGCTAGGTGTTGGGGCGATTACTTCCACCGAACAAATTCCATTACTTCCCATTCAGGTTTTTAAAGATGTTGATGAAGTTCGAACGTTAGACCCGGAGCACTCAACACTCAACATTCAACACTCATCACTGTATTTCCAATCAAGTGGTACATCAGGAATGAATCGAAGTAAGCATTACATCGCTGACCCTGAGATTTATCGAAGATCCATCATCAAAGGAATGCAGCATTTTTATGCGTTGGACGAATATGTGATTCTTGCATACACTCCCGGCTATAACGCCAATCCTCATTCCTCTCTGGTTTGGATGTTGAATGTACTAATCGAAAACGATCAATCAGGATTAAGTCGATTTTTAAAGATCGGAGAAATAATTCCTAAGCACGTACTGGATTCGATTTCTGCAACCGGGAAAAAAGTGATGTTATTCGGCGCGGCTTTTGGTCTATTAGATTTGATTGAAATGGGAGTGCCATCCTTACCAAAACAATCAATCATACTAGAAACAGGAGGGATGAAAACCCATCGACGTGAAATAACGAAAGAGGAACTTCACGAACAATTAGCTATCGGGTTTGGACTCTCAACATCGTCGATTCATTCCGAATATGGAATGACTGAATTGTTGAGTCAGGCTTATAGTCAGGGTTCTTTATGGTTCGAATGTGTGCCTTGGATGCAGGTTTCGATCAGAAATCCTCAAAATCCATTAGAAATCTTACCCAATGGCGAGGAAGGACTCATTGGTGTGTTTGATTTGGCGAACTTAAATTCTTGTTCGTTTATACTAACCGGAGATAAAGGTATTCAAAGGGAAGGTGGAAAGTTTCAAGTGTTAGGGCGTTGGAACCCTAGAAACTTACGCGGTTGTAATTTTTTGATAGACGATTGATTTAATTTTTGCCCTTTCGAACGAGTGAATACGAGAGAGAAATCTAGCGGGTGTGATTGTGGATAGCTCTTTAGATCTCTCCCGTTGGTCGAGATGGCAAAAAGGGCGCTGGTAGCTTTTATACTGTCTCGGTTTTTGTCCTTTCGAACGAGTGGATACGAGAGAGAAATCTAGAGGGTGTGATTGTGGATAGCTCTTTAGATCTCTCCCGTTGGTGGAGATGGCAAAGATAAGGCTTTGCGCTTGTAGGCTGTCTCGGTTTTGTCCTTTCGAACGAGTGCATACGAGAGAGAAATCTAACGGGTGTGATTGTGGATAGCTCTTTAGATCTCTCCCGTTGGTCGAGATGGCAAGAAAAAGGGCTAGTGTTTTGTAAACCATCTCTACTTTTGTCTTTTCGAACGAGTGCATACTAGAGAGAAATCTAGAGGGTGTGATTTTGGCTAGCTCTTTAGATCTCTCCGTTGGTCGAGATGGCAAAAAGGGCGCTTGTTGCTTTTATACTGTCTCGGTTTTGTCTTTTCGAACGAGTGCATACGAGAGAGAAATCTAAAGAGTGCGTTGGTGGATGGCTCTTTAGATCTCTCCCGTTGGTCGAGATGGCAAAAAGGGCGCTGGTAGCTTTTATACTGTCTCGGTTTTTGTCCTTTCGAACGAGTGCATACGAGAGAGAAATCTAGGGAGCTGTATCCTCGCCAAACATACTTTGTAAAAAACGACAAATTAATGATCTTCAAGGATGCCATACTACGTTTACATAACAACAAATCAAACGAAAAGCACAGTTTACATTGGTATGACCAACGATTTGCCCTCGCGTATTTTGGAACATGGTTTGAACGCTGGGAAACCAGAGACTTTTGCAGGTAGGTACTACTGCTTCAACTTGACCTATTATGAAGAATATAAATATGTAGATGAAGCCATTTATCGTGAGAAACAGTTAAAAAAGTGGAGTAGGTCGAAAAAAGATAAACTGGTTGCTACAACTAACCCAGAGTTTAGATTTCTAAATCAAGAGCTTGGTTTATACCCTTTTGGCGATTATTCCGATGAGAGAAATATTAAGAATCGAAGATCACATTACTGAATATTTAGCCATTGTCCTTTCGAACGAGTGGATACGAGAGAGAAATCTAGCGGGTGCGTTGGTGGATGGCTCTGTAGATCTCTCCGTTGGTCGAGATGGCAAAAAAGGCGCTGGTAGCTTTTATACTGTCTCGGTTTTTGTCCTTTCGAACGAGTGCATACGAGAGAGAAATCTAGAGGGTGTGATTGTGGATAGCTCTTTAGATCTCTCCGTTGGTCGAGATAGCAAAGATAAGGCTTTGCGCTTGTAGGCTGTCTCGGTTTTGTCCTTTCGAACGAGTGCATACGAGAGAGAAATCTAAAGAGTGCGTTGGTGGATGGCTCTTTAGATCTCTCCCGTTGGTCGAGATGGCAAGAAAAAGGGCTAGTGTTTTGTAAACCATCTCTACTTTTGTCCTTTCGAACGAGTGGATACGAAAGAGAAATCTAGCGGGTGCGTTGGTGGATGGCTTTTTAGATCTCTCCCGTTGGTCGAGACGCCAAGAATCAAGAGTATTTGGTTGTAAACCGTTTCGGAACTTAATCCTTTCCATAGATGTGAGGTAATTCGAGGACAAAGTCGTTATTTTATCAATATGACATTAGAAAAGCACATTGCCCTCGTCGAAGATGCCACAAAAAAATGGTTTCGATCAGACAATACCGAACTCAAACATGCGATTGAAAGAACAGTAGTAGAAGGATTGTTCACTTTCGAAGACATCAAATTTGCAATTCTTGCACTCAAAGAAAAAGTAGATGCCGGGCAAGTCTCGGAATGGGCTAAGCGAGCTGAGCTTAGTGATGTACACAATCAATTGGGTAAAAAACTATTGTGTTTACATGCCGGAAATTTGCCATTGGTTGGATTTCAGGATGCTTTGGGTACTATACTTTCCGGTGCAGATTACTTTGGAAAACTTTCGAAAAAAGATCCATATCTGTTAGCAGCCTATTTGGATTCGCTTCAAGAAGCAGGTCTATCTTATTCGATTCGATACTCAACCGAATTGGACTCTTTTGAAGGAGTACAAGGCGATAAAGTACTCTTTGCCGGTTCGGAATCCTCTGTTGAATCTGTAAAAAAAGAATTGCTAAGGCTTCAAGCGGTTGATGAAGAAACAGAGTTTGCAATCCGAACCGCTAAGTTCTCGATGGCTTTTATCACCAGCGAAGAGCCCGAAGTTGTAACCGATTTAGTGGAAGCCATTTTCCGTTATGGCGGTCAGGGTTGCCGTTCGGTGGCCGTGGTGGTTAGTCCAACCAAATTCTCGAAGTTAAAGTGTCATTTTCAGGATTATATCGAAGCTTTTTGGCTGAAAAATCCGCCTACCAAAAAACCTACCGATGCCATTGAATATCAGTTTGCTTACAACAAAGCCATTGGGCGTGATCAAGCCTGGCTCGATCATTTCTTAATTCAAGACAGCGAAGACTTTCCAGAATTGGATGCCACCTTACATTGGGTGGAAGGGGACGAAGAGAAAGTGAAAGAATTGTTGGCTAAATATGGTGGGGCTGTACAAACAGTTTATACTGCCGGGGAAAAAATCGAGGGCGTAAAGACTGAATTTTTAAGCATGGCACAGCGTCCACCGCTCTGGTGGGAGCCGGATGGGATTCCGGTTATTTGAATTTAATGATGCACTACAAATGCTAACAGCAATTAGCATGAGTAGGTGTTGAGTGAACAAATCCGATCACTTGATTCAATTCTAACGATTAAAAAAGATGTGTTTTACGTATTTTATATCGATCAATAAAGCGTAAAACATGGAAGCAGTAAAAGTATCACCAAAATTTCAAGTTTCGATACCGGCTAAAATCAGAAAATCGTTGAATATAAAAGCTGGTCAAAAGGTTCTTATGATTCCAATTGATGGTCGAATCGAAATGGTGCCAATCAAAGACGCCAAGACATTACGCGGAATTGCGAAAGGAATAGAACTAAACATCGAAAAAGAAGAAGATCGGTTTTGAATGTTATAGATTCATCGTTTTGGCTCGAGTATTTCATGGATGGACCTCATGCAGATATTATCGAACCCGTCATATTAAAACCAGATTCAATCATTGTTCCATCAATATGTTTTCGCTTTTTCATATCTTATAGTCCAAACCAGATGGAATTCCTTACAAAAAAAAATTCTGAGTCATTCCTATTTTAAAAAAATTAATTTCTGCCGTCGTAAGTAAATGTTCTAAACCCTGAACTATAGGTTCTGATTCTAAAATGTTCAATATATGCTGGTGTTATATCATCAATTATATATGAATTAACTCCCGCATCTATTTCAGCAATAGTACTATAGCTGCCATAATCACCATTTCTCCGATCCAAAAAATACTTATGGGTAAATTCTGGAGGATTAGCATCTACCCAACTAATACGAATTGTTTTTTCTGCTATTTCCTCAATTTGAATATTTTTAGGCGGTGAAGATCCTGGTGATTTTGTAGCTACTCCAGATCGTGTACTTTCAAGCCCATTATAGTTAGCAATTAAGCTAAATTGATAATCTCTATTGGTTGTTTTTTTAATTTTAAATCTTCCATCCTCTTTATTTAGCGTATCTGCAAATGCCCAATTTGAGTATGGATAGCTAGAATTCCTTCTACTTCTTTGATAGACTAAGATTTGGTCGTCGAAAGGTGAATTATCTTCAAATTCGATTTTGGCAATAGCTTCATTTTCAAATAAAATTGAGTGGATTCGAGGTGTATTATAAAAAATCTTACCGGTTGTATTTGAGTGTATAATTTGTGGCTCATTATTGTGATTGATCAAAAGCGTGGACACCACTAATTGTGTAGAATAATCCTCCTCAAGATTAGTAAACTGAAATGATTCGACTTCTCTATTCAAAGTATCCAAAATTTCCGATTCACTATTTTGGTAGATTCTATTAACAGTTACAAAATCAGAGATGATGGAAGTATTATCCCAGTACAATGAAATTATATTTCCTTCTCTATTAACAGTTAAATCTTCGATACCTCCTGTAAAATTGATTAATACATTTTTACTATTTAAAGAGTCATAATTTGATACATATTCACTTTTAGCCGCTAAGAAATAAGTAGTAATTTTATCAAGTTCTCCCGATTCATCAACATAATTAGTTTCATTTGCGTCTAATTCAGTAAGTAATATTTTATCTGAATTATCACCTAAACCTTTCCATATCAGATAACCGGATTCAAAATCACTTATATCATTCCAAGACAAACGGACTGTTTTATCGGAATTTAAACCTGAAAAAAATCTACCAGTTTTTGGTGAAAATAATTGTGATTGAGGGTCATTTGCATTTACCCTCTCAAACTTCGGTTCAGTTCCACAGCCAGAATAGAAAAGTAATAAGAGTCCAAAAATAGGTAGTAGTTTAAAAGTTGATTCTAACTGTCGCATCACTGTCTATTTCGAATTCTATGTTAAAATTGTTAGTTCTGTATCCGCCTTTTGGTTTAGAGCGAAAAGCGTCGAAAACATTCAGGGCATATATACCGATTGTTGTGCCAAACAGTATGTTCTTACGAGTTTCTAAATCTTTGATTTCTCCCTGAAGGGTTTCTATTTGGTTTCCAAGTTCGAAAGCGGTTTGTTCGTTCCGGGTAGCGTTATATTGCAATACTAATTCATCAAATCGGTTTTGTTCTCTCGAATATTCATTAGCAGTATTGAAATAAAAATTCATCGAAATCAAATTAGTGGCCAAAAAAACACCGCCCTTCAAATATTGCCGTTTATAAACCTGACTTACTCCCGGTAGTATAGATAAAGCTTGTGTCGTAGATTTTTTCGGTTGTCGGTAATGTTCCATCACCTGAAAAGTTGACTCACCCTTAAATGTATTAGACTTACTCCCGAAATAGGGGCTTTCAAATTTTATGTTGCTACTTCCATCTTTCGGTAGATCAATAAGCGCTTTTCCAGTGCCTATAAGTTCATCATCCTGATAGATCTTGGTAGTACTATCGGTTACAATTAATCCATCTTTACCAAAATAACTTTTAGTAGATGGATTCATATGGAAATTTGAAATTGGAATTCGATTAGATTCCGGAAACTTGCCGTAAAAAGTTATGGTGTCACCTCGATTAATAAAGATATCTCTAGGCCGAACAAATCCGAGGGGAGTACTTAGTTGTATGAGATGTGAACCGGGTTTTAATTGTACTATCGTCCCATTGCTAATAGATCTGGCATTTTCCGTATCCAGATCTACAATCAGTAGTACAGAATCAGCATTCACATTGAACCGGATATAGCCATACTGCGCTTGAAGATGTTGAGATAAACTTCCTAGGATTATCAAACAACAAAATACTAGGTATTTAAAAATCATGAGTAAGTACCAACGTTGGGTAAAGAGTATTTTCAAAACCTGACGAAACCAAACTTGTCGTAACTTTAGTACGATAATAGCGAGTTGTCCCAATATTCATACTGTCCCAAACGCTGAATCCGTAAATTAAAGCAAGTCCCGCGCCGTACCAAAGTGCTTGTTTTCGGGCTTCAATCATTGATTCTCTTTGTGCGTCAGCATTTTCTCGGAATCTAATTGCATCCTGCGTATTTAGCGTTTCATTATACTGCGATTCCCATTTTTCGAAACTCGATTTGGCGTCGCCGAAAGTTGCCATTTCATCGATGAGTGGCCCCGATATTAGAGCTAAGGCTGAAACTGTAAGTATACTTTTAACTTTCTTCCGATGGTACCAGTATCCGGCTCCGGGAATGAAATAAAAACTATTGCTTTTTGGGTAAATTTCAGCTATTTCATAACTGAATTCAATGAATGTTCCTGCGGTGATCATCACATCACGACTTTGCCAATTTCTCCCGTTTCCAATTTCCATTTTATATAGTCCGGGAGCTAAAAGCGTATCGGTATAATTGGCAGATAAAAGTTTACCATTTATTCGGAAAAGGCTTTCAGGAGTACCTCTAAGTTTAGTATTCACTTGATTAAGCAAAGTTGTATAAGAACTTCTCATTAGATTTTGATTTCTAAAGGAAAAACTAATGCCTGTATTTACGGTATCGCCGGGGATGACCGTAACCTGGGTTTGCCAATCGTTTATCGTATTCCAAACCAATCGAAGTTGATTTGTTCCGGCAGCTAACTGTATAGACTCGTTATTTTTCAGTAACACTGGATTATAAAAATCCTCATTTATAACCACATAGAACTCATCCAGATTGGTAGTAATTTGAACCCAACCGGAATCAGCATTGGTTTTAATAGATTGAGCATTAGAATTAGCGCTTGAAAAAAGAAAAATAAGCAGCAGTAAAAGGAATTGAGGGAGCTTCAAAATAGAATCAGTCATTCGTTTGTACCCAGTCGTTGCCATTGAAAGTAACGGAAATAGATTCGGTAAATACAATAGGTTGCCCAAAACGGACAAACCCAATTTTATAGGTGAAATCAAATTGTTGATCTGGGTAATACCTGCTAAAACTATTCATTGACGAATCCAACCATCCTACATGTTTAAAGGTATTTTCGGAAGATTTCTGTTCAAATAGAATGCCATAATCAAAACAAGGGATCTCTTCAAAACTTAGTACGTGAATCCAGTTTAATCCACTTTGGAAGTTTAAGCTAGAAGGAGCAGTGAGTGCGTTCGGATCATTCGTACAAGCACTCAGACTATTTGATCGAGTATCCCAACCTTCTGAAATCTCTCCGCGACTACTCATTGCTTGAAATCGAAAGATTCCATCAAAGTCATAGCCCAAGGTGCTTTTATAATTAGGATTATATCCACTACCAAGCTTAAGTTTTACAGATCCTAAAACATTAAAATTGATCGAATCAGGTGCATAACTGAGCAACAGAGAAGCATCATTAAAGAAATTATGTTTCCAATTAAGCCATAATGCTCCATTTCTATTTTCAAACCAAATATCTGAGACTTCCTGCACATAATTAAATCGTACAGTATCTGAAAAAACACGATAGGAGGTGGCACCATTAAAAGTTCTGGAAGTTACGTGTACACCTGTTGATTGTAGATGAGAAATGTCAGTATCTGATGGTAATTCAATAAAGGAAGCAATAGCTAATTGTAGATCATTAATTTCAGATGTATTAATTGTGTTAAAAAAACCATTAGGTTGTACTCGAGTAAAATTATCCAAATAACTGAAACCATTCTTAATTTCAAATATCGCGTAGCCGTCTATATTTTGCTGGGGACCTTCAGTAAACTCAATAAAATTATTCACTCCATCGATAGACCTCACCGAAGGTTTGGATAAATGAAAATCAGGATTAGCAATATCAACTATATTTCCTGTTGGAGTATCCGGTACGCATTGAACTAAAAAAAGTATAGTCAACCCCAAAAAGAGAAATGGTAATAAATTATTCCTCATCTTTCACCCACCTCCCGTTTTCGTAAATCATTCGAACAGTCTCGCTTTCTGAAACAATTCCTTCACCGTATCGAACGCCCTTAACTTTTAAATCAAACCAGCTAATGTTTGTTGGTTTATTTAATATAGTAAAGCTTTTATTTTTCGAATGACGGCCAATAAGTCGGTACTCAGTTTCTACGTGTGTTTGTTGAAAAATGAAAATTTCGTCATAGCATTCACCCATTGAGTCCCAATAGAAATAAATACCTTCCCATCTGTTTTCTGTAGCGTCAATTGATGGTGAGATCGATGAAGTAGGTTGGCCTTTGCAAGGCGAAAATCGATTACTACCCGTTGTTATAAAATCCGACTCTAGACCTGAAGAGTGCTTGATTTTATAGCGAAACAATCCATCAAGCTCTCCTGAAAATCGTGTTTGAAACTTATCGAGTTTAAATAGTTTTTGAGCTGCAAACCTATTTATGATAGTTTCAAAATTTACTGAATCAGAAGCATACTCAACGATGATGTGAAAATCAGGATTAAAAAAATTAGTTTTGAAGAGTGCATAGTTCAAGACATTTACAAATTCAATGCTTGGTAAAACATCTTCAACCTCAAAAGTAAAATAGGCAAAGTCTGAGTAGATTCGCTCATTTTCGATTTCGTAATAAGATCTAATTGCAAAAGTTTGTGTAAAATCAAGAAATGTAGGATTGAAATCAGTGCGGCCTATGGTTGTATTGATTTCGAATTTAAAGTCCTCATTTAGTTCTCCATTGTACACCAGAAATAGCTCCTGACCCGTAACTCTAGTATTTGATTGGACATCCATTCTAACTTGCATCTTACCACTTGGGAGTCGAACGATTGAAAAATTTTCTGGCGTTGGAACAGTGTAATACTCTGAGCTTGGATCAACCACATTGCCGGTGGGTGTTTCCGGGATACATCCTAAAAATAGAAGCGCAATGAGTAGCAGGATAGTATGTTCACAAATACGGTTCATTACTAATTATTTTATAGTACTAGCTAATTTGCTGAAGAGAAAGCAAAAAATGGATGTGATATATAGGATTCGTGCAATCAAAAGATATAAACTAAACTAAAAATTGAAGGTGAAATAAAGTTGAGGGACAACTTGTCCGGACTGATTAAATGCCTGTGCGCCAATTTGAATTGGAGGCTTTGAGTAACCACCTTTTGGACGTTTAAAAGCCTTGTAAGTGGTAAATGTATAAATCAAGCCCGCACCAACAAAAGATAGAGTAGAGCGACGTTTATTTTTACTGATATCTTTTTCGTAGTCGTCAAGTCGCTTGTCTACGCTTGGCCCCGGTACATATCCACCAAAAAGAAAGAGGTCACGGTCTTGGCGTATTCTTTCCACTTTCTTCTGTGAGTAACTACTGTAAGCCAACAAACTACCGATACTTGCAACAGTTAGAAAAGCTTCTTTTTTTTCATCATTAATGAAATAAACAAGCCCGGGCACAAAACGCACAACATTTGGGATGTTTCTGTAGTCGTTGAAATAATGGTGCAATTCCTTCTGAGCTTCTAGAGTGCTTTCAAATTTGTCGGTTAATGTTCCAAACTCTGGATGATTTATAAATAGCTCGTACGAGTTATCAGGTAATAATAATGAAATCTGTGAATAGCCCATCAGAACCTGATCTACAAAAATCTCAGCACCTTCTTCCGAATAGATCGTCACATTGTAACCATTGGCGATTGTTCTATAGGAACTTCTTGGGGCGACATTCCGTGGCTTGTTGAAGTTGATTTGCATTCCGGTCGTTTGCTCAGAAAAGATTGTACCCATAAACTTTGTGTCGTGATAGCCTTGTTGAATTCCACGAAATGCATAAGTACCTGATGGTAATTCGAGGGTGTCTCCCGAACTTAGATATAGCGGATTATCTAAATCATCATCGATCAGTAAAATGAAATCTTCGATGTTACTTTCGATAACAAATTTACCATTTGGATTTTCACTTTCAGATGATTGAGCAAACAGTGATGGCATCCCCGAAATGAACAATAATAAACCAAAAAGAAGTACCCGCATGAACTCTGATAATATTGACTTTATTTTCAAATTCGAAAATAGAATAATATTCATTAAATAAAATAAGCAGATTGATTTAGTTGCTAGTCATCAAGCTGGATTTGGAGATGTACTTGGATTTAATTTGCGATGTTAAATGCGCTTTCCGAATTAATTCAATCAGTATAAACCAGTCCTTGTCCCATTTCTGGGGATTCCAATAAATGTAATTCGAAATATTCTGGAATGCTTTTTTATCACGGATGATATGCTCGTAATAATTACGTTTCCAAACGGGGGTTCCGGTTATCTTGCGGATAGGAAACAATTTCGATGATTCCATGCATATGAGAAGGTATTACAACCATTGAACGTAATTCAAGATGGTTTATGAGTTTTCAAATCCAAACCAATAATCATTCGGTAAATGGCAAAGAATAGTGGTAATTTTGAAGCTTGTAACATTGATTTAAATAAAGATTACTCGCTAAATGCACCCTTACAGACCCGCAGACATTGAACCGAAATGGCAACAATACTGGCTCGAAAACAAGACCTTTAAAACGCCTACCGATCGTACAAAACCAAAGTTTTATGTGTTGGATATGTTTCCGTATCCAAGTGGATCAGGGTTGCATGTTGGTCACCCGGAAGGCTATACGGCTACCGATATTCTAGCTCGCTATAAGCGAATGAATGGCTTTAATGTATTACACCCGATAGGTTGGGATGCCTTTGGACTTCCGGCCGAGCAGTATGCGGTAAAAACGGGTACGCATCCTAAAATTACTACAGAGAAAAACATCAATCGATTCCGTGAGCAGTTACAAGCTATTGGTTTTTCTTACGATTGGGATCGGGAAGTAAACACCACCGATCCCAATTACTTCAAGTGGACGCAATGGATATTTCTGAAATTGTTTGAACAAGGGTTGGCGTACGAAGATGAAGTTGCCGTTAACTGGTGCCCGGAATTAGGTACGGTGCTCGCGAATGAAGAAGTAATTGATGGAAAAAGCGAAGTGGGCGGTTATCCGGTCATTCGTAAACCAATGCGACAATGGGTACTAAAAATTACTGCTTATGCCGAACGATTGCTCAACGATCTGGATGATTTAGACTGGCCGGAATCTCTAAAAGATATGCAACGAAACTGGATCGGGAAATCTATCGGGGCGGAAATCGATTTTAAGGTTGATGCTCATGATGAGTCTATCAGAGTGTACACTACGCGCCCGGATACCATTTTTGGAGCAACTTATATGGTGTTAGCACCTGAACATCATTTGGTGGCAAAAATCACAACGGATGAACAGAAAGATGCGGTTGGCGCCTATCAGGAAGAGGCGGCGAAGAAATCAGATTTAGATCGTCAGGAACTCAATAAAGACAAGACAGGTGTGTTTACCGGCGCTTATGCAATTAATCCGGCAAATGGAAAGAAAATCCCAATTTGGATTGCCGATTATGTTTTGGTGAGTTATGGAACAGGAGCTATCATGGCAGTTCCGGGTCAAGATGAACGCGATTGGGAGTTTGCTGAAAAATTCGAGCTGCCGATAGTGCGAACGGTTCAACCGGAAGAAGGTTTTGAAGGCAAAGCATACACAGGAGAAGGTTCTGCAATAAACAGCGAGTTTTTGAATGGCTTGGAGATTACTGAAGCAAAGGCTAAAATTATTGACTGGCTGGAAGAGAAAGGAGCCGGAACCAAAGCAGTAAATTATAAATTGCGTGATTGGTTGTTCTCTCGTCAGCGTTATTGGGGCGAACCTTTTCCGATTATTCATGTGGATGGAGAAGCTAAAGCGGTGAGTTACGATGAACTCCCCCTTGAACTTCCTGAAGTGGAAAAATATCAACCCACCGGTGATGGTGAGCCACCCTTAGCGAATGCTACCGATTGGGTGAATACAACCGATCCTGAAACCGGAAAACCTGCAATACGCGAGACCAACACTATGCCGCAGTGGGCTGGTTCGTGTTGGTATTATCTGCGGTATATTTCTCCTGATTGGGACGGCGGTCCGGTTGATCCTGATTATGAAAAGTATTGGATGCCGGTGGATTTATATGTGGGTGGAGCTGAACATGCTGTTCTTCACTTACTATACGCGCGCTTTTGGCATAAAGTGTTGTTCGATTTAGGAGTGGTATCCACCAAAGAGCCGTTCCAAAAATTGGTGAATCAAGGGATGATTTTGGGTGAAATGGAATTCACTGCTCCCGATGGTTCTAAGCTTGCTGAAGATCAGGTCGAGAAACGTGGAGATGCGTTTTATCAAAAGGGATCGGATATCAAATTGGATGCGCGAGCTCATAAAATGAGTAAGAGTCGCGGTAATGTAATTAACCCCGATCATGTAATCGAGCAATTTGGGGCCGATTCACTTCGCTTGTACGAAATGTTTATGGGGCCGCTAGAACAGGTGAAACCATGGAGTACTAAAGGGGTGGATGGTGTAAATCGCTTCCTGAACCGCACTTGGCGTTTGTTGGTAGATGAAGAATCGGGAGATCTTAAAGTTGAAGAGGTTGAGGCTACTAAAGAACAGTTAAAGATTTTACACACGGCCATCAAAAAAGTTACTGAAGATGTGGAGGCAATGCGCTTTAATACGGCAATTTCTGCATTAATGATTTTTGTGAATGAGGCCAACAGCTGGAAAACCGTTCCGGTTTCGGTAGCTGAAGATTTCCTAAAACTATTAAATCCTTTTGCGCCACATATTGCGGAAGAACTTTGGAGTAAGCTCGGAAATAATGACACTATTTCTTACACAACCTGGCCAACATTTAATGACGATTATCTGAAAGAAGACGAGATTATGTATCCCGTTCAGGTAAACGGAAAAGTTCGCGCTGATATCTTTATACCTGCTGAAAAAGCTAAAGATAAACAGTTTGTGCTAGATATGGCGAAAGCAGAACCCAAAGTGATTAAATATTTGAGCGAAGGGAATCTGGTAAAAGAAATATTCGTACCGGGAAGAATCGTAAATCTGGTAGTTAAGTAAGCGTAGGCTATTAAGTTGTTTTTCGCAAAAAAGGCTTCCAAGTGGAAGCCTTTTTACTATCGATAATTAGATAAGTTTATCTATCGCCAATGGCGGGATAGGGTTTGTTTTTCTCACCAACGTATAATGCGCGAGGGCGAACTAAACGGTTGTTTTTAGATTGCTCGATGAAGTGTCCTGTCCAACCTGAAATTCGGCTCATAGCAAAAATACAAGTAAACAAATCTGGCTGAATACCCATTGAGTAATACACTGTAGCAGAGAAGAAATCTACATTTGGGTCGATGTTTTTCTCGTTTTTCATGGTATTAAGCATATCCATCGACCATCGGTACAAACGCTCTTGTCCTGTTTCCTCACTGAGTTTTTTAGCCATTTTTTGAAGATGACGAGCGCGTGGATCGAATACTTTGTATACACGGTGACCAAAGCCCATAATTTTCTCTTTCTTGGCGAGCTTATCTTTGGTAAATGCAACGGCATCAGCGTTATCTCCTTGCTCGGCCAATTCCAGTAGAGTATTCATCACAGCTGTGTTTGCACCGCCGTGTAGCGGTCCTTTCAGCGAACCGATTGCACCGGTTACTGCCGAATACATATCGGATAATGTTGCGCAAATTGCACGGCAGGTAAAGGTAGATGCATTCATACCATGCTCGGCATGAAGAATTAAGCAAAGATCTAATGTTTTCTCCGCTTGTTCGCCGGGACGCTCGTTATTTAACATATACAAGAAATTGTATGCTGTGCTACCCTCACTTAGCGGAGCCACCATTTCCTCACCACTACGAATACGAGAAAAAGCTGCAATAATAGTTGGCATTTTAGCTGTGATGTTAATGGCTTTTTCATAGAAAGAATCATCCGGCAAATCGATATCCGATTCAGATAACATGGAAACTGCAGAACGTAGCACAGCCATCGGGTTTGATTTCTTGTTTACCGTGTGCAGATAATCAATAATTACTTGAGGTAACTCTCTGCGCGTCTGAAGTTTTTCCTGTAATGCTTCTAATTCCTCTTTCGTCGGTAAACGATCGTTCCAAAGTAAAAAGCAGACTTCCTCAAAAGTACTGTTTTCAGCTAACTCATCTATGTTGTAGCCTTCATAAATCAGTTCCCCACTTTGTCCGTCAATACTGCTTTTGGTAGTAGAAAAAGCAACAATACCCTCAAGTCCCTTATTTATGTATGGGTATTTCGATTCATCAAAGCCAGTGTGTAGGTCGTTCGACATTGTTTATTCCTTTAAATTTAATAGTTCAATACAGGATATGTTCAGACAACAGGAATGCTTTTCTTGACCAAAAAATTTCCCGATTCCGATACTTTTTAAGACTAGGAATTTACACAAACAAGGGGAAAATATTAAACAGTAAAAAAGCGGTTTTTTCGATTGAAACCTCAGCCTCATGTGAACGTAGCTTTAAAAGTTTTGAGCGGAGAATTATGGATACTTATCAATTCGACTTTCTTGGTGGCTTGCATTTTTTATCTGCAATATTGGCTATGATTTTAGGAGCTTTCGTATTGTTTAAGAAAAAAGGAGGTCCTACTCATATTCGTTTTGGGTATGCTTATGCAATAATGATGTTAGTATTAAACATTACTGCTTTGCTGATCTATAAGCTCTTCGCAAAATTTGGGCCGTTTCATATTGCTGCTGTTATCAGTTTGGTAACTTTATTGGGAGGATTAATACCCGCTTATATACGAAAACCGGAAAAAAACTGGCTGGAATTTCATTACGAGTTTATGAATTGGTCGGTGATAGGCTTGTATGCAGCCTTTTGGTCAGAGACATTCAGTCGGTTTTTTCGCTTTGCCGGGTTCTGGGTGTTAGTAGCCACAGCTACTGCTATAACCGTAGCTATTGGCGCATATTTTCTTAAGTCTCGCAAGAAACAGATGCTTGAAAAATATCAAGTAATGGATTCAGTCGATTAAATTAGATCTTAGACTTCGAAGCTTCCCAATGGCGATCCATTTCATCCAGAGTTGCTTCTTTAAGCACTTTACCCTCTTTTTTTAGCGATTCCTCAACGAAACGAAAACGATGTTCAAATTTCTTATTCGTGAGTCGTAAACTATCTTCTGCAGTGAGATTAAAAAAGCGAGCAACATTTACAAGACTGAACAGAAGATCTCCAAATTCATCGGCTTGTTTTTCTTTGGAACTGTTTGCTAATGCATCTTTGAATTCTCCAAGTTCTTCTTCCAATTTACCCCATGCTTGTCGCCATTCGGGCCAATCGAAGCCAACATTGGCTGCTTTTTCTTGCATCCGTTGTGCTCGGATGAGTGCAGGGAGGTGAACTGGGAGTCCATCCAAGGTCGATTTCTTACCTTCTTTCAATTTGATGTTTTCCCAGTTTTCGGCTACTTCATCTTCGCCATTTACTACGTGCTCGCCAAAAACATGCGGATGGCGTGTAATAAGTTTATCCATGAGTGTATAAATTACATCCCCGATGTTAAACTTATCTTTTTCATCAGCCATATTAGTATGAAATACAACATGAAGTAAAAGGTCTCCTAGTTCTTTCCTGAATTCATCAAAATCCTGATTATCAATGGCTTCAATAGCTTCATACGCCTCTTCAATCAGATTGTCTTTGATACTTTCGTGGGTCTGTTTACGATCCCATGGGCATTCTTTTCTAAGGATAGCAACTAGTTCAACGAGATCTTCAAATTCACGGCTTGGCTTCATTAAAATTTAAAATGAAAGATTCAAAATTTAAGATTATGGTAAAGATACCATTCTTAATTTTTCATTTTGAATTTTAAATTCAATTAGGTTTTTCTCTTTTTCTTCTTCGCCGCGGGAAATAAAATGTTATTCAATATAAGCCGGTATCCCGGGCTGTTTGGATGAAGAGCTAAATCGGTTGGGGGATCGTTTACACGATGCGTATAATCTTCCGGATCATGGCCGGCATAAAAGGTAAAGGTGCCATTACCATAATTACCGTGAAGGTATTTTACTTGTTCTCTACCGGGTGCTTCGGCAAGTATCACAACCGATGATTTCACTTTTTCTGTACGAAAAGCGGTCGTTTGCCCGTAAAAGCCTTTAATACTACTCACATGATTCTGTGTGAGCATAGTAGGAACTGGGTCCCATTTCGCTGAAAAATCGAACAGAGTGAAAAAGTCTAGACTTTCATCTACTTCGCGAATGGCAACAGGTACATCTACATCGGCGTGCTCGTATTGGTAAGGACTTAATTCGATGTTGAAATCTTTGAAGGCAAAAGTTTTGGCATAATCGAGTCTTTCTTGGGCATCAGGATCAACAGGGTCTCCGTCGAATGGCGAAGGGGCAATATCGACTCCTTCTGCGGCAAGTGCGATATCAAAAGTGTCGGTGCCTGAACACATAGCAAAAAGAAAACCTCCATTTCCAACGTATCGCTTTATTTCTCTCGCTACTGCTTTCTTTTGTTCACTCACCTTAGTAAAGCCAAGTTCAGTGGCCATTGCTTCCATCTGCCGAACTTGAGTAATGTACCAAGGAGTATTGCGATAATTACCCCAAAATTTTCCATACTGTCCGGTAAAATCCTCATGATGGAGATGCAACCAATCATATTTATCTAATTCGCCGGCCAGCACTTCGATATCCCAAATTTTATCGTATTCCACTTCAGCGTAAGTGAGGGCTAGAGTTACTGCATCATCCCACGGAAGAGCCTGATCGGGAGTGTAAACGGCTATTCTCGGAGCTTTCTCAAGATTAACTACCGAAGTATTCGATCCAGGTGATTCCACTTGATTTATAATGGAAGCGGCTTCTGAGGAGCTTACTGTTTGCAAGCGAACATTTCGTAATCTCGACTTTCGGATGATGTCGTTTTCTGCCAGAATCAGAAATGAACCGCCACGATAATTCAATAACCACTTTGCTTCGAAACCATCGTTAATGTGGTTGAACACAACACCATAGGCTTTTAGGTGATCGGTTTGTGAAGCATCCATTGGTATGAGCACTTGTTGCTGCGCAACTAGCAGGCTAGGGGCGATAAAAGTTAGAATTAGAAATACGGTTCTCTTCAACATATCAGGAGTGAATTTTTGGGAGTGATTGCAAACGTTGGCGAGCATACGGGGCATAGAAACCATCAGGATATTCCAGAATAATTTGTTCGTACAACTCTGTGGATGAAATAGTAGGAACTGATCTGGTACAAGTAGTACTGAAAAAACAGCTAGCTGCAGAAATTATATTGGCTGAATCAGTAGCTACGGGATATGCTCCAAAGGACTCTGATTTACGAGCCCTAACCCACATTAAATCTTCTCTAAGCGGTGTTTCTTGTCCGGAATCTAAGAAGCTATTGAGATATCTTACAAATTCAGGATTTGTTCCATCGGTATATTCTGCCATTGCGAGTAGGATGTCATCTTTGAACATGGTTTGCGGAAACTGATCTAAAAAGTCCAACATGATTTGGAAATTGAAGTCGTATGGATTTGATCGTAGCTCTTTCATCCCGGCTGCAAATAGACGTAATTCTACATTAGCTGAGTCGATATTGGAACCTTCTTGAAGCCATAATCGGAGTTGCAGGGCATCATTGGCATAGTATGAGGTATTTTTTCGGCCAAGTGTTTTTAGTTGGATGGTGGCGAATTCAAAATCACCGGCATAAAAATCTGTTAATGCTAAAAAGTAGCGGGTTTTTTCGGCCAACTCGCCTGTTCCTGCTTTTCGATTGGCACGTGTGAAACTAACTCGGGCTTGCGTAAAGGCATTTTCATGCAGGTAAATACGCCCATCAAGATAGTCAGCTTGTGCTGAGCCTTGCATACCCGGGAAGGCTTTTAATTGCGTAATTGCGAGTTTGGCTTCTTCAACATCATAAACTTGATCTAAGCTTAGTTCCGCCTTCCTCAAATATATACGGTCGATATCCCGGTAGTTTGGTGCAGTGTTGATTAAAGTATCCAAATAAGCAATCGATTGGTTAAAGAGCTTCCGGCTTTTGAAATCCTCATCAAGATTGTAATCCTGCAAATATTTACCCCATCGTGCGTACACATCTGCTAGCTTTTCGTATGCCATCCATTTAATGTTCCCTTCGGCATTTTCGCGATAATAGTTGAATGCATTTGATGCAAGTTGATACTGATTGTTATCGGCAAGTTGCCCTCCTACCAGATCTAAGGCATAATTATAATCTGTGGTAATTTCTTCATACTCCAATGCGGCAGCAAATGCACGGCGATACAATTCATTTTCGAACAAAAGCCATATTTGCAAACGAAATAGCTCGTTGTATGCCGGGTGTGTAACGGCCATATCTTGTAACTTAAATTCTAGTTCAGCAATACTATCATCAAATAGAAGTGGGTCATTATATCTAATGAGTAATCGTTTGAACAGTCCCGATTGATTGGGCTGATCGGTTATAAATTCTAACCATTCACCAACTGCTTCTTGATATCTACCGGCTTGCATATATACATTTGGTATTTCAGTTCTGAATAGATCCTCGTTTTGAAATACAGTACGCGCTTTTTTATACACTTCAATGGCTTTATCGAACTCGCGACGTTCGGTCATCACGCTAGCCGTATTTATGTAAAACTGCAGGATATTAGGGAAAGTACTCAGGTTTTGTTGCCAAATGGTGTACGCCCGGGTGGTGTCGCCTTTTAGATGAAATAGCTTACCCGAAATTATATTTGTGAGGCCAACATTTCTGTTTTCATTCAATGCTTTATTAACAATACTCATTGCGCGGTCGTATTGCTTCAACTGTATATTGCATTCTACCAGTCGCTCCATAAACACAAAAACTTGTGGTTGTTGATCGTGCAAACTTTGAAGGATGGGCATCGCATCGTTGTACCTTTGCTGCTGCATCAACCGCGTGGCAATCTGAAAAGAATTATCGGTTTGTGCGAACACTTGTGTGCCGGGAATTATATATAAAATCAACAATCCCAGGCTCAGTATTCTATAAGCTGTTTTAATCACGGTTTAAATATCTGAGGTTCAAATTCTTTCATTTCGCGATAAAATCTGTTTAGAGGAAAGCCTACAACATTGTAAAAATCACCTTCTATGCGTTCCACAAATACTGATCCCCAATCATCCTGTATTCCATAAGACCCAGCCTTATCCATGGGACTTCCTCCGGCAACGTAGTTTTCTATTTCTTGTTTTGATAATGCGCTAAAGGTAACGATAGTTTCTTCAACAAAAGTATGAGACTTGATAACCTCAGCATGCGGATTGGTTTTGAGTAAGGCCACACCGGTAAATACAGAGTGTTTGTTGGCGCTCAATTGTTCTAACATGTAAATGGCATCGTGCGCGTTTTCTGGTTTACCTAATATTTTGCCCTGCAGCACTACAATAGTATCTGCACCAATCACCAACGATTCTGGAGAACTTGAAGCCACTTCATTCGCTTTCTGAAGTGATAAATCTGAAACCACATCAATCGGGTTATTCGAGGTAATACGTTCATCACAGGTACTGGGATTGATTTCGAAGTTTAGCCCAAGTTGGGATAAAAGTTTTTTGCGTCGCGGACTTTGCGAAGCCAATACAATTTTTAGCATACTCAGTTCGTCTCTCCTTTGGAGTTGTTTAATAATTAAATAACTTCACAATCCGTTTCAAACCAAAATTTCGTAAAGTAGTTTTAAAGTTAACATGCCAAAAGCAAAGCAAGCTACCGATTCTAAACCAATGTTCTTTTCTGCATTCAATTATCGACTAATTGGATTGGCAGTGTTGTTGATTGTGGGTGGATTTACCGCCATGCTGCTAGAAAACGAAGTTAAAGGCTTCATTTCGCTTTACGTTTCGCCAATTGTGGTTATGATTGGTTATGTAGTTGTAATTTTTGCCATCATGAAACATGACCGGGTAGAAGAAACACCCGAAGACAGCTGAGTACAATTGTGCTCGACCGGCAATTAAATATCCTTTTCTTTTTCGCTACGATATTTGTTTTCCTTCTTTTTTCAGAAGGATTCGAGCAGACCCGTTTTTTTATTGCCGTATTTCTGTCGATTTTATTTGTAACAACGGCTTTTCTTCTGAACTGGCTTACCATTGATGGCACAGTTTCTGCCCTATTGTTTGGAGTAATTTCGCTCGGTTTTGGTGGGGTATCTGCTGCCACCATAGTATTGCTCTTTTTCATTACGTCATCGTTGTTATCGAAGAGTGAAAAAAACGATGAGCTTTTTACTATCCCATTCCGTCGCGATGGCATTCAAGTGTGGGCAAATGGCTTTTGGTTTGCACTCTGTTTGATTTTTTGGTACACCACCGATGCACTGATTTTTGAGCTAGCTGCAGTAAGCAGTATGGCATTTTCTACGGCCGATACATGGTCGTCGGAAATTGGTGGTAAACGTGTACAAGGCAAAACTTGGTTAATTGGCACATTCGAACAGGTTAGGCCCGGTAAGGATGGAGGTATTAGCGTAGCTGGTACGGCTTCGTCTATTGTGGGTGCGTTGCTTATATCAGCAACATATTGGGCGTTTAATACCCAGCTAACGTTTGGGGTAATCTTTTTGATCACTTTTTGTGGTTTGGCGGGCAGTGTTATCGATTCGTTACTTGGAACCTACGTTCAAGGTTCTACACTCTCGCGGAAGATAACCGTGTTGTTCAATCACCAAATAACTAAGTTCGATAACAATACAACAAATTGGGTATCGGCGGGTAGTGCGTCTTTGCTTGCAATTTGTATCTTCCTGCTCGCTTTTTAACAAACATAAATCAATAAATTAATTGTATGTGGTATAAAAAATTACACTGGCAAATTGTGATTGGTCTGATTTTGGGTCTAGTATTTGGATTATTTTCCAGTGTTGCCGGGCTGAACGATTTTACCATAGAGTACATCAAGCCTTTCGGTACTATTTTTATCACCTTATTAAAGCTAATTGCTGTTCCATTAGTTTTGGCATCGCTGGTTGCAGGGGTTACCAGCTTGAACGACACCACCAAATTGTCACGAATGGGTGGTAAAACGGTTCTTATTTATTTGTGTACAACACTATTTGCGGTGTCGATTGGTTTATTAGCCGTGAATATTGTGCAGCCCGGTAAATCGTTGCCCGTAGAAACCCGCGATAGCCTTCAAGAAACCTACAGCGAATCGATCGAAGATCGGGAGGAGTCGGCAAAAGCAGTAAAAGAGCGGGGTAATCTGGATATTCTCGTAAACATCGTGCCGGATAACTTCTTTGCATCTGCATCCAGTAACTCGAATATGCTGCAAGTAGTATTTGTAGCCATTTTGTTGGGTATTGGGATTATTCACTTGGGGGGAGAAAAAGGCAAACTACTGGTAAATGTATTTGATGCGTTCAATGATGTGATCATTTTGATTGTAGACCTGATTATGAAAACAGCGCCATATGGAGTTTTTGCCCTAATGGCGGGGTTAATTGTTGAGCTGGCCGGCGATGATTTAGGCAAAGCTCTTGAACTTCTAGGTGCGCTGGGGCAATATAGTTTAACACTGCTGGCGGCGTTGATTCTACACATTTTTATTGTGTATGCCGGTATGTTTAAATACTTCAGTAAAGGAAAGATGAGTTTGTTTCATTTTTTTAAAGCTATTCAACCGGCAATGCTACTTGGGTTTAGTACCAGTTCAAGTTCTGCAACACTTCCGGTAACGCTAGAGCGTGTTGAGAAAAATCTTGGTGTGGATGAAGAAGTGGCAAGTTTTGTGCTTCCGGTGGGTGCAACCATCAATATGGATGGTACCAGTGCATATCAGGCAGTAGCTGCTGTTTTTATTGCTCAGGCACTGGGGCTAGATCTTAGTTTTACACAACAATTAATGATTGTATTAACAGCCACAGCGGCTTCGGTAGGTGCAGCGGGTGTTCCCGGAGCCGGAATTGTAATGTTGGTAGTTGTACTCGAGTCGATTAATGTGCCTACAGCTGGTATTGCTTTAATTCTTGGTGTAGATCGAATTCTAGATATGTGCCGAACGGTAGTAAATATTACCGGCGATGCAGCGGTTTCGTATGCCGTGGCTGCGTCGGAAGGGAAATTACACGAGCCTAATTTTGAAGATTAAAATTTCACTAATCCGAAGAATTAATATGGCATTTTGCAGAATTAGCCGTTAATTCTAATACTCTCTATCGCAAATAGTTGCTTATGGGTTGTATGCTACAATCAAGAGGATTAAAATTAATCAACATCGTTTCTTCTCTACTGCTTTGCTGGGTTTTACTCGGTAAGAGTAGCTATGCACAAACTACATTGTTGCCCGGCGATCTGTTAATTGTTACGGCTAATGTATCGGTTAATGAGTTTGAATTAATCCCTCTTATCGACATCGAAGAGGGAACCACTATTATCATGAAAGGGGCTTCAGAAAATATTGCAATCGAGCCTGTTGCCATAACATTTAATAAACCACTCAATCGCGGACAAAGACTCATCATTTCGAATTCCGAAAGTGATTTGATTACAATGTCGGGGCAGATAAATGCTGCTTACGAGAAAGGAATGATCACAATATCTCAACCTGACGAAGGAGTAAAGCGTTTACTATTCGGCTTTTCCTGGGGATATTTTTACGACAATACTAGCGAGATCTTTTCTAACGAACTGGAACTACCTTTTTTACGCTTTGGCGAGGCAACCAATTATCAGTATCACCTGAAAAATGGTGCAAGTGGAACCGCTAGAATGCTCACTCAGATGGTTGCAAATCCCGCAAATTGGAAAGCAGCAACTAAACCATTTAGTAGTTTTCAAACATCATTACGCATTTTAAGCGGACCGGTTATCGTATTTGATCAGAATGTATCTACTATTACTGAAAGTGACAGTATTCGGCTAAATGTGGCTATATACGAGCATGATGGTTCAAAACTTACTGTAGATGCAAAGTTGCACCACGAATACAGCACAGCAGATACCAACGATGTGAATTATTTTAAAAGATATACGTTTAATTTTACGGGATTAATCGGCGATGCTGTATACGAAAAGATAATTCCACTTACCGATGATGATATTTTTGAGGATCAAGAGACTGCTTTTTTTGAACTCGAAAATCTTTCTGCCGGTCAATTTGGTGACTTTATCAGCCATGCTGCCTTTATTTTGGATAACGAAATTCCGGATGTTAGTGTAGCTGTAGATCAGAATAAGAAGTATAAACTTCCGGTATTAAGCATCACCAATAACGAACGTGTTTATCTTGATGTAAACGACTGGAGCATAGAGTTGGGAGATGCTATTCTGGAGCTTTCTGATCTAATAGAAATTGCGCCATTTGAAAATCAGACAGTACTTTTAGATGATTTTCTTACAGCCAATCAAGCTGAAAATTTTGATAATACTAGTTTTGATGTAATTCGAATATTGGATAGAAGTGGCCAAATTGTAAAAGAATTGAGCCTGCAAGAACAGAAAAATTTCGTTCAGTTAGACCCGACAGAGAGTACAAAGAGTAAAATTACCATAGATCTTGGTCAGGTAGAAAACGACCCTGTTTCTGTAGTTGAATCAACTGATTTATCTTCGATTAGTACCGCGTCAATTAAAGATTCTGTGGTGGTTTATGAAAAAGGATGGAAACCATGGTTTGGAAATAATCAAACATTTTCTAATCAGAATGTTCAATTCTGGGATGAAAAGCGGCAATTGTTTAGTGAACTCACTGCAGCAAATAAAGATTCTGTAAGCGGCTTAGGGTTGATTTATTATTTCGAACAGACACAGGCAACAATTGAGGCATTCGAACAATTTGAAGATTCTTCGGCTCAAGTTGAAACGCAATCAACAATAAGCAATTGGAAGCTCACACTTTCTGCTACCGATGCTAATGAAAACGAGATTATTGATGGAACCGAAGGGTATAATTTAATGCAAAACCTTTCGGGCTCGCCAATTAGAGTATCAACCTTAATGGCGATAGTAAATCAACACGTTGGCGAAAATCTGATTGCTCCTTATGTGTTTAGTTGGGACTTAGATTCTGATTGGGTGAAAACAAATCAGGATCTGATTGAAGCCGGTGAATTGTTCTGGATAATTGCCGATTCTGTAATTGAAAATACCGAAATAAATATCTCACCTGCAGAATTAACAGCACTCATACCTGATATAGAAACCTTAGAAGAACCTGTATCAACACTCAAAATGGTATTAGTTGGCGAAAAGTCTTCTCAAACTACTGAAATTCGATTATTTGATGGTGATTTTGAAATCGAAGAACATGTGCCTCATCCCGCAATCTTAATGAGAAAAAACGCAATCGTGAAACCGGGTTTACAATTTGCTTTTGGAGTTGAAAATTCCTGGTTCTCGAAATTAAATCTCGCCTACACCTCTGATGCAGTTTACTCAATTCCACTGGGTATCAGAGATACTATTTCGTCTAAAATGACCCTTGAAATAGCGGGCTGGAATCTCGAAGGGGGGTGGCAGTTATTTATTGAACAGGTAGAAACCGAAGAACAAGTGGAGCTGTTGCCGGGAGTAAACTTTAGTTTCGAGTATTTTGTTAACGCTGATGAATCAAAATATGACAATGGCAAAGTTATAGATCAGCGCTATCGTTTATTAATGCTTCCACCAGGTGTAGAGTTAGTGGATACATCGATACCAGAGCAAATAGAATTGTTCCAAAACTATCCGAATCCATTTAATCCGGCTACAACTATTTCGTTTTATTTGCCGGAGTCGGTAGAGGTTTCGCTTTCGGTGTTCAATGTAGTAGGCCAACCGGTGGCTACACTTACGAAAGGCATGCTTAATGCCGGCGAACACCATTTCGAATGGAATGCTACAGGGTATCCAAGTGGTATGTATATATATCAACTAGAGGTAGGCACAAAAGTATTAACTAGAAAAATGACCCTAGTTAAATAAGTAAATGTAAATTCAAACTATTAAAATACAGAATCACACTTCTGAAATGAACTCAAAAACTATTCAAGGGGTAGATGTTCCCGAAATCGGACTTGGAACCTTTAAACTGATTGGAAAAACCTGCGAACAGGTTGTGAAAATGGCGCTAAATATGGGTTATCGCCATATTGATACAGCTCAAGTCTATAAAAATGAGAGAGAGGTGGGCAACGCCATCAAAGCTGCGCATGTCGATCGTGATGAGCTGTTTATAACTACTAAAGTTGATCGAATTAATTTAGATGCCGATAAACTGCTGAAATCGACCGAACGTAGTTTGCAGGAACTTGATGTACCATATGTTGATTTATTACTGATCCACTGGCCAAATCCTGAATTCGACTTAGAAAAAGCAGTAGAAGCCATGCTAACTCTGCGAGATCAAGGTAAGGCGTTGAACATAGGAGTAAGTAATTTTCCGATGCATCTCTTAAAAGAAGTGAATGATGAAATGGCAGCCCCAATTTTTGCTAATCAGGTTGAGTATCACCCACTACTAGGGCAGTTTGATTTATTAGACTACGCCGCAGAAAATGATTTAATGGTTACAGCATACAGCCCGTTGGGGCAGGGTCAGGTGCTGGAAAACGAACTCTTGATTAACTTAGGGGAGAAGTATGGAAAGTCGCCTGCACAAATCGCTTTACGTTGGTTGATCGAGCAGGAACAGGTTACCGTAATTCCGAAGGCATCGACCAAAGAACATCTCGAAGAGAATATTGATATCTACGATTTTGTACTCGAAGACGATGATTTCTATGCAATTGATGATCTGCCTAAAGATCATAGAATTGTAAATCCAGATTTTGCACCTGAGTGGGACTAATTAATTTAGTTTGCCTTCTGCAACAGAAATCACTTTCCCATCTTGGTTTGTGATTTTAAACTGTATGTGCTGTGCATCTATTTGTTTACACGAAGCAGCGAGTAAATCATCTACAAAGGTTTCCATCATGAAGATTAAATCGATGTTTGCGAGTTTTTGAGCCTGATCTAAGGGGATGGTTTCCAGCATCCACTCTAAATATCGCACATTATTCACATGATTATTCATATCTAAATCGGCACGTCGAACGATGATGGATTTGGTATTATCTGCATCAGTATCATCAAAAGGGCGAATGCGATTAGATTTTACTTCAGTTACATGGGGGCGATCGGTTAGTCGGGTTTCTAATACTTCTTGTGGTATTCGGGTCGGTCGGCGGGTTTCCATATTCATCACCATCCAATAGCTGAGACAATGTCCGAATTCTGCGCCTTCTTCATCAAGTAATCTATAATTGCGATAAGCACGAAGCGTATCTCCGGCTGCAGGCCAGGTTTCTACTGTGATGATATCTCGCCATTTTGCCTCACCTGAGATGTGAATATCCATCCGATGTAATACCCAGGTAAGATTTTGTTCATGCATGTCGGTAATGTCGAACTTTAAATCCTTCGCGTTATTACCGGCTACTTCCTGAAAGAAATTACAAATTGCAGGTAATGATAAAGCTCCCGTTGTATCAACTTCGTTAGCGCGGATTGTAAATTGCTCGGTGTGGAAAGTGTTTGGCATGGTATGTTATAATGGAAAATTTAGCTTTGGTATAATCGATATAATACACTGTAATATATGGATTTAATGAGAGTGTATGATTAATTCGTTGCAATTATTTTTTATATCTCTAAAGTTGAAAAGGAGGTTCGGCAAAGGGTTCTAAATAGGTATTGAGGGTGTATTTTAGTAAAGACTTATAAGGTACATGCTTGAATTAATTTATTGCCAAGCTAGGTCAAGAATCAATTTACAAGCTTACCACAACTCTATTGTTAATAAAAAATTCATAATTGGCATTTAGATTTCGTTTAATTTTCGGTAGTCTTTATGTGTGATTATATAGATTCGAAAGATATTACATCGAACAAGCACAAAGTCGATGACATTATAAATCTGATTAATGATTGGTCAAATCGAGTTCCGTATCATTCCTATAGTAATTATGGCAACCGATTAGATATCGAGCAAGTAGTTCTAATGCCTATCTATATATTGGAATTAACTACACAATATGATAAGCGACTTCTTAATGTAAAAACAGTTCCTTATAAGGGTGAAGCGATTTCAGAGCAACAGTATGATTATCCGAATGAGGTTAATATCTGGAATTATGAGTGTGAGGAACCCGAAGAGTTTGTTGAATCAATGGGTGATTACCATGTAGCGGGCTCCGATGCAGTACGCGCGTGTTACAACTGTGATGGAAATGGAAAACAAAAATGCCCAACATGTGATGCAAAGAAAATTATAGTCTGTCCTGCCTGTGGGGGTAAACCTAAAAAAAGGTGCCCAAGCTGTGGAGGAAAAAGATATAGGATGCAAAGTTGTTATCATTGTAGTGACGGCACTTATTTAAATAACTCAACCGGACAAAGACAAAGATGTAGCCATTGCAATGGAACTGGCCAAAAGAGAGAGCGTTGTTCAACGTGTGATGGATCTGGAGTTACCTACTGCAGCAAATGTAGTGGAGCAGGTAAAATTGATTGCCCAACGTGTGGAAAAAAAGGGTACATAATATGTACAAAATGTGATGGGTCAGGCGAGTTAAGAACGTTTTATGAGATCCATCAAGAACTACGTTTTGAAAGGATAGATCAGACCCATAAACATGAAGTAATTATAGAATACTTCCCTTCTTTTTATATAGATCGTGAAATTGAGGTTCCATTAATTATGGATATTCGGGATAGATATTATGAGATCAATGAATTTGAAATGCCGGATTCTATCAAAAAATCTTTAAACGATTTACTGCAAAGTGCTGCAAATAAGTTAGAAGACAATGAAGCTCTACACCAGCAACAACTTCGAATTTGGCGATATGACGTTTTTAATGTTGATTATCAATCGGAAGGTGCTCAGCATTCAATGCTAGTTGATGCTGCCTCGGGGAATGTGTATGACCCTCATGGCCCAATTTATTCTAAAATGATAGAATTAAGTGACCAAGCAGAAGAACTCATGAAGAGAAAAAGGTATTCTGCTGCGATCAAAAAAAATAGTACAGCTCTTGAAATGGACTTAGGTGGGTATCTTTCCTTTTTAAGGGATTTGCAGGAAGAGCTCTCTGATAAAATTATGGGTTCCTATATGATAGGAGTATGGTCCGCTAATATTCCGTTGGCGTTTATAGGGTACTATTTCTGCATAAACTACTTCAACGAGCCGCATTTTTATTTAGAGTACTTCACGGATCTATTTTTTAAGTATAATCAATTTTCAACGGTATTTGCTCACCATATGGGCATTATGTTTGTATTTGCAACACTAGTAGTTAAGCCCTTTAACTTGAAAGATAATTTGCAAGAACGATTTGGGTATTATATAACCAATCCAATACTTCGTTTTTTA
Source organism: Balneolaceae bacterium (assembly GCA_965228545.1). Lineage (GTDB taxonomy): Bacteria > Bacteroidota > Rhodothermia > Balneolales > Balneolaceae > HXMU1420-13. Next base: position 181,580 of record OZ245822.1, read on the forward strand.
ATAGGATTTACAAGTATGTCATGGAGTTCCATTTATCAATTAATCGTACTTGTTATTATAAATATTAGTGGGCTAACTCTAATTTCCGGATTTACTTTTTACGGGATATATCGGCTTATACAATGGCTTATTCAACTATTTTAGGTGAACATTATGGATTCCAGAATTTCTGACAAGCTAAACCAAAACAATTTCTCGCTGATTATTGAAGATGCCCTAAAAAGAGTTCGACTTCTATTTACTGTGGAGCGAATTATATGGTTGGCTCTGCTAATTTACTTTTCAATCTTTAGCTTTTTAGGCTTACATCTGATAAGGCACCATTTTGGGCAGTTTATGATACGTTTACTGTTCCCTTGGGTAATCGCGTTTTTGTATTTCAATGTATCTTTAGAAGGTATTCCTTATCTGTTATCAATGGCATTGATTGTGATTTTAAGCATTGTTTGGAGTTTATTTTGGATTATTGAACTTTTAACTTTGTGTAAAGGAGAGTATAGAATTTGGGAGGCTGATAAGTGGGAGGATGACGAAAACGATTATGACTATTTATTTAGTGCAAAAACATCATGGATTCTAACTTCTTTAGTTATTTTATTTTACCAATTTGTTTATCTCCATTATACTAGTATTCCCTTCTTAACAGAAATAAGTGATGGAATAATACATTTGTACTCATTCTTACCTGTGTACTAAAAATTGAAGCAAGAGTAAGAAGGTTGTACTTAATAATTTCTTTGGTACATCGAACCGTATGATCAGCTAAAAAGTTAGATTATAGACTAATCCTGGAATACAATTAAAGAGCCATTGTCTTGATCATTGAGAAAAACTAAAAGCTCAATATTTATACAAGTTTTTAGATCGGTTTCTTGAACCCTTCTAGTTAAAGTTTCATTAATACCCAACAATGTCATCTTCACTAAAGATGGGAAGAGACTGTGTTGGGTTACTTAATATGTGGCGCAGAGTTTTTGCACAGTACCACGTATTGAAGTCAGCAGGTCGAGTCAACCATTACCTCTTAATCTCAGACATCACACCCACGCGCTGTCGCCAAATTTTAATATCGTCGAGGATGATGTAAATAGACGGTAATACAATCAGAGTTACCACAGTGCTGAAGGTTAATCCACCTACGATGGCTCGTGCCATCGGGAAGTAGGGAGGACCATCACCACCGATTTGTGTGGTTCCAATACATAAAGGAATTAAACCAAGAACGGTTGTTGCTGCGGTCATCAAAATAGGACGCATACGATCTTTTCCACCTTGAACAACGGCTTCTCGGCGACTCATACCTTCGCTTCGCAGATGAAGAATGTGATCTATCAACACAATCCCATTATTTACCACAATCCCCATCAAAATAAGAATCCCAATAATTGCCATAAGATCGAAGGTGGTTCCTGTGATGAAGAAAAACCAGAAAATGCCCACCACACCGTACAGAATACAGGTAAGAATACTTGTTGGATAAATGAGTGATTCAAACAAGGAAGCCATCACCAAGTAAATCAAGAAAAAGGCGACCGCAAGGTTAAATAACATCACATTTAAGGCCTCAGCATCGTCATCGAAACTTCTACCATACCCCCAGCCATAACCGGCAGGATATACAATCTGATCCATAACCTGAGCAATGATGGGTCGAGCTTCATCCATGGGTAAATCATCGAGATTAACCGATATCCCAAGTGATGTTTTTCGATTTTCACGGAAAATGCGCCCCGGGCCTTTAGTCTCTTCAAAAGCAGCTACACTCGAAAGTTTGATGCTCTGATTATCACCAATACTTATCGGGAGTTCACGTAAATCTTCTACAGATTGGCGATCCGCATTTTGTAAAGCAAGCACTACATCAATTTCGGATTGTTCGCCACGAATTCGTCGTAAATTCATTCCCCTAACCGAACTTGATACAGTTTGAGCAATTGCGGTTGAAGTTAAGCCGTAACTACGTGCTCGTTCATGATCGATGGTTAGTCGAACTTCATCGCGCCCCATCTCGGCATCTGATTTAACATCCGATAAGCCATCAATTTGATTTAGTCGCCATTCAACTTGTTCAGCGAGTTCTTCAAGAACATCCATCGATTCGCCATGAACAAAAACTTTTACCGCTTCGCCACTGTTTCTGTTTCGGAACTCGAAACTTGGTTCACCAATGGTAACCAGTGGTAAATTTTCTTCAATTTCTTTTTTGATGGTAGGAACGGATTTCTTTGCGTCTTCTTCCTCTATTAGAATAATGGTAGAGTTTGCAAATTCAGGCTCATAGTAGGTGTAAACCGATTCAATCTCAAAGCGATCTTGATTATCGTATAAATACTGTTCCACTTTATCCACTGTTTCTTTCACTCGATCGAGCGTATAGGAGGCATTCAGGTTATATCGAAGTTGAAGTTCTCGTTGTTCCACTCGCGGAAACATATCTACATTAATCATACCGGCGGGTATAACTACACTAAAGAATAAAGCAGTAATCCCGATGGTTGAAACCCATCTTCGATCGATGAACCATCCCAAAAACCGTGCATATACATCAGCGAGTTTATCGATAACCGTTCGTTTTCGAACTTTAGGAACAGGGATTTTAGAGGTCAGCAACGGAATTACCGTCAATGAAATCAATAAAGATGCGATGAGCGAGATGATGATAGGCATCCCGATGTAATACATGTATTGCTTGATAAAACTCTCGTTTACAATATTGGGCAAGAACACTACTACAGAAGTAAGCGTACCCGCAGTTACTGCAATACCAACTTCTCGTGCTCCTAAAATGGCTGATTTTTTACTGTCAGCTCCTTTGCGTTGATGGCGATGGATGTTCTCTGTTACTACAACCGCATTATCAACCAGCATACCTACGGCCAGCATCAATCCCATCATAGAAAGGATGTTCAGCGAGATGTTGAGGAAGTAGAAAAACCCAAGAGTAACAATCAAAGAGAAGGGAACCGCAGTAGCTACAATCATCGTGGTACTGAACTGGCGTAAGAAGAAAAACAGCATAATGATGGAAAGTCCCGCACCCAAAATTCCTGCATTGAATAATTCTCTTAAAGAACTCAAAATACCTTCGGCCTGATTGTTCATTTCGAAGATTTTGATGCCTTGCATCTCCGGAAGCTTGTTGATCTCTTCAATCTCATCAAGTACACGGTCAACCGTAGCTACCGTATTGGCCGAAGATTCTTTTACGATATCTAAGCCTATTGCATATTTCTGATCTAAATGACGAGCATAGTTACGAACAGGCTCGGTAAAACGCACATTGGCGATATCTTTCATACGGAGATTATTCGCACCGATTATCAGATTTTCGATATCCTCAACACCGGTAAGTTCTCCCATCGGGCGAACATTATACCGAAGTCCGGCATCGGTAATTTTACCTGCTGATGTAGAGAAATTAGCGCGCTGAAGGGTCTGGGTGAGTTGCCCCAAATCAATGCCGTAAGCCAAAACCCGGTCGTTGATAAGCTCAATGCGTATTTCTTTTTTCTCTACCCCGTACAGCGTTACTTGTCCAACTCCATCAATGCGTTCAATGCGTTGTTTTAGGTTTCGGTTAAGTAAATCGTAAGCGTTAGATAGATCACGTTCGCTGGAAATTCTGAGCTGAAGGGTATTACCGCCACCATCCTGAAACTTGAAAATATTGTAGTATTCAAAATCATCGGGTAATTGATTTCGAACACTTTCGATCTTCTCTTTTATTTCGATGGCTTTAAGGTCAATATCGCTGCCCTGTTTAAAGATAACCTGAATGCCGCCATTATTTTCGCCGGCATTTGAGTTGATGCGATCAATCCCGGAAATGGTGGCAAGTACTTCTTCCATAGGCTTGATAACCTGCTCTTCAATCTCTTCGGGCGAGGCATTCGGGTAGGGCACCTGTACAAATGCACCGGGAAAAGAAATGTCAGGGAAATACTCTAAGGGTACTAAACGGGTTGCGATGAGCCCAACCACAACGAGGCTTACAAACACCATCATCGTGGTTACCGGGCGGCGGACAGATAGTTCGGTTAAGCTCATGATTCTACCGTTACGGATTCGAGATTATCATCGGTGTTGTAATTCTTGAAATCTAGGATCGAATACATCACAGGAATCACAACCAGCGTTAGTAATGTACTTACCAAAAGTCCGCCAATTACAGTGATGCCCATCGGAGCACGTAGTTCTGCGCCATCACCAAAGCCAATTGCCAAAGGTAGTAAACCCAAAGTAGTGGTAAGAGTAGTCATTAAAATAGGACGTAGCCTGGATTTGCCTCCTGCCATGATAGCATCAAGCTTTGAAGCACCTTTCTGGCGCATTTGATTGATTAAGTCGATAAGAACGATGGCGTTATTTACCACAATTCCGGCCAATAGTATCAACCCAATGAACACGACTACCGAGATGGTTGTGCCGGTTAGGTAAAGTGCTAAAATGGCTCCAATCAGTGCCAATGGGATAGTAAACAGGATGATAAAAGGATGAAGCAACGACTCAAATTGAGAGGCCATCACCAAATACACCAGAAATACAGCCAGTGATAAGGCAAAAATCAACGATTGGAATGAATTAGACATTTCTTCGTTTTGGCCGGCAATGCGGGCATAGGTTCCGATTGGCATGTTTGTTCCTGCTATCAGTTCCTGCACTTCCTCAGCAGCTTCACCTAAATCGCCATAATTTAAATTGGCAGTTACTAATGCAACACGTTGTTGCGATGCCCGGCGAATTTCACTCGGCCCATTAGCAACTCGTACATCAGCAATAGCACTTAAAGGAATTGGACGGTCAGCATTTGGATTCACAACGATTTGCTGAATTTCTTCTACCGAAGAACGATCCTCTTCCCGAGCACGAACCAATACATCAATTTTTCGATCGCGATAGGTATAGCGCGTTGCAACATCACCACGAACGTTACTTACCACACGATCGGCAACTTCATGCACCTGCAATCCCAGCGCGGCAGCTCGATCTCTGTCGAATAGAATTTGAATTTCGGGAGAACCGATCTCCATGGTATTTTTTACATCGGCAAAACGTGGGTTAGCATCCATTTTGCGAGATAATTCATCACTAACTTTCTTCAAATCTTCTAAATCAAATCCACTTACTTCAATCTCAACAGGAGTAGAGAAGGTGAAAAGCGATGGTCGCGAAAATTTGTATTGCAGTCCCGGAACCTGAGCCAGAGAACTTCGCATCGCGCTCATGGTTTGTTCTTCGGTGTTGGCCGATGCACCGGAGGCCAACATAACATTCAATTCGCCTGAATTTTCACCACCTTGATCCGGATTGGCATCAATTCGATTTCCGGTTCCGGCTACGGCAAAACTCGAACGAACATTCGTGTTTGAATTGGTTGCAGCTTGTACACTTCGCAAAGCCGCATCCGTTTGTTCAATTGGAGTACCGGGAGGAAGTTTAAACTCTACTTTAAATTCACCTTGTGATAATTGAGGAATTAACTCGATTCCAATTCGGGGAATTAAGGTCAGTGATCCCGCAAAAGCGATGATCGCAATACCAAGCACAATTAAACGATGATTTAGTGCCCCGCGAAGTACGCCCACATACAAACGCTCGATCGCGTTATATACGGCATCAAAGCCTTTTAGTGGGAAGTAGAAAATCCCTTTAAAAACCATGGAAATTCCGGCAATAATATATTTGAAGATCTTTGTAAAAAATGCAGGAATACTATAAAAGAAAAACAAACGAAGGGTACGAGCACCTTTACCGAATTTAGTTTTGGGTTCTTTTAAATTGAGTGGAGCAATTTCTTTTTTCTTACCACTTAACGAACTCATCATTGGGATTAAAGTAACCGCAACTGCAAGTGATGCTAATAGCGAAAATGTAACCGTTAACGCCTGATCACGGAATAGCTGTCCGGCAATCCCATCCACAAAAACTAAAGGGAAAAAAACCGCTACGGTAGTAAGGGTAGAAGCGATAACAGCTGTACCAACTTCTCCGGCGCCATCCTGTGCGGCTTGAAGCACGCCTTTACCCATTTCGCGATGCCGGGCTATATTTTCAAGCACCACAATGGAGTTATCCACTAACATTCCAATACCGAGTGCAATACCACCCAACGACATTATGTTTAGGGTGATGTCGTTCCCATACATCAAATTGAAGGTTGCAATAATAGAAACGGGGATGGATACCGAAATAATAACGGTGCTCCAGAAATTTCTAAGAAAGAAGTAAAGAACCAATATGGCGAGAATACCGCCGATTATACCCGCATTCTTAACTTCATTTACTGCCGAGGAAATAAAGATGGATTGGTCGTACACTTTTTCCAATTTCATGCCTTCGGGAAGTGTGTTCCGAATTCGGTCGATGCGCTCTTCAACCACTTCTGCTACGGCTACAGTATTTCCATCACCTTCTTTATAGATGGCAACCTCAACCGCTTCCATTCCATTTAAGCGAGTTATAGCTTCTCTCTCTTTATAAGATTGCGTTACATCAGCAATATCTTTCAAGTAAATGGTATTTCCGCCGGTGGTAGAAACAATCACATTTCGAATTTGCTCAATGTTCTGAAATTCGTTGAGCGTACGAACTAAATATTGTTGTGTTCCTTCTTCTAATCGCCCACCGGAAAGATTCACATTTTCTGCACTCAGAATATTCGTTACAGCTTCGATAGGAATGTTGAGATAAGAAAGTCGTCGTTGATCCAGATTTACTTGTATTTCTTCTTCTAAACCACCACTAATTTTAACTGAAGCCACTCCGTCAGACGATTCCAGGTTTTTCTTTAACAACTCATCGGCGATAATTCGCAGTTGTTTTAATTCTGCAATAGCATCTCTGCTGTTTATATCGGTGGTTTCAGATGCATAATCAACTCGAACATCCCGGGTGTTATCTTGCTCGGCCTCGGTATTATCATAAAACAACGCATAACGCATTACAGGATCCAGTGTTGGATCGAAGCGTAAAGTAACCGGTTTTTTTGCATCCAAGGGGAGTTGCAAAGCATCCAATTTCGCGATTACATCCAGGTTGGAGATATCCATATTACTTCCCCAGCTGAATTCCAGCACAACATCAGACTGACCGGTTCTGGAAATAGAGCGCACTTTTTTAACTCCTTTCACCACGCCTACTGCTTCTTCAATAGGTTTGGTGATAAGATTTTCCACTTCAAGTGGTGCAGCGCCTTCAAATTCCGTTCTGATCGTTAGCGTTGGGTAGCTGAGATCGGGAAGCAGGTTTACGTTTAAGCGCGATAACGATACTATCCCAAACAGAAGGATAGCAACGGTAAACATGCTTATAGTTACTTTACGTTTTATAGAAAAATCAATGAGTTTCATAGCGAATCCTCAATACCGACTTAAAGTCGAACTATATTAACTTTTGTACTGTCGGTGAGGCTGCCTTGCCCTGTTGTTACAACAATTTCGCCATCTTCTAAACCATCAATAACTTCGATGTTTGTTCCATTTATGTAACCGGTTCGAATAGTTTTTCTGAAGGCGAGTGAATCTTTGATCACGAAAACAGACTGTGTTTCGTCTTCAGAAATGATGGCAGCTTTTGGAATCATTTTTGTGTTTTCGCGTGTGTCATAAACGATTTTAACTCGGCCAAACATACCGGGACGCAAATAATCCTGATTTTTATCCATGTAGATAGTCACTTTAAACGTTCCGGTTGCAGGATCAATAGTAGGACTGATTCGCTCAATTTTACCGGTAAATAAGGTTCCCGGGATGGCATCTGCTAACAATTCGGCACGTTGTCCTTTTTTGATTTTTGAGCGCTCGTGTTCAGGAACGTATAAAATGGCTTGGATAGGATCGAAATCAGTTACCCGAAACACTTGTTGATCGATACCAATCATGTTCCCTTTTTTAACCATGCGCTCCGAAATAACACCGCTAATGGGCGATTTTATAGATGTATGTTGATAGTTTAGTTGCGCCAACTCATACGCTGATTTTTGAGCTTCATACTCAAAACGAGAATTTTCGTACACCTCGGCACTAATCAATTGTTTGTCGAACAGCTCTTTGTTTCGTTGAAAGTCGTTGTACATGCGATCAAGGGTGGCTTTCGCTCGTTCTGCTTCTATTCTGTATTGATCGTCTTCAATTTTTGCGATTACTTGTCCCGCACGAACTTCATCGCCTTCTTCTACATTAATTTCTTGGATAATACCCCGAACTTTAGACACAATATTTGCTTCTTCCACAGCCTCTAGGGTTGCTGTGTTGGAATAGTAAGCTGAAATGGTTCCCCGGCTTACGTCCATTACTTCAACAGGAATAACAAGCGTTGAATCTGCATCGTCGTTCATGTTGTCGTTGTTCTCTCCGTTACTGCAAGCAGAAAGGGAAGCGATTGATAGGGCTGCAGCAGTTAAAAAGGTGCCTAACTTTTTGGTTTTCATTCTTCAAACATTGGTTTAAGGGGTTAAAGCGTGCGGTTGATACGCCCACCTTATTTCAATGTTTCGCAAGAATTTTAGTGATCTACTCTGCTTGAAGTACTTACTGATTGATAATAGTTGGCTTTATGGAAAACAATATTTCCGTAATAAGCCGTAGCTGTTCCTTTAGTGTTGTCGGTATCCGTCATAATTGCGATGCCGTTAATTCGTGGTGGATCATCCCCAAAAGCGGCTTTATAATCTTCGAAAATATTTCTTGAATATGAAATCCATGAACCGGTTTTTTCGCTATCATTTTCTGTGATCACCATCATCACCCAATCGGAATAGGCGTTTGGGGCGATGGTGCCAATTTCTGCATTATTTGCCCAGATGTAATTAATAGCACGAAGCGGTATTTTAAATCTGCTGAAGGTTCGGAGAGTTTCGTATTTGATACGGTCACCTAAGCCAAGATTCGATTTATCGTAATCGAAAGTGATGTAAATTCTGGCGGCATAATCGTCTCCTTTTTTTGATCGGAAATCCCCACCTTCCACTAAATCATCTACTCGCCATTGCCATTCAATGATAGGGTATTCTTGTGGATCAATATCAACCTTGTATACTAAGCCCGATGCACTATTAGAGCTTTGTGCTTTAATTGAAATAACAGAATCGCCTTGTTGAAGTGTGTATTTGGTTTTATCCCTGCGTGGCAAAGTCAATTCACTCCATCGCGGATGTTCCACATCATTATTTTCCAGAGATAATGGATTAAATTCAGTTACAGGAATGAGGATGGAAGATTGACCTTGAACATCAACAGTGAGCACTATAACAATCAGTATTAAAAAACTACTCGAATAATTAAGGAACGTAATATTCATTAAATGAGATATAGGATTTGTTCTAATGTACGTGAATACAACCGGACTAGATTGGTTGAAATGCGATGTGATGAAAATGTTATAACTAGAACGCAAATTGCTAAGTGCGTACCCAATTTTTAGTATTGTTAATGCATTAACTGAATGTGAATGAGATAAGACAGACAAATAATCATCTGTAAGATGATTAACTTAGCAGTTTAGATTTAAAAAATAATACAGTAACGAATTAAATATTAAACTAAAAAGTTGAAGCAATTTGTAATTGATATAGCATTTTCTCAATTAAAGTTAAGTAATCTGTGAATTGCCGATAACAGAGCAACATAGGGTATTACGTAGGATAATGAATGAGTATACATAATAAAAACAACGAAAAACCGGATGAGTTAAGCGGCCTTGATCTATTTAAGATTCTGGCAGACACCGATACCGACTTGATTGCATTACACGACTCGGATGGTACCTATAAGTATGTATCGAAATCTTTCACCAAACAATTGGGATATGATATCGCAGACTTAATTGGGAAGGACCCATACAGTTTTTTTCATAAAGATGATGTGCATGCAATTAAAGAAGTACATGCCAAAGTGCTCATGCAAAACGAAGATCCCGGCATCGAATACCGATATCGTAAGAAAACCGGGAACTATATTTGGCTTTTTACCAACACCATACCGGTAAAAAACGAAGCCGGTGAAATTCTATTTATTCAAACCCGATCTAGGGTTATCGACGACAAAAAGAAAAAAGAATTATTGGTACAACGTTCGTTGGTAATGACGATGGTTGGAGCGTGGGAGTTCGACTTGAAAACTCAAGATTTATTCTGGTCGAAAGAGGTTTACCATATTTATGAGCTTCCCTATAAGGAGCAAATCACTGTCGAAAAAGCTTTTTCCTATTACCCAAAACAGGCAAAAAATCAGCTTGAGCAAGCATTTAACCGAGCGATTGAACAAGGTGAGCGTTATGATATTTCTATTCCATTTATTTCGGAATTAAATAATTACAAATGGGTTCGGGCTATTGGTGAACCTGAATACGAAGATGGGGAAATTGTAAAGGTTTCCGGTGCTTTTCAGGATATCACCGAAATAAAGCGGAATGAAGAATTGTTCAAAGATGCCCAACAAATGGCTAATGTGGGTGGATGGGAATATTACTTGGAATCCGGTGAATTGTATTGGTCGGACGAAGTGTATCGTATCCATGAAGTAGAAATTGGAACGCCTATCAATATTAATGATGGCATTAGCTTTTACCCGGAAGGATTCTCACGCGATTCGATTACCGCGGCAGTAGCTCATGCCTTAGAAACAGGGGAAGGCTGGGATTTAGAGCTTCCTTTTGTTACTGCTAAGGGAAATGAACTTTGGGTGAGAGCTAAAGGTCGAGTTGAATTTATGCAAGACAAGCCCATAAAGATGTTGGGTACTTTCCAGGATTTAACCGAACATCACGAGCTTTTATCACAACTTAAAAGAGAAAAACAGTTTTCAGAAAAAATTGCCAGTGTTGGCCCTATGGGTGTGTATATCTACAATTTTACCAAATCACTGAACTCTTTTGTGAATGAACAATATGAGAAACTGTTAGGCTATACCATCGATGATATAAATGCGATGGAACAAGCAGAGTTTTTTGGGTTGTTTCATCCCGAGGATCACGAAAAACTTGGGGAACACATGAAGTATCTAGCTTCAGGAAAAGGGGAGCATGCCATTGAATACCGATTTAAGCATAAAAATGGTAATTGGATTTGGTGTTATTCTATAGATAGTCCATTCGAGCGAGATTCAGAAGGAAAGGTTAAAAGCTTTATTGGGATGTTTCATGACATCACCGAAAGAAAAAAACTGGAAGAAGAGCTAATACATGCTAAAGAACAAGCTGATCTTGCAAATAGAGCGAAAAGTCAGTTTCTGGCTACCATGAGCCATGAAATACGCACCCCGATGAATTCCATTCTTGGCTTTACAGAGTTACTTACAAATCGAATAACCGACGAGGAACAGCTCAAATATTTATCGAATATATCTAGTAGTGGTCAATTACTATTGAAGCTGATCAATGACATTCTGGATCTTTCTAAAATTGAAGCCGGGGCTGTTAAATCGTTACTTGAACCGGTGAACTTAGTTCGAACGCTGCAAGAAATAAAAGGAGTATTTGATCTCAGTATCGGGGAAAAGAATTTGGATTTTGAAATGCAAATTTCACCAGGTCTTCCTTCCGCTTTATTGTTAGATGAAAAACACTTACGGCAAATAGTGTTTAATATCGTAGGGAATGCGATAAAGTTCACAAACTCCGGGTCCATAAAAATTAATGTAGAAGCCAAAGAATCGAGCCACTCAGATAGTAGAATTGATCTTGAAGTATCTATTTCGGATTCGGGAATTGGAATAAAGCCGGAACATTGCGATTCTATTTTTAACGCATTTGAACAACAAGGCAGATCAATTTCGGATGAATACGGCGGAACGGGTTTAGGGCTGAGTATCTCAAAGAAGCTTGTGGAGCTCATGCATGGCGAAATTCAAATCGAAAGTGAATTTGGTGTTGGTACTACGTTCAGGATTTTGATTCCTAATATGGTCGTTTCTACCATCACTTCCAAAGAGGAGAACTATCAGAAAAATGAGATTAGTTACACACTAAACAAATCCAGAATTCTGATTGCGGACGATGTGAAAAATAACCGAGAACTACTCGCAGCCTGTCTTATTGATCAACCGGTTGAAATAGTAATGGCAAATGATGGGCAAGAGGCGCTGGACAAAGCAAAAGAAAGTAACTTCGATTTGGTTTTACTTGATATAAAAATGCCGAAACTTGATGGCGTTGAAGTGATGAAATCACTTCGTGCGATGAACTATAAATCAAAGATTGTTGCACTTACGGCTTCTGTAATGGTGGGTTATGAAGAAAAGGTGATCAATGAAGGGTTTGATGAGTTTCTAAAAAAGCCCATTAGCTATTTAGATTTGATGAAATCGTTGCATACCCATTTGGGGGGTTCAATCAAGAAAAAGAAAGAAATTCATGTTGCCGAGGGAAAACCAAAAACTTCAGATTTAAAGTCAATTAGTGCTCACGACCTTGAGAAATTAGTGAAGCATAGATTTGATGAACTCTACGTGCAGTTTAATGAGATTGACAAAGTGGCAATAGAAATGGATAAATGCGAAGAGTTTGCACGAATGCTTCGTAGCGCAGGTCAAACAATTAGGAGTAAATGGTGCATTGATTTAGCCTCAGAAATTGACTTTGCCGCAAAAACCTTTGATACTGAAAAAGTACTCGCTGAGCTTAAGAAGTTCGAAGACATTATTGAAAGCGCCATAAAATTAAAAGGAACTCAGATTTAAATAATGAAAGACGGAAAGATTCTAATTGTAGATGACACCCCGGCAAATCTACAATTACTAGGAATGACGCTGCGAGGAGAAGGATATCAGGTTGTTGCAACTTCTAAATCTAGTCAAGTGATGGAAAGTGCTAAAAAATCCAATCCCGACCTGATTCTACTTGATGTAATGATGCCGGGGCTGAATGGTTTCGAAGTTTGTGAACAATTAAAAGGTGATCCAACCCTAGTAGAAATTCCGGTAATATTTCTGACAGCAAAAAGTGAACAAGAAAATATTAACTATGGTCTTGAAGTAGGTGGTGTAGATTACATCACCAAACCTTTTAATAAACAAGAATTACTCGCCCGTGTTGATACGCATGTAAGTTTGAAACAATCTAAAGATGAAATTGCCCGCCAACGCGAGGAACTAGCACGAGCGGTAGAATTCAAAAATCGAATTTTTTCTGTCATTGGGCACGATTTACGCTCACCGGTAAGCGGAATTAAAGGTGCATTAGAGCTGATTTTGGATATTGCTAAGAATGATATTGAGAATGAATCTATCGAACAAATTGCAGGTCTATCGTACTCGGCTTCTGTTGAACTAGGAGCTATGCTCGATGACCTGCTTAGTTGGGGGCAGTTAGAATCAGGCACATTAAATACCCATAAGCAAATCTTTAAGATCGGTTCAGTTCTTGAAATGATCGAAAAATTAAATGCCTATCAGCTGGCCTCGAAGAAAATTAAAGTGATTCGTTCTTACGACCCCGAACTTACAGTGTATACTGATCGAAGAGTGATTGCTACTATCATCCGCAATATTGAGTCTAATGCCATAAAGTTCAGCAATCATGGTTCTGAGATACGTACAGCGGTAATAAGTAAGGATAGTCAGGTTCTCATTTCTATTCAGGATTTTGGTAAAGGAATGCCGCAAGTAGTGAAAAACGCTATGTTCAGCGAAACAAATCATCCAAAGGATATCAGCACTAAAAACAAAACAGGTGCAGGTATTGGGTTGATGATTTGTAACCGATTAGCTAAAGCTATTGGCTCCGAAATCACTGTAGAAAGCGAAGAGGGTGTAGGTTCAACATTCACTATTACAATTCCTCAAAAAGACATCAAAGAATCGGCGAGCACCGATTAATGCACAGGTAAAAGAAGCCATCTAAAATTCCATTTTGATCACTGTGCGTGTGTGTTTACCTTTTAGCACTCTTTGAAATAGTGATGGTTCTCATAAAGAGATGAAAAGGGAATCCGGTGTAAATCCGGAACTGTACCCGCAACTGTAATTTCGATTCCGGCAATACTGCCGGGCTTGTTAACATCCACTTCATGCCACTGTTACGCCACAGCGTTACGGGAAGGCGATGTTAAGCGAAAAGTCAGGAGACCTGCCATCGATCAATCTATTTCTCGGGAAGCTTTCGGGAGTTAAAGTTTCTGAGGTAATTATGAAATCAATCTATGCACGGGCATTATTAGCCTGTGGTCTCTTACTATCGGTACAAAAAACCTTCGCGCAAACCGTAGCCGACACATTGTGGATGGATGAAATACGAGTACAAGCCACCCGTGTTGATGTACAAGATGCCTATCAATCTTTTACAGTTCAGCGAATCGATTCGTTGCAAATTCAGCGAATTTCTACAACTAATTTGTCCGGTCTTTTACAAGCACTAACCCCAATTTACATTCGGGATGCCGGTCCGGGCGGACTTGCCACTTTTTCATCTCGTGGATTTTCAGCCTCACAAACTCAGGTAATCTGGAATGGATTTCCACTCAATCATCCAATGCTCGGTGTTACCGATTTGAGTTTGATTCCATCGATTGCTGTTCAATCGGTGGCTGTTAGTGCCGGAGCTTCTAATGCATCATTTGGGGAAAAGGGAGGTGGGACCGTTGCCATCGAAACTACACATGCTCAAGACGAAGTTGGTATACAGTATTCTGTGGGTAGTTACGGCACTAATGCGTATTCGGTGCAGGTCGGCCAACAAATAAAAGATTGGAACGTGCAGGTTTTGGCAGGATTCAGAAATGCAGACAATGATTTTGAATATCAGACCAGAGTATTCAGCAACGAAGCCGGCGGTTTTGTGGATGTGGAGAAGAAGAGAGAGAATAATAGAACGGAATCGGCTACGGTTTTAATCGATCTGGAGACAAAAAAAGATCAATATAATGTGCTTTCAACAAAGCTTTGGATCCTGGATTCAATAAATAAGATACCGGGCGGAATCTCATCACAAAATAATACAGCATTACAAGAAGACAGTTTTATCCGATGGGTTACCACTTGGAAACGACAGCTCAACAAACATCGATTTAACATTTCTACCTACGTGTCTACCCAACAACTCGATTATGTGGATGAATCATCAGAAATAAAGAGTTTGAGTACAACCGGGCTTTCGGCTGTTGATCTTTCGATAAGCAGTTCTATCCATCCCAGATTGCAAGCGGTAGGTGCTGTACAACTTTCGAGGGCGGAAGTACAAAGTTCGGAGTATCCTGCGGATGTGGCTCGCAACCAATTTTCGCTGAATTTCCAATCAGTGTGGATGCCCTTAAACAATTTGTTTGTATATCCGGGTGTTCGATTCGATTCCTATTCCGATTTTGGAAATGCATATACAGCACAGGCAGGCATCAACTACTCCCTTTTTGATGAACACCTTTTTTTGAAATCCTCAGTTAGCAGAAATTTTACCACTCCAACCTTTAACGATTTATACTGGCCGGCGCTAGGAGATCCGAACTTGCAACCCGAAACTATGCTTAAAGCGGAATCTTCTGTTGAATATCGAATTGTTAAAGAACAGATTACATCAAGTGCCGAATTCACTGTTTATACCGCTGATGTAAGCAATGGAATCCGCTGGTTGCCACAACCAAACGGACAAAGTGCACCTCAAAATATCGAGTCGCTCGATATTCGTGGGGTGGAATTTATACTCAACTCGAGCATCGATATAAATGCATTTCATATTTCACTGGGTGGTTCAATAAATCATGCATTAGCATCCATCAATAAAGCTCGATTCGAAAATGATCGTGCGGTAGACAAACAACTCATTTACACGCCCGAATGGCAATATAAAGGCAATGCAACCATACAATTTAAATCGTTTTCTACCACTGTACTCTATGCGTATATAGATGAGCGCTTCACGACCAATGATCATAGTTCTCCCTTCGATCCATTGCCCGCCTATAATACCTTAGATTTGGTGAATAGCTGGACAATTAACACCGGAATTGGATCACATACTATCAAATTAGACTTTAGGAATCTGCTGGATGAGCGCTATTCCATTATTCGCGACTATCCCATGCCGGGCACACACTTTAACTTAACCTTAACTACAAATTTCAAAACAAACTAACGAATGAAAAAAGCTACTTTTCTGCTATCTGCCATCTTATTGATTTCCACCTCGGTGGCCGGCCAACAAACACTTGAACGGGTATTAATAGGAAATGAGGGCAATTTCGGTTCGGGAAACGCCACCATCACCACTTTTGATTTTGCCACCAAAACTACAACCGATGGTGTATTCTTGAATGCAAATGGTGTTGGACTCGGGGATGTGGTTCAATCCATCACCGAAATTGATCATCAATTATATATTGTGGTTAATAATTCACAAAAAGTGGTAATCACCAATCCAGAGACTTTTCAACAAACCGGACAGATAACTCTTGGAGCCGGTTCAAGCCCGCGAGAAATACTTCCTATTGGAAATAATCGAGCATACATCACCGATTTATATGGAAATCATGTGCTATTGATTAATCTGGCTACTAAATCAGTGCTCGGTGATACGATCAGAGTTGGTCGAAATCCAGATCAGATGTTGGAAGTAGATGATGCTGTATTTGTAGCAAATACAGGGTTTGGAGCAGACAGCACAATATTCAAAATAAACGTAAACACCCATACGGTAGTAGATACGATTACTGTGAGTAGAGGTCCGGCCGGGATGGTACTGGATAAAGAGGGAATGCTTTGGGTAGTTTCTACCGGATATTCCGGTGATTATGACGACGATTTCAATCTGATACCGGGAACATCCCGCCCTGGAGGAGTTCACAAGGTAAATCCATCAACAGGTGACGTATTGGCATCGATTAAACTTGTTTCTGCAGGAAGTGATGTAGCTATCGATCTAGCAAATGATAAACTGTTTATAAACAGTGGGGGAATTCGAGTAATTAACTTGAATACAGCAGAAGCAGAAACTGATACGTTAGTGAAGGGGAGTTTTTATAGTTTTAACTACGATCCGATAAACGATCTGTTTTTTACTGCAGATGCAAAATCCTTTTCGAGCGCAGGGGAAATACGATATTATTCTGGTGATGGGATGCTAGTTGGTAGTTTCGATTCGGGAATCATCCCCGGAGATATTCATTTTAATTACGAAGTAAACACTTCTTTAAGCGAAGAATCACTACAAAGTGTGGATAACTTTGAGCTTTATCAAAACTATCCTAACCCATTCAATCCAAGTACAACCATCAATTTTTCAATGGCTGAGCCGGGGTTAACGCAACTATCGGTATTCAATACGGCAGGCCAAAAAATTGCGGAGCTGCTAAATGAAAGATTAGAGGCAGGAAATCATTCTGTAACCTTTGAAGCAAGCTCAATTTCAACGGGTGTATACTTTTACAGGCTTCAAACGAGTGAAGGAATTATCACCAAAAAAATGATGCTTATAAAGTAAAAATTAGTTTACATTATTACTGTATTTAAAATCGAAAGCTTATTACAAAAAGCGGAATATATTAATATGATATTCTGCTTTTTTTATTATATATAAGAAGCACTATTTTTTGATATGTGGATAACTATTTAATACATGGATTACCTAAAAACCAAGTAAATAGTATTATAAGCGTCGATTTTATTGTTTCTTTTCGAAATTAAATTAGATAGGCATCGTAAATAATATATAATAATAAAATCCATACATCTTTAAAGTTTGATTTAAAAATTTACTAATGTGGATAAGTGAATGTATTTGTGGAAAAGAAATGCAGATTTAATTTGTGAGCATACTTACAGGCGTATATATTTGGTAGCACTTCTTTAGGAGTTTTGGCTCTTTTTTAACACAGGGATAACACACCCGGAGCATCATCTATCAATAGTAACCATAGCGAAGTACGCCCATGAATTTTTCCCGCTTTTACACCAAGTCAGACTGGAACACACCATATGATGACATCAAATTTGTAAGTAGAACCTCAGAGATTAAGAATCCGGACGGGTCGCAAGTTTTCCATATGGAAAACGTGCAGGTACCAGAAAGCTGGAGTCAGGTTGCTACCGATATCATCGCTCAAAAGTATTTCCGTAAAGCAGGTGTACCGGTTGCCCTAAAGAAAGTGAAAGAAAAAGGGGTGCCAACTTGGCTACAACGCTCGGTTGCCGACGAAGCCAAACTAAAAGAATTACCCGAAAATGAGCGGTTTTCTCACGAGGTTGATAGCCGGCAGGTGTTTAACAGATTGGCGGGTTGTTGGACATACTGGGGGTGGAAAAACGATTACTTTGCGTCGGAAGAGGATGCAAAAGTCTTTTATGACGAACTTTGCTATATGCTCGCTCAGCAAATGGCGGCACCAAACAGCCCACAATGGTTTAATACAGGATTGCATTGGGCATATGGAATTAATGGTCCGGCCCAGGGACACTATTATGTGGATGCAAAAACAGGAAAACTAACACGATCGAAAGATTCTTACACTCATCCACAACCACACGCTTGCTTCATCCAAAGTGTGGATGACGATTTGGTAAACGAAGGCGGAATCATGGACTTGTGGGTTCGTGAAGCTCGCTTATTTAAATACGGTTCAGGTACCGGAAGTAATTTCTCTGATATCCGTGGCGCCAACGAGCCGCTAAGTGGCGGCGGACGTTCATCCGGTTTGATGAGTTTTCTCAAAATCGGTGATCGAGCAGCAGGTGCCATCAAATCAGGAGGAACAACTCGACGAGCTGCGAAAATGGTAACTCTGGATTTGGATCACCCGGATATTGAAGAGTACATCAATTGGAAAGTTAAAGAAGAGCAGAAAGTAGCAGCCTTAGTTGCCGGGTCTAAAATCACCCAAAAGCACTTAAAAGAAATTATCAAACTTTGCCACACTCCCGTTGAAATAGAAGGAAGAACATTCAACGGTGCTATGAGTCGCGACCCGCTTAAGAATAAAGAATTAGGTAAGGTCATCCGACAGGCAAAGCGCGATCAGGTACCACTGAACTACATTGAGCGCGTAATGCAGTTAGCGGCACAAGGCTTTACTGATCTGGAATTCGAAACGTTTGATACCGATTGGAATTCTGAGGCTTATGCCACTGTAGCCGGACAAAATTCTAACAACTCCGTGCGCGTACCTAACTCGTTCATGAAAGCGGTTAAGGATAACAGCGAGTTTAACTTGTACTGGAGAGTTGAAAAAGAAAAAGCGGCGCTCGAAGGTCGTGAGCCTAAGCCATGTAAAACACTTGATGCCAACGAATTATGGGATCAAATAGCGTATGCAGCGTGGGCTTCTGCCGATCCCGGAACTCAATATCATGATACCATCAACGAATGGCATACCTGCCCGGAAGATGGCGAAATCAGAGCAAGTAATCCGTGTTCAGAGTACATGTTTTTGGATAATACCGCATGTAATTTGGCTTCATTGAACTTGATGAAGTTCTTCAAAGATGAAGACTACAAAGAGTTTGATGTAGAATCGATTCGATTTGCCAGCCGTATCTGGACCACCGTTCTTGAAATTTCTGTGCTAATGGCGCAGTTCCCATCCAAAGAAATTGCTGAATTATCGTACGTGTTCCGCACACTAGGACTTGGTTATGCAAACATCGGCGCCGCTTTGATGGTGCAAGGAATTCCCTATGACTCGGATGAAGCAGCGGCTATTACAGGTGCAATCACATCGATCATGCATATGAAAGCCTATGAGACGAGTGCAGAATTAGCTGGAGAGTTAGGCGCTTTTGAAGGATACGAGCGAAATAAAGAGCACATGTTGCGCGTGATGAGAAACCATCGTCGAGCAGCGTACAATGCTGATCCAAATGAATATGAGGGTTTAACTGTAAAACCGTTCGGAATCAATGCAACAATTTGCCCTGATTATCTGCTAAAAGCAGCACAGGAAACTTCGGATGCCGCGGTTAATTTAGGTGAGAAAAATGGCTACCGTAATGCACAGGTAACAGTTCTTGCACCTACCGGAACAATTGGTTTGGTGATGGATTGCGATACAACCGGTATCGAGCCTGATTTTGCGTTGGTGAAATTCAAGAAACTTGCCGGTGGTGGTTATTTCAAAATCATCAACCAAAGTGTGCCGGCCGCACTGAAAAATCTTGGCTATTCTCCAAAAGAATCGAAAGCCATTATTGATTATGCTAAAGGTGCTGCAACTTTGGAAGGATGTCCGCATATCAACCCGCAATCGCTTGGCGAAAAAGGCTTCACCAAAGACAAAATTGATGCCATAGAAGCAGCACTACCTAGCAGCTTCGATATCAAATTCGCTTTTAATCAGTTTACGCTGGGTGAAGATTTCTGTAAAGATGTGCTCGGAATCACTGAAGAGCAATTGTCAGATTTTTCTTTCGATATGCTCCGACATCTTGGGTTTAGCAAAGAGCAAATTCAGGAAGCCAACGATTATGTCTGCGGAACCATGACCGTTGAAGGTGCTCCATATCTTAAAGATGAGCATCTTGCAGTATTTGATTGTGCCAATAAATGCGGAAGAATTGGAACGCGCTATATCGCTGCTTCAGGCCATATCAAGATGATGGCTGCTGCACAACCTTTCTTATCCGGTGCTATTTCGAAAACCATCAACCTGCCGAATGAAGCCACTGTAGAGGACATGAAAGACGCCTACATGCTTTCGTGGGAAATGATGTTAAAGGCAAATGCGCTTTATCGCGATGGCTCGAAATTAAGTCAGCCGTTGAACAGTATGGCCGATGTATTTGAAGAGCTGGAAGAAGAGGAAGAGGTTGTAGATCAGGCAACCACCGTTGCTCAAGATAAAGTAGTAGAAATTGCCGAGCGTATTATCACTAAATATGTAGCACGCCGCCAGCGATTACCATTCCGTCGTGAAGGGTATACCCAAAAAGTGAAAATCGGTGGACAGAGTGTATACCTGAGAACCGGTGAATACGAAAACGGACAGCTTGGTGAAATCTTTATCGATATGCACCGTGAAGGCGCTGCATTCAGAAGTTTACTAAACTGCTTTGCAATATCGATTTCGCTTGGTTTGCAACATGGTGTTCCGCTAGAAGAATTTGTGGATGCTTTTGTATTCACCAAATTCGAACCAAGCGGTATGGTAAACGGCAACCCTCATGTGAAAATGAGTACCTCAGTTATCGATTACATTTTCCGTGAACTAGCTGTTACCTATTTAGGAAGAGAAGACCTAGCACACGTACCTTCAGATCAGATTACAACACGCGATCTTCGCCCGATTGAAGATGAAGAGCCAGCACAACCAGCAGCACCGGTTGCAGCCGTTGCTCCGGCACCGGTTCCTGAACCTGCAGTTGCACCATCAGCTCCGGCTCCTGCCGCTGCAAAGGCTACATCCAGCTACGAAAGCGAGTACGATAAAGCTAAGCAACTAGGTTATACCGGTGATGCTTGCCCGGAATGCGGAAGCATGACGATGGTTCGCAACGGAACGTGCATGAAATGTATCACCTGCGGTTCTACTTCGGGTTGTAGCTAACACATTCTGAAAGACATGAAGGGCCTGCGACAAGCTCAGGCACCTTCATTATTTTATTTAAACTGATTTTCTTTCATGGAGAAACAGGATAATGCCTCACCAGATTGATTTCGGTGGGGCATTTTAATTTGAGAGAATTATTAATGATCTTTCTTTAAAGATTCTGGGAAATCAAAGTGTTGGAAAAATCTCCCAGCAACAGCTGAGACTGGCCCGGCAGTCAAAAATGAAACAATGGGACAGGGAGTCCATTGCAACACTCGTGGAGGGCCGGGAGCCTCTCCTTTTAAAGAATGTTGTAAGGAATTGATTTAAAAATGATCTAATGGGTATGAAGAACAAATACCCAAATCGGAAATCCATTCGCCTTGCTTCCTGGAATTATGCTTGGCAAGGCTTTTATTTTATTACCATTTGCACGAAGAATATGGAGCATATTTTTGGAGAGATGCAGGATGGAATTATGAAATTAAACTCCTTCGGCGAAATTGCGCTGAGAGAATGGATCAAGACATCAGAAATAAGAGATAATGTGATCTTGGATGAATTTGTAATCATGCCGAATCATATGCATGGGATCATTCGCATTATTGATAAGGGGCAAAATCATTATTTAATGAAGGCGAATCACTTGGGAAATGATATCGTACGGGCGAATCGCTTGGAAAATGATATCGTACGGGCGTATCGCGATACGCCCGTACTGCCCAATCGCGATATGCCCACACTCCCCAAAAGCGATTTGCAAGCTCCTGGCGAAAGCAATTTGCTTGCTCGCTCAAAAAGAAATCCGCCTCATAGCAATAAATTAGAGCCTAATAATCCAAATGGAAATCAAATCAATAATAAATTCGAAAAGCGCTCTTTCCGATCGCCTTCAAAAGATCTGGGTGCTATCATTCGTGGATATAAAGCTGCTGTAACCACAAATATAAATAAGAGTCGGAAAGTGAAAGGCGTTCCGGTTTGGCATCGTAATTATTACGAGCATATCATTAGAAATGAGCAATCATTAAATCACATTCGATTCTATATCAAATCCAATCCCAAAAAATGGGATGAAGATCGATTTAGCAGCATCACTTCATCAAAGTCATAGACTTAGTGGAAGTTTGCCCATTAGCAGTTAATGAGTAAAAATATTGACCGGAGGGGAGATTCCCAGCTTCAAACGAAATCTGATGCCTTCCGGATGAATAAGACTGATTGATAAGCGCACTCACTGGTCTGCCAGTTATATCATACACAACCAATTTTATTCTCGAGGGAGTATCCAGCTGAAAACTAATTGTAGTAGTTGGATTAAATGGGTTCGGATAATTTTGATGCAATTGGAAATCGGCAATTTCTTGGGATACATCTTCTACCGAAACAAATTGTCCTTTGATACTTTCAACCGCTTCAGTGAGTGTTAGGTATTCTATCTTATCGCCGTAATAGTGGTTTAAAGAATCCATCAATTCAACCATCCAGTCGAGTACAATACCGTTCGAGTATCCACTTCTGGTGAAATGATCGTGAAGCATTAAACCGTAAATACCGGTTTCTGAAGCCGCCTTTTTAATGTCTGCCAACGCACTGTCTAAATTCTGTTGATAGATCTCCTGCGACAACGCCCATGTGTATTCTTCATTTATTGGAAAGTTGAACACATTGTTGGTCATAAACTGTGCTTCGGTATCATCAGAAAACGAGGTTAAATTGAAATCAGAAAGCACCTCAAAGGTAGTTGCATCAGTTACATGTCCGGGAGGAATGAACGAGCTAGGCACAACATTCAGATGTGCTGATAACAAGGCCAAACCATCTTGTATTAGTGCTGTTTGTTCCGCTTTGGTGAAGGCTTCGTTATGTGTAGTGCAATACATTTCATGTCCCCAAAATGCTGCCCGGGGTGTGCTTTCGCAAAGATTACAAATATGATCGAAGCCATGCACTGAGACTTCATGTCCGCGCGAAACGGTGGCTTTTAATTCCTGCGCCAAAACGCCATCAGCATTAGCCGTTTCAATCAACCGATGCGGAATCACGCCCCACGTAACTTTGCCTCCACGTGATTCCACGCTATCCTGAAATGGCACGATGGATCGGGGAAGAATGGAAGTATTTCGGTTCAGAATATCATCCACACGGATGATAAATTTTAGTGATTCCGTTTGTGCAAACGAAAGTGAAACCTGACAAAAAGCAATGATCAGGAGTAATGCTGTTTTTTTGAGCATGAACAATGAATTTGGATTTCTACTAAGATAACTGCCTTAGTTGGGGAATAGAAATCATGCACATTCTGATCGGCGATAAATCGTTTGAGTTTATTTTAGTGAACTAAACACAGAAAAAAACTTTTAAATAATATCCAGAGTATTCATGGTTTTGTAGAGTCCGTCTTATCCCAATCCATAAAAACCATATTCCAACGATGCCCAACCGGATCCTGAAAGCCAAAGCCGTACATCCAGCCCTGCCAGGTTTCAGGTCCGGCAAAAATACTTCCACCGGCTGATCTCACTTTCTTAGCCATCTCATCTACTTCTTGTTTGGATTGAGCTTCCATCGAAATAAGAAGCTCGCCGGCATTATTGGTATCGGCAACTTTTGCTTGGGTAAACTGCTCAAAGTGTACGTGGCTGAACATCATTACCTGAACTTTATTTTTGCCCAAATAAATACCGAACATATCATTGGTCTCATTCTCAACAAAAGTGGCACCTAATTCTTTAAAGAAGGTTTTTGAGCGTTATACGTTTATTACAGGCAGATTAAACCAGGCTGAGTTCGTCATAGTTGTTGATTTACATTTCGGCTTGGTTGAAACAAACGGATAGTTAATTCATCTTGATTACAGTAACAAAATTCGTGAAAAAGCAGAATTAGGAATTTGGATTTTGTTTTTATTTTCACACCTTCTGCAAGGGTACTAATTATTAACGGGTTAACTTTACGGGAACTATTATGGCCGATCTTAAGAAAGCATTCGAAAATCTGAAATCGAATATCGCTGATAAAGTAAACGATGCTGTTTCGCTGGATGTGGTGACATTTTCAGGCAATTTTAACATCAAGGTAGGCGATGTTATCGGAAATGATCAGAATAAATTCGATCTGGAAAAAGTGTTGAATAGCATGAAAGCCGATGTAAATGCAGAACTGAATGTGGTTGCTTATTCAACCATAAAATTGGATGGCGATCAGGTGAATATTGTGAAAGAAAATCTGAGCAGTGAGCAAATGGAGTTGGTGAAATTTCATCGCGAAATGATTGAAGCTAGCCAAAATTCGCGTAAAGCCATTGTAGAAATGATTAAAGGCTTGGTGTAAGCACCTACATGAATGGCAAGCTCAGAACATCTTGATCTTTTACTAAAAGAGGCTGAACAACAAGTCGCCGACTTTGGAGACGATTCTGCTGAAATCATTCAGCATTTACGCGATTTAGGATATCTCTCGCAGCTTCCTTTTAATATGATTAATAAGGAATCAACCTATCAGAAAGCTTTGGAAAAATTCGAGCATGACCTAATACATTCCAAGCTGTTTTCTGACAAAGAAATAAACGCTTTAAGAGCATTATATAGCGAAGATTTTGCCGGAGAGATGCTTCGGAAATTGATGGACTTAGACGAAGGGGTAACTCTAAAAAAATTACCGGAAATCGGTGAGTTTTCATTGAGTTCAAGAATATTACATTATCGCCTGATGATGTATGGTTTGAACAGTTTTGATACACCCAGACCTTTTGGGTTCGCCTCAATGAATGCAATGCAGACTTTAA
Source organism: Balneolaceae bacterium (assembly GCA_965228545.1). Classification (GTDB taxonomy): domain Bacteria; phylum Bacteroidota; class Rhodothermia; order Balneolales; family Balneolaceae; genus HXMU1420-13. Next base: position 206,809 of record OZ245822.1, read on the forward strand.
AACATTATTTAGCTTTGAAAAATGGTATGGATGCTGTGAACGCATTAGCCAACAAAGAAGAAGTTCTAAAGCGTATTCTTTCGATATATGGAAAAGAGCGATGCTTAATGTTTATACACATCTCGCAAACAGCATTTAGTACGCTCAATTTTGATCCCAAAAAGCTCAGATCATCTAAAGTTTTTTATCATCATTTAAGTTCTGATTTTGATTTTAAACCTCGGTACCTGGCAGGTTTTAAGCGCGATATTTTGGCTAGAAAAGCAGAAGATGTAAAATGGGAATATGTGAAGGGAAGAAGCACCGACGAATTCACCAATTTTATCATTAAGGTGGTGCAAGTTCACCAATGGATGGATGGATTTTATGATGGGAAAACAGACGGGGAAATTGGGAGTGTGAGTCTGAATTCCATTGCTGATTTACTGAAATTCTACAATGCTGCCTCTAAGAACGAGTTGAATCTCGATTCGGTGCTGTATTACATCGGAGATGGGTTTTTCGTGTTTAATGCACTTTCATTGATCAATACCTATGTAATTGAGAAAGTACCCGAAACGATGGATGAAGAACTAATAAAAAAACTCACCATCCAATCCGGTAGACTGAAAGAATCTGAAAAACGTATTTTTGAAGATAATTTATCGAAGGTGTTGAGTTCTGCTAAAATTGAGCTTTCTCAGGATCAGCATAAACAGAAAATGGGGGTAGGTAAGCGTATTTATTTTGGTATTCGAAGCTTTCTCAAAAAACTGTTTCGAATTGGAAAACGGTTGGTAAAAACGATTCTTCATCACCTGAAAAAGATATTTAATCAGCTTAAAGACTTTTTTAAACGCGTGCTCGAGTATGGAAAACGCGCTTTGAAATCATTTATTCAAGGCATTAAATACATAATTGGAAGGCTACCCATTGTAAGTGAATTTGACCGAAAAGTAGCGCTAAGTCACAGCGAATTTATGGGCGATACTTTATCCATATTTGATCATGAACTTTCGCTGGACGGTATCCATCAGCATAAAAAGAAAGTACAGGAAGTACAGCGCAGCTCTCAGTTTAGTGTTGCGATAGTAGGTGAAGTGCTAAAACTTCTGAAATTTATGGTAAAAGGATTTGTGGGTTGGCCCATTCTGATCTTGCAATTGGCAAAAGCCACACGAGTATTAGTTCAAAAACATCAATTAATCTATCAACAATAGGAATCATTATGGCCGGAACAACAGGGGAAAGTAACTCAAAAAAAGCGATTCAGGATTTTCTTGATAATGCTAAAGAAGGCGTGAAAAATCTGACGACTTTGGAAATCAAAACCATTGTCGGCGCCATCGAATTTGACAGTAAAGGAAAGTTAAAGCCACCTTCTGGCGATCTTGAAGGGATTGTGAGCGAGGTTCAGCTCGTTTCAGGCGACATCAACACACGAATTACTCCGAATTTTGGAAAGAATTATGCGCAGTTGATGGAATATCATCTGGTAAAGGAAAATCAGGGGCAGGAAATTGTTCGAAAAAACCTTCAGGTGGTTAAAGAAATCGGTACAACGTTGGTAAGCTTGTTAAATAACGACGAGAAGCTAAACGAAGATGCGTAAGCTCAATGGCTAAGCACATTGAAAAGGTAATTCGGACTGCCGAAGATCTCACCACGCTTGAAATTAACACCATTGTGAAGCGCAGTATGACTGGTGGAAAACAGCCCGACGATGATAAAGAAGCGCTGTACAAACTGGCCGGGATATATTCTAGTGAACTTGAACGGCTTGGGAATCGGTATGCTAAATGTTTATCGGAGGAAAGCGAGTATCATCAAAAGGTGGTGAAAGTGATGCCCGAAGAAGCCAACTTGTTTCGACGAGTAAGCATTTTTAAAGGCGGTGGAGTGTTTTCGTTTCGGGAAATTGGAATATGGGCGCTATATGCAGATGAGTGGTTGGAAGATTACGACGAGTATCTGATCAACGAAGAATCCGAAAGAATAGACGATCAATATCAGCTCAAACGAATCGCCGCCAAGTGTCTGGAAATGTCGAAGATGATTGAGGCGCATTTCTTCAAAGAACGAGATGGATTTAAAATTCTGGAAGGTGGAATCGTGAAAGATTCCATAAAAGAAGAAGAAATTGGGACTAACGAAGGGCAGAATTTACAAGCGTATTTTAAAGATGTGGAACAGTTAGCAATGTTTCCTGAACCTACCAAAGAGCATTTATTAGGGTTGATGAACCGCTATTTAGAGTTAAAACCACACGAACCCAATGGCTATAATTGGGTGGAAACCGATCCGGTTAAATTTCAAGATAATACCGAAAACTTCCAGTTTGATTTGAGACACCGGCTTTCACTCCGGAAATCAATCGATATTGGCGTTGAGAAAATTTTGATGCAAACCAGAATCGGTATGGATGGCGACATCACCACGCGATTAACGCAATCTTTTAGCGAAGAACCCCAACAATTTATCCTCGACATTCATAACACTTCCATTCGTATATCGGTAGATTTCTGGGAAAAGATTTTCGATGCACTGATGTCATTCTTACATAATGTATTGAAGAAGAGATGACCGAGCCACCCCACAATCAACAGTTGGTAGTTAATGTGAAACGAATGCTTTCCAAGATCAAACGTCTTATTCCATTTCCGATTTTGAAGTATGGCGATGTGTTGATACAAAGTATAAACCCAGTTTTTTGGATCAGAGCTATCCAAGCAGCGGAAGAGTTCATCCATTTAATGCGCCGACAGCGGGTAGAAATCACTAATTATCAAGATAAGCACGGTTTAAGTGCCATCATGTATTTTACCGGTGATATTTCTATCTATATCCATCACCAAAAAATGGAAGATTTAAACAGTGATGTTGTTGAAAAGTTTACTTCCGAATTAAGAAAGAAAAGCCACACGATTACACGTTTGCCTTCTGTTTTTCTGGCCTGGCTAGGTCAATTGGTTGGACTTGTAGCATATTTCAATTGGGCAAAAATTGAAGCAACAGCCATTCATCTATTCGATATCATGCGATCATTTATAGCCTGACTTTTAACTAGATCGAAAGGTGAATAATGAATTTGATTTGCACCAATCCGCGAAAAAAGGGATAATCAGCCACACACAAACGAAGAGGTACAATGAGCGAACGCGACTTAAAAGGGTATTGGCGAAAAAATCTGCGCTATTTATCCATCTTGTTAACTATTTGGTTTACTGTTTCTTACGGTTTTGGAATACTGCTTGCCCCTGTATTAAACGAGATAAAAATGGGAGGCTTTAAACTTGGTTTCTGGTTCGCCCAGCAAGGTTCTATTTATGCGTTTGTGATCATTATTTTTGTGTATGTGTATTTGATGAACAAACTAGATCGCGAGTTTGGTGTAAGCGAGGAGGATGCCTGATGGATGTACAAGTTTGGACATATATATTAGTAGGAATCACCTTTGCCATTTATATCGGCATCGCAATTTGGTCGAAAGCAGGCTCAACCAGCGAATTTTATGTAGCTGAAGGTGCAGTTAAACCCCTCACCAACGGTATGGCAACCGCCGCCGATTGGATGTCTGCCGCTTCTTTTCTTTCCATGGCCGGACTGATCTCATTTATGGGCTACGACGGCACGGTTTACTTGATGGGATGGACAGGAGGCTATGTGTTACTTGCATTATTATTGGCTCCTTATCTCAGAAAATTTGGAAAATTTACCGTTCCTGATTTCATCGGTGATCGTTATTACTCCCAAATCGCCCGAACGGTGGCGGTAATTTGCGCACTTATCGTTTCCTTTACTTATGTGGCCGGACAAATGCGCGGAGTTGGCTTAGTATTCTCAAAGTTCCTCGAAGTGGAAATCTTTTGGGGAGTGATTATTGGGATGGCCATTGTATTTTTCTACGCGGTTTTGGGTGGGATGAAAGGCATCACCTATACTCAGGTTGCTCAGTATTGTGTACTCATTTTTGCTTTCATGGTACCGGCGTTTTTCATTTCGATGCAATTGACCGGTAGTCCGATTCCTCAAATCGGTTTTGGTTCTCAGTTGAGCGATGGATCAGGAATGTATTTGCTTGATAAACTCGATCAACTGCATACCGAACTGGGTTTTGCAGAGTATACATCCGGTACAAAAAGTATGCAGGATGTGTTTTTTATCACCGTTGCATTAATGGTTGGAACTGCCGGACTTCCTCATGTTATTGTTCGCTTTTTTACAGTTCCTAAAGTGAAAGACGCTCGAGTTTCAGTAGGTTATGCCCTTATTTTTATTGCGATTTTATACACAACTGCTCCAGCCATTGCGGTTTTTTCGCGAACCAATCTTATCGATACAGTAAGCGAGCAACCTTATGCCGAAATGCCCGAATGGTTCCACACCTGGGAAGAAACAGGGTTACTTGCCTGGGTTGATAAAAACGAAGATGGACTGATAAATTATCGTCCGGGTTCCGCTATCGATGGCACACCCGATTTGGTTCGGGTAGATGGTGAAATTCAACGTGGCGAAAATGGCGAGCCGTTACTGAATAACTATCGCACGGATTCGCCCAATGAATTGTATGTAGATCGGGATATTATGGTGCTGGCTAACCCTGAAATTGCAGGTCTCCCAAACTGGGTGGCTGCCTTAGTTGCAGCAGGCGGATTAGCTGCCGCACTTTCTACCGCAGCAGGACTTTTATTGGTGATTTCAACAGCTGTTTCCCACGATCTCATAAAGAAACAAATTAACAAAGACATTTCTGACAAAGCAGAATTACGATATGCTCGTATTGCGGCAGCGGTTGCGGTAGTTGTAGCAGGATATTTTGGTATCAATCCCCCGGGATTTGTAGCCGAAGTAGTTGCCATTGCCTTTGGTTTAGCAGCGGCCTCATTTTTCCCGGCAATCGTTCTCGGGATTTTCTACAAACGCATGAATCGTGAAGGGGCGGTTGCCGGAATGGTGGCAGGTCTGTTATTTACCTTGGCTTATATTGTCTTTTTCAAGATTCTATATCCTGAGTATAATACTCCCGACTATTGGTGGTTTGGCATCTCACCAGAAGGTATCGGAACGCTTGGTATGATCGTGAATTTAGCGGTTTCGCTTGCTGTTGGAATGATCTATCCTGATCCACCAGAAGACGTGCAGGAAATGGTAGAATCGATTCGATATCCAAGGTAAATTTTAAATGTTAAGTGCAAAGGTTTAAATGTTAAATGGTCTATTTAACATTCATCACTTAATATTTAAATTTTATTACGCCGGATCAGCAATCCCGAATTGGTCATTTATCACTTCTTTAAATGTGTGCTTGGGTAATGCACCTTGCGCCATCTGCGGAGCACCATCCATCGGTATAAATAAAATTGAAGGAATGCTTCTAATTCCGAAAGCTGCAGCTAATTCTTGTTCGGCTTCGGTGTCAATTTTGTAGATATCCACTTTCCCGGCATATTCATCCGAAAGTTCTTCCATTACCGGGGCAATCATTTTACACGGACCACACCAATCGGCGTAGAAATCAATAATTGCCGGTCGATCCCCCAAAAACTTCCACTCTTGCTCGGTTTCGAAATTGAAGATTTTTTCTAAAAAACTCTGTTTGGTTAAATGCTCTGTTGCCATATCACTCATCAATTTAATGTTTCAACAAAGGTACGGATTAATCATCGGATTTGAGGACTTGTTATGATAGGTTTTGAGGAAAGAAGAAAGGAGCAAGGAGCCTGAGAATCAGGAATCGAAAGATTTATACATCGACGCGGTAATCTCCATAACAACGCCCAACAGGAGATCACCTCGGCTATGGATTTCATAAACCTCAATAGGTTTTGATTCTCCTTGTGATGACCAGATTTAGAAGTGCAAGTTGCATCAACTTCACTTGAGCTTCATTGATTTTAAGCATAGAGCAGAGGGGTAATACTGCAACAAATTATTGCAAGTCTGGCTTTTAACTTTACGATTGATTTAGCTACCATAGAACATTCGCGATTAAAAATCGTCTTCTCTCTTTGTTTCTATCAATTCAAACAAACTCGGGTTTTATGAAATCATTGTTTTCACTGGTAATAGCCAGTTTATTATTCCTTTCAGCTCAAGCACAAATCTCGCCGGAATGGGTACGCTATCCGGTAGTATCGCCAAATGGAAGTACCATCGCTTTTACCTATAAAGGCGACATATACACAGTAAACGCAACAGGAGGAGAGGCTACGCGACTGACGTTCCACACGGCTCACGATTACATGCCGGTTTGGAGCCATGATTCTCAACAGCTGGCATTTGCATCAAATCGACATGGAAATTTCGATATTTTCGTGATGGATGCCAAAGGGGGAGCCGCAACCCGACTTACTTTCCACTCCAACGACGAATCGCCTTATTCCTTTGCAAACGATAATAAGTCGGTAATTTTTGGAGCGCACCGACAGGATTTGGCCACTCACCGGCAACATCCAACCTCTAGCCAAACAGAATTATACTCAGTGCCGGCGAATGGCGGTAGAGTAGATCAAATACTTACAGTTCCCGCAGAACACATCAGTTTAAAAAGAGATGGCTCAGGATTTCTGTATCAGGATAAGCCCGGTGGCGAAAATATCTGGAGAAAACATCACGAAAGCTCGGTAACTCGTGATATCTGGATGTACAATGCTAATTCAGGCGAACATACAAAGCTAACAGAATTTGGTGGTGAAGATCGTAATCCGGTATGGTCGAATGACGAAACAGCATTCTATTATTTGAGTGAACAAAACGGCACGTTTAATGTGCATAAGATGGAATTGGCTACCGGAGAAGTCACTCAGATTACTGATTTAGAAACACATCCGGTTCGCTTTTTAAGCATGAGTAACAACGGGTTAATGGCTTTCAGTTATCATGGCATTTTACATACTCTAAGAGAGGGACAAGAACCAAAAGCTGTTGAAGTAACCATCCGCACACAAGAGGTAGAAAACCCTGAAGATTTGATTACCATTAATGGTGGTGTCGCAGAAATGGCGGTTTCTCCGGATGGAAAGGAAATTGCATTTATTGCTCGTGGAGAAGTATTTGTAACCTCAGCCGATGGAAATTTCACCAAACGAATTACCAAAACTCCGGCAACCGAGCGATTCGTAACCTGGAGTGGTGATGGTGATGCTGTAATTTACTCCAGCGAGCGCGATGGAAAGTGGAGTATTTATCAAACCAAAAAAGTGCGCGACCAAGAGCCCTTTTTCTATGCAGCTACCTTACTGAATGAAGAAGTTGTACTAGAAAATGAATTTGATAATTACTTACCAGAAATCTCGCCTGATGGTAAGAAAATGGCCTTTATCGAAGATCGAAGAACGCTTAAGGTGATGGAGTTGGAATCCAGAGAAACGGTGACCTTGCTAACTCCGGATGAACTATTTCATATGCGAGATGGCGATAAATACTTCACTTGGAGTCCGGATAGTAAGTGGTTACTCGCTAGTTTTAGTCGGCTTTTAAATAACAGCGATGTGATTTTGTTGGATGCTTCGGGCGAGCAAGAAAAAAGAACACTGGTAAAAAGCGGTTACTACGATCATACGCCTCAATGGGTGAACGAAGGCAAGCAAATGATTTGGTTTAGCAATCGAAATGGCTTAAAGAGCTACGCAACCAGTGGTAGTACGCAATACGACGTGTATTCTATGTTTTTTACGCAAGACGCGTGGGATGAATTCAATCTTAGTAAAGAAGAGTATGAACTGAACAAAGCCATCGCGGAAGCCAATAAAAAGAAAGAGGAAAGCGATGAAGAGGATGATAAAGACGAAGATGACGAGGATAAAGACGAGGAAAAAACGCTAAGCTTTGAGTGGGATAATCTGGACGACAGAACAGCTCGTTTAACCATTCATTCTTCGAGTTTAGGCGATGCGGTACTTTCGAAAGATGGAAGCAAACTCTACTACTTAGCTCGTTTCGAAAAAGGGTTTAATCTGTGGACCACCGATCTACGCACCAAAGAAACCAAAATTGCGATTTCCTTGGATGCCTCATCCGGTAATTTGATGTGGGATGCTAAAATGGAAAACCTGTATCTGTTAAGTGGCGGGCGAATCGCTAAAGTGGATCCGGAAAGTGGTAAACGAACCGGTATTTCTATCAGTTCGGAAATGATGTTAGATGGAAATGCAGAGCGTGAGGTGATGTTTGATCATGTGGTTTTGAGAACGGAAAAAATCTTCTATGAACCCACTTTTCATGGCATCGACTGGGAAGCTATGGCCGATGCCTATCAACCCAAAGTTGCGCATATTGGAAATGGATTTGAGTTTGCGGAGCTATTGAGTGAATTACTTGGCGAGTTGAATGTTTCGCATGCCGGTAGTGGATATCGTGGAGGTTCTTCGGATGGAGACGCTACGGCATCGCTAGGTATTTTTATGGATTATGAGCATGAAGGGGATGGCATCAAGATTGTTGAAGTGATAGAAGGCGGTCCGCTCGATAAAGCTGACATCGACGTAAAAGCAGGAATGATCATCCAAAAAATTGATGGCGAAGTTATTGCTGCGAATCAAGATGTAGCGAAATACCTAAATCGTAAAACGGGTGATTTTACATTGTTAGAAATCTCCGACGTACGAGGACGTGATAGCCAACAAATTACCATCAAACCCATTTCGTTAAGTGCTGAATATCGATTATTGTACGATCGTTGGGTAGATAAAAACGAACAAGAAGTACTTGAACGAAGTAATGGCCGGCTGGGCTACGTGCACATTGCCGGGATGAATGACGGGCAATTCAGAAATGTGATCGAGAAAATGTTGGGCGATCACTACGACAAAGAAGCCATTGTTGTAGACACCAGAAATAACGGTGGTGGCGATCTGGTTGCAGATTTGCAAATGTTCTTCACCGGCGAGCGGTTTCTTACCTATGCTACCGAAGCAAAAGTAGTAGGTGGCGAGCCCACTTCGCGCTGGACAAAGCCCGTAATTGGTTTGTTTAACGAAAGCATGTACAGCGATGGCCATTGCTATGCCAGCGGTTTCGAAGATTTGGATCTGGGAACCTCGGTAGGGATGCCTGTACCCGGAACGTGCAGTTTTGCCGGCTGGGAAGGATTACCAAATGGCAGCTATTGGGGAGTAGTTCCGGTAAGTGCCAAAAATAAAGCCGGTGAGTGGTTAGAGAATAATCAAACTAACCCTGATATCATTGTAAAAAACATGCCGGGCGAAATTGATTTCGGTAAAGATGAGCAGCTCGAAGTAGCCGTAGATCAAATGTTGCGTGAGCTCGATGGCCAATAATATCAAAATAGCTTGATGCAGGTGGCGGGTAGGATAAGAGCTTATTAATACAAGTACTTAGCCTACCTACCACATCTTTAAATAATCATCAAGCTCTATTACTTCTCAAAAATAGCCAAGCCAAAATAGCATGGCTCCACTGAACATGAATACATCGAAATTTCGATCTGATAGCGATCTGAAGTGGTAGGAGAGAAATACATCAGCGGGAAGTCATCATCTTCAATATCACTATCGAGTTCCTCCCCCGAATTATCCCGCAAATATAAATCAAGATCGTTGCAATCCTCATCACAAAATCCACGGATTAGATAATCTTTGCTGCTATTTAAATAGAAGGTCCAAGTATTATCCTCATCTTCATCGATTGCACCAATAATGTAGTTTTTCATCGAATAGCCATTCTCTGAAGCTGATTCGAACGAATTTTGGATTTGTGTCCATACAATTTCTGTATACGACTGTGCATAGAGCGAACCGGTGCAAAGTAGCCCCATGATTATCATTGACAGGAGGTTTTTCATAAGTACCCTGATTTATGTTTGTTGTTGTCTATATTTCTGATGGAAGGCATTACCCAACGCCCAGATCCTTTAATAGCACTGTGATTTTAGTATCTAATTTTCCTGCTTGAACAGGATACTCTTCGCGAGAATTAAGTTCTCCATTCACGCTGCAGTAAAACTTGATTTTCGGCTCAGTTCCTGAAGGTCGTGCCGATACAATGCTGCCATCTTCAGTGATGAATTGTAACACATTCGCAGTAGGTAGATTCGTGGATTCTGTTTTATTGGTATCCAAATAGTATACCGTTTGCGTTTGATAATCCTTCAACACCGTAACGGGAGAACCGCCTAGCATTTTTGGTGGATTAGCACGGAAATTGGCCATCATCTGCTGGATTTCTTCGGCTCCTTCTTTCCCTTTTTTTGTAACAGAAATTAACTTCTCACGGAAAAATCCATATTCCACATAAACATCTAAAAGAGCTTCAAAGAGACTGCTACCCTGATCTTTGTAATAAGCGGCCATTTCTGCAATAATCACAGCAGAAACTACAGCATCTTTATCGCGTGCATGTTCACCAACCAGATATCCGTAACTTTCTTCGCCACCTGCTATAAAGGTTTTTTTTCCATTCAGGGTGGTCATCAACTGTCCAATGTATTTAAATCCTGTTAGGGTATTAAAACACTCAACGCCGTAAGCTGCCGCAATCCTGTCGATCAGGTAGCTGGTTACAATGGTTTTAACGATATACTCATTTCCTGTTAATTTACCGGCTTCTTTCCAAGCGGTAAGCATGTAATTGATGAGCAAGGTTCCTGTCATGTTTCCATTAAACAACATCCATTCACCTTTATCGCCTTTTACGGCAATCCCAACGCGATCGGCATCCGGGTCGGTTGCCATAACCAATTCAGCGTCAGTCTCTTTTGCCTTAGCCATTGCCATGCTCAAGGCATCTTCTTCTTCAGGGTTGGGATATATTACAGTAGGGAAGTTTCCATCAATCACCATTTGCTCTTCCACTACATTAACATTAGTGAATCCGTACGCTTCAAGTGCCGGAATTACTGAAATTCCCGTTCCATGGATGGGAGAAAAAACAATATTTAAATCGTGTTGTCGCTTAATAGCATCTTGCGAAACCGACAATTTTACCAATTCTTCGATATAGCGTTTGTCAATTTCTTCACCAATAGGTTCTATCAAATCCGGATTCCCTTCGAATTTAATCTCATCCACAGAAGCGATATTTTGAACTTCTTCCATCACCATTTTATCGTATGGCGAAACAAATTGTCCTCCATCACTGCCGTACGCTTTAAAGCCATTGTATTCTTTCGGGTTGTGGGATGCAGTTAATACCACACCGCTTTGGCAATTCAATTCTCTAATGGCAAAACTTAGCTCGGGTGTGGGGCGGAGACCATCAAAAAAGTACACCTTAATTCCGTTCGCAGAGAATACATCAGCCACAACTTTGGCGAGCGTATCCGAATTGTTTCGGCAATCGTGCGCAATAGCTACTTTTATTTCCTCATTGGGGTACTCTTTTTTCAAAAAGTTTGACAAGCCTTGTGTGGCCATGCCGAAGGTATATTTGTTCACCCGGTTTGAGCCAACACCCATTATTCCGCGCAAGCCACCGGTGCCAAATTCCAGATCTTTATAGAATGCATCGGTTAGTTCAGTATATGCTTCTTTTTCAAGAAGAGAACGAATCTCTGCTTTAGTTTCGTCGTCGTATCCCCCTGCAAGCCATTGATTAATTTTTTCTTCTACTGATTTTTCCAGATTACCCATTGAGTTAAAAAATGTTGGTTCGTTGGTTGACGCAAATATATAAATATATGGGGTATTTGATAGCTACGAATCGATTTAGAAATGTAAAGTTGAAGTAATAATTTATTGCTAAAGCCTATTGGATGAAGTAATTGATAGGTTAAAAATAGAATGTGTGTTTTTTTGCTAAAAACAGCGCATTTTGGCTACCTTATTTCACTATTCAAAACAATTGATTGCCAACATATTTATGAACTTCATGAACCACCGATTTTCGAACATGCTGTTAGTTTTATTTTCAGCTGGAATGTTGATGGCTTGCAGCACATCAAAACAAACTGCTAATGCAAGCAATGAAGGAAGCCAAGAAGAGGAAATAACAATCAACGATACTAGAGATACCTCAGAAATTGAAGCATTATTTTGGGCTCGCCGCGATAGTACCAAATTGAATTACGCCAAAGCGGATGTTGACTTTATGCAAGGGATGATCGCCCATCACTCTCAGGCGTTAATCATGTCGAGTCTGGCAAAACCTAATAATGCCAGTAAATCCGTACAAACGCTGGCCGCACGCATAATCAATGCGCAGAAAGATGAAATTGCCATCATGCAACGCTGGTTAAGCGATCGCGACGAAACAGTACCTCAAGTAACTGTTGATGGATTAAACTTGATTATCAACCCAGGAAAAACCCCTTCTTTAACTTTTGATCAGGAATCGGTTGTTCATAGGGCACATGAGCAAATGGGACACGGAGATCATCACGCCAAAAAGCCGGAAGAAAAACCTGAAGAGATGCGTGATAAAATGCATGCAGAAATGGACAAAGAATTGAATCACTCTTCGCACATGGGGCACATGGCCAATAACGGAATGGGTGGCGATAATATGGACATGGCCGGAATGATGCACGATCATTCTGATATGGCCGGAATGTTAAATCAAACACAACTCGAAGAACTTACCATGGCCAAAGGGAAAGATTTTGATCGTTTGTTTTTACGATATATGATTCAACATCATGCAGGAGCCATTACCATGGTTAACGATCTGGTTCGAACGGATGGCGCGGCGCAAGAAGTAGGTATCGGGAAACTCGCCGGCGATATAAACGTAGATCAAAAAACTGAGATCGAACGAATGCGATTAATGCTCATGCAAATCATGCAGGCCGAGCAATCAGAGTAAGGTTATTTATCAAATTTCAACAATCAACAATAACAAATAGGACAAGTATGAATCATACTTCTACCAAAGAACGGCTGTTCGGATTTACCAAATTATCTGTACTAGCCGGGGCATTACTTTTCAGTTATGCCTGTTCATCGTCATCGGAAACAACGATGGCACCATTTACCGCTCCGGAAGTTGCTCCGATTGAGGATGCAACCGTACCAACACCTGATCCACGTGTTGGGTTAGAAGAAGGTCTTTATGATGCCGGGCAAGCTTACTGGAATATCGAACGATTATCTCAAACTCCACCCCCCGAGAAGTTTGTAGGGAAAACCAATTCTGATCTGGCTTTTCAAGGGAATTATGTATTTCAGGGAAACTATAATGGGGTAATTATCTGGGATATTACGGATCCAAGAAATCCCGTGCTGGTAAACGACTATGAATGCCCTGCCTCACAAAGTGATGTTTCTGTTTACGGAAACCTAATGTTTGTATCAGGTGAAGGCCTCGAAGGTCGCCTTGATTGTGGAACACAAGGAGTTCAATCAGCTGTAAGTGAAGATCGCCTACGTGGTATCCGAATATTCGATATTACCGATGTTAAGAATCCTGTGTATGTATCAAACGTGCAAACTTGTCGCGGTTCTCATACACACTCTGTACTCAAAGATCCTAACGACGACGAGAACATCTATGTGTATGTATCAGGTTCTTATGTTGTACGTCCGGATGAAGAATTACCGGGATGTTCTGATTTACAACCCGAAGAAGACCCGAATTCTGCATTATTCCGTATCGAGGTAATTAAAGTTCCTTTAGATAGCCCGGAAGACGCTGCCATCGTAAGCTCTCCTCGAATTTTTGAAGACCTGGAAGCACCTCCAACTCACGGTTTAGCACCCGCTGATCTTGCTGCTCTGGAAGCTGCAAAAGCAGCCGGTAAATTCACTTTTGTATTTGGTGGAACCGAGCGCGTGCTTCCTGACGGCTTTGCCAGAAACCTGTTGAATTCAATTGTGCAAGAGCGTGGTGGCGAAGGTGCTCCAACTGCGGAAGACAGCGTAGCTCTTCGTGGTTCATTACAAGCGCGTATCGACATGATGTTTGGTGGTGGTGAAGAGGATGAAACTCGCCGCCGTGGTCCGGATCAATGTCATGATATCACACTTTATCCTGAAATTGGCCTTGCCGGTGGAGCATGTGAAGGTTATGGTTTGTTATTGGATATCAGCGATCCGGCAAATCCTGTACGTTTAGATGCTGTTGCCGATTCTAACTTCGCCTACTGGCACTCTGCTACCTTTAGCAACGACGGTAACACGGTAATTTTCACCGACGAATGGGGCGGAGGTGGCGGACCAAAATGCCGCGTTGACGATCCTTACGAGTGGGGTGCAAATGCGCTCTTCACTATCGAAGATGGCAAAATGGTATTCCAGGAATATTACAAAATGCCGGCACCGCAAACAGTGTACGAAAACTGTGTGGCGCATAACGGCTCATTGATTCCTGTACCGGATCGCGACATCATGGTTCAGTCGTGGTATCAGGGTGGTATTTCTATCTTTGATTTCACTGATCCTTCTAATCCGACCGAAATCGCATTTCATGATTACGGCCCGGTTGCAACCGATGGTTCCGGATTTGGTGGAAGCTGGAGTGTGTACTGGTACAATGGTGTGATTGTAAACTCAGAAATCGCTCGTGGTTTAGATATTTTTGATCTGGAGCCAAGCCCGTTCTTAACCGAGAACGAAATCGCTGCTGCAAAAACAGTAACGTGGGATTACCTGAATGCGCAAGGTCAGCCAAAAATTGAATGGCCAACTACTTTCCACTTAGCAAGAGCTTATGTGGACCAGTTAGACCGTGATAACAGTGTTTCTGATGAAGCGATCACAGCTTTCCGTCAGGGAATTGCCAATGCGGAAGCAACTCCGGCCAAAAAGAGAGGCAAAATGCTTACTCGCCTAGCCGATGAAGTAGCTGATCATTCTTCAATGAGTTCCGACTCAGAAAAAGTACAAAAGCTGGCAAACACATTACGTGGTTTAGCTTCTATGTAATACAATGAAGTTGAACGGATTGTAATTAAACAGTCTATGAATCCCGCTCTTTGAAAAAAGGGGCGGGATTTTTTGTGTTTCAAACTCAAAAAAAAAATAACAGAGGTTTTTTAAAATCTAATTATTGATTACCATAGGTTTATGAATAATTAAAAAAAGCTTTTCTGGATGATTTACGTTAAATATTGTTGGATGCTCGGGGCATTACTATTGTTTTCGGGGTTAACTTTCGCACAACCTGGTTATGTTGATTTAAAGAATGGTGAACGAATTGAAGGGATCATTGATCTAACTGATTTAAAAAACGAGGGCATAATTACGCTTTCAGCGAGAAGGACAGAATTAAGCTTCACTGCAGATGATATGACAGGCTTTTTTGTGCATCAATCTGGATTTTACTATGTGAAATCAATTAGTATTTATCGTGAAGATAACGTAATGGAAAACAAGGACGTAATTCTCAAACCACTTATTGAGAGTTCGTTGAATTTCTGGGAAGCATTTGGGATGAGCTTTGATTTTGTAGCTGGAAAGTCAGAGAACTATCATGCATTACAGTACCAATATATTTCAACCACAGAAAAAGTAAATGATAATGACTCGCCCTATAAAAAAGTACTTATTGAAGTATTAATGCCTTGTAAAGAAATAATTCTTTCAGATTCATTTGCTCTCACAGAAGAAGGGCTTCTTGAATTATCATCCATTTATGATGAATGCACGAAAGAAACTAGTAGAAAAACAAAAAAGAGGTTAAATATTTCGGCAGAAATTGGTCATAACGATGCGGATCTAGAGTTTAATGTAGTTTCGAATAGTTTAGGAGATAGAAACGAGGTATATGACTTAAGGTATAAAAGTCAGGAGGTTTATTTTGGTGTGGGAATACAAGTAATTGATTTGATAAAGAATATGGACTTTGGTGCTTCAATTGAAGTAGCGGAATATAACTTTTCCCCCATACTTACAGATTCTATTTTGGCAGGTGGATCACTGGATTATATGGAGTTGAAGCCCAAAATTTATCTGGAGCCAAGATTATCCTACGGTAGGTTTTCCGGTTCTATTAAAACCGGAGTAAGTTTTAATCTTACACTACGAGATAATAACGATGCATTGGAAGTTGAAGTCATTCAAAAAGGTAGACGATTTGATGCGAAAGGTATAGTTACTCCAAAATTCGACAGAAATATGAGAACAACGGCAACAATTTACGTATTTGCCGCTCCAACATTATCAATTCAAATTTCAGAAAAGTTTGATTTAGGTATTAGCTATTACTTCAAGTCGGATATAGAAGAGCGCGTAACTGCAGAAAATGACGCATCAGATGACAGAATTAGACAATCTGCTTATAGTGCAAGGCTCATCTATAGATTACAGTAATAATATTAAAGGATGAGTTATAATAAAATTTATTGGGTGCTCGCGGCTATGTTTTTAGCTATTGGTAATGTATCTGCACAGCCCGGATTTATTGATTTAAAAAATGGAGAAAGAATTGAGGGGATCATTGACCTAAGTGAAATTGAATCGAAAAGTCAGATTACAATTACTCCCAGGCGCGGTGAGCTCATTGTTGAGTTGGCAGAAATAAATGCTCTTTTTGTATACAAAGAAGGTCATTTTATTGTACGACCAGTTATTTACCCCAATGATTCTTCAATACTCGATACAACGGAGGTTTTACTACAAGGTTTAACGGAGGGGGAAGCAGTACATAAATTTTTTACAGCACTTGCAGCTGGCTATGGATTCGTAGTCGAAAATAATGGGGAATATTTCTCTCTTCAAGATGTTGAAAACACCGGTTTTGATCTGGATCAGTATTCAGTTATAGATTATAGAGTGAGACTTAAAGAATCAGTATTCGATTGTAAAGAGATCACTATTGCAGAATCATTCCAACTGAGTAAAGATAACCTGACTAAACTGGCAAATTCGTATAACGAATGTGTAAGAAAATCTATGCCAAATAGAAGAAAGTTTGGTATTACATTAATTAAAGGATTCGGTAATTCGACCATTGATTTCAACACTCGATCATCAGAAGGCGAGATTTACGATATTCGTTATAGTAGTACGAGTTCTTACTATGGAATCGGTTTACATAGCAATGCTTTTAAATTTCTCGATTTTGGTGCAAGTTTTGAAATTGCTGATTATAATTTCAACCCTGTTTTAAATAGTCAAATTAATAGTGCAGGCTCATTTGATTATTCAGAATTAAAAATAAAATTATATGTTGATTACATATTCATAAGGGGGCTTTTTCACCATCGATTCAATTTGGAACCAGAGGGAATTTTACAAATCGTGATTATCTAGCTTAGATTACAGCAAAAGGGAAAGTTTCTCAAAATGTTGTGAGTAATCTAACACTTAAATCAAGAGGGGCTACATTAACTCAAGGCTATTTCAATCTGTTTGCTGCGCCAAAATTATCTTTAAAATTGTCTGACTCAATGATGATGAGTATGAGTTACTATTTTTCATCAGTTAGCAACGATAGAATTTCAGCAAATACACGTTCATCTTCTGATACAAAGAGTAGTGATTTATTTGATATTAGCTTTGTCTTTTGGATGAAATAAGCAGATCAATCAATGGTGGAGATGTGTCTCTTAGACATAAATCAAATCTTCTTTTATCGATTTGAGGTACTGTTTTTTCAATCCTTTTTTTGAGATTAAATCAACTTTTAAATCAATTAACTCTTCAAGCTCATCTGCCAGATCAATAAAGCGAATTCCAATTTTATCGTTGAATTCAACCACTATATCAACATCACTGGTTAATGATTGTTCATTTCTCGAAAACGATCCAAATATTGCCATAGATTCGATAGGATATGAATTGTATAGCCTGGATTTATTCTGTTCTAAAGTGGTTTTTATTTCGCTTAAACTTTTCATGAAGCAAAATTAACCAAAAAACCATCAGTAATAAAAATTATACGACTAGTATATCGTGCTCTAGATGATCAAATAGTTGAGAATATTCTGTGAAAATTCATTCTTCAAACAAAAAATTTTGATAGAACGGGTGTTATAATTCTACCGAGTTAACCGCTCAATAATCTGTTTATGCATCGGATATTCCTCAACTAATCGTTCACGCTCTGCCAGTTCAAAATCATCGAAATCGAAGCCGGGCGAGACCGTGCACCCGACTAGTGAATAATTACCACCATCAACCACTTCCGAAGCAAACCAAACTCCCGCCGGTACTATAAATTGAGGTTGATGGTTTTGTGCGAAATCTAGTCCAATATCCTGATACGAATAATTTCCTGATGCATCAATCATGTGCACGCGAAGCGGATCGCCTTCATAAAAGTGCCACATTTCATCTTGCTTAATCCGATGGAAAGCCGAGAAATTTTCGGCTGTGAGCAGAAAATAGATGCCCGTTGCATAGTTACGGGCACCGTTAAAGCTTGCTCCTAATTCCTCTGTTGAAATGCTTCCTTCACTCCGGTAGCTTTCTTTGTAATAACCACCCTCGGGATGTGGACGAAGCTCCAAATGGTTGACTATAAATTCTATGCGTTCCTGATGGCTCATAGTTGTTTACACTGTTTCAACATTCAGTATCTAACATTCAACAAAGAACATTCAATAGACAATGCATTTAGAGTGTATAACTAACTTATTGAAAGTTGCCTATTGCTAATTGAATGTTGAATATTGAGTGTTGAATATTCTCATTCTTCATTTCCTTCTTTAACCTGCTCGTTCACCAACACCGGTTTTCCAAAACCAAGTTCTTCGAGTCGATGCATTTGCGTTTCAGCATCTCCAACAACCACATAAATCATCTTATTTGGATTAGCATATTCTTCGGCCAATTCAGAGATATCTTCGATGGTGATGTCGCGGACGATTTGCTCACGTTCTTTCACATAATCCGGATCCCATCCATACGTGCTCACATTGTACAGCATGTTCAATTTGGCACCCAATGTTTCAAATCGGCGGGCATTACTTTTTAGTAAGAAGCTTTTTGTGGTAGCTAAATCCGTCTCAGTAAAGGTTGTGGGATAATCTTCTAAAATCTGCTTCACTAAAGCCGCAGATTCTAAGGTAACATTGGTACGAACACCGCTCGAAATCTGGAAAGCTCCCGGCAGCTCATTACCGTTAAATCCGGATCGGATGCCATAGGTGTAGCCTTTACCTTCGCGTAATTCTTGCGTTAATCGAGAGGCAAAACCACCACCACCAAGAATGTAATTCATTACTGTAGCGGGATAATAATCTGGGTCGGTTTCGGGCATGGCTAAATAACCGAAGTTTAAAACTGACTGTTTTGCGCCCGGAACGTCGTAAAAGTAAACAGTTGGCTCAGTAATTGGTTCAGGCTTATCAAACTCAGGAATTTGTACCTCTGCGCCTGCCCAGTTGTTTTCTATGCCGGATAACACACTCTCTACCTTTTGTAGATCGGTTGCACCAACCACCATAAAGTCTGCCACGCTTGGGCTTATATTCTTCTCATAAAACGTTTTCAGATCATCTAGAGTGATGGTTTCAACAGTATTAATCGTGCCAATCGGATTTTTGGATAGAATGTTCTCCTCACCATAAACCACTGAGTTAAAAGTGTTGCTTGCAATGGAATTCGGGTCGGCGCTTTGTGCAGCAATAGCACTTAAGGTACTTTGTTTTGCGAGGTTGAATTCTGTCTCATCCCATCTGGGTTCTAATAGCATTTCTTCAACCAATGCCATGGTAGATTCAAAATTACGAGCTAAGGTATTTCCAGAAATCGTGATGGATTGTCGCCCGGAATTAATGTTGATGGAAGCCCCAAGTTCATCGATGGCTTCCTCAAGTTCTTCGGGCGTTTTGTTGGCTGTTCCACGAGTCATTACTTCTGCAAGCAGATTCGAAACTCCAATTTTATCCATTTCTTCCAGCATCAAGCCTCCCTTAATGCGTAACTGAAATTGAACCAAAGGCAATTCTGTGTTGGTTATACCGTGTACCGGAATTCCATTATCTAAAGTAAATGACCATACGTCCGGCACTGCTAGTTCGGGTGAATCGCCATAAGGTGGCTCAACAGTGCGATCAAAGCTGGAAGGAGTGCGTTCAAAATCTGTTTCTTCCGGTAATTCAAACTGCTCATCTGCACCGCTTTCGGCAATTACTTCTTCTACAACTTCAGCAGGTTCAGAGCCATCCAACACCAAGTCTGCCTGACCGAGTGGAACAAAACTCGTAGCTATGTAATCCTTTCCTTTTACATATTGATTGTACACGCGCATCACGTCGTCTTTAGTAACAGCGAGTGTTTTTTGGATGTCTTGGTTGATGTATCCCGGATCGCCGGCAAATATATTGTACTGCGCTAAGTTGAATGCTTTACCAAGTACGCTGGAAAGACCATTATAAAACTGAGTTTCAATTCCGGCTTTTATCCGATCCAAGTCTGCATCACTAAAACCTTCTTCCTCAAATCGATCAAAAGCTTCATAAACTGCGCTATGAACCTCATTCAGATCAGTGTTTGGGAATGCTCGTACAATCAAAGACATCTCTCCGGCAATCTCCGAGTTGTTTGAAAAGAAGAATACATTTGAAGTAAGCTCTTTTTCATCAACCAGAACTTGAGTCATGGGCGCTTTTTTGCCTGATGCAAGTAATTCCGTTAGAATATTAAGTGCATAAGAATCTTCGTGATAGATGTCTACTCCCGGCCAGGTTAAACGAAGTTCAGGCAGACGAGCAAAATTATCCTCATAAAAGAGTTTTTTAGTTTCACCTAAGGATGCAGGTCGGTCTGCTAACGGCTCGATTTCCTCACCACGTGGTATTTCATCAAAATATTTTTGAACCCAGGCTTTGGCTTGTTCAAAATCGAAATCGCCGGCAATTACGAGTGTTGCGTTGTTAGGCACGTACCATTTGTTGTAGAATTCCTTTACATCGGCCAGGGTAGCATTTTGAAGATCCTCCAGTGAGCCGATTACCTGCCAGTTATAGGGGTGATCTGCCGGATAAAGGTTTTTTCCAACTACATAATTTACATGCCCATAAGGACGGTTATCCACGCCTTGACGTTTTTCATTTTTAACCACTTGTTTTTCCTTAGCCACAACAGCTTCGGTCACCGTGTTAATAAAAAACCCGAGTTTATCAGCTTCTGCCCAAATCATTTTTTCGAGGGCATCATTTGGAACGGTTTGAAAGTAGTTCGTTCGATCGCGAGAGGTAGAGCCATTAGCTCCGGAACCACCAATGCGGCTACTCATTTTATCCAGTCCGCCTTTCCCCAGGTTTTCAGACTCCAGAAATAAAAGATGCTCGAACAGGTGAGCAAATCCGGTTTTGCCTTCTTTTTCCCGGGCAGATCCAACATGAAAAGTTAGAGCAACTGCAACGACAGGATCAGATTTATCTTCATGAAAAATGACTTCCAAACCGTTATCCAGCGTAAATTTTTCGAAATCGACGGAAAAATCCTGAGCTTGAGTATTTTGGTTTATGAGTAATGAAACTGCAAAAAGCAGTAACATTGAGATTCGTTTACTTACCAGCATTGAATTAGATTATGTTAAACACCAAATGAAAGTACGTTGACTTGAGTTCTTATGTCTTAAAAAATTGGTAATTGGTTAGTCATTTCACAATTTTAGAAGCAAGCAAATGGCACGATTATTGTATATTTGGATATGATTAAAGTTGGCGACATAATTCTCTCAGACGATATTGCAACACAAAAGTTCGCATGCGATACTCCCATTTGTAAAGGCGCATGTTGTGTTGTTGGTGATGCCGGCGCTCCGGTGTCGAAAGATGAAATTCCGGTTCTTCACAAAGCCTATCATACATTAAAAGAAGAACTTCGACCCGAAGCTATCGCCGTTGCAGAAAAGGATGGAGTGGTAATCGGATCAAAAGAAAAAGGATATGAGATATCGTGCGTCGACAGTGCAGAGTGTATTTTTGTAAATTACGATGAGCAGGATGTCGCGTATTGCACCATCCAAAAAGCTTTTTTCGAAGGCAGATTTAATTGGGAAAAACCGATCAGTTGCCATTTATATCCGGTCAGATTAAAAAAAATTGGCGGTTTTGAGTATGCCAACTTTGAATACATGCCTAAAATGTGTTCAGCAGCCTGTGCTAAGGGAGAGAAAGAGGACATCTATTTAGCCGATTTTTTAGAACGCCCGTTGGTTAGGCGTTATGGACAGGAATGGTATGATGAGTTTTTAGCAGCATGTGAATATGTAAGAGAACATCAGGATGCTTAAGAACAGACAAAATATCGGGCAAAGTTTACAACAAGGGATGCAGCAAAAGCTGTCGCCCCAACAGTTGCAGTACATCAAATTGCTGCAATTGAACACCATCGCTTTGGAGCAGCGCATCAAAGAAGAGATGGAAATGAATCCGATTCTCGAAGAAGGGGACCAAAGCCTGCAAAATGAACTTACCGAGGTCGAAGAGTCATCCCATGAAAAAGAAGAAGCCCTGGAAAGCTTAGATGAGCATGAAGTAGATTGGGACGACTACGATGACAATACCGACTATGATGGCGAAACGTATTCAACACCAAGAAACCCTGATTTGGATGAATGGCGCGATCTTCCGAACGAGTATGAGGTAACGCTACTCGAAGAACTTGAGCAACAGGTTTCCTTATTGGATTTAAACGAAGAGGAAGAGTTGATTGCCGATCAGATTTTGGGTTCATTGGATGAAGACGGGTATTTCCGGCGCGAATTAATCGCTGTGGCGGACAATATCACCTTCAATCATGGGGTATTTATTGAAGAAGACGATGTAGAAGCGGTACGAAAGAAAATACAGCTACTTGACCCGATTGGGATTGCCTCACGTGATTTGCAGGATTGTTTATTAGTACAACTCAAACATGCTGATGAAGATTTACCCGGCAGATCTCTTGCGATTCGGATAGTTCGGGATGCATGGAATGCCTTTGAGAAAAAGCATTTTAAAAAGCTGATTCAGCGTCTCAATACCGACGAAGAATCCCTTAAAGAAGCCTTTGAAGCAATACGGCACATGGATCCACGTCCGGGTGCAGTTAGTGATGGTCTGGAAGAAACTCAAAATTATATAGAGCCGGATTTTGAAGTGTATTGGCGAGGGGCCAATCAAACAGAAAACGGAAAAGGCGAGTTTGTGATATCGTTGAACCAGCGCAATGCTCCTCAGCTGAAGATTTCTCCCGAGTACACGCAAATGTGGGAAGAGATAAAACGCCGAAAAGAAAAGCCCGATGCACAAACTCAACAGTTTATGCGCACTAAGATTGATTCGGCGAATTGGTTTATCGAATCGATCAAGCAGCGCCAAAATACTTTAATGAATGTAATGAAGACCATAGTGGCGTTGCAGGAAGAGTTCTTCAAATTCGGGGATGGCTTAAAACCCATGATTTTGAAAGATGTAGCCGAGCGCATTGGGATGGATATTTCAACCATATCACGTGTTGTAAATGGGAAATATGTGCAAACAAATTTTGGTGTTTATGAACTCAAATATTTCTTCAATGAGGGATTGACGACCGAAAGCGGGGAAGAGGTAAGTAATCGTGAAGTAAAAAACATATTGCAAACCATCATCGATAATGAAGACAAGAGAAATCCATTAAGCGATCAGGCATTAGCTGATAAACTAAACGAAAAAGGCTACAATATCGCACGGCGAACTGTGAGTAAATACCGCGAGCAACTCAACGAACCGGTAGCACGATTGCGTAAGCAAATTATTTGAGAAAGCACTAAGACTATTGGGCGAATGCCCGGCTGACTGATTTTGATCAAGTCGTGGCTTCTACAGCTTATAGCCTGCTACCCAAATTAAAGTCATTCCCACGAAGGTGGGAATCTAGAGCTTATTAACAGCCCGAAGTTCAATTGAGATTCAAGATCCCTGCCTTCGCAGGATGACGGTACGATATTAAGCTTAAAAATCTCGTGTGCTACTTAGCGAAGTCTCCACCACCACGCTTTCAGCAAAATGATGGATGGGTTTAACCAAGCCTGTCTGATTTTGATAATGCCACGGGTTTAATCATCAAATTAAAGTCATTCCCACGAAGGTGGGAATCTAGAGCTTATTAACAGCCCGAAGTTTAATTGAGATTCAAGATCCCTGCCTTCGCAGGATGACAGTACGATATTAAGCTTAAAAAATCCCGTGTGCTACTTAGCGAAGTCTACATCACTTCGCTTTCATCGAAATGAAGATAGGTAAATTAAAGTGTTGTTATTACGACGCAGAGCATCGTAATCAGAAATAAAAATCAAGTAAACCCTTTAATTAATAGAATCAAGGTCTAAAACCTACGATTCTTTCATACTCCTTAATCAACTGCTCCCTTACCGGAATTCCTTTTTCATAAATTGCTTGTTGGGCCTCTAGGTATTCCTTTCGTCCGCTTTCGGTTTCAATTTTGATGGGTTCCAATCCATGTTCGTGTAAATCGTAGGGACTTGCTTTCATGTCAACCTTACGAGCTTCGCAGGCAAGTTTGAAGGCAGCAAATACAGCGTTGGACGAAATCCATGGAAAGCCTTTGAACGCCCATTTGTATAAATCCATATTAGAGTGGATGCATCCGGGTTGCTCCATATCCGCAAAGTTCTCGCGAGATAGCGTGTGTTTGTTTAACGGTACAGCTTCGGGAGTGAAAAAACGAAAAGCATCAAAATGAGTGCAAACTAAAGGTCGGGATTCAACGAACGCCGCAAGTTCTTTGTCATCCATTCGAAGCGGAACTTGTCCGTGGCGGATTTCTTCAGATTTGTACACCATAGCCCATTCGTGCATTCCAAAACAACCAAAAGCAGGGCGACGATCTCGGGTGCTTTTCAAAAGATGCAGTATCCAGTTGAAAGATTTGAGTCGCTTTTCAGGAATGGAGTTTGATGCCAAAAAGGCGATTTCTTGTTCAAACTCCCATACTTTTAATGGCGGTAAATCTTCAATTTGGTCGAATTCGAGACTAGCACCAATCCCCGGACTCCATTTTTTTAGCCAAGAAGGACGAAATGGATAATATTCAAACAGGAAATCCATCACCGGTTGTTTTATGCCACGACTTCTTTTATCCAAATAACCATCGATCAATAAAGAAACTTGTTGCTGATGCGCTGCTTCTTTCTTCTTCCAAGTTGATCTCGAATACTGAGTTGAAATATAGTTTGGTAAATCTATGGTGTTCGTCTGCATAGCCAAAGATAACACTTTGTAGAACTATCATCATTATTGAACAAATCAATCATTTGAGTTGACAAGTGTTCGTAACTTATTGCCCTATTATTATTTAATCGGTTTAACCATGTCTAATATTAAAGAATCAGTTATTACCCACAAAATTATTGAAGAAGCCTTAGAGTATGAGGCTTTTAATTTGCTCACCAATACGTTGTTTGAGGAAAGTCGCACAACGAATGATGACAACTCTGAGGGAATGTTGGAATACACAAAGTTGAACATTCAACGAACCAACAGAATCGATAAAAGAGGAGTTATTCGTGAAGATATTCAATCGTTAATCCGGCAAATCAGCGGCGACCAAATTTGGTTGGTCATCACCGAAGGTTGGTGTGGGGATTCTGCCCAAATCCTGCCCTACATTAAAAAAATGACGGATTTCGCTGAGAATATTAAGTTAAAGATAATTCTACGCGACAAATACCCCAAAGTAATGGATGCCTTTTTAACCGACGGAAAAAGTCGGTCTATCCCAAAAGTTATTATTCTGGAGGCACACACTCTGGAAGTAATCGGCGAGTGGGGGCCAAGACCAGGTCTGGTGCAAAAAAAATATTTATTAGAAAAAGCTGATCCCGAAATTGGCGCTAAGCTTGCTTCTCAAAATCTGCACACTTTTTATGCTAAAGATAAAGGTGCGTTGATTCAGGATGACTTTAAAAAATTACTGGAGAAACTTGTATAAAAAAAGGCAGCGAAAAGGCTGCCTTTGTGAGTTTTTTATTTGATCAGTGTCATCGTTTTTGTTTGCCTAAATGGGCTTCCTCCATTTTGAGGGACGGCCTCCAATTGGTAAAGATAAGTTCCGCTTGCAAGCCTCGATGCATCGAAAGTTGCAGTAAATGAACCAGAAGCCATTGCGCGATTATTGTAAATCTCAGCTACTCTACGTCCATTTAGGTCGAATACCGACAAATTCACAACGGCATTTGAAGGGAGTGTAAACGAGATGTTAGTAGTAGGATTAAAAGGATTCGGGAAATTCTGATTTAAGGCAAATTCTGAAGGCTGATCAAATGATGATTCTGTTAACTCATTTGAAACCGCATTTCCGATTTTACCCACGAACAAGCCTCGACCATGTGTGCCAACAGCTAAAATTTGATCTGAACGCCGATAATCGAGCGATGACACTATTGCATTTCCGATTTTATCTTCTGCTACCCTCGTCCATACAGTTTGTGTTCCATTTAGCTGATCGGTATAGTACAAACCCACACTGGTTCCAACAAAATAGAAAGTGCCATTTTCGTTAGTTACTGCAATCGCACCTGAACGGATAGAAGGTGCATCTTCTCCCGCCAAGTTTCCTTCAATGTCTGTCCAGTTAGAGCCGGCATTACTGCTATGCCAAATACTTTTCACGCCATAATTCGACATTATTACCATCAATTCATCACCATTATCAGGATTTACAGCAATATCGTTTACATACGAACCACCGGAGGCATTTGGAATCACAACATTTAAGTCGCTATCGGTAGCAGTAACATCATCTACTCGTTTGATGAATGGGATTTGTGTATCTACGGCATCCGAGCTTCCGTAGTATAATCGGTCCGATGGGTTGCTGTTGGTGAATGTTAGCGCAGTTATTTCATGATTGTCTGTTCCGGAGTCTAAGTCAGAACGTTTGGTCCAGCCTTCGGAGGTTCCATCAGAGTTTGAAGTATTCCGCGAGAGGGTTAGCATTTTATCATTTATCCAGATTTGATCAAAGGCCGGATAAGCCATAAAATTTTCGTCGGCTGGGTTTACTGCGTAAGGATGAATAAACTGTTGATCAACTGCACCAAGTGGCGAGATGTAGGAGAAATTAGTTAAATCGTTATTGGCATAATCAAATTTGAGCAAGAATCCATTTTGTGAGGAAGTAACCGCATAATTATTGCCCAAATAGGTGAAAGCACCATCCCCTGAAGAGGCATCAACAGATAGGCTAGATTGCCCATTTAGGTTGAAAATAAAATAAGGAGTACCATTATCTTGCGTACCGCCACCAATCCGTCCGTCATCAGAATCGGGATGAATAGAAACGGTGTAAAATTGAGTAACATTATATCCATCATCAAGATCTACCCATTCAACCGGAGTTGCGGTGATGTCGTTGGTAAGGCTAAGACCACCATCATGAGCACTAATTGCTTTATTTGGGTTTTCAGGATAAAAAATCAAGTTGTGTTGATCGGGGTGATGATTCGGAAACTGGCTGATGTCGTTATCAAAATCATAACCACCAACCCAAAATTTAGGGCCTTCACCGGGTAAGGCAATTCCCTGATTATTTGAAACCGGAGGATTACTGAAACCTGATGTAGAGCGGTATAAATTTGTTCCGCCTATAAAAACTAAATCCGGATTTGTGGGATGAACTTTAACCATTAAGTTATACCCATCCTGTGGATCTAAATCGCCTACTGGTTCCCCGAATTTCGGAATTCCACTGGTTCGATCACTCGTTTGTACATTGAATGGCTCACTGATATCAAAACGGTGCAAATCCATACCCGATGGCCCTGAACCCGTGTCGGTTAGAACGTAAAATATATCAGGATCTGAATCAGAAACACCAATCACGCTACGATTTCCATTATTTGGAAACGAACCAGGTGTTATGTCTGTCCAGCTAATTCCATCGTCGGTAGAAACGTAAACGCCCGGGTCGAAGGTTTGATCTTGACCATCAAATGCTGTTGAAAGTACAGCGATGATAATTCCGTTTTTGTTTACAACCACATCCGACCAAACGTGATTATTTATATCACCCAGTGTATGGAAGGATGATGATAAATCGTTGGTAGAACGATAAATACCCAGCGCATTGCTTGCAAAAAAGAAAGTTCCGGTGGTAGGGCTGATTGCAATATTTACGATAAAATCATGTCTGGAATTAAAAGCGGTATCACTGTCTCGCGTAGTTTCTATTTGCGACCAAGTTTCGCCATTATCTTCCGACTTAAATATACCTGAGCCATAAAAACTTGCCCCGCTTGCGCCCGCAGACCCAAAAAATTCGCCGGTAGAGTAATACCAATTATCGGGTGCTGTTGGATCCTGTACTAAAGAAGTTACACCAAGATGACTATTGATATCTGTTTTTTTAGCCCAAGTTTGTCCACCATTAGTAGACTTCCAAATCCCACCTGAAGCACCACCTGCTATGATGATGTCGGAATTACGAGAATCCATTGCTAGTGCCCGGGTTCTTCCACCAACATCGTTTGGCCCCACTTCCTGCCACGAAAAAGCATCGTTTATAGCTTTGCGGCGATTGGGAGTTTCGCGACTGAGTTTTTCAGCAAATGCAATTTCTTTTGAGTGAATATCAACCGGAATTCTACCAAGTTTTGGATCTTGAAGCATCTTATGAAAATACTCTGCACGGTCTTGCTGTGTTGTTTCTTTACTGATGATAGTAGGGTTCTTAACAAAAGACTGCCCATCATTATGCAAGTTGCTAATACTACTTGCTTTAAATAGCAATAAAGATCCTGCGGCGCAGAACAATATTAATGCACCTACTGTAATATACTTTTTCATAGTTCTGTTTTACTCTTCTATAATTTTAGTGATCGTCCAGCTGCCGGATTTCATTCCCATTCCGGCCGGTTGCATAGCAACTAACGCGATAAATATTTCGCTTTCTTGCATCGCTTCTATTTCGTCTACGATACTCTCATGTACTCGAAAAGAAACCGGAGCCGATCTATTGATTCGCTCGGTAGATGCTCCGTATTCGATTACTTCCCGTACAGATGCCTGAAGTATTTCGTCATCGTAAGTAATAAACTCAAGTTCTACTTTGGCCGAGCCTACAGGTATGGGGATCTGTTTTTGCATACCTTCTGTATCCACGTTGGGTTGTTTGTTTTTATTGGATGCGCAGCCTGTTGTTACCCCTATCAACAAGACCATCGCTAAAATGAAATGTATTCGCATTAAAGAATGGTTGATTAAATTATTTGAGTCATCAATATGCTAAATTTAACCTTTCAAAACACCTGAAAATTGCATAACACGTTGTTTATATGAACACCTTAGATCGATTCAAATCTGTAGTGGCACAAACCAGCGATGCACCACTTGGCCTGGAGATTTCGCACGCCGAAGGAGTGCATCTTTATACAACTCAGGGGCAACGATTTATCGATTTTATATCTGGGATTGCGGTAAGTAGTTTAGGGCATCGGCATCCAAAAGTAGTTGAGGCTATTCATCAACAGGTTGATAAACATTTACATGTAATGGTATATGGGGAGTTTATCCAACAACCACAGCTCGAATTTGCAGAGCTACTAACGGCTCAGTTACCCGAGCATCTGGAACAAGTGTATTTTGTAAACAGTGGTACTGAAGCCATCGAAGGAGCACTTAAACTTGCAAAGAAGCATACTTCACGTTCTAAATTGGTGGCATTCAAAAATAGTTACCATGGCGATACACACGGTTCGCTTTCGGTTACAGGGCGAGATGTATATCGTGATCCGTATTTACCATTACTTCCAAATGTTCACTTTTTAGAGTTCAACAGTTTTGAAGGGCTCGATGTAATTGATAAGGAAACCGCGGCGGTAGTCTTGGAGCCGATCCAAGGCGAGGGGGGGATTAAACCAGCGGACTGGAAATGGCTTGCGGAGATCCGGAATCGTTGCAATGAGGTTGGGGCTTTGTTGATTTACGACGAAATACAATCGGGTTTCGGGAGAACCGGTTCATTGTTTGCCTTTCAGCACTACAATATTTGCCCGGATATACTTTGTGTAGCCAAAGCTATGGCAGGTGGAATGCCCATGGGAGGCTTCATTTCTAGCGCCTCCATTTTTGAGAGCTTCATGTACAATCCTCCGCTAAATCATGTAACTACTTTTGGCGGGCATCCGGTGTGTGCGGCAGCAGCTTTGGCAAATTTGAAGGAATTGCTTTCTGGGGAATATTTAGAACGCGCTTCTCAAATCGAGCAGAAAATAAAAGAAACGCTGGTTATGCCCGGAATTGTTGAGGTACGTGGAATAGGTGCAATGTTGGGGTTGCAATTAGATTCTCGCGAACTCACACAACAAGTTGTAGAAGATTGTTTTGATCAAGGAATTTTACTTGGATGGACATTGCATTCTAACACATTAATTCGACTTGCTCCGCCACTAATTACCGATGATGAAACATTATCAACCGTGATGGATAAGATCTTGGAGAGTATCCAACGAAATTACAAATAAATAATATGTTACAGACGATAAATCCTGCCACCAACGAATTATTAGGAGAATACAGAGAACACAGTTTTGAAGAAGTTGAACTGTTTATTCAAGAAGCAATTATTGCACAAAAAGAATGGAAAACCACGAGTTTTGAATACAGAGAAAATTTACTGAGTAAACTTGCAGATCAGCTGGAAGAAAAAAAGGAAGTATTGGCCGAGCTAATGGCCGAAGAAATGGGGAAACCTCTGAAGCAGGGAGTTGGAGAAGTCGAAAAATGTGCCTGGCTCTGTAGGTATTACTCCAAGAATGCAGAAGGTTTTCTAAAAAATGAGCAGGTTGAAACCGATGCTTCATCTAGTTATGTAGCTTTTGAACCGCTTGGTGTGATTCTTTCAATAATGCCTTGGAATTTCCCTTTCTGGCAGGTATTACGATTTGGTGCACCGGCGTTGATGGCAGGAAATGGAGTGATCTTGAAACACTCGGAAAATACTACGGGTTGCGCGTTGGCAATTGAAAAACTTGTGCATGATGCCGGCTACCCAAAACAGCTTTTTCGCACTATTATTGTGGATAAAGACAGCATGAAACCCATTGTTCAGCATGATAGTATTGCCGCAATTACATTAACAGGAAGCACAAAAGCAGGTAAAATTGTGGCGGCTCAAGCCGGAGAAGTGCTCAAAAAAACCGTGCTGGAATTAGGTGGCTCCGATCCTTATCTAATTTTAGAGGATGCGGACCTTGAATTAGCGGCTAAAGTTTGTGCTCAATCTCGTTTAATCAATAGTGGACAGAGTTGCGTAGCAGCTAAACGTTTTATTGTAGTAGAAACCGTTTATGATGAGTTTTTGAAGCTTTTTAAACAAGAACTGGATGCAAGGAAAGTGGGAGACCCTAAGAAAGAGGGAACTGAAATCGGGCCCATGGCTCGAGAAGATTTACGAGATGAGCTCCATCGACAGGTAGAAGAATCGGTAAAAGCCGGAGCACATTTAGAATTTGGTGGAAAACTGCCTTCTGGAGAAGGCGCATTCTATCCGGTTACGTTACTTACAAATGTTAGCTCAGGAATGCCGGCCTATCATGAAGAGCTATTCGGTCCGGTTGCCGCTGTTATAAAAGTGGCTAACGAAACCGAAGCAATTGCCGTAGCTAATGATACCAATTTTGGTCTGGGTGCTGCCGTATTTTCGAAGGATATTGACCGTGCGGAAAAGATAGCAGCGAAAAAACTAAATGCCGGATGCTGTTTTGTAAATACCTTAGTAAAATCTGATCCACGATTACCTTTCGGTGGAATTAAAGAATCCGGGTATGGTCGTGAACTCAGTACGTTTGGAATTCGAGAGTTTGTGAATATAAAAACGGTGTGGGTGGAGTGAGATGGAAATGGTAAGCGAAGTTTTAAAATTTAAGTGATTTGCATTAACTAGTAATTGGTTGTAAAGATTTAAGTGTCAGATTCAACTGCTTTTAGAATTCGACCATCACTTAATTTCCATTCGGTTAATACTTTGAATAACAGACTTAGTTGGTAGAAAAGTAATGAATTAACGGCCACCAAAAATACTCTTCAAAAAGGTTGCCTATGACACTAACTCCCATATTCCTAATTCTCCTATTCCTAATTCCTAATTCAAATCCCTTTTATCCAACCTCCATCCACAGGTAGAGAAACGCCGGTTATGTAAGCCGCTCTTTGACTTGCCAAAAAGGTTACGGCAGCTGCAAATTCATCAGGTTGAGCTACTCTGCCAAGAGGGACATCCTTGGTAAATGCATCCCAATTTAAAGCATCACCTCTTAGTTCTTTAAGTCGCTCTGTTTCGGTGTAGCCCGGTAATACGTTATTTACCGTAATGTTGTACCGCCCAAGTTCGTTCGATAATGTTTTTACCAGACCAAGGAGGGAGGCACGTACCGAATTAGAAAGGATCAAACCATTAACGGGTTGTTTGATAGCTTGGGACGTTATAGTGATGATACGCCCCCACTTTTGATCTTTCATTCCCGGTAGAACCCCTTGAACCATTGCCACCGTGCTTTCAAGCAGAAGTTTGTAGGCCGTTTCCCATTGCTCCAGACTATGATCATCAAATGTTCCGGCTGGTGGACCTCCGGCATTAGTTACTAAAATATCAACGATACCGAATAGTTTTTTGGCCTTATTTAGGATGGTAGATCTACCTTCTAATGTAGCCACATCACCAACCGCGTAGTGAATTACCCCGCCTGTTTTTTCAGTAATCTCTTCTTGAGCTTTTTTCAGATCATCTTCAGTTCGGCTACAGATGAGTACTTCTACGCCCTCATGAGCTAGCTCTAACGCAACAGCTTTACCTAATCCTTTACTGGATGCCATTACCAGCGCTTTTTTCCCTTTGATATGTAAGTTCATGGATATTTTTTTGAGATTATGTCGAGATAGACTCCCGTTCATGGCCGAATTTCTCGTAAATGGAGCCCTTTGCGAGTAGTATAGGATTATTTCCTGTTTTGTGTTTTTTCGACGCGGCGATTTCTGATTTTTTTGATACGGAGACTACTTCTTCAAATAATCATCGGTACCATCAATCCAATCGGTTCGGGGTGGTGCCCAGGTATCTGTTTCTTCCACATCACCAATCATCAGCGCTTTGTGGGGTACATTCCCTGGAATTACTACCGATTCTCCGGCATGGATATCAACAGGTTCAGCGTCTTCTGTTTCAAACCAGAATCTGATAGTTCCTTTTTGTACCTGAGTTATTTGTTCGTTTTCATGACTGTGCATGGGGACAACGAATCCATCTTTAAACTTCATCCGAGCAATCATTATTTTCTTGCCCCAAATCATCTGGCGAATCATTTTCGGATTTACTTGTTCCTTTGGGACATCGTCCCAGCTTATTTTTTTGAGCATTTTTTTTAAGTGAAAAATGAAAAGTGAACGAATTAAGATTTACAGATTATGATTTTTGAATTGAGAGTAATGAGGTTTATAAAATCGTAATCCATAATCCATAATTATTAATCCTTAATTACTCCCCAAGGCATTCCAGTTAATTAACACATTCCATAGCAGACCGGAGTCGTGATGATTCAGGAATCTATTAAGTGGATTAAATGTGAAAAAGACCACATTACCCTCGCCAACCGGAGCATTCAAAATAGCTGCATGTCCTATAATCGCATTTTGATTACGAACCATCCCTGATCGAACATAGGGTGGGGTTTTTTCTTGATTCTGTTCTTTTTTCAATACAGGTATACTGCTTTCTACCATCGAATCGTCGAGTGGCTGTCCCCAGGTTTCGCCGGAGTACGGTTTCTCATCAGAAAGCGGAGTTGTACCAAATTGAAGCACCTTCAAGTCACGGTCTCTTCTATTGGTGTTTAATAATTGCCCATTGCCTTTAAATACATGAAATATATCCGGGTAGCCGAATAAAATCGGGCTGGAGCTTTCTTTTTTCTTAACGGTAACAATGGATCCGGGGTGGAATAACCCGCTTGGGTTAAAGGCACTTACTTTCGGCGCAATTCCTAAATCTGCAATCATACGCGATGAATTTGCCATCGGTACCAATACTCCGCCTTGTTCTACAAAATCTTTAAGATTTGCGATACCTTCAAAACCCGGTCCCCCTGTGATATCATCACTTTCATCAGGAGTGCCAAAAGAGGGAGTTTTATCAGTTTTTTTGTAGGCGATCGGCCCAAAAGAATCATCAAATCCATTAACAAAACTAGAAGCATCTCCTCGTTGATGTGGAATCAATATCACGTCAAAATTTCGCTTAAGGTTTCCGGCTTTCAAATCGTCTTTGTCGATCGAAGTGTAGGGTATCCCTTTTTGGTCGAGCGTGTAGCGCACCCAACCCTCGGCCTGGGTATCGTACCAGCTGTGGTAAATGCCAACCTTAGGAAGTGATAGTTCGCGCCCTTTGTCCAGATCAAAATCCCCGGAAATAAGATCCAATCCATGCTTGGCGGCAAATTCTTTGGCTCGATCACTATTCATGCCCGACATCAGTACAGAGCCTGCGGTAAGTGTATCGTCTCCAAAAACAGTTTCTTTTTCCAGCACCACGGCTTTAAATCTTCGGATATTCTCGGTTGCATCATATAATGCAGAAATTACACTCGATTCAGCTTCGTAATTAAGAGCGAAGGTACTCCCATTTCCCGAAACGTTACCTTTATACGTTACGGATTCTGTGATCATGGTAAGTTCATCTTCTTCGAAAGCGAGAGAATCTACAGCGTTTACTTCAACACCATACATGTAGCCTAAAGTCCATGCAATAGCATCATAAGGTGGGAATTTGGCATCTTGAGGGTATTTTTGCTCGGTGAGTAAATCTACAGCCAATTTGCTATACGGTTGATTTAGAAGAATGGCATAATCTCCATTTTCTGCTTGATGAACTTCGATGCCTTGCCGCTGTAACTGATTAAGTAGGTATGCTGTCATTACCGGATCACGTTGGTCGCTGGGAATGTGAAACATTTTGATATCGCCCGTTTCTCCTGTTTTGGTGTTATTCACACTTTTTTGATAAAAATTTCGAAGTAAAGTGTGAGCATTATCGGCTGCATAGGTGAGCGAAGCCAACACGCCGGCCTGCATATAATTGGTGTTATTTCGGGCCGACCACCAAATGTTACCGGCCGGAGGATCGGGGCGGTACCATTCGCGCGAAGTAGCAGGATCTCCGGCGTAGCGCGAGCGAGAAATATCGCGCAGGTACGTATCGGCACCGGCATTTCCAAAGGTTTCGTAAAAACGACCAATCGAGTTATGATTGTTTGCAACCCATATTCCATATCCCGGCCACCATCCATCATAAAACGCCCAATTAAATACTCCCGGCATTCCTTGTGCGGCTAAAGTTGTCATTTCATGATTGGCAATGGTTTGCCACTCGCCAATGGTGATTGGATCTACATTTTCATTATATGGCCCGGTTCCTGTAGAGATGTATAGTAATGGAACCGACTCATGTAAATCCAGCATAATGGTTGGGTGCCAATCGAAATAGATATTGAAAATTCCTTTTGTTATGGCCTGTGATATTTGTAATCCATCTCGGTTGTTATCATGGAATACATATTTCCCCCAGTAGGGTGGAGTTCGGCGAAAACCATCGTTCCAGTCGGTGCGGCCTTTCGTGTAGGCATAGTACCAATCTACTTGTTTGTCGCGCCCATCCGGTTCCGAAACAGGGTTGATCAGAACTATGGTATTTTCAAGCACTTTTTGAATGTCATCCGATGGATCAACAATTAAGCGGTATGCAAGCTCCATGAGCATTTCCGGCGATCCCATTTCGGTTGAATGCATTCCACCATTCAGATAATACACGGGTTTACCTGTTTTGGTAATCATTTCGGCTTCTTCTTTAGAAGTGATCCTCGGGTCGGATAGTTTAGCCAGCATTTCTTTGTACTTATCCAAATTGGCGATGGTGGACTCATCAGAAATGGTAATTAGATAAATCGGGCGTCCTTCTTCGCTGCTTTCAACCTGTTCCATGATCATATTGGGAGAAGACTCGGCCAGTACACGGTAATAATCGAAAATTTCGCGGGTTGTGTGCATTACTCCGGGTTCACCAATTATGGTTCCAAAATGATCGAGTGGCGAAGGGATAGTAGGATGATCGGCTATTCGTTCCACAGAACTGCCCAAAAACCGAGCATCGGTGGTGTATTCTTTGATCTTAGCCTCGTAATCGGTTTCATAGTTCTGCGCCGATAACGTTGAAGTGAAGAGCGAGGCCAGCATTAATAGC
This sequence comes from Balneolaceae bacterium, assembly GCA_965228545.1. Taxonomy (GTDB): domain Bacteria; phylum Bacteroidota; class Rhodothermia; order Balneolales; family Balneolaceae; genus HXMU1420-13. The sequence goes on from OZ245822.1 coordinate 242,844, forward strand.
CCCAATAATCTGATTGTTCCCATAAATCCTATGTCGGTTAATTTTCTTGACGATACAGAATTAGAGGGAGATATTCATCGTAAATAGAACACTCTAAATCTACAATTAAGGGCTATTTACCAATTTTATTAAGTTGCAGAACGCAGAGTTTCTGAACTGGAAATGAAAAAGGGAATCTAATACAGATTCCCTTAAAAAGTAGCTTTTAGAGAAGTGTTCAGTTCAAGGTATTGTTAATACTTGGCAGGAGTTCCGGCTGGTGGTAGTGATTTTTCGATAAATTCACGAATGTCTTGATTCGACAACTCCAGATCTTCGCGACGCAAATACATCATATGTCCGCTTCGGTAGCCTTTAAAGCTGAGTCGGTCTTTCATGCGCCCGCTTGGGTCAAGTTGCCACATGGTATATTTGGCATCAAAATACTTGGTGGCTCCGTCGTAGTACCCACTTTGTACCATAGTGTGTAGATATGGATTCATAGCCATGGCCTGTCGCAAATTTTCGCCAGTTTCGTTTCCAGAGCGATCCCATGGCCGAACCGGACCAAACATATTGTATTTGATATCGGTAACGTAGTTCAATTCATTTTGGAAGTAGTAGTTAATAGCCGGTGTAAACGAATGCAACCAAGAAGTCAGCTCGGAATTAAAATCGGGGCGCTCGCCACCCACAGTTCTATCTAAGCCTTTGTAACGCGAATCAAGGCGTCCGATAGTATGGCCTTCATCACGGAGTAATTCTTTCCAGTAAAAAGAGGTGGGTACATCCAAATTGTATTGCAGTACAACTTCTTCAGAAATACCAGAAAATCTGGAAATCATCCGTGCAGCTTCTGCTTTTTCATCGTCTGAGGCAAAGCCACCTTTTGCAAGAATGGGCATCAACGTGTTAATCGAATAATCTTCGGAAAGCTCAAGTGCCTCTAGTAAATCCATCGACTGTAAATCTGCTGGTAGTTTATTGTGATACCAAGCTGCCGCGGTAAAATAGGGTACTCTCAGGCTGGCACCGAGCGGACCGTCTCTGCGGCCACCACTTGTGTGGATACCAAGTTCGGTTGGTGAAACTAAAATCACACCATTAAGATACATCCAGTGCCTATTTTGTAATTCTAGTGCCAATCCTGATACGCGTGTGGTTCCATAACTTTCGCCAATTAAATATTTAGGTGAATTCCAGCGGTTTGCGCGGGTTACGAACGTGTTGATCCATTCTGCCAGATATTCAATATCCTGATTTACTCCAAAAAACTGTTCCTTTTCAGCCTCCGGATCGAGAATGCGCGAATAGCCGGTGTTTACAGGATTTACAAAAACGATATCGGCAACATCCAAAATCGAATACGGGTTCTCTTTTACGCCATACGGTTGGATAGGAAATCCTTCGTCATCAATTTTTAAAATTCGCGGCCCGGTATAAGCAAGATGCATCCAAACTGATGCCGAACCAGGACCTCCGTTAAACGAAATGATAAGTGGGCGTCGATCAATATCATCCACATCCTCTCGTTGGTAATAGGTATAAAATAATGTAGCAATGGGTTTGCCTTTGTCGTCCCAAACCGGTTGGGTACCGGCTGTAGCCGTATACTCAAAACGTTTACCCAGAATTGTTGCAGTATGTGTTGTGGTTACCTCCGATTCCGCTTCAATCGACCTTTCTTGGGCCGAAATTAAAGGGGAACAAATCAAAATCAATACAATAGAAAGAGCAATATTTTTCATACAAACCTCAGTTTTTTAAGTAGGCAAGTATTTAATGAAAACAAATGAGCCATTCTGTAAAAAATCATATTTCCATTGTATTCAATTAGTGTAATATGTTTTGATTTTTAATGGGTATGGTCGTGATTAATCTATATTTTTGTGGTGACAAGAGATTTACGGCATCTACAGAATATCAACACGTACGAATTATGAAAACGCGCATCTCAATTTTAGTAACAGCTCTTTGTATTACCCTTTTTACAGCATGTGGAAAAGATAATGGGGGCGAACCTTCCATCGAAATGGAGTTAATAGAAACTACTACCGAACAACCCGCAAAAGTTCGGTTATTTTTTAAAGTAGACTTGGGGGAAGAAAATCTTTTCGAAACGTTAACCCAGGGCGATTTTGAGATTTACGAAGACAACTCTCTGATTTCAAGTTTAGAGTCGCAGGCTCGAATACAAAATACATCGGGAGCTTATCTTTTTAGTTCTGTTTTACTACTCGATTTGAGCGGAAGTGTTTTAAACAGTACCGATTTGCCACGAGTAAAAGATGCTGCGGTAAATTTCATAGAATCGGTAATGCCTACATCATTCAATCCGGAATTTGGCTCAAAAGAAATGGCAGTTTTTTGGTTTGATGGGGAAGCTGAAATACATGCATTAACTCCATTCACTATTAATCGGGATGCTATCATCGATTCAATTAGGAGTATAGATACCGATATCAGCAGCGACAATTCTACCAATTTAAATGGGGCAGTTGTGCAGGGGCTATCAGCACTCGAATCCAGATTAACCCAAACCAGTCAGGATCCGAATTTGTCAACGGCTGGTGCGATGCTTATTTTTACTGATGGAACCGATCAGGCGGGGCGGGTATCCTCATCTTCTGCAGAAGCGACCGTGCGGTCTCTATCGAGCCAGTATTCGGTGTTTACAATTGGTCTTGGATCCGAAATCGATGAAAATACGTTGAGAAAATTTGGCCGGGATGGCTTTGAGTTAGCTGTTAATTCCTTCGACTTGAATCAGGCGTTTTTAGACATTGCCAACAAAATTAAAAGTGCTGCGGGTTCATTCTACGTATTAGAATACTGCTCCCCAAAACGCTCAGGGGAGCATACTATTCAAATCCGAGCTAATTTCGATGATCGTTCGGGGCGATTTTCAACCAATTTTAATGCAACCGGCTTCACCGGTGGCTGTGTTATTAATTAGCAGACGCTTTTTGATTGATCTTAGCTACCCCTTCTTTCACTCGAAGTTGTACGAATTTCTCGATATTCTCATGAGGTAGAAGGGTTTCTCCAGACCACTTGTAATTCAAACCTTCCAAGCGTTGTACATATTTCTGTTCAACGCCACCACTAGCCAATAAAACGGGGATTACAATGGCGGTGCCATTATCATCGGCTTTTTGCACATGCGCTCTAAATTCCTGTCGTGCCTTTTCGTGGATGTCTTCGGGAGCATCATCACGTACCGTTAGTGAAACCATATTGGAGTAAGGCTGACCCTTAGCTGACTGAAGGGTTTGGATTTTTGTAGCTAAACGCTCAAGTTTTGTAACCCATTTATTATTATCAGCTTCTTGATTTGGACCATGTGCAACCAATAACACAGTTTCTTTATCCGGTTGAGTGCTAAGTTCTTGAATGCGTTCGTGTAAAATTTCTGCCACCAAAGTATGATCATCTAAGGGATCTGTGAGTATGATTGTAGCATTCACATCTAACGGCTGCAGATTTTCAGGTACTCTCATAGTCATTCGATGATTCTCCATGTCATGAATCATCATTGGCATAGGTGCATCCGCTAGAGAATCACGAAAACCTAACAGATATTCATTTTGGCGGATAATCGGGCTGAACGAAGAAACAAAGAGTTGCACAACTACAATATGGTTAACACCTTTAGCATCTAATTTTGCTAACGCCGGTTGCATGTTCAAAGCGTTAGCCATTCCCCAGGCTATTTCAACAGGGTGCTGATTTTTAATGGGTTCTACGGCATCTTCTATAGCCAAATTCCAGGTTTTGTCCATGCTTCCGTGGGCAAGAACAAGTACGCCAACATCAGCATTAGATTGAAAAGAAAACCCAGTAGTGTTTATCAATAACGTAATTAATAATCCGGAAAGTAGAGATCGAAAGTGCATGTGATGATGTTTGTTTTAATTTAGACTGTTTCTAAATTAAGAACATTCTGAATAAGCATCAATGCAGAAAACTCTATTTCAAAAAAAACCAACTCTACAAAGAGTTGGCTTTAGAATGGGTGATTTGGCGCTTTTTTAAAGCTTCATAGCTTCTTCTACCAGCTTTTGCTGTTCGGCATCGTGCATGGCTTTTTGCCCCGCAGCCGGAGATGCAGAGGCTTGTCGACCGGCGTAAATTAAGCGCTGACCATCGTCGAATTCTTCCATAAATCGTGTGGCTACGAATGTCCAGGCACCCATATTTTTAGGTTCTTCCTGGCACCATACAATTTCTTTTACATTTGGCATAGACGCCAGATACTCTTTCACATCTTTATCAGGGAATGGATAAATCTGTTCAAGACGCGCGAGTGCTACTTTTTCGATTTCGTTTTCCTGCTGATATTTAAGTAGATCGTAATAGACTTTTCCGGAGCAGATTACCAGGCGTTCAAGTTTTTCCGTATCAACATTGGTTTGGTCTGTAATAAACGGTTGGAATTTGCCTTCACCCAAATCCTCGGCCTTAGATGTAGCCATTGGATGCCGAAGTAAGCTTTTGGGCGACATCAATACTGTTGGTTTAAATTTTTCCATAAGCGTTTGTTTGCGTAGCATATGGAAGTATTGGGCAGGAGTAGTGAGGTTCATCACGTACATATTATCCTCTGCACAAAGCTGTAAAAAGCGTTCCAATCTAGCTGATGAATGCTCCGGCCCCTGGCCTTCATAGCCATGTGGCAGGTTAAGAACCATCGAGCATGTTTGTCCCCATTTAGCCTCACTGGAAGCCAAGAATTGATCGATAATAATTTGTGCACCGTTGGCAAAGTCACCAAACTGTGCTTCCCAAATTACTAGAGCTTCTTTTTTAGTAGCCGAATAACCAAATTCAAACCCAAGGGCAGCATACTCACTCAACAAACTATTGTGGATATGGAACTCAGCCTGATCGTTGCTTAAATTATTTAGTGGTGTAAAGGTTTGATTGGTCTCGGTTCCATGTAACACCGCGTGGCGATGAGCAAAAGTTCCACGCTCAACATCTTGTCCGGTAATGCGAACAGTTCTACCCGCTTTTAGCAACGTTCCAAAAGCAAGAGCTTCAGCAAATCCCCAATCAATTTTTTTCTCATTGTTCTGAACGATTTCAGCACGTTTTGCAAGCTGGCGTAATAACTTCGGATTTGCGTCAAAATCTTTAGGTACTGTATTTATCTTAACGGCAATATCTTTAAGATCATCTATAGTGGTGGTAGTATCCGGTAGTTCACTCCACTCGTGCTGATCCATTTCAACACGGTCAAAAAATGCGTCTTCTTCTTTTAAACTTGGCGCTTTTTTAGCGTCTTCGAAGGCTCCCTGAAGAAGTTCTTCGAATTCATCAAAAATCTGCTGTGTTTCTTCTTCGGTAAGTTCACCTGCTTTCACCAATGATTTAGTATACAAATCACGAACCGTTTGATGATCGTTGATTTCTTTATACATGCCCGGCTGTGTGAACGCAGGTTCATCGCCTTCGTTATGGCCATGCTTACGATAGCCAATCAAATCTATAATGACATCCTTGCCAAATTTTTGGCGGTATTCCAAAGCCATTTGAATGGCATGTACAGCTGCTTCAGGTCGATCTCCATTTACGTGGAAAATCGGAGCTAGCACTGTTTTTGCCAGATCTGAAGCATATTCGGTTGAACGTCCATCTTCGGGTAGGGTAGTAAAACCAATCTGATTGTTAATAATGATATGTACTGTACCGCCGGTTCTATATCCATCCAGTTGCGACAAGTTCAGCGTTTCGGCAACTACTCCTTGTCCTGCAAATGCAGCATCACCATGCATTAAAACAGGTAATATTCTTTTTTCTGCATCTTCTTTTTCGTGATGATCGATAACGGCTCTGGCTGCACCTTCCACCACAGGATTCACTGCTTCGAGGTGACTTGGATTAGGCATCAGCTCAATATCCACTTCAACGCCATTTTTTGATTTATGCTTACCACGCGCACCAAGGTGATATTTTACATCACCACTTCCTTGAATGGAGTCTGGATCTACGTTGCCTTCAAATTCGGCAAACACCCGGTGATACGGTTTATTCATGATATTAACGAGAATATTCAATCGGCCGCGATGCGCCATTCCCATAAATACTTTTTCGATCTCGTGCTGGCCGGCATTTTCTAGCATGAAGTGAATCATCGGGATAAGGGTGTCGTTACCTTCTAGAGAAAATCTCTTATGCCCGATGTATTTCTTGTGTAAAAACTCTTCGAAAGCCATAGCTTGATTGAGCTTTCGCAAAATGGCTTTCTTATCATCTTTTGTAAGATTAGGCTCGTTCCCGGTAGACTCCATGTTTTCACGCAACCAACGGCGTTCTTCCATGTCAAGCAGGTGCATGTACTCGGCACCAATATGCTCGCAATAAGTGTCACGCAACTTTTTGATGATCTCACGCAGTGTAGCACGACCACTTGGAAATAATTTACCACAGAAGAACTCGCGATCCAGATCCCATAGCGACAGTCCGTAGTATTCAAGATCGAGTTCTGGGTTATGTCCGGGTTTTTTCTCTAATGGATCAAGATTTGCAAGCACATGCCCACGCATTCGATACATATTAATTAAGCGCCATACACCCACGGTTCTACGGTCTTCCATATCCGATTTGGAAGCTCCGCCAAACATTCCTTCGAATTTATCTTCGCCGTAAGGGATAGGTTCGTATGGTATTTCAAGATCCGTGAAAATACCGGTCCAGAAATCTGATTGTCCGGTTAGCAATTGATTTACTTTTTGCAAGAAAGCACCAGACTCTGCACCCTGTATAATTCTGTGATCGTAGGTGCAGGTCATAGTCATCACTTTGCTAATACCTAGGTGATTTAGTGCCTGCTGCGACATTGCCTGATATTCTGCGGGATAATCAATAGCACCTGTGGCTATGATTGCGCCTTGATTTTGCATTAATCGAGGTACAGAAGAAACAGTACCCAATGTACCCGGATTGGTAATACTGATGGTAGTACCTTGAAAATCATCTAAGCCAAGTTTCCCGTTTCGGGCTTTATCAACCAGATCGGCGAAGGCATATAAGAACTCTTTAAAGTTCATAGTATTTACGCCCTTGATATTTGGAACTACAAGGTTTCTACTGCCATCTTTATTGGGTAAATCCACGGCCACACCCAAATTCACTTGCTCAGGAACTGCGCGAAAGTGATCTTTTCCGTCAAAATGGTAAGCATGATTGATGGTTGGAAATTCTTTAAGAGCTTGAATTACAGCCCAACAAATAAAGTGTGTGAACGATGCTTTGGGTTCGTTTCTTTTCACCAAATGTCGGTTAATGATGGTGCGATCTTCGATCATCATTTTTACGGGAAGCACACGCAACGAGGTTGCCGTAGGCACTTCCAGGCTTTGATCCATGTTTTCCACAATCTTCGAAGCCACGCCTTTAATTTTCTGTAACTCGGCGTTTTTAGGAGGATCTTGGATTACTTTTCCTTTCGCAGGCATAACAACCGGATCCGAAGTCTGACTTCCATTAGATGGTTGTTGAGCCGCTTTAGGGGCAGGTTTTTCAGTTGAGCTATTTCCTGTAAGCTCATCGAAATAGTTTTTCCAATGGGCCGGAACCGAATCAGGCTCGTTTTTATATTGTTCGAAAAGTTCTTCTACTAGTGCTGAGTTTGGCCCGAATAAGGCTTCAAGTGATTTCAAAGGGTATAACCTCTAGTGCGAGTTAATCTGTGCTTAACGTTGTTGTATGAATGCATTTATCGGCTAGATAGTTTCGCTTCCTAATATCTATTGGAAGCGTTTTTAAAGGTAAGCAGAAGTGTTTTAAAAAACACATGATTCAATCGTTGATTAGCGTGTTTAGCGAATCTTCATATGAGATGCTATTTGAAAAGTTGCTTTATTAGAGTCACCTAAGACCCTATATTCAGCAAAAAATTCTAAAAGAGACTACATCTATGAGCGAATCTACAGAAAAGAAAGTAACCGGCGCAGAAAATATTCATTGGGATCTAAGCGATTTATATGCATCGAGTGATGATCCTCAACTGGCCAAAGACAAAGAAGACGTACTTAGCGAAGCAGATGCATTTGCAGAAAAGTACAAAGGGAGAATTGCAGATTTATCTGTTTCAGAGTTCAAAGAAATGTTAGAGGCTTACGAGGCATTGCAAGATAAAGGCGGGAAGATTGGAAGCTTCGCGTACTTACAATGGAGTACGGATACCGGGAATTCTGAATACGGAAAGTTGGTACAGGAAGCTAATGAATTGGGATCAGAGCTTAGCCAAAAGCTGGTTTTTCTGGAAGTAGAATGGTTAGCCGTTTCTGATGAGGAAGCTCAAAAGTTGATTGATGCTCCGGAATTGGAGTTTTATCAGCATTATCTGGAATCATCTCGTCGATACAAAGATCACGTATTGAAGGAGGAACAAGAGCAGATTTTAAGTGCAAAATCGGTAACAGGTCGCAGTGCATGGGTTCGCTTTTTTGATGAAACTTTAGGTCAGGCCAAATTTGAGTTAGACGGCAAAGAATATTCCGAGCAGGAAGTGCTTAGTAAACTTCACGAAAGTGATAGGGAGTTACGAATTCGTGCTCATGCTTCGTTGACGAACAAATTCAAAGAATTGTCGCATCCACTTACTTTTGTGTTCAACACGTTACTGGCTGATAAGAGCACAAACGATAAATTGCGCGATTATCCGAGCTGGATTACCTCTCGAAACTTATCCAACGAAACCGACGATGAAACGGTAGATGCGCTTGTAAATGCGGTTACTGCCCATTATCCCTTAGTGCAACGCTACTACAAGTTAAAAGCAAAATTGCTTGGTCTGGATGAAATGTTCGATTACGATCGATATGCACCAATGATGAAAAATGAGGCCACTATACAATGGGATTCAGCCAAGAAAATGGTATTGGATTCGTACACCGAATTTCACCCGGAAATGGGAGAAATCACCAACGAGTTTTTTGAGAAAAACTGGATCGATGCCGCCATCAAGCAAGGTAAACGCGGTGGTGCCTACTCGGCCAGTACGGTGCCATCAGTGCATCCATATGTATTCATGAATTTCGATGGAAAGATTCGTGATGTACAAACGCTTGCTCATGAATTGGGGCACGGTGTACATCAATATTTAAGCCGACAACAAGGACCACTTCAGGCAGGAACTCCGCTCACAACTGCCGAAACGGCATCGGTTTTTGGAGAGATGCTGGTATTCCAAAATCTGCTAAAAGAGCTTTCTGATCCTAAAGAAAAACTTGCTCTAATTGTTGGTAAAATCGACGATACTATTGCTACGGTTTTTCGCCAAATCTCCATGAACCGCTTCGAGAACGCCATGCATACTGCTCGTCGTGAAGAAGGGGAGTTAACTACCGAACGATTCTCAGAACTTTGGATGGAACAGCAAAAAGCATTGTATGGCGATGCTGTAACTTTGACGGACGAGTATGGAATCTGGTGGAGCTACATTCCGCATTTCTTACACACACCCGGCTATGTGTATGCGTATGCGTTCGGAGAATTATTGGTGCTTGCTTTGTATGAGGAGTTTACTCAACGTCCGGATGGCTTTGCTGATCGCTACATGGACTTATTGAGTGCGGGCGGCTCAGAATGGCCACATGATTTAGTTGCGAAGATGGGACTAGATATCCGCGATCCGGAATTCTGGAATAAAGGCCTAGCATCGTTCGAGAAAATGGTTGAGGAAGCGGAGGAGTTGGCTGAAGAGTTAGTCTAATTTTTCAATTACTTTTTTCTTCATTTTAAGTATAAATAAAGTAATATCTTCGAAGTAAATTTTTCCCAACAGGATTGCTTTGAAGGTATTACTTTTTCTTTCTCTGAGCTGTATTTATTCAAGTGCAATTGCACAAGAATACACCATATTTGGTTATGTACAGGATGCTCAGACGGGTGAAGTTCTCATTGGTGCTAATATTTACAATCCCAAAAAAGAAAACGGCGTAGCTACCAACCAATACGGCTTCTACAGTTACCGAACACAGGCCGGTAGTGTTACACTTCAAATTAGCTACATAGGCTATGCCCCAAAAACCATTACTTTTGATTTAATTGCTGATACTTCCCTAACAACCGAGTTAGAGCCTGGAGATGAATTGGAAGAGATTGTAATTGAAGGGCAAATAGAAAGATTGAAAACGAAGCAATCATTAAGCTCTGCCCAGATTAAGTCTCTACCTAGATTAGGAGGCGAAATTGATGTTCTGAAAGCGTTTCAAATGTTGCCGGGAGTTCAATCAGGTGTTGAAGGTACAAGCGGTTTATTCGTAAGAGGAGGCACACCCGATCAGAATTTAATATTGTTAGATGGGGTACCTGTGTACAATGCTTCGCATCTATTTGGCTTTATTTCTGTGTTCAATATGGAAGCAGTAAATAAGGTGGATTTTGTGAAAGATGGCTTTCTGGCACGCTACGGTGGTCGTTTATCATCAGTTGTTGATATAACTTTAAAGGAAGGGAATTTAGATAAAATAAGTGGTCTTGTTTCAATGAGTCCGGTAGCTTCATCACTCACTTTAAATGGGCCTATTGGAGACAAAACAAGCTATCTAATTTCAGGAAGACGAACCTTTCTTGATTTAATAGCTCGACCAATAATTCGATTAAGAAGTGGAGGTGAAGATGATGCAGGATATTTTTTTTATGATGTTAATGCTAAGATTAACCACAGAATAAATTCCAACAATCGAATCTATCTAAGTTTATACGCTGGGAGTGATAGGGGATTTACACAATCAGCTTCCTCTGACTCGTCTCAATCTGGATTAAGCTCTTCATTTGATATTTTTACTGAGCGTAGTTCTAGTTATGAAATTGAGTGGGGAAATGTGACCACTGCTTTACGGTGGAATCATATTTATGGTCCGCGATTATTTAGCAATCTCACTTTAACTTATAGTAAATATCATTTCGAAGTTTCTGAAGAGCTCAACGAGATTAGGACAATTGCAGTTGAGACAGAACAAAATAATTCCACTATATCATATGCATCGGGAATTGATGATATAGCTATTAAAGTGGATTACTTTTTTCAACCCAATCCTATTCACTCTATTAGATTTGGTGGTTCAACAATTTCTCATGCTTTCGATCCCGGAGTACTTGGTTATTCTACTCAGTCACAGAGAGATACCACATTGGGTGATCAACAAGTAAATGCCATAGAGTATTTTTTGTATGTCGAAGATTCATTCAAGCTATCGGAAAAAATTAGCGGTAATTTTGGAATTCATTTTTCGGGATTTGAGGTTCAAAAAAAGCGATTCACCTCATTAGAACCGCGTTTGTCATTGAGTTATCGAACTAGAGCGGATGTATTGTTCACAACTACCTATTCTAAAATGAAACAATATGTTCATTTGCTTACAAATAGCGGAATAGGATTGCCCACCGATTTATGGGTTCCATCAACAAAAAAGGTGAATCCCCAAAAAGCTGATCATTTTACATTAGGTGTTGAGAAAACATTTAAGGACATCAATTTTTCTGTAGACGGTTTTTACAAACAGATGGAAAATCTTATTGAGTACGAGGAAGGAGCAAGCTATCTATCTGTAGATGAAAATTGGCAAGATAAAGTAGTAAATGGTGATGGCAAATCTTACGGGCTTGAGACTTTGTTTAAAGGATCATTTAATAAATGGAACGGCTGGATTGGCTACACTTTATCTTGGAATAATAGAACATTTAGTAGTCTTAATTCAGGAGAACCTTTTCCATATCGCTATGATCGGCGGCACGACATTAAAACCTTTGTCAACTTTAAACCAAAAAAAGGAGTGAGCTACTCCATAACATGGGTAATGCATAGTGGAAACGCAATCACATTAGCAAACAATCAATTTGCAGTGAATACGGGTGCAACGTTAAATCCGATACAACCAGTTTTTAATTACGTAAGTAGAAATGGATATCGAATGCCGGCTTATCATAGATTAGATATAGGTGCAACTTGGACTCGCCCAGTGAGATGGGGAGAACAGAGTTGGTCGGTAAACATTTACAACGCTTATAACCGCCGTAATCCTTTCTATATTGAACTTGAAAGTAAGCCCGTATATGACTCGGTTACGAACCAATTCACAAAAGAGCTCAGATTTGTTCAGTATAGCTTATTCCCGATTATCCCATCCATTAACTATAGCTTAAGATTCTGATGAAAGGTGCTACAATTCTACTTTTTGCTTGGTGCCTGTTCGCTTTTAATTGCGAAAAGATTATCGAAATTGACATTAATCAGGCCAATCCCAAAATCACTATTCAAAGCGAATTTAATCCGGATAGTTTGATAACAGTTAATTTGTATGAAAGCATCAGTGTACTTTCGAAAGAATCATTTCCGGTTATCTCTGATGCGAGCGTTGTAATACACCAAAATTCATTGGATGAAAATTCTTATTCATTAACTCCGCTTGGTAATGGGGTATATCAGACTAATGTTTACCCAAAAGAAGGTGTCAGCTATTCAATTGAAGTTCAAAAAAGAGGCTTTCCATCTGCTTTTGCAAGTGATCTAATCCCAGAAGATACAGCTGAAGTAAATAATATAGAGTTGCGATTTTTACAAAATGGAAATGCGGAAATTGATTTTATACTTCAGGATGAAATCGGTAACCATTATTACGAATTCTACATAGAAACTAGCTACCGTTTTGAAAACTCCAGTGAAACCGAAACTTCAATCGACTTTTTAACATCTGATGATCTGGTTTTTGATCATTTTGATGAGGCCGAACAGTTTATGTTTACTGATGATGTTGTTTTTGATGGTGTAAAGAAACCTCTCACTTTAAAAACCTTTTTCTCTTTTCCTAGAAGTCGTGATTCAAATGTAATTGTACCACCCGGAATCGAAGTCAAATCAACTCTATATGTTCGAACATTGAGTGAAAAACTATTTCGGTTCAAAGAAACCGTAAAACTTCAACGCGATCTAGAAGACGACCCTTTTTCAGAGCCTGTTCCCATAAATAGTAATATTGAGGGTGGTTTAGGAATATTTGGAGGATTCAACACAGCGAAATATGTTATTTTTGATTCTTCTGAGTAGTTCAGAATAAGGCTCTAGGCAAACTTCTGAATCTTTGTAATAGTGCCAAATTCCAAATTAGAAGTTCTGTTTAGTTTTGTACCTTCCACGTTGGAATTGATTAACGGAATTATCAGCTAAAGAATGAGTCTGGACAGACAGGAAAAAGCACTTCGCGAATTTAAGCAGATTATGACCGATCTGGTTCATCTGTTGCGGACATCCGCACGGGTGGAGCTTGCATATTTGTGTTGGGTAAATCATGGGCGGCAACAATTTGTGTGGGAAAGCAACAGCACCAATCTCCCAAATGTGATGTTTAAAGATCGGGTTGCTTTCGAACACCACTTTTTGAACGATTACAAAGATACATCCGAAATTGTACAGCTTAGAATCGGGGAGGACATTGCCAAAGGTAAGCTCGGGCATTACTTCGATTTTGTGAACGCCAAACACATGTTAATTATGCCGTTCATCAACAAAGGAGAGACGGTTGCGCTTACGGTGTTGGAGTCGGAGGATGAAATCAACCTGCGTCAAATCAACGATCAGCTACATGCATACAATAATGCGTTGGTAAATGTACTCGATACCTATCTTGAAGTGGTAGATCTCCACGAGCAGCAAAAAGAATGGGAAGAGTACGAGCAATCGCTGAATGCGCTGGATTATCGCATGCATCGCGTAGATTTGCTTTCCAAGATGTTGGAAGAGATGCAGTTATTTTTACCTACAGGCGGAGCTTGTTTAATTGTACCTGCTATGGACAGTTGGACACTGGCTATGACCTCAAAATTTGCTAGAAATGCCCCGATGCTAGGACTTGCAATGGATGATAAATCGGTTGCTTACGATGCCATCGAAAAAGGTGAACCGGTGTTTAGTATGCATTTCAACAACACTCCAAAGTTGATCTCTAATCGAGAACGAAGAGTTGAAGGCGCAAGTTATGCAATCCCGATTTTAGTGCATGATCGACGACAAGCGGTTGTTGTTACTTACGATCAGGATCCGTTGACTTACAAGGAATCTACCAAGCACAAATTGGCGAATTTAGCGCGAATAGCCTCCCTTTCGATTCAGTCGGTGGTAAAAAAAACGGGTATGACCGAGGAGTTATTTACCGAAAATTACGGAGCGATTGTTACCGAGCTATGGGAAAACACCATCGACAATGAAATTAAAAAGGTACAAGCGGGTCGGGCTCCAATTACCTGGTTTGGTATGGTAACGCCACACGATTTGTCTTCTTTAAGAACCAAATATCGTTTAGAAGAGCTACAACGAATACAAAAAGACTTTGTAACCTTTTTGAATCCTGCAAAACATGGTATTCCCGGTTATATTGGCTTTAATTCTGACTATGTTTACTCATTTATCATTCAAAGTGATAAAGAATCTGCGGTGGAAGATTGGATGAACAGCGTGCGCACGAAACTCGCACATGGACTTAAACTATCGCAAGGCGGGACCTTAGATGTAGCATTTAAAGCTGGGTACACACAATTAGTACCAGAGGATGGAAATGCTTATCAGGTACAAACTAAAGCTAAGAAAGCCCTTAGCGAAGTGGTCAAAAACGAAGAGCTAGAGCTTTTCGAGGCTTAAATAATTAACTCAGTCTTTTTTAAAAAGTCATCCTGAAACCGACTTTTGTCGGATGAAGGATCTGCAAAAAACGTATCTGGCGTTGAACTAGTTTTGTAGATTCTTCACCGCCAGCAGGCGGATCAGAATGACAAAAGAATAATCTATGAAAAACTGTTATCTCATCATCGTCGACGGACTTGGCGTAGGAGCGCAAGAAGATGCACATGTATATGGTGATGAAGGCTCGAATACGTTGGGAAACGTGAGCGCTGACACCGGAGTGGAGCTTCCAAATCTTGCTAAAATGGGGATTGGAAATATCATCCCACTCAAATCAATTCCGGCTGTTGAAAATCCTAGTGCAGCTTTCGGAAAGATGAGGGAAGTATCAGGAGGTAAAGATTCGACAACCGGTCATTGGGAAATAGCAGGAATTCAGCTCGAGAAGCCATTTCCGACCTATCCAAATGGATTTCCAAAAGAGCTGATGGAAGCTTTTTGTAAAGGAATAGGCGTTGAAGCAGCACTTTGTAATCTGCCATATTCAGGAACGGATGTGATTCGTGATTATGGAGAAGAACATCTCAAAACCGGAAACCCTATTGTGTACACATCCGCCGATTCAGTTTTTCAAGTCGCCACAAATGATTCAGTTACACCGGTTGAAAAGTTGTACGAGTGGTGTGATTTTGCTCGAAATCATATTTGTATTGGTGAACACGAAGTAGGAAGAGTGATAGCGCGACCTTTTACAGGAAAGCCGGAAGCATTTTCACGTTTAACAGATCAGCGCAAAGATTTTTCAGCCATCCCACCTAAAAACAATATAGTACAAGCGGCTTTTGATGCAGGCATTCATACACTCTCGATTGGAAAAGTAATCGATCTGTTTGCAGAACAGGGGTTTGCTGAATATCGAAAGACGAAAAACAATGCCGAGGGAATTTCAACCCTACTTGAAGTGATGGATGAGGTAAAAGAAACCTTCGTATTCGTAAACCTGATTGATACCGATCAACTGTATGGTCATAGGCTGGATCCTGAAGGATATGCCGGAAGTCTTAAAGAGTTTGATGATGCATTGCCAGAGATTCTCGCAAAGATTGATAAAGATGACTTGCTGATTATCACCGGAGACCACGGCAACGATCCATGTTCAACCTCTACCGATCACTCCCGCGAGTTTGTGCCGTTGTTGGTTTATCCGAAAAATTCAACCCAGCGCGAACCGAGCTTTAGTCGGGAAAAGCGATCTCAGATTTCAGGGCTCGAGAGTAAAATCCGTCAGACGGGTAATCCGTCAGACGAAGAGATAGATCTTGGAACCCGCGAAACTTTTGCAGATGTAGCTTCGAGTATTGCCACATTTTTTGGTATTGAAGATACTTTCCCCGGGAAATCTTTTTATCAGTAATCAGCAAAGAATCATCCTAAACGAAAGAGAAGGATCATCAGAATTACGTTCTCCTTTTTTCTATCACCTTTGTCCTTTATCAATTCCCAAGCCTGCCGAGGGAAACATCAACAAGATTTAATCAAATATTAAGCGAAAAGATGCGTATATTTGACAGCTCATTTATTCAGACCAATTGTAGTTACACTTTGAAGCTTAGAACAGACGGTTGCAACCATTCAGCTTAACACTATTCGCTACACCTGAATAACGCGTATGCGCAAAATTTCAATAAAAATATTTCACTGTGGCAAAAAGTTCAGGAATTTCGACTCGTGAATCGGAATCATTAGATAGATATTTACACGAGATCGGTAAAGAAAAACTCATCACGCCCGACGATGAAGTACGTCTGGCAAAAGAGATTCAGAAAGGAAGTCAGAGAGCACTAGAAGATTTAACAAAAGCTAACCTTCGTTTCGTTGTTTCTGTTGCGAAACAATACCAAAATCAGGGTTTATCATTAGGCGATTTAATTAACGAAGGTAATCTTGGTTTGATCAAAGCAGCTAAGCGTTTTGATGAAACTCGTGGTTTCAAATTCATTTCGTACGCAGTTTGGTGGATTCGTCAGTCGATTTTACAAGCATTGGCTGAGCAAAGCCGAATTGTTCGTTTACCGCTAAACCGTGTTGGTGCGTTAAATAAAATCGGTAAAGAGTTATCGAAATTAGAGCAGGAATACGAGCGACTTCCTTCTGCACATGAGCTTGCAGAAAGCCTTGAAATGACCGTAGGTGAAGTTGCGGATACCTTAAAAATATCTGGTCGTCACCTTTCGATGGATGCTCCATTCGCTCAAGGTGAAGATAACCGACTTCTTGATGTTCTCGAGAACGAAGAGATCCCAAATCCGGATTTCGAACTGATGGGTGAATCGCTCAAAGTTGAAATTGAGCGAGCTTTATCAAAATTAACTAAGCGTGAAGCAGAAGTAATTCGCTTGTATTTCGGAATTGGTCGCGAGCACTCGCTTACCCTAGAAGAAATTGGCGAACGTTTTGATCTAACGCGTGAGCGTGTTCGTCAGATTAAAGAGAAGGCACTAAGAAAATTACGTCATCATAATCGAAGTGCGGCCTTAAGAGTTTATTTGGGATAATTTTAGGATTATCCCACCGGAACCAAAACCCCGTTCAAGCAACTGATCGGGGTTTTTTTATGGCTCTAAAGTTGGTAAGTGAAACCAAACATCACACTAAATCCTTCACTTGGAATATTGCCTATACTCGTATGTGTATGATAGTATCGGTCGGTTAGATTTCTGATATTCAACGATGTAGTAATACGTTCGTTGCTCCAACTCTTTCCAATACTAGCGTGTAACACTGCATATCCATTGGTTTGATCTTCTATGGAAGATTGAGTTGCAATTCGTTGTTGTTTTGCCGCCCATTCTAGCGTAAATGATGTGAAAACATCTCCAAATCTTGCATCAATCAGTGAGCTTCCGTTCAATGGCGGAATGAGAGGGATAGGCTCGTCGAGTGTAGTATTTTGAGCGTACACGTAAGCCAGCCTGTGGTCGAGTGATAGCATATTATTTACACGTTGTAGAACACGTAACTCACCACCTGTGAAAACTGCATCTCCAACATTGGCATATTGCTTAAACTCCAATCCTTGGGCAGAGTCGTCATCAAGTAACATCCCATCAATGTAATTCAGGTAAAATCTCGAAAATAAAGAAAGGGAAGCAGAGTAAGCATCACGTTCAACACTAACAGCAACTTCACCATTAAATGCGTGTTCGTTCTTTAACCAAGGATTTCCATTGTAGAAAAACCCATCTACATAATTGTAAATGTAGTGCCCGTATTGTTCAATATGATTTCCGGTTCTTGCCGAATAAACAAAGGTATTGCTCAAGCTCCAGTCGTTGGACAACATGTACAATAATGAAGTGGAAACCGAAGGTAATACTTGTACGCGCTCAGAAATATCTCTTTGATATAAGCCTTCAAAAAACTCTACGTTTGAAGCATTTGAAGTGGATACACTCGCAAATTGAAGATTCTGCTCAAGGCTCAGATTTGCACGATCCGATAACAGCCAATTGTGAGACAAGCCTACCGAAATATTGTTCATAACCACGTCATTTAGATTGTAAATGTACATGTCAGCAATGTTCGGGGATGTACTAATCATTTCCATATCTCCAAAAGAGGAAGATTGGTAGCCATTCAAATACCAATTAAAGGATCGATTCTTCAGATTAAGTCTTCCCTCAGAATTAAATCCAAAAGTTGTTGTTTCGCCATACATAGGCATGTTCATGTCTCTCATCACCACACGTTCGCTTACATTTCGACTGTAATCGTCCATAGTATGGCGAATTAAGTTCGCATAAGCTGCTACATTATGAATCGAGAAAGCTGCACCATTTTCTTTGATATTTACCTGAATCCGAAGTATATCGGCAAAGGCAGAGCTTGCATCCATTAATAAGGCAGGATACCCAACATCATAAGCTTTGTCGGTAATGTAGTTGGTTTCAATCTGTAGGCGATCGTTCACTTTAGAAAGCACAGACAAATTTAGATTCCACTTCTCGAATTGAGTGTTTTCGATAGTGGTATTATTGCCGGCCACGAGTTGGTCTGCCTTTCGATAACTACCTGATAGTCGGTATGAAAGTGAATTCTTTGTATTACTACCACTCGTATTTAACCGAAATAAATACATGTTATTCGGTGCTTTGTAGTTCGACTCAAACTCTAATTGAGTTGCTCCAAAAGCGGCTTTTTCGGTTCGCATATTGATGGAAGCAAACCCATTTCCATTTTGGGCAACAGATGCTCCGTTCTTATCAACCTTTAAGCTGGCTAAATTATTAACCTCTACATAAGAAGTGATGGGGTCCATTTTGTCTACGCAGGCTTTAAATACAGCCATGCCATCAATCATCACATTTAAACGCTGATCAGATTGTCCTCTGATAGCAGGTTCCCACGCAAAGGCTCCACGCTGAATCATCGAAAGTCCATCCACCGTTGCCAGAAAATCATCCATGCTAATATCTGAACTTTGATGCTGATAGGTATTTACACTGTGCTGATGTTCGGAGCCTCCGTTAATAACTATTTCCCGATCGAATTGTATAGTAGTTGGAGTTAACCAAATTGGATGCTCCTCTTCCAAACTTGCAATCAAAAGCATTTGATAGCCGAGCGAATGGATCATAATCGGAAAATCTACTGCTAACGTGTCTATTTCAAAGAATCCATTTAAATCACTTACAGCAAAAACATCGTGATTGGCCGACATAATATGTGCTCCAATCACGGGTTCTTCTGATTTAACATCAATTATTTGGACAGATATCTGCTGGCCGAAACCCGCAGATATCGTAAGTCCAAACATCAACAATAAACAGGTAATTTGTTTCTTGAAGCTCATAATGTGCCTTATTTGGCTTGTACATTATACTCGAACACAACATCAGGTAAGGTGTCGTTTTGAGCTGTTATCACATAAACAGTGGTGGTCCAAGTGCCACTCATGTTATAGGTGATATTTCCCATATAAGCTCCACCAGCCGTTGCAACCGGGTTGGTAAAGGAGGTACTATGACCTTGCCCTGAACCCATATCCATATATGGATAGATAGAAACATCGGCATCAGCAACCATCGGAAAACTCATCATGCTTTCTCTTTTGTATAACATGATAGCAACATCGTTACTACCACTTACAGGATTTCGTGGAGTATTCCAGCTAATGAAATACATCTGATCGTTTGAGCCTTTTACACTGGTTAAGTGCCACGATGAATCTACTATTATATCAATAGAGCCAGAAATCTCTTCATCGGCCATGGTGACCATTGTGAATTTAATATCCCAGGTTCCCATTTCGCCACTTGGCATGATGAAGGTAGCATCATTTGTATAATATGCAGGGAACTCATCAAAAGCTTTTGGCTGGGTGTATGGAGTGGAATGCTGCATCATTCCCATATCCATCATAGGAGTTACAGAGAATGATCGTAATTCCGCAGTTTTTCCATCTTTTTTGACGGACCAATACAAGGTGTTTCCACCTGTAATTAAGTTACTTTCACTAAATAGTTGAACAGTATAACCTTCTACATCAGTAGTGTTTATAAGGTTAAATTCAGGTTCTAATGTTACTTCAGTGGAGTCGCAGTTGAATGAATAAATGACAAATAGAGTGCACGCAATAGCCTTCAGGCTTTGTTTAAAAAGTTTCATTGTAGTGTATTATTAAGTCTAAATTTCTTGTTTAAAAAACGAGAGTATAATTAGACCAAAGCGGGCGGGCGATCGAGTACACGTTGTATTCCCGGAGGAATAGTTAAGAGAGGAGGAAGGATGTACTTATAGTCTCCTATAAACGGACTTATAGTAACAGTATCATAAAAAATAAATGTTCTAGAGTCCCATTTAATGAGAGAGGCATCATGGGTAAAATCATCTAGATTTAGATCGAGCACACAGTGTTCGGTTGCATGATGTTCTTCACTTTCCGAAGAATTATGAGGCTCATTTTGATGATGACACGTACAAATCTTCATTCCATCAGTTACCTCACAGTAGCAGAACATTTTCTCGCATTGTTCTTCATGGTGATGCATCTCTTGCATGGCTACTTTTCCGATCATGAAGCCTACAGTACCAAAACTATTCCATGCAACAATCGATGCCAGAATAAGAGAGATTGTTTTGTGATATGTATATTTCAGACTCATTGGTCTTAAATTCACTTTGTAATATGAAGATACTGTGAAGAAGAAGAAAAAAAGAAAAGTTTTGGATGCAGTAGCATTTGTTAAAAGATTATTCTTAAATTAAGATAAAAGAGTCTTAATACTTTAAATATGCTTCTTTCCAATAAATGTCAGTATGCACTACGAGCCGCCCTCTATTTGGCTAACCACCAGAATGATGGTTTGATTTCGATTAAAGAAATCTCAGAAAAACTGGATATATCCTTTCATTTTCTAACAAAGATCTTGCAGCAACTTTCTAATGAACACATCATTGAATCTCAAAAAGGGCCGAAAGGTGGGGTAAAACTAACAACCAAGGGACTTAACATTCGTTTGTATGATCTTGTTGATATCATTGATGGGGTAGATACTTTTCATGAATGTGTATTGGGTTTACCTGGTTGTGGGCATTTAAAACCCTGTGCGCTACATGAAGAGTGGGCCTTACGAAGAGAAAATCTAAAAGCCATGTTACAAAGCATGACGTTAGAAAAAATTTCTGATAACGGTTCCATCATGCACCGCCTTACCACCGAATAAATTTTACGAACAAATAGAAATCTTCATAAATAGTTCACAAATAAAAGATAAAATAGTCTTAAATCTTAATAACAACATTATGAATACTACAAAACTACTTTCAACGCTACTAATTCTGGGGCTTTTGATCACCGCTGCCTGTTCTAATGGAGAGCAAAATAGTGAGGGGCAAAACGAAGTCAAGGTAGAAGCCTCTGCCGACCCCGGCGATTGGACTACAAATAAAGGGATTGGCCCCATAACTAATATCAGTTTTGATGCTACTATCGATCAAGGTCTGGCTGATGAAGGCCAATCTATTTTTACTGCCAAATGCTCGGCTTGCCATAAGCCAAATAAGCGGTACATCGGGCCTGAAATGGCAGGAATTTTTGATCGCAGAACTCCCGAATGGACTGCCAACATGATCATGAATCCCATGGAAATGGTCCAGAAAGATCCTATTGCTAAAGAATTGTTAATGGAATACAACGGTACTCCAATGGCAAATCAAAACCTCACTCAAGAAGAGACCCGAGCAGTATTAGAATATTTCCGAACCCTTAAATCTGAATAAAATGAAAACACTAAAATACCTACCCATAGCCATTTTGCTAGTTGCTCTGGCTTGTTCATCTAAGAACGAACAGACGTCAAGCAATTTGCCTAATAACACACCGCTAGGGCAAGCTTCGGTTGTAGATGAAGACTCTGAACCCAACATCCTACAAGTTGCAATCGGCTCAGAAGATCACAGCACGTTAGTAGCAGCCGTGCAAGCAGCAGGAATCGAGCATGTATTAGTAAATGCTGGTCCGCTTACCGTGTTTGCACCGGTAAACTCTGCTTTTGATGCACTTCCTGCAGGCACAGTAGAAGATCTGCTTAAACCTGAGAACAAAGGCAAACTAGCCGGAGTGTTAACCAAACATGCCGCTCCGGGCTCATACAATATCGACGGCTTGAAAAAAGAAGCTAGTAAAGGTAGAAAAATTTATATGGCCGATGGCTCTTACTTAACAGTTACCGTAGAGGGCAACGAAGTATTTGTAGAAGGGGCTAAAGTGATTGCCAGCATTCAGACATCGAATGGCATTATCAACGTGGTAGATAAAGTAATTCTGTAATTAAATACATAAACAATAAATAGGTAGAACTATGAAATTAACAAACTACATAACTCTATTCGCGATACTTTTTGCGATGGCGGGTTCTGCATGTATGCAGTCGAACAATAATGGTGCACTTGGCGGAAGCGCTGCCGAAAAAGTGTACGTAGCTCCGGGCGAACAGGATGAGTATTACGCATTCTTATCCGGTGGTTATAGTGGAAACTTAACCGTGTACGGGCTTCCTTCAGGACGAATGCTGAAAGAAATTCCGGTATTCTCTCAGTTCCCGACTTCAGGGTACGGGTACTCTGAGGAAACAAAGCCGATGTTCAATACTTCCTATGGCTTTATCCCTTGGGACGATTTGCATCACCCTGATATCTCTCAAACCAATGGTGAACTGGATGGGCGTTGGATCTTTGCCAATGCGAATAACACTCCAAGAATTGCCCGCATCAGTTTAGAAACGTTTGAAACCGAAGAAATCATCGAGATTCCAAACTCTGCAGGAAATCACAGTTCATCGTTTATCACCGAAAACACCGAATACGTGGTTGCTGGTACTCGTTTTTCAGTTCCTGTGCCGCAACGCGATATGTCGATTGATGAATACAAAGGCAACTTTAAAGGTGCGATTAGTTTTGTGAGTGTTGATGAAGAACATGGGCACATGGATCTTTCTTTTCAGATTATGATGCCTGGTTTTAACTATGATCTTGGGCACCCTGGCCGTGGCGAATCTCATGGTTGGTTCTTCTTTACCACCTATAATACCGAAGAAGCAAACACACTGCTTGAAGTAAACGCATCCCAAAACGATAAAGATTTTATCGCAGCGATTAACTGGAAAAAAGCGGAAGAGTACATTGCTCAAGGTAAATTTACCACAATGGAATCCGAATATGCGCATAACGTTTACGACGAAAGCACCCATACCGGTACTTCAACTATGAAGAAAGAAGTGCGTGTACTTGATCCTACCGAACTACCGGGATTGGTTTATTTCTTACCAACTCCGAAATCACCTCACGGTGTTGATGTAGATCCATCGGGTGAATACATCGTTGGTGCGGGTAAATTGTCTGCCTCGCTTACAGTTCATTCTTTCTCTAACATGATGGAAGCCATCGAAACAGAGAGCTTCGACGGCGAAGCATATGGAATTCCTATTCTTAGTTACGAAAAAATTACGGCTGGTCAGGTTGAATCTGCAGGCTTAGGCCCATTGCATACCGAATTTGACGGACGCGGCAATGCGTACACTACCTTCTTTATTTCCTCAGAAGTTGTGAAGTGGGAACTTGGTTCTTGGCAAGTAATCGATCGTAAGCCTACTTACTACTCTGTTGGGCACTTAATGATTCCTGGTGGAAACTCTCGTAAGCCATTTGGTAAATATGTTGTTGCGATGAATAAAATCACCAAAGATCGTTACCTGCCAACCGGTCCTGAAATGGAACACTCTGCACAGTTGTACGACATCAGCGGCGAGAAAATGGAGCTTCTGCTCGATTTCCCAACCCACGGTGAGCCTCACTATGCAGCCGGTGCGCCAGCAAGCTTAATTGCGCCTCGTTCCAAAAAATTCTATCAGCTAGAAGATAACAAACACCCTTACGCAGTGATGAATGAAGGCGAAACTAAGGTTGTGCGCGAAGGTAACAGTAATGTAGTACACGTATATATGAGTACCATTCGTAGCCACTTTTCTCCTGACAATATTGAAGGAATAAAAGTAGGGGATAAGGTGTATTTCCACATCACTAACCTCGAGCAAGACTTTGATGTACCTCATGGTGTTGCAATGATCGGAGCCAATACCTCTGAATTGCTAATCATGCCGGGACAAACAAAAACCTTCCTTTGGGAACCTGAAAAAGTGGGTGTATGGCCGTTCTACTGCACCGATTTCTGTTCAGCGCTTCACCAGGAAATGCAAGGATACGTGCGCGTTTCACCACGCAACTCCAACATAGAATTATCCTGGAGTTTAGACGGCGAATAATCAATCGTCAAGAGATCTAAGGAGCCTCGCCCCCCCCGGGGCTCCTACTTTAACTCAACAATGAATCAGTAATGCTACAGCAATGAAAACCTCGAAATATTTAATGATCGGTGGTTCCTTATTACTACTCTCATTATTCGTGATGCCAATGTGGAACATCACATTAAAAGCTCCACAATACCCTGATTCTATTGGGATGAATATCTGGATAAATAAAATCGAAGATATGAACCCCAACGACATCAAAAATATAAACCTGATGAATCACTATGTGGGCATGGCTGAAATACCTGAACACATGAAAGAATTTGACATTTTTCCCATTGTTATTGGTTCGATGGCAGTATTAGGAGTTTTATTCGGCTTTATCGGCAATAAAAATCTATATCTCACCTGGTTTATCCTGATGTGTATTCTGGGAGCAGCAGGTATGTACGATTTCTACCTGTGGGAATACGAATACGGGCACAATCTTGATCCAAAAGCGGCGATTAAAATTCCGGGACAAGGTTATCAGCCACCGTTAATTGGGGTGAAAGAAATCCTGAACTTTACAGCCATTTCTAAGCCAATGATGGGTGCTTATTTGATGTTCTTAGGTATGTTTATGAGTTTGTACGCCTACTTCTTTGAACGTAAACTAGAAAAGAAAGGGGCTTAAAATGAAGACGCTTTGGTTAATAGTAGGTATTTGTTTTGTATTAGCGTCTTGCCAAAAAGGCCCCAAAGAAATCATGTATGGTCATGAAAACTGCACTTTTTGCAGCATGACCATTATTGATGATAAACATGCAGCGCAAATTGTTACTAACACCGGTAAAGTGTATGTGTTTGATGCCATCGAGTGTATGCTTCGAAGCCTAGAGTTTCACGCTGATAAAGCAGAACAAATACTGGTGATGGATTTCAATAATCCCGGCACTTATTTGAATGCCGCTGAAGCTACTTACCTTATTGCCCCACGGCTACCCAGCCCAATGGGAGCGAATCTTTCAGCTTTTGCTAGTATCGAAGAAGCTGAAAATATTGGATATGATGGTACCATCTATACGTGGTCAACCATCAAAGAGCAGATACACTAACTAGACAAAAACATAGAGGAAAGGTCATGTGGTATAAATGGTTAATAGTAGGATACATGGCATTAATATTAATGGTGCAAAGTGCTTCTGCGCAGGTTACTGTGTGCACGCATTGTGCAATAAATACGGTGCAACAAGGTATAGATACCGCAGCTCCCTACGATACAGTAATCGTTGAGCGAGGAGTATATTTTGAGTATGACATCATAATTGGGAAGCCCTTAACACTAATGGGCGAAGCTGGTGCAATAATTGATGCAGAAAAGAAGGGCAGTATCTTAAAAGTGCAAACTCAGGACGTACACATCTCTAATCTCACCATCAAGCACGTTGGAATTTCTCACACCGATGAATTTGCAGCGGTTCATATTTCAGAAACTAAAAACTTTACTTTGGATAAGCTCATTATTGAGGACGCGTTTTTTGGAATTCTGATTGAAGGTAGCTCTGGCGGGTTAATTACAAATAACGAACTATCAGGTGAATCTGAACTCGAGTTTTTTTCGGGAAATGGAATCCACGCTTGGAAAAGTAAAGACATTACCGTAACCGGAAATACCATCAGAAATTTGAGAGATGGCATCTATCTCGAGTTCGTAAACAACTCGAAAGTTACTAACAATCTAAGCGAGCATAACATCCGATATGGCTTGCATTTTATGTTTAGTAATAACAATGCATACAGTAATAATATTTTTAGGAGGAACGGTGCAGGCGTAGCGGTAATGTTCTCAAAGTTTATTGAAATGAAAGAGAACCAATTTTTGAATAATTGGGGAACTGCATCCTTTGGGTTATTACTAAAAGAAATTTACGATGCCGAAATTGTTGATAATATGTTCGACGAAAATACCGTGGCCATAAAAGTGGAAGGTTCCTCGCGTGTGAATTATCTCAATAATGTGTTTTCGAAAAATGGATGGGGCATTAAGATGACGGGTGGATGCTACGCCAATAAGCTGAAGAATAATTCGTTCGCAAATAACTCTTTCGATGTGTCATTCAACAGTCGCATGAACGATAATGAATTTTCCGGTAATTACTGGAGCACATACAACGGCTACGATCTGGATAAGGACGGCATTGGTGATGTACCTCATCGCCCCGTAAAACTCTTTTCTTACGTGGTTGATCGCACCCCTGAAAGCATCGTACTTCTCCGCAGTTTCTTTGTTGATCTCATCAATTTTACCGAAAACGTAGCTCCGGTTTTTACCCCGGTCGACTTAATCGATAACTCTCCGTTAATGCGCAAGCCATCATGATTGAATTTAAAAACATAAAAAAGAAGTTTGGCCAGCTTGAAGTACTAAAAGGTATCGATTTTGAGGTATCTCAAGGCCAGGTTACCGCAGTATTAGGACCCAATGGGTCCGGAAAAACCACATTAATTAAATCCCTCTTGGGGATGGTTTTTCCCGATTCTGGAAACATCCATTTAGACGGCTATCGCCTTAACGGCAAAGCCGATTATCGGAATAAACTCGGGTATTTACCACAAATTGCGCGTTTTCCGGAAAATCTGACTGCCCGCGAATTGCTTAAAATGGTGAGTTCGGTTCGGGCAATAGAAAGTAATGAAACCGAATTACTAAGTCGGTTCGGCTTAGAGCAATATCTGGATAAAAAACTTCTCCATCTTTCCGGTGGAACCCGGCAAAAAATCAACATTGTAATGGCCTTAATGTTCGATGCAGATTATCTGATTCTGGATGAGCCCACCACCGGCTTGGATCCCATCGCACTAAGGATTTTAAAACAACTTATTGCAGAACAAAAAAAGGCCGGAAAAACGATTCTAGTCACCTCGCACATTTTAAATTTTGTGGAAGAAGTGGCCGACGAAGTCGTGTTTTTATTAGAAGGCCACATTCACTATCAAGGTAGTGTTAAAGAACTAAAAACTGCTACTAACACCGGCGATTTGGAAAGTGCAATTGCACGCTTAATGGAGGATCAAGATGCTTAATATTATTAGATATACTTTTTACGATTTACTACGGAGCCGCTGGAGCATTTTTTATATGCTGTTCTTTTTAGTAACCAGTTCGGCGTTACTTTTTTTAAGTAACGATCTGGGAAGTGCCATCATCTCATTAATGAATATTCTTCTGATTCTAGCCCCACTAGTTGGAACCATTTTCGGAGTTATTTTCTACTACAATTCTTCAGATTTCACTGAGTTGTTACTTGCACATCCTCTAAAACGAAGCACTATATTTTTGGGTCAACTTTATGGGTTGTGCATCTCGCTTAGCCTGAGTTTAGTTATTGGTTTGGGAATCCCGTTTCTCTTTTATGGTTTGCTCTATTCTGATGCCATTTTCGATTTCATTATTCTCCTTGTGGATGGCGTAATCCTCACCTTTATTTTTGTAGGATTGGCGTACATCATCGCTCTTAAAAACGACAATAAAGTAAAAGGTTTTGGCTATGCACTGTTGATGTGGCTGGTATTTGCCATTCTTTACGATGGTATGTTGTTGGTAATTATGATGAAGTTTCAGGATTACCCGCTCGATACCTTTTCATTAATCAGCACCGTGCTGAATCCTATAGATCTATCCCGGATTCTCATCCTTTTAAAACTGGATATTTCTGCGCTTTTAGGATACACAGGTGCTTTATACCAGCAATTTTTTGGCACGTTGATTGGAATCGTAATCTCTTTTGGATTGCTAGCGGTATGGTCGCTACTACCAAGCGGCTTGGTGCTGAAAATTGCCTCTGCAAAAGACTTTTAAACCTATACACTTCATAAAACATCACAATGAATACTATTGAACAGAAACCAATTGGCGAAATTGTTGCCGAAGATTATCGAACAGCCTTTGTTTTTAAAAATTTTGGGCTCGAATACTGCTGCGGAGGTAAAAAAACGTTGGCAAGTGCCTGCGCTTCTAAAAATATAGATGTGGATGAGCTTCTTCGTGAAATAGCAACTGCCACAGAACATAGGGCAGAAGAAAACCGCTACAATGAGTGGTCGCCAAGTTTTCTAATTGACTATATCGTAAACAATCACCACAAATATGTTCAGGAAAAGCTTCCATTTTTGCTCTTTTTAGCAGGTAAAGTTGCTCGTGTACATGGCTATGAACAACCAGAGTTGATTAAGATGAACCAACTGGTAAATGATTTAAATGTCGAGATGATTAATCATTTAACCAAAGAAGAAAAGCACACATTTCCACTAATAAAGCAATTAGAAATTAATGGAATTTCCTCGATTAACGAAGACTTTTTGATTTCCGAATTGGAAGACGAACATGAAGCCGCCGGTGCAATTATGGAACAACTAAGAGAACTAAGCAATCAATTTCAGTTTCCTGAGGGGGCATGCTCATCGTATCAGATTTACTTCAAAACACTGAACGAATTTGAAGAAGATTTACACAAGCATGTCCACCTCGAAAACAATGTTCTCTTTGCTAAAGTGGAGTCGATGTTGCAAGCTGTATAATACAAGGTTTGCAAAGATGAGAATGAGCAAGCCATCCGATCAAATACTGTGGTACATTGCTATCACTTTTTTTATTCTTGCCGGCCTTACCGGCGTACTATTCAGGATGGGGATGCTAGGCACAGATTTATTTGGGTTAAGCTTGCAAAATATCCGCCATGCTCATTCTCATCTCATGTTTTTCGGATGGGCCGGTTTGGTGCCATTTCTTATTGCAACACAAACCCGCAAAGGTAATTTGCGGCAACCTTCAATTCGTCTACAAAAAATCGCTCTTTGGGCAATTGTAATAGTATCACCCATTACTTTTGTGTTCTTTTTATTATGGGGGTATCAACCGGTAGCCATCGGCGAAGCACAATTGCCTTTATCAGCTATTTGTTCCTCTTTTGTAATGATTGCCTGGTACGTTTTTGCGATTGGGTATTGGAAATCTAACCCAGAAATCTCAGACGCAGATCATTCATGGTTTTCGGTGGCATTAATGCTCCTATTAATAAGCTCAATTGGAGCGTGGGGAGTGGGTGTATTGCAACTTTTTGATGTAGAAAACATTCTCTTCGCTAAAGCGATGACGCATTTTTTCCTCGGCACGTTTACCGAAGGTTGGGTGGTGTTAATTGTTATGGGTCTAATCGCTCAATCCCTAAAATTACAATCCTCCGATTTCTATCTTTCTCCAAGCACTCTTCGAGCTATGATCGCACTAGGTGCACCGCTTACTTTTGCCTATGGTATCCCAAACACGATGCTTACTCCGGAACTACTTGGTTCGGCAAGATTGGGCGGGATGGTTTCCTCAGCGGCATTAATCATATTTACCATTGGTGCTTTTAAAACGGTGTGGAGATCCAATTCGATCTGGTTTTGGCCCGTAGCTCTGTTGAGTGTAAAAGGTCTGATCCAGTTAATTACGTCACTATTCCCGCACGAACTATGGTTATCAGACCATAACCTGAGGATTCTGTATTTGCATATACTATTGTTAGGTGCCTTTACTATTGCAATTTTTGCTTGGCTGCATTCTGCTTTCAAAACAAGCAAAAAGGCGACTAACTTAATTGCATATGCATGCCTTATCGTGTTGATTTCGCTTCTACTGCCTACGAACGTACTACCTCTGGCAATGAAGGGGTTATGGGTTTTCTATGTAATTGCGGGCGTAGCCATACTGCCTGTACTTGCCTCCCTTTACTTTGTTATACGAATTAGTATAAACAGCAATAGTCGATAAATTTCATGCCTACTACTTCACGTACATTTATTAAAACGGGGATGATTTTTTTGTTAATAGCGCTCCTTATTGCAGTTGGTATAGAATTAAAACCAGAATATGGTTCACTTCTGAGGCCGTTATTTTGGCACTCCCTAATGGTGGGTTGGATAACACAAATCATAATAGGTGTTTCTTTGTGGATGTTTCCTGGTAGAAGTAAAACAGAGGACTTTCGATCTCAGTTTTTATCGTGGGTGATATTTGGACTATTGAATTGTGGTTTGGTTTTACGTTTGCTTTTCGAGCCCTTTTCTACTACAAACAATCAAATAGTTACCCTTGGAATTATCGCTTCTGCTGGTTTTCAATTTTTTGCAGCCTTGGGCTATTTTATCGAAATGTGGCCAAGAATTATATCTAAAGAAAAGCAGCGAATACTCAGACAAAAGAAGAAACACAATCTATAATATGCCATTTATTAGCATAATAATGTTACGTTTTGCATTGGTCTTCTTTGTTTTTAGTGCATTAATTGGGGCAACGATGCTTGCTGATAAGGCTACAGGTATTCATCCAGAAATCTGGCAATTATTACCTGTACACATCGAATGTATGCTCTTTGGCTGGATTATACAGTTTACACTGGGCACGGCTTATTGGATGTTACCCCGGTTGCTTAAAGGGGAACCAAGAGGAAATAGACAATTGGCGCTATTGATTCCTATTTTCTTAAATACTGGCATTTTACTGGTTATAATGAGTTACGTGATCCCAATGCTGCAAGAAATAATATATCTGGGAAGGCTTTTAGAGTTTGCGGCTATGGTTGTGTTTGTTGCATTACATTGGAATCGGGTATCCAAAGTAGAATACAGCCACAATTAAACAAAACTTAGGAGCTGTGATATTGATTGATCGTGGGTTTACAGTTGAATTCTAGCCCCATCTTTTCTCGAAGATTCTTGTATAGCCTCGATGATTGCAATATCCCTTAAACCTTCCTCTCCCGGTACAATCGGGGTCTTTTTTTCTTTGATTGCGATTGCGTCATTATCCATTTGGCGTGCTTGTTGATGGGTAGGATTCGCAGCAAGAATAATCCCATCACTAGTAGAACCTTTCACACCCGAGTAGGCTTGAAAGGGACGAAGATTATAGCTTCCATTTTCAGTTTCAACGTCTAAGTAGTTAGAACTTTTACCAAAACTCGTTTCTCCAAAAGCAACTGCACCACTTGGAAACCACAGGGTAAATTCGGTGAATTCATCCACTTCAGAATACATTTCTTTTCTTCGTGAGTACTGTTTTCCGGTTACTGCAATAGGCTCTTCTTGTGTTGCATACCGGGCAGCATTTAGGGGATAAACTCCCATATCGTACATAGCGCCACCACCCAATTTGGCAATGGCCCTCCAATTATCTTTTGCATGGTTGCCACGATAGCCTGCACCGGTTTTAACTGAATTAATCGCACCATATTTATTGGTTTTAGCAAACTCAATTATTTGTTGCGTATTTGGCTCGTGCTGCATTCTATAGCCGATGGTTAATTGCACATTAGATCGAGTTGCCGCCCCGATAATTCCTTGGCACTCGGTTACCGTTAAAGCCATTGGTTTTTCGCACCAAACATGTTTCCCTGCTTCCGCAGCTTTGATAGCATATTCTGCGTGCAAGCCACTGGGCAATACGATATACACAATATCAATATCATCATTATTGGCAATCTGATGCATGTTATCATAATTGTAGATATTTGCATCCGGTAAGTTATATTTTTGCTGCCAGATGGGGATTTTGGATGAGGTACCGGTTACAATTCCACGCAATTCGCAATGCTCAGTAAGCTGTAAGCCTGGAGCAAGCAATCCGTTACTGTATCTGCCAAGCCCAACCAATGCAACACCAAGTTTATTTTTTCTTTTTGGAAGTATAAGATTAGGAAAACCAAAAGATACAGCGAATGAAGCAGCAGTAAGAGACTTACTAATAAAATCTTTTCGAGATAGGGAAGAGCTCATAAATTAACCTACAATGTGCTTTGTGTACTACTAAAAAATTTTGATTGCGCACTATCAAAATAAAACATTGGTTTGTTTACTACTTGAGATGTTTTAGTCATGTCATGTCCAATGCACTAACAAAAACCGGATGTGCCCTGATTTTTTTCCAATTCTCTAGGTCTTCATTTACTGCTTTTGCATTTTCTTCATCGGTTTCATCGGTTTCATCGGTTTCATCGGTTTCATCGGTTTCATCGGTTTCATCGGTTTCATCGGTTTCATCGGTTTTTTTGGTTTGTTCGGCATTTTTCGCCTCCTCTTCTTGCACTAAACTAGGTTCCTCAGCACCTTCCTCACCCGAATCACCCGAATCACCCGAATCACCCGAATCACCCGAATCACCCGAATCACCCGAATCACCCGAATCACCCGAATCACCCGAATCACCCGAATCACCCGAATCACCCGAATCACCCGAATCACCCGGAGGCTCACTTAAATCCATGTTGATTGTTCTCACCATCAAATCGGCATATACCGAACCAATTATCGAGTGTAAAAACCCCAGCTGTGCGCTTGCTTTAAGATTGGTAATTAACTTCGAATGAGTGTCACCCCAAATCATTCCTACATTAATGCCAAAAATAGAGCAGCAGTGCGACATCAATTCCGGAATTAAATACTCTTTTCCTTTTTGATGCCATGCGTAATCAAAGGCGAGAAATTTGAATGAATTTGGCTCAAATAAGCGATTAGTAAATGGGAGATAGGGCAAAAAATCGCGCATCAACCACCCCTCAAAACCCGGATAAGCTACTAATTGCCAATGAACCGGAATTGCACGTATACCTCCTAGAATTTCTCCTTTATCCTGATAAATTATATAGAATCCGGAATTAAAAATTCGGTCTTCGAAGTAAAAGGAATAGTCTTTATAAAATTCCTTGAGTTGCTTTTTGATTTCATCCTGCGCATTCAATCCTGCATTTTGTATGTTCTTATTTTGTTTGGGATTAAATCGGCTAAAAATTAGTGTTTCAACTTTACGTATGGGTTTAAATCCCATCGATAAGCACAGATTGCGAGAATTCGAATTCGCAGATTCAACATAGGCATAAAAAGCTCCTTTCATATCTTTTTCATGAAAGGGAGCCTCGAAGTGATGAGTAATTTCATTGCCAATTAGCTCGCGTAATCTTCCTTTTTTAGAATCAGGTGGGGTTCGTTTGTTACTTTCGCTACCAGTTTTACGTTTAAATTGTCGAGCAATGGAAAGATATCGAACGTACAATGTGTTCATATAATCATCGCCATGCCACACCGGTCGGCGAGCCATACCAACGGTGCCCAGCACGCGTTGCGCCTTTAGAATTTCGATAAACTGAAGGTTTGCCTGTGTTCGCATTCTATCGGCAATATCACGCTGGCGATATTGCAATTTACCTTCGGTACCAAATACGGTATTCTTTAATAAGTGTGCGATACGGGGTGAACCATGTTTGCTTACTTTAACTTGTAAGCCGGAGGGAACCGATTGCGATTTATATGATTTCATAACTCAAAAATAGAGCAAACTTTATTGCAATTAAACATTATCTACTAAACATTTAGTTTTTGCATTACCTTAAGCGTATGAAATTTTATGCCATTCTGATAATTCTTATCGTTTTGGGGTTTGATAGCCTTTTTGCTCAAACTTATCCCTTTCGCACGTATTCTATCGAAGAAGGATTAAGCGAGTCGGTGGTGCACGATATCATTCAAGATTCAGACGGTTATATGTGGATGGCTACCGGCTTTGGCTTGAATAAATTTGATGGCTTAGAGTTTAAATATTTTTATGAAGAAGATGGCTTATTAAGTTCCCAAACCGAAACGGTGTATGAAGCCTCGGATGGGAAAATTTGGGTAGGTACTCTTAATGGAGCTCAATACATAGTAGAAGATAGTGTGTATAACGATCCAAACCTTGAAAGCCTGAATGTGCAAACGGTAATCAATATTTATGAAGATTCGGAAGGTGGTTTGTGGTTTGCAACCGAATCAAATGGCGTTTGGCATTACATCAACAATCAAATTGAAATTTATACCATAAATAACGGACTTGCAGGCAACCAAGTTAGAGACATAACTGAGACCGCAGATGGAGCAATTTGGTTTGCCACCCGAGATGGGCTAACTCAGCTTAAGAATGGAAATTTCACATCCTATTATACCCAAGATGGCTTACCCGAAAATAGAATTCGAGATTTAGAGCCGGACCCTCGCAATACAAATGTACTCTGGATTGCAACTCGTAACGGGTTAAGCCGCTACGATGGAATTTCATTTACAAACTATTCGGAGGAGGATGGACTGATAAATGCGAGAATTCGTGATCTAACCTGGCAAGAAAATGGAGATTTGTGGCTCGCAACAGAAGCCGGGGTAAGTAGATTCAGAGAAGGATCTTTTTTCAATCTTACTAGCGAAGAAGGGCTAAACGCAGAAATTGTGTACTCCGCAATTACCGATCGTGAGGGGAATATTTGGTTCGGAACCTTTGGTGGTGGCGCCAGCTTATTTTTGGGTTCCTATTTCGAAAATTATGATACCGACTCTGGACTTTCCAATAATCTAGTTACTTCGATAACAGAAGATGCAAATGGAACCTTATGGATTGGTACGTATGGCGGAGGTCTGATTTCGAGTAGTGAGGAAGGATTTGGGTATTTATATATTCAACATGGCTTACCGGATAATAGGGTTTATACATTATTCACCGACTCAAAACAGAGAACTTGGATAGGAATGCGTGATGGACTGTCGTATATGGTAAATGGAAGTCTCATTAATCTGGATGAGGATGAATTTCCGTTTAGGAAAGTTCGGGGTATAACGGAATCAGCAACCGGCGATTATTGGATAAGTACCTACGATGATGGGCTTATTCGTTGGTATGAAAGCGGATATACGCAGTATACCACAGAACAAGGATTACCTGATAACACCGTGTTAGCTACAGTAGAAGCTGATGATGGATCTGTTTGGGTTGCTACCTACGGTGGAGTTGCACGTTTGAATGGCACGGAGATTGATGTTTTTGGAGTAAATGAAGGGGTACCCAACATTGGGGTTATGGATATTTTGAAAGATGCCGATGGAACCATCTGGATTTCTACATTTAACGGAATTGCATGGTTTGATGGCGTTCAATTCGTAGATATCACCTTTGAAGACGGATTGCCGGGACGAGTAGGGTACTTTATAGAACAAGATAAAAACGGAATATTCTGGATAGGTACAAATAATGGAATTGCTCGGCTGGATATCAACAAATATTATAGCTCAGAGCCCTCTATACGAGACGAAGCGATTCAAATACTGCAAAGCGAACAAGGGTTGATCGCAAATGAAGCTAACCTAGGTGCAGTGTATGAAGATGCAAACCACCATTTATGGTTTGGTACGGTGGATGGGATTTCAAAATTCTATCCCGCAGAATATCGGGGCAATCAAATACCACCACGCGCAAAAATTACCGATTTCAGAGCCTCAGGGCGTTCTTATAACAAAGAAAACCCAGTGCTTGAATATGACCGGGATTTTATTCAAATCGATTTTTCAGCCATAAATTTTACTGCTCCAAATTTAGTAACCTATCGATACCGAATGTCAAATATCGATCCCGAATGGCAATTTACCACAGAGCGTACAGCAAGATATCCGTCACTTCCTTCCGGCTCGTATAGGTTCGAAGTTCAGGCTCAAAATTCTTCCGGCGTTTGGAGTTACAATACCGCCTATGTGGAATTTGAACTTAAACCTCCATTTTGGTTTACTTGGTGGTTTCTCTGCGTTATTTTAGGCGCAATCGCAGGAATTATGTACCTATTCTATCGAAATTACCAATACATGAAAATGGTAGATATTGAACGAATGAGAGTAAGAATAGCCAGCGACCTCCACGATGATGTAGGTGCCAGTTTAACCGAAGTAGCACTGCAGTCTGATTTTCTTCAAGCAAGCAGCATGGATTCTGAATTCAAACAGTCGCTCACTCAAATTGGCCAACAATGCAGAAAAATTGTAACTAGTTTAGATGATATCGTTTGGTCGATAGATGCACGAAACGATACATTAGGCGATTTAACCGATCGTATGCAGGATTACATTTTAAACGTTTTAGAACCCTTAAACTTCGAAGTAGCTTACAACTTTGAAGAGCTAAGAATGGAAGAGAAGATTCCTGTTC
Source organism: Balneolaceae bacterium (assembly GCA_965228545.1). Classification (GTDB taxonomy): domain Bacteria; phylum Bacteroidota; class Rhodothermia; order Balneolales; family Balneolaceae; genus HXMU1420-13. The sequence goes on from OZ245822.1 coordinate 279,268, forward strand.
CTGTTAAAGAAAATTTATATCTGATTTTTAAAGAAGCCGTTAATAATATTGCTAAATATTCGAATGGCAATAAAGTGGATATTGGGATGCAATCGAATGGAACCTCATTCATATTTGTAATTCATGATAACGGTACAAGCGAAAAAGGCGCTAAGAAAACCGGGCAGGGTTTGCGAAATATGCAAATGCGAGCTCAACGTATGAATGGGAATGTGGAAATCACAGATCAGAATGGTTTTCGAATTGAACTAAAAGGAAAATTAACTTTGAATTAGCGGAATTGGAATGGCAATAGTAGGAATAGTTGAAGACAACAAAAAAATCCGGGATTTAATACAACGCTATCTGGATATGCAAGAAGAAATGCAGTGCCCGGTAGCCACCGATTCCGTTGAAGAAATGCTAGAGTTTTTAGAAGAACACCAGCACCCCGATGTTTTACTCATGGATATTCAATTGCCGGGTATGTCGGGCATTAAAGGAATGGAGATTATAAAGTCGAAGTATCCTGATATCGATATCATTATGCTTACAGTATACCACGATTCGCATAAGATCTTTGATTCTCTGAAAGCAGGTGCATCAGGATATCTGCTAAAGCATACCTCTTTGCCTGAGATTAAAGAGTCGATAGAAAATTTACTGAAAGGCGGCGCGCCAATGTCGCCACAAATTGCCCGAAAAGTGATCACTCATTTCAACGATCAGGCACCAAAGAAAAACGAAAACAGTATGCTTACATCGAGAGAGCAAGATATCGTTAATGGTTTGGTTGATGGGTTAAGTTATAAGATGATTGCCGATCGGCTGGATATCTCTATTGATACAGTTCGAGCTCACATCAGGAACATCTATAAAAAATTACATGTTAACTCCAAAGCCGAAGTAATTGCAAAATCACTTCGTGGTGAAATATAGATTGCTAACATTTTCATGTGATAACAATGTTAAGCATTATTAAACATCTTCATATCGAAGTTTCAAACCCAAGCGGAGTATGTGATGAGTAATCGTAGATTGTTTTCAGGTTTAAGTTTAATACTTAGTTCTTTTCTCTTAACAGGTTGTTATACGCAGTTACAAAGCATGGAGTACACCGAGAGAGCCGGCAAACGTGGCATTCATAACGATTACTACTCGTGGAATAGCGATAGTGAAGTAGCTAAGAAAAGTGAATCCGCACCTGTAAACAGTCAGTCTATTACTGCATCAGAAGTAATTGAAGAACCATCAATGGATGTAGAAGTAGGGGAGTTCTACTATAAAGATTATGAAACTGCTGAATGGTATAAAGACAATTATGCCGACCGCATTTATTGGAACGGATATGACGAAGGTTTTGAAGATGGGTATAAAGAAGGTCGCGATGACGGCTATGATGAAGCGACATACGAGTATTGGGATGCACATTTTTATAGTCTAAGAACTTTAATGCGTCGCAGTTACTTCCACTCATCGTTTCATTACTCTTGGAGAGGCCACTTAGCTTTTAGTTACTACCCATACTATTACTACAATTATTATTGGGATAGTTTCCGGTACCCGATTGGTGGATGGGCAATTTATGATGATCCTTTTTACAGTCCTTTCTTTTTTGGTGGATGGGGATTCCATCACCCACATTACAGAAACTATATCGTTTTTTATAATGATTATCACCAAACCGTAAACCGCTCAAGAAGTGGGAGACATATTAGTGGACCCAGAAGTACAGGATTGGTAAGCCGTGGAAATGGAAATAGCGATGCAACTATCAGATCTCGCGGTACAACAGGAAATACTATTCGATCTAAAACTACTGGAAGAACCCGTTCATCAGGAATTATCAGCACAGGAAGAACAGCAAACACCGACAGAACTCGCACTCGTTACACTGGTCGAACTGCTTCAACTACGGCCAGAACCAGTGGTACAATTGTTGGAACAAATCGTTCTAAAGAGGCAAGTTCTAGCGTAAAAACAAATCGTACTCGTTCCGGTTCGCAAAACGTAGGCCGTTCAAATACTGGTAGAACACGAAGTTCTGGAGTAACAAATACATCAAGAGGAAGCCGTAGTTCAAGTGGCATACGTAGTGGATCATCCAGCACCGGAAGATCCTCAGGAGTGCGTTCTACGGGGCGATCAAGTGGTAATAATCGTTCTGTTCGAAGTTCCGGAGGAAGTAGCCGTAGTACAGGTGTAAGAAGTTCAGGTTCAAGCAACCGTAGCAGATCAAGTGGCAACAGCTCGTCAACTACGAGAAAAAAGCGCAGCGGAAATAACTAATTCACCATTTAATCATCAGAGAAATGAAAACACGGTTTTTTAGCCTTGTATTGGGCGGATTGTTTCTAACACATTCTGCTCTAGCTCAGGATGGAGCTAACCAAATTAATTATTCCACCTTAGCACAACAGTTTGTTCAAACTAATCAGAATGGGGATGCACATTCCACAATCTTGCCCTCAGTGGCTATTGCCAATGGGTTCGGTTCCTTTATCGATAACCCTGCAAGCGTAGCATTAATATCAGACACCTATTTTTCCATAGGCTACTTGTCTAATCATGCAGAAAACACCAATACTTTTAACAATGTGTCATCCACCATTGATGGGCAGCTGGGAAGATTTAGCAATATTGGCCTAATCTACTCAGCGCCCACCAATCAGGGAAGTTTAGTTTTCGGAGGTGGATATACCGTAAATAATTCGATTAATCGTAGAAATTTACTCGCTGCACAAAACGTAAACAGCACTATCACCGATGTATTTAAGCAAAACAGCAGCACCTACAACGATATCGCCTTTGAAACCTACGCCATCGACTATGCAGATGTTGAGCAAACACAGCTTGAATCAATCTTTCGCATTGGTTTCGATCAGGGAAATTTCCCCGGTATTTATCAAGATGTTGAAGTGATACAAAAAAGTAGTATAGGTGAATTATCGTTATTTGGGGCTACCGAATTTCAACAAAATCTTTTTATTGGTGCATCTATAGCGTTGGTAAGCGGTTCGCATAATTATTCAAGAAATTTCTTTGAGCTGGACTCAGAAAATGCATACGATGGTGATTTTCTTTTTGCTGATGATAATGGCCAAAATGGAACGGACATCCATTCTATGTTACTTACCGATGATATAAATTCAGAAGTTCTGGGCACCAGCATTCGAGTTGGGGGGCTATATAAAATACTGCCAAATTTGAACATAGGAGCTAGTTATGCATTTGCCAATAAGTTTTTTATAACCGAAGACTACTATGCACGCATTCGCACCACATTTGATGATAATTCAATTAGTGAAGACGATTTTGATGGCGATTTCACATACGAGGTGAGACGACCTTCGCAATTCAATCTTGGTTTGGCCATTGATAATATAGCTGGCTTTACTTTTTCAGGTTCGCTAGAAATGATTGATTACGGTAGTACAGAGCTAGCTTTAACTACCGATCCCGATCTTTCTTTCGAAGAAATAAGCGCTCTTCGCGATGAAGAAACGGTTATCAATAATTCGATAAAGCAAAACTATAATCGAGTTACAAACTGGAAAGGTGGTATCAAATATGCCACTAAAAACGGCTATGAGTTACGTGCCGGTGTAGCTCTTTTACCTGGTAAAAGTAATGTCTACGATGCAGATCGTTCGATACTATCAGGCGGGATTGGGGTTCCTTTATCTTCGAATATTTATCTGGATGTCACTTCGCAATATTCTACATGGAGAGATCGTTCAATTGTGTATGAATATTTCGATGATGTGGCTGGTCAAGTGAGAAGCGAATCTATCTCGGAAGATATTTCACAACTTAATGTATTAGTTGGTTTTAAATTTCGATTCTGATCATCATAAAACCCAACTATCCTCCGTAGTTAGTTAAGAGGAGACTATTTGAGAGTAGTCTCCTCTTTATTTTATATAAATTGAATTAGTCGGCGTCAATAGCACCGTTTTCAGCAGCTTCTTTAAGCTCGTCATTGGCCCAAATGGCTATCTCAACACGTCGGTTTTGTTGGCGACCTTTTGTAGTTTCGTTACTGGCAACCGGATCACTTTCGCCATAACCTGTTATAGTCATTCTTTCAGGATCAACACCAACAAAAGCAGCGTACTCTGCAACCGATTTCGCTCTTTCTTCCGATAATTCCTGATTATAGTCTTCAGGCCCACTAGAATCAGTATAGCCGGCGAACATGATATTCGTATCTTCGTACTTTTTTAGCACTTCTGATAATTCTGCAATTTCATCTCTCGATTCTTTGCTTAGTTCAGAGGAGTTCAATTCAAAGAGAATCCCGGAATCAAAAGTAACTTTGATGCCTTCTCCAACTCGTTCTACGGTTGCATTATCAAGATCTTCTTCCAATTCTCTAGATTGTTTATCCATGTAATTACCAATTGCTGCTCCTGAGGCTCCACCTACGGCAGCACCAACAATGGCTCCCGTCGTTGAATTTCCTGCTGCTTTACCAATTATTGCCCCAGCCAGTGCACCGGCACCTGAGCCAATAACTGTTCCTTTTGCAGTTTTACTGATACTATCGCAGCCGGTAGAAATAAAAGCTACTATTAAAATAAATGTGGATATTAGTCGTGTCATGATTGTATTAATTTAAAATTAATGGGTTATGACAAAAGCTGACTATGCATCAACCTGCCAGATCCCAAGTTATTCGGGATCATGCATTCGAGAGGCTCTATGCTTCCTGGCGAAGAATTTCTAGCGGTGGTTTAGAATGAATGCCTCGAGTATTCATCAAACCAATAAAAAGTACAAGCCCAATCAATATCACTACTTCGATTGCGAGAATGGTAAAATTTGGTACAAACTCGATATCAAAATAGAAGTAACCAATAAGTGCTGTACTTCCAAGCGATAATAAAAGGCCAATAAAGGCCGCAATTATGCCAAGAAACGCATATTCAATAATTTGAATGCGAACCACCTGTCTTTGCTTGGCTCCAAGAGTTCGTAGAAGAACCGACTCACGAATTCGTTGAAATCTACTGGTTGCAGCAGAACCGGCAAGTACAATCAAGCCGGTAATTATGCTGAATAACCCAATAAATTGAATTACGAAAGTAACCCGATCCAAAAACTCTCTAAGAGTTCCAACAATCTGTCCAACATCAATAGCAGACACATTGGGATACGCCAAAACAATATCGCGCTGTAATTTCAAGCTGATATCTTTACTGGTGGTGTTTACAGTTGTAGCAAAAAACTGGGGCGCTTGTTCCAAAATTCCTGAGGGGAACACTACAAAGAAGTTAGGTTGCGGGGTTTGCCAGTTAACCAAACGGGTACTGGCAATGTAACTTTCAATGGGGATGCCTTGAACATCCCAAACCAAAGTGTCGCCAATTTCAACACCTAGATCGCCCATAAGATCGGTAGAGACCGATACCGGAACCGGTTCACCAAAGTTGTTGAATTCGCTAACGAATTCACCTTCCTGCAAAGTCTCGGTTTCCACTAAACTATCGCGATAGGTTGATCGATATTCACGATTTAAAGCCCAACGCTCTGCAACGCGATTGGTATCGTTAAGGATTTCCTGCACTTCACGTCCTTGCAGCGATTGCAATCTCATGGTAACAATTGGAACATTTTGCATCACTTCTAGTCCGTTATCCGCAATTATTTGATTAACTCCTTCATTTTGATCGAACTGAATATCGAAAAAGGCAAGATTCGGAAGATCTTCTTCGCCCTCAAAATCTATGGTTCCAATCAGTAAATCTTGTGTAAGATATAGCGAGCTTATTAAAGTAACTCCCAATCCAAAAGTAAGAAGTAGTGTACTTGTTTGGTTATTAGGGCGATATAAATTGGCTAAGCCTTGTCGCCATTCGTAATTCAAACCGGAAGGAATAAACTTTCTTGCTGCTTTCATGATCAGCACTGCAAAACCGGCAAGTAGTAGAAGGCAAATACTCAAACCAAGGGTGAAAAAGACTGCCGCTTGCAAATCGAGAAGCATAATCCATGCATAGCCTGTAACGCCTAACGCGACCACAATTGTTAGTATAGTTTTGGTGCTTAGGTTTAATAAACCGAGTAAATTTACTTGCACCGATCGTAATGTAAATAGTGGAGAAATTTTGCGGACGGCGAGTAAAGGGATAAGAGCAAATAGCACCGAAATTGCAACGCCGGTAAATAACCCAATGGCAATAGATGACCACGAGATAAACAATTCGATATCAACCGGAATGAAATCTTGTACCAAAACAGGTAAATAAAGCTGAATTATTGTTCCAAATGCAGCGCCTAGCAGTGAGCCCACAAAACCCATGGCAGTAGCCTGAATCAGATAGATCATTAGTGCCTGATTGGAGGAAGCACCCATGCACCTAAGTACCGCAACGGTTGCAATTTTTTGGCGCACATATACAAAGATTGAGCTGGCAACGCCGATTCCACCAAGTAGAAGTGCAATAAAGCCAATCAGGTTTAGAAAATTAGATAAATAGATAATCGCTTCACCAACTTCATCTTGTCTCTCTGCGACGTCATCAAAACCAAACGAAAGAGAATCACGCATGGCGTCCAGCTCTTCAACCACCAATTCGGGATCGGTTCCCGGTTGGTATTTAACAAATGTGGTGTATTCCAATCGGCTTCCCCTTTCCAACAAACCGGTTTCTTCAACATTTTCATAAGGAATAATTACTCTTGGTCCTAAAAAGGTATTGGCCATACTTTGGCCGGGAATGTCGATGATTCCTCCAATAATCTCATAAGTCACCAACCCGATTTTTACAGAATCTCCAACAGTTAAATCAAACTGCTGTAGAATGCTTTGATCAATAAGAGCCCCGGTTTGTGTGGTATATTGATTAGCAGCTTCCAATGGATTGGTTTCGATGGTTCCGTAGTAAGGAAATTCCGGTTCCAGTGCCATAATCTGCGACAAACGGGTAATTCCATTTTTCGGGAAATAGGCCATCGAACTGAAAGAAAGCATTCTGGCCTGATCGCTACTAAGTGAATCTAGATAGGCCTGAACTTCGGGTTGTAGAGGGGCAGACCGATCAACTTCCAAATCGGCACCGAGCAATTCTTTAGCTTGATTGCCTATGCTTTCGTTCAAATTTACCCGAAATGAAGTGATAGCAACTTGTGCGGCAACTCCAACAATGATGGCAGCCATGTACAAAAACAGCTTTCGCCTGTTTGAGCGTGAATCCCTCCACGCCATTTTAAAAATCCAGTTCCAGCTCATTATCCGGCTACCTCAGCATTAGTTCTGCGAACTAGTTCGTCGCTTTCTACCTTACCATTTTTAAGACGAATAATCCGGTCACATTGGTTTGCAAGCTCAATGTCGTGGGTAACCATTACCAGGGTGGTCTGTTTGTTTTTATTTAGATTGAAGATGAGTTCCTCTATATGTTCGCCCGTTTCTGTATCGAGATTCCCTGTAGGTTCGTCAGCAAACAATATTTTTGGTTGATTGATGAAGGCACGCGCAATAGCTACACGTTGTTGCTCGCCACCCGAGAGCTGAGTAGGGTAGTGATCCATTCGATCACCTAGTCCAACTTCGGTGAGTAATCTTTGGGCATTATCTTTTACCTCTGAGGTAGCCTCACCGCGCAATTCCAAGGGCACCATTACATTCTCCAAAGCAGTAAGTGTTGGCACAAGCTGAAAAGTTTGAAAAACAAACCCAACATGTTTGTTGCGCACTTGTGCTCGTTCATCTTCACTAAGCGAATTGATGGTTGTGCCTGTTAAATTTACTACACCCGAAGTTGGGCGGTCTAAACCGGCGCATAATCCCAATAAAGTTGTTTTTCCACTTCCTGATGGTCCTACAATGGCACAGGTGGTACCTTCTTCAATTTCAAAACTTATGTTGTTAACTACTGTAAGCTGCCTGGATCCACTTTTAAAAACCCGGCTTAGCTCTTTTACTTCTAATATTTTTGACACGATAGCTTTTTGCTTTTATTTAGGATGGTTAACCTAAAGAGATATTATTTTCATTCCGAACAAATTGGGGCACAAATACGTTACAGCATTTCGAAAGTTTTAAATTATTTACGTTTTCACCTGATGAGCCTAAAATTACTCTCCATATTTACTCTTATTTATTGCACCTCGGTGTTGTCTGTGGCACAAGAAACGAAAACCATTCTAATTTTTGGTGATAGTATTACCGCGGGTTACGGACTCGAAAAAGATCAGGCTTTCCCCGCTATACTTCAGGAAAAAATTGATTCCGTTGGACTCAATTACGAGGTTATTAATGGAGGTCTAAGTGGCGAAACCTCAGCAGGTGGAGCACGCCGAATTAATTGGGTGCTTCAGCGAAAAGTAGATCTTATGATCCTTGAACTAGGTGGAAACGACGGTTTACGTGGTATCGATCTCACATCCACCAAACAAAACTTACAAACCATCATTGATCGAGCCCTCGAAAAATATCCGGATATGGAAATTATAATTGCCGGCATGCAAGTGCCCCCGAATTTGGGCATCGAATACACACAAGAGTTCGTGAATCTCTACCCCGATCTTGCAAAAGAAAACAACTTACCTCTGATCCCGATGATCTTAGACAAAGTTGGCGGTTATGATGAATACATGTTGGCTGATCAAATACACCCAAATGCTAAAGGACACAAAATAGTAGCGGATACCATTTGGGAAACCTTGTATCCAATTATAAAATAACCTAATTCAAAATTATCTGTCTACGATGATAAAAAAATCTCTCCTTTCTCTTTCTTTATTGCTGATGGGCACTCTAAGTGCTTTTAGCCAGCAGCCACTCGATTATAAACCTAAAGTGCTAATGGTTACTGCACACCCCGATGATGATGCTTTGTTTTCAGCTACTGTTTGGAAAACCACCCAATTACTTGGCGGAACTGTTGATTTGGCTTTGATGACCAACGGCGAAGGTGGCTACACATACTCTACCTTGGGTAATTATTATTATGGGTTAGAGCTCGATAAAGAAGAAATTGGGCGCGAATACCTGCCGGGAATAAGAAAAAAAGAGTTGATTGCAGGTGGAGATATCGTTGGAATTAGAGATTATTTCTTTTTCGATCAGAAGGATTTTTATTTCACCTTAGATGTTGAAGAAACGCTCACCAAATGGAATACAGAACCGATTATAGATCGTATAGAGGAAATTATGCTGGAAGAAGAATACGACTTCCTGTTTTTGTTATTACCCTTCGATCAGTTTCATGGCCATCATAAAGCTGCGACAGTAATTGCATTAGAGGCAATGGAACGTCTCCCAAAGAATGAGCGGCCCATCGCTTTAGCTTCTTTTATACGTCGTGGTACAGATGATCCCGGTGTAGAGTATACAGTGCTGAAGGGGCATTCGAATACAAAAGCAATGGATGGCGTCACTTTTGAGTTTGATAGGAACCAAACCTTTGGTGCAAACGAGCGATTAAATTATACATTGATTGCACACTGGGTAATTGCTGAGCATAAATCGCAGGGCACTATGCAAATGCGCATGCAAAACTCGGTAGGTAATATTGAAAAATACTGGTATTTAGAAATTAACAGCGAAGGTGGAATTGAAAAAGCATCCACCTATTTTGAAGCTGTTAACGCCGTTCAACCTGATTAGATCAATCCGCGATATTGAATTGAATCGAGATGTTTGAAGTAACACTCACAATTTGATCAAAGTCCATGAGTGATGGCGCTGAGTCGGCCATAACCTGTAATTCCATCATTCCTCTTTGCACAGGTTGTACAGAATGTTCGGCGTAATTAATAGAATAAATATTGTCGATTTCCACACCGGATGCTTCAGCAATAATTTGCGCTCGAGAACGTGCGGCTTCGATTGCTTTTAATAGTGCTTTTTCTTTGCCCTCATCTACTTTCGAACTCGAAAAGCTTCCATTAAACGAGTCAAAATTATTTTCTATGAGTGTGAGCTGGATTTCTTCGTAGATGTCAAAATCGTCAAATGTAACACTCACTTGTTGATTGGTTCTTGAATACATATCGCTTCGGTTATTGCGATACATTTTATCAACTCGGATAGGCTGAAACTTGATGTTTTTTTCTTCGATATCGAATTCTTTAAGCAAGCTTGCTAGCAATTCTTCCTGCTTTTTGTGCTTTTGATAGGCTTGACGAGGTGTTTTTTCCTCTGCATTTAAATTGACAGTAAAAATGATTCGATCAGCGGGTAGAAATTCTGTAGCGCTCATCGAAATGCTAATCGTACCACTTTCTTTTTGAATAGTTTGCGCAGTTGCTGAACACCCAATTCCTAAGATTAAAAGCGTTGCAAGTAAAATCCCTTTCTTCATAATGTATTTTGTTGATTTAATTGTGATTCGTTACATAAACAACGATTCGAGCTAATCTATTGTCCCTCAATAAGAGAAATAACTTCGGGAAGCATTAATTCCACCCATTCGCTGTACATTTTTCCTGAGGGATGTAATTCGTCACTCGCAATGTAGGAAGCATCCGTTTTGGCTTTCTCAGAAATAGGAGTGATGTTGAAGAAAGGTATGCCGAACTCGGAAGCTAACTCTGCGGCGTAGGCATCATATTCTAATAATTCTGCCCTAATTACATCTTCTCCTCGTGATTGCCCAAAAGGTGTAACTCCGTAATTAGGAATGGAAACCATAAAAACCCGACTGGTATCGCCACCGGCAAATTCAATAGCCATCGAAATAAGTTCGGGTAATTCTTTTTTATAGATGCCAAAATCGTAGCCTCTGTATTGATTATTCACTCCAATTAATAGTGAAACTAAATCAAAGTCTTTCGATGGATTCTCATCAATAATTCCCTGCTGAAGTTCTGCGGTGGTCCAACCGGTAGTTGCAATAATGGTGGGTTCAGCAAAATTATAGCCGTTATTATTTAATTTATCCACTAATTGAACCGGCCATCGCATATTTTTAGGTACAGATTCGCCGATGGTATAGGAATCTCCAAGCGCTAAAAAAGTAGCTTTATCTAAAAAATTTTTATCAGGTTTTGAGGGTGCACATCCAATAAAAACAAATATTAGTAATAGTAGACTGCTTGGTTTTAAGAACTTAGACACTGTGCAATGGTTTAATTAGTAAGCCCGAAGAAAAGCATTTTTTTATCCAAAAATAAACGTGAGTTAAGAGGCATTTTTGTTAATTTTGCCCGATTTATACATTGGAAGCGCTTGCATAATCCCTAAAACAGGCTTTATTTATCTATGCTCGTTCAAATGGGAAGTACTAACCAACTTACCCAATATGTGGAATAAGCACGCTATCCTTAAAAACACAAACTTAATCAGGATCAGATATGAGTAAACAGATACGGCGAATTGCTTTTCTGTGTCTAAGTCTTTGCATTGGATTTGGCCAAATCATCTACGCCAATTCTTATACCTTTGCAGACGACACCGAGATAACCGGACGCGTAACCGACACCGAAGGCGAGCCTTTGGTTGGAGTTAACATTCGGGTAAAAGACCGAATAATCGGTACTTCTACAGATGTTAATGGGAATTTTTCCATTTCTGTAGCCCAAGACCCACCTATTACATTAATATTTTCCATCGTTGGTTTTCAACCAGTTGAGGTTGATGTAACTACCAACAATCAGGAAGTAGATGTAATAATGGAAGAGCAAACCATTTTCGGAAATGACGTGGTTGTATCTGCTTCTCGAGTGGAAGAGAGTATTTTACAGTCGCCGGTTTCTATCGAGAAAATTGATGTACTCGACATTCAGGCTACAGCCTCTACCAATTTTTACGATGCCATTGGTAATCTTAAAGGCGTTGATTTCAGTACTCAGTCGTTAACTTTTAAATCTATCAACACTCGTGGGTTTGCCGCCAACGGTAATACTCGTTTTGTTCAATTGATTGATGGAATCGACAACCAAGCTCCAGGGCTTAACTTTGCTGTAGGTAATGTGGTTGGTATTTCTGAGCTTGATCTTGAAAGCGTGGAGTTAATTCCTGGTGCAGCTTCTGCACTGTATGGCCCGAATGCGATTAACGGTATTCTTCTTATGAATTCTAAAAGTGCTTTCGATTACCAAGGGCTATCCGTTAATATCAAAACAGGGGTAAACCATATCGATAGTGCGGTTGAAGACCCATCTTTTTATCAAAGTTACAGTGCCAGATATGCGAAGTCGTTTAATAATAAATTCGCTTTTAAAGTAAATGCATCTTATTTGCGCGCGAACGATTTCGTTGGTGAAGATTATCGAGATCAATCCGGATTGATTGAAAGAGGTGGTTCATCACGTGCTGATGCAGCCATTCCAAGACTTTATGATGGTACCAATGTGTATGGTGATTTTACCATTACTACCGGTGCCATTGCCGATAACGTAATTGCTGGCGGTGGTGCATTAGGAGCTCAGATTGCGGCTACTCGTACTCTATTCCCTGACGGAATTGAAGGTGCATTTACACCAACAGGTTACCGTGAGTCATCTTTTGTAGACAATACCACAGAAAGTTTGAAACTAGGTGGTGCACTGCATTACCGAATTAACGATAACTACGAATTGGTTGGACAGTATAACATCGGTTATGGAAGTACGGTTTACACTGCAAACGATCGGTTTGTACTCGACGATTTCTCGATCTGGACCGGTAAATTGGAGTTAAGAAATCCTGACTTCTATTTACGAGCCTATACTACTCAAGAAAATTCGGGTGATTCTTATGCTGCGAACACCTTGGCTTCGCTAATAAATCAGCAGACATATTTGACGCCATATTTCCAAACCTTTGCAGGTGCCAGAACGCAAGGCGCAACAGTTGATCAAGCTCATGCTGCTGCCCGTGCTGCTGCAGATGCTGCTCAGTTATCACCAGACTCTCAGGAATTCAAAGATCTTGCAGAAACCCTCAGAAACACGCCGATTTCTGAAGGCGGTGCTAAGTTTCTGGATAAATCAAACCTTTATCATGCAGAGGGATTTTACAACTTTGCCAACATCATCGATCCTGAGCAAGTACAGGTGGTTGCTGGTGTAAATGTTCGGCGTTATGCGTTAGAGTCGCAAGGAACGTTGTTTGCACTACAAGATAATGGCGATGAGTTCGACATTGACGAATGGGGTGCTTTCGCTCAATTCGGGAAGCAGGTAATGGACGGTGATTTAGATTTAAGCGCCTCTTTCCGTTACGATAAAAACGAATATTTTGATGGGCAGCTTTCGCCACGTGCTTCTGCAATTTTTACCGTTGCCGATAACCACAATATCCGTGCTTCTTTTCAGCGAGGATTCCGAATCCCTACAACTCAGGATCAATTCATTGATCTGGACGTTGTTTCTCGTCGTTTAATTGGTTCTAACCCAGCATTGGTAGATCGTTATAACTTCGAAACTAATACGGTTTACTCTGGTGTTGCAGAAGCAAGAGCGGCATTGGCAGGTGGCGCTACTATAAATCAAGCAATGGCTTTGGTCGAAGAATTTGAGTTTGAAGATTTCGAGCCTGAGAAGATTCAAACTTGGGAAGTGGGGTATAAATCACTCATCAACAATCGCTTGTTTATTGATGCATACTACTACTTTAGTGAGTACACTGATTTTATCGCAGAGGTGACTTTTACACAAGGTATCCCAGCCGGGTTAACTAACGAACCTGGTTCAGAGTACACGGTTGGTTCTGATGCATGGAAGCAGTCGGTAATTACGCAACAGGATCCGAATAATCCGAATCAATCGTTTGCAACTCAAAGCTATGGCTTCGACATCAACGCTGATGGTAAAGTACGATCCCACGGATTTGCAGTAACTGCCGATTACTCACTTTCGGGAGGGTATACTCTTGGTGGAAATATCTCCTACAATAAGCTTCTGGATCAAGAGGATTTGATTAATCAAGGATTCCGCGCGAGCTACAATACCCCGGAATGGAGATATAATGTTAAGTTTGCAAACCGCAAAGTAACTGATAATCTTGGCTTCAATGTTACTTACAGATGGCAAGATGCTTATGTATGGGAATCCTCTATTGGTGATGGCGTAATTGATGCGTTTGGCACTGTTGATGCTCAAATCAGTTATAAACTCGACCAATACAAAACCATACTTAAAATTGGCGGAAGCAACTTGCTTAACGAGCGGTACACAACTTCGTTAGCTAACCCTAGTTTAGGCGCGATCTATTACTTCTCGCTAACTTTCGATCAATTTTTGAACTAATTAAGGCTTTACAGACATGAAAAAATCATATAAATCATTATTTCTAGTACTTTCTCTGGCTGTTCTGATAAATGCCTGCGATGGACAAGGAGATTCTTTGATCAACGAACGATTGGAGGATAACCCGTTACCTCAAACCCCCGAGTATACAACAGGTAATGCCGATTTCAGTACGTATATCGCTATAGGAAATTCGCTAACTGCCGGATATGCAGATGGTGCGCTTTATACAGCAGCTCAACAAATGTCGTTTCCTGCGATGCTAGCCACGCAGTTTAGTGCAGCAGTAGAAGGTGATATCACCTTTAATCAACCTGATATAAATTCTGAAAAAGGATTTAATACCGTGGTTGAAAATCCGCAAAATGGTCAGGTCTTAGGCCGTTTTAAGCTGGATACCAGCATACCAGGACCTTCACCTACCATTGGCGGAGAAGCACCAACCGCATATTCAGGACCTCAAGTTCATAACTTTGGTGTTCCGGGAATTCAAGTGGGGCAGTTGCTTACTCCGGCTACCGGTGGACCTGCCAGTCCTGCTAACCCTGCATTCAATCCGTTTTACCAGCGGTTTGCAAGTAGCCCGAGCCAAGATGGAGCAACCGGTTCAACTATTATAGGTGATGCTGTAGCAACTCAACCAACGTTTTTCAGCCTTTGGATAGGTAACAACGATGTGCTTGGCTACGCGGCTTCAGGTGGAGCAAATGAAGCAATCTTTACTTCCGCTGCCGATTTTGATACACGTTTTAATGCCACGGTAAATACCTTAATAGCTAATACTCAGGCACACGGTGTTGTATCAAACATACCATTTATTCTTGGGTTACCGGTATTTCAAGCAGTGCGCTGGAATAACATTACTCTTGACGAAGCAACTGCCGGTGCTATCAATCAAGGTGTGCAATCGGTGAATGGAGCAATTCAAGCTTGTGCAAATGCCCCATTTAATGCTATAACAGCTGATGACGCAGCAGCACGACAAATTTCGTATACGGCAGGTAATAATCCAATTCTTGCCATCGACGAAGAGTTAACCGATTTAGGAGGATGTTTCGATGCTCTAGTACCGGCAGCAAATCCAACGGCTACTCCCGCAGAGCAAGCTGCAATAAGAGCTTCTTTAGTACCCTACGAGCAATCTAGACCTATGGTAGCCGGAGAGCTTGTGTTGTTAAGCGCAGGCTCTGTACTGGGTACTGCTTTTGGTGGCGACGCCACAAAAGCAATTGGAGTTGTTATTCCACTTGGATTCAATGCTGATGGATCATTAAACGGAGATCAATTCTATTTAACACTGGCGGAACAACAAGCCATCGAAATTCGACGTGCTCAATTTAATGGCACGATTGCAGCAGCTGTTGCAGCGAATTCTAGTCGATTGGCTTTACACGATACAAACAGTCCAACTGGAGTATTTTATGACATCTTTGGATTAAGCGATGGTGTTCCGGGAATTACAGTTCAAGGTGTAAATCTTGCACCAGATTTTTCACCGAATGGAATACTCTCAACCGATGGTGTGCACCCGAACCCCAGAGGTTATGCTATTATAGCTAACGAAATGTTAGGAGTAATTGAAGCAAAATGGGGAGCGATGCTACCAAGGATCGACGTAATTAATCTGCCATCAGTAGTTGTATGTGGCATTGGTGATTGCGTGAGCGAACTTTAAGCTACTTTCAATGTAGATTCAACCTCATCTGTCTGTAGGCAGGTGAGGTTTTTTTGTTTTGGGAAGAGAGGCAGAGTTACAAAGTTATAGAGCGTTTAGAATTACGACTAACGAATGCTTTCAAAAAACAATATTCAGCAAGGAGTGCACAGTGTTCAATGGATTCAGAGCCAACTACAAAATTCAGTGCTTTTGTGCTTTCGTATCGGAAATGAGGAGAATGGTGAGTTTCGATTACTGAATAACCATTAACGAAACTTAAAAACGCAACTTTGTCACCATCGAAATTAATACGCCTCGTGGCATACTATTTGCTTGATTCGTTGCGAAAAACCAAAAGATATTAACTGTTAACGATGAGTAACGAAGACATCAAAAACAACGAATTAGAGCATAACGAAGAGGTTGAAGCTACATCTGATGAAGCAGAAGTAGATACAACGGAAGCCTCAAACGGTCAGGAATCAGAACAACAGGAAATAGAAACAGAGGAAAGCGCTATCGCTAAACTGGAACAAGAACTCGCATCAACTAAAGACTCACTGTTAAGAAAAGCAGCCGAACTTGAAAATGTACGTAAGCGTGTGCAACGCGAACGTGCTGCTTTGTATGAGGATGCTAAAGTAGCAGCACTTCAAGACTTTCTGCCTATTTCGGAAGATATCGACCGGGTATTAAATGCAACGGAAGAGTATGAAGTGGACGAGAATTTTACAGCAGGCGTGAAACTCGTAGCCGGAAAGTTCGAAGAGCTGTTCAGTAAATATGGCGTAGAAGCCATCAACCAAACAGGAATTCCATTCGATGTAAATTTACATGATGCTTTATTAAGACAACCAGCACCGGATGAGAAAACAGGCAGCGACACAGTACTCCAGATTCTGGAAAGCGGATATAAAATCGGAAATAAAGTGATCAAGCACGCAAAAGTAATTGTTAGCGAATAAGGATTGGCAATGAGTAAACGAGATTATTACGAAATACTGGGTGTTGGAAAAGATGCCAGCGAATCGGAGCTAAAAAAAGCATACCGAAAACTGGCCATGAAATATCACCCGGACAGAAACAAGGGAGATGCCGACGCTGAAACGAAATTTAAAGAAGCAGCGGAAGCCTATGAAGTACTCAGAGATCCGCAGAAAAAAGCTCGATATGACCAATACGGGCATGCCGGTGTAAATGGTCAAGGTGGCTTTGGCGGCGGTGGCGTTGAATTCGACATGGATGATATTTTCAGTCGATTCGGCGATATCTTTGGCAGTAGCTTTTTTGGAGATGATATTTTTGGAGGAGGAGGGCGTGGACGCTCCCGTGGCGGACGAAGAACCGCTGGTACACCTGGTTCCGATATGAAAATCAGAATGCCACTTACTCTTGAAGAAATTGCTTTTGGTACCGAAAAAACACTGAAAGTTAAAAAACAGATTGGTTGCAAAACTTGTGATGGAACCGGTGCTGCAAGCAATTCCGATTTCGAAACCTGTGGCACTTGTAATGGAATGGGTGAAGTTCGACAAGTAACGCGAACCATGCTCGGACAAATGGTGAATGTACAGCCTTGCCCAACATGTCAGGGTGAAGGACGAATCATCAAAAATAAGTGTAAAACCTGTAATGGTGAAGGTCGCGAGAAAGGTGAAGAAACCATCAAAGTGAATATTCCATCGGGAGTTTCTAGCGGGAATTATATTACGCTTCGTGGACAAGGAAATGCAGGACGTCGAGGCGGTCCGGCTGGTGATTTAATTGTGCTTATCGAAGAAAAAGAGCACGAGCATTTTATCCGTGAAGGCAACAACATTTATTATGACTTAAGTCTTAGTATTCCGGATGCCATTCTCGGAACAGAAAAACAAGTGCCCACCCTCAAAGGAAAAGCGAAATTACGCATCGAGCCGGGAACGCAGCCGGGTAAGCTGTTGCGTATGCGAGGGAAAGGAATTGTGGGCTTAAACAATAGTGGCGAGGGCGATCAGTATGTGCGTATTAATGTGTATATGCCACGTAACCTAAGCGACAAAGAGCGAAAAGCAGTGGAATCTCTACGCGATTCTGAAAACTTCGATGCTTCCAATCAAACCAAGGAAGAGAAAGGGTTTTTCAGTAAAATGAAGGATGTTTTTGGATAAGCGAAGCTTATCAAATTCCAATATCTTAAATTTCAAATTTCAAGGGGTCAAATTACAAACAAGGTCCAATACCAAATGTTAAAATGCGAGCAAATTGGAATTTGGTATTTGAAATTTAACAATTGTTTGAATTTTGAAATTTAACCATTGTAATTTAATCACGTCACATCGTGCAGATCTTTATTTCGGCGAAAAACCACTCGTGCAAAAGGGCATAACGGTAGGATTTTAAGATTTTGTTCACGCGCGTAATCGGCAGCATGATACACCAACTTTTTACCTAATCCTTTACCTTTTTGCGATTCAGAAACTTCGGTATGATCAATAATAATGCGATAATCCCCATTTTTAGAATAGGTCATCTCAGCAACGCGCTCGCCATCTTCTTCAATAAAAAAAGCACCTTTGCTCTCGGTCTGTTCGTGTTGTATGTTCATCACTAACTTTGATTTTAATTGCTATGAATCTACCAAAAAGAATCCTTTTATCGTTCATTTTTCTGGGGATGGCGAACTGTACATCGGCGCAGGAAATACCAACCTTAGAACTAGAGGCTTATAAGCGAATTGATCCACCGGCGCGTAATGAAGTATCCGGCATCATCAAAAGCCAGAATCTGGAAGGCGTTTTTTGGGTGCATGGCGATTCCGGTACGCCCGATAAGATTTACGCCATAAACATTGATGGTGATTTAGTTGCAGGCGACGATTATCGTGGAGCGGAAGTGATTGGTGCAGGAAATACCGATTGGGAGGATTTGGCATACACAGCAAATGGCTTCATTTTGATTGGAGAAATAGGCAATAATTGCGAATGCAGAGATGATCTTAAAGTAATTGTAATTGAAGAACCTGCGCCTGATGCCGATGAAGTTGATGTGATTGCCGAGTACTACATCACCTACCCAAAACGTAACGATTTGATGGGTAAGCTCCTCCGCTCGAACTACAATGCTGAAGCTTTATTCGAATATAATGGAGAGATTTACATACTTACCAAACAGAGTTCCAAAACCATGTTGTTTCATATAGAAAACCCACAGAATCAGAAACAACATGAGTTGAAGCTTATCGAATCGTTCGACACGGAACATTATGTAACGGCTGCGGATGTTTCGCCTGATCAAAAATATTTGGCCGTGCTTACTTATGATCAAATCTTGGTGTTTGAACCGAAAGATGGGCAGTTTTTTAGCAATTCGTACAAAACAGCTTTTTTAGACGACACCAAGCAAATCGAATCGGTTACATTTGACGGAACTGATTTGATAATCGCGGAGGAAGAAGGGCAATTATATCGCATTTCTATGAACGATTTGGTAGAAGTGCAAAGAGTGCAAAACGAAGACTAATTCAATCTATGTTTAAATAGCTGTTGGTGCACATCTCCTAACACTGTATTGGAAGAGTTGAGTTTTACTTGTTCACCGGGACTTAACCGAAGTATTTTGATCATTTCATTTTTTGATGGCTTAAGTAACCCCAGCAGTACAGCAATACATATAGCAGAAATGATCGGGATGATGTTCATCGAAATCATAAATAATACGACCGACAGCATCCCGACCGACTCAATTAGGATTAATCGCAAGAAGAAAGCAGTTTTGAATGCTGAAAGTTTTCTGGAAAAACTGTGGTTTTCATCAACGCGAAGAAGCAATTGTTGAAAAAGGAAAAAAGCAGCGATCACTCCGGCTACTCCCGAAGCTATGGCAACTACGTCGATGTATTCGTTGGTGTGCATTTCAGGTAACAAGGGCACAATCTCCAAATTCGCTAATAACAGCACTATTCCAATGGAAAGACAATACCCTGCAAACAAAATAATCTGTAGAAATTTAAGTGTTTTTATGTAGGAGTAGGAAGTCATTCAGAACACATTAAAAACGAAGGTAAGAGTAGTAATTTATGAAAACACTTACATTGGTAAATATTATTTGATAACGTTTTATGGTTGTTCATGATTAGTTCATAATCAATAAGTAAATAGCTAGTTAAGGAGTCAAGATGTTCAATACAATTCCATTTCTAATAACAATACTTTTTGGAAGCTTTTTCTTTTTCCATGGATGCGATTTGTTTGGCGAGCATGAACATCCTGAGATTGAGAAAATTGCGTGTGAAGAAATTGTTTCTGATGAATGGGTCTTGCTAGGACTCAAAAACGAAGAAGTCACATCAATTGCTGTTGATCGCATAAAAGATGGGATTATTTATGTTGGAACAGCTTATAATGTTAGCGATGGTACTGATGGGAAGTTGTATAAGACATCTGACTGTGGTTTCACTTGGGAGGTACTTTTTAGTGGTGGTAGTTTCAGAGCAATCGAATTATTACCTGATAATAATTCTGAAATTTATGCAATCAATGGAAGTATTCTAAAAAGTACCGATCATGGAGAAAACTGGGAGCTTTCACAAAAAGGAATTGAACCACCGTCAGGTACTTCAATAAGTTCATTCATTTTAGATCCAAAAAATCCTAAAATTCAATATGCTGGTACATCGGGAAGGTTTGGAGGAGGATTTTATAAAAGCATAGACAGAGGAAATACCTGGTTTGAAATCGAGGGAAACGAATTACCTGAAAATAGATTAAAAGCAGGAGTTACTAGCATTGCAATTAACCAAGAAAATACGGATGAAATATATGTTGGAACTGCATTTGTTGGAGATGTACTTCGAAGCTTGGATGCAGGTAATACCTGGGAGACTACAACTGTTTATGATACTGGTTCACTTGTTCATGATATTGAAATCAATCCACTTGAAAGCAGATATTATGCTGGTTTAAATAAAGCAGGTTTTTACACTTCAAAAGATGGAGGTAAAAGGTGGGATATCGTTAATAATGAATATTTGAACGATACGTCAAGCATAGTAGAACTAGAGATTGATAAAAAAAATCAAAGCTTATATGCAATAATAAATTATAGTGACTCGGGACAAATTATAAGAAAAGAACTAGGAAAATCTAATTGGGTCAATGTTCCTATGCCTGTCTTAAATAGCGGTGTGTATTATTCAGTCTTCAAAGTAGAAAATGTGCATGGAGTGCCTTATCTGTTATTTGGATTAAATGGCATTTACTTACAAAAACTAAGTACAGATTACTGATAATTATTATTGGTTCGTCCAAATAAGACAATAGTTTAAAACTACCCTGCCAATAAAACGATCTGAAGAAAGCGTAACTTTTTTAAAAAAGATTTAACCGTCATTTACGAAGGGCTCCTCCCAAATTTTTCCCAATTCGGTTTTCTCTTTTCGAGAAAAGCATTTTTCCCTTCTACGGCTTCGTCGGTCATGTAAGCAAGTCGAGTAGCTTCGCCGGCAAATACCTGTTGCCCTACCAATCCATCATCAATCAAATTAAAGGCAAATTTGATCATTTTAATCGCAGTTGGGCTTTTAGCTAACACTTCCTGCGCCCACTCAAAAGCGGTGTCTTCGAGCTCTTCGTGTGGAACTACAGCATTCACCATGCCCATTTCGTAGGCTTCTTGCGCGTCGTAATTTCTTCCTAAAAAGAAGATTTCACGTCCGCGTTTTTGCCCAACTTGTCGCGCCAGTAACGCCGATCCAAATCCACCATCAAAACTGGCAACATCGGCATCGGTTTGTTTAAAAATGGCATGCTCTTTACTGGCTAAGGTCATATCGCATGTTACATGGAGCGAATGCCCACCACCAACAGCCCAGCCGGGAACTACCGCAATCACTACTTTGGGCATGAATCTGATCAAGCGTTGAACTTCCAGAATATTGAGTCTTGGAATTCCATCATCGGCTTTGTAACCGGTTTTAGATCGAACGTTTTGGTCTCCACCCGAGCAGAATGCCCAGCCGCCATCTTTGGGCGATGGACCTTCTCCCGAAATCAACACCACGCCAATGTCGTTATCTTCTTTGGCATCGTGCAATGCTTCGTACAATTCAAATACTGTTTTTGGCCGAAATGCATTTCTCACTTCCGGGCGATTAAAGGCAATACGTGCAACACCATCGCATTTTTTATAAGTGATGTCTTCGAAGTCTTTAACGGTATTCCAGTTAATCATAGCTGATGGTTTTTGATAAACGGTTGTAATTTCAAGGCAATTTCTTCGGGTGACTCAATATGAACCCGATGTCCGGCTTTTGGGATGATATGTAATTCGGCGTCCGCGATTTCTTTGTACATGGTTTGGTTGATGCGAACAAATTTAGCGTCTTTTGCACCGGCAATAAGCAGAGTAGGTGGGGATAAGGCCGATAAGCGATCGCGCACACAAGGCATGGTTCCTGTGCCAAAAGCCAGTAAAGAGTTGGCAATCCAATATGGATTTTGAGCCTTTTGTATGGAAGTCTGCTCCTGGGATGTACTGCCTGCAAACATCTCTAGATTTTGCCACTGATTCAAAAAATCGGAGAAATTCCCCATAATTTGATCCGCTCGGGATGCATCCAAAGCCTGACGTGCCTGCCGCTCGGCATCCACTTCAATGCCAAAGGTTCCACTTTCAAGAATTAAGCCCGAAAATAGATCCGGGCGATGCAATGCAACCTGTAATGCAAGTCGCGCCCCCATGCTATATCCATACAAAAAAGTGGGTGTTGGCAGTTGTTCCTGTATCAACTTTACCAAGTCTGCAACTTGTTCTTTGGTAGAAAATCGATAATGTAATTCGGCACCTTCCGTTTGTCCGTGGCCGAGTAAATCGATTGTTACCGGATTACAAAAAGGTTTAATGTGTTGGATTAAAGCTTTAAAAAGTCCTCCGGATCCCATAAATCCGTGCAGCAAAACAAGAGTAGGGAGTTCATCATTATGCTGATGCTTTTCGAAAAAATACTCTATGCCACGGATGTTTAATTTCATTCCGAATCCGGCGTATAATTCCAAAGTTGTCGGCGTAGCTCCATCGAATCTTCGGCATCAGTCATACATTCAAAAATGTGTACTCCGGGTCGCTCAATGTAAGCTTCAAAACTCGGAATAAGCTGTTCCGGACGAGAAATGAGCGTATGATCAATTTTATGCGCCCTACACAATGCAGCGATGGAAACCTGCTGAGGAGTTTCGAAATAATCGCTGTATCGTTTTTTATAATTGCTGATGGGTAACATCTTGAAAATAGTACCGCCGCCATTATTCAGCAATACGATGATGAGCGGTGTTTTTACTTTTTGTAGCAGTAAAAGTGCATTAGAATCATGTAAAAAGGCAATATCACCGATAAAACAAACTCCCGGCTTTTTTAATACTTCGGCAAGACCAAAGGTGGTCGACATAATTCCGTCGATTCCCGCTGTACCTCGATTCACATACATTTCTTTACCTTCGTAATTTCCGAAAAGAGCCATATCGCGCACCGGAAACGAATTGGAAAGCATAGTGAAGGTTTTAGTGTCGATTAGTTCAGACAGAATGTGAAAGATGTAGCCGTCGGTAAGTGGTGAAGTTGGAAACATCAAGCGCTCTTTGGCAGCATAATATTCTTTTTGATGTCGTCGCCAATCCCGAATCCAAGCTTTGTTTGCATTAAGTTCAATATCAGAAACTTCAAATCCATGGTTAACATAGAAATGAGAATCTGCACTTAAACTTTCGTCATTTATGGTATCAAGGGTATGAAAGCGCGTTTGTTGAACATCTGCATAATTCTTCAAATAGTTTTGGAGAGCTTTACTTACGGGATCTCTACCGAATCGAAGTATCAAATCGGGGTATAAGGCTTCCGTGATTTCGGAATTACGTAAAAAACCATCGAAACCGGTAATGGTATATTTTGAAGAAGGGATGTTGCACCCCGGTTCAGCTAAAATAGGGGCATTCAATTGCTTGGCTAAATCCAGAATACTTGGTATGATTTTCTTAGGTATTTCGGGGCCAGCAATGATTACAGGCTGTTCTGCCTCCGAAATATTCAGCCAAAAATCAGGAGTGAGTTTGGTTTTAGGCTGCGTGGTAATTGGTGATGCGTAGTTTTTTTTAGCCTGACGCTCGTTGTCTTTCTCGGCTGTATTCAGGAAGTCAACATCAGGCTCGAAAGGTTTTGGAAATGGAAAATTTAGATGACTAACACCGGGTGCTTCCAGTGATTTTCGTACCGCTTGCAAAGCAGCTAGTTCTAAACGATTAAGAGATTGGTCGTCATCTCTAGGTTCACCAACTTCGTGGAAGAAAACCGTATAGTCGCCAAAAATCTTTAATTGGTCGATGGTTTGGGAGGCTCCAATTCCTCGCAAATAAGGCGGACGATCGGCGGAAAGAACAATAAGTGGAATCCCGGATTGTGCGGCTTCGATAACCGCAGGATAATAGTTTGCAACAGCGGTACCCGAGGTACAAACTAAACAAGTTGGTTTATGATCTGCTTTCGACATCCCCAAGGCAGTAAATGCTGCAGATCGTTCGTCGATGGCGATGGTTTTATCAAAACCCGGATGCGCTGCAAATGCAAGAGTAATTGGGGTGGAACGGGAGCCGGGAGAGATTACAACTCTTTGTACTCCATTGCGATAAAGGGAGCGAACAAAGCGGGTACTCCAGTAAAAATTCAGGTTTTGAGGATCACGATCCGGCATAGTCGAGGGCGCTCAGCATGGGTATAAATTTCATGTTCGTTTCTTCCCATTCTTTGTTGGGATCAGAATCCTGAACGATACCACATCCTGCAAAAAATCGCACTTCCTTCTGCATGATTAATCCGCTTCGAATCGCCACCACGAATTCCCCATTTCCATTCGCGTTTATCCATCCGATGGGAGCAGCATACCACCCACGATCGAAATCCTCATGTTGCCGGATAAACTCTACCGCTTTTTCGCGAGGGTAACCGCCTACGGCCGGGGTAGGATGGAGATTTTTCATTACCTCGGTTCTTGAAACGCCCTGTTTTATAGTTGCCGTGATGGGTGTAAACAAATGTTGAACATTCGATAGTTTTTTTACGCCCGGTTTGGTAGGGTGATTGATGGAGTCGGAGAATGGGGTTAGTCGTTCTTCAATAGCGTCCAACACAATTTCGTGTTCGTGCAAATCTTTGGTGCTTTGAAGCAGATTATGCTCCAAAACTGCATCTTCGGTTGCACTTTTACCGCGCGAAGTGCTACCGGCCAATCCTTCAGTTAAAATGAAGTTTGATTGAAAAGCTGCTAAGCGTTCGGGCGTACTGCCAATAAAGCAAGCCGAGCTATCTTGGCGAATCAAGAAGGAGTAACAATCGGGATACTGCCGGCGTAATTTGTGCAAAATCTGAGTTTCGCTTACAGTTTTGGCAACTTCCAAGCGCAACTCACGAGCAAGCACAACTTTTTCGAACGTTCCATCTTCGATGCACTTCTTCGCGCGTTTAACCGATTCTACCCAATGTAAATGTTGAAATTCGCTGTTTACACCAACTGAGTACGGTACTTGGTTTTGAGCAATATTTTGATTGGTGTATTCGCCTACGTTACACACCGATTCTAATTTATTCAGCGTCTTAATTAAACGATTTTGCAGTAACTCTGGAGTTTCAGATTCATTAACCGGAATAGTAACTGTAAGGATGGTGCATTTCCCATCACGGATGATCATCCATTCAGGAAGGGTAAATGATGCTGCTTCAAAACCAGCCCAAGTAGATGAGTTGTTTTCATCAAAAAAGGAAAACCCACCAAATAAATGAACCGAAGCATTATTATGCTCGATGCCTTTTAAGTGATAAACCCGGTTTAACAAACGCTTACCCTCTGTGGAAGAGTTTCTAAACCGTAGTGTTCCTTTTTGAGTAATACGTGCCAACTCACCAGCAGCGGCTATTGAAAAATCGTCGGATGGCTTTTCCCAATAGTATTGGAAAGCATCTTTATTGGGTAATTGCTCTATGGCTGCGAGAACATCAACAGTATGAATAGAGAAGGAAACAGAAAAAAACTGTTTGTTCTGGGTTAATGATTCAGCAAAGGCTAGCTCCATCTCAGCTTCAGAAACTTGCTGGTGTAGTGCCTTTACTAATGTATGATGTTTGGTTGTTTGCAGCATACCGAGTGTATCGGTGTTTAATTTTCAATCTAAAATGAAAATACACACTTTTCGGCAAAACAA
Source organism: Balneolaceae bacterium (assembly GCA_965228545.1). GTDB lineage: Bacteria > Bacteroidota > Rhodothermia > Balneolales > Balneolaceae > HXMU1420-13. The sequence continues at coordinate 305,305 of OZ245822.1, forward strand.
CATCTTTTTTAAAGGATCTTTACTTAACGGGCGTCGTCTTGTTCGCCGGTATTAAATGGATTATGAATTCCGAGAGCTTCCAGATCGAAATCGGCTAGCTCGTATAAATAATCCCAAGCCGCTTTGCTTGTACCGTCTTCGTTTACCCAATTTGGATGGCTTTGTTTGATCAAGCCAACCACTCGTTTAGCGTAAGCCTGGCGTTCTTCGCCTTCCGGCAATTTTGGAATGGCTGCAATCATTAAATCTAAATTATAGCCGCAGTCGTAATCTTTTGGTTTCTTTTGCTCGATGAACATAATTGGATGAATTTCTTTGGCGCAATTTACGGTTATATAAAACTTTGACAAAATTCGGTTCTTATCAAATATTCTAAGTTTTTCACGTTATTATTGAGGCATAAAAATACACAGCTATTCATCATAAATTAATATTGCATTGCGGGTAAAAACGACAACATTTCAAATGTGCTTCATTTCGTTAATTATGCTCTTTATTGTGCACTGCGAGTATCGAGCAGTAGATCCTTTTGAAGAACGCATAGATAATTTCTCGATCTATGGCGCTCTTGATTTGAACGATTCGGTACATACTGTTCGTGTTAAGAATACCCAAACGTATTTGTTACAAGATAGTGCCAATTTAGAACCGATTGTACTTGAATTTGAAGATCAGACTGCCGGCACAAAAAAAGTATTGGACCCGATAGTGGTTAATTTTAACGGAAATTACACCCTTAATTATCCAATTACACAGATGCTAGAGCCCCGACAATCGTATAAAATTACTGCCCGCGGACCCGATGGAAAAACATCCTCGGCGGTAGCCACGTTGCCGGGTATTGCGGTACCTTCGGCAGATACGTTAGGAATTAACAACGATACCGGTTTTGGCGAACCAGACACTGAGTGCAGAACCGAACATGAATTTGTGTTTTCCAATGTGAAGGAAGGCGAACAGATATTTATGTTTTCGGGCATACAATACAATGGGAAGCGGATATGGGCACGTACTCGAACAGTGGATAAACCAACTCGAATTGCGGATAGCGATAGTTTAACGGCACTATTAAGCGTGCGGCACTTGTTATTCGATCACTTTCCGTTAAGTGATGAGCGCTTTGTACATGTGAATCCTAGATTCTGGCCTCCAACCATTGATTGTGACGAATTGGACAGCAACGAAATCATTATCCGTTATTATCACCTGAGCACCGACTGGCAGTTTTTGGATGGGGAAGACGTCTCGACAGATAATCTTTTCCAATCAGGCTCGGTCGAAAATGGAATTGGATTTTTAGGTGGAATGAATTCCGGTGAGTTCTCGTATCATTTCAACCAATAGCTGAGAAAATAGAACATGATATTTCTGTCTGTTCGCATATATATTTCTTAGTTTTGAAAGTCTTATCACACTAACTAATTACATTTGATTTCATGTATCTGAATTCTGTTATAGAAGCGATTGGAAATACTCCGCTCGTAAAACTCAACAAAGTTATAGGGGCTACCAATGGTACGGTGTTAGCGAAGGTTGAATATTTTAATCCAGGTAATTCAATAAAAGATCGAATAGCTGTTAAAATGATTGAAGATGCAGAAGCCAAAGGATTACTGAAACCCGGTGGAACAATTGTTGAAGGTACCTCGGGCAATACCGGTATGGGATTAGCACTAGTTGCCATTGCAAAAGGATACAAGTGTATTTTTACTACCACCGACAAGCAAAGCAAAAGTAAAGTTGACATTTTGCGAGCAATGGGCGCAGAAGTGATTGTTTGCCCTACCAATGTTGAACCCGAAGATCCTCGAAGTTATTATTCGGTAGCTGCGCGGTTGGCCAAAGAAACAGAAAATTGCTATTACCCAAATCAGTACGATAATAAATCGAATTTACAAGCACACTACGAAACTACAGGACCTGAAATTTGGGAACAAACGGAAGGTAAAATAACCCACTACGTGGCAGGTATGGGTACCGGTGGAACGATTTCGGGAGTTGGAAAATATTTGAAAGAGAAAAATCCGAATATCAAAGTAATTGGGATCGATTCGGTGGGTTCGGTATATAAAAAGTACTTCGAAACAGGTGAATTCGATAAAAATGAAATAAAGCCGTATATGACCGAAGGAATAGGCGAAGATATAATTCCCGGTACCATAGAGTTTGAGTATATTGATGCAGTGTTGCAGGTAAACGATAAAGAATCGGCGCTAGAAACACGGGCACTTGCAAAAGAAGAAGGGTTGTTCATCGGCTGGAGTTGTGGAGCTGCAGCAGCCGGAGCTAAAAACTATATAAAACAAGAACCATTAAAAAAAGACGACATGATGGTTATAGTTTTGCCTGATTCGGGTACACGATATATATCAAAAGTGTATAACGATGAATGGATGAAAGAACAAGGATTTTTAGACTAAAAAATTATGGCACAAAATAACCAAACTGGCACCCCGGGAAAAAACTTAGAAATTGAACTACCAAGCGATGAGGCATCAGGCACATACTCTAATTTGGTGATGATCACTCATTCACCTTCAGAGTTTATTCTCGACTTTATTGCTGTTATGCCCGGAGTTCCGAAAGCGAAAGTTGCAAAGCGTATGATTTTAACCCCAGATCATGCCAAACGATTAGCCAACGCTCTAAATGATAATGTTAAACGTTACGAAGAAGAAAACGGGCCTATAAATACTCGTGAGAAAGTGGATATTCCAATGTATCGCGGACCACAACCGGAAGCATAATAATGCTGCATATTATGTTGGCTATTTCTTTGTGTTTATAAGTAGAAAAATGCCAATAACACAGAAGGAAAGATGCGGCAAGCCGGCAGCCATTATAGGTGAAATTGTCCCATAGTACCCAAAGGGTTCGGCGATTTTCATAAAAGCGAGATATAAAAAGCTAATAGTTAAGCCAACCGCCAGATAAACTCCCTTTCCGCCCCTGCGGCGAACCGAGGCTACAGCAAACCCAATCAGAATTACAACAATTATGGATAACGGGTAAGCAAGTCTGCCATAATATTGAACAGTTGGGATATTAACCCCGCCGGCTCCACTGCGTTTGATAGATTCGATGTAATCGACGGCTTCGCGATAGGATAATTGATATATATCTGAAGTAGACCGAGCAAGATCTTGTGGTAAAATACTAAGAGTAGTGTCAATTCCCGAAAACTTAGATTGAACATATCCTGAGTCGGAATAAATGCGTTCGGTAACAGAGGTTAACACCCAATGTTCTTTCTCGCGATTCCAACTCATACTGGTAGCGAGTATGGTTTTTTTAATTTCAAGGCTATCATAATCCACAAATCTAACTCGATAGGCCGTTAGTTGATTTTCATCAAAATAGTTTACTTCCATAATGCTATTTGGAGATAACTCTCGATAAATATCGCTACGATCGATGCGTTCGTTTTTTTGCTTTAAATATTGGTTTTCGAAGGCAATTCGTTTTTTATTCGACTTAGGGATGATGTACGAATCGAGATAACTAATGGTACCTGCTGCTACTATTGCAAATGCTACATAAGGCAGAATTAAACGATAAAGGCTTATTCCGGCTGCTTTAAACGCGGTAATTTCAAGGCGCTCGGATAGTTGACCTGTTAAAAATAAGCATGCCGAAAAAATGGCCACCGGAATCACAAGCCGTATCATTTCCGGGATATATGGAACATAGTATTCAGTCCAAATTACTTTAAACGAAGCTCCTCTATCGGTGAAATCATCACTGTTTTCTGAGAAATCAATCATTATAAAAATGAAGATGAAAATCAGCAGTACAAAGAGTGTAATAACGAATAAGCGAAAGAATATGTATCGGTCGAAATGTTTAATCACTGCGCCTAAACAATTTAGTGATTCTGAGTTCGGTTGATAGGTGAAGAATCATGCCAATGCCCACCGCCGAGAATACAATATTAAATGCCCACATCCCCAAAAACGGGCTGATAAATAATCGATCGGCAAGTTTCTCGCCTTGAATAATGGATACAAAATAAATGGTCAGTATCACTGCGCTAATGATGGCTGCGTACCCAAAATTCCCTTTCCGTGTCATCATTCCAATAGGGGCGCCTAGTAATACAAAAACTACGCAAGCCATTGGTATAGATACTTTTTTGTGAATTTCGACCAAGTATTTGCTAACTCGCTTCATCCGCCAAAGCATGTTTGAACTAACCGTTTCGAAGTACGAATTATCTTGTTGAACGTTCGTGCGTGCAAGATCTACAATACGTTTTTGTTGAGAATTCTTTTGAACAAATTGCAACGTGAAATAGTCAGCTTCTTGGGGTAATTCATTTGGTTTGGCTAGCGTATCCGGCTGAAAATTCAAATCTCTGATTGGGATGAATGGATTCGAAACTTCCTTGCCATATACATAATCGAAACTGCTATTGCTTGACGATGTTAGAGAATAATCGTTGATCTCGTTGCGTAAAGTATCTACCACTACAGCCATTGCTTGTGCGCTCATTGTACGATCGCTGTCGCTTCGCCCATTTGGATCGGATCTATTAAATGCGAGTTCCGATAAATCGAAAGTTAATCGGTATTTCCCAAATCCCGTTTTCTCAAGATTCTCGTTACCGCTTCGGCGATCTCTGCTCATGTAGCGAAGAATTTCTCCTTCTTCTAAAATAAGTGTTAACCCTTCTGAGCCTTCGCTTCTTAAAAACCCTCTATTGGCACGTATATATGCGCGTTTTCGTTGATTACCGGGCTCCTGAAACAGCGTGACATTATACAGGCTATCAGTTTCATTATCGATTTCGCGCACCAAAAAAGTATATCCTTCAATGCCGTCGTAAAACACATTCGGTTTCAAATCAAAACCCGGCTTTTTTACCCTAATGTCCATGAACAACGATCTTGCTTTGCTGTTTGCTTCGGGCAGCACATTATTCGAAAACCAAATCAACCCAAAACCCAAAGCAAATGCAGCTATAAGAACCGGAAGAATAATTTGTATAGGATTTATACCAGACGCCCGCAAAGCTGTTAACTCGTTTAGCTCCGAAAATTTTCCAAAGGCCATTAGCGTAGCTACTAAAACGGCCATTGGCGCTGCAAGTACAACCATATAGGCAAGGTTGGTAGCTATCAATTCTATTATTACTCCAATAGGAATGTCTTTGCCAATAAGTTTATCCACATGCAAAATTAAGAACTGCATAAGCAGCAAAAACATCATGGTAAAAAAACAAAACAGAAAGGGCCCAATATGCCTGCGGAGTAAGTCGAGCTGTATTTTATTTTTCCAGAAATTCAATGCTGTTTTATGATGAATTCGAATACTTTTCGTTGGCCGGATGCGTAGTTGTAGATGTGTACTCGAGGTGTTGATTTTAGTACTCTTTTAGTCTCGAATCACTTTCAACATACTCAAATATATGGTATTATCTGCGTCTATTTTAAATAAAGTATCATCTAAAACTTCCGCCTATAGAGCATAGCTACAAAACGTTCACAACCTTGTAGAAATTATTTCGGCAACACACTTTCTTAGGTTTACCGGCTGCTTCACAGTTATCCTAATGATTTCTGTGCTTTTTGACGTACGCATTGCGCATGCACAGGAACAGGCAGATTCTGTTTTGGTTTCAAACGCACCCGATACGCTAGCCAACGGTACTCAATATTTTAAAGCAAGAAGAATAGCTCGTGTAAGCAAGCTTCCCGGTCTTACAAAGGGTAAATTATATTCGGTTTCGGGTGGGGATGTAACCACTACGGTTACTTGGGATTCGCTCAATACATATCGCGTGCAAACTAAGGTGCTGGGTTATCGAACTACGGTACCAACAATTACTAGTTTTGAAGGGTTTTCAGCTCTTAAAAAGCAACAATCGAACCAACGTATACGGGCAAAGTTGGTTCAGGAATCGAAGAACCAACAGCAGGAGAGCCGCGGACTTCTGGATTTTAGTATAAATGTGCCTGGAGGTGAAAATTCTGCATTTTCAACTATTTTTGGCAGTAACGAAGTAAACCTGCGAGTAAACGGTTCGGCAAATATGAATGTGGGAGCATCGGTTCAAAAATTAGACGATGGAACCTTACCTCCCGATTTACGAACGCGAGTTGATCCCACCTTTAATCAGAACCTGCAACTGAATATTCAAGGTACCATAGGAGATAAGTTAACCATTGCAACCGATTGGGATACCGAACGACAATTCGATTTTGAAAACCGATTAAGTATACGATATCAGGGTTACGAGGATGAAATTATCAAGAGCATCGAGATGGGGAACGTATCGATGGCAACAGGAAACTCGCTGGTAAAAGGGGGAAGTTCGCTCTTTGGGATTAAGGCAGTCTCAGAATTAGGTCCGCTGAAAGTTACAACCGTAATTTCGCAGCAACGAGGGGAAAGCAATACCCAAAGTATTTCGGGTGGTTCGCAAGAAAATAGTATCGAGCTTCGCCCGGCTGATTATGAAGATGGCCGCCACTTTTTTCTGGATTTTTATAACCGACAGGAATTCGAAACGGCTTTATCTAATCCTCAGCAGATTCTACAACCTTATCAAATAACCGAGATACAAGTGTATGTACGTAAGGCCGAACAAGTGCCGGGAATAAATACCGTTAGTGCTATTGCCTTACTCGATCTTGGCGTAAATGATGAAGGGAATGGTACTTACGGATTACCAGGAAACGATTTTGACCGCTATGTGGATAGTAGGCTTGAAGAACTTCGCCCAACCGATAGCAATGCCACCAACGAAGACTTTGGCGTAAACTCGCAAGAATATGTTGATGCTATTTTCGAGCAGCTTGTAGAAGGTGTTGATTACACCGTAAACTACTCGCTTGGCTACATTAGCATGAAAAGTTTTATTAATTCTGGTGATGCCATTGCGGTTGCCTATACCTATAGTAACCCACAAAATCAGGCAGAAGTTATTCAAGTTGGGGAATTAGATACCCAGAATTCGAGCCGAACTTATTTAAAGTTACTTCGCCCCGGCGGTATGACCACCGAAGATCGTGCATGGCCTTTAACCATGCGAAATATTTATTCATTAGGGGTTTCAGGCATTACTCAGGAAGGGTTCGAACTCGAAATTGCCGATACTCGAAATAATATACCTGAAACGAATCTTCCGGGGAGAGGAGAAACATTACTTGCAGATTTAGGGCTGGATAGACAACAAACCGATGGGTCTATTGGGTCGGATAACCAAATCGATTTTTCCGGGGTTACCCTCGATGGTAGTGCCGGACGAATAATTTTCCCCTATCTCGAACCTTTTGGTGATCGGATTGCAGATGTATTGAAAAACTCGACAAATGCACCGGATTCTGTAGTGGAAGCACTCTCTTTTAAAGAACTTTACGATTTGAAACCCGTGGATGCAAAGCGATCTTCGAAAAACTCGTTCTATGCAATTACGGGATTGTCTAGTGGCGGCGTATCTGGTAGCTTTACATTAGGATTTGGATTGGTAGAAGGTTCTGTTACCGTTACAGCGAATGGGGTTACATTAGTGGAAGGCACCGATTATGAGGTAGATTACTCATTTGGGGCATTAACAATTCTCAATGATCGATACCTTGCCCCCGGCCAAGAGATTGAAGTAGAATATGAAAACAATCAATTTGCGTTGATTGGACAAAAGAACTTTACCGGAGTTCGAGCAGAATATACTGTTAGTGATGATATCAGTATTGGAAGCACGTTTTTTAAGTTGAAAGAACAGCCGCTTTCGGATAAAATAAGGATAGGAAATGAGCCCATTAACAATACCATTTTGGGCCTCGATGCTAAAGCCAATTTCGAAGCCCCATGGCTTACTCGGTTTATCGATAAAATTCCATTGCTACAAACACGTGCAGAAAGTAATATCAATTTTAGCGGAGAATTTGCGCAGTTACGTCCTGGTGTGGCACAAACCAATGCCGTGCAAGAAGCCATCGACCGTGGCGATCTTTATCGCGATGAAGAAAACGGATTGGTATTTATCGACGACTTTGAAGGAGCCGAGTATACTATTAATTTCTCTAACCCTACGCGGTGGAACCTTGCTTCTGCCCCTGCAGCTTTACCCGGCTTAGATGAAGACGCAGACTTTTTTAATGGGGTAACATCTACTACAATTCAAACGCCGCAGTTCAGAAAAGACCGGGCAGATTTACGTTCACAATTCTCATGGTATGCCATACCAAGGAATATTCAGGCAACACAAGCACAAGTAACGCCCGAAGTAGAAACCATTCAAATCAACGATATTTTTCAGGGCCGGGTAGTTAGCCAGCAGGAAACCGATCGTATCACATCGTTAGATATTTATTACAATCCACAAGCAAGAGGGCAATACAACTACAATTACAATTTGAAAGATTTATTGGATTTGCAGCCCCAAAGAACTTGGGGTGGAATGACCGCTGTAATACCAACCGGCCAGGAAGATTTGGTGCAAAACAACATCGAGTTTTTAGAGTTTTGGGTACAAGCAATTCTACCTGATGGACAAGAACCGGCTGGGCAGGAACTGGATTATGAAGGGAAGATATATATCGATCTTGGAACTATATCGGAAGATATTGTACCAAATGCACGATTAAATACCGAGGATGGACTTTCTACAACCATCAATAATTTAACGGAAGATGATCCAAGTGGTCAAGCTCGCTCATATATCCCACCAACGCCTCCGGTACCTCTAGGTCAGTTTTCAACCGATCAACGAGCTTTAGAAGATGTTGGCTTAGATGGAGCACCAAATCCCGGTACGTTTGGAGCTGAAAATCGAAATGAAGGGGTGATTTTTCAGGAATTTGTGGATCGAATGCGCGAGCAATACGGCGAATCATCACCGGAATTTGAAGCCATTGCAGCCGATCCTTCAAACGATGACTACGTGTACTATGGCGAAAATAAAGTACGTGATTTGCCACTGAAAGATCGCTTTTATCGCTTACTTGGTTATCACGATGGCAATACGCCCGAGAGTGGAGGTAGTGATAATAAAACCGCAATCACACTTAAACCGGATTCTGAAGGTCTTATTAGTTCATCCAGTATTTTGCAAACCAACTCATATTATCAATACGAGTTGGACTTTAACCCTGCTGATGTGGATGAGTTGGAGGTTGGTGCGCCGGGAACATACATCGTAGATAAGATCGATAAAGATCCGTATTACAAAACCTGGTATCTGGTGCGGATTCCCCTCAAAGATTTCACCCGCAGGTATGGCGAAATTGAAAGTTTCCAGAATATATCGCACATGAGAGTTTGGATGAGTGGATATAAAAAGCCATTTACTCTTAGATTTGCAACCTTCGAATTTGTTGGTAGCCAATGGAATAAGGTAGATAACCTAACCGAATCGCCGGCAAGCCTAGATGGTTTTGAAGTTTCCACCATCAATATAGAAGAAAACGCAAACCGTGTGCCATTTCCTTATCGCCAGCCTGAGGGCTCGATTCGTGCGATAAACCGTGGAGCTCAGGTTCAAACCGTACAGAACGAGCAGTCGTTAGTGCTGAGTGTGGATGCTTTAGGTCCGGGCGAAATACACATGGTAAAAAGGGTATATACCGGAAATTTAAACCTCTTGAATTACTCGAATATGAGAATGTTTGTGCATGGCGAAGGTTTTGACGAACGTGGGGATGCCGAACTAGTAATTCGAATGGGAAATGATCTTGAAAATAATTTTTACGAGTACAGGCAACCTGTAACCCCATCTGTTGAACGAGAATTTAATTATTCGATTGATGATCAAGCAGGACTTTCGGCCGATGCTGAAGATATCTGGTTGTATGATGAGAACAGCATGAATATTATTATTTCGGCATTAAATGTGTTAAAGCAGAATCGAAATGCTTCTGATTGGGATCCGTCGCAGTTATTTGAACAGAAAGGCTTATTGGGTGAAGAAGGAGTGGAAGGGGCAGTGCTTGCAATAAAAGGAAACCCTTCGCTGGATAAGGTTTCTGAGATAGGGTTAGGTATTCGGAATCCATTTGATCCGTCGGATGTGAATACTGCCGGACAGGCAAGCCTGAATGCTCAATTCTGGTTGAACGAACTTCGAGTTTCGGGTTTTGATAACGAAAAAGGATGGGCTGCAAATGCTAAATCGAGTGTTAAACTTGCAGATTTTGCCACTTTGAATGCAAACTTAACGCGCCGCACTAATGGCTTTGGCGGGCTAGAGTCGCAGTTCGAAAGTCGAAGTGTTTCGGAGTTGTTCGGTTACAATTTAAGTTCAACCATTAATTTGCATAAACTGGTTCCGGATAGATTTGGGTGGAATTTCCCGGTAACTATTTCAACATCACGTGATACACAAACACCGAAGTTTTTGCCTGATCAAGGGGATATTCGTTTAACTGATTTCAAAGATGCGATAAACTCGAACGAGAATCTCACTTCAGAGCAAAAACGAGACAGTATCAGCACTAGAATTGAGGATATACAATCTGTAACCGAGCGTTTTTCCATAAATTTTTCCGACATATCAAAAAGAAATTCCAAAAGCGAACTTGCTAAGTATACCATCGACAACATGCGGTTGAGCTATGTGTACAATACGGGTAGCGCACAAAATCCACAGTTGCAATTTCAGAATAAATGGGATTATCAGGCCTCCGTATCGTACAACCTTTCACTACGTCGGGTAAAATTATTCACTCCCTTTGGCTTTACTCGTAATATTCCACTTGTGAATGTACTATCTGGTTTTAGGATGGGATACTTGCCAAGTTCGTTAACCTTTTCCTCCGGTTTAACCAGAAACTACAGCGAATCGAGACGACGTAGTTTAACGGACCCAAATGCCATCCTACCTTTGCAACAATCGCATAATTTCACCCAGCGAAATAACTTTGGATTGAACTATAACCTGACACCTTCTATTCCGATTTCTTTCCGAACGTCCACCAATTTTGATCTGGCCAATGCTGGTATTGAAAGCAGAAATGCAACCGGAGCTGATAGCCTTGCTTTTGATGTAAAGCCAACCTTTGATGTGTTACAGGGTATTGTTTCAGACACGCTTACTGCCCGGAGATCCACCTATCAGGAAACCTACTCGGCAAGTTGGCGCCCTAATCTGAATAATATAAAACCATTGAACTGGCTAACCTATTCGATGAGTTATGGCGGGGGATTCCAATGGAATAACAGCCCGCGCGGTTCAAATTTAGGGGCTTCTGTTTCTAACAATTTTCAGCTCGATAATTCTATGAAAATTGATGTGGAAGATATTCTTGGCAAAATCGGGTTCATAGGGAAGATGAAGGAAACAGACGGAGCAGAGACCAAGGCCCGCAAAGACGCTAAAGAATCAAGAAGAAGAGAAGCCGAGCAAGAAGTTGCAGACAGCTTAAGAACACCTCGGCCGGCACCCGACCTGATTGGTGATTTAACTTATGTAGGGCGTAAAGTATTTCTGGCAGCTTTTAGTATGAAAGAACTCTCAGGAAGTTATAAGCGCTCAAAATCGGGATCTCAGCCGGGATATCAAGGTAAATCTCAAATCTTTTACTCGTTTAACACACCGGGGAGTGACAATTACTCGCCACCATTTGCGTACAGAACCGGTTTTATGGATCGGATTTCGCAAGAACAGCTTATCGATAATTTAGACGGTGATATAAATGTTCAATTACCGGCAAATAATAGTGTTAACGATTCTTTTACCGCCAAAACACGCATTAATTTATTTCAAAACCTTACAATCGATTTGGATTGGACCGCAGCAATTAATAACCGAAGTACAACTACCATTACGGTAACCCCAGAGGGTGAATACTCTTCGGTGGTAAGTGAGTCGGGAGGCTACAACTCTTCGGTGTGGGCTTTTGGTGATGGGTACGAAAAGTTATTCAGAAATCAACTTGAAACCGCATACGCCGATATAAACGAAGGCAGTGATGTGATTGCGGATTCGCTTGGAAATAATGATGGTCGCTTTGTATTGAACAGAAATACCCTTGAAGAAGACTTCCGTGAGGCTTATTTAGGAAGCAACGTTAACGGATTGGGCAGTAAAGGTTTGTTTGTGTTTCCTAGGCCGGGTTGGCGTGTTAACTGGAATAGATTTCAAGAGTACTTGCCGTTTATAGGCCAATTTTTATCGAATGCTACGCTTTCACACACTTATCAAGGTTCGTATAAAGTGGATTGGGCGTTAAATACACTTACGGGAGAGCAATCTCCGCAAACTTTAGGCAGTGCATACGATATAATTGATGATCGACGCCGTTTTGAACCTACCACCTTACGTGCCGAACGTAGATTCTCGCCTTTAGTAAAACTGAGTATGACTTGGGAATCGAACCTCAGAACCGAGTTTGGCTACAATCGAAGCACTATTTCTACTTTTGCCATTGCCAGTAAACGTGCAACCGAAACGCTCTCGCAAGGTATTGATTTCTCCATGAATTACGTTTTCCGAAATGTGAAATTGAAGCTGTTTCCTAAAATTAAAAACAATATTGATCTTAGTTTAAGAGGGAGTTATAAAAACGATACGGAGCTTAGCTACAAACTTGATAGCGACATCGGCAATGCGCTCATACCAAATGCACCAAACACTTTACCCGTTGAAGACGCCGAAATACTAAGTAGCCGAGAAACCGGACAACAACGGATTAACGGTACATTTTCGGTTGGTTATAAAATCTCAGCTTCGATCTCTTCAAATTTCGAGTATACATATTCTCGTATACAATCGAACAATATCCCAACCAGAACCAATCATGATATTCGCTTTAATGTGCGGATTGCTATTTCGTCCAGGTAGTAATTTCTTTGGGATTAAGCAGGGCAATCAGCCAGAATACAATAGAGATACCTAAGGTTTGATAGGCCAACCAATCGCCATATTTGGCATAGATGGTTTGTTTTTTGATAACCGGAATTACAGAATTGAAGCCTGTACGTACCCAATAATCGGTTTTTTGTTCAACGGTGCCATCCGGACGAATAATACCTGAAGTACCATTATTAGCGCTTCGAACAACCCATCGGTTAAACTCGATAGCCCGTAATTTTGCATATTCAAAGTGTTGGCGATGTCCACTAGAATCGCCCCACCAGCCATCGTTGGTGATGATAGTAAGAAATCCGGCGCCGTCGGATACAAAATTTCGAATCCAGCTTGGGTACACCGAGTCGTAGCAAATCAGGCCAGGTGTGGTAAATTCCGGTGTATGTAGTTGAACCGCTTCCGAGCCTTTCCCGAACCCTGCAATTCTGCCCCAATCAACCCACTCAAATACATCAATTGTAGTTAGCAAGGGTAAAAAGGGAACCCGTTCTACAATCGGAACCAGATTGTGTTTGTTATATCGCGAAGGATTTCCGTCGGCATCCGCAAAAAAAGTAGCGTTAAAAATATTGTATGGTGTGCTGCCATATAACCCGCGAGTAAGTTCCGGGGTTTCATCAGGGTAGAGGGTATACAGCCCGGTACCAACAATAAAATTTGTATCCCATGCTTTAGCAGAATCAGCAATTCTCTGGAGATGCCGGGAATTCATCAACACGGCGTTTTCGATTGCATTTTCGGGCCAAACGATGAGCTTAGTATCCGGGGTTTTGATTTCTACCGTTAGCGAAAACAAACTATCTATTACCTCATCGTTGCCGCTCATTCCACCATATTCTAGATAAGAATCGTGATTTGGCTGAATAACCGTTACCGGAATTGCATTGGAATCCACCTCTAATGGTTCGTCGATAGCAAAATATAACAAAGAGGCCAGTGGCAGTATCAGCAACACCGCAGTTGCGGCCATCGCGTAGGTTCGGTTGTTGGTTTTGATGGCCTGAAAAGCCATTGCCGCTGTAATTGTTACCCAAAAAGTAATGCCCAGGTGCCCTGTAATCGAAATAAATTGAATCAAACTCACTTGCTTTGCCCATGCATTTCCGATAGCCAGCCAAGGCCATGCCAAGTCCCAATGATGATGGAGGAATTCATACGTCGTCCACGCACTGGCTTGTAGCACCACCAATAATATAAAGCCGGGGTACTTTTGCTGGAAAAAGCGCATGAGCATAAGGGGGAGGGTCATTACCGCAGCGTTGGCCAACATAGCTGCAATGCCAGCCGGTACGCTTGCCATTGTTAACCAGTAAGTTGTTATGAGATTCCATAACAATAGGCCGGGATAAGCAACGTATGCAAACTGTCTATTACTATCACATAGGCTTGCTAAATGAAATAACAAAATAAAAGCCGGTATAGATAGAAAGGAAAGATTAACAGGGGGAAAACTTAACCCAAGCAATAAACCGGCGGTTAACGAAACAATCCATTTATTACGTAAAAATGTGCTCATTCTGTGTATTTATTTCCTGCAATTACAACTACAATTTCACCTTTTATAGAAGGTCGCTGCCCAAATTCTAAATGTAACTCAGCAACTGTTGCCCGCACTATTTCTTCAAAGGTTTTGGTAAGTTCTCGCCCAACTGCAGCTAAGCGTTCACCACCAAAATACAGTTCCACTTCGTTAAGTAATTTCACCAAACGGTTTGGGCTTTCATAAAGTACCACAGTACGTTCTTCTTCAGCCAATTCCTTTAGTCTTTTTTGCCGGCCTTTTTTATGAGGAAGAAAACCTTCAAACACATAACGATCGCATGGCAAACCACTTGCAACAAGGGCTGAAGTTGCTGCATCCGGACCAGGTATTACTATTACTTGATGGTTTTGTTGATGGGCAGCACGGATGGCCAGAAATCCTGGGTCCGATATTCCCGGCATTCCTGCATCACTGATAAGTGCAACATCTTGATTTGAATCTAACAACTGAAGCACATAATCCACTTTTTTGTGCTCGTTATGTAAGTGGAAAGAAAATGTGGGAGTGTTAATTCCAAAATGCTTTAAAAGCTTACCCGAAGTACGGGTATCTTCGCAGGCGATATAAGCTACCGAATTCAGAGTTTCAGCCGCCCGAGGCGAAAAATCGCTCAGATTACCAATTGGAGTTGCTACAATGTATAATTTGGCCAAAATCGAAAAAATTTGTGGAGCGGAAGTTGATGTTTTTTAGTTGTAAAACAAACTTATTGAATTAAGATAAAAGAGCTTATTATCAGTTGTTAATTTTTGATCTAATTTTTCTGCAGCAATGGCAATGAATTTTAAACCATCAGGACTCAATCATATCACAATTCGTGTTAACCGTATCGACGCCTCCAAAGAATTTTATGGAGAAATTCTTGGCTTCGAACTGGTTAAAACTATGGGGCAGAGTATGGCTGTTTATGATGTTGGAAATGGTGATACCCTGGTAATTGTAGAGGCCGAAACAAGTTACGATCCTACTTCTCGGGATTTTCGTGTAGATCACATTGGATTTTACATGGAGAGCCCGAAGCAAGTTGACGAACTGGCGGAATACTTTAGAAAGCACGAAATAACCATCATTAGCGGTCCTGCTAATCGCAAGAAAGGGCGTTTCTTATTTATTGCCGATCCCGACGGAAATATGATCGAATTCTTTTACGAAGAGAAATAATTAGTACTCGTAAAACTCCTGATGGTGTACCTCAAAGTAGTCGTATCGATTCCAATCGGTGTTGATTACAATTCCACCCAATAAGTATAGCCGAATGTCTTCAAGCTCGTCTTGTACCTGTTCAAGAATGTCGTGTACTTTTTTGTGGATGGCCTCGTAGGCATAATCAGTGGCTTTTTTTAGCGGATTTTCTGCGTTTAGGATTTCATCTCTGTATTGGCTCAAATGATTTAAAACGCGTGCCTGTTGATAGTCGAGTGGATTTGAGATTGGTAGCTCTTTGCCTTCCTTTAAAGCGGTTAATGCAGCATGTAATGAGCCGCAACACGTTGAGGATGCAAATTGATTAGCCCGATTTACATGACCGATTCTGCCATCGTCAGAAACCCCGATGTGCGGTCCGTAAAGAATCATTGCTGCACCATGCGTAGGTACGTGGCTTAGAAAAGCTTTTAACCCTGTAACCCCGGTAAAGGGTAATCCAGAAATGCCCCCGAGCTGAAAGGGCCCCGGCCCGGCAAATAAATGGTAGAATTCAGGAAACATATTACTTACTTCGTCGCTGCAGAGCGAGGTTGCCCAGATACTCGATTTCAATTCTAAATGGCGATCCATAAAATCGCGAACGATACGGTCTTCAAGTTCGCGGATGGTTACGGCATTGGGAAAATATTGCGGAATAGTTGTATACATCGGGTTGCGTTCAATTCAAGTAAGTTGATTCAAGAAGATAATGATTGCATACTAAATCGAAGACAAAAAAAAGGTCAATCTCATGAAAAGACTGACCTCTTATTGTTATTGTGTATAGATGATATTACTCGCCTTGGCCCATAGAGTAAGCTGGCTCGCCATTAAACTCATATAAGTTTTCAGTTTTGATAATATCTATGCCACCTTGCGAAAGCTTGCTCATTAGGTCTATAACTTCTGCAGATGTAATTTCCTCATGTGTACTCTTGAATCTACATCTCCAGTGATCGGTACAAAAAGTCTGTTCCAATCCGTTTGGCCACACTTTAGTGCCTCTATTTGTGATCATGGTAAGCTCAAAAGTAGAAGGAGATAGCTCGTTGAGCATTTTGGCAAGGTTATTAGGGTCTGATGGTTCCCAATACACAAAGATATCAGTTCCTTTTAGGCTTCGTTTTTGATGCATTTTCGGGCGTTTATCCGTCCGGCTGATAATCAACTCAGGCACAATTGCCGGTTTTTGCTCTGAAAAGTCAACAGCCTTTAACGCTTTTGGTTTCTGTCCAAGCCGCTCAATAATTGCTTCTGTGAATTCAGTAGTGCTAACTTTACGTGAACTTCCTTCTGTACTAAACATATCGGCAGTATGAATTCCATCTTCAAGAGTTTTTAACCACGCATTTTGGATGCTCTCGGCAGGTTCGTTTTGCCCGATATGGCGCAACATCATAACTGCTGCATTAATCAAAGCCGATGGGTTTGCAATATTCTTTCCGGCAATATCAGGGGCAGAACCATGAATGGCTTCAAACATAGCACAATCGGGGCCAATATTTGCTGAACCTACCATACCAACAGAGCCTGAAATTTGTGCAGCCACATCAGAAACGATATCGCCATATAAGTTTGGCATCACAACTACATCGAACATTTCGGGAGTATCTGCCAATCGAGCGGTTCCGATATCAACTATCAGGTTATCCGCTTCAATTTCTGGATACTCTTTAGCAACTGTTTTGAACATTTCATGAAATAACCCGTCGGTTAACTTCATGATATTATCTTTGGTGAAGCAGGTTACTTTTTTTCTGTTGTTTGCGCGAGCATATTCAAACGCATAACGTACAATGCGCTCGGTACCCGGCAATGTGATCAATTTTAAACATTGATACACTTCAAACGTTTGCCGATGCTCTATACCACCATAAGTGTCTTCTTCATTCTCTCTGATGATCACCACATCCATATCAGGATGTTTGGTTTTGATAAATGGGCTGTATGCAACACAAGGCCGAACATTTGCGAATAATCCTAGTGTTTTGCGCATGGTTACATTCAAACTTTTTACTCCACCACCCTGTGGGGTTGTGATTGGAGCTTTAAGCAAAATTTTATTCCTAAGAATCGGATCCCAAGAAGTTTCCTCAATGCCTGATTTGATGTTTCTCTTATAAACCTTTTCTCCAACCTCGATGGTATCGTATTGTAATTTTGCTCCAGAGGCTTCCAAAATTTTTAAGGTTGCTTCCATAATTTCCGGCCCAATACCGTCGCCGTGTGCAATTGTTATTTTTTGAGTATTCATTTAGTGTTTTTTAAAAGTTTGACGCGCAAAACTAGTTAGTTATTTGCATAAATAATAATTAACATAATTAATCAATACTATAAGCAAAAGGTTATATGTCGTTCACCCTTCATCAACTCAGAGTATTTTCGGAAGTTGCTCGCCATAAAAGCATCACCCGTGCATCCGAAGCGTTGTTTATGTCGCAGCCTGCGGTATCAATACAAGTGAAAAAATTACAAGATCATTTTGGGGTAGATCTATTCGAAGTGATTGGGCGACAATTATACCTGACAGAGGCTGGGAAAGAGTTGGAAAAAGTTCAGAATCGAATAGAGCAAGAGTTTACTGAGCTTGAGATGTATTTTTCTGAATTGAAAGGTTCACTTACCGGTACGTTGAATTTGTCGGTAGTTTCTACTGCAAAATATTTTATGCCGTATATTTTGGGCGAGTTTAAAAGGCAATTTCCCGAAATAAATGTATCGCTAAAAGTAACCGATCGATCGGAGGTTATTGATGACTTAACTAAAAATAAGTGCGACCTGGCTTTATTCTCCATTTTACCGGATGATTTAGAACTCATTAGCACCGAAGTGGTAGATAACCCGCTATATATGGTAGCGCCACCAGATCATCAACTAAAAGGAAAAACCATAAAACTGGATGATTTGAAAGAGGAGGGATTCATTCTACGGGAATCAAATTCGGGTACTCGGTTGGTGCTCGAGAAATTACTAGCTAACGCCGGTATTAAGCCCAAAGTAGTAATGAAATTAAGTACTAACGAAGCCGTAAAACAAGCAATAATGGCCGGTATTGGGATTTCTTTGGTCACTGAGCATAGCATTCTGTTAGAAAGAAAATTAAACAAGCTCTGTGTATTAGATGTTGATGAACTGCCATTTGTTAACAAGTGGAAAGTGGTCCATTTGAAAGGAAAACGATTAAGTCCGGTTGCAAAAAACTTTCTTAACTTTACTAAAAATTCTGATATAGATTCTTTACTACCTTTAGCCTAAAAAATACAATAACGATTTATGGAAGGTTTACTGTCTAACTTTGCTTCACCTGTAGTACTGGCATTTGTTCTGGGTATACTTGCAAAGACATTTAAAAGTGATTTAGAGATTCCCAGGCCACTGTATCAAGGATTGTCTATCTACCTGTTGCTAGCCATTGGATTAAAAGGAGGGGTTGAACTTAGTAAAACACCTTTTAACGAATTTGTAGGCCCTGCGATAGCAACCCTAATTCTGGGGATGTTAACACCCATTATTGCCTTTTTGATACTAAGGTATCTGGGTAAAATGGATCTGATAAATGCATCGGCTGTTGCTGCGCATTATGGGTCGGTTTCAGCTGTCACCTTTATTGCCTCGGTAAGTTATATGCAAGCGCAGGGATTGGAGCCGGAAGGGTTTATGCCCACCCTGGTAGCTATTTTAGAGGTACCCGGCATAATTGTAGCGCTTATGATTCCACAATTGATGAGCAGTGGAGGCGGAACCTTTAAAAAAGCTCTGCATGAAGTGGTAACCGGTAGTAGTATCATTTTACTTTTAGGTGGATTATTAATTGGTTATATCGCCGGACCGGTAAAATTTGAATCGGTACAGCCATTTTTTGTGAGTGGTTTTCAAGGGGCGTTGGTATTATTCTTACTTGAGTTGGGGATGGTTACAGCTCGCCGTTTACAAGATTTGAAAAAAGTTGGAGTATTTTTGCTCGGATTTGGAATCTTGGTTCCTATTATGTTCGGAGCGCTCGCAGTTTGGGGCGGTATGTTGGCAGGGTTAAGCATTGCAGGATCGGCAGTTCTGGCAGCCATGGTATCAAGTGGATCGTACATTGCCGCACCTGCAGCAGTTCGAATTGCTTTACCAAAGGCTAATCCAACCTTATATCTCACTGCCTCACTTGGAATTACCTTTCCCTTCAATATCACGCTGGGAATACCTTTATATCTAGAAATCGCAAAAATGGTAGGAGGATAGCATGAAACTTACCGAATTGTTTTTAGTTACCATTATTACGGAGCGAATTTTTCGCAACGACATAATTAGTGACATTAAAGAGCTGGGAGCTACCGGCTATACCTTAACAGATACCACCGGCGAAGGTTCTCGCGGGGTTCGTGCAAGCGACTGGGAAGGTAAAAACGTAAAAATAGAAGTGGTAGTAAATAAAGAAGTAGGTGATAAAATCATCGATATTATTGCAGAAAAATACTTCGAAAACTACTCTGTTATTGCATATGCCTACCCGGTAAAAGTAGTTCGTGGCAATAAATATATCTAACTAATTGCCTCTTAACTTAGACCTTTCGCGCACAAACAGGTGCTTTTTTGCAATTCTTCGAATGCAATGGAAACGCTTTGCTCATCTTAGTGAATCGCTTCCATGAAAATATTTGCGTTAACTTAATATTAATTAATAGCCTATAAATTAGAATTGGTATCGCTTTTCTGGGCCAAATACAGCACATCATAGCTTATTGATGTTCGCAATAGACAGCTTCAATCATTAGGAAGGGTGCATGTCTACCTATAAGCTGTATAATTTAGTTACCGAATTAAAAAAAGATTCAAGACGGTTTCCGGGCAACAAATCCGGAGAAAGTTTGCAGCACAAAGCTGTATAAGAAGAATATCATTACTTAAAGGAGAGTATTATGAATAACAGATATAAGTATTCATCACATTACTTGCCATTTGCACCAACGAATGGCGAATTCAAAAGAACACACTCATCAACATTTAACCTTAAGCAATACTTCAGAAACCTGATTCTGAAAGCTCGTACTTCAATTCGAGTGGATACGCTCGTAAACCCGAAATAGTACCATTAAGGCTTACTAAACAATAACTCACGCATCTATAAGATTATGAAAACTCTATTTAACTGTGTGTTGCCGGCAATAATTACCATTTTTGCACTCAACACACTGGCATTTGCCCAAACCACTCATTTAAGAACCGTAGAAACCAACGCATTCAATAATGTGCAACTCAGCATTGATACAGAAGTTATACTGATCAAAAGCACTCGAAACCATGTAACGTTGGTTGGCGATTCTGTTTACATAGCAGCTATTCCGGTAATAGTTGAGAATGGTACACTTAGTATCAACTATCAAACCGAACCGGATTTTAAACTGAAAAGAGTAACTATCGAATATACCGAGTTAAATCACGCTATAACCGGTGGTATAGGAACCTACTATTTTCATGATTTCAATGAAGAGAACCTGGTTGTGTTCAATCCCTATGCTCGGGTAATAATGTCGGGTAATACCGAAAATATACGTGTGGTTTCGCAAAAAGGAATTACAGACTTAACAGCTTTAAACACACAAAAAAGTGTTTTGCACATTGGCGAAGACGCCAAGTTAATGACCAACGAGGCACAGTAAGCAATTAATACCTAGCGACTAAGCGCTTATTATTATTTTATATTAACCTGAAAGAGTCTTCCATAAGTTTCCGTATCTTATCGCGTGAGTTCGTGACGAGACTGAAACGAATCCAATTCGGATACCAAAGACCTTTCAGGTTTATAATTTATTGCTGGCTTTTATGAATCAAGCAGTCGCGCTTGATGCTTGTCCAATGCTCACCTAACAATAAATCATCGGACAGGCTAAAGTACAGCACTTTACGCTCCTCTGTTAATACATTTAAATGACTACATTCAGTGAATTAGGCCTTCAACAGCAGTTGTTGGACGCTATTGCCAAGTTGGGTTTCGAAAACCCAACTAAAATTCAGGAACAGGCAATTCCTCAAATTCTTAATACAAACGAAGATTTAATTGCTCTCGCGCAAACAGGTACCGGTAAAACCGGCGCTTTTGGCTTACCGGCGCTTCAAAAGATCAATCCGGATCTGGCGAAAGTTCAGTTGCTGATCCTGTCGCCCACCAGAGAGTTAGCGATTCAGATTGCCAAAGATTTAAAGGCATACGCAAAATTTCAAAAGAACATTACTACGGTTGCAGTATATGGAGGATCTGAAATCCGGACCCAAATAAAAGCGATACAAAACGGAGCACAGGTAATTATTGGTACTCCGGGAAGAACCTTAGATTTAATCCGTCGCCGTAAACTTGATGTTACAAACATCAAAACCGTGGTACTCGATGAAGCCGACGAAATGCTAAACATGGGGTTCCAGGAAGATCTGGATCAGATTTTAGCCGATACGCCTGCAGATAAGCAAACACTGCTTTTTTCTGCTACCATGCCAAAAGCCATTGCGAAAATTGCAAAAAAGTACATGACTAACCCCGTAAATATAGAAGTAGGGGAGCGAAATTCAGGGGCTAAAAATGTAGAGCACCATTATTACACGGTGCAAGCAAGAGATCGTTTTGAAGCATTGAAACGTCTGGTTGATATGCTGCCCGATATTTACGGAATCATTTTCTGTAGAACCAGAAACGAAACATCCGACATTGCCAATAAACTTAAGAAAGAAGGCTATGAAGTTGATCTACTGAACGGGGATTTATCTCAAAGTCAGCGTGATGATGTAATGAAACGCTTTCGTACTAAAGATCTGCAATTACTGGTAGCTACTGATGTGGCTGCACGCGGATTGGATGTTGACAGTTTAACCCATGTTATCAACTATAATCTGCCCGATGATTTGGAAGTGTACATTCACCGAAGTGGGCGTACCGGGCGTGCCGGAAATTCGGGTATTTCCATATCAATTGTTCACACCCGCGAAACTCGTCGAATTCAAAATCTTGAGCGAATGTCTGGAAAAGACTTCATCGAAAAGAAAATACCGAGTGGAGAAGAGATTTGTGGCATTCGAATGATGGATCTGATTGATACAGTGACCTCTACGGAAGTTAATGAAGAGCGTATTGCACCATTTGTACCGGCTGCTATGGAAAAACTAGCTGAGCTTGATCGTGAAGAGTTAATCAAGCATTTCCTTTCGGTCGAATTTAATCGCTTCCTCGAGTATTACAAGAATGCACCCGATTTAAACGCTAAAGGAAAATCAAAATCAGGCAGAAAAGAACGGGGTTCAAATTCACGTGATACAGATAACAACTACGAGCGCTTTTTTATCAATATTGGTAAGAGAGATGGTCTAAACCCAGTTCGCTTGATGGGCGTTATAAATGAGGTTTTAGAAGGCGATAAGCCCGATTTCGGTAAAATCGATGTCGACTTAAACTTCTCATTTTTCGAGGTAGAGCCCGGTTATGGAAATGCGATGATTAAAAGCGTGAAAGGTATTAAATTCGAAGGTCGTCCCGTTTCGATCGAAGAATCCAAAGGAGGAAGTAGAAATAAGAAACGTGGTGGCGGCAACCGATCAAAAAGAAAACGTAGATAAACCGCAGGTCTTTTGAAACCCTTCGATGTAGCAATCCTAACGGAGTCGAGATATTTGAATCCCAAAGATGATTCGCAATATGTGCTGAATGTACTTTGGGAGGATAATTTATTGAAATCGGCCCTCGAAAAATTAGATCTAAGAGTAATTCGTGTTGATTGGGCTGATCCGGAGTTTGATTGGAAATCAACCCGATGTGCAGTGTTCCGCACCACATGGGATTATTTTGACCGTTTCGCTGAATTTGATGCTTGGCTATCCAGAGTTCAAGATCAAACCATGTTTATAAATCCAATTCCACAAGTTCGATGGAATATGGACAAAAAGTATCTTCGTAATCTGGCAGAAAAGGGAATTCGAACGGTAAGCACGAAATTCATTGATCGGGGTACTACCACTTCGCTCCATGAACTATTTCTTGAAATGGATAGCGAAGACGTAGTGTTGAAACCAACCATTGCCGGAGCTGCACGGCACACCTATAAACTTACGATAGATAATGTTGATGAGCATGAAGCCGTATTCAGAAAGCTAATTGCAGAAGAAGATATGATGCTTCAACCATACCAATACAGCATTACAAAAAAAGGCGAAATTTCTTTAATGGTGATAGGCGGAGAGTTTACGCATGCAATATTAAAGAAAGCAAAACCCGGCGATTTTCGCGTACAGGATGATTTTGGTGGAACGGTTCATTCTTACGATCCGGGTTATCTTGAGATGGAATTTGCCGAAAAAGTAGTAAAAGCATGCGACCCGTTACCGGCGTATGCACGCGTGGATATCATGTGGGATAACTCCGGCGACTTTGTGCTTACCGAGTTAGAACTGATTGAGCCTGAGCTTTGGTTTCGTGAGGAAATGTCGGCCGCAACGAAATTGGCACGGGTTATCAAAAAGCAAATCGACGAAAGTTCAGAGTTCTATTAAAAATAGTTGGGATAATCTATGAATCATCCCAACTTTTTGTTTAATCTTCAAAAGCTACTTTGCTTTCATAATTCGCTTCTGCTGATTCATGTAAATTATCTTCGTCTTTATTCCAGCGATTGAGCGTGTTTACGATAAAATTATTGTAAAACACGAGCAGTTTACCATCTTTAATTTTATAGGTCTCCGGGTTGGCATCCGCCAGATATCCTTTGCCCATCGCATATGCACAATAGCCACCGTAAGCCGGGGCATATTTTTCAGGATTAGCCGAAAAGGTATCTAAATTTGACTGATTGCTAAACTGATATGTAGCCCCTTTATGACTGGCAGTTAAGTTTTCTTTTCCTTTTGATGGGCGATCTTGGATGAAATAACTCACAGGATCATATCCTCCCAAGCCGATAAAATTGTCATCTACATTGGTATAATTCTGTTGAGCACTTGCAGAGAATGATAGTGCAAGTAAAAATAGTGTTAATAATAATGGTGATTTCATGTTGAGGTAATGATTAATAGTAGAGTGAAAATGTACCTTTGGAACACTGAATAAGTATCACAAATGGCTCACAATCCTATCAATAACTTATCACCAACAAAAAAGGCTTCAAGTAAATACCTGAAGCCTTAGAAGTACATAGAAAAAAGCGATGCTTATAACTTGGTGGGATTTGGGGCATCGCCATACACTACTTCAGGATCGAAAACTTTTTCGGTTTCTTCGAATTTTAATTCGCCATCTTTTTCAAAAAACTCTTGTCCGGTAGGTACGCTTCGATAGAAACATGAGCGATAACCCACATGGCAGCTTGCACCATTACCTTGCACTTCAACGCGTAACCAAACACAGTCTTGATCGTCGTCGATGCGCATTTCTTTTACGATTTGAGTGAGGCCGGAAGTGGCGCCTTTATGCCATAACACTTCACGACTTCGGCTATAATACACCGCTTCGCCCAGTTCAATGGTTTTTTTGAATGCTTCTACATTCATGTAACCGTGCATCAGCAGTTCGCCGGAGGTAAAGTCGGTAGTTACTACGGGAATTAAACCGTTTTCATCAAACTTTGGTGCCAGATCTTTTTCCTCTTCTACCTGGTACACAGTTTTGCGTTCTTTAAATGTTACTTCACTCATGAATAATATTTTTCAATTAACAAATAGCGATTAATAGTTAATCGCGTGATTCTAAATGTATGTCCTTTTTCGGATTCTCGGGAACAGGATCAAAACCGTGACCACCCCAAGGGTGACATCTTCCGATACGTTTTAATCCCAACCAAAATCCTTTCAATGCTCCCCATTCGTTCACTGCTTCAATCATGTATTGCGAACAGGTAGGGGAATACCTACACGACTTACCCAGCCAGGGAGAAATCGCAAGTTGATAAAATCGAACCAGCCCTACAATTAATGCGCGTGCTATTTTGTTGATGATTTGCATTAATCCAATTCATAGGTGGTACCGTCTTTACCGTCTTTAAGCTGTACGCCAATGGCTTTTAAATCGTCGCGGATTTTATCCGAAAGTGCGAAATCTTTATTTGTGCGTGCTTCTTTTCTGATTTCAATCAAAAGCTCTACCAAACCTTCGGTTAAATTTGAACCACCGGCATCATTCGATGGCCAAATTCCAAGCACATCACCTACAACCTTTCTAAATGCAGATTTTACTTCCTCCATATTTGAAGGAGTTGTACCACCGGTAATTCTTTTCCGAAGTTCTTTTCCATGCTCAAAAACCACCGCTATTCCCTGCGCCGAATTGAAATCGTCATTCATAACAGTTTTAAAATCGTTAAGGAAGTCTTCAACCGGGTATTTGTCACCATTTCCGACTGTACTTTTTTCGATGGCGTTAACTATCGAGTGCAAATTCTTTAATCCTGTTTCTGCTGCTTCTAAGGCATCTTCAGAGAAATCGGTGGTACTTCTGTAATGACTTTGAAGCAAGAAAAACCGAATTACTTCCGGATTCCAAGCTCGGGTTAACAATCTATGATCGCCCGTAAAAAACTCATGCAAGTTGATGGCATTACCCAACGATTTACCCATTTTTTGGCCTTCCAGGGTAACCATGTTGTTATGCATCCAGTACTTCACAAACTGCGAATCGTGTGCACACTCGGATTGGGCAATTTCACATTCATGATGTGGAAACTGATTTTCCAATCCGCCGCCATGAATATCAAAGCTTTCGCCCAGATATTTGGTACTCATTGCCGAGCACTCGATATGCCAGCCCGGATAACCTACACTCCAAGGAGAATCCCATTTCATTAAATGATCAGGATCGGCTTTTTTCCAAAGTGCAAAATCAGCGGGATTTTTCTTATCGGATGCGATATCAACTCGGGTTCCAGATTCTGCTTCATCAAGGCTACGTCCACTTAATTTCCCGTAATTCGGATCGGAAGCCACATCGAAATATACATTCCCGTTAGCGTCGTAAGCATGTCCTTTCTCTATCAATTTCTTGATCATGGCGATTTGCTCGGGAATATGTCCCGTAGCTCTAGGAGCGATATCTGGTCGTAGCACATTCAATGCATCCATATCGCGGAAGTAGGTGAAGGTGTATTGCTCGGCAACCTGCATTGGATCGATTTGCTCGATGCGCGCTTTTTTAGCCAGTTTATCTTCACCTTCATCACCATCGCCCACTAAATGCCCTACATCGGTGATATTTTGCACATATTTAACCTTGTATTCTAGAAATCGGAGGTATCGGAGCACCACATCAAAAGAAACATAACTTTTAGCGTGGCCTAGATGAGCATCTCCATACACAGTGGGACCACAAACGTACATCCCCACAAAAGGAGGCTTTAGCGGTTCGAACCGTTCTTTTTTTCGGGTAAGTGTGTTATAGACGTGAAGTTCTTGTTCGGCCAAAACAGTTTTTAGAGCTCGGTATTGGTTTTAATGAAGTCGATGAATTTTTGCTGAACGTCTTTTTGCTTGAATGCTCCACGAAATTCTGAAGTGATTGTGCTACTACTTTGATCTTTAATGCCACGCGTAGAAACACATAGATGTTTGCTATCAATAAAAACAGCTACATCGTCGGTTTTCATAGCATCAGCAAGTGCGTCCGCAATTTGAAGCGTTAGTCGTTCCTGTACTTGAGGGCGACGAGAAAAATAATCTACCAATCTATTTATTTTTGATAAACCAATCACTTTCCCTTTAGAAATATAGGCCACGTGCGCCTTTCCTATAAAGGGTAGAAAATGATGTTCGCAAAACGAAGTAACCTGAATATTTTTTTCGATCACCATATCGCTGTAATCGTAACCGTTGCTAAAGGTGCGGGCTTCCGGACGATTTGCGGGATTCAGGCCATTAAATATTTCCTTAACGTACATTTTTGCAACACGCTGAGGAGTGCCTCTCAAACTGTCGTCGGTTAAATCCAGGCCAAGCGTTTCCATGATTTTTGCGAAATGCTCTCTGATAATGTCAATTTTTTCGTTATCGCTGAGGTCGAAGGCGTTGTCTCTTAGGGGTGTGAGTTCGGAAGTTCCTATGTGTGCATCGCCAAGTTCTTCGATGACCTCAAATTGTTCTGCGTCTGATTTGTTATTCAATGTGCTTGAAGGATTTAAATGATTGCTTACCTCTTACGGAGCATTTAAAACAGAACCCTAAAAATAAGAGTTCCTGAATTGAATTGCATGATTACTTACAGCGTTTAACTGGTGTTATTTTGGTGGAATTAGCTTCCTAGTTTCAGTTAGTACATTGCACAATAGCGACAAAAGAAAAAGGTCTAAAAAGCTAAATTCTGGTTGAAAAGCGCTTCCAAAGTCGGTACCATTTCATTTAGTGTTGAGTGATTTTGAAAAGGCAAAAGTAAAAAGTGAAAAGCGAAAACTTTTGCCTTTTCACTTTTCACTTCTAACTTCTCGAACACATGAATCAAGAAATCAAGAACAAAAGTCAGTTATGGACATCAAGAAAGTAGCAGTAATCGGTGGCGGAACAATGGGAAACGGCATTGCGCATATATTTGCCATGAATCGAATTCCCGTAAATTTGATCGAAACCAAGCAGGAATTTGCCGATCGTGCGATGGCTACCATCGATAAAAACTTAGAACGTATGGTGCAGAAAGAAAAAATCGATGCACAACAAAAAGTAGCTACCATAGATAGTATTTCGGTGTTTCTGGATGTTGCGGAAGGAGTGAAGGATGTTGATTTGGTGGTTGAAGCCGTTCCGGAAATTCTGGATATCAAAAAAGCAGTGTGGAGCGTCGTTAATGAAGCCGCGCCCGAGCATACCATTTTTGCCAGTAATACATCTTCCATTTCCATCACAAAACTGGCGGCCTTAACTGATCGACCGGAAAAGTTTATTGGAATGCATTTCTTCAATCCTGTACCGGTTATGAAACTGGTAGAAATCGTTCGAGGTTTGGAAACCTCCGACGAAACTTATGAAGTGGTAGAAGCTACCTCCAAAGTGTTAGCTAAAGTGCCGGTTCCGGTAAACGATATGCCCGGTTTTGTTAGCAATCGCGTGTTAATGCCCATGATTAACGAAGCCATTTTTGCCGTGTATGAAGGCGTTGCCACCCCTGAGCATGTAGACGAAGTAATGAAACTCGGTATGGCTCATCCAATGGGACCGCTACGCTTAGCCGATTTTATCGGACTGGATGTGTGTTTAGATATATTAAATGTGTTGTACGACGGATTTAAAGACCCGAAATATCGTCCGTGTCCACTGCTTATTAAAATGGTAGACGCCGGAAAATTGGGTAACAAGACAGGAGCCGGGTTTTATTCGTATTAGATCAGGGATCAGTTATCAGTGATCTTAGGTCAGTGAACAAGTGATAATGATCAGTTAATAGCATTCAAGCTTTTTTGCTAACTGTTTCCTACTCACTGTATTCTACAATCTGATCCCTGAACCCTGATTACTGATAACTGTTATATTAAAAACTTCTAATCTAAACTTAACGCTTAGATTACTTTGTAATTTTTTTTGCTAAATGTGAATGGTTAGTATCTACCTGTCAATTCTACTAACTACAAACCAACTACATGAAACGATTTTTACTATCAATAGGACTAAGCTTTTGCTTTTTGGGGACCAGCTTTGGGCAAAGTGCAGGAGATTTAGCATTTATTGGATTTAACGCTGATGGCGATAAAGATTTTGCAATTGTCGCATTAGCTGATTTACCTAATACTACTATCTATTTCACCGACAATGAATGGAATGGTACTGCACTTACTAGTGGAGAGGGAGCGTTAGCATGGACTACTGGCGGGATTATTTCAGCTGGTACAGTTGTTGTTTTTTCCGATGTGAATGCAACAGTAACAGTTTCAACAGGAAGTGTCACAGAACCTGATGCTGGTTTTAACCCAACTGCTTCAAATGAAGCAATTTTTGCATTTCTTGGTACAGATGAAGCTTCACCCACAACGTTTTTAGCTGCTATAAGCAATGAAACTTACGACGATGGTTCAACTGTAGGATCATTAAGTAATACAGGTTTAACAGAAGGTACCACCGCTGTAAACTTAGATGGTGATGAGGATGTTGGGGAGTATGAAAGTTTTAAACAAGCAATAGATAAATCTGCTTTTCATACACTTGTAGGAAATGTTTCAAATTGGACGACAGCTGATGGTAGCGGAGATCAATCCGGTAGTATATTACCTTTCTCTACTACTTCTTTCGAGTTTACAGGTTCTAAGCAAATCACAGGTTCGGCCGGCTGGAGGCTTCTTTCTCTACCTAAAACCGGCGGTACAGTTCAAGATGTATCTGATGACACCCCAGTTCAAGGTGTAACCGGTGGAGATGATGCGTCATCGACTACGAATTTTATTATTTACGATAATGATGCAGAGTTTGAAAAACCAACTAACGTATCTACCGCGTGGGGAGATGGCTATGGATTTGGACTATATTTCTACAATAACACAACTAATGGTAGTTCTACACTTCCGGTTACCCTAGATGCTTCGGGAACAGAACCATCAAGTGATGTTGCTGTAACCTTAAATCCTGCAGCAAGTGGCTATACCTTAGTTGGAAATCCTTTCGCTTCCAATTTTAACACAAATAATATAACATCTAGTGTAGCCTCTATTCAAAACACCATCCATTTCTGGAATGGTAGTTCGTATGTTGGACAAGACCGAACAGCAAGTGGTGGTTATATAATTGCACCATGGCAAGGTTTTTGGGTGCAGAAAGATGCAACAGCCAATGCGGCTACTTTAACTTTCCCAACCTCCGGCAAAACTACATCAAGTACTTCAGGAACTTACTTTAAGTCAACCAATCAGCGTGGTGATATCAAGTTCACTCTTGCCTCTGAAATAGCTCTGGACGAAGACCTCAGGCTAGCATTTAGACCAGATGCTACTTTTGGATACGATCTTGACGATTCAGGAAAGCTGTTTCCTTTACTTCCCGCTTACGCAACCATGGCATTTGAGTCGAACGATATGTTGAAGTCGGTAGAATCCCTTCCTTATAACTTGGAAGAAGAAGTAACACTGTCTCTTCAACCACAAATGGTGGGAGTTTCCGGTGAATTTACCTTTGCTTGGAATGGCTTAGAATCTATTCCGGGAGAGTGGGAGCTGATCTTACACGATTACGAAACCGGTGCGAACATCGACATGCGCAGTGAAAGTGAATACACCTTCTTCCAGGCGGCGCATGCAAAAGTAAGCAGTAACCCTTTGAGCTTGCTAAATGGACCTGCCGCCGTAGCCATGAAAGCGAAAGCAGAAGGTAATCGCTTCGGAATTACGATTCGTCCGACTTCTGTTTCCAACGAAACCGAAGAATCACCAGCGCTGTTTGCTTTGGAGCAGAACTACCCGAATCCGTTTAACCCAAGCACAACTATTTCTTACAGCGTGCAGGAAGCCGGAGCGGTGAATATTAGCGTGTACAACCTGATGGGGCAAAAAGTGGCCACATTGGTAGACGAGACGAAAGCAGCGGGGCAATACAACGTACGCTGGAACGCCGCCGGAGCTGCTTCAGGGATGTATTACTATCGCCTCGAAGCCGGTGGACAATCCATCACCCGAAAGATGACACTTATTAAATAATTCAAAATGAAAAATGAAAGATTTAAAATGTGGGCTGAGCACTCATTAAAGCAGCCCCATTTTAAATTTTGAATTTTTAATCTTTAATTCCATTGACATGAAATTCACGACACAACTTATTTTTAGCCTTTTTCTGGTTCTGATCATGGTTACCCTTGTTCAGGCGCAGCCTTCTATGAATTCAGTAACCCTGCCACCAGCGCCTCCTCAAGCCCCAATTGATGGCGGGCTTAGTTTGCTTGCCGCAGCCGGTGGTGCGTATGCGATCAAAAAACTGCGCGACAAGAAAAACCGCGAAGAAGACAATATAGACTTGTAGAACATCGAACATTGAACAGTCGAACTTTGATCCACTACGCCAAGCGCTTCGTGGATTAAAAACTTCGAACTTTGTCTGACGGCTTGAGTCCGTCTGACAGATGTGAGACAATTTTAAAGCTCTTTGCCGAAAGGTGGGGAGCTTTTTTTGTATCAGTGATCAGTTTTTAGTGTTTAGTGATTAGTGTTGAGTTTCAACTAACAAATAACGACGGAAGACGGACGATTAACCATTAACCAATTACCAAAGATTACCCAACCTGACCAAGGTATTCTGCGTTATCACTGTTTTCTGTTCTCTTTCTTTGATCTCTTAATTCAGAGAGTTCTTTAGCGGTATATAAATAAGCAACCATAAATACTACAGCCACGCATGAAATGAGTATTAGTAATAAAGTACTCGATTCTAAGTAAAACATACATTCTTCATTTAGTTAATAATATCAATTATATAAAGCGTAATGAAATGAAAAAGTTCCGTATTTAGATGGTATAGAAAGCAAAGTGGATATAACGTTCAAAAATAATTGAAAGAATCATTTTAATTAATGTGATGTGTCCATAGTATTAGAAAAATTCAGAAACATATAAAGTACAGATTAATAGTGGTTTAGTTTAAAAATGAGAACCACAAATATTAGAGTTGAGTATGATAGTGTGACATAAAAATTCAATAAAACGAGACCTCCTATGAACATACAATTGCTCTTTGCTTCTCAAATTGAAGCTGGTGATGTAGTCGGATTTACCTTTTTATCGGTACCATGGCTATGCTTACTACAACGGTATTTTTCTTTGCAGAACGCCAAAACGTACCCGAAAAATGGCGATTCTCTCTAACTGTATCCGGTTTAATCACCGGTATTGCCGCCATTCACTATTACTACATACGCGACTACTACTTAACTTTGGATTCGAGCCCAACCGAATTTCGTTACTTCGATTGAGTACTTACCGTACCATTGATGTGTGGAGTTTTACTTATTAACCCGTCCTTACGGAGCGAAAGGGAAAATCTTATTTGCATTGATCGCTGCTTCGGTGGGTATGTTGGTAACCGGTTACATTGGTGAGGCTATTCAGCCGGAATCAACCATTTTATGGGGAACCATTTCTACCGTTTTCTACCTCTATATCGTATATGAAGTATTCGCAGGTAGTGTAGCGAAACTTGCTAAAAATTCAGACAACCCGGCTTTGCATCAGGCAATGTTTTTCCTCAAAATTTTCATCACGCTCGGCTGGTCGGTATATCCAATTGGCTATATGACTATGGAAGGAACCCTACTTGCCGGATTAGGTAACATTGACGTGATCTATAACTTAGCAGATGCGATCAACAAAAGCGGATTTGGTTTTGTGATCTATTAAGTAGCTACTGCCGACAGTTCGAAGTAGCAATTTATACTACTTTTTGGAAGGCGATTGGTGAAAACTAATCGCCGTTTTTTGTTTGTAGAAAAGAGTTCTAAAATCACGGTTTTAGAAATTAGAACCTTGTTTTTTCATGCGGATTGAATATCATTCTGCATCAATTAAAGAATCAAATTTAGCCTTAGAAAAGATGATCAAACACGTAGTGATGTGGAAACTGAAAGAGCAAGCAGAAGGGAATACTCGCATCGAAAATGCAGTTATAATGAAACAGAAACTCGAAGCGATGCCCACCCTAATCGATGAATTAGACACCGCTGAAGTGGGAATACATTTGTTTGATGATCGTGATGATGCCACCTGCGATGTTGTGCTGATTACAACCTGTAAAGACGAAGCTGCATTGAAAGCCTACGCTCAACACCCGGAGCATCTGAAAGTTGTTGAGTTTATCAAAAAAGTAGTAAACGAACGGCGGGTAGTTGATTATAGAGCTGATTAGACTAGCTTATTCTAATCCTGATGAGAATCGAAATAAATTGTTCAACGATTCCATCGTGTGTACAGCTTTTCCACCACCAACATGTGTGGTAATGTAAGCACGGTTATAACCACAAAAGCAGCGACACTAAGAATGCTTCGTTACCAAAAGCATTTAGCATGTTGTACACAAACAGAAGTCCGAGATAGGAGAGTAAACTGAATAAAAAAGACTCCTTGAAGAACCAACCACATAATCTGAGCCGAATTGTACTGCCCTGAAATTATCTGGTTGATAGAGATATCTGTTACGGCTTCAATTACCGAAGATGAATACTCCAAATCCCCGAATACAATTAATCCCACAACGGTTACACCTCAGCTGAGGTGAATAACCCATTTCGACCATCCGGTTAATCGAAATCGTTCGGCGTAGGCTTGTACGAAGTGATAGAGCGTAATCAGCAAAAAGAACATGAAACTGAAAAAGGGGAAAAAGATCCAGATCACGCAATACACAGCAATGGCAGATAAATACCATCCATTAAACCATTTGTTGAGCGAATAAGGATTACAGCCTTCCAGATTTCCATCAATATGATGATCGAGCGCACCATGAAGCATCCCGATAAACAAAATCACCAAAGACAGTAGTAAGTAGCGCGTGTTCTCTGCAAATTGCAGAGCAAGAAGGTTGATTAAAATAGCTGCGGTTGCGCCAGCTGTTTGAATCCAAATGCGCTTTGATACACTCATTAAAGTAATTTCAGTGATTGATTACGGGGTTAACCATCAAATCACTGAAATCAATTGTATCACAATATTTTATTTGAGTAACATCATCTTTTTTGTTTCGATGATTTGACTCCCTGAGCTTAATTGATAAAAATAAACTCCACTCGATAATCCGGTAGCGTCAAACGTAGCGCTATACAAACCAGTATTTTGTTTCTGATTAACTAAAACAGCTACTTCACGTCCTAAAACATCGAATACGGTAAGTCGAATTTGACTTGGTGTCGCAACTTCATACACAATCTCAGTGCTGGGATTAAACGGATTTGGATAATTTTGCATCAATCGAAACTCACCGGGAATGCCATTTTCCTTATCCGTGGATAGAATCATGGTGCTGAATTCCAAAAACTCACTCGAATCAATATTTTCGTCGCCGTTACCTGCCGGAAGTTGACCAACCAGTGCACCACCATCATCTGTTTGATACGTGCCCAAAGCCAAATATACTTGTCCCGGAATTTCCCCAAACTCTGTTTCAAGATTCAATATACCTTCAAGATAAGTACCGGCTTCGTGTTCGGCTCCTGAGCTTTGATCGAACCAAGCGTTGTAATTGTTGGATTGTTCGTTGGCTAAAAACGCACCCCAGTGGGCTACTTGCCCGCTTTTGGCCCACGGACTAGCAGTCAATTCAGCTTGATCATCAGCAACAAAAATAAATCGATCCTCTGAACCTGAACTAGCTGATTCGGTTGCTAGATATAAAAACGGTGGATCCCATTCTACATACAGCGAAAGGCCATTTTCGGAAAGTATTTCGGATGCCAGAGCATCCAGATTTCCATCCAATACAAAATTGTGCGTGTCGCTACCGCTACCGGAAGATGTGCCGAAATCAATCAGAAAGTCATTTCCATTGTTGTTGTCCCAGGTGTCATCATCATAATGAATAACGAAATTGACGCGATCTACAGCTTGTTCCGATGCATTGAAAGGACCAATTTTGAGCCTTAAGGTAGAATCGTTCATTTGGGTGAAAGGACTTTCAACCGCAGGTCCGGATCCATTGAACAACGAAGTACTATCCGGCCAGTAAACTTGATTTGGAGTAACCCAATTAGAACCCACATTATTTACTCCCCAATGTAATTTTGCTCCTTGAGTTGCTCCGGAAATCTCAATAGTTAGAGTATCATTTTTTGTCGGATTTTCAGGAGTTACTTGCACCAATTCATTGCCGGTAGAACCTCCATTATTTCCACCATTTCCTCCGGTTGTTGTGTTTTCTCCAACCCACACATACTGAATTAGAGAACGTGAAGCATTACCTTGCACATCAAATGCTTCCACATAATATTCAACGTACGCATTATTGATTCCGGTGATTTTTGCGGAATACTCATCAGCTTTAAAAAGTGGTGCAACATTGGTATTACTCTTTATGGAAACGCCTTCCATAATCAACGTTTCCCAGCTTGTATCTGCTTCACTAATCTGGTTAAAAGCTTGAGTGCGATCTTCAAAAGAATCACCAAAAGCCCGATATTTTAAGTGAACGGATTGTAAACCGGAAAGATCAAAGGCATAAGTCCACACTTCAAATTCGTTGGTTTGAGCGATTTCCCATTCAAAACCACCAGGATTGTAAGGTTCTCTTTGTGGCTTAAAGATTGATGGGGGAGTAATATCGCTTTCAGTACCCGCGATAACGTTTTGAGCTTTTTGAATAGCTAAGTTAGAAGCGGTTGTTGGATGAGTGTCCCAGATTCCATCAATCGAATTATCCCAATACCAATAATCGCTTCCTTGTGCATTCAGCAATAAGGTAATGGCTTCTTCGGTATCGGCGGCCAAAGCATCCGAAGTTTTAGCGTGTTCCACGAAATTCTTTGCCGCGGTAACTACTCCCCAACTATTTCTGTCTGGGCTGTATCCATCCGAATTTGGATCGCCCAACCATTTTTTAAATTCCGGATCGCCATTATCGGCACCGGCCCAGCTGCCTGATTCAACATGAATCACATCGTTTTCATCCGGTGGGAAAAGATCCAGATAATCCTGTATGGTGGTAGGTACAAACCGATCGGGTTGACCGGCTACCCAATCCACAAAAGCCTGAAAATTACCGTTATAGTAGCCTTCAGATCCGCCTCCGAAATTGTCTCCATCATGATGCAAAACGATTAAAATCGGGTGATCTGGATCGGTATTGAATGCTTCAAGCTGACTCATCACCGATTCGTATTGCAATGCGCCAAAGCCGCCGCGTCCGTCTTCGTTCCCCAAATAGCGTGATGTTGGAACGGCAATAATTTTTGAAGTCTCACCGGTTTTAGGATCTGTGTATTCAACGTAATGCGGTTGATGTCCCCACTGCGCACTTACTTTAGTTGGCGCCCAAAGATTGTTGAGCTGCACCCAATCCTGTGGATCAGGATTTTGAACATCAGCCTTGTTAGGTTCATACAGATTTCCTGAAGTGGAATAGGGATAGCCGGCTGCAGCTCGATCAAAATGAATATTATCCACCAGTACCCATTCTAATCCTTCGGCGGTGAGAGCCGGAATCATGTCGTTGGAGAATGCATTTTCGGGTGGGAATATCCCTTTTGAGTAGCTACCATCAAAAGTGGAAGAGAGAATGGTTTTGTGTTTTTGGATCTGCGCGCGGATATCATCGGTGTCAATTAATCCCATTAAAGGGTGATAATACCCGAATCCGATCATATCCATTCGTGGATTTCCTTCGATGGTTGTTTGATTGATTACAGAATTCCAGGGAGAAGTCCAGTTTTGAAAATTGCTGTTTCCATTGGCTTCCAGATGATTCAGGTTTTCGATTAATGTTCCTGAAAAACTAACGGATGCACCAGCATGAGGAAGGTTGGCATCGATCGCTTTTTGAACAGCTACTTTTGGCCAATTTGTGTACGGACCGGTTCTGGAATTGTGGATATCAAACACCGAATATGGGTAATAATTATTGGCCTGTGTTTCCAGGATGGTTTCTCCCGGCCAGTATAAAGGCTGATGCATGTGCCACAGAAAGGCGATATAAATTGGAGGGTTTATTGATTGAGAATCGGAAGTATTTTGTGCAATTACTGAATTCGAGAGTAGCAAAAGCATCAAAAAGGGAAATAATGAACGCATATTGATGTAAATTTGTAAGCGCTTACATTTTAATTAATCCAACTGTAAAAATCTAGCTAAGTTAGACACCTGAAAAGGTTGGTGTTCGGCTTATCAACAACTATCTTATCAAGAAATAGATCACGTTATGAAAAAAGGATTTCTTTCCACATTAATTTTAATTCTCGGACTATACGCCGGAGTATGTGTTTATTTTTACTTCATTCAAAATGCCATACTTTTTAAGCCAACGGTATTGGAACCCGGACATGAATTCAGTTACAACTTCAACTTCGAGGAGCGATGGTTCGAGATAGAAGATGAAGCTAGAATCCACGCCATTCATGCCAAAGCAGATTCGAGTAAAGGTTTGGTGATTTTTTTCCACGGAAATGGAGGGAGCGCACAAACGAACCCGTCTAAATTCATGCTGTTTCTGGAAAATGGGTACGATGTGTTATATCCCGATTACAGAGGTTACGGTATCACAGAAGGTGAAATGTGGAATGAGGAAGATTTAGTGGGCGATATGAAGGTGGTGTACCAAGCGATGACTCAAGATTATCCCGAAGATGATATTGTGATTGTGGGATACTCGTTGGGATCCGGTGTGGCGGCACAGGTAGCTGCCGCAAATGATCCGCGCGAAGTTATACTCTGGACACCTTACTACAGCATGTTGGATATGAAAGATGCTCAATATTGGTTTTTGCCTGATTTTCTAGTGCGCTATCCATTACGGACCGATTTGGCATTGCAAACTATCGAAGAACCTATCACTATTTTTTATGCTGCCGAAGATGATCTCCTTCCTGTTGATCGAGCCATGAAATTGAATGCATATCTTGATGGAAATGATGAATTTGTAATGCTGGCCGGACAAGGGCACAATAGAGTATTTAATAACGAAGTATTAAAAGCCAAAATGGCTAAAATTTTATTGGAGGAATAAACTTGGAAATTGTAATTGGGGCTGTAGCACTTTTGTTAGGAATTGGAATAGGATATGCCATCGCTCATTTCAAATCAAAATCGGAATCGGGTAGACTCGAGGAGAGAATCGCGAATCTGGAACAGCAGAAAACAGAAGAGAGGGATCGATTGGAAAAAGAGTTGCAAGCGGCAAAATCCAATCACGATCAATTAATTGAGCAGAAAGAATTAGCGTTGAAGGAAGAACGCGAACATGCCTCGAAGCTCGATCGGGAATTGGCAGGATTAAAAGCCGAGTATGAAGCGCTTCAAAAAAAATTGGACGAACAAAAAGGGGAATTAGAGCAAATGCAAGAACAGCTGAAAGTGCAGTTCGAGAATCTTGCGAATAAAATCCTGGACGAAAAATCAGCGAAATTCACCAAACAAAACCGTGAAAGTCTGGATCAATTGTTAAATCCACTGGGTACCAAACTGGAAGAATTCCGCAAAAAAGTGGAAGAGACGTACAATGACGAAAACCGACAGAGAGCTACGCTAAAAGAACAGATTCGCCAAATGGCTGAATTAAATCAGCAAATGAGCGAAGACACTAAAAACCTCACCAAAGCGCTAAAAGGCGACTCTAAAGCGCAAGGAAGCTGGGGCGAGGTTGTTCTGGCAAGCATTTTGGAAAAATCCGGACTTCGGAAAGATGAGGAGTACTTTACTCAGCAAAGCGAAACCACAGCTGATGGGCGCCGACTTCAACCGGATGTGGTGGTAAAATTACCGGACGAAAAGTTCCTAATTGTGGATTCCAAAGTATCACTCACAGCCTACGAGCGCTTTGTAGCTGCGGATGATAAAGACGAGCAGGAAAAACAGCTCAAACAACACGTACTATCTATCAGAGCGCATGTAAAGGGATTAAGTGACAAGAACTATACTCAACTCTATCAGGATAAAACGCCCGATTTTGTGTTGTTATTTATTCCTGTTGAACCCGCTTTTGCGGCCGCTCTGCAGTCTGAGCCGGAATTATATAATGAGTCGTTCGAGAAGAATATCGTGATTGTAAGTCCTTCGACCTTACTGGCCACATTGTTTACTATAAATACCATCTGGAAGCGAGACCGCCAGAATAAATACGCGTTGGAAATTGCTGAACGTGGTGGAGCGATGTATGATAAATTTGTGGGCTTTGTGGAGAGTATGGACGACATCGGAAATAGAATTCGCCAAACGCAGGATAGCTACGAAACGGCGATGAAGCGTTTAAATTCAGGATCAGGAAATTTAGTACGCCAAGCCGAAATGCTGAAAGAATTGGGTGCAAAAGCTACAAAATCACTACCGGAATCGGCAAAGCCTGAGATTGATGGTAATGCAAATTCTTTATTTGATTAAAGATTGAGTTTATAATCTCAGAAGTTTTAGAATCTGTTAAATAAGCGATTGTGTTATAAAGTTTAGAGCGTGCATCGTCGATAACCCTTCGAAACGAATATCGACTATGACTGAAAACGCAATGGCTTCAACCGCACCTCAAGAAACCGACAGAATACAGGAACTTAAGCGGTTCAATATTATGGATTCTGGCACGGAATCAGAATTTGATAATCTGGTTACTCTTGCCGCTCAGATTTGCGAAGTACCGGTAGCTCAGATCAATTTTATCGATGATACTCGCCAATGGAGTAAAGCAAAAGTAGGTGTGGAGTTTACAGAAATACCTCGTGAAATTGGATTTTGTCATCACACCATTCAGCAAGAATCATTCATGATTGTTGAAAATACGCTGGATGATGATCGATTTAACGAAATGCCCTTTGTAAAAGACGCTCCGGGCGTTCGATTTTACGCCGGCTTTAACGTTCGCTCCAATGCGTTGAATATGGGCACTGTTTGTGTGATTGGATTGGAGCCAAAGCAGCTGCAGGATCATCAAAAAAGAGCTTTAGAAACTTTAGCCAAAGAGGTGGAAGCCCGATTAGAATTACGGCGCCGAAATATCGAACTAGATACCATTTCGCGGTTTCTCGAATCCTCGGTTGATGTGATGATAGTTGCAGATGCGAACACTTTCAGAGTAGAAAAATATACCAATCAGGTTGCGGCCGTTTTGGAAAATGGGAGTGATCGGCACGGTATACTGAGTTTGTACAACTTGTTTACCGACGTGGAATTACTGGCAAAATTAAAGGCATGGAATTACCCAAATTCTAATCATACGCTGAATATTGAAACGGTATTAAATGATGAAGATTCTAAACTGCGACACGTTGCTCTGAATATTCACAAGCATGGAGATAAATTCTACCTTTCCGGAAATGATATTTCGCATAAAAAACAATATCAGGCATCCCTAGAGCGCTCGTTAGAGGAAAAGAATGTTCTATTAGCTGAAATTCATCATCGGGTTAAAAACAATCTGGCGGTAATCTCAAGTTTTCTTCAACTGGAAGAGTTCAAAACCGAAAACGAAGCCGTTCAACGCAGTTTGTTTTCCAATTATATGAGGGTGAATACCATGGCCCTTATTCACGAACAACTGTATCAGGAATCTGATTTTACAGCTGTAATTTTCGATCAGTACGTTCATAATCTGATCAAAGAAACCAGGGAAAAACGAGCGTCAAAATTCAGTCATATTTCACTTACATATACGGCCGATTATGTGTTGCTTAATATCAATCAAGCATTACCTTGTGCATTAATTTTGAATGAACTCATCGCTAATGCCTATGAATACGCGTTTTTTGACCGTGACTCAGGCAACATTCATATTGCCTTAAAACAAGTAGATGACGAAATCCGACTCACTGTAGAAGATGATGGAATTGGGCTTCCAAAAGATTTCGTGTTTGAACAATCTCCCACTTTAGGTGCTACTTTGATGTATTCGTATTCCGATCAACTGAATGCCGAAGTTGACATACAATCAGAAAATGGGAGCCGTTTCGAATTACGATTTAAATCACAAAGAGATCTGAAAGGGTCGGCATCCTCGGTTTCAATCGCAGTATGATTTATATTTTGATACCGTACTGTTGTACGTAAAAACCTTTCATTACCGGTAAGTTGGTGCCGATTTCTTTCATGAAATCCTGCTTCATATAAGCTCGATCAAACTCTTCTTCCAGGATCAGCCCCAACTCTTCAAGTAATTCTACAAATTCGTCGCGCGTAATTTTGAACTTCAAGGATTCACCCACCAATGCTACGCCCCCTCTAAAAACCAACCGATGGAAATAGTTGAGTTGATCGATCGAGAAGAAGGTCGTAATTAGTTTATTTTTTCGGTTCATCGAAAGAATTTCCTCGATCATATTTTCAGATGGTAACAAATCGAGGTAGTCGAATAAACCCTCGGCAACAAATACGGTTTTCTTTTTGGGATCGAAGGCTTCCTGTGATTTTAACACGTCACCGACTCGTTGTTGCTCAAAATCGCAAATGTCCAGATGAAGATTATTATTAGTGAAACTATGCTGCTCCAAAAATGTCTTCTTTTCCAAAATCATCGAAGCACGATCTAGTTCAAAAACGGGTATCTTTTTTTGAGAGTGATAGGCACCGAGGTGATCAAAGCCTGCACCAAGATTTACAATTTGTTCAAAACCTTCATCTAACAATGCTTGCACTTGCTTGCCTACATAATATTTTCGGCAAAGAATATGCATTAGATCGCCGGGAAGTAAAAGTTCTTCCGAGAGGATGAAGAACGAACGCATAGCCGATGATCGCAGCGCCTTTCGATACCATCGCAAATGAGGGGGCAGTGCCGAAACAAGTTGTTCGTAGTAGTTTAGAATAAATGGATCGAACTTTTCTGCAAAAGCGGACTTCCGTGTGAGTCCATACAGTTTAACAGCAATGTAAGCTGCCGTGTGCGAGATCGTCATCAATATTCGAAATTATCCCAAGGTTGCGTTCTGGGCTTGGGGGCCTTAAAAACCATTTTTTCTTTTTTTGTGGGATGTTCAATTTCTAAGTGAACAGCACGTAACGCCAGCTCTTTTCCCGGACCGCTATCTTCTTCGGCATATTTATAATCGCCCCAAATTGGATGCCCGATTTTATCTAATTGCACACGGATTTGGTGCGGGCGACCGGTTTTCAAATCAACCTCAACAACACTATAATGCGCACTTTGTTTGATGGTATTGAAACTGAGTTCCGCTTTTTTCGCTCTCCCTTTTTTCGAATTGTACACTTTAACCGTATTGATTTTCTGGTCTTTTTCGATGTAATGGATCAAGGTTTTTTCCATGGGAGTCATCCCATACACCAACGCCCAATACACTTTTTTTAAGCTGTGATTTCGAATTTGTTCAGACAGTCTTGAAGCTGCTTTCGAGGTTTTCGCAAGTATCATTACTCCACTTACCGGTCGATCGAGGCGATGTACCAAACCCAGCCAAACATTACCCGGTTTATTGTAGCGCTTCTTAATGTATTTTTTGCACAAAGTTAGCACATCAGGATCGCTGGTGTGGTCTTCTTGTGATAACACACCAGCCGGTTTATCTATAACCAACAGATGATTGTCTTCAAAAATAATGGGGATGTCGGGGTGAGTGCGAGTGCTTTTCATAAGTACTAAAACTACGGGTTTTTCGACTCAGTAAATGTAATTTCTTAGATGAAACCATAAAAATGTAAATCAGGAGGATTTATATATGATGAAAGTTTTACCTTAGATGACGGATGACGGATGACGGATGACGGATGACGGATGACGGATGACGGATGACGGATGACGGATGACGGATGACGGATGACGGATGACGGAAATTGAATGAATGGCGCACTATGTACGATAAGAAAGGCAAACTCGATAAAGATATTTATGAAGAAGAGCTGGAGAAGCTCCATCGGGAACTGATAAAGCTTCAGTATTGGATTAAGGAAAAAGGACTTAGAGTAGCGGTAATATTTGAAGGAAGAGATGCTGCCGGAAAAGGTGGGGTAATTAAACGGATTACGGAAGTAGTAAATCCTCGAATTGTACGAGTGGTTGCCCTGCAAAAACCGACCGAGACCGAAAGAACGCAATGGTATTTTCAACGGTACATCAAACACCTGCCGGCAGCGGGAGAGATGGTGTTATTTGATCGTAGCTGGTACAATCGGGCAGGAGTGGAGCGTGTGATGGGATTTTGCACCGAGGATGAATATCAGGAATTTTTAAGAACCTGTCCCGAATTCGAAAATATGTTAATCAGAGACGGG
Source organism: Balneolaceae bacterium (assembly GCA_965228545.1). Lineage (GTDB taxonomy): Bacteria > Bacteroidota > Rhodothermia > Balneolales > Balneolaceae > HXMU1420-13. The sequence continues at coordinate 348,647 of OZ245822.1, forward strand.
CTGATTTTACTCAAATATTGGTTTTCAATTTCTGATAAAGAACAAGAGAAACGGTTTAAAGCACGGAATGAAGACCCTCTGAAACGTTGGAAGTTAAGCCCGATGGATCTCGCTTCCCGAAGCAGATGGGTTGAGTATTCAAAAGCAAAAGATGAGATGTTCCGGCATACAGATACCAAAAAATCGCCTTGGTTTGTGGTAAATGCCGACATCAAACGCCATGCGCGACTAAACTGTATTTCACATTTATTAGAGCAAATTCCTTATGGCGATATCACGCCGGAGCCCATCGAATTACCACCATCTGTAAAAGATCCGGACTATGTGCGTCCACCCATCGAAAATATGAATTGGGTGCCGGCAAAATTTGGCGAAAATCCGGTGGATGACGAGCGTAGTTAAGCGATGCTGTAAATCATTTCTTGGTTAGATAATTAAATAAAGTCAATAATATTAAATCTAATTTTTATCTAATAGTTTGACGTTTACAGTTTCAGATAAAACTTTACTCCCAATTGCTGAGATTTTTCTATGAACTTTCTTTTGACTCTTTTTCAGACTTTCGTTTGTTTTATAGTCAATTGACGCAACTTTTTTAAGCCTTTTCAAGTGTGTGTCAACCGATGCGATTAAATCAAAATTATGAAATGAGGTGGATTCAATAAATTCTTGTAAATAACCATATTTAATAAAGTCCTCAGAGGCGAGAATAGTTGTTACTAAATATGCTTCAAGTTCTAATTGATATTTTTCATTTTCATTTTGAGCAAAGCTTAAACTATCTATTCTTTTTCTAAACTCTTTCATCAGCGGCTTAATTAGAGTTATCGAAGAAAAATTGTACCTAAACCATCCTCCAAATATTTGGATTAAGCCATAATTAGAATAATTCTTCCAAAAGTTAGTTTCATCTTCATTGGATAAGTGAATTAATTCTATTGCTTCAAAGGTATTCTTTAGACTAATATCGACACCAGAAATTCTGTTTTCAATTGGGGTGTTATACAATGCTTGCAAAAGATTACCCATGCCCCCTATGCTAATAACATACTCATTTAAAGTCTTTGGTTTATTATTAGCAATTATTTCATCTAAAAGGATTGGCGCATCTTTTGACATCCCCGCATAGAAAATGGCTACATTTTGCCACCAAAGATTATTAAAGTTTTTAATAAATAAATCTCTTTCGGATTGTCTATGATGAAATATTTCATATGCAGTAAAATATTCTTGGAAAGATTGATGTTTAAAAGAGATTTCATCCTTGAAATTCTTATATAATAAACCTGTAGAATTAATTAAATCATTAGTTACATCAACGACATTAAATGGTTGACCTCGTTCGATTGAATACTCGTTGATTAATCGTGTTAGATCATCTAAAGTTACTTTTTGGATTAAATTAGAATGTAAATACTTTGCAATATGGCACAAAAGCCTATGCTTAATTCCAATTTCAATTAGCTGTGTAGTATCAGTACTTGTCTGCTTACCTAGTAATAGGCTAATAAAGTTTTCATATAGATCTGTAATGGTGGCAGGTATTTCGACTTCTTTTTCATCAAACAGAATCGTAATCAGTGCAATTGTAAGTGGAGTTTTTGGAAGTTTTTCTAGAATCCTTGAGTCTTTTAAAGATCTTAAAAGTGATTTTGATTTAATTACATCTGTTGCAAAATAATTATTCACAAATAATTCAATTTGCCGAGTATCTAGTTGTTGAATTTCTAAATATCTGAATCCAATTGTTTCACAGTTATTAAAGATATAGTCTGAAGGTCTAGAGGAGCACAATACACGTATATTTGGATATTTATCTCTAAATTTTTTAAGCTCATCTAATGCTAGTTCCTTTTTTTTAATTTGTGGTAACTCATCAAGAGCATCTATGAAAATTATGCAGGAATTTTTATCAATAATAGATTGACCATCTATCTTTAATTCACAAAGCCACTCCTCCTTAAAATAATTTATTACTGCTTTATCTAATTTAAAATCAACCTTAGATAAATCTTTGAATGTTAGGATTATAGGGTAAAACTCTTGGTTATTTCTTAAGGAATTTTGACTAATTACTTCGTCACTTAATGTTTTAAATAATGTGGTTTTACCGGAACCCGGTTCTCCAACAATAATTGCATCATCAGGTATTTCAATAACTGTATTAACATTTAATGTTTTAAAAAGAGGATTTCCATCATCGTCATATGTTCTCTCTGATAATCTTGGCTTTATGATATTTTTAAACATTCGATCAATCGAAGTATCTTCAATAGTCAAAGACTTTAGTACAGAATCGGATCTATTTCTTTGACTAAATAAGTCAATGTATTTTAAGTAAGATTTTGACCCTTTTAACCAATAATTCGGATAATACTTGTCTATAAATCTTACTAACTTTTCCCCATCCCAATAGTCAATATTCGCTTTATCTGATTCATTACCTTTATTAATTTTATCCTTAGCACCTGCTGAATAATGATAGTTAGTAATTACCTTTACCTTATTAATGTAAATATCCTGTTTTTTGTCAATTGATTTATAAGAGTATTTGAAGCATTCTGCTACTTGACCCTCGATTTCTCTAATTATTCCTGTTTGCCCACTAATAGCACCTTTTTTTACAACAAATGCGTACCAATCTTTTTTGTTTTCAATGTCATCAAATTTTGAACAAATCAAGTCTTTACCATATTCAGGTGCATTCCCTTTTTCATGCGTAATTAATACATCATCATAACCCATTTCCGGAAGTAGTTCTTCAAGTAAGTCATGAATTTCAATTTCCTTTTCAAATGATTTTAGAAAATTCAATTTTTCGTTTTTTGTATTATACATTCGAATTCATTCCTGTTCGTTGTAGAAAGTTTGATTATAATTAATTTTACTGGATATGTATATAATTAGTTTAAAGAGTCATGTTGCAAATAAATAATATCAAGCAAAAAACAACGTCCTTAGAACAGCAAATTGTAACCAACAAAACTTTATAAGAGGTCTTCGTGCACTATCTCATTTTTTGAAAGAAAATGTGAAGTATCAAAATACACTTAGTTGAGCAAAGGTATCACCCAAACATTTTTTTCGGAATCTATACGACCATTCATCTGCTCAACAACTACCCGATCGATCACTGAAATCCCCATTTCTGCTATATAATCGAAGGTTTCAATTCCATTTCCGGGGAAGTTTTGTCGAGTTCGATGAATATTAAACCGATTCGATAATGGCTGATCGAGTGTACTTTCTAAGGCTTCTTTTCCCAAAAGAAAACCAAGTAAACCACCCCAAGTTGCGGTTGGGTTATCCGAATCCCAGCCGGCAAGTGTACCAATTTTGACGGTATCAATAAAATCGCCTTCACCATAGAACAAGCTAACTAAACTTGCCGCAAAATTAATTCCTGCCGCGAAACATCCATTACAGTATAAGTTTTGGGAGGTGATGTCGTATCCATCCGCCTGCTCTACCTGATAGCGTTGATAGATAGAATCGCGGGTAGTTTCCCAAGGAACTCCCGCATCATACAGAGACTTAACGAAATCATACATTTTTGCAGGGTAGGTGCTGTCGGGGAGAATCAATCTCGCTTCATCGGCAATGTGATGAACAAACTCTTTCAATGGATCGGAGGCTTTTCGATTTGCAGCTAGGGCATGCATGGTTACATAAAATTCGGAGATATACTGTGCTTCATATCGAGCGGTGGTTTGAATAGGCAGTTCGGCGATATTCCGTGCTATATCCGGTCGGGCAGGCGATAATATTCCAAAGATCTCTGTGGTAAGCTGCGCATCAATCATCGAATAATGCTCATTATTTTCAGGTGCACCGGTTGCTGGAGGCAGCATTCCTTCTTGCATCAAATCGAAAGCACGCTGATTGGAAACCCATAAATAATTTTCTTCTTCAGCTTTTATGTGGGTTAGCCATCCATCCCGAATTTGTTGTGGTGTAAGAATTGAAGTTTCTTGCGAATACATCAAATATTGGTACATGTATTCGATGTCGGTGTCGTCGTCGGAGCCCCAAACCTCGACTGGGCCACGTAATACGAAATCAATAGTGGGAGAAAGATCACTAGGTGCTCCTTCACCCCAAATACTCGGTTGATCGGGCTTTCCCCAATCTTCTCTCGTATAAAATCTTCCGGTTTTAATCTCACCAATATTTCCAATCTTATCCATCTCTGTAACTAACCCGGTCCAGTTTGCAATGCTTTGACCCAGCCAGAAGCCGTATAATTGATTGGCATATGCGGTTCGGGATATCTCAATAAATTCTGAACCAGATGTTTTTTTATCGCCCTCTTTTCCGGCAGGTGAACACCCGAGTGATATCATCAAGAAGAGAGTAAATACTTTTGGTTTACCAAGAGTAAGTTTGAGATCGGAAAAAGCCATTTTTCTACTTACGGAGATTAATTATGAGGCCAAATCTAATTAAATTGGACGGCCTTTTTCACGTAATTTTTTGTTGAGCTTGATTATCTGCTCAATAATTAAAAAGTTGATTCAGTTGATTGGTAATTAGCCATTCCACCATTTATCTTCAATCGAAAAACCCGTACATGTCGCAACCATCCAACGCTGTTCATCTTCGCACCAAAGGGGTGCTCCCAGTTCAGAAATTGAAGATTCTGCGGGATCTGGGAATTTTAACTTCTCATCCCGATTACCCAATCAAAGACAATCAATTTCAACCCAATTCTTTGGATTTACGACTTGGCGAAGTTGCTTATCGTGTACGTTGCAGCTTTTTGCCGGAGAATGAAACGGTTGAAGAAAAGCTGGAGAAGCTCGAACAATATTCATTTTCGTTGCGCAATGGCGCTGTACTAGAAGAAAATTGCGTGTACATCATTCCATTATTGGAATCTTTGAAACTTCCTAAATCTCACTATTCAATCCAGCATAACGGACTTACGAATGGTGAGGCAAATGGGGAAGAAGTGCAGCTGCATGCAATGGAAAATCTTAGTGCTAAAGCCAATCCAAAAAGTTCTACCGGACGATTAGATGTTTTCACACGCGTGATTACCGATTATTCGCATCGATTCGAGGAAATAAACCCGGGTTATCAAGGGAACTTATACCTTGAGGTTGTTCCAAAATCTTTCTCGATCAAAGTACGTACCGGTCAGCGGTTGAATCAGCTTCGAGTGCGCCATGGATTTGAAGTAGTTTCCGATCAGGATTTATTGCGCATTCACGATACCGATCCGTTGCTGTTCAACGAGGAAATTAAGCCGGTGAGCATGGAACAGATCAAAGTGAATCAGGGCCTGTTTATGAGCGTGCAATTGAAAGGTGAGCAGGGCGAAGTAATCGGTTACAAAGCAAAGAAGCACAGCAATTTTATTGATCTGGAAAATATAGGGCATTATCCGGTAGAGGATTTTTGGGAGCCGATTTATGCAAATAAAGATGCACGAATCATCCTAGAGCCTGAGGCTTTTTATATCTTTGCTTCCAAAGAACGAATTCGGGTTCCCGCGAATCTCGCCTGCGAAATGATGGCTTACGATACCGGTTCCGGTGAACTTAGAACTCATTATGCCGGTTTTTTTGATTCAGGTTTTGGCGGATCCGTGAACGATAAAGGAGCAAGAGCGGTACTTGAAGTGAGATCTCATGATGTACCTTTCATGATCGAAGACGGTCAAACCTTATTTAGTATGCAATTTGAGCCTAACACAGAAGTGCCTTCATTCATATATGGCACAGAAATCGAAAGTAATTACCAAGGGCAAGGATTAAAGCTAGGAAAGCATTTTAAACAGTCATGAGTAGATTTCTTGTAAACAGATGTATATGCCAAAAACGTAGTTTTGAGGAAATCAAAGCCTATGCGAAGGCACATCAGATAACTGATATTAAAGAACTGCAAGCCAAAGAGATATGTAGTAATAAATGCCACATGTGTGCTCCGTATGTGGAGTTAGTGCTTGAAACCGGTGAAGTATCCTTCGAGCCCGGGGCATATATTGGCAGAAAACAATCGTCTTAAATTGGATACGCTCTTCTACTTACCTGATCCGGAATTAGCTAAACTCACTGAGGTTCAGTTACAAGGACAGGAAGCTAAACACGCTGCCCGAGTACTTCGCAAGAAGGTCGGAGATATCATTCATCTTGCAAATGGATTGGGTTGCAAAGCTACCGGTGAAATTTCGGCAGTAAGTAAACAGAGTGTTTCTATCACCATCAGAGAAAAAGATTCAAAAGCGCGACCGGTAATTCAAAAAGTATTGGGTTTTGGTGTAATCAAAAAGAGAGATCGGTTTGAGTTTGCCATCGAAAAAGCGGTAGAGTTAGGTGCCACTAGCATTTGTTTATTTGATGCGGAGCGCAGTGAACGAACGCGCATCAATAGAGAGCGACTAGATGCCATCGTGCAAAGTGCCTTTAAACAAAGTGGCCGCTGGTGGATGCCTGAAATTTTGACCAAAAACTCTTTAAGCGATGTACTACTTGATTTCGCCGATCATGAAATAATTATGGCGCATGAAAAGAAAGAAACCTCGGCCAACGAATTCAATATCTCTAACAGTGCCTTACTTTTAGTAGGTCCCGAAGGAGGGTTTTCTGATCACGAAGTGGAAATGGTTGAGAAAGCCGGTGGAAGAATTGTTTCGCTGGGTGAACATCGGCTACGAGCAGAAACCGCAGTAACGGCGCTATTGTCTCAGTTCTTATTTACGAAGTGAGTTCGTTATTTCGATGTCTAAAACAAAAAAAACAACGTAATGTGAAGTAAGTTGCGCCCGGTTTACTTAGTAGCCTGAATAGCTTCCCACTGCTCAGAAGTTATCATGATTACCATAATCTCGCCTTCTTTTTGTTCGAAGTTAGGATCAATAAGTCCGGCATTTGCCATAGAATCAAAGTTTGCCTGTAAATCTGCAGGAGTTAGAGAGAATGCGGCTCCGGTAACGTAATCGACACAAAATCCCACAATCGACCAAGAGAAAAGGTTTCCGATTACACTTGTTTCTAAATCAAAAGTGCGAGAAATGTTAATGCTCACATCTTCATATCCGTCTTTTTGAAAAGTAATTACATGGTCTTTATTTCTTGATAAGAAATAGGTATTGGGTGTTAACCCAATCTCAATGTTATTTACCAATACAGTAGCACCCGTTGGAGTTGAATTCATTGATATTGCCGCACTACTGCCTTTAAAAATAGAAGCGCAGCTTGATGAGAATAATGCTATGCTTAACAGTAGAAAAAGGATGTTAGAAAAGGAGTTCAGCGTTAATTTAACAGAAAAGTAAGGCATTAGTTTATGGTTAAAGTACGTGTTATTTGCGAATGTACATGCTCGTGTAGTAAATAGGAACTGCTTCTTCAGAGATTCATGATTCTGTCATACAATCTTTTTACTTGTAAATCTCCGAGACCATATTCTGGCGCCGTGGAGTGGAATTTTCTGAACACTGCTCCGAATTCGGGATTTTCTATATTCGTTATGAGCTCGTTTAAGAGCGACTCAACCTTCCGTTCGACTTTAACATTGAGTAGTAATTGAATCCCGGTATTCAAAAAATTGAATGAGTTCGAAAACTTGAGTTTCAAAATCGAATCATAGTTTTCAGTAGCAATGTGTTCCCATAGTTTGGCAGCTATTTTGAGATCTTCAGTACCTACTTTCTTAGCATGCTCCGGTGCACGTTTCAATTCATCGGGACTAAGTCCGCCAAATCCATAGTGCATGCTCATTGGGGGATGAACCCAATACACCTGATAACTCGAAGGTGCATTCGATAATAAATACAGCACATACCAGGCATTCATCAGACAGAATAAATCTTCTTCAAACCATAAATATATCGTTGAATCGGAGGGGATTGCTGATAATTTCTCCAACTCTGGTTTGGAAAACTTGGCGTAATAATCCTCACCATGTTCGGGATAAGTTTGAGAGAGATAGTTCTCGCGAATAGAAAGAAAATGATTAGGATTTTCTGCATTCAGCGGGCCTTCAATCAAACATTCGCGAATAATGACATGCTTTCCCTCAATTTCCTCGGGAAAACGTTCGGCGAGGGCATCGCCATTAAGTATATGATAAGTCAATGCAGTGCGATTACGTTGCAGGTTACTGCATCAGAATAGCAAAATGATTGATAGATTGCGCATTGATTCTTCGAATTGTATGGTCGACACCATTATGTTTCCGCACAATAAATTTTTCGATAAAATTCATGTCCTCGAAATTGAATGCACCTCCAAATTCACCCGTTGCCACAGCATGTGATATCAAATCAGACGGAAATGCACCATTAAATTCTTCTTTCGCAGCGTCATTGTTCATGCAACAAATAAAAAGCCCAATGCGCTTGGTGAGTAATTCTTGCAGATTGTCTTCACAAAAACGCTGAATCTTCTTTTGAATTTTTCCAAAATATATAGAACCGCCAATGATCACCGTATCATAATGTTGAAGTGATGGGACCGTTTCTTTCGCGATATTAATGGTTCTGCAACGATTATACCCGATCAATCTGCTTATCCGTTCGGCAATTTCGTGGGTAGTTCCGTGTTTGGATGCGTAAACAATAAGCGTATCCATGGTACCTCCATTCGTTGAAGTTTACACATTATCATAGCATCACACTATGAAGTTCTGATAAAGAATTGGAGATTATCTCAAATTATTTCCAATGGCGCGGAAAAAAGGCATGTAAGGTACGCTGTTCATAATCTTCAGATCATCAACAAAAGAAGTGTCTTCATTCAAAAAACTAAAGATTTCATCGATGGAGTTATTTTTGAATAAATGAGTAAACACTCTACGCGATTCGGGCACCGACGAAGTAAGTATATGTAATAACAACTTGTCGTAATAACGGTATCGAAGTCTAGATGGGTTATCTACTAAAGGGGCTTCACCATTTATTATAGATTTGGCCAGCAGTTTAGAATACCGTTGAACTCGGGTAAAAGTATATCCCGTACTTGCTTTGGTAAGTCCTCCCATAGTTCCCAGATTATAAATATTGGAATCAAGTGTAGGCTCAAATGGGCGATCATCCATCGGAATGACCCCAAATTCCTTTCGAATTGATTTATAATCGGTTTTCGAGAAACCATATTTTTCTTTTATATAAGCGCGAATTTTCTTCCTGTACTCTTTTTTAGGCAATACATTTTTTGAAAATACCGTGAACTCAATTAACGCACGGTTATGGTTGTAGGGGAGAACATACATGAAGGCATAGCCATCTTCGAAAGAATGATCTACATCCATAATTACAAATGTATTTGAATCAAAGATTCCGTCAGCCGTTTCAATTTCTATACCATAGAAGTGTTGGAGGAGAGGATATTTTAAATGTTCTCTATTTGCGGATTCGGGCTGAATGATGCTCTGAAAAATTGAATCAGCTACATACGTATCGCTGTTTTTAGTAACCAACATGGCCTTTTTTTTACTTCCGTATATATCCAGAATACCCTCTTCGAGTAGGGTAAAATTTGATTTCTTCCTTAACTTGGTGAGTACAAATTCTTTAAAATCATTTTCCCGAATGCAGTAATAGGCGTATTCATTCATATATAGAAATGATTGATAATCCTGTGCAGCGAAATACGATTTCTTCCACTTTTTATAGATAATATCAGGAAAGTAGGGCTTATGATTGGCCCAAAAGCACCAGGTTTTACTGTTATGTGGTGCAAAACTACTGTCTACTAATAATACATTTCCTTTATAATCACCTTCGGCCAGATACCAAGCCAGGCTTAAACCGGAAAGTCCGGCTCCCGCAATGATGATATCAAATGTTTTAGTGCTCAAAAGTGATATTGGTTTTGGGTCGGGCATCAACCGTTAATGTAAATACATCAGGCCGGGAATAATGTCCGGCGGTATCTAAGAACAAGTTACCCTCGTTGAGTTTGGTTAAATCTAAATCCTCAATAATAAGTTTCGGCTCATCGTAAATAGGTGCTTTCAAACATGTAGTATCAGGATTAATAATGGAACTACCACCTTTAAGGATGAATTCATTATTATCGATTGGAATTTCTTCAAAAATTTGCAATGCTGCTCGGTCATCATCTGTCTTACAAACAGAAGCTAAACCATCTAGCATTTGTTGTTTTGTGAGGGTGCACCCAACGGCAAGAACAAAGCACTGTGCTTCGAAGGCATAACTTTGGGAGGCGATTAAATTTGCGCTTTTAACCATAGGCCACTGCGCAATATGGATGTGTTCGTTTTGCTGTTGCATGGCTGCGCGCGCCAATGGCATCCAGTGTTCCCAACAGATCAAACCACCAATGCGAGTCCCTTCAACTTCAATCACTGGTAGAGTACTTCCATCACCATAAGCCCAAATTAAGCGTTCGGTGTACGTAGGCATTAATTTGCGATGTTTATCAACAGAACCATCAGGTTTAAAATAAAAAATAGTGTTGTAGATGCTTCGTCCTATACGTTCTTGGGTGCCCAACACAATAGTACAGTTTTTTACTTGAGCAGACTTGGTAAATTCCTGATAATGCTCATCATCGATGTGCATGCAATTATCCATCAATAAACGAAAAAGTGCTTTAGCCGGCGGGTGATCCCATAGTGCGGCATTCGGGGAATAATCAAGCCAAACGGGATAGCCCGGAAACCAAGTTTCGGGAAAAACGATCAGTTGTGCACCATCTTCAGTTACTTCTTTAATGATCTCCAGAGCCTTAGCAGTACTTGCTTTGGCGTTCATGAACACAGGCGGATGCTGAATCAGCGCTACAGTAATTTTTTGTTGCAAAGCCAAATTGTTGATTTACAGTGAAAGTGCATTCAGTATATTCCATCCCTTTTAAAATCCAAAACAGATTATGATAGATTTACGAAGCGATACCATCACCAAACCAACTCCGAAAATGCTGGTTGCTATGACTTCAGCCGAAGTGGGAGACGATGTGTTTGGCGAAGATAATACGGTTAACGTATTTGAACAAAAGGTGGCTGCATTGTTTGGGATGGAGGCCGGTTTATTTGTGCCAAGTGGTACTATGAGTAACCAACTGGCGGTGAAAGTGCTGACCCAACCCGGTGATGAGATTCTGATCGAAAAAAAGGGACATATTTTTAATTACGAAACCGGGGCAACAGCGTTTTTATCAGGGGTTCAGATTCATCCGGTAGAAGGTGAACATGGAAAATTGAATCCCGATCAATTAATTGCACTTAAACGTGGGCGATATGATTGGGAGCCATCAACAAAAGTACTTTGCTTAGAAAACACTACCAATAAGGGTGGAGGAGCTTGCTACAGCAAAGATGAGCTAAAAGCATTAAAAACTTTTGCCGACGAACAAGAGTTAGCAGTTCATATTGATGGAGCACGAATTTGGAATGCGATGACAGCTACAGATACTGAGCCGGACTTTTTCGGAACGATTGCTGATACCATATCAGTCTGCTTTAGTAAGGGATTGGGCGCACCTGTTGGCTCGATGTTGCTTTCCAGCCATCAGAACATCAAAAAAGCCCGCCGATTCCGGAAAATGTGGGGTGGGGGGATGCGTCAGATAGGAATCTTGGCCGCTGCAGCTGATTTTGCGGTTGAACACCATTGGCCGTTATTGGCCGAAGATCATCGCAGGGCAGCTTTATTTGCTGATGTCGTTTCCAAGTGTACCCAACTCGAGATAGATAAAGAATCTGTAGAAACCAACATCGTAATTTTTGATGTAAAAATAGGGGATGCAGAACAAGCGCTAGAGAAAATGGAACGAGCCGGAATTCGAATGGTTCAATTTGGGCCAAAAACGATCCGGGCCACTTTTCACTTTCAGATATCTGATAATGGGTTCGCTCTGTTATTAGAATCTATGACCGAGCTATTTAATTAGCTTCATTTTATTCATTTGAAGTAACTTTTTTCTTTCCATACTTAATTACGTGTTAAGTGCAAATAAATTAATGCTATAAATGGGCCTACAAATAATGTGCTAGAAAAACTTCAAGTTCTTGTAAGGGGATAGATTGTAGTTAGAATTTGTAAAATATTGGGTTTTCATTTTGTGTATTAACAATTGTTTATGAGGTTGATGTCACATGTTTAATAAACTAGATGGTAGATTATTAATTAAATAATCTAATGTGCATATTAGAATTCACATAATCTTCATTTTTCACCACTAGTTTATTCACGCATTAAGGACGGATTGGGAAGTCATCATTACAAGCCAATCTTTCAAAAATTGTAACTTCAAAAAATATCATAGAGGTCGTACAATGAAGGTTCTCTGTACACTATTAGTCAGTATCTTCTTTTTTACATCTGGATTTGCGCAAAGCAACTACATTCTTGATAAACAACAAAGCGCAGTTACCATTCAGGGTACATCTACGGTACATGATTGGGAAAGTATAGTCGAAAATTTCTCTGTAGATGCACAAGTATCTGTAGAAGAAGATCAAGCCCCTAACATCCAATCTTTTTCATTTACAGCACAGGTTAATTCGATTGAGAGTGGCAAACGCATTATGAATCGAAAAACCATGGGAGCATTAAATGAAAAGGATTACCCACAAATCACCTTTTCGCTCACCGGAATTGAAACAATGGATGCAGATTCTATAACTGCAACCGGATTATTGAGCATAGCCGGACAAGAACAACCGATTTCTGTAACAGCAGCATATACAATGGATAATAACGCGTTACAGCTTGTTGGTGCTAAACCCATTCTAATGAGCAACTTCGGAATCGATCCGCCCACAGCAATGATGGGGACGATGAAAACAGGTGACGAGGTTACCATCGACTTTAAATTATACCTAACCAAACAATAAACACGTAGAGGAAAAACTCATGAAAACGTTAAAAAGTATCATTCTCGGAGCGCTAGTGGTCAGTTTAAGTGCATTATCGGTGTACGCACAAAGCGATCGACAAATTGATAATATCAGAAATCAGGACAAATCGGGGCTAAATGTATTTGAGCCGGCAAAAGTAAGTGATCTTACCTTCGACGGACTGTATGTTCGCATTGGTGGGGCAAACACGCTGCAATTCCAGGGAATCAGCCATGAAAATGCTAACGATGATCTACCTGAATTAGTAAATAACTTTAACCTTGCTACCTCAAATCTTGATATCGACGTAGTACTAGCTAAAGGTTTAGTGATGCACCTTAGAACGTATCTATCTTCGCAAAACCACGCCGAAGCTTGGGTAAAAGGTGGATTTATCCAAATAGACAACCTTGACTTCGTTCAAGAAGGTTTCCTATCCGGTTTGATGGAAAATGTTCGAATTCGTGTTGGTCACATGGAGAATAACTACGGTGATACACACTTCAGAAGAAGCGACAATGGCCAGGCATTATTCAATCCTTTTGTAGGTAACTACTTGATGGATTCGTTTACCACAGAAGTGGGTGCAGAAGTTTACTACTTCGCAGACGATTTCTTCGGTATGATTGGACTTACCAATGGTAAATTGAACCAAAGTACTGTAAAACCAGCCATTGATGAGAAAATTAATTTATTGCTAAAAGCAGGGTATGATAGCCAGATTAATGAAGATTTAAGAGTTCGCTTAAGTGCATCTCTATATAATTCTGCCGAATCAGGTTCGCAATACCTTTATACTGGTGACCGTGCAGGATCACGTTATTACAACGTTCTTGATGATGACTTCAGAAGCGGACGTTTCAGCCCTAACTTCATAGTGTCTCGTTTTGCTCCTGGTGGACCAATTGGTGGCGAAATGACTTCTATCATGGTTAACCCATTTGTGAAATTCCAAGGCATCGAGTTCTTCGGTGTGTACGAAATGAGTAGTGGTAAAACTGCTGTTGAAACTGACACCCGCTCGTTCAATCACATTGGTGCAGAATTATTGTACCGTTTTGGCGACAACAACGATGTGTATGTAGGTACTCGTTACAATACAGTAAGTGGCGAAATTGCAGCCGGTACTGATATTAGCGTAAACCGTTTTAACATTGGCGGTGGTTGGTTCCTAACACCAAACGTATTAACTAAAGTAGAATATGTAGTACAAAACTGGAACGACTACCCAACAGGTAGCAAGTACGATGGTGCTTCATTCAGCGGAATTAATATTGAGGCAGTTGTAAGCTTCTAAATTAATAGAACCCTCTTAAGGCAGCTTAGTTTTCTAGGCTGCCTTTTTTTTGTTTGATGTTCAGCTCAAACTCAACTACAAACCTATCCTCAACAGTAACCAATCCAAATAGGGCTTTTGGGGTGTCGAGATTAAAATCAGATAAGAAAATCTCTTGCTCTCCTTTGATTTCCATTAGCTCTGAATCAGGTGTTTCCTCAATTTTCATTTCGTATTGATTCGTAACCCCTGCAATAGAAACTGACAGAACAGCAATAGCCTCTCCTGAATCGTTTAAGGTGATACGCTCAATCCAGGCATCTATGGTGGGATAATCGTTTTCTTTTAGGGTTTTTCGCATATCACGATTCACACCACGTTTGCCACAATCAAATTCACTGATTTCTAAACCAAGAGTATCGCCTTCTACTTTAAATGTACTTTCTTCCAGCTTAGACCTGTGTTGCAGGGTCACATCGGGAAATGGATCGGTATAACTACAGCTGAATGAGTTTACATTCGATTTTCCATTGATGGAAATAGAGCTGTTTGGAAGAATGTTCGATGAAAATTCAAAAGTTTGAGCGGTGCTAATTGAACCAAAACAAAGAAAAAGTACTGTTACAGAAAGCTTTTTCATACTAGAATGATACCAAATGATCTTATATAATTAATGTTTTTACAGTGCGCTAACAAGTACATCAACTGCTTGTTCTATATCGTCTTGCGATATTACGAGCGGAGGAACAATTCGTAATACATTACCGCCGGCAACATTACTAAGCACACCCTGCTGAAACATACGTTCTACAACAGGCCGGCCGGGTTTATCTAGTTCCACACCAATCATTAAGCCCATTCCACGCACCTCTTTTACAACAGAATTACCCTTGGTTTTGTTTCGAATCAATTCCACCATGTACTGTCCCTTTTCGGTAGCTTGTTCTGCAATGTTATGTTGCGAAATAGTTTTTAAACATGCATTACCAACTGCACAGGCAAATGGATTTCCACCAAACGTGGTGCCGTGTTGGCCAAAATCAAAAGCCGCAGCTACTGATTCCTCCGCCATGATAGCTCCAACCGGAATGCCCCCGGCCAAAGCTTTTGCACTGGCAACAATATCGGGTTTAATGCCATAATGTTCATAGCACCAAAATTTTCCCGTTCGGGCAACACCGGTTTGCACTTCGTCAATAATCAACAAGATGCCCCTTTCTGTGCATAAATCGCGCACTTGTTGTACAAATTCTCTATCAGCAATATGAACACCACTGTTTCCCTGAATCAGTTCAAAAGCGATGGCTATGGTCTGATCATCAACGTGATCTAGTAGCGCTTCAAAATTATTAAATGGTGATTGTTTGAATCCCGATGGCAGGGGATCAAAGCCTTGTTGATAAAAGGGCTTACTTAAGGTAACTCCGGCAAGCGATCTTCCATGAAAGCCATCACTTAGTGATATGATATTTCCTGATTTTCCATGTTGATGTCCCCAGGCTCGTGCTAGTTTTACACAAGCCTCCATTGCCTCCAAGCCGGAGTTACATAAGAACACTCGATCTAATCCACTTAAGTAAGCCAGTCGGGAAATGAACTCACTCTGTTCCTCGGTATAATAGAAATTTGAGGTATGCAGTAGCTTTTGAGATTGTTCGTTAATGGCCTCAACAATAGCAGGATGACAATGCCCTAGGTTATTTACAGCAATTCCCGCCAGAAGGTCGATATACTCTTTTCCTTCGATATCCCACACTTTAGCGCCACTTCCTTCCTTTAGCGTTACCGGGTAGCGATTGTAAACCTGAAAATGATGTTTTTTCTCTAACTGTTGAGCGTTCAAAATAAACTAGTTTGTGTTTTTGATGAATGGAATTGAAGTATAAAAATTAATTCATAAATAGTTCACACTAGAGTTTGATATTATTCTTAGGTTTGTTTTGTAAATACAATTATTACAATTAATTACTTAGTGTTCTAATATGTTTAAGTCAATAATTGCCATTCTTTTTTTCGGGATAATTTCAACAAGTGCCGATGCACAGTATATGAGGATTTCAAATCCTGATCGGACCTGGCAAAATACAGGGGTTACTTTAACGGAAAATATAAAATATTTACAGTGTCACAGATAAGGGTGCCTATTCTGAGGTAAACTCATACCTGAGTTTTAAATCGGATAACCCCAACGAGTTCGCGCCGGGCACACAAATTGAGTTATATGCGTATTTCAGGCTCCCTGAATCTTACGAGATTACAAACCTTTGGCTTTGGGTGGGGGATGAAATTATGGAAGCTCGTATGTACGACCGGTGGACCGCTGAGCGAATTTATGAAGGGATCGTAAATCGGCGAAAAGATCCTGCAATTATTTATAAGAATGGAAATGGGTGGTACGAATTAAGAATTTACCCGTTTAAGCCTACCGAAGAGCGGAAGATCAGGCTTACTTATCTGGTACCCAATACGCTAAATTCATCATCAAAAAGTGTTCGCTTACCCGATCAACTTCAGAAGCTAACCACTTCAGAAACAGCCGGTCCCGGTTTTTTGATCTTTACTGAATCTGATGCGGAAAAAGTGAAAATTTCCGGAGAAACATCCGTCACATTTGAGTCTGGATCTTTGGAGGAACGCCCTTTTTTAAAAACAACGCTTCCTTCAACAGGGTACGCACGATCATTTAGTATCGCATATCAGGAAAAACAAGATTCGTTACAAGTTCGAACCTACGATGACGGTACCGATAAATATTTTGATATCTCGTTATTACCGTTTGAGTTGATTGATTCGGAGTTCACACAGAATGTTCTTGTTTTAGTAGATCTGGACATGAATAACACAAATCTGGTTGAATCAGATTTAATGCAAAACTTGCAAGAACAGCTCAAAACACATTTATCTGACAAGGATTCTTTTAATGTCTTCTTTTCAGGTTTAACAACGTTAAAAATGTCGGATGAATGGCTCATAGCAAATGATGCAACTATTGATAGTGCTTTTGCTGCTTTTATAGAGAATGAAGATTTAGGGTCAGCATTTAGCAATATGGATAATTTACTAACCGATGCGTATGATTTTACAGAATCGAATGAGCAAAATAGCTCCATTTTATTGATAGCTTCTTCACAGAATTATAGTAATATCGAAAATGCAAACACTCTGCTTGACGCTCTAGTAGATTATGCAGGAGGGAACTTTCCAACGGTACATGTGGCAGATATTCAAACAAAAAATTTCAATTATGAGTGGCGAAATGGTCGTTAATATCTCGGAAATGAATATTTCTATTTGAATTTAACTCGTGACACTGCGGGTGAACTCACCGATCATAATGATTCATCGAATGAATATGAGATCTTGTCTACATCCATACAAAAGGTAAACGGGTCAATTTCAGATATGGAAGTATATCCACTGATAAATGGTGGTTTTAGTTACGGCAGATACACATCAGAAGATGAAAACAGCAGTTTGAGTTCCTCGACTTATTATTAATTGGGTAAGTTTACCGGCGCGGCTCCCTTCGATATTCAAATATCAGGATTTTATAGGGATGAAGTGTTTTCTAAACAAATTACGGTTACGCAAGAAGATCTGAGCCAGGCGGATAGTGTTTTGAAAAAGATTTGGGTTGGCCAGCGTATCAAACAGTTAGAGAGTGGGAATCCATCCAACGAAGAGATTGAAGATATCATTGAAATGAGCCTTCAAAATCGGGTACTCTCCAGATATACCTCGTTCTTGGCGTTAGAACCAAGTGATACTGTGTTTGCCTGCGCAACCTGTATCGATGAATCTGCTATTGTACCTATCGAAGAAGAAATGGTGCCGGAATCGTTCGAAATCGACTCTTTAAGTGCATATCCCAATCCGTTTAACCCAAGTGTAAATATCAATGTAGAAGTGTCAGAACTATGGGATGCATCAACAAGCAGCATTGAAATTTATAATATCATCGGGCAAAAAGTGACCACCCTAAATACTCAACAATTCTCAGGGCTTAAAAACTTTCAAGTAAGCTGGAATGTGAATAATTCGGCGAGTATTGCTACGGGAGTTTATTTGGTTGTACTTAAAACTCCATACACCATCAAAACCCTGAAAATCACTTATTTAAAATAAATCTAAGGGCCGTTCTTCACACTTTCTTCATCTAATTAAGCTACCCTGTAATTGAGCAATAGATAGTTTTGTAAGGTATTAGAAGCTGTGATCGCTTTCTAAAAATACCTCTATTAACCAAAGGGTAGGCTTTGAACGGCGTGCCCTTTTTTACGGCTATGAATTTCTTGTCGGTCGAAATTAACTTCATAGTTCGTATTCAGAATGCTTAATTTTAGGGCTGTCACTCATTCACTCACTTAAAAACGAACTATTCAACATGGCAGACATCAAAGAGCTTCTTGAAACTGCGAAGGAAATTGCATACATCGGCGGGCAACATACACTCAAGTACTTTAAAAAAGATTTCGAAGTTATCAGCAAAGCCGACGACTCTCCGGTTACCATTGCTGATCGCGAGACCGAACAAATTATCAGAGAAGAGATTTTAAAGCGATATCCCAATCATGGCATTATTGGCGAGGAATTTGGACGAACCAATGAAGATAGTATTATTCAATGGGTGCTGGATCCGATTGATGGAACAAAATCTTTTATCCATGGTGTGCCGTTCTACACCACCTTAATTGGAATTATGATAGATAATGAACCGGTAGTTGGCGTGATTAATGCACCTGCCCTCGATGAACTTTGCGCTGCAGGAATAGGAGAAGGAGCTACTTTAAACGATGAGCCGATCTCGGTAAGAAATACCGAAAACATGGATGAAGCTACTTTTTTGGTTACAGAAATTCGCCGTTTCAGAGATTGCGGTATGGAAGAAGAATTTCAACAGCTAATGACGGAAACCAAATTGCATAGAACGTGGGGAGATGCCTATGGACACATGATGGTGGCAATCGGTCGCGCCGATATTATGTTTGATCCGGAATTGAATATCTGGGATGCCGCTGCTTTGCTACCGATTCTAAAAGAAGCTGGCGGTATCTTTAGTGATACAAACGGAGTAGAAACGATTCATTCCGGCAATGGATTTTCGACGAATAAAGCTCTGTATCCTCAAGTTCTAAAAATACTCGAAGCACACAAAAATTAATGATCAGATTTCTCTCGATACACGTACTCACATTTATTTTTTCAGCCTTCTCGCTTGTTCAATCGTGTGAAGACATTCAATTCGATTACGATAAACATCCTTATCATCCGTTTGATATCACTCATGCTGAATTAAGACTGGATATAAATCCAGAAAACAAGCTTCTTAGCGGTCAAGTTAGCTACACCATCAAAGCAAAAGCCATTGATTTGTCGGTACTCTCGATGCATGCAGCAGAGCTTTCAATTACGGAATTGTCGGTAGATGGAGAAGCCTCTGATTTTGAAGTTCGAGGCGATACGCTGGATATACTTTTTGAAGAAATGATATCAGCTGGCGAGGAATTTGAGTTAACCATCCAATGGCAATCGCAATCGGATTATGGACTACATAAAGATCACTTAGGGAATATGTGGTCATCGATGAATCCGTTGGCACATCGGCATTGGTTTCCTGTTTTCGACCATCCCAGAGAGCAATTTACTGTGGATGCGTACTTGAGTATACCCTTGCAAATGGAAGTGATGTTCAATGGCAATCTTGAAGAAACGCTGGCGATCACCGAAAACAAAAAGCGCGTGCATTACACCACCGAGAATGAAATTAATGCAACGGGTATTGGTTTCGTAGTGGGTGATTTTCTGATTTCAGAAATGACGGCTGGGTTTACAAAAGTCAGACTTTTCCATCCTGCCGGTGAAGAGCATCAAGCTTTGGCAAATTCCATTATTGTAGAAGCAGCGAGATTAAAAAAAGAAATCGAGGATGAATTAAGTTTCGAATATCCTCACGAAAGCCTAAATATGGTTGTGCTACCCGATAATATGTGGATGGAACGCACCCACGGAACCGGAACCGTTTATTTATTTGACCGCCTGGGAGATCCAAGTCATCAATTATCACGCAATGTTAGCAAACAGTGGTTTGGTGAATATCAGTACAATGAACAATATCTCCATCTGGAAAATGAAGGGGTAAATGGATTGCTACCATCCGCTTTGCACTTTAGTATTAACCAAGAACCGGCACCTATTCAAAATCCTGATTCATTGTGGACGATTCAGCATTGGAATAGATGGCAAGCCGCGTTTCCTGATGAACAGGAGGCTTTCAAAAATACGCTTCAAGAAAGTTTAACAGGTTTAATGCGACAATCCTCCGGCATAACTGCTTTCGAGACTTATGCGGAATACTGGTACAGCAGAACGGGGGTTTCCTGGTTTAGACCTTCACCTTCCTTGCTTGATGTGAGTGAAGCTGGTGAAATACATCCTACTTATGAATTAGAAGTCTTGTATGATGAGTTCGATTCTGAGTTAACTCTACTATTTGACTTAAAACAAGGTACAGGTGAAAACCTGTACGCCACCAAAATGGTGATTCATGAGTTTGATAAGGTACAAGAACAAGAAATCACTTTTACCGGAGAGTTTGACACTCTAAAAATAGCTATACCCGAAACAACCGAGTTCATCACATTTAATGAGTCTGAATTTCCGCTGGATAAGTTGACGATTCGTAAAGCGCCCCTTTATTTTTTATTAAACCAATTGCGCAGCGAACGGCCTGAAAACCGAATAGAAGCGGCAAAGCAATTAAAACTGCATCGCGATAATCCTGATTTACAACTCGCCCTAACCGATATTCTCAACTTTGAGGAGAACCCCGAAGTAATTGCAGCACTTTATGAAGCATTGGGTGCACTCACGAATGGTGCAAGCGGGACCGAAGAACAATTTATCAGAGGGTTGAATAATGAATCAGAAGCTATTCAATTGGCCTCTATTCAAGCATTAGCTAATTACTCCGGTAACGAATACGTTCGGTCCAGCCTACGATCGAAATTATTACGTGCAGGTGGAGAGATTTTCCAATCTAGTGTTCAAGTATATCAACAACTTGCTTACACCCAGGAATTGATTTCTACCTTGAGCACTTTACAGCGCAGAGATACAGTGGGCGTTCGAACTCTTTATCTAATTTCCGAAGCAGATAGCTTGCACTATACGGAGGAAGCCCGTTCGATTGCCGATGAATATTCAGGGAGCGATCATCCCATTGAAATCCGTAAATCAGCCTTAAATTTTCTTGAAAATTACGATACTGATTCAAGTAGCTGGCAAGACAGACTTGCAGCCTTAGCTAGCGATGCCGACCCTAGAATTCGGTTTTGGGCAGCAGAACACGCACCAAGATTCTTATCCTCTGCTGCAGCTGTTGAGTTTTTGGAATCCGCAATGCTCAACGAGATGGATCCACGCGTAAAAGCAATGATTTTTGCCGTGATTGAAGAATTACGTTGAGTTAGTAATTCCGTCATTCAAACTTAGTTCTTCTTGTTGCGAGATTGTTTTATAACAAAAAAGTCACCCCAACTTTGCATTAGGGTGACTTTCTAAACTATTGATCGATCAGGATTTTAACCCTGACGAATCCACTTAGCAAGTTCCTTGTACGATGGTTTTTTGCCGTACATCAGAATTCCTACTCGATAAATCTTAGCGGCTAACCACATCAGTCCTACAAAAGTTACGCTCATCAACAAAAGGGAAGTGATGATTTGCAATACCGGTACATCGGTTGCTGCAATTCTGGAAATCATGTTGATGGGAGCTGTTAATGGAAACATGCTTGCAACTACTGCAATGGTAGAATCGGGATTTTCCATAACGCGTAAATTCAGGAAATAGGCGATGAAAATAGGAATCATCACGGGCATCATGAATTGCTGGGTATCTTGCTCCGAATCAACAGCCGCTCCGATTGCAGCAAAAATACCGGCGTAAATCAAAAAGCCGATAATAAAGAACACAAAGAAAAACAGAAAGATAGTTGGATCAACGATAAACGCTTCCAATTTTGATGGATCAAAAGATGCCGATGCCTCCATTGCTTCCGGTGGAAGGTTGCTCATTTGTGCGTCAACAAACATGGTAGCTACTGGCGCGGCAGCCATCGAAAGACCAATATAAGAGGCTATCCAAATACCAAATTGAGTAAGTGCTAACACACAGATACCCAATAATTTACCTGTCATTAGTTCAATCGGTTTTACAGATGAAGCAATAACCTCAACAATGCGATTGGTTTTTTCTTCGATTACGCTTCGCATTAATACGGCACCGTAACCAAATACACCGATAAAGATTAGAAGTCCTAGAATGAAGCCAAACACCGCACCAACTACAGCGTTATCCTCCTGTTCACCTTCCTCGGTTAATTTCAGAGAATCGATATTGTAGCGGGTCTCAAAGATTTCGCGAACTTCGGTTGAAACGTTACTTCGAGCGAGTCGTTCCTCCCTCAAAACTCGTCGCACATCCGATTCAACCGATTCGATAAAGCTGATTCCACCGGCTCCACCGTACACTAAGGTTGGTTTTTCGGTATAGCTGATATTGTCTTCAGTTAAAATGATGTATCCGTCAACATCGCCTGCCAGCACTTGAGCTCGAACACTATCAAGCGGGAGAGAGCTTGCATCCGAATATCGAGCCGGATCAAGCTCTTCCAGATTATTATATAGAACCTCAGTTTGATCGATTACGGCTACGGTTCGTGTAACTTCGCCATCCGAAATAGAAACGTAAATCACGATGGCCATCATGGCAATAAAAGCCAGTGGAGTTAACAAGGTAGATAGAATGAAAGATTTGGTGCGCACCCTTGTTAAATATTCACGCTTTAAAACCAGAAATACTTTTCCGAAATCCATATTACGCTACCTCCTCATTTTTAAGATTATCTTCGCCAACGGTAGAGATAAAAATCTCATTTAGGGAAGGTTGGACCCGTTCGAATTTATGAATCTCGGCATGATCGATCGCTAAGTGGAGAATCTCCTGCATATTTTGTCCGTTTAACACTCTTATTTCAGCAAAATTTGTAGATCTGTTGTTAATGCGAACTCCTTCCAGTTTGTCGAGGAAAGAGCCATCGCCTTCGAACTCCAAATTGATGGTGTTTTTTCCAAACGAGGACTTTACCTCGCGTAAATCACCTTGGAGTACGGTTTTTCCTTTGTTGAATAAGCAGATATCGTCGCACATCTGTTCCACCTGTTCCATACGATGCGTTGAAAATAGGATCGTTTTACCTTGCGATCTCAGATCGATAATTACTTCTTTCAATGTTTCTGAATTGATGGGATCCAATCCGGAAAAAGGCTCATCGAAAATATAAATATCAGGATCGTGCGCAATGGTGGCGATAAACTGAATTTTCTGCGACATCCCTTTAGAAAGTTCTGAAACTTCTTTCTTTTTCCAATCGGAGGCGCCAAAACGATCGAGCCAATAGTTAATGGCCTTTTTTGCAGCGCTTGTTTCCATGCCTTTTAGCTGAGTGAGGTAGAGGAGCTGCTCACCTACTTTCATCTTTTTATAAAGACCTCGTTCCTCGGGCATATATCCGATCATCTTTTGTGTAGCCGGGCTGGCTATTTGTCCGTTAATGGTTATTGAACCGGTATCCGGTGCTAAAATGTTATTAATCATTCGGATAGTTGTGGTTTTACCGGCGCCGTTCGGGCCAAGTAATCCAAAAATGCGACCTTTCTCTACGGAAAAGCTCACATCACTCACTGCCTTGTTTTTACCAAATGCCTTTGATACCTCTTCTAAATGAATTATTTCCATGTATCCTGATTTCTATTTTATCATTTTATAAAAGTTTGAATAAGCTACGCAACTACGTTGCAACATCTATAAAGATTTCTTATTTGTAAGCAAAACGGAATTACGAAGACGATAGAAATGAGTTACATAAATTTATGCATATAATTCATCTCAGTGCCGAATGTTATCCTGCCGCAAAAGCCGGTGGATTGGGAGATGTAGTTGGATCGCTCCCAAAATATTTAAACCAGCATGGCGAGTTTTGCGAAGTTATTCTGCCTAAGTATCGCACTCCGTGGCTCAATGAGCAAGAGTGGGATTTGGTTTGGGAATCGAGTGCGCCTTTAGGACAAGATTATTTTGGCTTTTCCATACTGAAAGAAAAAACGAATAAGCTCGGCTTTCCCCTGTATGTAATTGATATTCCAGGGCGTTTTGATCGTCCTGGGGTGTATATCGATCCATGGTCGGGGCATGGTTATTGGGATGAATTTGAACGGGCGTTATCCTTTCAAATTGCTGCGTTAGAATGGATTCGTACTTTTCATGATAAACCAGATATCATTCATTGCCACGATCATCATACCGGTCTGGTGCCTTTTATGCTGAAGCAATGTGTTCGTTTTAATGAGCTAGAGCATATTCCATCTATCATAACGGTTCATAACGCAGAGTATCAGGGACAGCAGAGTATGATGAATGCCGAAATGATTCCACCTTTCATTCCACATAACTATGGATTATTAGAGTGGAATGGTCAATTAAATTCTTTAGCCTCCGCGCTTAAATGTGCATGGCAAATTACTACCGTTTCGCAAAGTTATATGCAAGAACTTGGGCAGAGTTCAAGTGGGTTAGAGCCATTGTTTAATCAGGAATCGGCAAAATCTCAGGGAATAATTAACGGGATAGATACCGAGGTTTGGGATCCCAAAACCGATCCTTTGGTTGAGCATAATTTTACAACCAGAGGAATTAAAACCGGCAAAAAGAAGAATAAGGCAGTGTTGTGCGAGCAGTTTGGGTTAAACCCCGAACTCCCAACAGTTGCTTTTATTGGGAGGCTGGTTCGCGAAAAAGGGGCCGATTTACTTCCAGATTTAATATCACATTTTATGCACAGTGATAAAGAAGTGAATTTCATTTTGTTGGGAACCGGAGATCCAACATTGCACGATATTTTTGCACGCATGGAGAACGATCATTTTGGGTATTTCGATGCTACATTAGAATACAACGAGAAGCTTGCACACCAAATGTATGCAGGCTCAGATTTTATTCTTATGCCATCGAGAGTTGAGCCTTGCGGGCTAAATCAGATGTTTGCAATGCGTTATGGAACCATACCAATTGTTCGTTCGGTAGGTGGGTTAATCGACACCGTAAAAGACATTAGCGAAGGCGATGGATATGGAATTCGATTTGATGACTTTGCCTTACACGAAGCCGAAGGAGCCATTAACCGTGCCATCGATTTATATGCTGATACAAAAGAATTTCAAAGAGTTGTAGCAAGAATTGCAAAGCTTGATTATTCGTGGAACAACTCGGCGAAGGAATATATTAACATGTACAAAGAACTAATCAATTTAAAGTAAAGGGACAAAATGAAAGACTCTGTGATTTCGATTATTCTAGGAGGAGGAAGAGGAACACGATTGTTCCCGCTAACCGACCATCGCTCGAAACCGGCAGTTCCTGTTGGGGGGAAATATCGATTGGTTGACATACCAATTTCTAATTGTTTGAATTCAGACATTCGTAGGATCTATGTACTTACTCAATTCAACTCAGCATCGCTGAACCGGCATATCAAAAACACCTTCAATTTCGACATGTTCAGTCGTGGTTTTGTGGATATTCTTGCCGCAGAACAAACTGCCGATAACCCCGAGTGGTTTCAGGGTACAGCAGATGCAGTACGGCAATGCATCCGACATCTTGAAAACCATAATTATAAGCATGTATTGATTTTATCCGGCGATCAGTTGTATCAAATGGATTATCGAATGATGCTTCAAAGGCATAAACAGAATAAATCTCATCTAACCGTAGCTACCATTCCGGTAGTTGCTGAAGATGCTACCGGTTTTGGGATCATGAAAACCAATGGAGAAGGCATGATCGATAGTTTTGTAGAAAAACCATCGTTGGATGAACTCAAAGACTGGGGATCAAATGTGCCCGAACCGTATGCAAGTGCCGGAAAGCATTATCTGGCTTCGATGGGTATTTATATATTCAATCGAAAAACGCTACTGGATTTGCTCGAGCGCAATCCTGACGCCACCGATTTTGGAAAAGAGATTATCCCCAAAACCCTAGATGAAGGCTTTAAAGTAAGCAGTTATGAATTTGGCGGTTATTGGACGGATATAGGAACCATTAAGTCGTTTTTTGAAGCAAATTTAGAGCTTGCTGATACTGTTCCTGCGTTCAATTTGTACGATAATGACAATATGATCTTTACGCGTGCTCGTTTACTACCACCATCAAAAATAATGGGAACCACCCTCGAAAACTCATTAGTGGCAGAGGGTTCAATAATTGAAGCAAGTCGTATGGTTCGTTCCGTAATTGGAATTCGATCCAGAATCGGAAAAGGAACCACCGTTGAACATTCGATTGTAATGGGTAACGATAATTACCAGAGTAAAGAATTCATTGATAACGCCGCTGCTGATAATCCCGCTATGGGTATTGGCCAGCGTTGCTTTATCAGTAATTGTATTGTCGACAAAAACGTTTGTATTGGAAATGATGTACGTATTGTAGGTGGCGATCATTTACCGGATGGTGATCATCAATATCATCATGTGCGTGATGGGATTGTAATTGTTCCAAAAGGAACGGTAATACCAAGTGGTACTGCTATTCAGTAAATCGATCGAATGGGATAACAAAGCCGAGGTGAGGTAGAATGAAGTCTCCACCAGTTGGAAAATTATAGAATGCAATGAAGCCGAGGTCAAACCCGGCTTTGTTGTTTAAGACGCGGTAAGTGAAAGAGCTCATAAAATCTGTTGAAGAGTTTGAAGTATTTATGGGGCGACCAACTGAACCACCATCAAGGTAAACCGTTTCGTTAACTAAATTTTGAAATGTTCTATTCTCAAATATTAATAAAGATTTACGAGTGATATAAAACGCATAGTTAAGTTTAAAAGAGGGTAGTGATCTGAAATCAGAAATCGTTTCAGAGTACTTTTTCATCACGCCCATACTCATTCCAAATTGTAGCAATCCTTTTCTGGTTTTTACTGAAAATTCAGCATCAAAGGTTCTCGATGACAGTTCCCGATGGTATTGTGAGAATCCAACTCCAACAGTTAGTTTTACTTGGTCGGATATTGGAGTAGATAGGTTTGGTTGAAAATAATAGGCGGTTTCCCCTAAGTTAATTAATTCTATGATCCCAAAGCCGGTTCGTAAAAAAGCATGTTCTCCAATCCCAATTCCGATAATGTTGTAGTTCAAATAATAGTTTTTAATATAGCCCTTGCCATTTTCTATATCATGCGGAGTGCCCATCACAATAGTGGAATCACTTAACGATTGAGCATTAGATGCTATACTACTAACCCAAACTGCACCCAAGAAAACCAAAAGATAGAATGTAAATGTTTGCTTACCCATAAGTTTCATAATACTAAATAAAAAAGCCTTATCCGTCAACGAATAAGGCTTAGAAAATTGTATTAAGAAACTTTGCTGTTGTTAAGCAAGCACTCCTTTAAGTGTATCTCCGATATCGGCAGGACTTTCTACAACTGTGATTCCTGCATCAGCTAATGCTTTTTTCTTATCCTGAGCGGTTCCTTTTCCGCCGGAGATGATTGCACCGGCATGGCCCATACGGCGGCCCGGAGGTGCTGTAGAACCGGCAATAAATGCCACCACAGGCTTAGTAACATTGTCTTTGATGTAAGCGGCCGCTTCTTCCTCAGCAGAACCACCAATTTCGCCAATTAACACGATTGATTCAGTATCAGGATCTTCCTGAAGCAGTTTAACAGCATCAAGGTGAGTAGTTCCGATTACAGGATCACCACCAATGCCAATAGCGGTGCTTTGTCCAAGTCCTGCTTTTGTGAGCTGATCAACAGCTTCATAAGTAAGGGTTCCAGATCGTGAAATTAAACCAACAGTTCCCGGTGAGAAAATGAATCCAGGCATAATTCCAACTTTAGCTTCACCCGGAGTGATAACTCCCGGACAGTTAGGCCCAATTAGTGTAGCGCCATGGCTTTTCACAATTTGTTTAGCCACGATCATATCTTTTACCGGAATTCCTTCAGTAATAGCAATTATAGTCTTTATACCAGCAAAAGCCGCTTCGGTAATGGCATCGGCAGCAAACGCCGGTGGCACAAAAATAATAGAGGTATTAGCGCCTTCTTTTTCTACGGCTTCTGCAACGGTGTTAAATACCGGGCGATCGAGGTGAGATTGACCACCTTTACCGGGAGTTACACCACCGATTACATTGGTTCCATATTCGATCATTTGTCCGGCATGGAAGCTACCTTCGCTGCCGGTAAAGCCTTGAACTACAAGGCGAGTGTCTTTTCCAACTAATACGCTCATTCTATAAGTTTTTGAAGTGTGATTTTTCGGGCGGGAATATACGGGCTGTTCATCAAAGTAGCTAAAAGCAAGGCTTTAATTCTGGATAAATATTTTTTTTGGAGTGAAAAGTGAAAAGTGAAAAGTGAAAAGTGAAAAGGGATTTCTCACTTTTCACTTTTCACTTTTGATACATTGTGGCTATCATTCAAAAATGATCACCGATGCCAAAAAAGAAGAAGTAAAAGATGCTGCCGATATTGTGGAGGTTGTTTCAGACTATGTAAAGCTGAAGCGATCGGGCAGTGGGTTCATCGGTTTATGTCCCTATCACAATGAGAAAACTCCATCATTTAATGTGAACCCTAATCTTCGGATTTACAAATGTTTTGGGTGTGGCGAATCGGGAGATGTATTTAAATTTGTGATGGATCAGGATGGGATAAGTTTTACCGAAGCGGTAAGAGAATTGGCCGATCGTTATGGGGTGTTTATCCCGGAAGAAGATCAGGATCAGGAGCGGGGGGAGAACTATCAGCTTAAAGAGGGGATGTATAATGCCTTAAAGTTTGCCGGACTGTTCTTTTATCGAAACCTGATTGAAAACCCGGAAGCCGAAAAAGCGATGGCCTATCTGCAAAAACGAGGCTACAATCGGGAAATAATAAAACGCTTTGGGTTAGGGTATTCCCCTGCATCGGGAAACGAATTGTTTGCAGCTGCAGAAGGTGCTGGAATTGATAAAAAATATCTTATTGAGGCTGATTTAATTAAGCCTAGTAACCGTGGTGAAGGATATTACGATACTTTTAGAGGTCGTTTAATGTTTCCGATTTTCTCTCCAACCAATAAAGTGATCGCTTTTGCCGGGAGAGTGCTCGGCAATGAAAAAACTGCGAAATACATTAACTCTGCCCAAACCAAAGTGTATAATAAAAGTGAAGTTGTATATGGAGTAAACTTCGCTAAAAACGACATTCGCAAAAACAAAGAAGTGATTCTGGTGGAAGGCTACACCGATGTAATCACCTTAAATGAGCATGGGGTAAAAAATGTAGTGGCCAGTTCGGGAACGGCGCTAACTCCCGGACAAATGAAAATCCTTCATCGCTACGGCGAGCGCATTGTGATGATTTACGATTCGGATAATGCAGGTCAGGCAGCGATGAAACGGGGAATTAACATTGCACTAGCAGAGGGGATGGAAGTGCAGCTGTTAGAACTGCCGGATGGGGAAGATCCGGATTCTTTTGTGAAGCAGTTTGGGAAGGAATCGTTTGATGAATTAAAGCAGAAAAAGGCACAAGATTTTGTCGATTTCCTGATGTTGAAGGCTGATGAAGAAGGCAGACTCGAAAAACCAACGGAATTGGCCCGAGTTATTTCTGAGATTCTAGATGCCATTGCAAATATATCAGAATCTATTCAGCGCCAATTATATGTGCAGCATCTTCATCAAAAAACACAAAAATTCCGTCGGGGTAGCGATCGAGATTTATTTGATGAATTAGAAAGGGTTTTGGCACGAAAGCAAAAGCAGAAAGAGAGAGATCGTTTCCGGGCAAAAAAACAGCAGGAAAGGGAAACACAACAGCGAATTCCAAATAGTGATGAGCCCCCATTACCGGAGGAAGAATTTCCTGTTGATGATTTAATGATGGATGAAGAGCAATTTCGTGCTCCAACTAAGAAAAAACCCAGTTATGAAAAGGAATTAATCCGCCTGATGATCACCTACAAGAATCCTATAGTGGAATATATTTGTTCATTAACGAACGATCGGTTATTTGAGGACACCGAACTTGCTGCGTTTTACCGCGATATTGTTGAACGATTTAAAAAAGGAGAAGAGATTAATATCGAAGTATATTCGGAAAAATCAGATCCATATCCTCGCTTAGTTGGTGATGTGTTATTGAAACAACACAGCGCCAGTGAACGACATGCCGAAAAAATCGGAGTCGAATACAAAGTTGATCGTAACCCATACCGCACGGCAAAAAGTACCATCAAAACGATGGAATTGAGTTTTTTTAAACGCAAAAGAGAGGAACTCGCTGAAAAATTAAAGACAGCTACTGCAGATGAAAAACAACAAATCATAAAAATTCAGGCCGATATCCAATCAAAAATCACGCAACGCGAACGTGTAGATTCCGACGATTTTTACCCCGATCCCAAAGGCCAGCAAAACAACCCCAGTAGCGATAAAGTGTTTTCCTACAAGATGAAGGGGGAAGAATAGTAATTAAGAATTATGGATTATAAATTATGAATTAAATATTGTTTTATTGAAACTTATGAAGCTTTTAATTCAAAATTTATAATTCTTTAGCTTTCTCTCTGATAATTCAACATCCAGCGAATGCCGTATTTATCTTCTAACTGTCCGAAAAGGGCGCCCCAAAACGTATCCTGTAAGTCCATGTGAATGGAACCCCCTTCTGCCAATTTACCCCAGGTTAAGCGAAGGGAGGTTTCATCAGAAAATGACAAATTTAAGTGTACATTATCGCCATTGGTAATTTCGCGATGCGGAGCGCCATCCGAAAACATTAATTTTGTAGAGCCAATGCTTAGCTCTCCGTGCATAATTTTTGATTTGTAATCGTCCTCAACCGGCATGCTGGCTTCACCAAAGCGTTGTAAAGCGGTAATCTCAGCATTAAATACTTTTTGATAAAAATTGAGTGCTTCTTCGCAATTACCGGGGAAAAACAGATAAGGAGAAATGCTTTGCATAATCAGTGAAATTTGGTTCGCAGATTATACTCTAAATCTAAATACGTGTCAAAGCATACACTAAAATGTTAACACCCATTTTTAAAGCTTGCTCTCGCTTCTCAGGTGGATTATTGTGCACTTCAGCATCGGCCCAGCCATCACCAAGATTTGATTCGTAGGTATAATACACAACGAGCCTACCTTTATGGAAAATTCCATATCCTCGGGGCGCTTTGTTATCATGTTCGTGAATTTTAGGTACGCCATTGTTAAAGCGAAATACTTGCTGGTAAATGGGATGTGAGAAGGGAAGCTCGATGAATTCTTCGTCCGGGAACACATCCTTCATTAAGGCTCTGATGTGTTCATCTAAGCCGTAATCATCATCAACGTACAGAAACCCACCGTTTTCCAGATAATTTCGAAGGTTTCGAACTTCTGTATTATTGGCCTCAATAGTTCCATGACCTGTTAAATATGCGAAGGGGTAGTCGTGTAGTTCGGTACTGCCGAGGGCAACATCCACGTATTTTCGGTTAATGCTTATTGGGACATTTGATTGGGTAAAGTTGATCAAATTTGTGAGCGAAGACGGATCGTTATACCAGTCGCCACCACCTCTGTATTTAATTCTGGCAATTTCAAATGCACCATCCTGTTGCGCCAAAAGATCACTGGTTGCAGGTGTTAAGAAGAAAGAAACCAGAAGAGTGATGAAAATTGTCTTGCGCATTCTTGTAATCAATAATTGATTGATGATCTTTAATTAAACTCAAACGGTTTAATGTACGTTTGAATGGTATCGGAAGCTAAGGAACCAAAAATTCCCAAACCACCTTCAACATGCGTAATCACATTTTGAATTTCACCGGGTGATAGGGTAGAGCCGCCCAGTTGAACCGATTCCGATCGTACAAAATCATACACATTATCATCTACGGTAGTAGCGATTAGATTATTGTCGCCATAGAATGCCACAGCAATCCAAGGATATCGAATGGTAATGCTTTGATCCTGATTCACGGTAAAATTCGCCGCATTCAGTAGTCCCGATTCCGTATTGGTTAATTCATCGAGGGTTACAATTTCATCCTCTAAAAAATCTGCATAAACGGGCGTTAACATTGCCGGATCAGGATTTAAAGCGATGGTGTTGAATATGAATATATTCTGCCTGCCGGGATAACTGCTTTCCGAAACAGTAATCTCTAATTGTTCTGTAGATTGATAAACCAGTGTATCCAATACAGTACTGATCACTTTAAACGTATCAGGAACAACAGTTGTAGCCGTAATCTCAGCTGCGCTCGCAGGAATGGTTACATAAAGCTGATAACTTCGGGTGGGAAGTACCTTATGCGAGTCTAATGGTTGATAGATGCCGGCGGTATCACTACTGTAAGTAAATACTTCTTCGATCATGGCTCCCGATGGGTCTAATAATCGAATCTGAACTTGTGCATCTGCAATAGCTGATCTACTGAAAGCGTAAAAATCGTTCACAGGTGCTGTAGTTGAAACTCTAACTTGCGGGAGTTGTCGGTTTGCAACCAAATAGGATTCTACCACATAATATTCTTCGTAAGAATCTTGCTCGTACACTTCGCAAGCAGATAATGCAGTAAATAGGGCGACTAAGGTGAATAAATATGCTTTCATCATTTTAAAATTTCACGGTGTAAGAAATGGCTGGGATAATGGGCAACAGAGTTACATCGGTTCTGCTAACCGGGTTTTCTTCAAAATCAATTTGGGTGAACCATACATTTCGCCTACTGTAAACATTTATAACTTGTAGTTGTAGCTCGGCTTCGCCTAACCCAAAAAAGGTGCCACGTCGGCTAAAAGAAACATCTGCTCGGTGATAGTTCGGTAGGCGTGATGCATTCACATTTTCTACTACCAGTAGATTATTTTGGTTGATGGCACTCCAAGGAGTGTCGTAAACGGCATAACGACCGGTAGCTTCGGTATAAGCCTGACCTGTGGCATAAACCCACGCTCCGGTAAATTTCCACTTTCTACTTAATTCGTAATTCAGAATAATTTTCACATCATTTCGACGGTCGTATTTAGGGGGATAAAAACGTGCGGTTTGGCTTTGATCACCTATAGCTACGTTAAAAGTAGGCCATTTACGCCAGGTATAGCCGAATGTGTAGCCGATGTAGCCATTTAATCGCCCCACTCTTTTTTCAAACATGATTTCAGTTCCGTACGCGTATCCTTCACCAATTCTGAATAAATCCTCGTAAAGAAGTCCGGCTGCATCCGGTAAAAATGGATCAAGCTCAAACAAGTCGTTCATTGTGCGATAATACAGTTCGATGTCGAGCCCATAATCTTTAAATGGAACTGTTTTGGCTCCAAGTACAAATTGATCTCCGAATGCAGGGCGAATTCCTTCATCAGCAGTCAGCCACAAATCGAAACCGGAAAATGCTTCGTTGGTAATTAGCGTAAAAAATTGGTTATATCGGCCATAAGCTGCCTGTAGCGTGATGCGGTCGGATGCGAAATATTCAGCTGAAAGGCGTGGTTCCAAACGCAGGTAATCACCATCAGAAAAATAATTAGCTCTGATACCACCAATCACTTTCCATTGTTCGGTGGGGCGCCATGTATCCTGCAAGTAATAACTCGCATATCTGGAATGTATGCGAGAACTAAACGAATCCTGATTATCGAAGCGATCTTGTAATCGCAGTGTAAACACACCTGCCCATACACCGGTTGCTATCAGGTGTTTCTCATTTGGGATGTATTCGAGATCAGATTTAAGCGAGAAATCGTAAATATTATTATCCCGCTCAAAAGGGGTTCCGCCAAACTCAAATTCCGGGAAATTGAAATAGCGAGATCCTGTAATTACAAAATTGGAAAACACTTTGTCGCTAAAAATATGGGTCCAGTTACCACTTACGGTTTGATTTCCATAATTAAGCGTGAACTCGGCATCATCAGCAAATGGAAAGCGCACTTTATCGGCACCGGAATAAAAGGCCAGACTAAATTTATCGTTTAAAGAAGCATCGTAATTGATCTTTCCATTGAAATCGTAAAAGTAAAAGAGAGAGGGGATGTTATCGTTCGATTGGCGTAAAGCAGACAATAAAGGCTCTAAGGTAGAGCGTCGTGCCGCAAGCATGAACGACCCTTTTTTGATCGGACCTTCGATGGCAACGCGCGAGGCAAGCATCCCCAAAGTTACCGAGCCTTGATAATTATTTCGGTTTCCATCCTTGTTATACACCGAAAGTACAGATCCTAATCTGCCGCCATATTCGGCCGGATAACCACCTTTAAATAACCGTACATCTTTGATTGCATCTGGATTGAAAGTGGAGAAAAAACCAAAAAAGTGACTTGGGTTATACACCGTAGTTTGATCAAGCATGATGAGTGTCTGATCCGGACTTCCACCCCTGATATACAATCCACTGGAAAAATCGCTGGCTGATTTAACACCCGGCAGATATTGAATTGAGCGGAAAACATCGGCTTCGAAAATGGCAGGTAAAGCTTTAATCAGTTCAGTTTTTACTTGTGCAGTACCTATGGATTTGAGCTCTTGTCGTTCGGCTTCTGATTCTACAATTATTTCGTCACCTTCAAAAACGTCTGGTACTAAATCGATATCAAAGCGTAAACTTTGACCTCTTTCCAGAGTGATTTCTCGTGTAAATAAATCATAGCCAATATAAGACCCTGCTATCGTGTAGGTGCCCGGCTCTACATTTTGGATACTGTAATAGCCTTGTGCATTAGTAGCGCCGCCGCGGTTTATTTCGATGAGGGCTACGTTCGCGCTTATCAAAGTTTCGCCGGTGTTGGCGTCTCTAACATACCCTGTAATGCTTACCGATTGCCGTGCGTGTAGCGAGAGCGAACCTATGATAAGAATCCCCGAAAGCAGTAATGTTCTAAGTGTCATGAATAGTCGTAATATTATAAAGTTCGCCCGACTTAAACGGGATGAGCTGTAAAAAGTTAGGTTTAAAAATTAATCGGAATTGTCATGAAATTATTGCCATAGAAGACGATAAAACTTTTGTAATGGATAATAGTTTCCATTGGGAACAGAACAATTTTTCTGCGATATAATTCGTATATTTAAAGTCGCTCTTTGAATTACTGGGGATGTTCTGGATTTGACGGGATGAGTAACACCGCAGGTTGCATGTCGAGGATGACCAATGGTTCTCGTAAAACACCCATTATGGACACAAAAATAATTGACAACAATTATTCATACCGCTTAGCAGCATAAACTGACTGAGCCGATCCGCTGAAAGCGTGCCTGTCAGCGTCAGTTTGGATCGCCATAACAGACAGGATAGCGTAACAGGGTTTTCTGTCTCTGCTGCGTGAATCTTTTACAGAATAGTTTGAAGTCGCTTGGTTGCTAGGCTCGGCTTCAGGCGAATGTTAATTAGCAACTAAACATGTAGATATTTGCAGGTTTGCCGTTTCGGACCGGGGTTCGACTCCCCGCATCTCCACTAAAAATAAATTAAGCCAATCAGATGTTGTTCTGTTTGGCTTTTTTTATGAACACAGTCGAACCGGGGTTCTGCCGAAGGCATTCCGATGGAAGACTCCCCGCATCTCCACTAGAATAGATTAAGCCAATCAGATGTTGTTCTGTTTGGCTTTTTTTATGAACACAGTCGGACCGGGGTTCTGCCGAAGGCATTCCGATGGAAGACTCCCCGCATCTCCACTAAAAATAAATTAAGCCAATCAGATGTTGTTCTGTTTGGCTTTTATTTTATCAAAAATACGCTCCAAAACTTTTATAGCTTATCGCTGGGTGTGTCAAGTTGAAATGAGAATAGCTGAATTAGGTAATTGAAAATGAGCGCAAATACTGTAGATCAACGAAATAATATAAATTCAAATATTTTATTATTAATCGGTTGTTTCATCCGATAAGTTCAATTACACTCAATTATATAAATATAATAAGATATCACTACATACAATCTCCGTATAATTGATCAGCAAATATGGGAAAATTTTTAAAATTTATATTTCTAATATTACTTGGGTTATCAATAGGTCAAGTACATGCACAGAGTTCAGAAATAATTGATACAACTCATGTTAAAGAAGTGCTACTGCAAGCGATGGAATTGGTGGATCGGGGTGAAAATGAAAAAGTTATCGAGCTTATTGAATATGGAGAATTTCTTGCGGATTCTATGAACTATGCATACGGGAGATCACTTGCGGATCTTGCCCGAATTGATCTGCTGGTAACGATGAGGCTTGCCGACTCCGCTTTAATTGTAGGCAAGGATTTTGTTGAAAATTTGGCTGATAGTAGATTGAAAGTGCAATTTCTAAATTTACAAGCCACGGCATATCGAATGAAGGGAGCCTACGATAAGTCGATTGAATCCTATTCAGATGCCTTAAGTGAGGCAGACTCTCGTAATATTTCGACAGACTCGCGCATGAAAGCGGGCATTAAAATGAATATGGCAGTTGTTTACGGAGAACTTGGAGACAACAACTTAATGTTAGAAAGTTATTTAGAGAGTCTTCAATTTGCCGAACAAGCTAACGATTCGGCATTTTTAGCCGTTATTTTGAATAATTTAGGCGATACATTTGTTTCATTCGAGGAACCTGAAAAAGCAGTTTCTTATTTGGAAAGGGCATTAGGCATTGCACGAGATATAAACTCGAAAGTTGATGAACTACGTGTACTTACAAATTATGCGAATGCCTTAACCGATTTAGGCGAGTT
This sequence comes from Balneolaceae bacterium, assembly GCA_965228545.1. Lineage (GTDB taxonomy): Bacteria > Bacteroidota > Rhodothermia > Balneolales > Balneolaceae > HXMU1420-13. The sequence goes on from OZ245822.1 coordinate 385,555, forward strand.
GGATGAAGCGCTTGAATTGTATGAACAAGCTTTTGATTTGCATAAAGCCATAAGAGAGGGCGTTCCTCCATTCATATTATTACACAATATGGGAGTACTAAATCGCCAGAAAGGAGATTTTGAAGAGGCAGAGAGGAATTTCAAAGAATCTCTTTCATTTAGCGAAGATTATGGAGTTGAAGAAGGTATTTATTACAATTCCAATGCTTTAGGAGAACTATTTGGCTATCAAGAACAATTTCAAGAAGCACGAAATTGGTATGAGAAGGCAATGGTTACTGCGAAAAGATTAGGTTCCACTCAATTTATAAGCTCAGCTTACTTTAACCTTTATGCCACAAATAAGGAATTAACTGATTATAAGAAAGCGCTTGAAAATTTCGAATACTACACACAGATTACCGACTCATTATTTGATCTGGAAAAGGAAAAAGAGTTTGCCAATCTCACTAGTAAGTTAGAATTAGAACAACAAATTCGAGTGAATGAAGCATTACAAGAGCAACAAATAGTGAAAGACCAAAAATTGAGATTTCAAGTAGCCGCTCTTATTGCATCATTATTAGCATTAAGTTTATTACTCGTAATTATTTACGTGGTGTTACGATCGAGAAAAGCCATTAAAGGAAAAAATGTAGAACTTGAATCTACTACTAAACAGTTGGAAGAAATACTAGAATCGCGTGATCATTTAATGGGGGTGTTAGCTCATGATTTAAGATCGCCGTTAGCTACACTACGTGGTTTACTGGATTTGATTAACTCAGATTTATTAAGCATCGAAGAAATTAAGGAGTTATCGAAAACGATTGAACCTACACTTCAGAAAAACTCGGATACGATCGAGGGGTTATTAGCATGGTCATTGAGTCAAAGTAATGGGTTGAAAATACAACCGGAGGAGGTTAATCTGAATGAGATTATACAATCAGTGGTAGACAGACAATCCTATCATCTCAATGATAAAAAACTGTCGATATCTTTAGAATTTGACGACCATTCTGATGCCATTGCAGATGAAAGTGCTATTCGAATGGTTTTGCGGAATTTACTGATGAATGCGATTAAGTTTACAAAAGAAGGCGGAGATATCAACATACGAACGAAATCTTTAGAGGATACCAATACTGTTCTGATTGAGGTTGAAGACACAGGAATTGGAATTCATGAAGATTTGAAAAACGATTTATTCAACAACGTGGTACCATCAAGAAAAGGAACCAATGCAGAACAGGGGAATGGGTTTGGGTTATCTATGTGTAGGACTTTCGTTGATAAAATGAGTGGTAACATATATTTCGAAAGCGAACAGGGTAAAGGCTCTACTTTTTATATAGAACTGCCAAAAGCCCAAGTAGATTGAATTGATACATTACGCTTACCGCATAGACAGTATTCGGAATGTTTTTTACAACATAGTTTAAATAAACAAACTCGTTTTAAATTGTAAATCAATCAAACTTTTCGATGTCGGTGAAAAATCATGTTTCATTATGAATAGTAATTGATTGTATATTCAGCACTTCATCAAGAAAAAGAGATACATAAAAAAATGTAACAGAGGTTGAATTAGAACGCAATAATTTCAAATCTCATCCTTTTCTAATTAATTGAACAACTCTTACTAATACTATTTTAAATGGTCATCAAATCTGTTCGTAAACTCGCAATATGCGGGTTCCTTCTCGGCGTTTTGTTTACGCTACTCCCATCCCAGATATTCGCCCAAACCAGATCAACACTCCGTGTTCTTGTCATTTCAGAAGAAGACGGTAACCCGATTATCGGTGCGAATGTGATATTGTATCGAAAAAGTGGAACTATGTATAAGGCAGGAGCAACCAACGCCGATGGTCTTTGGGAATTCATTAACGTAAATAATGGTACCTACGATTTAGCCATTTCATCGATTGGGTTTGATCCTCATGAAGCTGAGATTACACTCGCCCCGGGTGAAACTCGGTTGTATCGAACAGAATTACCAACCGCAAATTCCGAGTTGGGTGAAGTAATAGTAAGTGGAACCAGAAGTGGTGCTGTGCAACGTGTTGCCGGAAAACAATCTATTTCTGTTACCGATATTCAATTAATCCCGGCTCCGGGGCCGGGTGGTGACCTTAGTGTATATCTGCAAACACTACCGGGTGTTGTTACCAGTGGCGACCGCGGTGGTGAGTTGTTCATTCGTGGTGGCACACCTGCTCAAAACCTTATTTTAGTAGATAAGATGCCGGTTATTAAACCATTCCATATCTCGAATTTATTTTCAGCGTTTCCACAATCAGTAATTAGTAATGTAGATTTATACGCAGGCGGATTTGGTGCCGAATACGAAGGGGCAACTTCATCGGTAATGGATGTAAGTTTGCGGCAGGGTAATATGCGTCAATTTCAAAGCCAGGTGGCAGCCAGCCCATACATAGTTTCGGCGTTGGCAGAAGGCCCGCTCGAAAAGGACAAACAATCGTTATTGGTAATGGGGCGATATAGTGTGATTGAACAAGCCGGGCCAAGCTTAACCGGTGAAGACGTGCCATTAAAGTTTTCTGATATAATGGCGCGCTATTCCATCAACTGGGATGGTTTTACTTGTAATATGACGGCCTTACATACCTACGATCGTGGCAAAATCAATCCGCAGCGAAACATCAGCTTAGGTTGGGAAAATACAGCCGTTGGCGCACGTTGTTTGGGATATAGCGAAGAGCTTAAAAACTCTGTGGATTTCACCATTGGATACAGTACCTACAAAAGCAGCGAATTAGGTTTCGATGACTTGGGCAGAACATCGAATATCTCGATTGGATACCTTAGAATGGATAACACCGGAACAGCGTTTAATCACCCCTATAACTACGGTTTTCGTTGGAACTTGAATTTCTACAAAGCAAATCTCGATGAACCATTTCCTGAGTTAACCGGAAAGCAACAGCGATTTGGATTAGGAGCTACGTTAGAAGAATATACTTCGGTATTTAGTACCTATTTAAGTACCGAGTTTAAACCTACAAACACATTGTCGATCGTACCGGGAATTACAACTCAAATTCGACAAGAAAATGTGAGTATGACCTTCGAGCCACGTTTTAGAATGACCTGGAAACCACTTGGCACTGAGAATCAGGAGTTAAGTTTTGCAATGGGTAAGTACGTTCAATTACGCGAGGCAATAACCGACGAACGAGATGCCGGAACAGTTTTTTATGTGTATAAACCGGTTGGGGTAGATGAGCCTGTGCCAACCGCTATACATGCCATTACAGGTTATCGCCAGCGTATTGGTAATTTTATTGAAGCAAACATCGAGGCTTACTACAAGCACAATGATAATGTGCCGGTTGCAGAATGGACACGCGAACCCGGTAATACCATCCGAACAGCTTCAGCAACTGCCGAAACTTATGGACTGGATCTTCAACTTCAATTAAAAACAGATCTGTTATATCTAACGCTTGGTTATGGGCTAGCGGAAGTAGAATACAGCGCCTCTGCAGATGATTTAGTTGCCTGGATTGAAGCCGACGAATTTGTTTACAATCCAAGTCACGATCGTCGTCATCAGCTAAATGTGCTTGCTAGTTATAAGCTCGGTAAGTTTACAGCAAATGCCATTTGGCGTTACAGTAGCGGGGCTCCATACACTAAATTGTACGCCATCGATTTAATAGTTCGGGTTCCATATCAGGATCCTTTAGAAAATCAGGGAAAAGCAGTAACACTATATTCGGTACCATTTGATGGTAATTTACCTGCCTTCCAACGTTTGGATGTATCTATCGATCGTAAATTTCAGCTTTCTCCAAAGCTAGAGCTTGAAACCGAAATCGGTGCTATAAATAGCTACGACATGACCAACGTATTCTACTTTGATGTAAATACGCTTCGACAAGTAAACGAATTGCCGATGCTTCCCTATGCATCAATCAGTTTGAATATCAATTAATAACCCACTTATTTAACACATAGATTTTTCGAAGTATGAAGATTATTTCAATTCAATATGTTGGTGTTCTATTGATATTGTTTGCAGGACTAAGTGCTTGTGACGAGGTGTTAATTGAGCCATTTGAAGAAGTAGAAAGCGCGTATTCTATTTATGGTGCCATGGAGTTGGATTCGACCCTGAATTATGTTCGTATTAAAGACACACAATCGCCACTATTGGCAGAATTAGATGAGCTGCGAAACTTCTCGGTTACCTTCGAGAACATAACCGCGGGAACCAGTAAGCAGATAAGCGATACGGTGATTTATTACAACAATAATCCCACTCTAAATTTTATAATCGACGAAGTGTTAACCCCAAGAACAACCTACAGGTTAACTGTTGAAGGAGAGGAAGGAGATGTTTCTACAACTACAGCAACTACACCGGGAGTTTCAACCATTTCGTTAACCCCGCAGCTTACAGAAACCTGTTTGGATGATATTCTGATCGAATTCGATAACGTAGCCGATAATGAATTTATCCGGTTTGAGTTGGGCGTACAATACGCTGGTAGTTTCTATTTTGGTGAAATTAAATCGGTACGTCAACTTCAAAAAGTAGAAGGCACTAATAAGTTGGCTGTAGTGCTAAACATCAAAAACATGCTCGTAGATGTTTTTCCACCCGTTGCAGAAGCTACTGTTAATGTGCCGCCCCGATTTTGGAATCCAACGGTAAATTGTAATCAGCTCGACAATGGTACAATGCGGATTCGATATACACACTTTGGGCCGGAATGGGAAGTGATTCGTGAAAATACCCTCGCTTTGGATGTGCTCGAATCAGGGGATATTGAAAATGGACTTGGATTTTTTGGAGCTAAAAACACGAAACAGATTTTGTTCAACACAAACGGTGTTCCGAATAACAATTAAGGCATTTTATGAATAATTCACAGAAAGCCCTTTGCCTACTTTTAATGGGTGTAATATGGCTTTCTTGCAGTCGAGATCGGGTTATAAATCCATTCGAGGATACCGTTGGCACCTACTCTGCTTACGGCGCATTTGATGTCGACAAGCCTGTTAATTCTATTCGAATTCGAAACGTAAGTACTCCTTTTTTAATAGATAGCCTAACCGGTTATGAAGATGTAAACGTCTTTTTTACTGATTTTTCGACCGATACCGAAACGCAATTACCCGACACCATTATCAATTTTAATGGAAATTTCACCTACAATTATCTACTTCGCGAGGTTCTTCAGCCATCGTCTACGTATGGGATAAAGATCGTTTATAACGGTGGAAACGAATCAACAACTACGGTTAATACTCCGGCAGTTACCATAGCCGATACTACCCCGGATAAAGCTTCGAGTTGCAGGCTAAACATGCGTATTTCGTTCAAAAATGTACAGCGACCAGAGTTCATAAACGCCGAAGTTGGAGTATTGTACCAAGGCTCGATGCATTGGGCACCCATTCAAACCATTCAAACTCCAGAATTTATTGAAGGAAAAGACGAAATGGAGCTTCAACTTACGGTAACAAATTTGTTGGTCGATATCTTTCCTCCACCACCCGAAGCTACTATTGGAATTCCACCACGTTTTTGGCTGCCAACAGTTAGCTGTGATGAGCTCGATGAATACAAAATGTATATTCGTTACATACATTTCGGGCCGGAATGGGAGCAATTTAGAGGTACCGAATTTCTTTCTGATATGTTTGTAGATTCTGAAACAATCGAAAATGGAATTGGCTTTATTGGTGCAATCCGAAGAGGTACCTTAGAATTTATTTTTGAGTTATAAATTGCTGTTCGAATTTAATTAGAAGCACCAATTATTTAATTGGATTGCAACTTCGTTTAAGTTTACGTTCATTAGAAAAAACACAATCTAATTAGTAAAGTGTATGAGTACATTAAGGCAATTTATGATTGTATAAAGGAATCTAACTCTCATTTGATGCGCATATTGTTACCATTCTGGGGTAATTATAATAGACTTAGCTGATGGATGGCATTTTGAAAGCAACTCTACTACTTCTCTTTTCAATACTGGTATTTAGCGGGCACTCAACGGCCCAAGAAATGTCGATTCGCTTTGAGCAAATCACCACGCAAGAGGGCCTTTCACAAAGCACCATTAACGACATCCTTCAGGATAGCCGAGGCTTTCTTTGGTTCGCTACCGAAGATGGTTTAAACCGTTACGACGGCTACGAATTCAAAGTGTATCGAAACGATCCCTACGATCCATTTTCTATTTCCTCTAATCAAATTTCAAGTATCCTCGAAGATACAGAAGGGGCTATTTGGGTTGGCACCAAAGGCGGTGGACTCAATAAATTTGATCGCGATCAAGATCGGTTTTTACGCTTCCAACACGATAACTCAGACATCACTTCCATTAACCACAACTACATTACAACGCTGTTTCAAGATCCAATTGGAGTTATCTTGGTGGGTACTCAAAGCGGGCTAAATATTTTAAATCCTCGCACAAATACATTCAGTGTTTATAAAGAGGTTGACGACCACATTAATTTAAGTACAGCGAATATTACCACAGTATTTAAAGACTCAAACAGCTTTATTTGGGTTGGAACCGCCGATGATGGTCTCTACAGTTTTGATCGAAAAACCTTTGCCATTAAACATTACACCAATATTCCCGGCGATTTAACAACAATTAGCGATAATTGGATTGTTTCCATTTACGAAGACAAAAAGCGCACTCTGTGGATAGGTACACAATCCGGCGGTTTAAACAAATTTGATCCCATTTCTGATACATTTTCAAGCTTTAAGGCCAATCGAGGAGATCGTAACAGCATTTCGAATAACTGGGTACTTTCGATGTTTGAAGATTCGAGAGGAACTTTTTGGGTCGGCACCTTAAATGGGTTAAATATTTTAGATCGTGAAACCAACGCCTTTACAAACTTCATGGAGTTAAACTACCCCATCAACTTAAGCAACAATTCCATCACTTCTTTATTTGAAGATCGATCGGGAGTGTTTTGGGTGGGAACTCAAAACGGGGCATTAAATAAATTTATCCGATCATCATCAGAGAGTTTTACTGTTTATCAGAACGATCCATCTAATGCAAACAGCTTAAGCAATAACTCGATTACATCACTTTTTGAAGATGGGTCAGGCGACTTTTGGGTAGGTACACAGGGCGGTGGTTTAAACCGGCAAGACGCACGCACACTTACGTTTATTAATTATGTGCATAACCCAAACGACCCAACATCAATCAGTAGCGATTTCATTAACGCAATTTATCAGGATAGTTTCGGGAATGTTTGGATAGGCACTATCGACGGTTTGAATTTATACAATGAACTTACCGACTCGTTTATCCATTTTAAACACAACCCGAATGACGATAAAACTATAAGCGGCGATATCATTACTACTATATTTGAGGATAGTAAGAGCATTATTTGGGTAGGAACACTTAATAATGGACTAAATGCCTACGATCGAGAGTCTATGGAATTTCGGCGCTTCACGCATTCTTCCTCCGATCCTAATACCATCAGCCACAACAAAATCTGGTCGATGTTTGAGGACGATCGTGGAATTTTTTGGGTAGGAACCCACGGTTTTGGATTAAACCGATACGACCGAGTTCGCGAGGAATTCACACGTTTTACGAATGATCCTAATGACTCAAACAGTATCAGCGATAATTTTATCAATGTAATCCGACAGGATAATGACGGAAATATGTGGGTAGGAACCATCAATGGGTTGAACAAATTTAATCCCGAAACCGAAACATTTACTCGCTATTCTACGGCAGATGGGCTGCCTAACAATGTAATTTACGGCATTATTGTTGATTATCGCGGACATTTATGGTTGAGTACCAATAATGGAATTGTAGATTTTGATCCTAAAACTGTAAATATTCGTGTGTATGATCGGGGAGATGGTTTGCCAAGTAACGAGTATAGGTTTAATGCGTTTCATAAGGGAATTGATGGAACCATGTACTTTGGCGGGATTAATGGAATCGTGATTTTTAAGCCAGACAGCATTCGGGATAATCCATATATACCGCCAGTAGTTATCACCGATTTTCAGATTTTTAACGAGAATGTGCCTATTTCATCAGTAGGTTCACCGTTAACTAAATCCATTTCTGAAACCGACGAAATAGTTCTTACCTGGCGCGAAAAGGTGTTTTCATTCGAGTTCTCGGCCTTGCATTACGCGGCACCGGAACAAAATAAGTACATGTACAAAATGGAAGGCTTCGATTTGGAATGGCAGGAAGTAGGTAGCAGGCGGTATGTTTCGTATACCAACTTGCCACCGGGTGAAACCTATAACTTCATGGTTCGGGCTTCCAATAAGGATGGCATCTGGAATACAGTTGGTCGATCCATAAAAATTAAAGTACTGCCACCACCATGGCAAACCTGGTGGGCCTATGGCTTGTATACCTTTTTTGGAGCAACTGTAGTTATTGGGTTTATCAATCACCAAATAGGGAAAGAGCGTAAAAAGAAAGAGCAGGTTCAGAAATACAACGAAGAACTGGAAGCTCTGGTAAAAGAGCGTACGCTGTTGCTTGAAAATGAAAAAGAAAAAAGCGATAACCTGTTGTATAATATGCTTCCGAAGGGCATTGCAGATGAAATTAAAGAAAAGGGGGTGGCTTCTCCCCGAAGGTATGAGGAAGTAAGCGTATTGTTTACCGACTTCGAAAACTTTACATCAACAGCGGCAACAATGTCGGCAAAGAAGCTGGTTTCTGAAGTAAATGAAATATTTGAAGGCTTCGATTCCATCTGCGAGCAATTTGGGCTGGAGAAGATTAAGACGATAGGTGATGCATATCTGGCCGTATCCGGCTTGCCCGACGAGAAAGAAGACCATGCACTGCTCTGTGTGCAAGCAGCTAAGGCTATGCAAGCTTTTATCGATGAAAGAAATGAGAGATCTGCCGTTAAGTGGAAAATGCGTATCGGAATTCACAGTGGTAGCTTGATTGCCGGTGTTGTTGGAAAAAAGAAATTCACCTACGATATCTGGGGATCCACCGTAATTTTAGCCAGCCGAATGGAAGAAGTTGGAGAGATTGGAAAGATTAATATCTCGGCAACCACCTGCGATTTTGTACACGATAAATACAAATGCGAGTATCGTGGAAAAGTGCATGTTGAAGGGCAGGGAGACATCGACATGTATTTTGTAGAAGATGAGATTAACGAAGTGGCTAAAAGCTAAGCTTTACATTAAAAGAGGGCTGAATTCCTAGGTCAAATACATGTGTTAATGCAGCGGCTTGTCGTACATCTCTAAAGGTTGTTACGGTAGCTTGTTTGCGTTCAGAATACCAAACATTCTCTCTGTCGAATGCATTGTAAATCGAAAATGAAGCCTCTATTTTCGACTGCTTAAACTCACCTTTTATATTCAGAGAAACATCAAATCTGGAATAATTAGGTAAACGGTTGGTAGATTGCAGCTGTGTGTTGATTTCCGCTCTACTGGGTATTCCTGTGCCAAAAGTCCATGCCATCAGTAAGTGAAACCCTTTTTGTAATTCTATATCTGCGGTAGAGGTAAGTTGATGTCTTCGATCCCAGTTCGCATAAAAATATTCTCCATTATTAAGCAGAGGATTCTGAACTTCTGCAATTGAATAAGTATAGGCATTCGTTATCACTACTTCTTTGTACCAGTTCTTTATTAAAACTTCTATGCCATGTGAACGCCCATCGTTTTGATAAAACCAGGGAGAGTCTTCATTCTTGAATGATTCTGAAATTAACCCGGTATTTAACTGATGCAATCTCAGGTTCGCAAATTGCTTGTAATAGCCTTCAATTTGAAAATAGGCCCAAGTATTTGCATGATAATAAAGCCCGGCGGATAATTGATTTACAGATGAAGGCGGTTGATCTTCGTTAGAAAGGATCCAGAAATCGTTGCTGTTGATATTATAAAAAGTGAGCCGATTGATAAACTGATAATTCCTGCTGAATCCAAAACTCATCGCCAATTTTTCACTTTCCTGAAGCGAAAATTTAATTCGTGGAGACAATCTCAGATATTGCCCATTACTGAAATAGTGTAATCTACTGCCGGCGCTTAACCCAAACTGCTCACTGGCCTCAACATCTAATTGAGTGTAAACATCAACTAATTGGCTGGTTCGCCGGCTAATAAACGATTCTCTTACTATGCCTAACTCGGTATATTGCACATCAAAATCGGCATAGTTAATACCGAAGTTTATGGATCCCGACTCTATTTGTGCGGTAAAATCTTGCTTTAATGTTACTTGATTCACCCCGTTTTGCAAATTTAAAGGCTGAATGGTGACCGAATCGATGAAAATCCTATTTCCATTCCCTATGGGGTTACCTCGTACCGAAAATGGAAAATCATCCTTCAAAAACTCGCTGTTATAATCGGTATACCCAATGCTTGATTGAGAGTATATTTTGGAGTTAAGCATTGCATTAAAAGCCAAATTGATTGTTGCATTGCTCCAGTTGTTTGCGGTTTGATTAATGGTTATCACATCTCTTTCATCTCTCAAATACTCCTGAGTTGCTTCATCATTGCCAAAGTAGCCGGAAATTAGAAACTGATTTCCATTTGAGAATTCGGTGTATAGCTTACCATGTAAATCATAAAAAGAAGCATTTGTGCTTTGCAGATCAATTTCGTGGAGCGAGTAACCACGCACAATCCTATTCTGGAGCCTTGGATCAACAACTAATAACGGCCGGTTTACATCCAATCCATATTCAATCATTTTGGCATTGTTGAACCAATCTAATTCATCGAGATAAGACCACCGGCCGGATAGCATAAAACTCGAGCTTCCTTTTTTGATTGGACCTTCGATTGTGGATGATATCGCAGTATTACTCAAACCTACAGAACTCGAAAATTTATTTAAAGAACCCGTACGAGTAATCAGGGACAGAGTGCCACCCAAAGGAGCCTGATATTGAGCTGGAGTAATATCATAATAAAATCCACTCGAGCGTAGTACATCAGGATTCATGGCATCCAAAAGCCCAAATAAGTGACTTTGGCTGTATAAAGTCTGTCCGTCTAGTAATACTTGAAAACCATCCGAAGCACTCCCTCTAATGTTGATTCCGTCATTCACAGCCGTATTCATCGACACGGCCGGTAGATTTTGCAGAGAACGAACGGCGTTACTTTCACCAAGTGGGCTAAAACTCCCGAGCTTCATCAAGCCATAAAGCAATGTATCAGTTGGATTATAGAAATTTACGCCCTGTACAATTATTTCTTTCCCATCGTATTTTTTGGGGATTAGGCGAATAGTTACATCGCTTAAGTCGATGGCTTCATCTAATGCCACTGTTAACTGTTGGTTTGCATATCCTACGTAACTAACCAAAAGAGAAAGCATAGGTTGAGGTAGTAAAGCCGAAATGCTGAATCTGCCCGTAGCATCACTGTTTACGCCTTTAATTTCACCAAATTCACGCCATGATATGGTCGCAAACGGGAGGCGCTCACCCGTATTTGCATCCACCACAAAACCTTGAATAGTTGCCTCTAAAGTAGTACTTACAGCTCCCGATTTATAGACAATTGCTTGGTTTCGATCCGAGTTTACTTTTAGTCCCAACCCGAATGTTAGCATTGATTGTTCAAGAATCTCAAAAAGTTCTGATGGCTCAGCGTCAAAAGTTAGGGTAATATTAGCAACTAAGGCTTCGCGATATAAAAAACGATATTCGGTATTCGATTCAATGTCGCGAATGATCTCGAGCAGCGCTTTATTTTGATACGAGTAGTCCTGCGCTGTAACCGAAGCGTTGAATATTAAAAACCATCCGAAACAACTAAAAAACCGCAGCATTGAATGTGTTGGCTATTCCATTAAGATAAATTCGTATTCGTTGGCGTTTACAGAGCGGAAGGTTCCACCTAAAACTAAGCCTAAATCGTCGAGTGTTTGAGTTACCGAATCGAGTATAAGCGTGCCTGTAATTTCCGAACGATCCTGAAGTTGATCAATATTTACCATAACCCCAAAATGTTGGTTAATTTCGCTCACTACTGTTGCAGGATCTGAACTATTGAACACCAAACTGTTTGATTGCCAATCGGTATACTCTTCGGCATTTGACACAGCAAGTACTTGTAGCTGACGATCTGAGATTTCTGAAGCCTGTCCCGGTTGCAGAATTACCGCTTCATCGGTCTGGTTTGAGGAGAATGAAACACGACCTTCTTCCAAGTAAACAACAGCCTTTCCACCCCAGGTACTTAGGTTAAAGCGAGTTCCTAACACGGTTACAGTACCAAAGGTAGCATCAACTGTAAATGGTGCTTTAGGGTTTGATACAACATCAAAAAAGCCCTCACCTTCAATACGGTAACTTCGGTGGGTAGTAGAGCGATCTACAAAAAGTTTAGAATGTGGGCGTAAGGAAACCTCAGAGCCGTCATCTAGGCTTATTTGTAAAATAGTAGATTCACTTTGAGCCAGTAATTCAAGTTGCGGCTGCATTTGTATCCAGTAGAATCCAATAAATGCTGCAATTAGCACCACAGCAGCAGAAGCCCAGGCAAGAATAGAAGTACGGTTAAAGAGAGGAGTAACATTGGCTTTTCTCTGTTTGGTTTGGTTGCTGATTTGATTCCAGATATTCTCAGAAACTGAAGCCGGCATTGTATATGAAGCTAGTTCCTTATTCTTGATGGCCATTAATTGATCGATTAAGGGATTGTTTAATTCAGCAAAAGACGCACCCTGATCAATACTGTAGCCGAGTTGCCGCGCCAGTAACAAATCGGGGTCGTTTTGTGGAAGTTGTTGATCGGTTGCCATCGTCTTATCAAATAAAGAAGCAGGCCGCTACAAACACGCCCTGCTTCTTGTTTTTAATGATTTAGTTTCCTCTGCGATTACCGGCATTGTCGCGACGTTCGCCATCGCCTAATGCAAATCGTACCGTGTTTGGGAGTTTGTTAAATCTCATTAGAGCAGTTCCATCTTCCGATAAGTCGATAGTTCCATCCATCACTGTTTCTTCTGGTACTCCATTAATGGTTTTATTCATGGTAACACTGTAAGTAATGGTTCCGCTTACGGCAAACTCAAGTGAACCGTGAGCTTTTACGGTGTCTTTATTCACTTCGATATTCGAGAATTCAAGGTTAATCGTGTAAGATCGAGAAGCTTCTACAGAATCTCGGGTTACACCCTCTGCGTTTCCGCTACCGGCATGTGTTCCGCTAAGCGTTAAGATTGAGCTGGTAGAATGGATACCGGCAAGGCGGAAATCATCGGCTTTTGAAAAGCTTCCACTTCGGAACTTTCCTTCATGTTCGCCAACTTTGCTGCCTGTGTAGGCAATGGCTTCAATATCTTCACGATTTTGGCGTGGAAATTCTATGAACTCACCGTCTAAATCGGTATAAATGATGTCTTGATTAACCTCTATTGATTTACTGAACAGCCCATTTTGAACACTTCGTGAGTAATCTAGGCTATGGATACCGGTCTCAGGATCGTAACTATAGGTGAAATTTCTTTCCCGACCGCGGCCGTCATTTCCATTATCACGATCGGTTTTAAAACGAGCAGCGGATGCTCCATAGCTGATTCCTTCGGATGATACGTCAGAAAATGCGTCGTATAAACTGCTAATCATACCAGACTCATCGTCGGCGATGGAAGTAGTTACAATGTGTGCGGCTAAATCAACATCTTCAGCTGAAATGGCTTCCACATCGTTATTAACCGACGAGCAAGCACCAAAAGTTACCAATAAGGCAAGCGCCAGAAGTGATAGGTTGTTTAAGTTGCTTAGTTTTTTCATTTGAGTTACCTCATGTTTGTTATTAAGGATGATTTTTTGTGTCTCACCCTTAGTACACGTCAGATTGAAAGTACCCCTAATGGAGTTTTGATTTTTTTTGTTTAAGTGAAAAGTGAAAAGTGAAAAGTGAAAAGTGGGGAAATTCTGAGTTTTTAACCAGCAACCAGCAACCCTCACCGAAATCCTTCGAGTTTGTTGCGTAGTTCTTTGAGTGCCAAACCCATGTGATTTTCAACCGTTTTTACGGATACACCCAAAACTTCAGCTGCACTTTTGTACGTGAATTCTTGAATAAAACATAACCGGAACACTTCTTGTCTTTTTTCCGGCATCTGATTAATTGCTTTTGTTAAAGCATCAGCCAGTTCCTGATTTTCAATCGCACTATCAGCTGTTTGTTCAGTTTCTGACAGTTCACTTTCTGCATTATCATCAAACTTCTCATGATCTCTAAACACATTAAGCATGCGAGTGTATGCAATTCGAAAGAGATAAGCTCGTAACGATTTATGCTCGTCGATATCCGCTCTCTTTTCCCAGATCAACACAAACGCCTGTTGAACTAAATCTTCAGCTTGTTGTTCAGATAATCCTTTCTTCAGCAAAAAGTGATATAGAAAGGAATGATGTTTCTCAAAAAACTTTTTAAAGGCACCATGATCTCCCGATTTTATTGCTTGTGATAGTTGGGGATCGTCCTGATCGTTACCTTTTTTGAGTGCGAGTAGAATTAGTAAATAAAACATCAATAAATTCATGACCGAATATACAGGCAATTTCAAAACTTGTGCGTACTTTAATCTTAATCAAACTAAAGTATGTTAGTACTGATACTGATTTTATTAATTACGGCCACATCGCATCAGGATGTTGAAGTGTACAAGCTTGAAAAGAATGGTGTGATCGAAATTTGGGCAGTTAATCCAAATATTTACCCTGTTACTATCGAGTTATCTGCCTCGCTAACAAATTTGAATAGCGATAAACCATTACCGCTCATAGAGGTTCTTAAATACGATCGAAAAGAAAAATTATTTACACTTGTACCTGTCGATCCTGCTTCTCCATGGAATTTTGAAACGAATTATATCACATACATAGGCGATGTGTATGCCCGCCACGATAATACTTTCGAGTATCGTTTTCCCTTTCGAAACGGAAGCACCTATGGGGTATCTCAAGGGTTTGAAGGGGAATTTTCGCACCAAGGCAATATCAGGTTTTCAATCGACTTCTCTATGCCGGATGGTACACCTATATACGCCGCACGTGATGGTATGGTGATTGAGGTTAAGGAGGATTCGAATATAGGCGGCAATGACAAAAGCTATGTTGACGACGCAAACACCATAACTATTTTACATAATGATGGCACCATGGCAGATTATTCTCATCTTCAGTATAACGGAGCCCATGTTCGTGTTGGGCAATCTGTTAAATTAGGGCAGTTTATTGGCTACTCTGGAGCTACCGGATTTGTTACGGGGCCACACTTACACTTTGGCGTAAAGAAGACCGTAAAAGGTGGGAAGTACGAAACCATCCCAATAAAATTTGCTACACCAAATGGCCCGGTTGTCCCTAAAGAGGGACGAAAATACCGAGCGTATTAAGTTACTTTTTTGAAGGAGTCGATTTTAACTCCAGCTCTTTCAACGACAATCCTTCCATCACCGTGTCGTAATTCGAAATATCTTTTGGCAGGATGATGTCGTTGCTTTCACGTGCCAAACCTTTCAACTTGCCCAGATACTTTTCGGCTAAACGCAGTCGCATTGCTTCGGTTCCCATTGGTGAGTTCAACGCATCGGCCACTTTTTCGATAGAGATAGCAGTAGCCTGCGCAAGTGCCTCAATTTCTTTGGCAACGCCTTCAGCTTCGTTGATGCGGCTCTGCATTTCTGCCTCAGAAATATTGATGATTTCGGCACGAATACCTTCTGCATCATTTATTTTAGAGCCTTTTACACCCTCAGAACGGGCGATTACGGCACGTCGATCACGCTCTGCAGTCATTTGGCGTTCCATTGCTTTTTGAACCGTGCGAGGAGGGATGATGTTCTTTATCTCGTAACGATGCACTTTTATTCCCCAAGGTAATTCCATCTCGGCCAGCACTTTTACTACTTCTTTGCTCATAAATGCACGTTCTTCGAAGGTCTCGTCCAAATCCATCAAACCAATTACTGATCGAGTGGTAGTTTGTGCGAGTTGAATGGCCGCGTACCGATAATCGGTAACCCCGTAGCTGGCATTTACCGGATCCATCACACTTAGATAAATTACACCATCAACTTCTACCTTTACGTTGTCTTTAGTGAAGCATTCTTGCGGTTCTACTTCGATGGTTTCTTCCCGTAAATCTTGCTTGTACACCACTTTGTCTACAAAAGGAATAAGAGCATGGAATCCGGGTCCCAATGTTTTCTGATAATTACCTAAACGTTCAACGATATACGCAAACTGATTGGGAACCAATCGAAATGAAAGGATCACCTTTACCAATAAGAACACCAAAAAGGCCATTACAAGGCCAAAACTGACGGTATCTAAAATTTCTAATCCGGTCATGGTTACTCTCCTTTAGATTTTGTGTGATCGCTTACTTTGCTAACCCCTTCGAAAAAGGTTTTCAGATTAGCGGTTTCGGTGGGTAATACAGAAATGTTTGATGATTCAATAATTCGTCCAAATTCGTCGATATATTGTTCTATCAGCTTGGTTTTAACGGCAAGTTCTCCACCCGGACGTTGCATCGCCTGAGCAATCCTCTGAATACCATTGGCTGTAGCTTCTGCTACTAATTCAATTTCTTTGGCCTTGCCCAAAGCTTCGTTAATTCTTTTCTGCCGATTCGCTTCCGAGATCAAAACCTGACTACTTTGTTCACCTTCCGATTCATTGATTCGAGATTGCCGGAAACCTTCAGAATGTGTGATTTCTGCGCGTTTCTCACGTTCTGCTTCCATCTGCTTTTCCATGGTATCAACGATTTCGTTAGATGGACGGATATTCTTTATTTCGTAGCGAAGTACTTTAATTCCCCATGGTTCAGCTGCTTTATCAATTTCACGAACGATGTTTTCATTCATTTTTTCCCGCTCGCTAAAGGTATCGTCGAGTGTAATTTTACCGACTTCACTCCGCATTGTAGTTTGAGCAAGGTTGACAGCTGCAGCTTGATAATTTGAAATCCCGTAGCTCGCTTTATAGGCGTTCATCACTTTGATATATACTAAGCCATCTACCGCAACTTCGATGTTATCTTTGGTGATACAGGTTTGGCTGGGTACATCCAATACTTGTTCGCGCATTTCCCGTCGGTACGCAGGCCGGTCGACAAAAGGAACCAGAAAATGAAACCCGGGTTGTAAGTTTTTCTTGAACTTACCCAATCGCTCTTGAATTACTTCTTCACGAAACTCAACGATTAAGAAGAGTCGTGTGAAAATGAAATACATCAACAAAATGGATATGAGTGTAAATGTCCAAAACATAAATGTTGCCCTATTATTCTTTTAGCTTTTGTTGTTGAGTTGGTGGTTCAATAATGTCGACGGGTTCAACAATCCAGGTGGTATTGTCGCGATATTTTATCCTAACGGTTGAACCGGCCGGAACATCGCCTTCAATTGTACGCGCTTGCCATGAAATACCTTGAAATCGTATTCTGCCTTCATTATTCAAGTCGTTGATGTCTTCAACAACGTCTACGATTTGATCCATAGCTTCGAAATCTTCATCGGCATATTTGAAAGTGGCTTCTCCCCCAAAATACTTTTTGATGAAGGGTAAAGCCCCAACAGTTAACACAACGGACGTGAGGAACCATGCCAAAGTTGCAGTGGTTGGATCAGTTAACAATCCTAAAAATCGTAACGCAGCAACCAACAACCCACTGAAGCCTAAAATCAAAGCCATACCACTAGGTAAGGCCGCTTCAAGCCCCATTAAAATGATGCCTCCAATTAAAAATATCCAGGTAAGCGTGTCTCCGTCCATAAGCTTACGTTCTGTTTTTATAGTGAAATAGTAGATAGCAAAATGAGCATTAAAAAACCTAATTACTTGGCATTATATTTGCCAAACTGAAGCCATGAAATCATCCCCTGAAGATAAAAATAGAGGGCTAGCTTCCCTTTGGGAAACGCTGTTAAATATATTTAGGCTGAGTAAACCCTACCGACTTCGGTTCTACTCTGCAACCATATTTGTGATAGTGGCTTCGGCCATTTGGCTATCGGTGCCATTGGGCTTACGAGAGTTATTGGATGCGGTTTTCGAGCAAGGTGATGGAGAATTGTTGAATATTCTAGCCATCGGGTTAATGGCGTTATTTGTGGTACAAGCCGGTTTTTCTTTTGCCGGTAACTACCATCTGGAATGGGTGGGCGAGCGTGTGATTACCGATCTACGAAAAAAAGTGTATGAGCATCTGCATCGCCTTGGATTTCGTTTTTTTGCTGAACGCAGGTTGGGAGAAATCACCTCAAGATTGACCAATGATGTGGGCTCCATTCGAACGGCTCTTACCGATTCATTGCCACAACTTCTAACGATTTCGTTTTCGCTGATTGGTTCGGTTACACTTATGGTGATTCTGAACTGGAGGCTAAGTGCCGTAATTTTTGTAACCGTGCCGTTTGTAACTATTGCTACACGATATTTTGGGCAGAAGATCAGAAAATTATCCAGAAATATTCAAGATGAACTCGCCGACTCAACCGCAGTGGCGGAAGATGCACTCGGTGCTATTCGTTTAGTGAAAGCATTTGTGCGCGAAGATTTCGAAGTACATCGATATTCGAATGCCATTGAAGCTTTATTTAGAACAGCGCGACAGAAGGTTGTACTTACACAATTATTTTGGGCCGGAGTTGGAATTCTCTTTCTGAGCACCTTGGTGATTATTTTCTGGTATGGAGGGAAGGAGGTGTTGGCAGATCGACTTACAGCCGGTGATTTAGTGGCTTTTATCATTTATGCGTTAAATATCTCCCGATCTATCAGCCAAACTTCTCGACTATATACAGCTGTAAATACAGCAGCTGGGGCTTCGGAGCGTATTTTTGAATTATTGGAAGAAACACCGGAAATCCTGGATCAGCCTGATGCTAAAGATCTTACATCAATTAATGGTAGTATCGAAATTGAGAACCTAACTTTTGCTTACGAGCAGGAAAGAAAGATACTTGATTCCATTTCCATCAATGTAGAAGCTGGACAAACCATAGCATTGGTTGGACCAAGCGGTGCCGGAAAAACCACCTTACTTAATTTGATTCCAAGATTTTATGATCCACAGGAGGGAAGAATCTTAGTGGATGGAGTGGATATAAAATCGGTAACGCATAAATCGTTGAGAAATCACATTTCTATTGTCCCTCAGGAAGTGCATTTATTTGGAACCTCCATCAAAGAGAATATTCGTTACGGACGGTTGGATGCTACCGATGATGAAATTATAGCTGCGGCAAAAGATGCCAATGCTCACGATTTTATCATGGAAACTCCAAAAGGATACGACGCACTGATTGGTGAGAAAGGAGTGAAGTTATCCGGAGGGCAGCGACAGCGATTAGCTATTGCCCGAGCCATTCTTAAAAACCCAGAAATTCTGTTGTTGGATGAAGCAACTTCTTCGCTCGATTCTGAATCGGAGGCGCAGGTTCAAGAAGCTTTGTACCGATTAATGAAGGGTAGAACCACTTTTGTAATTGCACACCGTCTATCAACGGTACAACATGCCGATCGTATTTTAGTGATGGATAACGGCCGGATTGTTGAGGAAGGAACGCATGCACAACTCATTGAACAAGACGGTTTATATAGTCATCTATATGCGCTACAGTTCCGAGATATCGAAGATGCACTGGGTTAATTGTCGGTCAAATAAGCCCCGATAACTTCCGAATAACTCATGTTATCCAGGAGATTACGTTCATCGAGTATTTGCAAAAACTGAACCGGCACATTATTGCTGTATAAACCGATTATTCCTGAATAGGAAAAGGTATCTAAGAATCCGGCGTTGTTTAATTGCTGTAGGTAATCGATGGTTACATTAGATGAGTACAAGCCAATAATCGCTGAGTAACTGAATTCATCCAAAAAACCTGCCTCTTGCATAGAATTTAAGTAGCTCGTAGTAACATTGCTATTGTACAAACCGATGATTGCAGAGTAACTAAATTCATCCAAAAAGCCCGCCTGCTGCATTTGTTCGAGATAACTTATGGTAACATTACTGTTGTATAGTCCAATAATCGCCGAGTAGCTAAAATCGTCAAGAAAACCGGCCTGCTCCATTCCATTTAAGTAACTAATAGTTACGTTACTGTTATAAAGACCAATGATAGCTGAATAGCTAAAATCATCGAGATAACCGGCATTTTGCATAGCAACTAAATAATTTACAGGTACATTACTATTGTATAGTCCAATAATGGCACTGTAAGAAAAATTATTTATCAAGCCGGCAGTTTGAAGATCCAAAAGATATTGAATAGGAACTCCAGAATTATAAAAGGCTTGAGTAGCATTGCCCGAAAACATTGTAAGATTTTGCTCTTGAATCTGCTGTAAATAATCTAAATATGCGCCTTCAATTTCTGCGTATTCTGGCATGGGGACAGGTGGGGCTTCGGGCAGATTTGTAACAGGAGGTAGCGGTGGAAAAACTTCGGTAATCTCAACTTGTTCGCCATCGCCAAATCCAAAAAAGCCAAACGGACCTCCAACAAAACTCCATAATGCTGCGGCAACTAAAAACACGCCAATAGCCAGGAGATTTCGCTTTAGAGTTGGTTTATGCTCTTCGCGATTGGGTAAACCATAATCTTCGGTTTCTGCTCCCGCAGCCTTTGCTTCCAGATATTCATCCAGATCAAAATCGTTGTTGCTTGGATTTTGTTTTGTTCGTTGCATATTAATTGTCTTCAAATAAAGCGATTATCTCTTCGGCATCTAGTCGATCAAGCAAACCCACATCATTTAATTGTGATAAAAAACTTGAGGGAACCCCGGCGCTATGCAGTGTTCTTAACTCTTCATCAGTAAACTGATCGATCGACTTTTCCGTTATTTCTCTCGAAAATTGCTCAAAACTGGCAAGATTTGTGGTTCCGGTTTCAATTTCGATCTGTGAAAAATCAATATTTCGCAACGCTTCAAGAGCAGCTTGTTCGGCAAATACTTCAAATCCTTCCAGTCCTTCTAAACCTTCAAGTGCTTCCAAACTCTCAAGGCCTTCTAACCCGGAAAAGTCCATGTTTTCCAAGCTCCCTAACGCTTGAAAAGCAGATTCTAAAGCTAGTGCCACAGATTGTTCAGTTAGTCGTTCCAGCTCTTCTGATTGAGCCAATGCTACTGCACTACGTTCTAATTCCGCAATCCGATCTGCATTAGGAGTAACAGGGACCGGTGGAGCAGGTACTTCAGGAAAAGAATTGGTGCTTTCTATAACAACAGGCTCATTTGTCTCACTTCCAAAAATGCTCGCATAAGCTTGTCTGGGATTCCAATCATGGTACCAAAGAATTAATCCAAATATGGCAACCAACACGATCAGTGTGTTTCTGAAAAACCCTGCAATCTTTGACGGCCTTTGTTCTTCCGGCTCTTGAAAATTTGATTCCGATCCACTGGCTTTATCTTCCAGGAACTGATCTAGGTCGAAGTTTTCGTTTTTTTGTGGTCTGTTTCTCGTTGACATTTTTAATTTCCGTCGATTTTATATGCGTTTATGACTGAAGATGAACTCATATTATCAAGTATCCCTCGATCTTTTAACTGTTCGATAAAAGAAACCGGCACTTGGTTCGAGTATAAATTTGAGATAGAAGTACTTCCGAAATTGTCGAGCAATCCTTTCTCGTTCAATTCCGAAATGTAGGAGATAGGCACCCGATTTTCGTACAGACGGGAGATAGAGGTACTTCCAAAATTATCAATTATCCCGTTTGGTTGAAAGCCGGCAATGTATTGCAGAGGTACTTGATTGTTGTATAATCTTGAAATTGAAGTTCCCCCAAAATTATCAAGCAATCCGGCATCTGCAATTCCTTTAATATATTCGAAAGAAACATTATTGGTATACAAACTTACAATGGAAGATCCGCCGAAATTATCCATTAATCCGGCGTTTTGTAGATTGTTGATGTACGTTAACGGAACATTCGCTCGGTACATCGAGGCGATGGATGATCCCCCAAAATTGTCTAGTGCTCCGGTAAGTGCAAGTCCTTGAATATATCCAACCGGGACCTGAGCTCGGTATAATTCTTCTTGTGATGAGCTTCCAAAATTATCTAACAGCCCCACATCATTTAGTTCAGTCAAATAATCAGTAAAGGATAAATTCGTAGGAGGAAGAGGAGTTTCAGGTGTATTGGTATTTTCATTGAAGTTGAAATCGAAGTTGAATTCCGGAATTGCTGCTGTAATTTCATTGAAAGACTCATCCTCTATTCCTAAAACTTGTGCATCATTTCCCAACCAAGCAATTGCCATTTGTCGAGGGCTCCAATCGTAGTACCAAAATACAGCGGTAACTACCAATCCAAGAATCAGTAGAAAATTTCTGGCAAAGCTTCCTTCAGTTTTTTCTTTTTTGAGCGTGCTACCGATGGATTCCTCTTCATCGGCTTTATCCTCCAAATACTGGTCAAAATCGAAGTCAATCTCTTGGGATTCGGTTTTTCGTTGCTCACGCGCCATGGTTAATTCTCCTCTGCTTTATATAATTCAACAACATCAACAAAGCTCAAATTGTCGTATAAGTTTTTTGATTTCAATTCATCCAGAAATTCTGTGGTTACTCCATTTTTGTAATATTCGGTGATATAAACAAAAGATAGATCAAACAAATATCCACCTTCTTCTAGCTGTTTCAAATATTCAAGAGATACATCGTTTTTATACAATTCAACCACGCTAACAAAAGAAAAATGAGACAAATAGCCTGCGTTGTCTAATACATCTAAATACTCTAGGGGTATTTGATTGTTGTAATATTCATTGATGTACACAAAAGAAAATTCAGAGAGGTACCCGGCATCATTTAGTGCTTTCAAATATTCGATAGGAACACCATTGGAATAAACTTGTCGAGCTTCAAAGCCATTTAAAAGGCGATCGTTTAATAATCCTTCCTGATCTAGTCGCTGTAAATAATCGGTGATGGAGCCTAATTCCGAATCGCTATTGAATTCGAAGGACTCGTTGGAGGTACTTTGAATTGGAGTTGCCGGACTAACAGGAGAAACCGGAGCAACTTGCGAAACGCTCTCTGATTGTCCACCGCTGAAAATACTAAACCAATTTGCATCAGTGGTTATATTATAGCTCCAAATCACACTAACCACTAAAGCCACGACTAGTAATAATCGGCTCAAGAATGGATTTCTGACCGATTCTTCTGCCTTCTGTTTTAACTGATTTTGTTGGGAAGCCTGGCTTTTTTCTTCTAGGTAAGAATCTAAATCGAAGTCCTCATCAGATTGAGAATTGCCTTTCCTTTGCGAATAGTTACGTTGTTTTGACATAGAGCAAGTTTTTTCACTAAGACGAAAAGATTTTACCCATTGTTTCATGCTCCTTCATTTAAAGTTTATTTAAAAAGAGTAGGATCGGTGTTAAGAATGAGAAAAAGATTTCTTAAACTTAAATGAAAACTGATAGTTATGAGAAATTTTCTCACCACCCCAAATCGAATAAATATGAAAAATAAGAAGCACTTACCGCTGATTGCTTGTTTGTGCATTGCTGTACTTTTTGGTTTTACTAAGACAGCCACTGCGCAAAATCAGCTTATAGATCCGGAAATTGAACAAAAAATTGATGATCTGATTTCCCAAATGACTCTCCAGGAAAAAGTAGGTCAATTAAATCAACATAATGGCAGCTGGGATGTAACCGGGCCCATTCCCGAAGACAATGAATACGTAGCCGAACGCGCTCGTTTATTAAAAAGTGGAGGTGTGGGTTCTTTATTGAATGTTGTAGGAGCAGAAGCTACCATGGCCGCTCAAAAACTTGCCGTAGAAAACAGTAGGCTGGGTATTCCGCTTGTTTTTGGGTACGATGTTATTCACGGATTTAAGACAATTTTTCCGATTCCTTTAGGCGAGTCGGCAAGCTGGGATTTAGAGGTTATCGAGCAATCAGCAAGGGTTGCTGCAATTGAAGCTTCTGCAGCCGGAATTAACTGGACCTTTGCTCCAATGGTAGATGTAGGACGCGATCCTCGATGGGGAAGAGTAATGGAGGGAGCCGGAGAAGATCCCTTTTTGGCTTCAGAAATTGCACGGGCTCGAGTGCGAGGTTTTCAAACCGATGATCTATCTGCAAATAATTCAATTATGGCAACTGCCAAACATTTTGCCGGATACGGATTTTCAGAAGGAGGTCGTGATTATAACACAGTAGATTTTGGAACAAGAACCTTGTTCAATATTGTATTGCCACCCTTCGAGGCTGCCGTTGATGAAGGCGTGGGCACCATCATGAATTCCTTTAACGATTTGAATGGAATTCCAGCCAATGGCGATACTTTTTTGCAACGAACCGTGCTTAAAGAGCGCTGGGGATTCAACGGTTTTGTTATTTCTGATTGGGGATCTATTCGCCAAATGATTAATCACGGATTCTCTAAGGATTTGGAGCAATCTGCCGTGCATGCCATCACCAGTGGGAACGATATGGATATGGAATCGGAAGCTTACCAACGCCATTTAGTAGATTTGGTAGAACGTGGAAAAGTGGATGAAGCATTGGTAGATCAGGCGGTGCGCAGAATTCTGAGAATGAAATTTCATCTCGGACTTTTTGATGATCCTTACCGCTACTCCGATCCTGAGCGAGAAGCCGCACTCATCTTTACCGACGAACACCGAGCCATTGCTCGTGATGTAGCAAAGCGCTCTATCGTGATGTTGAATAACGACAGCAATTTGTTGCCTATCTCTAAATCTACACCCAAAATTGCAGTTATCGGACATTTAGCTGCCGAAAAAGATGCTCCATTAGGCAATTGGAGAGCTCAGGGTGATAACACAACCACCATTTCTTTGCTTGATGGTATTCGAAATGCCGTTTCTTCAAATGTTGAAGTGGAATATGTGGAAGGATATACCTTAGCACCAAATAATGGTCAATTTTCACGTGCTCTTGTATTTCCCGAAGATGATGGTTCCGGTTTTGATGACGCCGTTGCTGCCGCTGCCAATGCAGACGTTGTAATTATGGCGGTTGGGGAAGAAGCCCTTCAATCAGGCGAGGGACGAAGTTTGGTAGATATCAGCCTCGAAGGTCGGCAATTGGAACTGTTTAATTTAATTAGCGAAGTAAACGAAAATGTAGTTGTAGTATTGATGGCAGGTCGTCCAATTATCGAGCCTGAGCTGTACGAGAATGCATCTACCTTATTGAATACATGGCACCTTGGTTCTGAAGCCGGTAATGCCATTGCCGACGTGATTTTTGGGGATTATAATCCGTCAGGAAAACTGCCAATGTCTATTCCGCGAGCTGTTGGGCAAATTCCTGTTTACTATAATTTCGTAAGTCCCGGCCGCCCGAGTACAGGTCCCGGTGATGATGGCGCAGTATTCTGGAGCCACTACAACGACATGGAAAACAGTCCGCAATACCCATTCGGCTTTGGGTTGAGCTACACCAACTTCGAATATTCAGCTCCAAGTCTAAGCAACTCCATAATGAATATGGATGGAAGCATTCAGGTTTCGGTAGATGTGACCAACACCGGAGAAATGGATGGAGAAGAAGTGGTGCAGATGTACATCAAAGATCATTTTGCAAGTGTGATGCGACCTGTACAGGAATTACGAGGATTCGATAAAATCATGCTGGATGCCGGAGAAACCAAAACGGTAACCTTCGATATTGATTGGAAAACCCTCGGATTTTATGGTCAAGATCAAACCTTTCGGGCAGAAGCTGGAATGTTCTCTGTCATGATAGGCGGAAGTTCAAACCAAGTAAAAGCGGTTGAGTTTGAATTGGTAGACTAACACAGCTATCAATTTTTGGATGATTCCATTTACTAATTAAGGATAGAAAAGGATGTTTAAGATTTACTTAAATGTCCTTTTTATTTATAAATAAGGGTTCTCTCCAATTCTGATAACTATTTTTTAGCATCATGTGATAAATACACAATAAGAATAGTGGAAATAAATAAGAAATAATGTGCCACATTGAATATTTAAGAAAGTGATTTAGCAATAAATAAGGTAGTACCACGAATAAGCCAAAAAATAATAACCATTTGAATTTTTTCAACTTATACAATAACCAGAGAATATAAGGAGTGGTTATAATCGCATATCCTATCATAGATCTAGCAATCGTATCATTATTCATCAATGCGATACTTGGAGCTTTTCGCTCAATATCTGTCTTAAATATCTTATCAAGCTTATCTAAATATCGGTTGGGTTTAAAAATTATCATATGCTTAAATCTGAGCAACCAAAAGGTTTAAAGGACTTAAAATAAATACTTTGATGTATTAGCGAAATAAATACTCAGTTGGATTACTACCAATGCTGTTTTTTGGAACCAATGAATTCTGGGAAGCATTAGCGGTGATCGTAATTTGGGGGCTAATGTTTAGTACAGGGTTTTTGATACTAATGAGTGGGATTTATGAGAGTAGAACTGGTTTAAAGTTTTCATAATCAATAGCAGCTCATATCAAGCGACATAAAGAAGAATTTTTATTGATTCGCTGTTATTCGTGAAAAAAATCATTGTTTTTTGATCACCACGGCAAATTCCCCAAATCCACATTTCCACCGGTGATTATGATTCCCACTTTTTTGCCCCGAACGTCGACTTTTCCTTCAAAAATGGCAGCTACAGGAACCGCGCAAGAAGGTTCGATAATCATATTCATCCGTTCCCAGATGAAACGCATTGCTTCGATAATCGACGCTTCACTTACGGTTACAATCTCATCCACATGTTGTTTAATGATTTGAAAAGGTAATTCACCCACCGAAGTTCGTAAACCATCAGCAATAGTATCAGTGCGTAACACCGGTTCTATGTTGCCGGATTGAAAGGATCGAAATCCATCATCCGCTAATTCCGGTTCAGTGCCAATCACTTTAATTTTTGGGTTAAGAGCTTTTGCCGCAATCGAGGAACCACTCAACAAACCACCTCCACCAAGCGGAGTAAGTAGCACATCCAGATCAGGATTTGAGTTCAAGAACTCTAATGCAGCAGTTCCTTGTCCGGCAATAACTCTTCCATCATTGTAGGGATGAATAAAGGTTGCACCGGTTTTTTCAACTACTTGTTGAAGCGTGGATTCTCTAGCTTCCAGCGTAGATTCACAAAAAGTGATTTCTGCTCCGTAATTTTTAACCGCTTCAACTTTTACTTTCGGAGCATTTTCGGGCATCACCACATAAGCTTGAATTCCTCGTAATTTTGCCGATAAAGCCAAAGCCTGTGCATGATTGCCGGATGAATGAGTAGCAACTCCCTTTGAAGCATCCTCATCAGAGAGTGTCATGATAGTATTACAGGCGCCGCGAAATTTAAAAGCACCTACTTTTTGAAAATTCTCGCATTTGAAAAAAAGCTCAGCACCCGCACGTTCATTAACAAGCGATGAATTAAACACCGGAGTTATATGTGCATAAGGCTTTATGGTGATTGCAGCCTTACGAATGTCGTTGAAAGTGGGAATAGATTGTTTTGGATTCATCGAATATCAAAAAAAGTTAAAACGCTGTTTGGCAGCTAATTAGAAGACCTCTCGGGTGTAAAAATTGGCAAACGCGAAACGATACCGAAAATAAAAGTGATATTTTTGAAGAAATCTTTAGGAGAAAGAATTGCACAAGGTACTATTTATACTAACCACGTTTTTTTTATTCGGCTACAGCTCAAAGGTAGTGGCTCAGGTACAATTAACAAAAATCGACGAGCCCATTATTTTAGATGGCGTTATTGATGAAGAGATTTGGAAAACTGTAGAAGTGTTAACCCCGGTGCAATACGAACCTATTTTTATGGGAGAGATGAGTGAAACTTCGGTATTTAGGGTGGCCTATGATGAAAATTTCATTTACGTAGCTGGAGAATTGTTCACTAACGATCCCAATACAATTGTAAAGAACTCCTTAACCAGAGATCAGTACAGCAACGACGATGTGTTCGCCATTGTGCTCGATCCTTTTAACGATAACGAAAACGGATTGTGGTTTTTTACCACTCCAGCCGGCGTTCGAGTAGATATTGCCGTTTCTAACGATGCCAATTTTGGTGGTGGATCAAACGCCATGAACTCCAGCTGGAATACTTTTTGGGATGTAGCTACCACACAAACCGACGAGGGATGGTTTGCCGAAATGAGAATTCCGTTTTCAAGTATCGGTTTTCAGGATAACAACGGCTTAGCTGAAATGGGCATGATTGTGTATCGATGGATTGCTTCCTCCAACGAACGGCACATTTATCCGGCTATTCCTCCAAACTGGAACATGGGCAACGCTAAACCATCGCAAGCGCAAGATGTTATTTTGGAAGGCGTGCAAAGTCGGCAACCATTGTATTTTACCCCTTATGCCATCGCCGGACAAAACGGAGTAAGTAACCTAAATGAATTAGAAACCGATTATGAAACCGAAACTGATTTCCAACGAGAAATTGGCTTCGATTTGAAATACAATCTGAATAGTAATTTAACCTTGGATGTAACCGTAAACACCGATTTTGCTCAGGTAGAGGCCGACGATCAGCAATTAAACTTATCGCGTTTCTCACTTTTCTTTCCCGAAAAGCGACAGTTTTTTCAAGAGCGAGCGGGTTTATTTAATGTAGCGTACGGGCGTAACCGATTGTTTTATAGTAGAAGAATTGGATTAGACGGTGATGGGAATCCGGTTAGAATTTTAGGTGGGGCTCGAATGACGGGGCGTATTGGTGATTGGGATGTAGGCGTGATCAACATGCAAACAGGTGATTCTGAAAATCTAAGCTCCGAAAATTTTGGGGTTCTCCGCGTGCAGCGTAAAACTATTAATGATCTTTCGAATGTAGGTGCGCTGTTCACTTCTCGAGTAGGTAGTAATGGTGGCTACAATTATGTATATGGCTTTGATTCGGAGACGAACCTTACCGGAGATTTATTTTTAGAGGCCATGGCTAGCCAAACCATTGATAGTGAGTTATCCGGCGATCAGAACTTTGAAAATTCAACTTCGGCAAGGCTCGCTTTAACGCTACAGAAATCTATTGGCTTCAATTATCGATTGGTTGTGAATAGAACCGGGGAAGAATTTGATCCAGGGATTGGCTTTGTTCGCCGAACAGGTAATACCGATTATTTTACACGATTTGCCTACGGTTGGTTTGCCTCCGATGCCTCCATCGTAAATCGTTACAATGCCGATTTTACAATTTACAACCAAGCCAAAAACGATACCTATGATTTATTGGGTCGATCAATAACTGCAGGTTTTGATATTCGGTTTAAGCAACTTGGCCGAATCAATTCAAATTTCCGATTTAATAAAGAAATTTTACTGGAGGATGAAGATTTTAATCTGCTAAGTAAAATTCATATACCAACAGGCAGCTACGATACTTATGAACTAAGCATAAATTATCAAACTAACGAAGGCAGAAAAGTTCAGGCTGGCTTTGGTTTCGAATATGGTGGACTGTACGACGGTATCAGCTATGGCTTCGAATTTGAACCTAAATGGAATGTGAGTTCTAATCTAGAATTGGGCGGTAGTTATGGAGTTACCTTTTTGGAATTCCCTGAATTTTCGAAACGAAATATTACGGTGACCCCGGCAACAGTAGAAGACATTAGAACGGGAAATGAATATGCGGCACATCTCGGGCAATTGAGAGCTCAATACGCCTTCAACAAAAGAGCGTCGCTCAGCACATTTGTGCAATACAGCAACGTGGCTGAATTGGTGGGTGCTAATTTGAGATTCCGATACAACTTTAGCGAAGGGCGTGATTTCTGGATCGTGTTCAACGAACAGATTAATACCATGCGCGATCAATTGGATGAACCACGATTACCGCTTACACAGGCACGAACCATTTTGGTGAAGTATTCGCATACTTTTGTATTCTGATTAATCTGTTTTTACTCCATTTTACCCACTTTTTGTGTACTGTTCTGCACAATCTTAAAACAGAACAGCTACATGAAAAAACTATCATTACTCTTTGTATTTAGTCTGCTGTTAACGCACGCTTCGGCACAAATTCAGGAGGCCATCGAACGCTTCCAATTTGATCCTGAAGTGAGTTACAACAGCAGCATAACCTCACCGGCCACATATTTGGGATACGAGCTGGGCGAGGAATATACCTTTCATCATCAGGTAATGGGATACCTGAAATTGCTCGCCAGTGAGTCTGATAAAATCACCTTTCACGAAATGGGGCGTACCTACGAAAATCGCAGTGTGAATTATGTGATTATCAGTTCAGCAGAAAATCATCAAAATTTAGATGAAATTCGTGAAGCTAACTTCGAGTTGGCGAATAACCCGGGTGATGCCACCGTAAGCGACCAACCCATCATAGTTTGGATGAGCTATAACGTGCATGGTAACGAGCCTTCGAGTAGCGAAGCTGCTATGCAAACAGCCTACCGTTTAGTAGCAGCTACTGATGCTGAAACTCAAAATTGGTTAGATAATTCGGTAGTAATTATCGATCCAATGTTGAACCCGGATGGGCGGGATCGCTATGTGTACTGGTACAAATCATCGCAGGCAAATATTTTGAACACCAATCCCGAGGATCTCGAGCACGATGAAATTTGGCCGGGCGGAAGAAGTAATCACTATTGGTTTGATCTGAATCGTGATTGGGTTTGGCTAATACATCCAGAATCGGAAGGCAGAATTAATGTATATCAGGATTGGATGCCACAGGTTCATATCGATTTCCACGAGCAGGGTTTTAATAACAATTATTTTACCATGCCGGGAACCACTCCACGAAATCATGAATTACCGGAAGCGTATGAATATTGGGCCGATGTTTTTGGTCGAGGCGCTATCGAAGAATTTGATAAAGCGCAGGTGAACTTTGAAACACGTGAGCGTTTCGATTTCTTCTATCCGGGTTATGGATCATCGTATCCGAGCATAATGGGTGGAATTGGAATGCTTGCCGAGCAGGGCGGACATAGTCGTGGTGGCCGAGCTGTTGAAACAAACGACGGGTATGTGTTAACGCTGCGCCAACGAGTGTTTGATCATTACAAAAACGGAATTTCAATCGTAAAAACTTCGGTAGAAAATCGCGACGAACTACTTACTTATTTTAAAGATGCACGTTCCTCATCCACCCAAAAAGGAAACACAAAAGCGTACATTTTACCGGATAATCCCAACGATTATACCTACGATGTAATCAATCTGATGCTTAAGCATAACATCGAAATTGAACGAGCTACCGAAGACTTCACCGCAAGAAATGTATACGATTATTGGGATGCAACATCTGCCAATCGTTCTTTCTCGGCAGGCGATTTTATTATCAAGACAGATCAGCCGGCGCATTTATTTATAAACACGATGTTCCGTCGCGAACTAGAACTTAAAGATTCTGTTACTTACGATATGACTTCATGGTCGATCCCACTTGCCTATAACTTAGATGCCGGTTGGACAACCTCTGATGTGCGTGTAAATACGGATCGTGTAGTTGAACCAATGTCGCACCCAAAAGGAGTGATGAATAACAACGCCGGTTATGCGTATGTGATCAATTGGGAACAACGCCATGCACCTAAAGCTCTTGCCCGATTATGGGATCATGGCTACAAAGTTCGTGCAGCGGAAAAAGGCTTCATGAAAGAAGGGTCGAGTTTCTCAGGCGGTAGTTTGGTAGTATTGGTTGGACGAAATCTTCATAAACCGAATATACATGCGGACATGGCGTCGATAGCGGAAGCGGCAAATGTGCAAATTGTTGGCTTTGATACTGGTAGAATGGATGAAGGCAGTGATTTAGGTTCTCCAAGTAACCGACCTATCGAGAAACCAAAAGTAGCGTTGATGATGGATTCGCCTTACAGTTCATTAACTGCAGGTCAACTTTGGTTCTTGTTCGATCGCTTTACTGAATTTGGGATTTCCAGAATACGGTCTAACGACATAAACAGTATCGATTTAAATAGCTACGATGTTATTTTGATGCCCGGCATGTGGGGCAACGGTGGAATGTCGGAATCTACCATTGAGCGCATAAAGAATTGGGTACGCGATGGTGGAACCATTATAGGTACCGAAGGCTCAGGCGCGTGGTTAACGGAAAGTAGATCGGGAATGTCGGGTGCAGCGTTATTCGAGGCCGACGAAGAAGAATCAGACGAAGTACCTGCAGTAGCCTACACTCGTTATGAAGATCGAGAAGATACCTCAGGTTTACGTAGAATTCCTGGATCAGCCTTTAAAGCGATGATTGATAATTCGCATCCATTAGCATTTGGGATGAAAGATCGATTGTATTCGCTCAAATTCAGCTCAAACGCCATTGTACCGGACGAGCGCTTTCATACGGTGGGCTATTATCACAAAGAAGCCGATCAAGTATTGGCGTCAGGGTATTCTTCTAAAGAGAATAAAGAACGCGCGGCCGGAAATGCCTTTGCGGTAGTGGATGATATGGGCCGTGGACAAGTAGTTATGCTGCTCGATAACACCCAATATCGCATGTTCTGGCTTGGGCCAGCTCGTTTTGTTCAAAACGCAGTAATGTTGATGCCAGGATTCTAACTAAGAATTACATCCTATAAGTAATTGAAAAGCCCTCGAGCAATGCGCGAGGGCTTTTTTTGCCCATTTGTTAGTAATTCATTTATTCTTCATAGTAATTGTAAACATTCTAATTCACATAGGTTTAACCATGAGAATCAGTATAATTATAGCTCAATTAATATTAATTTTTTGCTCGTCTTCAATAGTATTTGGGCAAACAAATACAATGATTCACGATTTAAGAGTCTATGCGGATTCGTTAAATCAGTCAGTGATATTCTTCCGAATATTTGAAGAATATGAAAATGGCTTTTACAAGAATAATATATACCGATACGATTTTCTCTCAGATGATAAATCTTTGTTTTTAGAAGAGTATTATGACAATCGACATGGTTACGATTTACAAGTTACAATACCTGAGTACAACTTTTTTGATGGGGACTTAAATAAAGAAATATATATACATCAGGAATGCATTAATGAGTGTGAAAGGTACCTCAATAGATTTGATTCATTAAGAATAGTGGGTGGGCCTTTCATCTGGGTGGAAAATCTTTTGATTACTGGTACAGAAAAAGATGTTATTTACGCGAAGGTAAGTGCTCAGAATTTAAAAAGTCCTGATGGCGGGCTTACTTGGCCTACTCCTGAACAATTCTACAATGCTGGTATTCCAGATACATTTAAAATTTCAATTCCTGCGTTAGAATTAAATCCATATAGTAATAATACTTTATTCGGACATTTTTTTAGATCTCGAGGCAATGACAATTCTTTTTATCGATCGATAGATGGGGGGGGATACTCGTGAAGCAGTAAGTGATTCATTGTATCCTCTTGGAGAATTGAGTTTTGATGTAGATTCAATAACCGTTTATATGTTGGATGTTATTAATGCTCCTAGAGAAGATAATCCGGTTACACCTAATACGTGTCCTACTGAATTTTGTGCTTTTGGGTTGTATAAAAGTAATAGCCTCGGAAAGAGCGGTACTTGGGAGTTAGTTGATGTATTTAATACAACTGTCAAAATTAAGAGTAGCGATGTAAATAGTGGTGAAATATATGCTTGGAATGATAAGACAATAAGTATATCCACTGATTATGGGAATAATTTCAGTACTCTGTACAGTTCTGGTGAGCTTACTATCACAGGGTTCGATCTAATTAATGGTGAGTTATTCTTTTCAACAAATACGGACATTTATAAGTTAGAGAGAAACGGGCCTGTATCAGTGTATTCAATTCCAACTAGCTCAGAAGTGCCAGAAATTGATTTTCCTTCTAAAATCAGATTGGCACAGAATTATCCTAATCCTTTTAATCCTACTACAACAATTGCATTTACCATAAGAGAACCGGGTCAGGTAACGATTGAGCTTTATTCTATACATGGCCAGTTAATCAAAGAATTAATCAACGAATTTAAACCAGAAGGACATCATAGCTTTAAGCTAAACGGCTCAGCACTGGCAAGTGGAGTCTATATTCTAAATGGGAGATTTGGGGCGTTTACACAATCCAAAACCATAACACTAATTAAATGAAAAAGCTGATGCATGCCTTTGGTTTGATGCTAGCTATGGCCATCTATGCAAATAGCACATTAATTGCACAGGATACAACCATAGTTAATTTTTTCCCCTATTCAGAAGGTGACTTTTGGGTACAAGAATTATACATAATGGATGTTTATTATTCTGATGAAAGGATTCAAGTAACTGCTGATACATTAGATTCCAATGAAAACAAAATATACACCCTTAACAGTACCTTTTGGGGAGAGTATCATTACCGAATAGATACGCTCGGAAGAATATTTTCAAATTCCTGGTATAATTTTGGAGATTGGGTAAAAATACTAGACCCGACAAAGAATGTTGGGGAAACTTGGGTGGCTATACAAACACATATCTTCGAACTAGCCCAAATACAAGATATAAGCAAATTACAAATTTTTTCAGATTCTACTCGAGTATTAGAAATCTATTTTGCTGCAGTAAATAACGATTCTACAGTTGATATAAATGATGGTTTCCCAAGATCATATGCATATTGGTCGGATCGTTTTGGTATGGTCAGAAACAAGCCGTTAGAATTTGGTGGTTTAGAACCCAGATTAAAAGGTGCATTTATTGGTGATGTAGTTTATGGGGATACTACTTTTTGGAAACCTGTAAATATTGAATTTGAAGACAAAACAACAATTCCTAATAAACTTTTTCAATTGCAAAACTACCCCAATCCATTTAACAGCACTACCAATTTTTCTATAAAGATTGAACAAGAGAATCAATTTACATTGTTAATTTATAATCAAACAGGTCAGTTAGTATCACGCGTTTTCGAAAATAGAGTATTAGCAAAGGGGACTTATAATGTTCATTGGGAAGCGATCAATTTGGCAACAGGCATTTATTTTGCCCATTTAAGCAGTATTAATAGGGTTAAAGTAAAAACTATAACGCTAATTAAATGAATCACTAAATTTTTTCCTTTTTTTGATGCTCGTTTTGTTCAAAACGCAGTCATGTTGATGCCAGGTTTTTAACTAAGGTTTACATTCTGAAAGTAATAAAAAAGCCCTCTAAGCGGAGGGCTTTTTTATTCAACAGAGGTTTAACTATATGTTAATTATACATTTTAAAGAGGGTTGCAGCGTTTCTCCATAGAATGGCTTCTTTATCATCTTTTGTAAGATACTCAGCATTCTGTATTGTTTGAACAGATTCGCCAATAACTTGAGGCCAGGCCATTTGAAGCGTACCAAACATAATTTTATCGCTTCCCGCTGTTGCTACAGCTTCATTCATTAATCTGTTAAATAGTTGATCACCAAGTAACCAAACTGCAACGGATGTTTCCATATATAGATTTGGATAGGTGGATATCATATATAAGCCTTCATCAAAATAAGGCTAACTCATATGCATCATTACTATTTTAAGATCAGGAAACTTTATGATTACATCCTCAAGAAGCATTGGATTCGCAGTTTCGATTCGAAAAGCTGGCGATAACACACGTTGAGGATTTGGTCCGGAAAAACCAGTGTGAATAAATATTGGGATATTATGCTTTTGAGCAATTTCGTAATAAGGGAAGAGATCCGGAGTATTCAAGGGAATACCTTCATATACTAATCCAAGTTCACCTAATGCCACATATTTACCACTAAGGATACCTTGCTCGAATTTGAGAGCAGCTTCCGTGTGATCTTCTAATGATAAATCAGGTTCGTACGACAAAAGAAATCGTTCAGGTTGTTTATCTAAGAAAGACTCTTTGTAAACTCCATGACTTAATACTCCCATTCGGACATTATGGGCATCCATTTCTTCTAAACTTTTTCGGAACAAACTTGCAGTATCTTCTGCCATATTTTGATAACGATCGAGGCGGTGTATTCCAAAATCCACACCTTCCATTGCCCGTTGGAACCAGGCAGGATTAACTCCCTGCATCGCGACATCGAACACAGGTCCATCATAGTTTTGATTCGATTTATCCTGAGAAGAGCATGCAAATAGTAAACTCAGACCAAATATAAACCCAAAAGAAAGCATTGATTTCATAGTAGTGGATGTTGTATTAGTTAGACAATAACTAAGAGTAAATAATCTAATGCTAATTACGAACTCAATATTTGATAGGACTTCAACATGATAAGATTATTAGTTTTTATAAGGTCGGCAGAGGTTTTATTGGGATGATTTATGCAAGCAAAGCCAAAGTTTTAAGCTTTTGAATTTTGTTCCTGTTCCGCCGACCTAATTTCGAATACGACAAGCATTGTGGAATACGATCCGGGATTCGCAAAAGTGTATTTACGCGAAAAAGAGCTTTTGCTAGAAGTACTTAAAGAAGGCGATCAAACACTTTGGAAAAAAGCAAAGAGCGTGCATTCTTGATTTAGCTAACCTAACCAGAATTAAAGGCTTTATGATATTTCACAACTCCATTTGGGATAGCCATATCAGTTAATGTTTTGCTCATAAAATATTCTTCGGGAATTCCTTCATAAACCAATGAATCTGAATGCGTGAACCCAAAACGAACATAGTACTCCGGCTCACCTACCAAAACACAACCCCGTGCATTTAGCGCTTTAAGTTGTTGAAGTCCTTCTCGAATTAACGCTGAACCAATCCCTTGGTTTTGAAACGCAGGTAGTACAGAAACCGGCGCTAAGCCATACCAACTAAGATCTTTTCCATTGATTTGCACTTTGGAAAAGGCAATATGTCCAACCACTCGATCTTCCAGCAATGCCACCAGAGAAAGAGATAAAGCGTTTGCATGACGTAAAGCGTTAACAATTTGGTGCTCGGTTTGATTGCTATGCGGATGGTGTTCGAAGGCTGATTTAATGACCTCTTCGATGGCTTTTTCGTCGGTTGGTTGTTCCGCTCGGATTTTCATTTCAAAGGATTGGAATTAAGTTTTGAATAAAGAAGAATCTCGCAAAAATGTAAACTAATTCCTCTCATCTAGTACTTCAGCTGATTTATTGTACAACAATCCTGCAACAATCCACAAAAGAGTCAATACGCAATTAATTACAATCACATTCATAATTGTGTACTCGGGATTCTGTTCAGAAAAGATCGAAAGTCCAATCACGCTTACAAATGCATGCAAAGCCGCCACCGACATCATCACTCGAAACATGGCTTTCGCTTTTAACGACGCTATGTACGACCCAAAAATAGCCAGCAACACCACTCCAAAATACAAAAGGTTCAAAGGATTCTCTTCGTTGCCGATTATTCCAACGGCTAAGTTTGCCCAGATAATAAACAATGTGGTAAACGTAGCAATGCCGGTAGCAATTTTAAAGGTGACCTGTTGCGATTTTCTCGCTATCGCCTGATAGGCAAATCCAATCGAAAAGAGGATGGCCCAGCCAATGATAAAATCGGATAAGGTCCAAACAACTTCGCTTGTAAATTGCATGGCAATGAGCGGAATAAGAACGATAAGGGATGCGCCAACCGCCGGTGCAACAGCAGCTTCAGCGAGTGATTTTGGTGAAGTTATGATGGATGTGAATTTAGAGGTTTGAGTCATGATGTTCTCCTATTTGATGTTAAAGTAAAAAGCACTTTTAATTACAAAGTGAATGGGTAAAATTTTTTATCTCTGTTGATTGATAATTTGCTCCAAAACATTCAAATGCTGAGCAAAAGCTTGTTTGCCCTCTTTGGTAGCAACATATTTAGTATTCGGTTTACGATCGATGAAGGTTTTTTCGACGGCGATGAAGTCTTCCTGCTCTAATTTTTTCAAGTGAGTAGCAAGGTTTCCATCTGTTACTTCCAGTAGCTCTTTAAGTGAAGTAAAATCCAGAAAATCGTTCACTACCAAGGCCGACATAATGCCAAGACGAATCCGGTTTTCGAACGCTTTATGTAAATCATCGAAGGATACCTTCACGTCGTTTCACCGCTCGTATTTAATATGCATATAAATACCGTACACGATGTGCGCCAAGCCAAATCCAAGGCTCCATAGTATCAAGCTATACTGAATAAATACAACGCTTAGTAAGCCTAACAGTATAAAAATCACACCAAGTAATTTTAAATCGTTGTATGTGAATTGTCCGGCTGTAACTAAAGCCTGACCATAAAAAATAAGTGTAATTGGAATCAGAAATCCGCTGTAACCATAAAAATGCATGATAAGTGCGAATAGTCCACCACTAAATAGTGGTATGGCTACATGGGCAAGAAGTCGGCGCGTGGGGGAGGACCATAACGCTTCGTTACTTTTATTGGCTTTTCGCTGTGATAGAAAAGCTGCAAAACCAAGCGCAAAAATAAGCACGCTAAAGGCTGTTAAAATTACCTTTCGCCCTAATGTTGGATCAAGCTGATATTGGAGGGCGTCAGGACTAAATCCAAATTGATAGTACACAACAGCCGCACCGATCAAAGCAAACACTCCGGCCGAAACTCCTGCTAAGCCTGAAAGTGAGAAAAACTTAGTAGATCGTTGCATGATCGCGCGAATCTCTGCAAGGTCTTGAATATGATTTTTTTCTGAGGTCATAGAAAGTACTTTTAAATACAAAGTAGATATTTATTGATTGGCAAACAATACCTCAGTTTCAAAAAGAAATTTTATGACAGATTCGGGAATAGAATAGCTTTCAGAAGCTATCTTCGCTTTTGAATTACAAATTCCAGGATGTTAAAAAAGCACACTCAATTGGATTGCAAACACGTTATCATCAAGGTCGGGGCCATTATCGGAAGAAATTAAGTAGGAGCCTTTGAGGATAATATTCCGGTCAAGTTTATAGCCGGCCGTTATTTCTGTTCGGGTGCGGGCATAGGTGAAATCACCCACTGTTTCATTGATTTTAAGATTAGCATTATCCCGCTCATAAATTTCTATTTCACCTTCATTTATGTGTTCATATCGAATGGCAAGATGTGCGCCCACAAGAAACGGAGTATCATAAATTAATTCCATCGAGTAGTGATCGATGGTAGCCTTTCCTGTTCTTGGAGAAGCTTGTGTGGATGTTTCCCGATTATAATAGGGAGCTTTCCAAAAACTCTGATTCCACTCCACATTGAGTGTGTAATATTGGTAATTCAAGGATAAATCCGCACCCATCAGTTCTTGATTGTACGATGACAAATTGTAGATCAGTAGAGAATCGTTCGAAGCACTGTTTTGCAAAAACGTTCCTCTGCTGGCGGATAATCCCAACGTTGCCCATACTACCGGTTGCACTTCTAATCGTCCTGTGAGCGCAAAATTCTCACCCTGACCATAATCCAAATGAGAAGAAGCCGGTGCGTGGGTTGCCGCAATTTTTGCACGGATGCGATCTTCCTCCCCAAAAGCGTGTGAAACCAATAAACCTTGTGTGTACATTCGCTGATATACCATGGTTGCTCCGGGTTCGGTTTGCCCATAGAAATTTTTAAGTGCTCCGGGGTTGTATCTGCCTTCACTGATAAAGCCGAAATTCTTACTCAATGCAAATCCTGAAGCATGCGATAGAGGAAGGTGTACAAAAGGATTATCGAAGGAAAGAAATCTGGAACTATAAGAACCATAAGGGATTACGAATCGGCCAAATGTAAGTAGAAAATCAGATTCTAAGTTTGGAGTCCAGTTGATGTTGAACACCGAAAAAAACGGATCACTTAGTTTTTTGCCTTCATAATGATCGGCTTGTAACACTGCGCTTACAAACCATGAATCGCTTATATCTCCACTCATAATGAGTCTTAAATTGGGCGTGAACATGGCCCAACCTTTACCGGGAGTTTGATTGACATATGGAGAGGAATCATCGCCGGCGTGCCGTAATTCAAAATCAGCGAGTCCGGAAATACTGAACTGAGCAAATAGTGAGCTCGAAGAAAGAACCAAAAGTATAACGAATAGAGAAGTGATTTTTTTCATACGATTTCTAGTCTGTTTCTTTGGGTTCGGGTTGTTTATCCCATTCAATTTCATAAATCTGTACCGGTTGGGAAATTCCTTTTACCGAAATAGAATCCAACTTCAGAGCTTTAATCTTGCGTTCCAGATGTAAATACACAGTTTCAGAAATTAATATCTGATGTTTGATGGCAGCCGAACATAAACGAGCTCCTAAATTTACCGTTGTACCTAATACTGTATAATCCATTCGATTCTCGCTACCCATTGCACCCATTACTACTTCGCCTGAGTTGATTCCAATTCCCACAGCCAGATTATCTTGTCCTTTTCCTAACATCTTAGGTAACTGCTCTTGTATCCGAATCGCAGCTTGCACGGCCAGTTGTTCTTTTTTTGGACCTTGAAACACAGCTACCAACTCATCGCCTACAAACTTGTCGACATCGCCGCCTAATTCTTGCACAATTTCTGCTTGAAAACTCAGCAAGTTATTCAGCATATCGATCACTTGCTCCGGCGTGTGTTGTTCGCTCCAGGCGGTAAAGCCACGGATATCAGAAAAGAAAACAGTGATATCTCTGCGTTCGCCACCGGGCTCAATTCGGGTTAAATCTTTTTTTATGGCGTCGAGCGTGGCTGTTGAAACAAACTTAAGCATCAACAGACGTTCTTGGAGATTTTCTACTAAATGATTGAAAGCCGTGGTTAGCTTACCGATTTCATCCTGAGTAGTTACCGGAACTTGCTGGCTGAAATCTTCCTGCTCAACTCGTTGAACACCTTCTACTAATAAGTCGATAGGTCGGGTAATTTTATTGGTTATAAGAATGCTGATTCCTAAAGCTGCAAGAACAGCGAAGAATCCTATTCCGAAAATAAGTAGCTGTAGATTTTGAAGTGGTAGTAATGCTTCATCAAGTGATTTAGCAATGCCAAAATATCCTTTGATCCCAGAAAAAGAGGCATTGTCGTTGAACATGGGAGCTAAGTAAACGAGCCACTTTTCATTATTGATCGTTATTTCTGACCTTGCCGCCCGATTCATTTGCAAAACGTTGAAACTAGAGGTATGGATGCTTTTTTCCAGAATATCTTCATCTGCTGAAGACAATGAATCGAAGGTATCAGCGATCATAGCGTCATCCACATAAAAGAGTACATCCATTCCGATATCTTGTGCAAGTTGGTTAGCTTCTTCCTGGCGTATTGGTAATCCGAAACTCACCGTGCCTAAGGAATTAAA
This sequence comes from Balneolaceae bacterium, assembly GCA_965228545.1. Lineage (GTDB taxonomy): Bacteria > Bacteroidota > Rhodothermia > Balneolales > Balneolaceae > HXMU1420-13. The sequence continues at coordinate 426,772 of OZ245822.1, forward strand.
CCCTGCAAAAATGGGCATGGTAATTACATTAAAATAGCGCCCATTTTCTGCCCAAATGTAAGATTGAGCAGGAAAAAAGCCATTTAATGCTTCGGTTACTCCTGCACGATCGGCGATGGAAAAAGAGGGCAGAGGTGCAGAAGAAAGTCGGCCCAGTGGCTTGCCGAGTTTGTCGGAAATAAGTAATAAGCCCGCCGAATCAGGATTGCTAAAAAAAGACTCAGGTAGCAACGAATCGGGGATGATAGGATCAAAATCGAGGAGTGGTAGTAAATCTTCGCGAATTATATCATTTACGGTGTTTGTGTCTGCTGTGGCAATGGCGGCTTTCAAACTGGGAGTTTCGGCGAGTAACAATGCAGTTTGACGTAGTTGACGAAATCGTATTTCTTGAATACGCTCAAAAACTCTGCCGGCTTCAACAAAGTTCTGATCAATATCATTACGGATGCGATGTTCTACCAAAGACCCTAAACTGAGTAACAAGCTAAGCACGATAACAAACACCAGACTTACAAATCCGGCTAGTATTTTCCATCGAAGGCTCAGAAAATCAGAGTTCATGGTTACGGATTTAGTGTGATGATACCGGCATCAATAACCTGATTTGATGACACATTTACTGAACGCTCAACTTCGGTGTAGCCCATAGCATAAAAGGTGAGGGTAAAGGTACCAGTTGGAATTTGGTTGAACTCGAAAGTTTCGCCGCTAGCTATTTTCTTCCAATGTATCGTATTGGGCGGTAATACATAAATAATGGCATGCATGTTAGAATGTATATCGCAAAAAACATCCACCATACCCGGTTTATCAAATTCAACGTCATAATGCTCGCCTTTGGGGCGCCTGCCCACATCAAATTTATGCGGACTTGTGAGGCTAAAAACGTTGTGGTAAACCGGATCGGAGTTTGTAATGCGAACGGTTTGCCCAAGTTGTACCGGTAGAATACCCGGTTGAAAAGTTCGATCGAGTTGATTGAGAATGGCATAATCGGTATTGGTATCCACCGAGTTTTGATCTCCGGTGAGAATCACCAATACAGAATCGGTAGAAACAGTTTGAGAGGTGCTGCGCGCCGATCTACCATACAAACCACCACTTGAGCGCAAACCAGCCGACTTGTTTGCTAATTGAACTACTCCTCGGATAGTTGAATTGTCGGTAACAATTTCTGTAAACCTCATCTCTTTTGAGATTGGCGCAATGGCAACAGAGCTCATCAAGATTAGAAAAGGGAGAACAAAAACGTTTAATTTCATGCAGTTTTAATGAGAATTACGCCATAAAACCCTAAAACAGCAAGAATTCGTTGCATAAGTTATAGCTTTGTGATCACTAAATACGAATAGACTACAAAGGATTTTCATCAGACACTGATTTCTTTTTTATATCAGTCATCTTCTTTTTATTGCGTCGCTTGTTCAATGCCGGAATAAAGAACATATAAATACCTGTTATCCATAACACTAGAACGATGATTCCGGCGGGTAAAAATATCCAATACTTGGCTGCATCAGCAAACCAGGATCCATCGTGCATGGCTTCAATAATATCAGACCGTCGATATTCAGCTTGTAGAATGTCACCTGTTTGTGTGTCGATTTGAATCTCCCAATGATTAACAGCACGTACTTTTACCATCCCTTTGTCAGGGCGAACATCTAAACGGTCAATATCCTCCCAGCTCGAAACTTCCGCTTCAGGTATTGATTTGGTTATTTCCAAGATATTATCAAAAGAAATAGAGGGAACGGTAGCCACACCGGTTTGGGATTTTGGCTGAATCCAAGCTATATCTTTCTTTACTTGTAACAACAGTCCTGTTATAAGAACAATGAGGAACGGAATCGCAATAATGATAGAACCAATGCGATGTATTTTACGAGAATCTCTGCGGGCGTGCCACTTCATGTGTGTTGAACGAACTTTATTTCTTAAAATTTGTAGCGAACTCCAAACGAACTCGAAATTGCAACGGCTGAAGTCGGGTCGAATTGGATATATGGGCCGGCATCCATAAAAATTTCAAACGGCATGTCGTTAATATCAAACTCCAATCCCCAAACAAATTCAGCGGCCACAACCGTTTCTACATCACCCACAACAATTACTAAGCCCGGACCATGATAGGGCATCATTATACCGGCATCGCCGATATTTACTGCATTATTACCTTTATGAAAGTGTAATTCCGGATTGAATGTAAACGTACTTACGTCTGAGATTACAAAACCGACATCAAGGCGAACCGATGCTTTTTCCGAGAGCTCGTATTCACTCGAAATTTGTTTGTTGATAATATCGCCGCCAAGCGAAAAACCCTCAATTTGTGCGAATGCTGTTGTTGAAAACAGTACGCAAAATACCCCAATAATTAGTGTTCTCATGATGATATTAATAGAAAAAAAATTAGATGATAGTATGTTATTAATAGTCGAGCCCGGGTTGGGTTATCTCGAAATTTTCTTCAGATTTTGCGGATTCAACCATTTCTTCAACATCGCGGAGTAGCTGTTTAGCATCAAATACAATTCCGTCTTTAATGGTGTAAGCAATCCCACCATGTCGTTTAACTTGATTTTCGCCATCAACAATTATTGCACCTGTACCATACAATACTTTGAGGTTTGCCATCGGGTTTGCATCAACCAGTACCATATCAGCTAGTTTGCCTACTTCAATGGTTCCTAGTTCATGATCCCGGCCCAGTACTTCCGCGGCTTTTAGTGATGCAGATTGAAATATCTCCAGAGGATGAAAGCCGGCTTCTCGCATCATTTCCATTTCCTGTATGTAAGCAAAGCCATATAACTTGTAGATGTAACCGGCATCAGAACCGAGTGTAACCCGCCCGCCTTTATTTTTGAATTCGTTCACGAACTGCATCCACAAGCGGTAATTTTCTTTCCAGGCAATTTCTTGCTCTGTTCCCCAATCCAGCCAGTACGAACCATGGGAAATTCTACTAGGTGCATAAAATCTCCATAGCGAAGGCAGCGTATATTTTTCGTGCCATTCTGCACGGCGTTGCGCCATTAAATTTCTGCTGGCTTCATAAATAGTAAATGTTGGATTGATAGTGAAGTCCAATTTAACTAACTCGTCCATCACACTATTCCATGTTTCTGAACCAGGTTTAGCCGCCTGAGCCCAGAGTTTACCCGCTTCTTCAAAACGGTGTTGTTCGTTGTTGTAATTATAGTCGAGCGGATAATCCTGAATTATTTTGTCATCGAACATGGCTTCCGGTAGCCCGTACCAATGAGTCATACTGGTAAGTCCTAACCTAGCTGATTGTAACACATTATTGTACACCACTCGAGTTTGTGCATGATGTGTCATGGTTCCTAATCCGCGTTTATTGGCTTCATTTATGGCTGCTGCATATACTTCGGGAGAAGCTCCAAAAAATTTGATTCCATCCGCACCCCGATCGTCAATCATTTTCACCCAATCTTGCGCCTGTTTTTCGTTGATAATTGGACCATCAGCACCTTGGCCAAATCCAATCCACGCAGAGATTCTGGGCGCAGTAATTTCATTCTTTTTGCTTAATTCACGATGGCGAATAGTCCAATCCATTCCATTAAACGAACCCGGTTCTCGTATCGTAGTAATGCCATGGGCTAACCAAAGTTTGTACACGTAATCAGGTGTAGTTCCCTGTGCATTTCCACCGGTATGAGCGTGCATATCGATGAAGCCGGGTAACAGATACATTCCTTCTGCATCAATTTCTCGTGTATTCTCATCAGCCTGTGGTCGTCGCGATTCGTTGATAGGTAAGCCGGGATATCCAACGGTTCGGATCTGAGCGATTTTATTGCCTTCTACTACAATGTCTACAGGTCCTGTTGCCGGAGATCCGGTACCATCAATTAGGTGTACTCCACGAATAATTAGCCGATCGAATGGACCTTCGCCTTCTGCCCGAGGTGGTGCATCCGGCATTTGTGCATTCAGAGTTACCGTAAATAACATCAAGAAAAGAGCAGAAAGGAAATTTTTCATAGCAGTATTAATTGTGAAGCAAGAAAGTATAAAAAAGCGAGAGAGTGGCAGCGTAAAAGTTTTTTATAATAACAGGGCACCTTCGTGTTTTAGCAGCCATTCTTTACGATGTATTCCGCCGGCATAACCGGTTAAATCGTTATTTGCACCAACGACGCGATGACAAGGAATAACAACCGCAATTGGGTTTTTCCCATTGGCAGAGCCCACGGCCTGAGCGCTTTTTTTATCACCCAATTTTGCAGCAATTTGGCCATAGCTTTTGGTAGTTCCGCATTGTATGCCACTTAGAATTGACCAGACTGTTTGTTCGAATTCAGTGCCATCAGGCTCTAAATTGAGTTGGAAAGAATGGCGGTTTCCATCAAAATATTCCTTCAATTGTGTGCGTGCAGATTCGGTATGAACATCTGGATCTTCGGGACCATCGGTATCCATAAATTTAATTTCGGTGATGGCATTTCCATTCGAGAGGATTCTCAAAAATCCGATAGGGGTTTCTAAGTAGCTTTGGTAAATCAAGCGTTCAATTTAGTTTGGGATATCAACCGAACCACTTCGGCTGAAATTGAATGTTGAGGATTTAAAGTACGGTAAATCGGTGCCAAGAGTAGCATCGCCGGAAAAAGTAAATTCAAACGATTCACGATTAGAAATAGCCCGGTAGATTCCCATGCCCGCTTGTAAAACATTTATTTCTAGTGGAATAGAAAGCGTATTGGTTGATTTGCTGCCAAGGCTAACTTGCTCGTTTACCGTTCCATTTATTGCTTTAAGTTGATTGATATTTAAATCGTAGGAAAAGCCACTTAAATCAATGGCAAAAGCATTTGGGTTTTCAATCTCGAAATTGAAATCTAACGCAATTTTTGAAAGCGATAGATCACGAACTTTCATGGATTGTACCCGGATAGATGGTCGTTTTACTACAGGTATTTTGCCACTTTGTGAATAAGGGAGCTCTACAATGCCGAATATTGGAACTTCTACTGCAATTACGCCTTCGAAAGTGAAGTTCGTTTCGTCCTGATCACGAATTGCTTCGAAGGTGTCGTATAATTCTTGATAACCGAAAGAAACAGGAACTTGTATGACATTTGATGACGTAGCAGGTATATCCGTGCTGGTTTCCTGATTGCCCGATACGAATTGTTGATTCGCAATCAGAAATGAATAGCTGTAGGAGTTAACACTCACAGCAATAGGGTTTGGGTTGTCGATGTTTATATCAAACAACAAATCTATATCGCTTAAAGTGAGTTGCTCTACATTAAAATCTGATAGGGAAAGTGTTGGTTTTTCCACGCTCACAAATTCTTTTAACGAGGAACAGGAATTCGAAAAAATTAGAAAAAACGCAATTAGAATAGTATAGAATCGAACTTTCAAGTTTCTAAATTATATGTATTTATAGGTGATCACTAAAGTACTCAAAATTTTATTTAATTAAATCTGTAACAATGTTCGCGCTGTCTACTCTTTGGTACGTTAAGAGAGCAACTGTATCACTTACAGTTAGTCAACTAGTCAACTCCTTAAGCTGAACCTAAAGCTGAACCTAAAGCCACAGCATGAAAAGCTGTGGCTTTTTCTATGTTCAATTTAGAAGTATAGCCGATAAAGTAGGGAAAAATTTCTACCTGCTTCAGGATTTAACTCTTTAATTCGTGAAAGATGGTTGTAATAGGTGGTATTCAACAAATTAGTGATGTTGAATGAAAAGGTATGGAGCAACTTGCCAGACATAATTGAATAGGATGCGAATGCATCGAGTAAAACAAAATCCTCTGTTTTAGTTTCAAAATCACCCAGATCATTTTGTACAGCGGCAGCGGTAACTCTTGAGCCAATTTCAAAACTTTTGGACGAATATTTGAGCGTAGATTTTACTGTTAATGGAGGAATCAATGGCAAGGGTACTTGTTTGGAGCTGGTGGTCGATTCATTTTGGCGCCCAACTGTATAAGTAACCGAGCTATTGAACAGAAGATTAGTGAAAAATTGTTGCTCCAAGGAAACTTCAAAACCATATAGCCGAGCCTCGACACCAACAAATTGAAAATCATTCAAATCGGGATTTCTGTTATTTCTCCTTCCCGTATCTTGAGCATACAAATAATTAGAAAAGCCATTATGATAAATGGCTGCTTCTAAAACCGTAAAGCGGTTATTGTAGGTGATAAAAACTTCCTTTGCGAGGCCTCGTTCAGCGTCGAGCTCCGGATTACCAATTTCAAAACTATAGGATGCTAAATGAGGCCCCTCACTATATAATTCTTCAAGTGATGGGGCTCGAAACGAATTAAGCAGAGTTGCTCCAATAATAAACTGTTTATTTAATGGATAAATCGCAGAAAGAGAGGAGGAGAGCGCACTATACTCTCTTGCTCTGATATTTCCAATATTCGAACTAGGATCATTTTCTTTTGGGGCGTTACGAACAAAATCAAAGCGAAGACCGGCTTCTACGTGTAGGTTGTTAAAGTCTTTTTCCTCCACAATAAATGCCCCAAAACTGTAACTGTTTGAATTTGGTGTAGATGCCCCAAAAACTGCATAATCTTCCATCTCAGCAGAAATGCCGAACGTCCCTTTTTCCAACAATCCTGCTTCCCCATGCGACACAAACGAACGTAAATTGGTGGTTACTAAGCCAAACTCAGTTCCAATACTTCCATTCGATTCAAATTCAATATGATTGTAGTTGTTGACGGAAAAGTCAGTTTCCCAAACTTTCAGAAATTCATTATCAATAATGTATTCACTTTTCAGTACATACTGAATTTTTTGCATGTCTATATCTACACCATTTGGGTGGCCCGCAGGGTCTGGTGGAATACCATAATTACTGTCGTAATACGAAATAGAGCTACCGATGTATCCCCAATTCTGCACATAACTTAGCCCCAACGTGGTAGAGTAAGTGTTCGTGTACGAATTTTCTACTACGCCTTGGGGAGTTTGAATATCAAGCGAAGTACGGCCATTTATATTTGCGTTTACTACAAAGCTCTTGTAAGGTATAGTTAAAGAAAGGGAAGAGGCAGCCGCAGTGCTAACGGTTTCTCCTGTTAAAGAATAGGTACCATTTATTCGCTGAGGGATATTTGTACTAATTTTGTTGCTTACCACATTGATGATACCACCAACCGCATTTGCGCCATACACTAAAGCAGCAGGACCGCGGGCAATTTCAATTTCTTGGGTGGAGGATGATTCTATCGTAACTGCATGGTCAGCAGATTGATCTGAAATATCGCCACTGTTAATGCCATCTTCTAAAATGGAAAGACGTTCATCACCCAAGCCTCGAATAATAGGCCTACCCGTTGCTACACCCATTGTACGCTGCGAAACACCGGGAACATTGGATAATGTTTGAGCAAGTGTAGCTCCCATTTGCTGGCGTAAATCATCGCCAAATAATTTTTGAGATACATGGGTAAGATGCGAACCACTTGTTAGTTCATCTGCAGTAACCTCGATAGACTGAGAGCTTAATAATGTTGGTGAAAGTGAAATCTGAATTTCTAGCTCTTCATCACCAGAGATGTTTAATGTGATGTGTTTGGTTTTATAGCCCAAACGATGCACTGCGAGGTGAATTTCACCCGCAGGTAAATTCTGGATTTGAAAATAACCGTAGGCATCTGTGGTCGTAGATCGGTTTAACTCCTCGACATGGAGATATACAAAAGGCACAGTTTCGCCTGTTTCTGAGTCGATAACTGTGCCTGAAAGTGCATTACCATCCTCGGGTAATACATGCCCAAGGAATAGCAATATAAATGATAATAGTAGATGCAAAATGTTGAGTTATTCTACGTGAACGTGAATATCCTGTGATGTAAAATCAGAATGATCATTATGCATTAGTTTCAGTCGTAAATCGGTAATACCTGCAGCCTCTGCGTGGATATGGAAGCTCCATTTACCGTCCTCAGAATGTTGCTCGAATTCTGCGATTCCAGAATCTTCGAACACAAATCCCAAGCTGTACTCAGGCTCATCCGGTTGGAAACGGTCGCCGTCTTCATCTAAAAAATAAATAGTGATAAGGTCGGTTTCTTCACCGGGTGCAAGTTCAAACTCGCCTGTGATGGTTCCACCAGGTAACTGAGTAACAACATCAGCACCGTTTAAAGTTAAAACAAATCCTTCCGGCTCAGAATGCTCATCATGATCATCGGCAGAAGTTGAGTTAGAACAGGCAGATGCTACAATAGCAAGGCCTAAGATTGAATACAGAAATAGATTATTGAATAACGTTTTGTTGTTCATGGCTTGATGAATTAAAAATGATAGATATTAATTTGGTTGCAGTTTAATACTGCTAATTGTAAATCCGAATCAAGCTAATGAAGGGGGCGCGCGGTTTTTCTTGTAAGTAGTGAAAGAAGTTGCTGCGTAAAAATCGGTAGGCTGAATAATTAGCCCAAATTCCTTAAGTACAATTTCAACTGAGTGAGTATGATGAGTTAACTGATTCTTTTTTACTACTCCAATGGGACATAATTGATCGTTCTCGGAGTAGTGTTGCTCATCGTTATGTTCAAGACAATGGAGGCTATCACTATGGTAATGCATTGTAGACCCGACGAAACCGCCAATGGTTACAATCCAAAGAAGAAGTGATATTTTTGTTATGCCTCTAGTCAAAGAAGTGTTGTATTATCAGTCGTTCAAATTATGTGGGTAAAGATATCCAGCAAATCGTACAATTGTTGAAAAATATTGTACATCCAATTAACAAACCAAAACTATGGCGGAATTGTTCGAAACAGTTAACATTTGGTTCCTGAGTTTAGGAGAAAATTATGGTGTAAATCCAATCATCTTTGGTAGCATTTATGTCGGGGCAATTCCATTTTTTACTTTGTCTATTGCTTGGATTGTTAGGAGCTACAAAAAAGGAAAATCAATCATATTACCCTCACTTTCGGCGACTTTCTTTTTCATTTCAGCATATTTGTATTTGATTATCGCCGGACGAAATGTGCCAATCTGGGTGTATTTGGTTGTGATTGCAATGGTAGTTGTTGGCGCATATTCCACCATCAATAAAGTTCGTGGTAAAATAGAACAAGCCGAATTACCCGCTGATGATTGATTGGTTACTTACAGTTTGGGAATCTGTGATTGAATTAGGGGAACAGCATAATGTAAATCCATTCCTTTTTGCTGTTCTGTACGTTGGTTCTATTCCACCCTATTTAGGCTCAATGGCTTGGATAGTGCGCAATCATCGAAGGCAAAAACCAATAAATATTCCGGTAATTAGCACACTTTTCTTTTTTATAATGCCAGCGCTCTATGTGTTAATTTTTGGCAGAAACGTTGCCTGGTGGGTCTATGTAATTGTAGTGATATTAATAGTGTATAGTGCGTTTACACTCTCGAAAAAAATTCAGGCGAAAATCGCAGAGTAGCATCTAAAACTCAAAAAAGCCCTTCTACATAATATCTTCACAACCTTTTGAGATACTTACACCAAGGTTGATAGCAGGTACCATTGTGACCGCTATTCCTACTAGGAAACAAGAATTAAATAATTGAGGCTGATCATGGCTGATCAAAACTTTGTTTACCGTTTTGGTAACGTAACTGATGGAAACAGAAATATGCGGGAGTTAATTGGGGGCAAGGGTGCTAATCTCGCTGAAATGTGTAACATAGGTATTCCGGTACCACCCGGTTTTACAATTTCGACCGAAGCGTGTGCATATACCATAGAAAATGGAATGATTTGGCCCGAAGAACTATATGAGCAGATTATTGAAGGTGTGCATCACATAGAGAATGAAACGGATTCTAAATTTGGTGATCCGGTTAACCCACTATTGATTTCAGTACGGTCTGGTGCAGCGGTTTCTATGCCCGGTATGATGGATACTATTTTAAACCTCGGGATAAACGACACTGTGGTTGAGGCTCTAATCAAAAAAACAGGGAATGAGCGATTTGTATACGACAGCTACCGCCGTTTTATTGATATGTTTGGCGATGTGGTTATGGGGGTTGCTCACGAATACTTTGAAGAAGCAATTGAACACCTTAAAACAGAAGCAGGTGTTAAAAACGACATCGATCTTTCTGCAGAAGAATTGAAAATTTTAACTGATCGCTACAAAGCAATTTATCGTAAGCATACAGGGCATATGTTCCCTGAAGATCCGGTAGAACAACTTAAGTTTGCAGTAAATGCTGTTTTCTCTTCTTGGAACAGCAGCCGTGCCATTAAGTATCGCGAAATCAGCCATATTTCTGGGTTGGTTGGAACCGGCGTGAATGTACAGGCAATGGTTTATGGTAACATGGGCGAAAGTAGCGCCACAGGGGTTTGTTTTACCCGAAATCCATCCAATGGAGATCATGAGCTCTATGGCGAGTATTTGATAAATGCCCAAGGAGAAGATGTTGTGGCCGGAATCAGAACACCGGAACCAATTTCGGAGATGAAAAAAGAAATGCCCGAAGTGTATGATGAGCTTTTTCGTTATACCAGTAAATTAGAAGCGCATTATAAAAATATGCAGGATATCGAGTTTACCGTGCAGGAAGGTAAATTGTACATCCTACAAACCAGAAACGGTAAACGAACCGGCTCAGCGGCTGTTAAAATCGCCGTAGATTTGGTGCATCAGGATCTGATTACTAAAGAAGACGCAATTAGTGGACTTGTAGATCCTGAACACATCGAACAACTATTGCACCCTCAGTTTAAAGTAGATTCTATTAAAGAAACCGAGATTTTAGGTCATGGCTTACCAGCTTCACCAGGCGCTGCAGTTGGCAAAGTAGTATTTAGCAGTAAAAAAGCCGAAAAAGCTGCCGAAAATGGTGAAATGGTTATATTAGTTCGCATCGAAACCAGCCCTGAAGATGTTGGTGGAATGTCGTCGGCAGAAGGGATATTAACCTCTCGTGGCGGTATGACATCACACGCAGCTGTTGTAGCTCGTGGTTGGGGGAAACCTTGCGTTGCCGGTTGTAGCGACATTGTTATCAATTATAAAAATAAATCGTTCACGAACGGTGAAATTACAGTAAACGAAGGCGACTGGATTTCGATTGATGGTACACGAGGTATTATTATGCTTGGTCAGCGCGAAATGCATCCACCAGTACTAAGCGAAGAGTACGAGACTTTTATGCGATGGGTTGGTAGTTTCGAAAGAATGGAAGTTCGTGCCAATGCAGAAACGCCTGAAGACGCATCACTTGCACGAAGTCTCGGTGCTAAAGGTATCGGTTTAGCAAGAACAGAGCATATGTTTTTTAAAGACGAACGTGTAACAGCTGTTCGCCGGATGATAGTATCTGAAACGCCGGAAGAACGCAAACGTGCCCTAAGCAAGCTATTGCCATTCCAGAAAGAAGATTTCAAAGGAATCTTTAAAGAAATGGACGGACTGCCAGTAACAGTGCGCTTGTTAGATCCACCATTGCATGAGTTTTTACCGCATACTAAGAGTGAAATCAAGCAGGTTGCTGAAGCTTTAGAAATAAGTGCTGATGTGCTGAAGCGAAAAGTAAACGCATTGAAAGAGTTTAACCCAATGCTTGGGCACCGCGGTTGCCGTTTGGGAATTACCCACCCGGAAATTACCGAAATGCAAACTCGTGCCATCATAGAGGCCGCTATTGAACTGAGATGGGAAGGCGTAACAGCTGTACCGGAAATTATGGTGCCTTTGGTAGGTACCGTTCGGGAATTTGTGAATCAACGCGCCATCATCGAAAAAACTGCCGAGCAAGTATTTGGTGAGTATAAAGAACGTATCGATTTCAAAATCGGAACCATGATTGAAGTGCCTAGAGCAGCTTTAGTTGCAAATCAGATTGCTAAAGAAGCAGAGTTCTTCTCATTCGGTACCAACGACTTAACCCAAATGACCTTAGGGTATAGCCGAGATGACGCTACAAAATTTATTCCTTACTATTTGGATGAAGGCATTTTAAAAGATGATCCATTCCAAACGCTGGATATCAATGGTGTGGGGCAACTCGTACACATGGGAACCGAACTAGGCCATGCTGCCAATCCCGATTTAAAAGTGGGTATTTGTGGCGAACATGGTGGCGATCCCGCAAGTATCGATTATTGCTACAAATTGGGCATGGACTATGTGTCTTGTTCACCATATCGAGTACCGATAGCACACTTGGCGATTGCTCAGTCTGTAATCAGAAATAAGGAAATGGAAGAAGTAAATATCTAACATTTTCGTAAACATTTAGTCTCCGGTTTTGGTTGATGTACTGCTAAGTCTATCTTAGTTGCATAACCTTTTAAATCGGAGACTTTTTTATGTCTACTTACGACTATGATGCCATTATAATTGGAGGAGGAGCTGCCGGCTTAACAGCTTCTGGAATTGCGGCAAATGTTGGGGCTAAAACCATGATGATAGAAGCGCATCGACTAGGTGGCGATTGTACCTGGACAGGGTGTGTGCCCTCAAAAGTATTACTGAAAGCCGGTAAATTGGCCCACCAAATTCGAAATGCCGGTAAATTTGGGTTATAAGACTCCGAGCCAAAAATCAATTTCAAAAAGGTAATTGAACATGTACACCAAATTCGGGATGAGGTATATGAAGATGCTGATCGGCCAGATATTTATGAAGAAATGGGCATTGAAGTTGTTTTTGGAAAAGCATCATTCAAAGATGATCACACTATTACCATAAAACAAGAACATGGAAAAACTAGATCGGTTAGTAGTAGATATTTCTTTATCGCAACCGGAGCAAGAGCATTTGTACCTCCCATCGCCGGACTTGATGACATAGAATATCTAACCAATGAATCGCTGTTTGAAATTGATGATCTGCCGGAGCAGTTAGTAATACTTGGTGGCGGGCCTATTGGCATTGAAATGAGTCAGGCCTTTGTAAATCTCGGCTCAAAGGTTACAGTAATTGATAAAGCCGATCGTATTATGCAAAAGGATGATCCCGAATTGGTAACAATACTGGCAAATGAATTAGGAAATCAAGGCGTACAGTTTGAGTTAGGGGCATCCATCAAAAAAGTAAGTAAAGGTGAACAAGGAGTTGAGGTGCTAATTGAAAAGAATGGAAGTGAACAAGCTATTCAAGGAACACATTTATTAGTGGCAACCGGGCGAAAAGCCAACTACGAATCGCTAAATCTAGCTGCGGCTGGCGTTAAAACCAACAACAAGGGAATTCAGGTTGATAATAGCTGCAGCACAAACGTTAGCCATATATATGCAATGGGAGATGTAACCGGTAGATACCAATTTACTCACATGAGTGAGCATATGAGTAAAATTGCCGTTACTCGTGCACTATTGAAAATTCCGATGAGCATCGATCAGAAACACGTGCCTTGGGCTACGTATACTTCACCCGAATTGGCGCATGTTGGTGCTACACAGAAACAATTGGATGCAGGTGGTACCAACTATGAGGTTTACAAATTCCCTTATTCCAAAATCGACCGCGCGATTACCGAAGGAGAAACAATTGGAATGATCAAAATCTTTGCAAGCAAATTAACCGGTAAAATTTATGGAGCTGGAGTGGTAGGAGCGCATGCTGCCGAAATGATTTCTGAGTTTGCAGTAGCTATGAAAAATGGAGTGACATTAAGAAACTTGGCAGATACAATTCATCCTTACCCTAGTTGGGGATTAGGTGCTCGCCGCGCTGCTGATCAATGGTATATTAAGAATCAAAGCGAGACGAGCGTAAAATGGATGAAGCGAATATTTGGTTATCGAGGAACAGTACCTGATTACAGCAATCCGGAGAGAATCGTATAATCATTCGTTAGTTCGTTGTAAACGCTGAAGTCTGGTATTCAAAAGCTGGTTGAGTATGTAGCGAATTTTTTGCTTTAGCAGGCTTCTCTACTTCGATAACCAGAGCATTACTCGCATTACCTAATTGATCGATGATGGTACGAGTAATTTTTAAGGTTTGTTGATTACCAAATGTAAAGCATCCGGTCATTGCAATAGTTCCGGAGGTATTTGGAGGTACAGTTTGATCGATGCTTGTTGTCCAGAAACCGCCATTACCGGCTGGTAAAAACTCCCAGTCGATTCTACTGGTAGATCCGTCACCTAACCCAGCAGGAGTGTAGAAACCGGTAGATATATCAACAATCAATTCATAAGGATTGCATGATGTTTCTGGCAATTCGTAGTCAATTGTGTTTAATGTGAGTGCACAAGCCTCTGACTGGTTGTTAGTCAGGCAGTTGGTAGGTTGGTTAACTTCCGCTGCCTGACTAACGCTCTCTTGACCAGTAAAATCTTCGCTGATTGGAGTAGATTGGCAATTCAATAAAACTAATGCTGTGATAACTATAAGTACTCTTAACATGGTTCTGTTCCTCAATATTCTCTCTGTTTAATTGAGTTATCGACAGAATTACCAAAAACATTAGAGATTTTTAATATTAATTTTCTCTAATTAATACATTTCACGAATAATCCAGATTAGTACAAAGTTTTCAATGATATATAGTCGATGATTTTTTCAATGATACTCTGAATAATTTGCAGAATACGTAGATTTGTCAGTTATTTTAATCAGATCCGGGGCAAAATATTTTTATAAGGGTAGATGATTCGACGCGTTAGTTCACATATTCACGGACTGTATTTCATTCAACTTCCCTAAGGCTCTTTCTTTTAAATTATCAAATTGATCTTCAGGAATGTGGCCGGTTGTGAATTGCATATATAACCAAACAATGTAGGTTGCCATCACATCTTCATAACAATAATGCTCGATCAGATTCAACTCATTGCGTTTGAACATTTCATACACCTGATTGCCTTCGCCGGTTTGTTTGAAGGGGATACCGATCAATTGCCCTAAATGTTTGAGCTTTGGCCACGAGCTTGCACCATAATTACTGAATTCATCCACTAAATCGATATTGTGGCGGCTGTATCGATATCTGATATCGTAATCGCTCATTCGCACCGGCATCTGAAGCCCATGTTTCATAGCACGATAAGTAAGTACAGGAATGTCGAAGCCTTTCCCATTGTGGTGAATGAGCCCAAAATCTTTGAAAGTGCCAATAGTTTCGAAAATCTTAAGTAATCCCTCTTTTTCATCGGTACCATTCCAACCCACTTTTTGGCGAGGTCCCCCGGTATTTTCTATCCAAAGCCCAACCCACGACACCATACGATGATACATAGGTGGTAGAAAGCCTGATTTGTTTCGAGCTAGTTCTTCGCTTGCTTTTTCGAGAAGTAATTCTTCATCCGATTCATTATCGTTGAGCACGGTTCGGATAAAATCAATATCCGGGATGGTTTCTAAATCAAATATAAAATACATGACCCCTTGTTTTCGCAGAGTATAGGAAAACAATTAGGAATATGAAATTAAGAATATCAATTCGGAGATAACTTAGTTCTTAAGCCTGTTTTTGGAAGATGCAATAATGGTTTGTATCTACTACATTCAACAATAAAAAGAAATGAAAGATCTTAAGTATTTGGCGGCATACATCAACCCTATGTTAGCAATAACCGGACTGATTTTAGGAGGATGGATTACCTGGGGAGCTGTAATTTTTTCATTTGTTGTAATTCCGATTTTCGATCAAATTGGTCCGGTTGATACCACAAATGTAGATGATGAAACAAGGCAAACGTTATTGGGCAAACGAATTTTTGATTGGTTGCTGTATCTGAATGTGCCGGTTGTTTTCTTTATTGTCGGATTATTCGTTTTCACTTTAAATAACAGTCTGCTTAGTACACCCGAACTAGTTGGAAACCTTTTATCTGTGGGTATTGTAATAGGATCATGCGGTATTAATGTTGCTCATGAACTGGGCCATCGAAAATCAACCTACGAACAGCGTTTAGGGCAATTATTGTTGATTCCTGCATTGTACATGCATTTTTTTATTGAGCACAATCGAGGCCATCATAAATACGTAGCAACCGACGAAGACCCTGCAAGTGCAAAAAAAGGGGAGTGGTTGTTTTCGTTTTGGATTAAATCGCTTGTTGGTGGGTATATCTCTGCATGGAAACTAGAGAACCAACGTTTATCAAAACAAAATGAATCGGTATTAAGTGCAAAAAATCAGATGATTCATTTCACGATAGTCCAACTCGCGTACCTAATCACACTTGCGTATTTTACTTCGTGGCAAGGGGTATTGATTGTTGCTGCCAGTGGATTTGTTGGTATTCTGCTATTGGAAACCATCAATTATCTAGAGCATTATGGTTTAAGAAGAAATAAGCTAGAAAACGGCAGGTATGAACGAGTGCGTCCTGTGCATTCATGGAATGCAAACTACCAGATTGGGCGCATTGTTTTGTATGAACTAACCCGACACTCAGATCATCATTTTATAGCCAGTAAAAAGTATCAGGTGTTGGATCATCATGAAGAAGGACCTGAGTTACCATTTGGTTATCCAATGATGATTCTGATCGCTTTAATTCCACCTTTGTGGTTTAAGCTAATGGATCAAAGATTGCCGAAATCAACGGTGTAGCGCACAAATCAAACGGTTAATTCACCGGCTAGGTTTTTCTGAAACTCGGCTTCAATTTTTGCTTTATTTCCATACTGTGCCAGTAGCCACATCATTTTAGTTAGGGCTGCTTCCAAAGTCATATCGCCCGCTGATATTGCTCCCGCATTAGAAATTGTTCTTCCTGCAGAATACTTACTTAGGTTTACGGCATCGAAATCTGCCTGCGAGACAACCGCAACAATTACGCCTTCATCGGTACAGCGTTTGATAAAATTAAGTAAACTGTATTCGCCTTTGGTTGGGATGTTACCGCTACCAAAACTTCTTACAATGATAGCTCTAAGTTTAGTTACATCCAGGTTCATTAGATGAGAAGTGCTGAGCGAAGGAAAAACGGTGAGAACCAATAGTTCATTTGAATATCCGGCTTTAATAGAAAATGGGTCGGTTATCAGTCGGGTTAAATATCTGGATTTTATTTCAAGCCCGATGGTAGCAAGAGGATCTAAGTTCGGACTTCCGAAGGCATCAAAATCGCCAATACTAAGCTTTGTTGCTCGATTGCCCCGATACACATGATCGTTAAAGCAAATGGCTACTTCTTGTAGGTTTGATGTAGCCATTTCGATGGAATTAATGAGGTTACGGCGAGCATCTGATCGAATTGAAGAAAGTGGAACCTGACTTCCGGTAAATATTACAGGTTTACTTAGGTTTTGCAGTGCGTACGAAAGTGCAGAAGTTGTGTAGGCCATAGTGTCGGTGCCATGCAGTACAACGAAGCCATCAAACTCATCGTAATGCTTGAAAATGCACTCAGCCAACTGAATCCAATGGGTGTGGTTTAGATCGGAAGAATCCTCAAAAAACAATGGCATAGTTTGAATTTGCGCCAGCTCACCGAGCTGTGGAACACGCTCAACCAAGGTGTCTGACCAGGCATCCGGGTCTAGCTCAACACCATCGCCTTGTGCGCTCATTGCAATGGTGCCGCCTGTTTGTATTAAGAGGATATTTTTCATGTTGATTCTTTGCAACAGATGTTTAGTTTAAGTCTTCACATTCACTTCATGAATGTTCTGCATGTTCCTTGAAAAATCAAAACACAGTTTCTTATTTGAAACCACTTAAAAGATGAACTACAGAGGAACTCTATTAAAATCCAATCGCTGTATAGATCGAATATTGATCGTTGGTTCATCATAACTAACCAATTAATCGGAGGTATCCATGAAAGTTTATAATCCCACCCGAATCCGTAATGTTGTGCTGGTAGGCCATTCCGGCTCCGGAAAAACAACACTAGCCGAAACTATGTTGTTTGAAGCCGGAGCCATTAACCGTCGCGGTAGTATTGAAGACAAAAATACCGTATCCGACTATCATGATTTAGAGAAAGAAAAGGGGAAATCAATTTTTTCGTCATTTATGAACCTCGATTGGCGGGGCCATAAAATAAATGTAATCGACACTCCGGGCACATCGGATTATATAGGAGAAGTTGTTGGCGCTTTAAAAGTAGCCGATACCGCTATAATGACATTAAATGCAGAAAATGGAGTTGAAGTAGCCACCGACGCTCTATGGAAATATTTGCGTAAATATAATGTGCCCAGCATGTTTGTGGTTAATAAACTGGATACTGAACGATCAGATTTCTGGAAAGCCGTAGAAGAATCGAAAGAACATTTTGGCCGCGAAGTTACCGTGGTGCAATATCCGTTTAGTGAAGGAGCAGATTTCCACGCAATAATCGATGTACTTCGAATGACCATGTATGAATTTCCAGATGGTGGTGGAAAACCTGATAAACTTCCGATTCCGGATTCAGAGAAAGAACGGGCTGCTAAGCTTCACCAAGAGTTGGTAGAAGTAATCGCTGAAAATGATGAAACTTTGATGGACATTTATTTTGAGCATGGCGAGCTCGACGAAGAGCAAATGCAGAGCGGTCTACATCTGTCGATTGTGCGAGGTAATATTCACCCTCTATTTTGTGCATGTGCATCAAGAAATATGGGTACAGGTCGAATTATGGGCTTTATCGATGATGTTGCTCCAAATCCTTTGCAAGTACATCCACCCAAAGATGCGAATGGCGAGGATGTGATTCTCGATCCTGAAGGTAAACCTATCATTTTCTTGTTTAAAACTCACTCTGAGTCGCACGTGGGAGATTTAATTTATTTTAAAGTGTATGGCGGCACAATGAAAGCGGGAATGGATCTCCAGAATTCACGAAACAGCAATATGGTACGCCTTGGCAATCTGTTTCTAACAGAGGGACATGAACGTATTGAAATTTCTGAAGTGAAAACCGGAGATATCGGAGCGGTAGTAAAACTGCGCGATAGTGAAGTAAACGATACGTTGCACGAAAAAGGCCATGATATTACGATGGATGAGATTCACTTTCCATCTACTGTTATAAGAACTGCAGTAAAGTTGACCAAAGAAGGTGACGAAGACAAGCTAGGTAATGCATTGCATCAAATTCATCGCGAAGACCCATCCGCTGTGATTGAACACAGCCAAGAGCTAAAACAGATTATTATTCATGGGCAAGGTGAGGAGCATTTAAACACCATAGAGCATGCTCTTCGTAATCGCTTTAAACTAGATGTAGAATTCCACACACCTCGGATTCCTTATCGGGAGACCATCACCAGCGATGTGCGCGTGAAATATAAGCACAAGAAGCAATCTGGCGGTGCCGGGCAATACGGCGAGGTTCACTTGTTAATTGAACCCTACACCGAGGGCAAACCCATGCCCGACGACATAAAAGTGCGGAAGGTTGAAGAACATGAACTCGATTGGGGTGGAAAACTTGTATTCCAAAACTGCATTGTTGGTGGTGTAATCGATAACCGATTTATGCCTGCCATCGTAAAAGGCATTATGGAAAAAATGGAAAGCGGACCAATGAGTGGTTGCCGTGCACGTGATATCCGTGTTTCAGTATATGATGGTTCCATGCACTCTGTTGACTCGAACGAAGCCGCTTTTAAAATGGCAGCACGAATGGCATTCAGGCAAGGTTTTCTAGATGCAAACCCTCAATTGCTTGAACCGGTATATGAAGTAGAAGTAACTGTACCTTCTGATTATATGGGTGATGTGATGAGTGATTTAGGAACCCGACGTGGGCAGATTCAAGGAATGGATGCCGAAGGTGCTTTACAGAAAATTAAAGCACATGTACCGCTTGAAGAACTCGATCATTATTCAACGCGATTGAAATCGATGACCCAAGGCAGTGCTACCTATAAACGTGAATTCAGCCATTACGCTGCTGTGCCTTACGACATTCAGGAACGAGTTATTCAGGAAAACCTGGAGATGGAAGAGGCATAACTGAACGCTCAGAATTCAAATTAAAACAAGTTATAGGTGGATATTCTTTTGAATATCCGCCTTTTTTATGAAACAAAAACTGGTTGATCATTTTGTTCAATATTCCGCACCATCCAAAGGGCAACATCACTTCTTCGTACTGTCGAAAGCAAATGATAGATGGATGAAGGCTGAGCACCTCCCGTTGGATTTCCCGGAATGAGTGTTACCGGTCGTACAGTAGTTACTTTGAAGTGTGATTTTTCAAGTAACTGCTCCGATCGTTCTAAATCTTGATAGGCTGCACCAATATTTCCTAATGTGATCATTTTGCGGATCATTGTGCTACAATTTGATTCGGATTCTCCTACACCGGCTGCGCTAATCCACATATATCGGAGATCTTTTTCTGCAGTCGCATTCAGGAGATTTTTGGTAACAGTTTCCACCAGATTAGCAGGCGATTTTATTTTGGACCAGGGACTAAGACCAGCTCTACGTATACCAATGCATGAAATGATGGTCGAATGCTCATTTATCAAAGTTTGTACAAACGATGCTTCGGTCACCTCGCCACGAACTAATTGTACACCAGCCGGCGCGATGTAGTCACAGCTTGGTCGAACAACGGCGGTTACATCCCATCCTTTTTGATGTGCTAATTGAACAACCCATCTACCTATACCACCGGAGGCACCTAAAACACATACTCTCATAATTCTCTTATTCTGATGTTACGGAAAGCAACTTTATCACCGTGGTCTTGCAGTGTAATATGTCCATACTCAGTTTTACCCGTATCAGGGAATTGCTTCCATTGGCTGTTTTCATAAGTTTTTTTATAACTATCTGAGTTCCGATCAAATTCGAGAATTACTTGATTATTTAACCAGTGTTCTACTTTTCCATTTTTAACGTTGATGCGAGCATGGTTCCATTCTCCACTAGGATTCAGAGTTTTTTTTTCGGCGGGGAATAGCCCGAAAACAGAACCGGTTAATTGAAAACCTCTCACCTTATCTTTAAAACTGAAATCATCTAAAATTTGATATTCATGCCCGGTGTAATAATCCATAGGGATGGTTGAGTCTTCGATAACGTGATACATAATACCGCTGTTCCCACCTTCACTAATCATAAATTCTAGTTCGAGCTCAAAATTTCGAAATTATTTTTAATCATTATAAATTCATCAAAACCGGTGTTATTTCCCATTCCATCTCCATTAACTGAAGCAATTAATACTCCTTTATCGATGGTCCATTTTGGTGAAATACTATCAGAGCTAACACCATACATTTTCCAATGTTCTGGCGAGCTTCCATCAAACAAATAAAGCCAATTGGAGTTCTTTTCAGGGGCTTGTTCAGTGCAGTTTAATGCAAAAAGTAACAAAACAAAAAGACCAGCCTTTAGCATGTTTAGTGTTTTGTAAAAATGATGCGCAATGTACTTATGAATTTCCAAAGAACATTGGCTTTATTTTAGCTTCTAAGTAAACATTATTAAGATCTTCTATCCAACCTTAAAGGGACTTAATGGTGCAGGATACAAATAGTAGCTACATTTTTTCCAACAAAAATATGCGGGCTATGAAGTACAGAATCACATTTATTTTAAACGTGGTGCTTTCAATTGCATCCATTGTTGGGGCACAAAACACCGAGATCGACGGTGAATGGTCTACTTTTCAATACACCGAGGAAGGTAAAATTGAGGTAATCTATGAGTTGAAGACAAGTGGTAATGAATTATCCGGTAAAGTAGTAGCTAACGAAACTGAATATGAGATTGAAAACGGTTCGATAAAGGGTAATACTATATCCTTTATGATTAAATACGGTGATATTTCGGTGTATCACACGGGATATTTACTCCGGGATCAATTATTAATCAGTACCCGATACGAAGGCAACACAGCCCAATTCACATTAAACCGATCTAAGCAATAGCAAAGAGATAAAAGTAATAGAGTAAGCTTACCTTTTTAGCAGGAGGTAAGCTTTTTTTGATTAAAAAAATCGAAACGATGCGTTATTTCATCTGAATTATTACAATCTTCTACCATTGATTAGCACCACTTAATGGTGATATGCTTAGTCAGTTTTTAACTTTTGGAAGTATAAACTATTCATACTTGAACATTATGATTATTAAACGAACAGTTATTTCTATTTTTTTTCTTTTCGTTATGATGGCATCAGCAAATGCCCAACGCTGGGATGGACGCTGGAAAGGAGAAATGCAAACTCCCCAAGAGCCGGTAGAAATATTATTCGAATTTAAAACAGAAGGAAACACATTAACCGGACATGCGGCAACACCGGCCGGAGTTTTTCTGCTTACCGATGGTAAAGTTGAGGGTAGCAGGATTACTTTTACTCTAGAGATTGAAGACTTTGAAGTACCACATACTGGTTACTACATTCGTGGAAGAATTAATCTAACCACAGAATATGATGGCGAAGAGAAAGAATTTACTCTGGAAAGGGCAGATAACTGATTTCTCTCGCCTTTTGCTTTGGTAGCCTGTTCAGTTTATTCTGATCAGGCTTTTTTTATGGCGTTAACTTTTCTAATATCCAACATGGCATTATCAGAATCGGAAGTACAAAATCTAATCGAAAATCATTGTTGGTCGGAGGAGTGTCCGGTTCATCATTCACGGCTTGAATTGCTAGATGTACCGTTCGTCAATTTCGATGGATTTGCTCAGATTGGGCAAATTATGGTGTTAGATACCATCAAAAATGAAGTAGCTCAGCTTTTTAAAGAACTAGCTAGTCGCTCTTTTCCACTTCAAAGCCTTCAATTGATAACAACATTTGGCGGTAACGATTTGGCATCAATGAATGCGAATAACTCATCAGCATTTAATGGCCGGCGCATCATGAACACAAACCGATGGTCGAGCCATGCTTATGGGGTTGCAATCGATATTAATCCACGTCAAAATCCCTATCTATTGTTCAATACCGATGAACATTCCATTAAAGTTCTACCGGATGATGCTTTGCCCTACGTAAACAGAACGGTTCCAAAAAAAGGAATGGTTGAACCCATCGTGGATTTGTTTGCTCAATATGGATTCACTGAGTGGGGTGGGCGATGGGACGATAAGCCCGATTATCATCATTTTCAGATGCCCTGGGATCGAATTAATGCACTATTCTAAGCTACTATTCATAAATAATTTATGATCTTTATAACCCTATGCATCAATCGTTAATAAAGATACTCTCGGGTCCGATTATTTTTGGGTTAATCCTGTTGGTCGGAGGATTAGAATCGGTTCAAATTCGAATGCTAGCTATAGCCGGATGGATGTTAAGTTGGTGGGTTACCGCAGCACTACCAATAGGCGTTACAGCACTGCTACCCATTGTGTTATTTCCGATTATGGACATTCTCAGCCTACGAGAAACTACCATCAACTATTCTAATCCCGTTATTTATCTTTTTTTTGGTGGATTTGTTTTGGGGCTTGCAATCGAAAAATGGAACCTGCATCGTAGAATTGCACTCAATATCATGCGCATTTCAGGGGAAAAGCCGAATAGAATTATACTGGGAGGAATGCTGGCAACCTCTTTGCTTTCTATGTGGATAAGCAATACCGCAACAACTGTAATGATGTTGCCTATCGGGATGTCTGTGATATTACTTTTGGAAGATAAATTTAACGATCCCGATTCATCTAAAAACTTCGCCCTTACTTTAATGTTAGGCATCGCCTATGCCGCAAATGTTGGAGGTATTACCACCATCATAGGAACACCTCCAAATCTTGTACTCGCCGGAATTGTAGAAGAAAGAGGGCTAGAGACCTTAAATTTTGCGAACTGGCTATTTTTTGCCTTTCCATTAGTAGTCATTTTATTTTTGATGGTATACTTCATTAATACCAAACTTGTATATCCGGTACGATTAAAAAAATTACCGGGAATTACCAAAATGATAACCGACGAGCTCCACACTCTCGGCATGTTTAAACCGGGCGAAAAAAGAGTAATGATTGTAATGCTGTGTACTGCCCTGCTTTGGATTTTTCGATCTCAGATTACAAAATTTGAACTATTTGCCAACCTTTCTGATACAGGAATAGCTATAGCAGCTTCCATTGCACTCTTTATGATACCATCCGGTTCTAAAGAAGAACATCAGCCCTTATTGAAATGGGATGATATGAAGCGACTTCCCTGGGATATTTTATTACTATTTGGGGGTGGTATTAGTCTTGCAAAAGGATTGGAAGTCACCAACATAGTTGGAGCATTGGGCGAATGGATTTCCTCCAATACCCTTGCAGCACCGCTCATAATTATTTTAGTAGTTTGTGGTTTCGCAGTATTTTTGACCGAAATTATGAGTAACGTTGCACTTGTGGCAGTATTCATACCGGTTTCTTTTGTAATAGCCCGCTTTTTTGGACTTGATGAGCTCACTTTAGCCATCCCTCTTACCATTGGAGCAAGTTGCGCATTTATGTTTCCCATCTCCACACCTCCCAATGCCATTGTTTTTTCGAGCGGACACATTAAAATGGGAGAAATGGCTCGCTCTGGCTTTATGCTAAATGTGCTTTCAATCCTGACTATTACTGTATATTGCTACTTTTTTCAGGATTATTTTTTCTAGAATTGCTCTAAAGTTCTAATAAATTCTATAAAACGCTTTGGTAAATCAAATGGGCGTTCATTTGGGATTGGGTTAAACCGTGGAGATGGAAAGGTTTTCGGCTTTTGGGGACGCAATTCAGGATTCCAAGCATAGCCATCAAGAAAACGTTTATTTAAACCATCATACTCGGGCAGAAACAAGCCTTGGTTTTGCCCCATTTTTGCTCGCATCAGCTCTCCGTTTTCAAAAAATAAGGTGGTTGTAGGGCTCGAGTTTTCCATAGCACCATCGGGCTCGCCGCTGTCGTTGGTAGTATGATAAAGCAATTCACTATTTGGAAATAACTCGATTATAGAAATGTCGCCATCTTTGAAAGATGCGATAAGAGTATCTCCTTTAAGCTGATGATGGCGTAGCGTTATAGAATCTTGTTGAACTGCAAATGCTCCTGTAAATGCTTTTAATTCTTTTACCTGAGAGCTATCGAGTTTCACATGAATAAAAGGCCCGTTTAACTGAATATTTTTATTCCAAGCCTTGGGTTTTCCGCTAAGGGTAAACAATTCAGATGCACTGTCATAAAAAAGGGTATCTGAGATGGAAGAAAATCGGGGAGTCCATACTTTTACGCTGTCAGTAGCATCAATAGTAGAAGTTGAATCTTGATCCAATAACAAAATCTCTCCGGAGAATATATGAGTTGTATCTGCTTTGGTGGAATCATCTGATACATCCATCAAATAAGCATTCTCTCGAACATATCGCCTACCGGTAGAATCTGCTTCGAGATAGTTCCCGGTGAGCAAAGCATCATTAGTGCTGTCTGCCACAAACACATTGCTGTAGAGTTGGAAATACTCCCGCTCGCGATTAATAAAAAGGCTATCGCCCTCGGCATATTGTGAACTATCCTGAATTTGAACCTCGAACCTAAATACAGCACTGTCTTGGTTTTGAAAGTAGGTACCCTGTTTAGCCAATAACGTACCCTTACTATCTTCCAAGCGTATACCCGAAGGGAAAATGGCTACTTTGGTGAGAAAGTTATAGTCTACTTTTTCTCCAAAAAGTGTGGTAGAATCTTGTTTAATAATTACTCGCCCGCGTAATTCAGAAAGCTCTTGATTGGTGTAATAATAGAGCGTATCCGCCCAAATATTTTCGGTATCGGTATCAATTTGGATATTCCCGAAGGCATGCATTTCGTTTCTGTCGAGATACCGAAAAGCTATATCGCAAACCATGGTTACATTGCGCATAGTCATACGAGGATTCGTTAGTGTTTGTACTCGTTCACCATTTCTTTCAGTGAGAGTAGCCGAGTCAAAACGAATTAATTCTACGATATCCTGCGCAGTTACGTTCGAAGAATAAAAGCTTAAAGCCACTAAGGTGAAACGAAACAAATGCCTCATACTATTCGATCACTACCTGACCGCCACCTTCATTTAACGTATAATTGGTGAGGTTCGAATTGCCATAAAACCCATTGGCAGCAATGCTGTCGGGTGGAGAGATGAAAATCACAAAATCAGGGGTACTTACTTTATCAATTTGACGCTCCCAAAGCAGATAATCAGATCTGAGATTTTTTCCGTCTACAGTATGTACGTCCACATTTCTAAACATTTCGAAGCGTTCCCGTTCAGGTTGGTACACAGCACTATCGCAAAAAACAGTGGTTTCAAGCGATCCGGATTCATCAAAAATTTCGATGAAAACCGGTCCTTTAATGCGTGTTTCGTTTTCACCTGCTTGTTGGATATTGTACGAATAGCTGCCTTGCATGGTCATACGTATTTTCCCATCCTCGATAATGTTCATGCTGAAATTCCAACTTTCGGTGGAGTTAAATAATGAGTCTCCCAGTGCAAGCTCTACTTGTTTTTCATCATACTCGCTCAATCCTGAACATGCAATGCAGGCGATAAAACCAAATGCTATCAGATATGCGTTAAATCGTTCCAAAATATCGATCACCTGCATCTCCTAAACCGGGAACGATGTAGGCTTTTT
Organism: Balneolaceae bacterium; assembly: GCA_965228545.1. Classification (GTDB taxonomy): domain Bacteria; phylum Bacteroidota; class Rhodothermia; order Balneolales; family Balneolaceae; genus HXMU1420-13. The sequence goes on from OZ245822.1 coordinate 453,256, forward strand.
CGTTTAAACGTTCATCTATTGCAGCGGTAATAATGGGAACATCAGGATGATCGACCTGCAATCTTTCTACGCCTTCTGGGGCGGCAATCAGACAGACAAATCGAAGTTGTTTGGCTCCGTTTTCCTTCAGAAAGTGGAGTGCATGCGAACCACTGCCTCCGGTAGCTAACATTGGATCAACAACTAAGGTTAGCGCGGTGTCTAATCCTTTGGGCAAATTATCGTAATAATTCACCGGTTGATGAGTCTCTTCATTTCTGTGCACTCCAACATGACCTACTTTTGCTTCGGGCATAAAATTTATGATGCCATCTACCAGGCTTAACCCGGCACGAAGAATGGGAATAACCACTACTTCCTGCCCGGGTTGATATCCTGTGGTTGTTTGGATGGGAGTTTCTATTTCGGTTTCATCCAGTTTTAAATCGTTGAGCGCATGGTAAGCGAGAATAATGCCAATATTCGACATTGCTCGCCTGAAAACCGCCGTATTTGTGTTCTTATCTCTTAAATAAGTAAGGTAACGATCCAGAACCGGATGGGAGATAACCGAAACATTGTTCATAGTTATTTAACCCCCATTTCTTCCATTTTCTTGAAGTACACCTTGCTTGCCGTTGCAACCACTCCTGATAGTGCAAATAATGCAATGATGTTCGGGAAGGTCATTAATCCGAGTGCGATATCACCAATTGCCCAAACCGTTTCCAAGGCTAAAACAGCACCTATAAAGTGCATAATCAGATAAACAACTTTATAGTAAATAATGGATTTGTCGCCCGCCAGATATTGGATGGAGCGGTCGCCGTAGTAACTCCAGCTAATCGCCGTAGAAATACCAAACAGAATCACACAAATGGTAACAATGTATTTACCTCCCGAGAATAGTGGGGAGAGTCCTTCTTCGAAAGCAATAGCGGTTAGCGGAGCTCCATTTTCAATAATACTCGAGTATAATTGCTCTACGGTTTCGCCGGTTCCGGCAGTAATAACAACTCCACCATCAACTTCGGCAATAGTACCGTTAAATACCTGAGTGCGAGCTTCATCTATATAAAAAATACCCATGTCATGATCATTTCTGATCATAGAACCATTTCCGGGTTCACCGTTTACAATTGTTAAAGCAGTAGCTCCATCTTCGATAATTATTTCAGTTTCCAGTGCATTGGTAGTGAAAATAGTATCATGTTTTTGTTCCCAAACTCCTGTACTGATGATCACCAAACCGGTCATTGTACAAACAACTAAAGTATCAATGAATGGCTCGAGAAGTGCTACAACACCCTCACGAACAGGCTCTTTAGTTCGAGCGGCCCCATGAGCAATAGGGGCAGAACCCTGACCTGCCTCATTCGAAAATAAACCACGTTTTATTCCCCAAACCAGCGTGGTTAAAAATAATCCAGAACCAACGCCGAACAGACCAGCTTTTGGGTTAAATGCATAACTAATGATAGTACCAAAGGCAGGCAATACTTTATCGTAGTTCAACAATAAGATGATCAAGGCACCCAGCACATAAATTATAGCCATAACCGGCATTAAGCTGGCAGTAACTTTACCAATGCGCTTTATTCCACCGATAATAACCACACCTACTAAAGAAGCGGTAACTAATCCGGTAATCCATCCCGGCACAAAGAAGGTACTTTTAAGAGTATCAGCTACTGTATTAGCTTGTACTGCGTTACCGGTTAGGAAGGAGCAAATCACAGCCATAGCAGCAAAAAAGATGGCCAACCATTTCCAATTTGGTCCGAGTCCTTTTTCGATGTAATACATGGGTCCACCAGAAACAGAGCCATCGGCGTTTTGCACACGATATTTAACGGCTAATGTACACTCGGTATATTTAATGGCCATACCGAAAAAAGCAGTCACCCACATCCAGAATAAGGCACCGGGACCACCATAATGAATGGCAATTGCAACTCCGGCAATGTTACCAATTCCTACAGTTGCTGAGAGTGCAGTGGTTAACGCTTGAAAGTGATTAACATCACCCACAGCATCGGGGGCGTCGTATTTTCCCATTACCGAAAAAATACCATGTTTAAAGCGACGAACCTGAACAAAGCCAAGTTTTAGGGTGATAAAAATCCCGAAAGAGAGCAATACAGCCACCATGAACGGGAAAAAGGAGGGCGTACTCCAAACTAAGTCGTTGAGAGTACCTACAACATTTTCAAAAGTTTCCATGCACGAAAATTGGTTTTATATTTTGTTTAAAAATCGACGCAAAGTATAAAACATTTGATAAAAATGACGATGTGTATTCGTGAAAGGGTGTAATCAAATAGTTTGAATAAAAAAGTGAACGATTTAGATTTCAATTTTGGTTGAAAGATCGAATTAAGACTAACAGGCTAAAAACCTCATCAAAATGACTAAAGCAGATATTGTTGACATTATATCATCATCCGTAGGGCTCACTAAAGTAGAAACTGAAGCAGTTGTAAACGGATTTATGGAAACCGTGATAGACGCCATGAAGAGAGGCGAAAATATTGAATTACGTGGTTTCGGAAGTTTTAAAGTGGTTAAAAGAGCGCAACGTGTTGCTCGTAATCCAAAAACTAATGTAGAAGTGATCGTACCCGAACAATTTGTTCCGGTTCTCAAAATCAGCAAAGATTTTAAAGAAGCTGTGAATGAATCGATGGCAGTAAAAATTTGATTTCGAAAACCATAGAAAGTTCTTATTTTAGGCGTCTGAAAAACAAACACTATTAAGTTCAGGTGATATTGTATGCCAAGTGGTAAAAAAAGAAAGCGCGCAAAGATTGCAAAACACAAGCGTAAAAAGCGTCTGAGAAAAAACAGACACAAGAAAAAGTAATTTTCAGGCTCCGAGTTATCGGAGCCTTTTTTGTTTCTAGGAATGCGCTAGTAAAATTAAGCAGCAACAGACTCTTCTAGAATAACTTCAGCCATAGAAATTACACGATTGCCCTTAACCAATAACTCCTGCAATCGTCGCCCAACATAATTTTGTAATTCGTTGAGATTGCGTGCCGAAGACAGTTCGTACTGGAAGTATGAAATTAAATGAATGGCGCTCAGGTATTTTCCATGCTCATCGCCTTCAATTTCGATATGCCAGCGAGTTATCAAATTTTCGTTTTTCAGCAGTTGATTGATTTGTTTGCTGATCGCTTCCATCCATTTGCTGGCTTGATTAATTCGATAATTACCTTCTTGCCCACTTTGTTGTGGTTGGCAAGCATCAATATCAAATAGCCAGGTCATTTCAATATCAATGGTTGGGGAGACTTCAACTTCAGCTAGTTTTTCAATTTTAAGAAAGGGATGTTCATGCATACCATCTAGCGAACGGGCAACCTGCGTTTCTCGGAAACTGTCCCAGTCGAAGTTGATGCTCAAGGCATTAACAAAGCTCGAATTCTTGGATAGGTTTACTTCCAGCTCTAAACCGATGGCGTTTATTTTACTATCTTCCCAAGTTTTAAACTTATTGCTTTGTATTCCCCGTTTGTCAAGTTGTGTTTGTACCGTGTTTACGATGGATTTAAAAATCGGATAATGCATTATTATTATTTTAATTGAGCTCTCTTTTACTATAAGCCTAAATGAACTACTACGAATTAATATATTTATTGAAAGAGTTCAAAACCAAATTATCTAATTGTTGGATTGAACAAGCTGTAACTCCTTTCAAAAATCAGTTGGAAGTATTTATGGCGAATGGCGAAGAAAGTTTCAGGCTAATTTTTAATGGGAGTCCGGGTAATGCCGCGCTCTTCTTAGATAGTTATCGACCTGCCAAGAAAAGTAACACCCAGCAATTCTTTGAAGAAATTCATGGGCAGTCTATAAAAGATTTTTCGCTGATCGAAAATGAGCGTATGCTTTACTTTGATTTTGGCGATGAGAAAAAGCTGTGGTTTAAGTTATTTGGTAACTCGGCCAACGTCTTTTTAACTGAAAAAGATGTGATTACAGAAACCTTCAAAGTCCGCGATAATGTTGGTGTTATAGTTTTGGCAGAAAAGGGAGCTACTTTATTTGATGAAAAATGGGACGAGCAGCGATCTATCGCTCAAAACATTCGAAAGCAGATTCCATTATTTCCCAAAGCATGGATTGAAGTGCTCTCTGATTATTATAAAGATCAGGAATTTGAGATTGCTCAAATTCTGCCTCATCTACAACAAATCGATCAACAGTTAAGAGAACAGGTCGAGCCAAGAATACTTGAAAATGGCACTCATACCATCATTCCATTTGAACTGCTGCCATTAAATCATGATCAGTCTTTCGAGACTGTAAACGATTTAGTTCGATATCGATTTAAAAATTACGCGCACGATCAGAGGTTGAATCAGCAGAAAAATGAATTGTTGAAAGCGCTGAAACGGCAAATTAAACGTGGAAAGTCTTCACTTAACAATCTCTATCAAGCGGATAAGGGGATCGATAAAGCGGAAAAATATGAGCAATACGGACACATTTTAATGGCGAATGCGCATTTGGGGATGCCGGATGCACAAAATATGACCTTCGATGATTTATACAATGCCGGAGAAAAAGTGACCATTGATCTGGAAGAAAAAAAATCTATAGCAGAAAACGCTCAGAAATATTACGCCCGATCATCAAACTCGATGAAATCGTACGAAGAGGCTCTGGAACGGATTCCGAAATTGGAAGATCAGGTTAAGAAATTAGAACTGATTGCAGATGAGCTGGAAGGCATCAAAGATTTGAGAGAGTTACAGGATTGGAAAAAGGAGAATAAATCGCTGATTGATGATGTACTTCCCAACTCCGGAAATGCTCAAAACGAAGTGTCACCATTTCACGAGTTTGAATTAAATGGCTACACACTTTGGATTGGTAAAAATGCGCGCAACAACGATTTATTGGTGCAAACTGCGCATAAAGAAGATGTTTGGCTACACGCTCGAGGAGTGGCAGGCTCGCACGTTATTATTCGAATGAACAATAACAAAAGCATGCCCGATATGAGGTTAATTGAAGAAGTAGCCGGTTTTGCAGCGTATCAATCGAAGGCAAAAGGTTCAAAACTAGCTCCTGTAATTTATACCAAGAAAAAATATGTGCGTAAACCGAAAGGAGTAGCACCCGGAGCAGTAATTGTGCAAAAAGAAAATGTTATTATTGTTGAGCCAGTAAATCCATTCGCATGAACGAATACCGCTTAAAAAAATACCAACAAAGCTTTTTTATGATTGGCTTTATGGCCAGTGGGAAAAGTACCATTGGGCGTTTGTTAGCCAAAAAAATAGAACGACCATTTCTTGATTTAGATGCTTACATCGTTGATAAAGAAGGACGGGACATTAAGCAAATATTTGAAGAAGATGGAGAAACCTATTTTCGGGAATTAGAATGGAAAGCATTACTTGAAGTTACACAAAATTTCAAAGGCGTAGTGTCGTTGGGTGGAGGAGCACTACACAATCAACAAGTAGTTGATCATCTTAAAATTTATGGGTTAATGATCTTTTTGAAGACCGATTTGAAAGTAACTGTCGAACGTGTGATGAGAAATAAAAAACGTCCGATTGTGTTGAACGATCAAGGAGAATTAAAATCCAGAGAAACTCTGTTTAATGAACTCGAAAGCTTATATTTAAAACGTATCGATCTTTATAAACAGGCTCAAATTATCATCGAATCTACAGGCAATGAAACGAAAGACTACCAAGTAAAGCGGGTTGTCGAAAAATTGTTACGCTATGTCTAAACTAATTACGGTTAACACGAACGCAAAAGCATCGTACAGCTACCATGTTGGAACCAACCTATTGGATGATGTAAGTGCATTTATCGATGAAGAAATTAGTTCAGATAAAGTGTTTGTGGTGATTGATAAAAATGTGTACCAACATCATATCGAGCGCATAAACGAGGCTTTTCAGTCACGTTTTAAGAAAGTGACCACTTATGTAGTTCCCCCTGGCGAAAAGAGTAAAAGTTTTGATCAATTTAGAAGCATTGTTGATTTTGTATTGAATCAGGGCGTTGAACGAACTACACCGTTGATTGCAATTGGTGGCGGTGTAGTGGGTGATTTGGCAGGTTTTGCAGCTGCCAGCATAATGCGTGGAATTCCGTTGATTCAGATTCCAACAACTCTATTGGCGATGGTTGATAGCTCGATTGGCGGAAAAACCGGAATTAATCATTCGACAGGTAAAAACTTAATCGGCTCATTTTATCAGCCGAAAGCCGTTTATGCAGATTTGAATTTTCTGAGTACGCTGCCGGAAAAAGAATGGGTGAATGGGTTGAGCGAAATAATTAAATACGGAATGATCGAAAACCCGAATATTTTAAACCAATTACAGCGCCTAATTAGCGAAAATGGATTTACTAAGCCGGATGAATGGCAGTATATGGTGGAACAAAGTGCGAAAATAAAAGTGGATATAGTTTCGAGGGATGTACATGAGCACGGAATTCGGGCATTTTTAAACTTTGGCCACACCTATGCTCATGTAATTGAGCGCGTTGGTAACTATAAAAACTATAGCCACGGAGAGGCAGTATTTGCCGGTATGTATGCAGCAGTTTATGCTTCAAATCAATTTGGAGCTTCCATCGATCAAAACGTATTAAATAATTTTAAATCACTCTACACATTTAAGCTAATCGATATAACCAAGCGCATCAACGAGTTCGCATCACTGATGCGAAAAGATAAGAAAGCTAAAAATGAACAGATTCGCCTGATTCTTCTGCATAAGCTTGGAAAACCTTACGTAAAAGAAGTGGAAGATATGGAACTGATACGCGCGTCTTGGGAGAATGCGATCAGAAATTTTTCTTAACCGATGCAAATCAAAAACGTACATAAAGTCTGGAATACATTCTGGAATATGATCGGAATTCTCATTGCCAGTATAATTCTATTGGCAAGTATCGGGTACGGCGTGCTACAATTGCCGGCATCGAAGGCTTGGCTTGTACAAAGTATAGAGCAGAATTTTAACGAAGGAAGAACTTCGAAATTAGAAATTGGTCGTTTAAGCGGGCACCTCCCTTTTGCAGTGATGTTAGAAGATGTTGCACTGTACACCGACTCCACCCGAACCGAGGCTATTTTAATTAGTGATACCGTAAGCGCAGGATTAGATGTGCTCGGGCTTTTAAACCGACAATTCTTGGTTACAAATCTTGAGATCTACAATCCCGATATTGAATTCGATTTTAGTGATAATGATCTGGGAAAACTATTCCGAAAAGTAAACCCAAACACTACAATTTTTGATGAGAACCCCCTAGATGAGCCCCTTGAAATGGCTTATTCGGTGTTAGTACCGCGAATAAAAATCTATAACGGTACTCTGCGGTTATTCGGAGTTGACATTCCAGACCAAACTTTGATTTCTAGTTCAACGATTTCTCTTGAAGATGTACAATCTGATATATTCATAGAGCTTAGCGCAGATCAGCGTTTTCTTGATATCGAACAATTATCATTTCGTGTACCGGAAGCAGATATTAGCAGAATTAACGTTTTTGGCCAGATTTTTAATGATAATGAATATCTCGAATTCAACGCTTTTAGTGTAACATCTGCTAATACAGGTCTTAAGTTTAGTTCTGAGATAAAAGGCGTTAACCTATTGCAGGGCAACATACAAGATCAGTTAAAAAACTCGACTTTTTCCGCAAATATCGATGAATTTATAATCTCTGGTAAGAATTTAAACAAGTTAGTTCCATCCTACCCACCACTCGATGAAACCCTATATACCGAACTAAAAGCTAATGGCACCACCGACTCGCTCACTATTGATAAGCTCTTCATTTTAGTTGGTGATAGTGAATTGGAAGGCTCCGGCGGTATTCGATTTGCCACCGATCAAAATGCTATTAACTACTCCGGATTTATTGATAAGCTTGTTGCCGATTCGGCAAATATAACGCAGTGGTTTCCGCAACTTAACAGGCTTCAGCTAGAAACCATTATTAATTCGGAAATGAGAGCTTCATTTTCAGGTTCTGATGAGCAGATTTCTGGAGATTTTAGAATACGAAACGATCGAGGAGTAGCTAATCTGAATGGCGACTTTGGTTTTGGAAATCAAAACGCATTCAATTTCAGGTTAGAATTCGATGATGTAAACTTGGGAGATTTAGTTGTTCCTCAGTTACAGCATACTACATTATCGGGAACCATTCTCGCTAATAGTACATCGCTTGATCCTGCCAAGGCGCTTGGTACTATGCAAATGTCGTTGTCGAGCGGGGGGATCAATGCGTTTGCTTTTGATACTCTTTATGTAGACGCACAATGGGATAATGGAGTGATAAAACCGCGCTATGGGCTTTCGTCTTCCATTACCAATGCCAGTGGAGAGAGCACAATCAACCTCACCGATTCTGTGCCTTCAATCACGTTAAATGGTTCGGCCACTCAGTTCGACATTAAAGCGCTTACTAATGCAGAAAACCTGAGTACAGCATTGGTAGATATGGAATACGACATGTTAGTGAATGGTGTAAATCCAGAGTCTGCTTTTGGGAGAATAACGATCGATTTCCCCAAAACCATAATTAATGATGATACCTTGAAAGTGCATCAAATTTATGCCGATTACGATGCATCGGGTGCAAATCAAAAGAGTTTTCGCCTAACTTCTACTGCTATGGATTTGTCGATCCTTGGGGCTTTTACAGTAAATGAGTTAACAGCACTGGGTAGATATTGGTACGGGTATCTTCAAAAGCAATTCAAGGACGAAATTTTGTTTGCTGAATCAGCCGAGCAACCTGTTGCACTCACCGATAGTGTAAATCAGAATTTGACGCTCAACTTAACAGTTAAAGACGTTGACTTACTACGAAAGTATTTGCCAGAAATCCCTCAATTAAGTACACATTTAGCGCTACAATCAAATATTGCGGTTAATAACCGAAGATTACTATTTAACGCTTCGGTAATCGATTCGGCCATTAAAGTAAAGGCATACGAACTCGACTCGCTTAGAATGCAGCTAACTGGAAATTTCCGAGCAGGTGAGCAATTCAAGCAATCGGCCGGATTACAAATAGAAGCTACAGCAAAAACCTTTTCTACAGACTTATTAAGTGGGAATAATTTAGATTACTCGTTACGAATGGACGACGATTCGCTATTTGTTCGTACCGAAATCGAACGCATTGGTGCTGAAACTAATTTCAAATTTTCTGGCGATGCTCATCTGCAGGATTCTTTGATTGCCATGCAAATAAAAGATTTCTTACTGGGTAGCGAGGCGTATCAATGGCGAAGTGTTGGAACACCTAAACTCTCTTACACCGAAAACGGCAGTCTTTTCTTCGATAATTTCCAATTCGAAAACACCGACGAATACCTCCGCTTACAAGGTGTTTTCAGCGATGAAGCTACAGATTCTGTGCGGTATACTATTCAAAATGTGAATTTGGCCAGAGTTTCAGATTTGATAGATGGTAGAATTAATTTTTCCGGTACTTTGGATGCAAATTTTACCACACGTTCTTTAACCCGAATACCTACCATACAAGGATTCCTGGGTATCACCGGTTTTGCGGTTGATGAAAACGTAGTGGGCGATGTGAACCTTGATTCCAAATTTAATCAAGAATTAAACCGCTTCGATACACGGGTTTCCATTCAAACCGATTCCCTCAAATATCCTGAATATTTTACTCGTTCAGAACGAGCCGGACAGAATATCGAGCTGCAAGGATATGTGCTTGCTCCCGAAGGTGGAAATTTTCCCGAAGTGGATTCGCTATTTTATTTCGATTTGAACTTCGAGTCGGTCGATTTATGGGTACTACCATTTATTGCACCAAAAGTTTTCACCGAAATGTCGGGAATAGCAAGTGGTCAAGGTAGCATTTGGGGCAATGTGAATGAGTTCGATTACTCTGTGGATTACGATATTGGGATGGAAGACGCCATTTTTTTTCGCCCACGTTTTCTCGACACTTTTTATTACGGGCAAGGCAGTATAACGCTCGATCGAACCAATGGTTTAACATTTCATGATGTGTTCATCATCGATCCATCTGGGGGAAGAGCGTCGTTAAATGGTATTTATGATTTAGGTAACTTTGAGCCTATCCATACCATGGATCTAACCCTTGAGATGGACGAGTTTCAGTTTTTGAATAACGAATTTGATCCTGATGTACCGTTTTTTGGGGATGCGTATGGTTCCACAACTGTTCGTATGACCGGTACCAACCTAAATCCTGTCTTAACCACAGAAACGCCGGTAGTGATTTCAGATTACTCACAAATAGGGATACCGCTGCTCGAAGAAACAGAGTTTGATGAAGACAACAAATTCATCCGTTTTGTAGATTCTTTCAATTTTGAACAGAATCGAAGCCGGGCTCAGAATCAAACCCAAGAAGTAGGGAATGCGTCTGACGAAGAAAACCCGTTCGATGCCACTTTTATTGAACGCTTTACATTAGACCTACAATTTGTAGCTCAAAATTCGATGGAAGTTCAATTGATATTTGACCCCATCACAGGCGACCAAATCGATGCACAAGGAACCGGCCGGTTGGGGATTCGTCTCGAAGATGAACAACTAAGTATGTTTGGGCAATTTGATATTTCCGGAGGTAGTTATCAATTTGTGAGTGGCGAAATTTTTACCCGTCGTTTTGAACTAGAACCCGGTGGTACTATTTCATGGGAAGGGCCACCTGCCGACGCTCGGCTTAATCTAAATGCGATTTACGAAGCTCGACCGGATATTAACACCCTAACCCAGGCTCGATCCGACTTAGATAGCGAAACCTCGCAGCGCGTACCGGTTGAATTAGTGCTAAATGTAGGCGGTTCGTTATCTGCTATCCAAAATAATTTCTATTTCCGACTGCCAAATAACTTCGAAACACGCCAAAATTCTACCTTAAATACTCAAATAGCTGCTTTAAATAGAAACGAAGACGAGAAATTAATTCAAGCCGCTAGTTTTCTACTGATGGGCGATTTTATTCCCACAGCAAGCGCCGATGCCACCAACACACTAGCTACCAACTTTAGTGGAAGTGGAGCGGTACTAAATCCACTGCTCTCTAGCCAGGTAATTAGCCCGTTACTTTCAAATCAGATTAATTCTTTATTAAGAAGTGATATTGGTAGTTTAGATATCGATTTTAATCTTAATACCTATAACAATGTGGATCTTGGAGTTGCACTTCGCTTATATAACGATCGTATTATCTTGAGCAGAGAGGGACAAATTACAGGAGCACAATCTAATATTGGAGATATTGGTGCAACATATAGAATTAACAACACCCTTTCTGTATCGGCGTTTCACCGGCAAGATCCAACATTTAGTAACGTATCAGGTGGCGATGATACACAGCAATCGCAAGATATTAATGGCGTTGGTGTAGAAGCAGAAGTGAGTTTTAACAGCTGGCAAGAATTTTTCAGACGCTTAACAAAACCCTTTAGAAAACTTTTTGGCAGAAATAACAACAACGAAGAAATTGCAACCACCGAATAATTACAATCATTTTTAAAAAGGGGAATGCATGAGCAGAAATAAGAGGCTCAGTTCACTCGAAGAATTAATTTTTGATCTAGTAAAAAATCATCCAAAACAAACCTTTAACAGAGACGAGTTAGAAGATGTATTAGAACTAAGCAGTAAAAAAGAATACAAAAGATTCGACAAGGCGCTGAATAGTTTAGCGGCGAAGGGATTATTATTTAAATCAGGGAAAAGTATCAGTACAAAAGGCGAAAAAAAGACCACAAAACGAAACATGAAGAACTTTCGGGGAACCCTCGAAGGCAGAATTCAAATAACACCTAGAGGTACCGGATATGTTATCGTTGAAGATTTAGACGATGATGTACAAGTATCGCGAAAAGAAACCGGCATAGCATTACCCGACGATATTGTTCGGGTGTTGGTGCAAGGCACCAATAAACGTACCAGCCAGCCTAAAGGAAAAGTAATAGATATTTTAGAACGAGGGAAGGATTTTTATGTAGGCACACTTAAACGTACAGGGGTTAAAACCTACATTATCGAACCGGATGTAAAGTCGGCACATATCGATTTTTTTGTACAACCTGAAAATGTAAATGGCGCTGAGAACGACGACAAAGTAGTTTTTGAACTCAAAAAATGGGTACATCAAAAAGCATTGCCCGAGGCTGTAATTACTTCGGTGTTGGGAAAAACAGGCACCAACGATGCAAACATATTGTCGATTTTAGCAGAAAACGAATTGAAAGCCGACTTCCCGCCAAACGTAGAGCAATTTGCACAGGATATACCTCTAGAAATTCCCAAAAGTGAAATTGACAAACGCAGAGATTTACGAGATGAGACCATTTTTACCATCGACCCTATAGATGCTAAAGATTTTGACGATGCCCTAAGCATCAAGTATTTAAAGAATGGAAATTTCTACTTAGGAGTACATATTGCAGATGTGACCACATACATGCCTCATGGATCTATTTTAGATGAAGAGGCTTTTAGTAGGGCAACCAGTATCTACTTGGTAGATCGTGTAATACCCATGTTACCCGAGCGCTTAAGCAATGGAGTATGTTCCCTTAGGCCTGAAGAAGACAAGCTTTGCTACAGCTGTTTTATGGAAATTAATTCGAACGGGCATCTGGTAGATTACTCCATCGAAGAAACCGTTATCCACTCAAAGCAACGTTTTACCTACGAGGAAGCACAAAGTATTTTAGATGGCGAATCTCATTCCCTTCAAAACGAAGTTCACTTAGCCGGTAAATTGGCAAAAGTACTAATGGATAAACGCTTTAAGGAAGGAGCCATCGATTTTGATACCCCTGAACCTCGTTTTGTATTAGACGAAAAAGGCAAACCTGTTGAGGTGATTCTTAAAAAAAGAATTTTTGCCCATCGATTGATCGAAGAATGCATGTTAATGGCTAATAAAACGGTAGCCGAACATATCGATCGATTGCGACAGAAATCAGATAAAAAGAAATCAAAAACACTGTTTCCGTTTTTTTATCGTGTGCATGACCGACCGGATGAAAAAAAACTTGCTGCCGTAGCCGAAAACGTTAAACCCATAGGTATTGATTTTCAGTTGGGTGAGAGTATCTCGCCGAAATCCATTAACCATTTGCTAGAGAAGGTTAAAGGAAGTAGCGTGGAGATTATTGTTAACGAACTAACGCTGCGTGCAATGGCCAAAGCAGAATACAGCCCAGACAACGTGGGGCATTTTGGACTTGGTTTTAAACATTACGCACACTTTACAAGTCCTATTCGCCGTTACCCCGACGTGATTGTCCACCGACTACTTAAAAGCTATGCGGAAGGTACTCAAGCCTACAATTATGATGTGCTCCGAAAACATGGTGAACATTGTAGCGCGAGGGAACGAGTAGCGGTTGATGCAGAACGTGATTCCATCAAGCTAAAACAAGTAGAATTTTTGGCCGATCGGATAGGCGAGAAATTTGAAGGTATAATTAGCGGAGTAACTGAACGTGGAATTTTTGTTGATTTAAAAGATATCCATTGCGAAGGTATGATTCGAGTTAGTGATTTAAAACGCGATTACTTTCATTACGATCAAAAATCGCACAGTTTAGTTGGTCGCTCAAGTAAAATTAGATATCGCCTTGGCGATGAAATTAAGGTGAAGGTGGAAAGTGTTAATCATCAAAAAAGACAAATAGATTTTATCCCAGCTTAAACAATAAAGTGATGACCAGATTCAGAAGTATTGCCGTTTTAGCCGTATTAATGCTCGGTTCAAGTTTTACAGCGCTTCAAGCCCAATATGCCTCTTTTGGGAAAAATAGAGTGCAGTACGAAGATTTTGATTGGAGATTTATTCAATCGAAGCATTTCGATATTTATTACTACGGCGAAAAAAACTATGAACTGGCTGAATTTGCTGCCCAAAGCCTAGAATCAGCCTATTTGCAATTACAATCTGATTTCGATCATGAAATAGTTGATCGGATACCACTTATTATTTACGACTCGCACAACGACTTTTCTCAAACAAACGTAGTGGCTCTGCCAACAAGTGCTGAAGGAATTGGTGGGGTAACCGATAAGTTCAAAAATAGGATGACAGTACCCTTCGACGGAAGTTATGACGACTTCAGGCGCACATTGCATCACGAACTTGTACATGCAGTGTTTAACGATATGTTCTATGGCGGCTCGGTTCAATCTATAATTAGTAATAACATTCAGCTGGTATTTCCACTTTGGTTCGAAGAAGGGCTCGCAGAATATACCGCACTAGGGTGGGACACGAACACCGATATGTTTATTCGCGATGCAGTTATTAATGGCTATTTACCACCAATTCCCCGTTTAAGTGGTTATTATGCGTATCGTGGCGGGCAATCGGTTTGGAACTTTATTGTTGAGGAGTACGGGCGTGAAAAAATTGCTGAGATTTTAAACCGTATTAAAACAAGCCGAAGTATCGAATATGGGTTTGTACAATCGTTAGGGCTTAGTATACAGGAACTGTCTGAGCGATGGGAAGAAGCATTAAAAAAACGATACTTCCCGGAAGTAGCAGAGCGCCAATCTGCCAAATCAATTGCTACACTAATGACGAAGCGTGGCGATTACGGAACTTATAACACAAGTCCTGCCATTACACCGCAAGGTGATAAGATTGCATTTATCACTAACAAGCGTGGCTATTTTGATGTGATAGTAATAAATGCATTGAATGGCCAGAAACTTAAAACTTTGGTTCGCGGAGAAGATGATCCCGACTTCGAAGAACTGAACATCTTAAATCCAAACTTAACTTGGTCGCCGGATGGGCAGCGAATTGCTTTATCAACCAAATCGAAAGGAGTTGATGAACTAGCTATAATCGATTACAGGACAAGAAAAACTGAAAAAATTCGAATACCTGATCTGGATGCAATCGGGTCTGTAAATTGGTCGCCCAACGGTGAAAAGATAGCATTTGATGGAAACATCGGGCCGTATCAAGATATATTTGTATACGAGTTACGTACCGGTACTTTAACCAACATTACAGGAGATTTTTTTACCGATGCTGAGCCATATTGGGATAATGATTCACAACATATTTACTTCACATCAGCTCGTTCCAATCAGGTAGACTTGCATACATTTACTACTGATTACCGCTTGTTAAAAGACTACAGCATTTATCAAATGGATGTGTACCGAGTGAAGGTGGGTGAAAAGACCGCACAACGAATCACTAATACTCCAGGATGGACCGAGAAGCAGCCACAGATTACCCGCACC
The DNA here is from genome assembly GCA_965228545.1 of Balneolaceae bacterium. Taxonomy (GTDB): domain Bacteria; phylum Bacteroidota; class Rhodothermia; order Balneolales; family Balneolaceae; genus HXMU1420-13. The sequence continues at coordinate 468,513 of OZ245822.1, forward strand.
GGACGTTTGATCTACAATTCGGATAAAAACGGAATCCAGAATATTTATGAACATAATCTTGAAACCGGAGAGGCGTTGCCATTAACCGATCTTCAAGCCGGTATTTCGCAGCATTCTATTTCCGGTGACGGAAGTAGAATAGCTTTTAGTTCAATCAATGAAGGTTATTTGGATATATTTTTGTTGAAAACGCCATTCGCCAGAAAAAAAGAAACTCAGTTATCTGATAATTATTGGGCTAAAAGGCGAGCACAAGAACCACAATCGGTGAGAGTTCCGGCAACTTTGTTTGCACAGGAAATGTACGCGCAAGGTGTTGTATCGGGTGCAGAGAGAGCACAAATCGAGAAAAAAGCCGAAGAAGAAACCAATCCAAACCAAACCACGGATACCGGTGAGATCGATTTCCGGAACTACAGATTTTCTGAAGAAATTTTTGAAGATACTACCTTGGTTCTAGAAGATCAGTTCTTGTTTGAGCCTGATGATAATGTAACCGAAGACGGTAGATATCTTCCAAGGCCATACCGCTTAACTTTTAGCACGGATGTAGCCTATAGTCCATCTATTACAGCTTCAACGTACGGAACTTATGCATTTACCCAATTTATCATTAGTGATTTACTTGGCGACCATCAACTATCGTTGGGTACAAATTTTCAAACCGATCTTCGAAATAGTGATTATTCGGTGCAGTATGGGTATTTGAAAAACCGTACAAATTTCTTTGCCTCTTATTTCCACACAAGTAGGCAGTATCAAACCCTGCTGGGCGAATTACTACGTTTTAGAACAATGGGCTTAGGTGTAGGCCTGCAATATCCTATCGATAAATTTCGACGTATAGATGCAAATGTTACATGGGTGAGCTTAATTCGCGATTACGACGGTGTTACTACCTTTTTTGGAAATGCCGGCAATGTGGATGCCCAGACCACTCGAGGATCATTTTTATATCCAAATATAAGCTACACCAAAGATGCTACTCTGCCTGGATTTATAACGCCGCAAGGAGGAACAAGATTTACGTTTACTTTATCTGCATCTCCGGGATTAGGTATAGATTCACCCACATTTGCTTCGGTATCGGGAGATTTCCGACACTATTTCAACTTAGGTCGCACTTCAACCATTGCACTTCGAGGATCAGGTGCTGTATCGGTTGGCCCCGAATCACAAACTTACTTCCTCGGCGGAATGCTGGGTTGGATCAATTACCGCTGGTCGGAAAATGCTATACCTTTTGAACGCTTAACCGACACCTTCTTCACACTTCCGGCAATGCCGTTACGCGGTTACGACTACTCAACATTATATGGGAATAAATACACGCTAATCAACGCCGAATTCAGATTTCCGTTATTTGCTGCAGTAATTCCCGGCGCTATCCCAATTCTTCCGCTATATAACATCACCGGTGCAATTTTTATTGATGCTGGAACTGCTTGGGGGTACGATATCGATCAATCTTTCCAAAATTTAAATGGCGATGTTATACAACTAGCTGCAAATCCGGCCGATCTTGACTTTAGAGTAGGCGAAGAAGTAATAAAGTATTACGATTACAACCAAAGCATGTTTGTAGACTCACCTAACGAGTTTACCCAAGAATTTTCATACATAGATGGAGATATACTAATTGGCTCTGGGTTTGGCTTGCGTACCATTGTATTTGGACTCCCATTGAGATGGGATATGGCATGGCCCTACGGGAGAGATGGATTTAGAAAAGATCCGATTCACTACTTTTCTATAGGAATAGATTTCTAAGAATCAATTTGAATAGAAAATTCGCGTATTCAATAATCGGTGATATTGTTGTTGAGGATCTTGATAATAGACAAAAGCCGCATATTCTTGTGGCTTTTCATTTAAAGTTTCTTGATTTCGAAGTGGGCTAATCTTACCATCATCGAACACTACATATCGGTAATTATAGATCCCTTGCTTAATTAAAGCAGTAGCCTCTAGAAAGCCCGAATTTGCATTGTATTCTAGTTTATACTGATCAGAAACCGTCCATTGGTTAAAATCACCTATTAAGAAAATGTCCGAACTTCTAGAAATAGCACCTTGCGTTTCGTATCTAAATAGAACGTTTAAATAAGCAGCTTCGGTAGTTTGTAGTGGACGTCCAAAACCAGTTTCTGTAATAGTTCTGGTATCGCTTGAAAAGTTAAAGTAGTCGGTTTGTAGTATAACTTTCTGAGGGGTTTCTGCACGTTCTATACCAAAAATTTGTCCATTCTGAGTACTCAGGTTTCTTAAATCAAGACTGTAGAATTCTTGATAACCGGCAAATAATTGATTTCTTGTGATTCTAAAGGTGGTAAAACCTTGCCCGGTAAAAGAAGTTTCTAATGGCGACTTATTTGTACCCCAAAACCGATTTTGAACAAGTTTATAAGAAAGATCGAATTGTGGAAACTCAACAAATTGAGGAAAACTGTAGATACCGGATAATTCATGCATGGCTGCTCCAAATGGCCCTGCATTAAAAATAGTTTCAACATCCGGCTGTAATTCGCCTTCGTTCTCGGTTACAAAAAACGGCAAACTAAAAAGCTCTATCCCCGATTGATAGTCGTAAACATGCAGTAAGAAATTGCCACTTACATTGAAATTTATTTCCCGATTTGGGAATGCAAAGGAATAACTAAAAAAATTAGGACGCTCACTGTTATTAAGTTCACCACCCCCAAAATCGGTTTCTGAGGAATTTTCGAATACCCAAATATCTGCTAATCCAGAAGAACTCCAATCTTTGTTATGGTGCGTAATTTTAACTCTATAGCGTCCACCAACGCTACTTAATTCATCAAAACGAAGCATGATTTGGTCTGCGCTGCCTAATCGAATAATTGGTGGAGAGCCAGGATAGTTTTTTCTAAACAATTGCACTCCTTTTATGCTGCCCGGTAATGGAGTTTGGGCGGCAACCAATAACTCGGAAGTAGATACTGGGTTTGGTTTAGAAGAAGTTTCTAAGCCAGAGTAAGTTCCACTACATGCACTAATAAAAAAGGTTAACGAGAGTAAGAGAGATTTATAATTGAAAGGTGCCTTCATAAACAACGGCTGCAGGTCCTGTAAGTTCGATATGTTCGTAATGCCCGGTGGTATCGTTTCGTTGGAATTGAACATTTAGTATACCACCTTTCACATTAACCTGAATATTTCTTAATTCATTTGCTACTGGTGAACTTAAAAAATCGGTTGCCAGTGCAGAGGCTATTGCACCTGTTCCACAAGCCTGAGTTAATCCTTCAACGCCGCGTTCGTATGTTTGAAGCTGTATTTGTTTATCCGATCTGATATTCACAAAATTTACATTAGTACCCGGAGGGTTAACCGATGGATGATTTCTAATTTTGCGTCCGGCGGTAGTAAGTTCATCTTCTTGATCGAGTTTAGAAAGATCGGTATGGCAAACCAAATGCTCGGTTCCCGGATAAATTTGCAGTAGCTTTTGATCGTTGATAGTGACCCATTCGGGTTTTAGCGTATCAGGAAAACTTATGCTGATGAGTCCATTTTCCTCATTAACTGATGCATGATAAATGGCCTCATGTACGTTAAAAGTAAAGCGCGTGCCCATACCCAACTGCCATGCTAAACGAGCGAGACAACGAGCTCCATTGCCACACATCCCGGCATCAGAACCATCAGCATTCCGGTAAATCATGGAATAGTCGGTATCGGGTAATTCTGGTGCATTAAGGGCTATAAAGCCATCAGCACCTATTCCAAATATTCGATCACAGAGTTGTGGGGTGTGCTCTATAATTTCTTCGAGCGATAGTTTGCCACTACGGTTGTCAACCACAACGAAGTCGTTACCGGTACCTTGCATTTTATAAAAATGGAGTTCAATCATTGAACAAAAGCGGGTAGATGTTTCCAATTTTCGGTGGTACTTATTTCAGGGTCAAATCCTCTCATCAACGAAGAGAATCGCAAAGAAAGTACAGTAAATATTAATTTTGGAGATATATTTTGACGCAGCATAGGTCGCGTAGCATCCAGCTCATGTATCATGTCTTCAATGCGTGCATCCTTCAATGCTGCAACAAATTTAGAAATAGATTCAATTTGATCAACATTAGTAACCAAAGATCGGTTTTTTGTTTCGCGATACACCAATAAATCACGTAAATACATTTCCATCAGATTTGTGAGAGATATTAGCGACTCAATATTCATGCTGCTTTGCCAATCTTGTGCAATTTTTGACAGTTCTACAGCATCTTGGCTAAAAGAAAATCGTAGGAAATTTACCACGGTTTCACGGTCACTCCGAAGGCGATCTACATCATAGAACCGGGTTATTGCATAGTTTCCATTTGATACTCGTGCTAAATAGGAGGCATCTTCTTCATTCAGGCCATCAATATCAATTAATCCATGTTCAACATCAGCTGTGGTTAGTATGCCTAAAGGAATATGCTGGCAACGAGATGTGATGGTTGGCAACAAGCTTTCGTAGCTGGATGTAGTAAGGATGAACATTAAGTTGCTGCTAGGCTCTTCCAGAATTTTTAAAAAGGCGTTGGCGGTTTCTTTTCGCATGGTTTCTACCTGCGTCATGATAATAATAACTCGATTTCCTTCATTTGGGCGTAGTCGTGTAACCGGGCGGATATCGTCACGAAAATAATCGACGGGATAGAAAGCTTGAAGATTTTTTGAGCCTGAATCTTTGTTAAGTGATGGACGTTGCGAGAAACTTATAATTTCGTATGGATCTTTAGCGAGTAATTCTAGGCGTTCGCGCAACTCGGCAATATCTGCTGATGTAGGCTTTGGAATAAAAACATGAATATCAGGATGATTGAACCACGATGAATATTTCGAAACTTGAGCATGATTAAGAAGAGTTATGTGCGAAATATTATTTACAGCCTCTGCTAAGGCCAATGCAAACGCTGTTTTACCGGATCCTCGAGGGCCCGAAAAAAGATACGCATGGCCAATTCTTTTGGATTCTAAAATCCTAGCTATTTGTTCTTTTGCTCGTTTTTGCCCAACTAAGCGACGATTACCAAATTCAATACTCATTATTCATCCCAAATAAAATCAAACAATAGAACGCCGGCAGTTATTGTTACACCAGCAAAGCCGATTAAGGCAAAAACATCGCCGGTAAATGCATCTAATGAGGCATCTACCAGAGCTGCTTTTGTAACTCTACTAAGAAGTAAAATTAGTGGTATAAAAAGGGGAATGGAGAGTACAGAAAAAACGGCTCCTTTACGGTCGGCTTGCGAAACGATGGCGGCAGTCATGGTAGAAACAGAGCTTAGGCCAAGTGTGCCTAATATTAACATTACAAAAAATGCAGGGTAGGATACAATGCTCATATCCATCAAAAACAAATAAATGATGAAGGTGGCAGAATTGATGAACAGCGAAAACGCGCAATTAAAAAATAGTTTACCTAAATACACAATAGTTCCGGGTGCGTAAATGCGTAATAAATCGTACGTACCTTTATCGGTTTCTGCGATAAAGCTTCGACCTAATGCCGAGAGCGCTGCGAATAGTATAATAATCCAAACCAAGCCGCTTTTTGGGGTTGGGTCTAGCAATTGTGCACGAAGCGTAAAAAGAATGAGCAACAGCGATGCTACAACAAAAGCGAGTACCATGTTAATGGCAAAGCGCGTACGAAACTCAATTCTTAAATCTTTTTTAAATACTGCAATAGATGTTTGAATCCAATCCATAGCCAAGAATACGGAGTTTTAAACCACTTTGCTGAAGGTGAGTAGTTATTTCTTTCGGTTTTATGCCGATAATTATTTTTACCCAATCTTGCCATGGCTAAGGCAACTATCGCCAACAACGTTGAGTTTTACGAAAAGTTAACGAAGACTAAAGAAGAGATAATGATAGTAAAGGAAATAAAAAAAGAAGAAACTGTCGATTTAGCTTTGATTGATTCCGTTGCAGCAAGCTATATTAAGAATTCTGAAATTTGTACATTGAAGCCTAATACGTTACCCAACGATTTTATGAATTTACACACCCTTCTTGACGAACAAACAGTATTGCCGAATCTAAAGGCACAAACGAAGACGCAGGTAATTAATGATCTCATCGATACATTAAAGGGCACATTGGATAACGAAGTGGTAGAATCTATCAGAGAGTCGGTGTTTGAGCGTGAACGAATTATGTCGACCGGAGTTGGGAAAGGGCTAGCTATTCCACATTGTAAAACCCGTGCTGTTGATAAAAATTATGCAGCCTTTGCGCGACTATCGGAACCGCTCGATTTCAACTCGATTGATAATGAACCAGTTCAAATAATTTTTCTTTTAGTTGGGCCTGATGGAAATCATTCACAACATATTAAACTACTGAGCAGAATTTCACGCTTAATGAATAGTGCATCATTTCATGATAAAATTCTCAGTTCAGATTCATCGGATGTTATTATTGAAGCATTTCGCGAAGAAGAAGAAAAATACTTTGTACACTAGTCCAATATGATTGCCATCATTCGCAGTGTTTCTTTGTTAATACTTCTCTTAACTGCGAATTCGGCCTTTGCTCAAAATATCGCTACCATTTTAGATAAAGGGGCCTCAAGTAATGCGTTTTGGTCGGTAAGTGTGCGCAATGCCACCGGTAGTGTGCTCGAAGCACACAATTCAGAGAACTTTATTATTCCGGCATCCAACCAAAAATTATACACAACAGCAGCAGTTTTAGATGCCCTTGGTAGTGATTATACCTTTACTACCAGAATGTATATAAGTGGTAGCATCCGAGATTCGGTGCTAATTGGCGATTTGATTATTGAAGGAAGTGGAGACCCTAGCATTTCCGGAATTTTTTATGAAGAAGACCGCGAGTTTGTGTTTCGTTCATTAGCTAAACAGCTTCGAGCTGCCGGAATCAATGCAATTCAAGGAGCATTTGTTGCTGATATTTCCCGTTACGATGATCAACCATTTCCGAAAGGATGGGATTGGGATGACCTGAGTTTTTACTATGGGGTTGAAATCAATCCGCTTTCATTTAATAACAACGCGGTAGATTTAACGGTGTATGCCGATGGAGCGATTGGCGAGCAACCTGTAATTGAATGGTGGCCCTACAACACAGATTATGTACGTTTTTTTAATCGACAACATATCGTAGATAGACATCGAGCGTACGACGAAGACTATCTAAAGTATTTAGGTAAAAATGAGTATCACCTAGGCAGTTACTTACCACAAGGTTACATAGAAGAAGAGGCTTTTGCTGTATCCGAGGCACATAATTATTTCACACATACCTTTGATGCGTATCTAAAACGACAGGGTTTTACTACTAGTTCACAGTTTAAAACAATTACTATTGAAGATGCTCCAATTAAATCAAACTGGTTAAAGGTAGCTTCACATACTTCAGTTGATGTTGCAGAAATGGTGATCTGGACAAATAAAGAGAGCGATAATTTTTTCACGGAAATGTTGTTAAAAGAACTCTCTGTTACGAAATATGGTGCCCCGGGTAGTTTTAATAAAGGCATTAAACAAGTAAAAATTTTTCTCGATAAATTGGGAATCGATACTACTTCGGTTGAGATGAAAGACGGATCTGGAATGGCAAGTGGCAATCTGACGAAAACGGCTGTTCTTTCTGATCTTCTGGTAAAGATGCAAACACATCCCGAGGTTGATACTTTTATAAAAAGCCTGTCGATTGCAGGTATAGACGGAACCATTGCCCATCGAATGAAAGGCACACCTTTGTATAACAATTTTAAAGGTAAATCAGGGTATGTAGCTGGGGTAAGAACACTAAGCGGATACCTTAAAACTGCTGCGGGAAACACAATCGTTGTAAGTTTGGCGGCAAATAATTTCATTGGAAAAGTTCGACCAATCGATGCCGTCCAAGAAGAACTCCTACTTTACCTTTACAACAAGTATTAAGTGCTACGAGTACATTTAAATATTCCATCTAAAATAAGGTGCAACCCAGATGTTTCATATATAATGGAACACGGGTATGTTCATCGAGTTATTGAGGTTGTTTAGAATTGTATAGCTTTATTTCAAGCTTTAATTCACATTTTATTTCCAATGCAATCTGAGTAGTTTTAAGCATGGCAAACAAAGCACACATTCTGGTAACCGACGATGAGCGGGCAATACGATCTACGCTTAAAGAGATTTTAGAATTCGAAGGCTATACCGTTTCAACGGCAGAAAGTGGGGCAGAAGCGCTGAAAATCGTCGCTAAAGAAACTATCCATCTTATGTTTCTGGATATAAAGATGAAAGGTATGGATGGCCTTGAAACACTAAAAAAGCTTAGAGAGAGCGGGAGTGAAATCCCTGTTGTTATGATTTCTGGTCATGGTACCATCGAAATTGCGGTGGAGGCAACGAAATACGGAGCATTCGATTTTTTGGAAAAACCACCAGATTTAAATCGATTACTCTTAGCAACTAGAAACGCTCTTTCTCAGGAATCGCTGAGCAGAAAGATCACCAAGATGAAAGAGCAATTGCCAAAACTACCACCCATTTTAGGTGAAAGTGCAGCGATTAATCGAATAAAAAACCTAATCGAAAAAGTAGCGCCAACCAAATCTAGGGTTTTGATAACCGGGGCAAATGGTACAGGAAAAGAATTGGTGGCACGTTGGATTCATGAATTAAGTCCAAGAGAAGGTGAAAATTTTATCGATGTAAATTGTGCAGCCATTCCACCTGATTTGATCGAAAGTGAGCTTTTTGGGCATGAAAAAGGGGCATTTACCGGCGCTCATCAAAAAAGAAAAGGAAAGTTTGAATTAGCTGATGGTGGAACCTTATTTCTGGATGAAATCGGTGATATGCCGTTGGAAGCTCAGGCGAAATTATTACGGGCCTTGCAAGAGCAACAAATCACCAGAGTAGGGGGCTCTAATGTAATTAATGTAGATGTGCGTGTTATTGCAGCAACTAATAAGAATCTGGAAGAAGAAATTGCAAATGGGAATTTTCGGGAAGATCTTTATCATCGAATTGGGGTGATTCCTATTCAAATTCCACCTCTGGATGAACGTAAACAGGATATTCCATCGCTTGCCAAAGCCTGGCTAACCAAACTACAGAACGATGACATCAGCTTTTCAAATATCTCACTGTCTGGTGGAGCTTTGAATGCATTGCAAGATCGAAGCTGGAGCGGGAATGTTCGAGAGCTGCAAAACTCAATTGAACGCCTCGCAATTCTATCGAACGATGGTGAGATTACCGAAGAGTTAGTAAGTGCAATACTTGAACCATCGTCAATTAAAAAAACTGATTTAAATGAATTAGCAACTGCAGAAAATGATTTTCAACTATTTAAAGAATCGGCAGAACGCTTATTTTTGGAACAACAACTTGAAAAACATGACTGGAACATATCTCAAACGGCAGAGACCATCGGTTTGCAACGAAGTCATGTATATAACAAAATGAAAAAGTATAACATCGAGCGATAACTATGAGCGCAGAAATTATAGACGGTAAAAAAGTAGCTGCTTTAGTGCGGGATAGTGTTCGCAGCGATGTTGAACAATGGGTGCAGAAGGGAAATCGTGCACCATTTCTTCAAGTTGTTTTGGTTGGTGACGACCCCGCATCAGTAGTTTATACCGGTACTAAAACCAAAGCGTGTAAAGATGTTGGTATCGAGACTAACACCTTGGTATTACAAGACACAATTTCGGCTCGAGAGCTAAAAGAAGTAATTACAGGTTTTAATGAAGACGATTCTGTAGATGGGATTCTCGTGCAAATGCCGTTACCCTCGCATTTATCGAAATATGATGTAATCGAGAGTATCAACCATCGTAAAGATGTTGATGGGTTCCATCCGATGAATGTTGGACGATTGTCGGTGGATCAACCTTGTTTTAGAAGTTGTACTCCTGCCGGCGTGATGGAATTATTTAAACATTACAGCATTCCGGTAAAATCGAAACATGCCGTTGTTGTTGGAGCAAGTAATATAGTTGGCTCACCGATGGCAGTGATGTTATCTAGAGAAAATGCATCCGGTAAAGCAACCACAACAATTTGCCACAAGTACACCAAAGATCTAACACAGCATACTATCAATGCTGATATTTTAATTGTAGCTGCAGGTCAACCGCATCTTATAAAGCCGGAAATGGTGAAAGAAGGTGTAGTTGTAATTGATGTGGGCATCAATCGTGTAGCCGATGAAAAAAGCGAAAGAGGTTATAAACTAGTAGGCGATGTTGATTTTGAAGCCGTACGCAAAAAAGCCAGTTGGATTACCCCGGTACCGGGCGGTGTTGGCCCGATGACGGTAGCCATGCTGATGAAGAACACGTTGCTGGCGGCTAAAAAATCTATTTACCCTGGCAATTAATTTAGTGCGTCGATTCGCTGGCGCAGCACTTGTTTAGATCGTTCATTGGGATGCAATTCAATAGCTTTTTCGTACGCTTTAATGGCTTGTTCATTCTCTTTTGCGACCTCATAAATTTCAGCTGCAGAATAATGTGCACGCCATTCACCTGCCCAAGAGGTAGTTAATTCTTCGGCAAGTTGTAAGCCCTCTGCACTGTTGTTATTCAATACATACATTTTACCAAGTAATCCCACGGTTTGAATATTCTTCTCCATTGAATGTGCTCGCTCAGCCCATTCTAAGCCTTTTTCTAAATGGTAATTATTTTGCAAAGTATAGGTTGCCCCTTGAAGCCATCCCTGCCAGCTAAAGGCTGGTAGAGTGGTAAACTGTTTTTCTATGTGTGCAAAAGTTACTTCTCGTGGAATAGTTACTTCAAAGGGTACACTTCGATGCGCCCATTTAAGCGATATTGCAACACTAGTGTCGGTGTATTCACTGAAAGAAAATTTCATCCACTCATATTTACTGTCCATTTCTTTTGAGTCTACAGTAATTCGCAATGCATCTTCATCTTCATTATAAAAATAACTGCCCCATGCATCGGAATTATGAGAGAAAATGAGAGTCCATTCGCCTTCTCCGGGAATGGTATGGAAACCATACGAACCTTTTGCTAATGGTTGACCATTTATTAGCACATCGTCTGTAACAGAAAACACTGTATTTTTATTGGCACCAGTTCGCCAAACTTCACCATAAGGAATAAGGCCATCCCAAATTTCTCTTCCCTTAATGCCTACAGAACTGTATTCCAGCTTAATTTCAGTGAAACCAATAGTAATACTCCGTTCTTCAAATGGACTTACTTGAGGTAAACTTAACGAAACGGGTAGCTGGGCTTTGGCAGACTGACTTACAAGAATCAGCAGAAACAGGCTTAACAATGATAAATTGCGAAAGTTCATAATATGGATATGATGTTAGAATTACAGATCTCAAATATGAGAAAAAGAGGGGGGAAGAAAAATTTTGATTTAGGGGTGACATAGTGTTGTCACTCGTTGGTGTTAGTTTTGAGTAAATCAAAAAATAAAAAGAATCAAAATGATGAACTCAGCTACTACTTCTACCACACATGTACTATCAAGAAAAAACATTTTTGTAGCACCATTACTTAAGCGAATAAAGAAGGAAAGTGCACAAGAATACACCGAAATGCAGCAGGCCTTCTATTTGTTAAGTTGGGGAAGCTTGCCAGATGAACTTAAAATCGAGATTTATGACGACGTCCGTTTTATGGTTCAAGAGCTTAAGGGAATGTTCTCGTCTTGCGATCCTTTTGTGCAACGCAGGAGAGAGTCGGTCTTATTTTGGGTGCAAAGTTTTCAGGATGGGATTTGTAGCCTTGAAACAGCAATCAAAGCCCTTAAAGTGAAGAGCTTATGATTCTTGCTTTCGAGTTGAGTGAGTAGAAGAGAGGGTGTCTGCTTCTCCATAGGCATCCTCTTCTACACGTATGGTGGCAGGAGTGACATAAAGTTGTAGTTTCCTCGAGATTGTTTGAATGGTTTCTGTCATAAGCTTTTTTTGTTTCTCGAAGTATGGTTTCAGGAATAAACGGGTAGTCATAATTCCGGTTAATCCCGCAAGCCCACCAATCAGTAGATACATCAAAATTGATGCGCCGGTATCCGCTACACTTCCGGCAACAAATATAGCTGGAAAGATGAAACCGAACATATTGCTCATAAATTGCAATCCCTTCCAGTGATATACATATTGAACAGTTGTTTTACCATCTTTTGGAGTGAGTGAAATATGGCGATAACCAATTTCTTTTAATCGTTGCTCCCATTCAAATGAGTTTCTTTGATTGGTGTCTTTACCAATCCCACCAATCACTTTTCTAATTTCTCGTATTATTTCGTCCCAGTTTTCTTTGGTGACTTCGCCATCAATTACCTGCACTGCCTGAACTTTTGATGTCCCTTTTATCCAATTATAATAAGTGTTAAATGAGTCGGATTCTCTGTTTAAAATTGCCTGATTAAGTGAATCAGCATCAATACCTACTTCTTTGGCAAGTACTTCTAATTCACCCCGAGTTAATCCTTCCTTATCACCATAAAGATCTTTTTGGGTTTGAATTTCAGATGCTTTTTTAAGGATCTGCTGAATTTCTTTTTTATCAAATACAGGCTCGGTCATAGAATTATTAGGTTGAAAATGAAGGGTGGATCCAGGTCAATAGTTAATTTTCTTCGAAGAGAGATTTTCTGAATTATGTTCAGCAGTAAGTTCCTCATCAATGGTTATGGGTTTAAAGCTGTTTTTAGTTAAAGCATTAGAAATTGCTTTACCAATGTTCACAATTCTACTTTTTTGTTTGGTATAATAATGATTCAATCCAATCATACATAAACTGTAACCACCTAATGCGCCTAGGGGTGAAAGCATCATAAACGTTGACTTTGGTAAGCCAAAACTTTTGCCTAATATTATAAATGCAATAGCGCCAAAAAAAGCTGCAAGTCCGAGGCCAAGATATCGTACTTCGTTCCAACTCACTCGATGCGTAATTTTGGTTTCATCGAGACCAGACTGAAAGGTAATACGTTGCAATTCAGTCACTTCCGACTCATTTATTTCCCAATCGACGGCAGTTCCTACTTGTTCTAAACGCCCTTTTCGGCCAATAATAGCATTCAATTCTGCTAATTTAACCTCGAGCTCTTCTTTTGAAATCGATCGATTAATAAAAGAAGTAGTTTGAATTACTCCTGTACCTGTTAACCAATTGAAAGTACTACCCAAATCAGGCGTTTCTTGGGTTTGTAAAGCTTGTTTAAGAACAGATTTGGAAATACCGATTTCTGAAGCTATTTCAGCTAACTCATCAAAAGTTAAATCATCTTTCTGCTTATTGTTTTCCCAGTTATTCTGGATTTCGTGAGCTTTTGAAAGAATCTGTTTTATCTCAGATTTATTGAATGTTTTGTCTGCCATAAAGATTGATTTGAAAACCTACTACGAAGAATTAAAAAAATAGTTCAAAACATTAAACTTGCAATCAATAATGTGTATCTTTGAAAAACCGCAAGCAAAATTTCTTCAATTTAATGCAAAAGACGAGCGACTCCCCCTTTGATCGAATTTCAAGACAAGGGCTCACCTACGACGACGTTCTACTTGTTCCAAACTACTCGAATGTGCTACCAAGAGACGTAGATTTAAGTGTTAATTTAACTCCTAGCCTTAAACTCAATATCCCCATTTTAAGTGCTGCAATGGATACTGTTTCTGAGTATCGATTAGCAATTGCACTCGCACGCGAAGGTGGCATTGCTATGCTTCATAAGAATATGTCGATAGAGGATCAGGCAGAACAAGTTCGGCTCGTTAAAAGAAGCGAAAGTGGAATGATTGTAGATCCGGTAACGCTTGGCGCGAATGCAACCGTGTTGGATGCCCGAAATTTGATGAGGAAGCATAAAATTGGGGGGATCCCTATTGTGGATGCTGCCGGCCAGTTAACAGGTATAGTTACCAATCGCGATCTGCGGTTTGAATCAGAAATGAATCGCAAACTCGGTGACATCATGACAAAAGAAAATCTGATAACCGGTAAAGAGGGAACCAACCTAAAACAAGCCGAAGAAATTCTTCAAACTTATAAAGTGGAAAAGCTTCCTATTGTTGATGAACACAATAAACTCGTAGGGTTAATTACGTTCAAAGACATTGAAAAGAAAATGAATTTCCCGAATGCATGTAAAGATAATCTCGGCCGTTTGCGAGTAGGTGCCGCAGTTGGTGTTACCGGCGACACCATGGAAAGGGTAGATGCATTGATGTTCGCCGGAGTAGATGTAATAACCGTTGATACGGCTCATGGACATTCTCAAGGTGTTTTAAATACGGTTAAAGCCATCAAAGAAAAATATCCCGACCTAAATGTTATCGGTGGAAATATTGCTACCAGAAAAGCAGCAGAAGCATTAGCTGATGCAGGGGCAGATGTAGTAAAGGTGGGTGTTGGCCCCGGATCAATCTGCACCACGCGTGTTGTTACCGGGGTTGGAGTGCCACAATTATCCGCCATTATGGAAGTTTCTCAACTGTGCGCCGAACGAGGTCTAGGTTTGGTTGCTGATGGTGGAATTAAACAAACCGGAGATATTCCGAAAGCATTAGCCGGAGGTGCTGATGTGGTAATGATGGGTTCGATGTTTGCCGGTGTGGATGAAAGTCCTGGAGAAACCATTATTTACGAATCAAGAAAGTATAAATCCTACCGAGGAATGGGCAGCATTGGGGCTATGAAGAAAGGCTCAAAAGATCGCTACTTCCAAGATGTGGAAGATGATTTCAAAAAACTGGTGCCTGAGGGAATTGAAGGCCGGGTACCTTTTAAAGGATTTTTGAGTGAAGTTGTGCATCAAATGAACGGCGGTTTACGCGCAGCAATGGGATATTGTGGTGCAGCTTCGATCTCAGATTTAAAGAAAGCAGAGTTTGTTCAGATTTCTGCGGCATCCTATCGCGAAAGTCATCCACATTCAGTTCAAATCACAAAAGAAGCTCCAAATTATTCGGTTTAATGCGTACGTTTGATTTATGAAAAACGTACTTTTTATTGTTTATTATTTTCCACCGATGGGTGGGAGCGGGGTTCAGCGGCCACTAAAGTTTGCCAAATATTTGCGCGAATTTGGTTGGAATCCTATCATTCTGTGTCCGAAGCCTGGAATATATCATACGTTTGATAAGTCGCTGAAGGATGAGCTAGAATCCTTAAAACTCGAAGTTCATCGCATTCAAACAGGTGGGCTTTTCCAAAAAGTGGCAGCAGGTAAAGCAGAGAAGGAAGTATCAGTTTCGGATAAATGGGCAAAAGTTTTACGCCGCATTTCCCGACTTTTCTACTACCCGGATAATAAAATAGGCTGGACGAAAGCTGCTTTTGATCAAGCTTTAAACTTGATTTCCGAAAAGAAAATAGATGCAATTTTTAGCACAGCACCTCCATTTAGCAATCATCTGCTTGCAGCAAAAGTGAAGGAAGAAACCGGAATTCCTTTAGTGGTTGATTACAGGGATTCATGGACAAACAATCACTTTCAAACCGAGATGTGGGGCTGGCAAAAGTCTATACTCAAAAATCAGGAAAGAGGAGTGGTTGCCACAGCTGATCGTATCATATGCTTAGATGAATTTATGCGAAGCGAATTAATAGCTAATTACCCGGATATTACCAATCGGTTGGAAATAATTCCCCATGGCTTTGATCCGGAAGACTTTGACACGAGTGAAATGAACTCAGATTTGAGGTATAAAGCAGGTGCGTTGAATTTTCTGTACAGTGGCTTGTTTTACGAACATAATCAACCGGATTCGTTTCTAAATGCGATTGCTACACTCGTAAAAAAGCGACCTAAAACGCGAGAAAAAATTTGTTTGCATTTTCAAGGGGGGCTAGATGGGCGAATCAAGCATCTTATCAGAGCGTTATCTCTCGATAATATGGTAGAAGACTACGGATATGTAACACATCAAAAAGCAGCTTTACATTTACAACAAGCAGATGTGCTATGGATGATTTCGAATTTTGATAAAGAGCTCAAGCAGATAAAATCAGGGAAGTTGTTCGAGTATATTGCTACCGCTAAACCTGTTTTAGGCTTGGTCCATCCCTCAGAGGCCACTGAAGTTTTGTTGAAATATGAAGCGGGATTTTCAGCTGCTCCTGATAATGTTCCTGCCATTTCACGCGCTATTGAAACTATTTTCGATCAATGGGAGTCTGATACATTGCCAATAGCCAATATGACATTTATTCAAAAACATAACCGAAAATTGCTGACCAAAAGTTTGGCAGAAATTTTTAATGTAATTTCTTGAGTATTGTTACATCTTTGTTAGCAAGCTAGTATGATGATCAAATTTTTAAGAAAACTTTACGAACAGCGCCTCAAGAATATTACTGTAATTCTGCTGGACGATTCTAAACCGGGCGAGGATAACTCATTCGAAATTCGCCCGAATCGCTTATTTACTTTGTTTATCCTGTCTTGTATAGTGCTCTCTATGTTAACTGTTGGGTTGTTTATGATTACACCTTTGGGCTCTCTCCTGTACACCAAAGAAGATGCAGAAATGAGGGCAGATATCGAGGTGATAACTGATCGATTACTATCGATACAAGATTCGTTGTTAGTTCGTGATCAGCAGTTGGCCGAAATGAAGAATATAATCCGGCTGAGTTTAGATACAACACTAACCACCGATCAACGATTTAGAGAAGTATTTAATAGTGGAGGTGCATATATGGCATTTCCAGAATATGCCGATGCACAGATGAATACAGCTAGCCGGGTAACTCCATCGGGTATAGTTTTTTCTAATACTTTAAACGGTATGAACGATTTTCCATCTAATTATCCCGTTAAAGGCACATTTACCCGTGAGTATGATCCTGAAACCTTCCATTTTGGAATTGATATAGCAACTGCCGAGAATGTGCCTATAACGAGTATTGCAGATGGAACAGTTGTTAATGCAAGTTGGACAATTAATGATGGATATGTACTAACCATTCAACATGCATCAGGTATTATTAGTGTATATAAGCATTGTTCATCTATTGCAAAAAAAAGTGGCGATGTTGTTTTAAAAGGTGATATTGTGGGAACTACTGGCAATGTAGGAA
This sequence comes from Balneolaceae bacterium, assembly GCA_965228545.1. GTDB lineage: Bacteria > Bacteroidota > Rhodothermia > Balneolales > Balneolaceae > HXMU1420-13. The sequence goes on from OZ245822.1 coordinate 485,578, forward strand.
CCAGCAGTACGGGACCACATCTGCACTTGGAAATTTGGAAAGATGGTATCCCACAGGATCCCGCATTATATTTAATTCAGTAAAAATTTATGTTAAACAGAAACAAACCCCAGAAAAAAGTGAGTACCATCAATAATTCTCCTTCTGTAAATATTGTGAGCGAAGGCACTAAAGTAACGGGAAATGTACATGCACAGGCCGATATTCGGGTTAGTGGAACCATCGATGGTGAAGCACTAAGCAAAGGTAAAATGATTATTACAGAGATTGGCAAGGTAAACGGGAATATTACCTCATCAGACGCCGATATTGCAGGTAAAGTAGAGGGAGAAGTTCGGGTTAGCAATAAATTGATTCTTCGAAAAAGTGCGGTAATAGACGGGAATATTTATACAAAAACTTTAATTGTAGAAGAAGGTGCAGAAATAAACGGAGCCTGCCGAATGGGGGAGCGCTCGAACAAACTCTCGCAAATGAGTGATGCAGAGTTCGAAAAAGGCACCCACTTAAAAGCATCGGGTAGTTGAGTTACAACCTACTCCCAAAAAAGTACTTAGAATATATCGGATTAGGTTCCGAAATAGCTCTTTCCATTGCCTTACCTATTTTATTAGGTAGATATATCGATACAAAGTTTGATAGTAGCCCTGTAGGTATATTGGTTGGGGTTGGTTTTGGATTAATACTATTTTTTTTGGTAATGCTTAGAATCAGTAAAAAGCTGAATAACAAAAGATGACCCGAACATTTTTAATAATTCAAGTTCCACTACTTTTTCTAGTTCTTTTAATCGGTGTTTTTGTTGATCGCGCACATGTCCCAGATGTTGTGATCGGTTTTTTATTAAGCTTTGGCTTTGTATTAATTAGCATAGTGGTTTTGGAGAGAACGTGGAAATTTAAAGATAATGCGTTTCTAAAGGCATTTTGGGTATCCATGCTGGCACGATTTGCCGGAATTATCGTTCTGTTGATAATAATCTATGGGGCTACAAAAATTGATGAAATCTACTTTACAGTTAGTTTCATTATTTCCTATCTTTGTCATTCTATAACAGAAATGATTTTCATCAACAAAATCCTCAAAAAGGGAAGTAATACTGTATAATGTTTCAGACTATCCGTCGCCTGTTTCTGACACTTCTTTTTTTATCAATTAGTACCTCACATTTATTTGCTGCAGATGCGGACACTAATGATGAAGAACCTGTAATCGACGTGATGGGGACTGTAGCCGATCACGACTACATCAAAGTTCCCAAACTTATAAATGGCGGAAAGGTCTATTTACCACGTTTGATTTTCTGGGAAGATGCTGAAGGCAATTCTCAATTTAATGCCTTCGCTAATACTAAAAAAGCAGTTGAATCTGGAATGTTTGAAAAGGTTGATGAGGTACTGGCTCCAATAAGCGGTACAATAACACTAGATATGTCAATTACATCTCACTTAGTGTATTTCTGGATGTCTATGTTGCTCGCAATTTGGTTAACTATTACAATGTCCTCGCGCTACAAAAAAGGTGTGGGTAGGGACGTGGAGCCAAAAGGCGCATTTCAGAATTTATTTGAAGTATTTTTCGTGTTCATTCGTGATGAAGTAGTAAGAGCAAACATTGAAGGCCACAAAGCGGATAAATATGTGCCATACTTGTTTACCGTTTTTATGGGTATCGCTTTCATGAACTTATTTGGTTTATTGCCTTGGGCAGCCACTGCAACGGCAGATTTAACAGTTACTGCCACACTTGCGGTAATTAGCTTCTTTGTGATTCAGTTTAGTGGCACTAAAGACCATTGGGAGCATGTATTTTGGTTTCCTGGTGTTCCTTCTGCTATTCGTTTGATTCTAACCCCTGTAGAGATTCTAGGTTTATTTACGAAGCCTTTCGCATTAGCCATTCGATTATTTGCCAACATGTTATCCGGTAAAATCATGATCATATCCATACTCGGGTTGATTTTTATATTCGCTGACTTTTTTGGAGCGGCTGCCGGATATGGTGTAAGTACATTCTCTGTCTCATTAACAGTAATACTTTACGCACTCAAGACATTTGTAGCCTTGTTACAGGCTTATATTTTCACTCTTCTAACCGCAGTATTTATAGGGATGGCCGCTGAAGAGCACCATCATGAAGAGCATGCCGCAGAACAACATGCAGCATAAGATTTTAATACACTTAAATAACCATAACAATAAATAAAAAACACTATGGGACTTTTAGCAGCTGGTATCGGAGCTGGAATCGTAGCAATCGGAGCTGGAATCGGAATCGGAATGATTGGTAAAGCCGCAACCGAAAGTATCGCTCGTCAACCAGAAGCTTCTGGAGATATCAGAGGAGCAATGATTCTTACTGCCGCATTCATCGAGGGTGTAGCCCTTTTCTGTGCGGTAATCTGTATCCTTCTCGTTTTCTTCGGCGGATAATTTTAAAATTACCCTGAAATGACTTTCCTTTTAGCAGGCGGAGGCGGATTACTTTCATTTAACACAGGATTTGCATTATGGATTCTTATATCCATGATCATCTTTCTGTTAGTTATGATGAAGTATGCGGTGCCGCCAATCATGAAGTCGCTCAACGAACGTGAAGCAAAAATCAAAGATTCTTTGGAATCAGCTGAAAAGGCACTCGCCCGAGCTGAAGAAATTTCTAAGGATAATGAGAAAGCTTTGCGTGAAGCCGAAGCAAAGGCACAAAAAATTCGCAAAGAAGCACTCGACGAAGCTGAGCTTCTGAGAACTGAGCGAATTTCTAAAGCTAAAGACGAGGCGGCACAGATCATTGAGCAGGCTAAAAACACAATTGAGCAAGAGAAAAAGCAAGCGCTCTCTGAATTAAGAGAAGAAGTTGCCCGACTTGCCATTCAGTCTGCTTCCATGATTTTGGATGAGGAACTCGACGAGAAAAAGAACAGCAAACTGGTCGATAAATTTATTACCGACCTCTCAAATAACTAACCTTAAAACGGATGTTAGTTTCTAAAGCAGCCCGAAGATATGCAATCGCTTTGCTCGAACTTAGCAAAGAGCAAAAGTTGGTTGAGGCTACACTTAGCGATGTACAATTTATTGAGAGCACCATTGATGATTCTAAAGAGCTTGTAAGTTTTCTTAAAAGCCCAATCATTAAGCCATCAGTAAAAAAAGAAGCGTTATCTGCTTTGTTTAAAGAGCATATTTCTGCCCTTACAATGCAGTTTGTAGACCTCGTTGCATCAAAAGAGCGTGCTGCTATTTTGCCTCAAATTTCTAAAGCTTTTATTACCAAGTACAACGAGTATGCCGGTATTATAGAAGTTGAAGTTAGATCAGCAAAAAAACTAACCGAAAAGCAGGTTAATGAGTTAAAAACTGTGCTTGAGAAATCTACCTCTAAAACTGTAATACTTTCTGCATTAGTGCAGGAGAATTTAAAAGGTGGGTTGTTAGTAAAGATTGAAGACACCGTTATTGACGGTACCATCAAGCATAAGATTGAGCAATTAGAAGAACGATTGCTCGATAACACATTAGAATTGAACTAGAACGACTTAGTATAAAAATACAATGAGCCAAGTCAGACCCGACGAAGTTTCAGCCATTTTACGCAAGCAATTATCAGGTTTCGAAAACGAAGCCGATGTGTATGATGTGGGCACCGTACTCGAAGTAGGTGACGGTATCGCACGCGTTTATGGTCTTTCTAAAGTACAGGCCGGTGAGCTTGTAACTTTACCCGACTCAAAAGATGAGGACGGCAACCCAGTAACCGGAATGGTACTAAACCTTGAAGAAGATAATGTAGGTATCGTACTTTTTGGTTCAGCGAGTGCTGTAGAGGAAGGTCAAACTGTAAAGCGTACCAAAGATATTGCCTCTGTTAGTGTTGGCGATGGTTTATTAGGTCGTGTTATCGATCCTTTAGGAAATCCTATTGATGGTAAAGGTCCAATTCTAGGTGATACTGTTCGACTTCCACTTGAAAGGAAAGCGCCTGGAGTAATTTATCGTGAACCAGTTACAGAGCCTCTGCAAACCGGTATTAAAGCAATTGATTCATTAATTCCTATTGGGCGTGGCCAACGTGAGTTAATTATTGGTGATAGGCAAACCGGCAAAACTTCTGTTGCTATCGATACTATCATAAACCAAAAAGCAACACAGAACTCTGAAAAACCAGTATTCTGTATCTATGTAGCAGTTGGGCAAAAAGCTTCTACCGTTGCCGGTATTAAGCAAGTGCTTGAACAAACTGGCGCGATGGAGTATTCTGTAATTGTTTCTGCACCGGCATCTGCTGCTGCACCAATGCAGTATATTGCTCCGTTTACAGGAGCTACTGTTGGTGAATATTTCCGTGATACGGGACGCCACGCTTTGGTTATTTACGATGATTTGTCGAAGCAAGCAGTTGCATATCGTGAATTGTCGCTATTATTAAAGCGCCCTCCCGGACGTGAGGCATACCCCGGTGATGTTTTCTACTTACACAGTCGTTTATTAGAGCGTGCAGCTAAGATAATTGATGATGATGGCGTGGCGAAATCAATGAATAACATTCCTGATGAGTTGCGTCCACTAGTAAAAGGTGGAGGATCGTTAACAGCACTTCCTGTTATCGAAACACAAGCCGGTGACGTTTCTGCATATATTCCAACCAACGTAATTTCTATTACGGATGGACAGATTTTCCTTGATACCGATTTGTTCAACCAAGGCATCCGCCCGGCAATTGATGTGGGAACTTCTGTATCTCGTGTAGGTGGTTCTGCTCAGGTAAAATCTATGAAGAAACTTTCAGGTACTTTAAAGCTAGACCTAGCACAGTATCGCGAATTAGAAGCCTTTGCTAAATTCGGTTCTGATCTTGATGCTTCAACGCAAGCTCAACTAAGAAAAGGAGAGCGGACAGTAGAACTATTGAAGCAAGATGTGTATCAACCGTTACCTGTTGAGCAAGAAATTGTGCTTCTAAAGATTAACGACGTTGGATTACTTGACAAACTTCCTGTTTCAAGCATTAGTGAGTTCCAGGCTCAGTTCCTTGAAACTGTTGGAGCAAAATACAGCCAGGAGATGGAAGCACTTGCAAATTCTGGTGTATTAGCCGACGATTTTGGAGCTCAACTTGTTGAAACTGCAAATCATGTAATTGATCAACTTTTGGCGGCAAAGGAAGTATAATCCATGGCTAATTTACGGGACATACGAAACAGAATAGGTTCTGTAAACAATACACAGCAGATTACCAAAGCGATGAAAATGGTAGCTGCTGCAAAGTTGCGAAAGGCGCAAGACCGTATGGTTCAAACGCGACCTTATGCAGCTAAAATTCAGGATGTGGTTGGGCGATTAGTTAGTAGTACATCTGTAGATAATCAACTTATGCGTCCTGTTGATGAAGTTAAGACAGTGTTGATGATCATTGTAGCTTCAGATCGAGGCTTATGTGGTGGCTTTAATAACAATCTGTTTAAAGAAATTGAAAAATATATCGAAGCTAACTTAAGTACTTACCGAGATAGCGGTACACTTGGATTAGTTACAATAGGAAAGAAAGCAACCGCACATTTCTCAAAAAGAAAATACAATGTGGTTGATAAGTTCCCTGGTTTTTTTGATACGCTCGAGTACGATTCCACTTCTTCAATAATGGCCAAAGCAACCCAACAGTTTGTTGATGGAAGTTACGATGAAGTGTTTATAGCTTTCAACGAATTCCGTTCTGTGATAGCTCAGAATAGAAAAATCGAAAAAGTTTTACCAATCGACCCAGAAACAATTTCTGGTGATGATTCTAAAGAAACAATTGAGTATCTTTTCGAGCCTGATTCGTCAGCGATTCTGGATCAGCTGTTACCGCTGCATTTGAACATGCAATTATGGAAAGCAGTACTCGAATCTAATGCTGCAGAACAAGGTGCCAGAATGTCGGCGATGGATAGCGCAACTGAAAACGCTAAAGAATTAGAGCGTGAACTCAGATTGAAATACAACCAGGCACGGCAAAGCGCCATTACTACTGAGATTTCGGAAATTGTATCTGGCGCTCAGGCGTTATCAGATACCTAAGATATTGGAGAGTTGGCAGAGTGGTCGAATGCGGCGGTCTTGAAAACCGTTGAGGCTTCACGGTCTCCGGGGGTTCGAATCCCTCACTCTCCGCATTAAAATAGCCCCATTTGGGGCTATTTTTGTTTAAATAAACCAATACATTGTACGTTCATTGCGAAATCCATTAGTTCATAGTATGAAATTTATCACGGCAATTATCCTAACTATTGCAATTATATTCCCTGTAACTGCGCAGGATACCTTATCTATTTCGCTTGAAGAGTTTGTTGAAACCGCATTACAAAATGCCGGACAGGTTAAAGTAGCTCAGGTTGATGTGAGCCTCGCCGAAAACCGAAAACAAATGGCAAAAAATCAGCGCTTTTTACCAAGTCTTAGTTTTCGATCAGAGCATGCATTGGTACCCGGAGTAACATCACCAAACGGACAACCTGAAGAAAGTATTTATTTGGATCCTGAGGCACGCAATGATTGGACAAACTTTGGGTTATTTACCAGATTAAGAATATCAGGTGTTCAGCCAGTATTTACATGGGGCGCAGTTGGTAAAGCTGTTGATGCTGCCGAATTAGGAGTCAAAGCCATGCAACAGCAAACTGAAGCTACTAAAGAAGAAACAAAGGTACTCCTAAATGAACTGTACTACAGCTATGTACTTGCTTTAGAAATTGAACGACTGCTCAAAGATGCTGAAGATAAAATGGATCAAATAGAACGAGCTATGAAAAAGCAGGAAGAAGAAGATCCGGCTGAATTAGACGAATCTGATATGTTCAAATTTAGGGTGTTTAAAGCGCAGTTTGGCATACAAAGAGAGGAAGTTAAACAGAGCTTATTATTTGTGAAGGAATCATGGGAATACGCTCTCAGAAATGATAAAGGAACTATCTATGAACCATCTGTTCGTTTCCTTGATAGAATTGAAAGTGAGCTTTCTGAGATAAACTACTATCAAAACAGCGCATTGATAAATCGGGCTGAGCTAAAAGCCATAAATTTTGGCAGAGATGCTTTAAAAACCTATATAGGATCGCTAAAAGCACAAAATTTACCGGGCTTATATCTTGGCTTTACTACAACTTTTGCGAGCACGCCAATAAGGCCTCGCCAACCAAATCCGTTTATCCAAACTCCCGAAAATACATTTAATACTGCGGTAGGATTAACCATTAGGCAAAATTTGAACTTCTTCCAGGCCAAAACAAATCTGCAGCGCAGTAAACTGGAAGTACGTAGATTAGAATTTCTTGAGGATGCGGCCACCGATGGTATCATTTTAGAATTAAATGAAGCATATCGAACGGCCGCGATCGCCAAAGCTAAAGTTGAACGAACCGACGAAGCCCTTCAAATTGCTAAAGAATGGCTACGTGCTGAACAATTAGACTACGATTTAGGTTTTGGTGATTCCAAAGACTTAATCGACGCGGTGCGCCAAGAGCTGGAACTCCGACTTGTGGAAAAACAGAGCATTTTTGAGTTCAATACTGCATTGGTTAAGCTAAATAAATCGGCAGGATTGCCGTTAACACATCGGTTAGATCAATAAAAAAATTAGAGGATTTATGCGAAGATTTATACCCTTATTTATTTTGATGTTTGTTGTTGCCGGCATGGCTACAACCACATTTGCACAAACTGATGCAGCCGGAATTCAATCACTTTTAGAAGAAAGGGATGAAGAAATTAAAGAAATACTAGGCCCCGAGGGGAGTGAGTACACCGAAGAGCAACGCGAAACGTTAAAAACAATCATCAACGGGATTATTGATTTCGAAGCAATGTCGAAAACAGCCTTAGATGATACATACGGTGAGATTTCGGAGGAGAAAAGAAAAGAGTTTGTAGATTTATTTTCTACCATTATTCGAGATAATTCACTCACAAAATTAGACATTTACCGAGCCGAAGTAAGCTATAACGAAATAGAAATTGAAGGCGAACAAGCACTTGTACAAACCATGGCCGAACTAGATGAAGTAAGAACCCCGGTTGACTACAAGATGCAATGGAAAGAAGGAGAGTGGGTAATAACGGATATGAGCATAGATGATGTATATACTGCAGAATCATACAAGCGACAGTTTCAGCGTATTATTGCACGTCGTGGTTTTGATGCATTAATGGACAGTTTACGTAAGCGTGCGGCCAGAGCATAACCGATCTTTTTATTCTGTAGCTTTTAACCGTATCTTTAGGGCAAAATTATCAGACGGTGCTTACATCATTAATTAACGACAAAAAAGGGAAGCAAGGCTACGTTTACGTAAGCTATGGGCATCCTAAATATCTAAAACATACAATCGCATCTGTGGTTACACTTCGCAGATACGATCAAAGTCGCCCCGTTGCACTCGCTTGCTCAGACAAACAGCGAAAGATCCTTGAAGATCAAGGTCTGTCGCATTTGTTCGATGTTATCCATCCATTACCGGAAGAGCATGCATCTATAGTAGGATTCAAACATAATGTGCACAAGTACATGTTTTTTGAAGAGAATATGTATCTTGATAGTGATATAGTTTGGTGTAAAGATCCTGATTCTCTTTGGACATCACTATCTCCTTTTGAATTTACAATTACAGGAAATTTAGTATCCGATAGCTTTTTCGGAGCTCCCAAAGGAGTTTCTTTTTTGGTTGATGTTTTCACTGGTCGACGTAAAAAAACACTCAAGCGCTTCGGGCTCACCTACCTGAGCCGGGTACAATCAGGAATAATGTATGCTGCAGATTATGAGTTAACGAAACGAGTATGTACTCTTGCCGGGGAGATGCTCGATCGAAAAGATGAAACTCATTTTCGCAGCCGAAAAATGGAACATGGTCGTACAATGGAATCGTGCGAGTGGAGTCTTGCAATGGCCATGAGTAAATTAAATGTACCGGTTTATCCTTGGCTACAGGGTCATGAAAGTCCACAATTAGACTACATCGCAGACTTAACCGAACACGACGATGAGTACCAATACGTAAAATGTAAATATTACTGCAACGACTTTGTGTTTTCGTTCCGAGGGTTAAAATCCGAAAAATTGCGGACTCTACTTATTAATATTTTTGGGTTATTACCTGGCAAAGGTGATCATTTATGGACTACACCATATTGCCTACATTTTGGATGGTATCACCAGAAAGAGCCGTTCTATAAATTCGCAGAATATGTATGGAAGCGACTTACCATTATCGACGGATCAAAACCGGCATCAGGTAAAGCATCATTTACCGGCGTTAAGTAGCAAATTATCATGAATGTTCGTGTTCTCATTGGGATTATGATCCTAATCTCGGCATTCAATTTAGAAAACGCTAGTTATGCTCAGCCATCGAACGCCACACTTGATTTCGAATCCAGAGTGTTAGCACCAATTTCGTCGGGTAAACTTCCTTTTTGGATGTGGGCTAATCAACGGGGAAAGGTAAATGAAGAAAGAATAAGTACCGTTCAAGATCTAAGATATCGAACAAATGCCACAACAATTAGCAACTTTAATATTGAAAGTGGCGCAGATCTTACGTTATCTAATGGAGTAGATCATTCATTAAATATTTCTCAATTATACATCAATGTAGAATATCAAAAGATCGGAGCCAAATTTGGTAGATTCTATCAAATACAGGGGTTGAATGATGGCCGGCTCGCTGTAGGCTCGATGATGAAAAGCAGAAATGCAGGAGCATTAATTGGTGCTTCAACCGGAACAACTCAATTTAACTCATTTCCACTCGCTCGTGGCTATTTTAGATATCATGTTGGAATCAGTCACTTTTGGTTTGAAGATGATCGTTATGTTGAAAATGCTCTTTTACACTCAAAGTTTTTGTATCTGCAAATAGATTTAACGCCTTTAAGGTTGGTGGGAGGGATTATTCATAATGCGATGTGGGGCGGCACAAGCCCGGATATTGGAAAAATGCCGACAAGTGTTAACGATTATCTGCGTGTTGTATTTGCCAGAGGAGCCAGAGATAATTCTACCATCAATTCTGAGCGAACAAACGCACTAGGCAATACCATTGCGGCCTACGATTACGGTATTCTTTGGGATGATGAAAATATTGATTTAAAGATTACCCGACTTTTCTACATCGAAGATATTCCCGGAGCAACGTACAGGAGTGCATGGGATGGACAATGGAGTGCTGATATTTACTTCAAGAACGAACCATTATTTACACGTATTCGGTACGATTATGTGTACACTATTCGCCAGGATTCGAAAATCAGTCAACCTGATGGGCGAGCTGACTATTATCACCATTATATCTATCAATCGGGCTGGACAAACCAAGGATATGTTATCGGATTACCACTAATCACCTTCGACGAGCCAACCAATTCAATCACCAATAATGTGTTGGTTGCGCAATCGGTAGGATTGGAGCTAACACCATCAACAAATACGAGAGTACAGGTTTTTGGAACTTTTTCGAGAAATTATGCCACCTGTGATGATATATTGATTGATGAAAACCAGACTTGTCAATCAAAACCTAAGATTTTATTAAAAGACGCCTATCCTCGAAACACGCTTCAAAAAAATATTTTCAGTACTAAAATTTCATTCTCACAAAGCTATAACGATCGGCTTTCATCTACGTTTAGTGTTGCATATGATTTCATCGAGAACGAGCCAAATAGATTGGGCTTTGGAATGGGAGTTCGCTATGCAATATGGCTTTCAAGTAAATCTGAGTAAATGCTCAGATACTTTTTTGCTGTAGCATCCCAACTGTAGTTGTTTACTACCGTTTCTCTACCTTTTTTCCCTAAAACCGTTCGGCGAGATATATCGTCAAATAGCTGTTCAATGGTTTTTGCCAACATCTGATCGTCACCTGGCTCGATCATTATACCATTTTGGTTTTGAGTGATGATTTCAGGAATAGAGCCGGCATTGGTAGTAATCACGGGAATTCCACAAGCCATAGCTTCCACAATTGAGTTGCCAAAACTCTCTTCGTAAGAGGGAAGTATAGCGATATTTGAGGAGGATACTTCTTTAATCAATTCAGGAATGCTTAACCAATCAGATCGATTAATTTTGCCAGACAAAGGACCAGATTTGTTCGCATTGTCTATCTCGGATTCAAGCTCACCTCGGCCTATAAACAACAATTCATCAATTCTATCCGGAATCCTGTTTGCTGCTTTAAGTAGTGTTTTTACCCCTTTCTCTTTAGATAGTCGCCCAAAAAATACGAGTCGATGCTGGCTCGGTGGATCGAAAGAAACCTTCATATCTATGAACTCATTTGGTATGCCATTTGGAACTACTTCAAATGGTTTTTCTGCAACGGGATATCTTTCTCTATATAGTTGGGCAGCGAAAATAGAAGTAGGGCAGAATATATCACACTCCATTAGGGATCTACCTAATAAAGAATATTTCGATACGAATGGCTTTACCCACCCATTTGTTGATGGAGCTTTCAAGCTCGCTTCTTTTGGGATATGTGGATATCGTGGCGTAAGTACGAATGGGAAAGTTTTTTTAGCTCTCAAATTTCCAATATGTGAGGATTCCTCACCATTAGAATGATAAACTGCTCCGGGTTGCAGTAAATGTGCTACAATGTCGGCCACTAATAAACCACTACGGCCTCGAAACCAGTTTTTTCGGTTCGATTTGAATCCAGAAAACTCTGCCCAATGCAATTTATAAGGTAAGTTGGCTGGGGGAGAGATACGTTCGAATCGTGCTTTTGTAAAAATTACATGTACATCGTAGCCAAGTTCGCTCAAACTTTCTGCCAGATGATGTGTAGATCTTTGCCCACCACCGGAATACGGCGACCATGGAGAGTAGTTAGATGATAATATGATTCTGAAGCTCAAATCTATAAGATTACATTATGGACGGGATGTTTCCCTCTTCCAGATCTTCAATATCCTTAGGTTTAAAAAAGCTGAAAATAGCGAAGAAAATAAAATTCAGAATTTTACCCAGAACACTTCGGGTAAGCATTAAACCTGCAATGGCCGATTCACTCACATCCAGATCGCCGGCAAGTGATATGCTTAAGCTAACGAAAATGAAATCTTTGTTTGGCAAAAATGGAATACGCGAAAGGATGATTTCGATTGATAAATACGTAAACCACACATACATGGGAGTTTCAGGCATTACTACGTAAAACATCAACAAGTTCAATGCTTGTACAACCAATAATCGTAACATTTGTATTCCGAAAATTGAAAAAGCTGTATTCCAGCTCATGTGAATTACATAATTACGAAAGCGATATAGAACGATGATCAAAACTAAGGCGAAAACAGACCCAGAAATCCAGTACACCAATTGATCTGCCGTAAACCATTCCTCAATAGGAACTTGCCCAGTAAAGAAGAAAATGGAAAGCAACCCAACAGAAACTACCGTTGATGCAACCGACGAGATAATATTATTATCCTTTATGGTAAAAAGAATGTCTTTGTCTTTTAGTGATAACTGCTTCTTTGCCCATACAAAGAAATACACTTCGCCCGAGTAACCGAGTACATCTTTATTGTATACCCGCTTAATAATAAATGTAGGGATGCTTTTTATAGCATCGAAAGCCCAGGTAAGGCGATAGATCCAAACTTCGAAAAAAGGAAGCTGGAAATAGGCAATCAAAAAGAAAACGTAAAATAATGGCTGAACCGGAAGTGCCTCCCATACTGCTAACCAGCCAACGTTTGTAAGCTCTATGCCCATCCAAATAACGATTCCAACAAATAGAAATCGCTGAAACCATTTGGTAAGAGTTTTACCGGCAGGAGATTCAAAAAAAGAAGAAAATTGGCGACCTAAATCCTTAAATTGCATAGGTGATGATGATTTCAGCCGGGAAATATACGAGGATATCGACTTAAGATTTTGATCATATGCGGCTATTTTTTGTAACGCAAGACTTCCCCCCGGAAACCGGCGGAATACAAACTTATTCGTTTGAACATGCTAAAGGCTTAGCCGAGCACGCAGAACAAGTGATGGTGGTTGCTCCTGAAAAAACCGGAGCATGTGCATGGGATACAACTCAAAAATTTACGACCAAACGAGTTTCCATCTCAAATTCATTGCTTTTTTTGCCCTTATTATTCAAACTGCCATTTTGGGCTAAAAAGGAAAAAATCGACTTGGTTTTTCATGCTCAATGGCAAACACTTTTACCCTCAGTAATTGCAAAAAAAATGGGACTGATCAAGCAAATTACACTTGCTGCACACGCCCGAGAATTACTTTTTAATCCTTTCAGATTATCTTTACTAAGCCGATTGTATGAAAAATATATGCGTTGGTTGCTCTCAAAAGCTGATTTGGTGCTTCCGGTAAGCGAATACACTAAACAGCTTCTCATCGAAATGGGTGTACCTGAAAAACGTATTAAAGTGCTGATAAACGGTACAGATCCAAATCGATTTTACCCCATGGACGTTTCTGTGCAAAAGGAAGAAAAAAAACTTGAAGATTCTTTTGTACTACTCACAGTAACACGTTTAGTTGAGCGAAAAGGCATTGATACTGTTATCGAGGCTTTAAGTGTTTTAAACAAAAAAATCCCAAATATAAAATACCTTATAGTAGGTGATGGACCTGATCGCGAAAAACTCGAACACTTGGCTCGCGAAAAAGAAGTGGAGCAATTGGTTACATTTTGCGGAAAAGTACCTTACAATGCCCTAAATACCTTCTATAATTTGTGCGACCTATTTGTGATGCCATCAAAAACGGCAACACCTGATGTTGAAGGTTTTGGAATTGTATTTTTAGAAGCAAACGCCTGTTCAAAGCCGGTAATTGGCACATATTCCGGCGGGATTCCTAGCGCAATAATCCACAAAAAAACGGGTTTACTTGTAGAAGAAGACAACCCTCAGGAACTTTTGCAAGCAATATATCAATTGTATGAACACAAAGAATATACACATGCATTAGGAAAACAAGGTTTGCAACGAGTAAAGACAGAAGCAAATTGGGAAGCTCTTTCAAAACAACTATTTCATCATCTACAACAATTTAAAACTCATTCAGAATGAACTTTGTTTTAATTCTGTACCTATCACTTATACAATCTGTAGTATTACCCGTAAGTCAGGAATGGCATGAGGTTTTCCCTATCGAAGACTTTGAAACGGGTGAGGTTGGAGGATTACCCGTTGGTTGGTTTAATCAAAAGGGAAATCTAGCAACTAAAGATTTTAGTGCAGATTTACGAACTACCTACAATTATCAAATTGTAGAAGAACAGAATAATAAATTCCTGAGGTTTGAGGGCACCTACGGTAAGCACATGAGTTATCCATTAATTAATAAAGACGGTGTCGATATTTTTGAAACGCCCATCCTTTCATGGAAATGGAGAGTTCATCAAGCACCTAAAAATGCAAATGAAGATGATGATAACCGAAATGACGTTGCCGCTAGCATTTATGTTGCTTTTGATATGGGACGCATTGCTCTGTTTAAAAAAGTACCCAAAACCATTCGCTATACATGGAGTAGTACCTTGCCTGAGGGAACCGAACTTTCTAAGTTTTATGGGAATCAAAAAATTGTGGTGATGGGGCAGGGCGAGAACACTAATGGCAACTGGCAGTCATTCAGCCGAAATATTGTAGAAGATTATAAGCGTTTATTTGATGATAACCCGCCGGCAAAACCGATTGCAATTCTAATATTAAGCGATGCCAACAATACAAACTCACCGGCTAAAGCTGATTATGATGACATCATGTTACATTCCGAACGTTCTAATTAGCCATTAAAATTCTTATTTTGGTAAGATTTTAAACTTTTGGAGAATATCATCTCATGAAGCAGATTTTGAGGTTCTTTAAGCCTCTTTTAGCACTTAATATTTCGCATCCATTTGTAGTAATAGGGGTTAGCTTGATAGTAGCTGCTCTTTCTGCTTACTTCGCCATTCAGTTAAAGGTTGATACTGATATAGCAAATCTGCTTCCAAAAGATCACCCGAATGTGTTGGCTCTAAATAAATTGCAGGAAACTGTAGGTGGCGAAACGGAAATGCAGGTGGCTATAAAGTCACCCAGTTTCGAAGCAAATAAAGCATTTGCCGAAGCTCTCATCCCTAAAAGTCTGGAATTATATTATTCCCGATACAGCGACTATTATTTTAAACGAGCTGAATATCGTAAAGATACTGAGGTGATTAAAAATAATGCGTTATATCTAGCGAGTAATGAAGAACTTGATGACATAATTTTTTGGTTAGAGGATGAAATCTATTACGCCAAAGAGGAAGCTAATCCATTTTTTGTAGACTTTGAAGACGACTTTGAGGACGAAGAAAGCGCTGAAGAAGAGGATCCTGCGGAAGATTTTAAAGAAAGTTACAACACGTTAGTACCCTCAGAATATCCGGTGAATGCAGACAGCACCATTATGGTGATAAAATTCTTTCCAACAGGTTCAAAAAGCGATATTCAGTATCTAGAGGACATGTTTGCGGTTTACGATTCGTTGATTGCTTCTTTAGATCCGGCTAGTTTTCATCCCGAAATGGAAGTGCAATTTGGGGGCAGATTAAAACGCCATCTTGAAGAGTTAACATCGATTATGAACGATGTGCTCGGTAGTTTTGCATCGGGTATTAGTAGTGTAATTCTTTTGGTGATGCTTTATTTCTTTATTAAAAAGTATCTACACTATCGAAATGGCGACGAAAAGGAACGGAAATACAGTATCTGGAGCCATGTGCTTCGAATGCCTATACCTGTGCTAATTATTGGTATACCATTGGTTTTTAGTTTGATATGGACGTTCGGCCTTACCTATTTCTACCTGGGTATGCTTAATACTATGACTTCTGTACTTGCTGTAATTCTCTTTGGATTAGGAATCGACTACGGTATTCATTACTACGCCAGATACATCGAGCTACGCTCATCTGGCTTGTCGGTAGAGGAAGCCATTTATACAACCAATGGCAAAACCGGTGAAGCAATTTTGGTAAGTGCATTTACCACCGCATGTGCTTTATATGTACTTATGTTTGCAGATTTTCGCGGGTTTTCTGAATTCGGCTTCATTTCCGGGACAGGAATTATGCTGGCCTTGTTTTCGATGCTCTATGTGTTGCCATCATTACTAGTGATTTTCGAAAAATATAATTTGATTTTATTCAGTAAAAACGATCAGGAAGAACTAGAAATCACTCCTCATCGATATCCATTTGCACGGGTAGTTGTTGTGTTAGGATTAGTTGCTTCGGCGTTTGTGATTGGCTACTCCAACAACTTGAAGTTTCAATACGATTTTGGCAAGCTGGAACCGACTTATCCTGAGTATGAAAAATTCCGCAAAGTTGCAGGGCAAGTGGGAGACTCTAATAAAAGGAATCCTGCGTATATCATTGCTGACTCTGATGAAGAAGTAGACATGCTGATCGAGTCGCTTCGCGAAATTGTAGAATCTGATACCAGTTCGCCAACAGTTCAAAGCGTGGAGTCGCTACAGGAACGATTCCCATCCACCGAAGAAGAATCGGAAGAGAAGTTAGAGAAAATCGCTTATGTGAGAGAGCTTCTTCAGGATCCATTTTTGGTGAATAGAGATGATGAAGATTTAGAAAAGCTTCGACAAGCAGCCCAAAGTCGCGAACCACTTTCCATCGATCAAATCCCCGATTATCTAAAATCCAGATTTATAACCAAAGATGGTGAAATAGGACGTTTCGTTATTATCTATCCGTCGGTAGGGCTTTCAGATGGACGAAAATCTATCGCCTTTAAAAATGATGTGGGAGTAGTTGAATTAGCAAATGGCAAAACTTACCACGCTGCAAGCACAAGCATTGTTGCAGCAAGTATGCTTGATTTAATGCGCACTGAAAGTCCATACATGGTAGGTGCTACGTTCATCATTATTTATCTATTTATGATCTTTACTTTTCGCTCGTTCCGTTGGTCGGTAATTTCCATGTTACCATTAATGGTGGGTTTACTGTGGTTATTTGGATTGATGATGATTTTCGACTTCCAATTTAACTTCTACAATCTCGTGGTTCTTCCTGCAATTTTGGGGATTGGCTGTGATAGTGGAGTTCATTTGGCACATCGTTACCGCGAGGAAGGAAAAGATAGCATGTGGGCAGTGTTATCAAGTACCGGACAGCATATAACAATGGGCAGTTTTACAACTATGCTCGGTTTTGCTGGGTTAATATTTACTGCGCATCCGGGTTTGCAATCGTTAGGTGTAATGGCGGTGATGGGAATTGGCATGACCTTACTAACTTCCATTACTTTTTTGCCGGCACTTATCCAATGGCTCGAAGACCGTAATTGGATTCGATTTTAAGCGTATAAAAAAGGCCGGCATTAAACCGGCCTGTGTCATTAAACTATTTTATTTAGGTAAACTAGAGGTATAATTGCCATATTTGTATGCAAATCGATACGATCCAACCTTGAATTTCTTTTCTATAGTTGGAACTTGATCATTTGGGTAAAATACTCGAAGATTCGATGAGTATTCGTGTGTTACTTTTTCACGATTCAGTGGTTTTAAAAATACCGTAAGCAGTAAGCCCAAATACCGTTGCAGCACCAGCTGCCAGTAAGCCCAGGTTAACATCACGTTGAATCTTTTCTACTTTTTTTAGATACCCACTGCCAATGCCATTTTCCGAAATAGCATCTTCAATAGATTCGATTCTGTTTTCAATCTCGTTTAACGTTTTTTCCTTAATACTCATAATCAATTTATTTTTTGTTTGTTCTTTCTTTGATATCTCTAACTCTAATACAATTAATTTGTTCCGATTTTTTTAGATCCTTATGAATTGAAATGTAAAAGCAATTTAACAGCGCACTTAACATCTTTAACAAATGGTTTGATTATCTACCGTTAAAAAGATCATGAAAATATTTACCGCACTTTTACTGCTAATTCTGATTCCATTTACTCTTCCGGCTCAAATGACTGGTGAAAGCAAATTGATGGAAATAGAAACGGTTGTTCTGGATTATTTAACTAACAATGATCCTTTACATCTCGAGAACTTACTGAGATACTTTAAAGATTCTGATGAATCATCAGTTGATGAGCACACTGCCAAATTAGAAAGCGTAAAAGCTGAACTTGCACCATTTTTGGGAGATGTAGGTATTGAAGGAAGTCCAAATGGCTTGAAATTTTACTTTTCAAATGATGGTCAGGAAAAGATACTCGTCGTTGAAATCACTAATAATGGATTTATCGAAAGGCTAAGAGTTGAAGATTCATCTCCCTCAATAACTTTAACCACAGAATTGCTTCCGAAATTGGTAGATTCTCTTTCACAGAATGGTTTTTCAGGGTTATTGTTTGCCCGTAAAGAAGGGAAATTGATAATCGACCAACCATTTGGAATGGCAAATCCGGGTTTGAACATACCCAATACGAAAGAGACTATTTTTGCAACCGGATCACGTCCCATAGATTACACAATTGCTTCTATTTTATTATTGGCCCAGCAAGATAAGTTATCACTGGACGATACAATCGACCGTTACTTTGATGGGGTACCAAGAGAAAAACAATCAATGACCATTCAACATTTGATGACCGGAAGAAGTGGATTGCCAGATTTTTTCGATATCGAAAGCGATTGGGATACAGATCTTGCTTGGATCGATCGTGAAGAAGCAATAGAGCGCTTATTAATTATTGATTTACTCTTTGAACCCGGAACAAATAGACAGCACTCTCACGCTGCTTTTGGGTTGTTGGCAATAGTGATAGAAAAGGTTGGCGGAATGGATTACTATGCTTTTCTAAGAAAAAACTTCTTCGATCCTGCCGGTATGGAAAGAACCGGTGAGTATGGGGAAATACGTAGTTTTAAGCTCAATGATTTTGCCGAGGGTAAAGGTCCACAACGAGTTGGATTACCTAATATTCCACCAAATTGGGGGCCAACTTCTTGGTTGATAAAAGGAAGCGGAGGAATGTATAGCACGTTGGAAGATTTAAGAGCTTTTTACGCGTATATAAGATCAGGCGATGTACTTGATGAAGAACATCAACAATGGTTTATGGGAGAATCGGTTCAGTTAGATGGAAGTATGCGAGGTTTTGAATTATTTAGTATCAGTAACCCCGCAAATGAGACAGAGCTCTATCTATTTTTAAATGAAATATCAGATCGAGATGGAATACGGGATGTATTTCGAGCTTTAGAAAAATTGATGCTGAACTAGCATTAAATCGATAGATAATTTCCACAGTTTTCAATGCTATCGATGTGCATTTCTAATGGGATTTTTGATTAAGACTAAGTACAATCGGGAGTCTGTACTGGCTGGGTTAGTCAATACAGATTAAATTCTAACTAAAACTGTGAGGATAAAACTATGAATCCGTCTGGGACTAAATGCAAAGTAGTGATACCACGCTGGAATCGTGAAGTTGATATGAGTTTCGATGAAAAGGGAAGTGGAGTAACTATTCAAGTAATGGGTGCCGACAAACCTGTTAGAGGTATCTGGGCAATGAATAATAATTTGTCAGAATTAATCATTATCTCGCCGTCCGGCTATGGTTGGTGGAATTCAGTGTATTCATTTGATATGAATGGAGATAGTGGCACGGGAAATTATATGGGATATGAATCCCCCATAGGAATGGCTTATCTAGAACCTTGTCAAATTTCAAAAGTATCGTAGTTTATAAAAGTCTAGGTAATCTATCGAAAAACACCTCTCTGATAGGGGTGTTTTTTTATTTTTCAAATAGTTCAGTTTTTCTGTTTTTCATCTCTTTAGCAATCAGTAATCCATCACCTTGTTGCCTTTCCAATTCAGAGATTATCGCATCATAACTGAGTTCATCTTTATTTTGACTCAACTTAAATACATGATCGATATGTTCAGCTTTAATTGAGAATCCTACAATAGCCTTCATCATCTTATCTAAATAAGATTCTGATAAATTGTCGTAAAAGGATGGAGAAGCAGAGTTATCATTTTCAAAATGTAAAGTAAGTTTCTTCATAAAATCGATTAACTCCTGATCTTTCATAAATTGAACGTTACCGGAAATATGTACACTCATATAATTCCAGGTAGAGCCAACATTTGGAGTTGAGTACCAGCTTGCACTCACGTAACAATGCGGTCCGCTGAAAACTGTTAGCGCTTGTGGATTTTCCAAAAAGGCTTTGTGATGGTCGGTATTCTTCATGATATGACCTTCAATAAAAAACTCGCCATTACGCTCATTCAATAGCATCGGTATTTGTGTAGCAACCTGTCTACCATTCGAGAAACTGCCGGTTAAAAACGCGAAAGGATAATTTTTGATTAGTGCGAGTATGCGCGAGCGCTCGGGTTCTTTAAAATAAGAGATATTATACATGGCAGAATAACCTGAGGTTTTAGCCAATAATCAACCTGATTTTCGATGCATTTTTGCGAGTAACTCTTTCATCATTTTTGCACCTAGATATGCTGTCATATTCTGGAAATCACGATCTGGATTATATTCCACAATATCAGCGCCTATCACTGGCACATCGATTTGATGAATGATTTGCAGCACTTCGCGCGTGCTTAAGCCTCCCGGCTCGTGATGAGAAACACCCGGTGCAAATGCCGGGTCGAAACCATCCATATCAAGTGAAAAGTAAACCGGTCGCTCGAAATTAGGCAAGTGTTTCGAATCAAAATCTTGCATGGTGATAACCTCAACATCAAAACGGGCAGCTTGTTCTTTTTGATGTGGAGTAAGCGTTCGTACACCGATCTGAACCAAACGATCTGCCAAGTTATTTTCCATAATTCTGGCAAACGGGCAGGCATGAGAATATGGATCGCCTTCAAATTGATCGTATAAATCGGAATGCGCATCGATTTGAAGAATATCGAAACTCGAATAGCATTCTCGATATGCTTTTAGAATAGGGAAAGTGATGGAATGGTCGCCACCAAGGGTTAATAATTTTCCGGTTTTTTGCAGATTTGCTCTGGTTATCGACTCAATATCAAAATACTTCTCAATTGTAAAATCACCGGCATCGTAAAACACAGAGCTATCTATGAGGGTTAAATTCTCGGAATAACTGTTCCCCGAATCTGAATAAAATGCCTTTCTGATAAGGCCCGGAGCTTTTGCCGCACCTTGCTGAAAAGAAGAGTGGGCATCAAAACTGATGCCCTGAACTGAAATGGATGCCATAAATTACCCTGTGCTCTTCAATCCGCCTGAGAGCGCGTTTACAGTTAACAATAAATGGTTTAATAGCTCGATATCGGCATCTTTATCCGACGAGTTTCGTTTTTTGGTAAGGTACTTAAACTGAAATTCATGAAGAATATTCAGAGCCACTTCGCGTAACTCCGAATCTTCCATTTTGGTAGATCTACGAACCGTTTTATCACTTCCCATAATTTCGTCGGTTTGAGATAATGCCGCGTTATAATCGTCTAAAATCAGCGATAGAATATCGTCGCGGAGTTCATCATCAGCCACAAATTCAGAGAACCGATTCATAATCGCAGGGTCGGCATTTAGCAAATTGGTTTCAATCTGAATGATCAAATATTTAAAAAATGGCCAGTCTTTAGCAAGTTGCTTAAAAGCTTGATAAGCTTTGGGATTTTCAGTTTGCATTTTTTTAAATGCTGAGCCAAAGCCAAACCAACCGGTTAGATTAAATCTGGATTGATTCCAGCTGAATACCCATGGAATAGAGCGTAAGTCGTTAAGTGATCTTTTGCCTGTTCTTCGCGCAGGGCGTGAGCCAATTTTACTTTCCTCCAACACATCTATTGGTGTAGCTTGGCTGTAAAATTCGATGAATTTAGGGTGGTCTAGTAGAGAACGGTATGTTCGATTAGACGTTTTAACGAGCGTATCGATCGCTGCAAAGTTATCTTTGAAAGGATCGGTTAAATCAGTTTGTATAGCCTGTTTAGCAGTGCCGGATAAGAACATTTCTAAGTTGTAGGTAGCATTCAGCAGATTGGCAAATTGGCTGGCAATGGTTTCACCTTGAATCGTCATTTTGATGGAACCACTTACCGAACCAGGAGGCATACTTTCTAGAAAGCGATGAATTTTACCACCACCTCTACTTATGGTACCACCCCGACCGTGAAAAAAGGTGAGAGCAACATCATGCTTTGCTGCAGCAGCAGTAAGTTTTGCTTCCGTTTTGTAGATAGTCCATCTACTGGATAAAATCCCGCCGTCTTTGTTACTATCGCTGTAACCCAGCATAATTTCCTGTTTCCGTAATGGATCTTTCTCCAAACGTTCTTGTGTTCGGGGGTGGGTTAGAAAATCATTGATTATATCTTCACCCGACTCCAAATCTTCGATGGTTTCGAGAAGTGGAACCACCTGAAAATCGGACGTATTTAACCCCACTTCACGCAAGAATAAATACATCACTAGTAAGTCACTCAGGCTGCGTGTCATGCTCACAATAATAGAACCAATTCCATCCAAGCCATATTTTTGGGTGTAGTCTTTAACCACTCGAAAGTATCCAAGCACATTGTCGGCTTCTAAACCACAGGAGTGCCCACTAGGTAAAAATGGGCGATTAGTTTGTAATTCTTTGTTGATAAACGCCAGCCGGTCTTCTTCCGGCCAATCTTCAAAATTGGTTTTTTCAACTCCCGAAGCCTCTAGTATTTGCTCTATGGCTTTGTCGTGGTAAGAGCTATTTTGGCGGATATCAAGCTTGGCGAGGTGAAACCCAAAGCAAAGAATGTGTCGCTCAATAGGGAATATGAGCTCTTCAATTATACGATCTGAGCCCACTGATTTTAATGCTTTTTCCAGCGTTTTTACATCATGTAGCAGAGCATCAGGTGACGCATAGTACAATTCAGAAATGTCACGATTTGATTCATCTATGGTTTGCTCAAGCTTTAGAACCATCAAGTTTACATATTGTCTCCAAGGCTCGTTTGGATTTCGGTTTACGGCTTGCTCACCTTTTTCGCCAAATAGCGAAGATAAGAGGTTGATGTGGTTCAAAAACCAATCGGGTGCATCCACCAAAATGGAGGAAAGGCTGATTTTTTGAGCCAACTCTGTAAGGTTCTTATGATGTAATTTGAGTGCGACTTCCCGGTGTTTGAGTAATGTATCAGCGGTGAATTCGGGCGTTACAAATGGGTGACCATCACGATCGCCACCAACCCAGCTACCAAGTTTAAGAAGTGGAAATTGCTCGGCCTGCGTAAAGTTTGCAGGATTAAACCCAGCATTTTTCCAGGCAAATTTCAATCGTAGATCAGAAACATTAAGTGCCTTTGGAAATACATTGGCGAAGTAGTAAAGCAAGTTATTGCGTTCGTCAGCCAAATCGGGTTTTTCGAGGTAAATGTCTCCGGTTAGCCACCAGCGCTCCATTAAACTTAATATTTCGTTGTGTAATACATCCTGTTCTTGTGGCGACCAGTTTGGGTTTTCTCTTTTTACAAGCAAACGATAAAGTTCGCGTTGGATTTCGAGTACGGTAACACGCTTTGCTTCGGTTGGGTGTGCAGTTAGCACTGGCATTATATTTAAGTTACCGAGTGTATTAAGTATCTGTTCTTCGGTATAATTCTTTTCAGATAATTGTTTCAGTGTTTCTGCCCAGGAACCTCTGATGGAATCAGGACCAAGAAAAAACTCAGATTTTCTCCGGTAGTGGGTAGCATTGTTTTCTTCAACCAGATTTAAGAGCTGAAATGAGATACTAAGTGCTTGTATAACTTTCTGATCTGCAATTCCAGATGTATCCGGTAAGTTAGATGGTTCATTAATCCAAGGGAGGATGCCTGCTAGTTTTTCTTCCCCGAGAGAATGGAGCATTTCGGAAAACGATTCAATCAGATAGATAAAGTCGTCGTTTATTTTGTTTAAACTCTGTGTTTCAAGTTGTTCTTTTTTCATGATGAACTGCGATCGATATTCGAGTGGAGTAAGTAAATACCTCTATTAATTTATTCTAAGGTACAAGTGATTCATGAATTTTTTGTGAAAAAGCTTCATGAGTTAATCCTAAAAGAGCTCTTAATTTCAAGATGATTTTTGCGTACAAACAAAAAAATGAGCACTTAAATTGGATATAAATTTTAGAACTTTTGTAGCAAATACTAAGTATTTGCGAATTTATTTATTCAAATACTTATTGATAATCGGAAATGTACATAACAAATATGAAGGCAATATTAATAGCTTTGGTTTGTCTGATCATGTTTCTCGTTTCGGAAAACGTGATAGGCCAGGTTAACGAAAGTGACTCGTTAAACTTTAAAACCGATCTGTCAATTACAGGTTTTTTACAACAAGGGAATGTTCAAACTATCATATTCAGGGCCGTTTCCAATACTAGTTTTAAAATCAATGAACAGTTGCTATTTAAAACTCAGAACTCGTACACGTATCAGGAATTTAGCAAAACAAAGGCGGATGAGGATATTCTTAGTTTGAATTTTTTATACCTGAACCCTTTAAAGAAAGTCTATCCATTGGCCTTGGGGTTTATCAGCACAAATTATAGAAGAGAAATTGATATTAGATATTTGGTAGGAGCAGGTGCATCAATTAGGGCAATTAATGACAAACGGAATAGATTAGAATTTTCATTAACCAGCGAATTCGAACGAACTCAATTCAGAAGCTCTTTATTTAATCGGTCTCAATACAACGGCGAGGCATCCATTTCTACTTTGCGCGGTACATTCTGGATGAAGGGTAGATACGTGATGATGCAAAATAAAATCACTCTGCTTCATGAAAGTTACTATCAGCCCTCCTTATTTGAGAGAGATAATTACCGATGGCGGGCAGACATTGGAATAGAATTTTCAATGCTGAAAAATCTGGCTCTTACTTTGAATTACCTACAAACTTTTGAAAGTGTTGTGATGGTAAATCAAAAAAGAAGAGACAGGTTTTTAACCGTTGGTTTTTCTGTAAGTAGTTACTAACCATCAACTAGGTATTATTTAGAAAAAAATAAAGCCTCCAACCGGTTAGGTCAGAGGCTTTTGGGGTCATCTATGATCACTGCTTACGCAGTCATCTGGGCTTTATGAACACCTTCTCTAAATTCTTCAATCATTTTGCGATTAAATACCTGTAAATCTTCCGGCGATCGGCTCGTTGTTAAGCCTTGATCAACAACTACTTCCATATCCATCCAACGTGCACCTGCATTTTTAATATCATTCTTAATGGCCGGGTACGAGGTTACTTCACGACCTTGTAATACATCAGCATCAATAAGCAATTGAGGTCCGTGGCATATAGCCGCTACCGGCTTCCCGGCCTCAAAAAACGACCGCACAAACCGTATCGCTGATTCATTTTGGCGCAGCATGTCTGGACTCATTAATCCACCCGGTATCATCAAGCCGTCAAAACTTTCTTGGGCAGCTTTTTCGATGGTAGTATCTACTTCAAAATCACTTCCCCAATTATTGTTATTCCAACTGCGAATAGTGTCGTTTTCCGGTGAAACAATAAAAGTATTCGTACCTGCTTCATTTAACGCTTTACGTGGACTTGTTAATTCAATTTCTTCAAATCCATTAGTTGCTAAAATGGCTATGTTTTTTCCTTTAAGCTCACCTTTCATAGTGTATAACTCCTTAATTATATTTATCAATTACATTATTATAAAGAGGTTGAAACGGATTTTGTTCCGATTGTATATTAGAGACTAACTATTTATTAGATAAGTGCTGTTTATCTGATGTCATATTTTTACCAAGGCGCTAATTACTTGTAGCTCAGAACTGAGTGCAATTAAGAATAGGCAGACACACATCGCGCATTAATTTCGTATTTTTAAGCAGATTAAATGCGCTCATCACTTCGCCCAATCATATATGCAAACTAATCTAGTGTTAATTACTCCGCCGTTCACACAGTTGAATACGGCATATCCTGCAACGGCCTATTTAAAAGGATTTCTAAAAGAGTATGGGTATTCTGTGAAGCATATCGATTTGAGTATCGAATTATTCACTTCGATTTTTTCATCTAGTTTTCTATCCGAACTATTTGATGAAGCTAAACTATTAGGCAACAATCATTTTCCTGAAGTTAGTGATCGATCAGATACCTATATCGCTTGTATCGATTTGGTAATAGCATTTCTCCAAAAACCGGATGTAGAGTCTGCCGAAATCATCTTAAAACCTGGTTTTTTGCCAACTGGGCACCGTTTGGTAAATATTAACCCAAATATCCAATGGGCTGATGGAGTAGAAGGAATTATTGATAAAGCCAAGCATTATGGAACGCTTTTCGTTGAAGAAATTGGAGATTTCATTCAGGCAAACATCGATGAGTTTTTCGCTTTTACAAAGTATGCCGAGCAAATAGGGAGTTCAGCGAGTAGTTTCGATCAGTTGGATGAATTTCTTCAATATCAGCCAACGTTGATAGAAGATGAGATGCTAAATTTACTTGAGCAAAACATCGAAGAGTCGTCTCCCAAACTCGTAGGATTTACAATTCCCTTTCCCGGAAATTTATTCGCTGCTTTACGTTGTGCACAGTTTATCAAGCAATATTATCCGGAAATCAAAGTGGCATTTGGTGGAGGTTATTGCAATACCGAATTACGCAGTTTAACTGATCCCAGAATCTTTGAAATAGTTGATTTTATTTCGTTGGATGATGGGGAGGGGCCTTTGCTTAAGATGCTGGAATTTATCGAAGGGAAGGTAAGTGTAGATGAATTGGAACGTACGTTTATACTTGAAGATGAGCGCGTAGTATATAAAAATCATTTACCCAATACGATTCACCATCATGCGGATTTACCGGCACCCGATTATACCGGGCTTCCTTTCGATAAATACACTTCTTTTTTGGATGTAGTAAATCCCATGCATAGGATGTGGACCGACAAACGCTGGAATAAACTTACCATTTCGCATGGCTGTTATTGGAGGCAATGCTCGTTTTGTGATGTGAGTCTGGATTATATCGGTAATTATCAGAATACAACCGCTGAATTATTAGCAGATAAAATTGAAAAGATAATGGCGGATACGGGAATCAATGGGTTTCATTTTGTGGATGAAGCTGCTCCCCCTAAAATGCTCAAAGCGTTATCTAAGGTGCTCATCGAAAGAGAGATAAAGATTAGCTGGTGGACCAACATCCGTTTTGAGAAAACATTCAACAAAGAATTATGCGAATTGATGGCCAAAGCCGGATGTATTGCTGTAACCGGTGGCTTAGAAGTTGCTTCCGATCGATTACTTGCCAAAATGAAAAAAGGGGTGGATATAGCACAAGTAACACGGGTAACTCATAACTTTTCGCGATATGGCATTATGGTTCATGCCTATTTGATGTACGGATTTCCTACCGAAACCCAGCAAGAAACCATCGATTCGTTAGAAGTTGTTCGGCAATTATTCGAAAAAAACTGCATTCAGTCGGCCTATTGGCATCAATTTACCACAACGGTTCATAGCCCTATTGGTAAAAACCCGGATGCATTCGGTATTACAATCACCGGACCGGAATTCCATGGTTTTGCACAGAACGACCTATGGCACGAAGATCCGGAAGGAACAGATCATCCCAAGTATACCAAAGGTTTAAACAATGCTCTACACAACTATTTAAACCGTACAGGTTTCGATAAAGAATTACAGGAATGGTTTGATTTCCCGGTTACCCCTACAAGTCACTCAAAAAATTTAATTGAAGGGTTTCTTAAAAAAAATGAGTAAAACTTAATTGAAATACTGCATTTCTGACCTTGTTACCAGATTTAAATCGGATTTTGGATTAAGCCATGCAGCAGGTTTCTGTTTGGCACTTACAATATTTCCGGTTAATTAAATGAAGTGTAATAAGTATCGAAGCCATGAAGTAAGAGAAGAACTCAGACAGTTCTACCCATTGAAATTGTTCATTAAGCATCACAAAAGATAGTGCCGCCCAACTGATCCAAAATAAAGGCTTTATGTAAGCTAGAGAGGTAGTCTGAACTGATCTGTAAACTGCGAGAAAACCAATCACCAGAAAAAAATAATTCATTGAAATCCACCACAATGGGGTGCCATCATCTATTCCGGTAAATCCTGCAATTAACACGAATAAAAAAGGAGTTGCCGCACAGTGGAGGAGGCATAATGATCCGGCGATTACGCCAAGTAGATCGGATGCAGGAATAGTAACTTTCATTGATTAAGTTTTAGAGATAAACATTGACCAATAAAAGTAAGGAATAATTTGTTATTGCAACAGAGTTGCATTAAAATAGATGTATGGGAATTAAACGCAGAACAAAATCAATTGAATTATTGCTTGAACAGTTCGTGCATGAGCAAAGAGCCATCTCGGCTACTGAATTAACCGAGCGTTTACGTGAGAAAGTAAATAAAACAACGATTTATCGAGCATTGGTAAGGCTCGAGGATGAAGGATTAATCCATTCTTTCGTGGGGCGAAATGCAATTAAATGGTATGCTAAATGTAATGGCTGTTCTACGCATGGACACGACGATATTCACCCACATTTTCAATGTTTAAGTTGTGGTAAAGTTGAATGTTTAGAAATAGATATATCTGTGCCAGAAATTGAACATAGAGAAGTATTAACTACGCAAATTTTAATGCAGGGTAATTGTGAAAATTGTGTTTGATGTTACAAGCTTGCATTAGTTTGACTAATTTATGATATGCCTGTTTGCAGAGAGTGTAAGCTGAACTCTGTCTAAGTAACCAAAAATAGAGTTAACTTAGACCGTCATGACACAGGAAGAATTAGACCAATTACAAAAAAAAGCGCTGGAGCAATTTAAATCCGGTAAACCTTTGCTTGGCAAAGACGGGGCGTTTGCACCGATGCTCAAGCAGTTTTTAGAAGCCGCTTTGCAGGCGGAGATGGACGCTCATCTGAGTGAGGAGGAGCGTCAGACAGGAAATAAACGAAATGGCAAGGGGACCAAGACGATCAAAAGCGCCGAAGGAACTTTCCAGATCGACACGCCCCAGGATCGGCAAAGCTCATTTTCCCCACAAATCATAAAAAAGCGGGAGACGATCCTGGCCGATAACCTTGCCGACAAAATTATTGGCTTGTATGGGCTGGGAATGAGCCTTCGGGACATCAGTACCCACATCAAGGAGATGTACGACAGTGAGATCTCTCACACGGTGCTCTCGGAGATTACCGACCGAATCATCCCCCAGGTCAAAGCCTGGCAGGCTCGCCCACTTGAACCCGTCTACTGTATTGTGTGGCTGGATGCCATGCACTACAAAGTGCGCGATGAAGGGCGGGTGCAGCATAAAGCGCTTTACAATATCCTGGGCATCAATCCAGAAGGTCGTAAAGAGGTGTTGGGCACCTATATCTCGGAGAGTGAAGGAGCCAACTTTTGGTTATCGGTGCTCACTGATCTGCACAACCGGGGGCTGGAAGATATCCTGATTGCCTGTACGGATAACCTGAGAGGCTTTACCGAAGCCATTGGGAGTGTCTACCCGAAAGCCGAAGTTCAAAGCTGTATTGTCCATCAGATCCGCAACTCCTGCAAGTATGTGGCCAGTAAGGATCAGAAGGAGTTCATGCGGGATCTCAAGCAAGTATACCGAGCCGAGACCAAAGATATGGCCGAGATGGAGCTGGAAAACTTGGCTGGCAAGTGGGAGGCAAAATATCCTATTGTTATAGCCTCTTGGCAGAATAACTGGGAAAAGCTAACCACTTATTTCCAGTATACGGCTCCAATCCGAAAGCTGATTTATACCACAAATGCTGTGGAAGGCTATCACCGCCAGATTCGAAAAGTAACCAAGACTAAGGGCGCTTTCACCAGTGATATGGCGTTGTTAAAACTGGTGTACCTGGCGACTAAAAACATTGAGAAAAAATGGACCTCGCCTCTGCAAAACTGGAGCTTGACTGTACAGCAGCTGGCAATTAGATTTGGTGAGCGCTTGCCATTGGATATAAATCGACATCCCAAACCCGAATAAATAATCAGACAGAGTTTAAATTACACTCCCTGTTTGCAGGACGTTTAAATATTGATAGAAATCAGCTCATCTTCTCAACATTATTCGCATCAAAATCTATATCTATATTGTTACCATTTTTCAAAAATGAATCTGTGTGAAAATAGATCAGTTCGGTTGCTTCAATCAATTTAGTTGAAATTACAGATATGTTATGGCTGTCGTTGGCAAGCGAGCTTGCCATTCTGCTAGATATTTTTTGTTGTCTAATAAGATTATCTAAAGTTCCATCGAGCAGGTAATCTTCTTTTTTGGCAAGTTTTTTTAATCGTTTAATCTTTTTTGCAAATAAGGTAGGATCTGGAGCATCTTTAATCTCCTGTAACACTCTTAGAATTTTTGATACTCTTCGCCTTAAACGATCGTACTCAACACGTATTACATCGTTTTCTGATACTAAATAAGTATTCAGGTTCGAACGTATTTCACTAAGTGCTTTAATTGCTTCTACAATATTTCTATTAGCTAACTTAATATTTGCAAACAATTCTGTGAGTTCAGGCGAGAGGTTTAATTCTGACTGGGCAAGGGTGGCATATTTAATAATCTTACTGTAAATCGTTTTCACTTTTCTGTCGTATTCCGTATCAATATCCACAGGTATTTCTTCTCTTGATGATCGGACCAGTTGCTTCAATTTTGTATCACTTTTTATGTCCTCCCGATGCATATTTAATCCGTGAGCGATAATTTCGAAAGCTACTTTCTCGAATAATCGTTTTGACTCATTGAATAAAGCATGAAGTGCAGTTTGGGGATATTTTAGCGAGTTTTTATCAAGATATCTCGGAAGTTCAATGTTCTCGTTGATTTTAGGTTCTTTAAAAACGGTGTTTAAAAGAGTAATCAACCAGTTGATGAAAGGTAGGATTAGTATCAGCCCAAAAAGGTTGAAAAGGGTATGAAATATTGAAAGTTTGAAGGTATAATTTGTTTCAGAAATACTAAACCAATTAGATAGAAGATCAACCAAGAATGAGAGTTGGTTGATAAAAACCAAGGCGAATACACCGGTAGCAACATTGAACACAAAATGAGCTCCCGCCAAGCGTTTACCCGAAATATTAGAACTTAATGAACCAATAATAGCGGTTATCGTGGTTCCAACATTTGCCCCAATAGCCAATGCTAATGAATTAGTGTACGTAATTTGTTCAACAGCTAAAGCTGTTAGTATCAACGCCATTGTTGCGCTACTAGATTGAAGTATCACTGTCATTGCCAACCCAATCAGCGTAAACACAAGTAAACCTTTAAGGCCGGTCATGGCATATTCTGCTAAATCAAAACTTTCTTTATAGGCATCTAACCCTGTTTTCATATAGAAAACGCCCATAAAGAAAAACCCTAACCCTGCCAATACTTGCCCGGCACCTTTAATTCTCTTCGATTTTTGTAAAACTAATACTATTCCAAAAGCCAGCATGGGCATTGCTAAGCTGGATATTTTAATTTTAAGGCCAAAAAGTGAGACAAGCCATGCAGTAGCAGTTGTGCCAATGTTAGCGCCTAGAATGATACCAATTCCGGCTTTAAGCGAAATCAAGCCTATGCTTATAAACGAGATTACGATCACAGAAACAAGTGAACTTGATTGCAGAATTGCAGTACTGGTAAAACCCAAACTGATGGATTTAGCCAGACTATTGGTCGTTTTTTTTAGGGAAGCTTGCAATGGGCCGGATGCGAAGGAATTAAAACCCTCTTCCAACATGATCATCCCAAACAAAAGAATGGCAATACCTGCGGCAATTTCTTTAACCGTAGGATTAGTAAAGAGCAGAAGCCCTAATAACAATAAAGTGCCAACAAGAATAAACTTTTTCAAAAAATACCGCTATGCTGATCGATTATTTACTGCATCAGTATATTTATAATTGGCTGGAGTTGAAACTGCAATTTAAATGTCGGTATGATTTGGTAATATTCTGATCCAAAACCTAACTCTAATTCATTAATTTAATTATATCAGAAATCAGCAATTATAACTTGCATAATACACTCCTTCATGATGCATAAAGGTGCTGTCGCTGCGATTTAAATCAAGCGGATCTCCATAAAAATTAGTTGATCGAAATCCAAGTTCACGGAACAAACAGGCTGTGGCTGCAAAATCCCAGATACTGCCTCCACCTACTTCTTTTTTGGGATGCTTAATTAAACAGGCAGGAGCGTTCTTCAGCACATTTATGGCATTCAGTACCGATCCGCCACCTTGTACTACTTTAAATCGTTTCAGCTCTTGTACTTCAACCGTTTGATTTAGTATTTCAACTAAATCATCGATTTCATGAGTAGCTTGTAGCGGTTTGTCATGTACAAAGGTTAGGTAATCATTTTCACATTTAATTTCCCATAACTCATCATTTCTAAATACACCACTACCTTTAGCTCCATGATATAGTGTATCTGTGCTTGGGTCGTATACTACCCCAATTACCGGTGTACCATCTCTGCTAACCAAAGCTATAGAAACAGAAAAATGTGGTTCTTTTTTGATAAATGCCAGAGTCCCGTCGATGGGATCAATGCACCAGAAATAGGCTTTTTCAAATCTACTTCCATCGTCTTCGGTTTCTTCGGTAAGTAATGCAAGATCATGTTTTTCGCAAGTTGGAAGTAGGTGGGAGAGGATGATGTCCTCGCACTCTTTATCAACTTTAGTAACTACTTGAGAGGCATAGTTTACTCCACCATCTTTTTTGTCGAATTCTATCGATTCGTTCATATAAGATTGGATGTGTTCTCCGGCCGCTAAAGCTGCTTCAATTGCGATCTCTTTTAGTGGAATCAAATTCATATTCAAAAGGATTCAATTACTTGCTTTGTTATTCGCTCGCTATAACTGTTGATTTTCCAATGTCCCGGACTCCATCCCTTTAAAAAACGATGAAAATCGGCCCAGGCTACTCGATACAATGGTCGCCATTCTTTTTCAATTTGCTTTGACTTTTCGCCAAGTTCATTCTGTAAAAAACCGAAATAAGTATCTAAAATTTGATTCTCCATTCGTTCACATTCGTCTTCATTAAGGCAACTTCCAATAAAATAAGCCAAATCTTTCATCCCACAGCCTCCACCAACGTATTGGAAATCAACAGCGGCAACTTTTCCACTTTCTGAAAAGCAAAAGTTAGCGAGCTTGGCGTCACCATGTACAAATGTTTTGTAGGCACATTCATTTAGTTTTTGATTAATCAATGGGGCAGCTTTTTTTAGTGATTGATCAGATAGCGCAGCCAGTTCTTGGGGACGTGTATCCAAATGCCAATAGGTTCCAATTTCCCAAAGTCCGTGTGGTGAAGCTCCCATGTAGCTTGCATGAAAATCTGCGAGCCACTTTATGCATGCTTCAATCTCATTCCAAGTGACGGTAGATTTCCTAAGAGGATAGCCTGCTGGATCTAAATCTTCCATCACAATTAGCATTTCGTCTTGTTTTTGCTCAATAGCTAATGCTTTTGGGAGCCGTGCAGAACTTGCTGTACAATACTGTTCATACCATTTAGTCTCAACTTGGTAGGATTTCAGTTTTCTTTGATGTCCGATATCCGTATTCCAACCTCTTGGGTGCGTCCCATTCCGGGTTAACTGAATATGTTTTACAATTATGGTCTCAAAATCAGAACCTGCCAAATGAACTCTTACAAGTTCGCCGTATCCGCCCCAAAGTTCTTGTAGCATTTCGGATCGAATAATTTTTGAGGCACCGGTAAATTCTAGTAGAATAGCGTGGAAGTGGTTATTCATCAATCAAATAGACAGTCTTATGCAGCTTTTCGCTAAGAGTGTTTAAAGAAATAGTAAATAGTACTTTGTAGATAATAAATCAGATTTTGCGTGAAAGTAGATCTTTCAATTTAACAGCCTCGTTGGCCATGTTAGAACTGGTAAGCCAAATACCAATTTTCGATTGTTTTAAATGAAAGATCAAGTTGGCAGTTTTGTATTGATCGGCACTGGGGAAGAAGGGAACACCATTTAAGAAGGTGGTAATTATGCGCATCCACACACTTAATTTTGGAAACCAGGCTCTGTTTATTTCAACAGAATCTAGTTCTTGGTAGGTGAAGTATCCATTATTTTCATCTTTAATGGCATCTATAATCTGAAAACCTTCCTCAAGAAGTTGAATTTCAAATTTAGGTTCTTGTCGCAAAACAATGGATTGATTCATAATTATTTAATTTGTGCGCTGGTGTTTTCTAAATAAAACACTCCTAAGTATTTAAACAAAGTGAAAAAGATCTTTTTCATTGGATGAAATCTTCTGTTTATAAAAAAGCCCAAGTGAGAACTTCAGCTTGGGCTTTTAACATAGTTACTTTTTCTTCTTTACAGTCTGCTTATGCTCGTCGCTAACTTTAAAGTACTCGTTTGGATCACGTTCGGGATTCTTTTCAAGAATGATATCAAGAAGCGGTGACATTCGTTCCAAATAGTCTACCTCAAGATCTCCAATTACGTCTGCTTCAATTTCAGCAACGTCTTTTTCATTTTTCTTAGGTAAAAGCACTTTTGTAATTCCCGCACGTTTAGCAGCTAATACTTTTTCTTTGATTCCACCAACCGGTAACACTAAGCCACGCAGGGTGATTTCTCCCGTAAGTGCAATAGTGCCCTTAACTTTACGCTGCGTAAAGATGGATGCAATGGCAGAAAGCAGTGATACACCAGCAGAAGGACCGTCTTTTGGAACTGCACCCGCAGGCACGTGAATGTGTAAATCCCAGTACTTGAAGGCTTCTTCAGGTATTCCAATTTCACCCGCATGAGCTTTTAAATATGAAATGGCCAGCATCGCCGATTCTTTCATTACATCACCAAGTTGACCGGTGATATTCAGTTTTCCACTTCCTTTTGAAACACTTGCTTCGATGAAGAGAATATCTCCACCAAATGGAGTCCATGCGAGTCCTGTTGCCACTCCCGGTACGGTTGTGCGTTCTGCAACATCGCTAAAGAATTTTTGTTTACCCAATAATTCTTCAACATCTTTTTCCGAAACGGTAAACGATTCAATTTCTCCCGAAGCTACTTTTGCCGCCACACCTCTGCATACCGATCCAATTTGCCGATCTAAGTTACGCACACCGGATTCTCTGGTATATTGATCGATTACCCGTGTTATCGCTTTGTCATCGATGCTGATTTGCTCTTCGGTTAAACCGTTTTCTTTTATCTGTTTTGGGATGAGATAGTTTTTAGCAATCTCGGTTTTTTCTTCGAGCGTGTATCCACTAATGTTGATGATTTCCATTCGATCGCGAAGGGGAGCGGGAATGGTTTCCAGCGAGTTTGCCGTAGCAATAAACATCACTTTAGATAAATCGTATTCAATCTCCAGATAGTTGTCGCTGAAGGTATCATTTTGTTCTGGATCTAATACCTCAAGCAGGGCAGAAGTTGGATCACCACGATAATCAGAACCTACCTTATCAATCTCATCCAGCATTATTACCGGATTTCCTTTACCGGCTTTTTTCATAGAGCGGATAATTCGTCCAGGCAATGCACCAATGTACGTTCTTCTATGACCTCGAATCTCGGCTTCATCTCTGATACCACCTAAACTAAATCGCTCAAACTCTCTGTTTAGCGAACGGGCAATCGACTTTCCAAGCGAAGTTTTACCAACGCCCGGAGGCCCATAAAAACAAAGAATAGGCGCTTTCATGTCTTTCTTCAGCTTTAATACAGCCAAATATTCTATGATGCGCTTTTTTACTTTTTCGAGGCCGTAATGATCTTCATCCAATACTTTGCGGGCGAATTCGAGATCGAGTTTGTCTTCTGAGTATTCATCCCAAGGCAGATCAATAATCCATTCTACATAACTGTAGATGATGCCATAATTTGGTGAAGCGTTAGGGGTCATTTCTAATCTTCCTAACTCTTTTTCGGCGACTTCTCTGGCGTAATCCGGTAGTTTTTTTGAGGCTAGTTTCTCGCGAAGTTTTTCAACTTCCTGTTGTTCTGCATCTTCGCCCAGCTCTTCCTGAATGGCTTTCATTTGCTGGCGTAAATAAAATTCGCGCTGTTGGTCGTCGATGTCAGACTTCACCTTAGTGCGGATTTTCTCACTCATATCCAGCACCTGAAGTTCCTGCTCAAGAAACTCCATGATTTTATCAAGATTATCAGAGAATTTTTGAGTTTCCAGTAAATCCTGTTTGTCGTCGATATCTACATTTAAGTTCGACGCAATAAAGTTGAGTAGAAATATCGGGCTGTTAATATTATTTACAGCAATGGCTGCTTCGGAAGGAATATTCGGCGATTTGTTTATGATATTAACCGCCGTTTCTTTCACATTTCGGATGGAAGCACTTAGTTCCAAACCCTGAATATCCATTTCACGTGGATAGCTTTTTGTGGTAGCTCTGAAATAGGGTTGATCTTGAGTGAATTCGTCCACTTCAAATACCGATTTACCCTGAATCACTATACTTCGACTTCCGTCAGGCATCTTGATGAGTTTCAATATTTGAGCAACGGTACCGATTTTATGCAAATCACCGTAAGCCGGCTCTTCAATATCTTCATCGATTTGAGTAACCACACCAATTATTTTATCCCCGGCATACGCTTCCTTTACTAAAGCAAGCGATCGGTCTCTGCCAACGGTAATCGGAACAACTACTCCGGGAAACAAAACGGTATTTTTTAAGGGCAGGATGGGTAAGGAGTCGGGTACAATGGATTCGGTTAGTTCTTTTTCTTCCTCTTCCGACATGAGTGGGATGGCTTGCTCAAAGTCTTCGAATACATCGTCTGCTCGCCCAAATTGATTTTCTAAAGTAAAACGTGATTTCATTAAGTAAATATCTTCTCTGTTTCTTTTGCTTGTGATTGGCAAATACAAAGCCAAGGTTTCTGTGCAACAACTATGCCGACAAATAATCGGAGTCTGTCAGTAGACACGGGCAATCTGTCAGTTTAAAAATGAAACTGCAATGCAGCTACTGTGATACCTGATAATGTTGGATTTTCGTTGAAGGTACGCGAAACAAACTGGGTAGCAATGGATAAGTCCCAAAGCTTAGTTTCAATGGCAGCGCCAAAGCTGAAGTAATTTGGCAGCTCGGTTGCCAACTGTGTGCCTGCCCGAAGTGGTAAAAATTTCAGTGGACGGATTTCCACACCTGCCGATGCAACTAACTTTGTAGAGTTAAAGGCATTATTGGTGAGTCCAAGGCTCAAATCGCCCATAAGTTTTAGTCGATTTACTTCAAATAAAATCCCGGTATGAAGTGCTGTTGGTAGTAATACAAAGTTAGAACCGCCATCTTTCGTTGCACTACCAAAAGGATTATTTACTGCAAACTGATCTACAAAATCGATGAACTGTCCCGGCGCACCAACAAAGGCATTCGGCGACACATTAGTTGGAAATGAAGCCGCATTGGAAGTATCGGAATTAATACCAAGCTTCAGAGATTTATCATAAACCACGAAACCAATATCCGTGATAGAAAAAGAAACACGTAATGATTTTTGAGTTCTTTGATCTGTATTCTCTAGCGTTGAAAAATCACTTCCTAAAGTAATCAGATAAGTCAATCCAAGATCGAGTCCGGCCCCATATCCCTGAGGGTTGAAAAGCTCATCGGTGATATTAGTGGTCAATGCTTGTTGAGCCGGAACTCCATTGAGGTATTCATCGGTGGCAGAGGCAAACGTGCCGGTTGCAGCATATTCAAAATCTTGAACCTGGCTAACACTTCCATTACTATGTTGAACATATTGATTTTCCCAAACTGCATTTTGATAAGCACCGGCAATTACAAATTTGGGGGCAATACCAAGTGCAAGTTCATCAAGGCGAGGGGTCATATCAGAAAAGAACTGGAAAGATTCTGCAAAGCCAATAGAAACTTCGTACAACGATTGATACCTATGCTTTAAAGTTCGATCGAGTATAGTTTGATTATCAACAGATTGTGTTTCGGTAGAATACCAACCTCGGCCAACTTCAAAAGAAGAAGCAATTCGGTTTCTGATTGCGAAAGAAATAGCACGATGCTCATTCCTGATTTTGAAACCAAGTAGGGTTGCTTCAAGCCGCGTTTGATGTAACGAAGTTGTTCGGTTTCGAATATAATTCTCATCTAGAATCTCAGTTCTGTCTGCCGAAGTAATAGCATAAGCACCGGGTTGAAAAGCATACAGATAATTCTCGAGGTTAGAACGTTGTTCGTTCAGATCACTAAAATTCTGCACCCCATTGAAGTATGTACCTGTAATGGCCAAGCCAACATCTATGGTTCGGATGCGATCTGGAATAAATAAGTTCGCCGGATTATAAAAATTGGCATTATAATCGGTTATATAAGTGCTTCCACCACCTCCTAGAGCCACATTTTGAGGCGTTAACACAGGCTGTGCATACGCAGTGAAAACACTGAATAACACCATCACCCAACTAAGTGAGGTTCTTCTCCACATAAAAACTATTGTAAAACCGTCTTTCTAATCGATAACCTGAAGGGGGGCTGCCCTCAACATTAATTTCTTTTGTCCTCGTTTTTTGAAAAATACGACAACTTTAGCATCCATTCCTAATCCGCTACGACTGATGATTTTACCGGGACCAAATTTGGCATGTATCACCTGAGCTCCAACAACAAAGGGATCTTCACCGGCTTCGTATTCGTAATGAATGGAACCTAGAGAAGAAGAACCTGTTTTTTTGGTTTTAGGTTTCTGCCAATCGTATTCAACATAACTTGAAGTATGGTTATCGTCCGATGTTCCCTCATAACTAAATCGATCATTTTTTTGAGAAATGGTTGCACCGGTTTCAGTTCGTACCACACCCGGATCCACTTCATCCAGAAAACGGGAGCGAAGCTGTTGTTGCTCCTCGCCAAATTTAAAGCGCGATTTACAATAGCTAAAATACAAACGTTCTTCGGCACGAGTGATGGCCACATAGAATAGTCGTCGTTCTTCTTCGATGTCTGCATCGAAACCATCACGGCCACCAACCGGGAAAAGATTTTCTTCTAAACCAACCACAAACACTACGGGAAATTCGAGTCCTTTTGAGCCGTGCACAGTCATTAGCGTAATGGCAGGCTTGTTTTCGTCGAATTTGTCTCCGTCAGTAATCAGGCTGATTTCTTGCAAGAATGCGCTTAACGATGGTTTAGCTTTTCCACGTTCGTAGTAGGAGATTGCGTTTTGGAGTTCGATAATATTCTCACGTCGCATCATCGATTCGTGGGAATTCTCCTCAACCAACGCCTTCATGTATCCCGATTGCTCAAGCACATTTCTTGTAGCTTCAGAGATGGTGATTCCCATCGCCAAATCGGATCGGATTTTATTAATCATATCCACGAACTCACGTATGCGAACTTTTGCCGGTTTGTACACATTACTGTTTTCCACGTTTTCGAGAATATCCCACATGGTTTGCCCGGTTTCCCGTGCTTGCCTACGTAAATCATTGATCGATTTATTGCCGATTCCACGCGACGGCTCATTGATGATGCGCACCAAATTGGTTTCATCGTGTTTGTTCACCAACAGCGTTAGATAAGCGAGTACATCCTTAATTTCTTTGCGCTGATAGAAGGAGAGACCTCCGATCAACTGATAGGCGAGGTCGTGCCGGCGTAATGCTTCTTCAAATACTCTGGATTGGTAATTGGTACGATAAAGGATGGCTACCTGATTATTCGTGTATCCATGTCTCATCTTTAAATCGATGATATGCTGTGCTACGCGATTTGCCTCATCTCTCTCATCATAGTTTTGAAGCAGAATAACCGGATCCCCTAACCCTTGCTCTGTCCATAAAGTTTTATCAAGCTGATTACTGTTTTTCTTGATAATGGAATCGGCACATTGAAGAATAGATTTTGATGACCGATAGTTTTGCTCTAATGGAACCTGTTTAGCGTTCTCATAATCTTCCTTAAAGTTCAGGATATTAGAAATATCCGCACCGCGGAACGAATAAATACTTTGAGCGTCATCACCCACCACACAAATATTGTTGTACTTAGCGGCCAGCATTTTGGTCACTTTATACTGTGCGTGGTTTGTATCCTGATACTCATCAATCAAAATGTACTTAAAGCGATCCTGATACTGCTCTAACACTTCCGGGTGTTCCTCAAATAGTTGAATGGGCTTTACCAGCAGATCGTCAAAATCCATGGCATTGCTTTGTTTCAGTCGTTTTTGATAGATGCTGTACACACGCGATGTGATATCGTCGAGGGTTGAGCTTACAAAACGATGCTGGAAGTTGTCTGGAGAAATGAGTTTATTTTTGGCATCGCTGATTTTATTTCGAATGGTTTTTGGTTTGATCTCTTTTGGATCAAAGTTCAATTCCTGAAGAATCTGTTTGATCACCTGTTCCGAATCGCTGGTATCATAAATAGTAAAGTCTTTGCCGTAGCCTAATTTTTCTGCTTCAAATCGCAGGATTTTTGAGAAGATGGAGTGGAAGGTTCCCATCCATAGCTTTTGCGCTTTATCTCCAATCAATTTAAGGATTCGCTCTTTCATTTCACGAGCGGCCTTGTTGGTGAAAGTAAGGGCTAGGATTTCGTTAGGAGCCGCCTTGTATTGTTGAAGGAGGTAAGCAATCCGAAAAGTAAGCACACGAGTTTTACCCGAACCTGCACCGGCTACAATCAGCAAGGGTCCTTGAGTAGTGGTAACTGCCTCATGCTGCTGTTTGTTGAGTCCTTTAAGAAAATCTGCCGGTTGTTGTGGCTCCTGAGGTTGAAGAGAAAAAGTTTTCATACATCTAAAATAAGCGAAAGATTAAAACCTTCTGCTTGTGAAAAAATCTATTTTACCAAATGAGGGGTTTCAACCCCTCATTTATGAAACGGGTCACATTTATCGACCCGTAATCAAATATCGATCACGCAAAATCTTTAAGCTGTTCTTTCAGCTTAGCTAAATTTGCCTCACCATCACGCTTTTTATTGCGTTCGTTTTCAACCACGGCATCCGGGGCATTATTCACGAAATTGGCGTTATTCAATTTTCCATTTACGCCTTTCAACCAGCCTTCGATGCGTTTGATTTCACTTTCGATACGCTCGCGCTCTTTATCAACGTCGATGAGTCCGGCAAGGGGAACATACAATTCATGACCATCTACCAGTGAGGATGAACACGCTTTGGGCTTTTCAACATTCGCACCGATAGTGATCGCACTTAACGACTGTAATTGTTCCAAAATCCATTGATTGGAGGTTAGATTATCAGCTACCTCGGTATTGGTTGTTTTGATAAGAATTTCCAACTCAGCCTTTGGCGAAAGCTGCATTTCTGCTCTGATATTTCTGATCGAAGAAACGAATTGCTGGAAAAGTTTGAAGATCTCAGCATCTGCTGTTCGATCAGCTTGCTCATCATACGTTGGCCATTCTGAAATACAGAGTGCATCCTCTGAACTACGCTCCTGAATGTACTGCCAGATTTCTTCCGAGATAAACGGCATGAAAGGATGAAGCAGCTTCATCAATACTTCGAAGAAACCGAGGGCAACGTTCATCATTTGAGGATCGAACTCTTTGCCATATTCAGGCTTTGCCAGCTCAATGTACCAATCGCAGAAATCATCCCAGATCAACGAATATACACTCTTGAGTGCATCATTTAAGCGATAGCTCGCAAAATTCTCGTCTACTTCTTTGATGGTTTGCCGAATGCGTGTCATCATCCAACGATCTGCCAAATTGCTTTCGTCGATTTCTAACGTTGGCTGATACTCAACACCTTCTTTCATGTTAAGAGTAAGAAAGCGGAAGGCATTCCAGATCTTGTTAGAAAACTTTTTGCCCTGTTCACAAATCGAAGGATCAAAAGGAAGGTCGTTTCCGGCAGGAGTGGAGAAGAGCATCCCCATACGAACACCATCGGCTCCGTATGTTGAAATCAGCTCCAAGGGATCGGGAGAATTTCCCAAACTTTTGCTCATTTTCCGTCCGAGTTTATCCCGTACAATACCGGTGTAATACACATTTTCGAAGGGAAGCTCATTGCGGTATTCGTACCCGGCAATAATCATTCGAGCAACCCAGAAAAACATAATTTCCGGCGCAGTAACCAAATCTTTGGTAGGGTAGTAGTAATCCACTTCTTCATCGGTATAAAAACCATCGAATACAGAAATTGGCCACAACCACGAACTAAACCAGGTGTCGAGTACGTCCTCGTCCTGACGTAAATCACTGAATGCCATTTCCTGATCACCGGTTTTCTCGCGAGCCAGTTCAAGGGCGTCTTCTTCGTCTTTGGCAACCACAAAATCGTTCTCGCCATCCCCATAATAGAAGGCCGGAATTCGATGTCCCCACCATAGCTGACGAGAAATACACCAGTCTTTCACATTTTCCATCCAGTGGCGATAGGTATTTTTGAATTTAGGAGGATGAAACTGAATGTTGTCGTTCATCACATTTTCGAGAGCGGGTTGCGCCAACTCTTTCATCGAAACCCACCATTGCAGCGATAATCGGGGTTCAATCACCACATCGGTACGCTCCGAATATCCCACTTTGTTTTTATAATCTTCTATGGAAACCAGATTGCCCGATGTTTCTAAATCTTTGGCGATTTGCTTACGAACTTCAAATCTATCCATGCCTATGTATAGTTCGCCTTCTTCACTAACCGTACCGTCCGCATTCATCATGTTTATGGTTTCCAAGTTATGGCGCTGACCCAATTCGTAATCGTTTACGTCGTGGGCAGGGGTTACTTTGAGGCAACCCGTTCCGAATTCCATATCCACATAGTCATCGAGAATGATAGGCACTTCTCGATTTACAAGCGGAACAATCACGCGTTTGCCATGAAGATGGGTGTAGCGCTCATCATTCGGATTAATACAAACTGCCGTATCGCCAAGAATGGTTTCCGGTCGGGTAGTAGCGATGGTTACAAAATCTGAAGAATCTACAATCCGATAACGAATGTGGTACAGCTTAGAATTCACTTCCTTGTGAATTACTTCCTCATCGCTTAACGCCGTTTTTGCTGATGGATCCCAGTTGATCATCCGAGCTCCGCGATAAATCTTTCCCTTATTGTACAGATCGATGAAGGTGTCGATTACGCTTTCCGAGTACTTATCGTCCATCGTAAACGAAGTACGTTTCCAGTCGCAGCTGGCACCTAATTTCTTAAGCTGCTCAAGGATGATACCTCCGTGCTTGTGGGTCCATTCCCAAGCATGTTCTAAAAACTCATCACGACTCAAATCACCTTTTTTGATACCTTCTTCTCGTAGCTTTCGTACTACTTTTGCTTCTGTAGCAATAGAGGCGTGATCGGTTCCAGGCACCCAACACGCGTTGTAGCCTTGCATTCTGGCTCGGCGAATCAACACATCTTGAATGGTGTTGTTGAGCATGTGTCCCATGTGTAAAACGCCCGTCACATTCGGCGGTGGAATTACAATGGTGTATGGCTCTTTGGAGTGATCAACTTGAGAATAAAAGTAGCCTTGCTCCATCCAGTAGGCATACCATTTTTCTTCAATATTCGAAGGATCGTATTTTGAGGGGATTTCTTTTTTCATTGACTAATTTACCACTGAGTGCTCAGAGGGCTTTTTGATTCAAGAGATTTTTTAATCAAAAGGATAAGTTACAAAGTACCAAAGTACATGAGTTACAAAGTGAAATTTTCTCTGTCACTTTGTAACTCGGCAACTCTGTAACTTACTTGACACGTTCAAGAAGAACACCAAAGTGTCCGTCGCAGCCGTGTTTGTGTGGGAAGGTTTGGTAAGCTAGTCCATCCTCGGTAAGTACTTCTTCCGGTACAAAATCTTCCAAGGGCTGTAGCTCGAAGTTGTCGTCCATTTTATCAATCAGCTTCTTGATCTGTTCCATATTTTCTTCCGGCTCAAGTGAACAGGTGCTGTACACCAAACGTCCGCCAACTTTAACCATATTGGCTGCTTCTTCCAGTAATTGCTCCTGAAGTTCAACTGCTTTCTTAAGACCTTCTTCGTCTCTTCTCCAACGTAAATCAGCACGTTTGCTCAATACTCCGGTTCCGGTACAAGGTGCATCAAGTAATACAGCATCAGCAAGTGGGAGTGAAAGTTCGAGTACATCACCACGGCGGATTTTAATATTCTCAGCACCATGACTGATGGCACTCTCCGCCAGTTTTTCGAGTCGATCGGCAGAAATATCCACAGAAAGAATATCGCTTTGAGCTTCGGTGAGATCTGAAATCATGATAGATTTAGTACCCGGCGCTGCACACAAATCGTATATTTTTTCGCCCGGCTGAGGATCGAGTACAAAAGGAGCAAGACCGGCAGCAATATCCTGAACCTGGCAAAGTCCTTTGGCAAGCAATCCTTTTTCGATGAAAGGCTGCACGCTATCCACTTTATAGAAATTTGGTAACCAATCACTCTCTTCAAATTCCACGCCCATTTTTTCCATGCGCAATTCGAAGTTCTCCGGCTTGGTACGGAGGGTATTTACTCGCACATAATAATTTGGGCGGGTGTTATTGGCTTGCATCAACTGAAACGCTTCACGCTCACCGAAACGCTTACTCCATCG
The DNA here is from genome assembly GCA_965228545.1 of Balneolaceae bacterium. Taxonomy (GTDB): domain Bacteria; phylum Bacteroidota; class Rhodothermia; order Balneolales; family Balneolaceae; genus HXMU1420-13. The sequence goes on from OZ245822.1 coordinate 530,196, forward strand.
GGCCACCATCCACTCGGGGTGAGAGAAAGTAGTAGCAACCAATTTCGTGCGGTCTTTATATGCCGGCTTTGGTAGGTTTTCGATATCACGCTGTAAGTTTCGCATAATCGCATTCACAAGATCACCGGTTTTGGAACCCAGCATTGCCTTTGCGATTTCAACTGCTTCATTGATAGCTGCGTAATCCGGAGTACTATCCATAAACAGCAGATCGTAGATACCAAGACGTAAAATATTCTTCAGTTCGGCCTTCATCTCATCCACACCGATGCTCGAATAGTGGTCGATCAAGAAATCGAGATAACTTCTGCGACGAAAGATATTTTGTACGTATTCGCGCACTTGTGCACGTTCGCGCGGTTCCAGTTCATCGGCGTAGGAGTAGTCTAGAATTTTTTTAAGATCAAATTCTATGAGTATATCAATACTTGCTGAGCGTTCTGAGAATTCAGTTTCCAAGGGAGTACCGGTTTGTGATTCGAATTTATATGTATGAAAAAAGGTGATTTGCGGTCACCTTCGGGTTGCATGCATCCAATAAAACAAGCCGATGGGTTAGACCGGCTTGCGAACAAGAAAGATAGAATTTTATAGGCTGATTTGCTAGTGTAAGAACGGGATATTTTACTGAGTAAGAGACTTCGAAGTACTCAGGAGTTCTTCCATCTAGTAGTCAGCTTATTCAATTTTATGTAGATCAATCACTTTGCTCTGGATGACTTTTTTTAAGGGTTTTGGGAACTGTTAGATAGTCACTCAGAGCAAGTCGGCCGAAGCTTTAGCGCAGGTAGGCGCAGCGAAGAGTCTGCCAAACCATAAACCGAGCTAGAAATCACATTTTGAAGATCCTTTGATCGTCGCTTACGCTCCTCCTCTGGATGACTTTTTTATGAAGCAGTGCTAACCTGATTCTGATGCACCGATAACGATCTATCGTTTTTAATCACCATGTACCCCCAGAAAATGAGAAGGATGCCAAGCAGTTCGGTTACGTACAGCACATAGGTGTAGCCAAATTTGGTAGCAGTTCCACCAATTCCGGGAAGTAATCCGCCAATAGCGATGAACAAATTACCCCAGAAACGACCACGGAAGTCTTGCGTAATGTAATATTTCCAGGCCGAGTAAAATGCTCCACCCACTAAGAAAATTAATGCATAAATGTTAATAAACGGAGTAATTGCTCGGATGAACGTCCATTCAAGCACGTTTCCGTTTAGTTTTTCAGAAACTTTGCTTGCATCCAACGGGGAGAGGATCACCAAAATAGCAGAAATAATTAAAATGGTTACCAATCCCAGGGTAAGTTTGTTGGCGGTTGATTTCTTCATCAATAAATAAATAGTTCCTTGTGCAAGCGGAACTCCGCCTAAAAATGCACCGGCAATGTACCAGGCTTTAAAAATGAATGGACTCCATCCGTAAATAGTATGGATGCTTTCGACTAACGTGCCAATTCCATAAAAAACTACACCGATAGTCCACCATAGCAAATAAGTGGCTTCGGGTTTTTGTCGCCAGTGATTATAGATTACGTAAAAGAAATAGACACAAAAAAGAGTAGTAGAAATTGGAATATACGCTACTAGAGGCATAGTAAATGATAAATAGTTTTATTGCTATGATCGTAAAAGGCAACAATAAAAGAAGCGTATGTGAAGGTTTTGTGAAGAGCTCTCCTTTAATGAATTATTTGAGAAGCAACATTCGCTTACTAATCGAAAACGATTCGCCATTTAACTTGTAAATATACACTCCACTTGAATATTGAGAGGCATCAAACCGAGTTGAATAAGTTCCTGTTGTGTGCATATTATCTACCAAGGTGGCAATTTTTCTGCCCATGACATCGAAAACTTCAAGTGTTACATTTTGAGGCGATTTTATCGAATATTCTATAGTAGTTATTGGATTAAAGGGGTTGGGATAATTTTGTTTGAGTTCAAAGGTTTTAACAATATTGTCAAAGTCTTCGGTGGAGGTAACAGATGGTAAGGTCTCATTTAGAAGTACCCAAGCAATGTTGTTGTTTTCTTTCAATTCAATGAGATTATTTTCACTGTCTATTTGAGCATAGATAAATGTATTTCCGCCTACATTTTCCGGAATTTGCCATCCGCTTACTGTTATCACGGCCGCCCCACGTGCAGAAATAACAGGAATTGCAAATAAACTATCACCTTGAGCATCGGTGATAGGGATTCCACCGTTTCGAGGGTCTCCAATGTATAAGCGTAACCAAGAGGTAGTTGTGGCATCGGTTAAACTTTGATTTTGAACACGAACTTGAATATCAGCAACAGAATTTGGCTTCGGTTTGCTGGGAAAGAAGATTATATCGCGTGTTTCCTCACTTTGTAATTCAGGATTGGTACTACCCAGCCCTTTTGCTTCATCATGTTCCCAAGGGAGAATAAAGGTTAAGTCAGGGTTAGAAGCGTATTGCTCTTCCCACCATGATGGAACCCCTGAGCTGATATCCGGATTGACTGCGTAATCGAGCACTAAGGCTCCATTTGCTGCCCAGTATACAAATGGTGATACGGTATAAGTTTTGGATCCTAAAATCGATCCGTCTATGGTACCGAATTCGACTAAAAGTGCACTTTCATCTTTAACTGTTGTGGTATGTGTTGAAATTTGATCTTGCCCGTATTCTGCAGAAACTGTTGCAGACAAAGAAGATTTAGCAAAACCAAAATCTACACTTCCGGTTGCAGTAGCAGAAACGCCAACATCAAAAAAAGAACTGTTGGTTCGTCGGGAAATACTTTGTGAGCCAAAACGAAGTTCCCAGGTTTGGGTTGAATTGCTTGAGTACTCCCAAGTGTCGCCCCCACCGCCTTCAAATCCACCGCTTCCAAAGAACGCAGCACCGAAAGGTAACTCAGCTGAGGATGGATACGAGAGTATGTTTCCTACTTCATGATTTGGAATGTATTCACCCGCTAAGCCACTTTTACTGCCAAACCAGGTGTTTTGTAAACTTTCCAATCCAATGAATTTTGGGTTCACAACAATAGCATAACCGGTAATTTCATTATCAGAATAAACAGGATATTCGTAGATGTCGTAACTTGAAATTGTACCATAAATTCGGTCGTCTACAATGGCGTCAGAGGTTACTTTCACAGTTACGGTTTGGGATGTACCGCTGTATTTAGAGAACCCTTCTCCATAAGCTCCGCTAATGGTAGCTTCAATACTACCTGAAACAGGACCGAATTTCCCTTCGGCTTTACCGGTTAAAGAAGCTGATAACCCCCAATCGGTAGAGATTTGTGTTGATACTTCAAGCTCAGAACTGGATGCATTTTCATAAATAGCGCGATGTGTGCATGTCTGATCAGGTGCGAGATTAAAACATTTATTTATATCGAAACTCGTTTCATCAATCACATCGAAATGAATAGGTGGGGCGTTTAAAATTACTAATGGTTGCACAATATCGTTAACAGTTTGTACCGTAGGTTGCCCTAAACGTACAGCATCTCCATCAAAATCGCCCGTGGCTACAGCAATCGATGTAATGGGCTCTATTGCAACGTAATCGCTGCTATTGTTTCCGAGATCTATTCCATCATCACCTGCATCGTTTTCGGGATTGTTTTGCCATACTTTCAAACCTTCATTGTCTATACTAACTACTTCATATCGCAATGAATCACTGTTTGTGATGTCTAAATCGGCAATACTCACAGTTCGATGAAACCGTTGTTCTCTTGTGGTGTTTGCTCCAATATTAATACCTCCAACCCAATCTAATACCAGATTTGTATCCATCTGATAGATTCGAATGTTGTTTCTAAAAAAAACTACCAACTCATCCATGCCGTCGAAATTCATATCACCCGAAGTAGCCGACATCGGCCAGCCAGAATTGCCAGAAGTGCTGTTTACGAAGATATCGTCTGCAATACTGACGTTGGAAAAATCCGGTTCTACAATCAGTGAATAGGCATCCATTTCGAAATTTTGGGCGTTGGTTAAACCCATACCAATAATCAGTCCTAATTCTTCCCGAACATCTCCGTTGTAATCTCCAGAAGTAAGCGCCATTCGTTGCAAATACTTGTTATCAGATCCATCATTTTGAAACAAGGGAGAAGTGGAGCCACCTACATTTACGAATGAACTTGACTGGAACTCGTAGATGGTTGCATTTAACTGCCACCCAAAATCATTGGAAGAGCCGAAATCAACACCCGGTGAAACATGGAAAAGTGCTAATTCATCGATTTCATCAGCATTGAAATCTGCTGCTACGATTTCAAATTTTGTACTTCGGATTAATGTATTATCAGAATCTTCTACTTCTGGCGTAAGTTCTTTGTCTGCAAGATCATCAATTACAATTAGCTCACCTAAGCTATTAATCTCAAAAATAATAACTTGAATTGGGCCACCTTCTAGATCGCCTTCATCCCCCCAATAGGCTAACACAATTTCGGGCGCAGGGTCATTGTCTATCTGCGCGGTCTCAAGCCTTATTATGCTGCTGTATTCAAATGCGTCAACAATTTTCAATTTTGGATAACCCAATGATTGGATCGAAATGGGGGAAACTTTCGCAAATTCGAATGTATTTGGATTGAATTCCGCAAAGTATAAAGTAACGGTGCTGTCGGGGCCTTGCCACGCTCCAATAAAATCATCTATACCATCGGTATTAAAATCGGCTGTAATTATGTCAACATTGGTACCGGTAGAATCGCCATTGATGCCCCATGGTGCGTTAATGGTATTGGAATTAATGAGATTTAACCCATCGGTAGATATATCCCCGGGCGAGTCGAATATTCTTACAACGGCGGTGTCAGCGCCTCCATTTATGGTTAGGATTTCAGAATTTTGTCCGAGTATATAATTTCTGAAAAAAGGGTCATCGTCGTTGATTTGAGCCGTTGCATAGAATGGTAACGCAAGCAGTAAGAGTGTAAGAAAAGACTTGTAATACATATAAAATAAAAAGTTGAAGGGATAACAATACAGATAATCGTTTTGAAAGTACACCCAAGAAAGACAAGATTAGATAATATTTGTTGCAGATTTATAAAAACACAGTAGCTGTTAATGTGATGATTCTCAGTAAAAAGCATTGCCTCTGTATAGATATCTAGTTATCTTAGCCAGCCTTTGCAGCTTTGCAATTTTCATTCATTTTGAGACTCAAAATTTTTAATCTAATCGCAGTTAGTACATGAATAAAGGAACTGTAGCACAGGTTATCGGACCTGTAGTTGATGTTGATTTTTCTGAAGGCAAAACGCCATCTATTCTTAATGCCTTAACTATCAAAAACCCAACCGACGGATCTACCCTCTATTTAGAGGTAGCTCAGCACTTAGGTGAAGATCGTGTACGTACTATTGCGATGGATTCTACCGATGGCTTGGTTCGTGGAATGGAAGTAATCGACACCGGAAAAGCAATTGCAATGCCGGTGGGTGAGGATATCCGTGGTCGTCTGTTCAACGTAGTAGGGGAGTCGATTGATGGTATTCCTCAGCCTAAAGGTGAAAATACTTATCCGATTCACCGTCCTGCTCCTCACTTCGACGAGCTTGCAACTTCAGCCGAAATGCTCGAAACGGGTATCAAAGTAGTAGATTTACTTTGTCCGTATGCGAAAGGTGGTAAAATTGGATTATTCGGGGGTGCCGGTGTAGGTAAAACCGTATTGATTCAAGAGCTAATCAACAACATTGCAAAGCAGCATGGTGGACTTTCAGTTTTCGCGGGTGTAGGTGAGCGTACTCGTGAAGGAAATGATCTTCTTCGTGAATTTATTGAGTCGGGCGTAATCAATTACGGCGACGAGTTCAAAGAAAGCATGGAAGCCGGTGAGTGGGATCTTTCAAAAGTGGATGAAGAGAAATTGAAAGAATCTCAAGCAACACTGGTATTCGGTCAGATGAATGAGCCTCCGGGAGCACGTGCTCGCGTTGCACTTTCGGGTTTAACAGTAGCTGAGTACTTCCGTGATGAAGTATCTCGTGATATCCTATTATTCATCGATAACATCTTCCGATTTACTCAAGCCGGTTCTGAGGTGTCTGCACTTCTTGGACGTATGCCATCTGCGGTAGGATATCAGCCAACGCTGGCTACTGAAATGGGTGCGATGCAAGAGCGTATTACTTCTACCAAAAAAGGATCTATTACTTCGGTACAGGCCGTTTATGTACCTGCCGATGACTTGACAGATCCGGCGCCTGCAACAACCTTTACTCACTTGGATGCAACTACCGTACTTTCTCGTGCATTAACACAGATTGGTATTTATCCTGCGGTAGATCCACTGGATTCTACTTCTCGAATCATCGATCCTAAAGTAGTAGGCGACGACCACTACAACACAGCACGTAGAACTACTACGCTACTTCAAAACTACAAAGATTTGCAGGATATCATCGCGATTCTTGGTATGGATGAACTTTCTGACGAAGATAAATTGGTAGTAAGCCGTGCACGTCGTGTTCAGCGTTTCTTATCTCAGCCGTTCTTCGTAGCTGAGCAGTTTACCGGAGCACCTGGTAAGTATGTTAAAATCGACGATACTGTAAAAGGTGTGAAGATGATCATTGATGGTGAATTAGATCACCTACCGGAAGGTGCCTTCTACATGGTTGGAGACATCAACGAAGCGATTGCGAAAGGCGAGAAGATGCTTGCCGAATCAGCGGAAGCGTAAATAGGAGAAATAGCATGGCAGGTTTCCAGGCGCAAATATTAACTCCAAATGGTTCGCTGTTCGAAGGTGAAGTAACTGGTGTGCAAATGCCGGGTGTGATGGGAAGCTTTGAAGTTAAAGCCAATCACGCACCGATCGTCTCTGCATTGGAGAAAGGCAAAGTACTTATCCGACAAGGAAGCGAAGAGATAAACGTAATCATTTCCAGCGGATTTGTAGAAGTAGCAAATAACAAACTGACTTTACTCGCAGAATCAGTTATTACTGAAGAGTAAAGGCTATATCTGCGAGGTACGAAGCAGTCCCAGTAATTTTGCTTCATTATTTTTTAAATTTCGAAAGCCGATGTTAACGCATCGACTTTTTTTATTCAAGTTTTTCTAAATCAGCTAAATCTTGATATCTACCTGAAGCTTTTTTATTTGTTATAAGGTCCGATTTGCTTATAAAGTTGATCGATAAGTTGTCCACTTCTACATTGTTTACGTTTGAATATGCATTGTCAAATTTAATACCATCTAGGGAAGTGAGTATATCAATTCTCAAGGGTGGGTAACCTAATTGTATCACTTGATTTGGCTTTACGAGGTCAGATAGTTTTAGCTTAATAGAACTAAATCCAAATTCGGATAGTGAAGCTATTAGTTTAGATGCATTATCGTTATTTGTTTGAATCCAGATATCAATATCTCCGGTGAATCTTGGGTGACCATACACTGCTAATGCATATCCACCAACAACTAAATATTGAACGTCATTTTCGTTCAATAATGCGATAAACTCTTTGAAGTCTTTGGGGAGAATCAGTTTCTGCTGCATACTGTTGCCTTAACATTTCAAGGGCTTCAAGTCTTTCTGATACGGATTTATGTTTCCAATAATTAGCATCAGAAGTAGAAGACTTTAGACGATTTATTTGGACGATATTCTTTTCCATGCCTTAAATGTATTGAAATTCGAATTAGATCACTAAAACACTTTTATGTCTAGGAAATTAGAGATCTAAAATTCCATTTACGAGTTTTGATTCATCACTATCGCTCTTAATGACTTGGTTTTATAGGTATGTCATTTCGAAAGAGCGTATGCAAAGGGGAAATCTACAATTGGTGGTAGAGACGGTACTTGCTTTCAATATTTAATATTCAACAAGCAATAAGCAGTGAACAAATAATCTCTTCGAAGTGATTCAAATTCATTCCTCTGTGATCTCAGTGGTGCATAAGTGCACGCTTTCGCTAGGTTGGGATGTTGAGAAACCATCACTATGTTTTTATTCAGGTGTAACCTTTTTATTTCGATCGATCATTACCGTTCCAATAAGTGCAAGGCCATAACAATTCCACTTACTGATTCCATGATTTCTCCTGTACGATATGCTGTATGAACCCCTGCTAAAATGGATACGATACCGATTCCGATTATTAAGTAGGCGGTTTGATTGTCCGTCTCTTACTTTTTTTGTTATTGGTTGGTATACAGTATCAGAAATTTAAAATCATTGAATCATTTTAAAAAACCGTTCTGCTAATTAAACTAACGATGGCGGTTTGGCCAGTAAGGGATTGCGGGCTTACCTATCAAGGTAAACGAAAGCTTGAAGCAGGATACCAACCTTCGTAAACCACTGAAACCTTTATTGGCTATGACCGCGTGTTGTGTGGCGTACATTTTATTAATTTATCGTAAATATCTGTATTTGAAATGTGTTTAATTGTATCAAGTCCTTTTCTCTCCGTCTCAATGTTTATCAAGCCGAAATAATCCAAAAATCTATCAAAAGTCCGAACCGAATAATAATTAGTCGTATATTTTTCCAATGTACCATAATCTGGCTCTATAGATTCCAATAATTGTGGATATGCTTTAAAATATCGCTCAGCATAAAACGAAACCAACCGCTTTTCTTGTCCATATTTCGAGAGTAAAATCAACGAAAATCCGTATCCAAGTTGTCCGATTTGGTTTTCTCCATATCCATCGTTGTATGCCCAATTGAATTTTGTGGCGAATGTCGTTAATATCAATCGTAATAACTCGTAATTGTCTCCAAGTATCTTTTTTGAGCTTTTTGTTAAACTCAATTTACCGTTTCTCTTTTTTACCAACCCTCCAAGTTCTATTAAAATCCTGGTTAAATGAATAGTCAATGAATCGGTCTCCTTATACAATTTTGAAATCCCTTTTTCAATATGCTCTTCTTTTAAATATCCTTGCTCATAAATAGCAGAAACTATCTTTGTTGGCAAAAATCCCATTTTAGTTAGCTTAACCTCTCCGATTTTATCAATCAAATCCATCAAATACTTTATCTGGTTAAGTATCGGAATCTTTTGATAATCAGAGTCAGTTAGTTTTTGTAATTGAATTGGGCTGTCTTTACCAAATGTGAAATGTAAAATCTGATGCATTTCAAACGGCGAATATCCTTCAAATTCCGAAATCGACCGATTGTTCTGTTCATTCATCACTTGGTCAAGATGTCTTTGTATATCTTTTAAATCCATGTCATTTCAATGTTTTGCAGTCTTGTCGGTATGCCACACAACATTGGAATATGCTGAGCTCTATTCTCTATTCATTATATCCCAACTTCATGTTTAACGATTGTTCGTGTTATCCCCCTAATTTTCAGTAATATGATGAATAAATTCGAAAGTGAAAAATGAAAAATGAAAAGTGAAAAGTGAAAAAATTATGGCCCCATTTTTCACTTTTCCCTAAAACCTCACACCAAATACAATAATTCGGGGAATAGTTTGGTAATTATTTCTCGCTGATGGATTCATCAATGCGGATGATATCACTTTCACGGATCATAATTAGCACGTGATAGGATTTATCCATCATTATACGATCGATGGCACCGATGGAATTAAACACATGTTTGGAAGTGACGTAATGAACCTCAGAAAAGTCATCATTATAACTTCTTTGTAAAGCTTGCACTTTGGTGTTCAGATACTCAGAAAGGTTTTTGAGCGCATGCTGTTTGGCTTTGGTCCACCCACGGTTAGGATTAAATCGCGTTTGCGGGTAATGCCCGGAAGCAATCCAATACCCGTCTATCAATTGGGGTTCAAAAAACTCTTGCGTCCAATTAGTGTTCTGTGCTTTTGCAATTAGCCTTGGAGGAAAAGAGGATAAGCCGGTTTCATCTGCTAGATAATAAACCGCCCAATCATCAATAGTTAGAGAATCTAACACAGAATATTCGCTTGGTTGGATGGTGTCTGAAATTCCATATTCGGCACGAAGTCTGGATTGAATGCCATCATCGCCATAATACTCCAGATAAACGCTGGTCAGTCTCGAAGACTCCAAGTCGGTAATCGCATTTTGCCGGGCTTCTCGAAACGATCGGTTTGGGTTGTACGAAGAGAGTCGGGCAAACCCGATACCATGCACTTGAAATGGCGACGGAATGGTGAAGGCATTAGTAATTGGTTCAGTAAATTCAACTTCAGAAACTTGTTCAGAAGAAGCGCACGAAAGTACACATACGGTCATCACTAATACAAAAATCAGGAAACATTTCATTAGAAAATCTCCATATATCCGATGTGGAAAATTTCATCTTCCGGTGTGGAATTTTTAGGCTGCCAGGTTCGAACATGTATCACGGGCTGATCGGGGTTCTTAAAATCGATCAATAAAAACAGATAACCGTCATCGCTGTAGGTGGAGGAGTTGTAATACTGTGTGAGAGAAACTCCATAAATCTCCGGATGTTTGGGATGTCTGAATATCCCGATATCTTCGTAGCCCACATCAATCCACTCGTTGCGCGAAAAGATTCCACTCAGTCGTTGAATGTACTCATCTTTGGTAAACTGCAAATATTCTACTTGTTGCTGATAGGCGGATTCATCACCGGTATTTTGTACTACACTTCCTACGATGATTAGCGCCTGATCGGAAAATACAGTATTAATAAACTCAAGATCTTTTCGATTGTAGGCCGTTCGAACTTGTTCTACAAATTGCAGTATTACCGCTCGATTTGCCTGATCGGTTACATCTTCACCTTCCAGCATCAGGTTTTGATAGCGATGTGCAGGCAAGCCAATTCGGAAATTTATTATGCGGCCATCAGCATCAAATTGAAGCACGGTTTCTTCATACAGTTCTTCTCCTTCCGGAGTAAGAAAATATGCCGGAATATTGCGCATTTCGTACGTGCCATTCGTAAGGCGATTTACCGTTTCGATGATGGTAGTTTCAGGAATATAAAACGGGGTGTTTTCCCAAAGTTCATTAAATGCATCGTTAAATCGGTCTGCGAACTTCGCAGTATCAGAGAAATTGATTTCAGATCGGGGAGAAGAGGAGTTTATCGTGGAAAGAAATGTACTCGCATTTTGCTCAATGTTTAATCTGAGTTCGTCGTTGGCGAAATCTGCCACAAAAACTTCTACATCCTGTTGAGCAAATAGCGGCACAAAGGTGCAAATACAAACCAAAAAAGTGAGGAAGCTATGTTTGAACAATGGATTCATAGTTTGTTAAACACCATCAATTAAACTGAAACCAAATGGAACCCATGCCGGCATAAGTTTCGGATAATGTGGTATTAGCAACGGTTTTTTCGTTATTCAGATCTGTTCGATAACCTTCTACAACCGGACTGAGTACGGCTTCTACAGCTCGATTTCGAGGTTCAATAATGGCAATATAGCTAAGAGATGAGTCTGGCATTGAAGCTTTATTTCCTACCTGCTTAATAACTCCACGTGATTTCAAACGATTTAAGTATTGAGTAAGGCGAGTTCCGTTTTTAAACTTCAAAATCTGTTCGAGATACTGATTTTTATCGCTTGGGATTTCAAAAATAACATCTTGAGATTGCAGGATTAATAACTCATTTTCAGTAGAAGAATTATTGGTTGAAATAGCTTCAGAAGGCTTTACCAGTTTTCCACTTGGAGTGATAATGCGCTGTATACTTAATGCTTCCGAAGCATTTAAGGTCAACTGTATGGGGGTATCCGTATTCAACATAGACGGATTGATAGTGAGAGTATTGGTTGAATATAATTCACCTTTGTATGTCCATTGTACATCAAATACACTCAGGTTTTTTACTTCTGGGTAGGCAACCCAGGTATCTTCGTTTGTGTTATCCAGTTCGATATCGATGTTGATGATGTCGCTGAAATCTACTTCCAGCACAATTGCTCGTTGTGGGAGAATTTCTGAAAGTAATTCCTGTTTCTCTTCTTCGATTACGGGGTAAATTTCAGGATTGAGTTTGGCTTGAAACCGTTCAATGAGTTCGTCAGGTTTGTAATCGTAGAAGACAGAAGTCAAGCCTCGCTGAATACTATGCACTGGATAACCGGGTTTATTTAAACTCAACAAAAGATTTGAAACGGGCTCATACTTATAAGTAAAAAAAAGATCAAAATAGAATTCGGTATGCGATTCAGAACTAAGATTTCGGATGGCTGTAACTTCCCATTCTATGGTATTGATCCAAGTATTCAATTTTCGAACTAAAAATGAGCGTAGTTCGAACTGTTCGCCATTAACATCCGGTGTGGTGTAAAACGAAACGGGATAGAAATAGGTGGAAGCGAGTAAATCCATATATACCGGAATTGCAGCATTCATATTGCCGGTTCGTTCGTCTTCTAAGGCATAGGAGAGGGCGCTAAGAAAGCGCTGTTCGGCATCGTTAATACTTTGGTTGAATGCGCTTTTTGAGAGATAGGCTATGGTTTCCCACGTCCCATCTCTGCGTTCTTTAGCCGGAAAGTAGTTTAAGCCACGGAGCTCAATTCTGCTCGAGGTTTGTGTAGTGGATTGCAATTCCACCGAGTATTCCTCATTGGTATCTCGCTCCGTAAAACGAGATTCGGACTCGACACGCACAATCAGTTTTTCAATTAAATCACGCTTTGCATTGTTAATCGCGCCTTCTCGTTGTTCCCCATAACCTTGTCCCCAATAATAATTACCACTTAGTTTAATTTCTCTTTCTGAGATTTGTCCATACACAACATGTACTGCCGATGAACTCAGTAGTATGAATCCAAGCAAAAACAGGCGTATGTGACCCTTAAGAAGCATGATTCAAGGAAATATGGTGAACGTATGCGTTGCCTTCTGTACAAATTCTGTTTCCCTGAAATCGAACGTAATCTGAATATCTACGGTGATTGAAGAGGTGCCAAGATTGTTAGCATTAATTTCCACCCAGGTTCGGCCCAGATATACTTCTTCCGGTTCGTTGCACAATAAACATAAGTACTCATCGGGTGCGCGGGAAGTGTAGGGGAAGATCACTCCATAATCCAATCGGTCGTCGTACCAGTCAACGATGTGAGTAGTGTTGTTTACGCCAAGGATTTCCAATTCTACATCAGAAACCGACTCAGGCAATGGGTTGCCCAATGTTGCATCAAAATAGATGAGTTCACCCCAGTTAGCCATGCCATTGTTGGCTTTCGATGCGTCTCCGGTTAACGAAACGTCCGTTGTGATGGGCATCGAAAGTTGAAGTTGAATATCCTGAGCGGCAATATCATCAAATAATGCTCTTTGGATGCCTTCGGGCGTTTCTTCGCATTGCATCAACAGCATAGTTATACCGAACAGAACGCATAATTTATTTATCGATTTACCCCTCATTTAAATCTCCAAAACAATGCTGTATTTTAGCTGTGCCCATTTGCGATACTCTTCAGCAAAGCCAATATCCCAACTTTTACGATTATCAATCATAAATCCAAGTCCCCAACTTTTCGGCTTAAACGTGATTTGGAATGCGGTAAATGCATCGTAGGTGTAATCGAAAGATTGGCTATCAGGTTCTTCGTATTGCGTAAAATCCAGCCCAATTCCATAACCAATTAAAACCGGACCAAAGGAGAGCGTTGGAACCAAAGAAGTAGAAACGTTATAGGATCTAATTTCATCAGGAAGTAATTCAGAATTTACAAATTGATATCGATTATAAACTAAATCAAAACTAGTGGTTATGATTCCTCTATACTTGTAAAAGCCAATTCCAAATCCTACGCCTTCTTCCACATTCGAGGCAAAGGCATTCGTATTGGGCTCAAAGAGGTTATAATGTAAATACATGCCTTCAAAATTCGGATAATTGAAAAAACCACCACGATCTTCGCGATAAACATCATTGCGCTCATTTCCGGTAGTGGATTCTTCCAAAGCGGTATCCTCGCTCAGTGCAACAGGATTGAGTAACTCTAAACGGATGTCAAGCTCTTCGATTTGACCTTCTCTGATGGTTATAGTTCGGCGATATCGTTTGTAATCGCTGGCAACCGCTTCGATGGTGTAGGTGCCAACGGGCAGATTATTAATTCGATTTGCGCCTTGCCATTCGTCGACGAGCATTCCATTTTCATCGGTTAATGTTACCGTAGCAAAAATTGGACGAATGGTTTGTTGAAGCGTTCCTACTAATTTTCGAAGCGAAATATTACGTTCAATTACTTCGTTTTCCAGCACAACAATCGGCTCGGTATAAGTTTCATAACCCGCAGCTGAAACAACCATATTGAAAGTGCCGGGATGTACTTTCGATCTACCATTAGTTAGATCCACAGGTTGGTCGTTCAGAGTAACGGTAGCGTTTGAAGGGGATAGAGCCAGAACTAAATCACCGCCAAATTCTTCCATCTCAAAATGAAAGGAATTTGTATCTCCATCTTCCACGGTGATAGATTGTTGCACAGTTTTATAACCGTTTTTTGCAACTCTTATGAAATAGTTACCAGGAAATAAAAACCCTTGAAAATTGGTAGAACCTCGTTCTACGTCATTTATTTCGATGCGCGCATTTTCGGGAGATGATGTGACCGTTACCAATTGGGTTTGCATCGGTTCCATCTCATATTTTCTGATATTCTGATCTGCCGAAACTATAATTTCTTCTGTAATAGTTCGATAGCCCGTTTTCTCAATACGTAGTTGATGAGTTCCTTCTTCCAGGTTTACCGATCTATTTATATCTACTACCTGATCGTCAATAAAAACGGTGGCGTCCATAGCCTGAGCAGGGCTAATCGCAAAAAAAGTAGGTACCAGATTCAATTCTTCTTCTTTGGGTTCGATGGAGTAAAAAAGAACTTGTCGAGCTTCAGATACAGGTACGGTAAATCGTAGTTGCTTGAAATTATCAGCATACACTGCAATGGTTTGCCGAAACGGTGGGATTATTAGCCGATACTCGCCGGTGGCGGGTTCACTGCGGTCTGCAATAATCTCTACGTTAGAATCAAATCTTAAATTGGTGAGAGACGAAGTTATGATAATGGCAGCATCGTCAGGGAAATCTACAAAAACCGGAATTGATGAAAGTGGGTTTTCGATGGGAGTTACAATCAGATCATCAAGTTGCTGTGCCTTAACATCTGATGAAAATGCTAATACCATGCAAACAAAACAGCATATCTGTAAAACGTGTATACCCGAAATCAAAATTTTCCTGAACATGATGTAACAGTTTGGATAGGCAGAAAAGTGGATGGTTATAAAATGTTTGTTAACTGCGCAGTTAGCATAACCTAAAACAGCAGTAACATAAATCGAACAGTTTAAAAACCAAACAGGAGCCGATATGCTCCTGTTTGATTTAACTTAAACCATTTTACTGATCGTAGCCTAATCGCTCTAAGTTTTCCATCAGTTCTTCAAAAGCTTTCGATTCTTTGAAACGAATGTAGAGCTCTTCATCCTGTGATAGCGCATTATCAATAATTTCGCGCGCGTCGCCAATTGGTAATCTCATCAGTACATACGATGTGTATTGTCCACTCGCCGTGGGAACAAAAGCTTGCTCTGCAACCGATGCTGCACGTAAATCTTGCGAAATTACATTTTGGTTAGCGGCTGTAAATGCTGCGCTGTATACCGATTCGTTGCCATTGGTTACTTCTTCTTCAAAAAGTTTCTGTAATGCTTCTACTTTTACACCAAGTTTAGCACTTAAAGCGGTACGACCTTGAATAATGGCAGATTGACGTGCAGAACTCCGGCGACTCATGGTCACTTCGGCAATTTCGTACAAATACTCGTCGTTGTCTTGTGGTGGATTTAAATACCATCCCGGCATTTTATCAATCTCTCGTTGGGCAGCAGCTTCTGCTTTAGTCATTTTATTGGATGAACTACAACCGATTGCTGATAAAGTTACCAACAAAGCTATTGCTACTAATAAGGTATTTGGAGTGGTGAATTTCCCCTTGTTCATAAGTTACCCGGTTAGGTTTAGGTTAAATTTTTGTTGTTTAGAATTTTACTATTTAAATGAATTAAATCGAAAAAATATTTACCCGTTGTGTATAAAACGTGAACTGTTCAAAGTTGGGATAAATAGTAGGTTATAATCATAAAATAGATTCAAATTCCAGTAGAATTGATGGTTATAGATCACTCGCAAAAAAAAGTTCCTACCAGCCAATTCTTCCGCGTTCATTATCGCGCAGCATCTCGTTACGTGCCTCCTCAGGGTCTTCGGGCATGATAAAACCCGGTGGGGGAGTGAAGGAGTCGTACGCCCAGTATGCATCGGCATCGGCAGTTACCATGTTTATAAATTCTCCAACAATGGGTAGGGCAGTTCTGGCACCTTGGCCAATGCTGTTTGGGTTATCGGTAGGGAAACGAATTCTGCGATCCTCGCCACCTACCCAAGCCCCCATAACAATGTGAGGCATCATTGCGATAAACCAGTTATCGGCTGAGTTTTGTGTAGTTCCTGTTTTACCGGCAACGTCCTGTCGTACACCATAAACATTTCTCAATCGAACACCTGTTCCATTATACCCATCACCGCCACGAATCACCCCACGCATTAAATCGGTCATTATATATGCTGTTTCCGGGCTAATTACCTCTTGTCTATAATCAGGATGATATTCTACCAATACATTACCTTCACGATCTTCAATTCGCGTAATTGCGATGGGATCGATGTGTACACCTTGATTTGCAAAAGTAGTATAGGCACTGGTAATCTCAAGAAGCGAAACTTCGGCTGTTCCTAATGCAATAGATGGATAGGCCGGAGAATTGGACATATCGATACCTAAATTGGAGGCCATTTCTTTGATTTTACGAGCAGCGGGATCAAGTCGCCATAACTCATTCGTATCAGGGGCTCCGGCAATTTCAGGGAGTAGTCGAACGGTAACATTATTCATACTACGAGCCAGCGCTTCTCTAAGTGAAACCATGATTGGACCTGAACCTACGGTTTGATCCTTCGGCGCCCATACATTTCCGTTGCGATCGTAAAACTTAGTGGGGTATTTCGAAAATTTGTGATAAGGCTTATATCCATTATCAATGGCAACGGCATATACGAAAGGTTTAAAAGTAGACCCAGCTTGCCGCCTCGATTGATACACATGATCGAATTGCACGTTTCCGTAATTAGATCCGCCAACCCATGCCAATACATTACCATTGGTTGGATCCACAGCAACAAAGCCTGCTTCTAATCGAGTTCGTGATTTCATCACCGAATCCACAAACATGGAGTCGGCTTTTAAACTATCCAAAACTACTTTACGAATGTTTGTGTTGTAGTTCTTGAATCCGTTTTTGTACTCGTCGGTATCTTCTAAGAAACTATCTTTAAAAGTTGGGTATTCTTCCCAAAGCTTATCCATATACACGCCACTTCCTCGGGAAGTCCACTCACGTTCAAATATTTTTTGAAGTGAATCGAGTTTAGTTCGCATGGCTCTTTCTGCATGGCGCTGTAATCGAGAATCGATGGTAGTGTAAATCACCAATCCATCCGTATAAATATCATATCCGTTTTCTTCGGCCCATTCAGTTACATTTTGCCGAACATACTCTCCAAAATAACGCGAAACCCGATCTGCTTTACTTGGTGGTTGATAATCTAGCATTATGGGCTCACTCATCAGAGTTTCCATTGTGTTTGCATCAATAAAGCCTTGACGGTTCATCAATCTCAAAACAATATCTCTACGGCGCTTAGATCGTTCTGGAAATAAACGCGGATTGTAAGCATATACTGCATTCACGCTTCCAACCAGAGTAGCGGCTTCTGTAACATTGAGCTCAGAAGCCGGTTTGTTGAAATGAGTACGTGAGGCCGCTTCAATACCAAAGGCGCTGTTACTGTACTCTACCGTATTTAAGTACATTTCGATGATTTCACGTTTCGTGTAATTTTTTTCGATCTGAACAGCAGTGATCATTTCACGAAACTTTCGGGAAACCGAAAATGCCTGCCCTATTTCTTTATATAAGTTTCTTGCAAGTTGTTGACTAATGGTTGAACCACCCTGACGTCTGCCTTGGATTAAGTGATAGGGGATAGCTAGTGTTCTAACCATATCCATCCCCCAATGGTTGAAGAATCGGTGGTCTTCGGTAGCTACGAGGGCATCAATGGCGTGGGGAGAAATATCATCGTATCGAACCCAGGTTCTGTTTTCAGTAAAGTATTTATCCAGTACAACACCGTCTCTACTGCGAACTTCTGTTGCAATTGCCGTGTCCGGATTTTCCAGTTGTTCAATACTGGGTAAACCCTGAAACAGGAAGTAGATATATCCGGAAGCACCTAAAATACATACGAGAAGAAAAATACCCGTAAATTTAAAAATGGCTCTTGTAACGTCATTTCCCGAGCGGGGGCTTTTCGAATCGTTATCGTTTCCATTGTCTGATGATTCAGCTTTATTGCGCTCAGCAAGAATTTTACTACGATATTCCGGATCATTGAAATATCGGTGTTGATCGATAGGTTCTCGTTTAGATGAACTCATGAATGTTGATGATATTTTTCAAATGAAGTGAATGTACTTGATGCTGAATCCCATTGTACTAACTCGAATGTGTGCTCAAACCCTCGTACTAACGTGCAATGGTGGAAAAAGGTACCCAGATTTATATACAATCCTGAATTAAATGTTTCCACTCGAGGAATATGATCATGACCGGTAAATACAATATCAGCTTTAGTATGATCAAGAATTAATTTTGCATTTTCATTTAATGGTGCCGGATCTCTACGATCAATTTTTCGTGTTGTATTCGAAAACCTTTGCATTAATTTAAGTGCCATAGTGTTCGAAAACACATTTTGGTATAGAGATAGGAATAATGCAGAGCGTAATATACGATGCATAAGTGGGCGTTTAAGTGTTTGGTTCTGTTGCCACAATCCATCACCGTGCATCAGGTAAACCTTTTTATCAAATAGTTCCAGAATTCTAAAAGTAGGCTCCACATCAAAACCGAGTGATTCAAAATAGCCTAGTGTCCAATTATCGTGGTTACCGGTTATAAACAAACTTGCCCCAACCTTTTGATGGTATTTTTCAAAAGCATTTAACACCGGTTTGCCTATGCTTGGGACAAAGTCCGAGTTCGGGAATTCCATCCAAAAATCAAATAAATCACCTAGAATGTATAAACGAGCTTTACGTTCGGTAGCATACTCTATCAGTTTAATCAAAGACTGCTCTACTTCAAGTTCCTTTTGAGGGGGATGAGCTCCTAAATGAGCATCTGATATAAATAAATGCTCGTTTAACACCTATTTTTTCCGGGTAATGATGTAATGAATAAGATCAACAAAGTTGGATGTATGCGGTGAGTGCGGAAGAAGCTCAAGCTTTTCGATTGCTTCATTTGCGTACTGATACATGGTTTTTTTAGCGTAATCCATTCCACCATTCGCGTGTACAAAATCCACAATTCGATCCACATCTTTAGAACGTTTTTTACGCTTTTTCATCAAAGCTCGAATTTTCACGCCTTCTTTCTTTTCAGCGTGCTCAATCGCTTTAATCAAGGGGAGAGTTACTTTACGCTCCTGAATATCATTTCGCTTGGGTTTGCCGATGTCGTATTTACCATAATCAAAGAGGTCGTCGCGAATTTGAAAGGCAATTCCAACGCACATACCAACATCTTGCATAATCTGTTGGTGCTCAACATTATCGGTGGATGAAACTGCTCCAACTTCACAACAAGTAGAAATCAGACTGGCCGTTTTCTCAGAAATGATCTGGAAATAACGATCTTCCGTCATATTAAACAGCCCTGCTGTTTTGAGCTGCCTGAGTTCACCCTCGCTCATTTTTTGTACAGCTTTGGATTGTATTTCGAGCATTCGGTATTCTTTGTGATGTAACGCTACCTGAAGTCCTTTGGCTAGTAAAAAATCGCCAAGTAAAACACCGGCTTTATTCTTCCAAATTTTGTTGATGCTTACAAAACCACGTCGCGAGTTAGCCTCGTCTACCACATCATCATGTATAAGCGTTGCTGTATGCAGCAGCTCAATCATGGTAGCCGCAACATGACTTTTTTGATTGATATTGCCGAACAAATTGGCCGACATAAACACCAGAGTTGGTCGTACTTCTTTTCCTTTTTGTTTACTTAAGTACTGTAAAATTTTATCCAATAAGAACACATCGGTTTTAATGGTTTCTTTAAAAAAACCACGAAACTCTTCCAGATGAGCCTTTACCGGTTCGGTTATCTCTTGAAGTGATTTCCTGGAAACCGTTTCCGAATTAATTCTTTCTAGTATTGCATTATCGATCATTAATCGATCATTAATTGTGTTCAAATTTTCTTAAACTTGGATGCTTTAAGTTAGTCAATAATGCTAACAAAAAATTAAAGCGTTTTTCTCACTCATTATCATAAATAAGTATTTAATTATGCTTGACCCAGTTACTGAAGTAAAATCAATTGCAGTCTTAACAAGTGGAGGTGACTCTCCCGGCATGAACGCAGCTGTTCGCGCAGTAGTTCGAAGTGCCGCAGCAAATTCAATTACAGTATATGCCGTTTATCGTGGTTACCAAGGTTTAATAGATGGAGATTTTAAGGAATTCCATACCCACGATGTTTCCAATATTATACAACGTGGTGGTACTATTCTTAAATCTGCTCGCTCGGAAGAATTTCGAACCGAAGAAGGACGTGCTAAAGCGGCAAAGAATCTAAAAGAAAAAGGAATCGACGCGCTAGTTGTAATTGGTGGCGACGGTACGTTTACCGGTGGTAATATTCTAAGTAAAGAACACGGTATTAATGTGGTTGGAATTCCAGCCACCATCGACAATGATATTATTGGTACCGATGAAACCATTGGATATGATACTGCACTAAACACCGCAACAGAAGCGATCGATAAAATTCGCGATACTGCCGATGCTCACGAACGCATGTTTCTAGTAGAAGTTATGGGTAGAGATGCGGGATTTATCGCACTCGAAACCTCGATAGCAGGTGGTGCCGAAATCGCATTATTACCAGAAGAGCTCACAAATATCGGTGAGGTTAAAACCTTGCTCAAAAATATGTTAAAAGAGCAAAAGCGCAGTAGCTTGGTGGTTGTAGCAGAAGGCGATGAAACCGGCGGAGCATTAAAACTCGCTGAAAATATAAAAGGCGATTTTGCTCAATACGATGTTCGTGTTTGTATTCTTGGGCACACCCAACGTGGTGGTTCGCCATCGGCACGAGATCGGGTATTGGCAAGTAGGCTAGGAGCTTCTGCAGTTAAAGTTTTACTGGAAGGACATAGCGAGATAATGGTGGGAATAGTAAACAATGCACTAAAAATAACCCCAATGAGAGTGGCTGTTTCCAAGAAAAAGAACTTGGATTACACTCTGGTACAACTCGCAAAACTTCTTAGGTAATTATGATTAAATGTGACGTAAGGATCGCTCGATCCTTCATCTCAGACGAAGAATATATTTCAGCCCATGGAAAAGTAACGCAGGGCTACAAGCAACTAACTGATAAATCGGGCCCAGGCTCAGAATGGTTAGGATGGCGGGATATTTTGGCGGAACCAAATGATGCAATACTTGAAGAAATCGATACCCTTGGTGCCAGCATTCGGTTAGATGCCGATATTTTTATAGTTTGTGGTATTGGTGGGTCGTACTTGGGTGCAAAAGCCATTATCGATGCATTAAAGCCGCATTTTTCTACTAATGGACCAGAGATTTTGTATGCAGGTCACCACATGGGCGGTAAATATCTCGAAGAATTATTGCAGTACATTCAGGCGCCTAAAGCCGATGGTAACCAGAAAAAAGTGTATTTAAATGTGATTTCGAAATCCGGCTCTACTTTAGAAACGGCTCTTTCATTCAGAGCAATTCGAAGTGTGCTGGAAAAAATGTATGGCGAGACCGCTTCGGAGTATATAATTTGTACTACTAGCGATGAAGGAGGCATCCTTAACCAACTTATCGATGCGAAAGGATACCGAAAATTTGTAATCCCAAATGATATTGGCGGGCGATTTTCTGTACTTACACCAGTGGGTTTGATCCCCATTGCAGTTGCTGGTATAGATGTTAAAGCTCTTTTTTATGGCGCTGTAAGTGCATATCGCAGGTATGAAGATGATATTGAAGACATTATAGAATATACCTCGCTTAGGAATGCACTTCATAAAGCCGGAAAAACCATTGATGTGATCTCCTGTTTTGAGCCGGAATTGAGCTCATTTGGGGGCTGGATTCAGCAGTTAATGGGCGAAAGTGAAGGAAAAGAAGGGAAGGGGATTTTTCCAACCGTAGCATCGTTTTCAACCGATTTACACAGTTTGGGGCAGTTTATACAACAAGGCAAACGAAGCCTGATGGAGACGTTTCTGATTGTAGAGAATTCGTTTTCTAACATAGAAGTTGAAAAACTTGAAGGCGACGACGATAAACTGAACTATTTGGCGGGTAAGTCGTTCCACGACATCAACACAAAAGCCCGAATGGGAACTACCGAAGCTCATCAAGATGGAAATGTACCTATCATTAACTTAACGATGGATGCTTTAAACGAAGAAAATTTAGGGGAATTAATCTATTTCTTTGAATTGGCAACCGGTGTATTTGTGTACAGTTTAGGTGTGAATCCATTCAATCAACCCGGGGTAGAAGATTACAAAAAAGCCATGTATCGCTTACTTGGCAAAGACTAATAATACAAACGACGTGCAGGAACAAAAAAAATCAAAATATATTGCCGTTGCCGGAAATATCGGGGCAGGTAAATCGTCGCTAACGGGATTGTTGGCCAAACACTTTAATTGGGAAGCCTTTTACGAATCGGTTGACGACAATCCATACCTGGCAGACTTCTATGAGGACATGCTACGATGGAGTTTCAATTTGCAAATCTACTTTCTATCGAGCCGGTTTCGCCATCAAAAAGAGATGTTAGAGCAGCAAATAAGTCTAATTCAGGATAGAACTATCTACGAAGATGTTGAGATATTTGCGAAAAACCTGCATGAGATGAATTTGATGAGCGATCGTGATTTTGCAAATTACGAAGCATTGTTTCACGAGATGAGCCATTATCTTAGACCACCCGATTTATTGATCTATTTACGGGCACAGGTGCCAACCTTAGTTCGTCAAATTCAACAGCGTGGCAGGGATTACGAAAACACCATTCGCATCGATTACCTAGAACGATTAAATCGCTTATACGAAGATTGGATTGATCGTTATCCCTACGAGAAGCTTATTATCGATACCGATGATCTTGATTTTGTTAACGATCCGGAGGATTTGGGTAAGATAATTGCGCTCATTGAGAAACGCCTGTACGGGTTATTTAACTAATTGTACTACAAGGCTAAGTTCCTTATCTTTGTAAGCTGTAAAGTAAATGAATTATGTTTACCTTTAAGATCTTTGAAATACCTGATGGCAAAAGCCAAAATTCGATCCAAATCGGGCCCGATTCGTTAGATCTCGGAGATGTAACGCTTAAAGAAGGTCAAGTGGATATCAGCTTTGATAAAAACCAGCGTTTTATCCGTGCTGAGCTCGAAATAGAGGCTACATTAGAATTAATATGCGATCGTTCGTTAGAACTTTTTGAATATAAAGTAGAACGCCCATACCAAATTCTGTTTAAGTTCGACCAGGTTGAAGAATCGGAAGACGAAAATGGCGCCATCAGAACCATAGATCATCAAAGGAATGAGTTGAGTATCAAACAAGATGTCTTAGATACTCTATTAGTTCACTTACCGGTAAAGAAATTACATCCCCGTTTTTTGGACGAGGATGGTAATCCAAAAGAATTCGTTGCTGAATCGTATGGTGAGGCAGAAGATGAAGATGAGGATACCATCGATCCGAGATGGGAAGCATTGAAAGATTTAAAGAATAAATAGTTATAGATCATGGCACATCCAAAACGAAAAACTTCAAAAGCCAGAAGAGATAAAAGACGTTCACATCATGCAATTTCTGATGTTACTCTTGCAAAATGCTCTAACTGTGGCGAAATGCACCGTTATCACCATGCATGCGCATCATGCGGATATTACAGAGGACGTCAGGTAGTTAACGTAGCAAACGCGTAATACTATGGTAATAGCTGTAGATGCAGCCGGCGGAGATTTTTATCCAGCAAATCCAATTGAAGGTGGAATTCTTGCGTTAGCGGAAAACCCCAATCTACAAATAATATTTGTTGGCCCTGAAGCCTTAGTTCGTGAAGAACTGGCAAAACATGAGTACAGCGAGCAACGCGTTCATGTACAAGATGCACCCGAAATTATCGGGATGGAGGAGTCTCCCTCATCAGCAGTTAAAAACAAACGAAACTCTTCCATCACTGTTGGAATAGGCATGCACAAAGCCGGTAAGTGCCATGCATTTGTTTCAGCCGGAAACACCGGAGCTTTACTTGCCGCCTCAACATTTATTTTAGGTAAACTCGAGGGAGTTTCTCGGCCTACCATTGCAGCCTATTATCCAACACTCAAAGGGTTTAGGCTTCTAGTTGATGCAGGGGCAAATCTCGAACTTAAGCCTGAAATGGCAGTACAGTTTGCAAAAATGGCTCAAGTTTATTGCGAGGCAATTATGGGTATCGATTCGCCCAAAGTTGGCTTAATGAATGTTGGCGAAGAAGACGAGAAAGGAACCGATAACACAAAAGAAATTCATGCAGCACTATCCTCAGTTGATGGATTTATCGGTAATGTTGAAGGACGCGATATTTTTCCTGCAAAGGCAGATGTATTTATCACTGATGGTATGGTAGGAAACATCCTGCTTAAGTTTGGCGAATCCATCCCTGATGCTTTATTTAAAATGGTACACGCTGCATTTTCTCAGGTACAATTAGAGGAAAAAGAAATAAAAAACGTTCAAAAAGTTTTAAAAACTGCATTGCACCCATTCAATTACGAAAATGTGGGCGGTTTACCTTTTTTAGGTGTTAATGGGGTTAGTATTGTTGGACATGGCGGAAGCTCTGCATTAGCCATAAAAAATATGATTAAAGCTGCTGTTGATTGCGTAGAAAGTGATATAAACGGCAAAATTGTTGCATCTCTAAACTGATCAATCTCTGTCTATGAGTATTAAACGAGCAAAGATATCTGCTGTAGGGCATTATCTTCCTGAATATCGTCTAACCAATTTCGAGCTCGAGAAAATGGTAGACACCAACGATGAATGGATTAGAACCCGTACCGGAATTAGTGAGCGCCGAATACTGAAAGATCCTGATAAAGCAACTGCTTTTATGGGGGCAGAGGCCGCTAAAGAAGCCTTAGAAGAAGCCGGTATTGATCCTTTAGAAATCGACTTGGTTGTTTTGGCTACCGTTACGCCAGATTATATGTTTCCTGCAACGGCATGTTTGGTACAGGAAATGATAGGTGCAAAAAATGCATTCTCATTCGATTTATCGGCAGCTTGTTCCGGTTTTTTGTACGCTTTATCAACCGGAGCATCGTTTATTGAAGCCGGAAACGCTAAAAAAGTGTTGGTAATTGGCGCAGATAAAATGTCTTCCATTCTAGATTATACCGATCGTAACACATGTATTTTATTTGGTGATGGAGCAGGAGCTGTGGTACTCGAAGAATCTGACGATGAAACTGGAATCATGAATAGCATCCATCATAGCGAGGGCGATGTAAATTGTAGTTTATATCAGCATGCGGGAGGTTCTTTAAACCCTGCAACGGTAGAGTCGGTGCAAGCTCGGCAGCATTACATCACACAAGATGGTAGAGCAGTGTTCAAAAAAGCCACGATGGGTATGGCCGATGTGTCGCTTGAAATCATGAAGAAGAATAATCTCTCTGCAGATGATGTAGATTGGTTAGTACCGCATCAAGCAAACCTTCGTATTATCGAAGCTA
Source organism: Balneolaceae bacterium (assembly GCA_965228545.1). Lineage (GTDB taxonomy): Bacteria > Bacteroidota > Rhodothermia > Balneolales > Balneolaceae > HXMU1420-13. Next base: position 556,061 of record OZ245822.1, read on the forward strand.
CAGCAAACCGGATGGGAGTAACTTCTGATAAAGTGATGATCAACATTAATAAGTATGGAAATACCACAGCCGGTACTATTCCACTTTGTTTATACGATTGGAAGAACAAACTAAATAAAGGTGATAACTTAGTATTAGCCGCATTTGGTGGCGGATTTACTTGGGGCGCTACCTACGTTAAATGGAGTTTATAATAAGATGAGTACAGCTTATTTGTTCCCGGGGCAAGGTTCTCAGTTTGTCGGCATGGGAAAAGATCATTACGATAACAATGAAGCATTTAAAGCACTATGTGATCGAGCAAATGATGTGTTAGGTATTAACCTAACTGCAATTATGTTTGAGGGTCCTGAAGAAAAGCTAAAACAAACAGAATTCACGCAACCTACAATTTTTCTACACTCGGTAGCTTTATTTAACACACTTGATGCAATACCTGACATGGTAGCAGGCCATAGTCTAGGAGAATTTTCTGCTTTAGTTGCTTCTGGAGCCCTCGATTTTGAAAATGCATTGCAAATCGTTCGCAAACGAGGGCAATTAATGCAACAGGCGGGAACTGATAATCCTGGTACAATGGCTGCCATTATTGGCATGGAAGATGAAGCAGTAGAAACTTTGTGCGAGGATGCTTCAAAATTAACCGGAAAAGATGCGGTAGCTGCAAACTATAATTGCCCGGGGCAGCTGGTGATATCAGGCTATATTGAAGCCGTTGAAAAAGCCGTAGAATTAGCTTCCGAGCGTGGCGCACGAATGGCAAAATTACTTCCGGTTTCAGGAGCTTTTCATTCTTCACTAATGCAATCAGCCTACGATGGATTAAAATCTGAGCTTGAGAATGCAAGCTTTAGTACACCAAAGTGTCCGGTTTACAGTAACTACACAGCACAACCCACTACCGATCCGGAAGAAATAAGATCAAATATCCTCGATCAGCTATTGAATCCGGTTCGATGGACTCAAACCATCCAGCATATGATTGAACATGGCGCAACATCCTTTGTTGAAGTTGGGCCGGGTAGGGTGCTTCAAGGCTTAGTGAAAAGAACCCATCGGAAAGCAGAAATTTCAGGTCATCAATAAAATAATTATGGGATTATCACTCGAAGGTAAAACAAGTTTAGTAACCGGTGGAAGCCGTGGAATTGGAAAAGCGATCGCACTTGCACTAGCCGATTTTGGTGCAGATGTAGCCATCACTTATGCACGCTCGGCAGATGCTGCTGAAGCTGTAAAAGCTGAGATCGAAGCTAAAGGAAGAAAAGCGAAATGCATTCAAGCCGACGCAGTGAACTACGAGGGAGCCACCCAAGTAATTGACGAAATAGTTAGTGATTGGGCTAAAGTAGATATCTTGGTAAATAATGCCGGGATCACCCGCGATAATTTAATCTTACGCATGAGCGAAGAAGAATGGGATGATGTTATCACCACAAATTTAAAGAGTATTTTCAATTACTCTAAAGCTGTAGCTCGCCCGATGATGAAAAACCGAAGTGGTTCAATCATTAATATAAGCTCGGTGGTTGGCATTACCGGCAACGCCGGACAAAGTAATTATTCGGCATCGAAAGCCGGTATTATTGGATTTACGAAATCATACGCTAAAGAACTCGCATCAAGAAATATTCGAGCAAATGTAATTGCTCCGGGATACATTACCACCGACATGACCGATGCGCTAAGCGAAAAAGTTTTAGATGGAATTAAAGCAGCAACGCCTTTAGGAAGAGCCGGCGAAGTAAAAGAAATTGCCGATGCTGTTGTTTTTCTTGCCTCAGACATGAGTACATACATAACAGGCGAGGTAATTCGGGTAGATGGTGGCATGGCCATGTAAATGGTTGCGCATCGAACCCTGAATGTTTAATTTTCTCAAGTTTTATACATAAACACCCTTAACAATATATAATAGGACACATTATTATGTCACAAGATGTAGAATCAAAAGTAAAAGCCATTATCGTTGATAAATTAGGAGTTGACGATTCTGAAGTAACTGCAGATGCTAACTTCACAAACGACCTTGGCGCAGATTCTTTGGATACCGTTGAGCTAATTATGGAGTTCGAAAAAGAATTTGATCTTAGCATTCCAGACGAAGATGCGGAAAACATTGCCACAGTTGGCGATGCGATTACTTACATTTCTGGAAAATTATCATAATTCCACTCTCTCAAACTAATCATGAGTGAACGTAGAGTTGTAATAACGGGCATTGGCGCTCTTACCCCTATTGGTAAGAGCGCACCCGATTTTTGGAACAGTTTAGTTTCAGGAAAAAGCGGTGCCCGTGCCATCGAACATTTCGATACCACTGATTTTCCAACCAAATTCGCTGCTCAGCTCGAACACTTTAATTCTGAAGATTATTTCGAGCGCAAAGACGCACGACGATTGGATCTAGTTGCTCAATACGCCATTGTGGCAAGCAAAGAGGCTATCGACGATTCCGGGCTTGAGCTCGATGAAATCAATAAAGACCGGGTTGCTGTAATAGTTGGAACCGGAATAGGTGGGATGAAAACATTCTACGATCAGTCTATTTCTTTTCATGAACGAGGACCCCGAGGGGTTTCTCCGTTCTTTATTCCCATGTTGATTCCCGATATCGTATCCGGGCAAATCTCGATTCGACATGGCTTCAGAGGGCCAAATTTTTGTGCTGTTTCGGCATGTGCAACAGGTTCTCATAATATTGGTATTGCATACGATATGATTCGGTATGGGCAATCGGATTACGCTGTAACAGGTGGAACCGAAGCACCCATTACTCGCATAGGTATCTCAGGCTTTAATGCGATGAAAGCAATGTCGACCAGAAATGACGAGCCAGAGCGTGCTTCCCGTCCTTTTGATACCGATCGCGACGGTTTTGTACTAGGCGAAGGGTCAGGAATTTTTATTCTGGAAGAATTAGAAACTGCGTTAGCTCGCGGAGCCCGCATTTACGGTGAAATTGTAGGCTATGGATATTCTGCCGATGCTTACCACATCACTGCTCCAGATCCGGATGGCGGCGGAGTGATGCTCGCAATGAATAATGCATTAAATGCAGCTGGCATTACACCTGAAGATGTCGATCATATTAACATGCACGGTACTTCTACACCTTTAGGAGACATTGCCGAGACCAATTCCATTAAAAAAGTGTTTGGCGAGCATGCATATACGATGAATTTAAACTCAACTAAATCGATGACCGGACATACCTTAGGGGCAGCCGGAGCCATTGAATCGGTTGCTGCTCTCTTAGCTATATATCATGGTATTGTGCCGCCTACCATAAATGTTGATAATCAAGATTCGGAATGCGATCTCAACTACACGGCTAATAAAGCAGAGGTTCGAGATATCAGATACGCATTAAACAACGCATTCGGGTTTGGTGGGCATAACTCGACCTTAGTTTTCAAGAAGTTCGAGGAATAAAATGAGAGCTATTTTCCGATCTCTATTCTTCAAAATCGGAAAAAAACCCGCCGTTAAAACGGAAAGATTAACACAACTCGAAAAAATTCTTGGAATCGAAATTGACGAGCCCTCATTGTTTCAAAGAGCATTAAGGCACCGATCTATGCTATCGCAAGAACAATACGCAAAATTTGATAGCTACGAGCGCTTAGAGTTTTTAGGTGATGCTGTACTTGATTTAATTGCAGCTGAAATTTTATTTAATCGATATCCCGAGAAAGACGAAGGTTTCCTTACAAAAACAAGAGCCAAACTTGTTAGAGGAGAAACTCTAGCTCTGCTTTCAAATAAATTAGGGTTTGAAGAGCTCATGGAGATTGGCGAAAACAATAGCGTAGTTAAAATTTCTAAAAGTATTCTTGCTGATGTATTTGAGTCGCTGGTAGCGGCCATTTATATCACAAAAGGTTACACCTACGCTTTTCAGTTTGTTGAACGAGTATACAATCAACATATCAATTTTGAGGATCTCGTTACCACGATCGATAATCATAAAAGTGCTTTGCTCGAGTATACACAAGCTCAGCGCTTACCCTTACCACAGTATCTGCTTATCAACGAATCAGGCCCGGGCCACAATCGTACGTTTGAAGTTAAAGTGTTGGTAGGCGATGACGAACTGGGAACCGGAATTGGCAAGAGTAAAAAGAAAGCCGAGCAATTAGCTGCCGAAGTTGCCCTCCAAACACTCAATCAGGCATAAACAATTCCTGTAGAAAACTTGTTTTTTGAGTGATTAAGCACGATTCTTAGCGTGCATTCGTCAGGTGTAAAATACTCATCTTTTAATAAGGCAAAGATGCTCGTTCAACTGCTAAAACCGGAATTTCAAGAGCTCATCGAGGCAAAAAATTGGGTTGCCTTGAAAGAGGTGTTGACCGATGTGCCTGCCGCAGATATATCTGAACTACTGGTAGAGTTACCCGGTGATATTGCCGTTGTTGTATTTAGATTGTTAAAAAAAGCCAAAGCAGCAGATGTTTTTGCAGAATTACCATCTGGCAAAGGAGTAGAGCTAATCGAGCTATTTACTCGTCAACAGCTCACCGATGTAATGGGTAATCTGGAACCGGACGAACAAGTAGCACTTCTGGAAGAATTGCCGGGACATCTAACTCAGATGGTGATGAATACCATGCGAGTGGATGACCAAAAACAGGTTAAGAAATTGATGGGCTACCCCGAAGAATCGATTGGTCGTTTGATGACACCAAGATACGTTCGGGTTAAATCTGACTGGACAGTTGCCCGCAGTATGGAGCACATCCGCAAGTACGCAAATGTAGCCGAAACACTGAACGTAATTTATGTGGTTGATGATAAAGAGCGGCTAATTGATGATTTACGTATCACCCAACTTATTGTAGCAGAACTGGAAGCAACTATAGAAACGTTGATGGACGATTCTTTCAACGCACTTCTGGTATTCGACGATCAGGAGGATGCAGTGAAGATGTTTGCTAAATATGACCGTGTTGCATTGCCTGTAATTGATACCGATGGTGTGTTAGTTGGTATTGTTACCGTTGATGATGTGATTGACGTAGCTGAGGAAGAAACCACCGAGGATATGCAGAAAATGGCCGCTATGGATGCCCTCGATGATTACTATTCTCAAACGTCCATCGGTTTGATGGTGAAGAAAAGACTGGGGTGGCTAGTTGTTTTATTTATTGGGCAGATTTTAACGGCATTAACCATGGGCCAATACGAAGAGTTATTAAGTCAGGTAGTGTTCTTATCATTTTTTGTACCGCTGATTATTTCTAGTGGAGGCAACTCGGGAGCACAAGCAGCTACACTGGTTATTCGAGCATTGGCTACCGACGATATCAAATCTGATGATTGGAAAATGGTGTTCAAACGAGAGTTTACATCGGGATTAATGCTCGGTGGGTTAATTGGTCTACTCGGTTTTGTTACAATGATCGCATGGGATTTAATAGAAGGGAGTCCTTTTGGCTACGAAATGGTAATGACCGCTTTAGTTATTGGATTAAGTCTGCTTTCTATTGTTCTGTTTGGTAATTTTGTAGGTGCAATGTTACCATTTTTACTTTCACGACTTGGGTTAGATCCCGCTGTTTCTTCAGCACCGTTTGTTGCAACCATCGTGGATGTATCAGGAATTATCATTTATTTTTCAATTGCCATATTACTATTAAGTGGCACAATATTATAGCTTTAAAGTATGAAAGTATATCACGATTTAGTGCGAAACGTTTTGGAAAATGGTGTTCGAAAAGAGAACAGAACCGGAACAGATACTATTTCAGGATTCGCAGAATTTTATAAAGTAGACCTAGCAAAAGGCTTCCCACTTCTAACCACGAAAAAAGTGTATTTTCGATCGGTTATTCTTGAACTACTTTGGTATTTACGAGGGGAAGATCACATCCGGTGGTTAAGAGATGAAAACGATTGCCATATTTGGGATGCATGGGCCAAGGAAGATGGCCATGTTGGGCCGATTTATCCGGTACTTTGGAGGCGTTTTCCTTATTTGAAAAAAGAAGCTGTAGCCGGTAAAGAAGATGAATTTAAGTGGGTTCGTAAAGAATTCGATCAGGTACAACGAGCTATTGATATGCTAAAAACTAATCCCAACAGCCGACGGATTGTAGTGAGCACTTGGCATCCGGGCTTACTTGGAGAAATGGCATTACCACCATGTCACTTAATGTATATTTTCAATGTAGCTGATGGAAAACTCAACTGTCATCTCACACAACGCTCAGGCGATATTGCACTAGGTATTCCATTTAATCTTGCCTGCTATGCTGCTTTAACTATGGCTATTGCACAAGAAGTAGGGTTACAACCCGGTACCTTTGCCCATACTATCGTAGATGCTCATATTTATGTGAATCATGTGGATGGTTTAAAAGAACAGCTAAAACGTGAACCAAAAGAACTGCCAACGCTAACCATTGCCAATAAACCGGTTGATGAGCTCACTTTCGATGACTTTACGCTCGAAAATTATAATCCTGACCCAGGTATTCGGTTCGAGGTAGCTGTATGATTATCACTCTTATTGCAGCCCACGATCCCAATTTGGTAATAGGAAAAGACGGAGAATTACCTTGGCGATACAGTGAGGACTTAAAGTACTTTAAGCAACAAACGATGGGAAAAACCATGGTTATGGGGCGTGGAGTATTCGAAGAATTGGGCGAAAAACCTCTTCCCGGCCGTAAAAACATAGTGCTCTCTACTTCAAAAAAATATGATTCGGTAGATACCTATACATCCTTAGATGAAGCACTTTCGAACATGGATGAACCGGAAGTAATGATTATTGGAGGAGGAGTTCTCTACAAACAAACACTTTCGATTGCAGATAGACTGTTGATAACTGAAATAAAAAAAGAGTATGATGGGGATACGTTTTTTCCTGAATACCGAGATAAAATTGGGATAGATTGGGAGCTTGTTTCTGAAAAAAACTCAGATGATTTAAGATTTCTTGAGTATCGCCGCACCCCTTAGCATTAAGAAATGCTAACTCCATAGCCTAAGAAGTTTATGTAATTTTGAGGATAATTAAACTATGTAGTGAAAACTTTACCATTTCTTATTGCATCTCTTTCCTTTGTAGACTTTGTGCTGCTAGCGTCACTACTAGTAATTATACTTTACTTGTGCTATCGCATATTAAGCCGTGTATTCGAGCTTAAATTTAAGCAATTATTGATTGATACTATTATTGATGAGCATGATCAATTAATTGGAATACTGAACAAAAAGGGAGAAGTAGTTTTTTCGAACTACAAGTTTAACGAACTACTTGGTTTGCCCAAAGAAAAAATCATCGGTAATACTATAGCTGAATTACCCATTCGTAAAGATTTGATTGCCGCGCTGGTTAAAAGCGATGATAAGATTGATCCGGAAACCAGCACTCATATCAGCTACAATTATAAAGTTATGCTGTTTAAAGATGCGTGTTGGCTTAATATCCAGAAAAGAACGCTCAGGTTAGAGGATAAGAACAAATATTACGTCCAGCTTATCATTACCGACATTACCGACAAGAAGAAAGTAGAAGAGCGCTTATTTAATGCACAGGTTCAATACAAGCAACTTGTAGAGTCGGCCAATGATATTATTTATAAATCTGATATCGCCGGAAATGTGACATACTCTAACAAAGCATTGAATAAATTATTGGGTTACGATATTGATATGCCGGGTAGCATTAACATCCTCGATTTTGTGTACAAAGAGGATTTAACTGCAATAACTAACTATTTTACTTCTCAACTAAATGCCATTAACGATAAAAACTATATCGAGTTTCGGGTGGTTACGCGAGATGGCAATTTAAAATGGTTAGGCCAAACTACTTCTATGATCAAAGATGGTGATGTAGTAGTTGGGTTGCAGTCGGTGGCGCGGGATATAACGTCTAAAATTGATGCTGAAAATGAACTAATTCGTGCTAAAGAAATTGCTGAGAATGCTAGTGATGCCAAATCGAATTTTATTTCAAGTCTATCGCACGAGTTTCGTACACCTCTAAACGCAATTTTAGGTTACTCTCAGATCCTGGAACGCAATGCTTCCATCTTACCGGATGAAAAAACACATATTCGTGAAATCAAATCAGCAGGCGAACAACTACTTTCTATGGTAGACGATATTCTAGAACTTACTACATTAGATGCTCAGCATAATCAAGAGAAAAAAGAAGAGCAAAACCTTAGGGTTTATATCGATACCTTCAGCCGGCGTTTCAATGAATTGGCTAAGGTTAAAAATTTATCGTTTAATGTGGTTCATCCCGAAGATTTTCCTGAGTTGCTTACCACCGATTTTAACCGGCTCTCTATGGTGCTAAAGAACTTGCTAGATAATGCTTTAAAATTTACTGAGGAAGGGGGCGTACAGCTTAAATATACTATTGAGGCCACAGAAGATAGAAATCATTTTCTTGCAGTTAATATTTACGATACCGGAATAGGAATTAACAGTGATGAATTAGACCTGATATACAATCCATTTTGGCAGCATGAACCTTTGAAAAAGGCAGGAACCGGACTCGGTTTAACCTTGTGTAAACGAATCATCGAGTATTTTGGTGGAACCATTGAAGCAAAAAACAGAGAAGAAGGTGGGCTTGAAGTCTCATTTAGTATTCCTGTTTCTGTACGGCATCAACTATCCACCGATCGTTCTCTTCATATTCAAAGATCAACCGGCGATACAGAAGTGAATATTCATAGAGAGTCTCCGGTTCGAGTTCTGATTGTAGACGACTTAGTTCCCAATCGCACGATTACGCGAATCATCTTGCAAGAGAATGGATATGCCTACCAAGAAGCAGAAGATGGCTTAGAGGCTTTATCACAAATCGAACAATTCGATCCCGATGTAATTTTGATGGATATAAATATGCCGGTAATGGATGGAATTGAAGCCATGCTCAAAATCCGTGCGAGAGACTGGAAATACCAAAGTATGCCGATTATAGCAGTAACGGCAGGGGATCAGGGTGGAAAAACAGAACTATTGGAAAAAGGATTCTCAAATTATCTGCAAAAACCATTTCGTGAGCACGATTTACTTGAGCAAATTGAAGAAAGTCTGAATCAGAACCTTGCCAGAATGCTTACCGATCATGAAATTGAATTCAATCAATTAATTTCATCACCAAAAGAAGTAGCAGAATACTTATTGGTTGTACACCCCCAAAAGGCACATGAGATAACTAGTTTATTGGAACAACAGTATCTGCAAAAACTCACAGCCGGGCAATTGAGTCAACTATTAGAGGTACACACCTTATCGGATGCCGAGCAACTACTTGCCGAGGCTGCAGAAGAATACGATTTCAGCTTTTTGAATAAAGTACTTTCTCATCTTAAAGAACCCGACCAGTCTTCTTCTAAACCGTAATTGATTTTAAATGAACTACGAAATGGCGGACAATAGGCTCTGTAAGTGCAATTATATTTTTGGTGTCTGCCGCTTTTGAGAATTCAATCGCTTCGTTATCATCTAAAATCCAGATACTTTCATTGCGGTATTTATAGGCTTCGGTTTTGTTAACATCAAACTGATAGTAGTAGGCAGCTTGTTCTTTCGTAATTGGAAAGCCGGATTCTACCAAATAATGGTACGTTTTATCCAACACTTCTTGTTGGATATGGCTATCGGGTTTAAAGTCCAGAAAAGTGGTGCGAAACAAATCCCGATTTAGAAAACGTGTACATAAGTCGGCTAAGATAATATCCTTCGAGTACTGCCAGTCTTTGATGTTTTGGTACACATCATAATCATCTAAGGCGGCGTATAAATCGATGGCTTTTTTGGAAATCTTTTTTTTCGCGGATGGTTTTTCCTTAACAAAATATTCCAATTTTGGTGAAGCAAAATGAAGATCAATGCCTGCTTCCAGTACATCACTTACACGTTTAAAAATCATACGTAACAGGGAATCGGCACTTAACACGGTTTTGTGCAAATAAACCTGCATGTACATCAAACGGCGAGCAATAATGTAGTTTTCTAAGGCATAAATCCCTTTTTTCTCAATTACGATGTTTCCGTTAAAAACACGCATGGTTTTCAAAATCCGATTGATTCCAACGGTACCTTCAGAAACCCCCGTAAAAAAACTATCTCTGCGCAAGTAATCGAGTCGGTCGAGATCTAATTGAGAGCTAACCAGCTGATGCAAGAATTTCTTGGGGTATTGATTCGTAAAAATCTGAATTGCTGTTTCTAAGGCGCCATCAAACTGTTTATTCAGTTCTTTCATGATAGCCAGACTCATCATCTCGTGTGTAAAATTTTTGATGAGTGTATGTTCTAAGGTGTGGGAGAGAGGGCCATGCCCAACATCATGAAGGAGCAACGCAATCAACGTTCCTTCGTATTCTTTATCGCTGATTGTAGTGTCTTTTTCTCGTAGATTTTGTAATACCCTTTGCCCTAACTCTAACGCCCCCAATGCATGAGAAAAGCGAGAGTGTTCGGCGCCAGGGAAAACTAAATACCCCAACCCTAATTGCCTGATGCGGCGCAGGCGTTGCACATAAGGATGATCGATTAACCGAAGGATTATGCCTTTGGGAACGGTGATAAAACCTTGAACGGGATCGTTAAATATTTTATAACGTGTGCTTTTATCCATCCAGTTTTACCATCATTTCGTCCATATTGGCAACATCAGGAACTCTTGTAGGTCGCTGTTTCTTTAAATCGAACCAAACACCGGTAGTAGTTGCAATTGCATGTAAAGTATGAGTTTTTTGATCGAAAATGGCTTGATAGGCCTCAACGCTGGAATTGCCAACCGATAGACAACCTGTTCCAATCAAAAGGCTTTGAGGGTATAAAATTGGTTTAATGTATTCGATGGTACTTTTAACGAGTACAAACGACTCGCCCCGTTCGAAACTATTTGCTAATTCGGGAACACTTTCTACAAAATGGATTCGGGCTTCTTCGAAATACGAATTAAAGACGGCATTATTAACATGATTTAGTGGGTCAAGGTCTCTAAATCGAGTTTTAATGGTGTGCCAATGAAAGAATAAGTCCGGATCGTATGTTAGTAGTGCCATGAATTTTTTTGAACGGAAAATGCGATTATGACTAACGAAATCAAAGTGTTTTATAGCTTAACTGAAAGGTGTGGACAGGCCTTACACAAGTGATACGATATTAAGATATAGGTGCTAGCTGCAATTTTGTTATTCCTGTTAGTTTGCTTCAACGCAATCATTAGATTTTATATCTTCGGCATCACAAATTTATAGCCATAGAATATCATTATGACAGAAGCATCAGCAACCTTTTTAGAAAACTTATTAATCACTCCATCACCAACCGGATGGGAAAAAGAAGGCGTGAAAGTTTGGAAATCGTATGTGGATGGTTTTGCAGATGAAGTGGTAACAGATGCTTATGGCTCTTGCGCCGCTAAATTGAAAACCAGTGGCGATGTAGCTACAGTTATGCTGGAAGCACATTGTGATGAAATTGGGATGGTGGTTCAGCATATTACAGAGAAAGGTTTTGTGTATGTGAATAAATTAGGAGGGAGCGATTCTACCATTGCAAGAGCTAAGAAAGTGTTTATTCATAATAAAAAAGGGCGAGTTGTTGGGGTAACCGGCAATACTGCGATCCACTTACAAACCACTAAAAACGGTGGTGGTAGCCAACCTGCATGGAAAGATATTTACGTTGATATTGGTGTAAGTTCGCGTGAGGAAGCATTGGAACTTATACAAATTGGCGACCCGATTACTTACGCAAGCGATTCGGAATTTTTAAATGATGAGATTTTAACCGGTCGTGCACTTGATAATAGAATAGGTGGTTTTATTATTGCTGAAGCTATGAAAAGGCTCTCAGACCGACGATCGGAGTTAAAGGTGAATGTGATTGCCTTAAACTCTATTCAAGAGGAAGTAGGTGGATTTGGGGCTCGTATGATGAGTTATCGTTTTATGCCGGATGTAGCTTTGGTTACCGATGTAACACACGCTACGGATAGCCCCGATATCGATCGAAAAGCCAATGGTTTTGTTCAACTCGGAAAAGGCCCAACCATACAGCACGGGGGAGCCAATCATCCAAAAGTAGTAGATTTCCTTGAAGAAGTTTGCGAGAAAGCTGAAATTGAAGTTCAACACGAAGCCACGAGTATACGAACGGGTACCGACACCGACAGCATCTTCTATCAACAAACCGGAATACCTAGTGCACTTATTTCTTTGCCATTACGCTACATGCATTCGCCTGTAGAAATGTGTTCTATTAACGATGTTGAACATCTCATACAAATTATGGTGGAAGCTGTATTAGCGATACGTCCAGATCAGGCGTTTTCTGTGTTTGATGGTTAGTTTATTAATTACCAACCGCTTTATTAATTCGATTTTTTAACGCAGAAGAAATGGTTGCTCCATCTTCAAAAATTTCGATTTTCACGGTTTCATAGCCTTCAATATCTGCTTCTCTAAACCGATCGTATAACTCGCGAGCAAGAAGTTCTAAATTGCCATTGTAGGTTATTACATTTTCGGCATGTTTTGATTGATTTTGCAGGAGATATAATGTTTTTGGGTTAGTCAATATTTCATTCTCAGCTAACCAGCGCACTTCCGCTTTGGGTTTGTAATGCGAATACTTTTGTCCCGGACTTCTGGGTTTTTCGAGTTGATGAAAAAATGATTCTTCCACAAAAGTATCCAGCACCGCTTCGATTTGTTTTCGGCTTATGCTCCCCGGACGTAATATAGCAGGGATTGTTTGTGATAGATCAACAACCGTAGATTCTAAGCCAATGCGTGTTGCTTTTCCATCTATAACAGGAAAGTCATTGCCAAAATCGGCATATACATGAGCGGCTTTGGTAGGAGAGGGACTTCCGGATTTATTTGCACTTGGAGCAACTAAAGCACCGGTTTCTTTTATTAAAGATAAAGCCAGTGGATGTTCGGGCATACGTAATGCTACCGTATTTAATCCTGCGGTAACAGCGTCGAGAACCTCTGGTTTTTTGTTTAGAACCAGTGTTAGCGGACCCGGCCAGAAAGCTTTGATTAAGCGATGGGCATGATCAGGAATATCAAGCGCAAAATCTTCGATTTGGGCTTCATCAGAAATATGTACAATCAAAGGATTATCAGAAGGTCGCCCTTTAATTTTGAAAACTTTCGCTATTGCATCGGGATTCCAGGCGTCAGCCCCAAGACCATACACGGTTTCGGTAGGGAAGGCCACGACTTCTCCAGATTTAATCAGTTTAATGTATCGGTCTAAATTCACAGCGAAAAGGTATTTACTTTTGGAATAAGGTATGCGGTGAACGTTAATAAATCACGTTAAGCAAGCAATCTCTGAAGAAATTTTAGCGCAGCATCATAGTCGGGAATATCCTGAATAACGAAACGAACGATATCATCCTTTTGGATTAGCTGAAATTTACCTGGCTTGGTTTTTTCTAACTTTTCTAGCGTAGATTGAAAAACTTTCTGTTTATAGTAAAACTCACCCATCTCAGTCCCTGTTTTTGGACACACACACCACATTCGATCCGCTCGAATAGTAACTTTAGTGAAGAAGTTGCGAGAGGCGAAAAATTTAATTTTTGAAACAGTAATTAAAGTCTCTGCTTCTACAGGTGGGCGACCAAATCGATCTTCAATTTCCTCGCGCCATTCATCAATTTCTTTTTCTGAATTTGCCTGCGATAGTTTTCGATACAGATTCAAACGCTCCACATTATCTAATACATAACTGTTAGGGAGCAACGCGGTCTTATCGATTTCTACATTGGTTTCCGGATATTCAATTTCAGCCTCAACACCTTCAAATAATTCAGCAAATTCGCTTTCTTTTAATTCCCGAACTGCATCGTTTAATATCTTAGTGTATAGATCAAAGCCAATATCGTTGATAAATCCACTTTGCTCGCCTCCCAGAATATCACCTGCTCCGCGAATATCGAGATCACGCATGGCAATGTTAAAACCGGATCCAAGATCGGAGAACTCCTCTAAAGCAAGCAGTCGTTTTCGGGCTTCGGTTGTTAGGGTCTCAATTGGTCGCGTTATTAAATAACAAAAGGCTTTGCGATTAGAACGCCCAACGCGCCCGCGCAACTGATGTAGCTCGGCTAGCCCAAAGTTATCTGCATTATTGATAATGATGGTATTCGCATTTCCAATATCGATCCCGTTTTCTACAATATTTGTGGATACCAACACATCAAATTTATGGGCATAAAAATCTCCAATTATTTTTTCCAACTGCGGACCGGTCATTTGTCCGTGACCAAATCGTACCCGGCTGTCAGGCACCAATCTTCGAATCATTTCGGCGGTTTCTTCGATGTTTTTTACCCGATTGTGAATAAAAAATACTTGCCCACCCCGACTCATTTCCTGTAGGATGGCATCCCGAATAAGTTCTTCATTAAACGAATGAATTTCAGTGTATACCGGCTGTCTATTCGGAGGAGGAGTGTTGATTACACTTAAATCCCGAGCTCCCATCAACGAAAATTGAAGCGTTCTTGGAATGGGAGTTGCAGTGAGGGTGAGTACATCAACGGTAGCTCTGAACTGCTTTAGTTTTTCTTTCGCACTTACTCCAAAGCGTTGTTCTTCGTCTACTATGATCAATCCAAGATCTTTGAATTTAATGTCTTTTGAAAGGATGCGGTGGGTTCCAATCACAATATCCACTTCACCTTTTCCCAAGGCTTTGATAACTTGGGTTTGTTCAGCCTTTGTTCGAAAGCGACTCAATACTTCTATTCGAACCGGAAAGTTTTTCATCCGCTTGATGAAGGTTTTAGCATGTTGTTCAGCTAGAATAGTAGTTGGCACCAAAACGCCCACTTGTTTGTGGTCCATAACCGCTTTGAACGCCGCACGAACCGCCACTTCAGTTTTTCCAAAACCAACATCGCCGCAAACGAGTCGGTCCATCGGCTGTTTGGTTTCCATATCTGCTTTTACCGCTTTTATGGCTTCATCTTGATCCGGAGTTTCTTCGTATTCGAAGCGAGCTTCCATTTCTACCTGCCAATGAGAATCGCCGGAGAAAGCATGTGCTTTTTGCAGTTTTCGCTTCGCATACAGTTGGATTAGTTCACGGGCAATATCTTTTACTTTTTTCTTAGTCTGCGCCTTTTTTCGAGCCCATTCCCCCGATCCCAATTTGGTGATTTTTGGTGCAGTTCCTTCTTTACCGGAGTATTTTTGAAGTTTGTGAAGCGAAGAAACATTCACGTAAAGCAGCGAATCTTCTTTGTAACGAAGCACTACAACTTCCTGTTCAGAATTCTTTACTTGTATTTTCTTGAATCCGGCAAATTTTCCAATTCCATAATCCACATGAACTACGAAATCGCCAATGGAGAGATCTTTGAGTTCTTTAAATGAAATGCCTCCCGAATAACGGCGTTTCTTTATTTTCGGGCGATGGTATCTATTAAAAATTTGATGATCGGTATATAAAGCGAGATTAACCGATTCGAGAATAAAGCCTTCATGGATGGATTCAACAACCAGTGAATAATTAAAATGAGGATCAGGTTCGCCTAATAGCTCTGAAAATCGTTTTTGCTGACCATCATTATCACAGAATATGACTGTTTTAATACCTTTTTCTGAGTTTTGCTCGATGTTCTGCTTTAATAGCTCAAAGTTGCCGTGAAAGTCGGGTTGAGGTTTTGCATCAACCGAAAGTTTAAGCAGATTTGTATGCGTGGGTGTATTTCCGAAATAAATCTGATTAGAGAATCTATTGAGTTCTTGATGATAAACTTTAGGGGATGTGAACAGTTGAGAAGGCTCGGAGATGTCATCGTTGGTTTCTGCAAATGCTAGTTCAGCATGCTCGTATTTTTTATCAATCACAGCATCCACAACGGGCTGATCTTTGATTAGCAGAAGCGTGTCGTCGCTGAAGTAAGAGAGAACATTTTTCTTCTCAACATCGGGAAGGTTGGTTAAATCGGGTACAATTTTAACTTCATTTAAAAAAGAAACAGATCGCTGCGAGCTGGCATCAAATTCACGAATAGATTCCACTTCATCCCCAAAAAATTCTAAACGAATCGGGTATTCTCCGGTAAATGGAAAGATGTCAAGAATCCCACCCCGCACGGCAAATTCTCCGGGTTGATCCACAAAACGTACCGGTTGATAGCCTTGATCTACCAACTCCTCTCGAAGTTTTTCCGGATCTCGGTCGGTATTACGTTCTATATGTATGCTTACTTCATTAATCTGGGATGGAGGTGCTACTTTATCAAAAATAGCCTCCGCAGAAGTAACGATTAACGATGATTTTCCGGATTGAATCTGTTGCAATGCTTCCGATCGCTGAACGAGAAGAGAAGTATCTTGAATCTGTTCAGAGTCGTATGGTTTATGATTTGTTGCAGGAAAGTAGACGGCCTCGGTTTCCGAAATAATGGATAAGTCGGATTTTATAAACCGCGCATTTTCATCTGTATCTGTAAGGATAAGTAGTGTGTTAACATGGCTTAGTTGTTCGGCTAGAAATGATGCGGAAGTGCCTACTACACCTTTTAAGTGGATGCGCTTATTTTGACTCAGACTATCAGCTAGGGATGAATAAAATGGTGTTTTGGTGATGGCTTGCTTAAAATCAGCTACAGACATTCGGTATGTATTCAGAATGAAATAAAGACCCCAAAGATAAGACTTTGAAGTGGAGGATTAACAGTTATTCAACAGAAAAATTGAACTACCTACTTTTCTGTGAATCCTCGTAACCAAACTTTATCGGAAAGAAATCCAAGCACTAATAATGTAAGTGCCAGAGAGAGATAAGTGGGGTATTTATCCTCATAATCGGTGTAGATTAGCTCTTCTACTTTAGAGCGTTCGAGTTCATCAATTTCATCATAGATGCTGGCAAGCTGTTCGGTATTGGTAGCACGGTAGTATTTACCACCGGTTAGCTCGGCTACCGAAGTGAGCATTTCTTCATCAATATTAACCTGGATGTTTTGATATCTTCGCCCAAAAATAGGATCCTGAACAGGGTAGGGTGCAGTACCACGGGTTCCGGCACCAATGGTATAAATTTTGATTCCGTAAGTAACCGCTAAATCTGCAGCTGTAACGGGATCGATTTCGCCGGCGTTATTTTGCCCATCGGTGAGTAGAATAATTACTTTACTCGTTGCTTCACTGTCTTTAAGTCGGTTGATGGCAGTGGCAATTCCCATCCCTATGGCGGTTCCGTCTTCGATTACTCCCATCGAAACTTCGTCGATTAGTTGCTTTAATAGCCGATAATCTAGGGTAGGAGGGCAAACGGTGAAGCTTTTCATAGCGAAGGTAACTAGACCGATTCTGTCAGATATTCGTTTGTCTACAAATTGCTTGGCAACTTCTCGTGCGGCCTCGAAACGATTGGGTTTTAGATCTTCGGCTTTCATGCTCGAACTCATGTCAAGTACCATCACAATATCAATTCCTTCGGCATTTCGCTCGATGGTGGTGAGTTTATTTTGTGGCCGAGCTAGTGCTAAAATCAAACATGCTATGCCACTTACGAATAATAATTTGTTCAGCCAATGAATATGTGAACGCCAATTGCCGTCGAGTCCTTCGAAATATCGGACAGAGGAAAAGGTTAGTGCTGGATGTTTTTTTGCAAAATGTCGGTAGAGATAAAGTGCGATGATACACGGCAGAATAATCAGTGCCCATAGCCATTCAGGATTAGCCCATTCCATTAATTTGCCTCCGCTTTTGGTTCTTCATCTTCGACATCTTCTGAAGAAGGCTCAACTTCTTCCCACTGTGCTTCATACTCCGATTTCTTACGAGCAACCCTCGAAGCATCTATCAATTTAGCTCGCTCTAGGAAATCCATTGCTTCGGCGTAAGTATTCCAAGCGCTATCGAGTGTAGGAGTAAATTTTGCGAATTTAACCATATCTGAACGGTTAAGAACATTTCGGGTACTTTGAATCATCTCATGATCTACGCCGAAAGCATCTAAATATCGAAGCACCTCACGTGAAGTTGATTCGAGTGCGGGAATCTCATATAAATCTTCAAAATATCGGCGGATTGAATCGCTGATGGTTGAATAGAAATATTTAAAATCTTTGGTTTGGCTAAGGTTATAGTCTTCTTTTAGTGATATAAGAGTTTGTTCTAACTGTAAAACCGGACTTTGAAAAGGAATTGGTGTAACAATTTTCTGTACAACAACCGGTTTTTCTTTTTTAGTAAATGTTAGATAAGCCCAAATTGCGGCAGCTATTAAAACCAAAATGATCAACAAAACTGCCCAAGGAAATCTATCAAATGGCAGAATGGGTTTAATTGGCTTGAGTTCTGCGTCCTCGGCCGGTAAAATCGATCGGAATGGAATGGTTAAAGAATTACTGTATAACGTAGTGGTATCTGTTCCGGTAACTACCCCAATTGGAAATCCGGGAATGTAAACATCCTGATTTGCGAAATATTGAACACGATATCGAAGACTATCAGCAAAATCAGTGAGTTGGAATCGTTGTAGGTCAAGATATGTGAGATCGGCAGGGAAGGATGAAGAATCTGGAAATAGGAGTTCGTCTGCTGTCTGATTGAGCTGAATTTTTAGGTTCAACGAAATAACATCGCCAACAGAAACAGAATCGGTATCAGAACTAAGTACAACAGTTTGGCTTTGTGTGTTAGTTGTAGCGAACAAGGCCATTACCACAAAAGTTAATAATACACGCAAGCGCTTTAAAATATCGATCATAGTTTGTGTTCAACGTTTTGTCTTAAAATAGTAGTTCTCGCAGTTAGAATGGAATCTGTATTGAGTTGAAAAATGTAAAAATAGGGAGATATGAAAAAAAGCCAGATTTTCGTATTATTGGCGGCTTAAATCATCTATCACATACTTATAATTTTGAGTCGGGTTAATACTGTATTTTTAGTCATCATTGGAATATTCTGTCTGTCAGCTTGCGGGTTGTGGACCGAAAAAGAAATATCTATTTCAGAAGAAGCTCCAGCAATTACACTTGCAAACCTTCAAGAAATTAAGGAGCAACAGCTAATCGACGAGTATGGTTTTAAACAGCGTTTATTGGTTGATGATAACACGATCAAACGAAATGAGAGTATTTATACAATTCTGGATTCATTTGGAGTAAGTCCACAAACCATTTATGCCATCAATGAAGAAGCGAAGGGAGTATTCCGATCAAATTCTTTGCGGCCGGGGCAACGTTATCTGGTATATAAAAATCCGGTTTCAGATAAGGTTGATCGTTTAATTATTCATTTCGACAAGATCAATTATGTAGTATTCGATTGGGCCGACAAAATCTGGGTAGATAGAGGTGCAAAAGATGTAACCAAGCTACAAATGGTTACAAGTGGCGTAATTAGATCTTCGTTATATCAAGCATTGAAAGACAATGACGTTAATCCATTATTAGGAAGTAAATTAAGTGAAATATTTGCCTGGCAGGTTAATTTCTTTAGCTTACAACCCAATGATAAATTCACCATTGTGTATGAGCAACCTATTGTAGATGACGAGCCATACGGAGTTGGAGATATTGTTGCGGCTACATTTACTCACAAAGGGAAAGTTTATGAAGCGTTCTATTACGAAAATGACGAACGTGCCGCGTATTTTGACAGAGAAGGCAAGGGATTGCAAAAAGCACTTTTAAAAGCGCCATTTAAATACAATCAACGGGTAAGCTCGGGCTTTTCGCACAACAGATTTCACCCCGTACTTAAGCGAAATATGCCGCATTACGGTGTTGATTATGCAGCGCCTATAGGAACACCAGTGATTGCAGTTGGTGATGGGGAAGTAATTGAAGCACGCTATCGTGGTCCAAATGGTAATATTGTAAAGATTAAACACAACGGAGTGTATACAACGGCTTATTTACATCTCAATGGTTTTGCTCCGGGTATTAGAAAAGGAGTACGCGTAAAGCAAGGGCAAACCATAGGATACGTTGGGAAGACTGGAAGGGTAACGGGCGTTCATTTAGACTATCGCATTTATAAAAATGATCAGCCGGTAAATCCACTATCCATCGAATTACCGGCTTCGAAGTCGCTGGCAGAAGAGGAGCTTCAATCCTTTAAACTTTACATTGAGCGATATCGATATTTAATGCGAGATGAGCTGACTAATATTCTAGCTTCATTACATTGATTAATAACGGCTTAAGCGTCGCTTAAAGAAGTTCATTAATGGACGCACATACGATTCGTTGGTGCAAACATTAACAGCATCAACTCTCATCTTCAACAGCGATTCATCGAGCTCTTTTTTATGGATAAATCTTCGCTTCTTATATGCATCCCTTACCTTTTGGCTGGATGTATCAATTAATATTTCCTTTTGAGTTTCTGCATCTCTAAATGGAACAATTCCAATGTCAGGAATTTCATCTTCAAAAGAATCATGTATAACAATGCTAACTAAATCGTGCTTTTGGTTAGTGATTCTAAGCTGTTTCTCGAAATTTTGATCTTGAAAATCTGAAGCCAAAACTACAATCGCTCTTCGGTCGAGCAGTCGATTCACATAACTTAAAGCATCAGCAATTTTTGTTCCCTTACCGGTTGGTTTAGTAGTGTACAACTCTCTGATTAATCTCAGTACATGAGTTCGACCCTTCTTTGGGGGCACCACCTTCTCAATTTTGTCTGAGAATAAAACAAGCCCAACTTTATCGCCATTATTGATGGCACTAAATGCTAAAACGGCACTAATTTCAATAGCTATATCCATCTTCCTTTGTTGATTGGAACCGAACACTCCACTTGCAGAAATATCTACACAAAGCATTAGAGTTTGCTCTCTTTCTTCTTCAAATATCTTGATATATGGGTCGCCTGTACGTGCAGTTACATTCCAATCAATCTGTCGAATATCATCCCCATAATTATAGGCGCGAACTTCAGAAAACGCCATTCCGCGCCCCTTAAAGACCGATTGATACTCTCCACCAAACAAGGTGTTCACGAGCCCCTTTGTCTGAATTTCCAGCTTTCTGATTTTCTTTAGTACTTCTTTCGAAATCATAAATTTTTAGGATGAATATAGTGCAGATTTATAAGAGAGAGGAGTAAAAAATAATTACCTACTAAAAGTTTATAAAAGATATATAATAAAAAATTGAAATATTTATCTAATAATAATTCATGTAAGCGCTATCAATCTAATGATATTTCAATTTGAATAATTTAGAAAATCAAGCCTCAAACATTATAAACACCACATTTACATTAGAATCAGTTAACAAAACCACCTGCTTGTAACGAGGCTACCTTAACGCACTCTAACAGCGCTTACTTGGGTATAGGCGTATTTTAGATAAACCATAAATGGGTTAAACACACAAAACAATCTCTGCTATGAAAAAAACGTGTATTTTTTTAACAATGATAATTCTGGGTTTTGCAGCCAATGCGATGGCTCAGCAAAGCGAAGGCGTTGTTTCGGTTTTAGAGCAACTCCTTGTAACCGTTGATGAAGACGGGCAAGAAATTTTAACTCCTACTCAGGAGGCTAAGCCTGGCGATACGCTCGTATATCGCCTTGCCTACACGAACAATTTGGACAACGGCATCTCCGAGCTAAGGCCAGTTCTTCCGATTCCAATCGGCATGGAATACCTGCTCGAAAGTGCTTCTCCAAACCCAGAGGGTGCCAGCCTCTCCAATACTGGCAATACTTTCCAAAACCTTCCCTTAACTCGTCAAGTGCGACAACCTGACGGAACCACCATTGAAGAATTGGTTCCGGGCCGTGAATATCGGCGTTTACGCTGGTTGGTTCCGTCACTAGAGGCGGGGGAGCAAGTCATTCTGGTCGCCAGAGTTAAGGTGATTGACAATTAGTCTTTTGGAAAATCAAACAACAAACAAATCAAATATTCTAAACCTAAACAGGATAGAAACCATGAAAACAAACACAAAACATACACTCAGTAACAAGGTGTCTCGCCTTGTTGGGTTGTTTTTGGTTTTTGGCGTATTACTAGGTGTCTCGTCATCAGACGTGTTCGCTCAGGTGCCACCTGCCAATACTCAAATTGGTAACCAAGCCAGTGCAACCTACGTAGATAACGGAGGTAATAATCAATCCATTACTTCTAACACGGTTCAAACAATCGTGCAGCAAGTTGCAGGTGTTGATATCTCTAACGGTATCAGCCTTACAGCAAGCCCTGGTGGACAGGTTACTTTTCCACATACTATCACAAACACCGGTAACGGCGTTGATAGCTATAACCTGACAATTCTCGAGGGCTCAGGTGATTTCGATTTTGATAACATCGTGATTTATGCCGATGATGATCAAAATGGTGTGCCCGATAACTTTACACCGATCACTGTTACTCCAAACATCGATCCTCCGGGTTCGCCAAATGGAAACACATTCGGTATTGTAATTGTAGCTGATATCCCGGTAACAGCTAACGAAGGTGAAACTGAAACGTTCAGTATTACTGCAACCAGCGTATTTGATGGCAATATTTCTGACTCAGCTACTAACACTGTTAATGTTGATGAAGATGCTGTTGTAAACGTTCAGAAAAACCGTGATAAGCAATTTGTTGCTGTAGGTGACACTGTAACATATACCTTTGCTTATGCAGAAAGTGGTGGTTCTTCAAACGCTACAAACCTAGTTATTAAAGATCCTCTTCCAGCCGGTGTAACGTACGTTCCTGGTTCTGGTACTTGGTCTGGTGCGGCAGGAACTCCCCTTACTGATGCATCACCCGGTGAAAACGCTTCGGGTATTCTATATCGCTTCGATAATAGTGGTGTAGCTGATTCTGTAATCATCGAGATTGCAAATATTAATGCCGGTGCATCTGGTAACATTAAATTCAAAGTTACGGTTGATGCCGGAACCGAAGGTAACACCATCGTTAACAACGGTACTTTCCGTCACGACGATTCACCAACTCCGGTTACTACTAACAATGCGAGTATCGAAGTTGAAGAAAACTACGATATCACTCGTGTAGGTGCAGATACGGTATCTGTTGCTTCGGCTGAACAAGGTACAATTATTAATTTCTTGAACTTGTTTACTAACGATGGTACAGCTACTGATACGTACAACATTACGTTATCAGGATCTAACTACCCATCTGGTACAACCTTTACTTTCTTTAAAGTAGATGGTAATGGAAACCCAACCTCTCCATATACTGATACAAACAATGATGGTATTCCTGATACGGGTCCTATCAGCCATGTAAATGGTAGCGATACTGCACGAGTTATTTTGCAGGTTCAATTACCTTCTGGACAGAGCGGTGGGCCATTTGCTGTTCGCAAGACGCTTACTTCTATAAATGATCCTTCCGAAAGTGATTTCCATACAGATGCATTAGGTGAGATTACAACGCCTACCGTTGATATCACTAACAACTTTGCACTAGGAAACGGTAGCGAAACAGGTGCCGGTGAAGGTCCTGAGGCAAATCCGGTAACCACAATTGCAGCTAACCCAAATACTACGGTTAACTTCACATTGTTTATCAATAACACTTCAAGTGTAGATGATACCTACCAATTAGCATTTGCAACAGATACAACCGCAGGTGGAGATCTACAAGGTGCGGGACAATTACCAAGTGGCTGGACTGCAACATTCAGAGATCCGAATAATGGTAACAACACCATTAACTCAATTCAGGTTGATGCAGGTACTTCTAAGCAAGTAACGTTCAGAGTAAATATCCCAGCTGGTTACCAGCCAGGTTTGATTGATCTTTATGTACGTGCACTTTCTCAAACTACCGGTGCAAAAGATCTAAAGCACGAAGCAGTTAACGTTCAGATCGTACGTCAAATGACACTTGTAACCGGTCAGTCTGGCCAGGTTTCTCCGGGTGGTTCTGTGGATTATATTCACACACTAACCATCAACTCTAACGTGGATGAAAACGTTGGTGGCGGCGGTACTGAATCTGATCTTTTCCTTGACTTAAGCAACTCTGTACCAACAGGTTGGACTGCGGTTGTTTATTGGGATACCAACAATGATGGTCAGGTAACAGGTGTTGATTCGCTTCTTACAAGTGCAGCCTCTCCAAATGCAATTGATTTGCCATCGAGTGTAGGTACACTTCAGTTCGGTGATCAGTTAAAGTTCATCGTTCAAGTTACAGCAAGTACGGGGCTTGATGATGGTGCTACGGTTACAACTACAATCGAAGTATCAGACAACAACAGTCAATTAGCTACTGTATCCAACGATGATCAAACTGAGGTACAAGCCGGACGTCTTTCCATTGATAAGTTCCAAGCGCCTACAGTAAGTGGAGTTGCCGGTACTTATACGAAGGCTGATTTTAATGTACTACCGGGTGACACTGTTTGGTACAAAATCACCATCGTGAATGATGGTTCTGAGCCTGTAACTAATGTTGTTATTCAGGATAACGTGCCTTCATACACCCTAATCGCAGTGCCAGGTACTTTCACTGTTGATAATGGAACTATTCCGGGTATTGCACTAGACGGTGCTAATCCAACCGTTGGCAATACCGGTGTTGTAAAAATAACAGCACCTCAACTTGACCCAACTGAGCAATTTACGCTCTATTTCGCAGTAAAAGTTGACGAATAATCAAACTTAACCCAGACATGAGGGTGAGGTTGAATTCCTTGCCCTCCTTTTAAAACCATTTTTTGAGACACATTTTCCTACATATCATCCTTTTAGCCCTGCTTAGCATAGCAGGCGTGGGAGAATTGTATGCTCAACAATATACCTCCAGCACCGACAAGGTTGCTAACCAGGCCAGCCTTACCTATACCGAAAGTGATACCGGCCTAGAAGTAATTCAATACACAAACGAAGTAATTGTAAACATCGATTCTAATCCTGAATTCGATTTCTTCCCAAATAACAGTATTGCCGAATTTCGTGGAACAACCGTAGAAATAACTCACTTCCTTACAAATAGTGGAAATACTACTGCTACCTATTTAATTAAAGGCTTTAACGCACAGGATGGTGACGATTATGATCTGCAAAATCTTGAATGGAGTACAATTCAGGTTAGCCAAGCGAAACTAAACACAACGTTTAATACCGATACCTTAACCACGCAAGTTACACTTCAGCCCGACGAGCAATTAGAAATCTCGTATTTGGGTTCTATATCTATTAATGAGCCAAAAGACTCGCTGGTTGCACATATGGTATTTGAGGCAACAGATCTTGCCACTGGAGTTACCAAAACTAATATTGATGACATTAGAATTAGAATTGGTGCGGTCGTAGAATTGGCAAAAGCTCAATCGGGCAATGAAGAGAAAAACAGGGGAGATGAATTCTCTTACATAATATCTGGTGAGAACACCGGAGATATGACTGCATTTCCAACAAACATAATTGTTGATGGGATTAATCAACAAAAAGTAATTCTTACAGACTCTATCCCTGCTAACCTAATATTTACCCGATTTGAATCTTTAAGTAAAGGGCAGCCACTTTATCATTTAGCCGAAACCGGTGAATTCGAATATCAAACTACACCACCAGCTAATTTGGATGATGTTGATAAAATAGGTGTAGCTTTTGATTCGTTACGTGTGGGTGAGACATTTCAGGTTACATTTGGGGTACAAATAAGTGAAACTGCTTCCGGTGAAATTGTAAACATTGCTGATATTACCTTTGTTGATCCTGATGGAACCGTAGTAGTTGAAGGAGCTTCTAATGATGTAGTTGCAAATATCGATGGAGCTACTGCCGAAATTGATTATTTCACAAATGAGGATTTCGAAGAAAAAACAGCTACTTCCAGTATTGGCGATCCGTTAAATATTCAGGCAACTGCCTCAGCCTGTAACGAAAACAGAGCTCGAGTTGAACGTGTTCGGATTACCATCTTATCAGAATTAACAGGAGACGAAGAAGAATTTGAAGGTATCGAAACAGGACGAAATACAGGTGTTTTCCGCATTCCTGATCCGGTTCCAACACGTGATGGTAACGAATTCGAAGTGGTTCAATTCAATGGTATTCTAGAAACAACCGAAGAAGACGTTGTAACTGCTGTACTTAATTGTGCAGGTTTAGGTGGTGGAATTGGCGGGCCAGCTACCATCGAAGCAGCTGTAATTGTAGATCCATTTGGGTTTGTATTCGATAGCGAAACTAATCAGGTGGTTCAAGGTGCAGAAATTCGCATCATTGATGTAACCGGACAAAATAACGGTGGTAATCCGGGTGAGTTAGCTACGGTATATCGTCCGAATGGTCGCGATATCACCAATAATATCGAGAATTCGGATGTTCAAGGTAAATACCGATTCCCATTCTTGCGCCCCGGTATTTACCGCTTAGAAGTAATTCCACCTGCTGGTTATAAATTTGCCTCCGAGTTGAACGTAAGTCAACTACCGGATGGACGTAAAGTGGATAGTTTAGCCTCTTATGGACAGGAGTTTACAATTGTGGGGGATCCAATCGGTTTAGATGTTGACATTCCACTTGATCCTTTAGCTACAGGCGTGCTATTTGCACAAAAAACTGTAGATCGTAAAGTGGCTGATATTGGCGATTACTTGAACTACAAAATTGAGGTAAATAGTAAAGCCGTTAATACCATTAATGATCTTCGAGTAAACGACGTGCTTCCATTCGGCTTCAAATATGTATTAGGAACTTCTCGTGTAGATGGTGACACCTTAGCAGATCCAAATGGTGGGCGAGGACCAAATCTAGAATTTAATATCGGAAGTATCGATCCGGGCGAGAAAAAAGAATTAACTTACCGCGTATATATAGGTCCTGGTGCAGAACGTGGCGACGGAATAAATAAAGCACAGGTTTTAGGTGATAGCCTCATTGTTAAAATCTCGAACGAAGCAAAAGTTGATGTAGAAGTTCGCGGTGGGGTATTTAGCGAAGAAGCGTTAATTGTAGGTAAAGTATTCCTCGATTGCGATGAGAATAATATGCAAGATCCATCAGAAGTTGGAATTCCGGGGGTACGACTATATCTAGAGAACGGGAATTTTGTAATTACCGATAGCGAGGGGAAATATTCTTTCTACGCTGTTAAAGCAAATAAGCATGTTCTTAAAATCGACAATCACTCGCTACCGCAAGGTAGTAAAATGAAAGTGCTGGATAACCGCCATGCCTTCGATCCATCAAGCCGTTTTGTAGATGTTAAAAAAGGGGAGCTTCATAGAGCTGATTTCGCTGTTTGTGAGTGTACCGAGCAAGTATATAACGAGATTACACGACGTGCTGATGCACTTACCTCTGGTGATGATGCCTTATCGACATCTTTGAAGCAATCGTTTACGGTAAACGAATCTAACTCGAACCGTGGTTCAGGTCGTTTTGATCAAGCCAGCGGTACTATCGGAAATGCTAAAGCTCCAAAAATTGAAACAAATTCGGGTAACACACCAAACGACATCCTAAGCAGTCCGGGCGAGGTTGTTGGAAAAGATACACTTAATGAAGCACCGAGATTTAACATCGAGCAGATGTTGGTTGATGCTGGTGAGGGAACCGAAATTTTGAATATCACCGATCAAGATACGCTAACAATCGATCAGGTAACTATATTAGCCAAAGGTACCAACGGTGGAGTATTCGATTTATATGTAAATGGCGAAATTATTCCTGCCTCTCGTATTGGTCAACGTTCGTCATCAGCACAAAACGGTTTACAAGTTTGGGAATATGTAAGTATTCAACTACAGCCGGGCGTAAATACTATTCTATTGCACGAAGGAGACCCATTTGGAAACCTGCGAGGCAGCGATACTAAGCAAGTATTTGTGCCGGGCGAGCTAAACAACATTCAATTAAACGTACTCACCAACAACGTTGCGGCAGATGGAAACTCCACTGCGGTAATTGAAGCAAATTTTGTAGATAAAGACGGTATTAAAATTGGATCTAGATTACCGGTTACTCTTGATACAGAATTCGGAACCTGGTTAGTACAAGACATCAACGCAGAACTGCCAGGTACTCAAACCTTTGTAGAGGGCGGTAACGCAACGTTCCAGTTGAAAGCACCTGCCCAACCATATACTTCGCTAACGCGAATTTCTGTTGGTGATAAATTTGCTGAAACAACCATCGAATTTCTCCCGGATTTACGCCCATTAATTGCAGCCGGTATTATAGAAGGTACACTGCGATTACGTGAGCCATTGAATATTGCCAATGTAGAAAACGATGGATTTGAGCGTGAGTTGAAAGAACTTTCTTACTCCATGAATAGCTTCACCGCTGATGCCCGTTTTGCTTTCTTCCTAAAAGGAAAAGTATCTGGTCGTACATTATTAACCGCCGGTTTCGATTCTGAGAAGGAAAAAGAAGAACGACTATTTCGTGATATCCGCCCAGAAGAATATTATCCAATTTATGGCGAGGCTGCAATCCGTGGTTACGATGCTCAGTCTTCTGGTAGATTATATCTGCGATTAGATAGAGGTAAAACGTACGTTCTTTACGGTGATTTCATCACTCAGCAAAATGATGCAGATATTCAACTAGGCGCTTACAACCGTGCGCAAAACGGGGTGAAGTCTCACTTCGAGCAAGGCGCTCTTCAAGTGGATGCTTTTGGCGTTAGCTCTGTTAGTGCACGAAGAATTAGCGAGTTCCGTGGGCAGGGAATTTCTCGATATGAACTACCGGATCGCGATTTGATCGAAAATTCTGAGATCATCGAAATTATCACCTACGACCGTGAACAAATCAGCACCTTAGACTCGACCGGTGTACCAAGCGACCCTAGCATGATTTTAACCCGCGAACGCCTAACTCGTTTCACCGATTATGTAGTTGATCCTTTTACCGGTGTTATCACTTTTAAATCGCCAATTTCCAGCGTTGATGGCGAGTTTAACCCGGTGTACATCCGAGTTACTTATGAAGTGGAAAACGATGATGAGCGTTATATGATTGGCGGAGTTGGGGCCAAATTTGAGGTAAGAGACGGTGTAAACGTGGGTGCGGGTATTGTTCAGGATAATAATCCTACCAACGAGTTTACCATGGCCACCGGTAACATGAATGTTGAGTTGGGCAAAAGCACACAAATAATTGCCGAGGTTGCGCACACCATGTCGGATCAAAGCGGTACTGGAACTGCTGGGCGTGTTGAATTACGCCATCGTGGTAAGAAATTCGACATGTTAACTCAAGTTGGTAAATCTGGCACAAACTTTGATAATAAAGGAGCTTCGTTAGGACAGGCTCGTACCGAAGCGCGTTCTCGTGCTAGAGTAAGTCTAACCAAATCCACAAAAATCGGAGCAGAGTTCTTGTTATCGAGAAACGATACCACCGGCGACCAAACTGTAGGTGGTTTATTCTCACTTCAGCAAAATCTTACATCAGGCGTTAATGCCGAGGTTGGAATTCGCTACTCCGACAAAACAAGCAAAACTGCCGAACCGGTTACAAATACCAATTTAAGAGGTAAAATAACTGCCGAACTTCCGTTTGTTAAAGGAGCATCTACCTTTGGTGAGTACGAGCAAGATATAAACGCATCAGATCGTAAGCTTATAGCTATTGGTGGAGAGTACAAAATTCGAAGTTTTGCAAAGGCTTTTGCTCGCCACGAGTTTGTATCCAGCACGGGAGGGCAGTACACCCTTCAAAGCAATGCACAGCGCAATAGCACAGTATTCGGCTTGAATGCAAATTACATGAAAAACGGACAGGTATTCAGCGAATACCGAATGAATGACGCCGTAGAGGGACGTTCAGGTCAGGCTTCACTTGGTTTACGAAATCGTTTCGTAATAAAAGAAGGTTTGGGAATGAACGTTGGATTCGAGCGAATTTTTACCGTTCAAGGACCGAATAGAAATGATGGAACCTCCATTTCTACGGCTGTTGATTTTACCGGAAGCAGCAGATGGAAAGGAACTGCCAGAGCGGAAGCACGTTTTGGGCAAAATCAGGATACCTACTTAAACAGCTTAGGATATGGGGTTCGACTTTCTGATGACTGGACCATGCTTGCCCGTAACATCATTTCAGTAAACAGCATCAAGAATGCAGCGGGTGTTCAGAAAATTCAGGAGCGTTTCCAGTTTGGTGCTGCTTACCGCGATACCCATACCAACATGTTTGATGCCCTTATCAGATATGAATTCAAATTTGAAAAAGACGATAACATTGCACCAGATTTTGCCCGAACAGCCCATGTTTTCTCAACGCATGCAAATTATAAGCCACAATCTGATCTTGTAATTTCAGGTCGAGTTGCTGCTAAGTACACCAAATCGGAAGACGATTTAAATAGCGATACCAGCTTCCTCGAATTAATAAGTGGTCGAGTGCTGTATGACCTCAATGATCGTTGGGATGCCGGAATTAATGCGAGTTTACTAGCTAACAGTGATTTTTCTACTAAGAACTATGGATTGGGTGTGGAACTAGGCTACATTGTTGCCACCAACTTACGTTTAGCGGGTGGTTTTAACTTCTTCGGGTACGAGGATGAAGATTTAGCTGAAAATAACTATACGCAGCCTGGGGCATATTTAGGATTTGCATACAAGTTTGATGAGCAGATTTTCCGCAATCTTGCCCCAAATCGTGCTATGGAATTGTTGGATGAGTCGGTGTACTTAAAGTGTGTGCCTTGCGAAATGCCAGAAATCAAAACTATGCCGGTTGAAATGCTCGCACATGAACTTGAGCCGGTAATTTTAACTCGCGATCTATTCGAATACGAGCCATTAGCCACTTTAGTAATTCTACCTCGTCAGATTCATTTCGACAACGATATGTCGTACATCAATGCTTCTGCAGCGCAAATGCTTGACAAACTTGCTAAGTATTTGATCAATAAAGATGAATATCTCATCGATCTTAATGGCTTTACCGATACAAAAGCATCGGTTGCTTATAATGCTGCATTATCAGAAAGGCGCTCGCTGGCAGTACGCGCTTACCTAGTAGCAGCCGGTGTTGATAAGAGAAGACTATTAATTGAAGGCTTCGGTGAGCTCGACGCGATGGGTAAAAACGCTGTTGAGATGGCACTTGAACGCCGCGTAGAATTTGATCTTAATGAATTGAACGAAGAAGTAACCTTTGTGGATCAGGTAGAGGATTTGCAAGTTCAGCAGAAAGCAAAGAACGTGGGCAGTTGGGATTACATCTTCAAATTTGAGCATAATGCTGTTCCGACAAACATCAATCTGCAAAAAGGTTCGGATGAGTTGAACTTCCTGAACAGATATATGATAGAGCGTATTGCCATTGCGATGGATAAATATCCGGAAATTGGCGTACGAATAGCATTACCTGCCGACGACCGTTTCGTAAATCTTCAAATGGATATCCTAGCTGAGCTAGAACGTACAGGAGCTGACATCAACCGTTATATGTTTGCAAGAGGCGTACAAGGCGATCAGAACACAATCCAGATAAGCTACACCAACGATAGCTTACTCGAGTTATTTGAACAAAAAGATGACATTAAGTTCTTGAATAATTCTCAAATTAATGAGTTGACAGAGAGCATGCTTCGAATCTTGAAGTCGCGTGAAGATTACGAGTTGATTCAGGATCTATCGCAAAGTTACGTTGTGCCAGATCGTGTGAATTTTGTGGTAAACAGCACCAAATTGGATAACGAATCACAGGCAGTAATGTCGCGCATTGGTTCTTATTTGCGAAATAATGCGGGTGTATATTTAGAGCTCCGAGGTGATGGTTCGCAACGTGATAGAAATCGCATGATTGAAATGCAACGATATTTACAACAATGGGGTGTTGACAGTGGCCGCGTAGAATTCAGCCAGGTTACTGTTCAAACCGATGGAACTGCCATTCGGGTAGAGTACAAAAATGCAGATTCCATCAACCTGCTAAACGTGAAATCTCTGAACCTTAAACCGGGTGCAGGCACCGCAGGGAGATAAGCATGAAAGTTTGGGAAATACATTATATGGAAAGCACACTGGGTAATACCAGCTACCGAAAAGCAGCTAAAAAAGTACTATTTGTACTGCTTTTTGCTGTTTTATCTACGGCAACACTATGGGCACAACCGGCGGGGTATTTGTTTTATAAACCCATCACGTTAAATGGATCGCAGATTCAAGGGACGCACACTAACTTTCCAGTACTAATTAGTATCACCGATCCTGATTTAGCGGCTAATGCACGTAGTGATGGTTTTGATATCGTATTTACTACAAGCGCTTCATCTACTACCATTCTCGATCATCAAATTGAAAGCTATAATTCTTCGACCGGACAGCTAATTGCGTGGGTTAAAGTTCCAAACTTACCGGATGCCGGAACTACTATTTATATGTTCTATGGCAATTCTAGTGTTAGCAGTAGCCAATCTACACCAAATACTTGGTCAAACAATTTCCGTTTGGTGTATCACATGGGGACCAATTTTAATGATGCAGGCCCAAACGCTAACAATGGAACCAATAACGGAACAGTTAATGCAACCGGTAAAATTGGCAACGCCCGCCGCTTTGATGGAAACAACGATTATATTGCCATAAATGATTTTTATAACGCTTCTGGTAACCAACAAGTAACCGTTTCAGCTTGGATTAAGACCAGTGATGGGGGCGATCAGATAATTGCTTCCTACGATAGAAATGAATATTGGCGCTTCGAAATAAATGGAAATGGTGGTGGTACAGGTCAGCTTGGTTGGGATGTACTAACCAGCGCAGGTCAAATTGACTTTGGTTCAAACGCAACGGTAAATAACAATGCATGGCGCCATGTAACCGGGGTTTATAACAACGGTGCGGTACGTATTTATATTGATGGTGTTCAGAATTCTAATACCACCCAAGGAAGTAGTTTTGGTACAGGAACAACCCGATATGGGTATATTGGTACTGGGTCTGAGTCTAGTACTTTTGACGGGAATAAAGGTCCAAATAGTTACTTTAATGGCGATATGGATGAGGTTAAAATCTCAAATGTAGCCCGATCAGCAAACTGGATTCGAACCGAATTTAATAATCAAAATACTCCTGGAACCTTTCACACGGTTGGGGCACAAACGGCCATCGATCAAACCCCACCAACTCTGGAAACAGCCGAAGCGAGTGCTGATTCGATTATTTTAAATTACAATGAATCGCTTGATCAGTCTTCAGTACCATCAACAGGAAGTTATACAGTAAATATTGGCGGATTACCTGTTAGTATTTCTAGTGTTTCAATTTCGAACGATACTGTTTTTGTACTTCTACAAAACCCGATTTTACCATCCGATAATATTACCTTGTCTTACACTTCGGGTAGCAATCCGGTTCGCGATATCTCACTTAACAATGTTGCTAATCTTACAAATACAGTAGTCACTAATCTAGATAATTCGAATCTACCAAGCCCACCAATACAAATTAGTGCAACTGCCGTAACTGGAGGAAACATTGAAATTACTTTTGATGATGTAGACGGAACTCCAACCATCACAACCTACACCATAAAACGAGGAACTGCACAGGGGGGACCTTACACCCAAATCGGAACGATAACCGATAACGAAAGCGCGAATTATACATTCACTGATTCAAACACTTCCGATGGAACTGAATATTTCTATGTAGTTACCTCAACAAATGGGAATTCTACAGAAAGCTCTAATTCCGAAGAACTCAGCGCTACGGCTGATGCAACCAATCCAACGCTCGAACTTATATCGGTAAGTGCATCAGTGGTTACATTAGATTATGACGAATTGATGGACATCAGTTCCGTTCCGGCTACTGGAGATTTTACAGTAAACATCAATTCTAGTCCGGTTAGTATAACTGATGTTGATGTTAGCGGATCGCGAGTAATTCTAGAAATTGATCCCGAAGCCAGTGCCGGCGATAATATCACAGTAACGTATAGCATTGGCGCGAACCCCATTCGTGATGAGGCTCAAAATCAGGCTACGGCATTTTCAGCCATAACAGCCATAAATAATACACCAGGTTCGGGAAATTTTGGCCCTGATCCTTGCCCTATTGTAAATGGTAAAGACGTTGCGTGGTCATGTTTTAGTGGCATTTTTAATGGAACGTCAATGACGGCGAATGTAGGTGGTTTAGATATTGCAACCGTAACTGCGGCAACAGGTTCTGCTACAACTTTTGCCCCAAATGCTATTCAACAATGGTCATCGGGTGCTTTTTCCGGCGATCAATTTAACGGCCCACAAGCAAACCCGAGTGGTACAGCAGGCAATGCAACTTCGCTAGATATTAACATTCCGGGAAGTATTCCTTCAGATGCACTTGTTCTATCGCTAAATAGATTACGCCCAATTGCCGGAGCAGGTACTTCTTATACTTTAGAAGCTTTTGATGGAAGCAACAATAAATTAACAATCAATGATTGGGTAACAGGGCAGGGATTAGATGGCGGTGTTTGTACCAATAATGTGGTACTTAACTACACCAATGGAAATACAACCATCGAGTTTCAACCTACGATTTCCGGAAATCAGGCTTGTGCTTCAAGTTCCACGCCTATTTGGTTCCGAATTACTGACGACAATGTAGAGCGCATTGAACTTCGAAAAGTTGCAACCTCTGCCGATAACATTCACATTGGGTTAGGTGTTGTTGCTGATTTTGGTGATGCCGTCGCTACCTATGGTACCGATTATGATGGAAGTGGGGTTCCTCCGGCATTTCATTTATTAAACAACGGATCGCCGGATTTAGTGTTTTTAGGTGCAAGTGTTGATGGTGATGGAAACGGAATCCCAACTGCAAATTCGAATGGCGATGATTTAGAAACGAGTACTATAGGTGGTGGTGATGATGAAGACGCTATTTCTATTTTAACTGATATTAACACAGCTCAAACAACCTACCAAACCACACTTGTTTGTACTAACGGTGGGTTCGTTTCCGGTTGGATAGATTTTGATCAATCGGGCAGCTTTGATCCTAATGAATTTGCTAAAACTGTGTGTTCAGCAGGCAGTGCCACACTCAAATGGACCGGAATTTCTGGATTAGTTACCGGAACAACAGCTGCTCGTTTTAGAATTGCCAGCAGTCAATCGCAAGTTGCAGTACCTACCGGTTTTGCATTTGATGGTGAAGTAGAAGACTACAACATCAATATCATTCCGCCGCCACTGCCAGATCTTGAAATTGCAAAAACGGTAAATAACTCCAATCCTGTAATTGGCGAAACAATCACTTATACATTGTCTTTAACCAATCCTGGTGAGTTCAAAGCGAGTGGAATTCGCGTTACTGATCAATTACCAAATGGAGTTACTTTTGTTTCTGCTACGGCTTCGCAGGGTTCGTTCAATGCTTCCAGTGGAGTTTGGAATATTGGAACACTCGCAGAGGGCGACACTACTACGGTTACGTTGAATATAAATGCAACAGTGAATTCAGGTACTCTTGGTAATACCATTATAAATAATGCATCTATTACCGCATTAAACGAAACCGACCCCGAACTGAATAATAATTCAGCTTCGGTGGGGATAACTGTAGTACCTGAATCGGCCGATATCGCTATTTCGAAAATTGTAGATGATGCCACAGCTATTGAAGGGCAAAGTTTGGTGTTCACTGTTATTGTAAATAACAATGGTCCCAAAACAGCAACAAATCTTAAAATTCAGGATCAAATCCCAAGTGGATTATCCTATGTGTCTTCTACGCCTAGCGTTGGTACATATACGGTGGGAACCGGAATATGGGATATCGGCTCGCTTGCTAATGGGGCACAGGCCACCTTAGTTATTAATGCAACAGTTAATGGCAACACCGAGGGCAGTACTATTACCAATACGGCAAATCTGAGTTCGATGGATCAAATTGATCCTAATGCAACCAACAATACCGGTAGTGTAGATGTTGATGTTATTGTACCGGGATTCCCCCAATCTTGCACAGAAATTCCAAATCCAATATTTGAAGGCAATTCATTAATCTCAGGTTCTGCCGGTCAGGTTGGCGCTGTTTACTTATTCGAAGATGTAACCGCTGGAGTAGATGCAGAAATTGAAATCTTGTCGATAAATAATGCCTATTTAAATGCATTTGATGCAAGTATTTCGGGTGATTTCGATAATTTCCAACCCGAAATCGGAGTATTGGACGAGAACCTCCCAGAAGGTTACATCGATTTCGAAATCCGATTCCTGCAAGCGAATACTCAGAACCCAAAGTATCTCACCTATGCAGCTACTGCCATCGATATTGATGGAAATAACTTAAAAGAATTTGTTGGCTTCCAACGCTTAACCACATTTACGGTAGAGCAAACCACAAACTTAGTGGTAGGTAGTGAAGGTATATATACCACGTTTAGAGCTCCCGGCAATACAGAAGCTCCGGGTGTGGATACCACCGTTACCGATAATCTGGTGTATACTACCTATACCAACGAACCTAAATTCAGATATCGTGCTGGTATCAAAGATCCGGTAAACACAACACGTAGGCAATTCTCTCTTGGCTTTAGCCCATGTATTATAAATGGTTTCAATAATCCTACATCAACCAATATTGTTGACCTAGGAATCACTAAAGCAGTGAATGACAACACTCCAAATGAAGGTGATAATGTTACGTTCACTATTCAGGTGTCGAATTTACAAGGTAATTCGGTTGGGGATGTGGAGGTCACTGATCAATTACCGGGCGATTTAACCTTTGTAAGTGCAACAGCAAGCCAAGGTACATATACCAACGGTACTGGCATTTGGGATGTAGGTACACTTGCGGGCGCACAGAATGCTACGCTTACCATCGTTGCATCAGTTAATAATAACACAGCCGGAAATAGTTTTACCAACACAGCTACTATAACCGATTATACCGGAACAGATGGTAATGTGAATAACAACACCGCCTTTGTAAATATGGTGGTAAATGATCCCCAAGTTACCTCCTGTACCGATCCACCTACTTTTAATTTCTTTACTCAAACGTTAGAGCAAGGTGTTCCAAATCAGGTGAATGCTGTGTATAGATTCTCAAGTGTAGCTTCGGGCGTGGATGCCTTAGTTAAAGTGATTTCTATAAATAATGCCACTCTCGATAATATTGATGACAATGGCATAGCAAATTCGAATGCTAATTTTAGTCCACTTTTCACTGCGTTACAAGGCGGTGGTTATATCGATTGGGAAATAACATTTGTAGCCACAGGAACTACGAATCCGGTAAAAAAAGACTTCGCCCTTACCGGCTTAGATATTGATGGGTTTGTGTATGGTGACGGAACCGTTCAAGATTATCTTGGATTCTCCCAAAACCAAGGAAATATTGTACAAGCCGGTAATAACTTGCAAGAAACAACCGCAGGTAATTTCCAACTGTTCGAGTCATCTACCACTACAGATGGCAATGGATCGTTTGATATCGACCACATGGCATATCTTATCTATAAATATACTTCTGTGTTCAGGATTAGAACAGGTACTACTACTACCGGTACAACTGTTGATGACCGACTAGTAGACATCGACTTTACGCCATGTAGAAATCAGGATTTTACCAATCCGGTTACAACTACCAGAGATGCAGATATTCAGGTGGTGAAAACAGTAGATGAAACCAATCCTTTAGAAGGTGAGAACATCAACTTTACCATTTCTGTAACCAATAACGGCCCAGAAAGAGCAACCGAAGTAGATATTAATGAAACCTTGCCAGCAGGATTAACTCTTGTGCAGTCTATCCCAAGTGTGGGTACTTACAATCAGTTGACAAATATTTGGGCGGTAGGAACCCTGAACAATGGAACTTCGGCTACACTTCAAATTGAGGCAACGGTAAATTCTAATATTCAAGCTGATTCGCTCATCAACAAAGCTTTTGTTCAAGGGTTGAATCAAGTAGATCCAAATATTGCAAACGACACCTCATCGGTAGTTATAAAAGTGGGAGTAGAATTAACCGGAATTGTTTTCGAGGATATAACAGGGAACGGTGTAAGCGAGGACTTAACATTTAACGATGCTGCAGGCGATCAACAAGCACTGGAGAATATAGAAGTACATTTGTTTAAAGATGGTGGTGATGGTACTCCGGATGGGAATGACGATACATTTATTGAAACCACAACCACTAACAATCTTGGCGAATATACATTCAAAATTGGAGATGATGCAGATTATTGGGTGGTCGTAGATTCAAAAACAGGAGAGCTCACCGATGGAAGCTCTTGGGGAGAACAAACGTATGGCCCGACAGGTGGATACTGCGAGGATGGAAACGGAAATGTAGTAGTAAAGACTGCGGCCGGAAACTGTTTTGGTGGCCGAAGGGGTGCACAATCTGATAATATCTCAGAAACACCGGTACCTTCTGATTTGCCAAATGCCGAGCACCTTGCAAAAGTTACTGTAAGCGGAACCGGAGTTAGCGGAATTAATTACGGGTTTAGTTTTAATGTAGTTACTAATACCGACGATGGCGATGACGACGGAAGTTCGGCCCGAAGTATACAAGGAGCGTTGCGACAATTTATCACCAATGCAAACCAAATAACGGGTGCAAATACGATGCGGTTTGTGCCTTCCGTGCCAACGAACTCAGCGGGAAGTGGAGGCAATTGGTGGACTACTACCCTTAGCTCAGAATTACCTGCAATTAATGATCCATTAACCACCATAGCGGGTACTGCATACCTCAACTCTGCACCTAAAACAATTCGAGATGATAATCCGGGAAGTATTGGAACCGGAGGGTCTGTGGGTGTTGATAATCTTGCTGGGAATACTACAACCCGTAAAGAATTTGAAGTGAATTTAGCTGATGCAGGAGCAAACGCATTATTAGTAAATGCAACAGGTGCTTACACAATCAGAAATGTGGCACTTTACAACAACACAACAGGTATTCGAGTACAAGCCGGAAATAATGGCTTGCTTGAAAAGAATATACTTGGTGCACGGGCTGATGGAACCGATCCTACCGGCGGGCTTCGACTTGATACGGGAATTGAATTCAACGGAGCATCTGCTGTAAATCCATTAATACAAGAAAACTACATAGCATTTTTGAATGGTACAGGAATTAAATCGTTAAACCAGGCATCAGTATTAAATGTATTCAAAAATGAAATCTATCAGGTTGCTTTAACAGGTACCAACACCAATGGTGTAGAAGGAATCGGAACATGGACCATTCAACAAAACCGAATTCATGAAGTAGGTAATGGTTCGAGTTCGCCAATAAACGGTGGACATGGTATAGAAATAGGAAGTGAAACAGGTACTTCGGCAAATAATACCATCCGAAACAACAGCCTATACAATAATGCTGTAACCGGTATGAGCATGCTAAACGGGGTAACTGCTTCGGTTGTTGAAAGAAATGAGATTTATCAAAATGGTACTAATTATTCGGCATCAGGAACTAAGCTAGGAGCTGGTATCAAGCTGTCGACCCCTGCAGGAGTGACTCAAAGTGGTGTGCGAATTGGCCGAAATAAATTCTATGATAATTATGGGATTTCCATTGATTTAGTAGTAGCCGGTACGGGACAGGCTGATGGTGTTAATCCAAACGATGGTGTTTTGGTTTCTGCCACAAATACACCCAATCGCGGGTTAGATTATCCGGTATTTACAATTACTACATTGGAAAATAATATCCTTCATGTTGAAGGTTATGTAGGCACAACATCAACCAAACTAGCCGGAACTTATACTATTCAGGTGTATAAAGCAGATGACGATGGAGATAGTAACGCTTTGATTGAAGTAGGTGGCACACTAAACCGACCGCATGGCGAGGGTAGAGATTTAATCGGCGTAATCACTACCAATGCAAATGGCACCTTTAATACCGATATACCTGTACCAGGAAATGTGAGCCTGGCATTTAATGATCGGGTTACCGCAATTGCAATCAGTTCTGTGAATAATACTTCAGAGTTTAGTGCAAACTCGCGTGTTATACCAACCGGCGTTTCGGTGAGTGGGTTTGTGTATAACGATGTGAATCACAATCAGAACAAAGATAGTGGCGAAAATGGGTTAGAAAACGTAACCATTGTACTATATAACACCCAGCAGAATAATTGTAAGAGTGTGCTTACTAATTCTGATGGATTCTACGAATTTACAAACGTGCTAAATGGTACGTATGACCTGATTGAAGCTTTTGGCCAAAGTGTGCCAACTCCAGATATTTGTACACCTGCTGCAAACGATCCTGATGATTTTATTTCAACAACACCAAACTTAAGAACAGTTACTGTTAATAACTTACCCGCTTTTCAGGATTTTGGTGACTTCGAAGGATCTAAAATAACAGGTACAGTATTTAATGATAATGGGATTTCAAATGGTACAGCCAACGATGGAATCAAAAACGGTGGTGAAGGTGGTTTATCTACCAAGCTTGTGCGTGCATTAGATGCTAATGATGTGTTGATCGAGCAAACTACTTCTGCTGCGGATGGTACATACGCGCTTTATGTACCCAAATCGGTGGTTGGTGATGGCGGTACCATTAAAATTACAGAAACTGATGGTGCAGAGTTTATTACAACCGGTGGAAGTGTTGGAACAACCGGAGGCACGTACACCATTGGAAATGATCAAACGGTATTCATAAACAATGTTGGAACCGAATACACAGGGGTAGATTTCGCTGATGTTCAAGTTTCAACATTGTTGACCGATGGATCAAAATCTACCCAACCCGGAGCAGTTGCAACCTTCACACATTTATTTACGGCACAAACTGCCGGTACTGTTACCTTTACAACCAGTTCGGTGAATAACCCGAATATTAACTTCCCGGTTGTGCTAACCAGAGATTTAAATTGCGATGGTGACCCCGACTCGGGCGAACCATTCTTATCGGCAAGCGATAATGTTAGTGTAACAGCAGGCGAGGCAATTTGTCTTGTTGTTAGGGTAAATGTACCAAATGGTGTAAACGATGGCGCATCAAGCACCACAACCGTAACTGCAACTATGGTTTATGCGAACAGTGCAACCAATATACAGCAAATCATTACTCGTACTGATGTAGTAAATGTAAGCACAACCGACGGGGGACTGGTGATTATTAAAGCTGTTGATAAAGCACAAGCAATGCCGGGCGATACACTTACATACACCATTAACTACGAGAATTTGGGTGATGAACCTATTTCTCAAGTTGAGGTAGTGGACGAAGTACCGGCATTTACAACATATTTTTCAAGCTCGTGTGGGGCATTGCCTACAGGCTTTACAAACTGTAGTATCGTTGCACCTTCGGTAGGAATAAGGGGTACCATAAAATGGACGTTTACAGGCGTATTACAACCGGGTGAAACCGGGGCTGTAAGCTATAAAGTATTAATAGACAACTAATTATATGACAAAAGCAATAAAACAAGATAAACCATTGGTGTTTATTGTTGAAGACAATCAAGCATATCGCTTGTTATTGGGAAAAGTGCTGGAAAAGAGAGGCTTTTTGGTAATGATGTTTGAACACGGCCGAAAGGCTGTTGATATGTTACAATATGTACAACCTGCTTTAATTCTATCAGACATCACAATGCCATGCATGGATGGCTTTGAACTGCATGTGTATGTGAAAGAAAACTTTAGTAGGCTAAATATTCCATTCGTTTATTTATCATCTAACACTTCGCAAGAATATATCGATAAGGCAACGAAACTTGGCGCCAGAAGAATGCTCGGTAAGCCGATTGAGCCGGATGCTTTGGCAGAAACACTTGGGTTAGTACTTAGCGAACAAATCTGATTGTTGAAGTTTTATTTGAACGGCCTACACACTAATTTACTGTATGATTACGCATACCCAAGCCATCATACTTAAAAGTGTAGACTATCAAGAATCGAGTAAGATTCTTACCGTACTTTCGCAGAAACATGGTAAAATTGCACTCATTGCGAGAGGTGTAAAACGTCCAAAAAGTAAACTAACCGGTGTGATTGATATCGGTAATATTTTGGATGTTGTGTATTACTATAAACCTTCACGAACCGTACAGAGTTTAACCGAAGCATCCATACAATCGGGTAGTATGGCATTTCGGAAAGATTTCGAAAAAGCTGCACTATTATATAGTGTATTAGAATTTACCGGGCAACTCATTCACGAGAACGAGGAACATACGGCGCTGTTCGATTTTCTTACGGTGTTTATAAAGTGGTTAAGTAATACAGAGCAGGTACATCCATCAATTTTTGCTTACGTTCAAATACGTTGCGCCGAACTGTTAGGATTTAATATTAGCTTTGATGAAGCCGATACTTTTGAGCAGATGTTTTTTGATATTTCACATGGATTGATATCAAACGAATACCAAACGGAACTTTCTTATACCCTAACCGTGAAACAAAGCCGGTTTTTGCACCAAGCCATTAGTTCAAAAAGTATCAAAGTATT
The DNA here is from genome assembly GCA_965228545.1 of Balneolaceae bacterium. Taxonomy (GTDB): domain Bacteria; phylum Bacteroidota; class Rhodothermia; order Balneolales; family Balneolaceae; genus HXMU1420-13. Next base: position 598,438 of record OZ245822.1, read on the forward strand.
ACAAATAGGATTATCGGGGCAGGAACTAAAGCAATTAATACATCATTTAGATGTTTATTATAAGTATCATATTGAAGGATATAAGGACAGAAAATCAGATTCGATTTTTGAACAGATGCTAAAGGATTTTTAATGAAAAAAAGAGAACTCTACTTAACCGCTCTACTACTTCTACTAGTAGGTATTTCTATTGGAACTATCATCGCACTATACAGCATCAACCCGGAACTGGCTCCACTCAGCGAAGTTAATGTTACTGAAGTTACCCGAAGCGAATCCCCCTACATCGAAGACGATGACTTAGCGAGCTATGATGCCCGATTCATTTTTAAAACCATCGCCGAAGAAGTAACCCCAACCGTGGTGTATATCGAAACCATAATTCCGGTGAATGTACCTGAAGATGAAATGCATAGCTTTAGCGATGAAATCTGGGATCGATTAATGCCACAACGAGCTCGAACAGTTGGTTCTGGAGTGCTAATTACAACAGATGGCTATATACTAACCAATTACCACGTGATTGAAGGTGCTGTGCGGAATGGACTAAAAGTGGTATTGAACGATAAACGTGAATATCCTGCACGATTAGTTGGCCAAGACCCAAGCACCGATTTGGCGGTCATCAAAATAAACGCAGAAAATTTACCTGCTGTAATTATCGGGAACTCTGATACCGTTGATGTGGGAGAATGGGTACTTGCAATAGGAAATCCATTCAGGTTACGTTCAACCGTAACGGCAGGCATTGTAAGTGCTCTGGGGCGGGATGTCCAGATTATAAACGATCGAATGCGCATCGAAAGCTTCATCCAAACGGATGCGGCAATTAATAAAGGAAATAGCGGGGGAGCGTTAGTAAACACTGCTGGTGAGCTGATAGGCATTAATACTGCAATAGCCTCACAAAGCGGAACCTATCAAGGTTATGGGTTTGCTGTACCAAGTAATCTTGCACTTAAAGTGGCCACTGATATTATTGAATTTGGCGAAGTTCAACGAGGTTTACTAGGGGTAACTATTGCCGCTGTAGATTATGAGCGCGCACAGGATATTGGATTAAATGAAGTAAAAGGGGTGGAAATTATCGGAACCCCCCAGGATGGAGCGGCTTATAGCGCGGGACTTCAGTCAGGCGATGTTATCCTTTCAGTTAACGGACAATCGGTGAACGAATCGAACGAGCTCCAAGAAAAAGTTGCGGTTATGCGGCCAGGTGAATTTGTTGATCTTACTATTTGGCGAAATGGCGACGTGTTTAATTTCGATGTACAACTAAAAAAACTTGAACCGGCCCCAATCGAGGAATTAGCATTTGAAGAAGAACCTATTTTGGAGGATACAAATCCAGAAGACAATAATTCAGGTATTGATTTCCATGAATTTGATTTGGGCTTTAGGGTAATGGCGCTTGCGAAACCAGAGAATGAACGGTCTTTTGATCTGATTGTATCACACGTTTATAAGTACTCGGAAGCATGGAATAGGGGGCTTCGGGAATCTCAAACTATTCTAAGTGTAAACGAAGAAACAGTTGAAGATCTCCAAACTTTAGAAGAACTTATTGCAGGCAAACTTTCGAATGATAAATCAATTATCTTGAAAGTTATAAACGACGAAAACGCAATTGGCTTTATCGAGCTGCAAAAAAATTAGATGAAATCACTTTTCTTTTCCACCGGTTCACTTTTTCTTTTCATAGTATTTTTTTCTTGTACCGGCAGCACTCAAAAACTAGTAGATACAACAGAATCGACAAACAATGCTGTACCGAATTGGTTTTCGAGTAATGGGTTTTCATCCGATTCTCTGGCATTTTATGGATACGGCGTAGCTATTGCAGTCGATTCAACCGATGCCCTCGAACGAGCAACACAAGACGCACAAAATCAACTAAGTTTTCATTTAGGTAAAATCGCCGAAGAGATCCGACGACAGATGGAAAGAGAAGGGGTAAGCGCATCAAAAAACGCAGATTTCATTTTATTACTCCGCAATGCACATAGTTCGGTGGAGAAAATTTCGGAGACAAAAAACACATTTTTACTATCACCGGAAAACACGTATCGCGCACTTGTTCAGCTAAGCATTTCTAAACAACAAGTTCACGAAATGTTTAAATATGGTTTTGAAGGGCATCCGCGTTATTGGGCGGCTTTCTCAGGGGCTAACAAGTATAAAAGTACTATTCTAGAATAATTTTTTGTTAGAAAATTTTAAGAAAAGCGCTTTTCTAGCACCTCTCTCTGCTGTGATAGCTTAAAACAGTGCTACTTACAGCTTCTTATCACTATTTACCATCTTTTAATCTTGTATTAGTATGTAAAAATACTAGGTGCAATTCAGAATATTATTTGCGTAATTACCTGCCTACAATAACGCACTTTATTTCGGGGGAAATAGGGTGCAAGCTAAATAGCAAAAACAATAACAAATCATACCAGAGGGTTCTATGATTAAAAGATCAATAAAGGGTCTGCTTTTGTTGCTTGCAGTTGTACTTGGGTACAGTGCTAGTGTACAGGCTCAGATCAAAACTACAACCTTTAATAATAATACTGTTAAGGAAAATAGTATTGTTATTAAATACAGCGATGAAGCAATCATGGTGAAGGGGAAAGCATTTTCTCCTAAACAAATGGCAGCAACATTGCGCACCGAGTTAAATGCAAATATCGGAAGAAGTATTAAAGCTCAGAATGTTGAAGAATGGCTCATTTCCGGCGATATGCAATCGGCGATTAATCGCTTAAATCGCATTCCTGGAGTTCGTGCTTTTCCAAACTATGTTTTTTACCGCGATGAACTGAAATCTACACCAATAGATTTTTCAAATCAGATAAACATCAATGCAGTAGGAGAAACCCCTTTTCCGTCGCTAACAGCCCTCTATGGGGATGAGGTTATTTCAAACGGGGATTTTTCAATTGCTGGTTTGCAAGACTGGACAACTTACAATGCAGATTTTGTTGGCGTATTCGCTGATTTTAGCAATACGGACAGTGTTGCGCGTGTAACAAATATTACCGGCCCGAATGATGAAATTTGGTATATACAATTATTCCAAGAGTTAACCATTGACCAATTAGATGCCCTGAATGCAGGGGGGATATATGAGTTGACATTTAATGCTTCAACCGACTCTGCATCAAAAGATTTAAATGTTTTTGTTGGGCAAAATTCAGGTGATTTCTTATCTCATTTGAGTGAAGTAGTTACACTTACTCCTGGCGATTCTACCTACACGCTTCAGTTCTTTATGAATGATGTTTGGTACTCTGAAGGTATGAAAGTTGCTTTCGAAGGTGGTACATCAAATGCATCCATCTTTTTAGATAATGTTTCTTTACGCCAGGTTAATACCCCCGTAACCGCAGCGCCTAATCCAGATGTAGATTCAACTATGGTAATTTCGCTATTTAGCGATTACTACCCCGATGTTACTGTAGATACATACAGAACCGATTGGTCTTCAGCTACTTTTGAAATTGATACTGTTGATGGCAATGCTTTCCTAAGTTACTCAGACCTAGATTTTGTTGGAATCGAAACGGTTGCTAATCAACTTGATATCACCGAAATGACGAATATCCATTTTAATGTCTGGACGCCTAATACTGATGTTATGCGCATCAAATTAGTAGATTTTGGCCCTGATGGAGTATTTGGTGGTGGAGATGATTCTGAACACGAAATTGAGTTTACAGGATACCCGAAAAGCACTTGGTTATTTGCAGATATTTCACTTGCTGCTTTTGAAGGACTCCAAAACACCTCTAACATTGCACAGATAATATTCAGCGCTCAACCAATTGGTGAGTCAATTCTTGCAATCGATAATTTGTACTTTTATGATAATGGCTTACCTACGAATGATCCTTTGTTAACCTTACAATACGGATTAAATAATGACGGTTCGTTCAGCCCGGGATATTCTATCGAAGGTGCAGATGTTGATGCATTTGGTGCTTGGGAAATGACAACTGGGAGCGATGATGTCATCATGGTTGTGTATGATGATGGTGTTGATTTCTCTCACCCCGATCTCTACGACAACCGCTGGGTAAATCCAGGTGAGGATTTAAACGGTGATGGTATGATCAGCGAAGATGAATGGAATGGAATTGATGACGATGGTAACGGATACCCAGATGATTTCTGGGGATGGAGTTCCATTTATAATGATAATTCATTCTTAAATCCAGGTAGTTTCCATGGTACACACGTAGCTGGTATTCTTGGTGCACAAGGTGACAACGGATTGGGTATTTCCGGGGTTGCTCAGGATGTTAGTATTATCAACGTGATGATTTTTGATGAGTTTGGTGGTACCGATGCTATTGCGATTATGGCCGGTTACGAATATATCTCAAGCTTGTTAGACAAAGGCGTTGATATTACCGGTATTAACCAATCATGGGGTGGTGGTGGATTCCTAGATCTAGAGTCCGATCAACAGTTCGTAAGTGTTATGACTGATTACGCTCTAGACCATGCCGAGCATGCCGCTCTTTGGGTTGTAAGTGCAGGTAATGATGCATCAAATAGAGATGAGTTACCTTTCTATTCTTATCCTAATAACATTCAAGCACCTAACATTATAACCGTAGCTAGTTCCGACGACGCTGATAATCTTTCAGGGTTTTCAGATTATGGTGTGTTCACTGTTGATGTTTCTGCGCCAGGCTCGAATATATTATCTACTCTTCCCCTGAGTACTACGGGTGTTGAATACGGCTACTTAAGTGGAACCTCAATGGCTTCACCACATGTATCTGGTATCTTAGCGTTAGCAAAAGCAATGTATCCTGATGAAGATGGGTTTGATTTAATGACTCGCCTATTAACTGGTAATGAAGCTGTTTCATCGCTAGATGGTGTTACAGGAGCTGGTGGCCGAGTAAACGCAATGGGCGCTCTTGACCCAACTGAAGTTGGTGCGGCAACAGGCATTGCCGGTGGTGCTACTAATCAATTCCATAGAACATTTGTTGACGGTGATGCACTAGAAACAACAGGTATTGTTAACACCTCAGACTCTGAGATTACCGTACAGTCTATGACCATAACAGGTGAAGATGCAGATGCATTTTATCTGATAACCGAAGATATGCCAACTCTCGCTGCCGGCGAATCGTTTGGTATTTTGGTTGGGTTTAACAATGGTGATTTAACCGGCGATCTAACAGCATCTCTTGATATTGTAACCTCTGCAGGCAACATAAGTCTTGCTATGGTTGGACATGAACAAGGATTCGCTTTCGTAGATGTTTCTCCAGGCTATTATAGCTTTGGTTCTGTTCCATACGGAGAAGAACTAGAAACTACATTCACGGTTTCTAACCTCGGTAATGCTGATATGTTCTATAACCTACAGCATGCATTATTCTTCTACGACCTTGAGCAATCAGTATTTGTCGATTCTAAAGTTAGTTTCAACCCAGGTTCAGCCCCAACCGATAAAGTTGGTGACAACAATGAGATGGAATTAATTAACGACATTACAACAAGAGTGATGTTAGAGAGAGGAGATAGAGAACGTCCTGTAATTAAAGCAGAACCAAAAGATCCTCAAGCTTTTGATCTTGCTGGTCCCGAATACTTATGGTTCGATGATTTGAACAGTGATAGCGCAGTTACTGCCGATTGGGAAATTCTCGACTTCAGCGAAGGTCAGGGAGACAATTGGGAGCTTGTTGATATCAGTGGTGACGGATCTGATAACGTGTTCCTATTTGGTGACTTCTTCGATGGATACGCTGATAATTCTGCTACTGTAGCCGCTACACCAATGTTCGATTTCTCTGGCTTCGAAGCCGGTAGAGGTCCCGCTTACCTTCATTTCGATGTAGATATTGCTTTAGAAGATTTCTGGGATGAATTCTTCTTGAACATTGTAGTAGACGGACAACCCTACGCGTACATTGGCGGAACCAATACCGGTGAAATTGTTAACTACAACGGTTACTACACTGTGTATGTTGATATTTCGCAATTTGCCGGTTTCGAAAATGTAGAATTCTGGTTCATTGCTGTAACCGATGGAAGTTATTCCGGTGGATTTGGCGCACTCTTCGATAACGTAGGTGTAGTGATAGATGACTACCCATTCTTCACTTCTGTTAATGGCGGAGTTATCGCCCCGGGTGGAAGCGAAGATGTTGACTTAACCATTCGTACCGAACTATTACCTCCGGGTGATTTTGTAATGTTCACCGATGTGTTCGCAAACGGTTTCATTTCCTACTACGGTAATGGTGGCGACGCTTCTGGTTTAATCACAGAATTCTCTGCCCGAAACGTAGCCTTAGAAATCGATCCGATAGAAATATGGTTGGGTGAAGCACCAACAGATGAGTCAACTTCCTACAGTTTCGACGCGAATAATGTTGGTACAGTTGGTGTTGATTACTTCGCAAATACCATGGTATTCTGGGAGCAACCCGATGCTTTCTTGAATGATAATATGCTAGCTGCAAGAGAAAGCGCAATCGCGCGCTTCGAAAACTCTGATAAGGGTGAAGGCACTGGTATTGATCTTGTTAAGCAGAGAAATGTAATCCTCAGCAATGCCGAAAAACGTTCGAATGCTCGTGCTGAAGTGCGTAGTGTAGAACGTCCAAGAATGACCCCAACACTACAAAGCTTAGATATATACTTCGAAGATTTTGAAAGTGGTATGCTTTCAGAAGATTGGAGTGTATTTGATGGAAGTTTCGGTTTAGGAAATGTATTCGAAGTTGAAAACTTTGGTACCGAAGAAAATCCATTCCATATGCTCGATGTAGGAGGCCTAAGCCAAAACGGATACTACATCCTAAACGACACCTACACGTTGGCATTCTCTCCAACTTTCGATCTATCAACTGTTCCATTCAGTGAAAATGTAATCATGGAAATGACTTACAGCGTATTGATGGAAGCCGGGTGGGATTTCGCTTCGGTATGGGTTGGTGTTGAAATGGAAGAGGGCATTGAGCTGTATTACTTAGGAAGTAGTGAAGATGCTCTCATCAATGATGGTGGATTCTACCGTACCGGATTTGACCTATCTGGCTTCGCAGGTTATGAAAATGTGTTCGTAGCATTCTTAGTTGAAAGTGATGCGTCTGTACAATCAACCTGGGCAAGCTTCGATGACATCGACATCTACACTGCTGAGAAACTTTCGTATGTAGAGCCTGCTGAAGGAACGATCGATTCTGCAGGAACTCAAACCTTTGATGTTACAGTAAATACACCATGGTTATTCCCTGGTAATTATGCGTCCGTAACATTCATCGATTACTACAGCGAGGATCTATTTGTAGGTCGATTCGCAGAGCAAGTTGCTTACTTCGAGATTCCAAATATGAAACCGGTTGCTGAGGATGACTACACTGCAGTATTATCCGGAACAATCATTGATCTCGAATTCGATATGATTGGATTTATCCTTTCAAACGATTACGATGTTGACGGAAATGTTTACCTATATGATGTAGAAGAACCATACTATGGATCTATAAAATATTCGTTAGATGGTCCTGTTTATGTTGCACCTCATAACTTCGATGGAGTCGACTTCTTCAGATACATCATTACCGATGGTCAACTTACAGATACAGCAACTGTATACATTTCTGTAGCTAATAACCCTCATTTCCCAACCGGTAGCGATCAACAATATGTATTCTTAGAAGATGAAGATCTTACTCTAAGTACCGTACGTATGGCCGCTGGTGTAGGTGGACAAGATGCAGATCTGTTTGTTTGGGCAAACCCAATGCACGAATCTGTAATGGTCGATCATGATAGCGATAATCACACGGTTACGTTCTCAGCTGCAGATAACTTCTTCGGCCAAACCGAAGCCATGTTTTATGTAGGTCATGATGGTGAGCCGATGGATTCTATGATGGTTTCAATCATAATTACACCGGTAAACGATGCTCCAATAGCAGAATTCTCGGCAAATGTTGATGGTTCAACCGTTTCTTTTGCAGATATGTCTAGCGATGCTATTGATATGCAAGCCGGTGGAATCGTAGCTTGGGAATGGAACTTCGGCGATGGAACAACCAGTAACGATCAAAATCCAACCTATGATTACGGTACAACCGGTGACTTCACTGTTACATTGAAAGTTACCGATAATGGTGGTTTAACCGATACTTTCGAAGGAAACGTTAATATTATGACGGTTTCTAACGAAGTGAACGGAGCGGTTCCAACTGAATTTGCAATTGCGCAAAACTATCCGAACCCATTTAACCCATCAACCAACATTAACTACAGCTTACCAGAGGCTTCCAAAGTATCAATCGTTGTGTACGATATGCTTGGCCAAAGAGTAGCTCAGTTAGTGAATGCAGAGAAATCAGCTGGTTACCACACAGTAACCTTCGATGCATCCGCACTTTCTTCTGGTATGTATGTATATCAGATTAAAGCAGGATCATTCTCGCAAACCAAGAAAATGATGCTTATCAAGTAAGATTCATTTTCAAGCTTTTTACAAAAACCCTGCCTGTCTTCAGGCAGGGTTTTTTATTTTACTCCCATCACTCATCTTCCGATATTCATCTTAAAAAAATAAATCAGTTGAAAGAATCTATACGAATTGCGTCCGGTCAAGGATTTTGGGGTGATCTGCCAAATGCTCCTGTGAATCAAGTTAAACAGGGCCCTATTGATTACTTAGTAATGGACTATCTCGCAGAGGTAACCATGTCCATCATGCAAAAACAAAAACTGCGAAACCCAGAATGGGGATATGCCCGAGATTTTGTTCATGTGATAGAACAAATATTACCCGAAATTGAAAACGAGGGCATTAAAGTTATAAGCAATGCCGGTGGTGTTAACCCACATTCCTGTAAAGACGAAATTCTAAAAATCGCAAAAGCAAAAGGGGTGAAGAACCTGAAAGTTGCCGTAGTTGCCGGAGATAATATTCTGCCAAATATTGATGAGTTGATCGCAAGTGGCCATGCTTTAAACAATATGGAAACCGGTGAACCAATTTCTACGGTAAAAGAAAACCTGCTTAGTGCGAACGTATATTTTGGGTGTACTGCTGTTGTAGATGCTCTAAAACAAGGAGCAAATGTTATTATCACAGGCCGTGTTACTGATACAGGATTAACCTTGGCGCCAATGATTTATGAATTCGGTTGGGAGTATTCTGATTATGATAAAATGGCTATAGGAACTATCGCAGGACATATCATCGAATGTGGTGCGCAGGTTTCCGGCGGGAATTTTACTGATTGGGAACAAGTGGAAGATTTTACCAATATTGGGTTCCCGATTATTGAAGCTAAGCCTGATGGTACATTCTATGTTACCAAACACGAAGGTACGGGTGGATTGGTAAATCAAATGACGGTGAAAGAACAATTGATGTACGAAATCGGGAATCCGGCCGAGTATATCACTCCTGATGTAATCGCAGATTTTACTACGGTACATCTAGAAGATGCCGGTAAAAATCGGGTTAAAGTATCCGGCATTAAAGGCAAACCCGATACACCAACCTACAAAATTTCAGCCAGCTATACCGATGGTTTCAAGCTTTCTGCTACTCTCGTTTATTGTTGGCCCGATGCTTTGAAGAAAGCGAAGAAAGGAGCCGAAATTCTAAAGCAACGTGCTGATGCACTTAATTTAGAAATAGATGAATTCCATGCAGAATATGTTGGTTACAATGGAACCACCGAAAAGCCTGTTCAACTCATAGATTCAGAAGATATCGATGAAATTCAGATGAGAGTGTCTATATGTGGAAAAAACAAAGAACACATTAATCGATTTGGAATGGAAATAGCGCCATTAATTTTAACCGGTCCAAGTGGAGTTACGGGATTTGCAGGTGGTAGGCCTAAAGCAAGTGAAATTGTTGCATATTGGCCTGCGTTGCTCAACAAAAAAGCGGTTGAGCCAACAGTAGAAGTTTATTCTGTTTAATTCTATTAAGATAGATTGGAAGCGATAAAGCAATTAAATAAGTATCTCAAAAAATATACTACAAGCGTAGTACTAGGGGCATTGTTTTTAACAGCAGCCAATTTTTTCCTAGTTTGGATACCGGTGCTTATTCGGCGTACCATCGACGAAATTGAGTTACTTTCAAAAGGTGATTTTCAGGTGCCGGATAATTTATTTGATACGCTTTTCGTCAGCGAAGTTGGCCAAATCCTAGCCTTAAATTCACTGTACCTACTCGGAACAGTCATCCTTTATGGTTTTTTCCTTTTTCTTACTCGTCAAACACTTATTGTAAGTTCTCGCAAAGTAGAGTATGACATCAGAAATGATATGATTCAAAAGCTGATGGCATTGCCACAAAGTTTCTATGCAAAATATTCACACGGTGAAATTTATGTTCGGGCTACAGAAGACATTAACAAAGTACGCGAGTACTATGGTCCGGTAATCATGTATAGTATCAATACCATCACTCGTGCTGGTTTTGTAATTACAATGATGTATTTGGTAAATGCTGAGCTAATGCTTTGGGCACTATTACCGCTACCTTTGCTCTCGCTATTCGCCTACTGGATTACAGGTTATATTCACAAACACAGTATTATTATTCAAGAACAGTATTCAAAACTATCCGGCCAAGCTAAAGAGAGTTTTACAAGTATTCGTTTGATTAAAGCCTACAATCGCCTAAAAAGTGAGCAGGATAAATTTGAATTGTTAAGCGAAGACTATAGAAAAAAGAAACTTCGCTTAGATATGATTGAGTCTTTATTTCATCCGGGACTTAATTTTTTGATCGGTATCTCACTCATAATTGTAATATGGCAAGGGGGGATCATGATTATCGAAGGAAGTCTTACCGTTGGAAATATTGCTGAGTTTTTGATATATGTAGCGTATTTAATTTGGCCGGTTGCAGCTCTTGGTTACACTACTAATCGGTTTCAGAAGTCGCTGGCGTCATGGTATCGAATTAAAGAGATTTTGGATTATCCTCTGGGGATTGAGTCTGTTAAAAGTGATGATTATGAATCGATAAAAGGCAAAATTGAATTTAAAAATGTATGGTTTAAGTATCCCGATTCAGACGAATATGTCATCAAAAACCTAAACCTAAATATTGAAGCTGGGCAAAATGTTGCAATCGTTGGGCGAACAGGTTCAGGCAAAACAACATTGGTTCAATTAATCCCAAGATTGTTCGATACCACAGAGGGGGAAGTGTTAATAGATGGAAAAAATGTTAAAGATATACCTCTCGAAAATTTGCGAATGGACATTGGCTTTGTACCTCAAGGAACGTTTTTGTTCTCAGATACGATTGGAGAGAATATAGCGTTTGGAAAGCAAGACGCAACGGAAGTGCAAATTGAAAAAGCCGCAGAAATGGCGCAAGTAAAAGAGAATATTTTGGATTTTGAGAAAAAATTTAAGACTATGCTCGGCGAACGGGGAATTACATTATCCGGAGGACAAAAGCAGCGAACAGCCATAGCAAGAGCATTAATTAAGAGTCCTGAAATGCTTATATTTGATGATTCTTTGAGCGCAGTTGACACAAAAACAGAAGACGCAATACTGAACAACTTAAAGAATGAGCTGGGCGATAAAACAACCATCACGATAAGTCATAGAATTTCTACAATAAAAGACGCAGACAAAATATTTTACATCGAGGATGGGCAGATAAAAGAACAAGGTACCCACGAAGAGCTTTTACAATACGACGGTCACTATAAGGCTATGTATAAAAAACAAATACTTGAACAAGAACTAGCACAAATCTAACTAAAAAATAAAAAACCAACAGGCAGCGGTGTTGAACGCATCGCACCACCGGTAATGGGAGAAATAAAATGATTGTAGTACCACTTGGCATTGCATCCGCCACACCAACAGCAATACGACACTTACCCGCTGTAGCACTCTGGAGAGAAGGAAGCGTTTACCTATTCGACTGCGGAGAAAACGCTCAAATGCGCATGCTTCAGGCAGGATTAAAACGCTCAAAAATCGACAGCATTTTCATTTCACATTTCGATGTGGATCATTATTCTGGATTAATGGGGCTGATTTCAACTTTGCAATTGCAACGTCGCGATCGTGAATTAAATATAGTAGGCCCAAAAGGAATAAAAGAATACGTAGAGTGGAACCTCAACTTTTCGGGAGTCACGTTAAGTTTCGATGTAAACTTTGTTGAGGTTGAAGAAGATATTGAAGAGCAACGTGTTATTGATGGCGAGGATTTTTACGTAGAGGCTCGTCCACTCAAACACAAACGTTTTTGCCTCGGCTTCCGCTTTCAGGAAAAAGACAAACCCGGTAAAGTGGATGCTGAAAAAGCAAATGCGCTTGGAATTACTGAGGACGATCAGTTTAAAGAGTTGAAAGCAGGAAACAGCATTACTTTAGATGACGGGACCACCATCGAAAGCTATGAGATTGTAGGTCATCCACGTCCAGGCGATAGTTTCGCATATATATCTGATACCGAATATTGCCCTAACTCTGTGAAGTTGGCCATGAACACGAATATTCTCTATCACGAAGCTACCTTCAGTAACCAATTGTCTGATAAAGCTCGTGAAACGGGGCATTCTACCGCGGCCGACGCTGCACGTGTAGCCACCGAGGCACAGACTAAACTATTAGTGTTAGGCCATTTTTCTGCCAGATATACCAATTTACATGTTCTGCTTAAAGAAGCGCGTGATGGGTTCTACCCAACTTGGCTTGCAAACGAATTACGTCCGATCTTTACCGATCCTACCCACGAGCGTGGCATTGTAGAAGTGAAAGTAGAACTTAAAGATCTTACCAAACCTGATCAAAGTAATCACCGTGGCGGTGGAGGAAGAGGACGTTCGCATGGTGGCCGTGATAATCGTGGAGGTGGAAATCGTAACTTCCGCTCAAGAAAACCTCGTGGTAGAGATGACCGAGGTGGCGGCGGATACCGAAGTAGAGGAAGCGGTGGTGGCCGATATGATAATAACCGTGGAGGCGGTGGCGGTGGATATAATAACAATCGCAACGATCGTTATAGTGGCGGGCGAAGCGATTACAACCGTAATGATCGCAACGATGATCGACGTTATAGCAGCGGCAGCGATGATAGATTTAAACCACGTTACAAAGACGATCAGGGCAACGAAGAAATGCCAAAACGTTCAATTAGCCCTCGTACTTCATACGACGATTTCGATCGATTTTAAAACATATAAATGAGTAAAAACGATTCTAATAAAGCCGTTGACAGAACTCTGATCAAACGGCTTTACTTTTTTGTGCGTCCGTACCGCTATTTTGTCTTACTGGCGGTGGTACTTACACTTTCTGCATCGTTTTTAGGAACCATACGTCCCAAACTTACTCAGGTAGCCATCGACGATTACATTGCAGTTGATGATTTCGAAGGCCTTTTCAATATTATACTTCTGCTTTTTGGTGCACTTATCGGCGAGTTTCTTTTGCAAATGAGTACCACATATTTAACCCGTTGGTTTGGGCAAGGAACGTTGTTTTCACTTCGAAATGCAATCTTCCAGAAAATACAGTCGTTGGATGTGCAATATTACGACAAAAACCCGATTGGGAGATTAATAACAAGAACAACCAGTGATGTTGAAGCATTAAGCGAGTTGCTTTCAGATGGTGTAGTAGCAATAATAGGTGATTTATTCCGAATCATTTTTATACTTTATTTCATGTTCAGCATGAACTGGGAGTTGAGTTTAGTAACCATTGCAGTGCTCCCAATTTTATTCTACGCCACCTTCTGGTTCAAGGAAAAAGTTCGCGTCGCTTTTCTAAATGTTCGTGATCAGATTTCGAATTTGAACTCCTTTGTTCAGGAGCACATCAATGGGATGGATATTGTACAGTTGTTTAATCGAGAGAAAAAACAACAAGAAAAATTCAACAAAATAAATGAGCAACACAAAGAAGCTCATGTTGAAACCATCTTTTACTTTTCGATTTTCTGGCCATTAGTTGAAGTATTTTCCAGTTTTGCAATGGCCTTAATCGTTTGGTACGGTGGTGGACGTGCTATGATGGGAGGAGTGACTTTTGGAGTCTTACTCGCTTTTATTCAATACGCTCGGCAGTTTTTTATGCCCATTCGCGGATTATCTGAAAAGTTTAACACGCTTCAATCTGCGCTGGCTTCCTCTGAACGTATTTTTAATGTGATGGATACGGACACGGATATAAAGGAAGTTGATCAGCCTAAGCGAATTGAGCATCCGAAAGGAGAAATACGTTTCGAAAATGTTTGGTTTAAGTACAATGATGGGGAAGATTGGGTGCTTCGCGATGTTTCTTTCACGGCAAAACCGGGTGAGAATATTGCTATAGTTGGAGCAACCGGAGCGGGTAAAACAACGATTATAAATCTACTCCTTCGCTTTTATGAGATTCAAAAAGGGGCTATTAAACTTGATGGTGTTGATATCAAAGAACTGGCATTATCTGATTTAAGATATTATTTCAGTTTAGTGTTACAGGATCATACACTGTTTACGGGTTCTATTATCGATAACATTACACTGGGAGAGGAAGGGATCTCCCGAGAACAGGTAATTGCAGCAGCCCATCAGGTAGAAGCCCATCGTTTTATCGAAAAATTGCCCGGTAAATACGATTATGTTTTAAAAGAACAAGGTAAATCACTATCGATGGGGCAGAAACAGTTGATCTGCTTCGTTCGAGCCATGGTATTTGATCCAAAAATTCTGGTGTTGGATGAAGCCACCTCCAGTGTGGATTCCGAAACCGAAAGCCTGGTGACCAAAGCCAGCGCCAAAATGATGAAAGGTCGCACTTCCATAGTTATCGCTCATCGCTTATCCACCATCCAACATGCCGATACCATTTTAGTGATGCACCGTGGAGAAATCAGAGAGAAAGGAGCACATGCAGAACTCATCAGCCAAGAAAACGGTATTTACAAAAAGCTGTATGAGTTGCAGTATAAAGAGCAGGTGCTTAGTTAGTCTTTCTATGTACTCTTATTTAAATGACTAACAAACAAGGTTAGTTACTGGTACAGCAAGCTCTGAGAAAAGTGAATTTTTGCAATTCTAGATCGAAATTATTTATTTGATTCAATTTTGATAACAAAAAGAGCGAGATGGGAAAGGGTTATAAAACTGAGAATGAAACTTTCATTGCTCAGATTCAAAATTTGTATTTGATAGATCGATTGCTGCAAAAGGAAGGGGCGGATCTTAAAGAACTGGTAAATGAAATTCCGGGAATTTTTCATACCAATAATAGATCTGATATGACCATTGACAATATGAATAAAAGCGGGGAAGAGTTCCTAAAACTATCAAAAGATGAAATCAATGAAATGGGCTTCGAGTTTTTTATGAAGTACGCTCATGCCTATACCCGTGAGGTAGTTGGACCAAGATTTCAAAAATTTTATGATGAAGCGGGTGACGAAAAAGTAAAAGCAGACTTACAGCTCATCTTAAATCCTAAAACAAATACCTTCGAACCCTTTTTTACCGTTGCGAAACCTTTTAAGAAACAGAAATTACTGCTTACAAGCTCTAATCCGATCAGGAATCTTGGTTTTGTAAATAGAAAAATGGAAAGACTGTTGGGAGAAGAAGTCTTTATTCGTGCGCAGTTTAAAAAATTTCAAAGCCTTACCGAAAGAGAGATGGAGGTGTTAGCACTTATAGCTTCCGGAAGAACTAATTATCAGATTTCAGAAGAACTATTTATTACTGAGGGTACAGTCAAACTGCATCGCAAGCACATTAAAAAGAAAACCGAATGCAGGAATACGGTTGAGCTCGTGAAATTTGCACAAGCTTTTGATTTGGTATGAAGTACAGAACCGACGCAGAATTATTGTATCACCAAAAAGTTGATGTATTTCGAATTGAAAAGGCCATACAAAAATACGGTGACGATTGGCAAAATTTTCTCGATGCCATTCCTGGTTTTGTTCACATGAATCGGAAGTCTGACATCGCTGTGCACTTCATCAACAAGAAGGGAATCAAACTAACAGGCTTTACAAATACAGAACTCAATGAACTTGGGTATGAGTATCAAATAGAACATCTTGATCCTTACACCTTACATGTTACCACACCTAAATTGGTCAACTTCATTCAAAAAAATGAAGTAAATAAGGTGTTCACATTTGGTCAAAGTTTTAGAAAACGAGAAGGGAAAAAATATGAGCTGATTCTATCGGTGACTAAACCAATGGTTCAGCAAGACCAACTACTTTCCTATTCATTGCCATTAGAAAAACTTGATACACTATCATTAAAAGTAAAGAGACTATTATTTGAGCAGGAATATATCCACAATCATTATTGGAAATTTGAGAAGCTCACAACAAGAGAACTACACATCTTAAAACTTATCGCAACAGGGCTTACCAATCATCAAATATCAGAACAGCTACTTATTACACAAGAAACGGTAAAACAGCACCGAAAGCAGATTAAGAAAAAGACCGGTTGCAGAAATATTGTAGAACTTCTGAAGTTTGCCCAAGCCTTTGATCTGGTTTAAATAAGCAGTGATTATTCGCACGTCATCATTTCTATGAATCATAGACTTAGGCCTATTTAAGCTAATAATTGCTATAAATATATCCACTAGTGGGTATTTATATCCTCCCGCTCCTGCACTAGATTTTTCCACATGAACATGTGGTGATCGTCAAATTCACATCATGTACTGTGCATTCAACACGAGAATCTAACAGGGGTATTATGAAATCAATGGTATCAATTGCGGTACTTTTTCTCTTTTCCATTTCGGTAAACGCGCAGCGAACGCTTATTGTGGATAATAATCCCGGGGCAACTGCAGGAGCTTTAAAGTTTTTAAACCTAGAAAATGCAATTGAGGCGGCTCAAGCTGGTGATGTTATCCTATTAACACCCAGCACCAATGGCTATATATGGCCGAACAGTAATGAAACGGTTCGCGATAAAAAAAACTACACCGTAAAGGGAGCCGGATTAAATACGGATATAGAAAACAACCTAGAACGAAGAAGAAGTGTAATTACAAACAAAGCAGAAATTGGTCTGTTACAAGCTGAAGTTCCTGAGTTTGTCACATTTGATGGGATCGTATTTGAACAAGGTTTATTGATTGCTCAGGCCAACAGCATGATGTTTAAAAACTGCACATTTTATAATCGTTTAGAGCTGGCAGCCGTTCAGCATACTCGTTTTGAAAATAACATTATGCTTTTAGAAGGAGCCGGCGTTCAGATTCGTGAAGATATCAGCTCCAATTTTGTAGGGCTAACGTACCGAAATAATATCATATACGTGGGGGATCATGAAGCGAAATTAAGCTATGGACTATTTGAACATAATTTAATTATGGGTAATAGTGCCTCAGGGAATGTTTTGGAAGGGGTAGAAAATATATTCAGAGCTAATATCATTCATGGATTTACCACAACCAACGGAATGATCCATAGTGTATTCGAATACAATACGTATGAAGTAACACTCGGTCAAAACGATGGATCTTCAGGGGAAGGAAATAAAGTTAGAACCTTTACTATTCCATCCATTATGGACGATTCCAATGTTACCGCAAATAAATGGAATAGACGATGGGAAGTTACCAGCTCCAGCACTGATATTGTAAACCAAGCTAAAGACGGAAGCAATATTGGGCCAACCGGTGGGGATAATCCTTTTCAGAAAATCTTTTACTCGGTTCCTACTATTACATATTTAGACTTACCAACGCTTATCAAATTAGGTGAAGATCCAAATGCCACAATCATTGCCAAAGACAATTAGATAGTTTTTTTCACTGATTAATCTAAAAGTTAACAACACTATGAAAACCTTTTCAACACTTTTGATTGCTTTGTTTTTAACATTTACGTCACAAGCTCAACTCATATTGATAGTAGATAATACTAGTTCAGCACCTGAAGGTGATCATGTATATTCTGATATTTCCACAGCGTTAGGAAATGCACAAGAAGGTGATATTATTCAACTAGTACCGAGTTCAACTTCCTATGGAGATGTAACTATTGATGGATTAACAGGGATAACCATAATAGGAGTAGGTCTAAATCCTGGCCTTATATCCAATAACATAACCGAAAAATCTGAACTGGGAGTCTTAAATATATTAGATGGGGAAAATATCATTATAAAAGGGACTAGCATTTCAAGGCTAACTCTAGGTTCATCAACAGATGATTCAAAAGTACCTTCTAATATTTATATAAGTGAAACAGTTGTTACCGATAAATTTCAAATTCTGGATGCTACTTCAATAATAATCACTAAAAGTTCTTTGAGAGAAACAACCATTCAAGGTCAGGTTGATCAAATAATAATTTCAAATAGTATTGTTAGGGGCAGATCAAACGGACTAGAAAATACTTTATTTATAAACAACATTATTACAAATACAGAATCTCACTTAATGAATACTTCCGTAATAAGAAATTGTACATTTGAGAACAATGTCTTTTGGGATTTAACAGCATTATTCAATTTTGGACGAAATAATTCTGCATCAAGTGTTTACTTGAATAATATTGCAACATTTCCAATGCCAGATTATGGAACCAATAGTAGTGAAGGAAATATTGTTTCCACAACGAATCCAAATGACTGGTTTATTGATGATAGAGTCGTCACTAATTCAGGAAATACATCAGGATTCTGGGAAGTGTTTTGGGATGTTGCTGTAGAAGCGGAGGAGTTAAAGAATGCAGGTACAGACGGTTCTGATCTAGGGCCAGCTGGAGGAGTAAATCCATACATAGTCGACTCCAGTCCAATCCCAGTTATAACTGCTCTCCAAGTTCCTAATGTTATTAAGCTAGGTACAGAGGCAGAATTAAGAATCAAAGCTAAAGGCAATTAGGCTTCTCTTAATAATTATACTTTCTAGAGGTCAATTATGTCGAATTCTAAAATTAAAATGCAACGCAGCAACATACTAAGCAACATATTAGGAATTCTATTTCTATTGCTTGTTAGTTCTTCCGACCTATTCAGTCAAACAATTACTGAGATAGAATACTTTTTCGATGAGGATCCTGGTATTGGTAACGCAACTTCAATTTCGACTTTGACTAGCGGAACATTAGTCAATTTTAGTGAAACACTTAATACTTCTTCATTATCTAGAGGACTTCACAAAATTGGTTTAAGAGCTAAGAATTCAAATGGTTTATGGGGATTTACTTTAAATAAACTCATATTAGTAGATGAGGGTGAAATTGCTGAAATAGACGGATTTGAGTATTTCTTCAATACTGACCCGGGTGTGGGTGAGGCTCCTTTTATTTCTACTATCAGGAGTAATGAAATTGATATATTATCTACAATTAGTACTTCGGGGCTTACCAACGGGGTTTATAATTTATACGTTAGACCAAAAACTAGTACAGGTTCTTGGGGATTACCCACTAAGAAACTAGTAGTAATCGACAAAGACGATCCTACCACAATCAGCCAAATCGTTTCTGCCGAGTACTTTTTCGATACCGATCCCGGTTTTGGCAATGCAAATTATTTAGAGTTGACCGATGCTTCCGAAATTGATGAAATAGTTTCGATAAATGTAGATTCTATTTCAGCAGGACCTCATACTCTATATGTGCGCGTACTTGATGAAGATGGGGAGTGGAGTATGATTGTGAATCAGGAGATCGTAGTTACCATACCACCTCAGTTAACAGATGTTGAATCGGATACATTATTCTTCACCGAAAATGATACGGCAATAAATATTACAGACTCCATCAAGGTAATAGCTGAAGGTGGTTTCAATATTGATAGCGCAACTGTTACTGCTGCTTCAGGTTTTAATTTCGAACTGGAAGATCAAATTAATTCTACCGCTGATTTAAAGGATTCAGTGGTGGTTAGTTCTCCAACCGATGGCATATTATCATTCAAAGGATCCGCATCTGCTTCATTATATCAACAAATACTACGCGGAATTGAGTATATAAATACCAGCGATGATCCTAATACTACCTTAAAAACGATCACATTTCAGGTATTTGGAAATGAGGATTCTTCGGAAGTCGCATTTAGAAATATTCAGGTAATTCCGGTAGATGACTCACCTGAACGAATCGCAGCACTTCCTCCAATAAGTTTGCCGGAAGATGTCACGGATTCACTAGCTATTCGATTTAGTGAATTTTACAGAGATGTAGATTCGCCTTTGACTTACAGCATAGAATCCGAAACAGACGAAATTAATCTTTCAATTCAAAATGATAGTCTGTTCATCACTTCATCACCAAATTGGAATGGAAGTTCGCAACTTTATCTGGAGGTGGAATCGCTGGAGAAATTCTTATTTGATACCTTAGCATTATCAATACTACCGATTAATGATGCTCCTTTTGTAGTCGGATCAATAACCAATTTGCAATTAGAAGAAGATTCCAGCGACAGTGTTATTACTCACCTGGATTCGCTCTTCTCAGATGTAGATTTACCTGATGATTCCCTAAGATATTCCATCAACATTGAAGACAATTCTATTGTAAACGCAAGTTTAGAAGGTGGAGTACTATCTTTAAGCTCCGTTCAGGATTTAAATGGAAGCTTTTCTTTTAGTTTGATTGCCACAGATGATAGTCTGGCTTCTGATTCGCTGGTCGTGAATGGGATCGTTAATCCGGTTAATGATCCACCATTTCTTTTGCAAACACTACCCGATACAAGTGTACTTGAAGATGCTGATCAATTCAGCTTGTTAAACCTACATAACTACTTTGTAGATATTGACAGTGAATTAACTTTTGAAATCAGTCATTCGAACTCGAATATCAAACTGAGTATCTCAAAGGTTGGTGAGTTAATGGTGACCACAGCACCGAACTGGAATGGGATCGATTTGGTGAGTATCACCGCCAAAGATGATGAATTCGAGCTAAGCGACTCTCTTTTGATCGAAGTACAATCCGTAAATGATTCTGCGCCCACTCAACCAGTTTTGTTAGCTCCGAATAAAGGAGGAGAATCAAATCTGAATGCTTATCTGGTGTGGTCGCTCGCAAAAGATACCGTGGAGTTTGAAGACCCTCGTCCGTTATACGAAATACAGATTGATTCAAGCGAGTCCTTTTCTGCACCTGTGGTTAATCAGTCAAATATTGGTTTATCAACCATCCTACAACGCTCGGTGCGGAGCAAATTCAATCCTCAATTACAAGGGAATTCATCGGATGAAGACAGCGTATTTGCAGTTCGGTTGGGATCGCTGGAGCAGGCAAGCCAACTAATGGATGATGTACACTATTATTGGAGAGTCCGATCTGTTGATAATGAAGATTCAGCATCAGTATGGTCGAATTCATGGAGTTTTTGGCTGAATATTGAAAACGATTCTCCGGAAATGGTCTTGAGTGGGTTTACACCAACCGACAGCATCACGGTAAGTAGTTTAACACCGACCCTTAGTTGGAATGCTGCAAATGACATTGATTTTAGTGACACACCAAATAAGTTGAGATATAGTGTAGCAGTATCAAGTGATACAATGTTTAATGAAATCATCTTTTCCGATACAACAGGATTTGGTAAGAATTCAGTGGGGACAGGTACTTTGCTTGATGAGTCGATTTATTTCTGGCGGGTAATGTCTATGGATGATGAAGGATTAGTATCAGATTGGAGTGAAACACAAGTCTTTATTATCAATCAAAAACTTGATCCGCCAACTGTTTTTGAATTGAATAGTCCCGTAAATGGAGTAGATACTTTGACTGTGAATCCTGTCTTTAGCTGGACATCAAGTAGTGATTCCGATTTATTCGATCAGGTTTACTATCGATTTAATTTATCACAAGATTCACTTTTCACAAATCTACTTTACGATGAAGTGATATCAAATGATACTACATTAGCAATTGAAGAAACATTAAGTACTGGTGATTATTTCTGGAAAGTGCTAGCCATCGATACGGACAGCCTGTTCACTTTCGGTTCTAATTCGAATGTTGAACCATTCAAGTTCACCATTGTTGAGCGGGTTTCAAGTGAGATTATTTATGAACTACCCGAGGATTTCACACTTTCTCAAAACTACCCAAACCCATTCAACCCAAGCACAACATTGCAATTTAGTCTTCCTGAAGCTTCACAAGTTCGTTTAGAAATATTCAATTTGCTCGGACAAAAAGTAAGCACACTGGTTGCTGGTGATAAGTTGCAAGCAGGGTGGCATTCGGTTCAGTTTGATGCGAGCAATTTGTCTTCCGGTGTCTACATCTATCGAATACAAGCCGGAGAATTTGTGCAGACAAAACGCATGTTGTTGATTAAGTAGAGAAAACCGACCAACGACGAAAGAGGGACGACGAATGGTTACTACGTCATCCGTCGTTCGTCATTTCAATTATCTTTTTCATCCATTTGTGAACCAGTTCATAAATCCCGGGTGAATTCCCTTCACTCGGCCCGGCTACATTCAGAATCTTGATATTGTTCGTTGTTATCCATTCAGAAACTTCAGTCATTTTCGCTGTTTTACTCAAATCAACAATTATATAAGGTTTGCCAAGCCTCTTCGCTGTTTCTATTGATAATTCTGTGCCTGAATCATGAGCTTGCAGAATGATGTCACTTTGTAACTTTGCGCCTTCCACGAATACCAACAACCCATCCGCATCTCTTACATTCCAAATGGTGCGTTGAGATCGGGGGACTTCACGGGCTGTAGCAGCACTTTCGTTCAGTGTTTCTGTAAGATTGAATCTCTCTGGAATAACTCCATTCTCGCATACTCGCCCAGGTGGACACCATCCACCGTGCTCTATTCCAGCATCTATGGCAGCTTGAAGTGCGGCCTGATCGACTCCTGTTTGTCCACCAGTGATTATTTTCTTAAGCATGCTTTTATTGTTGAATAGCTATAAAGTCCGCAAAAAGCCTTTCGTGTATCTTTCTCATAAATATTAAAGTGATACTCAATTTTGTGAAAAAGCTGATGGTTAAAATGAACATGATTTTTTGCCATCCAATTGGAGAACCATGTGTAGGGTGTTTTGTCAAAATCTACAACCAACAATATTCCATCATGCGTTAAATGTTGTGCAATAGCATCCAGAATTTGCTCTAAATCTTCCATCATAGAAAGGGAATACGATACTGTAATCAGATCAAATGTGTTGGTTTGAAAAGAGTTGATCGAATATTTCTCATTGAACCATTGAACACCATGTAGATTTTTTTGTTTAGCCTGATGAAGCATCTCCGGGGATGGGTCGATTGCCGAAATCGAACATTCAGGGTAGGAGGTATGCAAAATGGAAGTAATTTTTCCCGTGCCACATCCTAGATCTAAAATTCGCGAACCGGATGCAATCTCAGGGAAATAGTTATAGATCTGATTTCGTCCGAATAGAAAACCCCATCTAGTTATATCATAAATAGGTGCGTGTAATTTGTAATATTCTTGAAGTGTTATTGGAATCATTCTATAACTCCTAAATAGGTTCCGGTGTAGGTGCCAACTCTGTCGTTTATTTTCAACCAATTTGGGTCAATTTGCACTATGTTACATCGCTCTAGTACAAAATCCGGTAGGAATGTTAAATCATCAAAAGCTGTACGGAAGAGTATTTTAGCCTTGGGTTCAGCTCGATCAAATATCAACTCCCATTCTTTGTATAAAGCTTTTGTTGAATGTCCAATCATCCAATCCATATGATCGAGCAAGACAAAATGGGTAAACTTCTCCTGAGTATTTCTCAGATGGTTGGAGAATGAAGCGGTAGTAAACTCAATGTTTTGCGAGCGACTGCGGAGTTTTTCGAAATTTTCTTCGCGAAGATAATCTAACGTTGGTTCCTTTAAAGACGGTAATTGTAAATATCTACCCCAATATGGATTACTCGACGCCTGTTGATCTACAAATATTTGCCGTAATACTGTTCGCATAAAATGATTGATATCACCTACTGCATTTCGTTGCATTGCCGGAATTCCAGCAAGACTTAATACTGCGTTTCTATGCCACATTTTAGATTCAAAACCGGACCATAATTCTGATTCAATATTATTGAAAAGATCATCGCGCTCAATTACTTCATCAGAACAGCTTATTTGAATTATGATGTCTCTTAACGATTTCCGATCGATAATAGAGTTTAGAAATCGGGCAAACATTCCGCTACCTCCTTCAAAATAAAATCCACGTCGGACTGGCGAAAAGTAATGAATGTGTGAATCCCAAAAATCTATAGTGGATTGTGATAACAAATCCCTTACAGATTGATAAATAATTTGGTAATTCTCGGATCTTCCATCCCAGAAAAAGTCAGCGAAATGTTGATAATCGCAGTGTTGAAGCAAACTCAGTTTTAATTCCAACAGAGCCGTTTGCTTTGGATTAATATCAACGCTGTGAATAATTTTCGGATTATCTAATAAGTAGGAAAGCGCGTTACATCCGGCAGAGCTGATCATCATAATTTTACTTTGATCATTTATGTTTAGTAATTGCCGGTCTACAGAAGCATCTTCCCAACACATATTGTAAACCAAATAATTGTGGTGAATAAATCTGAACCAGATACTAGAAGGGGTAAAGTGCAAAAATCTAGGTGTTTAATACTTACATTAAAGGTATAAAACTTACAAACTATTTCGGTTCATATTTGTATTTTCAAAGCAAACTAAAAAAAGGATTATCATGGCAGAATCGAAAAAAATTGACGACGTTCAAAAGAAAATTGGTCGCGCAGTATCAGACACCTCAGAAGTAATTCAAGAGAAAGTTGAAATGAAATACGATGATGTAATCGATCGGCTTAAAGACGAACGAGACTGGATTGAACGTGAATTAAGGCACGAATATCGAAACGCTCGCCGATATGTACGAGCCAATCCGGAAAAAGGAGTAGGGTTCGCCTTAGCTGCAGGAATCGTAATCGGAATTCTACTCGGGCGATCATCTAAATAATTAATCGAAACATATTTAATCAACGAAGTACGAACGTACGGAGTTGAAATTTTTCATTTTTCACTTTTCATTCAAAAAATGGCTATAAATAAAGATCATCTACAAGAAAATTTCGAGCGTTTGGATGCGCTCAGGGGGTATCTTTGACTACGACAAACGAAAAGTTCGGGTAATAGAATTAACTGAACGCACACAAAATCCGGAGTTTTGGAATGATCCTGACAACGCCCGAGTGGTGATGCAGGAGCTAGACAATGAGAAAAGTCTGGTAAAAGCTTGGGATGATTTAGATGCAGTTCGCGAAAGTATCAACGTGTTTCTGGAATTTCAGGAAATGGGCGAGGATGTTGAAGACGAACTGGATGCAGAATATGAAAAACTGTTGAAAGGATTAGAATCCCTGGAGTTGCGCAACATGCTGAAAGGATCGGATGATCATCGCGATGCAGTGGTAACTTTTAATCCAGGTGCGGGTGGTACCGAAAGTCAGGATTGGGGGCAGATGCTGTACCGTATGTACACGCGATGGGCTGATCGAAACGACTTCAAAGTGTCTGTTATAGACTATCAAGATGGAGATGTTGCCGGAATTAAAAGTGCTACTATCGAGGTGCAAGGCACTAATGCTTATGGCTTTTTGAAAGCAGAAAGTGGGGTTCATCGTCTGGTTCGAGTTTCTCCATTTGACAGTAATGCACGCCGACATACTTCCTTTTGTTCGGTATTTGTTTCTCCATTGATTGATGATACCATTGAAGTTGACATCAACGAAAGCGATGTGGAACTACAGCGTTTTCACTCAAGTGGGGCCGGAGGACAGAATGTGAACAAGGTAGAAACCGGTGTACGACTTATTTGGACCGGCACGCTTTCTGACGGTTCTGAGAAGCGCGTTGTGGCAGAATGTCAACAAGAACGCTCACAGCTTCAAAATCGTGAAAAAGCGATGGTGTTGTTGAAATCGCGCATTTATGAGCACGAAAAAGAGATTCAGGAAGCCGAAAAAGCACGGCTAGAAGGCTCGAAAGGCAAAAACGAATGGGGATCGCAAATTCGCAGTTACGTGTTCGACGATCAACGCGTGAAAGATCATCGTACAAATCATGAAACATCGAATGTAAGCGCAGTTATGGATGGTGATCTCGATGACTTTATTAAAGCCTTTTTGTTGATGATTTCCACGGAAGAACAAGAATAAGTTTGTATGCAGAATTTTGATTTTCTCGTTATCGGAAGCGGCCTAGCCGGACTTTCATTCGCACTAAAAGCTGCTGAATTTGGTACGGTTGCAATTGTTACAAAGCGAGAAATCAATGAAGCAAATACGAGTTATGCGCAAGGTGGTATCTCAGGGGTGATGAATTTGGATAATGATTCTTACGAGAAACATATCCAAGACACGCTTATTGCCGGTGCAGGATTGTGCGATGAAGTTGCTGTTGAGGCAATGGTTAAAGAGGCTCCGCGCTTGATTAACGAATTAATGAGCAGAGGAGTAGAGTTTACCAAAGAGAACGGCAAACTTCATTTAGGGCGCGAAGGTGGACATTCTGAAAACCGCGTGGTACATGTTGATGATGCTACCGGGATGGAAGTAGAAAATGTGATGGTACGCAATGTGAAAAACCATCCAAATATCACTGTGTTCGAACATTATTTTGCGATGGAGCTTCTCACAGAGCATCACCTCGGCAAAAAAGTGAAGTACCTCAAAAATATACATTGTTATGGGGCTTATGTACTAGAAGAGGCTTCCGGAAAGGTTCATCGAATGTTGGCCAAACGAACTATTCTAGCAACGGGAGGGGCGGGAGCAGTTTATGCAAAAACTACCAACCCGGATATCGCTACAGGCGACGGCATTGCTATGGCTTATCGAGCGAAAGCCAGCATTAAAAATATGGAGTTTGTGCAATTTCATCCCACCGCATTGAATGTGCCCGAAGCTGATTCATTTCTGATTTCAGAAGCATTACGTGGCCACGGTGCCATACTCAGAAATGCTGAAGGAGAAGCATTTATGGAACAATATGACACCCGCAAAGAACTTGCTCCACGTGATATTGTAGCGCGTGCAATTGATGACCAGTTAAAAAAGAGAGGAGATAAATCTGTCTTTTTGGATATAACACATTTACCTGCCCATGAAATCAAGCACGCTTTCCCAAACATATATGAAACATGCCTAAAATACGGCATTGATATAACCCGACATTTGATTCCTGTTGTACCCGCAGCTCACTATTTTTGTGGTGGGGTAGAAACCGACTTAGAGGGAAGAACGTCCATCAAACAGTTGTATGCATGTGGGGAAGTGGCATGTACCGGTGTGCATGGGGCAAATAGATTGGCATCCAATAGTTTATTAGAAGCACTTTACTTCGCAGATCAGGCGGTATTATCAGCAAAAACTGATTTAGCTAAGAGTAGATTTAATGAACAAATTCCACAATGGGATGAAAGCGGAACATTCAATACCAAAGAATGGGTATTGATTTCTCATAACAGAGAAGAGCTTCAACAGATAATGAGTAATTACGTGGGTATTGTGCGTAGTGATCTTCGTTTGGAAAGAGCTCTTAGGCGACAAACTTTGCTTTATGAAGAAGTTGAGGATTTCTATAGCAGAACAAGAGTAAGTATCCCCTTGTTTGAACTTAGAAATTTGATCAGCATAGCATTTTTGATCATCAGGGCGGCGATGGATAGAAAAGAAAGCTGCGGATTGCACTATAACATCGACTTCGAAGATAGTTTAGGTCAACTTGCATGATTCGGGTTGGTGTAACAGGAGGGATTGGATCAGGGAAAACTACCTTTTGTAAAGAATTAGAAGCATTAGGTGCCTTTGTTGCGTATGCCGATGATATTGCCAAAAAGCTGATGGTGGAAGATGAATCGCTGATCCATGAAATCGTAAAAACATTTGGCGAAGACTCATATCATCAAGATGGGAGTTTAAACCGGGAATATCTTGCAAAAGAAGCTTTTGAAAAAAACCGTGTTGAAGAATTGAATGCTATTGTGCACCCACGATTATGGCAATATATCGAGGAAATAGCAGATAAAAAAGAAAATGAGGGGTTTAGGGTTTTTGTAAAAGAAGCGGCTCTCTTACTAAAAGATGGTAGACCATCAAATATTGATGTAGTGATATTAATTTTAGCAAAGGAAGAGGATCGAATACAACGGGTAGTAAAGCGCGATAAAACCCAGGTGGGCAAAGTAGAGGAGAGAATGCAGCAGCAACGAAACTTCGAAGAGCTACAACAGTTAGCCGATATACTAATTCGAAATAATGGAAGCTTAAACAACCTCAAGGATAAAGCAGAGAGTGTTTACTTTGATCTCGTTCAGAAATTGTAAACAATTTTAAATTTCTACTGTTTTCTGTTATAAAAACATTCTTATATTTATCAAAAAAGCGCTTCCAAAACAATTTTTATGCATACAGTATCAGAAGCTAGATTGGTTACTTTAGAAGAGTACATTATTCAATCTCAAAATCGCTTTCCGGGTGCAACAGGGGAACTCTCTCAATTACTTCGCGATATCGGCCTTGCCGCAAAAATCATATCACGTGAAGTTAATAAAGCCGGTATCACCAATATCTTAGGGGTGGATGGTTCAAAAAATGTACATGGCGAGGAGGTTAAAAAACTAGATGTATTCTCCGATCATCAGCTTATCTCTGCTTTAGAACGCTCTCAAATTACCTGTATGGTTATCTCTGAGGAAAATGATGGCATAGTTCGGTTAAGTAGTAAAGGTGGTAAGTATATCGTTTATCTAGATCCTTTAGACGGATCATCCAACATTGATGTTAATGTTTCTGTCGGCTCAATTTTTTCGATATATATGCGAGAAGCACGATTTGATCCTACTGTTAAAGAATCGGATGCCCTTCAACCGGGAATACGTCAAGTTGCTGCAGGATATGTACTGTATGGATCAAGTACTACCTTAGCCTACACTACAGGACTTGGAGTTTCATTATTTACGCTAGACCCAAGTATTGGCGAATTTATTCTGTGTAATAGGAATATTAAAATCCCACAAAAAGGGACGATTTACAGCATTAATGAAGGTAGTTACAATAGCTGGGATCTTGGCCTGAAAAAATACATCAAGTATTGTCAGGAATCCGACCCTGAAACCGGCAGACCATATACTGCGCGCTACATTGGCTCGATGGTAGCGGATGTACATCGCACGCTGATCAAAGGTGGTATTTTCATTTATCCGCATAGTAATCGGTATCCGGAGGGTAAACTTCGGCTGATGTACGAATGCAATCCCTTGAGTATGATTATCGAACAAGCCGGTGGGATGGCTTCAAATGGGGAAAGGCGAATTATGGAAATTGAACCTGTTGCCATTCATCAACGAACACCAATTTATATGGGTTCTCCAATTAATGTTCGTAAAGTGTTAGACTTCTTGGTAGAATATGCCGAAGAAAACACTGTAGCTTAGATTCTTAAACTTCTTTGAGTGTAAAACTGAAGTAAATGCTACAAGCCAACATCGCACATAGGAATAGTAGAAGTACTTGCAGGCTTATCAGTTCAGCAATGATACCAATACCTGCGGCGATAATGGTGAAGAATCCGATGCAGGTGTTGGCCAAAGATATGTAAAGTGGGCGTTCATCTTTAGGCGCGAAATCGGTTAGCCAGGTTTTTCGACTTAACCTTGCCCCGGAGTGAATCATCATATTTGATAAAACCAGAGGAGCGAACAGGTAGATCGTTTTTAAAGAATCTGATAAGAGATCAAAGCCTAACACGATCAAAATATTCAAAATACCTAAGCCGGCGACTACCATCATCATTTTTCTGCTAGAGCGGTCGGCAAACTTTCCCCAAAAGGGACTACTAATAAAACCCGCTATTCCACTAGCAATCACCAGTAAGCCAAGTCCGCTGAGGTTCGCACCTGTAACATTTTTACCATAAACGATAAGAAAGGGCTGTGCTAAGGGTATAGCCATCAATAAAGCTCTTGATATAATAAAGTTTCTCAGATTGTGATTCTCTTTAAGTAACTCCCATCCCTTTTTGATTTCATTAATCGGCGACCTTCCACCTTGATTAGCTCCTTCTTTTTCGTTGATGATCAAAAAGAAATAGCCGGCCCCAAACCAAAGTAGACCTGAAGTGATTATCAAAGTTATAACAGAAGATTCCGAACTGTTGATGCTTAAATAGAAATACATACCTAGTCCGGCAATGAGAGTGAGAATTCCTCCTCCGGTTGCACGTGCAGCCAATAATTGTCCGCGTTTACCTTTTGGGATGGTTTTTGCCATTACATCTTTAAAGCTAACCGAGCCCACTCCACTTGCTATACTAAACAAAAATAACGACAACGTGATGAGTAAAGCAGCAACGTTACCATCAAAAAAAAGGAAGGCAAGCATCATGCAAAAAACCATAGCAGATTGGAAAAAAGCTGCGAATGCCCAAAAGTATTTTCTCTTCTGGTAGCCACGAATTTTAGCAGAAACGATGAGTTGTGGAAGTAGGGAGCCTGCATTTTTCAAAGGAACCAATAATCCTGTAAACACTGATGAGGCCCCTAAAAGTGAAAGAATCCAGGGTAGAGTAACACCGGGGCTTACCAGCTGTTCAGCTAATTTGGAACAAAATCCACTAAGCGTATTTTTAAGGTAATTGCCGGCTACGTTGGTACACTGCTCTTCACTTATAGCCTCACAAACCCGTTCTTCGCCATCGTCGGTAATCCAGTCATAAATCTGTTCTTTCGTCTTCACAGCGGTAGAACGGATCTCAATTTATAATAATTCGCCGGGTTAAAATCGAATTTTCATCCCTTCCGTTATTCCATTGGCCACCGCATAACCTGCATTCGTTTCTACAACATAAATGGCTGGGGCATCCGATGGTAACGTTGTCTCGGAGAAGGGAGTAGTATTGGAATATATTCTAACAATAGTCGAATCACTATTCACGTACATGATATCTAAAGAAAGTGGGGTATTTGCCATCCAAAAACTGAGCGGACGTTCTTCCTCGAAAATGAATAACATGCCTTCATCAGCGCCCATTGAGCGAACATCCATCAAGCCTTGATTTCGTTCTAATTGCTCGTCTGCAAGAGCCACATCGATGGTAGAAATTGTATTACCATCATTATCTATAAAAGAAAGTTGTGCCTCCGGTGTAATAACCCTGCCTTTAGGTTTGTCTGGTTGTGCAGGTTGTTTCTCGGTATTTGAGCATGCTAACGCACACCCAAATACAACGAGTACAATCCAATTACTTAATTTCAAAGCTTACCTCGTGGTTTGAACGTCGAGTTTTAAAGTTAACAGTGTAGGTACCTTTGTCGAGAAATTCGTATTCACCATCGTTTTCGCTTACGATGAGATTCCAGTCATATACGTTGAATCCATGATCTCCTTCTGTATTCAACTCAACAATTACATCACCATCGCTGTTTTTTATTTCAATGGTTATACTTTGGTTGTCAGCGTCATCACCTAAGAAATAAATTAACGATTGTTCCGGTAGAAAAGGATCGCGATAAGCCGCAGATTGACTACCCCAGCGACTTGAATGGCGAATATCTTCTGGTTTAATACCGGTAATACGCTCGTTTTGGCGATCAGCGATTTGATGCAACGGTTCGATGTCCATCACATAAATAGAACGACCGTGCGTGGCAATTACCAGATCTAAATCGCGTGGATGCACCACCATATCGTACGAAGCAACATTTGGGATAGACGACAGATAATGCCAGTTTTCGCCATCGTTTAAACTCACATACGAACCATGATCTAATCCCGCATATAGTATAGATGGATTTACAGGATCCTGAACAATAATATTTACAACATCTTCGGGAAGATCACCTTTTAATGAACTCCATGTTTGTCCGTAATTCTCTGTCTTATATATGTACGTTTTGAATTCATCATTGCGGTAGCCGTTCATAGAAACGTAGGCAGTAGCTTCATCAAATTTAGAAGCATGAACTTCACTAATCCATCGGCCTTGTGGTAGAAAATCGGATACTTTTGTCCAGCTAACACCACCATCTCGAGTTAGTTGGATATTTCCGTCGTCGGTTCCAATCCATATTACACTAAAGTTTAATGGCGATTCAGCAATTGAAGTTAGCGTAGAGTAGGGGACATCGCCATTGGGTAAATCATTCGTTAAATCCGGACTGACAGGGGTCCAGGTTTTACCCTCATCCATGCTTCGATTTAAGCGCTGAGAACCGAAATAAATGATGTCGGGATTATGATGACTGATGGTAACCGGAGTATTCCAATTGTAGCGATAGCGTGGCTCTCCTACATCGTGGCGGGGAGTTATTCGATTAAAAGAACCTTCTTCAAGATTACTTCTGAAATAATTACCGTACTGAAAGCCTACGTATACAATGTCAGCATTACCCGGCTTTGCAGCAACATGCATTCCATCGCCACCAAACAGTCGGGTCCATGGTTGTTCCCGGTTACCGGTGCTTGTTGATGGACCTTTAAAAGTTCCATTATCCTGCAAACCACCATAGATATTGTAAGGTTCTTCCATATCCACATTTACGGTGTAGAATTGCCCAACTGCTGCGGTGTTATGATGGATAAAGTTTTCGCCACCGTCATGACTTTCATACAAACCACCGTCGTTTCCATTTAGCAAATGCTGAGAATCATTTGGGTTAATCCAAAATGCTTGATGATCGGCATGTACATTCTGATTGTTTGCAATAAGTGTATAGGTTTTACCACCATCGGTTGATTTAATCAATCGAACTCCAAGTACATAAATTGTTTCAGGATCATTAGGGTCTACTCTTACTTCGCCGAAATAATACCCGTAGGTAAAGTAAATGCCATCAAGTGGATAGCTATTTACTTTTTCCCACGAACTTCCACCATCATTCGATCGGTAGACTTCAGCGCCTTTAATTTCTGTGTTGAAGAGGGCTGAATTTGCATCTCCCAAGTATTCAGCTAAGGCTTTAGGCTCATATTCACCGGCTTCTACATCCGCTTTTACTTTTGCGGCGTCATATTCACTTGGAAAGCCACTGCGTCGCAGATATTGGTTTAGTTTTTGATTGTCTAATTGCATGAAATCTCTAACAGAGATATCCAAAAATGTACTCTGCGAATAAACATCAGGATTGGTTTCGCGCTGCGTTTTTGTCTCTTCCTGATTATCAATCAACACATACATGATATCCGGATTACTTCGGCTTATATCTATGCCAATTCTTCCAACATGCGCACCATCAGGCAAGCCATTGGTAACTTTAGTCCAACTTTCACCGCCATCGGTAGATCGATAGAGTCCACTACCGATACCACCTTCTTTAAAATTCCATGCTTTTCGATCTCTTTCCCAGGTTGCGGCCCATAATTCATCGGGATTTTCGGGGTGTATTATTAAATCAATCACTCCGGTAGAATCGTTTATGAAAAGTGTTTTTGTCCAAGTTTCGCCACCATCGGTAGTTTTATAAACACCACGCTCGCTATTGGTACTATAGAGAGCGCCCATACTGCCTACCCAAGCAGTGTTTACATCGGTTGGATGAGCAATAATTCGACCAATGTGCTGGGTATTGCGAAGTCCCGTATATGTCCAGTTTTCGCCACCATCCGTACTTTTATACACTCCTGTTCCTGCGTAAGTTGACCGAGAACTATTATTCTCGCCAGTTCCTGCCCAGATAATTTCAGGGTTTGCCGGCGATAGTGCTATATCACCAATTCCAAGAGCTCCACCGGCATGATCAAACACAGGGAACATCGTATTTCCACTATTCGTAGTTTTGAAAATACCACCACTTCCGAAAGCGGTATAAAAGATTCTTGGATTATCTGGATGTACAGCAATATCAGAAACGCGGCCGCTCATAACTACCGGCCCAACATTGCGCACCGGATAAGATTTTAAAATAGAATGCTCAAAATGTTTATTTCGGAGTTCGATGGATTCTTCAATTTCAACAACACTAGAAGGTTGAATTTGAGCCCACAGTGGGGTACTCAGTAGTAGTGATACACAAATAATGCGTAGTTGCTGGCGCATAAAAATTGGTTAGTTAGTTTTGAAGCAAGATGATATAAAATGCAGGTATTAATTTTCTTAAAAAATCGTTGCATTCTGTTTTATAATAAATGCAACTAAAATCATTGAAATTCTAAGCAAATAAGCCTACCTTTGGAGCCCGGTGAGCGTCGTGAGGCACTCACTTTTTTTGTTTCTGGATTTTGGATATGACCCCTGACATTACTACTCAAATTAAGGAACTCGCGGCTCCCCTGGCAGAGGAACGTGGGTTATTTTTAGTTGACATCGAGCTTAAAAGCGGCGGTGGCATCGAGCTATGGGTGTATTTAGATGCGGAAGACCGCGGGGTAAATCTTGACGAATGTGCTGAGATAAGTCGCGAGCTAGGCTTTTTAATAGATGCCCATGAGTTACTAGACTCTAAGTATCGGTTAAATGTATCCTCTCCCGGATTAAGTCGCCCGTTGTCTGATTTAAAACAATACCCAAAAAATGTAGGCAGAACATTAAAATTAAGATACAACACCACAAATGGTGTTAATAAAATTGTGGCTCAGCTCGATGCAGTTGATGCTAATGAACTAACTGTTATTATTACCGAAGGAAAGGAAGAAATTACCGAAAAGATTGCATTTGATTCGGTGATAGAGGCCAAAGTAATTCCTCAAATTTAAGTTGAAAAAAATTCATGCAGAACGATCTATCTAAACAAATTATCTCGTCATTTGCGGAAATTGCCAAAGACAAAGGCATCGACCGCGATTTACTGCTCTCTATTCTTGAGGATGTTTTCCGCACCATGATTCGGAAAAAATACGAGACTGACGATGCATTTGAAGTAATTTTGAATGCTGATCGTGGTGAAATTCAGATATTGCATGTGCAAGAGGTTGTACCTGCTGAAGAGTTATCTGATGAAGTTGCTGAAATAAGTTTAGAAGATGCGCAGAAAATTGATCCAGACATTGAGCTATATGATGAACTAGCTCA
Organism: Balneolaceae bacterium; assembly: GCA_965228545.1. Lineage (GTDB taxonomy): Bacteria > Bacteroidota > Rhodothermia > Balneolales > Balneolaceae > HXMU1420-13. The sequence goes on from OZ245822.1 coordinate 633,417, forward strand.
GGAAGTTCAAATTTTTGATTTTGGACGCCGCGCTGTAATGATGGCTCGTCAGCAGTTGGCACAACGTATTCGTGAGATTGAAAAAGATAACATTTATGAAGACTACACAGATCGAGTAGGAGAGATCATATTAGGAGATGTGTATCAAGTTCGCCACAATAAAGACATTCTTGTAAACCATAATGGCGTTGAGCTATTATTGCCTAAAAACGAACAGATTTACAAAGATCGTTACCGTAAAGGGGATACTATTCGTGCTGTTGTTATTGGCGTACACATGAAAAATGGAAATCCAACGGTAGTGATTTCCAGAACATCAGAATTGTTCTTGGAGCGTTTATTTGAAAATGAAATTCCTGAAGTATTCGATGGCATTATTGATTTGGTAAAAATTGCACGTGCCCCGGGCGACCGTTCTAAAGTGGCAGTACAATCGCATGACGAACGCGTTGACCCAGTTGGCGCTTGCGTAGGAATGAAAGGTATTCGAATTCATGCCATCGTTCGTGAGCTTCAAAACGAAAATATTGATGTAATCAACTACACTAGCGACAAGGTTGAATTTATCAAAAGAGCACTTCAACCAGCCGATGTGATGAAAGTTGAGCTTACCGAAGACGGTAAAAAAGCGAACGTATTAGTACCCGCTAATGAAGTATCGAAAGCAATCGGTAAAGGTGGAGTCAACATCCGCTTGGCATCACGATTAACTGAATGCGAAATCGATGTATATCGCGAAGTTGAAGAAGAAGACGATATCGATATAAATGAGTTCGAAGAGGATTTCGGACCAGATACCATTAAATTATTACACGAAATTGGTTGCGATACAGCACGCTCTGTACTCGACCTAGATAAAGATGAAATTGTTCGTAGAACAAATGGTGATATCTCAGCTGAAGAAGCGGCCAGAATCATCGAGGTAATTGCTTACGAATTTGACGACTAGTAATTACGCATTTACAAACAATTTTCTTTAGTTTTAAAAGACCTGAATTAAGCACTACATATGCCCATAAACCGACCTAAACCATTATTCAAAGTAGCATCTGAGTTTAATGTATCTACACAAACCATTATAGATACACTTTCGGATAATGGCTTTACTGCAGCTAATCGACCAAACTTCAAAATCACCCCAGAGATGTACGAAGTGTTGGATAACATTTATGGGGAAGACAAAGCCAAAAGTCTTGATCACGAACGTGCTAAAGAAGAATACGAAAGTCGACGTAGCCACATGATTAACCAACGTAACGATAGTGTTACTTTGGATAATATGCTTGAGCCGCTCGATGAACTTGAACCAAAAGATGAAGCTCCCGCTAGCAGCATCGAAGATGAATTGATGGGTGGGTTAGAGCCATTAGCTGAACCCGAAGAAGATGAAGCTCAGGAAGAACAAGCCATAGTAGAAGTAGCAGAAGAAACTGCCGAAGAAGCGCCTGAAGATTTACCTACAGTTGAAACCGAGGAAGCTACCGATGAACAAGTTGATGTAGCCGCCGAAGAAGTTGAAGAAACAGTAGTTGAAGAAGTAAAAGAAGAGGCCTCTGTAGATGTAGTTTCCGAAGTTGAGGATACTCCTGAAGAAGACGAAGTAGCTGAGGCTGCTGAAGAAGAAATTTCTGAAAAAGATGAAGATAGAGAAGAAAATATTTCAGAAGAGGAGGACGAAGATAAAGACGAAGACGAAGACGAAGAGTCTGAGACTGATGTAGAGGAAGACGACGAGGACGACGACCAGCCTAGAGATAAAGACGGCAAACGAATTATCCGCGCAAAAGCTGGACAACTAAAAGGAACCAAAGTACTTGGTAAAACATCGTTCACCAACGACTTAACTTCTGATTCTAAAGTTAGAAAGAAACGTAAGAGAAGAAAAGATCGTCCATCTGACGAAGACCTGAAAACGAATAAGAAGAAAGACGATCAAAAGAAAACTCGAAAACCTTCGCCTAAAAAACAGAAGCCTAAGAAAGAAAAAACCGAAGTTGATGAGGTGGATGTTGATAAGATGATGAGAGAAACCCTGAAAAAAATGCAGGGGAACTCCACCGTTGGTAGTAAACGAGGTAAACGCCGTCGCCAACGAAAAGAAGAGCGCGAAGAGGAATTGCAACAACAACAGGAAATGCAAGAGATGGATAATGAGGTAATCGAAGTTACCGAATTCATCACTGCAAACGATCTTTCCGAAGAGCTGGGTGTTGGCGTAAATGATATTATTTCTGCCTGTATGAGTATTGGATTGATGATTACCATCAACCAACGCCTTGATGCTGGAACAATTGAATTGGTAGCCAGCGAATTCGATAAAGAAGTTAAATTTATTGACGCGGAAGAACTGGTTGTTGAACTTGAAGTAGAGGAAGACAACGAAGAAGATCTTCAACCTCGCGCGCCAATCATTACTGTAATGGGGCACGTTGATCACGGTAAAACTTCGTTACTCGATTATATTCGTGAAGCTCGAGTTGCTGAAGGTGAAGCTGGTGGTATTACCCAGCACGTAGGTGCTTATGAAGTAATTCATAACGACAAGAAAATTACCTTCCTCGACACTCCGGGTCATGAGGCCTTTACTGCTATGCGTTCTCGTGGTGCTCAGGCAACCGATATCGTAATCCTGGTGGTTGCAGCTGATGATTCAGTGATGCCACAAACAATAGAAGCAATTAATCACGCTAAAGCAGCCGGTGTACCGATGGTTGTTGCCATTAACAAAATGGATAAAGATGGCGCTACTCCGGATCGAATTAAACAACAATTAACCGATCATGATGTATTGGTGGAAGATTGGGGTGGAACTGTTCAGTACGCCTTAGTTTCTGCGAAAACCGGATTAGGAATTGATGATCTTCTCGAAAAAGTATTGATCGAAGCCGAATTGCTTGAGCTTATGGCCAATCCTGATCGTCGAGCAGATGGTGTTGTACTCGAAGCTCGATTAGATAAAGGAAAAGGTATTGTCGCTAATATCTTGGTTCAGAGTGGCACTATGAATGTTGGAGATCCATTTGTTGCCGGTCCTTGTTTTGGTCGAGTTCGCGCCATGGAAAACTCACGAGGTCAGCGAATCCAAACTGCAGGTCCAGCCACTCCATTACAATTAACTGGTTTTGATGATATGCCTCAAGCAGGTGATAAAATAGTAGTAGCTGCTGATGAGAAAACTGCCAAAGAGGTTGCGAATCAACGCCAGCAAATCAGAAGAGAGCAAGCATTACGTAAAACTAAGCACATGACACTCGATGACTTGTCTCGTCGACTTGCTCTTGGTGAAGTATCAGAACTTAATATCATTATTAAAGCGGATGTGGATGGCTCTATTGAAGCTCTGTCCGGATCTCTACAGAAAATAAGTACAGATGAAGTAGCTGTAAATATTATCCATACAGGTGCCGGGGCGATTTCAGAATCTGATGTATTGTTAGCTTCTGCTTCCGATGCTATTATTATCGGTTTCCAGGTTCGCCCTACTGCTCAAGCCCGCAAACTTGCTGAAACAGAAGAAATTGATATTCGACTATTCTCTGTAATCTACGATGCAATTGATGAAGTGCGCGATGCACTTGAAGGATTGTTAAGCCCTGAATTGAAAGAGCAAATGATGGGTAACGTAGAAGTACGTGAGATTTTTAAAGTATCGAAAGTTGGAACGATTGCAGGTTGTTATGTAACCGACGGAAAAATCGATCGAAACAATCCAATCCGAATTATTCGTGATGGTGTTGTAATATATGATGGAGCCATTGGTGCACTAAAACGCTTTAAAGACGACGTTAAAGAAGTTGCAGCCGGCTACGAATGTGGTATCAGTATACAGGGTTATAACGATATTAAAGTTGGCGACATGTTCGAAAGCTATAAGATCACCGAAGAGAAACGAACCCTGGAAGACGCCAACTAACGCGTAATCCAAATTCAATGAGTATTAGAGTAGAACGCCTTGGCGAATTGATCAAGAGAGATCTTGGTGAAATTATTCAACGCGAATTTCAACCAGAAGGAACTTTTGTAACAGTAACAAATGTGCGGGTAACACCGGATTTGTCGATTGCAAAAGTTTACCTGAGTGTATTTGCACCCGGACGAGATAAAGAAACCGTGTATGAGTTCATCGATGAACGAATTACTCAAATTCGTTTTAAACTGGCCGGTAGAATTAAAAATCAAGTTCGGAAGATTCCGGAACTACATTTTTATCCCGATGATACTGCCGAGTATGTGAATAAAATGGAGACTTTGTTCAAAAAAGTTGACGAACAGCCGAAAGCGCCTACCGACGAAGAGGAATAATGCCTAAGCCCATCGACATTGCAAAATTGCCGGTGTTCGGGGCTCATAATCCACCCGCGCCAGAGTTTGATTTTCAACAAGGCGCCGTATTATTAGTTAACAAACCCAAAGATTGGACAAGCTTTGATGCTGTTAAGTATTTACGTGGAAGAGTGAAATGCAAAAAAGTAGGTCATGCGGGTACGTTAGATCCTATGGCAACCGGTTTGCTTGTGATTTGTACAGGAAAAGCCACGAAATCCATTGAACAAATCCAAAATCAGAAGAAAATCTATCGAGCAGAAATCACTTTCGGGAAAAGTACACCCAGTTATGATGCCGAATCAGATCCTGACGCAGAGAAATCATTCGATCATATTACCTTAAGCGAGATTAAAAAGAAGCTTGAACAAGAATTTTCTGGTGAAATTCAGCAAGTTCCACCAATGTACAGTGCGCTTAAACGCGACGGAAAAAAGTTATATGAATTAGCGCGCAGAGGTAAAACAGTGGAACTACAACCACGACCGATCAAAATTTATTCTACAAAGATTCATTCGTTTGATTCGCCAGTTTTAGATGTCGAAATCACATGTGGAAAAGGAACCTATATTCGGTCAATTGCTCACGATCTGGGAAAGTCTTTAGATTCATTGGGGCATCTCTCAGCATTGGAACGCACTTTTATCGGTGAGTTTTCCAATTCAGATGCACTTACTCCACATCAATACAACGAAATTTTGAGAGCAGATGGCTAAACTAACCCATTTGAACGAAGTTGAACGTTTGGAAAACACCGTTTTGACGGTAGGAACCTTTGACGGAGTTCATGAGGGGCATCGAGCACTGATGGAAACGGTGGTAGAAAAAGCAAAAAAGAGAGAAGCCCGTAGCGTAGTTGTTACCTTCGATCCTCATCCAAGAACCATCATTCATTCAAAATCTGATGGAATCAAATTACTAACAACGCTGCGCGAGCGTGCAGAAATACTCGAAACTATTGGAATAGATGTGTTGGTAGTTATTCCTTTTACTCGTGATTTTTCACTGCTAAGTAGCGAAGAGTTTGTGAAAGATGTGATACATCAAAAAATTGGCATCTCTGAATTTATTATCGGTTATGATCACCATTTTGGGAAAGATCGTTCAGGAACTATAGAAACATTAGAGCGACTTGGTCCTGAATTAAACTTTGATGTGCAAGTGGTTTCAAAAAAAGAAATGGGGGATACGACCATCAGTAGTACCGTAATCAGAAATGAGATTATTGATCATGGCAACATGAATAAAGCATCTGATTTGCTTGGTCGACCCTACATGTTGAATGCTCTTGTAATTCATGGGGATGAACGAGGTCGTAAAATAGGTTTCCCAACGGCCAATCTACAACCGGAACATCCTGATAAAGCCATCCCCAAAAATGGAATTTACGCGGTTAAAATAAGAGTTGATGATAGATGGTATTCGGGGATGATGAATATCGGCGTTCGACCTACTTTTGATGGGGTAACAAAATCACTCGAAGTGAATATTTTCAATTTCGATGAAATGATTTATGGCAAAACTGTACAGATCCGTTTTTTTGATCGCATAAGAGATGAACGGAAATTCCAATCAGCTGAGGAACTTAAAGTGCAGCTACAACTCGATAAAAGCATAGTGCTGGATAGGTTATTTTAACCTGTCTTTTATTAAATCTTGTACCAGAAATAGATTTATTAGCCTAATAAGAATATTCAATATTCTTTTTTATGCCAGATGTAATAGTTTCGCCAATAAACGCTAATCTAAATCTTATCTAATGGCTTACGAGGCAAACAACAATAAGGCAGAACACAGTGCAAGTGGAGATATCAGTAAATGTCCGTTTCATAATGGAGCAATGAGAAATGCAGCAGGTGAGGGCACCAGAAACAGAGATTGGTGGCCCAATAAATTAAACCTGAATATTCTACGCCAGCACTCATCAAAAACAAACCCGATGGGTGAAGATTTTGACTACAAAGAAGCATTCTTATCTCTTGATCTTGCCGAAGTAAAGAAAGATTTAACCGAGTTAATGACCGATTCTCAAGATTGGTGGCCCGCAGATTATGGGCACTATGGTCCATTAATGATTCGCATGGCATGGCATAGTGCAGGTACTTACCGAGTAACCGATGGCCGCGGTGGAGGAGGCGCTGGTACACAGCGTTTTGCTCCATTAAATAGCTGGCCGGATAATGTAAACCTCGATAAGGCACGTTTATTACTATGGCCGATTAAACAAAAATATGGCCGTAAACTATCTTGGGCAGATTTGATGATTCTGGCAGGAAATGTTGCATTAGAGTCGATGGGATTTGAAACTTACGGATTTGCCGGCGGCCGGGAAGATGTTTGGGAACCCGAAGAAGATATTTACTGGGGATCGGAAGGTGAGTGGCTTGGCTCAAAAAGACATACCGAAGACGGAGAGCTTGAAAAACCACTCGGTGCAGATCATATGGGTCTAATTTATGTAAACCCAGAAGGACCAAATGGAGAGCCTAATCCGGCTAAATCAGCACATTTTATTCGTCAGACTTTTGCCCGAATGGCAATGAATGATGAAGAAACTGTTGCATTAATTGCCGGTGGACACACTTTTGGGAAAACACACGGTGCTGCGCCAGAATCGCATTTAGGAGCAGATCCTGAAGCCGCAGACATCACCCAAATGGGAATGGGATGGGCAAGCACGCATGGTACCGGAAAAGGTGCAGACACAATTACAAGTGGTTTGGAAGGTGCATGGACTCAAAAACCAACCGAGTGGAGCAACCTATATTTCGAAAATTTATTTAAGTACGAATGGGAAAAGTATAAATCACCTGCAGGTGCATGGCAATGGAGGCCGGTAGATGGTGGTGGCGAAGGAACCATCCCTGATGCTCATGATCCAGAAAAAAAACATGCTCCATTCATGTTAACCACAGATTTAGCACTTAGAGTAGATCCAGATTACGAGAAAATTTCACGTCGTTTTTATGAAAATCCCGACGAATTTGCGGATGCATTCGCAAAAGCTTGGTTTAAATTAACTCATCGAGATATGGGACCTAAAACATTGTATTTAGGATCCGAAGTACCTGAAGAAGATTTACTCTGGCAAGATCCTCTTCCGGAAGTTGATTTTGAAGTTGTAAATGATGAAGAAATCAACACTCTAAAAGGACAAATTTTAGATTCCGGTCTTTCCATTTCTGAATTAGTTTCTGCGGCTTGGGCTTCTGCTTCAACATTCAGAGGTTCTGATAAACGTGGTGGCGCAAATGGCGCAAGAGTTCGTCTAGCGCCACAAAAGGATTGGGAAGTAAATAATCCGGAGCAACTAGCTAAAGTTTTAAACACCCTGGAAGTCATTCAGCAAGGCTTTAATGATGCGCAAAATGGAAACAAGAAAGTTTCTTTAGCTGATCTGATTGTATTAGGTGGATGTGCTGCGGTTGAAAAAGCAGCAGAAAAAGCAGGAATTCAAGTTATTGTACCTTTTACTCCGGGTAGGGTTGACGCTACCGATGAGCAAACTGAGGTTGAATCATTTGAATGGTTAGAACCTGAAGCTGATGGTTTCCGCAACTACTTTAATGCAAAACATAAAACTACAGCCGAGGAAATGTTGGTGGATAAATCTCAATTACTAACACTTAACGCTCCTGAAATGACAGTTTTAGTAGGAGGAATGAGAGTATTGGGAACTAATTACAATAATTCAAAGCATGGCGTATTTACCGAAAACCCAGGGATGCTATCTAATGACTTCTTCAAAAATTTATTAGATATGGGAACAACTTGGACGGCAACAACCGATAAACAGGATGTGTTTGTTGGTAGTGATCGAAAAACCGGTGATATCAAATGGTCGGCGACGCGTGCAGACTTAATCTTTGGTTCAAATTCAGAACTTCGAGCACTTGCCGAAGTATATGGATGCGATGATGCCAACGAAAAATTTGTTCATGATTTTGTATCGGCATGGGTCAAAGTGATGAATCTCGATCGATTTGATCTCAAAAATAAATAATTGAATAGGGGGCGGCTTTCGAGCTGCCCTTTTTGGTTCTAAGCATAAAACATGCCTTAGTTTTTTCTAATACTTTCGTTATCTGCTTAATAAATCAGACCATAATCCGATAATGAGGTAAAATGAATAAATCTATTGCGAATTGATTGTTGCTTAGAGTCAAATACCTTATCTTTGGTTTCTATAAATCGATTTAAATAGTTATAACTGAACATTGCAATGAGCATTACTGCAGAAGAAAAAAAGGATATCTTTAAAAAGTTTGGCGGAGAAGAAGTAAATACCGGCACTACCGAAGGCCAGATCGCATTATTTACTCACAGAATTAATCATCTGACAGAGCATTTAAAAACCAATCAAAAAGACCATGCATCGCGTCGTGGTTTGTTAAAATTGGTAGGTAAGCGTCGCCGTTTACTCAATTACCTCATGAAGAAAGATATTCAGAAATACAGAGAGCTTATCAAAGAGCTCGGTATTAGAAAATAATACATTAAGGCTCCGGTCATTCGGAGCCTTTTTCAATTCCTTCCCGCCCGCCTTATTTATTAGCTAACTATAAGCAGCCTATCAACAATGTTGGAGCGGGAATAAAGCAACAATCAAAGAAAAAAAAGAATGAAAGAAGATTTTAAAAGTGTAGAATTTGCACCAGGTAAGGTGCTTTCCGTAGAAACCGGAAGAATTGCAAAACAAGCCGATGGCGCTGTTGTTGTACGTATGGGAGATACCATGGTGCTTTGTACAGCTGTTAGTGCAAAAGAGCCTAAACCAGGGCAAGATTTTTTCCCGCTAACCGTAGATCATAAAGAAAGTTTTTCAGCTGCAGGACGTTTCCCGGGCGGATTTATGAAAAGAGAGGGACGATCAAACGAAAAAGAAGTGTTATCAAGTCGACTTATCGACCGTGTGCTTCGTCCATTATTTCCAAAAGGATACTATAACGATACTCAAGTTATTTCGAGTGTTATTTCGTCAGACGATGAAAATGATGGTGATGTATTAGGTGGCGTTGGCGCTTCACTTGCCATTCATTTATCCGACATTCCTTTTGATGGTCCTATGGCAGAAGTTAGAGTTGGACGTATTAATGGTGATTTTGTAATAAACCCAACGGTTTCCGAACTCAAAGAAAGTGACATTGATATGGTTGTTGGCGGAACTGCCGATTCTATATTAATGATTGAAGGCGAGATGAAAGAGATTTCTGAAAAAGAAATGCTCGAAGCCATTAAAGCTGCTCATGAAGCAATCCAAAAATTGTGCGAATTCCAGGAAGAACTGCGACAAGAATTAGGCAAGCCAAAGCGCGTATTTGTTCCTACGCAGGTTGATAGTGATCTGGAAAACAAAGTAAAAGAACTTGCAGAGTCTCAAATTAAAGATGTTGTAAATATTGGTCTTGGAAAAGAAGAATACAACGACAAAATCCGTGAAGTAAAAGAAGCGGTAGTTGCTAAGTTTGAAGAGGACGCAGCAGAAGATGATGTAATGAAAGAAGTGAAAAAGATTCTTGGAACCATCGAAAAAGACGCGCTTCGTAACATGATTCTTGAGCAAGAGCGTCGTATCGACGGTCGTACCCCGGTTGACATTCGCGATATCTGGACACAAGTTGGATACATTGCCCGTGCACACGGCTCCTCAATCTTTACTCGAGGAGAAACTCAGGCACTTGTTTCAGCAACGCTGGGAACAAAACGTGATGAGCAATCTGTAGACACCTTGTTCGATCAGGAAGCAAAAACATTCTTCTTGCATTACAACTTCCCTCCGTATTCTGTAGGTGAAGCAGGCTTTATGCGCGGTCCCGGGCGTCGTGAAATCGGTCACGGTCATCTGGCTGAGCGCTCGCTTCGTATGATGATGCCAACCTTTGAAGAATTCGGATATGTAGTTCGAGTGATTTCAGACATTACTGAATCCAATGGATCCTCTTCTATGGCTTCTGTTTGTGGTGGATCTATGGCGTTAATGGATGCCGGTGTGCCCATCAAGAAACCGGTTGCTGGTATTGCAATGGGGATGATTGTAGGTGAAGAAAAAACCGTTGTTCTTTCTGATATCCGTGGCGAAGAAGATTTCATGGGCGACATGGACTTCAAAACTGCCGGTACTTCTGATGGAATCACCGCGTGCCAGATGGATATGAAAGTGCAGGGAATCAGTTTCGAAATAATCGAAAAGGCTTTAGATCAGGCTCATGATGGGCGAATGCATATTCTTGGTGAAATGGCGAAAACTATTTCTTCAGCCAGAGAAAACATTTCTCAGTATGCACCTCAATTCATTAAAATGGAAATTGACGGAAGCGATATTGGCGCGGTAATCGGCCCTGGTGGTAAAGTGATTCAAACGCTTCAAAAAGAAACCGGAACTGAAATCCTGATTGAAGAAGATTCGAAAGGAAAAGGTCAGGTTACTATTTCCGCAAACGACCTGAGCAAAGCAGAAGAAGCCAAGAAACGCATTAAAATGATTGTTGGTCACCTCGAAGAAGGTGCTACTTACAAAGGAATTGTGAAATCGATCAAAGACTTCGGAGCATTTATTGAGATTGCACCGGGTAAGGATGGTCTGCTTCATATTTCCGAAATCGATCATACTCGTGTAGAAAAAGTAACTGATTACCTACAATTAGGTGATGAGCTTGATGTGAAACTGTTGAAAGTTGAACATGGTGGAAAACTTCGCCTTTCTCGCAAAGCGTTGATCGAACGAGAAGATTAAAACAGCTTCTTAATTCATGAAAGGTTGAAATCTTTCATTTGAAAAAGCAAACAAGATTAAAAGCATCCTCATATTGAGGATGCTTTTTTTGTAAGTCACTCAGAGTAAGCCAGCCGCAGCTTTAGCGAAGGTGGGCGCAGCGATGAGTCTGCAAAATTGATAAATTGAGCTGGTTTGAGTTTGTGAAGATTCATCTCCGCCAATCGGCGGATCTGAATGACTTTCTAATTGAATTTATAGTTGATACAGTCACTCCGAGAAATCTCCCAAAGGGATGCCTATGGCAGAGGAGTCTGCTAAAATCCAATTCTTGCTGGTACCCAAGATGTGCAGATCCATCGGTCGTCGCATATGCTCCTCCTCTGGATGACTTGAAATAGAAAACCAAAATGATCAGTCACTCAGAACAAGTCAGCCGTAGCTTTAGCGGAGGTGGGCGCAGCGATGAGTCTGCAAAATTGATAAATCGGTCAAGCTCTAGTTTGTGTAGATTCATCTCCGCCAATCGGCGGATCTGAATGACTTTCTAATTGAATTTATAGTTGATTCAGTCACTCCGAGGAATCGAGGAGTCTGCAAAATTGATAACTCGAGCTATTACCAGTTTGTGAAGATACATCGGGAGTACTGTCTGAATGATTTTCTATTTAATTTATGCTTAGATCAATCACTCGTGGAATTTCTTAAAGAGATGCATTTGGACGAGGAGTTTGCCTAGCAAAAAAATCCGAGCAATACTTGTATTGTGTAGATTCTTCGGAAGTATCCTCAGAATGACATATTAATTGAGATTATGCTCAGATCAGTAACACCAAGACACCGAGGAAAATGCATAATAATGCTTCAAGCTGTAAATGAAGTGCTAGCCAAAAAGGTGTTGTGCATATTCTACACTTAGTTCAGAATGATTTTGCAATTAGTTTTTCTTTTGTTATTGTAAAACATGGATTTCGCTGTATACATAACCACCAATCCCAATCGCAGTGTACTTTATACCGGCACATCCAATAATCTTCCTCGAAGAGTAGTAGAGCATTATCTAGAACGTGGAAAATCAGATAGTTTTGCCGGAAAACACTACTGTTATAATCTAGTGTTTTATGATGTATTCCCAACAATGATTGAGGCCATTGCAGCTGAAAAACGGATTAAAGGAAAATCCCGAAAATGGAAAGAGGAATTAATTAACTCATTCAATCCTAAGTGGAGATTTTTGAATAAAGAAAAAGTAGGAGAATGGCCACCGAATAAGGTTTTGGAAGATCCATATTTTCAGAAATATCTAAAAAAGTAATAACCCAGTCACTCCGAGAAATCGAGGAGTCTACAAAATTGATTAAGCGGGCTGGTTTCAATTTGTGAAGATTCTTCGGAAGTATCCTCAGAATGACTCGTTGTTCTGATTGGGAGAGTATATTCTAGTCACTCAGAGCAAGTCGACCGCAGCTTTAGCGGAGGTGGGCGCAGCGATGAGTCTGCAAAATTGATAGATTGAGCTGGTTTGAGTTTGTGAAGATTCATCGGGAGTACCCTCTGAATGACTCGTTGTTCTGATTGGGTGAGTAGATTCTAGTCACTCAGAGCAAGTCTGCCGCAGCTTTAGCGGAGGAGGTGTAGCGAAGAGTCTGCAAAATTGATAAATCGAGTAGGTTTCAATTTGTGTAGTTTCTTCGGCTCTACCCTCAGAATGACTCGTTGTTCTGATTGGGAGAGTATATTCTAGTCACTCAGAGCAAGTCGACCGCAGCTTTAGCGAAGGTGGGCGCAGCGAAGAGTCTGCAAAATTGATAGATTGAGCTGGTTTGAGTTTGTGAAGATTCATCGGAAGTATCCTCAGAATGACTCGTTGTTCTGATTGGGAGAGTATATTCTAGTCACTCAGAGCAAGTCGACCGCAGCTTTAGCGAAGGTGGGCGCAGCGAAGAGTCTGCAAAATTGATAACTCGAGCTGGTTTGAGTTTGTGTAGATTCATCGGGAGTACCCTCTGAATGACTCGTTGTTTTGATTGGGAGAGTAGATTCTAGTCACTGAGAGCAAGCCAACCGAAGCTTTAGCGAAGGTGGTGTAGCGATGAGTCTGCAAAATTGATAGATTGAGCTGGTTTGAGTTTGTGAATGACTTTCTAATTGAATTTATAGTTGATACAGTCACTCCGAGAAATCTTCCAAAGGGATGCCTATGGCAGAGGAGTCTGCTAAAATCCATTTCTTGCTGGTACCCAAGATGTGCAGATCCATCGGTCGTCGCAATCGCTCCTCCTCTGGATGACTTGAAATAGAAAACCGAAATGATCAGTCACTCAGAGCAAGTCGACCGTAGCTTTAGCGAAGGTGGGCGCAGCGATGAGTCTGCAAAATTGATAGCTCGAGCTATTACCAGTTTGTGAAGATTCATCGGGAGTTCCCTCTGAATGACTTTTTAATTGAGTTCATGGTTAGATCAGTCACTCCTCTAGATATTAAGTAATTTATTTTTCTTTGTGCCTCAGTGCCTATCATCCTATGGTTCTCAATATTCTTGCTAGATTTCACATCATAGCGGATGTTTCTGGACATCTAACCTCGTATATTTGCCCACCAAAATAGAGACGCTCACAGCAAACATATTTGATGGATAATTTAAAGGAAATCGACTACGTCACTAAATCAACATTACCAAATGGCTTACGCATAGTAACCGAGCGTATTGACAGCGTAAAAAGTATTTCTGTTGGAATTTGGGTAAAAACCGGTTCAAGAAATGAGACAGCCAAACAGGCTGGTATTACGCACTTTTTAGAGCATATGCTTTTTAAAGGAACCGATAAACGAACGGCCTTTGATATTGCACAAAGTATGGAATCGGTTGGAGGTTATCTGAATGCCTTTACATCCAGCGAATATACCTGTTATTATGCCCGATGTGTAGACGAACAGCTTGGTAGAGCCTTAGATGTTCTTTCAGATATGGTATTGAACCCTGCGTTTCCTGAGAAGGAAATCGAGAAAGAAAAGAAGGTTGTGGTCGAAGAAATGAAAATGTACCGCGACTCACCCGATGATTATCTCTTCGAAGAATTCTCGACGAAGATGTTTGAGAATCATCCACTCGGTAGGCCGGTTATTGGTTTCGAGAATACTGTGAATGAATTTACTCGCCAGGATTTGTTTGATTATATGGCAGACAGATACCGACCGGATAATTTATTGATCGCTGTTGCCGGAAATGTAAATCACGATAAGGTAGTAGAGCAGGTATCGAAGTATTTTTCACAGCTTGAAGCCACGAAAACAGTAAATGAACCGCAGCCACTTCTGGATTTCAACCCGGAAAAATTGGAGTTAACCAAAGTAATCGAGCAAACCCATTATTTACTGGGACGACGTGGCTTGCACTTTGATCATGATGATAAGTACTTGTTGCTGTTAGCGAATACGGTTCTTGGTGGAGGAATGAGTTCTCGACTTCATCAAAATGTGCGTGAAAAATATGGCTATTGTTATTCCATTCAGGCATTTAATCAAAGCTATTCAGATTCTGGAATTTGGGGCGTTTATGTGGGCACCGACAAAGAATACGTTGAACATGTACATGAACTAGTAGTGAATGAACTCAACAAAATTAGTTCTGATATAATCCCTGAGAAAGAATTTGAAGAGGCAAAATCTCAATTGAAAGGGAAACTCTTGCTAAGCCAGGAAAATACCAGTAACCGCATGATGCGTCTGGCAAAAAGTGAGATGTACTTCGAACGATTTATCACACTAGATGAGCTTGAGGAGAATATTGACGAAGTAAAAGCCGAGGATGTACTGGAATTCGCCAAGAAATTTTTCGATCAAACACACTTTATGGAAGCCGTATTAACCCCGGAAGTTGAATGAAAAATGTTAAGGTTTAAATGTTAAATGGCTTTGAAAAGGTCTTTGTTCTTGAATTCCCATTTAACAATTAGCATTTAAAATTTTAAAATTTTAGATAAACTATGATCTACATCAACCAATTAGTCAATCACGTTGACACTGAAATAACCTTAAAAGGATGGGTGTACAATTATCGCAGTAGTGGAAGTTTGGTATTTATCGAATTACGTGATGGAACCGGAATCACACAATGTGTGGTAGCTAAAGACGAAGTTTCTGAAAATGCATGGGAAGCAGCTACTTCACTAAAGCAGGAAAGCTCGCTAGAAATCACCGGTATGGTTAAAGCAGACGAACGAAGTGTAGGCGGTCATGAAATGCATGTATCTGATGTGAAAGTAATTCAGATTGCTGAAGATTATCCCATCACACCAAAAGAACATGGCGTTGAATTTTTGATGAATAATCGCCACTTATGGTTGAGAAGTCAGCGCCAGTGGGCGGCAATGCGCGTTCGCAATGAGATCATTTTTGCGATTCACACCTTTTTTCAGAATCGAAATTTTGTACAAATGGATTCCCCGATCTTTACCGGAAACGCTGCAGAAGGAAGTACAACTTTGTTCGAAACCGATTACTTCGATGAGAAAGCTTACTTGGCACAAACCGGACAGCTTTATGGTGAAGCATTAGCAATGGCACATGGACTGATTTACACTTTTGGCCCAACCTTCAGAGCCGAAAAGTCAAAAACACGCCGGCATCTAACTGAATTCTGGATGATGGAACCTGAGATGGCTTTCTATGATCTGGAGATGAACATGGATTTGGCCGAAGATATGATTCGATTCATTGTAAAAACGGTGCTGGAGAAACGGGCTAAAGAATTAGAGATTTTGGAACGTGATATCACAAAACTACAACCGCTTGTAGAAAAGCCGTTTGTTCGAATGAAATATTCGGAAGCCGTTGACATCCTTAAAAGTGATGAAACAGCTCAGTTACTTGATGATATGCTCGCTTCACGAAAAGAAGAAGAAAAAGCATTGAAAGAGGAGAGAGAAGCCATCAAAAAAGAGCATGGCTCAGCAAAGAAATGGCGCAAGAAGCAAATTGAAGCTCGTCAGGTTGAAATTGCTCAACGACTGGATCAGATTGAAGAAGATTACCGCAATATCCCAAAATGGAAAGAATCTGCTCAAAACTTTGAGTGGGGCAATGATTTTGGTGGATCTGATGAAACCGTGTTAATGATGCAGTATGATGTGCCGGTAATCGTGACTCACTGGCCGGCAGAGATCAAAGCATTTTACATGAAACGCGACGAAACGGATAAATTGGCTCTTGGTATGGATGTACTTGCTCCGGAAGGATACGGGGAAATTATCGGTGGCTCACAACGTGAAGATAGTCTGGAAGTACTTGAAGAACGTATCGCAGAGGAAGAGCTCGATAAAGAAGTGTTCGAGTGGTACTTAGATCTTCGTCGTTTTGGTACGGTACCACATGCCGGTTTTGGGCTAGGACTTGAACGAACTGTTGCTTGGATCAGTGGATTGTCACACGTTCGGGAAACGATACCATTCCCTAGAATGATGGGACGCTTGAAACCATAGTTTAGTTAGTTATTGGTTATTAGTTATTGGTAAAGAGATTTCCTATTAACCAATAACTAAACCTATCCGGCTTTTTTCTGAAGGGATACTTCGTTTGCTGTTTGCTCTTCTAACACATTTACGCCGTTTCCGGTCTTGATATTCCCATTGATCTCAGCGCCCTGTTCAGTGATCAAATGTTTAGCGTAAATGTTGCCGTTTACCTTAGCCGAAGCATGCAGGGTTAAGGTTTGTAGAATTCGAATATCGCCCTCAATTTCACCGGAAATCATCGCAGTTTTGGCAATGGAATTACCAGTGATTCTACCTTTCTTATTTAGTATTAGATGAAGTTTAGTATTGATTTCACCCATCACAGAACCGGAAATGTGAATGTTTCCGTCGGAGTGAATGTCTGCAGTTATGGTTGTGCCTTCAGCAATAAAGCTGGTATTGTTTGGATTGCTTTGATTCTTCATAGTACTAAGAGTAGCCTTGACCGTAATTATTACGTTTTTATCTAAAATATTGATGGTCCTTCCTGCAGAGGAAGTTACGGAACTATGAGTACTTCTTTTTGGAAATTCGATTATTAGTTATCACTTTTTGTGCACTAGACTTGAAACGATTTACCCCTTCATTTCTTAGAGCTCTATGTTTTGTCTTGCGACCCGAAACTCTTGATCTCCACTTCTTCCAGTTTTTTAATTTCATTTGATCTTTCATTATTCGGATTACCTCTTGCTCGGAAACCCCAAACTGAAATTCTATTGCGTCGAAAGGAGTTCGATCTTCCCACGCCATTTCTACGATTCTGTCGATTTCGTATTTGCCTAAATTATATTTGTAGATGATATCTTGTGCCATATTTAAATAACCAGTTATGGCTACCGATGCGTTCAAAATAAATCAGCCTGTAATTCCATCGCCATCAATATCCTTCCCAACGTGTTCTTCTAGTATATGTAATGTCTTTAACAGCAGTGCGCGTGTCTGTTTTAACTCTTTCTCCAACAGTTCTACCCGGTCTTCTATCGAATCTGCCTTTTTCCGTTGATCATCGAGCATACTTTGTTGCATAAGGTCGAAGAATAATCCCATGATATTTTTTATCTAAATATGTTTCAGGTTTGATTTAATGATTATCAAAGATGAAATAATAAATCTAAAATTGCATTGGCAATTAGAATTCATAATGTGATATTTTTGAGCAATGGCTCGAAAACCAACAAGTGCAGATCACTATCAAACTATTCTTCAACAGGTGCAATCCGGGAACCCAAAACCGGTATACTATCTGTACGGACAAGAAGAATTCTATCTAGATCGCCTCGTTGATTTTTTTGGAGATTTGCTACCATCGCACGAAAAAGACTTCAATTTTGATCTGCTCTACGGCCAAGAAGTAACTCCTGCTAAAGTATTAGCCATTGCTCGTAGCTTTCCCATGATGGCTGAACGACGAGTGCTTATGGTTCGCAACTTTTTGCAAACAGCGAAAGGTGCTTCAGGCGAGGGAGACATGAACGATTTCATCCCATATTTCGAGCAACCCAATCCTTCTTGTTTGTTTGTGATGTTCGATACCGGAAAACCCGCCGGCAATACAAAAATCGGAAAAGCACTCTCAAAAAATAAAAACGTAGGTTTTTTCAATTTCGAGCCTATCCCGGATTACATGGCCGGTGAATGGGTTATGAAATGGGCATATTCTCACCATAAAAAGAAAATACAGCCCGCTGCCGCCCAATTATTAGCCCAATTTGTTGGTAATAATCTACAGCTTCTGTCCAGCGAAATAGACAAAGTGTGTACTTTTGTAGACACTAAAACTGAAGTCTCTGAAGCCGATATTAAACAAATAATCGGCTCATATCGCGAATATTCGGCGATTGAGCTCAAAGAAGCCATCATTCGGCGAAATCTGGAACAAGCTCTTTATATCTCGGAACAGATATTGCAACATAGTAAATCAGACACGGGAGAATTAATTCGACTCGTGGGGTTCTTTTACAGTGTGTTTGTGAATATCTGGCAAATCCGACGTCTTGCCGAAAAAGGATTGAGCAAAGCAGACGTTCAAGCCCAAATGGGAATGAACGGCTGGTACTTTGACCGACTTTGGAAAGACGCTTCAAATTTTAGATACGCCGATATGCCTCGCATTTTTGAGGCACTGCTCGATGCAGATAAATCCATCAAAGGATTCTCCACACTCGACTCCACTGCGATTTTAGTTCTCCTTGTCAAGCGATTGATTGGCTAAACAGCCAATATCGCTCTGAACTGGAACACGAAATAAAATATTGGGAAACATCAACATGACTGCGGTTAAAAGGGCTAAATTAACTAACCTAAGCGATGAAGATTTAATGGAATTATTTCAAGACGGGAAGGAGACAGCGTTTAATGAGCTGGTTCGTCGCTACAATGATAGACTCCACAACTTTTTATTCCGATACACTCAGAACCATAACGATTGCCAAGATTTGGTTCAAGAAACCTTTCTAAGAGTGCATAAAAGTAAGCACAGTTACGAGCGTATCGCCAAATTCAGTACCTGGATGTACACCATCGCTATCAACCTTGCTAAGAGTTTGTACAAGAAAAAGAAAAGAATGCAGCTTACTTCTATTCATAGAGACGATTCGAATCCTGATTCTTATGAAATGATCCTGCCTGATAAGGATATTCTTCCTGATCAGGAGCTTCACCAAAAATTTAGTATGGAAGCATTAGAAGCTGCGTTAGAATCACTTCCAGAAGATTTTAAACAAGTAGTTATCTTGCGCGACATTGAGCAACTGAGCTACGAAGAAATTTCTGAAAAATTGGATGTTCCAATGGGGACCGTTAAGTCGCGTATCAACCGTGGACGTGCACAGATCAGTCACAAAATAAAATCATACGTTGATCTGGGAACTTCTTTCTAAAATCTGACTTAAAAGGGGTGAAGAGTAAATTATTTAGCCCCTTTTACTATGGATTTTTTGGAAAAAGAAGTACACCCCGTAATCGAAGAATTTTTAAATGATTACACCGAAGAACGTTTGACGACGATCGAGAGAGACACTTTCGAGGAGGTGTTAGTTTCTGATGACAATCTTCGGGAATTAGCATTCTCCGCGAAAGATGGTAAAAATCTGATGGAAAGACTTCGGGTAATGAGATCAATTAAGAATGAAACAATGATCAATTAAGAATTGCTTAATTAATAATCATTTGTCTTGAGCTTTGGCTCAACAAAACTTTAACTGATAACTGATAACTGATAACTGATAACTGATAACTGATAACTGATAACTGATAACTGATAACTGATAATCAGATCACTTAATCAACATCATTTTTCTCGTCTTGGTAAACTCGCCCGCCTCAAGTCTATAAAAATATATTCCGCTTGAAAGGGCAGAAGCATCAAAAGTTATTTGATGGGTACCCGCATTTCTAAGTCCATCTGATAATGTAGAAACCAACCTTCCTGTAACATCATACACTGATAATTTCACATCTGTACTTTGAGGTAAATAGAAGCTGATATTTGTACTCGGATTGAAGGGATTTGGGTAGTTTTGATGGAGTTTGAAAGTTTCAGGTGACTCCATACTTTCATTGGAAGTACAATAGGTTGCTAGTGAAAATATTTGAGTCTCATGGCTATTTATTTCGAGATTTTGGATACTAACTGTACCTGCCCCGTTATATGAATCCCAATCAAAAGATCGATCGTTACCAGTTAATAAATTGTTACTTGATGGTCCGGTGATACAGTAATTATTCGATAATAAGGTATTTGTAAAATCAATTTCAGCATTGGTAATTGTAGTTCCGGAAACATTTTGAATGACCAATGTTCCTTCTCCTCCAGGTGCGTTCATTCTAATGAAACTCAGAATTTCAGAATTAGATGACAAGCCTGCCTCAAACTGCCCGGTTGATAGACTCGGGTATCTTAGGTAACCGCGATTTCCACGAGATGAGCGTAATTGAATCAATCTTTTATAGTGATTCAATAATGAACTAGAATCATCCTGCATCACTTCTACATTGAATTCTCTGAAGTTTGCATTCGGTTGTCGCCACGGATTTCCGCTGGTAAATCCGGCATTAACTTCATCGCTCCATTGCATGGGGAGGCGTATATCTTCATCGGGTTTTTGACCCAACATTCCCACTTCTTCGCCATAATACAGGTAAGGAATTCCCGGCAAAGTGAGATACAGCGAGGCAGCAACTTTGGCTTTGTTTAAATCACTACCTAGAACATTCATCACCCGGTTCATGTCGTGATTGGTCAGAAAAGTACCATATTGTAGAAATGGATAATTGTCATATACTTTCTGCATCTGACGGATAATACCGGTTGCGTCACCGTTATTCACGCCATTCAAAATTGCACCGGCCAAATCAAATTCAAAGGCGTAATCAAGTCGATCGTTGGTGATATATTGCAGCACGGTTTCAGTGGGTTCCCAAGCTTCACCAACAGAAAAAGCATCAGGATTGGCAGCTTTTAAGTTCGCAGTAAAATCCTGCCAGAATTGAAAGGTTTCGGGCGTATTTTTGAGCTTGTCTCCATCTTCATCAATATAGAGCACGGCATCCTGACGAAAGCCATCAATTCCAATTTCTTTGATCCAGAAATCAGAAATAGCGAACATAGAATCTTTCACGGCAGGGTTTTCATAATTAAGATCCGGCATTCCTCCCCAAAACAAGCCGTAGTAATAATCGCCATTTCGCTGATGCCAAACTTGCTGTCCCCACGGACCGGCATAATTCGGCTTCGAATCTTCCCAGCGGTAGAAATCCCGAAAATGTTCATCTCCATTAGCAGAAGCTTGAAACCACGGATGTTCAGTAGAAGTGTGATTCATTACATAATCGATAATTACTTTGATACCACGTTCATGAGCAGCAGCCAGGAAATTTTTGAAATCATCCATAGTGCCGTAATCTGGATGAATAGCTCTGTAATCGGTTACATCATAGCCGTGATAGGAGGGAGACGGATGGATAGGCATCAACCAGATCCCTCCAATCCCTAGATCGGAATCGGTGTTAGGATCACCATCGTTTAAGTAATCCAGTTTTTGCGTAAGTCCGTTGAAATCTCCAATTCCGTCACCATCCGAATCGTAAAAAGAGCGTACAAAAATTTCATACCAAACCACTTCATTCCACCACTTAGGCTCACCAAGCTCGCGTTCAGATATTGTGATATAATTCTCTAAGAGAAGGGTGTCTGATTGAGTTTCATTCGACGCGATTAATTGTACATCGTAGGTTCCGATTTCGGAATAACGTACACTCGGTTCTGCTTCGGTTGATGAGGCGGGACTTCCTCCCTCAAAACTCCAATAAAATTCTGTGATTCTGCCTGATGATTGATTACTAAACAGTACTGAGCTACCCATAAAAGACTCGGTGGATAGGGCACTAAAATCAGCTACTGGAGGACCGGTAGGAGAGGTTTCATCGTTATACCATACGTTGAATGTACTGTTGGAATCTGGAACGGTGTACGTTCGATTGGGGCCACCACCAGGGAATTCTTCGGTGCCATCCCAGGCAAAATTCTGGCGGAATTTAAATGCGATCTCAGTTCCTGTTGAAAATCCTGATAAGGTAATTGTGTAGGTTGAATCTCCGTCTTCGTCAAAAAGTTGATCTTCGGGAGATCCCCAGCCGTTAAAACTACCGGCAATATCAACGGTTTCTGTTAACGGATCGAAATCACCGATATCAATCTGATAGCTCATATTCACTTCAAAAGTTATAGAAACAGATTGAGCGAATAGTGGAGAGGTTAATAGAAGTGGAAGAAAGAAAAGGAAGAGTCTCATGAGCTAAAATAAGTTCAAATGCTAAGGTAAGTAAAATTAGCAATTAGAGACATGAAAAAAGGAACAGAAATTACTCTTCAGTTTCAGATTACCGAGGAGTAATTTCCATTCCTAATAACTGTATGGATTACATCGTATTACGTGAGCGTGAGTTCAAGAGATGTGAGCTCCGTTTTTAAACGCTGCAGTTCTTTTTTTGCCTGCTCACTGATTTCACCAAGTTGAGATTTTGTTTCCTCAAAAAATGCATCATAGAAAATAATTCCATCATCGAGATTGCGAAGAAATTTTTTCACGTAGTTAAACTGTTTTCCTGTATGCTCAGTGAGTTCCTCTTTTAGGTTTTTGATGTACTTAACATACAATTCCAGTTCCTTAATAAACATATTGGGGCGCTCCCGAAGTGCAAGTAGATCAACACGGCCGTAGATATGATCTACCATATCTTTCAGGCTAACTACATTATTAAAATATGCGGTGTTTGGTCCCGGACAAATAGCTACGCCTTGAGTACCTTTGCTTACTTTTTCACCTATATCGAGTAGTGCACCATTTGCCAGCCCAACGCATAAACAAACTTTCTCCACTATCTTTTTGAACTCCCTTTTCATCTCAATAGGAGCAAGGTTTTTGGATAATAGTTCATCAATTTTTGATTTCTGATATTTGACCGAAGCCGTACAAAGCAACTCTTCGCTTACTTCGTTATTAAATGCGAGGTGTTTTTTCACACAAGGTGCTCCGGGTTTGCCGGATTCGATCCTAGCCTCACGCTCAACTTCGGCAGAATTACCTTTAATCGTATTAAATGAAACGCCTAACGGCGAGACTTCGCTCAGGTAATAATCCTCTTCTTTAGCGTTGGTCAGTAATTGTAACGATTGCTCATCGATGGAAACCGCTTCAGGAACCAGAAGGAATGGAGAACCCCAGCCCACAGAATGAGCCTGCTCTGTGTTTAGCAAAAACTCATGTTCTTTAGAGGTACCCACGCCACCTTGAACAGTTAATTGAACGTTGAGTTTTTTCGCATCTACCAAATGTTTCGAATCTGCTAAAGCATCGCAGATTAATGGGAGTAAGGCTTCTTTCAAGTCATGTTTGTTCTGATTGAACTCCTTTAAAATTGGCCCCATTAAATATCCATCAGTTGCAAAAGCATGACCACCACAATTTAAACCCGATTCTAATCGATATTCGGAAACCCAGATTCCTTTCTTTGCTAAAAACTTACCTTGAATCAGCGCCGAACGATAATCGCTGATTTTAAGAATTACTTTCTTTTTGATGTAGCCATTAGCATCGGGAAGGAAATCTTCAAATTGCGATAAATAGCCATATAAACGAGGATTTAATCCCGCAGAAAACACAACCGATGACGCTAACTCACTATTCGCGAAACCACGAAGTGCAGCGTGGGCATCATTGAACTCAACCGATTCTTCATCTTTTACTCGTTTGATACCGCCGCCATCAATTTTTGTCATGATATTAACATCAATAGCACCGGCTTGCACAGTCTTTCGAAGTTCTTCTTCTGCAAGAATTCTTTCTTCGCCGTTTAGACTCAACATTTTTAGATACTGAGCTCTCAGCGGTGAAGTCTCCGGAAGCATTTCGAAATATTTGGTGATTTCAGATCCTTCCTCGAACGATGAATTACGCACAGCTTCTGTCTTTTGATCGACAATCTGTTTAACCAAATTCAGATATGCGGTGATTCTACGTGCACGGCAATCAGCTTCTTTCTCTTTTATTGGGGTAAATTCCAGATTATATTTTTCGCTGTAGAATTCCCTCATCTTTTCGGTGAGGCGATGATCGATAATCGAAATAACAGACGAAATGCCGTAGTGGGCTACTTTAATGGGCGTATCGATGGTATATCCTGTACCCATAACAGGAATATGGAAAGTGTGGGGGCTACTAAAACTCATTGTACCTCTATGATTTATTGTAATATCTAAGCAACGTAGAGGATAATTGTGAAGATTTAGTGAACCTTCATTTTAACACGTTTATTGCAAGATTAATACAAACCCAAGAGCAGCTATAAGTGAAATTAAATTACCGATTAGAAAGTAGTCGTTCGAGATTTTATGCTCTTTATCGTTGATGCGAGTTCCAATTTTAAGTGCGGCAAAGGCAGTAATTACGTGAGGATATCCATTCATGATTCCCAGAATTAGTAACAGCCGTTCCATAACTCCTTTAATTACCGCAATTAAAGTGAGCCCGGTTTGTGCGTCTTCCTTTTCAGAAAATACTTTTGTGTTAAGCATATAAAACACGATGGTTAGGAAAGCTTCCATCAAAACCCATAATAGAATAAACGGACCGCTCATGAATATTCGTTGATTAAATCAGAGATTACAGCCGAAGTTAACCGATATGTTTCAATCTGCAAGGTATTTCTTCGTTTCCAGATTTGTGCTCTCGTTTTTTGATGAAGATCTGCAACCGTTTGATTGTTCTGATGCTCGAGCATAGACAAGATCAATGCATAATCATCCGTTTTCCAGTTTTGTGACAGGGAGTCCAGGATTTCAAAGAGTCGGTTGAGTTGCTTGCTTACATATTTTTTATCCAATCTGAGTTCGAATCTTCTGCGATCCCTTTTTTTGGAGCTTAACAATTCACGAGCATCCGTTAATCCTTTGCCCAGCATGCCATAGGCTGTCTTTGTATTAATCTCTGTATCAATTTCGCCTTCCAGCAAAACGTAGTGCAAGCGATACGGAAGTTGGTGTTCCAATACAGATTTTTCTAATGCCAAAAGCAGAGAAACACCTTGAACATTATTTACACAGACTCCTTGAAATTCGTCGCCTAGAGTAATTGTTAATGGGGAGAGGATGGAAGTGTCGTAGGTTTCATTTACTGATTGCACAAAGGAATTTAGCGAGTGCTGTACCAGTTCGGCATCTAATTTAGCGCTACCTACAACATCGCCCATTAGTATGGTTTGCTTTTTATTCATGCTTCAATTGTATCAAAAATAATGATGCAAATCAATAAGTTTCATTATTAATGAAACATTAATAATTGCTACAGTAATACTGAAACGAAAAGGACACAATTGGGTTAAATCGTTTTATAAAAAAAGTGCGCGTGTAATTATAGTTTTGTACGTGTAGCATCACGATTTTGAACTCACCACGTTAAAACCTCAGTATCCACCAAGCTATGGAACCAACCTGCAAGCCCGATCAAAAAGACGATCACAATAATGATATCTAGCCACTTTTTATTTACAGCCATACCAAGTGCAAAGAGAATAAACCACACCGAAAGAGTGGTAAATTGACCAACATCGATGGGAAGATTGGTATTAACATATTCTAGTAATCCATCAGATGCATCAACTATGGTAAAGATTGAGCCTAGCAGATAGAAACGAAATCGGTTAGATGAAAAATGTGATTCAAAATCACTGATTTCAGCACCTTCTACGGGAAATAGTAACCCGCTCATCAAATAGGTTATTGTGGAATACGCAAGTAACGTTAGAAAATGTAGGGCACTGATATTGCTAAGTGGAGACAAAACAAAACTGCTTAACCAAACCAAAACCACAGCAAAAAGCATATTTATCACCCATAATGTATGAATCCAATAGGTTTGTGTTTTAACGCGGGTGTCAATAATCAAAGAAATACCGCCGAGTAAATGAACAACCGCCAGGCCCAGAATTAAAGAGATAAAGACAGAAATATGTGCAACTATGCTCATGCAAATAATTAAAGAATGAAGTAAACGAGGCTATTTTAATCAAGATCACTTCAAAAAACTAATGCCTTCATCAAACATTCATAGAACACCCGTATTTATGCCTCGCAATTATTAAAAGCCCCATAAAACAGGTTAATTGGAGGAAAGGATGAAAAATCGTTGGTTAATAGCAGGGTCGGCAGTTGGGGTGCATATTTCAATAGGATCGGTGTACGCATACAGTGCATGGAAAATGCCGCTGGAAAATATACTGGGTTGGACGGCCACAAATACTTCTTTAGCATTTAGTATTGCCATTTTCTTTTTAGGATTGTCGGCGGCTATACTGGGTAGAATCATAGAAAAGCATGGCCCTTCAAAAGGTGGGTTGTTATCAGCCGGATTCTTTTCAATAGGATTGTTTGGCTCTGCTCTGGCTGTGTATTTGGAAAGTATTTGGCTGTTTTATCTCTTTTTTGGTGTAATTAGCGGTATTGGATTAGGACTCGGATACATCTCACCGGTTTCAACCTTAGTAAAATGGTTTCCCGACCGAAGAGGATTGGCTACCGGTTTAGCTATAATGGGGTTTGGTTTCGGGGGATTGGTAGCTGCTCACTTAATTGATGTATTCAATCCACCGAGTACAGAATTGGTGTTACCCGATGAACTTAAAGTGTATGAATATGTGATGCTTTCGGAAACCAACCCGGAAGAAGCTATGCGAATAGTATCTGAAGCTCCATCTCTGGAAGATTTTAAAGACAAAGAGCAACAACGAATACAGTTGGAACAAAATGATGAAACGAACTCAGAAACCTATGCCGGTTTAGTTTCTGCCGTTGGTGGGTATAAAACCGCAGTACTTTATGAAAAGTCATCCATTGTGTTTGCATTTGTTGCTTTAGGTGTGATCTACTTGCTGGTAATGCTCCCAAGTGCCTTATACATAGCTCCACCACCGGCAGGATATGCCGAGCAGTTTATGCTTGAAAATACCGGAAGTTCTAATAACATAATTAATGTACCGGATAAAACGGCTTTCGAAGCTCTTAAAACTCCGGGTTTCTATGGTCTTTGGATTATGTTATTTATAAATGTTTCGTGTGGGATAGCCGTTATTGCCACCGCAAAAAAGATGGGCTACGAAATGGTTCGACTTTCCGTAGAGATGTCGAGCTTGTTAGTGATGGGAATTTCACTATTTAATGGAATAGGGCGCATCTTATGGGCTTCACTGTCTGATTATATTGGACGTTCGAATACCTATGTGGCCTTCTTTGCTATTCAAATGATTGCATTCCCACTGTTAGCAAATCTCACAACCTCTCCGGTTTTATTTATGATTGTGACTTTCGTGATCCTGACATGTTATGGTGGCGGTTTCGCGAGTATTCCTGCTTACATCAGTGATTTATTCGGGCTGAAAGAAATGCCTACTATCCATGGTTTTATCCTAACTGCCTGGTCGCTGGCCGGAATTGTTGGCCCAATGATAAACGCATACGTATATGAACAAACTCAAAGCTATCAGCAAAGTTTGTACATTTTTGGTGGCGCATTTGTTCTCGCCTTAATCGTTTCATTGCTAATGAAGTTTGAAGTGAGAAAAGTAGTAGGCATGAAGAGTTGAAAGTACTCATTGGTCAACCTTATTTAGGCATCAACAAGGTCAAATCTTAGTTTAATTATTCTTCCGTTGGGATGTCTGTGTAAGTAATACCAGTTAAAATGCCTTGTTTAAGTAAATAAAACACAACGTGGAAACGCTTCCAGTAATGCGTCTAAGTAATTAATATTTTTAGAAAAATACTTGGTCAAATTTATACAGTCTTCACAATTCTACGCTAGTTTTGAGTAAACAAAAAAGACGGACACTACCCAAGCAGAAATAAGTCTGTTTTTGTGAAGTGTTCAGAATCATTACTAATCTTAGAGCGTCATGAAAGCGACTGATCAAAACACAACTCTTCCTTTTTTAAATGATGAAACTCCTTACGAGTATCGGGGATTTTCTTCCGGAATCTGGAATAATGAGATCGAAGTAAGAGATTTTATTCAAAAAAATTACACGCCTTATGAAGGAGATGCTTCTTTCTTAAGTGCACCTACCGACACTACCCGTTTACTTTGGCAGCAAGTGCTAAATTTAATGGTGAAAGAACAAAAGGAAGGCGTTCTTGATGCCGATTCTGAATTGGTTTCATCTATTGTTTCTCACGGTCCCGGTTATATAGATGAAGAATTAGAGCGAGTAGTAGGTTTGCAAACCGATGCACCATTAAAGCGCTCTATGATGCCTTTTGGTGGCGTTCGAATGGCACAAAAAGCCCTAGAAAGCCATGGATTTAGCTTCTCAGACAAAACCAAAGAAGCATTTGCTGCCATCCGAAAAACTCATAACGATGGCGTATTTGATGCTTACACCGAAGAAATTAGAAAGGCACGTTCATCTGGTATCGTAACCGGTTTACCGGATGCTTATGCTCGTGGACGAATTATCGGTGATTATCGCCGGGTAGCATTGTATGGTATGGATCGGCTGATTGAGGATAAAATTGAGCAATTAAATTCGCTTGAGCTAACGAATCTATCTGAGGAAACTATTCGTCTGCGCGAAGAAATAAACGAGCAAATTCGCTCGCTTAAAGAACTTAAAGAAATGGCTGCAAGCTACGGTTTCGATATTTCCAAACCTGCTACTAATGCTACCGAAGCGGTACAATGGACCTATTTCGGTTATCTAGCTGCTGTTAAAGAGCAAAATGGTGCAGCAATGTCGTTCGGACGAGTTTCTACCTTCTTGGATATTTATATCCAGCGTGATTTGGAAGAAGGTACACTCACCGAAGATACTGCTCAGGAGCTTATCGATCATTTGGTAATGAAGCTTCGTATGGTTCGTTTTATGCGACCACCAGAGTATGATGCACTTTTCTCCGGCGATCCAACTTGGGTAACCGAAGTAATTGGTGGAATGGGCGTAGATGGACGTACCATGGTTTCTAAAACTTCTTTCAGATTCTTGCAAACATTACACAACTTAGGACCTGCTCCTGAGCCTAACCTAACCGTGTTGTGGTCACAAAATTTACCTGAAGGCTTTAAAGATTTCTGTGTAAACACATCCATCGAGACTTCTTCTTTGCAGTACGAGAACGACGATATGATGCGCTCTTATTGGGGCGATGATTACGGAATCGCATGCTGTGTATCAGCAATGAAAATAGGAAAGCAGATGCAGTTCTTCGGTGCACGTGCAAACCTAGCAAAAACCCTGTTATATGCCATTAATGGTGGAAAAGACGAGATTTCGGGCGAACAAATAGGACCGGAATTTGCACCAATCAACAGCGAGTTTTTGACTTATGAAGAGTTGATGCCAAAATTTGATGCCATGATGGATTGGCTGGCTGCAACGTATATGAATGCATTGAATGTGATTCACTTCATGCACGACAAGTATTACTACGAGCGACTAGAAATGGCACTTCATGATCGTGATGTATTCAGAACTATGGCTTGTGGAATCGCGGGATTGTCTGTTGTCGCAGATTCACTTAGTGCGGTTAAATTTGCGAAAGTTCGCATCCTTCGTGATGATCGCGGACTAGCAACCGATTTTGAAACCGAAGGTGAGTTTCCTGTATTCGGTAACGATGACGATCGTGTGGATGACATTGCCAGAGATCTGGTTAAAATCTTCATGAACAAGCTTAAGAAGCAGCCTTCATACAGAAATTCAGTTCCAACACAATCGATCCTCACCATTACCTCAAACGTGGTATATGGTAACAAAACCGGTAACACTCCGGATGGCCGTAAGAAAGGTGAACCATTCGGTCCCGGAGCAAACCCTATGCATGGTCGTGATAAAAATGGTGCAGTTGCAAGTATGCGTTCAGTTGCAAAACTGCCTTATGAGTATGCACAGGATGGAATTTCTTACACATTCTCAATCGTACCAGGCGCGTTAGGTCGCACCGAAGAAGATCGAAAAGAAAACATGATCAATCTGTTGGATGGATACTTCGCAGAAGGTGGTCACCACATTAATGTGAATGTATTCAATCGAGAAACATTGATTGATGCCATGGATCATCCTGAAAAATATCCACAACTAACAGTGCGTGTATCAGGCTATGCGGTAAACTTCAATAAGTTAACCAAAGAGCAGCAAATGGATGTGATTTCACGAACATTCCATGAGAGAAATTGATGAGATTATCTAATCATAGATGACTTCTTAGTGATGATAAAAGGGGGTACTTGCCCGGTAAGCAGTACTCCCGTTTTTTTAAGAGAATAGAGGTAAAAAAATGGAAAATGTAACCGGATATCTACACTCGGTAGAAACAGCGGGCACTGTTGATGGCCCTGGCATTCGTCGTATTCTTTTCCTTAATGGATGTCCGTTAAAGTGTGTGTATTGCCACAATCCGGATACTCGAAAATTTAAACAGGGCATCAAAACCGACGCCTTTTCGGAACTTCGTACCATTGCCAAACAAAAAGATATGCTGCGCTCAATGAAAGGCGGGGTTACCCTTTCAGGTGGAGAACCATTATCCCAACCAGACTTTGTGAAAGCAGTATTTGAAGGTTGTAAAATGATGGGAATCCATACCGCGCTAGACACTTCCGGGTTTGTTGGACACCGCGCCGATGATGAATTACTTTCTTATACTGATTTGGTGTTGCTCGACATCAAACACTTCGATCCTGATGGCTATAAACGTGTTACGGGTGTTGATTTACAACCCACTTTAGATTTTGCCAAACGACTCGCCAAACTCAATAAACCGGTTTGGTTACGTTTTGTTCTGGTTCCGGGCTACAGCGATGATATGCAAGCCATCAAGAAAATGGCCGAATTCGCGAAAAATCTTGGAAATGTTGAGAGGGTAGAAGTGCTTCCTTTCCACAAAATGGGCGAATACAAATGGGAAGCCATGGACGAGATGGATTATGAGCTTTTTGATACCAAAGAACCGACCGCCGAAATGATAGCCCAAACAAAAGCCATTTTCGAGGAAGCAGGGCTGGAAGTTTATTGAATGATGAGTTGAGAACTCAATATTCAGTAATCAGCAAGCAATAATCAGTGAACATTTTATGATGATCACTGACCACCGACGACTGACCACTGACCAACGACGATTGAAGATAAATCTCTGTCTGACGGCTTGAGTCCGTCTGACAGATTTTGAGGTGAAAAGTTTATATGTGGCAAATCTCCAAACTCGAGCAGAATATCCGGGACTGAACTCCCTGCTTGCTTATTGTTTTGGTTCTTCCATGATCATAAACAAGCAAGGGCTTTAGCCTTAGCGAAAATACCTAGGACATAGGATCCCTCGACAAGCTCGAGAATAGGGAAAAAGGAATCAGGAGAAAGGAGAACGCGTTTTTCGAATTACGATTAACGAAAAACGATCCCAATCAACCAAACCATCAAGTATCAAACTCGCCATTCCGTGAATTCGTCCTTCCGTGGTAAACATAAAATTCACTTCCTTTTGCAAAGCTTCACTTTCAATGAATTTTATTTTTGAGTTACTTCTTGGCAAACTCAAAATATTTATAGCCTACATGAAATCTAGATTCGTTCTCGCTCTTGCACTTTTGGTTTGTATCCCAAACTTATCTTTAGCTCAAGGAGGGCTAACCTTCGAGGATGTGATGAAATTTGAAAACATCACTTCTTCTGATATATCTGACTATGGAAATTGGCTGATTTATGGTGTTTGGCCGGACAGGGGCGACGGTCATGTTAGAGTGCAATCGGTAAATGGTAATCAAGAGTATCGAATCGATTTAGGCGATAATCCTAAGATTTCATCTAATGAACAATGGGTGGCCGCTCGAAGAAATGTGCCTTTAGCCGTTCAGTTGAAAGACAAGAATAAAGCCCCGAAACGAGGAATGAGCCTACTTTCAACTATTGATGGCAGTATTGCACAATTTGATAGTGTGAGTAGCTTTGAGTTTTCGAACAATGGAGAGTGGCTCGCTTATCATCGTTTACAAACCAAAGAGATCGAGGATTTAAAATCGAAAAATAAGCGACTCGGTTCCGAATTGGTTTTACGTGAACTTAATACCGAACAAGAGTATTCATTCGATTTTGTGACCGGCTTTGAATTTGATAGCCTTTCCAATTTTCTAGCTTTTTCTGTGATTGATACATCGAATGCCGCAAATGGATTGTATGCTTTTGATCTTAATGGCAAAGAAACTATTACTGTTCAGCAAACAGAATCCGGATTATTTGGCAACATCACTTGGGAGCCGAAATCCTCAAAACTTGCATTTACCTCAGCTTCGTATGATTCATCTTTTCAAGAAACTGATGCAGATTTAATGCTGTGGACACCGAAGAATAAGAAGCTAGAAACATTGGTTGAAGCCAACGATACCGGAAATGATTTCGTACTTCGATCTCGAAATCGACTCACATTTACCCACGATGGTAATCGATTATTTTTTGGATTGATGGATAATGACATGGTAGCATTGGATCAAAAAGAGGAAAAGAGTGATGAAGAAGAGGAAGTCGACATTTATGATATCGAAACCATCGTTGACGGTCGTGGATTAGATATTTGGCACGGTGATGATCCCTTAATTAAAACGCATGAAATTCAGACATGGAATCGTCGAAAAAATCACCTTTACACAGCTGTTTATCATTTCGGGCGTAGAGCAAACTGGGTGCAGTTAGCTGATGAAACAGTACCTGAGGTAAGTATTTCGCATAATGCTAACGTAATTTTGGGATATAGTAATTTGCCGTATCAAATCGAACGAACGTGGGATGGAACCTATCGCGATTGGTATGTAATTGATCTTAAAACCGGAAATAAAACTCAGTTCTTAACAAAGTTTGGTTCGTTTGTTCAACTGTCGCCGGGCGGAAAATTTGCTACGGTATATCAGGATAAACATTGGATGTTGTATGATATAAAAAGCGATAAATTCCTAAATCTTACAGAAAGCATAGATACACCGTTTTATAATGAAGATCACGATTATCCAAGTGATGTGCCCGGATATGGAGTTGCGGGGTGGACAGCGAAAGATGCGTCTGTGTTGATCTATGACAAGTTTGACATCTGGAAATTTGATACCAAATCAGGCAATTCTACTAATATTACGGGCGGAGAGGGTAGAGCTGAAAACCGAATTTTCCGCATAGAGCGCCTAGAAAATAATTGGGATGCTTTTTCAGCCAACGAAGAACTATTACTTACCTCATATCACGATTTGAAGAAGAATTTCGGATTCTATTCAACGCGAATTAACGATACTGTTGTGAAGCCATTGTTGGTAGAAGACAAGAAATTCACCTTTGTCGAAAAGGCCGAGAATTCTGATGCCATCCTCTACAAGCGCGAAGCTTACGATGAATTCCCAAACCTTTGGGTGGCAACAGATCATTCATTTAAGGAGGTTGATCAACATACTAACCTGCACATGGATTTATCCGAAAAATGGAATTGGGGGAAGGCAGAACTCGTGGATTGGCTAAGTACCGACGGCACGTACATGCAGGGAGTGGTAATAAAGCCGGATAATTATGATCCGAATAAACGCTACCCGATTATGACCTACTATTATCGATTCTTCACCAATCGCTTGCACGATTTTAACGAGCCAAGAACCAATCACCGACCCGTTTTCGCGCAGTATGTCAGTGATGAATATGTGGTTTTCTTACCGGATGTACGCTTTGAAATTGGTCGGCCGGGCTTTGCCGCAACCAAAAGTGTGGTTCCTGGCATACAGAAATTGGTAGAGCTTGGCATTGCCGATCCCGACAAACTTGGCTTACACGGACATTCCTGGAGTGGTTATCAAACCGCTTTTATTGTTACACAAACCGATATTTTTGATGCAGCCGTTTCTGGTGCTCCGGTTAGTAACATGACCAGTGCTTATGGCGGTATCCGTTGGGCTTCAGGACTCGCACGAAGTTTTCAGTACGAAAAAACACAAAGTCGAATCGGGGAGAGTTTAGTTGAAGCTCCTCTCAAATATGTTGAAAACTCTCCGGTATTTTATGCCGATCAAATCACTACGCCTATGCTCATCCAACATGGCGACGACGATGGCGCGGTGCCTTGGTATCAAAGTATCGAGATGTATTTAGCCATGCGCCGGTACGACAAAGACGTGATTTTCTTACAATACCACGGTGAGCCGCATCACCTGCAGCGCTTCGAAAACAAACTGGATTACGCAATTCGTATGAAAGAATATTTCGATTACTACCTGAAAGGAGAGGGCGAACCGGAATGGATTATTTCCGGAGAAACCTATCAAGGAAGGTGATGAGCAGTATTCAATCAGCAACAAGGAATATCAATTGAGCATATTCTGTAGGCGATTGACGTACGATGTAAGACGAACGACGAACGTGTTTTCTGTCTGACGGCTTTAGTCCGTCTGACAGATGATGAGGCGAACAACTTTACTCTAGGCAATTCATTAAAACTCGAGCTCAATACCCGAGAGTTTAGTCCCGCCATACGATTAAGAATTCTAGAAATTAACTGATGACTCTGGAACGTGGGTTTAATGGATGAAAGGGTTTTCTCACAGTACTTATTCCTTTTTGAATATGAACCAGTGGTTGATTGATGTGAGCTCAGTTTTTTGATTCAAAATTTGATCAACTTGAGGCGTGGCAAAAGATCAACGAAATGTAATATAGTTTCAAAATCTAGGTAGGGCTCAATACAGTTGATGCTTCTCCGATAGTTTTCGGAATCTGCATGACAACTCGGGTTCTCACTACAGAACGTGCCTTCTACAAGCTCAGGTATCGTCTTCTTATTACTTCGCGGAAGTAATCCTAGGTGAGTGAGCCCGTCGAACCCACCGATCTCTGTCCATAAAAATAATTGTTACTGCCCCATCCATCTGACGGTTTAATCCCGTCTGATGGATGTTAGATGGGCTGAATTTGATTGTTGAGGGCGATCTTCGACCTTAATTCTATTTATAAATGGAACCGGAGAACCGGTGGTTCAGGTTAAGCATTACAAACCGGTGGTTCGTAACGAGTCGCTAAATGGAACCGGTGGTAAATGACGAGAGAACAGAGGAATTAATTAATAAGCATAGAGCTTACAGCATTCTTTAGATCATTCTCTCGTAAATCTTTATGTGCGATATTACCATCTCTATCAATCAAATAAGTTCTTGGTATATATACTGCATTATAAAGTTGTGATATTTCACCATATCCATCATCGAAAACCTGATGCCATTTCAAATCATTGATTTCAACGAAACTATTCACTTTATCAATGTCTGTATCTAAAGAGACGCCAATCATCACGAAATCTTTGTTTTCCTTATTCAAGCCATAGATTTCCTTTAGGTTAGGTAGTTCTTTGATACAAGGTCCGCAGGTGGTTGACCAAAACTCAATAAGCACCACTTTATCGCGATATTCTGATAAATCTATGTTCTCATTGTTGATGGTAATCGCGGAAAATTCGGGCGCAGGATCACCATCTTGAAGAGAATGGATCTCATTGAAATATGATTGTGCTTGTTCAACTATCTTTTCGCAACCTTTTAATACAGTATCTCGATTGATTTCAAGAACAGTTTGTAAATAGATATCAGCTTTATCATACTCTTTATGAAAGAAATATGATCTTGCAATATAAAAAGAGAGATGGGTTTTACTTATTTCATTTTCGGCTATGTTATTCCATTCAATTAATTGTTGAACATCTTTCTCACGTTGCTGTGTATTGATGAAACCCAATAAACTGCTTTTTTTTCTAGGTAAGCTGTAAAGGTTTACTAGTTCACCCCAATAATCTTCATCAACAGATATATTTTCTAACGCTATTTCCATTTTGGGGAAAGCCTCCGACACATACCAAATAGTAAAAGCTCTTTTGAGATTTTCAAGCCTCTCTTCGGATTGTGGGAATTGAAGGTAGTAGCCATAAAGTTTGTCAGCATAATACTCCTCTGTTCTGTTTTCGTAAAATTCACGTTCACTATTTTGATTTTTAAAGCTCAGATAATCCTCTTTGATATTTTCTTGAACAAGATTTGCTACTGAATCTAATTGTTCTTGTGAAAATGTCTTAGCTTCAAGAGAATCATAACCATACATCGTTAGATCAGTATTTATTACAATCTTGTCATTGTTTTCTTTTGAACAATGAGGTAGAACTATGCCAGTGAGAAGTAGTAAAAGTATGGTTGAATTTCTTTTAAGCATTTTTGGAATGTTTCATTCAGATGTAGCGGTCTTAACTATGGGTGATGATACAAAACTGCAATATATTTTTACTTATTTTACTTCTAATTTAACTGATGGTACCAAAGGTTTAGGACATGCATCATAAACCTGTGGTTTGTGAGGAAGGGAAGCCATAAAGCATTAACGATGCTTGCTTAAGAGTAATTTAAAGTTAATTGCTTGGATTACATCAATAGAAGGGAAGTCGATGGTTTTTAGGATATCAAAATCTTGGTCATGGCTTACTATACAATCAGCATTACTAGCAAAAGCACAGTCAACGAATTTATTATCATCAGGATCATGCGAAATTAAATACAACTGAAAATAAACCTCAGTTTTAACCACGTTTTTAACTCCAGTAGTGTTCTGATCAGATATTTCGACGTCTCTTTATTCCATTTTTCAGCAATTACTTCTTCATATTCGGTTAGAATCTCGTTAGTGATGTGAAGCTGATAATCACCGTTTATTAATGCTTGAAATATCCAGTGATACTTTGATTTCGAAGAGATAGAAACCAATAAAACGTTTGTATCGAGAACAACCTTAAGTTTGCTCATCGTTTAACCATTCTTCCATCACCACATCGCTTAATTTTTTAGAATCCCAAACTTGGTCAGCGTGACGAATGGCTTTTTTGGCATAGAAAGTACTCAGCAACTCCTTTAATTCAGCTAATTCTTCGTCAGATAAATCAGTCGAATATAATTTAAGGAGTTCAATTTGAACGTTACTAAGTGGGGTTTTTAGTTCATTCATAGATGAAATAACATTAATTACGTACTCATTTACAACGCCTTAATATTTCAACAATCTTCTCATCTGAACCTTCAATTGTTCGAGGTTCAAATACCCTTCTTCCAGTTTTTTGTTGAAGGGGATGTGGTTTGAGTGTGTGTTGATTTTTTGGAGTATCATTTAAAGAAGAATCGCATTTACCTCGTCTTAATTTAAAACTCTCTTCATGATATATAAATTATCAGAAGTGCTAACGAGTTCCCATCCATTCGAACCCATTTCGTTAAGCTTGTTCTCAATTTCTACCGCTAAAAGCTCAACCATTTGAAATGGATCAGTAGTTGACGCGTTATTAGACATCATGAGTGTTTCATTGTTAAGTGCAATCAGGTTAGCAATATTCACTACTTTATACTCATAGTTTTGGCTGACAGGTATTTTTGACATGGCAGAAATTGATAGAACAATGATGAGTACTGTAAGTATTGGCACTACATAAACAGTAAATTTTCTATTATTTGTAATATTAAAACCCATAGCTAACCCCTAAAGTAAATTCTGTTATAAATTCGATGTTAGTCCCTATGAAAACGAGGATAGTAGGAATTAACAAAAATTATAAAATAGCTCAAAACTCTTGATTAATATATTGTTTGATCGAGTATTCAACTAAGCCAGTGAAATATATTTCGGCATGAATAAGTAACCGGAGCCCGGGTCAAGGTCAGGTATTGCGAACGAGTTGAAAATGGAACCGGTGGTTCAAGCTAGGCATCACGAACCGGTGGTTCGTGACGAGGGAGACTAGTAGTTCGTCACGAGTGGAATCCATCAGACGGTTTAAACCCGTCTGATGGATTATTGATAGGGTTTTGATCGTTGAGGGTGATCTTCGACCTTAATTCTATTTATAAATGGAATCGGAGAACCGGTGGTTCAGGTTAAGCATTACAAACCGGTGGTTCGTAACGAGTCGCAAGACTTTAACGGCTTCATAGCTTAGTTAATCTTAATCATAGCTCGGAGTGAGGCCATATCCATATTCAATCTTATCAGAATTATATAAAACCAAGCTATCTATTAGTATGTGTGAATTATATTTGCTTTTTGTGGTACTGTCTGGATAAATAGTTGAATATCCGGAATATCGAAAAAATTGAATTTTCTTTCGTATAGCTT
The DNA here is from genome assembly GCA_965228545.1 of Balneolaceae bacterium. Taxonomy (GTDB): domain Bacteria; phylum Bacteroidota; class Rhodothermia; order Balneolales; family Balneolaceae; genus HXMU1420-13. The sequence goes on from OZ245822.1 coordinate 671,661, forward strand.
CTATCTTAAAAATTTTCTGATATAAGGTATCTGGCATCAGATTAGAATGGAAAGATATGGTAAGTGAATCAGTCATATCTAAAAAAGTCAATTCAGAAAAGTTTTCTTCACTATAACGAAATTGTTTGAGTAAGGAATCATTGGAGAAAGACTCCTTATTGTCGTTATAGAATAAGGTTAAAGTTGTTCTGTTATCCGGCCATGTACCTACAGAGTCCTTAAAGGCTGTAGATGTAGCTATTAAAGTAGCTACCTCAGCATTAATTATGAGTAAGGGATTAATTATTACTTTTGTATAGCCTTGTGCTAAACTATTAGCGATTCCAGTACCTATAGTTTCGCATGTAGCCCCAAAAATCAACACAAAGACCAGAAAATAAGCAGGTATAGATTTCAATAATTTCACTTAGAGTGAGTGTATTTTTCTGAAGTAAAGGATTATCTCAATTGAGTTCAAATATCTAATGAATCGTTGATTTAAAAAAGGTAATGAGTAAGCAAAAACGGATGCATGCCTATAGATTGAAAAGGTTATAGTGGAACCGATGGCTCAGGTTAGGTATTACGAAATGGTGGTTAGTTATGTAGGGGATTATGACTTGAGATTGAAAACGCATTGTATTAAAATTGAGGGTGCCATTAGGCAGGCCAGCTCGTCCGTGCAAAGATTTCATCAGCCAAATTTATAACATAAAACTTGAACTAAGTTTTATTACTAGACCAATTTTACGGACGCTACTCACTAGTAATTTAGCTTAGTAATACAAGGATAATGTTATGAAGCCAATTGAATATTTCAAGCTCCAATCCAAGAATCTTTTTAAAGACTACAAGACTCAATACCCTGTTTTTGATGAAAGTCTTGATTTAACTATCTACAATTATACCCCAACTTATTTCGATATAGATCAAATCTTTTTAGACTTTGATTGTGATGAGGAGAATTTCAGCTTGATGAAAGCTCAACATCTATTTTCTAAGCTACTAGGTTATAATAATTGGTCAGATTTGATAAATGCTTCTGAAGCCGAACTAGAACTTGCAAAACTGATTTGGGATAATCAGCATAAGATCAATCTTGAAGACTGGAAAACATATCTTTTTCATACTAAATCAATGAATAATAATACGTTCGATGACGAAACTAAACTCGAAGTATTTAAGAAAGTCTTTGTTGAAGTAGAAGGCCATCATACGCCATTCCAAGACTATCGTTTAGCTCGGCAATAATTATCTTAAGTGGAACTGATGGTTCAAGCTAGGCATCATGAACCGGTGGTTCGTGACGAGGGGAAAAGGTCAGATAATACGAGCTCGTTGATCGTTGCATGGTTAAGATTAATAGTTCATGACTCATAAACGAATTACTTACTATTACCTAGTAATCCAGCAACCTTCTCATTTGAACCTCCAACTGCTCCAAATTCAAATATCCTTCTTCCAATTTTTTGTTGAAGGGGATGGGCGTATCAATCGGGGCAGCTCGAAGCACAGGGGCATCCAAATATTCAAAACAGTGTTCGTTGATGAGGGCTGAGATTTCGCTCATAGGGCCCATGGTAATCGACGGTTCTTGTAGCAGCAACACCCGACCGGTTTTTTGTACCGATTGGTAAATGGCTTCTTTATCAAGTGGAGCTAAGCACCGAAGATCGAGGATTTCAAGACTCACGCCTTCTTTTTCGAATTGATCGGCGATTTCAAATGCCCATTGTACGCCATATCCATAAGTGATGATAGTAGCATCGGTACCTTCGCGTTGAATTTTCGCTTTCCCCAAAGGCTCGTACACGGCGTGATCGGGAGTAACAGCTCGTAAGCTTCGGTACAATTTTTTGTGCTCGAAAAAGAGCACAGGATTAGGATCGAATAGCGAAGCGTAGAGTAGATTCTGAGCATCTTCAACAGTTCCCGGAACCACGATTTTGAGACCTGCATGCGGCATAAACCAACCCTCTGGCGATTGGGAGTGAAACGGTCCGGCACCCACTCCGGCACCGTGGGGCATCCGTATGGTGATATTCAACGCCGGCGACCAGCGATATTTCGATTTGGCAATATTCTGAATGATCTGATTCATCCCACAGCTCACGAAATCAGAAAACTGCATTTCTACCACGGGTTTAAATCCTTCGAGTGCGAGTCCAACCGCCGCACCCAACACTCCCGATTCAATAATCGGCGTGTTTCGGATTCGATCTGCACCGAATCGGTCTAAAAATCCTTCTGTGATTTTAAACACGCCTCCATAACCGGCGATATCCTGACCCATAATGATAAATTGCTCATCTTCTGCGAAAGCCTGTCGGAGGGAGGATTGAATCACATCTACAAAGCGTTTTTCGGATGTGCTTCCCTGATGTTCGGTGACTTTTAGCAATTCGGGTTCTTCCAAGGAATAAACTGCATCGAGCTCGGTTTGAAGATCAAATTCCGGTTCTGCGGCGTTCAAAGCTCGTTCCAGATCCGGCGTAAACAGGGCATCTACTTCGTCCTGAATCTGATCAAATTCTTCACGAGTGTGCATATGATGCGTTTCCATGTACTTCTCGAAACGCATTATCGGGTCCTTTTTTGACCACTCATCAAACATGTCGTCGGGGACGTAAGCCGTACCCGAGGCTTCTTCGTGTCCGCGCATGCGAAAGGTTTTGGCTTCGATGAGCACCGGACCTTCTTGCAAAGCTCGTTTACGCGCATTTTTCATGGTGTCGATAACTTCCAACACATTATTCCCATCGATATGATAACCGTGGATTCCATAGCCTTTTGCTCGATCGGAAAGGTGTTCGCAGGCATATTGCTCGCTGGAAGGAGTGGAGAGTCCGTACCCGTTATTCTCGATGATAAACACCACCGGAAGTTTCCAGACTGCAGCCAAATTGATGGCTTCGTGGAAGTCGCCCTCGCTGGTGGCTCCATCCCCACAAAAAGAAAATGCAACGGCTTGTTCACCCTGAAGTTTTTTAGCCAGTGCAAGACCATCGGCAACCGGCATCATTGCTCCAAGATGTGAGATCATTCCCACGATGTTGTGATCTAATGTACCGAAGTGAAAAGAACGTTCACGTCCTTTTGAAAAGCCGTCTGCTTTGCCAAAAAGCTGGCAGAATAATTCATAAAACGGAACGCCTCGAGTGGTAAAAACTCCCAGGTTACGATGCATCGGAAGGATGTAATCATGTTTTTCGCTGGCGAGCGTAACACCAACGGCTACAGCTTCTTGTCCAATGCCCGAAAACCATTTAGAAATGCGATTTTGACGTAACAATTTGAGCATGCGCTCTTCAATACGTCGTGGTAGTAAAAGTGCTTTGTAGATGTCGAGCGCTTTTGAGCGCTTCATTTTTTTCTTAGGTGTGATCACGTGTAAACTTCGACTCCATTTAGTTTAACCGCAGGTAGATAGCCAAATTTAAATCCATCGACAATCTCGAATTTTCAATTTTACAATTAACCGGATGAATTATGGATAGTGGATAAAGAATATTTTCGAACTAGGCGAAGTGAGCACTTGTCGGGGTGTTTTTTCGACACACTCAGGCAACGTTTGTACGTTCTTTAAGGGAGCAATGTAGGTGGGTGAGCTTGTCGAACGCACCGGTTTAACAGAGATTGCCACAGTTTCTTTTCACTTTGTTTCTGGGATTCCTTGCTAATAAAAAGTCATCCCAGCGCTGGCCTTGATCCGGAAAGTTAAAAAAGATGTGGAATATTAAGCCTAACAAAATTATCACCTGCGTGGAAATATTTTTTAATGAATCATTTTGCATGTTATAGTTTTTGTGGCATATGGAACAACAGTTAACATATAAAGAATCATATCAACAGCTCAATAACCGGATTTGTGATTTAGCATTCTGCGGCTAAAGGATCAAAATCTTTTCGATTTCGAAGTTGTATCAACTGATATACTGTTCTTAAAAGTGGTAGTGAATCGCGCTCTTATCTAACTATAATAGATGATATACTAAATGGTAGCTAATTATTTAGAGTGTTATTATTCGTACATATTTAATCTTGAGTTACCTCGCAGTAAATGAGTGTCAATTTTTCTGTATGATTTCGTTTTTTTGGGCACCTTAATTTTCTGCAAGCTTAAGTATTGCCATTTAGAACTGTTAATTTATGCAGAATAAAAGGACAGTTTAAGGCAAAATTATTTACATGCGAGCAGTTTCCGCATTACTAAGCTTAATGCTACTTACTACGGTTAGCATGGCTCAGAATTCATCTATATTTCCCGGCAAAACCGATTCGCTTCTAATCGTTGATTTGCGCAGTAATTATTATCCAACAACTCCAAAAGATTACAATGAAGCTCGAGACTCAATGTATACCAGTATCGATGTGGATGCTACAGATTCGTTAACTTGTGTGTATTCCGGATTGAGAGCAAAAGCTGATGGAAGTAGAACTCCATCAAATGGTTCATTAACTTTTAATACTGAGCACACTTGGCCACAAAGTTTTTACGATAATGAAGAACCAATGCGGGGGGATATTCATCATTTATATCCAACTTGGAGTAGTCCCAATCAATCACGTAGCAATCATCCCTTTGCAGAAGTACAGGATAATTTGACCACCTCTTGGTGGTATTGGGCCAATGGAGGTAGTATTAATACTATCCCCAGTTCGAATATTAATTCATACAGTGAATATTATAACGATACCTTTGAACCTCGCGAAGACCATAAAGGAAACGTTGCCAGAGCTATTTTCTATTTTTGGACGATGTATCAGAATAACACGCATGTGGTTAACGATTCGCAAGACAATCATGCTTTTTTCGATGGAATGAAATCTACTTTATACCAATGGCACCAACAAGATCCTGTAGATGCCGAAGAAGTAGCCAGGAGTTTAGAAATTGAAGAGGTTCAAGGGAATAGAAATCCATTTATCCACGATACTACTTTGGTTCGCAGAGCTTATTTCCCTTCCACGGGTTCATCATCAAGCACAATGCCAGACATTTATATTTCGGAAGTGTACGAAGCTAATGGTGGAACCGTAAAATATGTAGAGCTATTTAACACTACAGAATCATCCATAGACTTAGAAACAGGTAATTATCGATTATTGCGATACAGCAACGCAAATACTTCACCATCGAGCATATCTTTGAGTGGAAGTATTGGTGCGAAGAGTTTTTTTGTGATTGGTAATGACAACGCCACATCAGGTGTGCAAACAGTATTTGGCGAGGGTATGGTTGATCAAAATAATAGCCAAATTAGCCATACTGGAAACGACAAATATGCATTGGTTCGATCGGTAAGCGATACGCTGGATGCATTCGGTAAAGACAATATCGGTAATTCTTCTAATTTTGCTTCCAATCAGGTTGCTTATCGAATTCAATCGGCGATGCCAAACAATGGTAATTTCGGACAAACTTCAATCAGTGCAAATGGTTCAAACTCTGCCTCAGGGTTCTGGAAAGTTTATGACGTAAGCTCCTCAAATGGCAATGCCACTTTAGTCGGCTCTCCGGGTTATAATTCAGGAATAGAATCGCCAACGCCTGTTGAGGCACAAATTACCGGAAATGCCGGATGGAAATTATTAGCGATTCCTGCACATAATGCAACCCTAGCGCAAATTTCGGATGATAATCTCATTCAAGGAATAGGAGACTCCAACGCTGCAAATGTATATTTGTATAACAGTTCCGGGGGCTTTTCGGCGCCTGCATCGCTATCCAGTGAGATTGCCAATGGCGAAGGTCTTTTAGTCTATTTCTTTGATAATGACTTGTCTGGAAGTTCATCGTTGCCGTCAGTTTTGGATACGAATCTCGATGAACCTACAAGCGATGTGTCTGTAACACTCAACACCTCAACTAAAGTCGGGAACTCATACTTCACTTTGATTGGGAATCCATTTCAGTCGAATCTAAATTTAAATAACCTGAGTTTTAATGGTAGTGCTCAGGCAAATGTACATGTTTTAAAGAACGGACTCTACGAAGCTGTACCCCGAAGTTCAGCTATTGTTCGAGCATGGCAAGCTTTTTTTGTTGAAACCCCGGAAGTACAAGCAGCAACTCAGGTAACAATTCCGACATCGGCAAAAACAGAAAATCAGGTTTCGGTTCACGCTTTTTCCAAAAGAATAGCCGACGAGCCGGAAATACGATTTTCTTTGAAATCTTCCTCAACCTTTGATACCGGTTGTGTAATACGTTTTAACGATAATGCCTTGTTTAAATGGGACCCTTATGATGCTCAAAAACTGTCGCCCACCCGCCCAGACTTTTCAATTTTATACTGCGCGTATGAAGGTAGTGAGCAGTCTGTATTGGCGCTTCCAAAAACGATTACCGAATCCACCACCATTCCTATTTCGATTCACGCAGTAAATACCCAACCGGAGCATATCCTGCAATGGTCGGTTTCCAGAGCCTTATTGCAACAGTACACTATTACTTTGATAGATAGGGATACTCAGAGCAGTATGGACTTATCAGAACAAGGCGAGCTAGATTTTAAATATGAATCAAACAAAACGAAGAAACATTTTGCCGATATAGAGATTGCTGTAAAATCGAAAAACGATTCACCACGATTTGTACTTCAACTCAAAAAGAAAAGTGAACAACAGGATATTCCAATCAGCTTTGAAGTGAGGCAAAATTACCCAAATCCCTTTAACCCGATAACTACTCTTGAATATACCTTACCCGAAAATGGCGAAGTGAACATTCAAATTTACGATGTATTGGGGATTCAGGTAGAGTCTTTACTTAGCAAAGCATTGCAAAACTCAGGGACTCATTCCGTTTCTTGGAACGCTAGCTCGCATTCATCCGGAGTATATTTTGCTCGTATCTCATTTAACGGCTTAGATCAATTCGTAAGAATGCTTCTTATAAAATGATGATTTTTGAGGGAATCTAACTTTCATTTGACCATAAAAACAGTCAAATTTGAACGTTCATAATTAACAATTCTCACCTCATCTATATTATGAGTATAAAAGACCAGATTCGTGAGGACGTTACCATACGATTTGCAGGTGACTCCGGCGATGGTATGCAGCTAACAGGTTCTCTGTTCACTAACACAACCGCACTTTTAGGAAATGATTTACGAACACTACCGGAATTTCCTGCAGAAATTAGAGCCCCACAAGGCACTGTGCCCGGCGTTTCTTCATTTCAATTGCAATTTGGTAGTAGAGAAATTTTAACACCCGGTGATGAATGCGATGCGCTTGTAGTAATGAACTCTGCCGCTTTGAAAGCGAATCTCTCGCTGTTGAAAAAAGGGGGGATTATTATTGCGAATACAGCGGGTTTTGATAAAAAAAATCTAAGTTTAGCAAAATATCCCGAAGGTGTTAATCCTTTGGAAGACGGATCTCTAAACGATTACGAGCTAATTCAAATCGATGTCACCAAAATGGTGAAAGAAGCTCTTTCAGAAACTGATTTGGGCTATAAAGACATCGAGCGCACGAAAAATATGTTTGTACTGGGGCTATTATATTGGATGTACAATCGGCCGCTAGATTCAACTATCGACTTCCTTCAACAGAAATTTGGGAAAAAGAAACCGGAGATTGCAGCGGCAAACATCAATGTGCTTAAGGCGGGTTTTTTCTACGGCGAAACGGTCGAACTATTCAATTCAAGAGTTACCGTAAAACAAGCTGAACTCGAACCCGGCGAGTATCGAAATATTACCGGCAATGAGGCCTTGGTACTTGGACTAGTCGCAGCCGCCAGAAAATCCAATATGCCCTTGTTTTTTGGTAGTTATCCAATTACACCGGCGTCGGATGTATTACACGGCTTAGCTGCTCATAAAAAATTCGGAATTACTACTTTTCAAGCCGAGGATGAAATTGCAGCAGTTTCATCTGCGATTGGTGCTTCTTTTGGTGGAAGTATCGGTGTTACTAGTTCATCCGGTCCCGGAATAGCACTCAAAGGGGAAGCGATTGGATTAGCTGTGATGCTGGAGTTACCACTCATCGTTCTTAATGTGCAACGTGCTGGTCCCTCTACGGGCATGCCTACCAAAACCGAGCAAGCGGATCTAATGCAGGCGGTGTACGGGCGAAACGGGGAAAGTCCGTTGGTAGTACTCGCTCCAAAATCACCAGCAGATTGTTTCGAAATGGCATTTGAGGCTGTTAGGTTATCGCTAGAACATATGATTCCGGTTATGTTTTTGTCGGATGGCTACATCGCCAATGGTTCTGAGCCTTGGAGTTTTCCAAGTTCTAACGATTTAGTTGATATCAATGTTAGTTTCGAAGGCCCAAGAACAAATGAAGACGCGGCCCCATTTATGCCATATTCAAGAGATGAGCGATTGGTTCGTAAATGGGCAATTCCCGGGACAGAAGGAATAGAGCACCGCGTTGGTGGACTTGAAAAAGAAGATGGTACCGGAAACGTTTCTTACGATCCGGATAACCATCAGAAAATGACGAATATTCGCCGCCAAAAGCGTGATAATGTGGCTTTCAATATTCCGGAACAAACCATCGATCAAGGCGCAACCTCAGGCGATACGTTAGTTTTAGGATGGGGAGGAACTTATGGCTCTATCCGTACGGTGGTACATCAACTCAGAAAAGAAGGGCATGATGTTTCACACGCTCATCTACGATACATCAATCCTTTTCCAAAGAATTTTGAAGCTTTATTGAAATCCTTCGACAAAGTAATTGTTCCGGAAATCAACGACGGACAACTCATGCGACTTATTCGCTCAGAGTTTAACATTCCGGCAATTCCAATCAACAAAGTAAAGGGGCGGCCGTTTGGTGTGGCCGAATTGAAAGAAGCGATAGAATCGAAACTTACAGCTGAAATAATCTAGAGGATAATCATGGTAGACACTTTAATCGACAATTTTGTAAAAGAGCACGAAGCCGATTTAAATTCACTCCCAAAATATAGCGGCAAAGATTTTTCCTCCGATCAGGATGTGCGTTGGTGCCCCGGATGTGGTGATTATACCATCCTAAAGCAAGTACAAAATGCAATGCCGGAATTAGGCCTAGCCAAAAAAGACATCGTATTTATTTCCGGTATTGGCTGCTCATCTCGTTTTCCTTATTACATGGATACTTTTGGAATGCATTCCATTCATGGTCGCGCTCCGGCCATTGCAACAGGGTTAAAGGTATCACGACCTGATTTATCGGTTTGGATTATCACCGGCGATGGAGATTCTTTATCTATTGGTGCCAATCATTTTGTACAACTGCTTCGTCGAAATGTGAATGTGAATCTTTTGCTATTCAACAATCAGATTTATGGGTTAACCAAGGGCCAGTATTCTCCGGCGTCTCCAACAGGCTCAGTAACCAAATCTACACCTTATGGTAGTATCGATCATCCGTTTAACCCGCTTGCACTTAGTTTGGGAGCTGATGGAACATTCGTTGCTCGCGCTATGGATAGGGATCCAAAGCACTTAAAAGAAATGATTTTGCGCTCGCATCAGCATAAAGGCACTTCGATGCTCGAAATCTACCAGAATTGCATTGTGTTTAACGATGCTGCCTTCGAGCTTTTTACGGATAAAAAATCACGTCCTCAAGAAGCCATCTACCTGGAACATGGACAGCCACTCGTTTTTGGAAAAGACAAAAACAAGGGAGTTCGCCTCGAAGGATTTACACCTGAAATCGTGGAGTTGGGTGATAATTTCAGTAAGGACGATCTGTGGATTCACGATGAAAACGATAAAGTAAAAGCCTACATTTTATCCCGCTTTTTTGATCAACCACAAACCGATGGGGAAGGAGCTCTAAAATTCCCACGCCCGTTTGGTGTACTTTATGCAGATGATCGCCCAACCTATGACGAAGGCGTAAATGCCCAAGTACAATACGCCAAAGTCCATCATGGCGATGCAGATTTGGATGCACTATTAAGAGGGAAGGAAACCTGGGTAGTGAAGTAGGAATGAGGTTTGAGGCTAGAGTTGATCACTCAAAACTCAGCACTCAGCACTCAAAACTATCAAACAACTTCCGGTAAATGCTCAGGCTTCGCATCTTTATAAGCAGGACGAGGTTTTAGGCCAAACAGCTCAAACATGTGCATATCTTCGTCCAGCTCGTTGTTGTCGGTAGTTAGTAACTTCTCGCCGGTAAAGATGGAATTTGCACCCGCCATAAAGCACAGGGCTTGCTCTTCGAAGGTCATGCGTACGCGACCGGCAGATAGTCTTACCATCGACTCCGGCATTAAAATTCTTGCAGTAGCAATCATACGCGCCATATCCCAGCTTGGAACTTTTGGTTGATTTTCCATAGGAGTGCCTTCAACTGCGATTAAAGCATTTACTGGAACCGACTCTGGGTGAGTTTCAAGATTCGATAGCGTATAGAGTAAACCAATTCGATCTTCATGCGTTTCGCCCATTCCGATAATACCGCCTGAGCACACCGAAATATTATTATCCTGTACTTTTTTGATGGTATCTAATCGATCATCATAGGTACGGGTTGTGATAATTTTTTTGTAGAAATCTTCGCTGGAGTCTAGGTTATGATTATACGCATACAAGCCAGCTTCTTTCAATTTAGCGGCTTGTTCGTCGGTTAGCATGCCAAGTGTGGCACAAACTTCAAGTCCCATATCTGCAACATCACTCACTACGTCTAATACCTGATCGAAATCTTTATTTTGTCGTGCGCTTCTCCATGCAGCCCCCATACAAAATCGAGTTGATCCGGCTGCTTTTGCACGTTCAGCAGAGGCTAGGATCATTTCTTTAGGCATTAATTTCTGGCTATCAACGCCGGTATTATATCGTGCTGATTGCGGGCAGTAGGAGCAATCCTCTGAACATCCGCCGGTTTTAATCGATAATAAGGTACATACTTGTACTTCGCCTGTCTCATGATACTCGCGATGCACCGTTGCAGCACGGTAGATTAACTCCATTAAAGGAGTGTGATAAATTTCGCTGATCTCTTCTTTGGTCCAATTATGACGAATATCTGTTGACATAAAATCTTGTATTGATGCTTAAATTTTTGTGAAAGTAAGATGAATACAGGCAAATGCCAATATCATTCTATTGATTCAGTTACTTGCTTTCGATAATATCCACTGTCAATATTAATTAACGGGTATAATCATCGAAACTAGAAGGGATTTTTTAAAGAAAGCAGCCTATTTGACGGCCGGAGCTGCAAGTTTACCAGTACTTGGAGCTGCTTGTTCATCAACAGAACAAACCGTAAAAAAAGAGATTGGAGTACAGCTATGGTCGGTTAGAAATCAATTAGAAGCCGATTTTGATAAAACCATAAGTGAAATAGCAGCCATTGGGTTCGATCATGTAGAAGCTTTTGGGTTAAGTAATACCGGCATATTTCCCGGGTTGATAACTCCGAATCAATACGAACATGTTGTAAAATCAGCGGGTATGCGAATAGCATCGTGCCACAGCAGTTATTTTACCCCAGAAGATGCTCCCACTATCATTGAAGCTGCTAAGCGTTTAGAAACCGATTGGGTAATTATAGCATGGCTCGCAGAAGATATGCGTAATGGATATTATCAACACGCCGAAAACATGAATAAAATCGGCGAACAATTTAAGGCTGCCGGCATTGGTTTTGGATATCACAATCATGAATTCGAGTTTTTTGAAACAGAAGAGGGAGAGATTCCTCTTGAGATCATGATTGAAAACACGGATCCCGAATTAGTCCATTTCCAGGCGGATTTGTACTGGATTAAAAAAGCCGGTATTGACCCGCTGGGCTTTGTACAAAAGTACCCCGGAAGATTTTGTTCTTATCATATAAAAGATGCCGACATGAATCTTGATCAAACAACAGTAGGTGAGGGCATCATTGATTTCGAATCCATTTTAAAAGAGAACAAAACAACGGGTGTACAATATGTTTTTGTTGAGGATGAACGCACCGATACCCCTATCGAAAATGTAAAAAAGGGATATAATCACATTAAAAATCTTAACTATTAAGCCTAGAAAAAATCATAAAACATATAGAATTGTATGTTTTGATCGTTTTCTAATGTTTGTTAATTTCTTCTAATCGTTGTATTGCTTGAGATGTTTTAAATCCTTACGATTCAACCACCACTCACATTCACTATTATCTTGCTTGTATGAATATTTTAGTTGTTGAAGATGATCCTTCGGTAAGAACTCTAGTTAAAGCAGTTCTCGAACATAATGGCAATACCGTTTCTACTGAGGATACTGTTGCTACAGGCGAAAAAGCTGCGGTTGAGGGTAATTTTGATATGATTATTCTTGATTTGGGTTTACCTGATGGCGATGGGTACGAATTGTGTAAAAGCATTCGCGACAAAAACGTAATAACCCCGGTATTGATACTTTCTGGCGAACAGGAAGCCGATGTTAAAGTGAAATGCCTGAGAGTTGGTGCCGATGATTACCTCACCAAGCCTTTTAACACCGAGGAGCTAATTGCTCGTTTAGAAGCAATTCAGCGCCGTACGGAAGCATCGGGAGACCAAGTGCTATCTTGCGGCGAATTAAAGGTTGATCTTTTGAAAAGAGAGTTCATGATAAACTCGGAAAAAGTTCAACTTACCAACAACGAATTCAACTTGTTAGTGTACTTTATTAAAAATAAAAACAAAGTTATTACCCAAGAAGAATTAGCAGAAAAAGTGTGGGATATTCATTTTGACACACAAACAAATTACATCAATGTATACATCAGTTATTTGCGTAAAAAAATACGTGAGCATACTGAGGTAGATTACATCGAAACCATTCGTAAGAAAGGATTTACTTTTCGATGCGAATAAGCAGAAAAAATAGTCAGATTCAGGCTGTGTCGTTTTACGATACAGCCTTTTTTTATTGTAAAAGATGGAACAGAATTTATTAAGAGAACTCACTTCTTATTTAATTGATTTTATTTCGGAACAACGCCTGCAGCGTATCGACGAAATTCTTGCCAAAAGAACCAATTACATTACAGTTGTGCTCGAAGATTTACACAAAGCGCACAATGCCAATGCAGTACTTAGAAGCTGCGAGGGCTTTGGAGTTCAGGATATACATATTATTGAGAATAAGAACGAATTTGATGAAGCAGGCACCGTATCGATTGGCGCTCATCAATGGCTGACTCTACATCGGTATAATAAACCTGAGCATGATAATTTAGGGGATTGCTTTTCTAAACTTAGAAAGGATGGCTATAAAATAATTGCCACTACGCCCCACGAACAGGATTCGAATATCAGTGAGTTACAGATGAATGAAAAAGTAGCTTTGGTTTTTGGTACCGAATTAATCGGAGTAAGCGAACACGTTAAAGAACAGGCAGATGGCTTCGTTAAAATTCCTATGTACGGCTTTAGTGAAAGCTTTAATATTTCTGTAAGTGCCGCAGTATGTTTGTATGAGTTAACCACCCGACTTCGATCGTCGGAGACAGCGTGTACATTGGATGAGGGATATAAAGAAAAAATACGCTACCAATGGATCAAACAAACCATCAAAGCCGGTGATCAAATAGTGGAGAAATACCTTAAAGAAAGAGGGGAAAGGATTTAGGCTTAGATCAACAAAGAGCCTTTTGTAACATACAACTCAAAGCTTATTAATGAGCATTGGCAAAATGCATTTGTAAACTATTTCAACTTATGGCATAAAAACGGCCTAGGTTCAGCCAATTAAAACCAAATTGACTCTTCGTGATTAGAGATAGTTTCTAATACTGCTAACGAAATTTAAAATTAGAAACTTTTTGTAGGCTTCTTCAGCCAGTCCATTTCAACTCTAAGTAACTTAATGTGATAAACTATCTTGGTAAACGATCGTCTAAATCGGCAACACCAAAAGCAAAAACCGCCATCGTGGCTACGCATTCATTGAAATCCTGCTCATTCAGTTTATCAATTGTATCAGCATCGGTATGATGGAACCAAAAATACTTTTCACCGTCTACACGCAAGCCCATGCCCGGCATCCCGGCTCTCATTAACGGCCCAATATCAGCACCTCCACCACCTTTGGTAACTTCTCCGGAATCAATTTTTTTCAAGGTTGTCCCTATTTCAGAAAGAATCTCAAACGCTGCGTCACTTCCGGAAAATCCAAAGCCAATTGGGTCAAAAACTCCGGCGTCTGATTCCATTCCTAGAATATGATTTTCTAAGGATTTCTCGTCTTCTTCAACCCAGCGCTTATATTCTTCAGCACCAGCCAGCCCATTTTCTTCGTTGGTCCATAACACCACTCGAATTGTGCGTTTTGGAGTTAAACCAAGTTCTTTGATCAAGCGTAAAGCTTCCCAAGCGGCAACGCATCCACCTCCGTCATCCATCGCGCCTTGACCAACATCCCAAGAATCGATATGTCCACCCATTACAATAATCTCATCAGGAAATTCGGAACCTGTAATTTCAGCTATCACATTGTGGGAGAGTGCATCCGGTAACGTTTCCGCTTCCATCTTCAAGGTAATTTCGATGGATTCGCCTCGCTCTTGAAAACGGTGTATCATTTCAGCGTCTTCGACCGTAATTGCGGCATGTGGAATCTTCCGTACACCTTCCTCATATCTCATTACACCGGTATGAGGTGTTTGAATGGAATAAGAAGCTACCGAGGCAATTAGTGAAGCAACGGCGCCATGTTTGGCTGCTTCTGAGGCACCACGAATACGATATTGCACAGTTGCACCATAGGTTGTGAAGGGAGCATTAAACAAAACAATTTTACCTTCAGCTTCCGCACTACGTTGTTCTAATTCATCAAAACTTTGCACTACAAGAACGTTAGCTGTTATGCCATCGCTAGGAGTTCCAATACTGCCACCAAGTCCCAGCATGGGTAAATTTCGTTCAATGGGTACATTCAATGTTGCTGATTCATCGCCTCGTACCCAATGAGGTACACTAACCGGTTGTTTCCATACTCGGTCAAATCCATCTTTTTTCATTTCTTCTACTATCCAGTTGATGGAGTTTTCCAAGGTTTCGCTTCCGCTAAAACGTGGACCATAATAATCGACTAAATGATTTAATCGCTCCCAACCGAAAGAACTGCCCATTGCAGCACTAATCAGCTTATTGGCATGCTGATGGACGTGATCGGAAACATGAGGTTGTGCAATGGATAGGGAAGGAATTAGAAAGAGAAAGAGTAAAAGTCGTTTCATTGTACCTAGAATTTAATTGAACCCTAAGAAACGAGTTCGAGCTGAAAGATGCCGCAAAAAAAACAAGGGTGAGTTCACGTGGCAAATCTGAAACAGGTGTGGGGGTTAATGCATGAAAATCGTCTGTTAGTTCAAATTTATAAAATTCGTGCTTAGCAGTGCGATAAAATCATTGATTTTTAATTACATAACTCAATGCAATTTCGACTTTATTAAGGGCATTGCTTGTTTGGCTACATTTATTCTGGTGATAGGCTAAAACTAATACTTTGGCCACCAGAACTACTGGAAGGACAACCACCGTTAAGCTCGTCATACTTAGCAAGTGTAGAGAGTGTTAAGTCTCTGTACCCATTTGCAGAAATAGAAATTTCATACAGTCCTTCCATTATACCAAAACCGCATGGTATGGTACAAATAAGAATAGAATCTTTAACAGATATGTTATTTGAAATCTCATCTATCAGCGAGGCTGGGTAGCCACTTAAACTGTCAATTTTTATTTCAAATATCTCTACAGAACTAATTGCATTTCCGGTTACGGTAGAGGAGACAGATTTGATTGTAAGAACGGGCTCTTCAAACGTATGTACACACGGTCCAACAGTTGAACCTAGATTCGTTGGCTCACAGGAGTTAATCAAAAAGAAGATGAAAATGACATTTACTAGCTTGACCATATTTTTGGAATTAATTGAATCAAAACGACCCAGTGTTTAAGCAGCGTGTCTGGGATTTAAAATAAAAGGTCCGAACTGCGATCGGGGCAAATTATACAACTTTCGCTTATTACAACTTAATTTCTATGAATGGGAGAAAAATTTGAGATCTCAAGAATGATTTCCTCATCAGCGATTTCACGAATTGGATCGATATTAATTTTTGTTGGATAGCCGAATTCCTTGTGGAATTCTACTTCATATTTATACGCTGTTTCTTCATATTCTACTAGAAGATCAAACAATTCATCTATTGTTCGTGTTGTGCTAATGATGATTTCTTTGCTTTCATAATCAATGTGTTCTTGCTTTTTGAAATGCACATCTTTTATTTCGCCATCTAATACCTCAACTATATAATCGTATGGCGACATGCATTCACAAGTCCTACTATTTTCAAAAGTATAATTCTGTGAGTTATTAGATTTCCACTTTTCAATCGCTTCAGTTAATTCAACATCTCCGCTATTATTTGATGAATTTAAAACTTCACATGAGCACAAAAGAATACAAAGTGAAATCATTGTTAGAAGTACTCGCATAACTTCTCCTATTCTTGAGTTCTATGATTTATACTAAACAATAACCCCGCGTTTAAGCGGCCACGCCGATACAAAAATTAGTTAAGATTTAGGAGCATGAATATAACTAAGAATAGGATAGAAGCAAGGAAAGCGTGGTCCGCTTAAATCAGTATCAAGAGAAGGTTGCATTGCCGAATAACCATCATTTACCACTTTTTTTAACGACGGATACGCCGTACCGGAAGAAGTACATCCATGAAAGACGAAAATCACTACAATCTTGACTTTCTCCTAAGAGTAACGCTTGTTATTTGGCAAAATGTTAAGATAAAGACTCTAAAATTACTTTAGGACGCTTTTCTGCAATCTTCAAAAGAACTTTTGCTGGCCCCTGTGGCTTTCTTCTTCCTTGTTCCCAATTTCGAAGAGTACCTACACTGATCCCGAGCAATGAAGAGAATTCTTGTTGCGTCATTTCATACTTTTCCCTTATCGCTGTTACATCTGGTTCACTGATCACAGCGTGCCTAGATGGTTTGCTTTTACCTTTACGAATGTCGCCTGCTTGTTTTACGCTTTTTACTAATTCGCTAAAAAGTTCATTATTCATTTTAACTGTTCCTCAACAAGTTGTTTTAATTGCTTCAATTGATCTGTAGTAAGATCGTCTGATTTGTTTTTTGGGTATGAGTAGAGCATATAAATTTGCTCATCATCAGTGAAATAATAGTAAATCACCCGTATGCCACCTCTTTTTCCACGACCTGACCCAGACCATCTCAGTTTGCGTATCCCACCACTCCCTTTGATAATCTCACCAGATTCAGGGCGGATTGACAGCTGCAATTGAAGCAAATGGTACTGCGTATCTGAAATAAGCTTTTGGATCAGTTTTGTAAAAATGGGTGTCTCAAAGAACTCCATCGATAACGGTTATTGTTAAAGAAAAGTACGTCATTGACGTACTAATTACAACTTTGTATGACGTGCGACTTTCAATAAAAGCTTTACCAAAGGAGCAGGCAAATAGCGCCTTCGCATTTTAGCGACCACACCGGATCAAAATTAATTAAGATTTAAGGGCATGAACATAACTAAGAATAGGATAGAAGCAAGGAAAGTTCGGTTCGACTTGAATTAGTTTAGAGAAGGTAACATTGCCGAAGGACCATCATTTACCACTTTTTTTTAACGGTGGATACGCCGTACTTGAAGAAGTGCATCCATTAAAGACGAAAACCACTACAATCTTGACTTTCTCCTAAGAGTAACGCTTGTTATACCAACTATTTAATATCGATATAAGCTGCATACGATAATCTTGCGATTTTCTTTTTTTCAATTGGATAATCACTCTTTATACTAGGATTAAACAAAATCTCAATTTTTTCACCTCGAGTTTCAAAGGTCATTGAACTGAAATAATAACTCACAAAATTGAAATGGTCGATATCAAACTTTACAGTTGAAGAGGAGGGTACTTTTACAATCAAAGAATCTGAAGATATAATCGAGTGTGCTAATTCTTGGTCTAATTCCTCGTAAAGCTTTTTTGAAATAGCTTTGATCTCATTTTTATAGTAAAACTTCAGCTTTTCATTTAAGAAATCTATTTCGTTGTAATCACTTGATGTAAAAGTGATCTCTATTACTTGATCAGTATAATTTCGAATAAAATACTTTGTTTCAATTGTACAACCATTCAGAGATATCAGAAATGTCAAATATAGAAATGATCTCTTAGGCATGAAGTATTAGTTGGTATAACGACCCGGCGTTTAAGCGGCGAGTCTGGGGTTTAAAATTAAAGACCCGAATCTCGTCCGAGTCCGCTCATATCTTGAATAGTAGTTATTTTGGAGGTAAATAAACACAGTCCTTCGGGCCGGAAGCACGCGCTGTCCGCTTGGTGCACACTTCGGTGATGCTGATTTCAAGGATTCCCCGGCCCGAAGGATGCTTTACAGCCCCAACAGTACTTAGGCAGGCTCCCTTGCAAGCGAGTCATGCAGGATAATCGATGAGACCGGGCAGACAAGCAGACTGTGTGGCTAATGATGAATAGCAATCAAACAAAAAGCAATGAATACGAAATACATTCGATATGGCGTAGGCTTGGATGTGAGTGAGGCTGATCTGGAAGCCGCTCTTGCGATGATGGATTCCCACGGGGAGCTCAAGACGGTGGCCCGCCGGAGTTTTGCCAACCGCCCGGGGGGCTTCAAGGCCCTTCAACGTTGGCTGAGCAAACAAGGACTTAGTACCGACCGGGCGGGAGTCATTCTGCTGGAGGCAACCGGCGTTTATTACGAGCAGTGCGCGCTAGCCCTGCAACAAGCGGGCTGGGAGGTAAGCGTCACTCTGGCCAATAAAGCCAAGCGGTATATGCAGGCGCTGGGTTTGCGCAGTAAAACCGACCGCATCGATGCCGGGGGACTAGCGATGATGGCGGCGGGCATGCCGCAGCAGTCTTGGAGACCACTCGACGAGTTCTGGTTTCTGCTGCGCGGGCTCACTCGCCAGCACCAAAGTTTGCAGGAGTTGCGCACACAGTTGGGGAATCAGCTCCATGCGCATACAAAAAGTATCTATTCCGTAGCGTTGGTGGAACATCAGCTCAAGACCACCCTTGCCGGAATCGAGCGGCAACTGAAGGAGTTGGAGGGAGCCATTACCGCTCATCTGCAAGGTAATGCCGAAGTATGGAGGAACGTGCAGCAGCTCACCAGCATCAAAGGAGTGGGCGTGTTATGCGTGGCGGTGGTGCTGGCCGAGACCAACGGCTTTGGGCTGATCGCTAACGCTCGGCAGCTCATCAGCTACGCCGGCTACGATGTGGTGGAAAACCAGTCGGGTTCACGCCGCGGTAAAACACGCATCTCTAAGAAAGGCAACGGACGGATTCGTCGGATACTGCATATGCCGGCATTAAATGCAGTGCGGTTCCAGGGCGGGGTGTTTGCCGATTTGTTTGAGCGCACCTATGCCCGCCATGGGGTCAAAATGAAGAGTTATGTGGCCGTGCAGAAAAAGCTGCTAACCATTCTGTACAGTTTGTGGAACACCGAGCAAGCCTTCGACCCGGAATACCAAACTCGTAGAGGAGCGCAAGACCGAACCGAGGCGGAGG
This sequence comes from Balneolaceae bacterium, assembly GCA_965228545.1. Taxonomy (GTDB): domain Bacteria; phylum Bacteroidota; class Rhodothermia; order Balneolales; family Balneolaceae; genus HXMU1420-13. The sequence continues at coordinate 691,193 of OZ245822.1, forward strand.
CGCACGAAACCAACCAAGAAAACCCGCAAACAAAAACAGCCTCGCCCATAGCGGGAGAGGCTGCAGAAGGTCGTCCGGAGCCCCGAAAGACTCCTAAAACGCCTGTAAAATCGAAACCAAAAAAATCAGGAGCTTAGCTTGCTTATAACGACAGTACCTTGAAACGCCTTGTTAGGTGAAAACTGACCCATGCAAAGCTACCAGTAAATGTGGAAAAAGCAACGCACTAAAGCAAACTTTAGAAATAGATAAGTTGGCTGGGCAGGCCACACACCGGAAAGTGGGGTAGGAGAAATAAACAACGCTTGGGGCGCTGACGGTAAGGGATAAAACTACGAAACCTAGAACAGTGCCCATGCTGTGAAACGATTTAGACGCAGATTACCAGCTAAGTCAGAGGCACACCACAAACAGCGCCCGGAGCCCAGAATGAGCAACTTAATTCCCCGAAGCAAGCCCAAATACTAACACGGAATTTACTGGCCTGACCAGACACCTAACGACCCAGCGCATAACGGGCACGGAGATTATGAGTTCATTAACGGTGATATTATCTAAATAAGCAATTGATGGAAACCAAAGCTACGTCCGCGTCCCAGTTGATGCGCTTGTTAGTGGTACGATTTAGAATGCTATTATTTTTAATTTTACTAACCACATTCCTAATGATTCAAAGATTAAGAATCCAATATAAAATGTAGTTCCAAGGTGTTGATAAATTTTCTTTTTTGGCCACTTTTTTGGGTTTATGGCAGAATTATTTGAAATAATATGGTTGGTTTCCAAATCATCTTGAATTGACACTATGACCTTTTTGATTTCTAGCATACGATTGTGGTTTCCGTATAGATAAAAAATAACAAGAGCACTCAAAATGCTCAGAACTACCAAAATTGAATAAGAATCAAAAGATTCAATGAATCCAACACCTATGACTGGAACGGCAAAAATGAATGATTGAAATTCCTTATCTCGATACCACCTTAGTTCGTTATAGAACTCACTTAAAATGGTTTGTAAAGAACTAAGATGTACTCCCATATCTATTCCTAATATTTAGATTTAAATACCACTAACGACCCGGCGTTTAAGCGGCGAGTCTGGGGTTTAAAATTAAAGACCCGAACCGCGTTCGAGTCCGCTTGAAACGCTTGTTATGCGTTTATTTAGTTTTGATTAATCCCACTTCTACAATTAATTAATTTGTGTTCAGCGGTGGAATCGAACGCAATATCTCTTTTAAAGTCATGCATGTCTCGATCATTATATGAACCAACAAAAATATTCTGTGAAGAATATTCAAGATCAGCAGAATGATAAAAGCTCGTTCCCTGTAAAAAAACTCCGACCAAATCTCTTGATGGTTCCTTTGTAGAATCAGCATAATTCCAAGACTCTTTAAAATCTCGTGAATCAAGAAAGGGTATGGAGGTTTTGTTTCCAGCGCTGTCAATTAAATAGTATTCATGATCCAAAATTCCACTCTCTTTAATGAATTGAGTAATCAAGACACCATCTTCAGGGATGTCATAAAGTCTTCTTTCATCAACAAATTCTGGGTTTTGTCCACAATCTTCATCGAAAACTATAGCCACTTCTCCACGATATTCACTTGGGATATAATAAGTAACTGGGGTTTGATGCTCTGATCCAAAATAAATTAAAGCCCAAAATCCTGGAATATACAGTAAGGGTGGAATCACCAGAGTCAATATCTTGACATATAACTTCTTCTTTGATAGAAAGACTAGAACTATTCCAATTACAAAAATTGGTACTCCAAAAATCAAAAAATAAGGATTAATCGAAACGAGATACCCGATCACAACTAGTATTATTCCGCAAAAAAATTTTATATCTCGACTTTTCAAAACTTGTGATCTAGTTAAAACGCATAACGACCCGGCGTTTAAGCGGCGCAGGTCTTCGTTTTTAGTTGAAGTAACTGATTTATTTTATTGCTCACAAACTTTCCAGCCAACCCTACCTGCGTCCGACTTGAAACGCTTGTTATGCAACATTACTAACTATAGTTAAGCTTTAATCTCAATTCTATATTTTCAAGTAAGTTTTGGTAATGTGAATTGGGTTCTTTAGAATTTAATTCTTGAAAATGAAGTTTTGCTTTTATTAAAGGTTCAAAGCCTTTGTCTTTCTTTCCAGCAATTATGAAATAGTCCGAAGCCTTTATCAATGAAGGAGTATGTTTTTTCCAATCTCCATTTAAAATAGTGTTGGCTGCTGACTCCCATGTAGAGTATTTATTCAGAATAGGAATTCCAACATTAATAAAATTCCACTTTAGCTTTTCCATAACCAATTCAGGATTTTCACATACCAAATTATACCTTCCAGTCTTGCCCATTAAATCTCTATTCCATTCTTTAATGTGCTTATCATAAGATGTGAATATGAGATTGTTTTGAGGTTTTACACTGTATTTTTCAAAATGCCATTTTGCATAGTAATCTGAATCAACAATCCAGATCGTCCAGAATTCAGCTCTACTATTTTCTTGATTCCATTTAGATTTTGAAAATTCGATTCGATGAGTAATTCTGTCAAGTTTTCTCCTAAACTGAATTTTTGATTTAGAATAAGAGAAGCCAAGGTTATCAAGCTCTTCAACAAAACATTCTTCAACAAACTTGTTTATTAGATCAGCTGGTTTCAAAATTGTAGGAGATGTTGCATAACGACCCGGCGTTTAAGCGGCGAGCCTGGTGATTAAAATTAAAGACCCGAACCGCGTTCGAGTCCGCTTGAAACGCCTTGTTAGGTGAAAACTGACCCATGCAAAGCTACCAGTAAATGTGGAAAAAGCAACGCACTAAAGCAAACTTTAGAAATAGATAAGTTGGCTGGGCAGGCCACACACCGGAAAGTGGGGTAGGAGGAATAAACAACGCATGGAGCGCTTCTGATGCTGGATAAAACTACGAAACCTAGAACAGTGCCCATGCTGTCAAACGATTTAGGCGCAGATTACCAGCCAACAAAGAGGCACACCACAAACAGCGCCCGGAGCCCAGAATGAGCAACTTAATTCCCCGAAGCAAGCCCAAATACTAACACGGAATTTACTGGCCTGACCAGACACCTAACGACCCGGCGTTTAAGCGGCGCAGGTTTTCGTTTTCTGTTGAAATAACGGATTAAATTTATTGGCTACAAAATTTCCAGCGAACCCTACCTGCGTCCGACTTGAAACGCTTGTTAGCAAACCGGCCTATGTCCAATTACGGAAATCATGCCACCACTGAGCAATTTTCTTTCCTCCAATGAATAGAGACAAACCAAAAATCATTTGGATACCACCACCAAGGAGTAAAAGTCTAATTTCTCTTGCACGATTTACATTTTGTGGATCAATGACCCGATAATGAAAAATGCTATTTATGCCATTCAAAAATGTATTAACTGACCAAAAGAAGATTAAAAGACCAGCTGTAGAAAATAAAATTGCAGCTAATTTTTCTAAATCTATATTTAGTGATTCGGATTCAGAAATAGGTGAAATTATTGTAGAAATTGTTGGCGCTTTAAAAAATAAAACAACTGCTGAAATTAGATAAATGAAAAAGGTAATAAGAATTCCATAACCACCCATTTGGGCAAATTCATCAATTCCCGAAATAAAAAGAGTTGGAATATATTGGGAGAACAATAAAGCTTTTAGAAATGCCCAAACTGCTAATAAACGAAGTCCAACAACTGCGAAATTTCTCATCTAAAATTTTTTGGTAATAAGGTTTGCTAACGGCCCACCGCATAACCGGCGCAGGGATTATGATTTTTTAAAAGGCTACACATTTGAACAATCATGGGCAAGAAATTTAACCAAAGCCACGTCTGCGTCCGCCGTTAATGCGGTTGTTAGCCGTACGCTTTCTTAGACGAACTGAACAAAATATTTTTTGGTGAAATAACAATTTTGTTTACACAATTTTCTTCAATTTGAAATTCAGCATCGGAATACTCTGTGAAAAGATATTTAGTTTTCTCGAAATCACACTGAAATTGGAAAAAAAGTAGGGCAATTCCGGTATCAATACATTCCTTTTTTTCTTTTGAACAAACAAGAGCGTTAAGTTTCTCGATGTCCTTTATAAAAGTTCCATACTGATCAGAGTAAACAGGCTGAAATTTTATTTCAATTCCTGTTTCTACTTTTTGTTTGTAAAGTTCAAAAATCGACTCTTTTGTAGTAAAAGAAGAATTCAAATTGCTCCAATCATCTAAGATTGAGATATCAATTTTGCGGTTTGGCAAATAATGATATTCTGTCTTAACTCTCGAAATGTTGTCGATTAGCAAATCCTCTTGAAATGCCTCTTTCAAAAGGAAAAACAATTCAGCTCTTATATCCTCTTCGTAAAGATAATTAATCGGATTACATTGAAAGTTCTTGAAAAACGAAGTAAGAACATTTTGAACTTTAGAAAGCCGTTCTTGTTTATTGGGCGTCATTCTTTTTCAACTAATTCAATCAAGTTTCCTACAAATGATTTAATCTTATCGGAAACTGAAAACGGATGAGAACCGACATAAACAATAGCACTGTCAGCTTTTGACAGTTGATAGATAAATTGATATTCAGGATAGACAAATTTACTGTTCAAAATGTAATTATTGTTGGTAGAGCCTGGATTGTAATACAGCTCATTTTGAGTACTGAGATCAAGATAAGTTGTATCTGAATCCAAAATCCAAACGCTTCTGTCTTGATCAAACATATCATTGTCAGGATGTTTTAGATAATCCGAATAACTGTTGCTAAAATCTAATCTGATCATATAACGATTTTGGATATTCGACACTGATATATTTGGAGTGGGAGAAAATTCAGGGTCAAGTCTTGTCAAAAGCACAGGCTGAATAAAACTATATACTTTTATTGTAGGGCTATTTGGATTATTCGTTTTCAAAGAATCGACCATAACATTGTATGTCTCAATTTTATTCCGCTCGGCTGCCTGATCTTCAGCCATCTCCCTCAACATTTTTTCATAGGGCGTTTCTGTAGTTTTACATTGAATCAATAGACCTGAGAGCAAAATAATAAGTACCGGAATTGTCCAACTTTTTGACACGATTGTACCTCCGTATTTTAATTTTAAGGTGAATTGTTTGAAGTACGGCTAACGGCCTGCGGTTTAACCGGCTTGGTCTTTTGGATATGTAATGTAATTAAAAGTCGGAATTACTTTTAGTCCCCTAATTTTGAACCGGCAAACAACGGCCAAGTCCGCGTTGAAACCGTTGTTATAGAACCGTCTGTGCGATTACATATAATTATTTGCTTAAATGATGTATTGACTATATATTTAAGCAATCACTTAAATTAAAATTCCTATGAGCAAACAATCCTGTATTCGTGATGTAGCCGATCTGAACCAGATCAACCGCTGTATTGACACCATCCATGCGGTAGAATCATCCATCCTTAAACTCTCTGACATACTGAAACTGGCCGGGAATGATGTGCGCCTGAAAATTCTGTTCTTGTTGAACACGGAGGAAGATTTATGCCCATGCGATTTGAGCGATATTTTGGATATGACCGTACCGGCTGTATCGCAACACCTGCGAAAATTGAAAGACGCCGGACTTTTAGGTTCAAGAAGAGAGGGGAAACTCATCTTCTATTCTCTGCAAGAACCTTATGACGAGCTTTTGAAACCACTTTTTAACCAGATTGAAAACAATGCCATTATGGAGGTATTAGTAGCATGAACAAGCAACAAAAAAATAATTCTGACACCAAATGGCTGGGCGCGGGACTCGGAGTTGCATTTATCGCCTCCCTTTGCTGCATCACACCGGTTCTGGCTATTCTGGCAGGCACAAGTGGAGTGGCCTCTACGTTTTCATTCATGGACCCATTTCGACCTTATTTAATTGGGTTGACTGTTCTTTTACTTGGGTTCGCATGGTATCAAAAACTGAAGCCCTCAAAAGAAATCGACTGCGAATGTGATCCTGAAGAAGCCCGCTTCACCCAGTCTAAATCGTTTCTTGGCATCGTAACCGTTGTGGCGACGCTGTTGCTGGTTTTTCCAAACTACTCTCATTGGTTTTTCTCTGACGCTCAATCCACTCAAATACAATATGTTTCCGAGGCAGATGTAGAACGTGTCACCTTCACTGTGAAAGGCATGACCTGCGCTGGGTGTGAAGCAAGTGTAAAAAATGAGTTGGGTAAACTGGATGGAATTTTGGAATCTGAGGTATCCTACGACAGTGGAACGGCTACTATTTCATATCTGAGAACGAAGCTTTCAGAAAATGAGCTTCAGGATGCGATCAATAAGACTGGATTTACAGCTGATGTTCAACAAGAGGAAGAAAACGACTAATAGGATGAAAGAACTGGAACTGGATATAGCGGGCATAACATGTGATCATTGCGCCGCATCTATTGAAAAAAATCTAACCAAACTAAACGGAATACAGAAAGCAGATGTAAGCTACCCCAAAGGAACGGCAACGGTAGCATTCGATGATTCCATCCTTGATAAAGCATCGGTGATTGAAGCGGTAAATCAGACAGGAAAGTATCAGGTAGTTGGCGAATCAGGAAAAGAGCAATCTGATGAAAACCATTACTCGTTGATTATTATCGGGGGCGGTTCGGCCGCTTTTGCTGCCGCTATCCGAACCAGTGAACTGGGGGGAACCGCGCTGATTATCAATAAAGGTCTGCCAACAGGTGGAACGTGCGTAAATGTGGGGTGCGTGCCTTCCAAAACGCTGATCCGAACAGCAGAAGCCTTCCATAACGCATCTCGTCCACGGTTTGAAGGGATAGAAACCACTGCAACCATCAGTGACTTTAAAAAAGTGATTGAGCAAAAACGGGAGATGGTTCGAGACCTGCGCCAGGAGAAGTATGTGAATGTGATAAAGGATGATCCAAATATTACCCTTATTGAGGGGTACGGAAAGTTAACTCAGGCAAATCAGGTTGAAGTTAATAACACAACCTATACCGCTGAGAACATTTTGATTGCCACAGGAGCTTCCCCATTTATTCCTGAAATACCTGGACTCAAAGAGGCGGGATATCTGACCAATGAATCAGCCTATGAACTTGAGGATCTCCCGAAAGAACTTGTCATTTTGGGCGGCGGATATATTGCTCTGGAAAATGCACAACTTTTTAGTCGGCTTGGTAGCAGGGTAACGGTTTTGCAACGATCAGAACATGTGTTAAGTGATCAACCCAAAGAACTTGCAACGGCCTTGACGGGATATTTGGAAGGGGAAGGGTTGACCATTTTAACGAACACGGACATTCTCGAGGTTATAAAATCAGACAAAAAAAGAAGCATCCGTTTTACGGTAAACGGAGAAGAAAGAGAACTTGAAGCTGATCAGATATTAGTTGCTACCGGCAGGCAGGGAAATACAGAGAACCTGAATCTTACATCCACTGGAATTGACACCAAAGGACGAAATTACATTCCCGTTGATGAAACCATGCGAACCAAGACGTCCAACATCTTTGCCGCTGGCGATGTACTTGGCGAAAGGCAGTTCGTTTATACGGCGGCCTATGAAGGTAAAATTGCGGCTGAAAATGCGATGAGAGGCAGTCATGGAAAAGCCGATTTTTCTGTCTTACCGTGGGTTATTTTCACAGATCCACAGGTGGCCGGTGTGGGCATGGATGAACAGCAAGCGGAAGAAGCGGGAGTCAACTACCAAGCAACGAAACTTACACTGGACAATGTACCTCGATCCATCGCCGCTCGGGACACCCGTGGTTATATAAAGTTGATCCGTAACAAAGACAACGACCGATTGGTTGGAGCCCGTATTTTGGCTCCGGAAGGTTCGGAACTATTGATGGAACTGGCCTTGGCAATCCGACACGGAGTTACAATTCAGTCACTTAAGTCGGAATTTCATCCCTACCTGACCCTTTCTGAAGGGATTAAGCTTGCGGCACTCACTTTTGACAAAGACGTGAAAAAGCTTAGCTGTTGTGCCGTGTAAAGGAGTATTCACAACCGATTAAAAAAATAGCCGCGATGCATATATCTAAACCAAAAGACACCAAGCGCATACTGCTTATCTTGTTAGCACTCTTTTTCGGCGGGGCCGTACCCATTCAATTGGTGACGTTCTCAACGGGGTATGCCCAGCTTGTTATGGATAAAATCAAAGGACCGGAGATGATTATGACGGCCCACCAGTTTGCCGGTTGGTATATCCCGCTTGTCTATATTCCGGCTATGCTGGGATTAATTGTAATCGCTTGGTATTGTAAAACCCACTACCCGGATGTATTTCGACGGATTATAGTCGGTTTTGGTATTGGGGCTGTGGCTACAGTTGCTTTAGACTTCTTCCGTCAAATGGGAGTCATCTACCAGTGGTTGCCCGGTGATACGCCTGCGATGTTTGGACGAATAGCCACCGGCAGCAATAACTTTGCTTTATTTTACCCCATCGGGTTTCTTGTTCACTTTTTAAATGGGGCTAATTTCGGACTTTTTTACGCCTTCGTATGGGGAAAACGCTCCAGTTATAAAAGTGCTATAACCTGGGCGGTTTTGTGGCTGTTAATTGTAGAAGTCGGTATGATGACTCTTCCACCTATGGAGCCTATCGTAGGACCATTTGGTATCAATTATGCATGGCCACAGCTCTTTCTAATTACATTGTTGGCACATATCGGCTTCGGTATTTTTCTGGGATTTGGCGTGCAATACTTCCTGAAAGAAGAGGATAAACGATGGTTCATTCCATATTTATTTTCGGCTACATCACGAATACAGGAAAAGTAATCAGATCGTAAGTTATCCTAGTGTGATTTTTTGAAGGTTCTATAACGACCCGGCGTTTAAGCGGCGCAGGTTTTCGGTTTTTATTGAAGTAACTGAATAATTTTATTGCTCACAAGCTTTCCCGCGAACCCTACCTGCGTCCGACTTGAAACGCTTGTTAGCTACACTTTTTCTTGAGCAGATTTTAATAACTCTAAGGTTTTAGTATAACCTTCAATCGTTTCTTCAATATTATTTTTTAGAAAATCAGATATCCCTTTCCGTTCAGCTATAATTTTTTTCAATTTTTCTAAATCTGTAGCAGAAAAAATATGCTCATGCTGAAAGTTTGTACCAGTAGAATAATAATGTACTACGTTTCTTCTCTTTTCATTTAGTGACTTATATTGATTATTACGATAAGCTAATAACCATTTATAATTTTCATCCTCTTTTAAAACTTCTGGTACATTATCTATAGCAGTAGAGAAATAAACTTTTCTTTCGTCTAAATCAGGAGCTAAACAAGCTGCTATTAAGTCCCCGATCCTATCCCAAAAATTGTATATTTTTTCAAATGCTACATCAATATACATGTCATATCTTTTTGCAAAGATGTTTTGGTCATTTGGATATATATAACCGCCTCCGGGCATTTTATATCTATCTTGGATGGGTTCATTTATATAAGGGAGGTATAGGTAGGTACTTGCTGTAAAGTACAGTATCTCATCTGAAACGAGTTTTATATCGAACTCATTCTTCAAGAAATTGAAGTCTTTATTCTTCTGTTGAAATGGAAAAATAGCTTCATGATGCCACATTAATACGTTTTTTCCATCTATCTCATTTTCATTATTTAACCCACGAATACAACGTAATCCTTTTTCGTCATAAACATCTTGAATTGCTTGATAATAGGATTTTATTGCTTCTTTTTTTGTAGGCATCAGTTTAAAGTGTAGCTAACGACCCGGCGTTTAAGCGGCGAGCCTGGAGTTTAAAATTAAAGACCCGAACCGTGTTCGAGTCCGCTTGAAACGCTTGTTAGGTGTATGTTACTAATGAATATTAAATAACAATTCCCCAAAAAATTCTTTCTCTTCTGTCAATGAAGGTTCTCTTGTCCATAACTTTCCAACTAAGACATATTTCAAACCGTTTTTTTGGAATGTAGAACAAGCAACTCGTAAATGTGGAAATTCATTGTTTAAGAGAATATCTATATATCGAAAATCTCTTTCCAAACCTTCTTTTTCAAGACCAAAAAGCTGATAATTAGCATCAGGTTTTATCATATTCTGAGACTTGTAATAATTAACATCAGATTCAAGGTAATAACTTGAAATTTCTTGGTCAGATAGTGAATTCAATTCAGGAGGAATAGGAGAGTAAAATAACTCGACCCAAGATTTAAAGTATGCATAATCAGGTGGGCGAGTAATACCACCTTTTTTTTCAAAAATTATGCCTTGTTGATCGCCGTTTATTTGAACAAATCGTACATCAATTCCCTCATCTTTTGGTGAAACTAACATTAAACTCTGTAACTCTTCATCTTTATTGTACATGTACCAATTGTTAGTATTTGGAATCCTTGTTGAATAAAAATCAAAGACTATATCTTTTTGAGTCCAATTGGCTTGAGGTTCAAGTACAATTGCATGAGAACAACCGGCTACTGATAATAAAAATAAAAGAATATACCTCGTTTTAATCATATTGATTTAGTTATACACCTAACATAATATTAGTCGAAGAGAGGTTCTAATCATTTGTTCGGATAAAATCCAGAGTGTGCATCACACACACTGTAAACAAAGGTTTTGAGACGTTATCCAAACTAATCCGGTTTAATTAATTCGAATAAAATCCAAAAAGTTTGTAAGGACTTCTCTTCAGTGTGGTCTAATATAGTAAACTTGTAATTAAGACCAATTACTATGGCTAAATCAAAATTATTGAATCAGGTAAGAGAAGAAATACGTCGCCGTAATTATAGCTACCGAACCGAACAATCGTACATAGGTTGGATGCTTCGCTACATTAAATATCATGGAACTCAACATCCCGCTACTCTTGGAGAAACCCATATTTCTGAGTTCTTAAATTATTTGGCTAATGAGTTAAATGTAGCCGCATCCACTCAAAACCAGGCTTTATCAGCATTGGTTTTCTTGTATAAACAAGTATTAGAGGTTGAAAAAATAGAGCTCGATACACTCATCAGAGCCAAAAAACCCGAAAAACTTCCAGTTGTCTTAACAAAAAAGGAAGTTTCTGAATTACTGGACCAAATCCGGCCGGAAGCACTATTGCCTTGTGTGCTGTTATACGGAGCGGGATTAAGAATATCAGAATGCCTGCGGTTAAGAGTGCAGGATGTAGATTTGGAATATAAGCAACTTTGGGTGCGCTCGGGCAAAGGGAATAAAGATCGGGTTACCATGTTGCCCGAAAAAGCAATCCCATTGATAAAAAATCAACTATTAAAAGTGAAAAACCTGCATGTAACCGATCTGAATAATGGATATGGAGCCGCCTTATTACCCAAAGCATTAGCCAGGAAATACCCGGCAGAAAACCGCCAGCTACGTTGGCAATACCTTTTTCCTTCCTCCAGAATAGCCAAAGATCCCCGTAGTCAGCTTCTACATCGATATCATTTATCAGATACATGGATCAATAAGCAAATAAAATATGCTGCAAATAGAACAACGATCGATAAAAAGATAACTGCTCATACTCTACGCCATAGTTTCGCTACACATTTACTGCAAAACGGCTATGATATCAGGACGGTGCAGGAGCTTCTTGGCCATAAAAACCTCAAAACTACGATGGTATACACACATGTGTTGGATAAAGGCACCAATTACATCAAAAGCCCGGTGGATGTACTGTAGGGTTTTGGAAGCTAGAAATTCGAGTAACGTGTAATAAATTAAGAATTATAAATTCCATGCCGGGTCTTGTTCAGCCACGTTTAGAAGTGGCGAAGTGTCAGCGATAACTACATTAAATGAATCGCTATTAGTTTTGCATACTCTTCGCTCCGCTCTGAGTGACCCCACAGTATGCACAAAAAAAAAGAAGCAGGAGCTTCCAAAATGCATTACGAACAAGGACGTTCGCAACGAGAGAGAAACCTAAACACTAAAAACTAAAAACTAAACACTAAATCGTCAACTCCACCTTATTCCCTTCAGGATCAAGAATCACACTTTCGTAATAGCCATCGCCGGTGGTGCGGGGCTCGCGAACTACCGAGTATCCCGCTGTTCGCAACTGATCGGTTAGTGCATCTACTTTTTGAGGCTCACCAAGTGAAATCGCCAGGTGTACAAAACCGGTAAACTCGATGTGCAGGGCATCGTGATTGTCTACAATACTGGGTTTATGCATCAGTTCTAAGCGACATCCATTACCAAATGATAAAAAGTAAGAGCTGAAATCTGCCCGTTCATTATGATATTTTTCCCCGGCTATTGCATCAAAATAAGTCTCATAAAAAGAGCGCATCTTTTCAAGATCCTTCACCCACATAGCCACATGTTCAATTCGCATCATATCTAAAAAATTTGTTCACAGAAATAAGGCAATCCCACATAATATTCCTACCAAAGTTGGGAAGAATCTTTAATGCATTCTGAAAATAAAAAATAGTACTTTCGTGCGGAAGAGGATCAATCAAAATCGTTAGTAAAAATGGCTACTGAACGAAATTCAAACTCGGGTGGAATTCGAAATCATCTCAATAACAACGACCCCGATCACAACAAAGAGGTTAATTGGGATGAAATTAACGAGCAATATGACGAGGAAGGGAATCCCAAATTTGATGATACTCCTTCACCTAGTTTTACCAACTCCAAAACCAAGCGAAACCTGTTAGCCGTGTTGGTAGCGGTCGTTATTATACTGGCAGTAGATTGGAGCGGATTTTCAATTTTTGATTTTGCTGATAATGATGAGAGCACAGCCAACGAAGCAGTAGCGAGCAACACCGAAGCCACCATGTTTAACGAAGAACGGTCAGAGTCTTCCGGTTTTCCATTTTTGGATTACACCGATGCTCTAAATCGTTTAGGCGATGGAGAAGGCTTTTCCGATTCTGATAAACAAGTGTTGTTCCAGAATGACGTTCCCATCGAGTATTTAGAAATGCTAGTGTCGGTGGATTATTTGGATGAGCTGAACAGTGGCGAAATAATTGCATTGTACGGCAATGGAGTGAGTCCCGATTATTTTCAAACTATGAAAGACATCAACTATCTGGATGAAGTAAATTATTCGGGTTTGATTGGTTTATATGCGAATGGAGTTACCGAAGATTATTTGCGCACGCTCAATCAATTAGACTATTTGGATGAGGTGAATTACTCGGGCATCATTGGATTGTACGCCAATGGAGTTACCGAAGATTATCTTACCGGACTGGATCGTTTGGATTATCTGGATGAACTAAATTATTCGGGGATAATTGGCTTATACGCCAACGGCGTTCCCATCGAGTATTTGGAAGCCTTAAACCGAGTTGATTATCTGGATGAGGTAAATTATTCAGGTATTATCGGATTGTATGCAAACGGAGTCCCGGCTGAGTTTTATAAAGAACTTTCTTCCCGCGATATGCTTGACGATCTAAGCTATTCAGAAATCATTAGCCTGTACAACAATAACCGTTGATTTCTCAGCCCGCAAAAAAACTACTTGTTATAGGCAAAGTTTGGCCGGAACCAAGCTCATCGGCAGCCGGAAGCAGAATTCTGCACATCCTGAATACTTACAAACAAGATGGATATTCCATCACGTTTGCAAGTAGTGCCGGGAAAAGTCCTTTTTCGTTTGATTTGAATTCGATCGAAATCTCGGAAGCTGAAATCCCATTAAACGATTCTGCTTTTGATATGTTTGTCAAACACCTGCACCCCGATGTAGTACTCTTCGATCGATTTACCTCTGAAGAACAATTTGGATGGCGCGTTGCGGAAGCTTGTCCGAATGCATTACGAGTACTAGACACTGAAGATCTTCACTGCTTGCGAGAAGGCAGGAGACTGGCTCTTAAAGAGGGAGCGAAGTTTAACAAAAAGTACCTCAACAACGAAATTGCTAAACGAGAAATAGCCAGCATACTACGATGTGATCTTTCAATCATCATCTCCGAATTCGAAATGAATCTCCTGCAAACTCATTTTCGCATCGCACCCGATTTGTTGCAATACCTGCCATTTTTAGTTCCGGAATTTTCGGATGAAAGTTGGAAAACCTATGCTGAACGCGAGCACTTTATCAGCATAGGTAATTTTCTTCACCCGCCAAATTGGGATGCGGTATTGTATCTCAAACAAACCATTTGGCCATTAATCAGAGCAAAGTTGCCAAACGCTGAATTGCACATTTACGGTGCGTATCCTTCACAAAAAGTATGGCAGCTTCATAACAAAAAGGAGGGATTCATTGTAAAAGGCAGAGCCAATGATGCACTGGATACCGTTTCTGAATACCGGGTTCTGTTAGCACCACTTCGGTTTGGTGCCGGACTGAAAGGAAAATGTTTAGATGCTATGTGTACCGGCACGCCAAGTATTTGTAGCGTAATAGGGGCAGAAGGTATGAATGGGGAATTAGCCTGGCCCGGAGTAATTGCAGATAATCCCGAAGAGTTTGCAAACGCGGCTGTGGAAGTATATCAAAATCAAGAAGATTGGAAAAATTCACAATCCAGGATTAAGCCAATTTTAACTGAACGTTTTGGGGCAGAACATCCAAAAAACCTCATTGATAAAACGAATAATCTGTGCGACGAGCTGGGTCAACATCGATCGGCTAATTTTCTGGGGCAAATGTTGATGCACCACACCTTGGCGAGTACAAAATTTATGAGTAAATGGATTGAAGAAAAAAACAGGAGAACAGATTAATATGACGACTCGGAGTATTCTTTTTGCAACCTTTATTTTAGGAATATTCATCAATGCTGAGGCACAAAATTCATCCTATCAAGTTCAAAAAGATATAGTATTTGCATCACCTGAAGGGTTTGATTTAACCATGGATATTTATACCCCGGATACGGGTAAAGAACGATATCCGGTGGTAGTAATTTGGCACGGCGGTGGTTGGCTGATTAATACAAATGAGATTATGGATGAGATGTCTCAATATTTGGCTGAAACTGGCGAATTTGTAGTTTGTAATGTGAATTATCGCTTATTGGGCGATCAGAATAATACCGTAACACTTAATGAAATTGTGGAAGATGTGTTTGGTAGTCTGCTTTGGATTAAAGCAAATATTTCGATTTATAAAGGCGATTCGGATCAGATAGCAATTACCGGAGATAGCGCGGGTGGACATCTAACTGCGATGGTAATAGCTCAAGGTCATACATTGGAAAGCGATGGTTTTGATGGGCTTTCTTATGGATTTAATCCGAGCTGGCTTCCTGAGGGCAAAACAGCTGAAGAAGTTGCAAAAAATGGCGGACTCAAAGTGCAAGCGGCTATTCCAAGTTATGGCGTTTTCAACATGATTCTACGAGCGGAACAGGGATTCGAAACAGCGCAAAATGGATTTTGGAAATGGGGTGGAGCTGAGCCTCGCGGTTTATTTGGTGCAAGATATAACGCAAGCGAGCATCCGGAAATGTATAAAGCTGCTTCCCCGATTCACAATATCGCCGATACCGGCAACACAAAATATCCACCAATGTTTTTTCATGTGGGATCTGAAGACTCAACTACTCCACCGGAAACGGTAGAGGCATACATTTCAAAACTGAGGGAGGCGGGTCACCCGGTGGAGTACAAAGTGTATGAAGGACTAAAACACGCTTATCTTGATAACGGGTGCAACGACTATTTTCAACAGTGTTTTGATGAGGATGCTGTTCCGGTTCTAAATGACATGATTGAATTCTTAAACAAGCACCTGATCAGAAATTAACTCTTCTTTTTGGTACAACTAATTTTCCATGTCGGGTAGCTAAAGCTTTCATCCACACTTACCCATTCTCCAAGCCAATTAAATGAGTTGTAAGTGATATCGGTAAAATTAATTTTAAAAAAACCATCAATTCCATTAGGCGCCGTTTGTTCGCGATACAGAGTAATAGTTTGATCATCGGTTTTACCGCCTTCCCAGGCAGGAAGAATAGGAGCTGCAGAACCAGAAGTATAATAATGTACATACCATGCAGCGCTATCTGCATTAAACTGCCGGATACTTCCCGAGTGAATTCCATCCGGTTTTAGTGTTTCATCTTGAACCGCTAATCCATTCATAATATACTTCCAGCGCCATATCATTGGCATCGGTTCGGCCCAGCTCCCATCCTGATTTCTGCTTTCGCTTAAACAATCCGACTCGCCTATTAAAGGTGCAAAATCTGCAACATCAGCAGGTGCCTCAGGGTTTAACGATCCGAATGGGTTAGAAGAAGAAGCTTCGTATTCATATTGTGCATGAGCTAGAGTTGCAAAGCAAAGAAGAACAAGTGAAGAGAGAAGGGTTTTCATTGTAGTCCCGTTAAATTATAAAATGAACTAACGGGAAATCCACCGAGATGTTACTGAAAGGTAAACGGGAAATAAAAAAGGCTCCGTTTGGAGCCTTAAAAAAATAATTATCTAACAGCGATTTTACCGCTCAATTTTTGTGCTTCTGTAACCTCAGCACTGCCCGAATATTCGGTTAAAATACGGTTAGTAAGCGCTTCAGCTTCAGCAATATTACCTGCTTCAAAATAGGTTTCTGCAGCTCTTTGAAGGTTGAATGGCGAAGTTGACTCATTGTCGTCCCATTCTGCAGCTTTAACATACGTTTCAGCAGCTTTTTCTAAGCTGCCGTTTGCTTTAAGAATACTTGCATAATAGCTGAGCGGACCCACACCTAAAATACCTTTGGGAGGATTGTAATCTTCAAAATGAGCAAGCGCATCTTCGATATTTCCAAGTTTAAAACTACTTACAGAGGCATAGTAGTTGGCTAAGTTCCCTGCATCCGTACCGGAAAACTCGTTCGAAATAGCAAGAAACCCATAAGTAAGCTCAAAGTCGTCGCCGTTTAAGGCACGTGCATAATCGCCTTCGTTGTAATAACCTTCTGCAATGGCAAGAAGTTCTTGCGCTTGTTGCTCCTGAGATCCGGAATAAAAGCGATAGCCAACCAACGAACCAACAATAACAACAACGCCAATAATTACGGCCAGTATTACGGTTCGGTTTTCATTAAAAAAAGCCGTGGCTTTTTGAACATTTTCAATCAACGGATCGGATTGTAATTCTTCCTTAGAAAGGTTTTTCGACATGATGTAATAGCGTTTTCGATGTTATTGTACAGACTCCAAAAATACGTCGCTTTTAGGGCTATCACAAACCTTAAAGTGCTTGAAGTTTCCCTTTTTTCATTTCAAGGATGGTGTCTGATCGTTTTGCAATATCTTCTTCGTGCGTGATCAAGAGCACAGATACTTTGTATTGGTCGCGAAGTTCAAATAAAAGGTCCAGAATAATTTCGGTGTTCTTTTCATCCAGATTCCCCGTGGGTTCATCAGCCAGAATCAATGCAGGGTTATTCATTACGGCACGAGCCATAGAAACCCTTTGTTGCTCTCCACCGGAGAGTTGAGTAGGGCGGTGAGATTTCCTGTTCTCCACTCCAAAGCGCTGTAATAATTCCGTTGCTCGATCAGTAGCTTCCTGCATGCTGATTCCGGAAATCAATGCAGGCATACTTACGTTTTCGAGCGCTGTAAATTCGGGCAATAAGTGATGAAACTGAAATACAAAGCCAATGTTCTTATTTCTGAATTCCGCCAGCCGATCGGTGTGCATTTCTGCAAGATTAGCATTTCCCCAAAAAACATTGCCCGAATCGGGAGTATCTAATCCACCCAAAATATGTAATAAGGTACTTTTTCCACTTCCGCTGCTTCCAACAATACTGGTGATGTGCGAATCGGGGATATCCAAACTTACGCCATCGAGTACTACTAATGGATCGTCTTTTTCTTCCGATTTATAGCTTTTACGGATATTCTCGGCTCGTAAGATGTAAGAAGCCTGCTCAGTCATTGTCTAATTTAGAATGCTCAAATTCAGGATAAATAACGGACTCAATATGTACACATTTTCCGCTTTCTGCATCCACAATAGCAAAAGCTCCGCAAAGGTGATTGTCGCCATTTGCAGCTTTATATTTTTGATGAACACCGGTGGTAAATCGCTTGATGGCTACTTTTTTATCCATTCCCAGCGATGAATTATAAGAACCGGTCATTCCCGCATCGGTTAAATATCCGAGCCCATCAGGAAATAGTCGGGCATCGCCGGTTGGGATGTGCGTGTGCGTACCAATTAACACCGAAGCTCGACCATCTAGATGCCAGGCCATCGAAATTTTTTCTGCAGTTGCTTCGGCGTGCATATCCACAAATATAATGTCTGTTTCTTCTTTCATTTTGGATACCGCCCAATCGGCAGAAGAAAACGGATCATCGATGGCTTTCATGAAGGTGCGTCCCTGAATATTCAAAACACCAATTTTGTGGCTGGTACCGGGAATTTCATACACGCCAAAACCCACTCCGGCATTACCTCTTGGATAATTCAGCGGACGTAAAATGGTGTTGTTTTCGCGCATGTACTGGAACACTTTCCACTTATCAAACGAATGATCGCCACCGGTTATCACATGAACGCCGCTATCGTGCAGTGCTTTGATTATTTCCTGATTGATGCCATGCCCTTCGTGAGAATTTTCACCATTGGCGATCACAAAATCAGCTTTGTAATTTTTTATAAGTCCGGGAAGAAAAGTTTGTGTGATACTAAGTCCGGGTTCGGCTACAATATCACCAATAAATAAAATACGAATGTGTTCTGCCACAATAATCGGGGTAAGAGGAGAGGGGTTAAATTGCTTAGCTTTTGATGTCTTCGATCAGGCGTTGCAAACTGTTGTTTACTCTCTCCATCATTAATTCTTCATTTTTTTGTGCGTCGGAAGTATGCTGCCGAGCTTCGAATAATTCTTCTGCAATGCTTAAAGCAGCAAGAACCATAACCGTACTTTCCGGCTGCTGCACTAATTGATTGCGATAGGTTTGAAAGCGTTCGTCAACAAAATTGCAGATTCGAATCATGTTCTCTTCTTCATGATCCTCTACTTTTAGCGGATACTGTTTGCCAAGAATGTTAACCTTAATCGATTTCATGCCTGATCGTTTAAGTGATTATCTATTTTGGAAATCAAGCCCTGTACATGCTGTCGCATAGCAAGTCGTTCAGATTCGGTGATTGCCGAAAAGATATCGGTTTGCTTGCCTCTCAGATCTTCCAGTTTGCCTGCTAGTTTAGCATTTTCACGTTTCAGATCCTTGATCTCTAGCTTAAGGGCTTTTACTTCCTCATCAATCTCTGCAAGCAGGGCTTTAAATTTTAAAGATTGTTGAGATAGTTGATTCATGATATTAACCTCGTAATTGGGCACCGAACTGTTTTTCGAGTGCTTTAACAATGCGGTTAATAATAGGTTCTACTTCTTTGATATTCAAGGTCTTGTTGGGATCAATGAAATTTAGTCTGAAGGCCAGACTTTTTTTGTCGTTTCCAATGGATTCTCCTTCAAAAACATCAAAAATATCAAGCTTTTGCAACTGATTGCCCGCCTTATTTTTAATCGCATCCATCACTGTTCCTGCAGAAATATTCTTATCAAGAATTACGGCAAAGTCGAACTCGAAGGGAGGGAACTTCGGAATAGAAGTATAGCTGAATGCTTTCTGTTTTTTGAGCGCTTCATGAATATCATTTACCGAAAATTCCGCTACAAATACGTTTTGATCAATGTCGTAGGTTTTTCTTAACTCTTTGGAAACCTCTTCAATAGTTCCAAGATGTATGTTCTTAAGAAACACCTCAAGTTTCCCATCTTTCTCTGAATAAGTAATTGCTTTTTCTAATCCGACTTTTCCAAAAAAAGCAGCAATATCAGTCTTTAAATCAAATACCGAGTAAGAAACAGGTTTACTGGTCCAGTGTTCAGTTTTACGTAATCCTGCTACACCGAACAGAACATGAGTTTGTTCTTTAATGCCCACGTGATACGAATAGTCATCACTTTGCTTAAAAACATTTCCTGTTTCAAAAAACCGAATTCCGGTTGCCTGACGATTGAAATTATATGCTGTAGCTTTTAATAAGCCATGCAATAACGACGGACGTAAAGTCGTCATGTCGGCCGTAAGAGGATTCAGCGTGTTAACCATAGTATCTGCTTCCCCAAAGTGTGAAGCCTCCTTCTCAGAAATAAGCGAGTTGGTATAAATTTCTTTATATCCGAGTTCGACACCAATGGTTCTGATCTTCTCCATCAGAAGTTCCCAAGGCGAAAACGTTTCGGTAGAAACATAAATACCATGGCTGGGTGCTTCGATATTGTTGTAGTCGTACAATCTTCCAACTTCTTCAATCAGATCAACTTCTCGTTCTAAATCCGGTCGGAAGGTGGGAATAGCATAAGTGATGGAATCCGGAGAGATTTCAATCGTTTCAAGTTCCAGCCCTTCCAAAATGTCCACGATTTGGCGCTCGGTTAAATCAGTTCCGAGCAAGCGGTTTACATAGCTTTTGCGAAGTGTTAACGTACGTTTTTCTGTTTTTACAGGATGAATATCGATGATTTCATCCGCCAGAATTCCACCAGCCACTTTCTGAATCAACTTGGCTGCGCGTTCAACGGCAATCGCTTGTAAATTTGGATCGATCCCGCGCTCAAATCGGTAAGAAGCATCCGTTTGTAGTGTTTCCGCTTTGGCTGTTTTTCTTACCGTTCCCGGATCGAAATAAGCACCTTCAAGAAAAATATTCGTCGTTTTATCGCTTACTTCGCTGTATAAACCACCCATCACACCGGCAATTCCAACCGGACCTTCACCATCACAGATAAACAGAGTTCCGGGAGCACAGTTTCTCTTTACGTGATCAAGTGTCTCGAATTCAACTTCGTGATCGAAATCTTTTACCGAGATTTCTTTTCCACGAATTTCATCATAATCATAAGCATGCAGGGGTTGACCCAACTCGAACATCACATAGTTGGTAACATCAACCACATTATTAACCGGGCGTGATCCAATAGCTAATAATTTTTCTTTCAGCCATTTTGGAGATTCTTTGATTTTCACACCTTTGATCATCTTCCCAACAAAACGATTACATTTCTCCGAGTTTTCGATAGATACTTTAATGTCCTTACTTTCTGTTACAACCTGTGATAGCTTTACCTCAGGCTTTTTTAGCTCCAGATTTAAAGCCGCAGCTAAATCACGTGCCACTCCTAAATGGCAAGTTGCATCCGGGCGGTTTGGAGTGATGGCAATATCTATGATGTGATCGGTGTAAAGATCAAACACTTCCGAAATAGGAGTTCCGGGTGTAAGAGCTGCATCCAAAACCATGATTCCATCATGATTGGTGCCAAGACCAAGCTCGTCTTCGGCGCAAATCATTCCATGAGATTCTTCGCCACGAAGTTTTGCTTTTCGGAGCTTTAAAAATGATCCATCATCCAATTTAATGGGAAGGGTAGAACCAACAGTAGCAACCGGTACTTTTTGTCCGGCAGCAACATTGTTTGCCCCGCACACAATCTGTACGGTTTCATCGCCGAGGTTAACCTTGCAAACTTTCAGTCGGTCGGCATTCGGATGTTGATTGGTTTCAAGTACTTCTCCAACAACTACACCCTCAAGCTTACTGCCATATTCGAACGATTCTTCTTCTTCGAGTCCGATGAGGGTTAGTTTTTCGGCAGTATCAGCCGGAGAAAGGGGGAGATCGATAAATTCTTTTAGCCAGTTGTAAGATACTTTCATCTAAATAGGTCGCCTTAATTGAATTGTTCTAAGAAGCGGATGTCGTTTTCGTAAAAGGTGCGTATATCGTCGATGCCATATTTCAAAATGGCAATTCGTTCAACACCCATGCCCCAGGCAAAGCCGGTATATTTTTCAGGATCAACGCCGGCTGCTTTAAATACATTGGGGTCAACCATACCTGATCCAAGTATTTCGAGCCATTTTCCATCCTTTTCAGATCCCCACCAGATGTCCATTTCTAAACTGGGTTCGGTGAAAGGGAAGAAACCGGGGCGTAATCGATACTTCACATCACTTCCATACATCAATTTTACAAAGGTGATCAGGGTTTCTTTAAGATCAGCAACACTCACATTTTCATCTACATATAGAGCTTCTACCTGATGAAAGAGAAAATATGATTTAGGCGAAACGGCTTCATTTCGATATACACGTCCGGGCATGATAGATCGGATCGGAGGCGAGGTATTTTCCATCAAACGAATCTGTACCGGAGAAGTGTGGGTACGAAGCACCAAGTCCATCACTTCGGGGTCATCACTTTTACGCACGAAAAAAGTGTCCTGCTCGTCGCGTGCAGGATGATTTGGAGGGAAGTTGAGCGCGGTAAAGTTATGGAAGTCATCTTCAACCTCAGGTCCATCAGCGATGGTAAAACCTAAGCGGTAGAAGATGTTCTTCATTTCCGATAAGGTTTGAGTTAGTGGATGCAGCGAACCAATGATTGGCTCTGGAGCGGGCAGTGTGATGTCATCCACAGCAGCTTTAACCGATTGTTCAGAAGATTCCAGCACATTTTTTAATTCTTCAAATCTATGCTGTGCAAGTTGTTTGGCTTCGTTCATCGCCTTACCAACAGCGCCTCGTTCTTCTTTTGGAACGCTTCCTAGATTTTTAAACATCGATTGAACACGCCCATTTCTGGATAAAAACTCCAATCGAAAAGCTTCGAGTTCTTCTTTTGTAGCTACGGCGTACGACTTAATTTCGTTTGTAAGATCTTTTATTTGATCAATCATAAATATGGTGTAAAAGGGTATACCTGTTTCCCGAAAATAAAAAAACCGGTAAACCTAATGGGAGTAAGATTTACCGGCTTCAAAAAAAATAAGCAAGTTTCGCTTAAGCGTGAGCTTCCTTTACAATGGCAGCAAACGTTTCCGGATCGTGAACTGCGATATCAGCCAAAACCTTACGGTTAATTTCCATGCTTTTTTTAGACATGGCGCTGATCAAACGGGAATAGGTAGTTCCGTTTAACCGAGCGGCGGCATTAATTCTAACAATCCATAATCTTCGGAATACACGCTTGCGATTTTTTCGATCGCGGTACTGGTACTGAAGACCTTTTTCTACCGCATTTTTCGCAATCGTGTAAACATTCTTACGCTTGCCCCAGTAACCTTTCGCTTGATTCAAGATCTTTTTGCGACGGCGACGGGAAGCCACTAAGTTTAATGAACGTGGCATTTTGTCAAGATTTAGAGGTTAAAGTTGATTAGATCATTTCTTTTACGCGTGCTTCATCTGCTTTCGCAACAAGCGTAGTTCGACCTAAATTTCTTTTAGTTTTACTGCTTTTCTTTGTTAGGATGTGACGCTTAAAAGCTTTTTTACGCTTAATTTTACCGCTTCCGGTAACTTTAAAGCGCTTTTTAGCACCACTGTTTGATTTCATTTTTGGCATTGTGATTCCACTTGCTTTGTGAAAATTATACAGACTCCCAAAATAGGGAGAACTTCAGCGTTTATCAATCTGTAAAGTTACTTTAATGGAGTTAAAATCATGATCATCCGTCGGCCTTCTAAATTAGGCTTGGATTCCACTTTGGATACATCTTCGAGGGCTTTAGCTAACTTCAATAATACCAATTCACCTTTTTCGGTATACAGCATGTCACGGCCACGAAATTGAACCGAAGCTTTTACTTTATCGCCACTTTCTAAAAACTCACGGGCATGGCGAGTTTTGAACTCAAGGTCATGATCGTCGGTGTTAGGGCGGAAGCGCAATTCCTTTACTGTAACGGTATGTTGCTTCTTCTTAGCTTCTTTTTCTTTTTTCTTTTTCTCGTATTGGTATTTACCAAAATCGATAATTTTACATACCGGAGGGCGGGCGTCCGGTGCAATTTCAACCAAATCCAAATTGTATTGCTCTGCCAATTGCAGTGCGCGATCGGATGTAGTGATTTCGTGAGAATCGTCGGGTTTTATAACCCGAACCTGAGCTTCGTTAATCTCGTCGTTTAACCGAGGTCGGTCTTCTTTCACCGGCCCTCGAAAGTTTCGTCTTGCGATAGTTTTCCTCGTAGTTTAATTAATCTTCTGGCAGTGTCTTTTCACTGATTTCAGTTGTTACATGCGAAAGAAAATCAGAAAAATTGAAAGTTCCAATATCTCCCTTACGATGTTTTCGTACAGAAACCGTGCCATTCTCCATTTCTTTGGCACCAATGATCACCATGTATGGTATTTTGGCAGTTTCTGCGTCTCTGATTTTGGCTCCAATCTGTTCGCTTCGTTCATCTACAGTTAAGCGAACTCCTTTTGAACGAAGTTCTTCGGCATACTCATTTGCTTGCTCGTTCTGTGCATCACTTATTGGGAGAATTCGAATTTGTTCCGGTGAGAGCCATAGCGGAAAGTTTCCGGCAAAATGTTCGATTAAGATACTTGTAAACCGTTCCATACTTCCAAAAGGAGCACGGTGTATAATTACCGGTCGATGTTTGTTGTTATCCGATCCGATGTAAGTCAAATCGAAACGCTCCGGCATTACATAATCTACCTGAACAGTTCCTAGTTGCCATTTGCGGCCGATGGCATCACGGATGATGAAGTCGATTTTAGGTCCGTAAAAACTAGCCTCGCCCGGTGCGATGAAATAGTCTAACTCCATTTCGTCTGCTACATCTTTAATCTCTTGCTGTGCGCGTTCCCAATATTCCGTACTTCCACCGTATTTTTCGTCATTTTCATCCCGGAAGGAAAGACGAATGTCTACCGGCATACCGAACGTGGTAAACACAAACTGGGTGAGTTCAATCGTGTTTCTGATTTCCTGTTTCAGTTGATCGTGTGTACAGTAAATGTGCGCATCATCTTGGGTAAAACCACGAACTCTGCTAAGGCCGCTCAATTCCCCGGACTGTTCGTATCTGTACACTGTTCCAAATTCAGCTAATCGAAGTGGTAAGTCGCGGTAACTGCGCAAATCCGATGAATAAATTCGATGGTGATGCGGACAGTTCATTGGTTTAAGCATGTACTCTTCGTCATCTACCTGTATAGGATCGTACTGAGATTCCTGATAATACGGGTAGTGCCCCGATGTTTTATAAAGCTCAAGACTTCCAATGTGTGGGGTGATTACTTCCTTGTAACCACGTTTAACCTGTTCATCTCGTAAAAATGCTTCTAAAGTTCGGCGAAGTACGGTTCCATTAGGCAGCCAAAGTGGTAAACCGCTGCCAACCATAGAGTCGATCATGTAAATTCCAAGCTCTTTCCCAAGCTTCCTGTGATCACGGCGTTTAGCTTCTTCAACACGGTGCATGTACTCATCAAGCATTTTCTGTTTAGGAAAGGTAATGCCATAAATACGTGTTAACTGTTTCGAGTTAACATCACCACGCCAATAAGCACCGGCTAGATTGGTGAGCTTTATTGCTTTAACAATGCCAGTGTTGGGAATATGAGGTCCACGACATAGATCGGTAAAGTTACCTTGAGTGTAAAAAGTGATGTTGCCGTCTTCCAACCCTTCTATCAAATCAACTTTATACTCGTTGCCTTTTTCGTTGTAGAAAGAGAGTGCTTCATCTTTTGTTACCTCTTTTCGATCGAAGGTGGATTTTCTGCGAGCAACTTCAATCACTTTCTTCTCGATAGCAGCCAGATCGTCTTGGGTTATATGTGTATCCCCGAAGTCGATATCGTAATAAAATCCATTTTCAATAGGTGGACCGATACCAAATTTTGCTTCAGGATAAAGCTCTTGAACAGCTTCAGCCAATAAGTGCGCCGATGAATGCCAAAAAGTGTATTGGCCGTCGTCGGTGTCCCAGGTGTTAATAGCAATAGTTGCGTTTTCTGTGATTGGTCGGTCTAAATCGCGGATTTCATCATTAACCGTAATACTTAATGCTACACGAGCTAAACCCGCTGAAATTGACTCAGCTATTTCTTTTCCGGTAGTGCCATGTGCATATGCTCTTGTTGAACCGTCGGGTAGCGTAATTTCTATTTGGTTGGAGGCCATTAACTCTGTTTCACTTTAAAAATTTTCACAGCCCCAAAGATAGAAAAAAACATACACAGGAGCATTTTAGATACGGAGTATTATTTTTTCATTTTTGAGTAGATATAATTTGAAAACCCTTGCATATTCATGCGGCAAAAATAATTGATTTTTTTAATGATTAAGGACGCAAAAAGCTTTTTCGATTCGCAGAGTATGTTTATCTGCGATCAAATTTCTCTAAAAATCCTGGATGCAAATGAAGCAGCTCTTCGTTTATCAAATCTTCCCAAAGATCACCTGCTTAAATTAACCCTTCATGAACTTGTCGAAGAAGTAACCCCGGATGTTGCCGCTCTTATTCAACAAAACAGCCAAGCCTCAACTTTTGATAAAGTTTGGAAGATTAAAGCAGAACACAGTGGTGAGCGATTGGTTCAGTTTTCGTCGCATATTTTTACTTACTGTGGCAAACCAGCAAAATTATTGGTTGCCCACGATGTGTCGGAATTGGTGCGTGAAATTGAAAAACCATTATTAAGCACTCCGGTTGGTTTTCAGGGTTTCCCTTTGGCCGAGGTAGAATGGAAGCCAAACGGCCAGATTTTAAGATGGTCGGATAAAGCTACCGAGATTTTTGGCTGGGAGGAAGCTGAAGTAATTGGCAGCGGTACTTCCCTTAAAGATTTTGTTCATCCCGAAGATAAAAAACTGGTTTTTGGTTCTATACAGCAAATGATTCAGCAAAAAGGGGAGGATATATCGATTTCGAATCGCATCAACACCAAAGATGGAAAAATAGTGTACAGCGAGTGGCACAACTCCATTTTATACGATACCGAAGGCGAAGTTATTTCGATTTACTCGCTAATAGCCAATGTAACAGAGCGAGCACTTGCGTTTAAAGAATCTCAAAAGAGCATTCAAAGCTATCAGGATTTGTTCGACTCGATGACTGATGCCATTTACATACTCGATGAGAACAATAAAATCGTAATTGCTAATAAAGGGATCAAGCTAACCTATGGATACAAATTGCGCGATTTGGTAGGTAAAGACCAAGCTATTTTGCGAGCACCCGGTAAATTTGATGAGCAGGCAATGAAGGATATTCGCGAGCGCTCAAAAACACAAAAAGCACAAAAATTAGAGGTGTGGTCGAAAAAGGCAAATGGGGAGGTTTTTTTAACCGAGATGCTTGTGAATAGAGGTAGTTACTTTGGTAAAAATGTGCTCATTATTATAGAGCGAGACATATCGGATCGAAAATTTGCTGAGGAAGAACTTATACGGAGGGAAACACTATTCAGCGAGCTGTTTAATACAAGTCCACTAGCCATAACACTATTAAATTCGCATAACGAAGTGGAGTTGGTGAACAAGGGATTTGAACACTTGTTTGGTTATGAGCTAAACGAAATTAAAGGGCTGGAAATTGATAAGATTATTGTACCTGAAACAGGGTTAGAAGAAGCTGTTAAGCTAACCAATTCCCCCATTGTAGAAGAAAAGCAATTAGTTAGAATTGCCAAGAATGGCACGCGCCTTAATGTAATTGTGTATTCGGTTCCGGTAATAATTGAAGGCAATGTACAAGCAAAATTTGGGCTTTATGTTGATATTACTGAACGAAAACAAGCCGAAGAAACCATTAGAAAATCCCTAAAAGAAAAGGAAGTACTACTTGCAGAAGTACATCATCGGGTAAAAAATAATTTGGCTGTAATTACAGGACTTCTGGAATTGCAATCGTATGCAACCGAAAACTATCAAGCCCAGAAAGTATTAAAAGACAGCCAGATGCGGGTGCGATCGATTGCCTTAGTGCACGAAAAACTGTATCAAAACGAAAATCTTTCAGAAGTGGATGTTTCGAGTTATTTCGATGAACTTATTTCGAGTGTTAAACGAGCTATTGGCACGCGCGACGATCACATTGGCTTTAAGGTTGATGTAGATGATTTGAAGTTACCGGTAACACAAGCTATACCGTGTGGATTGTTAGTAAACGAAATAGTAACTAACAGCTACAAACATGCATTTAAAGGTAGGGCAGAGGGCTTGATTGATGTTTCTATTAAAACAAGAGGTGAAACCGTGCTCATAAAAGTACAGGATAATGGCATTGGTTTTGATCAAGAGAACTACACAAAACCCGGGCTTTCACTCGGGATGAAACTAATCCGTACCTTATCAAAGCAATTGAGAGCCTCTACCGAAATAAGTTCAAAAGATGGAACTCGATACTGCATCGAATTTAAAAAAGCAGCCAGTTAAATCTGTTAGTAATGGGCTGAATAATTATCATCGAGCCCGCTTTTTTTGTTGAATTGTAATTCAAATTTCGTGCCCGGATCAGACTGTATAAATTCAAAAGTGCCGTCTAGCTGAGTGGCTAGTGCACTAATAATTGAAAACCCAATAGTGGATCTGTCTGAGTTGGTTATGTGGGCCGGTATTCCCGTTCCATAATCCTGAACACTGAGAGTAATTTGTGATGAACTATCCTCACTTAAAGAAATATCAATTTTTTTAGGGGTCGAGCGATCGGTGTATGCATGCTTTACTACATTCGAAACAATCTCGGTTAAAATTAGTGCTACGGGAATGGCCTGTTGTATGGATGAGATTTGCGAATTAATTGAATAGTTGATCTCAAATTCTTCTTCACTACCAAGGGTTTCAACCACCGATATAACTAAATCTTTAATTCCATTTTCTATAGAGTAGCTGTCGAATTTTTCTTTTTGATACACGATATCATGCACAATGGCCATGCTTTTAATTCGATTTACACCTTCGATTAGTTTAATTTGAATTTCCGGGCGTTGTTCGGTGAGTGCCTGTAATTGGATCATACTTGAGATTACGGCAAGGTTGTTTTTTACCCGATGGTGTAGTTCAGAAATTAATTGTTCTTTCTCGCTTAACGATCGATTCAGATGCTCTTTATTCTCCTTAATTTCGGAGATATCCACCATTAAGCCTTGTACTTTATTACCGTTAATCGGGTCGGCAATGAAGGTTAAAATGTCGCGAAACCAATGTATTTTTCCATCAGCGTCGATCATCCGATATTCTATCTCTTTAAGATTATTTTCTTTGCTATTGGTATAAAACTCAATTACTCGGTAATAATCTTTAGGATGAATATAATCGCCCCATAAATCCGGATTTCGCTCAACTTCTTCGGTACTGTATCCTAGAATGTTTTGGAAGGTTGGGCTTAGGTACAGCAAGCGTAAATTTTCTGCATCCGACTCCCACGCAAAGCCTTCCATACTGGATTCCAAATTTGTGATAAATGCTTTTGTTTGTTTAAGGCTATTTTCAATAGTTCGGCGCTGCACATAATTTAATAATTCACGTTTAGCAGCAGGGATGATTTTGCGAAGATTATCTTTAATCAGAAAGTCGGTTACTCCATTCATCATAGCGTCAATCCCTTCCGACTCATTCATGTAACTGGAAATCAGTATAAAAGGAACTTCATCGTTTTGTTTGCGAAACAATTTAAAAGCATCGAGTCCACTAAAATCGGTAAGCAGAAAGTCGCTAATCACCAAATCGTATTCGTTTTTTGTGATAGCATTCAGATAAGCCTTTTTTGTAGAAACAACAGAGATGCTTAACTCCAGATCAACTTTTTTGAGATAGTCGAGAAGGATTTTCACATGCAATGAATCATCCTCAACTAACAACACTTGAAAGAGCTTTTCCATTGTGAACCTAAAAAATTAAAAATTACTCCTGATGGAACCGATAGTACTAAAACGAAATGTAAAAGACTAGTAGGTGGAAGCTCTTATTATAATACTTACAATAAGATAAACACATGGATAATTGAAATGCCCTTGGAGAGAATGGGTTAAGTGCGTCCGACTGGATTCGAACCAGTGACCCCCACAATGTCAATGTGATACTCTAACCAACTGAGCTACGGACGCAAAGCTCAAATATACGATATTCAGCAAGCAGTAATCAATGTGCAAAGCTCAGGGATTATTGAATATTATTACCTGCGAAATGGTTATCTTTGAATCGAATTCTAAAGACCAGGCATGATTAATCGCAGAAAAGTACGCGAAACCGTTCTTCAATCTATTTACGCATATCTACAAAGTGGCGACACTGTTCAACACATCGCCGATACCGTGTTGAAAGAACAATTAGGAACGGAGAAAGAACTCAGAAGGTTTGGTGAACGTCTGTTTTTCAAAACACTTGATAATCAGACCCAATTTGATGAAATCATTACCAGACATATAAAAAACTGGGAAATCAGCAGGTTAGCAATGATCGACCGAATAGTGTTGAAAATTGCACTTTGTGAATTCATGTATTTTGAAGATATCCCCACAAAAGTGTCGATTAATGAGGCCATCGAATTGGCTAAAAAGTACTCTACTGCTAAATCCGGAAGATTTGTTAATGGCATTCTGGATGCATCGCTAGAGGATTTAAAGCAGGAGGGTTTAGTTAATAAATCAGGAAGAGGACTAATCGACAGGTCAACCCATCAATGACAAAACACACAAACGGATATATTGCTATTGGCGATATCCACGGCTGCGTTGAAACATTAAAATTACTGCTTACACGATTACATGAAGAATACAGCGACACCAAAACCTATGTTTTTTTAGGCGATTATGTAGATCGTGGTCCATCATCGAAACAGGTGATTGATACCCTTTTGGAATTTCAGAACAATCATGAATGCATTTTTATTCGAGGTAATCATGATCAAATGCTTCTCACCTATTATTCAGATAATCGATATTACGAATATTTGAATCACGGTGGCGCGCATACATTAGAATCATATTATGAAAGCTGCCCGGATAACAAAATTCCATACGCGCACTTAAAATTTCTGATTGGTACCAAACTCTTTTATGAGGCAGAACATTGGGTATTTGTACACGGTGGATTGCCCACAGATCGAACCATTAAAGATGCATTAGCTGATGAGAGCATTTATAACAGCTTTTTGTGGAATAGAGAACATCTAGAAAAGGCTGATAATGAATGGGAAAAAACCGTAATTTTTGGTCACACCCCGGTACGTCAACCTATTGAAGGAAAAAATATGATAGGCATAGACACCGGATGTGTGTACGAACAATTTGGCAAGCTAACGGCACTGATCCTGCCCGAGCGAGAATTTGTTCAACAAAAAAGAATCGATTTTTAATTTTTTCAGATCTTAATTAATGAGTTTAAAATGTGGAATTGTTGGATTACCCAACGTAGGTAAGTCAACATTATTTAATGCGTTAAGCAACGCGGGTGCAGAATCAGCAAATTTTCCTTTTTGTACCATAGACCCCAACGTAGGTCTAGTAGCCGTACCAGACGAACGGCTTTTGAATCTCGCAGAGTTAGCAGAATCAAAAAGTATAGTGCCAACTAGTATCGAGTTTGTTGACATTGCCGGATTGGTTAAAGGCGCGGCTGAAGGCAAAGGAAAAGGAAATGCCTTTCTATCTCATATTCGTGAAGTTGATTTGATTATACATGTAGTACGATGTTTCGAAGACGATGATATTATTCATGTAGAAGGGGATGTTGATCCCGAACGCGATATAGCCATCATCGAATCGGAACTGATTTTAAAGGATCTGGAAAGCGTTGAAAAGCGTGTAGAGAATTTGAAAAAGCAGGCTAAGAGTGGAGACAAAACCATTAAAGCCCAGATGGAAATTGTAGATCAACTGCGCTTACATCTTGAAGATGGTAATACGGCACGAACTTTTGAAATTTCCGACGATCAAAGAGCAGCCTATAGAGATCTGTTCTTATTATCTGAAAAACCTGTATTGTACGCCTGTAATGTTGGCGAAGGTGATCTTGAGTCGGGTAATGCATTAGTAGATAAGGTGAAAGAAATTGCTGCTGGCTTTGGCGATGAAGTAGTGATGTTTTGCGCTAAAATTGAAGCAGAAATTGCTGAGCTTGATGAAGATGAAAAAGAAATGTTCTTAGAAGAACTAGGGGTTTCAAGTGCAGGTTTAGATCGATTGATTCATGCTGCATATGCCGAGCTTGGGCTGATCACTTATTTTACAGTTGGGCCTAAAGAAGCGCGTGCGTGGACTATCAAAAAAGGAACTAAAGCGCCGCAAGCAGCAGGCGTGATTCATACCGATTTCGAGCGAGGATTCATCCGCGCAGAAACCATTGCTTATAACGACTATGCCGAATTAAAAAGCGAGAAAGCTGCTAAAGAAGCCGGAAAAATGCGCCAGGAAGGTAAGGAGTATGTGGTTGCCGATGGCGACGTACTATTGTTCCGCTTTAACGTTTAATCCGTTTCAATCATCGAGTGAGAACCTTTACGCTTAATTTGAAAGGTAAAGGATAGTTCAAACCCATGTTCCGACTTTACCGTCGAGTTTGCATCCAACTGCTGGAGTAGCGTATTGATGAGTGTGAATCCAAAACTGTTGCTTACAGAGCAGTTTATAGCGTTGCACCCACTTCCATTGTCTTTGTAAACGCATTGGATAACGTTTTCTAAATGTAATACACTAAAAGATATTACCGGATTTTCTTGCTCAACAAACGCATGCTTTAGTGAATTTGTAATGAGTTCGTTAAGTAATAAACCAAGCGGAATTCCTTGATTGATGTTTATATCAAAGCCTTCATCAACAAAAACTAAAGCTTTTGGTATACGCAAGCCCGAGTTAACTGTAACGGCGGTATTAAATATTTTCTGAATATAATTATGCAAATTTATACTAGATAAAGAATCTGTTTGATAAAGCATTTCGTGTACATCTGCTATGCTTTTAATGCGTTTACTCATCTGGTTATAAAATACACTCATCTCATCATTCTCAACGCTATAGGCCTGCAAGTGCAATAGGCCAACTATAATAGCCAGATTGTTTTTTACCCTATGATGTATCTCCTGTAAGAGAACGGTTTTTTCTGAAAGGGAGCGGTTGAGTTCTTTCTCCAAGGTTCTTTCGCTGGTTATATCGAGATGAGTTCCAATTATACGTCGAACGGTACCATCATCATACCTTTTAATAACCCGCCCACGATCTCGGATTACCCGATAATCGCCATTTTTATGCATAAGGCGTACATCAAGATCAAATTCATTGTCACCGGCATTTAACTGTGCCAAAACATCGGCGATAGCACTAAAATCATCGGGATGTAATATTTCATAGAAACTATCGAGATTTGGAGACAATTCGCCATATTGGTATCCAAGCATGTTGTGCCAAAAAGCATTTACCAAAATTTCTTGAGTATCCATGTTTAAATCCCAAACCCCAAGATCTGCTCCATGAATAGCCACATCTAAGCGATCTTCGCTTTCCTTAATCCGCTTATATGTATGCACGCGTTCTGTGATATCTTCCTGGATGGCTACAAAACCAACGAATTCCCCATCCTCGATAATTGGGGTGAAGTCTAATTTTATCCAATATTCTTCTCCATTTTTTCGATATGCCAGAAGTTCATTTGAGAATGCTTTTTTCTGGGCGATATGAAGTCGAATATCTTCAATTGCTTGTTTTGAGGTATTTGACCCACTAATCAAATCCGATGGCTTTTTGCCTACTGATTCTGCCAAGGAATAGCCGGTAATGTTAGTATAAGCCCGGTTAACCCAAACAATTTCGATATCTTGATTCATTATCACAACGCCGTTGTGGATGTGTTTTGCAACTAAAGAAAGCCTTCGAACTTCTTCCTTTTGCTCGTGGATCAATTGCTTGGCTTTGTACACTTCAATTTGCGCTGAAACTGAGCTCGATAATGCTAAAAGTTCAGATTTCAATAGTATTTCATTTACTTTGTAATCCATCACAAATCGAACAATTTCATGATTTAGCAGTGAACCCGATAAAACGATTATCGGGAATTCTGAATCCTGGCCTCGCACGAATTCTATAACATCAAAACTATACCCATCTCCAAGATTATGATCGGTTAGCACAATATCACTTTGCTCACGATTCCACTCTTTTTTGAAATGCTCGAACGAATGAAAGTGATGTATCTCGCAATTTGTTATTTGTTTTTCCAGACTTTTCTTGACGATATAAACATCGTTACTATCGTCCTCTACTAAACTTACTCGAATCATGTTGTCCTAAATTTCCTACTCTTTTAACCTATTGTGTCCCAGTATGTATGCGTTCAAACGTAGGATATACCGTGCTTTATTTATCGGAGTTGATTCATTTTTTATAATAACAATGAGCCCATTTGAGGGGTTTAGGTAGGTTCATAAATAAAACAACTTCGATGTACGGATCGACAATATTTTTAGAATTACAATTATGAAACTCAGAGTATCTGCGAGTGAAACACTAGTGTCTGCTTACTTATGCTTCAACTCGAAGCTATTGTCGTGGCTAAACTCACACTAGAAGGAAGCACTGAGTAAGTAGTCGCAACTTATTCAGGTTGACTTTATGTTTAAGAGATTTTTCGAGCCCGTAAACATGTACATAGTTTTTGGCATACGAAGATGTACTGATAATTTGCCGAAAGTACGATTTAAAATATGGTTAAATCAATAAGTATCAGGTAGTACAAACAATAAAAAAATTCTTGCTAATGGTGTACAGGAAGATTTGAGTGCGAACCGGTATGCTTAACGCGAAAAGAAAAAATGATTCCAAATCCACCTTCTTTTGAGTACTCGAAGGTAGACTCTAGTTGTTGCAGTAAGGTTTGGATGAGCGTAAAACCAAGACTAATTGAGTTGCCAATATTAATATCAGCCAAGCCTTTTCCATTATCTTTATATCTGCAGTAGATTACTTCACCTTTACGCGAAATTTGTAAAGTTATTTCAGGATTATCTTCCTCATCGAAGGCATGTTTCATCGAGTTGGTGAGTAGTTCGTTAAGCAGTAATCCAATTGGAATGGCCTGATTAATGTTGATTTCGAAGAGTTTATCGATGATAATATTAATATTTGGCGTAACCTGAATTTTAAACAACGACTTGATATTATTAGACAGGCTAATAACGTACTCATGCAAATTGATGCTTGTAAACGACTCGGAATTGTAGAGTAATTCGTGAACATCAGCTATTGTTTTGATGCGGGTGATCATATCGGAGAAAAAGGTGCGCACTTCTTCATTTTCGGTGTTGAATGATTGCAGATGAAGTAACCCTGAAATAATTGCCAGATTATTTTTTACTCGATGATGAATTTCTTGCAATAATATTGTTTTCTCATTTAGAGAAGAGTTTAGCTCGTTGCTTAATTGGGTTTCGTTGGTAATATCAAGGTGAGTGCCGATCAAACGTTTAATTTCCCCATTTTGATCCCTTTGCGTTACACGTCCTC
Source organism: Balneolaceae bacterium (assembly GCA_965228545.1). Classification (GTDB taxonomy): domain Bacteria; phylum Bacteroidota; class Rhodothermia; order Balneolales; family Balneolaceae; genus HXMU1420-13. The sequence continues at coordinate 726,431 of OZ245822.1, forward strand.
GATTTCTGATTACCCGATAGTCGCCATCTTTATGAAGGCATCGCAGAGTTAAGTTGAAAGAATTTTCACCGGCTTTTAACTGCGAATAGGTTTTATCAATTTTCTGTAAACATTGAGGATGAACTAAACGAAGAAATGAATCCAAATCTGTATTTATTTCACCTACTTTGTACCCAAGCATGGTATACCAGTTGTCGTTTACTACATTTTCTCCACTTTCTAAATCTAAATCCCATACTCCCAAGTCTGCACCATGTATAGCGGCATCTAAGCGGTCTTCACTTTCTTTTATTTGATTCTGCGTGATGATTCGTTTAGTAATATCTTCTTGTATTGCGATAAAACCTGAGTGTTTACCCTGATCAAACATTGGAGTAATATCCAGCTTAATCCAATACTCTTCGCCTTCGCGGTTGTAGTTTAGAATCTCCTCAGAAAGAGGCTCACGGTTGTTAAGTTTTCTGCGAATACGTTTTCTTGTCTCAAAACAAGTGTTCTCACCTTGTACTATAAATGCAGGCTTTTTGCCGATGATTTCTTCTCTCGAATAGCCGGATATGGTAGTAAATGCTTTATTTGCCCAAATGATCTCTTCCTTAGCATTGGTTACAATCACCCCGCTGCGAGTCTGCTCTGCAACCATCGAGAGCATTTTTAGCTCCTGAGTTTGCTTTTCGAGTAGATGAAGTGATTTTTTTGCCTGAAGTTCTTTTAAAATAGAAAGGTGTAACCGGGTAAGGTCGTGTTTTAGTACAATATCGTTTACCCGATAGTCGATGATCAATCGTGCTACCTCATTATCTTCCAGCGCGCTAGATAAAATAATGATAGGTATATCATTAGATCGTTCACGGATGTAAGTAACTACATCGAAACTAGTTGCACCGGGTATCTGATGATCTGTAATTACAAGATCAATTTCTTCTGATTTCCAACCTGATTTAAATTCCTGAAGGCTCGAAAAGGTTGTTAGCTGAAAGGAATATTTTTTATTCGCTAACACCTTTTCAATGATCAAAGAATCGGTGGTGTTGTCCTCTATTAGTGCTAGCTTAATTGGGTCCATTGTTCTTGTCGATTATACAATCTGTAATCAAACACATTATTACCAGTGATGATCATTGACTGTTATCGGTTCAAACCATGGATCAAATAAGAGGAATAATGCAGCGATTAATTTAGCTTAAATCTTGAAAGTTATGAAGTTCGGGATATTAATTTTCTTTAAAGAAAATTACATCGATCTTGGACTGTGTACGTAATCGTAAATTACTACAAATCCCATTTCCTTGAATAGTTACAACACTAAACTTTATAAAAAACAAAACAGTAAAATCGCAATTGAGTTACTTCGAATCTTCTTTGAGCTTATGTTTATTGAAATAAAGAAATGCAATCCAAATAAGGCTTAATCCCCCGAAAATTGCGATAAAGGTGAAAATAGCCGGCCCCGGATCACTCACAGTAGATATTGAGCCGGAGTAAGCAGCAATTGCAGCGTAGGGTAGAGTTCCAATGGAGTAAAAAAGCAAATATTTCCAGTACGGCATTTTAGTAACACCGGCAAGGCAGGAGGTTACCTCGGGTAGCATCGGTGCAGCCCGGCAGAGCATTAAACTGAACGGACCAAACATCGAAAATAATCGAGTCATTTCTTCAATTTGTTGCTCGTCTTTACTTACAAAGCGTAGTAGTTTATCGCCATGAAAACGACTGATCAAATATCCCATGGTGCCAGCGCCAAGCATCCCTAAAGAGGAATAAAAGACACCAAGTTCTACACCTAAAAAAAAGCCCGATAGAATAGTAAGTGAAAGGGTTGGTATGGCGATAAATAAATCAACCAGCATTAACAGTACTATGATGGTGCCAACTATCCATGGTGAGAGCTCCATAGCGGCTTCAAGCCATAGTTTTATATCGTCGGTGCTGAGGATACCAAGTAGCTTGAAAACGACAAGTGTAAACGTAAAAAAAGCTCCCAGCAGGAGAACAAATTTAATTAAAGCTTTCATAAATATACTGTGATCGTTGCCAAAACCTGAACCTGCGAATCGACGTTCCTAAGGTATAAAACAAACGCCAAAAATACTTAACCCCCAGTCATTTACAGATTGATTCCATCTTACAAGGTGATAGCCTAAGCCAATCTTTTGCCCTAACATTATCACTTAGCGGATAATGTAAATCATAGTTGTATCAGCGGGCACGTTGTATGGGTTTACACGATCGTACACCACCCAAGAATCGCGAAATCTTCGCTTAAGTAGATTCGAGAATTCAATAGCCCGTTCTCTATCATGAAAATCACCTACATGTACGCGATAGTGGGGCGGCTTAAAGAATGTATAAGTTTCGGCAATGTAGCCATCAATGTTAGCAGAACTCCAAACTCTGAAATGCTTTGCGATGGTATCAGCAAGGGCAATATCAGCACCGGAATAAATTTGAACACGATAGCCTTCAAAAAGATCGGTTTCTTTTTCCTTCATCTCTTCTTTAATGCGGGCATAACCTGCAGGTATTTCGTTTCTCCTATTCAGATATGTGTCGGATAAAGAACTCAAAAATGGATAAGTGTCCTCTACATTTTCATCCGTTTCGGTGGATGAAGTTGCTTCTTTGTCTGAAGAAATCGGGGCTTCGTTTCCATCGGGTTGTAAAGGTTCTTGTGCGGTGGTAATAGCTTTTTCGCTTGTAGCACAACCAGCCAAAAACACCGTTAAAGCCAGAAAAGCATATTTCATATTAAAACCCAATAGGATGCCATGTAGTTTTGGTTTCCTGAAATTGAGTAATAAAGTAAGGATTTTCAGCTTCATCGGCATACCAATCGTCAACTCGTTGTTTAAGAATTCGTTTAATATTTTCTGCAGCAAGTTCATCGATGTTGATCACCATTTTAGTGGGTAACGCATCAGTGTAGCAGAGTGCATTTACATCCATATGTCCGGCTAAATGTTCCACTAATTCTTCTCTTTTTCCGGTAATAATATTCACAACACCACTGGGAACATCAGAGGTATTCAATACTTCGGCTAGAACGATAGATGCAAGGGGGTATTTTTCGGATGCGAGCACTACACAGGTGTTTCCGCCGGCTAAAGTAGGAGCTAATAAAGAACTTAGGCCTAGAAGTGGACTTTTTTCCGGCGCAATGATGCCAACAACTCCCGTTGGTTCTAACAAGCTAAAGTTAAAATGTGCACTTGCCACTGGGTTCACACTCCCAAAAACTTGTTGGTACTTATCGGTCCAACCCGCGTAATAAATCCATCGATCGATGGAAGCATTGATATCAGCTTCAGCATCTTTTTCTGAAAAACCAATCTGTGATAGTTCTTTCATGAATTCAGTTCGTCGGCTTTCCATCATTTCAGCAACCCGGTAAAGGATTTGCCCCCGATTGTAAGCGTTTCGTTTACTCCATCCTGAAAACGCACCACGAGCGGATTTTACTGCATTACGAACGTCTTTTCGACTTCCTAAACATGCATTAGCGAGCAGATCACCATTGGTGTTATGCACTTTATAGAATCTGCCAGATTCGGTTCGGGGAAATTGCCCCCCAATATACATTTTATAGGTTTTTAGTACTTCTAAATGACTCATGAGTTAAACCTGTTTACGGTCAAAATTTTTCATTTTATTGATGGTTTATCAGAATTTCAGGTAAGCACCCAATCCATGCAATCCGCCTTCACGCCCTACACCACTTTCTTTGTAGCCGCCGAATGGTGAGGTAGGATCAAATTTATTGTATGTATTTGCCCAAACTACACCTGAACGTAAGCCTGAACCAACTTTGAAGATTTTTGAACCTTTGTCGGTCCATACACCGCCGGCAAGTCCAAAAGGCGTGTTATTCGCTTTTTGAATGGCTTCATCAGCTGTTCGGAAAGTTTGAATAGTTAATACCGGTCCGAAAATTTCTTCCTGAACTACACGGTTTGATTGAGATACATTCATGAGAAGGGTAGGGCGAACAAAGTATCCATTATCCGGAACTGAGCAGGAACTTTGATATACATCGGCGCCTTCATCCAAGGCAATCTTTAAGTATTTGTTTATGGTCTCGAATTGCCCATGCGAATTAATCGCACCCACATCGGTATTCTTATCTAATGGATCACCAACAATAAGTGACTCCATTCTATCTTTTAGTTTTTGGATCACTCTCTCAGCCACACCTTCCTGTACCAGCAGGCGAGAGCCGGCACAACACACATGCCCCTGATTAAAGAATATAGCGTTTATGATCCCTTCAACAGCCTGATCGATGGGAGCATCTTCGAACACAATCATAGCGCCTTTACCACCGAGTTCTAGCGTGAATTTCTTGTCGGATCCGGCTAGAGATCGTTGAATTAATTTTCCTACCCCGGTTGATCCGGTAAAAGCAATTTTGTCGATGTCCTTGTGATTTACAATTTCTGCACCGGTTTCTCCGGCCCCTGTAACAATGTTTACAACTCCATCAGGTAGACCCGCGTCCTTAACAAGTTCAGCAAATTTAAGTGCCGTTAAGGAAGTTGTTTCTGCTGGTTTTAAAACCACGGTGTTTCCGCATGCCAATGCCGGAGCAATTTTCCATGCTAGCATTAGAAGTGGGAAGTTCCATGGGATAATTTGTCCGCAAACGCCAAGCGGCTGTGGCTTTTTACCGGGAAATGCATAGTCAAGTTTGTCGGCCCAACCTGCATAATAGAAAAAGTGTGCAGCAACTAAAGGCACATCCACATCACGCGATTCTCGAATAGGCTTTCCACCATCAATGCTTTCGAGTACCGAAAACTCTCTTGCACGCTCTTGAATCATTCGTGCGATTCGGTACAAGTATTTACTTCTTTCTTTAGCCGAAAGTGAACTCCATTCGCCTTCAAATGCTCTACGAGCCGCTTTAACTGCGTTGTTCACATCACTTTTTGTGGCTTCTGCAAATTCTGTGATTGTTTCACCGGTAGCCGGATTCGTTGATTTGAAGTAGGTTCCGTTTGATGGCTTAACAAACTTTCCACCAACAAAAAGGTCGTATTTCTCCTTGATTTCGGCATGCGATGCACTTTCAGGAGCAGGGGCATATTCCCAAATCGAAGCAAAATCTAATTTAGAGTTCGGAGAAGTTGGTTTGTAAGATTCTTTGATATTCGTAGTCTCAGACATAACTGTATTTAATCAACTGAAAAATAATCGGGGCTTTGATAGTGCCCCGTAGTTTGTTTTACTATTTGCATCAACACATCGTTGGCAAGCGAGCTGGCACCGAAGCGGAAGTATTCGTTATTTAACCAAGCTGCACCTAAGGTCTCTTTTACCAAAACTAAATATTGTATTGCTTGTTTTGCAGTTCGTATTCCTCCGGCAGGTTTCATACCAATCATTTTGCCGGTTTTGTAGTAATAATCACGAATAGCTTCAAGCATAACCAATGTAACAGGTTGGGTTGCAGCAGGGCTAATTTTTCCGGTTGATGTTTTGATAAAGTCGGCACCTGCATCCATCGCAATATCACTAGCTTTGCGTACATTTTCGTAGGTAAGCAGTTCGCCCGTCTCCAAAATTACTTTTAGGTGGGCATCTCCACAAGCCTCTTTAATAGCAGCAATTTCATCAAACACCTGTTGGTATTGGCCTGAAAGAAATGCTCCGCGGCTGATCACCATATCCACTTCGTCGGCACCTTCATCAACAGCAAATTTTGTATCGTCAATACGAACCGAAAGAGGAGCCATTCCGCTTGGAAAGGCTGTGGCAACCGAAGCCACATTAATTCCGCTTCCTTTCACGGCATTTTTTGCAGTTCGAACCATGGTTGGATACACGCATACCGCAGCAACAGTTGGTAGTTCTGGCATTGGCGCATACGGTATCTTCGCTTTCTGGCACAACTGGATTACTTTTCCAATGGAGTCTTTACCCTCCAATGTGGTAAGGTCCATCATACTTAGAGCCAATTTAAGTGCAAATATTTTCGATTCTTTTTTAATACTTCGCTTGTTTAAACGAGCTACTCGTTCCTCTACAGCAACATGATCTATTGGAACCGTGACGGAATAATCAGGATAATTCATTCTTAAATTATGGGAGATAACGGAATTGTGTATTTAGTGGATGCAAAGGTACGAAATTATGAGAAAAGCATTTTTAGTAGCGTTGGGGAATATTGAAGTTTTTGATTTCATGATTACATCCAGTCACCATACGAATATATCATCCATTATGTCTCCATTATCTTTTTGATTTGTGCAAATAAATGGAAGTTGCAGCAATAACGATTTTCTTGTTAATTAGCTGAGTCACAATACACTATTGCGATATGTAAATCATAAATTAATCAGAGGTACACAATGGAAGGAATTAATTGGTTGGCAGTTGTAGCTGCTTCGCTTGTTGGATTTGGAGTCGGGTTTTTATGGTACGGCCCGTTATTTGGTAAAGCCTGGATGGCTGAATCGGGCATGACAGAGGAAAAAGTAGCAGAAGGAAACATGGGTAAGATTTTTGGGTTATCCTTTGTTTTTCAATTTATCATGGCGTTTTGTTTAGCGATGTTCTTTTTTGGAACGCCGGAAGGTGCAGCTCAGATGACGGTAGGCAGTGCAACTTTTTATGGATTTTTGACTGGTGCGGGTTGGATTCTTCCGGCATTTGCAATAAGCGGTTTATTTGAACATAAATCCTGGAAGTTGATTCTGATTCATGGTGGTTATTGGGTAATAACTTTTACCATTATGGGATTGGTGCTGGGATTATGGCGTTAACACCATTCTAGACATCGTTAATTAAGTATCAAGGCCGACTTTTTCTAGATCTGAACTCAGATCAACTGAGGTCGGTTTTTTTGTGTTGATGAACGGCAAGATTAAAGCAAGAAAAAGACAAGCCGAACCAAGGGCGAATAGTACCCAAGCGATTTCTCGATAGCTATCTAGTACATCAAGAGAATTAAGAATATTTGTGAAATCGTGCGCTGTTTTTGGAAGGTTACCGATGAGTGGTAAATCCTGAAATTTGGCGTCGGCACAATAGGCTGCGGTATCAAGCCAACTAAAGCCGAGCCAAAACAGAGAGAATTGCATTAACCATTTTTGGTGATTCCAATAACCGGAGAATAAAAGAATAGTGGGAATCAGAAGCTGAAGTAATGTTCCACCTATTATAGTAATAAAGCGAAATCCGAAAATACTAAAAATAGTATGTCCTGCTTCATGAATGAGTAAAGTGGTAAAATCTAAAACTACCAGAAAAGGCGAGATTATTGCCGGATAATCATACTTCACAGCCATAAGAATATTCCTGGCTAAAGCCATCCAAAACTGATGAAAAACAATACCGGAAGGTATGAGTAGCAAAATCGACCAAACCCACTTTTTGATAAAACTAAGTGCTATGTCAATGCTTTCTTGTTTCAATATTTTATTATATCAGAGAACTTTTTTCTACCCATAATAAAATAGTGCCAGATCATTAAAATGGGCTTAAGAAGCAAGCTGCTTCGAGTTTTACGCATTGCTTTTCGCTTTGTGATAAGTTTAGAAAGGGCTGAATAAAAATGGATATGAGCTTTAAAAATTACAGCAAATTCCTTGGGCCTTCCACCTAGTAGCGAACGGAATGCTGCAACACCATCTAAAACCATACGAAGGGGTAACTTGTACCATAGTTGAGAAGCAGGAAGATTTTTGCAAAGCATATACAAACTGTTTCGGAAATTATAGTACACTTTTCTCGGCGACCCCATTGGCAAAGAACCACCACCCAAATGATAAACTACACTTTCCGGTGTATACCTAGCGGTGTAACCGTAATTAAGAGTGCGCCAACAAAGATCAATTTCTTCCATGTGAAATTCGAAGTCCTCATCGAAGCCGTCAAGCATAGTAAAAACTTCTTTGCGAATAGCGAATGCAGCTCCGGAAGCCCAAATGATTTCAACAAAATCATCATACTGCCCTGCATCTTTCTCAACAGAATGCAGCACCCTTCCTCTGCAAAAAGGGTAGCCAAGCCAATCAAGGTACCCACCGGCAGCACCGGCATATTCGAAATAATCGGGCTGTTCAACGCTTAAGAGTTTTGGTTGAACAATAGCAACATCATCATTCGCTTCGAACGCATTTGATATTCCTACTAGCCAATCAGGCGTTACTTTAACATCGTTATTTAGAAAAAGAAGAATCTCTTTTTCAGCGTAGGGAACGGCTCTGTTATTACCACCCGTATAGCCGTAATTATCATCGAAAGCTGCAATTTTTACTTCAGGATAGTGTTCTTGGAGCCATTCTTTGCTGCCATCGGTAGAATTATTATCTGCAATAATAATTTCGAAATTCGGGTAATCTGTAGCCGCAACCGAAGGAAAAAACCGCTTCAAATGATGCAATCCGTTCCATGTAACAATAACAATGCTGAATCCCTTCAATGGAATAATATTTTGGCCTTTTTGGTTACGGTTTCTGTAGGAGAATACGACGAAAAATCGTTTCTTTGATACCCCAACAACAGCCATGATGATACCAAAATTGTATGATCAAAATTGGTCTTATTTCAGACACACACAACTTTTTAGACCCACAGGTGTTCGACTATTTCGAAGAGTGCGACGAAATATGGCATGCCGGTGATTTCGGTACTATAAAGATTGCACAACAGCTTGAAAAGATAGCGCCCGTACTGGGAGTTTATGGTAATATTGATGGCAAAGACATACGCGACGAATATCCGCTCCATCAACGGTTTACCCGCCAAGGCATTGACTTTTGGATGACGCATATCGGCGGAATCCCGGGTAGATATTGCATTCCCATCCGTGAAGAAATGGAGAGTAATCCACCGGATGTATTCATTTGTGGGCATTCGCACATCCTAAAAGTAGCACGCGATCAGAAACTGAATAAAATGTTATTTATTAATCCCGGAGCAGCAGGGAAGCAGGGCTTCCAAGAAATGCGTACTATTTTACGTTTCGTAATTGACGAGGGTAAAATTCAAAATGTGGAAGTGATTAACCTCGGAAAAATGGGGAAAACACTTCCAATTTAAGAGTTATTTTTCGAAACGATTTACCAGATTGATTACATTTAATGCGGATTGTACAACTAACGGAATTCCTCCTCCAGGATGGGTAGATCCGCCAACCAGATAAAGCCCTTCCAAGCTTTTAAACTTATTTCGAGGGCGAACGAACGCAGAGAACATACTATTCGACGAAGTTCCGTAAATAGATCCTTTATTGGAAGAATACTTTTTATAGAAGTCGTTTGGAGTGATTACTTCTTTCACCATAATATGTTTAGAAAGATCTGTTAAGCCACGTTTCTCAAGTTCTTTAACAATAAAGTCTGCATAAGTGTGGCTCTCTGCATTCCAGTAAAAAGCATCGGAAAGATAGGGAGCATTAACCAGTACAAATAAATTTGATCCGTTTGGCAAAGCGTGCTCAGGATCTGAATATGAAGTATTTGCCACATAAATGGTTGGATCATCGGGCATAACATTTGCACTAAATATTTGATCAAACTCTTGCTGATAATCTTTGGTGAAAAAAATGTTATGATGAACGAGCTGCTCGTATTGTTTACTAATTCCCAGCAATAACACAAAGCCGGAACATGATGGCTCGATGGCCGCTGCTTTCTTTTTACTCGATGCTGTTACTACAGAAGTATCTAATAGTTTAGTTATGGTTTCGGTAGCATCGCTGTTTGACACTATGATGTCAGATTCGATGAGCTGTTCGTTTACTTTAACCGCTGTAACTTTATTTTTGCTAGAAATAATTTGCTGAACCGATGCTTCAAAATGAAATATACAACCGAGCGACTCAGCTAGATTTTTTAGTGATTTAGCCAGGGTATATAATCCTCCTTTGATGTAAAAACCACCTTGATTTATTTCAACATGGGGAATTACGTTTAATGTGGCAGGGGCGAGGTAGGGCGAACTCCCATTATAAGTGGTAAATCTTTTAAAGAATTTGCGTAGATATTCAGATTGAAATTTAGAATCTACTCTTGTTGAAACCGTGCTGAATGCATCAATCCCGAAGAATGAAAACAAATCTAGTTTTCTAAAATCTGATAAACTGTAAAGTGGATTGTAAATAAAGGCGTCTGCGGTTTTATTGTATATGTTTTCGGCATAATTCAGGAACTCGGAATAAGCCTGAACATCTTCAGGAGCAATCTTCTGGATTTCTTCCAGTGTGCGAAGTCGATCGTCGTAGCAATTAAATTCGGTCCCATCCTGATAAAAATATCGGCAAATAGGAGTTAGTGCCTCTAAGCGCAATTCATGCTCTAACGAAGTACCGCATCGTTGATAGAGCTCAGCGAGAACATGGGGCATGGTTAGTAAAGAGGGGCCGGTGTCAAATGTGAATCCATTTTTTGAAAAACGATTCATTTTGCCACCTACATTAGGCTGTTGCTCAAAAATAGTAACCGTGTGATTCTCTGAGGCCAGCAAACACGCTGTTGCAAGTCCACCAATGCCCGCACCAATTATACTTACCTTCAAATTTTTGGTACCTTTTGAATTATCGTTTTTATTATGCTTCAACTTCTTCGAAACCCCAAAGTACTTCAATTCATTCAAGAAAATCTGCACGAACATCCGGCAGATTTAATTCTAGGCGCTCACAAACATACAGGATTACCCATTAAAGCAATTGCTACGCAAATTGAAGCACGCCAGCGTATTCGAACAAAGTTGCCGGAATGGTATGCAAACCATCAATTAATCGTACCAAGAAAAGAAAACTTGGAGCAGGCTAGTTCAGAAAGTACTGCTAAGTATAAAGCACACATGGTAAATGGAAATACGCTGCTTGACTTAACCGGAGGAAGTGGAGTTGATGCGTATGCATTTACTAAGAGTTTTGCAAAAATCGATTATGTAGAACCCAATGAAGAATTATGCAATTTAGCGATGTATAATTTTTCGGTGCTGGATGCAAATATTGATGTACATAATCAGTCGGCCGAAGCTTTTCTGAATTCCAATTCAAAAAAATACGATTTGGTTTATCTCGATCCATCACGAAGAAGTGCCTCAAATGAACGATTGGTAGCTTTAGATGAATACTTGCCCAATGTAGTTGAACTTCAACGCGAGTTATTTAACATCACCAAGCAAGTGCTGGTAAAAGCTTCGCCAATGCTTGACGTTAAAAAAGCAGTGAGGCAGCTTCAGAAGGTGATCAAAGTAATCTGTTTGTCGGTTGATAATGAAATGAAAGAAGTGTTGTTTTTGATGGATGCAGATGCATCAACTAGCGAACCTGAAATTGTGTGCGAAAATCTCGGTAACCCTAAAAGTGCAGTATTCAGCTTTTGGCCTAATGAGGAAGAGCAAGCTGTAAGTAACTATTCGGAACCGAAAGAATTTGTATATGATCCGTTTACAGCTATTAGAAAAAGTGGAGCCTTTAATTTATTTGGCGCGCGGAATCAACTATCAAAACTAGCTCCAAACACTCATTTATACACATCAAACGAATTTAAAAAAGACATTCCTGCAAGAGTATTCAAAGTAGTAGGCGAATGTAAAGTAGGGGCGAAAGTGATTCGTAAAGCCGCAACTAATGGGTTTATTAATGTGATTTCAAAGAACTATCCGCTTTCGGCGTCTGAAATAAAAAAGAAGTATAAATTGCAGGATGGAGGAGAGCAATTTCTGATTTTTTGTACGTCGAATAATCGTAAACTTTCCCTTTTGTGCGAACTTATGTGAGAGTTTCGACTAATGCCTGAGCAGTGAATCTACTTCTGATTCCTGATCGAGTTCGTTGGCAATAAATTGGAAATTCAGACGGAATTTACCCACTGTTTCTAGGGTGTATGAACATTCGAGTTGTTGTAATTGCAACTTGATTAAGGTTTGACCCAGATTTGTTGAATGTTCAAATGACATACTTTCGCCATATCCAATGCCGTCGTCTTCGTATACAAACCGTAGTTCGCGCCCAACAGCCGCCATGTTAATGTAAATATTACCTTCCTTCCGGCTGGCAAAAGCATATTTTACACTATTGGTAAGCAGTTCGTTAAACATCAAGCCCAACGGAATACATTGATTCATATCCAAGCGATAATCAGGGACATCAATATGCAAATGTATGGTTCGGTCGCCTTGAATGGTTTGTTGGATGCTAGGCAGGATTCTACCTAAATAGGTATTTATATTCACCGCATCCATATCGTTTGAATCGTAAATGAGTTCGTGCACTTTAGCGATGGAGTGTACACGATTGATACTTTGTTGAAATGGTAATTTCAAACTGGCATCATTAAACTCGTTTACTTGAAGCTCGAGCAAACTGGAAATTATGGTAAGATTGTTTTTAACCCGATGATGAATCTCTGCCAACAGAATAGACGCTTTGTCTTGTAAATAATACTGTTGAAGTCCGCGATCTACCGTAAGTAAAAAATCATCCTCATTCCATGGCTTGGTTAGATAACGATACAAATCTGCTTTGTTGATGGCGTTCATGGCAGAGTCGAGGGCAGCCTGGCCGGTGAGTAATACTTTGATGCTTTTGGGGAACCGTTTGTGGAAAATGGTAAGAAATTCATCGCCATACATTCCCGGCATAATTTGATCGGAGATAGCCATAACAACGGTTTGGCCCAACTCGTCCAATTCATCAACAATTTCAAGTGCTTCCTCGCCGCTTTCTGCGAATTCGTATTCGAAGCGAGTTCCAAATTTACGAATCAGTTGCTTACTTAATGAATTCAGAATGATCTGTTCATCATCTATACAAAGAATTACATCCTTTTTATTCATAATTAAGCTCCGTATCTAATGGTTCTGTACCTACATCGGTTGAGTTATCGTTACTTTTATCGGCAACTTTACTGGGTTTGATAATAGGTATTTTAACCTTAAAGCAAGTTTTTCCTGGTTTAGTGTCAACTTCTATTTCTCCTGAGTGTTCGTTAATAATTTCTTTTGAAATACTGAGCCCCAAACCCGTTCCTTCGCCCTTGGCATTGGTGGTAAAATAAGGTTCAAAAATATGGGGCAAAACTTCATCAGGAATACCTGGCCCGCTATCTTCCACTTCTACAGAAACCCATTGATCGTCGATCTTTTTGAGACGAATAGTGATAGTTCCATTACCATTCATGGCTTGTATCGAGTTATGGATCAAATTTGTCCAAACTTGGTTTAATCGCCCCGGATAGCATTTAATTCTTGGTACTTGTTCAAATTCTTTGTGAATCGTAATTGCGCGTTTTGTCTTGTTATGCAGTATGATCAATGTATTTTCCAGATCATCTTTTAAACAAGTAAACGATTCGGTTTCATTATCAATACGCGAATAGGTTTTTAAGGCTTTTACCAGTTGTATGATGCGCGAAATTGCAATTCGGATATCACGAACATGGATTTGTGACATTCCAATATTGTGGAAAGAGTTGATGACCATTGGCCCAAACTCATCGTCGAATAACGGTTCGATTTGTTGTATACTTTCTGCAGTAAAGCCAATCTGAGCCAGCAAGCGGCTATAAAAAGCAGAGTCCATCATCGAGTTTATTACCTTAAGCTTCTTAATTTTGCGAGCTTCTTTGCGAACTTCCGAGGTGGTTAAACTTTTTTCAGCTCCGATAATTTGCTTACAGGTATTTAAATACAACACTTTCTTGTGATTGGGAACTGCATCGGTAACGATTATCAAATCGTTAAGTATGTCGATATAATCACGGTTAATTTCGTCGATTGCACTATTTATAGCACCAGATGGTGTATTTATTTCGTGTGCTACACTAGCAACAAGCTGCCCAAGTGCGGCCATCTTTTCGGATTGAACTAACTTAACTTGAGTGTTCTTTAGGTCATTGAGGGTATTGGTGGCTTTTTCTTTCTCTTTTTCTAACTGTAAACTTTGCTTTTCAAGTTCGATGTAAGCGGTTGTAAGTCGGTTATTTCGTTCTGAAAGTGAATGATTAAAGTTTTCCATTTCAACCATCCGGAGCCGTTGAGAATCAACCAGTGTATCGAGCATGGTATTAAATGAGCGTGCCAGTACTTTAATTTCTAAACTGCCTTGTTCTTCGTTTGCACGTATTTCAGGGTTATCGGTGGAAAACTCTTGGGCTACTTTTTTAAGGTTCTCAACCGGGCGAGTAATTCCATTTGCAACAAAGTAAGCACTTATCGAGGCACCTACGGCGATAATTAATGTGATAAAAATGAGGTTTATCGTGGCTTTGCTCCGCGATTGTTGTATATAATCGGTATTAAAACCGATATAGATATTTCCAGTGCCCGATAAATTGGAATACCATTCTAAATTTTTGACAAAATGTTCGGTACCTTTTTCTAAAGACGATGGGATGTCACTTAGGTTAATTTCTTCAACAGTTAGGGTATCGGGGAAACTTGCCAGTAACTCATGAAATTCGTCGTAAATCAAAATAAAGTCGATATTTTGATTTCGGGTTGCCCATGAAAAAACCTCGCTAATACTCTCGAAATTTTCCTCCTTTAAACCTATTTCTAGGCCTAGGCGTACAGCTTCCAACTGCAATTGGGCACTTGCATCATACTCTTTATACACCAGTTTATTTTGAATGGTGTTGTTTATATAAGCAAATAGAATAGTGGTTACTACCGCAATAGCGGTAACAATCAGCATTAGTTGATGCCTTAGTGGGATATCGTTGAATTGCTTAAAACTCATTTCTAATTTCGAAGAGTACGTTCATATCTGCAGTAACCCTTGAGGAGGGAAGATACCCTACCGTTCCAGGATAATCGGTTACCACTTCGATCATTTCAGAAATGGAATTAACCACTTTAGGTGGGATAGATTTGCCCGTGAATTGAGCCTTCAACCATATCTTTTTGATCTTACCGGGCGTTAACCCAAGAACTACGTAGAATTGAATTCGGAGATAATTATCGCCTTTATAATCTGCTAATCTTATTCTGTTGCCATCATCCCAATTCTGTGAATTCAAGGTGTACATTGCTTTCAGGCGTTCTATATCAATCTTTTTTGTATCTATTTGTTCGTTTACCACTACCGAGATACTTTCTTGAGTATCTTGAGCATAAGTTGGTGCTAATAAAAAGAGGTGCAAGCCAATAATAAATAAGTATTTATTTGCCAGATATTTCATCAGAATATGGTGCTCACTCCCAAGCTTATCATATTAATAGAGTATTCCAGATAATCATTGGCGCCAATAACACTATTAAGGTATTGAAGCTTTATTGAAGTGTTTTCGTAAGGTTTCCAGCCACCACCTATACTGTATATGTTTATACCCCCGGCCGAAGGTGTATTGGCCTGAACAAATTCGAAGGAGTAGTCTTTACTTAAGCTGTAATACCCGAAGGCATAAAATCGGTCGCTAAGGTGGTAGGTTAATCCACTATATAAGAAAAATTTGTTCAGATTTGCGTTTGCATAGGCAGGTGTTTTTCGAATATTGGAATGATCGTGGTAGGCACCCATGTATTCGCCTTCAAACGAGAAATCAGAAATATTAAACGATAAATCCAATCCAAGACGATAACGGTTGATTTCACCAAGTACTGGGGTGGTTAAGCCCGGAAGGCGAAACATGGAATTTTCTTCCTTAGTTTTATTGTCTTTATCGTAGGTGAACGAAACACCTGCTTTGAAATTCTGGAGATTTTGAATGACTCCAATTCTGCCACCGAACAGTAAAGTTTTACTTATGTTTTCGCCGGGATACAGTGTTCCAGAATTTTCGTCAATCGAAAAACTGTTGTCTACTTCTTTCCCCAAAAAAGAGTTTTCAGCGTTACCAACATACAAAGCGTACTCTATAGAATGATTGGCGTGTAGTTTTTTTGATCCGGATACCTGAAAATAGGCGCTTTGTGGTTTATAATCCTCCACATACACCAACGAGCTGAGTAAGCCTTCGTACATAAGTGGACGTATTAAGTAGGGAAACAATGGGAGCCTGTTCTTAATCTCAGTTAGGTTATTGAATTTTGGTAGAAGCAGGCCCGCTTTAAGCTCGATTGATTCTGAGAACCGGTAGTTGATCCAGCCTTCAGGTATTTCGAAGTTCCCACTGGGAACTTTAGTTGAATAAGAGCCTGATGCCTCTAAGCTTAAAAAAAAGAGACTTCGCTCGTTGATAGGCTTTTGAAAGAACAGATTTACCTGATGTAAAGAAAAAGAATTTGATTCAAACGACTGTTCAAAATCAAAGGGTATCAGATTGGATTCATTTACCGTAAAATCCATCATTTTTGCATTAAAAAGCACTTGCGCAAATCCAAATACATATAGCTCGTCTTCTTCTTGGGCAAAGCTTTTTGTAGTACAGAAGAATCCAAGAAGCAAAACAAGTGCTGCCTTGATAAAATATTTCATGTGTAATCCCAATCTGGTAATAGCCAAGTTCTAAAGTGTTAAAACTCTTATCGGACTCGGTTAATTAATATTAAGGGGTGGTCGATAATTGAATGAATCCATAAAAAAATTCGGGCAAAAAATGAGAGTTTTAGTAATTACAGTAATATTTATAATTGGCATGGCATGTACCGCTACATCAGTAGAATCACCGGAAAATGATCCTGAAGTATTGATTCTAGGTACTTGGGTTGTTCAATCGGCCCAAGTTGATGGAACAACTTATCCGTTAACCAATCCGGGATTTGGGCAAGTTAGAGCCATATTTCAAAAAGACTCCTTTACGTATATTTATCCGGTAAGAGATGCATTCGGGCTTCCTACAGAAAAAACGGATACACTAATCGCAGATTGGAGATTTAACTCTTCTTTCGACTCTTTAGCCTTTATGGAACCAACTACCAATCAAATTATAATGATATGGCAGATTGAGTCGCTGGGAATTGGCAAGATGTCTACAAATTATAGTACTGAATCAGCAAATGACCCAAATCAAGTTTCAAGATATGAAATTGATTATCGCCTCGATTAAGAGGCGTTATTTTGCAGAGTTAATATGCTGTAAGGCATTTTCAGATCTTTTGGCGCGGCCAGCGTCAAAAGAAAAGTTCAACTCAAAGGTTCCGTTTGTATTTAAAGTGTAAATACTTTCCAATTGTTGTAGTTGAATATTGATGAGCATTAAACCCAGCGAGCTAGAAGAGCGGAGTGATCCTTTGCTCTCGAAGCCCGGGCCAGAATCGCGATAAGTAAAAGCAAGCCGTTTACCTTCTACATGCATCGAAATAGTGATTTTACCACTGCTTTGCTCCTTAAATGCGTACTTAAATGAGTTGGTGATTAATTCGTTAAAAATTAATCCTAAAGGAATTGCTTGATTTACTTTTAGGCGATAGCTGGGAATGTTGAAGTCGAATTCGATAGATGTGCCAAGCTCGTTAAGAGTTGCATGGATAGTTGGGATAATTTTTTCCAGATATTTTTTTATATCTACGCTGGTCATATCCTCCGATTCATATATCAGTTCGTGAACCTTTGCAATGGAGTTGATTCGGTTTATGCTTTGCTGGAAATAGATTTTACTGCCCGAATCCTGAATTTCGTTTATTTGCAGTTCGAGTAGACAAGTGATAATGGTGAGATTGTTTTTCACACGGTGATGAATCTCAGCGAGTTGTAATTCAATATTTTCTTTGATGTAAAATTGTTGAACTCCTCGCGTAACAATGTTGATGAAATCAGCTTCATCCCAAGGTTTAATCATGTAGCGATAAATTTCGGCTTCGTTTATAGCTACTATCACAGATTCGAAATCTGACTTCCCCGAGAACAGAATCTTAACAACGTTGGGATAGTTATGCGCTATATCGGTTAGAAATTCTGTGCCTTGTTTACCAGGTAGAATCTGATCAACAATGGTCATTACCAATTTCCGATCTTCGTTTTTTAAATTGGCAATTAGCTTTTCCGCTGTTTCGGCCGACTCTGCATACATAAACTCGAATTGCTCACCAAAATGAGATTCGAGTTGACCTTTCATCAATTTTAAGATGATTGGCTCATCATCGATGCAGAGTATTACATCTTTATTATTCATTCTGTACTACCTTTTTTTAAAGAACGGGACCTCTAATTTTGCCCGTCACTTTTTTTATCGGCAGAGAATGCTGTAGGTTTAATTGGATTTAAAAAATTAATTAACGCTAATTAGAAAGAATTTCTAAAACTTAGGGTATATTTAAATCCATTTTCGTTTTCGATAGTTGAGGTAGCATCGATTTGCTTCGAGAGATTCTCAATGAGATTTAAACCCATTGAGGGTGTATTATTTTGGATAAATTCAGCGGAAATTCCACGCCCGTTATCTTTAATAGTAAGTACTATCGAAGATTTAAATTTGTGCAAAGAAATCCAGAGTGTTGGCGAGGGGTGAGCTCTAAATGCATGTTTAAAGCTATTGGTAACCAACTCGTTTATAATTAATGCGCAAGGCAATGCTTGATTTATATCGAGAAATAGTGGCTGTAAATCGTAATTGATATCTGCATCAATATTAGGAAAGCTATTTTTTTGTATGGTAGAAACCTGATCGCGTATAAATTGTGCGAAGCTAATTTTTGAAAAATCATTAGAGCGGTACAACTCCTCATGAATAGTAGCAATGCTTTTAATGCGATCCATATTGATAGACAACCGATCTTTTACTTCGCTATTGTTGGTGTCTATAACTTGAAGGTACATTAAACCGGCAATTACGGCGAGGTTGTTTTTTACTCGGTGATGAACTT
The DNA here is from genome assembly GCA_965228545.1 of Balneolaceae bacterium. Taxonomy (GTDB): domain Bacteria; phylum Bacteroidota; class Rhodothermia; order Balneolales; family Balneolaceae; genus HXMU1420-13. The sequence goes on from OZ245822.1 coordinate 745,130, forward strand.
CGGCAACCAACGAATCTTTCTCTCTTGCTGATCGCTCGATAAGCATTTCGCGCTCTTTGCGTTCCGAAATGTCTTGTACAATCCCAATCACTCGTTCCGGCTCATTGTTGCTATCAAAAACGAGTTTCCCGGCAGAATTTAGCCAATGGATAGAGCCGTCGTCCCAAACTACACGATAGTCGATATTGTAGAATTCGTGGTTATTAATCGAGTTGATATAGGTTTGATCAACCATTTCTCGATCGTCGGGATGTACACAATTTAAAAATGTTTTGTAATCCCAATTAGGATGAAAATCGTCAAAGCCAAAACAATGGTCATGTTCAATTGTACGAGAAGTTATTTTATCACTTAAATTATGGTCCCAAATCCCAACATTAGTTGATTCCAGAATTACTCGCAATCGCTGTTCGCTTAGCGTAGCTTTAGTTTCCGCCATCTGTATATCGGAAATATCCTTTATCGTAGCGATATAACTGATAGTGTTTCCATTCTCATCAGAAATTTGGGATGGAGATACAATTACCGGAAAAATCTCTCCGTTTTTACGCTGAAATTTAAGTTGAAATTCACTTTTCTCACCTGAAATAACATGACTATAAGCATGTTGAATATCCTCAAGATGCTCTTGCGGCCAATATTTATGTGGTACACCGGTGCCAATTAATTCATGATCTTCGTAGCCAAGCATTTCACATAAAGCGGAATTAACTACAAGATGATTACCGTCTAAATCAAGCATTGAAAAACCATCATTCATGCTTTCAAGAACGTTTGCTGTAAGATGCTGTGTCTGCTCTAAATGTTTTTCTGCAAGTTTTCTTCTCGTTACATCACGAGCAATTGCAATGATGTATCCTACATCGTCTATGGTTTCATAAGTTATGGTAATCTCAACAGGAAACTGTTCGCCGGTTGCCAAATTGGTATTTGTGCTTTCGAAAATCATTTTTCGATTTTTTTTCAGCTCTTTAACATGACTTTCCCAGTCGTCAAGTGTTTTGAAGTCATCCTCAAAATCACACACGTGGGTACTACTTATTTCATCTTTGGTTATACCCAATTGGTGTAAGCCAACCTCATTAACAAATACGAGATAACCATCTTGTTTGGCCACCTGAAAAGAATCGTGGCTATTATCTAGGAATTTTTTGTACAATTGGAAAACTCTGAGTTCTTCGCTCTTGATCTGTTCATGAGTCACTTTTTCGGTGATATCAGTAAAGAACACAGTAATGCCTTCTTTAGATGGATAAATACGAACCTCGAACCAACAATTTAATGGTTCATAATACTCACGTATTGTTTGTGCTTCCTGGGTTTCAAGCGCTTTCTGAAATAGGTTGAAAAAAGTATGAGCTTTTGCTTCGGGAAAAACTTCCCAAATCACATGGCCAATAAGTTCATGGGGCATTTTGCCTAATAGTTTACTGGCTACACTATTTACATAGGTGTACTTCCAATCGGTATCTAAACTTACAAAACCATCTGAGATTCTCTCTAAAATTTCCTTTGTAAGATCTAACCCAACCGTAATTTCTTGATCATCACGAGGTCTCTGCATTTATTTTCCCTTGCTTAGATAGGAACTTTGAACCTACCTCTCGTTATTCTGTACTTCAATAAAAATAAACACAATCTTTAACATATTTTGCACTTATTGGATAAAATTAATAGAAACAAAAAAAGCGGGCTTTCACCCGCTTTTTAATTATCGCTTAAAAGCGCTGTTATTGATCCGTAGACACAGGGTTTTTATTCAAACCCGGCACGCGATCAAGAAATTCATTATAAAGTTCTATTTGTCGAGAGGTCATCGGGATTTGATATCCATCAATAAATACCTCAATTATTTGAGTGGATGTCTCAAAAGGATCGCCGGTTGCAACAAATAAATTTGCTTTCTTACCTACCTCAATGGAGCCGAGTTGATCTTCTAATCCCATGATCTCAGCTGCATTAATAGTAATTGCTTTAAGCGCTTCTTCGCGCCCCATTCCATAAGCAGCTGCGAAGCCGGCATGGTAGGGGAGGTTGCGAGAGTTTTCGGTATCGTTTGTTCTAAGGGCTACTTTAATACCTGCTTTCTGCATTACCGATGGATTTTTATAGGCAGCGTCAAATGCATCGCTTCTACGCGTTGGAACGCTCTGTACAGGACCTGTGATTACCGGAATACCGGCTTTTGCCAGTTCATCAGCCACACGCCAGCCTTCCGAAACTCCGGTGAAAACTACATCTGTAAGGCCTTTTTCTTGCACCCATTCGATGGCACTTAGAATGTCTTTAGCGGCATTTACTTCGATGTATGCTTTCATTTCACCTTTTACAACCCGTGCAAGTGCTTCCATCTCAGGATAATAACGCGTACCATCTGCGTCTTCAATTTCGGCATATAGTTCGGCTTTTTCCCAAGTCTCATTCAAGGTTTTCAGTGCTCGCTCGCGGGCACGATCAGCCTCTTCCTGAGTTTGTCGCCATCTGCGTCCACTACTAGGAAAGTTGATTACTAAGCCCTTTGAACCTGCAAACATTTGATCGGGAGTGTACCCAAATAAATTAATGGTAGCTGCAGTACCGGGAAATACTCCACCACTTGGGCGGGTAATTACCGTGGTTACTCCACTAACGCGTGTAACAGGAATTGCCTCGGAGTTCGGGTTTACAGCAGTTAAAGCCTCCATTTGAGGGGTGATGTCGCCAAATTCGCGGATGTCTTGTGCTTCTGCGATACTGCCAATTTCAACCAAGCCCAACTGAGTACCGGAATCGATCATGCCGGGGTAGATTTCTTGTCCTTCGTAGTCGATAACAATGGCATCGGATGGGATTGCTACATTAGCACCAACGGCTTGGATTATTCCATTCGAAATTACAATGGTGCCGTTTTCGATTACTCCATTAGTAACGGTGTAAATCTTGGCGTTAGTGAGTGCAAACTTCTCAGCTCTTGCTTGGCGCATAATGTCGTTTTGCGCTACAGATAGGGTAGTGCTGAGTAACAAAACAAGGATCGTAAGTAGTAATTTTGTAGCTCTCATTATTTCTCCTCGTTAACTAATTCATAAAAATTGACGATTGATTCTTCGTGCATGCACATGTCAAAATCTTCGCGATTGAAAATTACCACATCTTCGATGGAAGATTCAGGATCAATCATTATACGCTGATCAGCTTCGTCGGTGTTGATATCGAAGTACTTTACGCCATCTACAAAAGTCATTTGTGGAATAGCATACGTCGAAAGTGGATGTTTATCGAAAATAGCGATGTCACCGTCTTTTCCAACTTCGATAGAACCTACACGATCATCAATGCCCAACTGCATGGCCGGATTAAGTGTAATTAAGCGCAATGCTTCATTATCTGATAAGTTGCCGTATTTTTGAGATTTTGCTGCTTCGTGGAATAGGTGTCGTATCAGTTCGCCGGAATCTGAGTTGATGGAAGTATTCACACCATTTCTGGTAAGGATAGCAGCATTGTAAGCTGTTGAATAGTATACTTCAAGTTTATAAGCCCACCAATCGGAAAATATGGAAGCAGAAGCACCAAAAGCGGCAAGTTCGGGTGCAACTTTATAGGCTTCGTTCGCATGCTGGAAGGTTAGTTTTTCGATCCCGAAATCAGAGAATACATTCAACAGCATGTAGATTTCATCTGCACGATAAGAGTGGCAGTGTACTAATATCTCACCCTCAAGAATATCAACCAACGTTTCCATTCTCAAATCGTATTCGGGTGCAATTTTACGGCTACTTCGGTTTGCATTGTATGCTGCCCATTCTTCGCGATATTGAATTGCATCGTTAAATGCATTTCTGATCATAGCCTCAACTCCCATACGAGTTTGTGGTTGAATACCACGTGCTCGGCCACCGCGGGTAGGATTTTCACCCAGTGCGAATTTTATTGTTCGTGGGGCACCCTCGAAGCGCAGATCATCAGGATTGGTAGTACCATAACGTAATTTCATGGTTTCGTTTTGGCCACCTATAACGTTGGCAGAACCATGCATTAAATGGATGGAAGTTACACCACCTGCAAGAGCGCGATAAATCGAAACATCCATCGGATTTACCACATCTTCCATGCTTACTTCTGCAGTAACTTGGCTGGTTCCTTCATTTATAGAAGTACCGGCAATGTGGGAGTGTGCATCGATAATACCTGGCATTACAAACATGCCATCTGCATTAATCACTTCCACATTGTTGGGTTGTCGTAAATCTTTACCAATATTTTTAATTTTACCGTCTTCGATAAGAATATCGGTATTTTCGAGGGTGCCATTTGTGATGGTTAATACAGTTGCATTTTGTATGAGTACATCACCTTTTGGAACCTGAGCATAAACAGCTGAGCTAATGCCCAGTACAAAAAAGAGATTTAATAATAATTTCTTCATAATCATCCTAGTTTTCAGGGTCTTGCTTAATTGCCATTAATGGGAAACTGAAATTAAATGCTGCAATAGAAGCCTCAGCGTCATATTCGTTTCCAATCACATCTCCGGTAACAACTATTTCTATAAGCTGTCCACCGGCATCAAACTCAATATCAAAAGTAAGCACACCATCACGGAAACTAATGTTGTTCATGTCAATATCGGGGTTACCGGCATCGCTTGTCCAAACTCCTTCAATTCCACCATCAACATTCGTAAAAATCAGTTGCCCGGTTTGTTCACCTTGCGGTGTGTTAGAAGAGTAGTTCCAAGTACCGATAATGGTTTCCAAAGCTTCATCAGAAACGTCTGCTGCGCTGCGTTCTTTTATTTCAAACTCGAATTTGTCGCCATCAACAAATACCATTTTTACGTTTGAGTCGTCCGAGAAATACGGGCCGGTTGTTACAACCGCATTGCCCATCTTGCCTGTTTCTAGCGTCCCAGTAATGGAATCTATACCTAGCAATTCGGCCGGATGTGTGGTTAATGCTGCTAAAGCATCGGTCGAGTCGAAGCCAAAGTTTTGTAAGGCAATCAGGTTTTTCTTGATTTTAGAATTGCTCACCCCCATGGTAGAGAATCCGAATTTTATGCCTGCTGCATTTAAAGCGGCATACTGCTCCATATGGCGGTTGTAAAACTCTAACCGTCGGGCTTCTAACCTGGCTACTTCTTCCGATTTTTCTTCGTCGTCGATTTCTTCCGGTTCGTCGGGTAGATCGATTGATAAGAATACAGATACATTGTTATTGTCGATTTCATCGATGATATTCCACGATTGTTCAAGGTTACCAATCATCAAATTAAAGCCCATTTCGTTCTGTAGGCGCATCGCTCTACGTGCTTCTAACAGCGACGAAGCATTGAATAAAATTGGTTGAGATTTGTCAACCACGGGATAAAACGCTTCTAATACTCGATCGCCAGCCGGGCGTGATAATCCAGTTGGATTGGAGGCGTATAACTCGGTGTTTCTTTTCGAAAGCTCGGCATTTCGATATATATTTCTCCATTTAGCCATAATTCCTAAGGTATTGCCAGGATAAGCCCCCGGTGCACCTACGAATTGCGAAACCGTTGAAACATTTTCTTTTAATACCATGTGATCAACATGCTCGGCATTGGTTAAAAGTATCAAAGAGCTTTTTCCGGGAAGCATCCGTCCATATGGGACTGTGTGAGACACAGTAAAACCTAATTTCCGCATACTTTCGATGCTACTTTCGGTAACATCTAATTGATCGAGTACCGACACTTCAGGCGTGATACCTGCATAGTCGTTTGGCGGATCTGGTGTAAATAAATTACTAGGGCGTTCCATGCCATCCGGACGAGTAGCTCCGGTGTTCGACATTCCATCGATAAATCCGGGATACACCCATAATTCTGTTCCATCAATCACTTGGGCGTGTTCGGGTATGTTAACTGTGGTTCCAACTGCTGTGATTACGCCGTCTGAGATTAGTATAGTTCCACCTTCAATTTTGGCACCGGGCGAAGGGATAATGGTTGTATTTGTAATTGCATAAGTTCGAGTAACCGCAGATTCTCCGGTGGGGTCGCTTTGTGCAAATACTAAGGTCGATGCCATCAAGAAGGGTAGAAGTACGAACAGACGAAAAGAAAATATTCGTAGAAGTTTCATTCTCAATGTGTTAGTTATGAATTGTAGCTAATTATTTTTGAGGTGTTTAGAAAAGATTAAAACACCTCAAAAAAGTTTAAGCATTGAGTATAACAGAAAAAAAGAATTGAAATGTAGCTTTAGCTACGAATTACAAAAATTTGCATGCAAAATAGGTAGTGGTTAAAGTGCACTAACTTGTTGCCAAAAGGCCTCATCCATCAAAGAAATATCGAAAGCTAAACCGGGGTTAAATGTAACCTCTTTAGAAAGCAAAGTAGCTTTAGAACACGCCGATTTTGAGGAAACTAAGGCATTTAAAAAAACCAAACAGGCTGATTGGAAAGTAATAGTAATCAGCTCTTGGAGGCTATCATCAGTCCAATGTACAGGTAGAATGCTTTGGCCAATAAGTTCGCCGGCGTCAACTTGTGGTGTAACAATATGGCAACTTGTTCCAATAAACTTAGCATTTGCTTTTTTAGCTGCATCTAAAGTTTTCATGCCAATTAGAGCCCCAAACGCTGGTAATAATGAATAATGTACATTGATAAATTTTCCCTGAAAATGAGAGAGTGTTTCTTCGTCAATTATTTTGTGAAAATTGGTAACCGCCAGATCGAATGTACACGAAGAAAGTGTTTGCCTTAATGCATGCGGTGATGTTCTGGAGTAATCGACTTTATGACACACGATACCCAACTGTTTTGCAAATTCCAATGCACCACAGTCTCTATCGGCGATTAGTGCTGTAATTCGGATGGGCAGTTTAAGCACCTTGATAGCCTGATGTAGAAATTTTATTGTACCGCCATTACCCGATGCTAAAAATAGAACATTAAGCATAGATTTATATGTTTTTAAGGAAATTTGGGGCATTGCTTCCGGTATTAAAAAGCAAATCGAGAATACTTACACCGTGTTCAAAATCACCATAAAGTTGAGGGTAAATTGGGTAGTTGGAATAATCCATCCAATGAATTTTGATGCCTTCTGACTCAAAAAGATCTGAATCCAAATATGTTTTAGCGGCAGGACCTGAAATGTATTCATCTGCGCCAAGTTCTTTGCAGATGTGTAACAGCTTTTCCGATTTATCGCCAATCAGTTTAAACTCTTTCGACCAACGAATTTCGGTAGTAATATTTAACCAAGTACAAATTTGCTCTATAAATGTACGGTTCACATCGCTTAACAATTCATAGTGATGGTTTAAGTAAAGCGCTTCGAGTTCGGAGGCAAAGTTATTAAAGAAAGGCGCTTTTTTGTAGGCATGTACTAGAGAGTTCCAGTGTTTTTGTTGCCAATCCACATCATTTACCCTTGTTTCGTTAATTTTTTGATGATATTTCCCTTTAACTTGTACGGGTATAGTTAGCCACTGCAACCCACTCGGTAATTTAATTTTATTACGATTCCTCCAATCTCGTTTGGTATACTGCATCTCGTCGTACAAAACCAATACATCAGCGCGTGCAATTGCGTCGAAGTAGCCTTTCCAGGGAATATAATTAGATTGTGTAATTAGAACTTTCATGCACTAAACCGATTTAACTTAATGCACCAAAAACCTTGCCAAACTGCACGCTTTACTTTAACCGTAATTTTGCAACTGCCTCTACATGATAAGTTTGAGGGAACATATCCACGGGTTGCACTTTTTCAACATGATATACTTCGGCGAGTAATTTAAGATCGCGCGCCATGGTTGAACTGTCACAGCTTACGTAAACGAGTTTTGGTACTTTTAAGTCGCATAATCGCGCTACTACATCTGGATGCATTCCGGCACGTGGTGGGTCTGTAATTAGCACATCCGGAGCTCCAAATTCTGTTACCATTTCTTGGGTAAAAACATCTTTCATATCACCACGGATGAAGGAAACATTTTCCACGTTATTTTCTTCGGCATTAAAGCGTGCATTTTCAACGGCAATGTCAACCAGTTCGATACCAAGCACTTTACTTGCTTTTTGGCTCATGTACAAACTCAGCGTTCCTACGCCACAATATAAATCGTATACAATGTCGTTTTGTTTTAGCTCGGCAAATTCCCGAGCCACGTTATACAATTTTTCGGCTTGTGCTGTGTTTGTTTGGAAAAAAGCATTGGGATGTATTTTAAATTCAAATTCACCGATTTTATCCCGTATAAATCCCGGTCCGTAATACACATTTTCGTAACGCCCAATAGCCGTTGGATTATGCTGATCGTTCACATTATTCACAACGGTAGTTATCACCGGGTAGGCCTTGATTAATGCTTCTGTAAGTGCCTGAATGGTCTCTGGCTCGTCTTTGAAGGTTACCAAGTTCACCATAAAATCATTGGTGTAATGCGCCGTTCGAATCATCACATGCCGTAAAAAACCTTCTTTCTCGAATATATTAAACGGTTCGATGTTATGATCGAGGCAGTATTGTTTCACAAATTGAAGAATCTGAAAAGATTCTTCTCGCTGTAAGTGGCATTCGTTTAGATTCAGGATCTTATCAAACCGCCCGGGTGCATGTAAACCGGCAGCAAATGCAGTGTCATCAACAAAATCATCGCTACGGATTTCTTCTTCGGTAAGCCACCGTTTATTACTGATGCTATATTCCATTTTATTGCGATAATAAAACTCCAGATCGGAACCAATTGCTGGTAGTACGGGGGCGTCGAGTCCGGCAATTCTGCGAATATGGTCAGTAACCTGACCGGTTTTAAACTCAAGTTGTTTCTGATAGGGCACGTGCTGCCAGCTACAACCTCCGCATACATTGGCATGCCGGCATTTGGGGGTTATCCGATTGGGGCTTTCTTCTAGTAATTCCAGCATTTTAGCTTCGCGATAACTTTTCCGACGTTTCACAATTCTGGCTCTAACTACATCGCCGGGCATGGTTCCCGGAACAAAAATGGCGAGGCCATCAACTTTGGCCACGCCTTTTCCTTTAAATGCGGCACCTTCGATAGTTAGTGTTAATTCGGTACCTTTTTTTAAACTGATAGGGGAGTTCATTACTCTTTTTGAGGTTCGTAATATGCATCAAATTCGATTTTCACAGCGGTGTAGGCATCGCTGAGCTCTTCGATTTTATTCTGTGCCTTCTCGAGTTGGCGCAGGGCTATATTTGTGAGTGTTTGTAAAAATTTAACGGCAATTGCAGGATGGCGCTCCATCAGCACTTCGAAATCTGGTTTAAAAAAGCCTAGGAGCGTGGAGTCGCTTAAACATTTAGCTGATGACTTTCGCCGCAGATCGTATCCTATGGAAAGTGCACCAAAACTGTCGGCACTTTCCAGGATGAATCCATCTTTTATTTCATCGGGTGATTCTTCGCCGAGATTAAACGTTAATTCGATGGATCCTTCCTCGATAAAATACATACCGGTTCCCGGGTCGTTCCTATAAAAAACATATTCTCCTTCTTTGTACTTTCGGCGGTGGCAAAGCTGCAGAAACTCATACCGCTCTGCAGGGGAGAAGTTTTTTAGAAACTTTGACTTAAAGACCACATTGGTTTGATTTTTGATCCGCTTAAATTTGTCTTTCATACGAAGCACTTAGAGTTCTAGAATGAATGGCCGATGCCAAAGTGAAATTCTATGTTTCGATTATTGAACCAACCTAGATCAAGATCATGTGCACGAAACGCAAAATCAAATCTAACTACAACATATTCCCAGTCTAATCGGAGGCCAAGCCCCGAGCTTACTGCAATTTGATTGTAGAAATTATCGAACTTAAAACGACCTTGCTCAAGCTGATCGATGTCGCTACGATCTCTAAAATCGTTTTGTGGGCCATACCATACATTTCCCGCATCCACAAACCAAGAAGCGATCCAGTCAGCACTAAGCAGATCTCTGATAAATGTTTGTCGTGCTTCGGTTTGAGCCAATAATTTTATTTCCCCACCATTTATGGTGATCTCATCATTATTTATAGCACCCGGACCAAGTTGGAAGGGGGCATAGCCCCTAATATCGTTACTTCCGCCGGCAAAAAAACGACGGTTAAGTGGGATGGATTTATTTTCCCCATAAGGGTGTGCTATTCCACCGAATAGTCGCCATGCAAACACTGATGAGTTAGACAATGGATAATATCGCCTATAATCGGCAGTAAGCGTAATAAACCGGCTGTACGTTAGAGTATTATCACTCAGTTTAAACAAAGCAGGAAGGTTGCCTTCCACTTTACCCGGAGTTACAATAAACCGATCGATTGCATAAGGCATGTTGCCGGCAGCAGCTATCGAATATTCACTAAAGTATCCACGATTCTTTTTAATAAGATCGGTGTTTTGGCTTCGGATAGTATACCTAATGATGGAAGAAATCTGAGGTTCAAAATCCTGTAACAATCGAATATATTCAAAAGAATTCTGCCCAAATTTTTCGATTAACGATTGAGTATACTGGTCGGAAGGGTTGGTATCGATAATATCAAGTTCAATCAAATCAAAGAAAGAAGAGAGCCGCGAATTATGTTGTACTTCGTATCGATAGTTAAATCGAACATCAGAATTTATGTCGAAGAACAATTGATCTGATCTACTGTAAGCAAGTGTGTAACGTGTAATTCCATTGGTAAAAAAACGTTGGTTATCTAAAAACCGAAAAGGCCAGGAGATGCGTGGTACCGAATACTCGGTACGCAATTCATAGCTTCTAAAAAAAGAAGACTGCGCAGAATCGGGAGCGATCTCTTTTAAGGTCGAAGAACTCACAAATTCGAAGCTGCCATTCGCTCCGATCACCAGCTGTTCTGCTTTGCCAAACACATTATTGTTGGTATAATCTACGCCAATACCGGTTCCAAACCCATATCTTTTCATCCCAAAAAATTCGGTACTAATATTGTGCTTGGTGTATGTCTCAAGATCAAAAAAGGTGGGAATAACGGGTTTACTATAATCCGGGCGAACGCCATTCTCTGATTGCCCAAAACGACGGATATACAAATTGCCCAGATTTTGAAACTCTTTTACCGTTTCCAGATATAGCTCTTCGCTATACAGCTCTCCGGGTTGGAACAGTAGCTGATCGTTAAGCAGGCTGATTTTTGTGTCGGTTTCCGGTTCAAGCATCAATACCGTTGTTAGTGTATCCGCATCTGGAATAACACGTTCAATGGTTTGCTTATTGGAGTACGTATCTGGTGGTTCAGGATCGGCGAGACGTACTTCGATGTTGCCAAAACGGTAGATATTACCGGGATTAACCTGATATAATACATGCAGTTTGTACGCACTAGACGAATCAGGGCGGACATAGGCGATTACTGAATCACGCTCGGCAGCTGCATACCCATTATTTCGAAGAAAATTTATGACCCGAAGCTGTTCGTCTTTTAGTTCCTGAGCATTGAACTGACGATTCACTTTAAAAGTAGTATCGTTTATTCCAAGGCCGGTTAGCGGACTTTGAATAAAAAATCTTCGTCTCCGATCGGGTTCGTTGTTTAAAGGAAACCCTGCGTAGGTTATGGTTTCGATGCGCGATGGCGTTCCCTCTCTAATAAGGAACGACACCTCAATTTTATCGGTCCGATATTCAATAATGGTAGTATCAACCTGTACTTCTCGAAATCCTAGCGATTGATAATAAAGCACGATACGCTCCATATCAGCCGCTACCACTTCACGATCGAGTAAGGCAGGGGCTTCACCAAAACTTCCAGAACTTAATCGATGGAAAAAATACCATGGAGTAAAGCGTGGAATACCCAAAAACTCTCTGTTAGTTTTGGTTCGAACCAAATTTTCAAGCGTTCGGTCTTTTACGAACCGATTGCCCGAAAACCGAACTCTGCGCACAACATCGTTATCTTCTCTTTCTGTTTGTATCTGCACTTGAGATTGATCTTGAGCAAATACAACAGAGTAAGATGGAGTGAAGAATGGTAAAAATAGCACTAAAACTACAACTCGAACAGAGTTGAGAAGTGCATGGATTAATAAATTAGCAATAGATTGCCACACATTTAGGGGAGGGGGAGTTTAAACGTCGTCGTAGTCGAAACCTTCATCTTCTTCGTTATGGAAGAAGTCTTCTTTTCGAATGTAATCAGGCCAGATATCCTCGATACTTTCGTAAATGGTGTTCTCACCTTCATCAATTTCTTCGAGTTCTTCGAGATTTACGATAACCTGATTCGGTAACCCGTTTCTCTCTGCCCATTCAATTAACTCTTCCCTACTTGCCGGAAAAGGGGCTTCATCTAAGGCAGCAGCTAGTTCAACTGTCCAAATCATAGTGTTCCTTACGTTGTTTTCTTAAATTTTTAAGGATTCGGTGTATTAAACGCTTGAATGAATTAAAATTCAAGTATTCAATGAATTATTTTATACTAAAAATCGTGCCGAAAATATTGCTATCTTAGCACAAATACATCAACAATTTCCAATCAGGTTTTATTATATGTTTAATGGTATAGGAGCACCCGAAATTATCATCGTTGCTATTTTTGTGCTTGTTTTCTTTGGAGCTAAGCGCATTCCCGAATTAGCAAGAGGACTGGGACAAGGAATTAAAGAATTCCGACAAGCGTCAAAAGATATCAAAAAAGAGATTGAAGAGAGCTCAAAAGACATCGAAGACGCGGTTAATTCCGACGAAAAGAAAACCACAAAGTAACTTACGATACCTTGATCCCGAAGACAATTCAGGAAGCCAGAGCGCAAATTTTAGCTGGCACACTCACCCTCACCGACCTAGTTGAGCATTACTTTGCGAACATTGATGCCTCTAACGAGGAAATTAATGCCTTCGTTTATCTTAATAAAGAAGACGCCCTAGAACAGGCTAAAAGCATCCAACAAAAAATAGATGCCGGTACTTACGGCCCTTTATTGGGAGCCGTTATGGGAATCAAAGATGTAATCTGCGAAAAAGGAAAGCCAACTAACTGTGCCTCAGAAATATTGGCTGATTTTCATAGTGTGTATGATGCTACTGTGATTGAGCGCCTACAAGCTGCGGATGCTATTCTTATTGGCCGAGTTAATATGGATGAGTTCGCCATGGGTTCTACCAACGAGTACAGCAGATACGGAGCCGCAAGAAATCCTCACGATACAACCAAAGTTACCGGTGGGTCATCGGGGGGGAGCGCAGCAGCGGTTGCTGCAAACATGGCTAATACAACCTTAGGCTCTGATACTGGAGGTTCGATCCGCCAACCTGCCTCATATTGCGGTGTTGTTGGAATTAAGCCCACTTACGGGCGGGTATCGCGCTATGGCTTGGTGGCATTTGCCTCTTCTTTTGATTCGATTGGCCCTCTGGCACACTCGGTAGAAGATGCTGCGGCAGTGCTTCAAACCATTGCGGGCTTTGACGAGCGAGATAATACATCTGCTCAATTAAATGTGCCTGATTATGTCGCTGTGGCCCAAAATCCTACTAATCATATCAAAATTGGTGTCCCAGAGGAATTTTTTGGGGAGGGTTTGGATGAAGGAGTGAAATCCATAGTGGTAGACAACATCAAAAAATTGGAAGAACATGGCGCTGAGGTAATTCCTATTCATCTGCCTCATACCAAATATGGGCTTGCAACTTATTACATTCTCGCAACTGCCGAGGCTTCCAGTAATTTGGCTCGGTTTGATGGAATAAGATACGGTCATCGTGCGGATAAAAATGTGGTACTTGACGAACTGAAAGCGGAAGAAGCGGAAATTAAAGCCCGTTTGAAAGCAGCTTCTAATGATGAAAAGCCTTTGATCGAACATGAGTTGGATAAATTAGACTCTGCTTTAACTCGACTGTATAAAAAATCGCGTACAGAAGGATTCGGTCCCGAAGTAAAGCGTAGAATCATGTTAGGTACGTATGTGTTAAGTGCCGGTTACTATGATGCATACTACGGAAAAGCTCAACGTGTGCGGCGTTTAATTCAAAATGATTTCAAAAAAGCGTTTGAGCAAGTGGATGTGATAGCTTGTCCGACTGCTCCAACTACCGCTTTTGATATTGGTTCGGAAATCGAAGATCCTCTGCAAATGTATTTAAACGATGCATATACCATCTCGGCGAATCTGGCAGGTATATGTGGTATTAGTGTTCCGGCCGGAACACATGAAAATGGCTTGCCGGTAGGAATTCAATTTTTAGGTGATGTTTTTCAGGAAGAAAAAATAATTAACGCTGGTCGATTGGTTGAATTACTCCGATAGTTTGGTGTTTTTAAAGCCTGTAATTCAAAATCTATCATCATCATCATGAACAGACTTTCAGGAAAACAGGTGCTTATAACCGGTGCATCAGCCGGAATTGGAAAAGCAATTGCCGAACATTTTGCTTCAATGGGCTGCCATTTAGTAATTACCGGCAGGCGCAAGCATCGCTTGCAAGAACTTGCTACCTCGTTGCACACAAAGTATGACGTAAATGTACAGCCATTCGCATTTGACATTCAGGATCGGATTGCAATTGAAGCCTTTACAGTGAGCGTGAAAGGAATCAAATTCGATATACTCGTTAATAATGCCGGACTGGCTAAAGGAGTAGATCCCATACATTCTGGTTCTTTTGATGATTGGGACGCCATGATTGATACAAACGTGAAAGGTTTGCTTGCCATTACACGCTTGTTTTTACCACAAATGATTGAGCAAAACAGCGGGCATATTATAAATCTTGGTTCTACAGCCGGGCATGAAACGTATCCCGGTGGATCGGTGTACTGCGCTACTAAGCATGCGGTTAAAGCGATTACCGAAGCCACAAAGAAAGATGTACATGGCACAAGAATACGAGTTAGTATGGTTTCACCCGGTTTGGTAGAAACCGAATTTAGTAATGTCCGCTTTGGTGGTGATCAAGAAAAGGCAGACTTGGTATACAAAGGCATGCAACCATTAACGGCAGATGATATTGCCGAGATTGTGGTTTTTATTGCTAATCGTCCCGAACACGTAAATATTTTAGACTCAATAGTGATGCCGGTAGCACAATCTTCGGCACAAATGGTTCATCGACATGAATAAAACTTATTATTTACTTGTTGCTACGCTCTTATTATTTGCCTGCAGCAATGAACAAAAAACCGGACTTCAGTTTTCTGAAAAAGGACGAACCGTACCCGAATTTAATGCTGATTCTGCCTATGCATTTATTCAGGCTCAAGTAGATTTTGGACCCAGAGTGCCCAATACCTACGGTCATGTGGAAACTCGAAAATACTTAGAACGAAAGTTCAGGGAATATGCAGGAAATCAAATGGTTTTCGCGCAAGAGTTTACAGAAGAAGGCTATTCTGGCGACGATCTAAAAATGGCGAATATTATTGCAGCGTTTAACCCAACCGCCGAAGACAGACTTATGCTTTCTGCACATTGGGATACACGCCCAAGAGCGGATATGGATACAGTAAGAACAACAGAATACATATTAGGGGCTGATGATGGTGGATCCGGTGTTGGTGTTTTGATTGAATTAGCGCGGCTCTTTTCTGAAAATCCTCCACCTATCGGTGTTGATATTGTGCTATTTGATGGAGAAGATTACGGCGTTCCCAGCGATTTAGATATGTATTTTCTTGGATCAAGATATTGGTCTCAAAATCCTCCGGTTTCAGGCTATTCACCCCGTTTTGCAATTTTACTGGATATGGTTGGTGCGAAAACGGCGCAATTTCCTAAAGAAGAGTTATCGGTAGGATATGCGCCCGATCTTGTGGATGAAATCTGGGAGCTGGCCGATGAGTTGGGGCACAGTAATTTATTTTTGGATGAACTCGGAGCTTCCATTTTGGATGACCATTGGGTGGTAAACACACAAACCGATATTCGGATGATCAATATCATCAACCACAGAAGAAATAGTGAAGGTGAAGTGGAACTAGATGATTACTGGCATACACACAGAGACAATATGGATATAATAAGCACCGAGACGCTCCAGGCAGTGGGTGAGGTTTTGCTCGAACTCATTTATAATCGATTGTAATGGATTATATCAGAATACATATCGCCATACCTGATGAATTTCAGGAACTACTCATAGCTGAGCTCTTTGACATGGATTTCGATGGTTTTGAAGAAGAAGAACATCGAATTATAGCATCAATTGCTGCTAAAGATTTTAACGACTACAAACGAGAAGAAATCGAACGAATACTTCTCCATTATGGCGAAGACGCCTACATCGAAAAAGAGGAAATTGTAGCGCCTCAAAATTGGAATGCGAATTGGGAACAAAGCATAGAGCCTCAAACAATTGGCAAGTTCTATGTTCGCCCTACCTGGGGAGAAGCATATTTTGGAGATGATTTCATAGAATTGCTAATCGACCCAAAAATGGCATTTGGCACCGGATACCATGCCACAACACGTTTGCTTCTTGAATGGATTCCGGAAGTTGTAAAAGGAAATGAGGAAGTTCTTGATGCCGGAACAGGAACAGGAATTCTTGCAATTGCAGCACTAAAGGCAGGAGCCAGGCAAGCTTTTGGTTTCGATATCGACGAATGGAGCGAAGACAATGCAAAAGAAAATATGGCGCTAAATGGAGTAGGAGGTTTTGAAGTTAAACTGGGATCTACGGAAACAATACCATCCGAGAAAGAATACGACCTGATTCTGGCAAATATCAATCGTAATGCATTAATGGATTTGATTCCCGTGCTAAATAAACATTTAAAGCGTGGTGGAACATTGTTACTTTCAGGGCTACTTGAAGCGGATGAGTCTACTATACTTAAAATTACCGACAAGCAGTTGTTAACTCATGTGGCTACTCGTCAGCAAAAGGAGTGGATCGCAATTTTATTACGTAAATGAAAGCAGCTATCGACATTGGAACCAATACTGTATTGCTTCTTATTGCTGAAGCTAAGCAACAGTCTTTACGGGTACTGTACGAAGCATACAGAATGCCTCGCCTTGGCAAAGGAGTAGATGCAAATCGGAACTTAAATGTGAGTAGTATCCGTCGGGTTTTAGATGCTTTGATAGAGTACAAAGAGATTATCGAAACACGTTTTCCCGAATGCGAAGAAGTAATTGTTACCGCTACAAGTGCGGTTCGTGATGCTGAAAATCGCGATTTGTTTTTGGCAAAAGTGAAAGAATATACTGGTTTCGAAGTGGAACTACTTAGTGGCGATGAAGAAGCACAGTATACGTATCGCGGTGCATTAGCTACTCTAAATCAATTACCCATTGATGAATCGTGTATTGTATTAGATATTGGTGGTGGAAGCACCGAAATAGCTGCTGGATCGAACGGAGCACTTACTTCATACACCTCGTTGGATATTGGGTGTGTCCGTTTCACCGAGCGTTTTTTGAAACATAATCCACCGTATCAAGAAGAAATTTTTCAATGCCGTGAAGCCATTCGTTCTGCTTTGGCTAAACAAAAAATTAAGATGCCCAAAAAGGCAGTAGCTGTTGGCGTAGCCGGTACAATCACATCTCTCGCCGCTATCGATTTACAATTAGATGAGCCTCAAATAGACCAACTCAATGGGCATTCAATTGATCGGTTAAATCTTTCAAAAAGTATTGAGATCTTCAGCCTGCACACCTACGATCAACTTTTGGAGCTCAATCCTGAGGTGCTAAAAGGTAGGCAGGATATATTTTTAGCCGGATTATTGATCCTTGAAGAGTTTTTAAAGTATTATAAGCTCGACGAAATTATTACCTCGACCGGCGGAATAAGACACGGTGCATTGTTAATGGATAAAAAAGATTGAAAAATTGGATTTTCATTTTGCTTAAGCTTTGTATTTTAGCCGACTAAATTAACCCCATTGATGCAGGACAAGTCTAAACCACTTACTAACACTTCACCACGCGAGAATGCGTCGCCAAGTAGTATCGAAGACGACAAGCTCGTAGCCGAGGCTTTATCCGGCAGAGAGGATTCGTACAAGAAATTGGTAGACAAGTACGACCGACCTATTTTTTTTCATATTCGAAAGATGATTAAAGAACAGGAAATGGTAGAAGACCTGGTTCAGGAAGTGTTCATCAAGGCATTTAAAAATTTAGGAAGTTACAGCAACGAATATGCCTTTTCTACCTGGTTATATCGTATTGCAACCAATCACACCATCGATTATTTACGGAAAAAGAAACTGCAAACATTTTCGATCAGTGATCCCATCAAAACAAAAGATGGAGAGATGGAAGTTCAGTTACCCGATACTTCCTTCGCTACGGATGCACCGGTAATTAAAAGTGAGCGTAAGGCAATCGTCCAAAATGCCATTCAAAACCTGCCTGAGAAATATCGTCGTGTTATTCAGATGCGACACATGGAAGAGCTCAGCTACGATGAAATTGCTACAGAATTAGATCTACCGCTTGGCACCGTCAAAGCACACATCTTCCGAGCCCGTGAGTTACTGTATAAAGCCCTCATCGACAAGAAGGATAAGTTTTAAGAATAATAGCTTAGAGTATCTAATTAGATAGGCAGTATTCCGTTTCTCCGTATTTAAGTTAAGAGTGTACAGAGTGCTATATGAGTAGCAATATTCAAGTTGAGTAAGCTTTAAGTGAATTGATTGAAATGGTTACGAATTCCCGAATCTACGAGATCTGTTGGTTTTCAGATTACTATTCGTAAATAGTTCTAATTAATTAATGTTTCCTTTAACAATTTTTAAATTTCGTTCAAAGCCACTCCATTTAGTGCGGCGAACCGGAGATCCGGCAAATAATGTGTTATAGGAATCTTCGTTTAAAGATTGAAATAGTTCATCAGCGGCTTCCAGCACTTTTGGTCGAGGGTGAAAATCAACCAGTTGCGCTAATTTCGCTTTGCTGTTCCAGGGACAAACATCTTGACAAATATCGCATCCAAACACCCAGTTTTGAATGTCGGTGTGGTATTTTTTGTCGATCTCTCCTTTATGTTCGATGGTGAGGTAAGAAATACACTTTGTGGCATCAACTTTTTGAGGTTCATAAATAGCATCGGTTGGGCAAGCTTCTATACACCGCGTACAAGTGCCACAATGGTCGGTGGTTGGTGAATCATAAACTAGTTCAAGATCAATAATCATTTCTGCGATGAAAAACCAGGAGCCAAGTTGTTTATTCAATATGTTCGAGTTTTTTCCCACCCAACCTAAACCGGCTTGCACCGCCCAGGCTTTGTCAAGCACCGGAGCTGAATCCACAAAAACTCTGCCTTCTAACCTACCTACTAACTCTGAGGTGAAATTAAAGAGATCATGCAGTTTCTTTTTAAGCACTTTATGATAATCTCTCCCTTGTGCATATTTGGCGATCAGTGGTTTATCTAATGAGCCAATTTGTTGATTATGAGAGGGATGATGGTAGCTTGCCAATAGCGAAACAACGGTTTTTGCACCGGGAACCAGAATGGTTGGATTGATGCGTTTTTCGAAGTTATTACTCATCCACTCCATGGTTCCATGTCGATCTTCTTTCAGCCACTGTTCTAAATGGCGAGCTTCGTTGGTGAGCTCTCGAGCTTTGGCAAATCCACAGGCATCGAAGCCTAATTGAAGGGCATGAGTGCGGATTTTTTGAGTAAGCGTTGCGGTATTCATCACCCGATGAATATACAAAGAATCATGCTCGGGGCATGACAGGAACTAATTTATCGCCTTTCCATGCCAAATCCTGCACTTGGCCATCCAGAATTCGAACGGTTCGGTACGGATATTTTTTTACGATGGAATAATCGTGGGTAATCATCAGCACAGCCGTACCTCGATTATTGATATGCTTTAAAATTTCCATGATGTCTTTCGTGGCTTTAGGATCAAGATTACCTGTGGGCTCATCGGCAAGAAGAATTCGCGGTTCGTTAGCCAAAGCTCGGGCAATAACAACTCGTTGTTGCTCACCACCAGATAAATCACCGGGCATATTTTTACTGCGATGAGACAATCCTACCATGCTTAACACTTCCAGCACTCTCTGCTTAATAAATTTGGGTTTCTCACCGGTTACTTGAAGTGCAAAAGCTACATTTTCAAATACATCTCTGTCTTGGAGTAACTGAAAATCCTGAAATACGATACCGAGTTTTCTTCTTAGCATTGGTACTTGTTTCATACTAAGTTTATTAACCGGCATATCGGTAACTCTAACAGTACCAGAATCGGGCTCAACATCACGATAGAGCATCTTTAAAATGGAACTTTTTCCAATACCTGTGGGGCCAATGAGATAACAAAATTCTCCGTTTCGGAGCTTAAAATTAACTCCCTTTAGAACCTGACGGTTTTCGTAGCTAAGCGAGATATTGCTGAGTTCAATTACTGCGTTTTCTGACATCGAAGAACTATGGTTACACGTGCACTGTTTTCATCGGCTTCCAATAAATCAAAGCCATCATATTTTGCCACCAGATGATAGGAGGTTTGATCCAAAATTGACAGCATTTCTGATAAAGTATATGCACGTTGCCGATGGATTTCTTTCCAGCTGGAAAGCACCTTTTTTGTGGATGGATCCAGTTCTTCGATTTCAAACTCATTAATATGAATTTTGTCGGCAGGTTTATACCAACTTTTTCTAAAATATCTGAGCGAATCGGACTCGCCTTCGGCTTCATTCAGATGATCTACCGACTGCAATGAGTTTTTTGGTGTGGAAAAATCGAAAATGAATAGCCCATCAGGTTTTAGGGTTTTTCTGATAGCTTCCAGCGAAGTTAAAATTTCGTTTTCGGTATGCAGATAATTAATACTGTCAAACACCGAATACACACAATCGAAAGCATTACGATAGGGAAGATCTTGAAAGGAAAAGGCTTCAAATTGCAGTTTATATTCCAATTCTGCTGTTTTTTGGCTTGCAACTTCAATCATTTGAGCAGACTTATCGGTACCCGTTAAACGATAACATTCTAGCTCTGCCAGCGAAAGAATCACGCTACCGGTTCCGCAAGCGGCTTCCATTACGGTGATAGGGTTCTCATGATGCGTTTGCATGATTTCATCGATATAATCTGCCCACGACTCGTAGTCAACATCACCCATCAACGTATCATAAAGTCGGGCCAACTTCGAGTATACTGTGGTTAATTCAGGCTTCATATTTACGCTCCGCCATTTGTACTGCCAAGGAATATGCTTGCATAAATGAAGTTGGGTTCGCCACGCCTTTACCAGCAATATTAAATGCTGTGCCATGATCCGGACTGGTACGAATTATGGGTAAACCAGCCGTAAAATTTACTCCATGCCCAAAGGATAGCAGTTTAAATGGTGCTAGCCCTTGATCGTGGTACATAGCAAGGATAGCATCGAATTGTGAGTATAATTGTTGACCAAAAAATCCATCGGCAGGAAAAGGTCCTTTAAGAGGAAGCATACGCTGTTCGGCTAGATTAAGAGCCGGTTCGATGATTTCGATTTCTTCACGGCCGATAATGCCACCATCACCTGCGTGAGGATTGAGCCCTAACACGGCAATTTTTGGAGATTGTAGCGCGAAATCGTACTTCAAACTATGATAAAGTAACTGCGCTTTTTGTAGAATCAAGTTCGCGCTAATTTTTTGGCTGATTTCTTTAACGGGAACATGCGCGGTTACTAGAGCCACACGTAAGTTATCCGAAACCAACATCATTAATACCTCGTCGACTCCACACTGTTGGGCTAAAAATTCGGTATGTCCGGGAATATCGTATCCGGCAAGGTTTACAGCTTCTTTTGAAATAGGTGCGGTTACCATGGCGTGTGCAATGCCTTGTTGGCATAACTTGATACAGTGTTCAATCGATTGCATGGCAATGTTGCCACTTTGAATACTGTGCTCGCCGGGTGTTATTTCAAGTGTTGTGTCATCAAAGGTTAACACATTTACTCGATTTGGTTGGATTTCTTTTGATTCTGTAATGGTTAGGGCATCCAATTTAATGCCGAAGGCATTGCTGTAATAATTAATCACTCGAGCAGGTGCAAGTATTACAGGAGTGGAGTTGCTGAGATCGAGTTCAGTAAGTGTTTTGATTACAACTTCGGGGCCGACTCCATTAAAATCACCAATACTAATTGCTATGATGTGGGACATCTTTTTTTACCCCAAAGGTACAAGCGATTGAGCGCAATTCACAGTTTCTAATCGGTTCCAATCAGCACAAAATCGCCAAACCCGGTGCTTGCCTCAAACACAAAGCGTTTATTCCCATACTTCCAAATTTCGATCACTTCGCCATTTTTAGGAAATTGTCGATCTTTTGAATCCGGAGGGCCATAATTTATGTATACTTTTCCCTGATCACTTTCATGCCCGGCTAAATTACCTCGATTACTAAATTCTTTGAAGGCGTAATCGATTCTGCGATAATACTCGGCCATTAACTCATTGTAAACGGTGCCTTTCGAAGGATCTCTTTGTTCCCAAAACGCTCTGAATTTTTTTTCCTTATCTGCATCAGAACCGGATTTAATTTGCTTCAACTGATCCTCGTTAATGATGTATTTGAGATGATTTATAGCAATATCTAAGTTGTATAAACTCGCAGGCATTTCCGGCCAATACGATCGGAAAAACTTCTTGGCTAACGCTTTATCTGAATCGTCTTTTTTCAGTTCGATCGAATACGCAGCATTTTGATAATTAGAATGGGGAATTTTAACTAACGCATAGGTAAATCCAAGTTCCGATTCTTTCAAACTTAGAGATGGCTCGTCTCCTGAAGAAAGAACAGGATGCTTTCCATCAATTATTACATCCTTTTGAATGGAGAGTTCATCAATCAATTCGCCTTTTGAGGTATCTCTTCGACTGGTATTCATTCGAAAAATATTCATCGAATACGAAGAGTTTGCATCATAATCAGGTATTCGAACCAGAGCGTAAAAATCATCCCCAAAAAGAATGTTATCTCCAAGATTGGTTAACGGAAGATCAGAATCAGCGGTAAGAGATGGTTTATTCTTGATGGTATAAATTTCACCGGTTGCTTTTGTTTCCCACTTAGGGACCATCACATTTCGAAAATTTGAATTCCGGTCGTTTGTGCTTTCTATGAGGCTTAGTTGTAATACATAATGGTAAGCTCCGGGATCAAGTTGTACCGAAAGTGATCCTGATGCATATATTTTAGACGATTCGGTTTCTTCGAAAGTCTGTGTAAATAGAGTATCCGACCACATATCACGACTTACAACACTAACATCGGTTGGTTTTTTATTTCGTTGAGCATGTCCTTTAAATACCTCATTATTCAAACGAATTATCGAATAAAAGCCGGCACCATCGGGAGCGTTTAACCCTGCATTAGGCGAGATTTTTTTATAGGGGAGGAAATCGTTGTTGAAGCGAAACAAGATTCCAAGCACAGCTTTGTAATCATCGTCGGGTAAAATAATATTATCAATAAAAATCTGAGGGGCAGACGATCGATTGATTAAATCGAGATAGGTAACCCGCTGACGTTGGGCCATGCTTAATGAGGTAGAAACCAGTATTAAGGTAAAAAGTGTAAGTAGTTGTTTACGCATTGATCAGTTTTTTTTGCTTACACAAGTAAGACATAAAAAGGGAAGTGGATAATTCCTATTTTGAACGTAGAATTATAACAAACTAGTATATAAAAACATCGACATCAAACTATGAGTAGTACTGCCGAATCATCTACCTCGCATTGGTTACAATCCTTGATCGAAGATTTACGATCGCAAGAAGCAGAAATTAAAAAAGGGGGCGGTGAAAAGCGCATCAAAAAAGAGCATGCAAAAGGGAAGTTAACCGCACGTGAACGTATTAATTTATTAACCGACTCTGGAAGCGCTTTTTATGAGCTCGGGCTGTGGGCCGGCTACGAAATGTACGAAGGTGTGGGTGGATGCCCGGCCGGTGGAGTAGTTACCGGAATCGGAACGGTATCGGGTAGAAAGTGCATGATTGTAGCTAATGATGCGACTGTAAAAGCCGGAGCTTGGTTTCCAATAACGGCAAAGAAAAATCTTAGAGCTCAAGAAATTGCTATCGAAAATCATATTCCATTGATCTATTTGGTGGATTCTGCAGGAGTATTTTTACCGATGCAGGATGAGATTTTCCCCGACAAAGAGCACTTCGGACGAATGTTCAGAAATAATGCAGTGATTTCAGCAAAGGGCATTCCACAGATTGCAGCAATCATGGGCAGTTGTGTGGCTGGTGGAGCTTATTTGCCCATTATGAGCGACGAAGCTTTAATTGTAGATGGAACCGGAAGCGTGTTTTTAGCGGGAAGTTATTTGGTAAAAGCCGCCATTGGCGAATCGGTGGATAATGAAACGCTTGGTGGAGCAACCACTCATACCGAAATTAGCGGCGTTACCGATTACAAGATGAAAGATGATGAAGAGTGTATTTCTACCATCCGCGATCTGGTGGATAAATTAGGTCCGTTTGAAACGGCCGGGTTCAATCGATCTGAACCTAAAGAAACACAGCGACCGGCCAGCGATTTATTCGATTTGATTCCTGAAGCACGGACATCGCCTTACAACATGTATGATGTTATTGATTGCATTATTGATGAGGGAAGTGCTACCGAATTCAAAAGAGGTTATGGGAGTACCATCATTACCATGTACGCTCGCATTGATGGTTGGAGTGTAGGGATTGTGGCAAATCAGCGTACGATCAGTAAAACAAAATCTGGAGAGATGCAGATTGGCGGAGTAATCTATTCGGATTCTGCCGATAAAGCTGCCCGTTTTATCATGAACTGCAATCAGAAGAAGATCCCGTTAGTATTTTTGCAGGATGTTACCGGCTTTATGATCGGTAAGCGCAGCGAACATGGAGGCATCATTAAAGACGGTGCCAAAATGGTGAATGCTATGGCAAATTCTACGGTGCCTAAAATTACTATTGTGCTGGGAAACAGCTACGGTGCGGGGAATTATGCCATGTGCGGACGTGCGTACGATCCGCGGTTCATGTATGCCTGGCCAACCGCTAACATCGCCGTGATGAGTGGTGCTTCGGCAGGAAAAACACTTACACAGATTCAAATTGCAGCTATGAAAAAGAAAGGGCAGGAAGTGAGTGAGGAGGAGCAGGCAGAACTTCAGAAAACCATCACCGATCGTTACAATAAACAAACCGATGTGCGTTATGCAGCTTCCCGACTTTGGGTGGATGAGATCATTCATCCGCTAGAAACCAGAGAGCGAATTTCTAAAGCGATTGAAGTAGCGAATTTGAATCCTGAGATAGAAGAGTATAAGACGGGGGTTATTCAGGTTTAACCATCAACAAAATCTAATTAGTCATCCCTGCAAAGCATGCATACCGAAGTAGTACGCTAGCATGGCAGGGATCTAAAGAGTTAATAAGTCTGGATATTTTATACAGCTTCAGATTCCCACCTTCGTGGGTATGACTATATTGTTCTTCCACTTTATGGTTTAGTGATTAAGTGTTGAAAAGTCAATCGATAGTGCCATCGAAAGGCTCAGGCACCTCATAGTTTTTTAAGAAGATAAATTCAGGTGGGTGAGCTTGTCGAACCCCCGGTATTTCTTCACAACATTAAAAAGATTCCTAGCGATTTTATGGCCTTCCCCACGAAAGCAGGGATATTGGGCATGAATGCATCATGATATTTTAATCAGCTTCAGATTCCCACCAATTCTACGCATGAAGCTTCGGGTTGCATGCTTCGGGGAATGACTATATTGTTCTTCCACTTTGTGATTTAGTGATTAAGTGTTGAAAAGTCAATCGATAGTGCCATCGAAAGGCTCAGGCACCCCATAGTTTTTTTAAGAAGATAAATTCAGGTGGGTGAGCTTGTCGAACCCCCGGTATTTCTTCACAACATTAAAAAGATTCCTAGCGATTTTATGGTCATCCCTGCGAAAGCAGGGATCTTGAGCGTGAATGTATAATGATATTTTAAACAGCTTCAGATTCCCACCTCTGTGGGAATGACTATATTGATCACCCACTTTATGGTTTAGTGATTAAGTGTTGAAGCTATTCTCTTCTAACGAAAACTTTGATTGTTTTAGAGTAAGTTTCGTCAAAGAATATTAGATGCGCTACAAAATCAGTTTTAAAAAGCCGAATGTAATCGTAAGTGTGGAAGAGAGTTTCACGTTGCTCGATTTTATGGCTTTGTTTGCCTGCCTGCTACTTGGGGTCTTCTTCGCAGTTTTTCTTTGGATTTTTGCTTTTGCCTTGCTGGTCAAATTGTTTACTCGCCATGAATATATTTTCAATTCTGATACTTATAAACTCAGTCAGTATTTACGCATTTTCAGTTATCTGAGAATTCGAAGACGAGAAATTTCTTTCGATGATATTGATCGTTTTCTGTTTTCGAATTTTGATTCAGGGAAAGCTTTGGTGGAACGAGGCTTTATCGACAAAGAATGGTTCACGCTCGAAATTATCCTTAAAGACAAACAGCGAATTCGTATTGTTAAGCTTGATGCTGATGATATCGAACAGGTGCATGAACTTTATGCTGAGTTAAAAAAACTCATGAGCGATTGGTTCCACTTCGAGGTGGAGTACGAGGAATTGATGGAGGAGTGAATCCTTTTAAGGCTAGTCCATTATTACGACGAAGTCGGGGTGATGGAAATTTGTACTATGGTTCTTGCCTTCAAATGGATTCCATCAGCCGTGCTCTAGCCCGACAGATGGAGATGTATTGCGAAAATTCTAAATGATAGTAGGAGGGTCCAAAGGGATGCTTGAACCAGTTTGGGTCATCCCTGCGAAGGCAGGGATCTTGAGCGTGAATGCATCATGATATTTTAAACAGCCTCAGATTCCCACCTTCGTGGGAATGACTATATTGATCTCCCACTTTATGCTTTAGTGTTGAAAGGTCAATCGAGAGTGCCATCGACAGACTCAGGCACCTCATAGATTATTTAAGAAGATAAATTCAGGTGAGTGAGCTTGTCGAATCCCCGGTATTTCTTCACTACGTTAATAGGATTCCTAGCAAATTTTATGTTCATCCCAGCAATAGCAGGGATATTGAGTATGAATGCATCATGATGTTTTAAAGAGCTTTAGATTCCCACCTTCGTGGGAATGACCAATTTAGTTAGGTTTTAATAAGTTTAGAATTGAACAGTTTTCGAAACATCAAGATACCTGAAAATCGGGTTGAACAGCTCGTTTAATTTCCGTTTCCCTTGCGAATTTTCATTCCTCGTCCATTACCTTTTCCTTGTTGTCTACCTTTGCTACCGTGCATTTCCTGATAATGCTCTTCGAACCAATCCGGGCGCTCCAGTTCAAATTGATACATATAGGTTGCAATAGCTATTAAATCTTCTTCGGGAAAAGGGATGGGAGGCATTATATCAAAACGGTTAACAGCCCCATACATCAATGCTTTTTCTTCGGATGGTTGTGCAACAAAAGCAGCCATTTCGGTAGTAAAATCCTCGATATTTGGATACGAACGCAGATATCGCCGTTTTACAGCTTCGAGTGGTGGAGCGAGTCGGCTATCTTCCGAAGCTGTAGCCGAATGACAGCTAACACAGGTCGATTCAATAAGTTGTTTAGCTTTAACTAACTCAAGTTGTTCAATTTCGGAAACAGGCGGTTGTTCAAGTGAGTTTGTATCTAGTTTTTTGGCACAGGTTGCCAAAATCAAAAAGAACAAAATCAGATAGGCTAGCATCAAGTACTTTTTCAACATAAGATCTCCATGAGTTTTCGATCATTTCATGGTCAATAACTCATTTGAAGAAAGTGTGAAGAAAAGGTGATTCAGGGAGTCTCTTGGTATGACTTAAGGAAATTCATTCCTATCAAATAACGATCAAATTTCAGCATTAACCAAAATCTACTTCTTAATCTCGATCGTGAAGCCAACTCAGGTACGATACATTTTTCCAGTTTCTTAAACTGAAACCAACCCCAGTTCCTGACTTTATATTTCTAGAGGAATATTCAATAAGAAAATTTCCTATACGAGTATACTCTTCTTCAGTGCGATAGGTGAAATAACTAGCAGGAAAATCAACGTAGTGTCCGGATCCCACTCTAGGGTAAGGAATATAAGCGTTATTAGGGAAATTTATCTCTTTAACTTCAAAGGAATCAGTTAGCTGAACCAGGAAGTTCTCATATAAATGTGTGTTATCGGTGAACGTTCCACCAACAAGCGCAAAAGAGTTTTTCGGGTAACGATACCAGGTAATAAATGGAGCGCTGAAATCGTACGATCTCTCCAAAAATCCCTGTGGTTTAGTTACATCGATTTTTTCTTCTTTAACACTAATCAGGAACTCATCTTTTATATCGCCGTTGATTAGCTCTAAACCATAATTTCCTTCATCCAGATATAATGGTATAACGGTAGTTGCCGGACCAATTGCTGTAAGACAGATATCTGATATATAAACATCAATTATTGAGATCGAAATGATATTATTTTTGATGGAATGTGAGGTGACGAGTGTGTAATTAACACATGGGAATTGTTCGTTAGTACTAATGCGTATCCCAAGAATTGGGTCGCTGTTTTCAGCTTCGTGATATTCCCTAAATTCAAAGGAAAAGGTATTATCGATCCCACCTTTATTGGAATCAGATAACATATCACACGAATTAAGTGAAGTGAATAAAACTAATAGCCCGAATAAGTAGATACGATTCATGATCTAAAAAAATTGTTAGTGTAACATTTAACTAATGAATTATGAATCTATTATGAACAAAAAAGGCGCTCGAAAGCGCCTTCTAATCTTAAACGAAAAAAATGAAGTTCTACACCTCAGCAAGAATTTTGTTCAAAGTCTTGCTTGGGCGCATGGCTTCATCCACTAAATCAGTATCCGGTTTGTAATAACCGTTGATTTCAACCGGATTTCCTTGCACGCCAATCAACTCATTGTTGATAGCGTCCTCGTTGCTACTCATAGCTTCAAATACAGGCTTGAAGCGATCCGCTAAACCAGCATTTTTAGTTTGATTAGCCAAGGCTTCTGCCCAATACATTGCTAAATAGAAGTGAGAACCACGATTATCAATTTGCCCTAAACGACGAGCAGGAGATTTATCATTTTGAAGGAATTTTGAAGTCGCTTCATCTAAAGTTTCTCCAAGAATCGCCGCAATCTCGTTATCAAAGGTTTTTGATAGATGCTCGAGTGATACGGCCAGCGCAAGAAACTCGCCCAAAGAATCCCATCGTAAATAGTTTTCCTTCACAAACTGTTGAACATGCTTTGGAGCCGATCCACCTGCACCGGTTTCGAATAATCCACCACCGTTCATCAATGGAACAATTGAAAGCATTTTTGCAGAAGTTCCCAATTCAAGAATAGGGAAGAGATCGGTGAGGTAATCGCGCAGTACGTTTCCGGTTACAGAAATCGTGTCTTTTCCTTCTTTGATTCGTTCTAGCGAGAACTTAGTGGCATCAACCGGACTCATAATATGCAATTCGAGTCCGTCGGTATCATGATCTTTTAAATAAGTATATACTTTCTTGATGAGCTCGGCATCATGAGCACGGGTTTCATCTAACCAGAAAACAGCCGGAGAACCGGTATCACGGGCGCGGGAAACAGCCAGTTTTACCCAATCTTGTACAGCCGCGTCTTTAACCTGACAAGCTCTCCAAATATCGCCAGCTTCCACATCGTGTTCCATCAATATTTTACCTGATTCAGCAACTATGCGCAC
Source organism: Balneolaceae bacterium (assembly GCA_965228545.1). Taxonomy (GTDB): domain Bacteria; phylum Bacteroidota; class Rhodothermia; order Balneolales; family Balneolaceae; genus HXMU1420-13. The sequence continues at coordinate 774,805 of OZ245822.1, forward strand.
CTTTCCGTTTGATTCCATTTCAAAGGTTTTGTCGTGCGAACCATATTCTTCAGCTTTTTGAGCCATCAATCCCACGTTTGGAACCGAGCCCATGGTAGTAGGATCGAAAGCGCCATGTTCTTTACAAAAATCGATGGTGGCTTGGTACACACCAGCATACGAGCTATCCGGAATTACCGCTTTCGTATCCTGTGTTTCACCATCTTTATTCCACATGCAACCCGAAGTTCTAATCATAGCTGGCATTGAAGCATCGATAATTACATCCGATGGCACATGTAAGTTTGTGATGCCTTTATCGGAATTTACCATCGCGATATCCGGACCGTTTTCGTAGCAAGCTTCGATATCAGCAAGGATTTCTTCTTTTTTGTCGGAGGCTAGATCTTCGATTTTCGAGAGTAAATCTCCCAGGCCATTATTTACATCTACACCAAGTTCTTTAATTACTTGTTGATGCTTCTTGAACACTTCTTCGAAATAAACCTTTACGCCGTGACCAAAAATAATCGGATCAGAAACCTTCATCATTGTGGCTTTCATGTGCAGCGAAAACAGAACGTCCTTCGCTTTTGCGTCTTCCACTTGTTCGGTTAAAAAACCTACCAGCGCATTTTTGCACATAAATGTAGCATCCATGATTTCACCTTCCTGAAGCTTAATTCCTTCCTTCAGAATAGTTTTACCGCCACCATTATCGTCGATAAACTCAATGCTAACCGTTGTGGCTTCATCCATCGTAACCGACTGTTCATTGGCACGAAAATCATTAGCGCCCATAGTAGCCACATGAGATTTGGAATCAGAGCTCCATTCGCCCATGCTGTGCGGATTTTTACGAGCATATTCTTTTACAGCTTTTGGAGCTCGGCGATCCGAATTACCTTCACGTAACACCGGATTTACCGCACTACCTTTTACTTTATCATAGCGTGCTTTTATATCTCGTTCTTCGGGAGTAGTTGGCTCTTCGGGGTAGTCGGGGAGTTTGTATCCTTTTTCCTGCAATTCTTTAATTGTAGCTGTAAGCTGCGGGATGGAAGCACTAATATTGGGTAGTTTAATGATATTGGCTTCAGGAGTTTTTGCCAGTTCGCCTAACTCGGTCAGGGCATCACTCATTGATTGTTCATCGGTCAAATAATCTGAAAAGTTTGCAATTACACGTCCTGCCAGCGAAATATCTCTGGTTTCTACAGCAACACCGGCCGCTTTAGTAAATGCTTCTATGATTGGCAGAAAAGAATGAGTGGCTAAAGCAGGAGCTTCATCCGTGTAAGTATATATGATTTTAGCTTTATCTGAGGCCATGTAATAGTTTTTTGAATTCGAAAATTTGCCAACAAAAATACTAAGAATTGATTGTAAACATCCGATAAAAAGTTATGATATTAAATATTTACGAAGACATGATTAAAGCTAGCTGTACACAAGATATTTTGGGATGAGTAACAAAGCATTAATTTTAGTATTGGAAGATGACACGGCAGTTCGGTTAACGCTAACTGAATTGCTATCGCTCTTTGGCTTCGAATGCATGGCAGTGGAGCATGGAGTAGAAGGTTTTGAAATGCTACAAAGTGTTACGCCCGATCTTATTATTTGTGATGTAAACATGCCCTTAATGGGTGGAAATGAGTTCACCTCGAAACTTAAAACCAAGCCCGAATTTGCGCACATTCCGGTGATCATGTTAACGGCTAATACCGCAGAAGAAGATATGCTCAAGGGGTTGTCCTCCGGTGCAGTTGATTACATCAAAAAGCCATTTAACAGTAATGAGTTGGTGCTCAAGATCAATAATATTTTGCATACTAAGCGTGCGTACGACACCAACTCGTGGAAAGCAGTACTTTCAAATACCTTCGAACAAAATCCCAATCTTGATGAACAATTTGTAAGTGATTTATATGCTTTAATTGTAGAGAACTTGGAGTACGCCAGTTATTCGGTGCAACAACTGGCGGAAGATATGAACCTAAGCGAACGGAATTTATATCGAAAAGTGAAGGAGCACATAGGTATGCCTGTTGCCACGTTTATTCGTGAAGTAAAACTGCAGCGTGCCCACGATTTATTATCGAATAAAAAAGTTAGGAGTTTGGCAGAGGCAGCAAATAAAGTTGGATTTAAAAGTGTGTCTCATTTTGCAAAGTTGTATAACGCAAAGTTTAAAAAGCCTTAATAAATCTCTGTAAAGGCACTTTTCGTTAATAAAGCCTAACTGAAATGGCAGGTTTGTGCTTTTTATTGGCAAATTTGTTGAATCAAATCTCTCGAACTTTGTACCAAAATAAAAAATCAAGTATTAGCGTATGGAAGCCCGAGATATAAAACTATTAGTTGTTGAAGACGACGACGCCATCAGAGAAGGAATTATTGACTTGCTCACACTAGAAGGATTTGAGGTAACAGAATCGAGAAATGGACAGGAAGCGTTATCTATTTTATCTGATTGGGAACCCGATATGGTAATTAGCGATGTGATGATGCCCAAAATGGATGGACACAAACTACTTCAGAATTATCGAATGATGAGTAATAGCAATGAAGTACCTTTTCTGTTTCTAACAGCCTTAACAGATAAAACGGAACAACGGAAAGGTATGAACCTGGGTGCAGATGATTATCTGACTAAGCCGTTTACGCGGCAGGAATTGCTTGATGCTATTCATACTCAATATCAAAAGTACAACGACCGAAAAAACTCTTTTCAACAAAAGGTTATTGATCAGTTCGAGGAGACCAATCGCTTAAACGAGAAAGAAAAAGAAACCATGGTGATGGAAATCCATCATAGAGTGAAGCATAATCTTGCCGTGATTTCCGCCTTTTTTGAGCTCGGTGAAATGAGTAACGATCCTGAGTTTATGCATACAATAAAGCATAGGGTTCGAGCAATGGCTTCCATTCACGAAGAGGCTTACGATAATGAGTTGATTTGTAAAGTGGATACCCAAAAGTTAATTACCAATGTACTCGATAAACTGTTCGATAACGAAGATTTCAGATTTATTCCTCAACTCGAAAAGTTTGACGTTAGCATTGATAAAGCTATTCCGTTAGGCTTACTGTTGTATGAATTTTTGACACTTCTGCTGAATAAGAAGCAGATTAAAGAATCGTGCCGAGTACATGTAACATCGTACAAATTGGTTGACAAAGCCTGCATGAATATATTCTTAAGTTGCGATGCTTCGGTAGAACTAGACGATGTTTCTGAGAGTGTTGAAGTGTTACTTATTCATAGTTTTATTAGTCAGTTAAAGTGTACGTATTCTCAGGAATATCATGAAAATGGAACCAAGTATACCTTCGAATTTCCATTTAATTAATGTGAATTGATGAGCGATTTATCTCAACGTATTAAGCAAAGCGAATCCATTCTTCGATCTATTATAAACTCTGCCTTAGATGCAGTAATTGTAATCGACGAACGAGGCATTATTTCCGAATGGAATCATCAAGCCGAACAAACGTTTGGGTGGAATCGTGAGTGGGCAATTGGTAAGCGGTTGTCCGATACAATCATTCCGAGTGAATACAGAGATGCTCATGAACGTGGGTTGAAACATTTTTTGAAAACCGGAGAAGGTCCGGTTCTAAACAAACGCTTTGAAATAACTGCCATTGATGCTAAAGAACGAGTTTTTCCTGTTGAGTTGACCATCATCCCCAACAAAGTAGATGGCGTGTTTTTTTTCAGTTCGTTTGTACGTGATATAACTGAGGCAAAGAAATCGGAACGTATTCTAAAAGCCATTAACGATCTGGCCATCTCGCTATTGGGCAAAAACAATCTGAATGAAATTGCCTGGGAGATCACCCAAAATACCATCGAAGTGTTGGGGTTAGAAGACTGTGTGATTTATGTATTGGATGAAAAAGATGGGCGCTTACATCAAGTAGCAGCCTATGGGCCTAAAAACCCAGATGGTTTCGAAATTGCCAATCGAATTACTTTAGCCATTGGCGAGGGTATTGTTGGGAGAGCTGCACAACTCAAAAAACCAATTTTGGTAAATAATACGCAGAACGATGCCTCCTATAAAGTGGACGATGCTACACGATTAAGCGAATTAGCTGTACCCATTATTTACGAAGATCAAGTGATAGGTGTAATCGACTCGGAGCACCCCGATATAGATTTCTATCAGAAAGAACACGTTGATGTTTTTACGACCATCGCCAACATTACGTCTAGTAAAATCAAAAGTGCAATCAACTCAAAGAAAAGGGAAGAAGCCGAAAAATCACTTAAAGAAAGTGAAGAACGCTGGCAAAACCTGGTTGAGAATATGCCTGAGGCTATTCAGATCTCTAAAAACGGGGAAGTGATTTATATGAACCCGGCAGGATTAAGGTTGTACGAAGCGGACTCAATTACACAGGTAAAGGGAGTAAATCTGAGGGATTTATCGGATAATCTGCAATCAAAAGTATTTGATGAGCGCATGGAATTACTTCGCCGCTACGGATTCGTAGATCCCATTGAGTTCGAGATTACTACCTTCAAAGGCACAACAAAGTATATAGAAGCGAACTCGAATACCATCTATTATAATGGCGAACTAGCCATACAATCTGTATTGCGCGATATCACTGAAAAGAAAAAAACAGAGCGGGATCTGCTGCAATTGTCGTCTCGGCTATCAACCTTGCTTGATAATTTGAATACCGGAGTGTTGATGGAGCAGGCTGATCGTAAAGTTGTACACGCAAACTCCAAGTTTTGCGAACTTTTTGGAAATATCTTTTCGCCGGATGATTTAATGGGGCAGGATTGTGGCGAATTACTTATTCAAGCCAAATCATTTTTTAAAGACCCCGAGTATTTTGAGAACTCCACAAATCAACTGGTACGCGAGAATTTAAGGTCGGTAAACGAAGAGCTGGAACTTTTAAATGGAAAAATTCTGGAGCGCGATTTCATCCCGATTATTTACGATGGGATTCAATATGGCACGGTTTGGCAGTATCGCGACATTACCAGCAGGAAAGAGAATGAACAAGAATTGGTGCGAGCCCTAGAAGCCGAACGTAGCTACAACGAGTTAAATAAAAACTTTGTGTCGATGGTGTCGCACGAGTTTAGAACTCCATTAACGAGTATCCAATCTACTGCTGAATTGTTACTTACATTTTCTGATCGATTTACAGCCGACGACATCAAAAAGAGAGTGGATCGAATACATCAGTCATCGATTCGGATGGATCAATTAATCGAAGATGTACTCACGATCGGAAAACTGGAAGCAAACAATAACTTCGTGAATAACGAAGAATTTAAGCTTTCTGAGGTGTTAAATGATACGATTGAGTTGTTGAGAATGGGCGAATTATCCGGCAGAAATGTTCAGATTGAAGGACTTACAAATGAGCCTTCTATGCTATGTGATGTTCGATTAGTGGAACTGATTTTCAGGAATATTCTGGAGAATGCCGGTAAATATTCATCAACCGATACACCTATTGAAATAAAAGTGGAATTCAGCCAAAATCATGTTCAAGTAGAATGTAAAGATCATGGAATCGGAATACCGGAGGAGGAACAGAAACACTTATTTGAATCTTTCAAACGAGCTACAAACACCGAAGGTATTAAAGGCACCGGGCTTGGTCTCGCAATCGTAAAGAAATCGGTTGATCGGCTGAATGGTTCTGTTGCTTTAAGCTCAGAAATGGGCGTTGGAACCACTATTTCACTTTCATTGCCCATTAGAAGTGCACATGTAAATTCGCTTGAGCCATGATTGGAGTTGAAGAAAAGCCGACCTTACAGCACCTTTTTGCAGGCTTAAATATTTTAGGCTTAAAAGATGCATCGGAAGTTGTTTCCCCGATGTTACAAACCTTGGCAGACCTTGACAGCGAAATAAAAGTAGAAGCCGCAATTTGCGAAAAAGAATTATTGACCCTCAGTTGTTTTCAGTCGGCTAATCACCTGAACAATCTAGAATCTCGTTGGAATTGTTACAGTAATGTAGTTGCTGCCGAGTTGAGTTCTCATCCGAGCATAGAACAGATACCTTCGGTGTTTAAAGCGGGAAATGAATATGTGTTTTCCATCAATTATCAGGAAGATAGTATTGCACTTTTATACATAAGCACGACGTCGAAAAACGAGCAAGAACATGTAGTTATAAAAAAGATTGGGAAAGCAGTAGCAGCCTACATTGTTCAGCAATATGAACACGAAAAGCTAAAAGAGAAAACTCAATATTTTGAGCAAATACTGAATTCCATCCCTTCAGATTTAGTGGTATTCGATAAGCATCATCGCTATCAGTACATCAATCCCATTGCCATTAAAGATCAAAAAGTTAGAGAATGGCTCATCGGAAGAGATGATTTTGACTATGTAAACTACCGGAAGAAAAACCCGGAGATTGCAAAACAACGACGAGCCATATTTAACTCCATCATTAAAGAAAAGAGGCAACATCAATTTGAAGAAAAAGCCATACTTCCGGATGGAAGTTATGAGTGGAAACATCGCACAATGTATCCGGTAATGGCAGAAGACGGTGAAACGGTGGAGATGGTGCTGGGCTATGCGTTGGATATAACCGAAGTGAAGCAAAAAAGCAATGAGGTTAAGCGTGCAAACACTCGTTTAAATACACTTATTTCTAGTTTAAACTCTGGCATCGTTTTGGTAGATCATGATGGCAAGATTGTACTTACCAATACGGCCATGTGTAAGGTCTTTAACGTGGACAAATCTCCATCAGCTTTAATTGGAAAACATTGCTCGGTATTGTACCACAAACTGAATGAAGTGGTAGAAGATGTGTATACATTCACTACCTCCACGCAAAAGAAACTTGATGAGGGGAGAGAAAGCTTGCACGAAGAAATCCGATGCTTAGATGGTCGGGTTTTTGAGCGTGATTTAATACCCATACATACAAAAAATGAACATCTGGGATATTTGTGGCAGTACCGGGATGTAACTCAGAAAAAGAAGTCGGAGCATGAATTAAGGCGTGCTCTGGAAGCAGAACGCAGTTACAATGAATTAAATCGAAATTTTGTGTCGATGGTATCACATGAGTTTCGCACACCACTTACCAGCATTCAAACTACAGCAGAATTGCTTTCGAATTTTGTAGAGCGATTTAGTTCGGAGGACATCAAAAAAAGAGCTGAGCGTATTCATAAGTCCTCGGTTCGGATGGATACATTGATTCAGGATGTACTTACAATCGGTAAATTAGATTCCGATAGCAGTACTTTTCAAACAGTGGAAATTGATATTCCAGTGTTTGTGCGAGATATTATTGAACAACTTGAAATGAGTGAACTAGCAGATAGAACGGTAATTACAACCGGACTGGATACCTCTAAAACGCTTTATTCGGATCCAAGTTTGTTAGAATTGATTCTCAGAAATTTGCTGGAAAATGCTGCAAAGTATTCTCCAAAAAATCAACCCATTCATCTTAAAGTGAACAAAATGGAAGCCGGTTTTGAATTTATTTGTACTGATTTTGGGATAGGAATACCCGTTGAGGAGCAAAAAACCATTTTTGAATCATTTAAACGGGCATCTAACACCGAAGGTATAAAAGGTACAGGTTTGGGCTTATCCATCGTTCAAAAATCGGTACAGCGCTTAAACGGCGAGCTTGCTGTACAATCAGAACCCAATAAAGGGTCAACATTTACCGTTCGGATGCCATCAACAAAATAGTAGTTGTAATTGAACCTACGCAGATAATTCACGATTTTGACGAATCATTCGGTGTCGAACGTTGTTGATCTTGACGTCGCTAGAAACGCTAATTAAGCCGCACTGCCATGCTTAGACCCATGTTTGGTTTCCGTCCGAAACCCAAAAAATTTGACCTCCCACTCCGTTATTACGATCCTGAAAAAGAAGAACGAGAGAAAAACAGAGCTCGGCGAAGAATTAAATTTCAAACGCATAACCGCGTAAAGCCTAAACAAAATATCAGGGTGTTATTTCTTGCTCTATTCTTATCTTTGGTGGTGTATTTAATTGGCATCCTTTAAGACCTAGATTTTTTTGAGCGAAACCCGCACATCCCACAGTATTATACATCCGTTACCGCCCGAAATCAGTAACAAAATTGCTGCGGGCGAAGTGATTCAACGTCCGTCTTCTGTAGTTAAAGAACTACTAGATAACTCCATCGATTCCGGTGCTGATTCCATCAAAATAATTATCGAAAATGCGGGTAGAACGCTTATTCAGGTGATTGATAATGGTTGTGGAATGAGTGATGAAGACCTGCCCCTTTGTTTTCAACGCCACGCTACCTCAAAAATATCGAGCATAGAAGATTTATTTTCGATTCGAACAATGGGATTTCGTGGTGAGGCAATGGCATCGATTGCATCCGTTTCGCAGGTTCAAGTTAAAACGAAACGTGCCGAAGATTCCAATGGTTGGGAATACGAAATACATGGGGGAGCGGCCGGTGAAATTTTTCCTGTAGCCACACAAGATGGAACCAGCATTTCGATTCGGAATTTGTTTTTCAATGTTCCTGCACGTCGACAGTTTCTAAAAACCGATGTCACCGAACTTCGCCACATTCTGCGTACGGTTCAATATGCGGCATTGGCCTTTCCCGGAATTGCGTTTCAGGTGATTGCAGATGGAGAGACGGTGTATAATTTGCCGTCAGATGCTCTCCAAAACCGGATTGTTTCATTGTTCGGATCAGCCTATAAGGCGAGTTTAATTGAATTCTCGGAAGAAACGAGTTATTTAAAGATTTACGGATTTGCTTCCGATCCAAAGCTAGCTAAGAAAAGCAGGGGAGAGCAGTTTCTATTTGTGAATGGTCGCCCGTTTCAGCATCGCTATTTAACGCATGTGATTTTGAGTTTATACGATGCATGGACTCGCAATAACGAATATCCTTTTTATACCCTCTTCTTCGAAATTGATCCGAATAAAGTGGATGTAAATGTGCATCCAGCGAAAATGGAAGTGAAGTTCGAGGACGAGCGCAGTGTAATCCAACTGGCGAAATCGGTAGTTAATAAAGCCTTGAACAATCACTTTAATGTTCCCGGTATTCCGTCTGATTCGGATCCGTTTATGAGTGATGACTCGAGCAAAGGATTTGATACAGGCTTCAACTTTCATCAACCGGCTAAGGATGCAGGTCGTGCTGGGGGTGGTTTTTCATTTCCATCTCGGATTAATAAACCTAATATAAATCGCAAGGGAGATGAGTTTGCCGAAAATCTATATCAGTCTTCCGGTGATTATTCGGGTTCTCATCGGCCAGTATCGAGTAGTGAAACGAATCAAAACAAAGAAAAAGAGCCGTTAAACAACTCATTCTGGCAATTGCATAATACTTATGTGATCACGCAAACCAGAACGGGTTTATGTATGATCGATCAGCATTTGGCGCATAAACGTATCATCTTCGAAAAAGCGATTAATGCCACGGAAGAAGCGCTGCCGAGTACGCAGCAATTATTATTTGCTCAAACGTTGGAATTATCGGCCTCCGATTTTACACTCTTGAAAGAGTTGCATCCAATTATACAACGTATGGGTTTTTCGGTACAGTTAATGAGCGGTAATACGGCAATGATTAACGGTGTGCCAGCTGACATCGATATAGGAAATGAGCAAGAAGTGCTGGTTTCCATGTTGCATCAATATCAGGAATTAGGACAGAAAATAAACTTAGAAGCCCGTGAACGTTTGGCAATTGCTTTTGCGTCGAAGGCTGCGATTCCGCGTGGACGTTCACTTACGCATGAAGAAATGGAAGCGTTAGTGGATCAATTATTCGCTTGTGAACAACCCTATCTTGATCCTTTAAAAAAACCCACAATCGTGTATCTTTCGCTCGACGAATTGCAGTCTAGATTTAGGTAGATAGATGGTTAATGGTTATTCGTTAATGGTTAACCCAATAACGAATAACCATTAACGAATAACGATACCAAAAAATGAACATCCTCGCGAATAGATAATCTCCATCTGACGGTTATAACCCGTCTGATGGAATATTTAGATTTGATGACATTTCAAGCAGGGCATACCTATCATATTTATAACCAAGGTAATAACAGAGAAAAGATATTCTTTGAGGAAGAAAACTATATTTACTTCATTCAAAGAATGCGAAAACAATTGCTTACACACTGTGATATTTTAGCATGGTGTTTAATGCCCAATCATTTCCATTGGCTAGTAAGAGTAAAAGATGATTATAAGTTTGACCATACAACAGATAACCCTAAATCGGTTGGTCTTATTAATAGAAGAATTGCCAATATTTTAAGTTCATATACACAGGCAATTAATAAAAAATATAATCGTTCAGGGTCGCTTTTTCGCCCTAGAACAAAATCAAAATCTATAGATCATTATTATTCAGGTCTTAATGATTATGGTCTAAATTGTATGTTATATATTCATCAAAACCCTTTGAGGGGAAAAATTGTAGATCATTTACATAGATGGGAGTACTCTTCATATAGAGATTATGCTGGCTTAAGAAAGGGTACTTTGTGTAATATTGAGCTCGCAAAAGAATTGTTTAATCTTCCAAATAGTACTAAAGAATTTGAGCAACTATCTTTAAAAACAATTCCCTTTGAATTCACACATAAACTGGAATCATCCATCAGACGGGTTTAAACCGTCAAATGGATTTTAGGTGCCGATAAATAACTACTATGAACATCCTCGCGATTGAACCTTACTACAGCGGCTCGCATAAAGCTTTTTTAAAGGGTTTAGAGGAATATTCTAGCCACAATATCATCCCCATAAAATTGAATTATAAGGGATGGAAATGGCGCATGCATGGCGATTCGGTAACACTAGCTGAGCTTACCAAACAAGTAAAAGAGCCCATCGACGTGTTGATGGTGAGCAGCATGACCAACCTGCCGGCATTTCTGGCACTAACCAATCCAAGATTTGCCCATACGCCGAAGATCATGTATATGCATGATAATCAGTTCACTCGTCCTATCCCTGAGGATGAAATTCGGGATATGACTTACTGTTATATCAACTATTTGAGTATGTTGGTAGCCGATCAGTTGATCTTCTCTTCGCAATTTCATTTGGATGATTTACTAGACGCCTTACCCGGCTTTTTGGATAACTATCCCGGCGATAAACATTACGCAACCGTTAATCAGATTCGCGATAAAAGTGTAGTATTACACCCCGGATTAGAGCTAAAATATTTTGATCAGCATGCAGATACCCGAACTAAGAATGATCGTCCTGTAATCGTTTGGAATCAGCGATGGCAATTTGATCGAAATCCAGCCATGTTTTTTCGAGTCCTTAATCGATTAAACGACATTGATCTAACTTTTGATTTAATACTGGCCGGCGACAGCAAACACGAAAAACCCGATGAATTTGCCAAAGCATGGAAACGATTCGGCGATCAAATTACCCATTTCGGTTATGTGGATGACAAAGAAGCGTACAGCAAGTTATTACATTCCGGCGATATTGTAGTTTCAACAGCTACTTATGAGTTCTTCTGCGTAGCTATTATGGAAGCCATTTACTGCGGTTGTCATCCTTTAGTGCCAAACAGTTTGCATTACCCGGAGCTGATTCCTGAAAGTCTGCATAATCCGTTACTGCACGCACCTGTGATTTATAATGATGAAGACCAGCTGTTTTTACACCTTCGAAATCTCCTGCAGAAGAAAACAAAACCTCTTCCGAAGTCGACGCTGCAGAATATAAACAAACACCTCGATTGGAATCGGATGATCAGAAAATTCGATGAGTTGTTTGATCGGGTTGTACAAGGCTTGTAAAGAAGTACTGTGATATTGAGTTACAGGGAAGAACTCAATCAAACTTGGAGGATCGAAGTACAATTAGCGAAGTATGATATACCAATGTGAGAATTATTAAACTCAACACTTAACACTCATTCAGCAAGTGTTCAATGGCTAGAAAAAACCTCATCTTTCACCTCCTCGAGGTAAAGTACTCGGTGATTTGGATTAGTTGATTTATTCAAACCTTCGTCTATCAACAATCAACAATCAACAATCAACAATCAACAATCAACGATTAACGAATATCGAATATCGAAATACTGTGTAGGAATGCGGATTTTTTTTTACCTCGTACGTTTTAGTGTTTTTGCATATACATGGCGAACTCACATCCCATCAAGAAACAACGTCATCAATCTAAAATACTCTTCGAATTTGGTAAGTGGAAGGGTTTCGGGACGGTCGTAGACATCGTGGTAGGCAGGGATGCCACCGAGAGTGTAAATATAGAATCCGGGGATGTTGAGTCGATCGAAGATGCAGTGGTCGGAGTTGCAGGCAGAGCCTCGGATTCGTACTTGTGGCAGTAACTCGTAGTTTTCATTAAGCTCAACGAGCTTATCAAATTGAGTTCGATATACCGATCCATTTACTACTCTAATGCCTTCATCTCCTGTGCCGGAGATATCGAAATTGAGCATAAATTTGGTGGTTGATAAATTATAGGGAGGATTCTCAGCAAAATGTTTAGCGCCTATTAAGCCAAGTTCCTCTGCACCAAAAGCCACAAAAACTATATTATAGGGTGGTTTTTTTTGCGAGTAATACTTTGCTAACGACAATAGCATTGCCACGCCACTGGCATTATCGTTCGCACCCGGGAAGATAGCCTGTCCCATCATCCCAAAATGATCATAATGAGCCATCAATAAGATGGTTGAGTCTTTTTCACCTTCGATAAATCCAAACACATTTTGCGTAGTGTAAGCGTTTATGAACTCGTTACTAATTTCAATTTCGATGGTTGTAGCAGCAGGATTAAATACATCTTTTAAGAGACGAATTGTTGGATTAACATCTTCGATTTGTGAGCCATACCACGTTAATTTTTCGTTGGTTAATAGTATAGTTGCTTCCGCTTTGTTATTTGGATGTTTGATTAAGAACTGTTGTATTTGAACCCAAGTATTTCGTTGTGTGTTATCCATTAAACTATCCGGATAATCGTCCAATACCAGTATTTTTCCTTCTGCATTATCAATCAGTGATTGTAGTTTTGGCAAATCGAAGATGTGTTCTCTTGGGATAAAAATGAGTTCGAATTTGCCGGATATGGACGAAGATCCCGGAAGTACATGGAAGTCTTTGCCAACCTGTAATTCTAAATCATCGATGCGAAGAAAAATAGAGTCAGGGAAGGTATTGATCGGAATATCAAATGATTGGGAATAGGAGCGGTTAAAACGTTGTACTCCAAAACGATTAAACTCGCTTTCGATGAAGTTTGCCGCTTTTTTGTCACCTTCATTAACATAACCGCGACCCGAAAGTGAATCTGATGCTAATGTGTTTACAACATAGCGAGCATAATCACTTATTTGCGCCTCAATAGAAATGCTTAAAAAGGAAACCAAAAAGCAAATTATTGATGCCCGATACCACATTTAGAAAGGCGCGTCTTCGTCGGGTGCCGGATTATGTGGCATAACCGGGCCATCGTTTCCGGATCCTGAATTCGCCTCCAACATATCGTTAGAAGCAGGAGGGAGCCCCATTCCACCGGAACCCTCAGCTGACGTTAGATTCTCAAATCGGGCATAATCTTTCACAAAATAAAGCATCTTGCTGCCAACCGGGCCGTTTCGTTGCTTTCCTATAATCAGCTCTGCAAGTCCTGCAGTAGATTGCCCTTCTGAAGTGGTTGTGATTCCGTAATATTCGGGCCTGTATAAGAAGCAGACTATATCGGCATCCTGTTCAATCGATCCGGATTCACGTAAATCGGATAACTGCGGACGTTTATCCCCGCCACGCTGTTCTACGGCTCTACTCAGCTGTGAAAGTGCTATTACCGGTACATCCAGTTCTTTGGCTAGCTGTTTTAAACCTCTGGAAATGGAAGCAATTTCTTGTTCACGCGATCCTGAATCTTTCGAAGAACCTTGCATTAACTGCAGGTAATCGACAATGATTAAACCAATATCGTGTTCACTTTTCAGACGACGGCATTTTGTTCTTAACTCCATCAAAGTGATCGCCGGAGTGTCGTCAATAAAAATATTTGTGGAAAATAATCTTCCTGCAGCTTCAATCAAGTCTTTGAAGCTTTCGTCGTTTAACGTTCCTTTTCTTGCTTCATCAGCACGAACCCGTGCTTCCATTGTTAGCAAACGTTGAACCAACGACTGATTCGACATCTCCAGAGAAAAGATAGCAACCGATGTTCGGAGGGTTTCATCGGGATGCATGGCTGCGTTTCGAGCAGCAGTAAGCACAAAAGCTGTTTTACCCATCGATGGTCGGGCTGCAATAATTATAAGATCGCCTTTTTGCCAACCTGCGGTCATTTGATCCACCGCCAAACCGGTTGGTACACCGGTAATTCCGTACTTTTTACCCCGCATATCTTCGAGATAGGCAAGAGTGTCTTTTAATATATCGGCTACGGGTTGAGCGCTGGACCTGCTTTTTTGATTTGCGAGATCAAAAATTTTCTGCTCCGCTTCATCCAGTACATCAAAAGCATCAGAAGTAGAATCGTAAGACTCTTTGATTACCTCAGTACAATTCAGAATCAATTTTCTCTTTAGCGCCTTTTCGATAATGATCTGCGCGTGGTAATCAATATTCGCGGCCGAACTAACCGAACGGGTTAAATCAGATAGATAAGAGGGGCCACCACTGGCCTCGAGCAAACCGTTATCGCGAAGTTCGTTTTCTACAGTTAATAAATCGAGCGGATTATCTCGCTCATACAAATTGGAAAGCGTTTCGTATATGTGGCGATTGGCGGGTTTGTAAAAATCGTCCGGACTCAACATTTGAAGTGCAATGGTAGCCGCACCATGCTCGATAAGCATTGCTCCCAACACCGCCTCCTCAACTTCAACCGCCTGTGGTGGAACTCTACCTTCCTGCTCAAGAACGGCATTGTTCTTTATGTAGGAATCGTTTTTATAACCTGAACCGTTTTTCTTCGCCAAATTTTGTCCTTAAAGTCGTTCTACGCGCGTAAATTACTTAATAAATCGAAGTGCTTTTTAGCTTCTTTTCAACAAGCTTTGCACAAGTTATCCACATTTATGGGGTGCCACCGAGTTCATCATATCGATTTCTGAGCAGTTGAACATCCTCCCAAGTTGGGCGTTTCCATTGTTGATTTCGCAATAACGCAGCCGGATGGTAGGTAACCATTAACTCACGACCATGGAAGGAATGGAATTTTTGTCTCATTTCTTTGAGAGTAGCATCCTGATTGAGTAAAGTTGTAGCTGATACCTTACCAACACAAAGAATAAGTTTCGGGTTTACTAACTCTATTTGTTTCAATAAGAAAGGCAAACTCTTTTCGCGTTCTTCCGGTTTGGGATCGCGATTATTTGGTGGACGATACTTAAGGATATTTGCAATATAAAGATCACTTCTATTGAAGTTAATAGCCATCATAATTTTATCAAGTAGTTGCCCCGCAGCACCTACAAAAGGCTCGCCTTGCTTGTCCTCATTTTCACCGGGAGCTTCCCCGATAATCATTAAATCAGCAATGGGATTTCCAACTCCAAACACCAAATTGGTGTTATCAAGATCAGTTTTCAACACTTCAGAGCGTTCACACAGGCTTCTAAGTTCATCGAGATTTGAACATGCATCAAGTTGCTCTTTTAGCGTCAATTTTCTTTCTACCCGAAACTCCCGACTCGGCTCTGAAACTTCACTTTGTCCCTCTGTAACTTTGCCAATCTGCACCTTTGTAACTCTTTCACTCTGTAACTTTGTAACTCTTTCACTCTGTAACTTTGTAACTCTTTCACTTTGCTGCTTCTTCAAAACCTCAAAATCACCGTACATTTCCTGCTGTTGTTTCAGCAAGCGAGCTACTTTTTCGAATATATGCTGTCCGTTATTGTCTGACATCAACCAAGTATCTCCTGAATGGTTTGCTCTTCTTTGATCAGATTATCGTCAAGTTTGCCAAAATGAAAACCATCTTTCGAATAGCTACCGATTTGAACAGGTTGAATCGTGTTTTTGAGTCTTGGTGAATAGGGAACCGCCACACGAACGTAATTATCTGACCAACCGAACATAAATCCATCTTTGTTTTCTTCTTCAAAAAGGACGGGTCGAATTTCGCCTTCGAATCTGCTATCAAAATTGAAGCGTTTTTTGGCGGATAATCTTCTCAGGCGATGTGTACGTGATTTCCGTTCCTGTTTTGGAATTACCGGTTCGAGTGTTAGAGCATGGGTGTTAGGTCGCTCTGAGTAGGTGAACACATGTAAGTAGGACACATCCAAAGAAT
This sequence comes from Balneolaceae bacterium, assembly GCA_965228545.1. Classification (GTDB taxonomy): domain Bacteria; phylum Bacteroidota; class Rhodothermia; order Balneolales; family Balneolaceae; genus HXMU1420-13. The sequence goes on from OZ245822.1 coordinate 791,090, forward strand.
CAATAAAATCGAAAGATTCTTGAAATAGGGCTTCAGTTTCTCCCGGGTGGCCGGTAATTACGTCTACGCCAATACATGCATCAGGCATTAAGCGTCGGATAAGTTCCACTCTAGCCTGATATAAATCACTTCGGTACCGTCGACGCATAATTTTGAGCATCTCATCCGATCCACTTTGCAAAGGGATATGAAAGTGGGGTTGAAGCTTATCCGATTCAGCAGCCAAATGGATAATTTCATCGGTGAGCAAATTCGGTTCGATGGAGGACACTCTTAGTCGCTCAATTCCATCTACTTCATCCAGAGCTTTTAACAATTGAAAAAAGTTTTCGTCGGTTCCGTAACCGAAATCACCGGAATTTACGCCTGTGATGATTATTTCTTTAAAGCCTTCATCCACCAACGTTTGTGCATTTCTTACAACCGTAGCAATTTTTGGACTACGACTCGCACCTCGGGCTAATGGGATAGTACAAAACGAACATTTGTAATTACAGCCATCCTGAACTTTTAGAAAAGCTCGGGTGCGATCATCCGAAGAAAAGGCATTGTGAAAATCCACCGCTTCATTTACATCGGTGTTGTGGATGATGGTTTTTTCTTGTTTTACAAAATCATCGAATAAATCGAGGAGATGGAATTTATCTTTGGCGCCAAGCACTACATCAACGCCCTCAATTTCGGCGATTTCTTCGGGTTCAAGCTGAGCATAGCAGCCAACCACAGCTACAAATGCATTGGGATTGCGGCGCAAGGCTTGGCGAACCGTTTTTCGGCAGGCGCTGTTTGCGTCCATAGTTACCGAGCAGGTGTTAATTACGTAAATATCTGCGGGGTCGGTAAACTCAGCGAGTTCGTATCCATCGTTCTCGAAATCGCGCCTCATCGATGAGGTTTCAGAAAAATTGAGTTTACAGCCCAGGGTTTCGAAGGCGACTCTTTTCATAGCTTCAAAGATAAGGAGAATTCAATTATCAATTAAGAATGTTTCAATTAAGAATTGGCCTAAAAAAACTCAACACTATTCATCAATAAATTCCTCAGGCGGGGTTTCATCTCGAAAAACCTGTGCAGCTTCTGCAAATTTTGATGCTTCTCCAACCATAATCAAACGATCGCCGGGATTAAGGATGAAATCACCGGCAGGATTTCCAATATTTTTCCCATTACGATGAACCGTTAATACGGTTATTTCAAATTGATTCCGCAGTTTTAGTTCTTGTAAACTTTTTCCATCAGCAAATGAGTTTGCTCTCACTGCTACTGCTCGAGTGTGCAAACCTTCGTCGTCTAACCCTTGCAATACCATCAAGTGAGCTTCTCGAATACTGCCTCTCATTATTTGATAATCTTCTTTTCTTAACTCTTCAATATGCTGGTGGATCTCCTCATCTGGAACATAATAGGCACTTAACACACTTGAAAATAACCGAACTGTAGTTTCCATTTCCTCAGGAACCACTTTGTCTGCTCCAACCTCTTCAAGAATACTTGCTTCGGCGAGATAGCGAGTTCGCACAATTACTTGAATGGTCGGATTCAGGTATTTCGCAAGTTTTATTATTGTAGGAGAGGAGGCCGGTTCATTTATGGCGATAACGCATAACTTGGCCTTGTACACATTCGCATGTTCCAAAATTGGCGTGCGGGTAGCATCACCATATACTGCATTTAATCCCTCTTTTCGCATTTCTTCCACCGATTTGGGATTCATTTCAATTACAATAAACGGGATGCCGGTTTCTTTCAGGACTCTCGCAAGATTCCGTCCTGCAGGTCCGTACCCGATTAATATTACATGATCTTCAAGTTCAGCTTTTATCGTGTTTTGATCTTCTTTTGGCTTTTTACCAATGTGCTTAAGTGGGGTTTTAGCAAGTAGTTCTCCGAGTGAGCCACTAATTTTCAAAAATCCAGGTGTTAGTAGCATCAACAATACAGATACAGCGATAAAAATTTGGGAACCTATTTCGCCGAAACCACCCGGAGTTAATCCTGCAGCACGTCCGGCCCGTTCTAATACAAAAGAAAATTCTCCAATTTGAGCGAGTACTAATCCAGTTGCCGCAGAAATTCGGATTGGGTAGCCTAGCGCCAACAAACTTGAGGTGGCCAGTACAAATTTTAAACCTAAAACTGCGAGTGTAACGCCTATCAATAACAGTGGGTATTGTAGGACAAATTGCACATCCAGCAACATGCCTACAGAAACGAAAAATACAGCGTTAAAGATAGTTTTGAGAGGGAGTATCTCACTAAGGGCATGATCGCTGTAATGGCTTTCACTTACTACTAATCCTGCCAGGAAAGCACCCAGCGCCAGACTCACATTTGCAAGATTAGTGAGGGCTGCAATCCCAAAACAGATGGCAACAACGGTTAATAAAAATAACTCTTGTCGGCGAGTATGAGCTACTTTATCCAAAATCCAGGGTACTACTTTCCGGGCAAGAATAAGTACAATGATGATTAGTACGATGGCTTTACCTAAAACGATCAGAACGTCGGTAAATGAATCGCCTTCGCCGGATAGAACCGGAACCAACAACACCATGGCAATAATCGCAAGATCCTGAAAAATCAGCACTGCAAGTGAGAGCCGGCCAATTGGAGTGTCGGTTTTTCGTTGTTCACTCATTAAGCCTAAAATGATAGCTGTTGAACTAAGCGCGACCAAACAACCGGTGTATACCGCCACTTTCCAATCCACACCGAAATAACTTAGAATGCCCACAACTGCACCCACACTAAGTAATACTTGCAATCCACCACCTACGATGATTGCATTTTTAAGTCGGGATAGTTTCTCCAGGCTGAATTCGATACCGATGGAGAACAGCAACAGAATTATCCCTATTTCGGCGAGCATATCAACCAGTTCCTGATCTTGAACCAAACCTAAGGCGTTTGGACCAATAATCACGCCGGCAATTAAAAAACCGGCTATGGGTACCAATTTTATCCGATAACTGATGTAAGCAATAAAAACGCTAACTAAAAACAGAGCAACAAGTTCGTTTAAAAAAGGAAGTGATACGGCTAGAAACATACTTAAATATGCGGATTAGATAATCTCTCGGATGATTTTATAAGAGAAGAACAGTGAATGATTCTTAAAGATCTTTGCATTCAGAATATATGGCTTATTCTGTGGTTTCGATGGATTTTTCGAATTAAAATTCGAAAGAACTTACCGATTATCATACATCAAATAATACGTTTAACTATTTAAGGGTCTATATTCCTATCTAGTTGTTACAGATATTTGTTATAAGTGTAAAAATATTAGTATGCTAAAACCATTACGCGTAATTACGAGTTAACGCTTTAGTTCAGCAATCTCCTGTTGCTGAGTACTTAGCGCTACCTTTCCATTCTCTGGAAAAGTAGGGCGCTGAGCGCCTTTAATGCCTTCATAGGCAGTACGCTATTTTTATCAAGCCTGAACGCAAGCTAGGCTACCTAGCTGATTTACGAATATTATCGAGAAGTTAGCTTTGCTGAACTGTCTGGGTTGCATTCTTTGGGGCATATCTGGTATAGAATTAGTACCTGGTAGATGCGCCTTATTTCACTGTCTACTAAAGTGTATTAAGTTCCGTGTGTTTTGGCGTGATTCTTAGTTTCTAATTGCCATTACCAACCCAGCAGGTACGCAAAGATAAGCGGTGCCACAATCGTAGCATCAGATTCGATAATAAACTTCGGAGTTTCGATGCCTAGTTTACCCCAAGTGATTTTTTCGTTGGGAACTGCGCCTGAATAAGAGCCAAAACTGGTGGTAGAATCCGAAATCTGACAGAAATAGCTCCAAAGTGGCGCATCGATGCCTAAATCCTGATCGAGCATTGGAACTACGCAGATTGGAAAATCACCGGCAATACCGCCGCCAATCTGAAAGAAGCCAATTCCATTCTCGGAATTCTTTTGGTACCAATCGGCTAGAAAAATCATGTATTCAATACCGGATTTCATTGCATTCGGAGTTGTTCGTTCTTCGATACAATGAGAGGCAAAGAAATTTCCGCACGTAGAATCTTCCCAGCCGGGAACAATAATCGGCAGGTTTTTCTCTGCGGCGGCAAGAAGCCAGGAGTTTTTCGGATCGATTTGATATTCCGATTTCAAATCACCTGAGAGGAGAATATCGTAGAAATACTCGTGGGGAAGGTAGCGCTCACCAGATTCCGAAGCAGCAACCCATCGTTTCACCAAATGCTCTTCGATGGCACGCATGGCTTCTTCTTCGGGGATACATGTATCGGTAACACGATTAAAGTGATTGTCGAGTAGTTCTTGCTCGTCTTCCGGACTCAAATCCCTGTAATTCGGAATACGTTTGTAGTGATCGTGGGCTACTAAGTTGAAGACATCTTCCTCTAGATTCGCACCGGTACAAGTGATGATATGCACCTTGTCCTGACGAATCATTTCAGCCAGAGAAATACCTAATTCGGCAGTACTCATTGCCCCGGCCAACGTGATCATCATCTTAGCATTGTTATTCAGCTGATCCTCGTAAGCCTTTGCTGCATCGACTAATGCGGCAGCATTAAAATGGCGGTAATGATGTTGAATAAATTGTGAAACTGGGCCTTTATTCATCTGTCTATGAGGATATGGTTTGTTTTTTAAATGCTATTTCGTAAAGAAATTCAGGGGAAAAGTCAGCACCATTTTTCCAAAAAATAGTCCAATCGTTCAACTTGAAATCTGCAAAGAAATTTTTATCGTTCAATGGTTCAAAAACTGAGCCTTTGGTGATTAGATCTTTAAAATCAATTACGCTCTCTTCGTCAGAACTAAATAATAGCTTGATCTTATACTCACGTAAATATTCAGCGGATTTAATTCTTATTGTGTTCATGTGAATTAAGCTAGAGGTTCAATTTTGAAAAGAGGTTCGCCTATCTGCGCTAGTTCCCAATCTTTAAGTAATTCTTCTCGATGTAATTCCATCCATTCAAAGATCAAGTTCAAAGCTCTTTTGGGCATGATTCCATCGACAACTTGATCTTTGATCGAAATCACTACTCTGTATTCTCCGTAAACGGCATGAATATGAGGAGGATTATGATCAAAATAGAACATCTGAATTATAATTCCATAAAATGAGGATATAACCGGCATACTAATTGACTAATCGTTATAGCCTAAAATGTCTAACATAGTTTGTACAGATTGCTCGTCGCGATAGAGAAATTCAACTTGGTTGCCTTCCTCGTCAATATCAACCACAATTTGTTTTGGGGATGGAATGAGACAGTGCTTAATTCCTCCATAACCACTAATGGCATCCTGATAAGCTCCGGTGTGGAAAAAACCGATATACAACGGCTCCGGATCATCAGCAGGATAGGTTGGAAGCACCACATGTTGATCTAGTTGCTCCGAGTTGTAATAATCGTGCTGATCGCAACTTATGCCCCCAATATTTATCCGCTTTGATGGTCGATCCCATTTATTAACCGGGAGCAGAATAAATTTCTCATTAATTGACCAAGCATCGGGGATGGTATTCATCAAACTATTATTGATGATATACCAAAGCTCGGCATCATTTTGCTGCTTTTGGGCAATCACTTCAAAAATTACAGCTCCGCTTTCACCAACGGTATATTTGCCGAACTCTGTATAAATATCGGGATGAGGAATATTATCGGTATCGCAGTGCTCTGCTATGGTTTCGATAATGTAATTGGCAACGGCTTTGTAATCGAACTCAAAACCAAGTGAATTACTGATTGGGAAGCCGCCTCCAATATTTAGTCCGTTAATTTCAGGAGAAATACGTTTCAATTCCGAATATAAATTCAGTGCTTTTTTAAATTCTCCCCAATAGTACATGGAATCGCTGATGCCCGAATCCACAAAAAAGTGAAGCATTCGTAAATCGAATTTCGGATTATCAACAATTCTAGACTGCACCAACTCGATGATTTTATTGTGATTCAAGCCCATTCGAGAGGTGTAATAAGCAGCAGAAGGTTCTTGTTCTACCGATAGACGGATTCCAATTTTAATAGGGCCTTCAATATCCAATCTTTCAAGTTTGTCCAACTCGTCCACCGAATCAATAATCGTTATTGAGTTATGAAAACCTAGTTTGTGAAGGCGCTCGATTTTCAGCAAATAATTGTCGGTTTTGTACCCATTGTGGATGATGTAGCGCTGTTCGTCGATACGGTGATTATCAAAAAGTCGCTCGATCAGATCAATATCGAAAGAAGAAGAAGTTTCTAAACTCACGTTTTCTTTCATCGCCGAGCGCACAACATGACTAAAATGACAACATTTGGTGCAGTAACAAAACTCGTAGGTGCCCTGATAAGCATGCGTTTGCATCACTTCATGGAAAATAGATCGCGCTTTTTTTATTTGAGATCGTATTTTCGGCAGATAGGTTAAACGAAATGGAGTTCCGTATTTTTTTATAAGTTCTGCGAGATTAACTCCGTTAAATTGTAAGCTACCATCAACCAAATCAAAACCCTCTTGCGGGAATTCAAAGCTTTGCTCGATCAGCTCTTGGTACGTATGAATCATTTACTTCTTCGATTTAAAATGAGGGTTGCAAAGGTACTTAGATTCAAGCAGAGATGTAAGAACCGCGTGATTTTTAGCAATCGCTGTTTAATTTTTGTGGTCGTTTTTCCAATTCTTTTTTTTGGGTTCTCCCTCGTTTCAGAAGCTCAGGAATTTCAATTTCTTTCGATGGATGGCGATACACTTTTCGTTCCTGCATCGGTTGTGGAAAGGATTGCCAATCAGCCAGAATCTGCCAAAAACATCTTAACCACCTATTTTGCCGATCAGGGTTTTTTGAGAGTAAGAATCAAAGAAATAGGCAGCATTTTCTATGTAGTACAGGGCGAGCCATTTGAAGCGAATTTGGCGATCAGAGAAGGAGACTTGGTTGTCTCTGATATATCGGAAATCAGATACACCAAACAAAGCATAGAAGATTTGATTGAGTCAACACTCGATTCCTACCTCCAAGATGGATACTATTTTGCCGAAGGCACTATTACCTCCTTCAACATTGACACGCTTAAGAATAGTGTGGCGATTGAAGTTGATTTGAAACCCGGTGAGCAAGTGATGCTACAAGGATTAATTGTGAATGGAAATCGCTTAAACTCTGATCAATACTTGTCAAAAATTTCAGGGGTAAGTAGCTCATCGATAGCAACAAGCAAAACGCTTCAACGAATTAGAGTTCAGTTGTTGCAAAGTGAATTATTCGACGAGGTTAGCTTCCCTCAAGTGCAATTAGTTGACAATGAATATTACGCCGTAGTTGATGTACAGGAGCTTCGACTTAATCAGTTAGATGGAGTGTTAGGTTATGTGCCGGATGCGAACGGAAATGGACAAATCGTTGGAGATGTCAAGTTAAATTTGTGGTCGGTTTTTGCGGAAGGAAATGGCATTGATCTACTGTATCGACGAATTGAGCCTGAGGTTAGTCGGTTGAACGCACAAGTAAAACAATATTGGATAGGCTCGCTTCCGGTTGGGGTAGAAGCAGGCATTCGATTATTTCAAAATGATACCACCTATCAACATCGAGAGTTTAATTTAAGTGGCTTCTATCAAACTTCACCTCAATTGAAAGTAATTACCGGGATATCAGTTGAAGGTACAACGGGATCAACCGGGAACAGGATTGAACCGGGAGGAAATCGCAGGACAGCCTCACTTGGATTTGAATTATCCACCTTAAATAGATTGGAAATACCTACAAGTGGAATTAAAGCATCGGTAATTTTTGGGGTTTCTGAGAAAAGTGTAGACATCGATTCCATTCGCAGTTTTTCCCAACAACATTTGACTGCTCAGATTGCCGGATATATCTCGTTAAGCGAGCATAGCGTGTTAGCGGTTCGATCAGAATCGTTTGTACTAAATGGCAGTACTTTTACCGACAGCGATTTATTTCGTTTTGGTGGGGCGACATCTTTAAGAGGATTTTCGGAAGAACAATTTACTGCTTCTTTACTCAGTTGGGCAGATGTAGAATATCGGTTTATGACCAATCCTAATTCTTACCTGTTCTCTTTTGTTGCCGCCGGCAGATACCATCGTCCGAAATTATTAAATGAATCGACCCATCAATTTAAACAAAGCGAATGGCTTCAATCTTTTGGATTTGGTTTAAGTTATAAAGTTAGAGTAGGGCGACTTAGTTTTTCTTACGCCATTTCCCCACAAAGCGGGCTTGGCAACGGAAAAGTACATGTTGCGTTAACTACCAGGCTTTGACGTATTTATTTACAGTTTTCACTGATAAATGATTCTACATTTTCGTGACCTAACTGTTTAGCAAGCAAAAAGTCAGTACAGGCATTATCCAGATCATCAATCAAAAGATATACCTCTCCGCGTTCTTTGTAAATATCACTGTCTTGAGGGTACAATTGTATCGAGTTTGTATAATCAGATATAGCTTCTTCGTAATTCTTCAATTCTTTATAGGTCCTCGCTCGATAATCGTAAGCTTCAGCTGATTCTTTATAAACATTAATCACTTCGGTGAGGTCGGTAAGTGCATATTCATAATTTTCAGCATAGTATTCACTCAATCCACGCCGATAATAATATTCAAGATTATCATCTGGATAGGATGCTATTAAATCGGTATAAATATCTATGGCCTTATTGTACTCTCCTTGATTCTCGTACATAATGCCAATATTTGAGTAATTAATAATTTGAGTACTGTCTAGTTCAAAAGCCTGTTCAAAGTCTTTAATTGCTAAGTCATATTTTTCCAAACCACTATACGATAACCCCCGCCTGTTAAATGTCCATTGTTGAGTGCTGTCTATAAAAATGGCTTTTGTATAATACTCTATAGCTTTTTCATAAAGTTCGATTTGTTCATACGAGTAGCCAATATTTTGAAATGTGATAACGCTAGAGCTATCGATTTCGAGCACATCGGAATAATACTTTATTGCCATTTCAAAATTACTTTGTTGTAAATAGTTATATCCAATGTTTTGAATAGCAGTAGGGTAGTTCGGTTCAATTTCAATAGCGCGTTCCAAATACTCCAAACTTTTATCAAACTCTTGCAAGTAGATGTAGTTTAGCCCAAAATTGTTGAAAGTGATATGGTTCGTAGAATCATATTTAATAGCGTTTTGATAATCAAAAATTGCATCCTGATAAGCTCCATTCATCATTTTTAAATAGCCTAAGTTCTGATGCGCACTTGCAAACGTTGAGTCTAATTCTAATGCGCTGTTAAAATCAGAGATTGCTCCATAATAATCGCCTACATTCATTTTACTTAATCCTCTAAAATTGAAGGCATCTTTATCATTTACCAGTTTAAGGGCGCTGCTAAGGTTTGAAATTGCAAGCTGATAATTACCATTTTGGTAATTACTTACCCCACTTTCATAATGTTGAGTAGCTAAGTCAAGGTTATTTTTTTCATCTTCCTGAGCCGCCTCCATCAAAAGTGTAAGCAATGAGGGACATTGAGTTATGATGGAATTCATGAAAACAGGCATCAGCTCTGCTTCAAAATACTCATCATTTTCTGCATCACTTTTAGTGCTGTCATAAAATAGAGTTTCAAATTCTAAAGAGTCGATTCCTGTCTTATTTCGATAGCATTCTTCCATTTTATCTTCATCGAATTCGTCGAGGGGTTGATCGAAATCGTTGAGGCAATCACATACAATATCCACAACTTCAATCACCATTTCTTTATCAGACTTCTGCCCATAAGTGTGTGCCGAATAAAATAAAATTAAGAATAGAAAAGACAGAGTTATTTTGATCATAATCGGTTGGTAATGTTATTGTTACAAAAGTAATACAAAAGTAAAATAGATACAGACTTTTGTGTCTTCGTTTTTTCCCTTATTTTCATTTTTAATTTAATGCTTATTAAGAAAGACTGAGGGAATGGGCCCGTTGAAGTCTTGGCAACCGTTTGAATTCTTGATTCAAAAAAGGTGCCAAATCCCACTTCGATTTATGCGAAGAAAAATAAGTGAGCTTTTCCTTCACTCTTTGTTAATAAGCCAATCCTTAATAGAGTGACTATCAAAGAATTATTACAGCAGCGCGTTTTAGTTTTGGATGGTGCAATGGGCACAATGATTCAGCGGTTTAATCTCAATGAAGATGATTTTCGAGGGGATAGATTTCGTGATTCAAACATTGATTTGAAAGGAAATAACGATCTACTGTCGTTAACACGCCCGGATGTAATCCAAAATATTCACGAACAATATTTGGAAGCTGGAGCAGATATTGTAGAAACAAATACTTTTAGTGGCACATCCATTGCTCAGGCTGATTATGATTTAGAGTCTATTGTGTATGATTTAAATTTTGAATCCGCCCGGATAGCAAAAAAAGCGTGTGATATTTTCACCAAAAAGGATCCCTCAAAACCGAGGTTTGTTGCCGGTGCGATGGGACCGACAAATAAAACTGCTTCGCTCTCGCCCGATGTAAGTAGACCAGAATATCGCGCTATTTCATTCGATCAGTTGGCGGAAGCCTATAAAGAGCAAGCGCGAGGATTGATGGACGGTGGCTCTGATGTATTACTCATAGAAACCATTTTTGATACGCTGAATGCAAAAGCAGCTATTTACGGAATATTGGAGCTTTTCGAAGAAACCGGAAATGAAATTCCGATTATGATTTCCGGGACAATCACCGATGCAAGTGGTCGAACCTTATCGGGACAAACTGTTGAGGCTTTTTTGATTTCATTATCGCATGCACCCATTTTATCTATTGGGTTGAATTGTGCACTTGGTGCATCACAACTAAAACCGTATGTGAAAACCTTGGCTCAAAATGCTGGATATTTCATAAGCGCTTATCCAAATGCAGGGCTCCCTAATGAATTTGGGGAATATGATCAGGGTCCCGAAGCAATGGGAAAAGAAGTGAAGTCTTATCTGGAAGATGGTTTGGTAAATATTTTAGGAGGATGTTGTGGCACAACACCTGATCACATCAGAGTAATGGCAGAATTGGCAGCACATTATCAGCCTAGAAAAATTAGCGAGGGAGTGTTAGCAGGATGAAGCCCAATCCAATTACACTTAGCGGACTAGAACCACTCATTATCACGCCCAATTCGAATTTTGTGAATGTGGGGGAACGTACCAATGTTACGGGATCAAAACGATTTTTGAATTTGATTAAAGCCGGTGATTATGAAACTGCGTTGGAAGTGGCTTTGGATCAGGTGCAGGGTGGAGCTCAGATTCTGGATGTAAACATGGACGAAGGAATGCTCGATTCGGCCAAAGAAATGACCACCTTTCTGAATTTGATTGCCTCAGAGCCCGATATTGCCCGCATCCCCATTATGATTGATTCTTCGAAATGGGAAGTAATCGAAGCCGGGTTGAAAGTAATTCAAGGTAAAGGTGTGGTGAATTCCATCAGTTTAAAAGATGGAGAGGAAGAGTTCATCCGAAGGGCAAAAATCATTCGAAAATTTGGCGCTGCGCTCATAGCTATGGCTTTTGATGAAGATGGTCAGGCCGATACACTAGATCGGAGAATCGAAATATGTGATCGGTCTTATCGCATATTGATTGAAAGAGTTGGCTTTAATCCTACAGATGTGATTTTGGATCCAAATATTTTTCCAGTTGCAACCGGAATGGAAGAACATCGGCGAAATGCACTCGATTTTTTCCAAACAGCGAAATGGATTCGAGAGAATCTACCGGGTGCCCATGTCATTGGCGGAGTAAGTAACGTTTCGTTTTCGTTTCGGGGGAATAATCCTGTTCGTGAAGCTATGCATTCTGCCTTTTTATATCATGCCATAAAGCACGGTATGGATATGGGAATTGTAAACCCAACCCAGCTTGAAGTGTATGATCAAATCCCTAAGGAGTTGCTTGAACGGGTTGAAGATGTATTGTTAGACCGTAGAGAAGATGCTACTGAACGTTTGCTTGATATAGCCGAAAAGTACCGTGGAACAGGCGAAATCAAACAAAAAGAAACCCAAGAGTGGCGAACAAAAACGGTAGAGGAACGTTTGAGCTACTCTCTGGTAAAAGGTATCACCGAATTTATTGAAGCCGATACCGAAGAAGCTCGACAGAAAATCGGCAGTCCACTTCGGGTGATAGAAGGTCCACTAATGGATGGGATGAATATTGTTGGCGATCTATTTGGAGATGGGAAAATGTTTCTGCCTCAGGTAGTAAAAAGTGCGAGGGTTATGAAACAAGCTGTAGCTTATTTAACACCATTTTTAGAAGAGGAGAAAACTAAGAATAAGGATACCTCCCAACGTGCTAAAGTGCTTTTGGCCACGGTAAAAGGAGATGTACACGACATCGGGAAAAATATCGTGGGTGTGGTTCTGGCATGCAATAACTTCGACATTGTTGATTTGGGAGTGATGGTGCCCACCGACAAAATTCTAGATGAAGCCGAACGAACCGGAGCGGATGTGATCGGACTGAGTGGTCTTATCACACCATCTTTAGATGAAATGGTAGGTGTTGCAAAGGAGATGGAAAAACGTGGAATGCATACACCTTTGTTAATCGGTGGAGCTACCACGTCTAGAATTCATACAGCTGTAAAAATCGATCCAAATTATTCGTCGCCGGTAATTCATGTGAATGATGCCTCTCGATCGGTTTCCATTTGTACAGATTTACTTAACGAACAGCAGAAACAACGCACAAAAGCAAAATTTAAGGAAGAGTATTCGAAGCTGAGAACAGCGCACGAACAAAAGAATCAATCTCGAACACTGTTATCCTTTGATGAAGCCAGAAAAAATCGATTTAATATCGAATGGGAAAAGCAAAACCTCCATCCACCAAAACAGACGGGCATCTTTGTTCATGATTCTGTAGATCTGAGTACCCTTAGAAAGTGCATCGATTGGTCACCTTTTTTCAGAACATGGATGTTGACGGGGAAATATCCTTCAATTTTAAGTGATTCCACGGTAGGAGAGCAAGCAACACAATTATTTGATGATGCAAATCAATTACTTGATGAAATCGTTGCTGAAGAACTCTTACAGGCGAAGGCGGTATTTGGGTTGTTTCCGGCAAATTCGGTAAATGAAGACATTATTTTGTTCACCAATGAAGATAGAGATGAAGAATTAACCCGATTCCATTTTCTACGACAGCAAGCTGAGAAGAGATCAGGACAACCAAATCATTGTCTTGCTGATTTTGTAGCTCCAATGGATTCAGGCATACATGATTACTTGGGATTATTCGCTGTAACGGCTGGTCTTGGCATCGAAACATATTTGAAGCGATTTGAAGATCGCCACGATGACTATAATTCCATTTTGATAAAAGCCTTAGCTGATAGATTGGCTGAAGCTCATGCAGAGTACCTTCACTATAAAATCCGTACTGAGTTTTGGGGATATAGTGATGAACCTTTCGATAATGAGGCCTTCATCGCAGAGGAGTATCGAGGAATCAGACCTGCACCCGGATATCCGGCATGTCCTGATCATACCGAAAAGAGAATTTTATTTGATACGCTGGATGTTGAGAAAAATACAGGGATTTCACTCACAGAATCATGTGCGATGTATCCGGCTAGCTCGGTGAGTGGTTTTTATTTTGCACACCCTGAATCTCGCTACTTCAACGTGGGAAAGTTTGGGAAAGATCAAATAACAGACTATGCACAAAGAAAAGGCCAAAGTGTAGAAGAAACTGAGAAATGGCTCTCATCTAATTTGGGGTACGATGAATAATCTACAGAAAGTCATCCTGATCCGACAGCTGTCGGTGAAGGATCTACAAAAATACAGACCGTGGCAAATAATGGGCTTTGTAGATTCTTCGCCACGCCTCAGCGAGGCTCTGAATGACCATTTTCTAATCGAAGTTAAATATGAAAGTAACCGACTATTTTAAAGAGGCAAACGGAAAAACGCTGTTCACATTCGAGGTATTACCACCTCTAAAAGGGCAGAATATTCGAACTTTATTTGATCACATCGATCCGTTGATGGAGTTTAATCCACCATTTATTGATGTGACCTATCACCGGGAAGAATACTCGTATAAAAAGCGAGAAAATGGACTATTGGAAAGGAAAACAGTGCGAAAGCGTCCGGGTACGGTTGGGATGTGTGCCGCAATTCAAAACCATTACAAGGTGGATGCGGTCCCACACATTATTTGTGGAGGATTTACCCGAGAAGAAACTGAAAATGCACTTATAGATTTGCACTTTTTAGGTATCGATAATGTTTTGGTGTTGCAAGGAGACGTTCGTAAGCCAGATCGGGATTTTGTAGCAGAGCCGGGTGGACATACCTACGCCTCCGAGTTATTGGGCCAAGTAGTGGACATGAATAATGGCATTTATTTAGATGACGATATCGAAAATGCAACTGCTTCCGATTTTTGCATTGGCGTTGCGGGTTATCCGGAGAAGCATGTAACGGCACCGAATATGAAAACCGATTTGAGATATCTAAAAAATAAAGTGGAAGGAGGTGCAGATTATATCGTAACCCAGATGTTTTTCGATAACCAAAAGTACTTCAACTTTGTACAATGTTGCAGAGATGTTGGCATCAACGTTCCAATCGTGCCCGGTTTAAAGCCAATTACTACAAAACGTCAGGTTACATTATTGCCACAGTTATTTCACATTGATATTCCCGAAGCATTAAGTGTAGAATTGGAGTATTGCAAAGATAACGATGCAGCTCGACAGATTGGAATAGAGTGGGCTATACAGCAATCAAAAGAGCTTATTGAGTTCGGAGTGCCCACTTTGCATTACTACTCGATGGGTAAAGCAACTTCAGTGTTCGAAGTGGCTAAAGAGGTTTTTTGATTACAGTTTTTTGCGATGCTTTACAATTCTATCAACCTGTTTGTTTTTTGATTGATCCATAAAATTGAATTCTTCTGAAATATCGTAGGTAGCAGTGATTTTATCGCCGATTTTTACTGTATCAAATTGAGTAGGAGAAGTGACTATTTCTTTGTTATCGCCTAGTGTTACTAAATGTTTTTTGGCTCCATCTTCATCCGCAGAATTCCAATCGGAAGGAATTTTTTTATCCGTTATTACACCCGTTACAGCTCTCTTCTCACCTGTGTTTTTCAGTTTTCTGTAAAACTGAATTTTTTTAAGTGATTCCAGCAATGAATAACCCATTATGGCAGCAATTACTATCAAAAATCCAATTATTGAAACGGTAAATACCTGACTCGAAAAAACGCCCGCTTCATGTAAAAAATAAATTAGAAGTGGTACGATTAACGAAAATACAAAACCTTGTAATAATGAGGTTTTAGACTCTTTGGCTTTCGCTACGGTTTGATTGATGTATTGCAGATCGCTGTTATTTAAGTCTGCGGTATGTTCTCTGTAAATACTCATAATTAATTTGTGTAAGTTATTAATATTATATGAGTATATACATCAGTTGTCTAGTTATTGTTCCCGTTAGCATAACAAGTACAAAAGTTTGAGAGTAAGCGAAAATAAATGAGTACTTCTTGAATTCTTATTTTTGATCTTTAAGAAGATCCCTGATCTCACTCAATAGCTCAATGTCTTTTCTGGTTGGTACTGTTTTTTCGTTGGGCTCTAACGATTTAGAACGAAGCTTATTAAAGGTTTTAATCACCAGAAAAATAGTAAAGGAGATGATAAAAAAGTCGAGTGTGCTTTCCAGAAAGATTCCGTAATTGATAGAAACGGCTTCTTGTAAAACTGCACCGGCTTCGTTGGTGATTTTGGGTTTTAGGATAATTTTTAACTCCTGAAAGGGTGCATCACCAATCCAAAAACCAAACATAGGCGTGATAATATCTTTAACCAGTGAAGATACTATGTTGTTAAATGCCGTACCAATAATGATACCCACCGCCATGTCGAACATGTTGCCTTTAATGGCAAATTCTTTGAACTCTTTGATGATTCCCATCTGTACTGTAACTGTCTAGTTTAATTTGAGTTTATACCAATTGTTTCTACTACTTTTGCAAGAAATTCATCATCGGTAAGAATTGCAAGTTCAAAAGCGTTCAAACTGCCTTGCAACCGAATACTCTCAATCAAAGTTAAATCATCTAAAAAATAGGCGAGCTCTGTTTTATTCCCGTCGGTATCAGTAACATAAAGTGCTTTAGTTAGTACAAAAGCGGTGGATCCGCCTTTCATACCTGAATATTCTAGCCATTCTTGATTTGCCGGAATTTCCATCAACCACTCCATCACTTCGTCTAAATATTGATGAGTTTGTGAACTAAAATAGGTTTTAGAATTCAGCTTTTTCATCAATTGGGCATACTCAGCAGTAGTAGAAGCTGGCAGACGATCTGACCATATTTTTTGGGCATCTAATCCGATTAATGGAACGCCTGTCATATAACTAGTATCGGCCTTAATTTTTTGATGTATTTGATGGGTGAGGTTTATGTAGTTCTCTTGTGTTAGTGATTGTAACGAATCGATTAATGGCTCACCTTCTACGGTTGGAAATCGTTCATGTGCAATAAAAAGTGATGATACTAAATAGTAAATTTCACTGTGATTTTTGATTCCAAGAGAAGTAATTCTCTGGTTGATGTTGTCTAACCCAAGAAAAGCACTCAGCCACTCAGTATTGGCATTTGAACTGTATTTAATCATGCCATGAGCAATTTGGCGAATGCTGGCAGAATCATTCTCTAAATCATTCAACCATGCGGGATGCGCACCTCCATCACTTCCTTGAAAATAAAATCGGTCTAATTCCTCTAATGCAATCATCGAATCCGGATTAAATACTTCTTCGGAAGCCTGAATTGCATATTCTATGGCAATGATAATTTTTACTGTACTGGCTAAAGGATGTAATGCATCTGAATTTTGATCTGCGATTAATTTACTGTTACGAAATAAGGTAATGGAAGTGCTATTCGGATGGCTTTTTAAATAGGAGAGAACATGTTGTTTGTCCGGGCTGAAATAATTAAAAATTATCGCGATGGTAATAGCAAATAGTACTAAGATGCCGCCACCAATTAGGAGCAGTTTTTTCATTTGAAATCTATATGTTGAGTAAATTAAAGCGCTTCAATTTTCTCACCGATACAATCTTCGATAAAGCGGTGGATTCGTGTCATTTGTTTATGTCCAAATCGTTGCCCAAAATATGCAACTAAATAGAGGCTTAGAAATAAGAGGATTAGTCCGGGTACGGCCCATAAAATAGCTGCAGATTGGCCTATAGTTCGGAAAGAGAGACCGATCATGGCTACAATAATAGTTGCAAAACCGATAATCGAATAAAAGAAAACAAACATGGTCCAAACAGCCGGGCGCGGGCCGTATAACCCGCGAACTAAAGTTCCGGTTTCATCTTCTTCGATGGTGATAGTTAATTGCGGCGACCAATAGTGTTGTTCTTCGGCGGGGGGATAAATAGTAGCAAAGTTTTTGGTTACCTGTCCCTCACACCTACACATTCCGGTGCGTAATTTCGATCTAATTTCGGTGGTTATTTCATCTGAAGTCTTTTTTGTGTAAAGTCGAATTCTTGGACGAACCCTACGAAAGTGGATGTGATCATCCTGAATTGTAGCTGCTTTTAAATCCATTCTTGCTCCTCCTCCTTTTTCGTTTTTTGGGTAATAACATTGCCGGTATGGGCGGTTCCTTTGGGCTCAATTAACATTATCCAGCATTCTTCATCAGCAACCGGAAAATGTTGAGTTGCCTTAGGCACAATATGCAGATCTCCCGTTTTTAGTTGTATAGTTTTATCTCTGTATCGCATTTCTAATGCTCCCTGTACAATGTAAAACAGTTCGTCTTCATGTTCATGAGCATGCCACACAAATTCACCTTTCAGTTTTGCAATTTTAATCAATTGTCCATTGAATTCACCCAGAATTTTTGGCGTCCAGTATTCATCAAAATGAGAGAACTTTTCTTCTAGATTGATAGCAAGCATATCAAAAATGGCTTAGTAGATTTTCGTTATCAAGTACTTCTTTTCTCAGGTGCTCGGTTTCTTTCTTTTTTGATTCCCGAAGATCAATGACCACAGTTCCGGCTATTTTATCATGTATAGCTTGCCTGTTTGCATCCCAATAAACCTGAAAGAATCCCAAAAAACCGGTGGCAAACCCGGCGGCATAGCCACCTAATCGCTCAAAAGCAAAGAACAATCCGATCGGTTTGTTATTTAATCGTACTACTCGTATTCGAAGTATACGTTTACCTATTGTTTGTCCCTTAAAAAAAGCAATGGTTGTAATAAAATATAAGCCAATCCAACCTAAAGATAGCCCCATCATTCTTAATGTTCGCTTTGTAGCAATATACAGGCTTGGATTTTCAATCTGTTCAACCAAAGCTTCATTTTCATCCATTAATTCATCCTTCTGCTCACTTAGTTCCGAAATCTCTTGCCTCAACAAATGCATTTCCGGAGAGGCGAGCACTTTGGCTATTTCAGGTCGTAAGGTGTCTAACGCGATGGAGTCATTTTTAGAGAGTGCAAAGCTAAATGCACTCAAGAGAGAATTAAATTCATCAGGATAATTAATATTCTGCACCGATTTAACAGAAGACAATGAATCTATTTTTTGTTCAAGATTCTCAAGCTGTTGTTCCAATTTATCAGGATCAGAATAGTCCATGCTAATCATCTCATTTCCGAACTCGCTCCAATCGATATTCTGCGCAGTCTTGATATCTGTATCATTAAACGTTACCTCGATTTCGGTAGGATTGAAAGTTTCCAAGATTCCCAGTGCGATAGCGAATACAAATAAACTAGAAATTGCAGCAGCTGTGTACCGTAGTAGGTTTTTAAAAACACTTTCGCTTCTAGTTCTAATCACCACCCAAAAAATTAGTACTGTTACTGCCGCTGCTAGAACTAAGTTGCCCAAATCGGCGAGTAAATAGGCAATAAATAAATCAATGATAATTGCTAAAAACCTCCGTTTTGGGGTCGCCAATGGCTATCCCAATAAATCTGGGTGGATGGCAAAGGCGAAGGGTGTTATTATTTGTCTGGGATCCTTAATCATTATCAATTCATGAAGTCGCTACAAAAATATGAGATTGAATCGCGATTACCGGAAAAATGCGATAGTACAGGTTTTGTAGTAAATACAAAATAATCAGCATAGCGAGAATACTTGTTGCAGATGCCTCGATAAAGCATTTGATGGGCTCTTTCTGAGGGATACATTGCAACCTGCAGTTCTTGTATAGCCCAGGAGTTTGGCTGAATAATATATTCAATGCCATTATGCGGTGGTTGATAAACTACCTGAAGTTTGTTTGCGAATTCATCAGGAATCAAAATCTCGGATTTTATTTTATTACCTGAATATAATGCACCGGAAAAATGCATAGGCCAAACATTCCATATGCTTGAGATGGGTAGTAATATGAATAATAGAAAGAGTAAGAAAGAGGTCGCCCTTCCAATATTATTAGTTAATTGGCTTGCAATGAATATCGGATTATGGATAAATAAGACATACAACATTACCATAAAGCCTATGTTCCAAGGCCAAATTACAAAGTTTGTATTCCAACCTAACGGCCCTACAACCCCAAGAATAAAAATGTGCATCACAATTAGTACAAAAGCGGAAATTCGTACGGTTTTTTTAAAAAGAAGACCTAGTGCAGCAGAGAGTTCTAATATCGGTGCCGAAAACCATAATCTCTCGGTAAATAACGCGAATAAGTTATCATTTAATAGTGGTTTGAGAGGAGTAATAAACCAAATAATTGTACTGCTGGCGAAACCTCCATTAAATTTAAGTAAGCCACTCATAAAGTAAATGCAGGAAATTATGAAACCGAAAGTGAGCCTTACTTTTTTCTGATCTTTAACATTGATGGTGATTCCAATGAAAATGAGGAAATAGTAGAACCAAGGTTGTATACGATTGTAGTCGCCCAGGGCGTAGATGACCAGAAATGCTAAGGCGAGGTTTTTTTTACGTGCTGATATTGCAGGAACAGCCAATAAACACAAAGAAATAACGAATAGAATTGCCGCAATAACATTTACTGAGTTGGAGTACTGAATAGGAAGTACCGGCAAAGCCGGGAATAAATTCGAAACTGGAAACCAAATTCGATAAGAAATAAGTATGCAACTTAATAGCGCAATAAAGCAGATTGCGAATAGAACTCGCTCTTTGTAAAAGTTACTCATTGGTACTTTTTGCATGAGCGAAAATAAAAAAAGCCGATAGAATTCCTATCGGCTTATAATTTTAATTTAAATATTGAATTAGAATTCTAGATTATAAAACGCCTGAACTTGCTCAAAATCGTTGTAATCTAATCCTTTTCCTTTAAACATTTGCCCGGGCGGAATGGCAACAACTCGAACAACATCACCATTAAAAAGACTCTCATTTATCTGATTGTTATTTGGAGTTTCGCCTTCCAAAATTAAATCAAAATTGTCGATATCAAATCCGTATCGTAGAACCACAACATCATTCTCGAATGGCGTTGATAACGGCAAAGAATTCCACGAAGTAGATCCATCAAATTGAATGTAGGCGATCACTAAACCTTCATCAACGGTGCTTAGGTCTAATATTCCCCAAGAGTAGGATGCGATTGATACATATTCGTCAACGATGCCAAAATCCTCGTCAGAATCAATTATAAATGTTCCGGTGTAGATTTCAACCTCACCGTCTTGTCCGTCTCTGCCTCTTGGTCCTTCCGGACCAATTGCCGCTATACATGATGAGAAAATAAATCCCAATAAAACTAATCCTGTAGTAACTGTAGCTCTCATAGCTGCCTCCATATTGATTAATGCTTGATTGAATCTAGACCTTGGTTGTGTAATGCTCTATCACATGATGGGGTTAGGCAATCCATGCGATATAAACGATTTAATCTTGAATGGAGTTAGTCTGGAGGTTTAAGACTATAATTATTTTCGCTAACTTCAGCATTTAGCTTAATGCAAAACAGGATAGCATATTGAGTAAAGTGTTAATGGAAATACTGGGTTTGTCTACCAGTCCAAGCAGTGGTGGAGCATATGCGCTTATTTTAACGGAAGTTGAAGGAATGCGACGATTGCCAATCATCATTGGTTCTTTCGAAGCACAGGCAATAGCTTTAGAGTTGGAGAATATAAAACCGCCCCGGCCGATGACGCATGATTTGCTCAAGAACATGATTCAAGGGTTTGAAGGCAGAGTAAAACAAATTTTAGTGAGTGATTTATCGGAAGGTACTTTTTACTCAAAAATTATTGTAGAAAAGGGAGATCAACTGTTTGAAGTTGATGCACGCCCTAGTGATGCCATTGCATTAGCGGTTCGTTTTGGTTCCGAAATATACGTGAATGAGCGTATTCTGAAAGAGGCTGGGATTCGAACGGACCAGGAAATTGTAGAGCAATCGCCAAAAAGTGAGGCAGAAAAGGATATGGATACCGTGAATGAAAATCTGTCGAAGTTGGAGCAACTAGAAATCGATTTACACACCGCTATAGAGACGGAGAACTACGAAAAGGCAGCTAAAATCAGAGATCAAATTTCAAAAATGAAAGGATAATTAGTGGAAAAAAGTCAGTGTTCGTTTAATCAATTACCTTTTTCATCGCTCTTCTCAAATTATATTTACGATTACCCTAAACTCAATCAATTCTTCTCTACAAATCCATTCGATGATTCCGAAATCGAACAACGTATTTCTCGTATTCCTACTTACGACAATCGAGCGATGGTTACCAAAGCTTTAGGAGCTTACCATCAGTACTTAGGCATTTCTGTTGAGCAAAAAACAGCCCTTGAAAAATTTTCAAATACTGAGTCGTTAACAATAGTTACCGGGCAACAACTTGGGGTAGCAGGCGGCCCGCTTTATACCATATTCAAAACTATTACTACAATTCTTCTTGCAAAAGAGTGGGAAGAAAAACTAAAACGGCCGGTTGTTCCAGTTTTCTGGTTGGCGGATGAAGATCACGATTTTGAAGAAATTGCACAGTTGGGAATACCTGCCAACGAGGGCTTAAAACAACTCACACTAGATCAAACAGGAGCCGGGCTTCCGGTATCAGAGGTTAAAATAGATGAGTCGATACAATCGCTCATAGAACAACTTAAAGCTGAGTTTCCCAATACTGATTTTAGTAATGACTTGTTCGAGCAGTTGCAAAAAGTGTACGCTTTGGGAAATACACATGCCCAAGCTTTCGCACAATTGATAAGTTCATGGTTTTCAAATCACGGTTTATTAATTGCGGGAAGCAATTTTAAGGCACTAAAGCAATTTTGTGCTGATGTGTTTAAGCAATCCGTTTCTAATGCTGATGCGATTTACAGATCGTTGGAATCGCAAAGCGCTGCATTAGAAAAGGACTTTCACCGCCAAGTTGTGATAGGTTCTACCAATTTATTCTATTTTGATCAAACCGGTCGTACTAAGATTGACCGAGAAGGAGAAAAATGGACAATAAACGGCAGAATACTTGGTGTGGATGAATTGAAAGAAAAAATTGATGAAAAACCAGAGAAATTTTCGCCAAATGTATTTTTGCGCCCGATTTTACAAGACGTACTACTTCCAACAATTGGGTATGTAGCCGGTCCCGGCGAAATCGCATATTATGCTCAAATGAAATTGTATTACAAGCAGTTTGAGATGGAAATGCCCGTAATTTTCCCAAGAATCAGTGCAACCTTGCTAGAGTCGGGAATCGATCGAATCATGCAAAAACTGCCATTTGAGCTATGCAGTTACAATCAAAGAATTGAAGATTTAGAATCGAGATACATTGACTTAAACAGCCCTGCCGATCTGGATTCGCTGTTTCAGAATTGGGTATCAGGAATCAAAAAATCTGCGCAACAACCTATACAACGTATCGCAGCAATCGACCCAACACTTGAAGGCACTGCGGGCAAAACAGTAAGTGGTTTCGAAAACGAGTTAAATAAGCTTAAAGGAAGGGTTTTTCGGTCGTTGAAGCAGCAGGAAGAAACTCAGCTAAAACGAATCCGAAGAATAAAAGCTCAGATTTTCCCGGATGGCTTGCAAGAGCGAGCGATTAACCCAACTTACTTTATGAACAAATATGGCATGGATATTTGGGGCAAACTTCTATCAGATTTTGCTACTCAAAAGATAGATCTGAGATCGCATCATATAATTAAGTTATAGAACTTGATGCTCGATAAATCCA
This sequence comes from Balneolaceae bacterium, assembly GCA_965228545.1. GTDB lineage: Bacteria > Bacteroidota > Rhodothermia > Balneolales > Balneolaceae > HXMU1420-13. Next base: position 814,290 of record OZ245822.1, read on the forward strand.
CATTACGGGCTCAATTAATAAAAGAACGTTCCCAAATTACTACTCAAACTTGGGAAGATTGGTCGGGTAGGATTACACAACGCGTGCTAAAAAATAAAGCAGTAGAGTTGGCACAATTCATTCATTGCTATGTATCGATGAACTCAAGAAATGAGGTTAATACCCATCGTCTGATACAGTGCTGCCTTGATAACAACAAAAAAGTCTTTATCCCGGTTATGAATCAAGAAACTAATGAGTTAAAACACGCATCAGTTTCTGATCTTGATAAGCTAGTGCCAAACAAATGGGGGGTTCCTGAACCTTTAAATCAAGTTACATATTCAATCATTTCTCCCGACATTATCATAGTTCCAATGCTTGCAGTTGATAGGAAAGGGAATCGAATAGGATATGGTAAAGGGTATTACGACCGTTTTCTTCAATCAGTTTCTGCAACCAAGATAGGGGTGATTTTCGATCAGTTTATATTAGACTCTGTTCCCGTAGAACCTCATGATATTCCCTTGGATATAATAATTACAGAAACGGCCACAATTAATGTGAAACCTGTATATTTTTAGCTCGTAGCATCACCGAGGAGGAATTTTAAATGACGCAACGAACACGTACAAAAACAACATCTAAAACGGGTACTGCATCGCTCGAGTTTGATGATTTTGATTTGCATGCAACCATGCAAAATTTTTTGGATGAAGACGAACAGAAAGAAACAGAGAAAGGGATTTGGAATTTTGCAACCATCACCGGAATAGCAATGCTTTTTACCGGAATGATGTTTGTGCTACAATGGATAGGCTTACCCGTTGGAACAGGATTTTCTGAGTTTGCACAGGGTGCTATTTCTGCATTACCATTTATTGGCGGAGCTTTGGTAACACTAGTAGGATTTGGTTTTTTGGTAGGTGACCGCCGCCGAGTAAAAGCTGCTGAAAAAAAGATTAAAAGAGAAATGAAGGCTCGCAAGCAACGATCGGCTAACAATAAGAATATGGACGACGTGCATGGATCTTCGAGTCGAATGGGACGAAGATCAAAAAAGAAAAGCGCAAACAAAGAAAATGATGAAGTGTTTGGTTCTTCCTTCAATACTTTGCGTAACGATCTTGATTCGGAAAGTACGTCTAAAAACTCAGCTTTCAGTTCAGAGTTTGATTCATTTGGTACCGCTTCGTATGGACTGAAGCAATCAAAAAAATTAATGAAATCTCGCTCTGACAAAAAATGGGCTGGAGTTTGTGGTGGTTTGGCCAAGTATTTTGGAATCTCCTCCACCGTAGTAAGATTATTATTTGTAATTGCTTTTTTCATGACCTCAGGGGCAAGTATTCCTATTTATATAGGCTTAGCGTTAGCAATGCCTAAAGAACCGGTTGAAATGATGGACGATTTCGATTTTTAATTTCTAATGCATTATGCTAATAAGCTTTGAAGGTATCGATGGTTGTGGGAAATCAACCCAAATACAGCTATTAAAAACACACTTTTACAGCGCAGGCAAACCAGTGGAAGTGTTTAGAGAACCCGGCGGATCCACAATTTCGGAACAGATTAGAGCAATTTTACTGGATACCGATGAGGAAATAAATCCTGTATCCGAATTATTGTTGTTTTCTGCAGCACGCGCCCAGTTAATTGCAGAAAAAGTGAAGCCTGCTTTAGATCGTGGAAATATTGTAATTCTTGATCGGTTCTATGATTCAACTACGGCTTATCAGGGGTTTGGAAGGCAAAGTATAGATACAGAATCAATTCAAATAATTAACTCAATTGCTTCGCTCGGAAATACTCCTGATATAACTTTTTATTTAAAAATATCCTGGGAAGAATCGAAAAAGAGAACCGCTCATCTGCAGGAAGACCGCATGGAAAAAGCAGGACAGAAATTCTTCGAGCGGGTAATAGAAGGGTATAATTATTTGTCAAAATCCGAAGAGCGATTCGTTGAAATAGATGCTTCGCAACCAATTAATGAAATTCATGAACAAATATTAATGAAAATATCGGTCGTCTAATTTTTCCAAAATGGATATTAATGAATGGTTTAGATTAATTTTAATTCACTGATTTCATACAAATTTGGCGATGAATATTTGTTGTACAGATAATTGAGGCTTAATCATATTATCCGTATTTTTAGAACAATATGGATGAATCCTACCTTTTTCATCGAAATCTGGTTCATCGCAGAAAAACCCAACGATTAATATATCCAAGATATCTATTATGGCGCACGAAAGAATCGAAATTGATTTGCCACTAGCTAAAGTTTATGAATTACTAAGCAATCCTGTTGATTTTCCTAAATTCATGGATAGAGTAGACGCAGTTGAGAGAATTAATTCTCAAACCTTCGAATACCACACAAAAATTGGCAACGAAGATTTCGTTTGGACAACAAATTTAATTGACAACCTCCGAAATACTCGTTTCGCTTGGATTACAATTAATGGTAACCTAAACCAAACAGGTACCATTCGTTTTACTCCTCTTGATAACGGTACTCGTACTCGCGTTGAGTTTTCTTTAGACTATCGTACTTTTTTTGGAGATCCCACAGAGGACTTAGCTACCTTTATTGAAGAATCTCCAGCTCAGTTAGTTAAAGATCTTGAAAAGTTTAAGGAACTTGCAGAGTCTGATACATTCAAAGAAACTCAGCTTGAGCCGAAAGAGGAAGTAACTGCTTAACAAAAGCTTTAATTACTACTTTTAATGCGCATTCAAAAAATGCGCATTTTTTTTGTCTATAAGTTACCGTTACATGAAATTCGCACAATTCTTACACTCTCCGGAATCTTCAAAACCTCACTTTTTGTTGATCGGGAACCCGGTTAGCCACAGTGTTTCCCCTTTAATACATAATATTGCTCTACAACATCATAAGATTGATGCAAACTATCACGCAGTACAAATTGAACAAGGTGAACTCCCAACACTGATTGCGCATTTTAACAAACCAAATTTTTTAGGTGCCAACATCACCATACCTTATAAAATTGATTTGATGGATGCTGTGGATGTGCTCACTCCCGAAGCAGTAGAAATAGCTGCGATTAACACCATCATAAAAAAAGAAGACAAATTAATTGGCCATAACACCGATGCATACGGATTTAAACAAGCACTGCTAGAAATTGAGGAACCCTATTTTGATACAGAAAGAGCACTTATTTTTGGTACTGGCGGGGCAACTCATGCAATTATATTTGCACTGAATGATTTTGGATTTGATGAAGTTTGTATGGTATCAAGGGAGCCGAACCGATTAGAGCACAAACATAATGTTGTGTTATGTTCATACGAAAATTGGTTCGACTATGCTGAGGAAGCGTCCTTGATTATTAACGCAACACCATTGGGTATGTATCCTAATGTTGAGAGTTCGCCCGTTAACGATGGTCAAATTGACTATCTATCAGGAAAGATTTGCTACGACATAGTATATAACCCAGTGGAAACAAAATTTTTAAGGCAGGCTAAACAAGCTCATGGAATAACGATTGGCGGCCTTGATATGTTAATTCATCAAGGCGCTGAATCATTCTATAGGTGGACAGGAAAGCGGTTTCCTGTTGGATTGATTAAAATAAAGTTGGATGAGTACTTTTCCATTTGAATTTATTAGACCTTCACAGCTAAATAACTCACGCATTATGGCGTGGTTTAGTTATAAAAATCCGGAATTTCATTCAGAGGGAGCACACATTGACGGTTTAAATGTAGGGTTTAGTTCTAATGAAGATCAGCACATTGTTTTAAGTCATATACATACACTTTGTGAATCAATAGGCATTAGACATAAAAATCTTGCACTAGCCAATCAAATTCATAGTAACAATGTGTTAGTTGTAGATCGTGGTGGTGTTTACCCGAATGTTGATGCATTCGTGACAAAGACACCGGGAGTAGCTTTGGGAATTCAAGTTGCAGATTGTGGAGCTATATTATTGGGTGATTTCAAGAACAAAATAATTGCAGCTGTTCACTCCGGATGGCGCGGTGCGGTGGGTGAAATACTGCCGCTAACGATCGACAAAATGTTAGAATTGGGAGCTGAAAGTCAGCAAATCAATGCTTTTCTGAGTCCATGTTTGAGGGTACATAACTTCGAAGTTGGAGAAGAAGTGTCTTCAAAATTTCCTGGACACCTAGTGAATTTAAAAGATTACGACAAACCCCATATTGACATGGTTGGTCTTTTAAAAGAACAGCTTATCGATTCTGGCATACTCACAAATAATATTGAAACTGATGGGCGATGTACCATCGACGAAGATGCACTTTTTTATTCCTATCGCCGCGAAAAAGAGCACAGTGGCAGGATGCTTGCTATCATTAAATTGAATAAATTCTAGTTACTCAGAAATTGAAATTATTTTGCAGCACTTTGGGGTTAGTGTTCTTATACTCAATAAGATAAAAAACGGCTTTTGAAAAGAAAGAGACTCGCTATACTTGGATCTACAGGATCGATTGGAACACAGGCTTTAGAAATAGTTCGCCAACACCCCGAAGCTTTCGAAATCGTGGTTTTAACGGCAAATTCTAACGTCGATTTATTGATCGAGCAGATTGCTGAATTTACTCCAGATTATGCTTTAATCTGCAACGAAGAAAAATACACCGATCTTAAAAAAAATGTTTCAACTACTACAAAAACCATAACCGGTAGTGAACATTTAAAAGATTTAGCAAGTCTTGTAGAAGTAGACATTGTACTAAATAGCTTGGTTGGTTTTGCAGGTTTTGAACCTACTGTTTCGGCGATAAAAGCAGGTAAAAAAATTGCTCTTGCTAATAAAGAATCGCTCGTAGTAGGAGGTAAATTGATAAATCAACTTCTGCAAGATACTCACGCTGAGTTGATTCCTGTTGATTCTGAACATTCAGCAATGCTTCAAAGTATTGTTGGAGAGTCGAAAGAGTCTATTGAAAAAATAATTATCACAGCCAGCGGTGGCCCATTTCGGGAATATTCTATAGAGCAAATGCAGAATATAACCGTTGAACAAGCTTTGAACCATCCGAATTGGGAAATGGGAGCTAAGATCACCATCGATTCATCGACTATGATGAACAAGGGGCTTGAAATAATCGAAGCGCACTGGTTGTTTAACCTACCAATTGAAAAAATTGAACCTGTAATTCATCCCCAAAGTATTATCCATTCGATTGTTACATTTACTGATGGTAGTAGTAAAGCCCAACTTGGCCCACCAGACATGAAGGTGCCCATCATATATGCACTTACTTACCCTTATCGACTTCCTTTAGAAACTCCAAGAATGGACTGGAGTAAAGCGCACGAATTGACCTTTTATCCCGTTGATTACGCCAAGTTTCCATGCGTTAAATTAGCGATGGATGCCATAAACGATTCCGACATTGCCCCGGCTATATTAAATGCTGCAAATGAGATTGCGGTACAGCGCTTTTTGGACAAAGAAATTGATTATATTTCGATTCCAAAAATAGTAGAAAAAAGTTTAGAGACATTATCTGACAGTACAGAAATAAATCTCCAAAATCTAATAGAAATAGATAAAAAAACAAGGGATTTTGCATCCCGAATTAATTGATTACATGGAAGTTATAGAGTTATTAAAAACCATTGGTATCTTTGTAGGTGCACTCATGATTCTTGTATTTATACATGAGTTGGGCCACTTTCTCGCAGCTAAAGCATTTGGTATGCGGGTTGAACGATTTTCGGTGGGTTTTCCTCCAAGAATTTGGGGCTTTAAGTGGGGTGATACCGACTATTGTATAGGAGCTACTCCACTCGGTGGGTATGTTAAAATTGCCGGAATGGTTGACGAAAGCATGGATACCGAGTTTCTTGAGAAAGAACCGGAACCTTGGGAATATAGAAGTAAACCCGTTTGGCAACGGATGGTTGTTATAACCGCTGGTGTAATATTTAATATGATTCTAGCCTTCTTCATTTTTACCGGAATGACTTTAAACAGTGGTAAACTCACTTTACCATTGGAAAAAGTGAATGGATTATACATTCCCGAAACTAGCTTACTCAGCGAAATTGGTTTTGAAACAGACGATCGTATAGTTGGTGTAAATGGTGAGAGAGTAATGGCTTTTGAAGATTTAGTTGCTCCCTCGGTACTTACCTCAAGTAACTTAACATATCAAGTAATGCGAAATGGGCAGGAAATTGACATAAATGTGCCATCAAATTTTCTAGATAGCCTGCAAACTCGCGATTTTATAAGTCCAATTTTTGCGTTTCCAAGCACGATATCCAGCGTGTCGTTAGGCACACCCGCTTACGAAGCAGGCTTGAAGGCCGGCGATACATTTATTGCTGCAGACAGTGTTGATATCAATTACTGGATTCAACTTACAGAAATTATTCGCGCTGCTGATGGTCCAATCAACTTCACCATAAAGCGTGGAGACTCGCTATTTACTAAGTCAATTACACCGGATAATCAAGCAATTGGGATAGCCTCACCAACACTTGCAATGGCTGGGGGTGAGCGTGTTGAACTTGGCTTTTTCGCTTCAATCGGCGATGGCTGGGATCAAACCATTGAGCAAACGGAAGGAATCATTGGTGGTTTTTCAAGAATGATTTCGGGTGATATTTCAGTACGGCAAAATCTTGGCGGCCCCATCGCCATCGCAAATATCACAAAGCAGGCTACTGATCAGTCCGGTTGGGATGGCTTCTGGACAATTACAGCATTGTTAAGCATAACACTGGCAATTATGAATATTCTTCCTATTCCGGCATTAGATGGTGGGCATCTTGTATTTTTGATTTATGAAGGAATTGCACGTCGCGAACCTTCCGAAAAAGTTAAAATAGTAGCTCAGAATATTGGTTTCGTAATTTTACTTACCTTAATGGTGTTTGTAATTTTCAACGATGTGTTAAAATACTTCTAAATGTTCGCAAAAGACGGCTATCCGAGTATGGCCTTGGCTACAACAGTCATGGCCATTGTTTTTTATTTAACTTACACCTTCATTGAGCATTGGATTGCATATCCTATTTATGGGATTTTCTTTGTGATGTGGGCAATAGTGATTTATTTTTTTCGTGATCCTGAACGAACTCCACCTGAAGGTAAGAACTTGATCATTTCCCCAGCCGATGGGAAAGTAGTACTCATTAAAAAAGTGGAAGAAGAAGTGTATTTGAAAAGTGCTGCAACTCAAGTAAGTATTTTTCTATCGCCATTAGATGTGCATGTGAACAGAAACCCAATTTCTGGTCTACTTGAGTATTTAAAATATCATCCCGGAAAGTACTTGATGGCATGGGATGAAAATGCATCTACGTTAAACGAGCGAGCTGATTTTGGGGTAAAACACCCGAGTGGCACTAAGATCTTCTTTAAGCAAATCACGGGCTTTCTTGCTCGTCGAATTGTGTATCACATCAAAGAAGGAGATCTGTTGAAAGCTGGGGAACGTTTCGGGATGATGAAATTTGGCAGTAGAATGGATATTATTGTACCCGAAAATGTAGAAATAAAGGTTAAAGAAGGAGATCGCACTTGGGCAGGGCAGTCTGTGTTGGGTGTAATCAACTAACATGAAATACCCCATCCAGAAACAATATCATAGTTTTAAGAAACGAAGAGAAGTTTTAAAAGCTTCAAAGCCACCCGTAAATAAACGGATTGCAGTTCCCAGTTTCTTTACCTTAATGAACTTGTTTTCAGGGTTTCTAGCCATCATTTCTATTGCGGATGGTGATTTAATCAGAGGTGCCTGGCTGATAATGGCGGCAGGTATGTTTGATGTTTTTGATGGCATGATGGCACGCCTAGCCAACGCCTATTCCGATTTTGGTATTGAGCTGGATTCCTTAAGTGATATGGTATCCTTTGGAGTAGCTCCGGGCTTTTTAATCTATACTTTTGCGCTATCCGATTTAGGTATGTTAGGGGTATTAGTTGCTGCATTGCCACCACTTTGCGGTGCTGTTCGACTTGCACGTTTTAATGTTAATGCTCGCTTAGAACCCAAATCAGATGTATTTATAGGCCTACCAATTCCGTCTGTGGCTATCACAATAATTGCTTTTTATCTAACCTTTAGAGGTGATCTGGAACTATTTGATCTGTTCAAGAATGGAGTAAACAGCGTGCTCATCCCGATGGTGGCGTTAGTTAGTTTTTTGATGGTTAGCTCCATTCAATTTGAGAAAATTCCCAGATTTGATCGAGAATCAATTCGTGCAAAAAAGCTCTCTTTTGTACTATTTATCATCTACTTGCTGATGATTGCAACGTTGCATGAGTACGGTTTGATGACCGCTATCGTGATTTATATATCTAAATCGATAATAGAAAGTGCAATCAAGTTCTTCAAAGATGATTATGAAGAAGATGACACTTTCCAGGATTTTAGCTAATCAAAGTGCGGTATTCACTTGCTGTCTGCTTTGCCACTTTTTCCCACGTATAACGCTCAAGAATTCTAGTTGTTAGCTTTGCTGTTTTTGTTGATTGCATTGCTTTTAACAAAGATGATTTTAAAGAAAATTCAGAAAAAGGATCAGAATAAAAGGCTTCGTTACCAAAATATTGTTTGGTGCCCCCGTTTCGAGTTATCACTATTTTAGCTCCCGCTAATGCAGCTTCCATTGCAGCAATTCCGGGTGTTTCAAATAGCGAGGGGAGGCAGAAAATTTCACATGCAGCATAGGCACTCTCTAAGAAGGGATCAGAATGATCGAGTGTTGGGATGAGATGTACATTGTGCGATTTCTTAGCCAACGTAATACACTTTTGACTATAATCATCTTCATAGAAATCACCAATTATAACGATCTCTTTATCAATACTGGAAGCAACCTGAAGTAATTGAATTACATTTTTTCGTTGAGCACCGGCTTGTCCTGCAAACAATATAAAGTCTTCTAGACCATATCTTTCTTTGAAGAGTTCAGGAGTGGCAGAATGAAATCGGGATTCAACACCATTTGGAACAACTTTCAGTTTTGATTCATGAATACCAAAAGCCTGCTCAACCAAGGCTTTTTCTTTGGTGGTATTTGGCAACAATAGGTCTGCAAGTTTGCATAACTGAGCTTTAACGCCATATTCTGAGTGTATTCCGGTTCCAATTTTGGATATAAATTGTTCCACCTTAAGAGCTATTGCAATGCTTCTTGCCGAACGTTTAGAATAAAATACTGGGCTTACAACTAGTGGAATTCCATAGTTTTTAGCTTGCTTTGCGATACCAATGTTTTCGGGTGTGGCAGAAAATATGTGCACAATATCAAAATCGAAATGATCATGATCGGAACGAATGATTTCAGCTTTTATACCAAGCAAACGTAAATGATGTACCGTTTGGAGAACTTGTGTTCTAACGCCACCATTTACGGCTGCTAAACTAAGTGGTGCAGCAATTCCTACATTCATAAGCTGTTCCTGTTTCTCCAGTCAAAAAGTGAGGTTTTGATGAGCTGCATTCGATGTTTACTCAGTTCTTGATGTTGTTCGCGAGTATTAAATACAGGATCAATCCAGTCATACTCCGTAACCGAATGTAATGGTTTATTGGTTTTAGATGCTGGCACTAAGCGATATTTATCAGCAGAAAAGGCGATCTGAATAAAAACGTCTTTATCTGAACTATCTATATTCAAAATTCCGTGTTTTGCATCGAAAAATGCCTCGATCAATGCTTCATTTCTTTGTTTCCAAAAACGTGCATACTCAAGAAAAGTAATTGGCTTTAAATCGGTTTCATTAATTATTGCGAATACTTGTTTCCACACAGAATGCCCAATTTGCATTGGATGATGATAGAAAAAAACCGGTTGTCGAGAAGATATCTTATCTTTCAGCACGCCTTCAAAATATTCCATCATATCCGATTCGTCTGCTGATTTACGATTTAAGCTACCGGTACAAATAGGATGAATAGGAATTTGGAGAGTAGGATGAAGTTGGTTTTTATGTAGCGGTTGAAAAGGTAAGCAGTCGTAGCCTAGTGTAAATTCTGAGCTGTATTCGAAATTAAATTGCTGCAATACATCTCCCAAGGCATCATTCCAGATACCATAGGGAACACAAAAGCCTCTCGGATTTAACCCGGCATCCAACATTTTTTGATACCCGCGCTCGATATTATTATAAATATGCTCGTAACTATCAGAAGTACCATGTTCATATCCATGCAATGCAATTTCCTGATTATTGAACTTTTTGAATTCAACCAACCATTCCTCATGGGCCTGAACATGCAAAAACCAAGTAAATGGCAGGTTAAACTCTTGCGATAATTGATGGAGGGCAATAATGGATTGATGATTTCCGAAGTCGGAATCAATTCTGAACCCAAATACCGGGTTTTCTGACGGAGAATGCCATTTTTTTAAAAAAGGCAGAGATCGAGAAAAGTGTAACTCTGAAAGTATTCGCTCTAAGCTTATTAAAAGGCCATTTTTTTCTACAGAATTCACTAATTCATCGGGATGCATTAATGGTCGAAAATAAAACCTTTTTCGACTATAGGTAGTGTTTACAAACATACGATCTGGGTATGCTTCCCAATGAATGATATGTCCGTTATCAGCGGCATAGGAGGTAATCGCTTCGCGATGAGCAGGGGGAATTTTCTCTCTAATCCTTATGTCTGAATCACCTTTCTTTAACATTGTTGAACTTGCACTACCTGTAAGCAACACAGATCCATTTTGTTCTAGAAATGATACGATTTTCGTTTTTTCTTCTAAGTTTGGTTGTTGGTTAATAATCAAACTGGAATAAGAAATCGCAAGATCGGTATTAAAATCAATGACTTCATAGCGAACCCCTAAGCTATCCAATAGCGAAACCCAGGCATTCGTCAATTCTAATATTCCGGTGCAAAGTCTGTTCATATTCCAAGCTTTAAGCGAAACCAAGTAATATCTTTTTTACGAATTACACGGCCAAACAACAACATGATGAAAACTAATATTGCGCCAAAAATTGCCTCTAACCAATGCTGTAGCTGAACTATTTCCATCAATTTAAAAGCAACAAATGAAGCAAGTAATGTTAAAATAAAAGGCATTAGATAATTCACCTTCATGTGTTTTGTAAACCAAAAATAGGATAAAGCACCGATCATAAATTCACTAAGTACTACGGCTGCAGCTACTGCAATTACACCAAACTGAGAAGCTCCTGATGCAATTAAAATCAGTGCTAGTCCGCCACCAATTGATGTAGCTTTTAAATAATCAAGATCTTTACCTAGTGCTATTAATCCTTGTGAAAACAAACTGTTTTGAAACGTAAAAAAAAGGAAAAAACTTAGCACCAATACGATAGGGATAGAATTTGCGTATTCGGGACCAAAAACCCAATGGATGAAGTCAGGTGCACCAAGAAATAAACCAATGCTTACCATAGATCCAAGTACGAGCATTAATCGCATGGTATAATCCATGTTTTTGGTGGCCATTTCTTCATTTTCACTCCATTGTTTAGAGAGATTGGGAATTAACAATTGCACAAAAATTCGATCAATCATCATACCAATAATTATAAGTCTAGAAGCAGCACTATATTCACCGGCATCGGAGTTTGATAAAAAATGACCAATGGCAATCGGGGGGAACAACTGAATGACTTGTGCGAAGAATGTACCGCTACCCACAGTTAATGCGGCCTTTAATCCATCCCATAAAATATGAAAACCTCTAAGCCCTAACTGTATAGGGTTATTCTTTATAAAAAGAAGAAATAAAACGGTTGATGCTGCTACTAAGCCTGTTACATAATAAACTGGTAATTGTTGAATCTGATCTATCGATCTAACAAATAATAATATCAGTGCTAGGTAAACAGCATTTTTAATGATATTTGAAAGTGCATTAATTTTATATACTTGGCGGCCAATAAAATACCATTCTACCAAAAAAGCATGAGGAATTAAAGCCAATGTAAATCCTCTTGTTAACGAAAGTAGCCGGGCATCATGAATAATAAATGGAAGAACTAACCAACCAATTACTAATACCAACAATGACATTATAATCCGCAATATGAGTAATTCACTGATGCGGTAATTTCTTTTTTCTTCAATTCGAGCAACTTCTCTGCTGGCTATGTTAAAGAGGCCGAAATCAGCAAAAAACACTAAATACCCCAAATAAGCCATGGCAATACTTATAAGGCCAAAACCTTCGGCACCTAATACGCGAGCTAAGTACACCGATGAGAAAAAAGCGATACCTCTAGAAATAATATCGCCGGCGAAAATATGCGCTATTTTTTGTGTGATGGTTGCCAATTTAAATTGCAGTCAGCTCCTTTAGTATTTCGATAAACTCTTCATCAGATTCAAAAAAATGAACATTCGAATTCGATTCATATTCAGCTAATGTATCAAGTTTGGGGGCAACAGTTTTTTTATTATAAGCGAGTGCCATTTCAATGCCTCCAGAGGTAAGTATTTCATCGTAATTAAACACACAAATATCAAAGGCGCTCATCAAAAAGGGCATTGTAGACTCCGATATAAATCCATTATGATAGTTCAACCATTCTTCTGACGCAGCACTTTTCGAAAGTTCAGTGTGGAGGTCTTGCATGCCTTTTTTTACGTAACCGGCAATCAGCATTTGCTTATTTGTAGGCACACGAGAAACGAGCGCGATCAGTTCCGGCAAGCGTTTGTAGGCACTTATAGCACCAAAACAACCAATAAGTGGTTTGGTTAAATCTAATTGAATGCCAAATAGTTTATTAATGGAATTGATTGCTTTCTTCTTCTCGATAAATTTGGTGGGAAAAACAGGATGTGGATATGTCTGAATCTTATTTATATGAAGATCATATTCTTTTGAAACCAATTTTGCAGCCGATCGATTATGCACTAATACTTTATCTGCCTTTGATGACATCCATTTATATAACTTTTTATGTAGAGAAATCCATTTTTTATTATGTGGATACAAGTTGTGTACGGTCCATACAAGTCGGCCACCTAGTGCCGTAAAAAAAGCAATACAAATTAATTTGTAGATTACCCCAATGCTCGATTTCCAATCTTGAAATTCTATCCAGTGGTAGTGCAAAATTACAGACCGGTCGAATAGAGGTGCAAAAATCAGCTTAAAATGAGAAAGAGCGCTGATACTTTGAATTGAGATCTTACTTTTTGAAAAGATAAGATCCTTGTAAAGCAAATAAAGGTAATTGGTATTGGTATGATCAGATCTAATCAAAGGTACCACATATATGTTGGATACCGCTGGGGTAACTTCTTGGTAGATCTGCAACAGTGATTTATCCGACATTCAATGAAATAGGTTCGCTACAACTGATAGATTAATCCGATTGAATGTACAGTTCCGAACCCGGTATTAAAAGGAACTAGTGCATAATTAAATCGAACCTTTTCAGCGATAAATCCCAATCCGAAAGAGTAAGGACGTACATTGTCGGATGTTTTGTAGCCTGCCCTAATTTCCACAACTTCAGAGATCAGTAAATTAAGCCCAAAATTTAAATAGTTATTAACCGGGTTAATCTCTTCCATAGTATCAGAATCCTTTTTCATGGGGATTACAAAATCAGCCATGAGAGTTGCTAAAATGGGAAGTTCCGGGCTTTTCCAATGCACAAATTCTAACACATCTACCGATACTCCGGCGGTAAATTTTGTAGGCAGTTCAGTAGCTCTTTGATCAAGTTTTTCCATCTCACCGGCACCGGTAAGAGCAGCGCCAACCCGGATACGCTCGTCGATAGCTGAACTCACTATCCCTGCATTCAAACCGAAACCATTAGCACGGAAGGGATATACATCTTCGTTCAAATATTGACCGGCAACACCTAAAGCAAAATATTTGAAAGCATAAGCGTAAGCACCGGAGATTGAAATATATTGAATGCTGAACTCACCGTTAGATTCACCAGGAGCATTGCGTTGTTCAAAACCCGACACGCCCGAAGTGTAGAAAGCGAAGGCCGCTGCACGGTTGCCACGTATCAGATTAATACCCCCAAATAAGTTGTTTGAATCATCAATCCAGCTCGTGTATCCTAAACTAATAGAAGAACGAGCATCGCCGGCTAATAGCGCAGGATTCGAATACATCGATGATGCACCAAACGAAGTGGTAACCGAGGCTTCAGATATAGATAATTCGGCCGCAGAAGGACCAATATTAAGTAATTGGAACCCCGAAGATTGTGCATTTATTACACCGGGTATTAACAGAAATAACCAAATCAATTTCTTTTTCATAGATGTAAACGTAAAGCAAAAACATGGAAGTTAGAAATGCCAAAAGGCTCGCGAACAAAAGCGTAATCTATCGACGGTGCAAATCGATCGAAGGGTAGATGCACCGAGAATCCAGCACTTATAGAGTTACTACCATCGGTTTTAGTATCTGCTATTCGATAACCACCTCGCAGCGTAAACCTTTCGTGAGCTAGCCACGAAGCCCCAATTTTAAATTGACCGGAACTAGTATTGATGGTTTCTAAGTTAGAAATGGTTACAGGAGATCCTGATCCATCAAAAAACAATTCATACTTGTTTATTTCGCTCGAAAATACTTGAAGCTCATAATCGCCATTGATGGTAAGCTTTTCATGATGATAGGAGACTGCCCATGTTAAGCGAGTTGGGAAGTTATTAACCACATTTCTGGATTGAGATTGTCCATATAGATCACCGGAATTCCAAGTGTAGTTTGCAAAAAGATCCTGAACACTGATCCCGAAATTAAAACGCTCATTAAATTGATACAAAAATCCGATATCCATCCCAACAGCCGTAGCTGGAGTTAGTTCTTCGTGATAATTAGCGTAATTAAGCTTAATGCCCACACCTCCGTAAAATTTTGGACTAAATCTGATTCCAAATGCAGTATTAAGTTGATACTCAGAGATATCGAAACTTCCATTGGGGTAACCACTAAGCGAACGGGCATCTATATCTTTAACACCTGATCTTATTATACCGAAGGCGATACCAGCATTTGGTGGTAACTGAAAATGCGCTCCCATATTTTGATATACCCTATCAAATTCCATTGACGACACCGACAAATCGATTTGATTACTTTCTTGTAAAACAGCGGCTAAGGCCGGATTATAATTGGGGTACACACCTTCACTGGTTGATGCCCCCATTGCATTACTCATTGCCATGCCTCGTGGCCCAAAGCCCGATTGGAAAGCAGCGCCCGCAAATCCTCCATTTTGTGCTTTACCATCGAAGGTAACAGCCAGCATAAAAATACTGGTAAATATCAGCAACTTTCTTTT
The DNA here is from genome assembly GCA_965228545.1 of Balneolaceae bacterium. Classification (GTDB taxonomy): domain Bacteria; phylum Bacteroidota; class Rhodothermia; order Balneolales; family Balneolaceae; genus HXMU1420-13. Next base: position 829,556 of record OZ245822.1, read on the forward strand.
CATTCGATTAACAGAAATTTTCCTTTAATGGTTTTTTCGGAGGTTTCTATGACGTAGAAATACGGGCCATTTGCAACTTTTCTGCCATATTCATCAATACCGTTCCAAACCGCCTCATAATCGCCACCTGAGGCTTGCAGATCGTCTAACTTTCGAACTAAGTTCATCCCAAAATCAAAAATTCGCACGGTTACATTTCCTGATGAGTTGTTTTCAAATCGGATTCGTACAATTTCATGCTGGTTGGGGGAATATGGGTTCGGATAAGCGTATGAATCTACCGATTTAGCAGTTTCATCGTAGGCATTACCACCGGATAAAGGAAAATTCACGCGTGTAATTTCCCAACTTTTACCATAATCGTTAGTTGAAATAATTCCATCGGTGGTTCCTATCCAAACCCGATCGTTAGTGGAGGTAGCCGATTGAAACTCGGTACTAGCTTTTAAAAAAGTATTGGCACTTTTTATTTGAGCTGATTTCACCCAAGTATCACCACCATCTGAGGAGATAAATAGCCCGTTTTCGCCAGCAGCAAATACGTAACCGTCTTTAATTGTGATACCCAAGATTTTCTCTCCAATAAGGCGTTGATTGAAGGTTTCTCCACCATCATCGGTATATACAATTCCGAATCGATCCAACCCTTGAAGTGCCGACCCTGTGCTTTCTGCTAGCCAGTTTGTCATCCATATTCTCCCAGATGTAGTATCTTCTGCTATTTCGATAATCCAACGAGCTAATAAACCATCCGCAGAATTATCGAAACGAACATTTTTCCATCTAATGCTATCGATGGGAGCTGTAAGTGCATTATCAGATATATTAATTCCTCCGGCACTACCAAACCAAACTCTTTGCTGCGAATCGATATGCACTGCAAAACCTTTAAGGTTATCATCGCCCACACTGTTGTAAACATTTGCACTTTCTGTACAAACCCCATTTTGAACTTCCGCACAATCGAACCAAACATAGTCATTGCGTTCAGGTATTAACTCATCTACACCAAACGGAGGCAGAACTACTCGTTCCCATGTTTGTCCAAAATCTGCACTTCTTAATAAGCCCGAAGCCCAATTTGCTGAGAAAATCACATCGCCTTTTACGGCAACATTATATGGTGGAGATTGCTCGGCTACAATAATTCTTTTGCGAGTGTATTCAGTTCCGCCATAAACAAAAGTAGTATCACCTTCTATAAAACGATCAAGAAGAAAATCGCTAAATCGCCAGGTTTCTCCACCATCCGAACTGATGTAATACCCATAACCGGCAGGTTGTGCACCGGCCTGAGTTTGAGAAGTGTAGCCTAAACCTGCTACAACTATTTCATCATCGAGATCAATTGAGAAGACACGTGCATCACCATTATCGATAAAGTCAATACCCTTGGGTCGATACCATTCGGGTGCATTGCCAATATTTCGATTGAGTGCAGGACTTATCCAAACGGTATCGCCGGTAGCTGCAATTGAAGAAACACCATTCTGCCGAATACTATTGAATTCGGAGGTGAGTGGGCCGGTTATCTGAGTAAAACCGTCGATAGAAAGACATAAAAATGATACAAGAATCAGAAAATGCTTCAAAACTAATTACTTGAAATTCTAAATGAAGTTCGGGTAGTATCGCTTACTAATCCACCGATATCGGTTGCATAGTAGAGAATCTCGTACGTTTGCGGATCGTTGTTCGGGTTGATCGTAAAACTTGCGGTGAATACAGAGTCGGCAGCAACTTCGTCTTCTTGCGTACCATTATCAGACAACGGAAATGGCGAGCCGGCCACTTCGCCACTTGCTCGACTTATCAAGCGCAGAAAAACCCCATCGATGGTGTCTTGTCCGTCTTCGTCGGTTACTTTGGCTGTAAAGTTCACCACTTTTGTTCCTTCATCAGGCAATGATACTGTTTCGGGGTTATCAGCAAAAAGTATAACAGGTGCTGCATTCGAAAAGCCGATAATTTCGATATACGATTGTGCAAAAGTTCGAGCCCCTTCTTCATTAAACGCATTTACTTCAATCACTAAATCCAACACCGATGTTGTTCGGGTATTAATGCTGAAAGCTGCGGAATAAAGGTTTCCTTCGGGCGCCAAATTACCGTTCAATAATACACGTTCATTGCGTAGATCAATTACGGTATAATTCAGCGATATCGATTCGGAAAGATCAACCGCTGAAATACTTACGTTGAAGGTGATGGTAGTATCTTTGTAGCCATCAGTATCTTTTTGGAAGGAGACAGTTTTTGGAGCTACTACAAAATTGGTTAATTCCGGTAAGTTTTCTGTAACCGAAGGAGCTTCGCCGGTGGCGTCACACGCGAGCATTGCTACCAATAAAAAGAATAAAATTGATGAAATAAATGAGTAGGTTTTCAAACCAAAAATTGGGATTAATTTCTGCGTCAATGTTACGGATATGCCGTCGTCAAATCCACTACGATATTGGATGGTATAAATTGTGAAAATTCTTCGTTGCTTTTAGAAAAGTGCCCTTTTATCTTCAGCGCATTATGCAAATTTCAGTAACAAATAAAACTGTATGGTGGTGGCCTGTTGATCAATCAACAGCGGGCTTGCTGCATTAATTTGCTGCCATAAGAATTTAAATAAATACCCGCTGTTCCTTTGGAAGAGTGGGTTTTTTTTTGAGATCCACTTCGAACAGTGATTTCAAATAATTATTACGCTTTGAACAAAAAAGAATTTCTTTCGCTCGCAACAGCACATACGGCTATTCCGGTGTACAAACGTTTGCTCGCCGATGTATTAACACCGGTTTCTCTCTTTCTTAAGATTAGGGAAAACGCACTTTCTCCTTTTCTGCTCGAATCGGTAGAAGGTGGCGAACAATTAGCTCGCTATTCGTTTCTGGGACGTAATCCTTACCAAATATTGAAATTTGATGGAATTAGAACAACGCTCGAGAAAAACGGAGCTACTGAACATATTGAACAAAATTATTTTGATGTACTTCGCGAGCTAACCACGGCATATTCGGAACCATTTATTCCTGATCTTCCACGATTAACCGGTGGCGCGGTTGGCTTTTCTGCATACGATACGTTTCGTCTGGTAGAGAACTTACCGGATACCCCACCGGATGATCTGAATATTCCGGAGGCAATTTGGTCGTTTTACGATGAGATTTTTGCCTTTGATCATGTAAAACATCAAGTAGTGTTGATTAAAACCGTGTTTGTAAATGAGCATGAAGATCTTGATCAAGCATACGATGAAGCAATTCTTGCTTTAGAAAGAATGGAAAAAGCAGCCACAGAGGGAGTTTTTGAAAAGCGTTCGTTTAAGATCTTCCCAGATTCCCTTTCAAGCAATTTGGAAAAACCTTACTTCGAAGAAATCGTGAATAAAGGCAAAGAGTACATCTACGAGGGGGATATCTTTCAGGTAGTGCTTTCTCAACGATTCCAAGCTGATATGGAAGGAGATGCCTTTATGTTATATCGCGCACTTCGTATGGTAAATCCGTCTCCTTATTTGTTTTTCTTAGATTTCGAGGACTTTCATATTGTTGGCTCATCACCGGAAGTGTTGGTAAGTGTTCAAGACCGCACCGTAAAAGTGTTGCCCATTGCGGGTACACGTCCGCGTGGTAAATCACATGCCGAAGATCTAGCATTTGAAGAAGATTTATTGGCCGATCCTAAAGAATTAGCCGAGCACGTGATGTTGGTTGATTTGGGCAGAAATGATTTATCCAGAGTGTGTACCGCAGGAACTGTTAAAGTAGTACGCGACCATGTAATTGAGCGCTATTCGCATGTGATGCATATTGTTAGTGAAGTTCAAGGACATCTTGCGGATGAGAATACTTCGGTTGATGCATTGATGCAGTGTTTTCCTGCCGGAACCGTTAGCGGTGCGCCAAAGATCAGAGCGATGGAAATTATCGATGAATTTGAACCAACCAAACGTGGTATTTATGCCGGTGCGGTCGGTTATTTCGATTTTTCAGGAAATATGGATACCTGTATTGCTATTCGTACTATGGTTGTCGCAAAAAACAAAGTTTACATACAAGCGGGGGCTGGGATTGTGGCAGATTCTGATCCACACAAAGAATACGAAGAAACTCAAAATAAAGCCGGAGCGTTAGTTCAGGCTCTTAGCATTGCATTAGATATACGATGAATACAAAAACGATTTTATCAGGCATCCAACCTTCGGGTAAACTCCACATTGGTAATTATTTTGGGGCCATTCGCCAACATATTGCCATGCAGGATAAAGGAGATGCATTTTATTTCATAGCCAATTATCACTCTCTTACTAGCTTAAGAGATGGTAAACAACTCTATCAGAATACTATCGATGTAACCCTCGATTACTTGGCACTGGGACTTGATCCGGAAAAAGCTACCTTCTTCGCGCAATCTGATGTTCCCCAAGTTACAGAGTTAGCCTGGATTTTAGGAACACTCACTCCGGTAAGTTTAATGGAGAAAGGGGTTTCTTATAAAGATAAGATAGCAGCAGGATTAAGTCCGAACATTGGGCTTTTTACTTATCCAATTCTACAAGCAGCAGATATTTTGATCTATCACTCAAACGTAGTTCCGGTGGGAGAAGATCAAAAACAAAACATCGAAATTTGTCGCGATTTGGCAGGTAAATTTAATCGAGAGTATGAGGGAGACTATTTGGTTCTCCCTGAAGAGTACATTGTAAAATCTGTTGCGGTAGTACCAGGCACCGATGGTCGAAAAATGAGTAAGAGTTACAGTAATACCATTCCTATTTTCGGCGAAGGAAAAACGTTTAAAAAAACCATCATGTCGATTCAGACCGATTCTACAGCATTGGAAGATCCAAAAGATCCTGAAAAAGACAATGTTTTTGCTCTGATAAAACTCTTCGCCTCTAAAGAAGAACAAGATGCAATCGCTGCGAAATACAGAGCCGGTGGCTATGGATACGGGCATGCGAAAAAAGAATTACTAGGTTTCATCCAAGAGTATTTTGGTGAGGCATTAGAAAAACGCAAGAAGCTTGAAAAGGATCTCGATTACGTAAAAGATGTCCTTGCCGAGGGTGGGAAAAAAGCACGAATGCGCGCTGAGCAAGTGATGGCTCCAATCCGTGAAGTAGCCGGAATTGTAAGGAGTTTCTGATGGTACTAATCATCGACAATTACGATTCGTTTACCTACAATCTGGTGCATTTAATTGCAGTGGAAACTGAACACTATAAAGTGATCAGAAACGATGCAATGAGTATAGAGGATATTAAAGCGCTCAATCCCACTAAAATTCTGATCTCACCCGGACCGGGCCGACCTCATGAAGCAGGGATTACCGAAGAGGTGATCAAAGAACTGGGCGATAGAATTCCGATTTTAGGTGTTTGTTTGGGTCATCAGGCAATAGGTGAAGTGTTTGGTGCCAAAGTAGTTCACGCGCCCACCTTAATGCACGGTAAGGTGAGTGAAGTGGAACATGATGGATTATCAATTTTCAAAGATGTTGAGGAGAATTTCACTGCAACACGGTACCATTCTTTGGTGCTTGATCCTGAAACAATTCCGGAAGAACTGGAAGTAACCGCCCGAACCGGAGCTATTGTGATGGGAGTTCGTCACCGCTCTAAACCCATCGAAGGAATTCAATTTCACCCCGAAAGTATTCTTACCACAGAAGGACCCAAAATGATTTCAAACTGGTTAAAGCAATAATGGATTTTAAAGAGATATTAGAACGCTTATCCTTCTCAGAAGATTTATCTCCTGAAACTGCAGAATATGCCATTCGACAAATAATGTCGGGACAAGTAAATAACGAGCAAGTAGCGGGATTTCTAACTGCAATGCGCCTGAAGGGGGAAACACATCAGGAGTTAACGGCTTTTGTAAAAGTAATGCGAGAAAAAGCCACCAAAGTTAAGGTAAATGTAGACGGAGCCATTGACTTGGTAGGCACGGGTGGTGATAAATCCGGCACATTTAACATTTCGACCGTTTCGGCTTTTGTTGTAGCCGGTGCAGGCGTTCCAGTTATCAAACACAATAACCGAAGTGCTTCTAGTAAATGCGGAAGCGCGGATGTGCTCGAAAAGCTCGGAGTAGACATCGAACTGAAGGCTAGTCAGGTTGAGCGCGCTTACAAAGAAGTGGGAATGGCCTTTATGTTTGCCCCCATGTTTCATCCGGCTATGAAATATGTGATGCCTGCTCGAAGAGCGCTAGGCTTCAGAACTTTCTTCAATATACTCGGACCTATGTGTAATCCCGCAGGTGTGCGTAGGTATGTAATTGGTGCATTCAGTAAAGAAGTGGCAGAGAAAATGGCGCACATTTTAGCCAATCTTGAAACTGAATTTGCATACACCGTGAACTCACACGACGGATTAGACGAATTGAGTTTAACCTCCGGAGCTGATGTTTTTGAACTCAAAGATAGTATCCTATCGATGCCGATTTTGTTCGAGCCTGAATCACTTGGGTTTGAAAAATTTTCTATGGCTGATATTACGGGAGGAGATGTACATGAAAATGCTCAGATTTTCGAGAATATCTTAGATAACAATGCGACTCAAGCCCAGCGAGATATCGTTTTGCTAAATGCAGCATTTGGAATTCAGGCTTCTGGTAAGGTGTCGAGTTTAGGGGAGGCTAAAATTTTGGCAGAAGAAAGTCTTGAATCTGGTAAAGCCCGCGATATTTTTAATAATTATGTAGAGGTAAGTCGAAACGTTTAACCATGCCAACCATCTTAGATAACATAGTTACCAAGACTTCCGAAGACCTCAAAAAGAGGAAGAAAGAGCTACATTTTAATGACTTACATTCTTTAGAAGGCTTCGAAAAGAATAGAATACCGTTTAAAACTGCCTTGCAAAAAGTGGGAGTTTCGGTGATTGCAGAGGTTAAAAAAGGATCTCCATCGAAAGGAATTATCAGAGAAGATTTTAATCCGCTTGATATTGCACTTCGATATCAGGATGGTGGAGCATCTGCAATTTCAGTACTTACCGATGAGCCTTTTTTTAAAGGAGATATTCAATACTTATCCGATATCTCGAAACGCGTTGAATTACCGTTGCTAAGGAAAGATTTCATCATCGATCCCTATCAGATAAAGGAAGCTAGAGCATTTGGCGCTGATGCTTTTCTTATTATCATGGCTATTGTTTCGGATGCCCAACTCGACGAATTACTAGCCGCAGGAAGAGAATTTGGATTAGATGCCTTAGTTGAATGTTACGATCAGGTCGATTATGATCGGGTGCCGTTTGATAAAGTTGATATTCTTGGAGTGAATAATCGTGATTTGAAAAATTTTGAAGTAGATGTCCATCGTGGAATTTCAATTCTAAATCAGGCACCAGAAGGCACGGTATTGGTTTCTGAAAGTGGGATATCAACGGGAAAAGACATGGCACTTTTGCATCAAAAAAGCATTGATGCGGTATTGATTGGTGAACATTTTATGCGGCAACCCGATCCCGGTAAGGCTGTTTCTTTGTTAATTGAAGAAGGGGAAGAAATTTTTGAACGGAGTTTACAGAATGGATAATCAGACCAAAGTTAAAATTTGTGGAATCACCAACCTTGAAGATGCACGATTTGCTTCCGGTGCAATGGTGGATTATTTAGGATTTATCTTTGTGGAATCAAGTCCACGTTACATTGATCCGGAGAAAGCCGGAGCCATCATTAATTGGGTCGAAGGTCCCAAAAAAGTGGGAGTCTTTATGGATCAACCACTGGATGATGTGAATGTGCTCGCAAAGTTTTCGGGAATCGACTACGTACAATTGCATGGGCAAGAAACCATCGAGTATTGTCAGTTAATCGAAAAACCGATAATTAAAGTGATTCATGTGGGGGAGACATCCATAAAAGAAGAAATCGAAGATCAAGTAGCTTTGTACAGTGAGGTGGCAGAATTCTTGTTATTTGATACCAAAGCTAATGGAAAATTTGGTGGAACGGGAATCACCTTCAATTGGTCGTTGTTAAACGAAATTGCTGATGACATCCCATTTTTTCTGGCAGGTGGATTGACCCCGGAAAATGTATCGGAAGCGATTGAAACTGTTCGACCTTACGCTGTTGATTTAAACAGTGGGGTTGAAGAAGAACCCGGACTCAAAGATTTTGAAAAAATTGAACAGCTGATGGAAAACCTAAAATCTTATAAAATTTAGGTTAATCACAGATAATCCGAGCGCGAGCGAAGAATAAATTTCGATAATTATTATGCAAGCAACTGAAATTAAAACCAAGTACAACCAACCCAATAATCGCGGTTATTTTGGTGATTATGGCGGGAAGTTTGTCCCCGAAATTCTAATTCCTGCGATTACTGCATTGGAAGAAGAGTACCAGAAAGCGCAAAATGATCCGGGGTTTCTGCAGCAATATCACGAATTATTGGAGGAGTATGTTGGTAGACCAACTAAGCTCACGTTTGCCGATAAACTCACTGCCCATTACGGAAAGGCAAAGATCTACCTGAAACGGGAAGATTTATGTCATACAGGAGCGCATAAAATAAACAATGCGATCGGACAGATATTACTCGCTCGGCGCATGGGAAAAACCCGCATTATCGCAGAAACGGGTGCGGGTCAGCATGGAGTTGCTACCGCAACGGCCTGCGCTAAGTTCGGAATGCAATGCATCGTGTATATGGGTGCTGAGGATACTGTTCGACAAAAATTAAATGTGGATCGAATGCGCTTAATGGGCGCCGAGGTTCGCGAAGTAACCAGTGGATCAAAAACACTAAAAGACGCCACCAACGAAGCCATTCGTGACTGGGTGACTAATGTAGATGATACTTTTTACATCATCGGATCAGTGGTAGGGCCGCATCCATACCCGATGATGGTACGTAACTTCCATCGCGTAATTGGTGATGAAACCAAACGACAGATTTTGGAGAAAGAGGGTCGTTTACCGGATTATTTGGTAGCCTGTGTAGGTGGTGGATCGAACGCACTTGGGCTGTTTTATCCTTTTATGGATGACGACGTTAAAATCATAGGTGTTGAAGCTGCCGGATATGGTGTGGATTCAGGCCAGACTGCTGCAACCATCACCAAAGGAACTCCGGGTATTTTACATGGCTCTTTAAGTTATTTACTTCATGACGCTAACGGACAAATTGAATTAGCACACTCAATCTCAGCCGGTTTGGATTACCCGGGAATTGGTCCTGAGCATTCTTATTTGCATGATTCAGGTCGGGTAAAATACCACGCAGTAACAGACGAAGAAGCAATGGAAGCGGTAAAATTGTTATCGCAAAAAGAAGGAATCATTCCTGCGCTTGAAACTGCGCATGCTTTTGCTTGGCTCGAAAACTTGATGCCCGAAACCACTATGGATGAGATTGTGATCTTAAATCTCTCCGGTCGTGGCGACAAAGACATGAAAACAATTTCTGAAAACCTGTAAGGGCGGATTGCTATCCGCCCAACTAACGTCTGAATAGATGAACCGAATCTCAAAAAAATTTCAAGAAAAAGGCACAGATGAGAAGCTGATGAGCTTATTCATTACCGCCGGGTACCCGGATCTAGAGTCAACGGTGGATTTGATACTTGGCTTCGAAAAAAACGGAGCTGATCTAATCGAATTAGGCATGCCATTCAGCGATCCCTTAGCTGATGGCCCTACCATTCAGTATTCGAGCGATGTTGCCATCGAAAAGGGAATCTCGATCGACAAAATCATGGATATGGTGGCCGAGATTCGTAAACAATCTGAAATTCCAATTATTCTGATGGGATATATGAATCCGGTTCTCAGGTATGGAGTTGCTAAATTCTGTGATCGAGCCAAAGAGGTTGGGGTAGATGGATTTATCTTGCCAGACATCCCGGTTGAAGAAAGTGGGCTGATCGAAAAAGAAGCTAACGCAGTAGATATTCCAATCATTTATTTAGTGGCCCCTAACACAACCGACGAGCGTATGCGTCTGGCAGATGAGAAATCGGATGGATTTGTGTATTGTGTTTCTGTAACCGGTGTTACCGGAGCCCGAAGTGGGGAGGAAGTTTCTCAATCAGTAAATAGATTCATCGAAAGAGTTGGTGAAAACGTTACCAAAAACCCGAAGATGATAGGTTTTGGGATAAAATCGTTCGAAGACGCTCAGCAAATTGCTGAAAAAGCAGATGGCTTTATAGTGGGAAGTGCATTAATCAATACGATAAAAGATGTGTATCCACAACAAAATTGGAAAGAGCACGTCTTTGATTTCGTACATTCGTTGAAATTTGGGAAATAAATAACACATTTATGAGGTATTTGAAGAGTTTAATATTAATGGTAGCCGTTGTAAGTTTAATGGCTTGCGAAGGAGATTTTAGGGAACGGGCGGATGGAAATCCAAGAGAGTTTATTGTTGTGATGGATTCCACCAAATGGGAAAGTGAAACCGCTCAGGCTATTCGCGACACTTTCGGTAAATTCATTTATACCTTGCCTAACGCTGAGCCAAACTACGATTTAATGTTTATGCCTATTCGCTCCAGGCAACAATTAGAGCGAATTCGTAAAGGTAAGAATGTGATTTTTGCAGCTCCGCTAAACGAAGACTCCAACGTGGGAAGGCAAATAAAAGCTTTTTTGGATGATGGCGTAGAAGCCCGGGTAGAGTCAGGTGAAAGTTTTGCCTTTCCAATCGAAGACCAATGGTACAAAGATCAATATGTGTTGATACTTACCTCGACATCTGATTCAGTACTGGCAGATAAAATCAGAAATTCAGAACAGGCATTGGTTTCAAGCGCCTTAGAAAAAGAATTACAACGCTGGAATTGGGATGTGTATGAAAAGAAAGAGCAAACACAGTATTCCGATTCGTTATGGAACGATCATGGGTTTATGGTAAGAATCCAGCATGATTACTACAAAGGAGTGGATACGCTTAATTTTAAAACCTATCGGCGATTACTGCCCGATAATGAGCGCAGAATGTGGATTTGGTGGAAAGATGATGTGACTGACATTAGTTTTTTGGATGACGATTGGATTAACGCCACTCGCGATAGCTTGCTTCAAACCTACTTCAAAGGCGGTAGGGACAATCAGTATGTATCTACCGAATACCGCAGGCCTGTTGAAACCACATCCTTCCAAAAAGGGCGGTATTTTGCCTACGAAACTCTCGGAACCTGGCAATTGATCAATGGTGCCATGGGCGGACCTTTTGTCAATTTCACTTATTATGATCCAGCTACAAATCGATTGTTTATGATTGAATATCATCAGTTTGCACCTCGTGTTCGTAAAAAATTGACATTTGTACGTCAGTTTAGAGCTATGGGGAGAACCTTTGAGAGTGATTCTACCTGGACATCAAATTAAAGCGAATTCGTGGATAAGAATACTGATAAACACCAATTTATCCGCGATGCGCTAGAATTACGGGAACAACAAAATCTGCTAAGAACATTACATCCTCTAGAACCTGCATTAAATGGTATGCAGGTTTATAAAGATGGAGTTCCATTAATTAACTTCTCATCGAACGATTATTTGGGGCTTTCTAAGCATCCGAAAGTTATTGACCGGGCTGAAGCATATCTAAAGAAGTATGGTGCCGGATCGGGAGCGAGTAGGTTGGTTACGGGCACACTTACTATTCATGAGGCACTAGAAGAAAAGCTTGCAACTACCTTTGGCACCGAAGCAGCTTTATTATTTAACTCGGGTTTTCAGGCTAATACTTCCATTATTCCGGCTCTGGTTGATCGCAATTCATGTATTTTTATTGATAAAAAGTGCCATAACAGCCTTATTCAAGGTTCAATTTTGAGTAGGGCAACCATAAAACGATTTAAGCACAACGATTTAGAACACCTCACTGAGTTACTAAATCAATCGGAAAATGGAAAGTACAATCGACGTCTAATTGTCTCCGAAACAGTGTTTAGCATGGATGGGGATCGAAGTCCGGTAGCAGATCTTGCAAGATTAGCAGCAGAGTTTAATGCGCTTTTTTATTCTGATGATGCTCATGCATTGGGCGTATTGGGTGAAAAGGGGCTCGGATTAAATTATCAGCAAACCGGAATTGATATTTCGCTGGGAACCTTTGGTAAAGCCTTTGGAAGTTTCGGTGCCTTTGCAGCTTGTTCACAGGAAATGAAAGAATTTTTAGTTAATCATTCGGGTGGATTCATCTATACAACCGCTTTACCTCCGTCGGTGATTGGAGCCCTCGATGCAGCTCTTGATTTGATCCCGGAAATGGAAGAAGAACGGAAAAAACTGATCGACACCATAACCTATTTTAAAGCAGAGCTCGCACAATTAGGTTTCGAAACAGGGAACTCCAATTCGCAAATAATTCCTGTAATTATCGGTGATGAAAAGAAAACAATTGAATTATCAAATCATCTGTACAACAATGGTTTATGGGTTTCAGCTATACGTCCGCCTACGGTAGAAAAGGGTGCTTCACGAATTCGTATTACCTTCACTTCGAAGCACACAGAAAATGACATAGAAAAGTTGATTGCCGCTTTAAAAAACTGGAAACGATGATCGAAATTTTAGCCTATCATGGTTGGGGATTTGATGCTTCTTTTTGGGATAAGTTGAAGGAAAATCTCCCTGAATCATTCACCTTTAAAGCAGCAAATAGAGGCTATTTTGGGGAAGAATATCTACCAACATTTAGTGAAAATGCCGATCAAAAAGTACTCTTTACTCATTCTTTCGGTGTGCATTGGGTGGATGAGGAATTAGTTAATCAAGCAGATTATGTGGTTTTTTTCAGTACATTCGATCAGTTTATTTCCGGGTACTCTGATCAGGAAAAAAGAGAAAGAAAGGTGCTTCATCGAATGATTACGCAATTCAAAAGAGATCCGAATGAAGTCTTGAAGAACTTTTATGCAGGTTGTTTTCATCCCTTTGAAAAGTCATTTTTTGTGCCGAATGAAATGAATGAACAGCTTTTGAGCAATGATCTTGAATTGCTGAAAGATTGCTCATTAGATTGGAGCACCATTCCCACCAATGTAATTGGTATTTGCGGAGCTGAAGACCAAATTGTGCCTAATCAACGAACAAGTGCCTTTCTCAATCAATTAGGGGGAGATTCTTATAAAGTAATCGAAAATTCCGGGCATGCCTTAGCAGTTACAAATTCTTTGGAATGCTGGTCGTTTCTAAATCGTGTAGTTCCTATTTTTAAGGAGTATGCAGAAAGAAATGAATCTGAGTAATAACATAGCCCGTTCATTCGGGAGATCGGCTCAAAACTATCATCAAAAAGCGGAAATTCAACGTAAAGTTGCGAACGGACTCGTAGCTTCATTACGACCCTGGAAGGGTATTTTGCCGGAAGGCCCGATACTTGAGGTTGGATGTGGTACCGGATTTTTAACCGGAGCAATGATAAATGAGTTTCCCAATCGAACATTTACAATAACGGATGCATCACCGGATATGGTGAATTTTGCCAAAGAGCAGTTAGGGGAGGCTTCCACCAGAAGATTTGAAGTTTTGAACGTGGATACTATCTCATCTTCTGAGCCCAAATATGCGTGTATTGTTAGTAATTTTGCTGCCCAGTGGTTTGGTGATACCGCAATCGGACTGGAGAAACTCGGGGAGATGCTTCTACCGGGCGGACTACTATTAGTTGCTTTTCCGGGTAATCACAGTTTTGCAGAATGGTACGAGTGTTGCTTGGAACTCGGTTTACCTTTCACTGCAAATCCTCTTCCGGATGTTGAAGAAGTGGTAGTGAAATTATCAATGGGACCATTTCAAATTGATTATTATGAAAACGATCTGTTCCAAACTTTTGATCATGCCTTAGATTTTTTTAAGCACATAAAAGAAATTGGAGCGGGAGAAAATTTAACTGGTAAATCACTCACGCCAAAACAATTACGGTTATTATCTAGGCATTGGGATAAGAAGGTAAGCCCCGTAAAAGTGAAATGGCATGTAGTGTATCTTGCCGCTAAAAAGGATGGGTAATGATCGAAATTCCTAAACAGTTTTTTATTACCGGAACCGATACAGAAATTGGCAAAACGGTAGTCTCTTCAATGTTCATGTCGGCTTTGGATGCAACTTATTGGAAGCCAATTCAATCCGGACTTGAAGAAGAAACCGACTCACAGTTTGTTCAACGAATTTCAGAAGCTGAAAATGAGCGAATTATCCCCGAGCGATGGGTTTTAAACGCACCAATGAGTCCACATGCATCCGCAGAAATTGATGGAGTTTCAATCACATTGGATGATTTTGAATTGCCTGAATATCAAACCCGGCACTTAATTGTTGAAGGAGCCGGTGGATTGATTGTTCCGATCAATTGGGAACACACCATGTTGGATATCATCGAAAAATTAGCGTTACCGGTTTTATTAGTAGCTCGATCTGGTTTAGGAACGTTGAATCATACGTTATTATCGTTAAAAGCACTTCAGGATCGAGGAATTCGTGTTTTCGCTATTATGATGAGCGGTCCATACCACGACAGCAACCGGGAAACACTCCGAAGATTAAGTGATTTGCCGGTATACGAACTCGGTCAGCTTTCCAGAATTGATAAAAAATCATTGCAAGTGGCGTTTAGTCAATTAGTTAGTTTGGAGGCATAAATCAGTTAGCATGCACAAGAATATCTGGCAACCATTTACCATTTTGAAAGGAAGTCCAGAACCCCAGAAGGTGAAATCGGGTAAGGGAGCATATCTCACCTTAGAAGATGGCAGAGAAGTGTTGGATTGTATTTCGAGCTGGTGGGTGAATTTGCACGGACATGCACATCCTGACATCGCAAAAGCAGTTTATGAACAAGCTCAAAAATTAGAGCATGTGATTTTTGCTGGATTTACCCACGATCCTGCGGAGCAACTCGCTGAAAAAATCACTTCTAAGCTTCCCAAAAGTTTAAATCGGGTTTTCTATTCAGATAATGGCTCAACGGCCGTGGAGGTGGCGTTGAAGGTTTCCTATCAGTATTGGCAGAACGTAGGCGAGAACCGAACAACCTTTATTTGTTTTGATGGAGCTTATCATGGCGATACACTTGGTGCCATGTCGGTTGGGGAGCGAAACAACTTTTTTGCTGACACTTTTAACGATCTGCTTTTTGATGTGGAAGTAATTCCATTTCCCGATACGTGGATTGGAGATCCTGATCGTGCTAGGAAAGAAGATGCAGTCATCGAGCATTTGGAGAATTTGTTGGATGAACATCCCGAGAAATACGCCGGCATTGTAATGGAGCCGTTGATTCAGGGCGCAGGAGGGATGCGCATGTGCAGCGAAGAATTTATGCAAAAACTGCATTGGGTAAATCGACAGTTTGATGTGCTTTTAATTTTGGATGAGGTAATGACCGGCTTTGGCAGAACCGGAGATTACTTTGCTTGTCTTAAAGCCCAGGTAGAACCTGATATAATCTGTTTGAGTAAAGGAATTACAGGTGGATTTAGTCCTTTGGCTGCAACTGTTTGTAGCGATCATATTTACAATACTTTTAACACTGATGATCCTGTTAAAACCTTTTGGCATGCGCATAGTTATACCGGTAATCCGATTGGGTGTGCTGCCGGAATTGCTTCGTGGGATTTGTTGATCGAAAATGAGCATCGCTTCAAACAAATGGAGCAGATTCATTTAAAAAATATCGAGAGGATTGCTGATTATCCTAAATTGAAAAATCCACGGGTAAAAGGAACCATCGCAGCCGTAGATATAGTAAATGATGAGGCTGATGGGTATTATAATTCAATCGCCAATCACATCAAGAAAAATTGCCTCGATCTTGGATATTTATTTCGTCCGCTAGGCAATGCTTTTTATTTGATGCCGCCTTATTGCGTTACAGAAGCAGAGATTGACGGGATGTATGATGCGTTGTTGGAATTGATTGACGAGTGAATTTCAGTAATACATTTTTAAACAAACACCAATTATTCAAAGCCTAGCCTCATTTCGCTAAAAGCTGGGTGATGGAGAAGCTTAATCAAAGTTCTCAATTATTGAAAAAAGTGGAGTCAATTCTTGAATTGAACCTATAAGCATATTATAAAATGAATGGTTTTAACCATTCATAAAATGTGTTGAAGTGAACTAAAATGTTCAAGCACCATTTGTTTTTACTATCATCTTTAAGGCGGGTGAGCTTGTCGAACCCCCGTTGAAATGTTGCCAATTATTCTCTTGAACGGTTATAACCATTCAACTTCCCGCCAATCCAACCTAAATGAGTGTGTTTGAAATCATCCGAGTGTTTGAGTCCGTATCCGAATAATCGATCCATTGCTGCATGACCAAAAAGGATGACTCCAAAGAGCGAAAGTATATCAGAATTAAAGTGAACTCCTAGTAAAAAAACGATGACAGCCAATCCCTTATGGTGAAATAGATTATAAATAATCGCACCAAATTTTGTGTTTATAGCATATCCAAACATTCCTATATCAGGACCAATAAACAGAATTAGGTACCACCACCAATCAGCTTCTACTATAACCAAAAAGATTATAGCCGCCAGTAGCTGAGCCGATTCTTCAAGTTTAAGGAGTATTTTCATTATCCTAATTCTCCATAAGCGTTTAATATCCTATCCATCATAGCATTGGTTGATTCATTCACAATCATTCTATCTGCCTCGGCTTCAAACCAAGCAATGGTATCTTTTATGCCTTCTGAAAACGGGATGGTTGCGCAATAATCAGGGACAAAGCTCTTGATTTTCGAATTGTCAAAAATCCCGCAATGTGCTTTATCGCCCCAGAGTCCGTCTTTTTCACCGGGCGCGATTTTGTCAATAAAATCGGTTGCAATATGAACGGCATTTAGCTCAGCGCCGGCTGCATCAGCTACACATTGATAAATTTGATTCCATGTTAACCATTCATCGCTTGTAATATGGAAAGCATGACCAATGGCACGGTGGTTGCCTAGCAATCCGTTAAATCCTTTCGCAAAGTCTTTTGAGTGGGTGATGGTCCACAAACTGGTTCCATCACCTTGAATGATGACTTTTTGGTCTTTTCTCATACGATCGACTACGGTGAATTCTGTCCAGCCGCCAATCGTTACCGGAATTACGGTTTCATAAGTATGGGAAGGACGCACAATGGTGATCGGGAAATCAAAATCACGATATGCACTCATCAAGGCATCTTCGCAAACGATCTTATTGCGAGAGTATTCCCAAAATGGATTGTACAACGGGGTTGATTCCGTGATGATCGGAAAAGTAGGCGGTTTTTGGTAGGCAGAAGCAGTTGAAATGAAGATGTATTGCTTAGTTTTGCCGCGAAAGAATTCCAAATCATTCTGAATATGATCTGGAGTAAATGCAATCCAGTTTACCACTACATCCCATTCATGATCTTTTAATGCGGACTTAGTTTGCTCAGTATCATAAATATCGGCGGTAATAGTTTTGGTACCCGGTATATCAACTTTTCTGTTTCCACGATTCAACAGGTATAAATCGATTCCTTGTTCAACAGCTAACTTACTGCTTGCAGTGCTGATGTTACCTGTTCCGCCGATGTATAAAACTTTCATTGTTAATCCCTTTTACTTGGTAGATATTGAGTGTAGTCCAGGTCCTTATTAATTGCTATATCCTTAATCAATTTTTCCTTGTAAGGCAGTAGATTACGCTTGTTACCTTCCACTAATTCTTTAATCAAACGATTGTTTAGAATGAAGGTTTTTGTATGATCTCCATAAGCTTCTTTAATCCCTTTTTGGATAGGTTTAAAAAAATGAAGCTTCGCTACTTTCAATTGATGCTCTAAGTCGCGATATCTTTCATATTCTTCTTTCGTGGGTTTTTTATAGGCTTTTTTTCGACGTGATAGTTCTAGAGCCTGAGCTTCTTGTAATGCAGAATCAATTTGTGCATGCAATTCATCTACAAACTCATTGTTTTTTGTGGAGTGATGATTGGAATTGATCGACATCCAGCTCCCGGCTTTTTTCGGATTTTTCGCGATATCTGTGATGGTTCTACGTTCCGAAATATGGTAGGGCGGACGATTAACCGATTCGGCATGACGATCTCTAAAATGCATCAACTTCGAAAATATGTGCCATTCCACTTCCGTCATGTCGCCTTTATATTTTTCTTTCAGAATCTCATTCTGATCGGCATCCTCATAATTCTGAGTTTCGAAATGATGCATTTCCTGATCAATCCAATCACTAACCCCACGTTCGTCAGCATGTTTAACAAATACATCATATAGATCAGGTAGATGGATTACATCAAGTATCGCATAATTGATTTGCTCATCAGATAACGGTCGCCTGAACCAGTTGCTTTGCTGAGAAGCTTTAGAAAGTGTGATTCCCAATACATCCTGCAACAATGTGGCCAACGAAGCCGGGGGATAATTCAGTAGCGCACTTACCATCTGCAGATCATATAAACCTCTCGGAAAACAACCCATCGAATGGAGTAATCGGATATCCTCACCAAAAGAAAACACAATTTTATTGATATCCGGATTCTCGAAAACTTCGAAAATGGGCTTTAAGTCCAGTTCAGCAATAACCGGGTCGATGAGATAAGTTTGAGTCCCATCAAAGATTTGAATCAGGCAAAGATTGAATCCATAGCGGAATCGGTTCTTGTCAAACTCCAGATCTACGGAGAGCTGTTTGGTGTTGTTTAATTGCGCGGCTGCTTGGTCTAAAGCAGTCTGATCATCAACGTATATATACGGTAGCTTTTTTTGTTCACTCATGCGCGATGAGTATAAAGAGAATCATGCTTATTTGTGACCTTCTAAGGCAAATAAAAATCTGATACTGAAAGAATTGTAATTTTCAGCCAAAGTGTATAATACATCAACTCCAAAGCCAAATGGTTTGGCAGGGGTAATAAATGTTTCAGCTAAAAATGTTATACCTGGTCGAATTACGTTCTCAGAGGAATAGTTATATGAGTTAAAATTGATGATGCTAACTCCAGCTGCAAGAGAGATACGACCAATTCTATCAACACTAGAAATACCCTTTAAAGCATCAATTGAGCCAATGAACTTATCGTTTAACACGTTGCTTCTGCCCGTAAATCCAAAACTCCAATAGTTTGTTCTACCAAATTTTGAGCTTACTGAAACTGCATAATCTAACTCGCTATCGCTACCAATTGCTACTGTGAACCATCCCTTATCACAATTAGGTGTGCTAGACAATTCTCGACAATTCTGTTGGGCTAATACTAAGACTGGGTTAAGGCAAAAGAATATAATTAATAATAGCCGCAAAATTTTTAGAAATATATTATTAATGGTTTATGAATTTCTGATAAAGTGTATTTAAGTCGGTTTGTATTAGCTATAAACAAATCTGCCTCATGATTTGAATGGATGTGATAAATGAATTATTAACCCAACTTATCGATGTTGATTATAGGTATTTGTCGGTAGAGTCTGTTTTATTTCTTTTATATAACGAGGATCAGTTTCTAATTCTACGGCCATTAAAATTGACTCTAATTGATTTAAAGTTCGCATCCCCAAAACCGCACTTGAAACCGTTTGATTGGCGAGCACATATTGAATAGCCAACGAAAGTGGATTTCCTTTGTCCTGGAGTTTTGCTTGAAGTTTAGCAACTTGCGATTCAGTGTAATTCAAATACGATTTAGCGGGCTTATCTACCAATAATCCTTTGGCAAGTGTTCCTCTGGTTATCACCGAAATATCATGTGTATCCAGCAGTTCCAGCATTGCTTCTTCGGGTCGGCGATCCAGCAAACTATACTGCATCATTACGGAGCTCATATTCGATTTTGAAACCCATTCTCTGATCACATTTGGGCGAATCGAGGAAATTCCATAGGCTCTGATTTTCCCTTGTTCCTTGAGCAAATCAAACGCTTCTATGGTTTCGTCGATCGGATCTTCAATGGTACCACCATGCAGCTGATAGAGGTCGATGTAATCGGTATTTAATCGGCGAAGAGAATCTTCTACTGCTTTGAGAATGTATGTTTTGGTAGGATTCCAATCCCAGCCGGAGCCGTCTTCCCGCCATTGGTTACCAACTTTGGTGGCAATAATCACTTGATCTCTGACCGACTGAAGTGCTTTTCCAACTACTCGTTCATTATCGCCTTTGTCGTACAGATCGGCTGTATCGAAAAAATTAATGCCATGATCTACAGCAGATCGAAGCAGGGATTCGGAATCTTTTGATGTTACATCCAGCGACATGCAACCAAAACTGATTTCAGATACCCAAAGGTCGGTAGTGCCTAATTGGCGTTTATTCATTATTTGTCAGCTTTAGCAATAATCCAAACAGCGTGGATTAACCCAAGAATATAAAAGCCAAATATGGTGAGTAAAATATTGATCCAAAAGGCACCTTTAATGCCAACGGTAAAGAAAACACCAAGGGGCGGAAGTAAAATGGTAAGAATGATTCTAAGAATGCTCATGATAAAGTAGCTTTGATTGGTATTGCGTGTGAAAGGTACGAGCTAAGGTAATTTGAGTTACAAGATAAGTTGTTTGATGAACCCATTCACCATTTCGCTGAAAGTGGGGTGATGGAATGCTTTTTAAAACCGTTGGTATTTTTTTCGCTTTAACTTGAATCCATTAACCGGGTATGCAACCTACAGATGGAGAAGTAAAAGCTAAAAAAGGGTGAAATTAACGCTGATTACCCGCATCAATTTCTAATGCTTCGAATAAATAAAACCGAATCATCTTAATATCAAGTGGTTGATCTACCGGCAAAGTAAGCGTTCGAACATATTTTCGTTTCCCTGCCAAAAGTGCGTTATAAGGATCGGGGAGAAGATGCCCTTGAGTAAAACCTAAAACTACTGAGTTATCGAGTACATTTCCCCATGGAATGCTGGCCGGCCAAATACAACAAATGTTTTTGCGAATGGAATAGAAAGGCACATTAAAAGACAGTTTTTCCTTTATCTGCGGGATACATTCAAAAACTAGAGTTCGAAGTTCATTAACTACTGTTAGTTCATTCTCCGGGAGATAATCCAGGAATTCATCCACTGAATTAAAATTCACTTTCTGAATTTTATTCATCCGATGCAGGCAAGGTTTCAATCACGGATTGTTGGGTGGAATCTATAAATGCATGTAGGCGATTGAATTCCTTAAAGAATTCCGGAATGACTTCAAGAGCATAGCTACTGTTCGAGTTAACTAAAATGCTGATGCCTATTTGCCGCTCTCGGTCAAATGCGATTTCGCTGCGAAAGCCATTCACATACCCACCATGATACACAATGGTTTGATCTTCGTGTTGTAATACTCGCCAACCCATCGCGTAGAATGATTCATTCACACCATCCCAATGCCTGCTAAATCGTTTGTTTGGAATTTTTGAAACCGGTGTAAAAATCTCATCCAAAGTAGATTCTGAAATCAAATCCGGTCGGTTTCCGGTTAACAATAGCAACCATTGCCCCATATCTTTGGCTGAAGCATTAATTCCGCCTGCCGAAATTGCGTTGTAATAATTGTCTTTGATGGAGACAGGAACCCGCTTTTTTTGGCGATAGCTATACAGATGAGGCTGTGCAACGTTCGTATTGGTTTCGAACACCGAAACATCAGCCGATGCTTGTGTCATTGCTAGGTGCGTAAAAATTTCTTCTTCCAACAACGTTTTGAAATCGGTATTGGTCCTTTGCTCTAACACTTTTTCGATTACACTGTATGCAGCATTGGTATACGCGTGTCGCCGTCCTTCTCGATCGATCAGTGGGACATCCTCAAATCGAGGAATAATACGTTCAAGTGTCAATCCGTCTTCAACAAGATTGGTGTAGGCGTGTCGGGGAAGTCCGGTCGTGTGTTCCAGCAAATGCCTAACTCTAACTCTTGCCGTTTGTTCATCGTCATTTAACCTAAAGTAAGGTAAAATGCTGGCAACAGAATCATCGAAGGATAAAACTCCCTGATCTACCATCATCCCGGTAAGTATTGCGGCAAACCCTTTAGAAACACTGCCAAGGCGGAATACGGTGTAGGCATCAACCGGCATTTCTGAATTTAGCTCTCGCACACCAAAACCATTCGAAGCCAAAACCTGGTTTTTATAAGTGATGACATACGAACCCCCGGGGATATTTTTGTTAGCTGCACCTAAAGAAATCGTAGAATCAAACTTCTGAATAAATTGTGCCAACGAATCTCTAACAGGGTCTATTTTTTCTATTGGATTAGCGGGAGGGGTTTCCGGTTCATAGATTTTGGTAAATCCAAAAATCAGCATAATAATCCCGATAAAGAAAATAGCTTTTGGCACGAAACAGATAGTTTTTGTAGTTCAGTTCATAAAGTTACGCATTTAATTTCTACGATCGGCAATAACCCTCGAAAAAGATTAAAATTAATTGAATCGATTGCGATAACTTTAAATAACCCAGTAGCATTCGAGCAGAGGATTAGAAACATGTGGGTTATTGATTGTCATTTCAAATAACACTGCACTTTAAATACAGGATCGCTAGTAAAGTGTAAATATGGTTGAAGGTTTTAAGTTTGCATGAATGTTGCATAAAAAAGCTCTTATTTTGGCTAAATAAGAGCTTTAAAACATCTGTTAAGGCAAATACAAATTACTTTAGGAACGAGCTATACATCCATACTTTCTTTTCTTGCTCGCGAATGTAGTCGCTCATCATAGCATTGGTTCCTTCGTCATCCATTAAATCCGACATATTTAAAATGGTTCGCTGTTTTTGAAGTAAGATTTTGAATGCACTCAAAATCTCTGAAACGGCTTTTTCACCGTCTTTAACTTCCACACTTTCGGGGATATCGGCAATTTTCAGATACTCAGTAAACCGGTGATCGGGGGCAAATCCTAGAGTCAGTACTCGTTCGGCGACTTCATCAATTTTTTCGAATAGATCGTTATATAATTCCTCAAATTTTTCGTGCAATTCAAAAAACTTATCACCTTGAATATTCCAGTGGTAGCCTCGAACGTTCTGGTAAAACACCGAGTAATTAGCCAGTAAATCATTCAAATGTTTTGCTAATTCCTCGCTCTTTGTAATGTCGAGTCCAATTCGGTTTAATTGCTCAGCTTCATTTGTTACGGTACTCATAAAATCACTCCTTTTGTTAGTAAGTTTTAAATAATTAAACCGGAGTGTACACTAAAAGATTCAAATCGTAACATCATTTAAAATGATCGAGAAGATAGGTGAAAACTAATCCGGTTTTTCTGCTTGAATTAACCAGAAAATGGAGCTGAGTTTTTCATGACGTTTTTTTTGCAAGGCGGTATGAATTAGCAATGCATCTACATCTCGATCGATTGAGGTTGCGATCATTTCGGTGATCACATTGATCAATTTTCGTAGAAGACCTGCTTTTTTGCCGGGCGCAACAAATTTGTCCATGATGCTGCAAACACCTCCCGGTTTAAGAACACGCTCAGTTTCTTTAATGCAACCCACCGGGTTTGGAATCACGGCAAGAATTAAATGCAGAATCACAAAATCAAAGTAATCATTTTCAAAAGATAAGTTGCTTCCATCCATCACTTCGGTTGTGATGTTTAACCCAAGAACTTCACCTTTTTGTCGGCAAGCCTTAACCATCGATGGCGTAATATCGATAGCCGTTATGTCCACATCCTTTGGAAGGTAAGGGAGGTCTAAACCAGTTCCGGCCCCTATAATCAGCACACTATCGCCAGATTTTATTGCCAGCGACTCGATAGAAGCAGCTCGTTTTTGCCTGAAATAGCCTTCAATAATATCGTAAACGGGGCGATACAGCGAATATCGGATTCGATTCCAAGCATTGGTGTTGATCATTGCATTAGTAAATTGCGGAAATCGCTAAAGCTTGTACTAAATGGTATGCTCTTTTTCTCTAAATGAGTTTCCTTCACATGTTCAGGCATTGGTACATCCCGTAAAATTTGCTCTTCTACCGTCTTTTTAAACTTTATTGGATGCGCAGTTTCCAGAAGTATGCCCGTGCCTTGTTCTGATCGGAAATAATCCATCAATCCGAGATAACCCACAGCGCCATGCGGATCCAAAATATATCCATAGAGGGCATAGGTTTTTCGGATGGCATCTCGTGTGCTATCGTCGGTGTAGGCATAGCCCGAAATGTGTTTTATCATTTGTTGATAAGAACCATCAAAAAGATCCAGCATTCTGAAGAAATTGCTTGGGTTGCCCACATCCATCGCATTCGAAATAGTTGAAACACTCGGTTTTGGTTCGAAATTTCCATTCCACAGATATAGGGGAACTGTGTCGTTGGTATTTGAACAAGCCAGAAAATGTTTGATGGGCAATCCCATTTTTTGAGCAATCAAACCGGCACTCAGATTGCCATAATTACCACTTGGGACGGAGAAAATAGCTTGTTTTTTAGCTTCATCAGGCAGTTGTGCCCATGCATAGAAGTAGTAAATACTTTGTGGTAGCAAACGCGCTATGTTGATGGAATTCGCCGAAGTAAGTTGTTTAGCTTCTCTGAGTTCGTCATCCAGAAAAGCTTGTTTTACCAAAGCCTGACAATCATCGAAAGTGCCATCCACTTCCAGCGCGGTTATATTTCCACCCAAGGTCGTCATCTGTTGTTCCTGAAAGCCGCTTACCTTACCTGACGGATACAAAATAACGACTTCAATTCCATCAACATTAAAAAATCCGTTGGCTACTGCGCTACCTGTATCACCGGATGTGGCTACCAATACGGTGAGTTGCTTGCTTTTTTTTTGGGTGAAGTAACTCAAACAGCGAGCTAAAAATCGGGCTCCAACATCTTTAAACGCCATAGTTGGACCATGAAACAATTCGAGTGCATACACCGAGTTGTTTATTCTGGCAATTGGAATATCGAAGCTTAAAGTGTCTGCGACGAGTTCTTTTAAAGTTTCATCAGGGATTTCCCCATCCACAAAATGCCTTAAAACTTCGAAACCGATTTCGGGTAGACTTTTGGTGGAAAGGTCATCAAAAAATGAGGAGGGGAGAACGGGTATTTTCTCCGGCATGAATAGCCCGTTATCAGCAGGTAAGCCTCTAAAAATGGCTTCCTGAAAATTTACCGGTTCAACAGTGCCTTTGGTGCTGAAATACTTCATGAGATAATTTGAGTGCCGTGAGCATTAACCTGAGAGATGTACACATTCGCCAAAATTCCATTGCTCGCGTATACATTATTAAATGCTATGGCAATACCTTCGGCAATTTTTCTGCTAAAAGAGAGGGCGAAAATAGAAGGACCAGATCCTGAGATGCTAGCGCCTAAGGCTCCTTCGTTAAGTGCTGCTTTTTTTGCGTCTTTAAAATATGGAATCAGTTTACTGCGTATGGGTTCTGCAACAACATCGTGTAATGATCTACCGATGAGGTCATAATCCGGTTTTGCCAATCCTGAAATTAAACCACCCACATTTCCCCATTGAGTAATGGCATCTTTAATTGGGATATCTTTTTTCAGAATCTTTTTCGAATCCGACGTTTTTATTTCGATTTGAGGATGTACCACACTGGCATACAACATATCCGGATATTGCAGTTCGATGATATCTAAGGGTTCGTAGCTGCGGATTAATGTAAAACCACCTAACAAACAAGGTGCAACATTATCGGCATGGGCCGCTCCGGATGCAGCGCGTTCACCTTCCATCGCAAATTTAACCAGTTCTTTTTTCTTGAATGGTTTTCCTAATAATTGATTTACCCCAAAAACTGCAGCAGAAGCACTTGATGCACTCGATCCCATTCCACTTCCGGGTTTAATATTCTTGGTTGTATAAAAATGAAAGCCAAAATCGATGGATTTTCCGTACGCTTTCATCAAAGCTTCTACAGCTACACCAATTACATTTTCTTTGGGGCTTACCGGCAAACCTTCACAACCACGGCCGTTTTCAATTACCCATTTTTTTGTCGCAATTTTTCTTATAGTCATGGTATCGCCAATTTCTTTCATGGCAAATCCCATCACATCGTACCCACAGGCTACATTTGCTACTGTAGCAGGCGCAAAAACTTTTATTTCTTCCATCAATCAGGCTGAAGTTATTCTCATCACATCCGCAAAAATCCCCGATGCAGTTACCGCAGCTCCCGCTCCGGCTCCTTTAACTACAAGGGGCTGTTCACTATAGCGTTTAGTGTAGAATAAAACAATGTTGTCTTTACCATCCAACTCGAAAAAAGGATGTTCTCTGCCGAAAGTTTGTAATCCGGTTTGTGCTTGCTTTCCTTCGCGCTCAAAGGTGGCTACATATTTTATTCTTTTTCCTGCATCGGCTGCCTCTTGGTACATTTTTTTGAACACATGGTCATGTTTATCGAGCATCGCATAGAAGTCATCAAGTGAGTTGGTGTTCATGCATTCTTCCGGCACAAATGGTTCGTTGCCGATGTCTTCCAATTCTAACTTATATCCACTTTCGCGTGCAAGAATCAGAATTTTTCGCATCACATCAACACCTGATAAATCCAAACGGGGATCCGGTTCTGTGTATCCTTCGGCTTTGGCTTGTTTAACTACATCACTGAATTTTTGACTACCATCGTAAGTATTAAACAGAAAGTTGAGAGTTCCTGAAAGCACCGCCTGAATTTTGGTGATACGATCGCCACTTTTTAACAAATCGCTTAAGGTTGAAATCACCGGTAATCCGGCCCCCACATTGGTTTCAAATAAAAACTTGGCCTGATAACGGGTTGCCGTTTTTTTGAGGTCGAGGTAGGAATCGAAATCGGAAGAACAAGCCACTTTATTGGGTGTAACAACCGAAATACTGTTTCTTAAAATTCTATCGTACAGTTTGGGTATATCGTTGCTGGCGGTGCAATCCACAAAAATACTATTTCGCATATTCATCGCCTCCATGGCTTCCACAAATCCCTGATCCGACATTGGCGTACCGTGTTCTTCGATATCTTGCTTCCAGGTATCCAGATTTATGGTTTCTTCATTAAAGATCATTTTTCTGGAATTAGCTAATCCACATACATTGAGCTGCACTTTAAAGGCTTGGGAAAGAAAGTCGTTCTGTGCTGTGATTTGATTCAGAAAGGCTTCTCCCACATTGCCAACTCCAATCATGAATAAATAATACTTTCGAATATCCGACAGAAAAAAGCTCTCGTGCAAAGAGTTCAATGACTTCTTCAGATGTTTCCGATCGATTACCACCGAAATGTTCAATTCTGTAGAACCCTGTGCAATTGCTTTTACATTTACTCCATTATGGCTGAGCGTCTCAAAAAGATTGGCACTTACCCCAACTTGCTCTCGCATTCGCGTTCCCACTAAGGCAATAATCGACAACTGAGTTTCAACGGTGAGTGGATTTACTTTTCGAAGTCTGATTTCGTTCTCAAATTCTGCTTCAATACTGATTCGGGCTCGTTCTGCATCTTTTTCGGCGATTCCAACGGTGATGGTGTGCTCAGAAGATGCCTGCGTGATCATAATTACATTGATGCTTTCACGACTTAAGGAAGCAAACAGGCGATATGAAAAATTAGGTACAGCCACCATCCCGGAACCGGAAAGCGTGCAAAGTGCTACGTCTTCGATGCTTGATAATCCTTTCACTAAATCACCATTTTCGGCTCCTTTTTTGGTGATCAATGTACCATGATCCTCCGGCGAAAAAGTATTTTTAACTTCAACATCTATGCCTTTATCCAGCACAGGTTGAATGGTTGGTGGATAAATCACTTTTGCCCCGAAATGTGATAGCTCCATGGCTTCTTCATACGACAAATGCTTTATGGGATGGGCGAGAGGTACCATTTTCGGGTTTGCCGTCATCATTCCGGAAACATCGGTCCATATTTCTAGCTTATCTGCATCTAATGCAGCTGCGATGAGTGCGGCTGAATAATCCGAACCACCACGTCCTAACGTTGTTGTGAAATTACCTTCGTTCGAGGATGCCAGAAAACCGGGGATGATGCTGATATCATTATATCCATCAAACGCTTGTTGAATATTGGTATAACTCAATGCCTGATCTACCACAGCATTTCCAAAATGGGCATCGGTTTTGACGATTTTGCGGGCATCCAGTAATCTGACTTTTAATCCGCTGGAAGCTAAATAATCGTGAATGAGTGCTGAGGAGAGTCGTTCCCCGAAACTTAAAATGTGATCACTGGAACGTGGCGAAAGCTCATGAATCAGAAAAACACCTCTGCAAATATCTTCCAGATCATTTAGCAGAAGTTTAATGGTTGTAACCGTACTGCTGCGTTGTGTGGCCGGAATTAATGCCTCGATTACTTCCAGATGTCGCTCCTCGATAGCCACCAATAAATCGGTGTAACTTTCGTCACCGGCTTCTGCTTTTGCAGCTAATTCTACTAATTGATTGGTTATACCGCCTAGTGCAGAAACTACCACAGCTTGTGGAATTCCTTTATCAGCATGATTCTGGAGAATTTTCTGAACTTGTTTCATGCTTTGGGCTGTGCCTACCGATGTCCCGCCAAATTTTAAAACGTACATAATATCTACTGCGATGAATATAATTGAGTGATTCCGAAGGTAGGAAACTCTGTTAAGGGATGTAACTATTTATTGCCCCGATACGCTATTTAAAGCTGTAAGCGGTTTTCTGAAATTGAATGTCGATTTTTCGTTTACTTTTAACCGAATTTGGCTTAAATACCGAGCTATATTTGAAGGGTGATCAACGCTTAATTATAGATTCGCTCTTTTTGATAATCACTTAGTTACAATCAACTTAATCATCGGAGTATGAATAAAAAAAATAAGAAGGAAGAACGGAAACCGAA
This sequence comes from Balneolaceae bacterium, assembly GCA_965228545.1. GTDB lineage: Bacteria > Bacteroidota > Rhodothermia > Balneolales > Balneolaceae > HXMU1420-13. The sequence goes on from OZ245822.1 coordinate 858,329, forward strand.
TACTTCACGTCGCGATTTCCTAAAAACTACCGGAGCTTTAGCAGCAGGAGTTACCATTCTTCCGAGTTCTGTAATAGCGGGGTTAGGACATAAAGCGCCAAGCGATAAATTAAACATTGCCGGGATTGGAGTAGGCGGTATGGGACGCGGTAATTTGCGTGCCATGAATTCTGAAAATATCGTTGCTCTTGCCGATGTAGATTGGAAGTATGCAGCTCGTTGCTTTAACGATTATCCCGGTGCACAAAAATATATGGATTACCGGGAAATGCTGGATGAAATGGGCGACGATATCGACGCTGTTATGATTTCAACACCGGATCATACCCACTACGTTGCAGCTGCCGATTCTATGCGGGCCGGAAAGCACGTGTATGTTCAAAAGCCGTTAACACACTCGGTGTATGAATCGCGAATGCTAACTCAATTAGCAGACGAAACCGGAGTTGCCACACAAATGGGAAATCAGGGAAATTCGGGAGAAGGAATTCGATTGGTTTGTGAGTGGATTTGGGCCGGAGAAATTGGGGAAGTAACCGAAGTACATGCCTGGACAAACCGACCTATCTGGCCTCAGGGATTGATGCGGCCGATGGAAACTCCATCCACACCGCCAACCTTAGATTGGCACAACTTTATTGGTCCGGCTCCTTGGCGACCGTATCATCCAAAATATACGCCTTGGAATTGGCGTGCATGGTGGGATTTCGGAACCGGTGCTTTAGGCGATATGGGTTGCCATATTATTGATCCTGTTTTCAAAGCACTTGAACTTGGTCAGCCAACCACTATCGAGGGCTCATCCACACAAGTGAATACCGAAAGTGCGCCTGTAGGAAGTACGGTTCATTATCATTTCCCGGCTCGTGGTAAAAAAGGTAATGTAAACATGCCTGCGGTTGATTTTACCTGGTATGATGGCGGTTTGATGCCTAAACGCCCGGAAGGATTAGCACCCGGAAAATGGATTGGCGACGATTGGGGTGGAGCCATGTTTGTTGGAACCAAAGGAGTATTGATTTGTGGTACTTATGCCAGAGATCCATTTATTGTAGGTAGAGAAAACGATCCTCCACGTGTCCCACAAACGCTACGACGTGTACTCACTCCGATGAGTATAGCTGCTGAAACCGATGCTTCTGCAATTACCTCTCACGAAATGGACTGGGTGCGAGCTTGCAAAGAATCCCGCAGAAACCGTGTTGAGCCTAGTGCTCATTTTGGATATTCAGGTCCGCTTAACGAAGTGGTTGTGATGGGGAATTTAGCGATTCGTCTACAGGATTTACGCCGACCACTACAATGGGATGGTGAAAACATGACCATCACCAATATCGATGAAAACGAGCAAATTCGTGTGGTAACCACCGATTCTTTTGAGGTTGTGGATGGTGATCCTAAATTCAACACGAATTACGCTACGATTAATGCCGCTCAAGCAGCGCGAAATTACATCAAAAGACCATACCGAAATGGTTGGAGTTATTAATTTGAATTTGAAAAGAACAGTGAATTTAACAATGAAAAAACAAATCACTCAAATTATGAGCCTGGCAACAATCGCAGTGTTTCTGCTAACTGCTTGCGCTCAACAAAAAGAACAAACTGCTACGGAACCCATGGAACCTTCACCTAATACCTTAACCCAAGCTGAAATTGATGACGGCTGGATGCTACTGTTTGATGGCGAGTCAACCGATGGATGGCGCGGCTATCAAAAAGAGAGCTTCCCCAATGCTTGGATGATTTCAGATGACGGATCGCTTCACATACAGGGATCCGGCCGGGGTGAATTAGGAAATGCCGAGGGTGGAGATATCATCTACGATAAGGTGTTTAGTGACTTCCACTTTAAAGTTGAATGGAAAGTAGCCAAAGCTGCTAATGCCGGAATTTTCTATAGAGGAAGTGAAGACGAGCAGTGGGATTACATCTGGAAAACTGCCCCGGAAATGCAGGTACTGGATAATGTAAATCACCCGGATGCAGAATTAGGTAAGAACGGCAACCGCAAAGCCGGATCATTATATGATTTAATTCCGGCCGATCCACAGAACGCTAAACCATTTGGCGAGTGGAATTCTGCTGAGGTTATAGCACGTGGAAATAACATTCAGCATATCCAAAATGGAGAAGTAGTAGTTGAATATACTATTGGTTCAGAGCGAATGGCAGCATTAATTGCCGATTCTAAATGGCCGGGAATCAACGAAAATTGGGGCAATATTGCGATGGAAGGAATCATAGGTCTGCAGGATCATGGCGATGATGTATGGTTCCGGAATATTAAGATTAAAGAGCTTTAATGAGAGGTGAGGAGTGAGGTGTGAGAGGTGAGATACTCCTTTTTATTACTCGTCTTCGTTTACCAATAGCTCTTGAGCTTTAAATAATTAATACATCTGATTTTAAGCCTTCATTTTGTCAATGAGGGCTTTTTTATATTGAAAGTTAAGGGTAATCATTTACCTTCTTCTCATCTTTGAGCCTTTCAGTGATTAACAATAAGAACCAATACATCGAATGAAAACAAAGTTAAGCTTTTGGCAAATCTGGAACATGAATGTCGGATTTCTAGGAATCCAATATAGTTTTGGATTACAACAGACTGCGATTAATCCCATCTTTTTGTTTTTAGGCGCGTCCGAAGAAATGCTACCCATCCTGAATATTGCCGGACCGGTAACAGGTTTAGTGGTTCAGCCTATTGTTGGTGCTATTTCGGATAAAACATGGCATCCGAAATGGGGACGAAGAAAGCCTTTCTTCTTAATTGGTGCCATTCTCGGAAGTTTGTGTTTGTTTGCCTTTCCATTAAGTCCCACACTTTGGTTTGCAGTTGGCTTATTATGGATTCTTGATGTAGGAAATAACATGGCTATGGAGCCGTACCGAGCTTTTGTTGGTGATAAACTACCCGATGAGCAGCTCAGTTTGGGATATCAAATGCAAAGCTTGTTTGTGGGGGCAGGTATATTATTGGCCAACGGTTCCATCTTTATTTTTCAGGATTTATTAGGGGGTGGAGAAGAAGTCGCTCAAACCATTCCTACCTGGTTGTATTATTCGTTCTTCATTGGCTCATTTTTGTCTATTTCAACGATTCTTTGGTCGGTACTAAAAACTCCGGAAATACCACCATCTGATAAAGAACTCACCGAAATTCTTGCCCACAAAGCACAGTCATTCTGGGTTAAGTTTAAAGCGCCGTTTATCGAAATTTGGGATGCTGTTAAAGTAATGCCGAAGTTCATGTGGAAACTCTCGGCGGTTTACTTGTTTCAGTGGTATGCCTTGTTTTGTTATTGGCAATATATTACACCCTTGTTCAGAAATACGCTTGGTTTCAATACTTCAGAAGCAGCGGCTCAGGCTGCGAAAATGAGCACTACTTATAATATTGTTACCGCCGTTGTTGCCTTAGGATTGGTTCCGTTAACCGTAAAATTTGGCGGAAAACGCATTTATGCTGCCAGTTTATTGGGTACAGGACTTGCGCTGTTGCTCATTCCAAATATTCATGATCCAATTTATGTGCTTTTCCCTATGGTGTTATTTGGTATCGGTTGGGCGGCGATGATGGGTATCCCATATGGCATGGTTTCGAAAATTGTACCTCAAGATCGGCGTGGAGTGTACATGGGAATTTTGAATATGATGATTGTTATTCCGATGGGAATCCAAACCGTAAGTTTTGGCCCGATTTACAAATTTCTACTCGGTGGTGAAGCTGCAAACGCCATGTATTTTGCCGGAATCTTTTTCATTATTTCTGCCGCATTATCGATGCGCTTGAAGGAGAGTGGGGATTAGTGGTTAGTTTTGAGTGTTGAGTTTTGAGTTTTGAGTGATGAGTGTTGTCTTGTTGATGCCTAAATAAGGTTGACGTTTTTAATTAACGAATTAATACTAGTTCCTGCGTCCGCTGGGACAGTTTCGACTATGTCCTGAATCTATCTTATCCCGTCCCTTTCCTGCATCAGGAAAGTGGGTTTTCTCTGGTTACGTAGGTAACTTGCGCAACCCATTCCGGAAGCTTCAGCTTCCATTTCAAACATCTGAATCACGGATTAATGGATTTCCGGATTTCGCGGATTATTGAGCTTCTGCGCCTCTTTTTTATCAACGAAGCTGATCTACGAAAAAGCTTCGATAAGTATATATTAGCGTAGGTGATGCCTTTGTCACTTTGTGCCTCCCATATATTTGGCACCGGCTTTTATTAATGAATTATTATCCCCGAATTTGTTATCAGTACTCATGGATCATCCCGATAGTGTTTTGATAGTTGAGGACTCAGAAACCGCTTTGATGAAACGAGCCGCTGATAATTCCAATGCAGTTTCCAATCTACTGAACTTAATAGATGGTTTTCCGGCTGATTTCCTTCGACTTAAAATCATTTGCACCTTCAATACCAATCTTGATGAAATAGATCCTACTTTACTCAGAGAAGGGCGATTAGCCGCTATACATGAGTTCAAAAAGCTAAACTCCGATCAAATTAAAGCTGTGAGTACAAGCTTAGGCAAAGCAATAGAAACGGACAAAAACATGACATTTGCTGAGGTTTGTAATAGCAGAATTAAAAGTAAACAGAAGTTGATATCGATGGGGTTTTGAAGTTTTTAACATACTTAAAATATAGGTTGTTATGAATACAAATGAACTACTTGAAGAATTAAAGCAGAGGTTTGGAGCAGAACGCATAGCCCCGGATGATGAAGAGTTTCGTTTTTTAGATGAAAGAGATCTGCTATTTGAAGAATGCTGTTGGGATTTTAATGCATTTATTAAATATTACCAGTTAATTAAGCAGTATGGTCTTGAAGATCGGTGCCTGGAAGTGCTGGCATGGAAGATTGAACACTTTTTAAGCACAGATGAAATAACAGCGCTTCAAAAAACGAGTTTCTTCTGGAAGTTTGGGAAACAACAAATAATACAAAACGCTTTTTTAACGGGAACAGATCCAGGAGTACAATGAGCTTTTCTGAAATATTAAGAAAAAACCTTAAGCAGTCTGCATTGGAATATATATCTGAACATGAAATTTCAGGTGAAAGATATCAAATATTTGATTCGGCAATCATATTTCAAACTAAAGAGGACGATTATTCTGATAATCCAAATTTCCACACTAAGAGTCTGAAGGCAATTCTTAATAATGAAGACTGGAGAGTGCGATTAGCTAAAATTCACTCACATTTTAAGGATGGAACTACGGAGATGGCATCGTCTAACAGTTCAGACGCTTTACTGATGAATATCTTTTGCCATCCTGATTTCTTCACATGGAGTGGCCCCAAAAAAAATCTGGGATTTGCTGATGAAACTCCTGAATTCGGTTGGAATCCGGAACTTGAGTTCGAGACTCGCAATACTGAAGTGGATATGAAGCTTGGCGACAACATCTACGAAGCCAAACTTACGGAGTCTGATTTTACCGAGAAGAAAATTGATGGATTAACAGAGCGCTATCCCGGAATTGATGATATTTTTTATCTGGAAGATTTGATGAATGGGAATAAAGTGCGGCATTATCAATTGCTCAGAAATATTTATGCAGCCTATAAAAAAGATAAGTCATTCCGGTTAATTTGTGATGCTCGGCGACCTGAACTGATCAGCGCACTTTATGAAACTACCTGTGCTATAAAAGACTACGACTCACGAAAGAAGATCGGTTTCATAACCTGGCAACACATTGCTTCTTATACAGGAAAGGATCTCAAAGAATTTCTGAAATTGAAGTATGGGATTGAGGGGTAGCTATCATTAACTTTTATTAGAATCGAAAGAAATCAATTCACCTTCATTAAGAGTCAACAAACAAATTTATGCCCATAAAAAAATCTGACCTGTACGCCTCTATCTGGAAATCCTGTGATGAACTGCGTGGAGGAATGGACGCCTCACAATACAAAGATTACGTACTGTCTATTCTGTTTATAAAGTATGTATCCGATAAGTATGTGGATGCCGGAGAGTATGCTCCTATTGTGATTCCGAAAGGCTCATCGTTTGAGGATATGATAAAGCTTAAAGGACAGGCCGATATTGGCGATCAGATCAATAAGAAGATTATTGCACCGTTAGCCGAAGCTAATAACTTGCGAGGAGTGATTGATCAAACCGACTTTAACGACGACGAGAAGCTGGGATCCGGGAAAGAGAAAGTAAACAGACTGAGTAATCTGATCGGGATTTTTCAGGATGCAAGTCTCGATTTCAGTGGCAATCAGGCGGGAGATGACGATCTGTTAGGTGATGCCTACGAATATCTGATGCGTAACTTTGCTACAGAGTCCGGCAAGAGCAAAGGTCAGTTTTATACGCCTGCGGAAGTCTCGCGCATTTTAGCCAAAGTAATTGGTGTTGAAAATGCGAATCAGCCAAAATTAACGGCCTATGATCCAACAGCCGGGTCTGGATCCTTAGTGTTAAAAGTAGCCGATGAAGCACCTGCTGATATTACGATTTACGGGCAGGAAATGGATGTGGCCACCACCGCTCTGGCAAAGATGAACATGGTATTGCATAATCGGCCGGAAGCCGTGCATGATATTGTTCGTGGTAACACGCTGTCTGATCCTAAGTTTACGGAAAACGGAGAGCTGAAACGCTTTGATTTTATAGTTGCGAACCCACCTTTTTCCTACAAGTCGTGGACCAATGGACTGGATCCTGAAGACGATACCTACAACCGCTTTGATGGTTTTGGTATTCCGCCCTCTAAAAATGGCGACTATGCTTTTTTGTTACACATCATTAAATCTCTGAAAAGTACAGGGACTGCTGCTGTCATTTTACCGCATGGTGTGTTATTCAGAGGCAATGCGGAGGGAAGAATCCGGGAGAATTTAGTTAGGCGTGGGTATGTAAAAGGAATCATAGGATTACCGGCCAATTTGTTTTATGGCACAGGTATTCCGGCATGTATATTGGTGCTTGATAAAGAACAAGCCGGATCACGAGAAGGAATTTTTATGATTGATGGTAGTGAAGGCTACATCAAAGACGGAAACAAGAACCGACTGCGTGAACGGGACATCCACAAAATAGTGGATGTATTTAAAGAGCAGAAAGAAGAAGCAGGATACTCGCGCTTTGTGCCCAATGGTGAAATTACAGCTAATGAGTACAATCTTAACATCCCCCGTTATATTGACAGCAGTACGGCAGATGACATTCAGGATATTGAAGGGCATTTAAAAGGTGGAATACCTGAGCGGGATGTGGAAGCTATGGATAATTACTGGGATGTTTACCCCGGACTGAAAGACCAACTCTTTGAACCTTTGAGGGAAGGGTATGTGCAACTGAAACCGAAGAAAGACTCCATCAATGATGTGATCTTTAGCTACCCGGAATTTGTGAGTTATAGTAAAAAGCTGGCAGAATTTTTTGAAGGATGGACGAAGGATCATTATGAGGAGATGAGATCTATTGATGATGGATTGCGCCCGAAGAAATTTATTGCAATGCTTGCTGATGATCTGCTGAATCGATACCGCGATAAGGCATTGATTGATCCGTATGATATTTACCAGCATTTGATGAACTATTGGTCGGATACGATGCGTGATGATGTATATATGATTGTGGAAGACGGATGGAAAGCTACCTTAGAACCGGTGCGTAACAGCAAAGGAACAATCAAAAAGGGGGAATTTACCTGTGCCTTGATTCCCAAAGAGCTGGTAATACACCGCTACTTTAAAGATGAGCAGCAGCATATTGATACACTCATACAGAAGCAGGAAGAAGCCGTACAGGTGCAGGAGGAGTTAGAGCAGGAACATGCCATGGAAGGCGGACTGATGGAAGAAGTTCTCAGCGACGCGGGTAACATGACTAAAGGCGAGCTGGTTAAACGCATTAAAGAAATTAAAGGTGTTGATGAATTTGCTGAGGAGTATAAAGTGCTGGAACAGTATAAAAAAGCTTATGACAATGAAAAGAAAGCAAAAAAAGCAGTAAGCGATGCCGAGAAAAAATTGAATATACAGGTCATTGAAAAGTATGGAACACTATCTGAGCATGAAGTGCGGGATCTTGTGGTAGATGATAAATGGTTGCCTGCCATCAGATCACAGATTGATGGTGAAGTTGAGGCGATCTCCCGTAGTCTCACCCAGCGTGTGAATGAACTGGCCGCGAGATACGAATCCGCCATGGTAGAGATTGATGAAGAAGTACAGGAACTGGAATCCCGCGTGCAAGCTCACCTTGAAGCGATGGGGGTGGCTTGATGGACGTGATGACGGTAGAGAAGAAAGGGTTTAAAAGAACTGATGTTGGATTTATTCCTGAGGATTGGAATATATCTAAATTGGGAACTAGGTCTGATGTGAAAACAGGTCCTTTCGGGTCTACATTACACAAAGAAGATTATGTTGAGTATGGTACTCCCATAATTACTGTAGAGCATATTGGGGGGTCAAAAATTACCACCCAAAATTTACCTAAAGTTTCAGATAATGATGTTAGGAGGCTAAAATCATATCGATTAAAAAAAGGTGATATAGTTTTTAGTAGAGTTGGCTCCATAGATAGAAATTCTTATGTCACTGAAGAGGAACATGGTTGGTTATTTTCTGGTCGACTTCTACGAATCCGGGTATTTGACGACTCACTTTCGGCAAAATACTTAAGCTACTACTTTGATCAACACTCATTTAAAGAAAGAATTAAAGAAGTGGCGGTAGGCCAAACTATGCCGTCTCTTAATACAGAAATTTTAAATAACATTTTGATATCTGCCCCCCCAACCCTCGAAGAACAACAAGCCATCGCTTCGGCCCTCAGCGATGTGGACGAGCTGATCCGCTCCCTCGATCGGTTGATTGAAAAGAAAGAAGCCATCAAAAAAGGCACCATGCAGCAACTGCTCACCGGCAACAAACGCCTGCCCGGGTTTGATGGGGAGTGGGAGAGGAAGAAGTTGGGGGATTTGGCTGAAGTGAAAGGCGGAAAAAGATTACCTAAAGGCTGGAGCTTAAATGAGAAAAAAAATAATCACCCTTATATCAGAGTTGCAGATATGTATCCAGGTGGAGTCGATTTTACAAATTTATTGTATGTGCCTGAGGAAATATCATCAGAGATAAGCAATTATCGTATTTATGAAGATGATTTATTTATATCTGTAGCTGGTACGCTTGGAATAGTGGGAGAAGTGCCCAAAAGGCTAAATGGTGCTAATCTGACTGAGAATGCAGATAGGCTCACAAATATAAAGTGTGACAAAAAATATTTTCTTTATTACTTACTATCTCCTGCAATTCAAGATGCAATTAAGGAATCAAGAACTTTAGGTGCTCAACCAAAACTCGCCATTGAAAGAATTAAGCAATTTGACGTTTTTCTTTCAAATGATTTAAGCGAACAAAAAGCCATCGCCCAAATTCTGTCAGACATGGACTGGGAACTCCAAGCTCTCCGCCAAAAACGGGAGAAGTACCAGCAGGTGAAGCAGGGCATGATGCAGGAGTTGTTGACGGGGAAGACGAGGTTAATTTAAAAATAGAATTATGCGAATAGATGATTTTTCAAAAGGGTACGATTATTTCGATCAATTTATTTCAGACTTCTTATTAAATGAAAGGAGTCTGCTCACCGAAAAGGAAGATTTAAAGCTTGAAATAGGGCTTAATGAGTGCTATCGAAGATATATTCTTAACCCGATAGAAGGTAAACCGAGTTTTGATGAAAAAATTAGCCAACAATTTAGTGGGGCCGATTCGAACACCCTGTTAACCTTTGCTCATGCTATGTGGTTATGGTCTTTTTCGGTTAGGGATATAAAGCCGGAAACTAAAAAAAGCTACACACAGAAGCTGCTAAGCCAGATATCTGAACACCCTTTCTTGTTGACGGAAGTATATCCTCGGGGATTTGGGAGTGGAGGGGAGCGCCATACCCGTAATAAATTTGATGAAGTTAAATTCGCATTATTAATCATCAAATACTTATTTGAAAAGATAGATGAGGGTACGTTAACTAATGTTCACCAGGTTAAGAAGAGAATTGAAGAGCTATGTATTTATAAGAAGTATGGAAAGGAATTTGAGGGAATGGATCTTTCAAATCCATTTTTCAGTGATTATTCGAAAGAGACATTGGCAATGCCAAATATTTTGCTTTATCTGGCAAACCCGGATGGTTATGAACCCATAGCATCAAATAAAGATAAGAATCTTATATGTTCGTCTTTTTCTAGTTTATTAACTGATAAGGAAAGAAAATTAAATCAGGATGATCAACTAGGAAAAATTAGGGAGGTAATCAGTGAGTATTATCAGGATGGATTTAGTTTCTATGACTGGACTTTAAAGAAAGTGTGGGATTATAGTTCTATTGAAAATGAGTTTGATGAAATACACGGACTGGAATATAAAAAAGCAATTATACTGTATGGTCCACCGGGTACGAGTAAAACGTATTCAGCCCGACAGATTGCCGAAACTCTCATTACAAAGCATTTTTTGTCGGACAAAGAAAATATAAGATCCTTTTTTGAAGGGCTGACAGATAAATCTGCTAAAAGAGAATACTTGAATTCACGTATTCATTATCTACAATTTCATCCAAGCTATACCTATGTAGATTTTGTTGCCGGGGTACAGCTGAAAGAGAATGAAACCAAAGCTGTAAAAGGAAAGATATTTCAATACAGTGAAAAAGCCAGAAAAGATAAATATCCGCACGTTCTGATCCTTGATGAAATAAATCGAGTGGATGTATCTCAAGTGTTTGGTGAGGTTTTTAGTGCGCTCGAGAACAGAGATAAAGAAACAGAAGTTGGTGTGGATGATTTTAAACTAAACATCCCAAAAAATTTATATGTGATCGGGACCATGAATGAAATCGATTTTTCTTTAGAGAGAATTGATTTCGCTCTTCGGAGAAGGTTTTTGTGGCATAAGTACGGATTTAATGCCGGAACACTGAGAAGCATCATTCATGCGAAACAAGATGAGTATCAGGTAAATCTGGGTGAGTCAGAAATTGAGCGTTTTATTGAAAATGCAGAACGGCTCAATAAAGAGATTACCGAGAATATCCCTGAACTTGGAGAACAATATGAAATCGGTCATACGTTTTTTGCAGAAATCGTTGATATCTACAAAGGATACCTAGAGTTGAATGGCTATACCTCCCAGATAAAAAATAAAATATTCAGAAAGGAAGGGCCGGCTCATATTCTATGGGATATTTCTATTGAACCGATTTTAAGAGCATTGTTGGGGAGTGTAAACCCCGGATTTATGAACGATAAGATGAAAGAGTTAAGAAATATATTCATTGCCTGAACGTGAGTGCCCACCCAATCATATTAAGTACTAAAGACTGTTCTCCATTTGACGAAAAAATTTCCAAAAATTATGACCGGGTTCTTCATCATTTTCAGAAGGTACAGCAAGGTTTTGAATTTTTTTCTTTTAACTCTCAATCTGAAATAGAAGAACCGGTAATTCGGTATGACTACAAGACTAGACAGTGGTGGGCTGGGCGGTTTATTGGAGAAGCGGAGTTTGAGTTCGATGGGGATCTGTATCAGATCAAAATAGAACCGAGGTTCGGAGAGCCCCAGTTATTCCGAATGCTGAGCGAGATATTTAACATCAGATTTAGTGAATCTCAAGATAGTATCCAGAAAGTAAATTCTAACCAAATAATTATTCGAAAGCTGATTTCTTATTTGTGGGTGAGTATGCTTTCTAGTGCTAACCGTTATGGGTTTCCTCGTCATTCAAAACGTAAGACATATAAAGGTACTAAGGTCAGGGGGGCAATTAATGTTCGGGAATCAATTGTACCAATCAGAATTGAGAGTGAGATAGTAAGTAACTACCAGGAAAAGTCTCTGGATGACTCGTTCATGAAAGTTTTGAGTCTGGCATATCAGATATTAAAGGATGATTTTTTTCTGGGAGAGATTACTCTTAACCAAAATGCGAAATATTCGGTTGATCAGATTAAAGGGTACAGAGGAGACAAGAAAATTTTGACCGATCTAGACTTCCAACAAATAAGGCTTAAACAAATCTATGAGTCATTCCGGGCAGTGCTAATATTATCTTGGGATATTATTAAGAGTAAGGCTGAAAGGGATAAAAAAACTGGGAATAATTCTTCTGTGAGTTATTTCTTTGATATGGCTGAGATTTGGGAAAAGTATATTCAATCTTTGCTAATTAAAGAGTTGAGAAAGTCAGGATGGAGGTTAATCAATAATGAGTTTGAAACTTATAATGGACCGGTTATAAACAGAAAACTAATTCCTGATATTGTCCTGAAGAATGGGAATCAAGTCATTGTACTTGATGCTAAATATAAGTTAATGAACGGACAAAAAAGGGATATTGACCGTTCTGATTTCTTTCAGATACATACCTACATTCACTATCTGCAACAAGAGTATGATGTATTAATCGGAGGGTTGATTTACCCCTTCTCGACCCATTTAACAAGTGAGGTCGTCAGCAAAACTCGGAGCAAATCATTATTTGCTAAAGAAGTGGCTGACACAAAGTATTGTATAGATGGCATTGATCTGAGCTTTTTACCAAAGATTGATGTAAATAGTGAAATTGAACAAAGCTTTAGGTTAGCTGAAAAGGATTTTCTTTACAGAATTGGAAATCTGATCATTTAAAATAAGTCGGAAAGAAAGATTGCATGAATGCCTAACCAGTATGAAATATGGGCTTAGTATGTGTAATGATATATATATGTTAGACTGGTTATTTGTAGCACTTTATTTTAAATAAAAGACATTTGTTTTAAATAACATGAATTCTTATTTAAGTTTTGATCAAAAATCTTAAATAGTGAATTTTCTTATTTAACTTTTAATGAAAAACTTTAAATCGGGTACACATATTAGCCGAGGCACGTATAAAAGCTTCGAGCCAACTCCCATTCAACGTCAATGGGAATTGGATGATATGGAGATCATTGAGTTACTGAGCAAAGCTGATCGCCAACTGGGAAGATTAGATATGTATTCCGAGTATATTCCCAACTTGAGTTTATTCATTAGTATGCATGTGGCTAAGGAGGCAACTCAAAGTAGCAAGATTGAGGGAACACAGACACGGATGGACGAAGTTCTGATGGATAAGGAGAATGTTCCAAGTGAAAAGCGAGACGATTGGGAAGAAGTTCAGAACTATATTGAGGCCATGAGGAAAGCGATTCAGGAACTAGAAAAGATTCCATTTTCATCCCGCCTGATTCGTAATACTCATAAAGTGTTAATGCAAGGGGTGCGTGGTGAACGGAAACAACCCGGCACATTCAGGACCAGTCAGAATTGGATTGGCGGGACGTCCATAAATGATGCTTTATTTATTCCTCCTCATCATGAAAGCATTAATGCTTTGATGTCAGACTTGGAGCATTTTGTGCATGATGAAAACATCCGGATCCCACACCTTTTAAAGATTGCCATCATACATTATCAGTTTGAAACCATTCACCCGTTCTTAGACGGAAATGGTAGAGTGGGCAGGTTAATGATTACATTGTATCTGGTAAGCTGTGGTATATTAAAACAACCTATACTTTATTTATCGGATTTCTTTGAAAAGAACAGAAGTGCATACTATGAAAATCTACAGAGGATAAGGGAAAAAGATGACTTGCCTCGATGGATAAAATTCTTTCTAAAGGGGGTAATAGAAACCGCAAAGAATAGTATCCAAACTTTTGACGGAATACTTCAGTTGCAGCGCAAATCAGATGGCAAAATTCAATCTCTTGGAAGTCGGTCAGCAAATGCGCAAAAGGTGATACACCAGTTGTACAAACGACCAATAATTTCTGCAGAAAAAGTGGCGGAAGTAGCCGCAGTATCGATGCCAACCGCATATAAACTAATTAGTGCACTTGAAGATTTGGAGATATTATTTGAAGTAACAGGTGCTGAGCGAAACAGATTGTATGTGTACCGTGAATATTTAGACCTCTTCAGAACATGACAGACATTGGCCAAGTAGAACGGAATACGCAAAAACGGGTAATTGAGCTTTTCCAAAATCAGCTCGGATACGAATATTTGGGAGATTGGCAGGACAGAGTAGGGAATTCGAATGTTGAGAAATCACTACTAAGCACTTTTTTGGAAAGCCAGGGGTATTCAAAGGTTAAGATAAACAAAGCACTTTTTGAGCTAACAAAAATGGCCGGTGTACAAATAGAAGATCTTTATGATAGCAATAAAGCGGTTTATTCTCTTCTGCGCTTTGGGGTGAATGTTAAGGAAAAGCAAGGAGAGCATAAGGAGACCATAGACCTAATTGACTGGGAGCATCCCGAGAACAATCATTTTGCTATAGCGGAGGAAGTCACGGTTGAAGGAAAAAATACCAAGCGTCCGGATGTGGTAATCTATGTGAATGGTATTGCTGTTGGAGCGATTGAACTTAAAAGATCCAAAGTATCTATTGCAGAAGGTATCAGACAGAATCTGGATAATCAGTCCGAAAACTTCATTAAACCGTTTTTTAATACCATGCAATTGGTGATGGCAGGGAACGACTCTGAAGGGCTCAGATATGGAACCACTAAAACTCCGGAAAAGTATTATCTGAAATGGAAAGAACCCTTTGAAGGGGATGTGCCTTATATACTGGACAAACATATCCTGCAATTGTGCGAAAAGCGACGATTACTGGAGTTGATTCACGATTTCATATTATTTGACGGTGGTACTAAAATCGTTTGCCGTCCCCATCAGTATTTTGGGGTTAAAGCCTGCCGGAAAAATGTGAGAAAACGCGAAGATGGTATCATTTGGCATACTCAGGGTAGCGGAAAAAGTCTGACTATGGTATGGCTGGCACAGTGGATTCGAGAACACATTGAAGATTCAAGAGTGGTAGTTATCACAGACCGCACGGAGCTGGATAAACAAATCACACGGGTATTCAACGATGCGGAAGAACCTATGGTACGGGCTAAGAGCGGATCTGATTTATTAGATAAATTGAATAGCCATGAGTATCCCCTAATCTCATCACTGGTACATAAATTTGGTGGTGGGGAAGAAGGTAATGTAGATCAGTTTCTTCAGGACATTCGAAAACATCTACCTAATGATTTTAAGGCGAAGGGGGATATATATGTATTTGTAGATGAATGTCACCGTACACAGTCGGGTAAGTTACATACAGCTATGAAAGCCATCTTGCCAAATGCAATGTTTATCGGTTTTACGGGTACTCCATTGCTCAAACAGGATAAAAAAACCAGTCTGGAAGTCTTTGGTCCATATATCCATACTTATAAATTCGATGAAGCTGTTGAAGATCAGGTAGTTCTGGATTTAAGGTATGAGGCTCGGGATATCGACCAGAAAATAACAGATCAGGATAGCATTGATGAATGGTTTGAGGCAGAAACTCGCGGTTTAAATGATTATGCGAAGATGCAGCTCAAAAAACGATGGGGTACGCTGCGAAAAGTACTTAGCTCGAAAGGGCGTTTGGAAAAAATTGTTTACGATATTTTCAAAGACTTTAAGGTAAAACCAAGGTTAAAGTCCGGGGAGGGCAATGCGATGCTGGTAGCATCTTCAGTACTTGAAGCGTGTAAGTACTATGAGTTATTTCAGCAGACGGATCTGAAAGGACATTGCGCCGTGGTGACTTCATTTGAGCCGAATATCAATGATATTAAGGGGGAGGAGACCGGTGAAGGTGAAACAGAAGAACAGCTAAAGTATCGCATCTATACAGACATGCTGGATGGTCTTAAAACCGATGAATTTGAGGAGGCAGCTAAAAAACGATTTATTGAAGAACCAGCCAGGATGAAGCTTCTAATTGTAGTAGATAAATTGTTAACAGGGTTCGATGCTCCTCCTGCTTCTTATCTGTACATTGATAAATCTATGCAAGATCATGGTTTGTTTCAGGCAATTTGCAGAGTAAACCGCTTAGATGATGAGAGCAAGGAGTTTGGCTATATCATTGACTACAAAGATTTGTTTAAAAGTTTAGAAGAGTCTATTGAAACCTACACCAGTGAAGCTTTTGAAGGTTATGAACAGGCAGATGTAGATGGATTGTTGAAAGATCGGTATAAACAAGCTCGTGAGCGTCTTGATGATTTACTGGAACAGGTGGAAGCATTGTGTGAGCCTGTACATCCTCAAGATCACAAACATTTCAGGCAGTTTTTTGGATGCGATTTTGAAGGTAAAACCGATGATGAGCTGAAAGAAGATGAACAGAAACGAATCGAATTGTACAAATCAGTATCGAGTCTTGTTCGAGCATATGCTGAAATAGCTAATGAGATGATTCATGCCGGATATAGTAACCAACGTGCGACACGGATAAAGAAAAGAGTCATATTCTTCTCCGATTTAAAAGAAGAAATAAAACTCGCGAGTGGTGATTATATTGATCTAAAGATGTACGAACCGGGGATGCGTAATCTGATTGATATGTACATTGATGCTTCACATAGCAAAAAGATTAGTAAACTAGATGATTTTACTTTAGTTGACCTTATTGTAAATGAAGGTCTAGAGGCAGTGGATGAGGTAACTGGTGGAGAGAGTAAAAGCAATCCAAAAGGAGTGTCCGAAAAAATTGAGAATAACATGCGCAAAGTCATTATTCAAGAGCGTTCGGGTAACCCAAAATATTATGATCGAATGTCGGCCTTGTTGCAGGATCTAATTGAACAGCGAAAAAAGGAAGCCATAGATTACGCTAAATACCTTGAAAAGCTGGCCGAGTTAGCCAGAAAAGTTAAACGAAAAGATGGACAGGAAGCTTATCCGCCTGTGATTAATACAGATGGTAAAAAAGCCATATATGATACCTTAGAAGGAGACTTAGAGCTGTCTGTTACCGTAGAAGAAACAATAAAGTATAACAGTAAAGATGGTTGGAGAGATAATCCAATTAAAGAAAGACAATTAAAAGGAGCTTTGCATAGAGTATTGCCAGATGGAGTAGAGCTTGATATGGTTATGGAGGTTATTCGGAACCAGAATGAATACTAAAAAATATCATATCAGAGTTTCTGATTTATTGATTGATGTTGTGCAAAAGGATATTGGTAATATGCATTTGGCAGTATATCCACCTACTGGAAGAGTAAGAATCTCCTCGCCGCTGCATTATAGCAAAGAACAGATACGATTATTCATTGTTTCGAAGCTTGGCTGGATTAAGAAGCACATACGAATGATGAAAAATCAAATACGAGAGCCTGAAAGAGAGTTTATACAAGGTGAGAGTCATTGGGTGGAAGGTCGGCGGTATTTACTAAATATCATTGAAATAGAGAAAAAGCCAACTGTTCATATTCGTAATAATGATTATCTGGATCTTCAGGTTCGCCCAGGTTCAGATACTGAAAAACGGAAAGAAGTGTTATATGAATGGTACCGCGATCGGTTAAAAAAAAGTATACCTAAATTGATACAAAAATGGGAAAGTCGATTAGGTGTAGAGATTGAAGATTGGGGGGTGCGACAAATGAAAACGAAATGGGGATCCTGCACTATAGAAACAAAGCGCATTCTAGTTAATTTAGAATTAGCAAAAAAACCACAAGAATTATTGGATTATGTCATTTTACATGAAATGGCACATCTGTTAGAACGAACCCATAATGATCGATTTCAAGCGATATTGGATAAGCATATGCCCACGTGGAGAAGTAAAAGAGAACAGTTGAATGAGATTGTTTACTCGTGATCTACCCCTTGATTTTTTTCATTGGAAGTCTCAAGAGTCGATAGAAATAATCTTACAAACAATCACCAAAAACTAAAAAAGCCAAGCGATTAATCGCTCGGCTTTTTTCAGTACCAAAGGTCGGGATCGAACCGACACTCCCGAAGGAACACGATTTTGAGTCGTGCGCGTCTACCAATTCCGCCACTTTGGCTGTTCCGCCATTCAATCAATGAAGTGCGGATGCACGCAGTTGATCTTTGGCTATTTGGCAAGACTTAAATATACGGCAAGTTATGGGTAATCTTCAAAGGAGAGTTTTAAAAAGTTACAGAGTTACAAAGTTACAGAGTTACAAAGTTACAAAGTTACAGAGTTACAGAGTTACAGAGTTGCAGAGGTTCAGAGGTACTGAGGCGTATTTAATGCACCACAAAATCCTGCTAATCCCTAAATCATTCTAATCAAGGTCAAAAGAGAAGAGGAAATTTAAATAACCCGCGGTTCAATTATTAATGAAGATCCCACTTGGGTGATTTCAAGGCGGTATCAGCTCATCCATCAACAAATAATTTTACAGAGTATCATCCAAATCCAACGTAGATTTCGCCAAATCAAATAAGGTATCTATCTATGAAAAAAGCGATTTATTCACTCTTTGTATTGTTGATAACAGCAACTCAATTGTCCATTGCACAGCAGCCCTTTCAACGGCTCGATGTGTTTGATCTTCAGTGGGTGGATAATCCACAGATTTCACCGGATGGCCAGCAGATTGTATATCAGCGGCGAGGGATGGATATCATGACCGATCGCCGGACTTCTTCACTATGGCTGATTGATGCAGATGGGGAAAATCACCAAAAACTGACGAGTTTCGATAAGAATGAATCGCAAGCTCGATGGTCGCCCGATGGAAAGCGGATTGCCTTTGTTACTTCAGATGAAACCCATGGTGCCGAGCTCTTTATTTATTGGGTAGAAACCGGAAAGGTGGCACGCATCACACAATTGGAACGCGGTCCGGGTGGAATTAGCTGGTCGCCGGATGGGAACTATATTGCCTTCACCATGAAGATTGAGGAGAAAAATCCGGTGTTAGTAAGTGCTCCAAAAAAGCCGGAAGGCGCAAAATGGGCAGCCGCGCCACGGGTTACCGATCGTTTTAAATACGAGCAGGATGGAGCCGGTTATTTGGATCCGGGATTCACTCATATTTTTATGGTGAACGCCGGAGGCGGAGCCGTTCGCAAATTGACTTCAGGAGATTTTAATCATGGTGCACCGGTTTGGGCTCCCGATGGAGAAACCATCTATTTTTCAGCCAATCGACACCCCGATTGGGAGCGAGTGCGACGTAATTTTGAAGTGTATTCCCTTGATGTAGCCACCGGTTCAATTACTCAGCTAACTGAACGCTTTGGTCCGGATGGAAATGCCGCAGTATCGCCGGATGGTGAGACCATTGCCTATCTCGGTTATGAGGATAAAATTCAGACCTATCAGGTAGCCAAAATTAGTTTAATGGATGCTGATGGTTCTAATCATCGTATGCTGAATCTTGATTTGGACCGCTCTATTTCGGATGTACAATGGGCTTCGAATGGGCGTGGATTGTATTTCCAATATGCTGATGAAGGCGTTTCAAAAATTGGGTACACCGATCTGAATGGAAATATGGAAGTGGTAGCTGAACGTATTGGTGGAAATTCTATTGGTCGGCCTTATGGCGGCGGTTCTTTTACGTTATCGGATGGAGATGTAATCGCTACGAATGTCGCTTCTCCTTATCATCCTGCCGAATTAGGAGTGGTTACACGTCGACGAGGACTTACGAAAATCACGCGTTTAAATGATGACTTGTTTGCACAACGAACACTGGGCGAAGTTCGCGATATTTGGTATACCTCTTCGGTAGATGGACGTGAAATTCAGGGCTGGGTAATTTATCCGCCAAATTATGATGAATCGAAAACGTATCCTTTATTAGTAGAAATTCATGGTGGCCCCATTTCTCATTACGGTCCGCATTTTACTCCCGAGTTTCAATTATTTGCGGCAGAAGGTTATGTGGTGTTTTATCCAAATATGAGAGGAAGCACCAGCTATGGCGAGGAGTTTGGAAATTTGCTGTATCATAATTATCCGGGTGATGATTATCACGATATTATGGATGGAGTGGATGTGTTGATTTCGGAAGGTATCACCAGCGAAGATAGTTTATATGTTACCGGAGGTAGTGCCGGTGGAATAATGACAGCCTGGATTATTGGAAAAAACAACCGTTTTGAAGCTTCAGCAGTGGTAAAACCGGTGATGAACTGGATTAGTAAAACTCTGGTAGCCGACAACTATTACGGATATGCCGATTACCGGTATCCGGGTCAGCCTTGGGAGAATTTTGAGGAATACTGGAAGTTTTCGCCGATCTCTCTAGTAGGAAATGTGGAAACTCCAACGCTGTTGATGGTGGGAACAGAAGATTTGCGTACGCCACTTTCAGAATCCAAGCAGTTGTATAATGCACTACAAATTCGCGAAATTGAAACCGTATTGGTCGAAATTCCGGGCGCGAGCCACTTTATTGCCAATCGCCCGAGCCAACTCATCACCAAAGTAGATCACATTTTAGCATGGTTTGCGCGTTATAGACAATAAACAATATTCAATATTCAACAAGCAGTAATCAACATTCAAGTAGTAAACAACATTCAATGTTGAGTTACTTCCTGTGTTAGGTTGACACTAATCAGAATGTGACCCGATAAATATCATTGAATATTTCTTGTTGAATATTGAATATTGAATATTGAACTTATCTATTCCTAATATCCATTTGGGTTATTCGATTACCGCTTCTGATGGTGATAAAGTGCTAGTAATTCTATAAGCTCATAGCTGCGCTAGAAAATGGTGAATTATCATCTTGAGCATGCTTCCGAAAGATATATATGAGTTAAAAATACATACCAAGATTACTGATCGAATGTATATCTACGATGACGTTTTCTTACGCCGATACTACCCAGGGATGCAAATTACATTGAGCATTCAATAATCAATGAACAACACTCAACATTGAATGTTGTTTATTCCTTGTTGAATATTGAATATTGAATATTGAATATTGAACTCATCTATTCCTCATATCCATTCGGGTTATTCGATTGCCAGCGCCAGGTGTCTTCGCACATTCGATGGATGTTGTATTCTGCTTTCCATCCAAGTTCTCTTTCAGCTTTCGTGGGATCAGCATAGCATTCAGCAGCATCACCGGGTCGGCGAGGCGCTATTTTGTAAGGAATTTCTACTCCGGAAGCTTGTTCGAACGCATTGATCATTTCTAACACTGAACTGCCTGAGCCGGTTCCTAAATTATAAGTAACAACACCGGGAGCTTCTTCGAGCTTTTCCAGCGCTTTTAAATGCCCATTTGCTAAGTCAACTACATGGATATAATCCCGAACTCCGGTTCCATCTTTGGTTGGATAATCATCCCCAAAAACAGCCAGCTCTTTTAATTTACCAACAGCTACTTGAGAAATGTAGGGGAGAAGATTGTTGGGAATTCCATTAGGATCTTCGCCAATTAAACCCGAATAATGTGCGCCAATTGGATTAAAATATCTCAACAGCGCTATGTTCCATTCCTCATCCGATACATGAACATCTCTAAGAATTTGTTCACACATCAATTTGGTGTATCCATATGGATTTTGAGCGATGGTTGGGAAATCTTCGGTAATAGGCATGGTTTCCGGTTCACCATAAACAGTGGCCGAAGAACTGAATACTAAATTTTTGACTCCTTGTTTTGCCATAATTTCGCACAAGTACATGGTGGAGTTCAAATTGTTTCTGTAGTATTTCAACGGCTCTTTAACCGATTCTCCAACCGCTTTAAAACCGGCAAAGTGAATCACCGCATCTATGTGATGTCGACTAAATACTTCATCCAAAGCGGGTTTATTCAATAGGTTGAATTCATAAAAAATGGGTTTACGTCCGGCTATGTGCGATACACGAATCAACGACTGTTCGCTGCTGTTTGCCAAATTATCAATTACAATTACTTTGTGGCCTGATTCGAGCAGCTCAAGTACAGTGTGGCTTCCGATGTAACCCGCTCCACCGGTAACTAAAACGGTCATAGATGATGTATTTATTCCTTAATTCGCGCCAAACTACGATACCTAAAAATAAAAAGCCCCATTAAAATCAATAATGGGGCTGAGGGGTATGACCACGTCAAGGTCATCTCTTTTCGGGGTACAAATGAGAGTACGAGAATTTTTTGCTAGCGGATTGGTCGGTTTTATAAAAAATTTAAACCGCTACTAAACCTATTTTATTAAAAAACTTGAGCTGGCTTTTATAGGAGCTATAACTAGTTACAAATTTCCCTTTGTAGCGGTCTGTTTCGAACTCCAGAACGGTTTGGCGATTCATGCCCGATTCATCTACGTAAATATTTACGCATACAAAACTATCAATGGCCATTAACACCGCTCGCTGATAATTACTTCGGTTCACCAATAAGGCAAGTCCATGATCATAGCGTTGGAAAATTCCTTTAGAGTCTTCCCAGATGAGTACGTCCTCACCCTCTAGTGTTGTAAGGGATTTTATGAAATAATAGCTAGAGCCGGTTACTGTAAACCATTTACCGGGTTCTTTATAAGGTTTACCAAGTACAGGAGCAATATTATCCTGATCAATCTCACTTTCTTTTAGAATCATGCTTGATGAATTAGTTGTCTATATCCATGTAATGAACTAGACTGAAACTAAATGTCGTTCCCTGATTCAAAGCACTGCGTACAGAAAGTTTAGCGCCATGTAATTCTAATATTTTTTGAGCGATAGAAAGTCCCAAACCTGCACCTGTTCCCGGACTTCTACTCTCATCGGCCTGATAAAACCGATCAAAAATTCGGGTGAGTTGATCTTCCGAAATTCCTTTACCGGTGTCGGTTATTTGAACAGAAACCTGATCACCGGCGTTTGCAGGCGTAATACTTACCATGCCACCATCGGGGGTATTTTTTATGGCATTGTCGATGAGGTTTGAAAGTGCGCGTTCCATCAATGCGATATCAGCCGTAACCAGTTTTAATGGTTCATTAGGTAGTACTGCTTTAAGCTGAACATTTTTAGCTTTTGCTAAGGGTTGAAACTGCATAACCACATCCTGAGCCAATTCTGCCATCGAAACGGGTTCTAAATCGGGCTGCACATTTTTGGCATCTAATTTTGATAACTCAAACAACTCAGAAATCAGTTTACCCAGCTTTTTCGTGTTTCTGATTACCACCTGATAGTATTTTTCGCGATCTGCTTCTGATAATGTTTTTTCTGCTTCTTTGAGCTGAATAGTTTCCAGATAACCTTGAATAGAAGCCAATGGACTGCGTAAATCATGCGAAATATTTGCTACCAATTCTCTGCGTAAGCGGTCTACTTGTTTTATTTCGTCCATATTGGCAACAATGGTATCCGCCATCTGATTGAAAGATGAGGAAAGTGTTCCCAATTCATCCTGCGAGCGAACGTGTACACGTTCATCTAATTGACCATGTTCAAAAGCAACAACGGTTTTGGTGATATTCCGTAAACGATGGGTGAGTAATCGAAATACCAGTAAACCAAGGAACACGGTAGTCAATAAAACAATGAGTAAGCCAATCATTGAATTTTTGATGATGTAACTCTCTGCCAGCATTCCGGCAATCTCACTGTATTGTTGGCTCTCTAATATCACATATAAATAACAGCCATCACTACCCATAATGGAAATGTTGGCCACAGAGAATGGTTTGCTTACCTCAGGATTTAGTGGATCTTGCCCTAAAATGGGAAGAGGATCACCACGTAAGAAAGCATCTAATGGCTCTGTATCAACGGTAGCCATTGCCAGCTCGGGTGGAGCATCGTCGCTTAAGTACGATTCTTTAATCATCCCATTACTTTTTAGCAGATAAATATCAACCTGAGGATTGATTCCCTTCAAATATTGAATTTTGCGGATGATACTGTCCGACTCAATCGCATCGATTAAAAAGGGTTGTAACTCGGCAGCGAGTTCGGTAGCCAGATTTACGTTTACTTTCTGTGTGGTTTCCTCAACAAACATCATCGAGGATTTTAAGGTGAGGTAAGCCAATGTTACTCCTAAAAAGAGCACACAAAACAGAAAAACGGCTGAAATTTTTGCGTAAAAGCTGTTGGTGAAGATCTTCATGCGATTAACTCATCCATTTCTACAAAGCGATAACCTACGCCCCACACCGTTTTTATGTACGTGGGATTGGAGGGATCGTCTTCAATTTTACTACGTAGTCGGTTAATGTGGCTATTTACCGTATGGCTGTACCCACTGTATTGATATCCCCAAACAACATCCAGCAACTCTTGGCGACTATACGCTTTTCCCGGATTTGTGGCGAATAACATCAGCAAATCAAATTCTTTACTGGTCAGGTCAAAGCTTTCGTTTTTTAAAGTGATGGATCTTTTTTGAGGGTAGATGGAAAGTTCGCCAAAAGTGATGGAGTCGGTTATGCTTGAGAGATCATCATTTTGAACCTGACTCCGCCTCAGCAAAGCCTTAACCCGCGCTGTGAGTTCTCGAATACTAAATGGTTTAGTGAGGTAATCGTCTGCACCAAATTCGAGCCCCATAATCTTATCGATTTCTTCTGCTTTGGCGGTAAGCATCAAAATGGGTGTTTTAGAATCGTTTGCGCGGATTTTTTTGCAGATTTCAAAACCATCTAATCCGGGAAGCATTACATCCAGAATGAGCAATGAATACTCACCTTCGTTAAAAGTTTGTAGCCCGGAAGTGCCATTAAATTGTTGATGCACTTCGTAATTTTGATCTAGCAACTGAATCTTAATGAGCTCAGATAAATCGCGATCGTCTTCAATAATAAGGATGGGAGTGGACACAGTGTTCTATTTTTTCTCTAAAATAGAAATCTGCATCAAAGAAAAGTATCACGAGAACGTAACATTTAAGCGTTCTCGGCCACCTCGCGTAATTCAGCTAAAACTTGATCAATAATTTTGCTCATACGCTGGGAGGAATTCCCAAGTTCTGCGTCTGGTTTTTCGTCCCAAATTAGTGACTTGGCAGTTTCGTATTCCTCCAGAATCATGTTTAAACCCAGCATTTGTGCTACAGGCTTAATTTTGTGTCCGGCTTTTCTGAAATTAACTTCATCACGCTGTATGAGGAACAGGGTGTAATTTTCGTTGAATTCCTCGAAAGAGATAACAGCCGCTTCGGCAAATTCTTTGATATATTTTGCTTCCCCAAAGAGCATTTCGTTCAGGGTCGTAAAATCAACAATTTTTTCTTGGTTACTCACTTCAACATTTATTCGTTTGCGGGTTCTGTTATGTTATGAGGAACTGGATTGCCATTTGCGTCAATATGCACAAAAACAATTCGGTCGATCGTAATAATAGTGTCTTTACTAAATTTAGTTCGAACTTCGCATTTTACTGTAATGGAAGTTCTGCCAAATTTAACAGTTTCCATGCCAATCTCAATTACATCTCCCAATTTTGCCGAACTAACAAAATTAATCTCCGACATATATTTGGTAACAATTCGGCCTTTTCCGAGTTGACAGAGTACATAAATCGCTGCTTCTTCATCAATCCAGCTTAATACAGCGCCCCCAAATAAGGTGCCGTTTGGATTTAGGTCTTGTGGTTTTACAATTTTGCGACTAAAAAATCTCATACTTTTTCTTGATGACAATTAACTTCCTAAAGTTAAGAAACTAAGCACAGGTTCGATACCTACATTAGGATTTATTATAGGATGGTATTGCCTTTTGTTATACCGAATGTTGTTAGTTTTCGGCACTTTCTATTAGAAAATTAACTGATTATAACTACCTTCTGATCCAAGTTAATGCTATTTAAGCATTCTAGTGTAACATTCGATAATTATATCCTCTTTAATACTCCATATTAGATATAAGTACGGCATTAATACGTTATGAAAACCATTGCTTTTACAAATCAAAAAGGCGGAGTTGGTAAAACAACCTCTACAATTAATGTAGGCGCAGGTTTGGCCAAATTGGGTAAAAAAGTTCTTCTCATAGATCTTGATCCACAGGCTAATTTAACCTACTCATTACGCATGCATTCTCAGCGCTTGGAAAAAACTATCTATCAGGCGCTTAAGGGGCAAGTAAAAGTGCAGGATGTAGTAATCAAACATACCGGTTTCGATTACATTGCCTCGTCTTTAGAATTATCCGGGGCGGAGCTAGAGCTTGCAAACGAGCCTGCCAGAGAAAGTCTATTGCGTAATTTCTTAAGCCAGTTAAAAGGCTCTGAGTACGATTATATATTAATCGATTGTCCACCAAATCTCGGGTTGCTTACGTTGAATGCCTTCACTGCTGTTGAGGATGTTTTTATTGTACTACAGTCGGAATATCTGGCACTTCATGGCTTATCGAAACTGCTCGACCTGATCAAAGTTGTTCAACAACGCTTAAACGCCGATTTGGAAGTTGGAGGAATTATCTGCACGTTATACGACAGTAGAAAAAATCTGAATAAAGAAGTTGTAGGGCACATCAAAGATTACTTTGGCAAGAAAGTGTTCAATACTATTATTCGGGATAATGTTGCCCTGGCAGAGGCTCCAAGCCACCATAAAACTATATTCGAATACGATGGCAATAGCAATGGTGCAAAGGATTATTTAGCCTTAGCTAAGGAGATCAAAAACGGCCACTAGCATTATGGATAAAAAAAAGGTGATGGGGCATAACCCTCTAGGTATGAATCACCTGGCAGACGCTAACTTTAACTTTATTCCTTACACCGAATCCGGTTCGGCGCAGCAGGATGCTAAGTCGAAGAAAAAACGTGTAAAACGCAAAGTGGTCAGCTACTATCTTGATGAAGATTTAATCACAAAAATAAGAGATAAAGCCACCGAAAACAGCGAATCGTATTCTGGTTTCGTAAGCCGAAAGCTTAAAGAGGCCATCAAAGACTAATCTTATTGTAGTGAGAATTCTCAGCTTAATTTTGGTATACTCATTCAAAATTTAGCCGATGATACATTTCCATTCCGCTCAATCTTTACAATCACATTTACCGGCACTTTCTGAAGCTTTGCATGCATTTCTAACGAAAAGTGATCCTTTTGAAGCTCCTTGGATTGTGGTTCAGAATAAAGAAACCGAAACATGGTTACACTCTGAAATCGCAAGTGTAAACGGTATTTCTGCTCATTTGAATTTTATTCTGCCGAATCAGTTTGTATTTAAATTATATCGAGAAGTTGATAATAATCTCCCGGAAAATTTACCAACCGATCGGGTTCCTCTACAATGGATGATTCTAAATATTCTTGAATTCAATTCTGATCAACTTTCTGCGCTAGGTTTATCAATACCTACAACACTCGATTCGAGAATAGCGCTGGCTGGTGAAATTGCTGATGTGTTTGATCTCTATCAAATATACCGACCCGGTATGTTGCGAAAATGGCTGGAAGTTAAAAACAGTTCTTCACAACATTGGCAGGTTGCTCTTTGGCAGAAGGTGCATTCCGAGATTCAACAATTATACCCTCATATTCCATCTCGTGCTGAAATTCCTGAACTACTTTTGAACTCAATCAAAAAAGGTATTATTGATCTACCTGAAAAAGTATGTATTGTTGGTATTTCGCACTGGAATCACTCTTTTAATTCGTTAATTACAGAAATCGCAAAACGATCGGAGGTACACTGGTTTCAACAAAGGTTGGCACTCTCTGAACCTTTACATACCGTAGCCGGTGATTGGGTAGAACCACAGATTTCAGTAAAAAAAGCTTTAATCGAGGAATTGCAAACTCACAAAGTGAAGTATTCGGTGCATTCTCTGGATGGGAACAATAGAAACACGGATTCATTCCCGCTTTTCCAAGTTCATTCGTGTCATAATCCCAAACGTGAAGTGGAAGTACTCTATCAGCACTTACTCAGGATGTTTGATGAAGATTCCTCGCTCTATGCAAATGATGTGCTTCTAATGGTACCGGATTTAGATGAATACCTGCCGCATCTTGAATCTGTTTTTTTAGACGAAAAAGCACCAATAAAGCTCCCTATTCAAAGTGTGAAGGTTTCCTATGGTCAGGCAGAAGATGCATTTCTCAAATTGTTAATATTTTTTACCGAAGGGGAGAAAGTTACTCAGTTTTTAGATGTGGTATCATCCGTCTCGATTAAAGAATCGTTTGGGCTGTCGGACGATTTTTTTGTGTACCTAGAACAATGGTTTGAGGAAATGCACATTCATTTTGGGTTGCTTGAATCAGAATCTGACTATAGTATTCAAAAAGGAGTAAATCAGCTCTTAGAAGGGCTATTACTTGCAGAAAAACCATTCGCACTGTATCAAAATCACGTTCCGTATCCATTACCAATGCGTAATGATGCATTCCAGCTAATAACTCAGCTACATGCCATCTATAGGATATTGCTCAACATCAAAAAGAGTGTAGAATCGCATAAAACCATTGATTTATGGTTGAAGGATGCTTTGAATTGGTGCAATTGGTTAATGCCAGAGAATTCAACCCTCTCAAATACGCTCGTAAAACTTCATGCTCAGGTTTCACTGTTCAAGAGTAACTCACTTTTGAGTTTAGATGCATTCCGAAATTGGGTAATTGAACATATTACTTCCACTTCGGCTTCTGCTACCCAATTTGGTACAGGAATTCAAATCAGTAGCTACATTCCCTATAGAAATATTCCGTTTAGAATTACGGCAATTTTAGGAATGAATGAAGGTGTATTCCCCCGAAACCCAAAACGGCCTCATTTCGATCTAATCCATAAAGCTCCTGAGGCTGGAGATCGAATAACTAAACTTGATGATCAATTACTGTTTTTTGAAAGAATCACTTCTACCTCCAACCATATTCATATTAGTTTTATTGGAGAAGGAGAGCGAGGTACATTAGTTTCGCCCTTGGTACAACAATTATTGGATGCTTTTGGGGAATTAAAAGTAATAAAACATCAATTACATGCTTTTAGCGAGTATGGGACCACTAACGATGATGTGTTTGAATCGGTAAATACTCGGCTGTTTGAAATAATGGCAAATGGCCCTCATCAGTGGAATGCAGTTTCAGATGATTTCCGGAACTCCAATGATGAAATTATTGAACTAGAAGATTTGATTTCATTTTTTGTTGATCCCGCTAAATATATCAGCACAAGAGGATTAGGTGTTATTGATGTGTTTGATGATAATCTGCTAAGTGATCGGCAGCTCTTTAAATTGGATGGGTTACAACGGTATCAAATAAGGCAAAAGGTTGATGAGTCAATACCAACTTATTCATCTGATCAACTGCGCACTTATCTAGAAAAATCGGGGCAATTGCCAAAAGGTTACCGGGCTGTACAAACCTTGCATACCGAAATTGAGAAAGTTGAAACCTTAAGTACGACCATCGATCGCAAGTACCCCGTTGAATCCAGAACTCAGTCGATTGATCTAGAATTGGGCGGATTTCGATTGAATGGTACACTCAACGGAATCTATAACAGTACACTTGTTAAAAGCCAAATTGCCGGGGTTAAAGGAAGGCATATTATCCGACTTTGGATTGAGTTTTTAATTGCACAGATGCAAGCTGAAGTTGTTAGCGCAGAAATCATCGGCTTGAATAAAAACAAGATTGTTAGCCATACATTTAGCAAATGTGAAAATCCGAGGGATGAATTACTCAAATTTGTGCAACATTTTAGCAAGGAATCGCTTGTAACTACCGATCTGTGCATAATTCCTAACCTTAGTTGGGAATATGTTATCAGCGATGCAGATCTAGATAAGCAGAGGAAGAAACTAGACGAGTTGTGGGATGGAAACCGCTATTTAAGTGGGTTAAAAGACAATTATTATCATCAACTTATTTTTGGAAAAACGAATCCGGCATCGTTAGATGTATTTCGCACTCTTAGCCAATATTTTTATGGCTCAATTGCTAAACATTGGGTGGAGGGCGAATTATGAGTACACCTTTAAATGTATTCGAACTACCTTTAGATGGTAGCTACTTAATTGAAGCAGGGGCAGGCACCGGAAAAACCTATAATATTACCTCGCTGTATCTACGAGTACTTGCGCAAAAAAGATTGATGCCAAATCAGGTGTTGGTGCTCACATTCACAAACGATGCCACCAATGAATTAAAGCAACGTTTGCGATCCAGAATTAAAGAAGTATTGGAAGTCCATCAAGGAAGTGTTACAGACGACGACTTTGTTCAAACATTTGCTGCTTCTTTAAACAGCGACCAAGCCAATCACCTGCAAGAATGTTTATATACTTTCGATGAAGCCGCAGTTTCTACCATCCACGGCTTTTGTCAACGTTTGCTTAGCGAATATGCAATCGAGTTTGAAGTTCCCCCGAATTTCGAACTCCTCACCGACGAAATATCCTTACTTACTGAGGTGACCGACGCCTTTTGGGTGGACTTCTTTTTTGATGCCCCAACAAACACCCCGTTCGAGCAATGGTATCGAAGGTATTTAGAGGAGAAGTTTTCCTCACCCGAAGACTTTATTGCAACCTATTTTGAAATTTTGGTTAATCCCGATTATGACATTGATGCATATAATCAGAATTTCAATGATTTCGAAACGAATTATCTGCTAGCCAAAGAAGCATTAACAAAGTTAAAAGATGCGTTAGAGGATAATATTGAAGAATTAAAAACACTATTTGAAAACGCTCTTCTAAGTGGTACGTATTACCGAAATAAGGCGGCAATGCTTTCTGAGTTTATTGAAGTTGTACGGTCTGCTTCCGAACCCGGATTGATATTTAACGGATTTGAAACAAAAGCAGAAACGTTAGAAAATCGATTTTTAAAATTCGGAAACTTTATGCCTCAAGAAGGGCTGAAAAAAGGAGGCACGATTTCACATCTTTCCCTCTTCGACTGTGTGGATAAATTTTATGCGCTAAATAATCAATTATTAGATATTTCAGAAGCGTTTGTTGGATATGCATCCACTCAAATAAGAAAACGATTCGCGGAAATAAAACGGAAAAGAAATCAAATCGGATATAACGATTTGTTAGTGAAAGTTCGTGACACGTTATCGAAAAAGGCACAACTATCAACTGAAATCAAGCGCAGGTTTCCGGTTGCTTTCATCGATGAATTTCAGGATACCGATCACATTCAGTATGCTATTTTTAAGCAACTTTACGGTACAGATGATACAGTATTTTGGGTAATGATCGGGGACCCAAAGCAAGCGATTTATCGGTTCAGAGGGGCTGACATCAACACCTACTTATTTGCTAAAAAACAGATTGCCGAAACTCATCGTAGAACGTTACTACACAATTACCGTAGTTCGATGGGATTAATTACAGCGATAAATTCGTTCTTTAATTATGTAGAAAAACCTTTTGGGTTAGAAGATTTACCCTTCGAGAACGCTTTGTATCCTGCAAAAAAAACACCTGATTCTTTTTTGCATTTGGGTGATAAGCCTGTTACGCCCGTTTCGGTTGTTCAATTCGATCAAAATGGACTAAATGTAGGAGAGTTAAAAAACCAAGTGATGGATTCGGTTTGTACCGAAATTGTTCATTTACTTAGCAGCCAATACACTATCAATAATAGAAACCTTTCAACTGCGGATATTGCAATTCTGGTGGATAAACACCAGCATGCTACAGAGTTGCAGCAAAAACTTGCACAACGAGGGCTTAAAAGCATTATTCGTAGTAAAGCCTCTGTATTTGAAACACGTGAATCTGATGAGTTATATCGCTTGTTACGTGCTGTGGCTGAGTTTACAAATCAACGATATGTTAGAGCGGCAATGCTTACAAGCCTACTTCGATTCGAAAGTAAAGATGTGTATCATATTTTTGATTCTGAAAAAGAATCCACTCAACTATTACAACGTTTCGCTAATCTTCACGAGAGCTGGCAAAAAGAGGGGTTTTCTAAATTTATCAATCGCTTATTTGTTGAATTTAACCTTGAAGAAAATCTGATTAAGTCCGACCAGCCCGAGCGGGCAATTACCAATTTATATCACTTAAAAGATCTATTGGTAAAAGAGTACCGCGAGCATGGGAAAGGCTTAAATGGTTTAATGCGATATTTTCAAGAGAAAAGAACGCATCCTAACTCTTCGAATGATGCAGAAATTATACGGCTGGAAAGTGATGGCGAACTAATTCAAATCGTTACCCATCATGCAAGTAAAGGCTTGGAATACCCTGTCGTTTTCTGTCCGTTTTTATGGGATATGAAAAAAGATAGGCCGCCTTTTGTAGTACAATCTGATGGACAAAGCACAAAGGTTGTTTTGAAAAATGAGACTGAAGATTTTTCCAATGCGATGGAGATATTTGAGCGTGAAGAAGCATCAGAACAAAAACGACTCGCTTATGTTGCTCTAACCAGAGCTTGCTTCAAGTGCTTTGTTTACGTTCCTTCAGCCGACCGAGTAAAGTATGCAACCGGGCAGAATGTAATCGGCCATTTATGGAAAGAAAATGCTGAACCACAAAGTGCCCATCTGTCTGATATTGAATGTGTTCCGCTAGACATAAGCACAGACTTGATGTTTGATGAAAAAAAGAGTTCTTCCTCTCCGTTGAAGCTAATCACTTGCAGCAGAACAGATTTATGGAAACATCCACGGCTGGTAAGCTATAGTTCGTTGGTTAATGATGCTAAAGCAGCAAAAGCGGACGATGACTTTAAAGACCTGGATGAAGTATCTAACTTACAAACCGAAGATGATGAGCAAGTGGATTCAATTTTTGCACTCCCTAAAGGGAAAAATACCGGAAATGTAGTGCATGCGATATTTGAAGAAATTGAATTTGATCATTCTGAGATGCATCTCGAAGTTATTCAGGATAAAATGGTAGCGTATAATATCGATGAGAAATGGGAAGGTACACTTATCGAATTAGTTCATCGGAGTGTTCAGACCAACTTGAGGGATAATATCTATTTAAAACATATTTCACAGGCTAACAAATTGGTTGAAATGGAGTTTTATGTTCCGGTTAGGGGATTGTCGAGGGCCACAATGCTGACAATGCTTGGAAAAAACCCGGAAACCGACCAGTACTTAATTGATGGTTATCTGAAAGGCTTCATAGATCTTATTTTTAGAGTGGGTGATAGGTATTACATACTTGATTATAAAACCAATCACTTGGGTAACCGATATTCAGATTATTCACAAACTGCCCTATCTGAAGAAATGCGCTCTGCCAACTACGACATTCAATATCATTTATATACCCTAGCTTTAGTTAGATTTTTAAAAAACCGAATTCCCCATTTTAATTACGAACAGCACTTCGGAGGTGTTTTTTATCTTTTTGTGCGTGGCATCGAGCCCGGAAAAGCATCATCGGGAGTGTTTTTCGACAATCCTGAATATCCACTCATCGAACGTTTAAATATGCTCATTAATGAGGAAGGCGCATGAGTGATCAAATTTCTAATGCGGGGCTTTTAAAGAATATAGAACGGCAAAAAGCACTGAGCCACGAAGTAATTGAGTTTGGCCACTTTTTACTCAATGTAGATCAAAGAATATCGAACGAGGTTTTTCTTGCCTGTTTAGGGTGCATGAATGCTTTTCAGGATGGCAGAACTGCAGTAGACAGTTCCTATCTACAAACACTTATGCGAGATTTAAAATTAAATAATTTCAGCTCCATTCAACTCGATATGGAGTTATATCAAGCATCAATTATTGGTTTACCGGGTGAATACAATTTATTTATTTACGAAAACGGATTACTGTACATCCACGCGTTCTATGAATTTGAACTACAACTTGCAGAGTGGATTAAACAAAAAGCTGCAATTACGCTTCACCTAACTGCTGATAAACTGCAGATTGTAGAGCAGATGTATGCGGTTAACCAAACAGAAGAAACTGATTACCAAAATTCAGCAGTATTGCTTTCGCTTATTAAGCAGTTAGTTTTTTTAACAGGTGGTCCGGGTACAGGAAAAACTTATACCGTTCAAAAGATGATTGAATTGCATCGGGCTGTTTTTGGTGAAGGTTATAAAATTAGGCTTGCAGCCCCAACCGGTAAGGCTGCACAACGAATAAATGATACAATTGCACATTTAGGTGATGAGAATTTAAAGGCACAAACCATTCATCGGTTATTAGGTGCAACATCAGGTTTCGGATCGTTCAAATATTCGAAAGAACGTCCACTTCCTGTAGATCTCCTGATAGTAGACGAGGCTTCTATGATGGATATTTCGCTATGGGTAGCTCTGATTAATGCATTGCCCGAGCATGCCAGGCTTATCATTGTAGGTGATAATAACCAATTGGCATCGGTTGAAGCAGGAGCGGTATTGAATGACATTTGCCAACTGTCGGATAATTCATTCAACGAAAAGATTGCTAATAAAATTGGGGTTAAAGAAATAGCTACCGAGATCTCAGAGTTAAATGATTGTATTATCACCCTCACAAAGAGTAAGCGATTTGGTGATCAAACCGGTATACAAGCGCTAGCTGAGGCAATCAGAACTGAAAATGCCGATCTTGCTATCGAGTTACTCGAAGACAAATCTATTTCAGATATTCGTTTATTGGATCATTCAGCAGATCAAATTAATCAACTGATTGATGAGTATGCCATTCATCCATTCTTCGAAAACGATGAGGAGGCTAGTTTGAATGATTATTCTATACTTTGCGCTTTAAAAAATGGTCCGCTAGGTAATATTCGACTAAACACATTAATCGAAAAAAAGCTTAAAACCGAAATAGGAATTTCTCTAGCAAAAGAGTGGTATCCAAATCGCAAAATAATTGTCACTAGAAATCAACATTCCATTAATGTGCAAAATGGAGAGATTGGTATTTTTAATTCTGAGATCGATAATGTGCAGTTTATGGGGAGCAAAGTACCTGTAAGCAGGCTACAATATTATGAACCTGGATATTGTATAACTATTCATAAAAGCCAAGGAAGCGAGTATAAACATGTAGCTATACTTTTACCGAAAGCCAAAAACAGGGTGCTTTCTAAAGAACTTTTGTACACAGGTGTAACAAGAGCGGGGTTAAGTGTTCTTATAGTAGGAGATAGGCAGTTAGTTAAAAACACTATTCAATCTCCAACGCTTAGAAGTAGCGGTTTACAACAGAAACTCTGGCAGTAGAAGAAAGGGGATAAGCACCATTTTTACATACAAAAAAAGCTGTAGCGCAAACTACAGCTAATTTTCTGTACCCCGAAAAAGCCAACGTATTCATAGATAACAGGTTGATAGCCTGTTATCTCTCTTGCTCTTTCAAGGCTGATCTAATATCGATAGGTTTACGCATTCATACCTTTAGTTTACTCTAATCTACATTATATAATCATAATGGCTTAGGTTTTATTTGGAACATTGAGAACAGCTCCCCCCTATAAATGGGTGAACTAATTAATCAAACAACCAAAAAAACATTATGAAAGTTAGTAGATCATTTAAGTCGATAATATTTGTACTCGGTTTTGCCGTTTTAGGACTTAATTGTTCGGATGATAACACATCGAGCAGTAGCTCTGATTACGCAACAGTATCGGGTCAAGTAGAAAGTTCAAAATCAAAAACTACAACAGCACAAAATACAGTTGTTACAGCAGCATATGTAACGGCTAATGGTAGTGTTGAAACTATCAGTAGCACGGAAACAACAGTAGATGCGTCAGGAAATTTCGAAATTCAAGTGGATGCAGAGGCTTATCAAAACATTATTGTAGAGGCTAAATCTGACACTGAAACTACAATGGGATTTGTAGCCGGATCTGTAGAAAATGGTTCAGAATATACCATCAAGCCCATTGACTCGGAATCTAGCGCAGAAACCATGGTATATGCTCAACTAGTAGCTAATAATGGTGTTAATAGTGTATCGAAAGCTGAAATTGAAGCTGTTATTACAGCCGAAAGTGCAGCCAATGTAAATTCGAGTTCAGCTACGAAAATTGCAGCTGCTCTCAAGAAAGGTGCAGAATTACGTGCGGCTTATTTCCAGAGTGAATTTAACTCAGAAAGTGAAGCAAAACTTGAGGCAATGATGGAAGCGATGGCGCAGGCACAAGCTACGCTAGAAGCAAAATTAATTGCATCAAATACAGCAGAAAGTGAAACAAATGCATATTTAGAATTCGAACAAGAATTTTTTAATGCATATTTAGAAGCTGATTCTGATGCAGCTATTGCAGCTAAAGCAGCAGAAATGTGGAATCGTGCTGTAATAGAAGGAACAGCCAGTGCATCAGCCGAAGTAAGAGCTTCAGCAAATGTGCAAAGTTCAATAATGTTAGCCCATTTACTTGAGATGGCAATTGAAGCTGAAGCACGCGCAGCAGGAGCCAGCGAGACTACAATAAGTGCTATCGCACAAGCGTCGGTTGAACTTAGAAACAATATAAAATCAACAGCTGGAACGGAAGGCGAAATCAGGACTTCTTTCCAAACCTATCATGATGAAGTACGAACTGCATTAGAGAACGATAGTAGCTTTGAAGCAACTGTAATTGCATCGATCGATGCGGATATAAACGCTTCTACCGGTTCTAAAACGGTATTCGAATCAGCAATTGCTACCACAGCTACGGCTGACTTGATGGTAGATGTTTACGAGACATTTTTTACAGCAATTGAAAGTAATGTAAGTTCATCGTTAGAAGGAAGCAGCCAAACAAAGATTGAGGCTGTAACTGAACTTATGATTCTTATAAATGCCGCCTCGTGATTAGGTGCATGATATATGAAACTAAAAAGGAGCTTTATTCAAAGCTCCTTTTTTTTTGAAACTATAATAAATATATGCCCAAGGGTTTATTTCACTTCCAGCAGTTTAACTTTAAATATCAATGCATCGTTAGGCATAATTGCACCACCGGGGCGAGGATTTTCGCCATAGGCTAAATCTGATGGGATGTAGAACTCATATTCAGCACCTTCGCTCATTAATTGTAAGCCCTCAATCCAGCCCGGTATCATTTGGCCAAGAACCCATTCAGCCGGTTCACCACTACCATAATTCGAATCGAAGATGGTACCATCAATTAACCTACCTTCATACATAACAACTACCGTATTTTGTGCCAAAGGTTTAGCTCCGTCGCCCTCAGTTAACACTTTATATTGTAAACCTGATTCAGTTTCAATTACTCCTTCTTTATTTCTGTTTTCTTCAAAAAACTCTTCCGCTTCTAATCGGTTTTCAGTTTTAATTTTGTCAAGAATGAACTCGTTAAATTTTTGAAACATAGGGCGTAGTTCATCTTCAGATATCCGATTTTCTTCGTCTGCAAGTCCTGTCATAAACCCGGCTACATAGGCATCTAATGCAACGTTAGGAAATCCCTGACTTTCAAGGCGTTTTCCATTTTGGAAACCAATCGAATAGCTGGCGCTATCTACGAGAGAGTATAATTCGGTTTCTTTTGAGAATTCAGGTTCAGTTTGCGAACAAGCCAGCGTTATAATTGATAATAAAGTTAGAGTGAATAAAAAGTGTGAAATTCGCATAGTTTATCTTTTGCTTTGATGAATTTTTTAGGCCTCAAAGATATAAGAATTGTGATAGTAATACACTTTATAAAGGTTCTGTGTATATTCCATGCTGTATTGATTAACAAGCATTTATATTACATTGACGTTTAAAGAATTTGACTTAAATGAGTCGCTACAAATGGGGTTGCAAGACATTGGTTTTTCTGTGCCTACACCCATACAAGAAAAAAGTATACCATTAATTTTATCCGGGCAGGACGTTCTTGGAGCCGCCCAAACAGGTACCGGTAAAACCGGTGCTTTCGTTATTCCAATTCTGAATCAAATTTTATCGGAGCCAAATGCAGGGACAAAAGCGTTGATTTTGTCGCCTACAAGAGAGCTTGCCCAACAAATTGATGAACAGATTTTTGCATTAGGTTATCACACAGGATTGAGCTCTTCAACCATTATTGGTGGAGAAGACTTTGCACGTCAGGCAGAGGCTATTCGTGCAGGAGTTGATCTGATCGTGGCAACACCAGGTCGATTAATTGATCAAATGAAGGTGTTAGATGTGGATTTCAGCAACATCAAATATTTGATTTTAGACGAAGCCGATAGAATGTTGGATATGGGTTTTCTGCCGGATGTGAATCACATCATTGATAAGTTGCCAAAAGAACGGCAAACATTACTCTTTTCGGCAACCATGCCTAAAGAGATTCAACATCTCGCTAAAAAGATTCAAAAGAACCCTGAGTTGGTTCAAATTGAAATGTCGAAGCCATCAAATAGTGTGGCACAACGCGCTTATCAAGTGGATGGCCGTGAAAAGCTTAAACTAACACAGCGCTTGTTAGACGAATTGGAATGGTCAAGCTGTATTATTTTTACAGCTACCAAACGAGGCACCGATCAGCTCGAACGTTTACTATCAAAAAAAGGAATCAATGCTGCTAGTATCCATGGTGACCGTGATCAGGATGAGCGCACAAAAGCCTTAAATAGTTTTAAAAATGGTACAGTCCCCATCATCGTAGCAACCGACGTACTTGCACGTGGTATTGATATTGCCGATGTATCGCTCATAATCAATTACGATGTTCCTCAGGCTGTAGATGATTATATCCATCGAATTGGCCGAACTGGGCGTTATGATAAGTCGGGGATGGCTGTAACATTGGTGAGTAAAAAAGACGCCAAATTATTTCGCCCGATAAAAGATAAAGCTGGAAAAGACCTCGAAATAATAGATGGCGATGCATTACTTAAATCAGGAAATTCAAGTAATGGAAGACAAAATGATAACAAGAAATCATCTTCAAATAAGCCTAGCCGTAAGCATAAAACCAATGTTGATTCAAGTGAAGAGTCTGAATCGGGTTCATCATTAGAAACGGTGACTACTGCAAAAAATAAAAATGCATTGGGTGATATTAAACCTGACTTCACAGCTGCTAAAACCATAATTGTTTCTAAAAATGACAATGGCAATTTTATCATTGAGCTGAAAAATTCGGCTGGAAAAGAGTCAAAATCTGAAGAGAAAACTACAAAGCCTAAATCAACAAAAAAGGACACAAAACAAGCTCAAAATAAACAACGCTCGAAGCCAAGCACAGCCTCTTCAAAAAAGCAGCCAAAGCAACCAAAAGAAAGCAAGCAAAGTCGGCAGCCTAAAAAGAAAATTGAAATTAAGACGATTGATAAAGCTGCTGAACGTAATAAAAAAGCTCATAAACCTGCCAAAGGTATATGGGGTTTGATTAAAAGCTTTTTACCAAAATTTTAGCAATACGATTATCAATACTTAACATATAGATAACCCTAAACCATCAATTTAGCTTTAAAAAAAGTATGCGTTATATTTTTTCGATTATATTCACTGCAGTAGTTTTCACAACGGCATGTGCTCAAGATTTAAAACTCGATACTATATCGGTGAAAGTGCCGTCTCTTGAAAAATCAGAAAAATATCCATTGATGGATGACGGCCCGATTAAAAATGTGATTTTTATTATTGGGGATGGCACAGGATTATCACAACTTTACTCCGGACAGCTAAATCTTGTTGGTAAAGATGGACGCTTAGTGGTTCAAAATATGCCTGTTACTGGATTTTCAATCACGCATGCTGCAAATCGCCTTGTAACTGATTCTGCTGCAGGAGCTACTGCTTATTCTTGTGGAGCAAAAACCAATAATGGAATGATTGCTTATTTACCAAATGGCGAGCACTGCCGTACTGTTCTTGAGCTTGCCGAAGCACAAGGTAAAAGTACCGGTTTAGTAGCCACCTCTACCATAACGCATGCAACCCCGGCAAGCTATGCATCTCATATAGATGCAAGAAGTAAACAAGCTGAAATTGCCGAGCAGTATCTTAATTCAGGTGTAGAAGTTTTCTTGGGTGGAGGTTTGGAGTTTTTTATTCCGCAATCTGTAGAAAATAGCTCCAGAAAAGATGATCGAAATTTAATTGATGAGTTTACAGCCAAAGGCTACGCGTTTGTTGATAATGCAACAGACCTTAAAGAAACAGAAAGTGGACAAATACTTGGGTTATTCGCTTCATCTGGAATACCTTCAGAAAATAGAACGCCTACATTAGCTGAAATGTCGGGCAAAGCAATTGAAGTTCTATCTGCCAATGAGAATGGTTTTTTTCTGATGATTGAAGGCTCTCAAATTGATTGGGCAGGACATGGAAATGATGCAAATTATGCCATGCGCGAAGTAAAAGACTTTGATGCGGCAATTAAAACAGCACTCGATTTTGCTATGAATGATGGTGAGACTCTGGTTGTGGTTACAGCTGATCACGAAACAGGAGGGATGACATTGCAGTACGGCAACAATAGTGATGAAATTGAAATAGCCTGGAGTACTGATTATCATACCGGTGTTCCTGTCCCACTAATGGCTTTTGGGCCACATGCAATAGAATTTACAGGGTGGCACGATAACACCGAAGTTGGTCGATTGGTAGCTCGATTAGCAGGTCTTGGAACACTTCCTCAAATTATCGAATAAGTTTAGTTCGGATTCTGGGCTGATTTTCTGAAACATCAGTCCAGGCCACTATTTTTACATCACCAATAAGTTCTAATTGCGGAAATCCGCCACTCCTAGATGGCGAAACTTCATGTATCACCTGTATTGAAAGTTGATTCCCTTTCTCATCAAAAGAAGCCAGCTTAAGAACGGCAGTATCATCAACTTTACTCATCCAGCTAGCCCATATAATATTGTTAGGTGCGATAGCTACATCAACCCTGCCTAATGCAGATTCAGATTCCAAAACGTTGGTTTCAAACCAGTTAATTCCACCATCCGCTGATGTGCGAAGTTTTACTTTGGCAACGTCATCGGCTCCGGTGAACCAGATTAAGGCTACTAAATCATTATTAGCGGCTAAATGGGGGCCATTTACAGGGCAGGCGTTTATCTGCCAGTTATCGTTACTAATATTTCTTGGAGTCGACCATTCACCTGTTTTAAGGTCCATCTTTGCGATGTATATGTCGCGAATTTCTTCGGCTGTTCGATTTCTGTATGCAGCAAGTAAGCTACTTCCCGATTTTACAAGTGAAGTGCCACAGCATTCACAAACAGAGGCATCAATCACCTGTTCTTGAATGGAATGATTTGGTGTAATTT
The DNA here is from genome assembly GCA_965228545.1 of Balneolaceae bacterium. Classification (GTDB taxonomy): domain Bacteria; phylum Bacteroidota; class Rhodothermia; order Balneolales; family Balneolaceae; genus HXMU1420-13. The sequence continues at coordinate 899,273 of OZ245822.1, forward strand.
TGGCTCCACGAAGCGTCATAGCTTGATCGAGCGATGCCTTGTGGTCTTCCGATTCAGAACCATGTCCGTCGGTCATATTTCTACCATCTAACCAAATTGTGTAGAAAGCTTCATCCGACAATGGAAGCATACTTACAAACCCATGTTCTGTAGGGGTATTGTCGGAATGGGGGACTACTGGTTGAGTAAACTCATTATTTCTGTATTGGGAAATGGCGACATCATACGAATAGGTACCACCCGGTTTTTTTTGTAGCCAATGCGATGCAAGGGGTTCTCCATTTTTAGCTATTATAGATGGGAAATCGGCCCAGTTTACAAACCAAGAATCGGAAGAAGATATCTGCGTTGGGTTCGACCACTGAGCATTCTCATACTTTGAATAGAACAAGGTAGTAGTGTCGTTAGTGGTAGACATCCAACTCATAAAAACTACACCTGTATTATCAACATATAGTCGAGGGTACTTGCCTTGTTCGTTGGCCGGATTCTCAATTTCAAAAACAGATGTTGATTCAGAACAGTTAAGAAATAAAAAGCTAATGAGTAGGGTGTACAGAAGTGTTTTCAATCTGTTCATCTATTTTGTTTTTAGTGAAATAGGCAAGCAATAAAGCAGTTGCATGCATACATATTAGAATTAAACTAAAGAATAACTCCGGTACCGGATTTGCAAAGTACTCGCTCATGCGCCAAATAGACATCAGCATAAATAACAGTGCGAAATTTACCGGGTGAGCTGAATTATTGATGGTTGCATTAAGCATACCCGCTATCCAACTAGATATTAAAATGGCTATCGCAAAAATGGTAATCCACTGCCAACCGGGTAAAGATGCTGTACCATAAAATGTGAATTCCGATTGTTGATATATAATGATTACAATTCGCACGAAAAGTTCACAAAAAACGGCAAATAAAAAGGTTCCAAACAGCGTGATTATACGTTTCAATAAATTCTTTTCACTTTTTTTAAGAGTTTGTGATAGTCAACCCTAAATAGGATTGAATTCTTTCTTATTTTATGTGAAAAAATACTGCTATGCGATCACTAGTTATAATTCTTTTTGTCTTTTTACCTTTTACATCAATCACTGCGCAAGACGAAGTGGTTCGGCTCTCGGAACCTGTTGATCAAACAGAGGCGTATGAGATTTTTGGCTCCACGCTAAATCTGGATGAGAATGTAAAAATCGTATCACTAGACGAGGCAATCGACATGATTGGAAGTGAGGAAGAAGTGTTTATAAAAGCAACCATTAAACAGGTTTGTGCCAAGAAAGGATGCTTCTTTATTGCAGAAGGAGAGCAATCAGAAGCGAGAGTAACTTTCGTGGATTATTCATTCTTCATCCCTACAAACTCTACCGGTAAAGAAGTAGTGTTTAGAGGAAATATCGAAGAAAAAATATTGTCTACAGCACAGGCCAAACATTACGCCGAAGATGCCGGGGAGGATCCAGATCAAATCACCGCAGAGCAAAAAGAATATGCTATTGTAGCCAGCAGTATTCGCATTCCAAAATCAAAATAATTTATGCCAGAGAACGATTTTTTAGCACCAGAAGAGACTACATCAAGCGATAAACAACTAATGGAATCGCCTGAAATAGAGGCGATTGCACAAAAAGTAACCAAAGACTATAAAATGGAGTTTGGGCCAGCAGAGATTGGCTACTTTTTAGTGTATCCGCACATAAGTAAGCAAAAAGCGGCAAAATGCATGAAAGCAACCCGCGAAGTTAAGTACTATTCGGGCAATGACTACCTGATTGAAGTATCGGGCGAATTATGGGACATGTTGGATACAAAAACGAAAGAAATGATGATTTATCATCAATTATTGCATCTTGATCCCACGTTCAAATCTAAAACGCAAGAATGGAAGATGAATTTGCGTAAACCTGATTTTGCCGATTTTTATGAAATAAACGATAAGTTCGGCAACGAATGGTACAAAACTATCCAAGCCACAGCATCATCGTTGTATGATTTGGATCCTAAGCAGGAAAGTAAAGTTTCGCTCTAATTACTGAACGGTAAAACCTTCAGTTTCAAGAATTTTAGATACTTTGGGAAGGTGGTTGCCTTGAATTTCAATCACTTTCCCTTTTATAGTTCCACCGGTACCCAACTGAGATTTAATCTTCTTGGTGAGTTTTTCAATTACTTGTGGGTTATGCGTGATGCCTGTGATAACAGTTACTTGTTTCCCGCGCCTGCCACCTGTTTCCAATGTTACTTTAACTTTCATTTAAACGTCTATTTTTTTCCATTTTCCTTGCTTGAAGATAATAAAGCCTATTACCCCAAGTAAACTTTCTGCCACAACGATTGCATAAAACACACCGTCTTGATTAAATCCAAATTCCATTGCCAATAGATAAGCAAGAGGTATTTCAATCATCCAAAAGCAAATAAAATTAATAATTGTAGGAGTAGTGGTATCACCGGCTCCGTTAAATGCCTGGATGATAATCATGCCAAAAGCATACGCTAAGTATCCATAACTTATGATTCGCAAACATTGAGCACCGATACTGATGATTTCCTGATCACTAGAAAAAAGAGCGATTAGAGAATCAGCAAAAACATAAAAGGTGATACCAACCATGGCCAAAAAAAACATATTAACCACAGCGGTAGTCCACACTGCTTTTTCAGCTCGTTCGGGTTTTTTGGCCCCTAAATTCTGCCCAACAAGCGTAGCTGCTGCATTACTCATACCCCACGAGGGTAAAATTGAGAATATAAAAATACGGATAGCAATGGTGTAACCGGCAACTGTAATACTACCAAATTCGGCAAGTATACGAACCAACCCAATCCAGCTGGATGTTGCTATTATGAATTGACCAATTCCGCCAAGGCTAAGCCTGATCAGACGTTTCATGATATCCCATTGAATAACCATTGTTTCTTTAATGATGGTAATTCGTGTCTGATTTTTTGATAATAAATACAGTTGATAAAGTACCCCAATTCCACGCCCAATAAACGTTGCAATAGCAGCACCTTTTACTCCAAAAGCCGGAATAAAACCGATTCCAAAAATAAGAATTGGATCTAGAATGATGTTCAAGCCGTTGGCTAGCCATAGCACCCGCATCGAAATTGCAGCATCACCGGCACCTCTGAATATCGCATTAATTACAAATAGCAGCATAATTACCACGTTTCCACCAATCATAATGGTGGTGTAGCTATACATAGTTTCAACGATAACAGGTTCAGCGCCCATCAATCGTAGTAAATCTTTAGCATAGAATATGCCTATTAAGCTAATGGGTAATGAAACTAAAAATCCCACAATAATAGCTTGTACCGCAGATTTTGCTGCTCCGATTTTATCCTTCTCGCCAATTCTACGAGCAACCATTGCTGTTGTACCCATCGATAGCCCTATTCCAATCGCATAAACAATGGTTATCAGCGATTCTGTGATTCCAACGGTAGCTACGGCCTCGGCCCCCAATCGTGAAACGAAAAAGATATCAACGATGGCAAAAACCGATTCCATGGCCATTTCCAATACCATCGGTATGGAAAGGAGTAATATTGCACGACCTAATTTTCCTTCTGTAAAATCCTGATCATTGCCTGCAATGGAAGCTTTAATATCTGCCCAGAGTGTGGGTTCTGAATTTGAGATAGGCAATTGAATTATTTTTGAAATAGTACATATAAAGTTCATACAAAAAAAGTGCCGACCGTTAGGCCAGCACTTTTAAAACGCATATATGTAAAATTAAAAGGTTTTACGCCGAGTTCCGTTTATCGGGCTAAGTGTGGTTTCGTTACCCGACGGAGACACTACGGAAATGTTGATTGATAAATCAGCCGGTTCGTTAGAGTCATCATCAATATCACGGATCGAGAATGTAAATTCTGTGGCACTTGGCCCAGGGAAAAGGAAATTACCAAGTGTGAAATTTACATCACCGGTTACCTCAATACCATCGCCGGCATCTACAGAAATGGTAGTACCAGCCGCCATCGGATTACCGTTTAAATCGGTAACGGTATAGGTAAAGGTATCTCCACCACCCGGCGGAAGATCGAAAGTAGTTGGATTCGCAGTTATAATTGCGCTTGATGTCGAGAACACTACATTTACCGACTTCTCAATCAACTCATTGTCTTTATTTACGGTAGATGCTGTTATTGTTGCCAAACCGTCGCGAGGGAATGGTGTGCCATCCACTGTTTGAGAGTCATTTGGTCTGCGTGCTCCAGAGATCAACTGAACCGTAGCGAACCCTTGGTTATTGGTATTGCCCTGAGTTGAGCCTTCAATTACACCACCGGTTGTGCTAAAATAGACAGCAGTTCCCGGTTTAACGGGATTACTAAATTCATCGCCAAGAATAGCTGTTATCTCATTCGTTCTTCCGTTGATCGAGTATCCTTCAAAATTATATTTATTCGGAGCAAGACTAAAATGATCGGCATCCGGGAAACCACCATGTATGGTTACCGCAATTGGTCGGGATCGTATAGTAAGGCCAATATCTTCACGTACAATTTCTGCCTGAATTTGTACAACACCGGATTTAGTACCGGAATAAAGATTGGTTATAACTCTACCAGAAGCATTGGTTGTACTTGTTTCCGGAAGGAGACCTTCACCGCCGTCAGGTCCAACAAGAATACTGAAGTTAACTTCAATTTGATTATCTAAATCTAGGTTTCGGCCGGCACTATCTTGTACTTGGAATGTAAATGTACTGTTAACAGTGCCACCAGTTCCTTGAATATTGATGAACTCATCCGAAATATTGGTGAGAATAATTGTAGCAGCACCAGTTGGGGGCCACTTACACCGTCGGCAGAACTACTACCACGAATTTCGTCGTAAACGGTGGTGACCTGAAGAGGTGTTTCTACCGAAATTGAAATTATAATTACTTCGTCTGCACCACCAATATCCTCAACCGTTATTTCAAATTCAGTTGAGCCATCGCCCGGTTGCATATTATTTCCTAATTCAACAAAGTCATCACCGGTAATAGATACAGTACCTTCAGCTGTGGCACGAATTAAAGTACCGGTTGGCATAGGTCCACCATTTTGATTGGTTACCGTAAATGGAATATTAATTTTACCACCTGCATCTAAACTAAATTCAGTTACCTGAGATGATATAATGGCTTCGCTATCGCTACATGTGAAGTCGATATCGCGCTGGATTGGGTTACCGTCTTTATCGGTAGTTGTTGCAGTAACTGTTCCTTGCCCTGCAGCTCCTGAACCATCGAGGCCTGTGCAACGTAACCAAACCGGGCCAGAACCATCGACCAATGCCTCGCCACGTTCATTAGTAAAAGCTGAACCTGCCACAGTACCTAAATTGGTTGAGAATGAAACAGCAGTTCCAGGTTTTACGGGGTTACCAAATTCATCAGTTAGTGTAACACTGATATTTTCTTCTCCACCTTGCTCAAGATTTTTTCTTTCTAGGAACACATCTACGCCTTCTTCAACTGGGAACCCTCCAAATATTGTTAAGGCAATAGGTTTAGATCGAATCGTGAGCCCTACATCGTCACGAACTATTTCTGCTTGTATTTGAACAACACCTGCTTTGTTTCCAGAATAGAAATTGGTGCTTGCACGGCCAGAAGCGTCCGTAGTTACTGATTCCGGAAGTAAGCCTTCATCACCATCAGGACCTGAAAGTACACTAAAATTAACCGTTACTTGATTATCTATATCTACATTACGTCCAGATGAATCCTGCACCTGAAATGTAAGTACAGAATTAACGATGCCACCGGTTTCGCTAATATTCAAATCAGTTTCTGAGATGGAATCAAGAATAATAACAGCAGCTCCCTCGGATGGCCCCGATATTTCACCACCTGAAGAGTTGCCTTTTATATTAAAGGTGGTAGTAAATCCAGAAGGTGAAGTAACGATTACCGGTATTACTAACTCGTTCGTCTCATTCCCAAAATATTCCAGAACAAAATCGAATTCTGTTTTACCGGCACCAGTAGATGTTGCATTAGGTATCGTGATGTTTGTATTTCCGGTAAGATCGTAGCTCGTATCGTCATCCAGAATAGTTAATTGAGTTCCCTCTGCCATTGGGCGTCCAGAAACATCGGTTACGGTAACTGTAAAGCTTTGCGTTCCGCCCGGCTCAACTGCAAAAGTGGGAGGGTTTACTACAATTAATGCCTCGCTATTTGAGCAAACAACATCTAAAGTCTGCGTAATTTGTTGGTTATTTTCATCAACAGTGGTGGCGGTTACTAAACCAGTTCCAAAATTTCCATCACACCAAAAACGTACAGAAACTTCGCCATCTTCATTACTCTGAGCTGCCTGCGAGCCTTCTATTGAACCTATTGATGTAGTAAAGTAAACTGCGGTTCCGGGTTTAACAGGGTTATTAAATTGATCAACTAATTTGGCGGTAATTTCTGTTTCCTGCGAGGCACTTGACTCAATATTAGTACGGTCGGACGATAAATAGAAACCATCCTGAGTAGGAAACCCGCCATGTATAGTAATGGCTACAGGTTTTGACTGTATCGTTAGGCCAACATCATCGCGAACTATTTCTGCTTGAATCTGAACCACGCCGGCAATATTTCCGGAAAACAAACTCGCTGTTGCTCTTCCTGATGCATTTGTACGAACAGAGGGCGGCACAATACCTTCGCCACCACCAGGGCCGGATACAATCGAAAAATTCACCATTACCGCGTTGTTCAAATCAAGATTTCTACCAGCTGAGTCTTGAACTTGAAAAGTAAATTCTGTGCTTACAGTACCACCTGTTTCTTTAATATTTAGTGAACTCTCACCAACGCCTACTAATTCGATTGCAGCTGCGCCTTCTGAGGGTCCCGAAACCTGTGGCTCACCTCCATTGCCGTTATCACCACCGTCACCTGTTTCTACAGGGGACAGCTCAATGGGTTGATCTAATTGAATCTCTAAGCCTCCCGAAACGGGTACGTTAAGGGTATTATCAATGAAACCTGTTTTCTTGATCGATAGGGTAAGTGTAGCTGATTCTGTAACGGTTAATTCAGTAAAACTAAAAGCACCGTTTTCGTCAGTTACTTTAGCAGTACCAGCGAATTCTTCAGGTGATGTAATTTCTACGATGGCTTGATTAACAGGATCACCCGTTAGTTCGTTAATAACGTTACCTGAAATGGTGACATCATTATTAGTACTGGTAGTTTGGCAACCTAAGTACACCGAAAATGCAATTATTAAGAGAACCGAAAAAGGGGCTAAGCGTTTCATACTATTTTATCTATTAAGAGAAAGGAACTGTGGATCAGTTACAAAATTACTACTCTACAGAATACTAAGCATAACAGCTACAGGAAAGCAAAGAATTTATATTAGGAGAGTCTTAAACTTTTTTTGTTGCCAATTCGGGCTCCGGTACATATTTCCAAACAACAAAGGCAGTAATTATTATTGTTGAAGCACCAAAAAGAGTATTTGATAAATATCCGAAATATTCAAAAAGTGGCCCTGCTAGAACTCCGGCAAATCCAGCCCCAATATTGCCAATAGCTACTAATAAACTCATAAGCGAGCCACGGTTGTTAGCACGTACTAATTCACTGGATAAGGCTTGAAACGGACTTATACGCATTGCTATTAAAACCATTGCCAAAGGGAAAAGAATAAAAGCAACCCAAAAACTAAAAGTGATGTAAGTAGTTACTGCCATTAGTAGAGCCAAACCCATACAGGACCATATTATCATGTTCTTTCTACCTATTTGGTCTGATAGATTACCGGCTCGTGGACCTGTAATAGCATTCATAATTCCACCGGCAAAAAATACCCAGCCAATATCAGAAACAGATACATCAAACTCTTTGGTAAGCCATGCAGGCAAGTAAATTATATAGATAGATAAACTGAGAAACATCAGTAAATATGAGAAAGCCACTGCTTTGATATCGTTTTGCTTTAGCAAAATTTTATACTTAACAAAAGAGGTTTTAAAGGTGATCTTGTTTGTTTGAAGTACCACATCTGGTTGGGGAACTTTAAAGAAGATGAGTACAAAAGTTACGGCCATTATTATTCCAAATAGAATAAATGGGAATTTAAACCCAAAATGTTCGGCAAGAAAAGTGCCAAGAGGTATGCCTAAAATCTGTCCCATTGCGATACCACTCATGATCCAACCATTTGCCCACCCTCGCTTTTCGTACGGGAAGTAGTCGCCTACATAAGAAACAGCAGCCCCACTAAGTACACCGCCTGCCATTCCGGTGAATGCACGAAGTATTAATAAAGAAAGGAAAGAATCTGCAACACCATGGAGAAGGAGGAAGACTGTCATGGTGGAACTTCCTAACAGTAAAATTTTCCTGCGTCCTATTTTATCTGATAATGGGCCTATAACAATTGCGCATAATCCTAGCATGGTTGCATAAACAGTAACAAGGTTGCCGAGTAAACTTTCTGATGTGTTTAATTCGGCTCCAATTTTTGGCAGGATTGGGGCGATGATCATCACCTGGCTACTTGCTGCGAATACAAGAAGCCAAAGCGGAAAAATAATTAAATAATGATTGCCCTTATCATTCATTAAAAAGTGTCGATAAGAGAATTAAGAGAGCTTGCATTCCATAATGTACATGTTATCATAAATTAATATGAAATATTCATGAATGTTTTATTAGTTTGTAACATCATCTATAAATATTACTCATTCGTAATATAGTGTAATATAAACGGCTAAGAATATTCTAATTTTGTTTTAAAAGAGTATTTCTGAACTTGTTTTCAAACGTAAAAGTTTAAATAAACAATAAATAAATCCTAGGAGATAATCATGGGTCAACAACAATTACTTCTCGTAATTCTAGTAACAATCATCGTTGGTATTGCAACTGTAGTTGCTATCAATACCTTCTCTAGCGCAGCTGATTCTGCTAACTTAGACGCCGTTCGTCAAGACTTGGCGCAAATTGCTTCATCAGCTCAAGCTTATTACATCAAGCCAACTATGCTTGGCGGCGGTGGTAACGATTGGAGTACCGTAACCTTCAATAATATTACTTTCCCATCAGATAGTATTTACAACAATGGTCTTTCTGCTGCCAATACAAATGGTGCATATGTAATGACTACACGTGCTGCTGGGCAGTTGGTTGTAACTGCTACACCTGCAAGTGGTGCGGTTACTAGTATTGTAGCTACAATTACTCCTGATAATATGACTCAGGCAACTAACCAGTAATGGTTATTATATAAATTCATGAAAAGCTTCTTCAATAAATGAAGAAGCTTTTTTTATTTAAACCATGAGCAATGGGACAGCAACAATTAATGTTATTACTTATTGTAACCGTTATTGTGGGAATAATGACAGTAGTTGCAATAACTTTATTTAGTAACTCAAGAGACGAGTCGATTAAAGATATAATTCGTCAAGATGTGATGGAGGCTGCTACTCTTGGCCAGATGTATTATAAAAAACATCCAATGTTAGGTGGAGGTGGTGGTAGCTTTGACAATATTACGCTTTCTGATATTCAATTAGATTCAACTACCGCAATTAATACATTCGAAATTTCGGAAACCTCGGGTAGTTATTTTAAATTACTTGCCTCTCCCATAATAGGAGAGATCGAGCCTTTTACAGCAGTAGTTACTGTTGACAACGTAGTTTGGGAATAAAGCTAATCAGGTAAATAAAAATGGCACAATTTCGACTAAAAGCAGTATCGCAGAAGGGGAAAGTTGTACAAACTGAATTTGAGGCTAACAATAAAAAAGATGCTCAAATAAAAGTTGATCGCTTGTCAAAAACGAATGGGTTACGTATACAAGCATTAGATCAAAAGTATACTTTCGTTTACAAAGTAAAGAAGTCTGGAACTAAGAAAACGATTTCGGGTGAACAGGAAGCATATACAAAAGAAGAACTTGAACGTGCATTAATCAAGCTGGGATATCAGGTTGTAAGTGTTAATAAAAAGCTGTTTAATTTTGCAGGCGGAGTACCAATGAGTGAAGTAGTTTCATTCATTAGTTTATCTGCTGATCTGCTTAAACAGCAACTTACCTTTGACGAGATCCTTAATCTTCTGATTGAAGATACCACCAATAAAAGGATGAAAGAGGTAATCAAAGAAATCCAGAAAGACCTAAAAGATGGTAAAGAAGGCTCGCAAGTGTACGGCAAGCATGAGCCAATATTTGGCAAATTCGCTGCCTATATGTTAAGTGTAGCGTCAACTTCGGGTAACATGGCGCTTGTATTTGAAAGTACCGCTAAATTCCTGGAAAGAGATGCGGAATTTAAAAAGAATTTAAAAAGGTCGTTGATGATGCCGGCGGTAACTGTGTTTGCAGTAGTTGGCGTAGTTTTGTTTTATGTAGGATATATATTCCCATCTACAGCTGAGCTATTTGTTGAAATGGGAATAGATTTACCACCGATGACTCAATCAACTCTTGATTTAAGTTATTGGCTACGAGATAATTGGGTGTTATTGTTAATATCTTTTATAGCGCCAATAGTCGCTTTTGTTTGGTTCGTAAACACCAAAAAAGGAAAATTGATAGTCGATCGGGTTATTATTCGAATACCCGTAATAGGAGATCTACTCCACAAAACCAGTATCGAAATTTTTTCGAGAGTATTTTATACCCTTTATAGCGGTTCAGGGCAAAATATCGAAGTAATACGAGTAGCTTCAGAAGCTTGCCGAAATACTTACATGGAAAAACAGATCAAGGAAGTTGCCATCAAGAAAATGCTTAAAGATGGTGCAGGTTTGATAGAAAGTATCGAAGAAACAGGAGTTTTTACTCAAACAGCCATCAGCCGGTTTAGGTTAGGCGCAGAATCTGGAGCTTTACGAGAGAATGCAAAACAACTTGCCGAATACTACGAGATTCAAACAACGTATAAGATGCAATCTGTAATTGATACTATAAATTTGTTTATAAATTTGTTTATCATGATCTCACTAATTGGAATTACCGTTGTTTCATCAGAATCGGCTGTTATTAAACCTAATTCAGGCATCTAAAATCATTCGTATTACTCCTAATCATGGGTAAAATCAATATACGTCGACATATTGGCGATATCCTTGTGCGAAAAGGAGTTGTAACGGAAGATCAGCTTCTTCAAGCGCTTCAAATACTAGAGGAAGAGCCGTCAGGTAGTTCTCGCCGATTAGGTCAGATTCTCTTTCAGGATATCGGGCTTAACCGACACTTAATAATGCGAGAAATCTCAAAAGTATATGCTTTTAGAGAGGTTCTTGCCGATGTTGAAATAGTTCCTGATGAGATAATTGATACCATTAAAAACTATGTGGAAAAACTTCCCGAAGAAACCGTTGATGAGCTGGTTCATCATAAAGCACTTCCATATCAAATTTCTCGCGGCGATTTAACCATTGCCGCAGCCGACCCTTCCGATCCGAACCTCCAAACTATTATCAATAAGCTCAATTTTAAGCAAACTGAGCTGGTGTATTGTAATTACGATTTGGTTGAACAGATCCTTGGCAAGGTTTATGAGCGCAAAAATGAGTTTCTCGATTTACTTGAAGAAATCGATTACGAAGAAACAAATATTGAGACCGACGAAGAGAATATTGATGAAGAGGAAATTGATGCTGAGATTAACCAAAGCATGCTTAATTCGTTGGTGGAAGGGATGCTTGTTGAATCTGTTCGCCAAGGAGTTAGTGACTTGCATATCATACCAAGCGGGCCAACTTCTACCGATATTCGGTTTCGTATTGATGGAAAACTACAGTTATGGTATCAGCAGAAAAACGTAAAACCAGAAGCAATTTCTGCGGTAATTAAAGATAAAACCAGAAACGTTGACCGGTTCGAAAGAGATTCCTCACAGGACGGTTTTATTCAGCGTCAGATCGATGGGTATAACATACGTTATCGTGTTTCGATTATGCCTATTGTAGGAAATCAGTACGATCGAAAGTTTGAATCCATCGTAATCCGAATTCTGGATGACAGAAAGGTAATTAGAGATCTGGATCTATTAGGTCTTCAAAAAGTAGCGAAAGATAATTTTGTTAAGTCCATTCAACAGCCTTCAGGTATTGTAATTATAACCGGACCAACCGGTAGTGGTAAGTCAACCACATTAGTTGCTGCATTATATTATGTGATTGATCCTACAAAGAATGTGTTAACCGTAGAGGAACCCGTAGAATATATCATAGAAGGTGCGAGACAGTTAAAAATATCTACCGCAATGACCTTTGATCAAAGTATCCGTGGTATATTACGTCATGATCCTGATATTGTACTTGTAGGTGAAATTCGGGATTTGAAAACAGCCGAAATTGCGATTAAACTTGCAAATACCGGTCACTTAACCTTTTCTACTTTGCACACAAACGATGCACCTAGTGCTGTTTCACGCCTCTTTAAAATGGGCGTTGAACCATTTTTGATTGCAAACGCTGTAAATTTAGTAATGGCGCAACGTTTGATACGGCGGTTGTGCAAAGATTGTAAAGAAGAGTTTCAACCGCATCCCGAAGTAGCAAAAGGGCTTGGATTTACAGAAGAAGAAATAGAAACCACAACGTTCTACAAAGCAGTTGGTTGCGAAGTTTGTTCAGGAAGTGGGTACAAAGGAAGATCGGCCATTCACGAGGCTTTATACTTTTCTAAAGAAATAAAGCAGATGATTTTAGATGCCGGTGGAGATATTGATGAAAATTCAATTAAAGAATTAGCGGTTAGCCAGGGTATGCTTACCCTACGGGGATCCGGTCGCGAACGTATAAAAGAAGGAATCACAACCATAGAAGAAATAATTGCATCAACCATCGATGATTGATGATTATTTAGTTTTTTTATTGATGATTTTAACACATATTTAATAGCATGTGCAAAATAGTGAGGTTTTATGAATGCAGGTAACGAGTCATCGAAAGAATGGATGGCAGATTACATAAAAAAGTTTCTGAAAGAGCCACCTTTACTCTTAAAAAACTTTCATTATGAAGATGTTCTGGAGTTCTTACAATTAGGTATTGAAGAAAAATTTCAGGCCGATGATATTATTTTGAATGAATCGGAATACGTTAATTCGGCTTATCTGGTAGCAGATGGAAAAGTTGCCATTTGGAAAGATAACATTCAGCTGGCAACACTCTCGGAAGGTAATTTTTTAGGAGAAGCTTTTTTGTTTAGCAAGAATAGTAGGATGGCTAAAGTAACTGCCGAAGGTGAAAGCATTTTACTAAGGTACGAGCGCTACGAAGCGCTTAACTTTTTTAGAAAAAAGCCTGAAAAACTCTTTAATATTTTCACTAAAAATATCATCGAAATTCAACAAAGAAAAATTAGTAACATGAACATTCAATTACTAAATCTAAAAAAACGATTATTGAATGATTCAAATTGGTAATTAAGTATTACACTTTAAACCAATCCTAATTATTATTTTTTTCGTAACAATAGGTGACTAAGTTTATCTATTGATTCCATCAAAAAGATGGACAAAACATGGCGGCAATTGATTTAGACAGAATATCGGGGCTTATAAAGCCGATTATTGAACGCATTCCAAAAACTGCGCGCGGTCCAGAATTGCATCGAAGAATCGGAGATCTAATCGAAAATGCAGATATTAGCCTAAGGGTAGATCTGAAAGAAGCCCTAGATTCCTTTCTTATTAATATGATTAAGGTAAGTGCTTCTGATATTGATTTAGGCGGCCCGGGCTGTAATGGTAAAATCTGGTATCGAATTTTTGGAGATAAGAACCCACTTAAACTTCCCAAAAAACTAGAGTACCTTGAAACAGATGTCCTGCTCCATAACATCTTATTGGCTACTCAGAGAAAAACTCTACTTGAAAAGAAAAATCTCGATTTTTCATATTCTATAAACTTAGGTAAAGGCAAAACTCAGCGGTTTCGAGCCGATATGTACTTCGATTTAGACCATCTCGGATTGAACATGAGAAAGATCGACAATAATATACGTCCGTTTAAATCGCTTGGGGTACATGCAGAAGTAGCAAAAGCAGTCAGTCTCAAATATTTTAAATATGGTTTAACTCTTATAACAGGTATAACAGGTTCCGGTAAGTCGTCAACACTTGATACCATTATTGATGCAAACAACCGCACGGTAGATGCACACATCGTAATTATCGCTTCACCAGTTGAATTGATTCATGAGCCCATCCGATGTGTAGTGCGCCACAGAGAGATCGGAAGCGATGTTCATTCATTTAAAGAAGGAGCGATTCAAGCATTACGGCAAGATCCTGACATCATTGTAATCGGGGAGCTTCGAGATCCTGAAACTATTATGACCGCTCTCGAAATTACCGATTCCGGCCACAAAACATTTGGCACTCTTCATACGTCCTCGGCGATGGAAAGTATTGAGCGAATTTTAGGAGAAATGCCTAGTGAAGAGCAGAATCGCGTTCGTGCACGCCTTGCAGATGTACTTACTTGTGTAATCAGCCAAAAACTAGTGCCTAGTTTAGATGGGAAACGTGTACTGGCAAAAGAAGTATTGTTGGCAAATTCGTCTATAAAAGCTGCTATAAGAAACAATAATATAGGCGAGATTTATCAGATGTTAATGGAGGGAAAAGAGCGCGGCATGAACACGATGGAACAAGATTTAAAAAGGTTGTTTGATGAGGGTAAGATTTCTAAAGAATCTGCCTTAAATTATTCCAATAATAAAACGAAAATGGTTCAACTTTTAAGTGAGGTCAATTACTAATAAGTGAAGTCAGGTAAATTATATACCGGAATAGTACTTGAAGCTGATAGCCTCAAATTTGCAGTTATCCAAATAAAGGATAAAAAGGTGCAACTTGTTCGGGTAGATCGATTCTCGTTGTTAGAGAAACTAGATAAACCAGTTGAAGAGAAAGAAATCAACGATGTATTTGGCGAAACTAGCGATGATATTTTTGATCTTGATTCGGCATTAAGCGATGACGACAACAGTTCAGAAATTGAGCTTGACGACGATCTGCTAAGCGGTATTGATGATGACATATTAGGTGATTTGGATGACGATATTCTGGGTGAAATAGGCGATGATCTCGATCTAGAACTCGATGAGCTTGAGAAAGGCGACGAGATCGTTGATGTTGATATGGTAGATGAGACAGAGGGGCCTATTTCAAACGAAATCCAAGTGTTTAACTTCTTATCTAATATCGACCCTAAACGCGTGGATTTAGGTCTCAATATTCCCGCAGGTACCGCCATTTTCCAGGTACTCAAAGATGTAAATTTTAATGAGGTTAAAAATAAAGACCTCAAAGTTATTATCGATGACCGTCTGGAAGCGCTTTATGGTGATCCTAAAGATTCTGACTTTTATTCTTACGGCGTTCGAGATGATGGCGCTTTAGTACTTTCCAGTATAGATGATCAGCCCATACTTCTATCATTGATCGATCGGGTTGACACACTGTATAGGGGTAAAATTTTCATCAGCGAGATTCTTCCGGATGAATCGATCTTATTGGCAATGGTTAAAGCCAATTATGAGCTAGAGGATGAAAAAATTACCTGTGTACTTCAATTTTCAGAACTAAACTGCCGTGTTATATTTATGAAAGGCGACAAGCTCTGGCTTGTATCTCCAATCATTACCGAAGGGGTTCGTTCCAGAAAATTTTTGAATACTGTGTTCTCAAAGATTCTCTTCCAGCTTGATACTGGAGAGGTACCCAATCTCGATCGTTTAATCATTTGCAACAATTCTTTGGGTGAAGAAGGCATTTCCTTCTTTAAAGAGCGTTTTCCTGATGTTGAAGTTTCAGAATTCGAATTTGCTGAAGAATTATTCGATCCACAAGAGCATACTCTCGATTCCATTGCTCCATTTACTACAGCTATTGGTACAGCTTGGGCTGCTTCGAACTATAAAAAAGATGTATTCTCCGGAATTTCTTTCTTACCAAAGTATGTAATTGATCGACAAAAGATTTTTAAGCTTCAATGGCACGGAATTTTACTTTTGATTCTGATCATGATGTCTTTTCCGGGTGTAAACTATTTTTGGCAACAGCATTTTGCCGAAATCAATCGCTTAGAGTCTGAGATCTCTTTGGTTGATACCCAATTACAATCATACGCACCCACTGTAAATAATTACAATCGAATTAGTAACCAACTTAGCCAGATTCAGGATAATTTGGTGTTGATGAATACACTGGCTGAAAATTCGATCACATGGTCGGTTAATTTAAATATTATTAACGACGGAATAGAAAATATTGGTGGGGTATGGCTAACAAATATTACTCCGGGAGACGACCCAAATACTCTAGAAATACAAGGTGTTGCACGCTATCAAAATCGTGTGGGTATGGTTGCCGAACTTTTTGCTGATGCTACATTATTAGATGTTACACGAACCCAGATCAGGGAAGTTGAAGTGTATAACTTTAGTTATTACGTGAATCGAATTGTAGACAATACTGATGTATACACACCACAAAATTTACAAGGAATGGGGGACCTCATAGGCAATTAATGTCATACGCAATACGAAATACCTTAATTTTACTTGTAACCTTGTCGTTAATTCTAGGGCTGGGCTTTTCTTACTCTAAATTCTTTTTAGAATCGAAGATTGAAGACCTTGAAAATTCATTAGTTGCAAAACGTAACGACTTAAATTCAAAAGAGGATATCAATATCCAATTCACAGAGTTAAACGAACGTTATCAGGCAGCGCTGGAGGTAATATCTAATTACGATAAAATACTATTTAGCTCTAATAAACCGGATGATGTTTTCGATTTCTTAAACCGAGTAAACGAAGAAGGTGGTAGCCAAATTTATTACGATTATATTTATACCGATTCAATCCCCAGCAGTGAATATGGCATTATTGAATCTTCGATTGCAGGCTACGGGCAATACAATGCTCTTACCGATTTCGTAAATCGTATCGAGCATTCTCAATTACTTAATAAAGTTAGTAATCTAACCATTTCACCTGCTCGACAAGACGATGATTTACGCACAGTAAATTTCTCTTTCGACTTGGAAAGTTATTACGAAAAAACGAATCTTTTCGATTCTTTAGGTAGAAATTTCAGCATTAATTTGGATGAAGATATATCAAATTATAATCCGCTTTATCCTTTAATCCAGCCAACTGTACAAGCAAATGTAAATGGCTTAACAGATGTGAGAGGTTCACGTTTGATTGGTATGACCGATAATCGTGTTTTTGTTAGAGATCAAACAGGTAGAATTTTGTCACTAAAAGAAGGCGATCGGGTGTATCTTGGTAGCTTAGTATCTATAGATTTACAAAATAAAAAAGCTACCTTTAACTTAGACATTGGCGGCATAGAAGAAGTAGTTACCCTGGAGGTAGTTCGATGAAAAATCAGAAATTAGATCATTTACAAAAGCTCAAAATTGCACTAATTGCATTTTTGGCAGCGCTGTGCATACCTGTGTTGGTTGCAGCTCAGGATGAATACCCTAGAGAATTTACGAATCCTGATGAGATCGTAGCATTCGATCGAAGTACAAGCTACGAAGAAGCCATAGAAGTTATTAACCAGTTTTACCAAGAGTTTCAGAACAAATTCATCATCGATCAAACAGGTACAACCGGCCCGATAGGTGTAACATTACCCGCTATGCATTGGGAAGACGCGTTAGACTTTATACTTCGTCTTAAAAATCTTTCGCTCATCGAGGCCGATGAATTTGTTGAAATAGTACCTTTATCTTCGCTCGAATCTCCGGAAGAGCAACAACAAGTTCAAACCCAGCAAAATGAAATTAATTTGGGTACCAGAGAAGTACGTATAAACGCCACTTTCTTTGAAGGAAACCGCCGAGCGTTGCAAGAAATTGGGGTAGATTGGTCTACTCTAAGAGGAAATGTGCCCGAAGACGTTGGAAATATTGTAGGTGGGCAAGGCCCAAGTGGTGATGAAGGCTTGCCAAATACAACATTCAATGATCAATTTGTTTCGGTTAATTCATTTAATGCTGCAAATGTATCGCAGAACGTATTTAACGCTCTAGTAAATTTTGGACCCTTTGGAGAAGGTGAAAATGCGATTAGTGTGCAGGCTCTATTTAGCGCTTTTGAAGCCGATAACTTAGGAGAAGTATTAGCAACACCCTTTACAAAAGTGTTAGACGGTCAAGAAGGTCGCGTTCAGGTGGGGCAGGATTTTTCTATTAAACAACGCGATATCGCAGGAAACGTTACGGATCAATTCTTCAGTACAGGTACAATCCTTACTGTAGTTCCAACTGTAATTGATATTAACGATACCTCGTTCATACATCTCGAAATTGAAGTAGAACGGTCATCAGCACAACCTGATGCCGTTAGCACTATTATCAATAAGCAGCAAGCTTCTACACAAGCACTGCTTTTGGATGGTGAGGCAACAACCATTGCAGGATTATACAGAACAGAAGAAACATCCGTACGAAGAGGTATCCCCATTCTAAAAGATTTGCCACCATGGTTTTTTGGTCTTCGCTATCTGTTTGGGTATAACTCAAACGATTTTGTGGAAGCAGAATTAATTATCATTGTCCAAGCTTCGTTAGAAAAAACGGTGAAACAACGAGCTAATGAAATGTTTGCCAATAAACAAAGCCTGCTAGATTCTGAGAGGCAGTATCTTCGAAGCAATTTGGATGCAGTATTTAATAATAATTTGTTGAGTACACCGGCAGCATTGAATGATGATCTAAATGACCTTGTAGACGACGAAAATAAGAATAACAGCAGTGAAGAAAGCACACAGGAAATGCCACAAGATGCTTTAGAAGAGGAAGTGGCAACCGAAGAGCAGGAAACCTCGAATGATAAATCCGAAGAAGAGGTAACTACTAATACTGAAACGGATCTGAATCAGAAAGAGAGTAACTCGGACAAAATCGAATTAACTCCAGAGCAACAGCGCTTAGCAGAAGAATTGAGTATGCCTGTTGAAAACCCGGAGTTAATGGTGTTGGTTCCACGAGCATTTAGTTTGAATGAATATTTCGATCAGCAACAAAATGGTGGCGATGAAATTGAAACAATGGATTCGGAAGACAATCAATTCTTTGTTATTGGTGGGTCATTTATCGTAAAAAATAATGCTAATCGTTTCAATCAAACACTCATGGACGAGGGGTATGAAACTCGTGTTCTTTTTCATCCGGAAAGTCGCTTTAACTTTGTTGCTTATCAAGGTTTTACCACTTTTGAGGAAGCTGTGCCTTATCTGATGTCGATCAGAGAAAATGTAAATTCAGAAGCTTGGTTGTTTACGTTACCTAAGTAGTTATAATTTCAATCAGAGTTCTTGTAATTTTACACAAAGTACGAGTCTGATTCCATAAGTCAGAACCATGCTAATGTATTGCGAAGAATGTGTAAGAGCTAAGAATGGGATAGCTAAAGAGATAAACCGCACTCGGGTATGTGATTGATTATGTAACTATTTAGTTAGGTAAATCGAAACCCAGAAAAAGCGGCTTTACACGTTTTTCTTGATAAAGTCGATGGATATTTTATTAAATATCCTTGGTTTTTCTACATTGCAAACATGCCCACAGTTATCGATCACTTCTAGCGATGATTGTTTGTGATCTTCAACAATTTGCTGTACAGGAGGAAGGAACATATAGTCTTCGCTACCCATTACATACAGCATCGGAGTATCAATCTCTTTTTCTTTAAAGTATTTGAGTAGTGGGTTAACCGAATTTGTAAGTTTAAACCAGCGCATAAACTCTTTTTGATAAAGCTTTTTAGCCTCGCCAATAAACAAGTTTCTTGCTTTTTCGTGGCGTTTTTTTGGCATGATGATCCATGCAAAAAAACGATATAACCACATGTATGGCACAAACTTTTTAAATGTGTTTCCTAAGAATACAAGTAAACGAGATCGCACATTTAACCTTGTAATTGCTCCACATAGTATAGCAGATTTAACTCTGTTCGGAGCTATTTCACTCAAATTTCGAATGATTATAGTGCCAAGAGAAACTCCAACAAAATGCGCACGTTCGATTTCCAGATGGTCAAGAACTTGAAGCACATCTTTACTTATGTCGTCGAAGGTGTATTCCTCTTCATAATACATTTGTAAAGCATCTTTCGATTTGCCATGCCCACGCAGGTCTACTAAGAGCACATTAAACACACTCTTAAATGCCTTCAACTGCTGAAACCAAATAGACGAACTTCCCCCAGCGCCGTGTACGAATACAACCCATTCTTTACTTTCGTCCTTTTCGTATTTTTTGTAGTAAAGCACTTAGTACTAATATTTTACATTACTTTTTTGTGATGAATTTATATACTGTTAATCATTAAATAACAGTTCACCTCTATTTTTTACTCGTTATTTAAAACTAAGCAGAATGAGTCTTATCAACAATTATATATCCTCAACAAATGTAGCTGACTTTTCAATTCCCGGTCAGAAATATTCTGTAAAAATCGCTTCGAGCCGAAATGAGGTTGAAAAGGCTTTAAGGTTGCGTTTTGATGTATTTAATATTGAACTAGGCGAAGGGCTGGAGGAATCATTTCGTACCTATATGGATGAAGATGAGTATGACGGCCAATGTCATCATCTATTGGTTATTGAGAATATTTCCGGCGATGTAATTGGAACGTATCGCATGCAAGACGACCAGATGGCAGCCAAAGGGAATGGGTTTTATACTGCTCAGGAGTTTGATATTTCACAGTTCCCGGAGCAGGTGTTATTTAACTCGGTTGAATTAGGCAGAGCCTGTATTCATAGAGACCATCGTAGTGGAAGAGTGCTATATTTATTGTGGAGAGGATTAGCAAGATATCTTGCATTATCCGAGAAAAGATTTTTATTTGGTTGTTGTTCCATAACCAGTCAAAACCCGGCAGAAGGGAAAGCGGTGTACCATTATTTGCTAGAGAATGATAGATTTCACCCTTACTTGCTAATTAACGTACAGCCCGAATATGAGTGTTTATCGAAAGCTAAATCAATTGATTTTACCGAGGATGTAAAATTGCCTCAGCTATTTAAGCTGTATATGGATTTGGGGGCAAAAGTTTGTAGTAAGCCAGCATTAGATTCTACCTTCAAAACCATCGATTTCTTAATTCTTCTTGATAAAGAGGGGCTTTCAGAGCAATCTAAAGCACTTTTTTTGCGATAGTTTTACTACTTTCTTTCATGACGAGTTTGAGAGCGACTATTCGATTAATTCGATTTCTACTAGCTACGGGTTTTTACTATTCTGTGATACTTTTAGGTAATGCATGTTCCATTTTTGGTGTTGATAAAAAAGGATGGGCTTCTTTTGCCAGAAATAAATGGGGGAGGTCGGTCGCTAACATAATCGGGATGCGAATACATATACAAGGTACGCCACCAACTCCACCGTTTTTCTTGGTAGCCAATCATTTAAGTTATATCGATGTGTGGGTGTTATTCTCGGCTGCTAAAGGCACGTTTATAGCTAAAAGTGATATTAGAGACTGGCCAATAGCCGGATTTGTTTTATCAACCTCCGGATTAATTTTTGTTGATCGATCGAAAAGAAGTGATGTTGCACGTGTGAATGAAGAAATTACAACACATTTAACACCAACACAGGGAGTCTTCCTTTTTCCCGAAAGCACTACTAGTAATGGCGAGGGTGTTTTGCCATTTAAATCTTCTTTATTCCAGTATCCAGCGCAAGAAGAAATACCTATTTCGGTAGCTACTATCACATACTCGTGTTCAAATAAAAACGTAAACTGCTCTCGCGAGTTATGCTGGTGGGATGACACCCCATTTCCTAAACACTTTTGGAATGTGTTAAAAATTAAACAATTTGATGCACATGTAACTTTTAGCAGCGAAAAGCTTACCAGCACTAACAGAAAAGAACTTGCACAGCAAAGTTTTAAAATCGTAGAAGATCATTTTAAACCGGTAAATCAACTCAAGATTCATGAATAAAACACCGGAAGTTATAGTGTCAAATATCCATTTTTTACAGCAAGGCATTGAATTATTGGAGACAATTACCGATGAACTTTATACAACGAATAAGGGTAAGTACAACAAAAGCGGAATAGGTAGGCATTTCAGGCATATAGTAGAGCATTATTTTAGCTTAATAGATGCACATTTTGAGGGGATCATCAATTATGACGATCGTTCTCGTGATCTACGATTAGAAAACGATCGTGAATTTATGATCTGTACTTTAAGTAAAGTTATAGATGCTATAAAGGAACTTGGTAAAGCTCCAAGTCTTATGAACAATAAGGTTATCATTGTTTGTAATACAGGGAGCGAGAATGAGGTGGATACAGTTAGTTCTTCTTCTGTTCTAAGAGAGCTTCAATTTCTTATAAGCCATACTGTGCATCATTATGCATTAATTGGCATGATTTTAAAAACGATGGAGTTTACTCCCAAGAAAAATTTTGGGGTAGCTCCATCCACTTTAAAGCACGAAAAGTTAAGTAATAAAATAGACAAAGCTTCTTAGCGAGAGCGGCCATGCTTTCATTGTTAGCTCGCTTAATCACGTCAAAATGGGTATTGCTACTCATTCTTTATTTTGTAGCTCTTGGTATTTCTTACGGTTATCAAACACTCACTAGTAAAGCCGATCCATTACCAAATTATCACTGGAATTCGTATGAAATTCCTACCGTTTATGTAAGCGATCCGGTAGAATCAAAAGCAGCAACTCATAATCAGGATTCAATAAAGCATATCTTTTATAATCTTGAGCCTTACAGCATTAAAAGTAATGCACAAAAGATAATTCAACACCTCGATTCGCTAGGAATTGAGCGTTTTCATGTAGTTGGTAACGGAATAGGAGGTAGCGTGGCTATGCACATAGCAGCAACAGATACTTCTGCGCTTTCACTTATTTTGATTGATGCCAACGGGATTGTTGATCTTGAATTACTTGGAGGTGAATTTCTGAACCAATCGGTATATCGGGGAAAAAAAATAGTACTCAAGTTGTTGCAAACTATGGTACCACATTTTGGTGCTTTAGAATATCTAACTAATACCATCAAAAAAACCGAAATACAGATCTCTAGCGATCTAAATTTAATACGATCAGTGCTTAAAGTAGTAGAAATTCCTGTTTCTATTCTTCAAACGCCAAATGCAGAAGTGAGTAATGAAATTGCCATAGAACATCATCGCCTGCTTCCACAAAGTGAACTCCACTTTTTAGAGTCTGATACAGAAGTCGAAACGTTCATTAAAAAATTTCACAACCAAATACTATCTGGTGAAGCTAAGCATCGTGGAGATGTTACGCTGGCTAAACAAATAATATCACTACAACCTTTTGATTCGGCTAACAACATTAAAGCAGAAGGGAAAGCCCTGATCATACTTATGTTTGTGATTATTTTTTCTACTTTTATTACCGAAGATTTGACCTGCATTGGCACCGGGTTATTAATTGCTCGTGGAATGATCGGATTTATACCGGGTACACTAGCTTGTTTAATTGGTATTTTTGTTGGCGATATATTGTTGTATCTGATGGGTAAATGGGTTGCCAAAGGAACTTTGGATAAAGCACCGCTTAAGTGGTTTATAACCGAAAAAGATATTCAGCTTTCGTATCACTGGTTCGAAGCAAAAGGTCCGGCAATTATAATTGCTAGTCGCTTTATTCCCGGTTCACGTTTTCCCACTTATGTTAGCGCTGGTGCAATTGGGGCTAATTTCCTCACATTCATACTTTATTTTGGAATTGCCTCCCTTTTATGGACTCCTATTTTGGTTGGACTTGCTATGGTATTAGGTAACCAAATGATCGAGTACTTTGCACTTTACCAAGAATATGCTTTGTGGGGTGTATTAGCAGTGTTTGCTACATTTTTTGTATTGATTAAACTGATTATTCCTGCACTTACATACAAAGGCCGACGGCTATTAATTGGGAGCTTTCGAAGAAAGATTTATTGGGAATATTGGCCACCAGTTTTAGTGTATGCACCTGTTTTTGTGTACGTCATTGGACTGTGGATTAAACACAAAAGCATCACCTTGGTTACGCTGGCTAATCCCGGATTCGATAACGGTGGTTTTGTTAAAGAATCAAAGTCAGAGATACTGGAATCCATACAGAAGAAAGAAGCTGTTGCGCCTTTCCGGTTAATCACTCCCGATGATAAAGCTCACAATGTTTGTAAAGCATTTATGAAAGAATACAATTTGCAATTCCCGGTTGTGCTTAAACCGGATATTGGGGAGCGCGGAAAGGAAGTAGTAATCCCGAAAAATGAGTTCGAACTAGCGCGTTATGCTTCTGCGTTTTCAGTTCCGTTTATTATACAGAAATATGTTGATGGATTAGAGTTTGGTGTGTTTTATGTTCGTTATCCCCATCAAAAAAAGGGCTCTGTTATTTCCATCACCCGAAAAGAATTTCTGTGGTTAACCGGAGATGGTGAGCATACACTCGAAGAATTAATACTACGGGATGAACGAGCCGTATGCATGGCAAACACACATTTTGAACAACATGTAGATCACCTTTTTAAAGTTATTCCAAAAGGGTTAAAAATAAAACTGGTTGAACTGGGTACTCATTCGCGAGGTGCGATATTTAAGGATGCAATCCATTTAAATTCAACCGCCCTTATTGATAGCATTGATGAGATAAGTAAAAGTATACATGGTTTTTACTTTGGCAGATTCGACATCAAAGTACCAAATGAAACTCATTTTTCGGAAGGGAACAGCATAACCGTGCTGGAATTAAACGGAATCACCTCAGAAGCTACTCATATATACGATCCTAAATATCCGTACTGGTACGCCGTTAAAACTTTGTGCGATCAATGGAGAATTGCCTATGCTATCGCAGATAAAGTAAAAGACACAAGTTCTGATTTAACTACCCCAAGTTTAGGGAATATTTTAAGTTTATTGCGCTAATCCCGATTTCTTTTACTCGCAAAGAACGCTTTAAGTAGATATTCTGCATCGTGCTCTAATACACCCTGAATTACTTCGGTTCGATGATTTAGCCTTTCATTTTGTGCAATATTAAACACACTGCCACATGCTCCTGATTTTGCGTCGGTGGCTCCAAAAACCACTTTTCCCAATTTCGACCACACAATCCCACCAGCACACATAGGGCAGGGTTCGAGCGTTACATACAAAGTGCAGTTAGATAAATACTTCGAGTCTATGGTATCGCATGCTGCTGAAATGGCCAACATTTCGGCATGTGCCGTAGGATCATTCAATCGTTCTACTTGATTGTATCCTTTACCAACTATTTGATTTTCGTGGACAATTACAGCACCCACCGGAATTTCACCCTCTTCATAAGCACATTCGGCAAGGTGAAGTGCCTTTGCCATAAAATGTTGATGGACCTGCCAAACTTGATTCTCTGAATTTATCATTCTGCTTGATTGGTGTATATATTTATCTCTACTTTCGGGTCGAATTTTACCACATCAAGTTTATGCAAAAAGTAGAAGAAAGTATTAAAGAATATTTACTCGAAAATATTCGCACCATACCAGATTTTCCCAAGCCAGGTATTCAATTCAAAGATATCACCACCTTACTTTCGAATAAAAAGGCGTTACAGCTTACTACCTTTTTGCTTACCGAGCCTTACCTCGAAAAAGAGGTAGATGTTGTAGTTGGATTGGAGTCGCGCGGTTTTCTTTTCGGCACCAACATTGCACAGAATTTAAATGCCGGTTTTGTGCCTGTACGTAAGCCCGGAAAACTTCCTGCCGATACAATTTCTCAAGAGTACGAATTAGAATACGGAACAGACACACTGGAAATGCATGCAGACGCTATTTTACCAGGATCTAAAGTGCTGATTCATGATGATTTAATTGCTACCGGTGGTTCAGCTGTTGCGGCCACTAAATTGGTGAAAGCATTAGGAGGAACAGTGATTGGATACTCTTTTATTATGGAGCTCAGTTTCTTGAATGGGAGAGTATTATTAGAACAAGAAGCACCTATCGAATCCACTTTGATAATTTAGGGAACAAACTCAATTTCTGGAACTTCAAAATTGTGAATCTACATCACAAATGGAGAAGTTATGAAATCGGTGAAATTACTACCCCTGATCATCGTATCAGCAGTTTGCTTTAGCTGCAATAAAGCATTAGTTATTAAAGAAGTTAACTATGCCCAACATGTTGAATCGGTGGTTACCCCCGATGAGTATGGCATAGTTGCCGACCAGAGAAATAATATTCGATTTTCGGTGGCACCTCTTGTTAAGCAGGAATTTGGCAAAGACACAACCCAAGAAGTCGAATTTGTAAGAATTCTTCGTAATGCTGATGGTTTTTATTTTATCACTGCCAACAACTTTAAAAAAGTATATGTATTTGAACCCAAGAGAGGCGAATTAAAACTTAAAAAGAGTATTCTTATTACAGATGACGGGTTAGAACGTCCCGCTTTAAACTGGAGAGCTCCATACATTCAGATAATAGCATATAACGCAGAACAGCCTATTTATATCGATGAAAACGGAATCATTAAAAAGCAGGAGAGTACATCATGAAATATTTCAAAAATTACCTAATTCCCATATTTCTTGTAATGTTTTCAATCCCGTCGCTGGCTCAAGATAGCGATTACCAAATAGTTGAAGAGTTTAACGCAAGCACCAAACATCTAAACGAGAAAATTCAGAATGCAATTACAACAACGCAGTTGCAGCAGGTTGAGATCGAATTAGACTCAGTGGCATATTTCTTTACCGATCATGCATCCATTATTAATCATTCCATTTTCCCATTTACCTTTAATGAAACACTTGAAAATCTTCGGGCTTCACTACTTACCAATGAGCATCGTTTGTATCTAATTGAAAATCAGCGTGAACAACTCTTTGATTTGAGTAATCAGGTGATGGCACATCGAGCTGAGATTAATCGTTTATACACTCAAGTTGACTCGCTTAATAATGAAATTAAATTTTCGCAAGCTAGCGAAGCCCGACTTTCAGAACTTGTTCAAAATTATCGCAAACGTGTAGAAGAGCGTGATCGATTATTGTTTGGCATGCTCGACTCCTTATTACTTACGCATGAGGAGTTGAAATCAACTTCAAACGGTGAGCGGGTAATAGATACTTATACCATTGCAGAAGATTCTAACCCATTAGCATTGATTAATCAAATAATCGAGCAGAATATTGAAGCAACTCACGCCAATAATGCGATGTTGGCTGTAAACGATCATTTGAGAATGCGAGCGCTCCAAATTCAATTCGAACAAAGCTGGGATAGAATAAAGAAAGATTTTATTGCCGTATATGCTACCGAAGATCAAAACTGGGAATCACGCATTGATGCTTCACTTAAACAATGGAGGATGATTGCCTCTCAAAAAATGTGGACATCCGTAGATCAGTATTTAGCACAACATCAAATCGAACTAGATGCATTCGATAATCGTACTAGTTTTTATGAGGCTATGGATGCATTTATTGCAACGGGCCATGAAGTAAGTAAAGATGAATTTTTAGTTTCCGATAGTTTCCAGAAATTTATTGAGTTCGAAGATTTTTGGAATGAGACCTTTAAAACCAAATGGTTGCCAAAAATGCCAGAAGGTGTACTTCTAAACCAAGATCAAATTACTACGATTGATGCAGCTTTAACAAACTGGGAAGAAACTGCCCGTCCGATTCACCCCATGTTAGTGGCCATTTTGTCGTTGGCCATTGTAAGCTTAACGGGTTTTATATTAGTAATGTCAAAGGCAAGGAAGGTAGGTTAAAGATTATTTCGGTATTTGAAGCATAATTGTTTTTATGCTACTATCTGTGATGAAAATACCAAAATTACTTTCTCTTACTTTTACACTTGTACTATTAATTAGTAATTCAGTGCTAGCTTTTCAAGCTACGGAAGTTGGCGCTGATGAAACCTTATTGATTTTTGTAAGACACACCGAAAAAGCTGACGATGGCACTCGCAACCCTCCATTAAACCCTAAAGGTTTGGAGCGGGCAAATGCTCTTACTAAAAAGTTGGCGGCAATGCCGTTATCAGCCATTTACAGTACTAATTATAAACGAACACTAATGACGGCAACACCAACTGCCTTTCATTTTGAGTTGCCTGTTTACACCTACGATTTCAATAATCTAGAAGCATTTCTGAACAATGTGATAACCCAAAATAAAGGAACAGCTGTATTAATTGTTGGGCACTCAAATACAACGCCAAATTTGATAAATCTAGTGATGGAAGAAGATCGACTTGAACAAATAGATGAGAAACACTACGGGGATTTATTTCTACTATACACTAAAGCCTTTGGTAAAACAAGATTATTGGTAGAAGACTTTTAAAAAAAATTATGGAAGTGAGTAATTTTTTCTGAAAAGCCATTCTGTAGCTAATAGCAGTATTACTACAATAAACCAAAAAATAGAGCGAATAGGGTGGATGTATGCCTCAATCAGTTCCTCCGAAGATGTAAGCCTGCCTTGATTACGTAGCTTGTTCCAAAACCCTTCTACCTGATTGTAAATAAAGAAGTGACCATCGCTTTCTGATGCAATTGCACTTAAAAAAGCATCATTCCTTACTGTATTAATCAATTCTGAACTGGAATCTTCAATCAAAAACTCTCCATTCTGCTCATCTAATGTTCGTGAACCTTTCCGCGCAGTAGCTGTAAAAGAGTATAATCCATTGCTTAACGATTCGAATTGGATGGAGTACCTACCCGAGCCGTTATTGGCAAGATTAAACACGCGATCATTCCCGGATTCATCAATCAAATGAAACTCGATGGTTGCATCAGACTCTGCTTCACCGCTTTCATTTACTAAACTCGCATTAATATTTACAACTTCTGAGCTGGTAAACGATGATTTAGATGGCGACATAGTTAGTAACCGTTCATCCGGATTGTTTGAAGACCACGTTATCACATTTAAGAAAAGCTCTTCAGTAAATGCACGTTCAGTATCGATTGAGCTTTGGAATAATCGAAACCACCCCCAGGCTGCGATATGTGCGCGTCGAGAATTTCCTCGATCAGTAACGGCAAGAACAGGGTTTGGTGTAACCATATTCTGGAATTGAGTATTAAGTATGGGTATAACATCAATACCGTTAGCGGCTGTGCGCAAAGAAGTTAAAACTGGCGCAATTGCATCGTAATTTACTTCGTTAACCTCTAAAATTGGATGCTCTTTGTTCGTTGAATTTGGAACAATGTTTAATTCAAAAATTTGCGTGCCTTGATTTCTGATCAAAGAAAAAGGGACTTCTCCGGGAGAGCTTCTTCGAGTTCTAGGTAGTTCAATATATAACGTAGGTGTTTGAGTTAGCACCTCAGTTTGATCGGGTAGCCAATTCGATTGTGGTAAACCATGCAGGATAATTAAATCTAGTTCGTCAAGTCTAGGTATTTCTGATTCAACAAATGAATTACCACCCAGCCATGTTAGAGTTGTGAGCTCGTAGGCAGGATCTGAGCGCAGTAACCCACGAATAGCTTTAACATCAGGATGAATTTCTGAAGCAATGTGCATAACCCGGGTTTTGCTATCTAAAACATCGATACTAAACGAACGTGAGTTATTTTCTGTAGACCACTCTTCTGCAAGGGATTCGATTTGTACTTGAAAGGCTTGTAATCCTTCCTCAGATAGTGGTATTTCAAATTGAACAGTTTGAACTTCTTCGCTGGCCGTAAAAGAAATATCCTTGCTTTCAACAACCGATCCTGATCCATCTAGTATTGATAAGGCAGTAGTTGATCGAGAAAATCCATTTTGCGAGATTTCAATTTCAACAATATGATTGCTTTCTGTATAACCCGTATTATTGGTAAGTACATTGTTAATGGTAACATCACGCACCAAAGATGTATCGCCCAATGCAATAGTATAAACAGGTATCGAAAGCCCTGAGGCTTGTATTAGTGGGTTTCTACCTATGGTTATCACACCATCACTAAGAATAACTGCCGCGTTGTAATCGTCCTGCAATTCTTCAATCTGTGTAATTGCTTCAGTAAAGTTGGTTTGCGATTCGTCTCTGGATACAGAATCCGGACTTATAATAGGACGAATATCATTTCCGAAGGCATAAAAGTCGACGGTTACATTCTGTTGGGCGTCAAAATTTAGTTCTTCTAGTAAGCTAGTATAGGATTGAGCCCTTGGTATTCTCCTTTGTTAATGCCCGTAGATTCTGAGTTATCAAGCAAAACCATTAGCTTAGGAGCGCGTTCTACAACTTCTGATTTAAAAAAAACAGGATTAAATAAAAGCAGGGCTAAAATGATAAAAGTTATTGCTCTAAGTGCTCCCAGTAACCACCTAGCAGGCAAGGTAAGGCTTTTTTGTTTCTGATAACTAAATAGGGCAATAATCACCAAAACAACGAGCAGTAACGCAATAATAGCCGGCGAGAAAGAGGACTGGAAACCTTGAAATTCCATACGTAATATCCTCTAGTTTACATCTTCAAGTAATCGCTCAATTAACTTTATAGTCGTAAAACCTTCTGCTTCTGCTGCATAATTATTAACGATTCTATGGCGCAATACCGGCACTGCCAGCGCTCGTATGTCTTCTTCGGTTACATTGTATCTACCTTTTGATAAGGCCCTTGCCTTTCCACCCAAAATTAAATATTGGCTAGCACGAGGTCCGGCTCCCCAACTCATATATTTATTGATATAATCGGGAGCGAGATCAGATCCGGGCCGCGTCATTCCAACCAACTTAACCGCATAATCTAGCACACTGTCTGGGACTGGTACATCTCGGACCAAAGATTGAAGTTGATTGATTTTCTCTCTATCAAGCATGGAGTTTATAGTAGTGCTTTGACGAGAAGTAGTTTGGCTAACTATCTGCTTTTCTTCCTCAAAACTTGGATAATCAACCCAAATATTAAACATAAACCGATCCAGTTGCGCCTCCGGTAAAGGGTAGGTGCCTTCTTGTTCAATCGGGTTTTGAGTTGCAAGTACAAAAAACGGCGTGTCTAAATCGTAGGTGGTACCTGAGGCTGTAACGTGATATTCCTGCATTCCTTCAAGTAATGCAGCCTGTGTTTTAGGAGGCGTACGATTTATCTCATCGGCTAAAATGATATTGGCAAAAATTGGCCCTTTTATAAATTTGAATTCTTTAGTGCCTTTATCAACGTTTTCTTCGATCACTTCTGTTCCGGTAATGTCGCCGGGCATCAGATCTGGAGTAAATTGTATTCGATTGAACGAAAGGTTTAGTGAATCGGCTAAAGTTCTGATGAGTAATGTTTTAGCAAGCCCCGGAACACCTACAAGTACACAGTGGCCTTTAGAAAATAAGCTGATTAAAAGCAGATCGATGATATCTTCCTGACCAATTACAGCTTTATGTATTTCTGCTTTAATATTATCAAAGGCAATCTTAAATTCATCGGCTAATTGTACCGGATCATTTAATTCAACGCTCATTAATTATTCTCCTTATTGGGCATAGGAATTCTATACTCGATGTAAACATCCTCTTTCAACTCTTCAATCCAATCGGTGTACTCTTGCACCTGTTTACGTTGTAAAGCAATGTTTTTTAACCGTTCGTAATCCTGCTCCATGTTTGCGATGTGTTCTGGAATTTGTTGATCTAACCGTACAATGCGGTAAGCTTTGCCACCATTCCCAGATTGCAAATTAAATGCCCGTGGTTCAGAAATTGTACCAACTTCATCCATTAATAATACTACACGATATAAGGCAGGGTCGAGCCTATTAAGTGGAATTAATCGCTCACCAGTTTGTGGATCAAGGATTTTGCCACCGGTAACTTTAGTAACAGGGTCTTCGCTGCGGGCTTTTGCCATCATTGAAAAGGTGATATCATCGTTTGTGAGGATAGAATCTCTAATTTCAACCAACCTTTCTTTTGCATAATCATCATCTAATTGATTTCCATCTACAGAAATAAGTATATGTCTGGTTTCAATTTGATCACCAACACGGCGAATTAATTCAATCACATGAAAGCCAAAGCTCGTTTCAACTACTTCCGATATTTGCCCAGGTTGGAGCGCCGATGCTGCCGCAGAATACTCACTTACCAACTCATTTAAACCCATTAATGGTAATAAACCTCCTCTGGGACCAGAAGGCCCATCGCTATGGCGACGCGCTAATTCTTCTAATGTCTTTCCATGGTTTAAAATCGAATCTCTTAAAGATTCAGCTTGTTGATAAGCAGCTTCTCTTGCATCTGCCTTTGCCGGCGGAACGATCACAATTTGCGATAAAGAAACTTGTTCCGGAATTGTTGGTAAAGAATCTTTAGGAATAGAATTGAAAAATTCTTGAACCTCGGGGCGAGTTATTTTTACGGCTTCGAACTTAGTCATTCGTACCATTTCTGTGAGCATTTGCTCTCTGAAATCTTCGCGAAAGTCTTCTTTCAACTGAATAATAGATTTTCCAAAGGCTTGTTCAAGTGCTTGTTCGCTACCTGCTTGGCGAATTAATTGGCTAACTCGCTGATCCATCTGGCGATTTACGCGTTCGTCGGGCACAACGATAGAATCGATTTTTGCTTTGGCTATTAGCAAGTTATTCTCAATCGAAGCATTTAAAAAATCATACCAAAGTTGCTCGGAGAATGGAATAGGTTGCCCCATATTTTGAGCTTGCCGAAGGTAAGCGGTAACATCTGAGTCGATATCAGATTTCAGGATAATATTGTCGTTTACAATGGCAACAATTTGATCGGCGGGTTGCTGAGCGCTTACTAATGGACTGATAATCCCAAAAAGGGTTGTTAAAAGCGCTATAAAAGTATATTTCATTGAATAATTTATGTACGTGTTTGCTGATTGCTACTGTTGAACGTCGTAGGTCTCTATTTCATTATTTGCCTGTGCCTGAAGATAAAGATTCTTTACATAGGTGTTGAAGGCTATTCTCTTTTTTTCAAGGATTAACCAGTCTTTTATTTGATCGATTAACCATTCTAAATCCGGGTGATCACCTGCGGCTCTTTCTTCAAGCAATTGCACAAAGTGAAATTCGTTGCCAATACGCTCAATAACCGATAATTCTGATAAGCCGATTACTTTTAAGTATCGATTCAGGATTTGATAATCGTTAGCAGCAACTGATTCGGGCCAAAAACGTTCCGATTCGCGAATTGATAATTCTGGATTGATTGCAAAATTTTGAGCAACTACTTCCCATTCAATACCTCTCATTAAATCCTCACGGGCGTCTTCGGCATCTTGCAAAGTTGCTGCCCTCAAGTGCCTGAACCGTATGTACCGTTCTTCAAGCACAAAACTATCTTTATTTTCTTGGTAGTAGGAACGAGCTTCATCATCAGAAACGGTTAGCTCTTTGCTCAATTCTGCAATTATATATTCTTGGGCTGCTTTTGCAATATAATCATCTCTAATACCGGCTAAACGCTGCACAACGTCTGCTTCGCGGTGCACCCTTAATCGATATGCCTCCTGTAGTACTATTTGTTGGCGAATCCAATCTTCCCGGTATTTCTCATATGCCGCAATGCTGTCTTGCTCGAACAAATAGGAAGGAATATTAGCCCTTGCCTCAGAATAGCTTAAAACGGAAGAGCCTACTTTAGCTAAAGCAGGCTCATCAAATTCGGTTTTTCTGGTGCAGCTAACCAAACTAAGAACTACTAATAGTAGGAGTAAAGGTTGGTTCATAAACACTTATTCTTGTTGCTGATACAGTTCCCTAACCTTTTCTGGATACGATTCAATATTGTATACCTCACGTAGCCTGTTTAACCAAAGCTCTTCGCGGATTGGCTGATATTCTGAAGCAAGGCGAAAAAAAGCTTCATCGAAGGTCATCGTACGTTCTGGTAGTACTTCTACCAAATAAAAATGAGCTTTTCGTGTACCATACTCAAATCGATCAGATAAGCTTCCTACTTCCATACTATCTAGTTTCGTAAATGGTTCACCTTTAAATGCACCGGTTGAATCGGAGGTGACTCCAACTCGGAACCCATTTGTAAGAAGAGAATCTGGTGAATTGCCTTCATTTACGTAGGCAATCGCTCTATCAAGTGACGAATCACGACTCGAAGTAATCATGTAGTAGTGATATCTCTTGTCAAAACGGTAAGCATCTAAATTTGTCAAATATCGGTCGCGAAGAATGGAAGTATCGATGGTTGCAGTACTCCATACAGAGTCTTCGTTTATTTGATAAACTACTAAACCTTCTTTGTAGCTATTTACTTGCGGCTCAAATTCAGGAAATTCATTTACTGTAATTTCGAGCATTCGTTGATCAAATTGAGCGTCTTTAAATCTATCAAACCAATTATCGGTGTAAAATGGCGTAGATTCATTAGCTCTGGTTTCATTCAAATAACGTACATAATCGTTTACGGTAAAAGTGTAACCAAGAAAGGAATATATATTTTTCCCGCCCAATTCAGATGATATAACAAGCTCGCTATACTTAGTAGAGTCTAATTGCTGAATATATTCTTTAAACTCGGAGTAGGCTTCATGATTTGATGATGCGTTATATCTCTCTTGTAAATAGTTAAGCACAAAGCCGTTGTTCTCTTGTAGTGCATCCGATTCCTGCAATAAATCCATCAGATATTCATTTTTCGCATCTTCTGAAGCAAAATTACGCACGCTGTCTATTTTAAAAATATGCACTCCGTAGTTGGTAGTAATGGGCTGTGTATAAGGCTCGTTAGGATCCAAATTCATTAATGTATCTACAAAAGCGGGATTATACCGCGAACCATAATTCACCCAGCCAATGTACCCTTCGTTTTGTATAGAAGGTGTATCTTCCGAAAATTCGCGAACAACCGCGTCCCAAGAGCCACCCATCTCCAGCGCCTTGTAGGCTTCCTCAATTTTCGATGAGTTTGAATTCGGACGAACATACACATGGTAAACACGCCGATCCGGCTCACGTTCACGTTTATCCATTAATTGTATAACGTGGTACCCAAACTGAGTTCGTATCACGGTACTAATTTCACCAATCTCAAGTTCGAATAATGCATCTTCGAAAGGGGCTACTGTAGTTCCAACCGATAGCCAAGGCAGATCGCCACCCATCGAACGGCCATTTCGTTTAGTCGAATATTGTGCATCTATCTCATAGTAATCTTCACCGGCTACCAGTTTTTGTCGAGCTTCCTGTATGCGCAAGTATGCTGCTGCAGTATCTTGTGGGCTCGCTCCCGGTTGAAGGGAAATAAGGATATGCCTGCTCTTCAACTCTTGATCGTATCTACTTTTAAATTCATTAAATTTGGCTGGCTTTATCACTTGGTCCATCCAATATGCGTACGATGCTTGCTTGGCATAAAGCTGAAATTCGCTTTCAATATTTTCATTTTCGTAATAACCGGCTTGCCGTGCATCCATAATTTTGGCTCGATAATCTAGATAAATTGGCAAGAATTCTACGAGGTCGTCTTCTGTGCTTTCTTCTTCAATGCTTCCGGCTACAAAATTGTCTCGTAGTTCATTGTAGGTTATATATTCACCTCCAACTACACCAACGGCATCGGCAGGAGGGGGCAAACGATCAACTTGCGATGATTTACTCCCAGTACAAGAGGTTCCAAGTATCAGCAAACCTACGCATACTATTTGTAATATGTTTTTGTTCATATCTGTTGATGAATAATGAAGTTTTATTATTGTTTAACTATTAAAAAAGCAATCCTGCAATGGTGGCCGTCATTAAATTAGCCATTGTTCCGGCAAATACGGCTTTCAAACCAAATTTTGCCAGCTCAGATTTTCTAGATGGTGCTAACCCACCAATTCCACCAATTTGGATTGCAATTGACGAGAAATTAGCAAATCCGCACAAAGCAAAGGTAGCCATAGCAATGGTTTTCGGGCCAAGATTTGCAGCAGCTACTTCTTCTGCTAATTTTAAATACGCTACAAATTCGTTGAGTACTATTTTGGTTCCAAGTAATGCGCCCATATTTGTAGCGTCTTCCCAAGGTACACCGATTACCCAAGCAACAGGAGCTATCATCCAACCTAATAACATTTCGATAGTTAGTTCGGTGCCAATAACTTCAGATAGTCCCGTTATATTGCTCATCCAACCAAATAAACCATTAAACATGGCAAGTAATGCTACAAAAGCGAGTAACATAGCACCTACGTTTAAAGCAAGATGTAGCCCTGTACCGGCACCACTCGCTGCTGCATCAATACCGTTTGCGTCGGTTTTTTCTACCACCATTTTTATATCACCGGCAGTAATAGATTGCTCAGTTTCAGGTTGTAATATTTTTGCAATAACCAAAGCAGCGGGGGCGGCCATTAAACTGGCACCCAATAAACGTTCGGCAAAAAGTTGTTGTGCCACTTCAATTTCAAGTCCGTTTGCTGCTGCAAAAGAACTCCCTAACATAGCTACATATGCAGCCATTACGCCACCTGCAATAGTAGCCATTCCGCCGGTCATAACTGCGAGTAACTCCGACTTCGTCATTCTATCGATGAATGGTTTAATAACAAGCGGTGCTTCGGTTTGACCTACAAAAATATTTGAAATCACTGATAAGGTTTCAGCACCTGAGGTACCAAGTAATTTTTGCATCCCTTTAGAAAGAAATCGAACGATGGCCTGAAGCACTCCATAGTGATATAAAATTGATGTAAGGGAGGCGAAAAATATAATGGTCGGTAAAATCTGAAAAGCAAAAATCACACCCACACTGTCTTCATATTCGGGGCCACGCCCAAGAAAACCGAATAGGAAAGCGGCACCTTCGGTGGTATAGCGTAGCACAACAACAAAGAAGCCTGCAATTACTTCGAATAGGCGCATAGGCCAACCTAGCGGACTCCAAAGCTCTGTTAAATAATCTGCTTTAAGAATAAAAATTGCTAAAATAAACTGTATAGATAGTCCAGTAATTACAAGCCGCCAGTTAATGCTTTTGCGATCTTTACTTAGCAGGTACGAAACCCCGATGATTGCGACCATACCTAAAATGCCGCGTAGAATATTTTCCATTAAGAATGGGTTTGGTTATTGATTTGTTCGTCTTCAACTTCAGCTTTTGGTAATATAAAAGGGCGTATTGGTTTACCTCTACGCTTATCTACCGACGGCCTAAAGCAATGCCGGGCTCGTGGCTCATAGGCATCATATTCACCTACAAGTACTGTATTTTCGTTCTCAATAACTCGTTGAGAAAAATTAGCCATTACGCCACTTTCACTGCATACTGCATGCAGTTTGGTAACAAACTCAGCAATAGCCAGTAAGTAGGGCATAGGTCCAAAAGGTTTACCTTCAAAATCCATGTCCAGCCCAGCTACAATTACTCGTTTACCGTCGTTTGCTAAAGAATTTGCAACTTCAACAATTCGCTCATCAAAAAACTGCGCTTCGTCGATGCAAACTACATCAGAGTTTCCCGTGAGTAATACAATTTGATCGGCGGTATCGACTAGAATGCTGGGTAGGGCGGTTTCGTTATGCGAAACAACCTCCGTTTCGCTATACCGTTTATCAATGGCAGGCTTTACTACAATAACATTTTGGCCGGCAATGTGTGCACGTTTCGCTCTTCGTATTAGCTCTTCTGTCTTTCCACTAAACATGCCGCCACATACTACTTCAATCCATCCGAATTCTTTAGGGGCCAGCGAGGGTTCGTTAATCATTAATTAATTATTGAATAGATGCCTTTTTAGGAGTACAAATATATTGGGCTAAGGTATGAATGGAAAGAACAAATCTCGATAAATAAACCCGCTCTGGTTACACATAATTTTTACATACGTTTTGGTTTTCGTACTTTTTGGGATGAAGAAATTTGTACTCAAAAAAGAACAAGGCGCCCCAAAGCCAGAAAACTACTCGATAGATTATGCTATGTTGCTGAACAGGCAACAACGTGAAGCAGTTTTTTTTGATCAAGGAGCTGCGTTGGTAGTTGCCGGTGCCGGAACAGGCAAAACTCGAACGCTTGTATATCGTGTTGCGCGTTTAGTGGAAGCTGGCGCTCACCCTTCGTCAATTTTATTGCTTACTTTTACCCGTCGGGCATCGCAAGAAATGATTAATCGCGCCAGTTCTATTCTAGACGATCGTTGTAAGTATGTGAAGGGGGGAACTTTTCATTACTATTGCAGCCAGTTACTGCACCAATATGCACAGGAAGTTGGGTACCCCTCAGATTTTACCATAATCGATACAGCAGACGCTTTAGATGTAATTCAGCATGTGCGAACACAGCTTGGTTTGCACAAAAAGAATAAACGATTTCCCAACAAAAATACGTTGCTTTCGATCATTAGCGCTGTAAAGAATAAACACCTCGATTTAAGGGTGATTGTGGGCGAACAGTATCCCCAATTCATGGAAAATATCGAGCAAATTCACCAGGTTTTCGAAGGTTATCAGGCTTATAAAGAGAAAAATTATGTAATGGATTTCGACGACTTACTAGAAAAGTCAGTTCAATTGTTACAGAAGAATGAGGGGGTTAGAACGAAAGTAGCTGCTCAGCATCGGTTTGTGATGGTGGATGAATATCAAGATACCAATAAGTTACAAGCAACACTTACTCAATTGTTATCCAGTGTTCATCAAAATGTAATGGCT
Organism: Balneolaceae bacterium; assembly: GCA_965228545.1. Taxonomy (GTDB): domain Bacteria; phylum Bacteroidota; class Rhodothermia; order Balneolales; family Balneolaceae; genus HXMU1420-13. The sequence continues at coordinate 937,899 of OZ245822.1, forward strand.
GTTGGAGATGATGCTCAGAGTATTTATGCATTTCGTGGGGCAGACCACCGTAATATCCTTGAATTCCCATCGCTATACGAGAACTGTAAACTTATTAAGTTGGAGGAGAACTATCGATCAACACCTCAAATTCTCGCTGCTGCGAACGCATTACTCAATCAGGCTCATCACAAATTTGATAAGAAACTATTCTCGCAAAAAGAGGAAAGTGATTTACCTGCAATGGTTAAAGCAGCTTCAGAAAATGAACAAAGCCGGTTTATAAGTCAGGCAGTTTTACAATTAAGAGAACAGGAAGTTGCCCTAAACGATATGGCAGTTTTGTTTCGTAACGGTAGAGATTCTTTTGATCTGGAAATTGAATTGAATCGAAAAAATATCCCTTTTGTTAAGTTTGGAGGATTAAAGTTTACTGAAGCAGCACATGTAAAAGATGTATTAGCACATGTTCGAGTGTTGGTGAATCCGATGGACACACTCGCCTGGAACCGGGTTCTATTACTGATAGATGGAATTGGGCCAAAAACGGCTCAAGACTTATTTGAGTGGATACGGTTGGCATCCAATCCGTATGCACTGGAGGCTTCAGAGGTAGTGAGTAAAGGCTATTTAAAGCAAATTAAAGCTTTAAGTAAGTTGCTTATAAAATTGAAGACCAATGAGTTAAGTGTTTCAGAAATCATTTCTGATATCGTTGATTACTATAAAGTATTTTGTGAAAAACGGTACGATGATTACCCAAAACGTCTCAAAGATTTAGAGTCCTTTATTGGAATCTCGGCTGGATTTAGTTCATTATCAAACATGTTACGGGATTTAGCGCTCGACCCAATTAACGCAACTGCCGTAGATACCGAACAACAACAACATGATGAACCTCCGCTTGTATTAAGCACAATACATTCTGCAAAAGGATTAGAATGGGAGCATGTGTTTATTATGCAATGTTTAGATGGAGTAATTCCATCATCGTATTCGGTTGATGATGAAGAATTGCTGGACGAAGAGTTGCGGTTAATGTATGTAGCCACTACACGAGCAAAGCAAATGCTTTATTACACCTATCCGGCATTGGCTCAAACTAGTTACGGCGATTATTTCACAAAGCCAAGCAGATTTATTGACAATCTACCCGAGGGGGTATTAGAGCCATGGATTTTAACCGAGGAGCCAGAAACCCCCATGCTTGAACAATCCGGTGATTATCTCATGGAATAATCAGTTTTTTTTCATAAAAATATGCTGTTCAATGATATCCCGAATTAACCAGTAGATGGGATAAATAGGAACAAAAATTGCAAATGCTACCTGCCATTTATTGAATTTTGGCTTACCACCATCAACAGGTAATGTGATCCCCGCTAATCCTGCAATCCAAAAAATAAATAAGATAAAAAGGGCAAGCGACAGTATAAGTGCGCCAAAAAAACCAAGTAATTCGTATAAGGTGCGTAGCATGGCAAAGTGTTGTTTGAAAAATGCTTACTTTAAATCAAAAACTACTAATTCAATTTATTAAATGCTTCCTGTTGTTTCTATTGTTGGACGTCCTAATGTTGGTAAATCTACAATTTTTAATCGCTTGATAGGCGAAAGACGTGCCATTGTTCATGATGAATATGGCGTTACCCGAGATCGACATTACGGTGAATCGTATTGGAATGGCGTTGATTTTACTGTAATTGATACCGGTGGTTACCTTCCCGATGATATGGACGTAATGGTTGTTGGAATTCGGGAGCAAGTTCATATTGCACTCGAAGAATCGGATCTCGTGTTATTTGTTGTGGATGTAGAATCCGGAATAAATACCCTTGACAAATCGGTAGCGAGCTTATTGCGCCAGCAAAATAAACCGGTATTAGTGGTAACCAATAAAGCAGATAATGAAATGCGTCGACTTAATGCTGCTGAATTCTATGAGTTAGGCTTCGATGAAGTTTACCCGATATCGGGTATTAGTGGATCCGGAACGGGTGAGTTGTTAGATCGAGTAGTAGAGCTATTGCCCGAAAAAGAGCCCGAAGAAGAAGAAACTGCTCCAAAATTAGCCTTTATTGGTCGTCCAAATGTTGGGAAAAGCAGCTTAGTAAATGCACTTCTGGATGATGAGCGATCGATAGTAACCGACATAGCCGGTACTACGCGAGATACTGTAAACAGTAGGCTGGAATTCGATGGGAGAGAGTACATCCTTGTTGATACAGCAGGGTTAAGAAAGCGTGTTAAAGTTAAAGAAAACATTGAGTTCTACTCTACAGTACGTACTGAAAAAGCTATCAGAGAATGTGATGTTGCAGTGTTAATTTTGGACGCAGTGCGTGGTTTTGAAGATCAAGATAAACGAGTACTAAGGGAAGCCGAAAAGTTTAACAAAGGGCTAATTCTTGTGCTAAATAAGTGGGATTTAATAGATGATAAAGACACAAACACAGTAAAGGAATTTGAAACCTATATTTACGAATCGGTTCCCCAATTAAGTTATGTGCCCATTGTAACTATATCGGCTCTAAATAAGAAAAGGATTCATCGCGTAATAGAAATGACCGATACGGTATTAAACGAACGAGCGAAACAAATTGGGACTTCAGAGTTCAATAACTTTCTGGAAGAAATCTTACATGCAAGGCCGCTACCAATGAAAAGGGGAAAACAGCTTAAAATTAGCTATGCTAGTCAGGTTAAAGCTAATCCGCCTGTTTTTAAGTTTTTTATGAACAACCCACAAGATTTACCACCAAATTATCGCAGATATATAGAGAATAAAATTCGTGATAAATATGGGTTTACGGGAGTACCCATAACTATGACGTTTAAACAAAAGTAGGATGCTTTCGATAAACTGGATGAACATATTACTGTTAATTTCAGGCAGTATTAGCTCAATAATTTTATTCAATGTCGCTTACAGAGCAAAATCTTTATCGAATCTTTTTTTTGGGTTATCTACTCTATGCCTCACAATTGGTATAGTTTTTAGCTTTATTGGTTCAAATTACTCAGAACTAGCAAAGGAGTGGGGAAACCTGTTAGCAATGACGTTAGTGTTGTGTGGCTTATTCGTTAAAACAAGAAATTCTAAGCCAATTTTTGCTCGTTTTCCACTTCCAATGACGTTATTACCCTTGGTAGGAGTGCTTTTTTATCCGATGATTAATCAGGCAGATGTGATAAAAGAAATACTCTGGATAACCTATCAAGGTGGTGCTTTAATTGTTGCTCTATTAGTAATAAGCATAAATCATCTGCTTTATAAATATAGAACATTATTACTTTTAGCATGTGTAATTCTTGCTTCAGCATTCACTTTACATTGGTTTGTTGATATCCCGGATAATACATTGGCCACTAATGTGGCTCTAATATTGCTAGCTGCGGGAATGCTGTTAGCATCAATAGGATTTAAACGAGTTGCGGCATCTAAAATTAAAACTAGCAGTAAATGAGCTTACTAAATAAAACAGCACCAAATTTTGAATTAAAGAATGAAAATTTAGAAACGATCATTCTGAATGATTTAATAGGTAAATCGAACATTGTATTACTTTTTTACCCATTAGCATTTTCCAGCACGTGTACCGAAGAATTATGCTCGGTAAGAGATAACATGAAAATATACGAAGCATTAGATGCTAAAGTGTTTGGAGTTAGTGTAGATTCGATGTTTGTACAAAAAGCTTTTAAGAAGGCTCAGAATTTAAATTTTGAATTATTGAGCGACTTCAACAAAGAGGCGATGAAAGCCTATGGCGTTTTAGATGATAATTTTTTCGGGATGCATGGAGTATCCAAACGTTCTGTATTTGTAATTGACAGAGAAGGGATAATTAAATACGAAGAGATTCATAACAAAAGTGATGTGATACCAGATTTCAAAGCCATACAACAGACCTTAGGAGAGATATAATCTATCTCTTTAATAATTTACTTTACATAATATATATTATAAGACATTTAATATGCTCTGAAAAGTCAGCTCTGTAGTATACTTTAATAAGTGCGTAAATATATTTGTCTACATGAACTAATGTATTTGCTATCACTTATTTACACTCATTTCGTTTATTTCTGAGTGATTAATTATGATTATGAAGTTACCATAAGGCATTCATCTTTTACTACAGCAGTCTGTGTAATACTCAAGCTCTTAAATATTTATTAGACGGTAGCCTATAGGTCTTGGCTTATAGGTGCATCCTTGATGAGATTTAACCTTTAGATTCTAACTAATCTAATTTAATCTTGGTATTACTCTGCCGATAACTGCAAATTGTAGAGTAAAACTTTAGAAATTATAAACTAGGTTAGTTTCGTATAATCTTAGATATAGACTTAGCAATTCAGACTGTAAGCTCTTACATTTGATCGTTACAAAAACTATGTAGTATTATTTGCACGGTGTGTTATGACAAAAGTTCTAATTGTAGAAGACGACAAAGTACTTTCATTGCTCCTTACCAAAATGATGGAGAAAATGGATATGAATGTTATTGCTACAGTTACAGAAGGTCGCGAAGCTATTAGGTTAGCTAAAGAACTGCTTCCTGATCTTATCTTGATGGATATTATGCTCGAAGATGATGTTGATGGAATCGATGCTATGATCAACATTCAAAAAGAAGACATAAAAACCCGGTTATATTCATCACTGGTAATTCTGATTCTTATAACCGGGAACGAGCTGAAGCTGTGGATTATGTGGATTATTTAGTCAAACCAATAAGCTTTTCTATACTTAAAGACTCGATTGACAAACTTCCATCTTAATTATTTACTGTCTTTATTGTAAATCTTAAATGTTATTGGAAGCGAATATCTAACTGCAACTGGTCTTCCACGTTGCATACCTGGTTGAAATTCAGCAAGTTTCACTGCTCGAATAGCTTCTTCATCGCATCCACCGCCAATGCCTCGCATCACAACGGGATTAACAACTTTTCCTTCTTTGTTAACTACAAACTGAACTACTACCCTACCTTCTATCCCTACTTTAAGAGCTAATTCGGGGTATACAATTCGTTTTTGCACGGCTGCTATTCCACCTACTAATACAGGAGGTTGTTCTACTACTACAAAGATTTCATCTTCAATTTCTTCTTCCGCTTGTTTAGGTGGTGGTGGTGGTAGATCCATAGGTCCGTCAAGGTCAAATTCAAGATCTAACTCAACGATATCATCTGCGATAATTTCATCGTTTGGTACTTCTACAGGAACCGGTGGCCGTGGTGGCGGTGGTGGCGTATTAGTTTGTTTAGTTTGTACAATTTCTTCTACAAATACTTCTTCCTGTACTTCGAAGAATACCTGCTCTTCGCCTTGGGTTGGGTAAAAATCCATTTTAAATAGAAAAATGAACAGACCTAATGAGAAGATTAGCCCTAGTTCAATACTGATAAAATAGTTCTTACGCAGCGTATTGTTACGTTTCATTTTAGTGATTGGCTCTTTCATAATATACCTCCTATCTATTGTTAACTAATGATAGGAGACATCTATGAAGATTTGATGAAATCGCTTTCATAAAAAAAGCCCTCGAAAGGGCTTTGAATAATTCTACATAACAGTGCACTTTATTTTGTGCTTAATGAAAACGTAATTGGCAAGCTATAACTTACATTTACAGGCCTTCCACGTTGATATCCAGGCTGAAATTTAGCGTATTTTAGAGCTTCTAAAGCTGCCTCATCGCATCCACCACCAATACCGCGAACTACTCGCGGATTAATTACCTCACCTTCACTTGATACAACAAATTGAACCACTACCCTGCCTTCTATTCCTGCATTTCGAGCTAATTCGGGATATTTAATGCGCTTTTGAACACTTGCAATCCCACCAATAAGCACAGGAGGCTGTTCAACAACCACAAACACTTCAGCATCATTTTCTTCTGCAGCCGGAGGTGGAGGTGGTGGCAAATCCATCGGCCCATCTAAATCGAACTCTAAATCTAGAGCCACGATATCGTCTTCAAGAATTTCATCGTTGGGTACTTCTACAGGCACTGGAGGACGCGGCGGCGGCGGCGGCGTAGATACTTGTTTCGTTTGAACAACTTCCTCCATAAACACTTCTTCGGGTAGTTCTAGTAAAATAGCTTCTGGTGGTGCAGATGTTAAGTTGATATTAAATACAACTAAAAAAATGGCTAAACTTACTATCATTCCAATTTGGAATTTCAATCCGTAATGTTTGCGATGATATTCTTTAAATCGTCTAATCCTTTTTGTCGGTTCTCTCATAATATCTCCTAGATAATGTTTTTTTGATGACCGGCACATTATCCGTAAGCAATATTATTATGTTGCGAATTCAGAATAAATTAATTGTTATGCTTTATTAACACATTAACCGACATTGGCCGAAGTGTAAAAGATAATTCTGTGGTTGGTTGGATAATTTCCCCGTCGCAATGTGCAGGCACTACTTTATCAAAAATTAAAGTAACATTAGTGCATTCGAAGCTTTTGAGCACATTAGCTGAAAAAGAACCGAATAGGGATAGACGCAGAAACTGATTCATGAGGTGCAATCGAGACTTAATCTGTGCAATGTGTAGCTCAAAAAGCCCATCATCGGGTTTAGAGTTTGGCGATAATTGATAAGAACCTCCCTCCCAGCGGCCATTTGAAATTAAGCAAAGATAGGTAGTAAAATACTTAACAGGCTGGCTGTTGATTTGAATGGTAACAATTCTTTTATCGATCTTGAATATTGCCTTAATCGCAGCAACAATGTATTTCAACTTTCCTCTAAATAGCACGCTTTCGGCGGCATATTGATTGGTTAATCCATCAACACCTAAGCCAAAGGTATTAATGCAAATTCCATTATTCCATTCAATAGTATCAAAGCAAGCAGTGTTACCCGTATGCAAAATTTCGAGATAAGAGCTGATTGAGCCATCAGAACCCAGCATTTTAGCAAAATCGTTACCGCTGCCTAATGGAAGAACCCCCAATTTTGAAACGCGACCAGCTAAAAGTTTTGCAACAGCATGTACCGTACCATCGCCACCACAAGCCACAAAAACCGAAACTGGTGAATCATAAGTCTCTATAATATGATTTATCTCACTTACTGTAGTGGTTTCATAAACGAATACTTTATGTAGCAAAGCTCGGATTTTAGGCTCAATGTTCTTGAAACTATGAACTGCCCGACCCGAATTGGCTCTGCAATTAACTATAAAATAGTATGTAAATGTTTGGCTCAGTGCGTTTAATCGAAATGCTTAACATTAAGTTCAAAACGACCTTTTTTATTCTTTGAAACAGGTATTCGGTCAATAATTGCATCTATTGAAAACGTACCCTGAATTTCTAAATGATCGATGGATTTACGTTGAACTTTTTTGATAGGTGCGTGGATGCGCAACGGATCTATTACAAGTAAAAAGAGCTTACTTGATTCTGAAAACTCAGAGTTTGCTACCTCTTCGATATTTTTACCTTCATACGTGTGAATAACACCATTTTCTATCATGGAAGAAGGTTGAAACGAGCCCTCTTCGGTTAGTTTTTTCCACTCGCTGTGATCGATTAAAGTAAATAGTAAATCGTATTCCAAAATCTATTAATTATATGCTAAATGAATGATTGCATCGCCTTTATGTACAATTGGGTTATTATTCAATCCAATTATAGTGCCCTGATGAGAAGATAACATTTTAGCTCTTCTACCGCCAAATGGTTCACTAATATAACCTAGTTCTTGTTTAGGCAGCACATCGTCTCCTAACGATGATGTAGCGTTAAATAATCCCGATTTTTTAGCTCTAATCCAGGTTGATTTTTTAAACACTTTTGTAGGCGCTTTCTCTTCAACTACCGATTTCATACCAAGATGATTCATTACACGCATGGTACCCTTAATCCCTTCCGAAATGGCATGTTCATCGAAACGGAGAGTTTCTCCGGCTTCGTATACAATAATTGGCTTACCTTTTTTATGTGCAGCCATGCGAAAAGAATGCTTGATTAGGGTTGAATGCAACATAACAGGTGCGCCAAATGCTTTAGCTAAAACTTTCGCATCGCTTTGATTAAATGAACACCTAATTTGTGGGAAATTAGCCCTGCTTGAGCCACCGGTATGGAAATCAATCCCACAATCAACTACCGGCAAAATCGACTGCATTAATGTATATGCAAGTAAACGAGCTAATGAACCATCTTTGGCACCCGGAAAACTTCGATTAATATCTTTACCATCAGGAACGCCCCTCTCATTAAAAATAAAGCCGTATACGTTCACAATTGGAATCGCAATTACCGAGCCCACATCCGGTAGAAGCAACTTAGCTTCGATCATTCGCCTAATAATTTCGATGCCATTGGTTTCATCCCCATGCAACCCGCCTGTTAGAAGCAATACGGGGCCGTCTTGCTTAGCACGGAAAACATGAACCGATAAATCGATATTTGTGTGGGTGGGTAATTTAGCAACATTCAAGCTGAATGATTTATGTTCACCGGGTTTGATATTAAACCCATTAATCGAAATAATATCAGGCATTGCTTTTGATTTTACGGCGCTTGGTTGGCTTGCTGATGCCGGCTTCGGTTTGTTTTACTACGTAACTAACTATGCTAGATGCAATATCTCTTTTGGTGGTTTGCTCAATACCTTGAAGTCCCGGCGAAGAATTAACCTCCAGAATTAGCGGACCACGTTCTGATTGCAACATATCTACGCCAGCAATGGGTAAGCCCATTGCACGAGCTGCAGTTAAAGCTGCTTCACGTTCTACTTTCGACAATTTAATTAAAGATCCACTTCCACCTTGATGCAGATTAGATCGAAATTCTCCTTCTTTCCCTTGCCTTTTCATAGCGCCAACCACTTTTCCATCTACTACAAACGCCCGAATGTCGGCACCTTTCGATTCTTCTATATATTCTTGTACAATCACACGAGCTTTCATACTATGGAATGCTTCGATAATTGATTGGGCTGCTTTTTTTGTAGGTGCTAATACAACTCCATAGCCTTGGGTGCCTTCCAACAGTTTTACAATTAATGGCGCACCCCCTACCGATTCAATCAATTTATTTACTTCTTTCGAATAGTTTGTAAACACAGTTTTAGGCAGGCCAACACCTGAATTAGCGAGTATCTGTAAACTTCTTAGTTTATCTCGCGAACGAACAAGAGCCTGGCTATGAACGGCGGTAAATTTATTCATCATTTCAAATTGGCGAACTACAGCCGTTCCATAAAACGTAACCGATGCCCCAATTCGCGGAATTACAGCATCTAAAAAATCCAAATTTTCTTTATTGTAATAAACAGTGGGATTGTCTTGCTCAATCACAATGTCGCATTTAAGATGATCGATCACTTTTGGGATATGCCCTGCCTTTTCTATGGCTTCTACTAACCGTTTTGTTGAATATAATGCTGCGTTTCTTGATAAAATACCTATTGTAAGTTGCACTCTGTTAACTTCTATTTTTTAGCGATTGATTTTTTTTGGTTACATCAACTAAGAACTGATGTCTTCTAATAAATTTTCTTCCTATTAAGATTGGGAATTTCATCTCAGAGCGATCGGTAAGCGATAGTTCGATTCCATATGCTTTACCAAACAGCTCGATGGTGGTTTTTACGAAATAGCGGAGTTCTGTTTGGCCATTCGAACTTTTAACTTCTCTTTTATCGTGTATGGGTAAGACAAATAATTGCTCGTTGTATGCAGGATGCTCTGGATCGAGTAAATTAAACTGTATAAACGTTGCATTATCTTTTTTTACTTCTTCGATGTGATGACAATGCACACTGGAAGTAAATGCTCCTGTATCAATTTTGGCCTCTATATTTTGAATCCTCCAGAGTGGTAAATCTACACGTTCTGTTCTGCCGAGGGTATGTCGTTTCGTTCTTTTCATCTATCCAAGTAAAAGTAACTCTATTTATGCACTATCCCATAAATTAGGCTTAATTTTAATATCATTAGCTTAAAAAAGAATGCGCCTTCCATATTTAAGTATAGATCTGAATAAAATTGCCGGAAACATCAAAAAGATGGTTGAAAAAGCAAAAGTACATCAGTTAGAATTTCGGCCACATTTCAAAACTCATCAATCAAATAAAATTGGTGAAATGTTTAGAAGGCATGGTGTTACTGGTATCACCGTATCTTCGATTTACATGGCAGAGTACTTTTCTAAGTGTGGCTGGCAAGACATCACTATTGCCTTCCCTGCTAGTGTTTCCTCCACTAACATATATAACAGCATTTTAAAAAAAAGTGCCTTAAAACTATTAATGGTGGATGTAGAAGTGCTTAAAGCAATAAACAAAAAACTTCTAGCACCTGTATCGGTGTATATTGAGATTGATCCAGGCTATGGCCGTAGCGGTATTGCATATGATGGTTATCATACTATTGATCGCCTTATTGATGCCATTGAAGAATGTGAACATATCTTATTTGAAGGCTTCTATTGCCATGCCGGTCACACTTATTCATGCACCTCAGCGGAAGAAATAATTGCGTTAACCGATCCAATTCTGAGAAAATTGAACCACTTGAAAAATACTTATGGCGGATTGGTATGTTTTGGGGATACTCCCTCCTGTTCGGTAAGGAATGAGTTTAAAGGAATTGACCAAATTAGCCCCGGTAACTTTGTGTTTTATGATTGGATGCAACATTCCATTGGCACATGTAAACCCGAGCAAATAGCAGTTAGAATGCACTGCGAAGTAGTGGCAAAATATTCACAAAGAAATGAAATACTGATACATGGAGGCGCGGTTCATTTCTCAAAGGATTGTATAACAAGCCCTCAAAAAGTAGCGAATTATGGCGTATTAGTTTCTGAAAGTGATAACCCATCAATAGCGTATATAAAATCGCTTTCACAGGAACATGGGTTAGTTGCTTGTTCTACTATAGTATTCGAACAGGTTAAGGTTGGCGATGTTTTAGAATTTTACCCTATACATTCTTGCTTAACTGCGAATTTAATGAGGAAATATGTTACTGAAAGCGGTGAAGTTATCTCTCAGTTCAGCTCAGGTTCGCCTTATCAGCTTTAAAACAATATTTGAAAACCTACAGAATTTCCATAATCACCGGCAATTCTCTGGCTGAACTCAGCATAGATAAACCCGAAAATTTTGAAGGCAGCAATTCCTATTTCCGCTTGAGTGTAAGAGCCAGAATATGGCAGTAGCGGTTCAAGACGGGCTGAATCATCGATGGCGCCAACCGTTAAAAAGGTAGCAAGATGAATTCCACTTTTCTTTAATAAAGGAAAAGGCGATTTACGTGTTAATGAGCTTCCGAATTTATATTTAACTCGCAATACTGAAACCCGCTGCCCGATAGGTTCGCGGAAACTAACGGTATTAAAAGGTCTTTCGCGTACATAATCATCCAATACAAAACCATTGTAAGTAAACAAACGCTGTGAGGGTGTTCCGCTATTGGCCGCGCCAAAAATTAAATCGGTTTGAATGAAATGCGAACTAAATACAGGTACGTTAAATTTCAGCCCCAGTCGGTATCGATGAAAGTTAAAATCACCTCCCCAATCTTTATTACCTGTTTCCCAAACTATATCGCCTAACCAGCCAAAATCTCGAATGTTGTAGTCTCGCAAAAACTGCGTACGCAAATACTTACGAGTGTCGTGATGTAAATGAATGGAAAGTCCGGTATGCACTCCGTTTTGCATTGGATAGTTAATATCGTTATTTGGAACGGCAGCCATTGTTTCGGATGAGCCCAACAAACTAAAATTGGTGGTAGTGGTTAATGCCGAATGATTTTCGAAGAGGTATTGAATCCGTAAGAAAGATTCAATATCGAACCGATAGCGAAAACCCGCAGAAATTCCTTTACGCAGGAAGTAATTATTAACCGGTTTACTATCAAGCAACTGCGCCATGGTGTGTCGAAATTCGAAGAAATCGAGCGGAGTTCGGTTGTATTCATAATCCTGATATTGCTGAACTACATCTTTTTGAACAATTATCTCTGGTGCAAAAGCCGTTCCCGGTATAAACTGATAACCTGAAAATATATATGTCCAATCTTCTTGCCCGAAACTGTAAGCTGTTACTGCACGGTATTCATAGTTAGGATGTACCGGTGTTCGGAGCCCCAAACCTAAAGTATGCCCTTCTACTCGATTGAAATGATAAATGTCGCTGATATTGGTGAGATAGAAGCGCTCTAATTCGTAGGGTAACCTAAAAAAGTTACTCATTACACTCATACCTAAGCGCAGTGTTCGATTGCGTTCGGTGTAGGATTTGGCATCATTTAAATAGCTTAAGTTATCGTTTGCAGCTGAAGTTGACACACTATCCCAATACGCTTCATTTCTACGATGCGATCCTGCTACCATAACAGTAGTATTTAAATCCAGTTCATCAAGTGAGAAATTAGAATTTACCTGATGCCCCGACCATGCCCACTCGTCGAGGTATTGGATGGGTTTAGCAGAAGCCAGAAAATCTAATGTTGCAGAAAGTTTCGTATTCTCGGGAAGCCAGAATTGGCCAACTTTCATATAGCTCTGCACATACCTAAGATTTTTAATGCTGAATAAACCAGTGTTTGTGCTGGCATAATCGTTCAGTTGAACATCGATACCTAGTATGGAATTTGTGCTCTGTTCAACCCACACACTCCCTTCAAATAATGGACGATTATTGTTTTTTGGAGTAAAACTTATCTCAATGGTTCCCAATGGCCATGAAGTATCAGCTTGGTTATCGCTTAAATAGTAAAACCGACCCGCCCGCTTCGAAATTGGCCCAATCACAGTGATATCTTCTGATAATATACTCAATGGCACTAATTCCTGATTTAGGTTTAATGGCGGCCCACCTGTAGAAAAGAAATCATATTCACTAAAGAAATTTTTACTTGAGCGATTGGCTAAAGTGGTTTCAGAAAAGCGTTCTGGAGAAATAATATGCTTTATCTCAGATACGCGTTCTGAAAAAGCAATTGGTTTCACAGAATCACTTTGAGCATTCTCTGTACCCAGAATGGCAAGTTTGTACACATCTGCCCTATAGGATTGCAGGCCTTGGTTTTGTTGATCCCGAAAAACAGCCAATTGCTGCACCATTCGAGTAACTCTGTCGGCACTTACCACAATTTCACCTAATACAAGGCGGTCTTCTCGCATAGAAACGAATAGTTCTTTCTGCTCAGATGGAGCCAAACGAACTGTGATCAACGTATCGACAAATACCAGCGATGAAAACTGCAATTGATGAACCCCTGGGTTAAGGTCTAAGTTAAAGTATCCGTTCTCATCGCTGTTTGTACCAATAGTAGTTCCAACCTTTACAATGTTAACCAAAGGTATGGTTTCACCGGAAACGGAATCGGTAATCACTCCCGAAATGCCAGACTGTTGTGCATACCCCACATTTGCAAAGCAAAAGCATGCAACAAAACTGATGATTTCGAAAAAGCAAATCCGTCTCAAAGAATAGTCGTTACGTAGCAATTTATATTATTTGAGTGTACCAGGCTCAAGTAAATCAATGGTTTTAGTATCCGCATCGATGGTAGCCTGTACTCCAACGGGAATTGTTAGATTTAGTTCCTCGTGGCTAATCATTGCCCCATAAAAGGCAGGAATATCGATTTCAGATAAATAGTCATCAAATACTTGTTTCAAGCTTAATCCATTAGCAGACTCATCGCAGTTGGTACATTTACCAAATACAAAACCATTAATCTTGTCTAAAATACCTGATAGTTTTAATTGTGATAACATACGGTCGACACGATAAATATCTTCCCCTACATCCTCTAAAAATAATATGGCATTATCGAATTCAGGAAGGAAATTTGACCCTAATAACGACGTTAGAACGGTGAGATTTCCACCTAATAGTACCCCGGTTGCTTTCCCCGAATTGATTGTATAAGATGCATCTTTTTGCTCGTCCGGAATTTCATACTTGGGTTGCATTCCGTTGTGCAGAACATCCACCCACGATTTTCTGGTATATTCCGGCCAACTAGATTTTCCAACAGGACCATGAAATGTAATCATTCCCGTTTTTTTGAAAATGGCCATGTGCAAACTGGTAATATCACTAAAGCCAATAAAGGGTTTTGGATTTGCTGCAATTACGTCAAAGTCAATTAATTCTAAAATTCGATTACTCCCATAACCCCCTCGTACACATAGCACTCCATCAATCGAAGGATTACTAAACATTTGATGCAAATCTGCTGCTCTATCTTCATCTTTGCCTGCTAAATATCCATATCTATCATCTACATGATTACCTAAAACCAAGTTATAGCCTAAGTCGGATAGGTCGACAAGCATCTGGTCAAATTCTGTTTTCGAATAAATTGGGCTTGCTGGCGCTACTAATCCGAGCGTGGCGTTTTTTGGTAATGCTTTTGGGATTACGTGCCGTTTAGAAATATTCTTTGATTTTGAAAAACCACGAATGATGGATGGAATCCCTACTAAAGTCGTCCCTAATAACTGAATAGTTTGGCGTCTTGATATGCTCATAAACTGATATTATTGCTTGTACAAATTTTTCGAAAGAATATAGTCTTCCACTTGTTGAGGAACCAAATCTGAAATCGAATTTCTATGCCTTACCAAATTTCTAATATCTGATGAAGAAACAGAGATCGGCTTATGTTCAATAAACGTTGTTTTGTCTAAAATTTTACTCGCAACATTGCTATGATCGTAATCGGGACGTTTTGCCACTAGCAAAAGCACTTCTTTCAATATTTGTTCATACTCTTTCCATAAATGAAAAGAACTCAAACTATCCCCGCCTAAACAGTATAGGAAAGTGTAATGTGGGTATTCTTGTTTAAGCGCTTTTATCGTTTGGATGGTGTAAGATGGCCGAGGTAAGTGATTTTCGATCGTTGAGATAAAAATACGGGCACTTTCTTTTGTCGCTGAGTTAAGCATTGCCGCTCGATGTTCGTAGGCTGTGTGATTCTTATCGAGCTTATGTGGTGGATCGGGTGTCAACAACACCCATAATTCATCGATGTAAGTTGAGTCTAGAAAGGATTGAAAAATACCTAAATGGCCGTTATGAACGGGATCGAAGGTTCCACCCAGCAACCCTATTCGTTTAGCCATTAGTTACTTCCGATTGTTTCTCCGGAAGCAGTTACATCCACATCAGCGAGTTTATCTACAGCATCAAGGTATAGCGATTCTGCTTCTGCTCTGTTATTACTCTGAGGAAACAGCTGTAAATATTTCTCGTAATTAGAAATCGCCATGTTGTATCGCTCAGCTTGTTTTGTTTCAATACTATTATCAGCATAGATGATGTACGTTTCAATTTGCTTGAGCAACGAGCGCTCGGCCCACATTGATTCTGGATACTGATCAACTACCTGATCAAAATAAATACTTGCAGCAAGGTAACGATTTGTTCTAAGGTAGAACTCGCCGGCTTCATAGGCTTTTCGAGCTAGTTTATTACGTAATTCATCTATTCTTTCAGCAGATTCTACTACCAACTCACTATCAGGGTATTTGGTGTTGAAAAGTTGAAATAATTCGATAGCTCTTCGTGTTGGGGTTTGATCAAGCCGGTAACGAGGCGATTGTTGGTAATAACACATCGCCAGCTTGTATTCAACTTCTTGCCTTTTTTCATCTCGCGGATAATAACTGATAAAACGCTGATACTCGGAGGCTGCTAAGATATATTGCTTATCTGCATAGTAACTTTCTGCGAGATAAAATTGTGCATCTTTCGAAAAATTGGTGCCCCGCCCCATTCTGGTAACAAGATCGAAGCCATAGGCAGCATCGTCGTATTTGCCTTCTTCATAAAGAGCCAACGATTTGTCGTAAGCAACGTTTAAAGGATCGCCGGGACGAATTAAGTCTTTATTACGGCAAGCACCGGTTAAAATAATAAGGGATAAAAGCGCGATGGAAAAATAACGCATAGTAGAAAATGTAAACTCTTTAGTGATCACGATTTTGTAAGAAGATAAGCAGTTTTTCGAGTTCTTTCTTGTACTCGTTGTCTTCAAATTGTTCAAGTAATTGATAGGTATGTGAATAGTAATTTTGAAGGATTTCAGAAACATCGTCCATCACATTTAATTCTTTCATAATTGAAAGAACTTCATCAACCCTTTCATCCTTCGGATTCGAAGTTTCTAAGGTGGATGTAATGATGTTTGATTGTTCGTGGTTCGCCCGTTCTAACGCAAGTATGGTGAGATATGTTTTCTTGCCTTCGAAAATATCTCCACCCGGACGTTTTCCAAATTTCTCAGGATCGGCGGTGGCATCTAAGAGATCGTCTTGAATTTGGAAAGCTACCCCCATTTCCATACCCAACTGATATAATGCATCCTTCTGTAAAGTGGTAGCATGAGCAGTAATCCCACCCATTTTAAGCGAAGCCGCTAATAAAGCTGCAGTTTTACCACTAATCATGCGAATATATTGGTCAAGTGTAACATTCTCTCTATTCACAAACTCCATATCAAAAGCCTGGCCTTCGCACACAGTAACAATAGCATTCAAAAAGGTAGAGTTTAAATCGAAATACTCTTGTTTAGAGTAATTTTGATCAGCGCCATAAGGATGCAAGAAGCGCATAGCATCGGCAAACATTAAATCGCCGGAGAGAATTGCCACGTTTTCGTCCCACTTTTTAAAAACGCTTGGTCTGCCTCTACGGGTATTGGCCGAATCCATGATATCGTCATGAACCAACGTGAAGTTATGCAGCACCTCAACAGCAATTGCAGCGGGTATAGATTCTTCCACTTTGCCACCACATAAACCTGAAGCCAGCATAGTAAGTAACGGTCGTATTCGTTTACCTCCAGCTTCCATGGTATAGGCGTAAGGCTGATATAAACTTGCAGGTTCATCAGAAAAATTTATTTCCTGAATCTTTTCCTCAATTAGATGTAATAGTCGGGTACGTAAATCTTGGTCTTTCAAACTCTAAATGCTCTTTGAACAGGGTTGAAGATACAGATAATATTCACCCTTTGAGTACTTTATTTCTCGATTAACAGCGAACGATGCAGTTCGTTTACCGATGAGCAACCAACTAAAAGTAAAAGTGTTTTAAAACTATGAATCAAATTTCGATGATAACTTTCAAGTCGTTCCCGTCCGCCTTCTTTTATTGCCTTGATAATAGGTTGAGCCGTCGCTGTAAACGTAGCACCTAAACACATTGCTTTTCCAATATCATTCGCGGTTCTTATTCCTCCAGATGCAACAAGTTCAAAACTTCGCTCCCACTGTAAAGTTGATATCTGATTCAAACAATCTGCAGTTGGAATGCCCCATTCGTCGAATTCGAAATTCGCTATCTCATTATCTTGTCGTTGATTTTCTACCTTTGCCCAGCTTGTTCCTCCTGCTCCGGCTACATCAATGGCTTGAACACCTGCATTCAATAATCGTTTTGCTGTGTAGGATGAAATCCCTGCACCAGTCTCTTTTGCAATTACCGGAATTGATGCGTCTTTTACCAACTGTTCGATACCATTTAACACCCCTTTAAAATTGCGATCACCTTCGGGTTGCATCATTTCTTGCAGCGGATTCAGATGCACAATCAGTGCATCGGCTTGTATGGTATCTATCATCAATTTGAGTTGATCGTGATTAAGCCCGCCAATTAATTGTGCTCCTCCAATATTCCCGGCAATAAAAGCATTTGGTGCTTTTTTTCGTGCTATGGCAAACGATTCTATTTGAGTTTCATCAACAAACATGGCGCGTTGACTTCCTACTCCAAATGGTAGGTCATATTCTTCGCAAAACTCTGCAATAATTGCGTTTACCGGTCCGGCATCCGCATAGCCGCCTGTCATGGAGGATATCATTAGTGGAAAAGAAAAGGTTCTTCCGAGTAAACTTGCTTGCGTTGAAATTTCATCGAAATTTACTTCTGGAAGTGCATTGTGATTGAAGTAGAATCGTTCAAATCCGGTAGTAATGCCGTATTGGGTTTGATCGGTTACCGTAAGTTGAACGTGGTCTTTTTTGCGAGTGGAAATATGTGACATGACTTAAAAATCAAATTCCAAGAATCAAATTCCAAACAAATTCCACTATTCAATAATTTAGATCAAATAACTGCCTGAATTGATGTGGAATGTCTGTCCGGTAGCATGTTTTAGTTTACCTTGAGCAAGTAATTGTACTAGATTAGCAATTTCTTCGGGCGGAGCAATTTCGTTTAATGCTAGTCCTTGAGTTAAATACTCGGCTCCATAAATTTCAATGGATTCTCGTGCCATGTCGGTCTCCACAAATCCGGGAGCGATGGTGTAGGCTGTTATACCTTTCTTGCCCATACTTCGAGCTATACTTTTGGTGAGACCGATCATACCGGCTTTGCTGGCGGCATACGCTGCATATTCCTGAGTATCACCACGCATGCCCGCTCTGCTCGAAATATTGATGATTCTCCCTTCAATTCCTTTTTCTGCCCAGGTATTAATTGCCCATTTACATAACAAAGCTGTTGATCGGAGGTTTACTTGTTGGGTGATGTCCCAAGTTTCCAGCCACTCGTCATCTTCAATTGCAAAATCCGCATCTCTAAACATACCAGCATTATTGATGAGTACTTCAGGAGGGTTTTGTTGATTGAATACTTTTTTTAATTCTTGGACTTCATTCTGTCTAGCTAGATTGCAGACAATGTGTTTATAATTGTTATTCGTGTAATCGTTAATTGGTTTGGTTGAGGTGCCAATCACCGAATAACCATTTACCAATAACAATTCGCAAATTGCTTTTCCAATTCCGCGAGATGAGCCTGTGAGAATTATTTTCATTTAAACCAATAACGATTAACAATTAACGAGTGGCTACCGGCACGAAACTACACGCTTCGCCATACATGATTTTTTTTGCTAACCCCTGTAACTTATTGGTTGCCAGTAAATAAATTGAATCAGGTACGTAGATATCTCCGCATCCTTTTAGCAAAATAAATTTGTCTTGATATTGGCTCCAGTCGTGATTATCCACCCTTCTTCTGTAAAGTTCGTAGATGACTTCGTTCTTTGAAAGATGGAAAACCTCCTTAGCATATTCTGAAGCATTTGTGGTAATTAACATCCAAGCCCAGGGTGCAATAATGGCATCAGATGAACAATAAACCGATAGATATTGGCCTTCAAACTGTGACCAATCAAATTCTTTAAGATGAGCTCTAAAATCTGCTTCTTTGAGAAGCATTCCCATATGCAGAAACTCTTTGATATCTAACTCCGCAATGGGATTATCATCATGAAAAAGCTTAGCCAGATCAATGGTGATTAGCTTAGTATTGGCTTTAACTTTGTTGACGATTGTTTCTGACATGATTGACAGTTTGGTCGTTATTTAAATTAGTCTTTCAGAGCGAAAGCGATGAACCTAGACGGGTTAATGCTACTCTCAATTTATAAGACTATTATTATATCAACGTTGATTTTCGTTTTTTACTAAGATTTAAAATCGAATCCTTTATCCGTTCAGATCCTTCGGAAGTATCCTCAGGATGACATAAATGTCAAACACTAAAGCTTTCCCCACACGAACAAGTGCGACTGGCATTTGGATTATGAAAATGAAATCCTTGCCCTTCGAGTCCATCGGTGAAATCGAGCTCCGTTCCTGCCAAATAAAGGAAACTGCGCATATCCACGAATACTTTCAGTCCGTTTAGTTCGAATACTTGATCGTTATCGCCAGGCTGTGCGTCAGAAGCAAAATCGAGATTGTAGGTTAATCCCGAGCAACCACCAGAAACAACGCCCACTTTGAGATAGGCATCGTTTGGTATATTTTGCTCACTACGAATCTCTTCTATTCGTTGATAAGCGCGTTCACTAATGGTAATCTCGCCCATCGTAGTCACTTTTAGTTTTAAACTGAAATTACTTGAATTTCCGGATCAATACGTTTTACCATACTTTCGATCGCGTACAATGTACCAGTACTAGCAGTTGGACATGTTCCGCAAGCTCCTTGATAGTGAACTTTTAGCCTGTTGTCGTCTAAACCAAGTACTTTCAATCCACCACCATCTGCTAACAGATACGGGCGAACTTGTTCATCCAACATGCGATTAATTTCCTGTAGGCGTGGATCATCCGAATTCGCAGCCTCTTCGCTTACATGAACGGCATCATCGGCTTCTAAATCCATTTGTGGCTGGGCTTCTCGAATTGGTGGAGCTAATTTTCGAAGCAACTCTGACCAAACGGCTTTTCCGTCCTGTGTAACGGTTATATATTTATCAACATAGTACACGTTAATCACATTTTCGATGGCAAATAATGCTTTTGCTAACTCGTCATGTTCAGCTTCAGTACTATTTTCAAACGAGCGAGTAACGCCGTTTGTGAGGGGTTCTGCCAGCACAAAGCGCATAGCATCTGGGTTTGGAGTACGTTCTATTTCTTTAATTTTAGCCATCTTTCTATCTGTTTATGCGAAAAATTCTTGTGTATAAATAATTGCGTCTGCGAGTCGGTCAATATCGTCTTCATTATTGTAAAATGAAATGGACGCGCGCAATGTGCCCGGTATATCATAATAGTCCATTACCGGTTGGGCACAATGGTGGCCGGTACGAACAGCGACTCCTTCCTTATCCATGATTGTTCCGGCATCGGTTGGATGAATTCCATCCAATAAAAAGGAAATTACACTAGCTTTCTGATCAGCCTCTCCGACTATTCTAAACCCATAAATTTTTGATAGTTTGCGCGTTGCATAATCTAGTAGTTCAGCTTCACGCGAAGCGATATTCTCCATTCCAATTTCGTTAAGAAAATCGATAGCGGCACCCAATCCTATACCTGCTGCTATTGGGGGAGTACCAGCTTCAAACTTATGTGGAAGATCGTTATAAGTGGTTTTTTCAAAAGTCACTTTATCAATCATATCCCCACCGCCGCGGTAAGGAGGCATTTTGTTTAGTAATTCTTTTTTACCGTACAAAACGCCGAAACCGGTTGGTCCACACATTTTATGAGCAGAGAATGTATAGAAATCAGCATTTAAGGCTTGCACATCCACTTTCGTGTGCGGAACCGATTGTGCTCCATCAATCAAAACAACCGCATTTTTGGAATGAGCTGCTTCGATGATTTCTTCCACGGGATTAATGGTTCCCAACGCGTTTGAGACATGAATCAACGCAACAATAGCCGTTTTTTCAGAAAGTAATGCATGAAAAGCATCCATCATCAAGTTTCCATTCTCATCCATCGGAATCACTTTGAGCACTGCTCCGGTATGCTCGGCCACCATCTGCCAGGGAACTATATTCGCGTGATGCTCCATCTGTGAAACAATAATTTCATCGCCTTCTTTCAGGAAAGTTCTTCCGTAACTATTAGCTACCAAATTTATCGAATCGGTAGTACCGGTAGTAAAAATAACTTCTTCCAATGAACTGGCATTGATGAAGTCTTTTACTTTGGTGCGTGTTGCCTCGTAGGCGTCGGTAGCTTTTTGACTTAATGAATGAATACCACGATGCACATTGGCATGCTCGTTAGAGTGATACGCATTCAAGCGATCAATTACTGATTGTGGCATTTGACTAGAAGCTCCATTATCGAGATACACCAATGGCTTTCCATTTACTTCTTGCTGAAGTACAGGGAATTGGTTTCTGATTGCTTCCCAATCAATTTTGGTCTCGATATTTTTTAAAATCTCTGCCATATCTTTTGTTATTCGTTAATTGTTAATCGTTTGAACTAATAACGAATAAAAATTAACTAACTAGTCTCTAGTTGTATATTTAATTACCTCTTCGAGAAGTAGTTTTTCTACCGATTCTACTTCCATGCTTTCAACGCTTTCAAGTGCAAAAGCATACACAAGTAGCTCACGCGATTTCTGTTCGGTGAGACCACGAGAATGCAAGTAAAATACTTCTTCATCATTTAGATGACCGATGGTAGCACCATGAGAGCATAATACATCATCAGCGAAGATTTCTAACTGCGGCTTGGTGTTTACCTTACCGTTCTCAGAAAGCAGGAGATTTCTATTTTCTTGGAATGAATCGATTTTCTGTGCGTCTTTAGCTACAAAGATCTTACCATTGAAAATAGAATGTGCGTTATCATTCACCACAACTTTGTGCAATTGGTGACTTTTCCCATGGGGGAATCTATGATCCATTATCGAGTGCGTATCAGCGATTTGATCGCCATCTATTAACACCAACCCATCAACCGTAAAGTCAACTTCTTCTGCATTTTGGATTACGCGTGGATCGTTGCGGAATAATTTAGCACCTAAACAAATAGTATATGAGTGATACTCCGCATTTCGATCGATCATTGCTATTGGTCGAGATACATGAGCCGCTTGCTTTGAATCACGCTGGATTCTGGCGTGATGCACGTGTGCACCGGCAAACAAACGGAATTCAGTTACCGGAACATTCAGGTAAACGTTGTTCGCTAAGCCAATGTGCTCCTCAATAATAGTAGCTTTAGAGTACATTTCGCCAACAAATAACAAACGAGGTGTAGCGTAAAAAGCTTTTTCCGCATCGGTGAAGATATTCAAAATATGAATTGGTGCTTCCACTGACGTTTCCTCGGGTAGGTAAATAAACGCAGCGTCTTCGAATGCAGCATCATTAAATGGTGCAAATGCATCATCATCATAATTGGTGATAGTTCCCAGGTGCTCTTTCACGGCATCATGGTCTCCATACTCACTCATGTTGCCTACAATCACATGATGTGGTAAGTCACTAATGGAAGATAATTTTTCGTTGTAAATTCCATTTACAAATACCAAGCGTGTGTTAAGTGCTTCCGGTAAATAATGCTTAGAGATATCACCAATATCGGTTGCATTTGCATCAGATACGCTAGTAAAGCGATTCTTTTTTATGGCGCTTAAATCAATAAATCTCCAATCTTCGTCTTTTCGGGTTGGAAATGGAGTGTTTTCCAATGCTTCTTTCCCTCGAACATTGATGGCACGGATAGCCACAGAATTGGCATTACTATTAATCTCACCATCCACAAAGGAAAGCATAGTATCTTTTTGAATTACTTCACTCATTACTGAGCCTCACCATTTAGTGCTAATTCTTTTTCCATTTTGTCGTAGCCATTTGCCTCTAATTCTTCGGCAAGGCTGATATCGCCGGATTTGATGATCTTACCATCCATCATTACATGAACATAATCTGGTTTGATGTAATTCAATAAGCGTTGGTAATGCGTAATCATCACGATAGCATTTTCATCATTGGCGATTTTGTTAACGCCTTCAGACACAACTTTCAAGGCATCGATATCCAATCCAGAATCGGTTTCGTCTAGAAAAGATAGAACCGGATTTAACACGGCCATTTGGAAAATCTCGTTCTTCTTCTTCTCTCCGCCAGAAAATCCAGTGTTGATAGATCGATTCAGAAACTCATCCTTCATATCAATTACATCCAATTTACTTTCGATGTAATCTTCAAACTCAAGAGGATCTAATTCTTCGCGGTCGTTTGCACGGGCGATTGTGTTGTATGCTTCTCTTAACAGTGTACGATTGGTAATTCCTGGCACTTCTACCGGATATTGAAACGCTAAAAATAAGCCCAAATGAGCTCGCTCATCAGCATCAAGCTCGGTAATATCTTCGCCGTTGAATAGAATTTCACCTTCAGTTACTTCATACTCCGGGTGACCTGATACCACTTTCGAGAGGGTACTTTTACCACTCCCGTTTGGCCCCATGATTGCATGGATTTCACCGGCGTTTACTTTCAAATTAACGCCTTTAAGAATTTCGATGTCTTCGCCTTCAACTACGGCGTGTAAATTTTTGATCTCTAACACAGTTCTGATTTTTTGCTTTTTTGTTTATTTAATTTCGTCTTCGAGGTCATTTTAAACCTTCTCAGCCACAACTGAATCTTATATTTGCTCAGGATGACCTAATTACCGGTAAGTAGATTTACCCTACACTACCCTCTAGTTTCACGTCAAGGAGTTTGTTGGCCTCTACTGCAAATTCCAGTGGAAGCTCTTTCAATACATCTTTTACAAATCCGTTGATGATCATCGAGATAGCATCCTGCTCACTGATTCCACGTTGCATCAAATAAAAGATTTGTTCTTCCCCTACGCGTGATGTTGTTGCTTCATGTTCTACACTACTGCTTGGATTCTCACTCGATATGTAGGGGAATGTATGAGCGCCACACTCCTGCCCGATCAACATAGAATCACATACTGAGTAATTTTTAGAACCGTGCGCTTTCTTACCGATTTTAACTTCGCCACGGTAACTATTTTGTGAACGTCCGGCTGAAATACCTTTAGATATAATGGTACTCTTAGTGTTTTTTCCTAAGTGAATCATTTTTGTACCGGTATCGGCTTGCTGCATTTTAGTAGTAACAGCCACCGAATAAAATTCACCAATGGAATTATCACCTTGGAGAATAACACTTGGATATTTCAACGTAACAGCAGAACCGGTTTCAAGCTGAGTCCAACTGATTTTTGAATTCTTACCTTTACAAATACCACGCTTGGTTACAAAGTTGTAGATACCACCCTTGCCATTCTCATCACCGGAATACCAGTTTTGAATGGTCGAGTATTTGATATCTGCATTATCGAGTGCTACCAGCTCTACAACTGCGGCGTGTAGTTGATTTTCATCGTACATGGGCGCAGTACAGCCTTCCAAATAACTTACGCTTGATCCTTCTTCGGCTACAATAAGTGTTCGTTCGAATTGACCCGATTCCATATTATTTATACGGAAATAGGTGCTTAGTTCCATCGGGCATTTTGTATTCTTAGGGATGTAACAAAATGATCCATCTGAAAAAACGGCAGAGTTTAATGCTGAAAAGTAATTATCCCTTACCGGCACAACCGAAGCCATATACTTCTTTACGAGTTCTGGATGCTCTTTAATGGCTTCACTCATCGAGCAAAATATTACACCTGCTTCTGCAAGTTTCTCTTTGAATGATGTAAATACAGAAACACTATCAAAAACAGCATCAACTGCTACACCCGCCAACATTTTCTGTTCTTCTAAAGGAATACCCAGCTTTTCGTACGTCTCGCGAATATTTGGATCCACATCATCCATGCTATCCAACTGAGGCTTCTTTTTTGGAGCAGAATAATAGAGTAAATTTTCGTAGTCTGGTTTTTTGTAGGTGGCGTTAAACCAAGTTGGTTCTTCCATTTCTCTCCACGCATGATAGGCTTTCACGCGGAAGTCGGTCATCCACTCTGGTTCGTTTTTTACTCTTGATAATTCACGAACAATTTCCTCGCTTATACCTTTGGGGAAATCTTCGTATTCAACATCAGTAGAAAAGCCATACTTGTACTCTTCACCGATCATTGATTCTAATGCTTTAACCTCTTCGCTCATGTAAACTTTGTTTGTCGTTAATTACTTACTTTTGCAAACCGCCATTTTTAATGTGGCGTTCAGACATAAGTCTCTTATTTAGACACCGTCCAAAGATAATAAAACGCTGTGTCAGAACTAATTGAGAAATCTTATCAGCGGAATAGAAAAGAATTTATTTACACTATTTAGCTATCTGCCTTTTTCGATGAACGATATTCGGAGGTTAGCATTCCTGCAAAGCCCCAATTATCAACATCTACCTCATCAATTACGATATGTATGTGTTCCGGTTTTTTTCCTAACGTTTTTACAAGCGACTGGGTGATATCTTCAACAATGTGCTGTTTCTGTTGTTTGGTGATACCATCGTTGGTTATTTTAACATTTACATAAGGCATAATGCTATCCTTTTGGAATTCTAATTTCCAACATTTTCGATTCTTTATGGGGTTGGATGTTGATCGCTGATAATGCATTTGGCACCAAAATGGAATCACCTAAATGATAATCAACTTCACCGCCCTCGAATGTGATAACGCCCTCTCCTTGTAAACACATCAAGATTATGCAGGAATCGAATTTGGAGTAATCGCGATTGTTTTCATCAATAATTGTGAGCCTGCGTGTTACAAAGTATTGGCATTTACCAATTTCTGTATCAGCGCTCGATTTATCATAGTTCGTCTTATATTCGGGATAATAGTTGTAATCGATGGCATCAATTGCTTCTTCAGTATGAAGCTCTCTACCAACTCCATTCTCATCTACGCGATCAAAGTCATAAATGCGGTAAGTAATATCAGAGGTTTGTTGGATCTCAGCAATCAATAACCCTTTACCAATTGTATGCACTCTTCCTGCAGGAAGAAAGAAAACATCATCACTATTTACCTCTTCCCTGTTCAGTAAATCGATAAGCTTCCCGGCATTGAAATTCGAAAGGTATTCTTCTTTGGATGTTTTTTTATTAAACCCGGAAATAAGCGTTGCTCCATCATCGGCAGATACCACATACCACATTTCGGTTTTACCAAACGAATTGTGACGTTTTCCTGCAAGTTCATCATCGGGGTGTACTTGTATGCTTAAATCATCATTTGCATCAATAAATTTGATTAGCAACGGGAATTTGTTACCAAATTGCTGATAGACTGATTCACCGATTAGATTTCCTTTGTATTCATCAATAAGTTCTACCAATGATTTTCCTTTCAATTCACCATTTGATACGATTGAAATATTCTCATCAACCCCAGAAATTTCCCAAGATTCACCCGCCGATTTCGATCCGCCTGTAGGTTTATCCAAAACGGATTCTAGTTTTTGGCCACCCCAAATTTTGTCTTTTATTATGGGATCAAACTTTAAAGGATATAGTCTTTTCATTACTAACGATCGGTTTTCTGGTAGTTTAATTTCCTGAGCTTCGGTATTCGCTTTTAATGGATGTGTGACATGATATTCCATTTAAATAACTAGGATAACAACGCAGCCACACACGCAGTATTTACGATGTCTTCCCAAGAGCATCCCCGTGATAAATCCATCATGGGTTTTGCAAGACCTTGAATAACAGGTCCGGTTGCAGTAGCTCCGCCCAATCGTTCCGTGATTTTATACCCGATATTTCCGGCATCTAAATTAGGGAAAATGAACACATTTGCTTTTCCTGCTACAGGCGATCCCGGTGCTTTTTGCTGGCCAATACGCTCAATTAACGCTGCATCGAACTGTAGTTCTCCATCAATATCTAACGCAGAGGAACTGCTTTTTGCAATTTCTAATGCGTTTGTTACTAAATCAACACGTTCGTGATTGGCGCTTCCTTTAGATGAGAATGATAACATGGCAACCTTAGCTGTATCGCCCGTAAGTGCAAGATGAGTCTCGGCCGAGTCGATGGCTATGGAAGCCAATTGCTCTTGGGTTGGATACGGCACAACGGCGCAATCTCCATAGGTAAAAACTCTACCATCTTCGAAACTCATCAAAAAAGTAGATGAAACCACATTTGAGCCTTGTTTTAGCCCAATTGTTTGAATAGCTGCGCGAAGTACATCTCCCGTAGTAGATATTGAACCCGCAACAGCGCCATTCGCATCGCCTTGGGAAAGCATAGAAGCTGCAAAGAACAACGGATCTTTAATTTGGTGGGTGGCTTGTTCTAAAGTTAAGCCTTTGTGTTTTCTTTTCTCATAAAAAGCCTGCGCATAAGTTTCCAGTTTCGGATGAGAATCAATATCTATTATTTCTAATTCTGTAGTCGCGGCATTGCTGTTGCTCAATAATATGGGAATACAAAGTTCGTGTTCGGCTAAAAACTCAGCCGCTTGTATAACTCTAGGGTCACTTGATCTAGGAAATACGATTGTTGCCTTTTTTTCGGATGCTTTTTTACGAATGCTCTCTATGATGTTCATACTAAATGATGAGTAATATAATTGCGATTATTGCTGCTATTAACCCAACAATTTGGGTGCGTGAAAGTACGTCTTTCCAGTAAAAAATACCCAGAAGTGTGCCTAATAACACATTTAGAATATTAGATAACGAAAAAACCAAAGCGCCCTCAAGCATTTCAAGGGCGAGTAAAATAAAGTAAGAGGAATACAGATTCACAATACCAACAAGTATCCCATACATAACATGCTTTCTTGTAAAACCAATGTTGCCTTTAACGGCTAAATATCCAAGACCAAGAAAAAATGCACTACTAAAAATCAAGGCAAGAAAGGCTTCCTTGGGTAAGGCTGTTGTAAACTCCCGATCGTAAACTTTCAGAAGTATGTCTACCAATCCATTTAAGATGAATAAAAGTAGTAAAGAATGAGAAAAAACCTTTTGCTGTCCCTTCATTTGTAGCTTAGGTAACAACAAAAAGAGTGCAATAAAAACGATTACAATACCAATGTAATTGAAGGTATTTACAAACTCTTTGTACCAGAATAAACTCACAATAACTGGTAGCACTAATGATAGGCGCATCGCGGCTACGCTCACCCCAACCCCATTGTTGTGCAACGAAAAGCTGTATAAGAAGAAATTTATGATGAATAACGAACCTGTTAAAAAAGCAAAGATTACGGTAACAGGTGCAGCTTGGGTAACAGTTTCTAGGTGCTCTATTTGGAATCCACTGATAAAGGCAGCTGTGAGATAGTTTACCGTTAATATGGGAATGATAGAAAGCTCTTTATTGCGAGCCAGTTTTAATAGATGAGCAATTGCTATAGAACACCCAACACTTGCAAGAATGTAGACCAATCCTGCCATTATTCAATCAGACTAATACCAGACTCACCAAAAAATAAAATATGCTGCGGCTGATTATGCAATCTTCTACTTGTGTAATCTACATTTCGTTGTAAATGATTTACAATTTCAGAAACAGTTGTAGCACCCTGTTTTATGGCATCAGCGATAAAGTAGGTAAATATACTATGACGTTTTTGTTCGCCACCGGTTCGCGAATAATTTCTAGAGCGCTGAGTTTCTGAGGAACTAACTATTATGGCGCTATTCTCTTTGTTTTCTAATATTTGATTAGCAAGAGGCTCGATAAGTATCCGGTTTTCGTTATCTATATTGTCGATATCAAGCAGTATAACTAGTTCTTCTACCGGTAACCTAGAAATGCCACTAAAGAAGGAATTTAGATTGATCATACTCGAAGTGCTACCACCTGTGCCGTAGAGCAACATCTCGCCATTTTGCCCGGCAGTTACATAGCCCGAAACATACACCACCAAATGTTTTTGATCTCCTCTTAGATCGTTGGCCAAACGATTGTAGGCTAACACCAATTGTTGCTGATTTTCGACATTAGTTACTGTTCGAATATTTCCGCTTCGAAAAGAAAACGCATTTTGGAGGTAGGCAGACATTAATTGAGCATCTCTTTCCGCAAAATTTCGTTCAGAAAGCTCACCTTGATATTCTCTGTTTGCTAGTACAAACCCATAACTACGCTCATTTTGCTCAACATGTTTAGGGATGTCCGATTCCACGTCAATATTGCCAAATGGAATATTAGGTACAGTAATAATAGATAACTGAGAGGCAAATTCAGTGGGTCTCCAGATCAGATATGCGTCAGATTTAGCAACATAGGTTTCGGATATTCCATACAACACTTTATACCACAGGCTGTCTTCTTCAACAAAACGAAGCTCACTCCCTTGCGCAAGATCGGTTAATATGGCTCTAGAATCCAATACAGGCTCGTCTCTCAAAGCTGTAACTTCGGTATCTATTACTACAAATTGTTCTAAAAATGATGAAATGGGTACGGTGTTTACGTAGATATCATCATTAAAATAAATCTCGATCGTGATTACATCATCGTCCTGATATTCTGACTCTTCTGGATTAAAACTCTCCAGTAAATTGATAGTGAATCTGTTGTTTCGATATTCCAGATCATCACCAAATGCCACAATTTCTCCATCATGATACATAGTATAAGACACATCGGTTGATAGATCAGGAGCAACACTCACAGTATCTGTTTCTGTAACTGAACCTGTTCTTCGCAATAACCTGAGTTCGCCGGTTGGGGTGGGATCTCCGGTTGGATTCATGTTCAAAAAGGAAGTCAGCGATACCAAAGCGGCCGTTCCAAATAATGTTTGTTGCGTTGTTTTAGGCTGATCTACTAATAAAGCTGCAGAAGTAGCCAACGATGCTCCGCCTAATCCAAGTAGTACCGATTTAAAACTTGGCCTATATCGCTGGATATATCGATCCGTACGAACTCTCTGGGTATACTCGAATGTATTCGCAGATTTTATTTCGAATTGTATTACCGGATTTTGAGGAGAAACTGTACCAACTCGAGTCAAAAACTGATCAGAAGAAAGTAACTCAAAATCGTTTCGGTCGATTTCATATTGATTTTCAACTACCCACTTCGAACTGGAGCAGGCGGAGCTGAATAATATCAAAAGAAACAGTAAGTTCCGCAATTGGATCATGCCCAAGGTGTTTGTTTGGAAGCAAGTGCTATTTTAGCAGAATCTATGGCAATTACTAATTCCTCATTGGTAGGAATTACCATTACTTCTACCTGAGAATCATCGGATGAAATTACGGTATTACCTCGCTCAGCATTTCGATCTGCATCTAGCTTAACACCTGCATACTGCATGTCTTTGAGGATTAACTCACGAATTTTTGCAGAATTTTCACCAATTCCACCTGTAAAAATAATCGCATCTACACCATTCATGGCCGCAATATAGGCTCCGATGTATTTCTTAGCTCGGTAGCAGAAAACATCGATGGCTTCTTGGCATCGGCGATCGCCATTTTCTGCCTCTTCGAGTAGATCTCGCATATCACCGGCATATCCACTTAAACCAAGTAACCCGGAGTGCTTGTTTAGGAGAGCATGAACATTAGCCAGCGAAAGCTCTTCTTTTTCAATCAAATAAAACATGATAGATGGATCTATATCTCCGCTTCGGGTTCCCATCACCAAACCTTCTAATGGGGTAAATCCCATACTCGTATCGATGGAAAGTCCGTTTTTGATGGCCGTAATAGACCCGCCATTACCTAAATGACAGGTAATAATTTTGGTACCGTCTTTTTTCTTCTCTGCGAGTTTGTAATACTGCCGACTCACATAATAGTGACTGGTTCCATGAAAACCATATCGCCGGATTTTATACCTGCGATATAATCGGTTTGGAATGCCATACAAAAAAGCATGCTGAGGGATGGAGTGATGAAATGCCGTATCAAACACCGCAACATGAGGTACATTCGGTAAATGTTTTTTAGCCGCTCTGATTCCCTGCAAATTCGGTGGATTGTGAAGTGGCGCAATATCGAATGCGGCTTGTATTGCCTCTTCTACGTCATCATCGATAAGTACTGAATCTTTGAACGTCTCACCGCCGTGAACCACGCGGTGGCCAACGGCTTCAATTTCATCCAGCGAATGCAAATAATCATTATCGGCAGCAATTAAAAGCTCCATAATAGTTTTTAGTGCTACTGCATGATTTTCAAGAGCAATTGATTTTTTGATGGGTTTTTCGCCCTTAAACTCTTGCTTAATGATGGAGGTAACAGCGCCAATTCGCTCAACCAATCCCTTACACAATGTCTCTCTGTTTTCAGTGTCGATTAGTTGATACTTAATGGATGAACTACCGCAGTTTATGACAAAAATCTTCATGACTAAAAATTGAAAATGGCACCGAAGCCAATAACGTTTCTAAATTTAAAATTGCTTTCGTTATTCATTGTTGATGAAAGCCAGAATGGTAGATCGTATCGGACAAAAATGCCTCGATCTTTACCCAAATAATCAGGAATGTTGATCGAAAACTGAAATCCGAGACCTGCATCCGCTAACCATTGCTCCGATTCAAAAACACTCTCAACTTTTGGTGGAACAATTGCCGGGAAATCTGCTCTATTTGGATCGCGAAGCACGGTTGTGCCTTTACCTCTACTAACATCAATAAATGTATACGTTCTGAACTCAATCAGATCGCCAAGATATTTGATGTTTGTTAATTTATTATGAAGAGGATTCGGAAAATCGACCTCTGCATTTAATGCGATACTTTGATGATGCAAGGGGAACTCAAACTGCCCACCGGTAGCATTTTCCATCGTTGCCAACAACTCTGACATGTAAGCTTGATATCCCCTCAAATTAGCCCCTCCTTCAAAATGAATAAATCCATCATTCAGCCAGGAAGTAGGAACCGTTCCTGAAGCTCTTGAAAATCCATTCCATTGCCATTCTGCCGGGGCTCCATTTGTTGATAAAAACTTAAATTCAGGATTCGCGAGCTCAGAAGTAAACCCAAGAAAATTTCTGAGCCTGATTTTATAATCACCTGAATAATTAATCACATAATTTAGCGTAATCGTTGCAGTGGAATAATTTATCGTATTGTTATCAACATTTCTTTGAACGGTGATATCGCCAAAAAACTGACTCTGATTAAACTTCTCACTTACTTGTATGTTTGCTCCAATCATCGTTCTCCAACCTTGTTGCCACAAGTATCTGTAAGGTTGATATTCGGCGTCAAAGTGGCCCTGTCTTGAGGTAAAAACCGAAGCTTCTATATAATCCAGTTCCTGAAACCCTCGCTGCCAGCGTTTATTCAATTGAAGTTTATGAATCGAATACCCGGTGCGAACCGAAGAAATGACTTGTACACTCCCTTCGTTCATATAGCTGCTAATGGCAGGAATAGGATTTGTGTAGGAAAAATAATAACTAACAGGTTTTTCCGGTAGTTTTGTAGCTAACCAAATTCCGGCATCCAATCTGTGCGGACCATCTTTAAATGTGCCCTGCATTTCGCCTAAAAAACGAACTCCTAACCGAACACCATCGGTTGAGTTGAACCAAGCGTCAGGGTAAATGGCGAGCTCGTAGGGTTGAGCTTTTAGATTGGTTAGTAATGAACCAAAACCAACAAAGATAATGATTGCTATTAAAGCTCGATATGCCACTCGGGTAATATTTGTTGATTTCGTAACAACTGATCTGTTAGTCGAATCAGGCGCTTTTGTTCCGGCCAAGCGATCATATCTTCAATTTCATCAGCTTTAACCCAACGGTATTCGGTGTGCTCGTCGTCTAAAATAATAGAAGCCGAAGTTGGTAACTCGGCAGCAAAGGCCGGTATGTGATGAATTTGATCCGAAGATGCTTCATAAAAGCTATTCACTGATGGAATTGTCCAAAAGATTTCCGGAAAAACATCCAGCTCTTCTTTTAGCTCTCTTAGTGCAGCCTGCCATGAAGCTTCGTTTGCTTCCACTTTCCCGCCCACCATACGCCACTGATTGGCGTAAATTTTCGTTTTTGAGCGCAGTAATAGCAAAAACTCCGGAATCCCGGAGTTCATTTTGTACACATACACATCGATGAGCTTTTTCATCGTGGCTTATATTTCGATCTTTTTAATCTCAAGTTCTAAAGTTCCGGCAGGTACTTTTACTTCCACAGTTTCACCCACTTCACGGCCTAACAATGCTTTTCCGATGGGTGAATCCACACTGATTTTTCCTTTCTTAAAATCCGCTTCGTTCGCAGATACTAAGGTGTACTGCATTTCTTTATTCATCTTTTTGTTTAAGATGGTAACCTTAGTTAATACACGAACTTTTGATAAATCCAGATCTTTCGCATCAATAATTCGAGCATTTGCAAGAATGTCTTCCAATTTGGTGATCCGATCTTCCATGTGGCCTTGTGCTTCTTTAGCGGCATCATATTCGGCATTCTCACTCAAATCCCCTTTTGCACGTGCTTCGGCAATATCTGCGGCCACTTCGCGACGTCCCTTGGTTTTCAAGTCCTTTAGCTCTGCATCAAGCTTATCATAACCTTCCTGCGACAAATATTGAACTTTACTCATACTCTTTTTCTGTTCGGTTGCTGATATAAATAAAAAGAAGCATGCCGAGGTCGGAATGCTTCTTAAATTGAAAACGGAAAATACACCCTTTCCAACTGTTTTTCTAATCTTTCTGGCAGAATAACCTTAGTTCGCAGTTTGTAATTTCCATTTTCTCATCACCCAATAAGCTCCGGCTAATGAAATTACACATAGAATTGAACCTGCAATAAATGCAGCGCCCGGCAATATGAACGGTGCACTTTGCGAGGTAAAATAACCAAATAGGCCTGTCATCATCGGCGGACCAATTATCGCCGACAAGCTAATCAAACTGGTTAAGGCACCTTGCAGTTCTCCCTGTTGATTATTCTCAACTCCATTTGATATGATGCCTTGTAACGCTGGTCCGGCAAAACCACCAAGTGCAAAAGGTGCGATCATCACCAAAAGCATCCATCCGCTTGGGACAAATGCAAAGCCAAGAAACCCGAAGATGTAGAAAATCAACCCGATGTAAACCGATTTTTGCTCGCCCCATTTTGGAATAAACACCCGGGTTAATCCACCTTGTACAATTGCTACACAAACACCAACAATGCCCAGCGAAAAACCAACCATAGCCTCATTCCAATCAAAACGAAGCATGGTGAAGTACGTCCAGGTGCTTTGAGTAGCATGATGAGATAAGTATAAAATAAAATAGATAACTACTAATCCGGATATTGCAGGGAACTTCTTGATTTGAAGTAGTGAACCCAATGGATTAGCTCGTTTCCATTCAAATGGCCGCCGATTTTCTTCTGATAAAGACTCAGGCAGGATGAAGTATCCATAGGCACAATTCAAAAATGCTAACCCAGCTGAGGCAAAAAACGGTACTCTTGCGCCATATTCCCCTAATAATCCTCCAATTACAGGACCTAATATAAATCCCATCCCAAAAGCAGCACCGATTAGTCCAAAATTCTGAGCTCTTTTCTCAGGTTCGCTGATATCGGCGATGTAAGCAGTTGCTGTGGTATGTGAGGCGCCGAAAATTCCGGCTAAAATTCTTGCCCCAAAAAGCCAATAAATGTTGGGTGCAAATCCTGTGATGATGTAGTCGATTCCAAACCCGGCAAGGGACAGTAGTAATACTGGTCGCCGACCAAAACGATCACTTAGTCCGCCAATAATCGGCGCGAAGAGAAACTGCATTCCGGCATAAACAAACATTAACCAGCCACCGTAAATAGCTGCTTTTCCTAAACCTTCACCGGTTAATTCCATGATTAGAGCCGGGATCACCGGAATAATAATTCCCAGACCGATGGTATCAATTACAACAGTAATGAAAATAAAAGTAAGTGCTGCTTTTCTGGGTTTTTTCCGTCTCATAGTAAAAAAATGAGCCCAATGATAGGGTTATTTGGAATAGAATGATTGCCTAAATTCAGTTAAAAAAATATGCTTAGAAAATTATCTACTAAAGAGATTCTAGAAGAAAACCTGGCACATACACCACCCAATGGGATGGAAAAAGTAAAAGTGATTCTTCATGATATTCGAAGTATGCATAATGTGGGATCTGTGTTTCGTTCTGCCGATGCATTTGGTATATCAGAAATAATTCTGTCCGGCTATTCCCCCACTCCTCCTCGTGATGAAATCACCAAAACAGCCATTGGCGCCGAAGAATTTGTAAACTGGCGATATGTTGAGGATGTACTCAACGAAATAGAAAACTTAAAAAAATCGGGATACCGCATTATTGGACTGGAACAAACCAACGACAGTATTTCGATGATGGACTTGAACATCGAGCCTGAACAAAAAATATGTATCGTAATGGGTAATGAAGTTTCAGGAATCGATAATCAGCTACTTCCGCTGATAGACACTTTCGTTGCTATCCCACAATTCGGGCAAAAACACTCCCTTAACGTTTCAGTAGCAACCGGAGTTACTTTTTATGCACTGCTGGATAAATTCCATCGCCTATAACTGATAACGTAATTCTAAAAATTATGAACGAATTTCTTACTTCATTAACTGATAAACTATCCTCGATATTCGACCCGAAACTGATTGGTAGTTGGCTAGCAGATGCCGTTGTTAATCTCTTGATTGCAGTAAGTGTTTTCACTGTTTTTTATTTGGTGTGGAGGGTCATCAAATTTGCTTCGAAACCCATTTTTGAACGATCCAAACTCGATGAAACCAGCAGTATTTTTATTAATTCCATTATTAAGTACACCATTTTAATATTTGGCGCGGTTACAGCTCTTGATTCAGTAGGAATAAAAACTTCTGCTATTCTTACCTCCCTCGGAATAGTTGGATTAACGATAGGATTTGCTGCCCGCGACTCACTTTCAAACATCATTTCAGGAATTATCATTTTTCTTGATCGCCCCTTCGTAATTGGTGATCTGGTTGAAATTGACGGCAAATATGGAAAAGTAGATCGCATCACATTAAGAAGTACCCGAATTGTAACTGTTGATGGTAAAATGCTGGCCGTTCCCAATGTGGATGTAATCAACAAAACCGTGAGTTCTTACACCAACTTTCCGCACCTTAGAATTGATATTGAAGTAACTATTGGTGTTGAGGAAGACATCGACAAAGCTAGGGCTATTCTTCTTGAATTAGTTGAAAACACTAACGTTTACATGACTAGCCCACAACCCGAAGTCATCGTAAAAGCGTTGAATGATTACAATGTGTTACTGGAACTACGGGCATGGATTCATCACGAAAGGGAACATCTTTCTCTTAAAGCGAAGTTGAGGGAACAGATTTTTAAGGCCTTCAATCAACATAACATTGCCATGCCTTTCGAAACTATTGCTATCGAACCTTTAAAAGTTCAGACTTTTGCCGAGCAATGAATTTGCTTTTCCATTTCGATCATCAAATAACAAGTAATTTTGTCTTGTCAATTCTATAAATCCGCTTATTTTTAGCCAAAATTTTAATCAACCAAATCAACTAGATGAGTACGGAAGCCGCTAAGCCCACATTATTTAATCGATTTTTAAATGCAATTGAAAAAAGTGGGAATAAACTCCCCGATCCTGCCATCCTCTTCTTTTATTTAATGATGTTTGTTTGGGTGTTATCGGCTTTGCTGGCTCCAATCGATTTTGGTGAGGTTCATCCCCTTACAGGAGCAGAACTCAGAGTAAATAATCTGCTTACAGGTACCGCTCTGGCAAACTTCTTCGCTACCATGGTGGGCACTTTTACAGGATTTGCTCCACTAGGAATTGTTTTGGTTGCCATGCTTGGTGTTGGAGTCGCTGAAAATTCAGGTTGGATTGATGCCGGTTTAAAAAAACTATTGAACGTAACTCCAAAGATGCTGCTCACCCCAATGCTTATTTTGATTGCGATTGTGAGTCATACTGCCGCTGATGCCGGTTATATTTTGGTGATTCCTTTAGGTGGAGTCATCTTCTACGCAGCAGGTCGACATCCGCTTGCCGGTATTGCAGCTGCATTTGCAGGTGTATCGGGCGGATTTGCAGCCAACTTTATCCCTTCTGCTATCGACCCGCTAATTATGAGCTTCACCTTAGAGGCTGCTCGAATTTTGGATCCGGAAATCGCTCTGAATCCATTGAACAACATCTATTTTACTGGAATTTCTTCAATCCTAATTGTAACAGTTGGCTGGTTTGTGACAGACAAAATTGTGGAACCACGCTTAGCGGATACTAAAGTGGATGGCGATGAAGAAGAGATGCCTCAAATGGAAGAAGTATCGGCTAAAGAATCACGCGCTTTCTGGATGGGTTTCGGTGCTATGCTTCTTGGTGTTGTGGGATTAATTGCCTGGGCCATCCCCGCTGATTCTGCCCTTCGTGGTCCCGACATGGTGGATCCAGAGTTAATGTCGCTTACTTCGTTCAATGCTCCGTTAATGCAAGCCATTGTACCGCTCATTTTCGTTTTTCTGTTGATTCCGGGCGTGGTTTATGGCATTGTTTCCGGTAAATACTCCAGCTCCAAAGACATGATCGATAACATGACAAAATCGATGCAAAGCATGGGTTACTACATTGTAATGGCATTTTTCTGCGCCTTGTTTATCGATGCTTTTGCGACTTCAAATATTGGATTATTAGT
Organism: Balneolaceae bacterium; assembly: GCA_965228545.1. Classification (GTDB taxonomy): domain Bacteria; phylum Bacteroidota; class Rhodothermia; order Balneolales; family Balneolaceae; genus HXMU1420-13. Next base: position 975,775 of record OZ245822.1, read on the forward strand.
GGCTTTAAAAGGTGCTCAATTCTTGCAATCGCTAGCCCTACCCGGTCAAATAACCATCGTTGGAATCATTATTTTAAGTGCTTCAGTAAACTTGCTGGTAGGTTCAGCATCCGCGAAATGGGCGCTCATCGCTCCTATATTTGTCCCCATGTTGATGCAATTGGGCATTTCTCCTGATTTAACCCAAGCTGCTTATCGTGTGGGCGATTCGGTTTCTAATATCATCACTCCATTATTGCCCTACTTCCCGTTAGTGGTGGTTTTCTGTCAGCGTTACGTAAAAAATACCGGTATTGGAACTCTCATTTCGATGATGCTCCCCTACTCCATCATCTTCGGAATCACATGGACAATCTTCCTACTCGTGTACTGGTGGATTGGAATTCCATTGAGTTTCGAAGCGAGTTATGTGTATCCTTGATCAATATTCAATATTCAGTAGGCAACATTCAATTTACACTCGCGAGCAGCTTGCGACGAAGCAATCTCTGTAAAACGACGAACGACGAATGATTAGTCAACTCAACTCAAAAGTCCCCACTTGTTTGGGGATTTGGTGGTGCTACCATTTGCGAGGAATCCAATGAACTCAGTGAAAAGATTCCCTGGCAATCTCAGTTTCATTTAGCCAACTAATATCCACAATCTATAGATCACGTTGCTCCGCTCGTGAATGTATCTAGTTGCGGGGAGCTCGCGACGTAGCGTTCTCGAGATAAAGATTCAGGAACCAAATTTCCGGGAAACTATCAAGATCGTGAATGTTTAAATCCTGTTGATTGTTTTTTGAAGCTAAATCATATATAATACATCATTATTTATGCATCAATACATCATTATATATGAGAACTACCATTGACATACAGCAAGAATTATTAGATGAAGTAATGAAATTGACCGGTGCAAAAACCAAGAATCAGGCGGTGAACGAAGCATTAAAAAGTCAGATTCAACGTGCAAAAAGAAAGCGTTTACTTACACGAAAAGGAACCATCGATCTGAACATCGACCTCGATAAAATCCGCCAGCGGTAATGCAAAGTTATCAAGTATTGATAGATTCATCCGTTTGGATTGATTATTTCAAATCTGGGAATAATGAAACTCTTGATCGATTAATTGAAGAGGATTTGATTTGTACTAACAGATTAATCCTTACAGAACTAACTCCTTTCCTAATTCACCAAAATCAGGCATCTATAGTTGAAGAGCTTAACGCCGTGAATATCATTCCTTTGAACATTGACTGGGATATTATCCAAGAATACCAGCTCATAAATCTAAAAAAGGAATCAATAATGTTGGGATTCCTGACCTCATCATTCTCAACCAGGTAATCCAGAATAAGCTGACTCTATTCTCTTTTGATAAGCATTTTAAGTTAATGCAGAAACATTTGAACTTTGAATTGATGGCCTAAGACTATTTTCAATGCATTGCGCAAGAATGGTTCAAACGCCCATATTTCACCTCGTTCCCAGCGTCTTCAGCCTGTGTAAAAAGTAGGGAATGCAGTCCAGAAGCTCTAGCTTCGATGTTACAATTACTTCGTTCATTCTCGCTCATCAGAGATACTTACTTTAATCAATCCATTCATCAATTTGTAATTTCTGGCTGAAGAATATCTCCAATGATCAGGTTTATCCACAAAACCAGCTTCAAATTTGAATTTCATTGCTCAGGTGCCGGCGACTTAACCCTTCCTTTCCACTGTCCAAGTAGGGCAAGCAATCTGGAAGCTCGAGCTTCTAAATAATCACCCATAAACACTCTTCACATACTTAGATAATTTGGTAGTTGAAAGCCCACGAACGAGGCGTTCATCGGCGGTATAAAAAACAGTATTGGCCAAAATTGCCGTTGCTACATATGTGGCATCATAGAGCGTTACAGGAAGTTTACTTGATATCTCAAACGCCGATTCCGCAATGTCATTATACCGAACTAACGTATGTTTGAAAGATCTTGATTCTATACGTTTTAAATCACCTTCTTGAACGGTTAAGAACTTTCTTCTAACCCTTTTGGTAATAATCGCATCAAGTTCGATTTGAAATAAATCTGGTTCAATTAAGTAGTCTATAGTTTTTAAAAATGAATGAACTAGTTCTGTGCCTTCTTCCAAAAACAATGATTTTGCTGCTACAGAAGCATCTATAACAACAAAATTCATCGTTTTCTATCATCTCTTAGTTCTTCCACACTATCGCTAAACGATCTTCCCTCAGTTTTATATTTTTCGACTGATTCAGCAATGATTGATCGCATTTCATCTAAATTATTAAATGTATATGCATTTATCATTTCATGAAGCTCATTTTGCAGCGATCGGTTATTGGCAGCTGCTTTAGATTTTAACTTTTCAAGCGTTTCTTCATCAATATTTCGAATTAATACGTCTGGCATAAATCTACAGTTTAGTTGATATCATAATGATATCGTTTTTGAATGATAGATTCCATTAGAATTTCAGCGATATACCTCCTCATCAACCCTAGCGTAATTCGCGTAGAATTTCTACGCTGTCAGAATGACGAGTTCCTTTGGCCTTATATTCCGCTTGTAATTCTTTGATGAGATTCTTGAATTCTGTCAAATCATTAGCTGCATGTCTTTCAATCATTTCATGAAGCTCATTTTGCAGTGATCTATTATTGGCAGCTGCTTTAGCTTTTAGCTTTTCAAGCGTTTCTTCATCAATATTTCGAATTAATACGTCTGGCATTGTTATGTAGATTAATTGATATCATAATGATATCGTTTTATGAGTTATTTTACCATTAGAATTAACATCCACAAAGTTCATTACTAATCGACGAATGGTATATGACGAACGACCAACGTGGGAGGAAATCCATAATAATATCATGTCTGTAAACGAATTCAGCTATTAAGAGCCTGGTTTTAAAATGTGATGATTTTAAAAGAGAGTTTGCGGACTAACTTTGTACAGTCAGTAATTATTCAAGTCTCTCATAACTCATCTGTCATTCGTCGTTAGTCGTTTATCGTCCGAGGTATCTCTCAATACCAAAATTCCCACATTCATCATTCATAATTAACCCATCCTTTCATTATCTTCGCGCACCAGAACGTTTCAAATAGCATCTATGCACGAAAAGAAAAAGATTTTAGTTACCGCGGCGCTCCCCTATGCAAACGGTCCACTTCATTTAGGTCACCTTGCAGGAGCCTACCTTACCCCCGATTTTTATTGCCGATACAAGCGTTTAAAAGGCGATGATGTAGTTTTTATTTGTGGATCGGATGAACATGGAGTTCCCATTACCATTGCAGCCGAAAAGGAAGGTGTGAATCCGCAGGATATTGTGGATCGCTATCATGAGATGAATAAAAAGGTATTTGAGAATTTCGGAATTGCCTTCGATTACTATGGACGAACTTCGTCTCAAGTACATCACGAAACGTCGCAAGAGATTTTTACAACGCTCTACGATAAAGGCTTCTTCAAAAAGAAAACTGAGCAGCAATTGTATGATGCTAAATCAGGCATGTTTTTGCCAGATCGCTATGTGAAAGGAACCTGTCCAAATTGTGGATACGAGGAAGCCTATGGCGATCAATGCGAGAAATGTGGGGCAAGTCTCTCTCCAACCGAATTGATTAATCCGGTGAGTGCGCTTAGTGGTGAAAAACCCGAGCTCAAAGAAACTGAGCACTGGTATATGCCATTGGGAGATATTCAGCCCAAATTTGAAGAATGGCTAAACACTCGGGAGAACTGGAAACCCAATGTAATGGGTCAGGTTAAAAGTTGGTTGCAGGATGGTCTTGCAGATCGGGCGGCAACCCGTGATTTAAGCTGGGGAGTACCGGTTCCGTTAGAAGAAGCCAAGGGCAAAGTACTATACGTTTGGTTTGATGCGCCTATCGGATACATTTCAGCCACCAAAGAATGGGCGGCAGAGCAAGGCAATCCTGAAGCATGGAAAGACTATTGGCAGAATCAGGACTGCGAGCTTTATCATTTTATCGGAAAAGACAACATCGTATTTCACTGCATCATGTTTCCCATCATGTTAATGGAACATGGCGAATATGTATTGCCAAAGAATGTTCCTGCTAATGAATTTCTGAATTTAGAAGGCAAGAAACTATCTACATCACGCGGTTGGGCAGTCTGGTTGCACGAATATCTCGAAGATTTTGAGCCTGATTTACTTCGCTATGCATTAGGCACTACTCTTCCTGAAAGCAAAGATTCTGATTTTTCATGGAGCGATTTCCAGGTACGCGTGAACAACGAATTAGCCGCAGTGCTAGGTAATTTTGTGTTTAGAGCACTTTCCTTTACCCAAAAATTTGCGGATGGTAAAGTACCGGAATTGGTAAATCCATCAGAAACTGATTTGGAAGCTTTAAAAGCGATTCAACAGCAGAAAGAAAAAGTCACCGCTGCATTTGAATCCTTTAAATTCAAAGAAGCCATTCAGGAAAGCTTAAATTTAGCTCGCGTTGGTAACAAATATTTTACCGAGACAGAGCCATGGAAAACCCGAAAGGACAATCAACAGGCATGTAACAATACGTTGTACGTGAGTAATCAAATTTGTGCAGCGCTTGGTGTATTAATGGATCCCGTACTCCCGGATTCCATGAAAAAATTACGAACACAACTTGGGATGAATGATGAAATTTCTTGGGATCAAATTACTGAGGAAATGATTCCCGCCGGAACAGCTGTTGATGCGGGCGAAGTACTATTCACAAAAGTTGAAAACGAACAAATCGAAGCTCAAATTAAACGATTAGAAGAACGCGCTGCTGCAAACGATCCTGCCAGTAATTACCCGCCACTCAAAGAGAATATTGAGTTTGGGGATTTTATGAATATTGATTTGCGAGCAGGCGAAATTTTAGCTTCAGAACGCATTCCTAAGTCCGATAAACTACTCAAACTTCATGTAGATATTGGCATTGAAACCAGAACCATTGTTTCAGGTATTGCAAAACACGTAGATGAGTCGACTCTTGTTGCCCAGAAAGTATGTGTGGTTGCAAACCTTTCTCCCAAAAAATTGATGGGTGTAGAAAGCAAAGGGATGATTTTAATGGCCGAAGATAGTGAAGGTAATCTGAAGTTTGTCGAGACCGAGGCCGAAAATGGAAGTTCTATCTCCTGAAATGGTAGCAATTAAACTCAAAGAGAGATCAACCCGCACCATCGATTTTAAAAATTACTCACTAGGTTATACCATTCTGGAAGATGGTATTGTATTTCGATTGTTTGCTCCTAAAGCCGATCAGGTACAAATCGTTTTTTATGATAATTATGAGCATTTGTATGGCACTGATTTTAAGATGCTTAAAGATGATGAAGGAATTTGGAATTACTTCTGCCCTTCGCTTGAAATCGTTGATTCTTGGTATGCCTATAAGTTAGATCGTAAGGAAAACACATCCGGATTTGAGCCAACTGATAAATATATTGCCGACCCATACAGCAAACTCGTAACCTCTCGAAATCATTACCTGGGTTTTTCTAAAACAAAGATTATCAAGCCTATCGAGTTTGACTGGGAAGATGATACTTTTCAGGCTCCGAAAGACCTTCGGGATTTGGTGATCTACGAAACACATATCAAGGATTTAGTAGCACACCCATCAGCCAAAACGTACGTTCAAGGCGTATACAACGATTTTTGGCAAGCAGAAGTTGGCGGAATCAAACATCTAAAAAAGCTGGGCGTGAATTGTGTTGAGTTTCTACCCCTTCAAAAGTTTGCGTATTTCGAACCCCCTTTTGGTAAAACTATCTCATCCGGTTTAACAAATACCTGGAACCATTACAGTAAGAATTATTGGGGGTATATGACTTCCTTTTTCTTCTGCCCGGAGACTATTTATGCATCGGATGGAAACCTAAATCATGGTTCAGCTGTAGGGCGTAACATCAATGCGATAAACGAATTAAAGGAATTAGTTAAACGCCTGCATGCCGAAGGAATATCCGTAATTATGGATGTGGTTTACAATCATGCTTCGCAATATGATTTGAATCCGCTTAAATACACGGCTAAAGATGAATACTTTCGGTTAGACGATCATGGGAACTATTTAAACGATAGTTGGACAGGTAACGACATCAACACACGAAATCCGAATGCGCGAAAACTAATCGTGGAATCGGTGAAATATTGGATGGATGAGTTTCATATTGATGGTTTCCGATTCGATTTAGCCGGAATAATTGATTGGGAAACGGTAGACCAGATCAAACAAGAAGCTAGAAAAATTAATCCTAATGCTATTCTTATCGCAGAACCTTGGGGCGGCGAGTATAAACCTGCGGGTTTTTCGGAGCATGGCTGGGCTAGTTGGAATGATAAACTCCGTAATGGCTTCAAAGGATACGATCCTGTAAATGATAAAGGATTATTGTTTGGTAGCTGGCATCATGGATGCAACCGTTATGCGCTCGAAAATTTCATAAGAGGTACGCTATTAACCGGGGAACATGGACTGTTCAGAAGTTCTGAACATGCGGTAAATTATTTAGAAGCACATGATGGCTACACGCTTGGGGATTTCATAAGGATTGCATTAAATCCTGAGAAAAAGGAGCAAATCTTTACAAAGAAGAACCAAGTTGTAAAACTGAATTCTAAAGAATTAGAGATTGCAAAATTAGCAGCCATGGCATTGATGGTGAGTCAAGGCGTGAGCATGCTTCATGCCGGGCAGGAATGGGCGCGCGCCAAAGTGATTCGAGATCCAAAAGGAATAGATCCCCGCAATGGGAAATTAGATCACGATAGTTATAACAAAGACAATGAAACCAATTGGTTGAATTTCAATGAGATTCAAAGCAATCAAGAGCTTTTCGATTATTATCGTGAACTCATCAATCTACGCTTAGAATCACCAGCTTTGCGCAAATCCGATCCGGGAGCAATTAACTTTAAAGTATACCTCCACCCTTTGCATATTACGTTCTCGATTGATGGAGAAAACACCAACGACCCTTACGATTATTTCATTTCACTGAATTGCGATCCGCATTCTTCGCACAAAATAGACTTACCGGAGGGCGATTGGACCATAGTAGCAAATGCAAGAAAATGTAACGTTGAAGGCATCCGCACTGTCAAAAATCAATATCGATTGCCAGCCAGCACAGGAGTTATACTTAGACGGTTGCGGTTGAAGCAAGCATAAAATATTTTACGACGCTACAAATCTAACATATTAGGAGATCATCACTTGGCAATATCATCTACAGAAAGAGGTTCGTGGAACTCTAAGCTCGGTTTTATTCTGGCAGCTGCCGGATCTGCGGTAGGACTCGGAAACATTTGGGGATTTCCAACCAAAGTAGCTACCGAAGGGGGCGCTGCGTATCTGGTTATTTATCTGCTATGTACATTTTTAATCGGTTTCCCGGTAATGGTTGCCGAACTTTCTATTGGCCGAAAATCAGGGAAAAATCCCGTTGGCGCCTTTAAAGCATTATCTTCTAACAAGTTTTTCCCCCTAGTAGGTTTATGGGGGGTAATATGCGGGGTAATGATCCTCTCTTTTTACACAGTAATCGCTGGTTGGGCTTTCGGTTTCGCATTCGAAGAAATCTTTTACTACTTAGGCTGGAATGCGGCGGCTGATCTACTCACCGATACTGGGAATGGTTGGAAAAATGCCATCATTGCTTCTGTTTTTATGCTCGGAACCATTAAAATCATAACCGGTGGGGTTAGCGATGGAATCGAAAAAGCCACCAAAATGATGATGCCATTACTTATTGGTATTATTGTAATTATGATTGGTTACGTGTTAACCCAAGACGGCGCTATGGATGGTGTTCGTGAATATTTACTACCCGATTTCAGCAAGATAAATGCTCGATTGATCTTCTCTGCGATGGGACAAGCATTCTTCTCGTTATCTTTGGGGATGGGCGCCTTGATTACCTACGGATCTTATTTGAGCAAAAAAGAAAACATCCCACAAGCTGCAGCTTTTGTAACTCTCGCCGATGTTGGGATTGCATTTTTAGCTGGCTTATTAATTATTCCAGCAATGTATGTAGCACAAGCAGCAGGCATTGATATATTTGTAGGTGATCAACTCGCATCTTCAACTAATTTAGTATTTCAAATACTTCCAGCGCTTTTCCACACTATTGGTGGTGCTGTTGGGTTAATTCTTGGTGTGGTTTTCTTCTTGCTGTTGAGTATTGCAGCCTTAACTTCAACGATTTCGCTACTAGAAGTGCCTGTAGCATTTGTAATCGATGAATATGAAGTTCCTCGAAAAAAAGCAGCCTGGGGTGTTGGACTTGGTATATTAGTGGTTTCCATCATTGTAGCGTTCAATACCTCTCTTATTGGGACGTTTGACAATATTTTCAATAACTTTGGGCTACCACTAGGTGGACTATTGATGTGTATTTTTGTGGGATACGTTTGGAAAACGGACTCAGCTCTATCCGAAATGGAGCATGGCTTTAAGGGTGTTAAAAACGGATTATTCGCCAAAATCTGGCCGATCTTCATCAAATTTATCTGCCCTTTGGTAATTGCCTATAATGTGTATCAAGGCATTTTGGGAATGCTTTAATTAATTTAGATTAAATGGTGACTTGCTCACCATTTTCTATTCTTTCACTTGTTATCCAAAACGGGTAGCCCTATTTTTGCGCAACTAAAAACGGAGTTACAATTTAATGTCTAAAGTCTCAACGTCTGATTTCAGAAATGGTTTAGTTCTGGATCTCGATGGCGAATTATATTCTATCACAGAATTTCAGCATGTGAAACCCGGTAAGGGGCCTGCCTTTGTGCGAACAAAATTAAAAGGAATCGTAAACGGCAAAAACATCGACAAAACCTGGCGTTCTGGCGAAAAAGCTGAAGCGATACGCGTTGAAAATAGAGAATATCAATATCTGTACAACGATGGATCTATGTTCTACTTTATGAACAATGAAACCTACGAGCAAATCCCCATCGCTCCCAATCAGGTAGAACGTCAAGAGTTTTTAATTGAAGGGCAAACCTGTAAAGTGCTTTTTAATGCCGACGACGAACAGGTTTTATACGCCGAACCACCGGATCATTTGGTATTAACTGTTTCACAAACAGATCCTGGAGTTAAAGGAGATACCGCACAGGGCGGCTCCAAACCTGCTACGCTCGACTCAGGAGCCGTAGTTAATGTTCCGCTATTCATTCAGGAAGGGGAAAAAATCCGAGTTGATACACGAACCGGGTCATACTTAGAACGAGCTAAATAAATTGATATGGACTTAAAACTAATAAAGAATATCCTCACTATGATCTCTGACAGCGATGTGGACGAAGTTTCTATCGAAGAAGGAGATTTTAAAATTAAAGTGAAAAAAACCGGTACCGTTGAGCAGATCACGTACACTCAACCTGCGGCGGCACCTACTGCTCCTCCGCAACCTGCAGCTCCACAGGCTCCTGTTCAAGCAACTGCGCCAGCTGAATCATCAGCATATGCAGCTACAAGTGGAGAAACGGTAAAATCGCCTATTGTTGGAACCTACTACCAAGCTTCTTCGCCCGACTCAGACCCTTTCGTTAAAGTGGGTGATGCAATCCAAAAGGGTCAAACTTTATGCATTATTGAGGCGATGAAGATTATGAATGAAATTGAGGCTGAATTTGCAGGAACACTAAAAGAAATTCTAGTTACCGACGGTACCCCTGTTGAATTTGATCAGCCTTTATTTATCATCGAAAAAAGCTAATTCCACCGCATGTTTAACAAAATACTAATTGCTAACCGCGGCGAAATTGCTCTTCGTATTATTCGTACGTGCAAAGAACTTGGCATTAAAACTGTGGCCGTTTATTCTACCGCAGATGAAGAGAGCTTGCATGTAAAATTTGCGGATGAAGCTGTTTGTATTGGACCTCCTGCCAGTAAAGACAGTTATTTAAAAATTCCCAGCATTCTTGCCGCTGCTGAAATTACCAATGCAGAAGCTATCCATCCCGGTTACGGATTTCTCGCAGAAAATGCTGAATTTTCTCGAATCTGCTCAGAGCATGATATCAAGTTTATAGGCCCATCCCCTGATTCTATTAATAGAATGGGAGACAAAGCGGTAGCAAAAGCAACCATGATTGCGAACAAAGTACCGGTAGTTCCGGGAAGTGATGGTATTGTTGAATCGTATGAGGATGCAAAGAAAGTTTGTAAAGAGATTGGTTATCCTGTAATTATAAAAGCATCCGCTGGTGGTGGTGGTCGAGGAATGCGCGTAGTTGAACGCGAAGAAGACCTCAAAAAGAATTATGAGATGTGCTGCAACGAAGCTGCAAGTGCGTTTAATAATCCTGAGGTGTACATCGAACGCTTTGTTAAAAATCCACATCATGTTGAAATTCAAGTATTAGCTGATCAACATGGAAATGCCATACATTTGGGTGAAAGAGATTGTTCGTCTCAACGACGACATCAGAAGATTCTAGAAGAAGCTCCTTCTCCGCTCATGACTCCCGATTTACGGGAGCGAATGGGACTAGCGGCCGTAAACGCTGCAAAATCTGTGAATTACGAAGGCGCAGGTACTGTAGAATTTTTAGTAGATGATGATTTGAATTTTTACTTCATGGAAATGAATACAAGAATTCAGGTTGAACATCCGGTAACGGAAGAAGTAACGGGGCATGACTTAATTGAGCAACAAATTCGAGTAGCTGCCGGTGAAAAAATCGACGATCTATCGGTAGAAATTGAAGGTCATTCGATTGAGTGCAGAATTAATGCCGAAGATCCGGAGCATGGATTCCGCCCTTCTGCAGGTGTGATTACTGTTTTCCACCCTCCGGGCGGTCATGGTGTTCGATTAGATACACACGCTTACTCAGGCTATCGCATCCCTCCTTTTTATGATTCAATGATTGCAAAGCTGATTTGTACAGCACCAACCAGAAATCAAGCAATTGCAAAAATGAAGCGAGCGCTTGAAGAATTTATCATCGAAGGAATAAAAACTACTATCCCTTATCATATTCAATTGCTGGACGATCCTAACTTTAAGGCAGGCTCGATCAGCACTAAATATTTAGAAACATCATTCAAATTTAAACCTAAGGATACAGAATGAGCACTCCTGCTGATTTAAAATATACCCGCGAGCACGAATGGGTTCGCGATAACGGTGATGGCACTGTAACTATTGGAATTACTGATTTCGCACAAGGCGAGTTGGGCGATATCGTATTTGTTGAGTTGGAAGAAGCGGGAGCCGACTATTCCAAAGACGACACTTTTGGTACGGTAGAAGCAGTAAAAACAGTTTCTGATCTTTACGCACCTATTGATGGTGAAGTGATTGAACTGAACGAAGCTCTTGAAGATAATCCCGAACTCGTCAACGATGATCCTTATGGGGAAGGCTGGATGATTAAAATGAAAATAGCAGATCCGGATCAATTAGAAGGCTTACTATCGGCCGAAGACTACCAAGGCATCACCTCTTAATAATTATTATAGATGAGCAGACATAGCGAGTGGATTTTAATTCTTGATTATGGTTCACAATTCACGCAGTTAATAGCACGTCGTTTACGTGAGTTTAATATCTATTGCGAAATCCATCCGTTCAATGTCAATTTAGAGGAAGTCTTAACTCCAAAACCAAGTGGTGTTATCCTTTCAGGTGGACCGATGAGCGTAAATGATGAAGGCGCTCCACACTTGCAAAAGGAAATATTCGATTGGGACGTGCCAATATTAGGCGTTTGCTATGGTTTGCAATTACTTTCACATACCGCCATTCCTGGAAGTGTCGAAAAAGCAGAAAAAAGAGAATATGGGCGCGCTCACCTCATCATCGATAATTCCAGTGATTTACTGAAAGATATAGAAGACGGTTCCGTAGTTTGGATGAGTCATGGCGATCATATTCATCAACTCCCTCCAGATTTTGAGATTATTGGCCACACCGCTAATGCAGATGTCGCGGCTGTTCGGCATTTCAACAAACAAATTTTTGGTGTTCAATTTCACCCCGAAGTTGCACATACCGATTGTGGCAAACAGCTGCTAAAAAACTTTGCTTATACTATTTGTGGTTTATCCGGCGACTGGACAGCAGCCTCTTTTATCGACGAGCAAGTGGCCTCGATCCGCGAAAAAGTTGGCTCTGATAAGGTTTTGTGTGCACTATCTGGTGGCGTAGATTCAACAGTAGTTGCCACGCTAATACACAAAGCAATCGGCGATCAGCTCGAATGTGTATTTGTAGATAATGGCTTATTGCGGAAAAATGAATTTGAAGATGTACTCCATCTCTACACCCGTGATTTGCATTTACCCGTGCGTGGAGTGGATGCCACCAATCTATTTATGGAGCGATTGAGTGGCGTTTCAGATCCTGAGAAAAAGCGCAAAATAATAGGCGTTAGCTTTATCGATGTATTTGAGCAAGAAATCGGTACTGATTCTGATTTTAAATATTTGGCACAGGGCACACTCTATCCTGATGTAATTGAAAGTGTATCTTTTAAAGGTCCTTCCGCAACCATAAAATCTCATCATAATGTGGGCGGGTTACCGGATAAAATGAAACTCGACTTAATTGAACCTGTTCGCGAATTATTTAAGGATGAAGTTCGGGATGTTGGGCGCGAATTAGGAATCCCCGAACACTTTATATCACGGCATCCTTTTCCCGGACCTGGTTTAGGGATTCGAGTAATTGGTGAATTAAGCAAAGAACGACTAGATTTGCTTAGAGAAGCTGATAAGATTTTTATTGATGAGCTGAAAGCCAATCACTTGTACAACGAAACCTGGCAAGCTTTAGCTGTTCTTTTGCCGGTACAAAGTGTAGGCGTTATGGGTGATGAGCGCACCTATGAGTTTACCGTTGCTTTACGTGCAGTTACCAGCGTTGACGGTATGACCGCCGATTGGGCACACCTCCCCTACGAGTTTCTCGCGCATGTTTCTAATCGGATAATTAACGAAATTAAGGGAATCAATCGCGTGGTGTACGATATCAGTTCTAAGCCACCGGCCACCATCGAGTGGGAATAAAATCATCAGAACAAAATGGATTCTGTGTAGTGTAAGTGGCTACAAAAAAATTACAATGAAAAAAGCTTTATTCTTTTCGGTATTCGTCCTTTGCTTCCATAGTTCTTTGATTGCTCAAAGCATTGAAATGGGGCGCAGTTTATATCAACAAGGAGATTTTGAACGAGCCATTTTTGTACTTGAACGAGTACCCGGCGAGGAATCTGAATTGTTACTAGGTAAAAGTTATTTCGCACAACGAAATTACCTTAAAGCGATTAATATTCTTCGTTCAATAACAGAGGCAAATACTAAATGGAATCAAGATGCGAGATATACTATAGCATTAGCTCATTTCCAGCTCAAAAATTATGCAGAATCTTTGGAAGTTCTGCACGCTTTATTAGCATCATCAAGAACAACTGCCATTACAAGAAAAGCCGATCAATTTTATAGCGACTTACTTGGGTTTCTTACTGATAAACAGCGATTTACTGTGTTTAAAGCTGTTTCAGACCAAGAAATACAACTTGATATTGTTGAGCAAGCCCTTGGTAGAGTTCATTATTCAGTGGCTACTGCATTGTTTGAGTTATACGACCGTTCTAAACGCAACGAATTTGCACTTAGAGAAAATCGAATAAAGACGGCTCTAGCTGATTCTATTCAATATCAACAACGCTTCAACCCTAATCGCCTCAAAACGGCTCCAGACGGTATCTCATACAACATTGGTGTAGTTTTACCGCAGTTCGAATTTGACGCACCGGAATATGAAATTCCTCAGCATTTGTATTATGGAATTCAGCTCGCCGTGGAGCAATTCAATCAAGAAAATCCAAATACAAAAGCTTTTATTTCTTACAGAAACACCAATCCAGAAGCAGGTTCAGCTAATTCAATCATAGCTGACCTCGTGTATAAAGAAGGAATTGACGTCTTGATTGGGCCTTTGTTCTCTGAAGTTGCAAAAGAGTTTTCAAATCTTGCAGAGACCTACGAAGTACCTATGTTATTACCTCTTGCAAATGCCGATAGTTTAGATCTTTACAATAATAATGTGTTTCAATTAAATCCCAGTTTTGCAACGCAGGGTAAAATTATGGCTCGAAAAGCGGTGCTTGAACTCGGCTATGATACACTTGGAGTAATTGCGGAAGCGCAATCGCTCGGCGCACCTGCAGCGAGAGCCTTCCGGCATGAAGCAGAGCGACTTGGTGGATATGTCGAATACTATTTTGAAGAAGATTTCGAGAGTTTAGGTTACGACATTAGGGATTATACCCAGTTTTTTACTACCGACACCCTCGATTCTGTAGCCATGGTAAAGGCTGTTTATGCGCCATTTACTGGCTCAATTGCCCAAACACTCATCGAGAGTATGCTTACCGATTTGGAAGCAATGCGTAGTAAAGTTGCAATTTTGGGATCCGAAGAATGGCGTGAAATTAATATTGAATCACGTAGATTGGATTCTACACAGCTATATTTTTCACGTTCGTTCGATGTAGACACCAGCACCTCTCAAGCCAGAAAATTTATCTCAGAATTCAGAATCCGGTTTTCAATGGTTCCAAACGATTTTGCTTTTATCGGCTATGATGCGGCTTCAGTAATTTTAGAACAGCTGGATTTTGTAAATAATCCCGCTGATTTAAGGGATTCTCTTAAAGATTTGCGCGGTTTCAAAGGGTTAAGTATTGATGTTAGTTTCAACGGAACCCATGTGAATGAAAGAATTGCAATAGAACGAATGGTTCGTGAACGGGAACGCGTATTTGTTACACAGCCGGGTCAGTCTCAACAAAATCGACGAAGGCGGTAGTTAATAGTTGATTTTACTCTGATTGTGCCGCTTCTCTCTCCTGTTGGCGCTTAATGCGGTACTGCTCACGTAGCCATTTTCTCCATCGTTCGGAAGCCTCTTGATGCTCTGCAAACGTGCGTGAGAACTCGTGTCCACCTTCTGGATTAGCAACCATGTACAAATAATCATGTTCAACAGGCCGTAAAGTGGCCATGATGGTAGTTAAACTTGGATTAGTGATTGGTGCTGGGGGTAACCCACGATTTAAATACGTGTTAAATGGATGTTGAAACTTATAATCCTCAAAAAGTAATCGACGGCGTTCACCTAAAGCAAAATTTACCGTGGGGTCAGCTTCCAATCTCATTCCTCTGTTAATCCTATTCCAGTAAAGTCCAGCAATTATTGGTTTTTCTTCCTCAAGTTTTGCTTCCCATTCTACAATGGATGCCATCGTTAATATCTCAGAAATGGTATATCCTTGTTCAGTTGCTTCTTCAGTAAAAGGCTCAATAACCTTATTATTAAACTCATTCAGTACACGTCGGATTATCTCTTTTGGGGTGGATGTCCAATACACACGATAGGTTTCAGGTAACATTCTACCTAATAATTCTTCGCTGGAAATGCCTATTTCGGCGAGGAAAACAGAATCCCCAAAAACTGCATCTAAACTCTGGGATTCTAGCTTCAACCGAGATGCCACTGATGCAGAAAACCGTTCTTGGTCTATCCCAGGTAGAATAACTATTTCCACCGGATCCTGAATTCCTAATGCAAGTTTAGATAAAAAAACTTCATATGGGTAATCACCATCAAATTCATAATTACCAACTTTAAACTGCCTCCAGCCTAACAATCGAGTAGCCCATCGGAAATCAGACACATTAAATTGTGCCTTATGATCTTGTAGCAACGAAACGAGCTCTTCTACTCCAATTGTTTCTTGAACTTGTAGAGAAGTGGTTTCCGGAAAACGAATAGCGTCATTTTTAGAAAGGCGAAGTTGGCGAGTACTAAAAACAAGGAGCATTACCACAAACATAGTTAATGTAGCAGTAATAAAATCATTTTTAGTAATGGAAAAATTGCGAAACAGATTCATATCTAAAGATACACAGATCCAATTAATGTTCTCACTTCAAAAAAAACGTAAATGAATGGATTTAGTTCGCAACCAATCTAAAACGCACACGTAACCTCGCCCCGAAGAGCAAACGAGCTTTTGGATGCTGCAAAGCACCAAATGCCCTAAAGAAAAACCCGAACTTTGACCGGTTCGGGTTTCTTTGTTTATAGCCTTATCATTTAATGCTTGTCGAAAACGTCTATCAAAAACTGAATGTGTTCATTTAACGGTTTATCAATTAAATCTGCACCTTTATAAATGTATTCTCTTGATACATTCGCAGCAAAATTCGATGTTTTCAGTTTTTTAGTTATCGACTTAGGCCTCATGCCATCAAAACTTGTTGGGCGCATCAACGAAACTGCATGCATAAATCCGGAAAGCTCATCGCATGCAAATAAATAACGTTCAATCTCTGTTTCCGGGTGTTTACCGGTACGTTCAGGAGCATGAGCTTTGATAGCGTTTATGACAGGCTTACTAAGATCATACTCAGGGAAAATATGCTCGATGGCATAATTGGGGTGCTCATCAGGATATTTTTCCCAATCTAAATCATGTAATAATCCGGCAATCCACCACTCTTCAATTTCCGTACTATCTTTATGAAGGTTTTTGGCATAAGCTTCCATTGCAGTTGCAACCATTTCACAATGATGCCTCAAGGCTTCGTTTTCTATATATAAATGTAATAATTCTACACAATCTGCTCTTGGTATCATCAACTTTTTATTCGTTATTAGTTAAAATTTAATTTCTCATCACTATGTACGTGAATTTTAGTAAAATCAAAATATTTAAAAACACTGCGTTTGTCATCTTTCTAATAAGTTCAGTTGGATGCTTAAATAATATTGAAGATGTAACAGGATCAATTCAAAATGATGTAAGCTTTAGTGCAGACGTGCAGCCCATCTTACAGCAACATTGTGTGAGTTGCCACAACAATAATTTCGCTAATAATAACTTCAATGCTACCTCGTATGAGTCGTTACTCTCTGGATCAGGCACCGTGTATGGCAATCAGATTGTAGTGCCAAACGAGCCTGATCAAAGCGGATTGATCGATATCATTGAACCAAATCCCGAAAGTGGTTTACAACGTATGCCAACCGGTGGTTCACTAAGCGGTAATGAAATTCAAATTATTCGCGCCTGGATTCGTGAAGGAGCTCAAAACAATTAATTATGAAAAAACTTCTAATCTTTGCATTTACACTATTAGTATACGCATCGGTACCTGCACAAACCTATTATGCCGAAGATGGGAAAGTGGTTTTTCTTTCTAAAGTTCCATTGCATTCATTTGAAGGATCATCGGAAAATTTAGTAGGAATGATTAATCTCGATGATAACATTCTGGATTTTTATCTCGATCTCGAAACCCTAGATACTGGAAATGGGAAACGTGATCGTGATATGAGGCTAACATTAAACACCGAGGAACATCCCTTTGCAGAATTTTATGGCACTCTTTCTTCTCCTTTTGATATAAGAAATTCTGAACCTCAGTCTGTTATTGCTAAAGGGACATTCAAAATTCATGGCAATCAACAAGAAGTCGAAATCGAAGGTACGCTCCAACCTAGCGGCGAAGGTTTGTTACTTAAAGCAAGCTGGATATTAAACCTCACAGATTACAATATCGAACCGCCAAAACTCTTGATGATTAAGGTAGATGAAAATCAGGAAATCAACATCGAAATGCTGTTAACGCCATATAATGAGGATCAATAATGCGGTACCTGAAAATTTTATTATTCATACTCTTCTTCTCGACCACTTTGATGGCGCAAATGCAAAGGCAGCGCGCTGTAAAAGACGGACCGGTTGAAGACATTTTTCGTATTGGATCATTAACTGGAATGAGTACTGTAACTACCTTAGAAGCTCGAAATTTGAATAGCTTGATAATGCATAATTTTGGCTTAGTAAGCAGTGGTATAGAAGAGTTTTATGGTCTTGATCAAAATGCGGCGGTTCGGCTTGGTTTTGATTACGGGGTAACGGATAAACTTACCGTTGGAATTGGCAGAACAAGTGTAGAAGACAATGTAGATTTTCGTGCAAAGTATCTTGTACTTCAACAATTAGAATCTGATAAAATTCCAATTCAAATCGCTATAAAAGGTGACATTGGAATAAATACTCAAAAGAATACACAATTCGATGAGTTCACCTTTCAAGAGCGCTTAAATTACTTTGCAAGTGTTATGATTGCGCGAAAATTGAACAAACAGTTTTCGTTGCAACTAGCGCCGATGGTCTCCCATTTCAACACTGTGAAAATAGAACAAGCTGGTGAAATACCCGAGAACACACATCTTGGACTTGGAATTGGTGGTCGTTATGCATTCGATGAGCGAAAAGCCATTACTTTTGAATACTTACCCATTCTGGGAGACCGATCACCGGGCACCTTCAACCATTTTGCTATTGGTTACGAGATTGAAACCGGTGGCCATGTGTTTCAAATGTTTTTTATGTCAGGAAAGTGGTTCACAGAACAACATCTCTTAGCACGTACAAACACCGATTTCTTCGCGGGTGATTTTCGATTAGGCTTTAATATAAACCGTGTATTTGGACTTTAATCCCAATTACATCATCGAACGTAATTCTTTGGCTACTTCTCGATTATATTGAAAAGCTAAATCTTTATGGTTTACTAAATCTACAATTGTACCTATTAAACAAAGTCCGCCTGTTAGTAGATATAAAATGCCCATTCCGATTTGATTTAGTAAAAAACGATGTATCCCAGCAATACTAAAAAATCCAAGAAGGCACGTTAATAATATTACTTGCGGATCTTTTCTACGGGCGCGGTAAGCGTTAGAAAATTGCGTTAATTGTTGAGAAGTTAATCCCTCGGTTATTTTATTCAGATATAGTGCCTCATCTCCGGTTGCTTCCGGTATTACATGAATAATATTAGACATATTGGGTACCCATATTTTCTTTTTTGTAGTTGATATATATTGTTTTCCAAATAACTAAAATTCTGATCGTAAGCACTGCTACGGCAAAAGGGCCCATAATGTTTGCATTAAAAGCAGATTCAAAATCAGCTCTGAAAACATGTGCTATTGAATGCCCAAGTCCATCACCAAAACAAAAACTAAAACCTGCTCGCTCGAAAAGGCACCAACTTACTGCTTCGGTACCGGGGTTCATTGTAGCCATTAACAACAAGCCAATTAAAAACACACACCATTCAATATGCAGAGCTTTATTACTCATTATTAACTTCGATAAAGTCTCCATAAAATTGTACCAGCTTGAATCACTAATTTTGAAGATAGTTCAAACTCAGTTGACGAGATTAATCCAGAACGTTTAATTACGATTGCACCAAACATATTTGAGCTTTCCGGAATTTTATATTCATTCACTAAAAAACCTTGTTCGTTTACCGAAAACAATGGGATCGCAATTTCTGCGGGCAACTGTTTCTCTTTTGCTATCTCTTTAAAAAAAGTATGCTTCTCGTTGTACACGTGATTACTAAAAAAAGGTTGGGCAGTTTCTTTTAATTTTTCATAGCCGGTTTCGCCGGTAATATCACGTATTATTGTTTCATCGTTAACTGCATTCCCTTTAAACGTAATAATCTGTGAACTTGCCTTTCCTATCACCCACATCCCAACAAAATCTGCAAATAAAAGTGCTCTCAGTTCTGCACACAAGGTATTTACCGTTTCTTTGAACAATCCCAGCAAAGCGGTATCCATTAAACTCATAACCAGTTTATTTTTACTCTCTTCAAGCGAGGCATCTAAATGATCAATAACCACGTTGGTAACCAACTTCATGTTTATTTGCTCAATAATTTGCTGTGGATTTTTATTGAACACACTTTTTGGTATGAAGTCTGAAGCGCCTAGATCATACGCTTTTTTCTCTTTCTCTACGGTGGGTAAACTTGTCATTATCAGCACCGGGATATGCTTCTTATCTCTATCAGCCCGCAGAGATTCGAGCAACTCGAGTCCGTTTAATGTTGGCATATGAATATCAGAAAGAATCAGGTCTATCTGACCTTCTGATAGGATATCGATGGCATCTTGCCCATTTCTGGCATGCTTTAAATGAAAAAATTTACCTAACAAACTTTTGGTTAGTATGTGAATGGCTTCATCGTCGTCGATAATAAGTATGGTGTTATTCTTTAACATAACCTTAGTTTACCGGTAATTGAATGGTAAAAATTGTTCCTTCATTTTCTTTGGACTCAACAAAAATCAACCCCTTGTGTAACGAAACATAATGCTGTACTACATCTAATCCCAAGCCGATGCCTACCTCACCTTCGGTGCCTTGCAAACGAATACTGCCATTATCATTAAATAGTCGATGTACCATATGTTTTGGAATACCAATACCACTATCTCTAACTTTAATTTCTAGCATTTGCTCATTTGTTTCTGCTTGTATTGTAACTGATCCACCCGAAGGAGTAAATTTGATCGCATTTGAAACAAGATTGTTTAAAATTATCTCCACTTTTATTTGATCTAACAAACAAGTTCGCACTTTTGAAGAAATATCAGCGTTTAAATCGATTTTCTTTAATATCGATTTTGGACGATGCATCTTAATCACATTATCTACAATCTCATGCACATCAGACGGAGCTCTGTTTAGTGTAATTTTTAAATTAAGGTGGTTTTCATCGTACAATACCTTATCAACCAAATTGAGCAATTTATTAGCGCTTTCTGTGATAATCTCTGAAACTTGGTATTCTTCACTTTCGGGTTTATGCATTGCCTGAAGATGAGTACTTAAACCTACGATACCGTTTAACGGATTATAGATATCATGACTTACAATGCGTAAGAGTTCTTTCTTACGTTGGTTAACTTCCTTGTATTCCTGTTCATGCTTTTGCAGCTGTTGCAAACTGGTTTCGTAAGCTTTAGTAGCTTGTTTTAACGAAAGCTGAGTTTTTATCCTTGCTAGCACTTCTTCTTGTTGAAAGGGCTTTACAATATAATCTACTCCGCCAGCTTCAAACCCTCTTAACTTATCCTGAATGTCGGTAAGTGCGGTAATAAAAATGATTGGTACTGTTTCAAGTTGATCGATGGCATGTATCTCTGATGCAACCTCATAGCCAATCTTGTCGGGTAGCAGTATATCTAGTAGAATTAGATCCGGCTTGCGCTTTTTGGCTATTCTAAGGCATTCTTCGGCATTAAATGCAGCTAGAATATTGTACCCTTGTTTTTTTAAAAGAATGGTGAGCAACTTTACGTTCGACTCAGTATCATCTACGATAAGAATTGTAAAATTTTCTTCAAGAATGCGGAACTGTTTCATGCTAAAATGCAGTTATTTTGACGAAGCTAGGACGAAAGAAGCAGTTTTAAAAGGAAAAAGAATATTTTTGGAAAAAGTTTGCAACTTTTTTTCAATTCATTCGTCTATACCGCAGAATCAAAATCTTAGGATTAATGAAAAACACAACTAACACCATGAGGGCTACTTTTTCATTACTACTATGTTCATTTTTTTTGATATCCACAGTATTAGCCACTCCATCAAGTAATGATACCATCCTAGAAATAACCGATCGGAATAATCAGATCACTATTGGTATTTCTGATGAGTTTGTAACAGTTACCGTTACAGAAGAGTTACGCGAACTCTACAACAACGAGATTCGAGTTTTTGAACGTAAAGAGTGGCATACATTTACTGATTCCGGCGGGAACTACATTCCAAGTTCACACTCTTATTTAGACTCGGATATCATCGAAATACCACTTTCTGAAATCGAGGATATTTCAATTATTAATGGTGCTCTCGATTTTAAATTCGTTGAATATACAAGCTCATCATTTAAAAATGTTCTTTCCGATTTAGGTTCAGATTTCTTCAAAAGCTTTTCATACGAAGATTTAGAATCTTTCTACCAAGCCTACTCGAGCATCCATTGATTTATGTAAAATCTGATTCTTAATGTAACAGAGCGTGTAGTCGATAACTCTTAATATAAAAACTGGAGAAGACTATGCTGAAGTATATACTGCTCTGTATATTAGCAATGTCGGGTTACTATGCTTGGTCGGTTTTTCCGATAAACCATGGACCTGGTATTACAAACCCTGATCGACCACAACTAAACTACACAGCCTTTGACAAACCCTTTTCTTATAAAGGCAATACTCTTGATCCGTTAAAAAGATACACGGCAAATGTTCGTGTACTACAAAAGAAACGGTATCTGTTTGATGAACGCTCTTCCCTATCACCGGCAGATATTTTAGTGGGCTGGAATGAAATGTCGGATGAAAGAAATGTGGAGTTTATACATTTTAGTATGAATGGCCGATCCTCTGATATATCGTATACCAAACCTCCGATTCCGGTACAAGCCATTAATAAGCAAATGGATCATTTGCATTTAATTCCATCAACAAAAGAAATTAAATCCCAAATTAATAGCCTTCGGCAAGGCCATTTGATTGAATTAGAGGGTGTAATTGTAAATGTTAAATCCATCGATAACTACAATTGGGATTCATATTTTACGAATACCGATCCAGACAACTACCGGAAAATGATTATATGGGTTGAATCGATACGGATTGAATAAAAAATTCAATTTATCTACTTGAATTGAATACAAATAAGCCCTTTATTTTATGTACTTCTTTTAAGGGTCAGAAATCAAAACATTATGTCGTCAAAAAAAGTAGGTACTGTAAAGTGGTTCCATAATATCAAAGGCTACGGATTTATCAATTCTGATAATGACGAAGAGATATTTGTACACTACAGTGAGATCAATACTGATGGTTTTAAAAAGCTTAAACGAGGTGAAAAAGTAGAATTTACATTAGCAACTGGTGACAAAGGACTTCTTGCCAGAGATGTTACATTGCTAACTGCAGAAGATTCTCAAGATCCTGATATCTTTTAAACCACTTAATTAATGACACGTTGGCTTAAGGATGTAATCCTTGATGTAGTTGCATTATCATTAATACTCATTTATGCGGTAACAGCTAATACTGTACTCGGAATAATTCTTTGGGTATATACAGTTCTATTGTTGGTTGGTAAGGTACTCTACTTCTCATTTAGTTATCTTCAAAAAAAAGCCAATACCGACCAAGTTCCACCCCTGTTTTACCATGTAATCTATGCCATTAGCATAGTTGCACTAGTGGTTGCGCCAAATTATTACTTGGCATTATTTTGGCTTTTAGTCTGGATATTATCAGCTATTGCATTTTTTAAAAAACAAAAGAAAACAAAGAATTAAACAATTTATTTCTATTGCATTGCTGTACTAAAGCTCACACACTATTCATTTTCATTTGGCTTATCCCATTCACTACCCTACAAGCACAGCATAGTTATGATAGCCACAAAAAGTATGTAAGCACAATTGTGGGTTATTCCTCAAATTCTGTGATTTTATTAGGGAAAACTCCCGATACACGCACATTTTACTCGTACTTCGGTTTTGGTAAAAAAATAAAAAGCCCAATTAAAGGGGTTAAAGCCTATGTAACTAGAGGCGTTATACCTTTTTTAGAATTCAGTTATCCAAAAAGAGACGAAGGTAGCCGCCGTGATATCGTATCCGGATTCGGGATCTCTCCTCTGGGTTACAACTTCGTGAAACCATTCAAATACTTTGATTTAGAAACCGGAATCAAAAGCGGTCTCACACTAATTAATAAAACATTTCCAACCAACAAGGGGCGCCGTTTGAATTATTCTTTTGACATAAAGCTAGCCATTCAGCGCCAATTATTTTCAAAATCCTACCTATCTTTGGGTTATAAATTTCATCACATTTCTAACGCTCAAACGGGTTCAGAAAACCCCGGAGTAGATTCAAACTTTATATTTTTTAGCATTAAACAATTCTGATATGTCAATTTCAGCAACAATCGAAACAAACAAGGGATCAATAAACCTGAATTTATTCGAATCCAAAACACCAAAAACAGTCGCTAATTTTGTGAACCTTGCTCAACGCGGCTATTATCATGGTTTATCATTTCATCGGGTAATTGATAATTTTATGATACAAGGTGGTTGCCCCAATGGTGATGGGCGTGGTGGCCCAGGATACAATTTTAAAGATGAATTTGATCAAGACCTGCGCCACGATGAACCGGGCGTTCTATCAATGGCCAATGCAGGACCGGGCACCAACGGTAGTCAATTTTTTATCACACATGTAGAAACACCTTGGCTAGATGGCCGCCATTCAGTTTTCGGGAAAGTGGTATCAGAAGCAGACCAAAAAGTGGTAAACTCTATCGCTCAAGGAGATCAAATAACAACAATTACTATTACTGGTGATACGTCTGCTTTATTAGATGAAGTAGAAGAAGTAAAAGTTTGGAATGAATTACTTGACGATCGTTTCGATGGGTTAAAACCTGCATAAGAAGCACGAATTCGACGATTCGAAATCTACAAAGGGCTAGCCGCAGCAGCTCTTTGTAGTATTTTTCGATGCTGAAACTAAGTGGGGGAAAGTTTTTCGACATCCTACTGATTCTGGCTATTTCGCTTGGCTTTTTGGTAGTAATGCTCAACACTATTTCTTCGCTAAATGCTACCTATGGTGAGATATTAAAGACTGCTGAATGGATTTTTACGATTCTGTTTACCTTCGAATACATCATTCGAATAGTTGTGGCAAAGAATCCAAAGAAATACATCTTTTCTTTTTTGCGGAATACATTAGCCATGCTTTAATTGCCAGTCTAAGAAAAATTACGGTATTTTTGTTTGCTGTAATAGTGCTGGCAATATTCGCAGGGTCGTTTATTAATGTCGTTGAAGGGCATGAAAATGGATTTACCAGCACACCTTACCTACCAGTATTTATTGGGCAATTGTTACACTATAAATGGTAGGCTTTGGTGATATCGCACCGGCTACTACACTAGGAAAACTTATAGCTGCAGTTAATATGCTGATGGAATACGATATTATTGCTGTACCTAAAGGAATTGTTAGGCACGAAATGGCTAGAGCTCCATCCAACACAAGTACTTGCTCAAGTTGTGACTTAAAATAGCTCGACCATGACGCCTTATTTGCAAAAAATGCGGGTAGTCGCTCAAATTAACTTGAAACATTTTAATAACTCGGTGGTAATAGTTTCCGAACTTAACAATGGATCAGTTATGAGAAGTAATAAATTTTGGGGATTTCTGCTCATTACCCTTTTCACCATCTCGCAACAAGCAGCAGCGCAAGAAAACGATTACTACGATGATCTAGAATATCGCAAATGGCGTGTAACTCTCATACCACCTCTTTCAACCAACGGCGCTCGAACAACCGACTTTACAGCAAAGAGGTCGATAAACCTTATTGGTGGATACCATGGAGCCTTAGATGGTTGGGAAATTGGCTTATTATACAACGGTACTAAGTACTATTCAGCTGGATTTCAACTTGCCGGTATCACCAATTATACACGAGGCAGTATGGAAGGGCTAAATATCGCGGGAATCGCAAACGTTGCGAATAAATCGATGTCGGGCTTACAAGTTGCTGGTGCACTCAACTACTCGAATCGAAATATTGAAGGGCTACAAGCTACATTAGGTTTAAATTATTCCAGACTTTCTATTTCGGGTCTTCAAGCTGCCGGTCTTGCAAATATTAGTGAGCGAAATGTTGAAGGCTTACAAGCAGCCGGAATTATGAATGCTTCTAATGGAGATTTATCAGGTTTACAGGCAGCAGGAGTCATGAATATTGCTAAAGATGATGTTGAAGGGTTGCAAGCAGCGGGTGTTTTAAACTTTGCAGGTGATGACTTATCAGGCATGCAGGCTACGTTTGGAGCAAATATCGCGTTAGGTAATATTGAAGGTTTATTCGCATCAGGTGTGTTCAACTTATCACGCGAAAATGCCGATGGTTTACTGTTTACAGGAGGTGTAAATCTCGCAAAAAATATTAATGGTTTATCTATTGCCGGAGTTGGAAACTTTGCCCGTGAACTAAATGGGGTGCAATCTGCGATGGTAAATTTCAGCGAAACTGCGATGGGAGTTCAAATTGGAATCCTCAATATTGCAAAAGAATTTGAGGGCGTACCATTAGGGGTGTTAAGCATTTATGGAAATGGAAGAAAAAATCTGGATGTACGGTTTTCTGATGGAGGGTTTACCGATTTCTCAATCACAACTGGAACCCACAGAGTGTACAACATGGCGATGTTTGGATATAATACCTTACTTGACCGTGAAGTGTACCGAATCGGTTTTGCCGTTGGATTAGAAAAAAATATCCAAGACTCTTTCGAGAAAATTGAAAGCTCTACCCTTTTTGTTAATCAGGAATTTAGTGCCCATCATGTGTTTGAGGGAGACTATGACAAAACACTAAATATGATGTATTCTTACAAATATTTAGTAGGAAATAGATTTGCTAACGGACTCTCGTTATATGCCGGACCAAGCATCAACATGCAAGTTTCTCGTGTAACCGGTAGCGATGATTATAGTTGGTATAGTTTATGGTCGCCCGAGCGAAAAGGCAGAGATTATCAATTTTGGGTAGGCTTTACCGTAGGTGTGCGAGTTTTCAAGCAAATGAATCTTCCACTGCTCGATGATGAATGGGATCGCTTAGAAAGTCGGTGGGACTGGTAAGCATCCCTAACCGTTGTTATTCAATTGTGATGAATTAAGAATCAGGGATTGGTAAACTGATAGATATTGTTTCGTCAGAAAATAAAATATCTATGAAATCTATTATCACCCTAACTGCAATACTTTCTGTTACAGGTTTGGTTTTTCTAACTGAGAATTCTCATACCACTCATTTAGAGACAACACATTCTCATTCACCTTTACTGGCTATGCAAAACGATACCGTTCCTACGTTCCCTTATCAAAAAACAGAAGCCGAATGGAAGGAGATTTTAACCTCCTCCCAATATCGAATTCTTAGAAAAAAAGGCACGGAAATACCTTACATAAACGAATATTTCGACTTTAAAGGCGATGGGATTTATGTATGTGCAGGTTGCGGGCAGCATCTTTATGATTCGGATCATAAGTACAAAAGTGGAACTGGCTGGCCAAGCTTTTGGAAACCTATCGATGACAGCTTGGTAGTTGAACTAGAAGACAGAAGTTTCTTTATGGTGCGAACCGAAATAGTTTGTTCAAATTGTGGTGGACATTTAGGCCATGTTTTTGATGATGGCCCACAACCTACGGGTTTGCGTTATTGTATGAATAGTGCAGCAATGAAGTTTGTAGCTCGCGATGATATTTCAGAACAAGATTCGAAATAAATTGTTTATGATTTGAATTTATTCGTTCTTTTCGAGGCATCCATCTGGATGCCTTTTTTATTTCACGAACACGATAATTGATGTCTAAACCTGTCCTGCTTAAAAAAGCTGAATTTAATCCCCGTCTTAAAACGTATCTAAATTTGTATGGTGCATTTACCATGCTTGTTATGATTATTACCATTCCCTTTCTTCCGATTTGGTTTATCATTGCCCCCTATTTCATCAATAAATATTTCGAGCGTTTAGAGTGTGAACTCACAACACGTTCACTTCGGTTTAAAAAAGGCTTTATCGTACAAATAGAAAAAACCATCCCACTGGATAAAATTCAGGATTTAACATTCCGAGAAGGTCCACTACTTAAAAAATTCGGGCTTAGCGTTTTAAAAGTTGAAACTGCCGGGAATTCCGGTACTGCTACTGCCGACTTAAGTCTGATCGGAATTGTTGATGCTCACGAATTCCGCCAAATGGTATTTGATCAGCGCGATAAAGTTACAGACAACTCTGCTTCATCCGATTCCGGCTCAGAATCGCTTGCCCAAATTTTAAGTGATATCCGAGATTCTATAAAAGTGATAGAAGCGAATATTTCTAAGAATTAATTTCTGCACACTTCATCTGTTCTTCATACGTTAGCCCTTAGTTGATAAAAAATTCAGGGGCATGCGTTTTTTAGGTCTATGTTTAATTCCATTTCTATTCTCCTGTTCTGTATTTGAAAATGAACAGGATTTCGAGATTCATCCTCCCAGCCTAATTGGTGAATGGATTCTTACCGAATCTGCAACAATTACACAATTTGAAGCTCCAACTATTGCAGATACTTCTAATTTAGAAAGATTTATTACCTATCAGTTTTATCCCGATCAAACCTGTTATATGAAATTAAACGTGCAAACTGATTTTTGGTATCAGAACTGCCGTTGGGAAAAGTACAAAGATGGGAATGAACACTACTTATGGAATTATTTTGAGACCTCAAATCAGATATGGCAAGGTTACTTATATGTGCGTCTGTATAAAGTGATCGAACTCACTGATAATAGAATTACACTTATTAAACTCGAATCGAATTTTGATTAAAAGGGCTAACATACTGATTCTTTTATTTGTCGTATGTTTTAACTGTTCAATATTTGAAAATGAACAGGATTATGTGATTTATCCTCCAAATATTATTGGTGAGTGGATACGTACCGATTTCGATGGTAACATTTCGTTCTACGCTCCTTCACAAATAGGCACTGCGATTGTTGATGAATTTATTACTTATCACTTTTACAATGATAATACATGTAGAATGCTATGGAATGGCACATCAGATTACTACTATACTAATTGTGAATGGAGAATTAATGGGGAAGAACCACAGATATACTTGACCTTATCTTTTGATCTGTTTGATCCGGTATGGCCTAGCCTAAGTTTTAATGACCTATATAAGATCATTGAATTGAGCGATAAAAATATTTCTTTAATTCTAATCGCCTCCAACAATGATTAAAGTTCAAGTTTTTTTATTGCTTTTATTAATTTTGGTATCGGGATGTTCACTTCTGAATAGTGAGAAGGAATTGATTATTGATAAAGAGAACATTAATCAAAAATGGATGTATCTGAGCACTGATAAAGACTTTATTCTAAGATCTTATGATCGCGATAAAGCCAATGATGCTGAATACCATATCATTTACGATTTCAGAGAAACAGCATCTAGTAAATGCAATATTATCCATTCAGAAAAAAGAACTGGGTATTATCAAAACTGTGGTTGGACGATACAGGGTAATTCTCCTGATCTTTTTTTCAGGCTTTATTACGGGATTGAAGGTGCGAACAATTCATATCAGAGATTTAGTTACTTTTATGAGGTTCAAGAGCTTTCAAAAGATCGATTTCGTTTAAAAATGTTAAGAGAAGTGGTGTTGCGTTAACCTCGTAATCATGAAACATCTCATCTGGATTCTCCCGTTGTTTTATTTTTCCTGTTCACTTTTCGATAATGAGCAGAAGTATGAAATAGATCCCCTCCAACTTTATGGCGAATGGTACCAAGATGAATTTAAAGGCTCTATCAATTTGGTTAAAACCGGCGAATTTGATTCCACAAACGCCCCAGTAAGGCTTATCAATTTTAAATCTGATAACAGTTGTACTCTCGAATATATCTATCCTCCAAATAACAGGTTTGGAGACTGTGAATGGAGAATTTATGCTGATGCCTCAGACATATATCTTAAAATAGACTATGATGAAATTGTCATTCAATGGCACATTTTTGTGGGTGAACTATATCGAATCAAGGAGTTAAATGAACACACTTTTCGAGTTGTTCAAATAGGAACTAAAAGAGATGACCCATCATGAGATTCGTACTATGTTTACTATTGGTAAGCTTCGTTCATTGTTCCATTTTAGGTGAAACAGATGAAAAATTTGATTTGATCCCAAGTAATTTAGAAGGTGAATGGACTCGTGTTAAATTCAACGATACATTTACAATTCACAAGCTGATTGATTCAGCTGATCTTCCTACAACCCAACACATTCGTTACTCATTTACTGCAAATAGTTTTAATTCGTGCAAGATCTATAATTCTGCTCGACCAGATAATTTATACGGATATTGCAGATGGAATATTTATGGTGAGTATCCCGAAATATATCTTTCGATTGAATACCGTACTTCAGATAACCCGAGTGGTGAAACTCAAAGCTTTCTGTATCAAGTTATAAATAAAAACTCTGATCAAATAACCTTGCGTACTATTCGGCAGGTATTATGAATACTTGAGGAAATATGTTTTCACAAGTACGATTAATACCATTACAGTTTCTGTGGCAACAATCGCTTGTTAAAAAACCAAACCAATCCTAAAGCTAATATCCACTGCCCTACAACCGTAGCCACCGAAAATGGATCGAAAGGATTATACCAGCTATCCGGGGCATATTCTGTTGCAGAAAGATAGAACCACCATAATAACAAGGTGATTACCTCAACAGGGATAATGTATTTAAGTAAAATATCCCACCATCCCCCAAGTTTAGTTTTACTTTCTTCTGTATTTACAAGATTAAGTCGGAAATCCTTAGCTCCAAAACTGATTACTGCGTACGATATAAACGCTCCTGAAACCATCAATCCAACCCCCCAAACGAAATCCTGATTGGCAAAGAAGGTTAGGTTTAATGCAGATGGAATGCCGAATGCAAATCCAATGGCGCAAATCCAAATTGTTGCTTGTTTCCGTGAAACTCCGGTGTCCACAAATACTTTTACAGCCAGTTCTATCATAGAGATCAGCGAGCTGAATGCCGCAAAAGTTAATCCAAGGAAGAAGAGAATGGAAAATATGCCGCCACCACCCATACTAGCAAAAAGTTGAGGCATCCAAATAAAAGTAAGTCCTGTGCTTGCCGGACCCGAAGTCTTCATAACATTTAAAATTTCAGCATCCGACATCGAAGATCCTAACGTACCAAAGACAGTGCTAAATATGATAATTGCAGCAATCAAAGAAATCATATTATTCCCAATCCCCGTTTGAAAAGCGCTGATCGTAATATCATCTTGCTTACGCATATAAGCGCCGTACGTAAGAATCAATCCCCAAGCAGCACCCGTATCCCAGGCGTTTTGAGTAAGAGCTTCCAGCCAAATTTGAGGGTCCTTAAGAGTAGACCAATCAGGAGTAAACAAATACTTAATCCCCTCCATGCTTCCTTCAAGTGTTAAGGAGCGAATCAACGAAACAAATAAAACGAGAAGAAGTGACGGAATTAGAATTTTATTAATTCGCTCGATGGATGAAATCCCTTTTATCACTACCCATCCTCCAAAAAGCATAATAATCGCATGTGTTAAGACAGGCATCCCTGAGGCATGGAAATTATCCCATAGCATCAACGAAGCTTCGTAGGAATCTGGCAGGGATGCCGTTAACGACTGAAATAAATAGTATAAACACCATCCGGCTACCACACTGTAGTAAAACATTATGGCCGTAGCAACGAAGCCAATAAAGCCGCCCATCCAACCTTTCTTTTCACCAATCAGCTTGGCAAATGCACCTACAATACCTGATCGTCCATTTCGCCCAATTCCGTATTCTGCAATAATTAATGGGATCGACCATAAGATTAGGAAACTAAGCCACGCTATTAAAAACGCTCCGGCTCCTGTTTCACCACCATTCTGTGCGGCTATCCTTGGAAATCTCCAGATGTTCCCGGTTCCTATTGCAATGCCCAAAACGCTTACAAGTAAGCCAATTTTGGATGAAAATCTTTCCATAGATGGTGCTGCCATGCAAATAATTGTTAATTAAAAAATAGGGATACTTTTGGCTCGTTTAGATTGCCATTTAGACCGTATATTCAACATCATTTTGATGTGATACAGGCTATGCATATCATTGCTGGCCAATCATACAGGTTAAAAATCGACTATCCAAAACTTTTTCAATAGCCGAACTTCATTTACATGTTTTCAAATCACCAATCGACGAATAAATATTTAGCGCTTTTTGCTTTTTTTACCTCGCTAGTCATCTACACCTTAACCATGGCCCCTACGGCAAGTTTTTGGGATGCCGGCGAGTTCATAGCAGTTGCCCATGGTCTTCAGGTTAATCACCCTCCCGGGGCTCCTTTATACTCCATATTGGGTCGACTCGCTTCTATGTTTATGCCTACAGAATATGTTGCGGCAAGCATTAACTTTTTGAGTGTGTTGTCATCTGCGCTCACAGTTATGTTATTGTATCTAATCATCGTCCGCTTGATACGTGAATTCAAAGGACATCCTGATGAAATGTCGCTAATCGATAAAATTGGAATGTATGGTGGGGCTTTAGTAGGCGCTCTTACTTTTGCCGTTACTGATACCTTCTGGTTTAACGCTGTTGAAGCCGAAGTATATGCCATGTCGATGTTTTTTACGGCCATTGTAGTATGGCTTGCTTTAAAGTGGAGCGAAAACCACGATGCCGATTACAACGAGCGCTGGCTGGTATTAATCGCCTATATGTTCGGTTTGGCCATCGGGGTTCATTTGTTGAATTTGCTTGCCTTATTTTTCGTGGCGCTTATTGTGTATTTCAAGAAAAGAGATTTCACACTTATCTCTTTTGTAATTATGGGGGCAATATCCGTTTTATCATTCTTCCTCATCTACCCCCTTTCCATACAGTATTTACCTGATTGGGCGGACAAAATTGGTGATGCTACCTACGGATTAATCGGGCCGCTTACTTTTGTATTGCTTATTGTTGGCTCGCTTAGTTACGCCATTTACTACACGCATAAAAATAAATACCGCTTAGCAAACATCATGTTTATCAGCTACGCGATGATTTTAATTGGGTATTCCAGTTATGCCGTAATTATGATCCGTTCTATCGCTGATCCTCCGGTAGATGAAAACGATCCTGAGACGGTTGAAGCCTTTGTAAAGTATCTGAAGCGCGAGCAATATGGCGACACACCAATTCTAAAAGGCCGATATTATGATGATGCAACGGCTCAGATATCACAGGATGAAAAGTTTTTCCCACGGCGGTATTCCAGCGATCCACGCCACATGCAGTTTTACGCGCGGTATGATAGCGATTTAGAGTATTTCCTATCGCACCAAATTAACCACATGTACATTCGGTACTTCAACTGGAATTTCATTGGTCGCCAAGCAGATATTCAGGATGCAGGCTGGCAATCGGGCTTCGAAGAAGAACGCTATCCTGAAAATAAAGCCAGTAATGCGTATTACTTTATACCTTTCTTACTTGGCCTATTTGGTCTGATTTATCATTTTACCTCCGATTGGAGGCGGGCATTTGCAGTATTTGCACTCTTCATTGTTACAGGATTGGCGATTATCGTCTTCCTCAACCAAAGTCCATATCAACCCAGAGAAAGGGATTACGCCTATGTAGGCTCATTCTTTGCCTTCGCAATTTGGATTGGAATGGGAGTTACCGGTCTCATCGAAATGTTAAAGAATTACACAAAAGACAACACTATGGTGGCTTACGGTGTAATTGGCTTGTGTTTACTTGGCTCTCCTGTTTTGATGGGTGTAGAAAACTGGGACGATCATGATCGTTCGGGCAGGTATGTGGCTCCTGATTATGCTAAGAATTTGTTGAATTCTTTAGCGCCTAATGCTATCGTTTTTACGAATGGCGATAACGACACCTTTCCGTTGTGGTATGCCCAGGAAGTAGAAGGAGTTCGAACCGATGTTCGCATTGTTTGTTTGAGTTTATTGAATACCGATTGGTATATCAAACAGCTTAAACACCAATGGTCGCACGAGTCTGCTCCACTCCCAATCAGTTACACCGATGAAGAAATAGACCAGATTACATCCCGAATTGATCGTTGGGAACCTAAGAACATCACTATACCGGTTGATAAAGAAATGTTGAAGGAAGCGTTCTCTGAAGACTATCAGTACAAAGAAGCAATTGGTGTTAAGCCAGATACATCGTTGCAAATTTTACAGACAGGAACCGACTTTGAAATGCCGGTAGATTCTTTGGATGATCAAATGAGCTGGAGAGTAAATGGTCGATTTTTTGGTAATGATGCCCAAGGCAATGGCATCTACTACATGCAGGTGCAAGATTTGCTAATCCTGGATCTTTTGGAAACCAATAACTGGTTACGCCCAATCTATTTCGCGAACACCGTGTCTTCGCAAAGCATGTTAGGCATGCAAGACTATTTCAGAACCGAAGGTAAAGCTTATCGCGTGATTCCTAAAGAAATTAAAAGCGAATACACCGGCTATATTGATACCGATATTCACACCCGGCGACTTAATAACTTCAGTTTCAAAAACTGGAATGACCCGGATCTTTATTTAGATGAAAACATCCGTCGGATGCTTGGAAACTATCGCTTTAGCTTCCTACAATTAGCCGAAACCTACTTAGATCGTGGCCAGCCTGATAGTGCAGCCTATTGGTTAAATCGTGCTGAAGAAGTAATACCTTTCCGCCCCGACGAAGAGAATTACAACCTTCAAGCATTGTTTGCAGTTAATTATGTTCAATTGAATATGTTAGATAATGCCGGGCGAGTAGTAGATGTTATCAAACCCAATATTGTGCGCGATTTTACGCGAAGTTACGAGGCTTTTGTTCGTGCTGAAGGCGAGTTTCAGGAATTAAACGCCGAATTTGAAGCAGCACGTCGCGAAGGCAATATTCAGGCACAGCGTAAGCTACGTCCACAAATAAACGCAACATACGAACGCCGCCAAAGCTATGGAGACCAACTCATGCAGGTGCGGCAATATTTATCGATTGCCACCTACGTGCTATTTAAAACCGATGAAGTTGCCGAAGCTAATGAATTGGTGAACTTGGTGAATGATGCCTTCGAGGGTACCCCATTCCCAACACTACCAACAACAATTGAAGAAAGTGAAATGGAAATGCGCAGATACGGTTTAACTGAATAAGCATTTTTATATATTTCGCCGAAATACAACGTTATGATACATCAGTTTACAAAAGAAAATATTGAAGCCATCGGAAGCGTATTAGGAGCCACTCCTAAACCTTTGGGTGATGATGTGTACCGCATCGAGGTAATAAACAAAGAAGAAAATGCTAAACTAGCACTTGAAATTCATTTAGGCCTCGAAGCTAACGGCAAGCAAATGAACTTAGTTTCCGTTTATTCCTTCAACACCTTTTTGCAGCTCCAAAATTGCACCGCCTTTATCGCAAGCGATATCCTCGAACAAGTAACCTTTTTTGGGAAATCCGGTGATAAAACCTCTGGATTGATTGTAGATAAAGCCGCAGGTTGTAGTTTATATGCAAACGTGGATGAATCTATAATTTCGGGAGATTTTACTCAGCTGCCTGAAGATTTGATGATGTGCGGTATTGCTCTATCCCTTACCGAATCAATGGACGATGACTTAGAATTTTAG
The DNA here is from genome assembly GCA_965228545.1 of Balneolaceae bacterium. Taxonomy (GTDB): domain Bacteria; phylum Bacteroidota; class Rhodothermia; order Balneolales; family Balneolaceae; genus HXMU1420-13. The sequence continues at coordinate 1,010,980 of OZ245822.1, forward strand.
GGTGATGGAAAGCTTCCATCCAATCCAATTATTTAACACCAGTGGCATCGAGATTCCAATTAACGAATCTGATGCCATTTTTTTGTTAAATGCAGTTTCTGATTATTTCGAGTCGGTGTTCGAGCTGGTTGAAGTTGTATATGTAGGTGAAGATGAAATTCAACGAATTAATAACCAATATCTAGAGCACAACTATGTAACGGATATCATTACTTTTCGCCTTGATGAGCAACAATCCGATGCTGAGATCGAAGGCACAATTTATTGTTGTGCACCACGAATAGCCGAACAGGCAAATGAGTTCAATCAAGATAAAAAAACAGAATTTTTACGTGTTTTAGTGCATGGCCTCATCCACCTTAACGGCTTAGACGATCAAACGCCGGAAGAGAAAAAAGAAATGACAAGGTTAGAGAATCACTTCCTCGACATGATAACGACTTAGTACTATTATTGAACTTTAAGTTCTAAGCCGCGAGTATCTACTTTTATTCTATCGCGATTAACTGGCCTGACAACTGCAATAATTCAACCTCAGCCCGCTTTGCCTGCACGTTTAAGCGTACTATATTTTGTTGAACTCGAAACACACCAAGTTGGGCTTCCCGAAATTGAGTGCTTGTGATTTGTCCTAGATCAAACAATTCTTTGCTTCGCTCATAATTAAGTTTGGCAGTTTCCAGATTTAGCTCTTCTTTCTCTACCAAAAACAAGCTAGTTTGGTAATCCTGATACAAGTTCAAAACATCGCGCTCTAAGGTTTTTTCGGCTAATTGTAACAACTCCTGATTGTTTTTTAGTGCAACCAATGCATTTTGGATTTGAGTCTCACGGCGAAAACCATTGAACAATGTCAGGTTAACTGAAATCCCTCCATTAAAACCTTTAAGCTCTTGATATTCAAACTGACCCGCATCAAGTTCGTTTTTTGTGTAATTATAAGCACCATTTAAAGAAATAACCGGATAACGATCTGATCGAGATTGCTTTAATTGAAATGCAGCACTTTCTGAAGCCAATCGACTAAGAACGAGCGCAGCATTATTCTTTCGTGCATGTGCAAGTAATTCTTCAAATGGTATTTGCTCTTCAATAGTAAGTTCGTCTTTTAGCAAGATGTCATCAGTTGGTGAAGCACCGAGTTGAATTAACAAACTTCGCGTTGCATTCGCTAAACGGGCATTAGATTGCACATAAATTACACTATCAGCATTGAGATCAACTTGTGCGGTTAGCACATCAATTCTGGTAGCATTTCCAAAATTGAACCGTTCACTCACACGTTTCAATCTATCCTCAGAACGTTGGATTGATTCTTTTGCAATGCGAACAGATTCGCTCTCGAACAAAACATTCAAATATTGGTTGATTACCTGAAGAAGTGTTCCTTCGATTTCAAGTCGTGCCGATACTCCGGATTGTTCTGCAAGGTTTTGTAAGTTTTTGAATGAATAATAATTACCAAAACCGTCGAAAAGCACGTAGTTCGCAGATATGGAACCACTTAATGAAGTACTACCCGCATCCGATACATTTATATCCGGTTGATTACCAGGAAATCGAATTTCGGTATCCTGTATCGATCCCGAATATGAACCATTAGCTGATATATTAGGTAAAAAACCCGCGTTTCCAAGGCTAGCATTATTCTCGGCAATTTCAATCGATCGATTCGTAATCGAAATATTATGATTCTTTTCTAGAGCTATTTTAACTGCCTGTTGCAACGTAATAGGAGCATCGGTTAATGAATTCTGCTGGGCAGTTATTCCTGTGCTCGTAGTAATTACAGTAAATAGAAAAACAACGAGTTTATTCATTTTCCTTCTCCCATTCTTTTTCGATGTATGCCGGTTCAACTTCTTCTCTTTTAATCGTTAATTTTTCTCCTGTCCACGCCCAGGTTTTTAACCATTTCGTATTTACTCTAACGGTATTAGCTATCAATAATAAAGCAGGTAATACAGAGAGTAATAGAAAAGTGCCTACCAATAAACCATAAGCGATGGTTATGGCCATTGGGATCAAAAATTGAGCTTGAAAACTCTTTTCAAATATTAGAGGTGCCAGCCCCACACATGTGGTGGCGGTAGTTAACAATATCGGGCGAAATCGTGACCTGCCGGTTTCTATCAATGCTTCAACTACTTCTTTTCCTTCTCGAATTGATCGGTTAAATGCGTTTATAAACACCAATCCATCATTTACTAAAATCCCGATCAGCGCTACAAATCCTAAAAAAGAAAGCAGACTTATCTGAAAGCCATGAATATAATGCCCAAGTGCCATACCAATAATACCAAAAGGCACAATACAATAGAGCACAATGGCTTGCAAAAATGATCTAAAGGTGAATATAATGATTGAAAATATCAGAATTAAAATGGCTGGTAAGGCAAAGCGTGCTGAATTTGCTGCTTTTTGTGTTTCTCTAACTTGTCCTTCAAATTGGTAGGTAACATTTGGATGAGCTGCTAATACAGGAGGTAAAGCTATATTTTCAACTTTATCCAGAGCTTCTGTACCAGAAACATCTAAGTTTGCCAATTCTGCTTCAACCCTAATTTCTCGCTTGCCATCGCGGTGATTAATAGCAACCAAACCATTGGTGAATTCAATATCTGCCAGTTCCCTTAAAGGATACGACCCACCACTCGCCGACCGGATACGCATATCAAGCAGCTGGCTTATATCTCGCCGATCTTCAAGCAGGTAGCGTGTCCAAACTTTTACCTCTGTAGTTCCACGCTGTAAGCGTTGCACCTCACTTCCAAAAAAAGCATTTCGTACCTGGGCTATAACATCTAGATTGGTAAAACCCAGAGCATAGGCTCTCTCTTTGAGCTTAATTTGAATTTCAGGTTGATCCTCGTTATCGGTATCGGTGATATCGCGGAGGATGTCTAGCTTCTGCATTTCTGCGATCAGGGCTTCTTTTGCACTTCGTAATTCTTGAAAATTATCTGCAGCCAATGAAACGGAAACCGGTTTGCCAAATGGGTTTTGAGAAATGAACGAAAGTAAGGTAGCGTCAGGGATAGCCCCTACCGATTCTTTAATTGCGAGAGATAAATCGAAACTTTGAATTTCTCGTTCTTCGGATGGAATCAAATAGAAACTAACTGAAGCTTTATTGCTTCCCGGCCCAAGTTTTGAAATAATATTTCGTATATAGCCAACCTCATCTCCGGTGCGCTCTTTATATTTTTCATTAAGCCGGATAGCGCCTTCACGTATTTGCTGTACTCGTTGTATGGTTACTGCTTCTGAGGTTCCCTGTGGCATCTCTAAAGTAGCTGTTACAGCATTTTGTTCGATGTTTGGGAAAAAAGTGGTTTTTACATACCCACCGGCGATTGCCCCAAAAGTGATGAGAAGCAATCCTATTGCCGTGAGCACCATAAAGGTTTTGTTCTGCAGCGAGAATCGTAAAAAAGGCACATAAATCTCGTCTCGTAAGTAAAATAATTTTTGTTCCAACCAATGTTGAATGCTTCTATCCTTTTTATTTGGATCTCTATGCAAATCCTTTGAATGTGCAAGATGAGCAGGTAAAAACAGAAATACTTCTATCAGTGAAACCAATAAGGCACCGGCTACAACAAAGGCTATTTCGCTGAAGAAATCACCTAGTTGCCCATCTACAAAAAAGAAGAAGCTGAAAGCGATACTCGTGGTTAGCACTGCCGAAGTTACCGATGGTACCACCTCTAAAGTTCCTTCAACGGCAGCCGTTAAGGGGTGCATGCCTTCTTCATATTTCTGGTAGATATTTTCTCCTACCACAATACCATCATCCACTAAAATCCCGATTACCACAATCATTCCAAACAGTGAAATCACATTAATGGTAATGCCATAAAATGCTGCAAGTACAAACATCCCCAGAAAAGAAATGGGAATACCCAAAGCAACCCAAAATGCCAGGCGTATTCGTAAAAATAGCCCCAAAAGGATGAATACCAAAAGTACACCAAGCAAACCATTGTCTCGCAAAAGCTCAATACGTTCTACCAAAGAAATCGTGGCATCATCAACCAATACGGCTTCCACTCTGCTATTTTCTGCATTAAATTTATCGATATAGTTTTTGATAAAATCAGATGCAGCAAGAATGTCTTCTTCGTTGGTAGTAGTAACAAAAATAAAAACTGCAGGCTGACCATCCAGAAATCCTTTATTGGTGTTTTCGTCGAAAGTATCTTCTATGGTAGCAACATCCCCCAGGGTTACTATTGTACCGCTAGGATCACTTTTTACTACTATGTTGCTGAAGCCTTTGGCATAATAATTTTGCTCATCAACCCGTATCGTAAATTCACGGCGTTCGCCTCGTAAAATCCCTCCGGTTATTCGAACATTCGATGCCGCAACAGCTCGGCTAATGTCTGCAAAAGTGAGTTCGTACGCCCGAAGTGCATCTTCACTCACCCCAATCTGAATCTCTGGCTCTGTAAACCCACTTAATTGTAGCTGAGAAAGTCCATCATAAGCTAGCAAGGCATCTTCAAATGCGTCGATCGTACTTTTTAACGTAGTTGGGGTAACATCACCCACTAAAGCGATTTCGCCCACTTGATTGAATGGTTCCTCTTTGAACACTACTACTCGTTCCAATCCAATCGGAAAAGAAGAGATTCTATCCACAGCATTTTTCACCTCTTGAAGTACAACGTTTGGATCCTGATCGGGCAACAATTCAACCCGAACTGATGCAAAATTTTCTTGCGATACCGAAGTAACACGATCTACTCCTTTGGTGCCTTCTAGGCTTTCTTCGATTTTAAGAACTACCCCTTCTTCAATTTCGATGGGTGATGCACCCGGATAAACTGCTTCTACTATAATAAATTGAACCGTTCTGTTAGGAAAAAAAGTAGATGTTAAACTAGATGCTGCCAACACACCAAACAAGATAAACAACAGTATACCCAGATTAACCAGCACCACATGCTTGGTGAAATATTGAATCAAACTTCTCATGATGGCATCCTCAATTTCGAACCGGAACTACGCTTCTACCTTCAAACGAGGCATCGCGAAATTCATCAATAACCAAAACACCGTTCTCTAAACCTCTTACAATAGTGCTGTCTTTTTCGGTAGTTAAAATTTCCACTTTCTGTAACACGGCTACATCATTCTCGATTACAAACACTAAATCGTTTCGCACGAGAGCTTTGGTAGCAATTTTATCTGAATTTTCGAAGACTTCGCCATCAATTGAGCCTGATACATATTGGCCGGGCAGTAATCGATCGCTCTTAACCGTTAAAAACGTAAGCAAAGTTTGTGTAGATGGATTAATTCTCGCATTAATTCTAGCAACTTCCGCTCGATAATTAGTGCGCTGATCTCTATCGAGGTGTAGTGCAACCATATCACCTTTAGCTATGAAAAACCGGTCGGAAGCATTTATAGAAGCTTCAATCTCATAAGTGCCTGTTTGGGTAAATTGCCCCAATGGCTGATTTGGGCGTACCAATGTTCCAGGTTCTATCAAAGCCTGAGTAACTACACCATCGAATGGGGCTGTTATTGTAAATTTTGATAAGCGAATTTCGCTTTGTTTGATGGTGTAATAATTGGTAAGTACGTTTCTGCCTGATAGAAATAGATTAAATTGACGATTGTCTGAAGTTGGAATTTCAGCTAATGGCTCATTTACATCCAGAGCATTCAAGTATTCGACCCACCTTTGATATTCTTTAGGATAGTCTATTTTAATGTCGGCAAGAATCTGTGTAAGTAACGATTGAAACTGAGATTTTTGGCTCTTAAGCAACTGCTGTTGTTCACGATCATCCATTTTCAGAATCACTTCGCCTTTACTAAAGGCCATCCCTTCTTCAAACTCGCGAGCGCCGTGGTGCAATATTCCTTGCACCTCAGCAAATAATTGTACTTCATTTACCGGAATCACATTTCCTGTAAACTCGATATTTGATGTTATGGCTTCGTTCTTAACCTCCTGAACCGCTACACCTATACCTTCGCCGGCGCCGTTCGCCATGCTTTGTTCCTCTTCGGGACCTGAGGATAAAAACCGAAATAAAATATGGCACCTATAAATAAAACTACGCCGAGAATGATGGATATCTGTCTGAATTTCATTGATTTGATGTATTAGTACTTGATGAGTTCATTGTTTGCTCGATATGATGCAACAATGATTGTAATTGTTTAGTGAGATTTTCGCGTTGATCGCCTAAGCTGCCAAAGAAATTCTGCTCAGCTTGCATCATTACCGGCAGAACCTGTTTTATTTTATTGTGGCCGGCCTCTGTTAGCTCAAGTACATTTACTCTGGAATCATATTCCGAGCTTTTTTTAGCCAGATAGCCTGCTTCAACATTTTTCTTAACCATTTTGGAAACCAACATGCGATCAATTTTCACCAGTTCAACCAAATCTTGCTGGATTACTTCTTCCTGATTCTGACTTAACCACCGTGTTCCTACCAAAGTGATAAGCTGGGTGTGGGTCATTTCATGCTCGCTCATCAGCTGATTAACTTTCCGCACCCATTGCATGTTTATTTGCCAAAACAGAAAACCAAGTTTTTCACTAGGTATCGGGATGGCACTTTCCTCAGGGATTTGAATATTGGGTTTATTTGTTGTCATGACTACAAACTAAATAATTTCTGTTGCAACGACAACAATAATTCTTCAATCATTCCAAGAATTACAGAAATGATGAATTTTTTTTCAGTGTACAAATCTCTTAACATATCCTACGAAAAATCGTAGCAGACGAAATGGCACAGATCGAAGAAAAAAATATCATCAAAGAAAATAGTAAGAAGTACGCCGGGCAACTCTGGAACTTGATTACTGAGCAAATAGAGCGGCAAAGTGCAAATCAGGAAAAGTTACCCGCTCACCTTGCACCTCCCAAAAAAGAATCAAAAAATAAATGGTTAATTAAACTTCTGTTCTTTTTTCCGGTGCTTTTGTTAGGTGGATTTATCACCTCTTTTTGGTGGGATTTTAACGGAATTAACACAACACTATTTGGTTACAATATAGTCTTCGAAGGCTTACTCAAAGTATTAACTATAAGCGGCTTAATTGGGTTTATGACCAACTGGGTTGCCATCAAAATGCTATTTCGTCCAACTCATCGTCGCCCAATTTTAGGGCAAGGGTTAATTCCGGCTCAAAAAGACCGAATTGCCTATCGATTAGCACGTGCGGTTTCGGAGGATTTGATCAACCCGGAGATTATCAAGAAAAAGATTCATGAGTCGCAGGCAATAAGTAAATACCGAGAAAAGGCCACCGAATATATTCGAAATATTATAGACGACCCTATGTTTCGCTCTGAGTTAAAAATTCTTTTAGTGAGTTATGTAGATGAGATGATGACCGAACCGGAAGTTCGAGCAAACATTGCCAAGAATTTGATCAAACAAATCAATTCTGCCATTGATGAAAATTCATTCGAACGAGTGGCATTAAAAGCATATAGCTTCTTTAAAGGGCAGGAAATGCAGGATCTTGTTGAAGAAGCTCTTACAAAATTGCCATCGGGAGTTGAGCGCAGTTTAGATAAAATGGATGAATTCCTTGATACTCTCCCCGATCGAATTGATAAAAACAGCGACACAATCGAAGATGTGGTTACCAATATGTTGTATCGCCTCATAAATCAACTGGATGTGCACGCTTTGGTGGAAGACAACTTACGGCAGTACGATGAAAAACGCATTGAGCTGCTCATCAAAAATGCCTCTAATGATCAACTGCAATACATTCAATATTTGGGAGCTGTACTAGGAACTTTAGGTGGTTCGATTATTTGGAAACCCATCGCCAGCCTGATTGTGCTCGCTTCATGTATACTGCTTATTTACGGATTAGATGTTTTACTAATCAAAACCAAAGTTTCTGATTAAACTTTTTATCTTCAGCGGATAAATTTCAACTACAACGTATCCGTCTTGAAGATTTTTACTCATCTACGAACCCCATTTTATCTCACTGTATTTGCATTCTTTATTGCCAGTTGTTCGTCATCTGGTGAATTAGCAAGAAATACAACCACTGAAGTAACTCCAGAACCAGAAACGGAAGTATCGGATAGCGAAAGCAGCAACGAACAAACCCCCACAAACGATTGGCATTTGCTGGCTCCTAGCGCCGATCCATATTACGGAACCGGTGTAGAGCTTGCTTATGAGCAATTACTGGCCAACAAACAACCACAAAAAGAAGTTATTGTAGCTATAATAGATTCTGGCACCGACATCGAACATGAAGATTTAGTCGACAATATCTGGATTAATGAAGACGAAATTGCCGGAAATGGAATTGATGACGATGGCAACGGTTATGTAGATGATATCCACGGCTGGAATTTTATTGGTGGCGCTGACGGATCGCATGTAATCGACGACACATACGAAGTAACACGCATTTATGCGTCGCTTAGAGATGTATATGAGGGAAGAAATCCCGCTACTTTAAACGAAGATGAACGCGCCGAGTTCGAATACTATCAAGAAATTAAAGCGGATTACATAGCCGAGCGTAACGAAGTACAAACGGTTCTACAAAACATTATGGGTTTCGAGCAAGCAATTATGGGGTCAAAGCAAGTATTTGGTGTCACTCATATTGATTCTGTTTCAGCTGAAGACTTAGAACCCGATTCGTCGGATACTCCATTAAAAGCACAAGCAAAACAAGTGTTATCGTATGTGAAAGAAGTGGGTTTAACCGAAGAAGAATTGCAGGAAGCCAAAGAACAGTATCAGACTTTAGCCGAATTTGGGATGAACCCAGACTTCGATCCTCGCGGAATTGTTGGGGATGATTACGATGATCTTACTTACAGATTCTACGGAAATAACGACGTTGCAGGTCCACGCAGCGATCATGGTACACATGTTGCAGGAATTGTTGGTGCCATCAGAAAAAATAATTTGGGAATGGATGGTATTGCAGATGTAAAGTTGATGATTGTTCGAACGGTTCCTATGGGTGATGAGCGAGATAAAGATGTAGCGAATGCTATCCGATATGCCGCAGAAAACGGCGCCGATATTATCAATATGAGTTTTGGAAAGGGCTACTCGCCACAAAAAGCGTATGTTGATGCTGCCGTTAGGTTTGCTGATAGTCTTGGCGTTTTGATGATTCATGGTGCCGGAAATGATGGCGCTAATATCGATACTACAAATAATTTCCCGAGCAGAACATACTTAAACGGTGGAATGGCTATCAATTTTATGAATATTGGAGCTTCCTCTTGGGAAGACGGCGAAGCGTTACCGGCCGTATTCAGTAACTATGGTTCTGAAGAAGTGGATCTTTTTGCACCCGGTGTAGAAATCTACTCTACCTATCCCGAAAATGAATATAAAGCAAACGATGGTACCAGCATGGCTGCTCCTGTTGTTTCTGGTGTAGCAGCTTTAATCATGGCGTATTACCCGGATTTAACGGCGACACAAGTGAAAGAAATACTAATGGAATCTTCCACAAAACCAGACCAAAATATTGTAAATCGACCGGGAAGTGGCGAAGAACCTGTTTTGGTGCCTTTTTCTGAATTGTCGATAAGCGGCGGCGTTGTGAATGCTTTTGAAGCACTAAAAATGGCGAATAAACTCAGTGATTATTAATCAATAGAAACACATTGGCAACTTACGATGCAGTAATAGTTGGATCGGGACCGAACGGGTTATCTGCCGGGATTTTGTTAGCTCAGCAGGGTTTGTCTGTGCACATTATCGAAGCAGAAAAAACTATTGGTGGCGGAACCCGAACTCAGGAATTAACCGAACCCGGCTTTTTGCATGATGTTTGTTCAGCGGTTCATCCTACGGCAGTTGCCTCTCCTTTTCTTTCTACGCTACCTTTGCATGATTATGCACTAGAATGGATTTATCCCGAGGTAGCAGCCGCTCACCCATTCGTAGACGGTAATGCAATACTTGGTTATCAATCCCTTAACAAAACCCTAGAGCAATTCGGTTCAGATGCTAAAATGTACAAGCGACTATTTGCCGATTTTATTGAGCATTGGGAATCGTTACGTGTTGATTTATTCGGAACCTTACGAGGGGTTGAAAATCCACTATCGATGGCTCGTTTTGGTTGGTATGGATGGCTTTCGGCCAAAGATTTAACCAATGCTTTATTCAAAAAAGCTGAGGCAAAAGCATTTTTTGCAGGGATGGCTGCCCATAGTATTCTTCCGCTGGATAAATTATTCTCTGCTTCTTTTGGCCTTGTACTTACTACTTTGATGCATGCAGTAGGCTGGCCTATTGCTAAAAGCGGTTCAGCTTCTATCACCAACGCCATGGCCAGCTATTTCAAGTCGTTAGGTGGAAGCATAGAAACAGGAAATCGGATTACAGATTATGCTGAAATTCCTAAGGCAAAAGCTATACTTTTTGATCTTACTCCCCGTCAAATTGTAACAATTTGTGGCGATAATTTACCAAACCCTTATCGCAAAAAATTGAACCGCTACACTTACGGTCCGGGTGTTTTTAAAATGGATATTGCTGTTTCGGAACCCATCCCTTGGAAACATAAAGACTGCCTAAAAGCAGGTACTGTCCATTTGGGAGGAAGTTTTGAAGAAATCGCTTTTTCTGAAAAGGAAGTATGGAGTGGAAACCACCCTCAAAATCCCTATGTATTACTATCTCAACCCAGTATTTTCGATGAATCACGAGCGCCAAAGGGCAAGCATATAGTTTGGGCCTACTGCCATGTTCCAAACGGGTCGGAGAAAAATTGTAGTGACGAGATCATCGATCAAATTGAACGATATGCGCCAGGCTTTCGGGAAACGATCTTATCGACACACACAATGAGCGCTGTACAGATGAATGCTTATAATGAGAATTATGTGGGCGGAGATATAAATGGTGGCGCGCAGTCATTCAGCCAACTCGTTGGCAGGCCCGTTTTAAAGTGGGATCCATACAAAATCCCGCTACCTGGCGCTTATATTTGCTCATCTTCCACACCTCCGGGTGGTGGTGTACACGGCATGTGTGGGTTTCATGCGGCAAAATCGGCTCTAAAAAACGAATTTGGGATGACAGTATGAAAATTCCTGAACTATTTATAAAACATCCCGAGGAGTTCAATCAATCTCCGATTGAACAAGCCTCAACTATTCCGTCAAGTTGGTATCAGGATCAAGAGGTGTATGATTTTGAACAGGATGTGTTATTTGCACGAAACTGGCAATATGTTTGCCATCAGGACCAGCTAAAAAATGTTGGTGACGTTGTACATGCGACTATAGCTGGAAATCCAATACTGGTCATCAAAACCAAAAATGAAGGAATTCGAGCGTTTTATAATGTGTGCAAGCATCGTGGTGGTCCGTTAGCCGTAAAAAAGGGAACAACCACCGTTCTGCAATGCCAATATCATGGGTGGACTTACCTTACCGATGGAAGTTTGCGTGGCGTGCCGGACTGGAATTTTGTAGAACTATTTGATGAGAAAGATTTCGGATTAGAACCTGTTGAACTCACTTTTTGGGATGGATTAATCTTTGCAAGAATCGAATCGGGTGGCCCAAATTTACAGCAAGTAGTTGAAGGTATTTCGGATCGCATCTCACCGATATCAATGGAAAAGCTTCAATTTTATAAAGAGGTCGTTTACGATATCAATTGCAATTGGAAAGTATATGTAGATAATTATCTTGAAGGCTATCATATTCCAATTGTTCATCCCGAACTCGCTAACCTATTGGACTACAAGAATTACGTAACTGAATCTTATCCTTGGTATTCGTTGCAACATAGTCCGTTTAAAGGTGACGAAAATGTATATCAAACAGAAGAAGGCGAAGCGTTTTATTATTTCTTATTCCCAAACATCATGCTAAATATTTTGCCTGGTAGACTACAGGTGAATTTGGTAGAACCGGTATCAACCAATCGGTGCAAAGTATATTTTTGGTATTTTTATGATGATATATTTGCCAAAAAAACGTCAGGAATTATCAAAGACGATTTAGAGTATAGCGAGGTAATTCAGCAAGAAGACATCGAAATCTGTGAAGCTGTTCAACGAGGTTTACAATCCAGAGCCTATGATAAGGGAAGATTTTCGGTAAAACGTGAACTTGGGTTGTATCACTTTCAGAGTTTACTAAAAAAGCAGTTTCAAGCAGTACTGTAAATCTGACTTCTGTTCTAAACAAATAAGTAACCCTATTTGATTTCGAAGTTTTGCACTCTTTAGGTATTGCACAAAAGCGCGAGACTGTAATAAATAGGCTATAAATCACTCATAGTGCTGAAAGGTGAAGCATTAACCAACCTGAGCAGCAATGAAACAGAATAAAACTCCGCAGAAAAAAAGGTCAATTACGAACCAACCATCCCCTCCCAAATCTTCAGAAACAGGTATTCGATCACTCTTTGATCAAGAAGAAAGTATTTTTCAGCCTAAAAGCGGTTCCTCCAGAATCTTTACTAAACACTACAGCAATTTTAGGTTCAGATGATCTAACTCACCATGTGTCGGGCGCAAGCACGGCTGCTGGATTTCTGTTTAGAACAATTTGAGCTTGGGCTTTACCAACAATTCCATCAACCCGAAATCGTCGAAATGATGGAGGTTTTAGAATAGTTTTTTCGCTTTTGCATAGATAGAATCCAATCCCAGAATAATTAATTAAACGATCTGTGGGTTCGACGAGCTCACCCATCTATCTAATCATTTTGGAATTTGGTGAAAACGATGCTTGAGCTTGTCGAAAGCAACTCCTCACCCCTCACTCCTCAAACCTACTTATGATTTTCAGGATCTAACCAGCGAAGTGTTTCCCAACGATACATACCGGAATTATGACCATCTACCCAAGTGATCTGAAGTGCATGATTACCAACCGGTTGTAGACTTTTTATATTCATTCGAGGTGGATTCTTCAGAAAAAAGGCCTGTGGCTGAAAGTTCTGCATGTTTTCGTGCCCCCCTCTGCACATCACGCAAGGGCAATTCTTGCGTAGTCCAAACAATGGGTACCTCGAAGTTACCCCATCTTCCCAGGTAATTTGAAGAAGTTGTTCTTCATTAAATACATCTATTCCTACTGCGGTAGTTGCTTCGTCCATGAATGCTTTTTATTGTTCCAAAATGGAAAATTACGAAATGCTTTGGATATTAATCACAGCCGGAATCACTTTCTTGATCAGCGGATACTTTGGCTTTAAACAGCTCTTATATCTTTACAAATTAACCCCACGAAATATTGCTTTATCAACGATTTTTGGGCTACTTATATTCACTTTATTGCTCTTTCTTTACCGCCTTGAGCTGATGAGTGAACAGGTCGGAGCCGCTATTATTTCTAACGTGTATGCCTCGGTAGCTGGTTTTTTTGGGGGTGCAGCCATCAACCAATATCAAACCAAAACGAATGCAGGGAGAATACTTTATTCCAATCGCTCGTTTTTAAGTGATCATGCCTCTGTAATCGTAGCCATTGCAATAATTTTATTCGGACTATACAGGATATCAATCTTTACTCAATTACCTGTTACTCCAATCAGAGTAAGTTCGGGAATGTCCTTTATAGCGTTTGGATTTTGGGGAATGACCCTCCGATTGGTTCCAGAATTCCGACAAAAAGGAATTATACTGTTAGATATGCTTATCGAGTGGAAAGATTTTCTTAATTACCAATGGTTTTACGAAGAAGTAATCGAAATTGAATACGAACAAGATGAAACCATACGGTTTTTCAAAACTCATATTCCGCCCGAGGATCAATTAGCCATTGAGGATGTGCTGAGAGCCAAAATGAAAGAGAAAATGGAAAGTTCGTGATTCATTATTCGTTAATCGTATATTTGCTCGATTATTAACAAATAACAATTAACGAAAATCATGGCCAGTTTTGATATTGTAAATGAGATAAACGCACAAGAAATTGATAATGCGATAAACAATACGCTCAAAGAAATAAGCACTCGATATGATTTTCGAGGACTCCATTCTGAAGTAACGTTTCACAAAAAAGAAAACAGGATACATCTTGTAGCCGCTGAAAGCATGAAAATGCAAGCGATCAAAGAAATGCTGATTCGAAATTTTATCAAGCGTGGCATCGACTCTAAAGTGTTAGAATTTGGTACGGAGGAAGGAACTTCTCAAGGGCATGTTAAAATGGATGTAGCCCTTAAGGAAGGAATCAATCGCGAACAGGCCAAGAAAATTGTTAAAGAAATCAAGGATTTGAAGTTCAAAGTCCAGCCCCAGATTCAGGACGACCAGGTTCGTGTTACCGGTAAAAAAATTGATGATCTACAAGCGGTTATCGGGCATCTTAAAGGCAAAGATATGGGCGTACCATTGCAGTTTGTAAATTTTAAATGATAAAGTTTAAGTGTTAAATGCTAAATACTTGTGTAATTAATTTATCATTTATCATTTAAAACTTAGCATTCATGGTAGGTGATCTAGCTCTACCATTATACATACATTCCGGATGTAGGGGATTTCTGCTCGTTCAGCAACAAGTTCGGCTTCGGGTGAGGAAACGTCTAATTGAGTCCAGACAATCGGATTTTGTCCAGTCTTAGTTTTCCACTCCGCCACTTCTTCCAACACTCCTGCTGTATACCTATTATTGCGAAATATATTAATGATATCGATATGCACAGATTCGGGAACATCCGCCAGCTTTGGAAAACAAGCTTCACCCAATATTTCTTTCTCTACCGGGTTTACCGGAACAATAGTGTAGCCATAATCCATCAAATACTTAGCGGCGTAATTGCTTGTTCTGTAGGGATTAGCAGAACATCCGATTATGACCACAGTTTTAGATGTTTTCAATACTTCCAAAGGATTTGGGCGAATTAGATTGCTCATACAAGATTAACTATTGTTTTAAATGATGCCTATCTTTAAGGCTGAATTTAAACTACTCAAAATAAAAGGAATATTTTGTCAACTATTAAAGACGGTGATACCGTTAAAGTACATTACACAGGAACATTAGAAGATGGTGAAGTTTTTGATTCTTCATTAAATCGCGACCCACTGCAATTTACCCTTGGTCAGGGCCAACTTATCCCGGGATTTGAAAAAGCAATTATTGGTTTAGGCGTTGGTGATTCTACCACTACCAACATCCCAAGTGCAGAAGCATATGGCGAGCACAATCCACAAATGGAAGTAGTTGTAGAGAAATCTCAGCTTCCTGAAGGCATGGAACCGGAAGTTGGAATGCAGCTTCAACTCAATCAACCGGATGGACAGGCCATTCCTTGCCAGGTAACCAATGTTGAAGGTGAGCAAGTTACCATCGATGCTAACCACCCCCTAGCCGGTAAAGACTTAACGTTCAACATCGAAGTGGTTGAAATAGCATAATCAGTTTTGAGTTTTTAATGTTGAGTGTTGAGTTAGTTCTTAACTCAACACTCAAAACTCAACATTCATCACTACACCATGGCCGACTTTTCTCAATCTTCTACCATCTCCATTACCTGCCCAAAAGGCATGGTACCCTTTCTAAAAACTGAATTGGTATTACTAGGATTTATAATTCGAAAAACCCGGTTAGCAGGTGTAGAAATTGATGGTACGCTCGACGATTGCATGTTTTTGAATCTAACCCTACGTTGTGCTCATCGCATTCATTATCAGCTAAAAAGCTTCAAAGCTAATAATGCTGAAGAATTAGCTGAAGAGCTCAAATCCGTGCCCTGGGAGGAATATATCGATAAGCATGGCTATGTGAGTTTAACTTCGTTCATCAACAATAGAACCATCACAAATACACAGTTTGCTAACCTGGCAGCTAAAGATGCTATTGTTGATCGCATCAGAGCAAGAAAAGGTGCACGCCCTGATTCCGGTCCCAAATTGAACCGTACCGTGGTATTTCTATTCTGGAAGGATAATGAAGCCGCGGTGTATTTAGATACATCAGGAGAATCGCTAAACCGGCGTGGTTATCGACGAGAATATCATGCGGCTCCAATGCAAGAAACGTTGGCGGCTGCAATCATTCAGGCTACTAAATGGGAAACAGATTGGCATTTCATCAATCCTATGTGCGGTTCCGGCACTATTGCTATAGAAGCTGCGTTAATTGCCACTCAAAAAGCACCGGGTTTACTCCGGCCAAATTTCGGAATCAAACATATTTTAGGATTTGATGAAGATGCTTGGAAAAAACTACGATCGGAATTAAAACAAGCCTCTATCAAAGAACCAAAAGGCAGAATTATCGCCACTGATCATGATTTAAAAGCGATTGAAGCAGCGCGTAAAAATGCCCAAACCGCCGGCGTTGACCATCTCATAGAATTTGATTTATGTGATTTTAAAGACACTACCATCCCGGAAGGAAATGGCGTGGTTGTGCTGAATCCTCCCTACGGTGAACGATTGGATGAAGGCGTTAATCTTGCGCCTCTTTATAAATCGATGGGTGATTTCTTCAAGCAAGAATGCTCCGGCAAATGGGGTTATGTATTTACCGGAAATATGCCACTATCCAAAAAAGTAGGATTACGCTCTTCGCAACGCATAGAGTTATATAACTCTACGATAGAGTGCCGATTGCTGGAGTACGAGTTGTATTGATTATAAGCAACAAAGGATCAAAGTGGATGAGAGGCTTTGACCAATGAGAGATATTGCGTGCTAAATTGCATCTTATATTTTCTTTTTAGCTTAACTCACATGGCAAAAAAAAAACGACCCAACGTAATGAATGCATCGGGTCGTGGAAAAAAGTGGAAATAATTATAGTTCTATAAAGATTGATTCTTCTGCATTTAGAAGCTGAATTTAATCCCTGCCATTATCATTCTAGGTAAGCCCGGGCGTAAGCCTGCAGGTCTGCGAGAAACCAGATAAGTTTGATCGGTGATGTTTCTGGCATCAACAAAAAACTTGGTAGAAGAAGTTATTTGATAATTCGCAGAAACATCTAATAAGAAATAAGAATCGGTATTTGGTACAGTGTCAATATTTTCATCTCCTGCTACCGTTCTCATTTTTCCGGTGGCAAACCCATTTATATTTACTTCTGTTTTTCCATAAAGTGCACTTGCACTAATATTTAGTTGATGCATGGGTAAATACGGCATTAGATCACCTGAATCTACACTCCCCCAAGGATCATAATTACTATCAAAAGCATTCTGGAATTCGGCTTTTGTAAAAGTGTAACTTAACGAAACTGGTAATTGTAGTTCAGATACTAAAGAGGTTAGGTTTGCTCCTACTGCAAATTCGGTTCCGATCACATTAACTTCTCCGGCGTTAAACTGATCGGTTGATCCGGCTCCACCACCTGCGGCCAGATCGGTTCCTAATAAATTACTGTAGTCGTTAAAAAATGCAACCCATTCCACTTTCAGATTTTGCTCATCTTCGTATCGTACACCAAATTCATAATTCACGCTCTGTTCTTCGTTGGTTCCTTCCGAAGCACCCGGACTTGGCGGTGCAAACCCTTTATGCACACCACCGAAAATATTTGTAGTAGCATTTATTTCGAAATTCATTCCGATTCCGGGAATGAGCACGTTTAGGGTATTTTCTCTAATGGCCAAATCAGAACCGGTACGAGCTGCATCCGTTTTCCCATAATCTTCTCTTTTTAAAGTGATGTTCTCGAAACGAATGCCCGGTGTAATTTTCCATTTTCCTGTGGTTATAACATCTTGTGCAAAAAATGCAAACGCACTTGCCGACTCAAGTCGATTACTATCGGTGCCTGGTGTACCGTTTGAGGTTAAAATCATGGCTCCATCATTCATGGAATACCCATCCACCCATTGAAAACGATCCATTCCGTCTCGATGAAAACGAAGTCCAACTTCGAGTTCATGATTTATGTCAGCGGTGGCGAAGGCAATACCGGCAATGCTTTGAATACCGGTTGAATAGTATTCACGATTATTAGCTTTAACCGACAGAGCATCATCAGTACTAGAAATTCCTGTAATTATTTCGTATGCCGACGAATTAGCCATCGGATCATCTAGTATAGCACTGATTGAAGACCCGTTTACTTTATCTAGCTTATACCAATTTCGGTTAAATTCATTTCGATATATAGTAGTAGTTAAATCAATATTATCATTTAATTGGGCAAAGTGCCGTAACGATAACTGAACCTGATCTGCCTTCATTACATCTTCTTGGGAAGCAGCATAACGTCGATAAGGAGTTATATTAAAATCCGACTCTGTCAAACCTAAGTAGGTTTCATCCGATTGTTCGTCGTAATAGCCAATTTTGGCTTCCAACTTTTGAAAAACTGCGGCATCATTATCGGTCTTTACCATAAATTTTGCGAGAATGTCGGTAATATTAAAGCCGGTGTTTTGATCAGTATCCAGCTCTTTAAATCCATCATTGCTTAAAAAACGCGATTCAATTAAGTATCCTATATTGTTTTTAGTGTCACCTACACTTGCTGCAATTTGCCGGCTATTAAATTGCCCGGCACTTAGTTCCGCAGTACCCGTAAACTGATATGGAATTCGAGTTGAGATAAAATTAATGGCCCCACCGGTTGTATAAGGGCCGTATTTAATCTGCGATGAACCTTTTCGAACTTCCACCGAACTCATCCTGCTTACTGAAGGAAAATAATAGGCAGCAGGTGCGGCATAAGGTGCCGGTGCGATCAAAATACCATCTTCCATTAAAGTGATTTTCGAAGATCGTTCTACCCCTGTTCCCCGCAGTCCAATATTCGGACGTAAGCCAAATCCATCCTCTTCTTGAATATACACTCCGCTCACACTACGAAGCACACGGTTTACATCGCTGTAATTGTGTTTTTGGAGTTCTGCCCTGCCAATGTAAGCAGCCGATCCGGTAGTTTTTTCTAACCAAGCGGGCTTACCAACCACCATTATTCTTTTTAAAATTATACTGTCGTAGGTGCTTAAACTATCCTTTTGCGTTTGTGCCGATACCCAAGAAGCTGTAAAAACCAGCACAAGAATCAGAAGAAGTGTATTTTTCATTAGTTAACTAACAATGATATTATTATTTAGAAAGATTCTAAGTTAAGGTGATTTCAACCGGTGATCAATACTTATATTGAATTAATCTAAATAAAAATAGATGTGCAGTCTGCGCCAAGCCAATGAGACATTTTT
Source organism: Balneolaceae bacterium (assembly GCA_965228545.1). Lineage (GTDB taxonomy): Bacteria > Bacteroidota > Rhodothermia > Balneolales > Balneolaceae > HXMU1420-13. The sequence goes on from OZ245822.1 coordinate 1,030,112, forward strand.
GGTGTCTTTAACCAACTCATGAGTGATCTATATGCTTTCAACACTAAGTTGAACTGCTTATGGATACAACATTACCTCAATCATAGCTCAACTGAAACAGAGCACTTGATCGAGAGATTTACTAAAAATCAGTCTCTGTAATTCTAGAATTTACTACCTCTTATCCACGTATCTGATCTTTCCCAACTTGCTTCAAAAGCTTTTTCTAATTCAGGATCAGCTTTTCCCTGTCCTTCAAGCGCTTGCAATAACCCATAATAAGACCAACCATTATTTGGGTGATCTTCTAACTCAGCACGATATACTTCTTCGGCTTTCTCGTAATCGCCGATTTCTAAATAAGCAGCTCCCAGCCAATGTCTAGCGGCAAATGGTAATGGTTCGGGCTCATCATATTGCAATCCATCTTCGATGATAACTGCCTGCTCAAAAGCATCGATTGCCGCTTGCAGATCCCCTTCTAACCACGAAATCTCACCGTTCAAAATGTTGGCTAAGGTTCCCAATAAATCTCTACCGGAATGAAATCTGAATCTCGAAGTAGTAGAATCTGCCAAATCAACAACTCGTTTTAGATGAGCTTTAGCAAATTCCGGTTCACCTTGTTTAGCCAATGCATAGCCATAGCTAAAATCCCAAATTCCTGCTTGAACATCGTGAGTTGGTCGTTCAGAAATCCTAAACACTTCATCAAACCGACCAAAGCGAATTAAGGTCATTAACTCGTACATTGGTCGGCCCGTTAGTTTGGAGTAATCCCGTCCGGCTTGAGTAGCAATTCCACTCTGACCGTCCATACTTGCAGCAAAAGCTAACATGTGTAGATTATGACTCGGATAAATGGCAAATCCCTCACCAACCGCTTCTTTTTGATCGGAATGCCAAGCCATTATATTGGCACGAACCGCGTCTCCCCATCTCCCGATTTCGTTCCAGGTATGTGAAGGCATATGATTGATGTGCGATGCACCCGGTATTGAAGTACCTATAAACTCCGAACAAGCTTCAGCTTTGCCGGGATCGGTGGTCGACTCCGTAGCATGAATGTACAAATGACAAGCGCCTGGGTGTTTAATATCTTTAGCAAGCACATCTTCCAGAACTTCGTGAATTTTGATTACATCAGGATCATCAAGATCTCGGGTTCCTCGTCTGGGTTCCAATAAAAAGAGTGCTTCTCCATAAAATGTACCGGCTTCCAAATCGTCGGGATACTTTTCATACAATTCACGAGATGCTTCGGCATATAGTGTATCCCGTTTTGTTTGAGTGTCTGCATCGAACTCAGACGCATAACGAACTGCCATCGCATTTATGAAATCTTTTTCGATTTCTGATGCATATCCTTGATTGGCAAGCTCCTTGGCTTTTTGGATAGCCGCGTAGGCACGTGGAGCTTCATCCGCTCGCATCCTACCATTCAGATACGATCCCCATGCCCAGGCTTCGCCCCAGTAGCAAATGGCACAATTGGGATCGGCTTTCCATGCTTCGCGAAAAGAGCGGGCAGCATCTTGTTTGGTGAACGCGTACATCATCTGATAGCCCTGATCGAAGTAACGTTGTGCTAATTCATTTTCTGACGAAATGGGTTTATGAAAATCACCCAGGGCCTTTTCGTAGATCGGGAATGGTTCTTCAAATTCAGGTGGGTAGGTTACTTCAGTGGTTTGGGCGATTATTGAAGATGGAGTCCATAGAATAACTCCAAACAATAGCAGGAAAACAGATTTTTGCATATGAAAATATTTTTTGGTTGAAGCTAGGTGATAAAAATGCTCTCTGCAATATGAAAATGAGGAGCGATTCAAAGGGACAGAGGGACAGAGGGACAGAGTTAAACTATATATTTTTTGAATATTGAATAATGAATGTTGAATATTGAATATTCAATTCCCTATCATCTGTTATGCACCACGCTGAATTACATATTAAAAACATGGTTTGTGGGCGCTGTATAAAAGCGGTGACTGACATTCTGGATTCGTTCGATTTTGAAACCACTTCGGTTGAATTGGGAAAAGCGTATATCGAATCGAATATTCCCATCGACAGAACTGCTGTTGCAGAAGCGCTGGAACAAGCAGGTTTTGAGTTAATTGATGACGAGCAATCGAAGCTGATTTCAATGATTAAGACTCAGGTAATAAAATATGTGCATCAGGAATCCAGCGAAGTGGAGCAAATGAACATTTCCACGTTTTTAGAGCGCGATTTGAATAAAAGCTACTCCTATTTAAGCTCTTTATTTTCGAAAGCGGAAGGCCGAACTATCGAAAAGTATGTGATTCTACAACGCATCGAACGCGTAAAAGAGTTATTGGTGTACGGCGAAAAAACCATTTCAGAAATCGCATGGTATCTTGGCTACAGCAGTTCCCAATACCTCTCTAATCAGTTTAAAGCCGAAACGGGCTTCACTCCTTCTCAATTCAGAAAACTGATGGATAAGCCACGCAAAGCGTTGGATGAGGTTTGATGGTTTTTGATGAATGGTTATCGGAAAAAAGTTCGTTAATCGATAGTTGGTTTAGAACCTAAAACCCGTTCAATTAGTTTAAAGCAAACAATTGGGCATCATCACCCCACCTCTCTCGATGTAGTATTTGAGATCATAACCATTAAATCGGCGAAATGATGGAGATTTTATTCCAAAAAATAAATGTGTGAAAATGTCTCCGAAAGAATTACACAAGAATTCAAAAATCTTGTACACACATTGCAAACAAAAAATTGGAAATTCAGCACAAATAAATCATCAGAAAAATGAAGTACACCTATAAAGTAGATGGCATGTCCTGCAATGGTTGCCGCGGTCATGTTGAGAAATTATTGAGTGAGATTGAAGGCGTAACAACTGTTTCTGTCGATTTGAATGCAAAAGAAGCAGAGATCGAATCGGAACAGGAAATTGAGCTCGAAAAGCTTCAAAAGCCGTTAGTGGAAGACGGTGGCCATTACCACATCCGTAAACCTGATCAAGAGGCGCCTCAAAAAGAAGAAATTCCGGAAGAAGCCAAAACGGGCAAGTACTACTGCCCTATGCGCTGTGAAGGCGATAAAATGTATGATGAACCGGGTGACTGTCCCGTATGTGGGATGGATCTGGTACCTGAAGTATCCGATGATTTAGAAGCCTCTGAACAAGCTCATTATCAGCAATTAAAACAAAAACTTTGGATCAGTATCGGATTTACTCTTCCTGTTTTTGTGATTGCAATGTCGGAGATGATACCCAATAATCCTCTGTATCGCTGGTTAGATGTAGGGATCTGGAACTGGATTCAACTTCTGCTTACACTTCCTGTAGTATTTTACAGTACACGCATGTTTTTCGAACGTGCTTGGCGTTCTTTCCGCTCGATGAATTTGAACATGTTTACACTCATCGGAGTGGGTGCCGGCGTTGCATGGCTTTTTAGTGTTATTGCTCTGCTATTTCCCGGACTTTTTCCTGCGGAATTCAAAACCGAAGCCGGACATGTTTTTCTGTATTTCGAGACGGCTGTAGTCATTCTCACACTGGTACTTGTTGGGCAGGTTCTGGAGGCAAAAGCGCATTCTCAGACCAATCAATCGATAAAAGCATTGTTGCAACTGGCTCCAAACGATGCTGTTCGGATCAATGAAACTGGCGTGATGGAGTTTATTTCAGCGGATGAGATTCGGGTTGGCGATAGACTGAGAATTAAACCCGGTGATAAAATTCCTGTGGATGGAAAAATCGTGGAAGGATCTGCAAATATCGACGAATCCACCATTACGGGTGAATCGATGCCTGTAACCAAGAAAAACGGTGATTCTGTAACATCAGGAACCATTAACACCAATTCAAGCTTCGATATGATTGCCGAAAAAGTAGGTGATGAAACCCTGCTTGCTCAAATCATTGAAATGGTGAAATCGGCGAGTTCGAGTCGCGCTCCCATTCAGAATCTGGCAGATCGCATCAGTTCTTATTTCGTACCAATCGTTTTGAGTATTTCGGCCATCACGTACATTCTATGGTGGCAATTTGGTCCTGATCCTGCTCATGTGTACGCTCTGGTAAATGCTATCGCTGTACTGATTATTGCTTGTCCGTGTGCGTTAGGACTTGCAACGCCAATGAGTGTAATGGTTGGCATGGGCAAAGGTGCTCAATCGGGCGTGCTCATCAAAAATGCCGAAAAATTGGAGCAACTATCGAAAATTGATGTACTTATAGTAGATAAAACCGGAACACTGACCATAGGCAAACCTGAAATCCAGCAAATAAGAGTTTTAGCTGATGATTACTCAGAAACTGATGTATTGAAGTATGCTGCCTCACTAAATGCACATAGCACTCATCCGCTAGCAAAAGCATTTGTGGATGCAGCTGAAACCAAGTCGTTGTCACTTTTTGAAGTTTCAGAAATAGATGAAGAATCCGGTAAAGGGATTCAAGGATTTGTTGATGGTACAACCATCAAATTAGGGAATAATCGATTTGTAGAAACCAATAATACAATAAATAATGAGGACGAAGGTAACACCATTTCGTGGATCAGTATTGAAGAAAAAGTGGTAGGATACTTTACGATTAATGATACGGTTAAAACACTGGCTGGTAATGCAATTAACGAATTACATAAAAACGATATTAAAGTAGTAATGCTTACCGGTGATAATGAATCTTCAGCTAAAAAAGTAGCTGATAAATTAAATATCGATTCTTATAAAGCCCATTGTTTGCCGGGCGATAAAATTGAAGAGGTGAAGCGTCTTCAGGCAGAAGGGTTAACTGTAGCCGTTGCCGGCGATGGAACCAACGACGCCCCTGCCCTTGCTCAAGCCGATATCGGAATAGCGATGGATACCGGAACAGATGTTGCCATTGAATCCGCAGACATCACTTTATTGAAAGGCGATATTATGGGCGTGGTTAAAGCGCTCAGGTTGAGTAAATCGGTGATGAAAAATATCTATCAGAATCTGTTTTTCGCATTTGTATATAACACAGTTGGGATTCCAATCGCTGCAGGGTTATTGTATCCGATATTTGGTTTATTACTTTCACCGATGATTGCGGCTCTTGCCATGAGTTTCAGCTCCGTTTCCGTGATTGCAAATTCATTGCGGCTAAGAACAATACAACTGAACTAAGCTACTTTTTCCGGATCAGTGTAACTCCATCTCGGATAGGTAGAAGAACGGTTTCAACGCGATTGTCGTTGGCAACAAAGGCGTTAAAATCGGCGATAGCTTGCGCTTTGTGATCTAAAGGATTGAGTACCGTGCCATCCCATAGCACATTGTCGGTTACTAATAATCCGCCGGATTTCAATTTAGGCAGCACTTTTTCGAAGTAAAACTGATAGCGCAATTTATCGGCATCCAAATAAACGAAATCGAAGGTTGAATCGAGAGTGTCAATCAACTCCTGCGCATTGCCTTTTAGTAAGGAAATTTTTGGAGCCTGAGCTGAGTTAGAAAAATGTTTTTCTGCCAAATCTTGATAGCGAAGGTTCATCTCAATAGTTGTTATAGCGCCATTTTCGGGAAGTGCTTCCGCCATTTTAATGGCCGAATAACCGGTGAATGTCCCAATTTCAAGTATCGAAGTTGCACCGCTTATTTTGATCAGTAACTGCAGCAATCCACCCACCAGTGAACCGCTGAGCATATCAATGTATTCCAATTCCTGATCACTCGATTCGATTAATTTATTTAGTTCTTCCGAATCCTGAATGCTATGCTCTTCTGCGTAGGCATCAACGGCAGAATCTGTAATCTTAAGTACCGGTTTTCCTCGATGTTTTTTCATAATTGGAAGATAATATCTTGAGCCCTATCATCACCAGAAAAGCTTTGGTTTTTATTCCCGCTCGCGAATCCCGTTTTATGATCTGGTTTTTCACCACCTTCACGCGCATCTTAATGTGGATTAGATTTAAGCGCATGTATGTGAATCATCGGTATGCGCCCAATGGCAGAAGTACGGTATATTTCTTGAATCATAATTACTGGTGGGATGGCTTACTACCGCTTTATTTAAATCATCGATTGTTCAAGCAACGAGCCCGGGCGTTTATGGAAGACAAGCAGATACATGAACATCGTTTTTTCTCCAAAATCGGGGCATTTTCCATTAATCTGGAAGATCCAAAATCCACAATTACTTCTCTTAGATTCGCTGTGGATAGCCTTTCTCAACCTAATTCCGCAGTATTTATTTATCCGGAAGGTAGAATTGTTCCCCCAGCGGACAAAGTTCAACCATTTAAACAAGGACTCGCATGGCTGGCACAACATAGCTCAAATACAGATTTTGTACCCGTTGCCATTCATATCGATTATTCGAAGCAATCTAAACCGGAACTGTATCTTTCCGTTGGTGAAGCAATGAAGATTGATGAAACTGCATCGAAACAAGAATTAACCACACAATTCGAGCATTCGTTAAATACCTTATTGGGCAACTTAGTCGGACGTATTTACCAAGTCCATTCGTAGAACATTTTACGTTTCTGAACCCAATGTGCGGGCTCACGTAAATATCGCAAACGCATGCGCACCATCCACCAATACGATTTATCCTCTATCCTTTTTGGATGAATATACTCACTGATACCGGTTTTAATTTCTGTCCCATTTACATCGTTAAATTCAGCTTCTGCATGAAATCGTTGATAAAAGGGTCCATTATCTATGACACTGTTTTGTCGGATGTGTATCGTTCCTAAAACACCGGATAGTTTTATATCCCGATAGCTTTCTAAGCCCAGCCAGTTTTTTTTATGATTTTTTAAGTCGATAAAATCCAAATGTCCTGCAATTTCTTGATTATCAGTCGAAATGAGCCACGCCTGATGCTGCTTATCCTTATGCCCATTCATGATGTAGTAGATTAGCGTATAATTTTTGAAATGCACCCTGCCCCAATACCAATCTTTAAAACTCTTGCTCATCGGTTCAAAGCCAATGTTATGATCATGATAACCGTTTCCATGAAATCCGATATGGTAGGAATCGGTTTTACCCGCTATTTTCACCGATCCCACCACTTTTGATCGTGGCAATAGTAAATTCCACGCATGATTATCTGTAGGCGATTCGCTTTGGATAAGAGAACTTTTAGCACGATTTCCAATAAATTTGAGCTTTCCCGATATAGAATGACCGGAATCCAGCGTCTGATTCAGATTGAGTTCATATTCCACAGTATCGGCCAACACTGTTCTACGAAACGCACAGCCACCAATCGAGCAATGAAAATCTTCCTCTTCATCCCACAAAAATTTGGATGCAGGAAATTCCAGAAAGCTGTAATACTCAGCTTTCCCTTGTTTATAAACCGAAATACTTATTGCCGGATACTGCTCAGGATCTTTTGAATATGATCCCTCTATATAATTCCCGCTGAATGGATTACCTTGATAAAAAATTATTACCATCGACCATTCTTTATCGGCCGAAAGCGCATCAAAATACCACCACTCGTAGCTGGTTTCTGGCTTCTCAGGATTTAAATATTCGTCTTCGGTTTTTGTGGAAATGTTCATCGATAAATAAACGGTTATAGGTGTGCTCTGTAACGCAGAGACTTGTAACTTAATTCGCTATGGATCTGATACTTTACGCCGCACTTTTTTTTATGGTACTCACCACCTTGGTGCTCCTTCGAAATCGATTTGAATTCTCTTCAATCGCTTCGGTCGACGAAGATACCATTTCCGATAAAAAAGTAAGCATTTGTATTCCGGCTAGAAATGAAGAGGCTAACATCAGAAAATGCGTTGAAAGTGTATTAGCACAATCCTATTCAAATCTGGAAGTGCTTGTTCTCGATGATCAATCGGAGGATAATACTCCACACATCTTGGCAACTCTTGCAGAAAAAGATTCCCGATTAAGGGTACTGAACGGAACTCCCAAACCCGACGATTGGCTTGGAAAACCCTGGGCTTGTCACCAATTAAGTGAAGCAGCTATTGGAGAGTATTTGATTTTTGTGGATGCTGATGTTTGGCTGGAACCGAACACTGTCCAAAATACCGTATCTGCCCTCAAAACCACCGATGCACTTACCGTTTGGCCACAACAAGTAGTTCATTCATTTTGGGAAAAACTGATCGTTCCCACGGTCTATTTCTCGTTGCTTACGCTTCTCCCTGCCGTTTATGTGCGCCGATCGCCGCGTTGGATGCCTTCGTTTTTACGCCCCATTTTAAATCCAAAGTTTGTTGCTGCCTGCGGACAGTTTATAGCTTTTAATAAAAACGCTTATCAGCATATTGGTGGACACGTTCGGGTAAAACATGAAGTAGTAGAAGATATGGAACTCGCACGAGCGCTTAAAAATAGTGGACGAACACTTACCATGTTTCACGGGCAAAATGCGGTTTATTGCCGCATGTACACTTCCTATCAAGAAATATGGAGTGGGTTTCAAAAGAATTTTTTAGCCGGATTTGGGAATGTGTTCGAATTCCTATTTATGGGTGTACTTCACTTTCTATTCTTCCTCTTCCCTGTATTTACACTTGTGAAAGCTATTCTTTCTGATGATGTATTTATGATCAGCCTCTCGACAACGGTCCTCTTCATATTCACTGCTCAAAGATTTATCCTTCATCAATGGTTTGGATGGATCAAAGCTATCGCACTCTTTCATCCTTTTGCCGTTTTATGGTTTCAAATCCTAGGAATTACCTGTTTGTATAATAAAGTTTTTTCTAGAAATACATCGTGGAAAGGCCGCCCAGTTTAATACTTGAAAAAGCACGGCTTTTCGTTTTCTTTTTACTGCGCAGTTAGACATATTTGGGCAGATGAAAATACTGATAGAGAAATATTTGAGATATCTGAATATTGAGCGCAACGCCTCATCTCATACTATTACGTCCTATCAAAATGACCTTTCCGGCTTTCTGGCATTTTGCAGCAAAAATTTTGAAGTAGCCGAAGAAAAAGTTGACATCCACGAAGTAAACCGTTTAACCATTCGCTTGTGGTTGGGTGAATTATCGGAAGAAGGATTAGCTAAAAGCTCTATCGCCCGAAAAGTAGCTGCTTTACGATCGTTTTTTAAATACTGCTTCAAGCGAGGTCATATTGAAAAGAATCCCGCTCACTTGCTGATTGTACCTAAAAAAGAAAAATCCTTGCCTAAAACCGTAACTCAGCAAGATCTGGAGCGACTAATGGAAGGTGTAGATATTACCACAGCCAAAGGGCTGCAAGATCGCGCTATTCTGGAAGTATTTTATGGAACCGGAGTTCGGGTTAGTGAACTCGTTGGGCTAAATATTACCGATGTTGACCTCCGATCGAAACAAATAATTGTACATGGAAAAGGAAATAAAGAACGCGTAATTCCTTTAGGTGATACAGCCGTTAAGATCATCAAAGACTTTTTAAAACAACGAACGCAGTTATACGGAAACCGAACCGATTCTGACGCGCGAAAAGCCCTGTTTATAGCGGCAAGCGGACAAAGAATTTACGATCGCGCCGTTCGGTATATGGTAGAACGATATCTAAAACAATACAGCGAAGTCACCCAGAAATCACCGCATGTGTTACGGCATAGTTTTGCTACACACATGTTGGATAATGGCGCAGATATTCGCATCATCAAAGAGTTCTTAGGCCACGCAAATCTCGCGGCTACGCAGGTTTATACCCACACCAGTGTGGAAAGGCTTAAGAATGTATACGAACAAGCACACCCAAGAGCAAAAACTTAAGGAGGAACTTATGAATGTAACGTTCACAGCACGACATTTTGAAGCCAGCGAAAACCTAAAAAACTACGCACAGGAATCTGTTCAAAAACTAACCCAGTATTTCGATCGAATAGTGAGTTGTAGTATTGTGCTTGAGCCTTCAGCGTCGAATAAAACGCCTCAAAAGGCTGAAATTTTGGTGAAAATCCCAAATAAAGTGCTTACCGCAGAAGTAAGCGCCGAAGTGTATGAAAAAGCCATTTCAGACGCTGTTGATAATATGGCCCGCCAACTAAAACGGTATAAAGAGAAGAAATTCGCCCATTAAACCATGCCATTTAGCACCCAACCCCCGATTCCGATCAAGGAAAAAATTACGGTAAAATACATCGTAGAAAAACTTCGGAGTCGGGTTAACATTAACCTCGTATGCTGCGCAGCAGAAGATTGCTGCGCAGATCGTTATGTGCGAGAAGCTGACTTACACCGCCCCGGTTTGGCCTTAGCCGGTTATATAAAGCTATTTACCTTTCAACGAATACAGATTATCGGGAACACCGAATCTCAGTATCTGGAGAATAAACCCAAAGAAGAGCAGATTGAGGCGTTCAAAAATCTGATGCAATTTCAGATTCCGGTTATTTTTCTTACCGATGGCAATATTTTGCCTGATTATTTGATCGAATTGGCCGAACAAGCCGGAATCCCCATTTATCGTACACCGTATGAGACTACGCGCTTCATGTTTTTACTGCGCGACTTTCTGGACGATCAGTTTGCGCTACAAACTGTGGTGCATGGAGCAATGGTGGATGTGTATGGAATTGGAATTTTGATTGTAGGTCGCTCGGGTATCGGTAAAAGTGAAGTTGCACTGGATCTGGTTGAACGTGGGCATCGCCTGGTAGCCGACGATGTAGTAATGCTTACCAAAAAAAGCAGCGTGTTGATGGGGGCTGCAACCGAAATCAGCCAGCATTTTATGGAAATACGCGGACTTGGGATTGTGGATGTGATGAAAATGTTTGGCATACGATCCGTTCGGTATCAAAAACGGCTGGAAGTGGTGATGGAACTTACTCTATGGGAAGATAATCTGGAAGTAAATCGCACCGGACTAGACCACGACACGGTTACCATTTTAGATGTGGAAGTGCCGCTCATCCAACTCCCCATCACACCCGGAAAAAATATTACGGTAATCGCCGAAGTAATTGCAATGAATCATTTATTGAAACATTATGGCTACGATGCCGCAAAAGCTTTTCAGGATCGGATACAGAACAAAATCGCTGAGAAATCGGGGAATACATCCGAAACTATGCGGCGGGCAATTGAATATTTTGAAGGAGATATCGAGTAACAAAGCGTACTTTCTCCCCTCTTTATTTAAGTGCTAGCAGTTCTTATATTTTACAGTTGGAATAACTTAGGCAATGTCGATAAAAAATCACTATTACTACGACGAGGAAAAATGCGAGTTTATACCCATAGAGTATAAACGTCGTGAACAGATTATCTACAATCTGGCATTATGGATACTAAACGGAGTGGTTATTGCCGGATTAGGCATCATAATCTTATCCACAAAAATTGGAACTCCCACCGAATTAGCGCTCCGTGCCGAAAATGATGCGCTCTACGAACAGCTTGAGCTCACCAAAACTACCATCATCGATTTAGACAACAAACTAGCTGAAATCGCAGATCGCGATAACGAAGTGTATCGTTCCATTCTAGGACTCGCTCCCATCGAAGATGATGAACGACAAGCCGGTGTAGGTGGATCTGATCCTTATTCTGATTTCGAAATTTATAGTGAATCTACAGCGGATCTTTTGCGCTGGACTTCTGAACGGCTTGATAAGCTCGAACGTAAGATTGGGATTCAGAATCTTAGTTTTGAGGAGTTAAAGCATCAGTATAATACCAACAAAGAAAAGATGAGCCATATTCCTGCCATCAAACCAAGCGGTGGAATTTTGTTGAGTGGATTTGGGATGCGTGACCACCCTATTCTCGGATATCGACGGCCGCACAATGGATTGGATTTTCGAGCGGATGTCGGCTCACCCGTGTATGCAACCGGAGACGGACGTATTAAATATGCCGGTCGACAAGGAAATTTAGGCCGAATTGTAATTATCGATCATGGTTTTGGATACGAGACGGTATACGCGCACTTATCCGCCTTCGAGAATGGAATCCGATCCGGCGCTGAAGTAAAACGTGGACAACAAATTGCCAAAGCCGGTGATTCGGGACTTGCTGAAGGTCCGCATTTGCACTACGAAATCCGCTTACATGGCAAACACGTTGATCCTTTGTATTACTTATTTGCCGACACCTCCCCCGAGGAATACATGATTTTTAAGCAAATTTCGGAAACGAATACGAAGTCATTGGATTAACTGCTGGTTATCTAAATTCCTAACGCTTCACTCCTTTCTACCCTTTTAAAATTTCTACCTTAATCACGAGGAGTATTCAGTCCTATTGAGGTAACCCAATTCCTCGACAAAGTGATCTCCTGTTTGAGGCGTTGATATGGAGATTGCCGCGTAGCGTTATACTTTTCTGCGATTCCTGATTCCCTGGATCTTCGCAATAAGCTCAATATGCGTTATTTCACATTTAATAATATTGATTTAGCCATAGCAATTGGTCTTAAATACAAGTTTACTATATTAGACCACACCGAAGGGAAGTCCTTACAAACTTTTTGGATTTTATTCGAACAAATTGAACCGGATTAGTTGGGATAACATCTCAAAACCTTTGTTTACAGTGTGTATGTTGCACACTCTGGATTTTATCCGAACAAATCGTAAGAACCTCTCTTCGACTAATATTATGTTATGTTCACTTCAGCTATTGACATCCAAATTTTTTTGTTAGATATTAATAGTGTTACAATGTTACAAAGAAACACTCAAAATAATTATGAGCAAAGTGATAAGAATATCAGATGAAACATTTTCTAGGCTTCAAAAACTAGCCGAGCCACTTGTAGATACACCAGCAAGTGTAATTGATAAACTTCTTGATGAGTTTGAATCTAAATTGTCAGGAAATAAAGCAAATGAGGCTGCAATGACTTACAAAATAGCAACAGACAAAAATCTATTTCTTGTTCCAGCCGATAAATCGAACATTAAGCTTTCGATACAAAAGAAGGTTAAAACAGAAGATGCGATAAGATTTCTAACACCGGCAGAACAAGATGAACTTAAATCAATATTGAATGGAGACGATTCATTCAATTGTTGGGCTATGACTGAAAGTAATCGCTCGACTTTTGAAAGCATGAATAATGGAGATTTTGTTTTACTAAGCGAAAAGAAAACAGGCAAGTTCAATTTTATCGGTAAAGTAAAAGGTAAGATAGAATCTAAGTCGCTAGGCAATAATTTATGGTCCTTTACACCAGGAAAACCTTGGAGCTTGATTTATATTCTTGAGGATGTGAAGAGTATTAATATCGACAAACAGGAAATGGTACAAACTTTGGGTTATGCTGAAAATTACTGGGTTCCGGGTGTAATTAGGGTTCAACAGGAGAACCTTGAAAATGCTCTAAGCCAGCATGGTGATTTCAAATCAATGATAAATACCTTAAACAGAACGTAAACATAACAAGGGCTTCAAGCGGACGATTTTGCGTTTTTCGGCCCAATGTAAGTTGATTGCCTCGCCGCTTAAGCCCTGAGCCGTTAGGTGTCTGGTCAGGCCAGTAAATTCCGTGTTAGTATTTGGGCTTGCTTCGGGGAATTAAGTTGCTCATTCTGGGCTTCGGGCGCTGTTTGTGGTGTGCCTCTTTGTTGGCTGGTAATCTGCGCCTAAATCGTTTGACAGCATGGACAATGTTCCAGGTTTCGTAGTTTTATCCAGCATCAGAAGCGCTCCATGCGTTGTTTATTACTCCTACCCCACTTTCCAGTGTGTGGCCTGCCCAGCCAACTTATCTATTTCTAAAGTTTGCTTTAGTGCGTTGCTTTTTCCACATTTACTGGTAGCTTTGCATGGGTCAGTTTTCACCTAACAAGGCGTTTCAAGCGGACTCGAACGCGGTTCCGGTCTTTAATTTTAAAAACCAGGCTCGCCGCTTAAACGCGGGGTCGTTAGCAGTCCTAATGAAAATCATAAGTACAAATAAGTTTCAAAAATGGGCAATTACATTTGGGGTTGGTAGCTGGTTATCTTTTTTAGTTTCAAGTAATCGAGATTTCATAATTAAATATGTACTTCGAGAAGAAATTCCTGATCCTAATTATGCGCCTCATAATTTTTCATACAATTTTGAGATTGTATTCCCTGCAATTATTGCCTCCTTTTTATTCGGCTTACTGTGTTTTGGATTTTCAGTCGCATATTTAAAAACTCAAAAAGATGATTCTTGGGTTCAAAAATTAATTCCATTTATTGGTGTTATTCCAACATTATACTTGGCTTATGCAATTACTAGATTTATTATACTTATATGCGAAACAGGCTGCTAACAAGCGTTTCAAGGTACTGTCGTTAAAAGCAAGCTAAGCTCCTGATTTTTTTGGTTTCGATTTTACAGGCGTTTTAGGAGTCTTTCGGGGCTCCGGACGACCTTCTGCAGCCTCTCCCGCTATGGGCGAGGCTGTTTTTGTTTGCGGGTTTTCTTGGTTGGTTTCGTGCGCCTCCGCCTCGGTTCGGTCTTGCGCTCCTCTACGAGTTTGGTATTCCGGGTCGAAGGCTTGCTCGGTGTTCCACAAACTGTACAGAATGGTTAGCAGCTTTTTCTGCACGGCCACATAACTCTTCATTTTGACCCCATGGCGGGCATAGGTGCGCTCAAACAAATCGGCAAACACCCCGCCCTGGAACCGCACTGCATTTAATGCCGGCATATGCAGTATCCGACGAATCCGTCCGTTGCCTTTCTTAGAGATGCGTGTTTTACCGCGGCGTGAACCCGACTGGTTTTCCACCACATCGTAGCCGGCGTAGCTGATGAGCTGCCGAGCGCTGGTGATCAGCCCAAAGCCGTTGGTCTCGGCCAGCACCACCGCCACGCATAACACGCCCACTCCTTTGATGCTGGTGAGCTGCTGCACGTTCCTCCATACTTCGGCATTACCTTGCAGATGAGCGGTAATGGCTCCCTCCAACTCCTTCAGTTGCCGCTCGATTCCGGCAAGGGTGGTCTTGAGCTGATGTTCCACCAACGCTACGGAATAGATACTTTTTGTATGCGCATGGAGCTGATTCCCCAACTGTGTGCGCAACTCCTGCAAACTTTGGTGCTGGCGAGTGAGCCCGCGCAGCAGAAACCAGAACTCGTCGAGTGGTCTCCAAGACTGCTGCGGCATGCCCGCCGCCATCATCGCTAGTCCCCCGGCATCGATGCGGTCGGTTTTACTGCGCAAACCCAGCGCCTGCATATACCGCTTGGCTTTATTGGCCAGAGTGACGCTTACCTCCCAGCCCGCTTGTTGCAGGGCTAGCGCGCACTGCTCGTAATAAACGCCGGTTGCCTCCAGCAGAATGACTCCCGCCCGGTCGGTACTAAGTCCTTGTTTGCTCAGCCAACGTTGAAGGGCCTTGAAGCCCCCCGGGCGGTTGGCAAAACTCCGGCGGGCCACCGTCTTGAGCTCCCCGTGGGAATCCATCATCGCAAGAGCGGCTTCCAGATCAGCCTCACTCACATCCAAGCCTACGCCATATCGAATGTATTTCGTATTCATTGCTTTTTGTTTGATTGCTATTCATCATTAGCCACACAGTCTGCTTGTCTGCCCGGTCTCATCGATTATCCTGCATGACTCGCTTGCAAGGGAGCCTGCCTAAGTACTGTTGGGGCTGTAAAGCATCCTTCGGGCCGGGGAATCCTTGAAATCAGCATCACCGAAGTGTGCACCAAGCGGACAGCGCGTGCTACCGGCCCGAAGGACTGTGTTTATTTACCTCCAAAATAACTACTATTCAAGATATGAGTCGGACGCAGGTAGGGTTGGCTGGAAAGTTTGTGAGCAATAAAATAAATCAGTTACTTCAACAAAAAACGAGAACCTGCGCCGCTTAAACGCGGGGTCGTTAGGCTGCTATTGAAATCCTTCTGATATGCAATACAATATTCCATACTTCAAATACAATTTTGACTTTAAACAAGTTGATGAGAATTTGTATCGGTACTTTAAAGCCAATTCCATTGACAAAATCTTAACTGACCACGAAGACTTTAGAAAAAAGAAAATTGCCGAATTTAAAGAAGAGAATAAAAGAGAGTATCGTATCTATTTAATTTCCCTTTTTACTTTTCTGATATCTTGTTTTATCACATTCGGTTCAATTTTTGAAGCTTTAACTGTGAATGACAGCATTGCGGGTTTCTTTGGATTAATGATTCTATTCAGCTTTTTTGGTCTTTTTTATTGCTACAGTTTCTCATTGAGTTGGGGAGAAATGAGACGAACTCTAAAAAAAAGAAAAAAGGTTTTGAAAAAAGCACATAAGTATGCTCAGAAAACCTCTTCATTTTCAGAGTTTATTGATAAAATTAAAGTTTAAGTCATTATGCAAAAATTCATAATTCTTTACCAAAAAGGCTTGTACGGGGCAATTGTTGGGACAGAATCAGGTGAGATTTTCTCTATCACTCGAGATCAATTACAAAATGAAGAATGGATGAGAATAAACACATCAGGAAAGCTTAAAGTCTTCAAAATTCCAAGTTCTGATGAAGTATCGAATTCTTTTGGAACTATGCAGTTTATTCCTGAGGGCATACTCGACGCATCACAACCAATTAAACCAGAAATTTATACTGTGAGAAGTGATAGATTTATAGTTGTTTTTAACGCTTACTTCAGTAAAGGTACAGATGCATGGGTTATTCAAGAAAAGCCGTTTATTCAGCCATAATCAAAGTGCCTCGCAGCCTAACAAGCGTTTTAAGCGGACTCGGACGCGGTTCGGGTCTTTAATTTTAAAAACCAGGCTCGCCGCTTAAACGCGGGGTCGTTATGCTACTTTTTAATACCTAATTGATCAAATGGTACAAAGCTTTTTCGCTGGTCCATTTATTGGAAAAAAGACTTCAACAATAATTCTGTCGAAAGATGAATTGGTTGTTCGTGAGTATTCTACAAAGGAATCGTGGAAATATGGTTTTTATCAACAGCTTGGATTTCCAAAACAACCGTTTTCGGAAATTCTGAACAAAGAAATTGATCAAAATTCAATCCATGAAATCTTAAACAGTTCTACTTTTGTTAAATATCCTCTATCAGAAATTGAGAAGATTGAGCTAATTCATAGTGCAATGAGAAATAAAATTTCCATAAAACTTAAAAATGGTACAGAATCTAAACTCTCGATTTATAAAAGAGGTAAAACGGATTTCTATTTTGATCTTTTTTTAACCAATTATCCAGAATTTGCAGTTGAAATAAATAAACCAGTAACTTTAATTCATAAAGCGCTTAAGTATTAATATGTCAGTAGCATAACACCTTTTATAAGGACAGAATCAAGTAGATAGTTTTTTCCCTTGCTCTGTTTGAGCTTTTATTGATTGTGCTTGTTCGTTTCTACGTTCGTTGCTTACGCTCATCCTTTCCGGCTACCCTGCTATCTACGCGACTACCTGTGGCAGCTTCCGTAGGAATGCCTATGGCACAAACACCTTTGCGGGCTTATGCTGAATGTATTTCAGCATTGTTACGAGTTCAGTGCTCGCAACCATCCCAGATATCATGCGGGCTCTCCGGCCGGCTTCCTCCCGCTGTAGCGGGACGTACGTCCCGAAAGCCTTCGGGACAGTTAGGCTACGGGCTTGCCGGCCAGGGCCACTGTGGGGACTTGGCTCGTGTAGCCTGCCCCTTAAATCCCCGGTAGGGTTGATTGTTATGCAACATGTGCCAGACTATCCTGGCAAGTTCTTTGGCGACAATGGCGCGGGCAATGCGCTTGCCACTACGGCGCATCTTGCGCTGGTAAAAGGCGCGCACCACCGGATACCACTGCACGGCGCGTACCGCCGCTTCGGTGTAGGCCGCCTTTAGGTAGCGGTTGCCCTGCTTGCTGCCCCGATGCCGTGACTTTCCCCCGGAGTTGGACGCTCCCGGCACCAACCTACAATAGCTGAAATACTTGCCCGGGCTGGCGAATCGAGCCATGTCTGCGGTTTCCGTTAATATCGTGTACGCGGTGAGTACCCCGATGCCCGGCACTGCTCGCAGGCGTTGAATCCGCTCATCAGGAACCAACCGCTCGTGCAACCAGCTTTCGAGGCCTTCAATTTGACCCTCCAACATCTTTATGTGTTCCAACCAACACCGAGCGCCGTGCCAACTGCCTTCATCCAACACCTTCAAAAGCTCCCCCTCCAAACCCTCTAGGTTTTGAAAGGCCTTCGCTGTTAAAGCGCTCCCTGCTTTCTCGGCCAAACTATGTACCTGCACCCGAGCTGCCGTGCGACGAACAACCAGACGAAGACGCGAGCGCATCACCTCACGAAACTCCCGATACTCCGGGCTAATTTGGTGCGCCCGTGGGATCAGCCCCACACGTAACAGCTCCGCCAGCATCCCGGCATCTACGGCGTCTGTTTTTACCTTTGCGTAACTAATGGCTTTCACATGCAAGGCGTGCGCAAGCACCAATTCCACCCCAATATCTGCCAGGGCATCAGCCAGCCAGTACCAACTCCCCGTGGATTCCACCACCGCCATGTGCGGGCCTTCCATACCCGCAAAATACGCCAACAGCTCCGCCCGACGGCAGGGAAGCGTCTGCTGCTGAATACATTGCCCATTGCTATCAATCGTTTGATTAACCATATTTCGCTTATGCAGGTCTATTCCTGTGTATTTCATAGGGTCCTCCAGTTAGATTCGTAGTTTAGAGATCGTAATCTACTTGGTAGGATCCTTATAATAAATATCAAGCGTTTCAAGTCGGACGCAGGTAGGGTTTGTGGGAAAGCTTGTGGTCAATAAAATTATTTAGTTACTTCAAAAAAAATCGAAAACCTGCGCCGCTTAAACGCTGGGTCGTTATGCAACAAAGCTTATGGAAAAAACTAAATCACTCAGAGTAAGTACTTTGTTGTCAGTCCAACGGGCTTTAGTCGGAGAAATCCTTCCCACGTTTCGGTTAATCTCTGTCGAGTATTCGGAAGCTGAAATAAAGATTTGGGTTTATCATGATAAAAAAATCGATTCTAATGAAATTGAAGAATTCGATAGAACAGTAATTTCGTCGGTAGTTGCTGATTTCCCCTATCCAGAACATTCAGATCCTAAAGTTGCTTTTGAGTTTGTTCGTGTAGATTATCCAGAAAAAATAAACCCAAAAGGCTGGCCCGTTTATGGTAAGCGTGAAAGAGCTTAGTTGTTGCATAACAAGCGTTACTCTTAGGAGAAAGTCAAGATTGTAGTGGTTTTCGTCTTTCATGGATACACTTCTTCCAGTACGGCGTATCCGCTGTTAAAAAATGGTAAATGATGGTCATTCGTCAATGAACCCTTCTCTGGATACTGATTCCTATCATTTCGCGCCAGAGTGCAGGTCGGGTCGTTAGCCAACCTAACCTTAATTGGTTCCAATAATTTCTTTGAGTACTTTACTAATGCTTTAAAAAACTTTATATGTACTTATATGAATATCTCAATCTCTAAAGATATTGAACCACTTTCCGAATTTCGCAAAAAGTCAGCTGAATTTGTAAAGCGTTTAAAAAAAGAAAAACAGCCTATCGTTTTAACACAACATGGAAAAAGTGCTGCCGTCCTGATGGATGTAACTGAGTTTGAACGCATTTCAAAGAAAATGGAAATGTTAGAAGATCTACTTGAGGCTAAACAACAAGTAGAGCAAGGCAAAACATTTACAATGCAAGAAGCGAAAGGTCGAGTTGATAAGCACCTTTCTAAATGGAAATAATTTTTACCGATCGTTTTCTTACTCGTGTTGAAGAGTGTACAGATTACATTGCATTAGACGATGTTCCGACGGCTATAAAATGGGCTGAAGGTGTTTTTAAGCTTTGTGAACAACTAAGCGCTCAACCGGAAAGTGGAAGAATAGTTCCTGAATTTAACCGAGAAGAGTTAAAGGAATTGATCCATGGGAATTATCGATTGGTGTGTGAGCTTAAATCTAACCGCATTGATATGCTTACAATCTGGCATGTTCGTCAATCTTTACATAAATAAGCTCACTAACTACTAGCTGACAAACGTTTACAGGTTAACCGAACTCGGTTCGGGTCTTCAGATTTAATCACCAGACTCGCCGCTTACTTGCCTGGTACTTATACTCTTTTCACTATTCGTTCATTTTAAATGTGATTTAGATTAAATAGATTAGAGTATGTCTAAACAAGAAATCATAAAACAACTCAAGAAACTCCCATCTGAAGCTCAACGTGAAGCAGCAGATTTTGTCGAATTTCTATCTAAAAAGTATCTAAAACAACCAGAAGAAACCGATTCACCCAAGAAAAAACCTATTTTAGAAAGTTCATTTCGTGGAATGTGGATAGATCGGAAAGACATGCAGGATAGTACAAAATGGGTTCGGGACCTTAGAAAAAGCCGTATTACTGACTAATCTATTATATGGCTCAACCGATAATTATTGACACAGACATTCTCATCGACTTTAGCCTTGATAGATACGAAGCCGTTAATACAATGGCTGATCTGGAAGACCAATTTACACTGAATATCAGTGTAATTACAGCTATGGAACTGTATGCCGGCTGCCGAAGCAAAAAAGATTTATATAAAGTTGACGACCTAATTTCTGGTATTCATATAGAATTTGTTACAAGGCCAATTTCTTAGCAAGCATTAGAGTTAATGAAGGTATTCAGGTCAAGTCATGGAGTTGAAATTAATGATATGTTTATTGCTGCTACTTCATTAAACCTGTAAGCTAAAATGATCAGTAAAAATCAAAAGCACTACAATTTTTTACCGGAAATTGACCTCCTCGAATATCCGCTAAGCGGAGTATAACAACGGTTTCAAAACGTACGACGCTTTCCTTTCTTCTATCCTATTCTTAGTTATCTTCATGCTCATAAATCATAATTAATTTTTTGAGCTGGTATGATCGTTTAAACGACGGTTCGGTAGTAATAAATCAAAATGTACAAACACCAATGAGAATTGTCCCCGGCTTATTTTTCTTAATAATTGTTTGCCTTATTCCGTTGATTTTTGGAATGGAATCAATTCTTCTGATTGAGCTGCCAGGAGGCTTACCTTTCGGTACTTTTTTGGCAGCAGTGGTCCTCGTTTCTGCTTCTGTTATACCGGTGATTCAAAACAACTCGGGGTCCTTGCTTCACCGAATAGCATTAGTTCTCCTTTTGGCATCGATTCTTTGGCTGCCTTTAGGTGTTTATTTGTCAGGAAATGTGGCTTTAAGCTTTGTTCAAGATGCCAGCGATTCACAATTTTATTGGCGATTTACTGCTGGGTTGAGCTTCAGTATTTTGGTTATTTTGATTTGGACAGGAGTAAAGTTTATCCGTCAGAGGCGCGCTTTTTAGGTTTAAGGTTGAAGTGAGACAATCAAAAGAGATTTTAAGCCGTATTTTGTTCTGAATTTAGTACATTAAATAGCACCATAAATCATTTCTTTTTCTCATGTCAAACATTCAACTTGATCAGGATATTCGATCACTCTCAGATTTCAGAGCTAATGCTGCATCTTTTATAGAACAAGTAAAGTCAGAAAGGCGACCTCTTGTTATTACTCAACATGGAAAAAGCTCTGCAGTATTAATTGACGTGGAAGATTATCAAAGAATGCTAGATAAAATTCAATTATTAGAAGAATTATCAACTGCACGCAAAGAATTAAATGATGATGAAGGTATAAGTCATAAAGAATTTATTAGGAAATTGAGATCTGAGTATTCATGAAGAAAATTATTTGGTCGCCTACTGCCAGATCTAAAGCCAAAGATATTCTTGAATACATTTCTAGGGATAACCCAGACGCGGCCTTAGCTCTCATTGACCAGATTGAAGAGAAGGTAAATAGATTAAGACAAAACCCGGAAGTTGGCAGAGTATTACCTGAAATGCAAAATCAGAGTATTCGTGAAATCGTTGTTCACAAAAATTATGGTGTTGTTTATGAAGTTCTTGAGAATTCTATCGAAATATTAACGGTGCGACATTTTCGACAAATTTTCTCTAACTCTGAGTAATAAATATTGCGGTCGCTAATCATCGTTTCTCTTAGGAATACGTTAAATATATAGTGACTATCATCCTTAGTGTTTGTAACTCTTTCAACAATTCGCTTACACTGTAAAAAATGGGAAACTATAATCATTCGGCAATGAATCTTTCTCTTGCTATTGATTATGATCTTCACCGTAACCGAACAATAAAACATAACTGACCGCTTATTCAAAATATAAGCAGGTAGCTAAATGACAGGCAGCCTGTGCCTATCAGTTACTCGACTTTCCCTATTCTAAACCGATCCAACTCTAAAAAATCGATATTGTATTGAGTAGTTCCCCTTGCCAATAAATCGGTAACAATCTCCCCTATTACCGGTGCAAACTTAAAACCGTGACCGCTGAAGCCCGTTGCCAGCACAATCTTGTTTCTACTATCGGGAAGGTAATCGAGGATAAACTGCTCATCTTTTGTATTTGAATACATACAGGCGGTTAGGGCGATCGGCTGATCAGCTAATTCCGGTAAGAATTGTTCCAGGATTTGGCGCAGTCTTGCTTCTTCTATTTTAGGATCGTATTGGTGAACTTCTGTTGGATGGATGGAATCGGCAATGGTATGATGGGCAAATTTTAGTTGTCCGTGCATGGGATGAGTCTCATCGTCGAGTATCGGAAATCCATAATATATTCCTGGAATGGATTTATCGGTAATTACCCATGCGGGCATTTGTTTGTAATGCTCCAAGTCATATGTTTTTGGTTTTACCCAACCGATCATTTGTCGGCTTACCTGTACCCTGTTTTTCATTTGCGGTAGCAACTCAGAAATGTAAGAACCTGCACAAATCACCACTTTTGCAGCTCGTATGATTCTCTTATCTGTTTCAACTTCAACCACATCCTCCCGATAATTGATAGCGCGTACTTTTTCGTTCAGGAAAACTTGAGCTCCAGAAGTCTTCGCTGCTCCTACGTACGATTTGATTGCAATATCAGCCCGAAGAAAACCGGCTTCAATTTCTAACCTGCTTTCGAAAGAATCAGGCAAAGCAAATGGAGCCTTTTCGCGATTAGAACATGCACGAAATGGAAGCTTATGTGAATTTGCAGCACGATACACTCCCTGCACTATGGGATGATCCGATTCCCCTAAATACGCAAGTCCGCTTTCTGTGTAGATAGTATTCCCCGAAGTATACTCAATCTCTTTCCAGCCGTTGTATGCAGCTTCCAGAAGAGGAATGTATCGTTCATCCTCAAAATAAGCTTTCCGAATAAGTCGGGTTTGACCGGAATGCGATCCTGAATCGTGCACAATCCCGAACTGCTCGATGCCTGCGACGCTGAGTCCGGCTCTTGCCAAATGATACAACGCACTTGCTCCCATCGAGCCTACACCGATTACAACAACATCATACATCACATTTTATGCTTACATATTTCGACGATATTGACCACCAACTTCGTAGAGAGCGTGGGAAATCTGTCCGAGTGAGGCTACTTTTACCGTTTCCATCAACTCTTCGAAGAGATTGCCGTTATTTCTGGCTACTTCTTTCAATCGGTTGATTGCTTTCCCAGCTTCTTCCTCATTCCGTTTCCAGAATAATTCCAGGTTTTCGACCTGTTGTTTTTTCTCTTCTTCCGTTGATCGGATTAATTCTATCGGATCCTGATCTTCTTCGGATTTGTCGTTCAGGAAGGTATTCACACCGATGATCGGTAACTCACCCGAATGCTTTTTGCTTTCGTAGTACAAACTTTCATCCTGTATTTTACCACGCTGATACATGCTTTCCATAGCGCCCAGCACACCACCTCGTTCCGTAATTCGATCGAACTCTGTAAGAATGGCTTCTTCAACTAAATCGGTAAGTTCGGTGAGGAAGTACGAGCCCTGATTGATGTTCTCATTTTTAGCCGTTCCCAATTCTCTGTTAATGATCATTTGGATAGCCAATGCTCTGCGCACCGACTCCTCAGTTGGCGTGGTAATTGCTTCATCATAAGCATTGGTATGCAGTGAGTTACAATTATCATAAATAGCTAACAAAGCTTGCAGTGTGGTACGAATATCATTGAACTGAATTTCCTGCGCATGCAACGAACGCCCACTTGTTTGAATATGATATTTCAGCTTTTGAGAGCGATCATTAGCCCGATATTTATTTTTCATGGCAATGGCCCAAATACGTCGGGCTACCCTTCCTATCACGGCATATTCAGGATCAAGTCCGTTACTGAAAAAGAAGGAAAGGTTGTGAGCAAAGTCATCCACATTTAAACCTCGAGCTAAATAATATTCTACAAAGGTAAATCCATTCGCCAAGGTAAATGCGGCTTGAGTAATGGGGTTTGCGCCTGCTTCGGCAATATGATAACCGGAAATGGACACCGAGTAATAGTTTCGAACGTTGTGTTCGGTGAAATACGACTGAATATCTCCCATCATTTTTAACGCAAACTCAGTACTGAAAATACACGTGTTTTGCGCCTGATCTTCTTTCAATATATCAGCCTGTACCGTTCCGCGAACTACGCTCAGCGCTTTGGCTTTTATATTTTGATAGGTTTCTGCATCCAACAGTGCGTCACCACTCAATCCGAGCAATCCAAGTCCGAATCCATCGTTTCCGGCAGGAAGTCCATTGGCATACACCGGCTGCGATACTCCACGTTCTTCGAAATATTCAGCAATCTTCTTTTGAGCAGATTCCCATTTACCTTCCTGCTTCAAATATCGCTCCACTTCCTGATCAATCACGGTGTTCATGAACATAGCAAGAATCATGGGAGCAGGACCGTTGATAGTCATTGAAACCGATGTAGTTGGAGCCGTTAGCTCAAAACCTGAATAAAGCTTTTTCATGTCATCGAGCGTGCAAATACTTACGCCCGAGTTTCCGATTTTTCCGTAAATATCAGGGCGGAATCCCGGATCTTCCCCATAGAGGGTAACGGAATCGAAAGCGGTTGAAAGTCGAGCAGCAGGCAAGCCCTCGCTCACGTAATGAAATCGTTTGTTGGTTCTTTCCGGAGTTCCTTCACCTGCAAACATTCTAGTTGGATCTTCCCCCTCTCGTTTGAATGGAAAAACCCCGGCTGTGTACGGAAAATATCCGGGCAGATTTTCTTTGAGTGCAAATTTTAAACGCTCGCCTGAGTGTTTGGTACTCGGAATTGCAACCCGACGAATTTTGAGCCCGCTCAACGACTCATGGTACAACTTATTCGAGAATTTTCGTCCTCGCACTTCTACTTCAAGTTCATCCTGTGCGTATTGATTTGCAAGTTCATCCCAGCCCTCAAGAATGCGCTTGGGCAACAAATCGAGTTGGTCTTCCCACTTCGATTTTAACTTCGATAGTTGACTGAGCACTTCACTTTTACTTTCACCCTCCCAATCATTTAGCTGATTTAGTGTTCCTTTTACTTCATCCCACTTGGAGGCAATTTCGACTTGTTGTTCTGTCCAGGTGTGGTAATCGCGAATGGTTTCTGAAATCTCTGATAAATATCGAACTCGCTTTCCGGGAATGATGGCCTGACTTCGAATATCTTCAGATGGCTCAGAGTTCACATAAATCTTCTTCTCCCAATCTAACCCGTACTTTGAGTTTATGCGATCCACCAACGCACTGAACAAGCGATTTACACCTTCATCATTAAACTGCGCCGCAATAGTCGGGAATACCGGCATTGTAGCGGGATCAGCGTGCCATTGCCCTGAATTACGCTGCATTTGCTTGCGCACATCCCGAAGTGCGTCCATAGCGCCCTTTTTCTCGAATTTATTCAATACTACAACATCAGCAAGATCCAGCATATTGATTTTCTCTAACTGCGTAGCTGCGCCGTATTCGCTGGTCATCACATACATAGAAATATCGGTGAGATCTACGATTTCTGTCCCACTTTGCCCAATTCCACTCGTTTCAACAATAATCAGATCAAAACCAGCTGATTTATAAAGTGCAATAACCGCTTCCAATGCTTCGCTGGTGGAAC
The DNA here is from genome assembly GCA_965228545.1 of Balneolaceae bacterium. Lineage (GTDB taxonomy): Bacteria > Bacteroidota > Rhodothermia > Balneolales > Balneolaceae > HXMU1420-13. The sequence goes on from OZ245822.1 coordinate 1,055,996, forward strand.
GATTAGAAGCTCTTGTTGCCAAACTTCTCATATACACGCGAGGCGTATCGATACTGTTCATACGAATACGATCGCCCAATAAGGCGCCCCCGGTTTTCAATCGGGATGGATCTACCGAGATAATCCCAATATTTATATCTTCAAATTCGGTCAGAAAACGACGAACAATTTCATCAGTTAGTGAACTTTTTCCAGCCCCACCCGTTCCGGTAATTCCTAATAATGGAACATCAACTTCATTATTATCTAAAGTTACTTTCCCATTGTCTGCTAATAATTTACCGGATTCGTATTTTAAGATATCATCCCGGTGATTTTCCAGAACTGTAATGCTTTTAGCGAGCTCGACTGCTTCTCTATTTTGAATAGATTCGGCATTCACTGTATGCTTTTCGACGGTATCAAAATCACATTCTTTAAGCATGTAATTAATCATGCCTTGTAAGCCCATCTTGCTTCCATCTTCCACTGAAAAGATGCGAGTTACTCCGGCGTTATGAAGGTCTTCAATTTCTTCGGGCACAATTACACCGCCGCCGCCGCCAAACACTTTGATGTGAGCTGCACCCTGCTCGCGCAGCAGTTCAATCATGTATTTAAAATACTCAACGTGTCCACCTTGGTACGAACTGATGGCAATGCCTTGCACATCTTCCTGAATAGCACAGTTCACGATTTCATGCACCGAACGATTGTGTCCTAAGTGAATTACTTCTGCCCCACTGCTTTGCAAGATCCGACGCATAATGTTTATCGAGGCATCGTGCCCATCGAATAAACTAGCGGCGGTTACAAAACGCACCTTATGATTGGTGTTGTAAGGTGTGTTGGTGTATAACTCTTGAGCTTCTGAAGATGAAACAGGATTATCTGATTGTGTTTTTAAAGACATCTGTGATGAATGTGGTTAAATGGAAGCGATTCCAAAGATACAAAAATGCAATTGCGGATGCATCATTTAGGCTATACTTGTTGGGTAGTTTGCATTAAATTACTTCGAAAAAAAATGGAATCTTATCAAGCGCTACAGAAGTATGTACACTCGCCTCTAATGTTGAATAAGTTAAAAGAAATGGGCGAAGTGATGGTTTTTGAGAAAAATCAGGTGTTATTGAATGAGCGGGCATACATTCACAGCATCCCGATTGTAATTTCGGGGACAGTAAAGGTGATGCAAAGCGATTCGGAGATGCGAGAGTTGTTCTTATACTACATTCAACCGGGCGAAACGTGCATTATGTCGTTTTTGGGAGGATTACATAACGAGCAAAGTAAAATTAAAGCCATCGCAGAAACTCGATGCGAAGTGCTTTTGATTCCGATTAGTAGTACCAGTCAGTTAATTCGCAATTTTCCTGAATGGGTAGAATATATCTTCAAAATCTATCATTTAAGGTACGAAGAGCTGCTTCAGGTTGTGAATGAGGTATCTTTTAAAAAAATGGATGAGCGAATCTTAGATTTTATCCGGCGACGGGTACAAGTTTCCGAAACCAATCAATTGGTGGTTACTCACGAAGAACTTGCGAACGAACTCGGCACGGCTCGTGTGGTTGTTTCTCGTTTACTCAAACAAATGGAAAAAGAAGGACTTATTAAACTGGGTAGGAATAAAATCACTTTACTGTAACAATTGTAACTGACTCGCCCATACCAACCTTGCTACCTTCTGTTATCAATTAAAAAAACAGAAAGTATGTTCAATTTTATAAAAAATGCACTCACTCCTTCCGAGGATATCGACTTCAAGCAACTCCAGCAGCAAGGAGCTGTGATCATAGATGTAAGAACTACGAGCGAATATCAATCCGGGCATGTTCAAGGATCAAAAAATATTCCTCTTCAACAGCTACCCTCTTCCTTTGATTCATTAAATCCTCATAAATCAATTATAGTTTGTTGTGCATCGGGTGCACGCAGTGGTTCGGCAAAACGAATGCTGAATAAAGCCGGATACGATAAGGTGTACAATGGAGGTGGATGGATGCAATTGCAATATAAATTACACGAATGATGGAGCGGTTTGTTAGTCAATTAAAATCCGGATGGACACTACGCCGATTAATAGGCTTGCTTATCGGGCTTTTTGTAGCAGGGCAAGCAATTCTCTTAAAGGAACCATTGCTAGGAGTAATCAGCGCCTATTTCTTATATCAAATTTTAACCAATACAGGATGCTTCGGGGCGCAAGCCTGCGGCATCGATTATCACAAATAAATTAATTACATCTAGATATTAAAATCATGAGCGATAAACACTTATATGATGTTCAGTTAACATGGACATCCGACCGTAAAGGAACCTTATCATCTGAGAAACTAACCCAAACCGTTGAAGTAGCTACTCCGCCCGAATTTCCCAAAGGAATGGAGGGAATATGGTCGCCCGAGCACTTATTTGTTGCCTCGGTTAGCAGTTGTTTAATGACAACCTTTTTAGCAATTGCCGAGTTTTCGAAATTAGACTACGTTCGCTTCGATGTAGACGCAGTAGGAACGCTGGAAAAAGTGGATGGTAAATTTAAAATGAGCGTGATAGAATTACGTCCGGTATTAGAAATTGACGATGCATCGAAAGAATCTAAGGCATTGCGCATAATCGAAAAAGCAGAAGCCGCGTGTTTAATTTCAAATTCCATCACTTCTGAAATCATACTAAAGCCCACTGTCAAAATTGTTGAAGCTGAAGTAGCTTGACCGACATTTGTTCCTACTTTGGTTTCTTCTCTACGATGGTTCGATGAGGAAACGGAATTTCTATTCCTTCTTTGTCGAACCTCTTTTTGATGCTTTCCAGCAAATCACAACCTAAAACAAAGGCATCTGCTGCATCTTTGGCACTTGCCCACGCACGTAAATTCACCGACGATTCTCCCATTGCTATAACCCGAACGTTTACCAATGGATCGCCATTTTCTATTTGCTCCTCGGTGCGCGCATCAATAAATAACGGATGTGCAGCTACTTCTTCTCTCATTATATCTTTTGCAAGATCAATATCCGAATCGTAACTAATTCCCATATCGATCCATTTGGTTATGCGATCATCTTCGTAGTTAGAGTTGATCAAAATCTCATTGCTGATCACCGAATTCGGAATAATAATACGTTGATTCTGAAAATTCCGAATCACTGTATGGCGTAGGTTAATGTCCTCTACTATCCCATTCATCGTACCTCTTAATTCTACTCTGTCGGTAATTTTATACGGCTTAAAAATTACGATAAAGATTCCACCTACAATATTTGCCAAAGCTTGTTGTGATGCAAAACCGATGGCAATTGCTAACACCCCGGCACCGGCAAAAATAGTTGTAGCAACCACTCTAAGCTGAGGAATCATGTAAATGGAAATACCAATTCCGGTAATGTAAATGAGTACTCCAAGTCCTCTTTTCAGGAATTTAAGATTGGTGATGTCATCGCCATCTTCTTTTTTCTCTGTTTTTGTGATGGCTTTTGCAAAGAGATAACTAACTACAGAAGCCACAATAATGGTACCCAGGATAGTAAACACTACCATGGTAAAAACGCGCCATTCTTCGGGGATGTAATTAGCGAGTGGATTATTCATTAAAGTCTATGGTTATTTGCGAAGTAAATCCGGTTTGAATATTCACTGATCTTCGAACGATGTAAGGCTCGGGAGCTTGAAATGGACGAACACGGCCTTTATTCCAAATGCCGTCGCCGTTTTCGTCTTTAAAGATCCTTAAAATATACGTTAAAGGCGGTAAATCATTGATTGTTGCTACTTCAGAAAACGATCCGCTATACGCTAATTCATTTTGGTTATTTTCTAAAGTGTAGAAATATAGGTTGGAGGAAGCTGAATCGGCCACATTTGCAGAATCAGTAACCACTATTTCAAGCTCGCCCAGCTCAGTGTTATCCCAAATTTCGGGAGTATAAAGTGCTCTACGCTGCGTGGCAGGATTCCAAACCAAAAACTGGTAATCAATTCCGTCGATCCATTCGCCCTGTGGGGATACAAACAGCCGATTATGTACGAAAGCCAATTCCGGCCAGTTATCGAAAGATACATCCCCTTCTACCACCACCAATGAATCGAATAATGTACGCGAATCGATATTTGCAGCATAACGAATAACAAATGGTTGAGTTGGAAAAAGCCCGGCATCGGTTTCGATTTCAACAATACGTTGCAAGGTGGTATCGGGTTGATCGCTTCCTGTAAACCTGAATGTACCTGTGTTTATTTGATTACCGGCCAGATCAACCAAACCGGAGATCTTCACCTCAAATTCTTGTTCTGCCGGTAGTGTTGAATCTGATTGAGCAAAGACCGCAAAACGTTCTTCGGGCTGAACATACAATGCATTAGCTTCACTATATAAAACTCCGGAAGTATCGGTGATGGCAATATTTGTAGAATCGGTTAATTCTACCTCTTCATTAAATCGAAGGCGTAAACGCTGAGTTGAAAACAAACCAACGCCCTGAATTTTTGGAGCCACCGTATCACGTAAGGCGATATACATTTCACCAATACTGATAGTATCACTTTTTGCGAGTGAAATTTGGTCTACCCGAAATGGATTAGCCGATTCATTATCCGAGTTCCAGATTTTATTGCGGTTTCGATCATCAAAATAAATAGCTTTGTAAGTACCTTCGCGCAAATAGGAAAACTTGAAATATCCGCCCGTATCTGTTTCTGCAGCATAATTGTAAGGTGCTTTCAAATCAAACGGGGCACGATATAAAGCTACTTTTCTGCTTTCTTCGCCCTCACCTGTTTCGGCATTTCTGATGCGCCCGGTGATCACGCCCTGATCAATTTCATCCCCTGTCGAGAAGGCAATTACGGTGGAACTCCCAATCCTGTTGCCTTTGGTATCGGAAAACTGCCCGCCCAGTGTAACAATTATGGTGGTAGAATCGGGCAAGCGATCTTCAAATTTTATGGCTAATCGTTTTCGCTTCCAATCGGTCGAAAAAATAGCCCCGAAATCCGGTTCAATAGTAATATTGTTGTTGATGGAATTTCGATTTACAAACTCATCGAAGTAAATAAGTACTTCATCGCCGTTAAAATTGGTAGTTCCTGATTCCGGCTCGGTAAATAGGATCTCAGGTCCTTTTTCGTCACGAGGTCCGCCTGTAGGTCCAACCGGAGTTGCACAATAGATTAAGGCAAATGAAATAAGTAAAAAAAGTGGGAAATATTTGTGCTGTTGCAATGCGTTTATCTACAGAATTTTCGTTGACTGTATGAATCTATTTGCTGATGTTGACGTTAAATTGGGCAATTTAAATCATGTACATAATTAGATACTGCTACCTCGCAAAGTAAGAAGAATGAAACTATCTCTGGGGCGATTTTTTTTGATAATTTTATTGGGCATTTCGATGTCATCTTGTGGCGCTTACATGCTCGATTCGGCTCAATATGATCTTCGAGACTCCTTTGCGCAAGGTGATTTTGCTTCAACAGCCTCGTTGATGGAATCGCTGGATAAAAAGGGTGTTTATGCGTCAAAAGACAAGGTATTGCTCCATTTAGAAAAAGGGAGTGCTTATCATTTTTCGGGCGATTATAAAGCAAGTAATACACATTTCGAGCGTGCAGAATTTGAAATTGAAGATCTCTACACAAAAAGCATTACACGAGCTTTGAGATCATTTGTGATCAATGATAATCAATTAGCCTATGATGGTGAAGATTATGAAGATGTGTACTTGAATGTATTTAAGGCGCTAAATTATATGCATCTGGGGGATTTGGATGGAGCTTTGGTTGAAACCCGTCGAATTTCCTTCAAACTGGATCAAATCAACACAAAATATAATGGCTTGGTTGAAACGCTGTCGAAAGCTGATACAACAAGAACCGGCTCAGACAAATGGAATCCGGGAAAAAGTAATATACAGAATAGCACCTTGGGCTATTATTTATCCACTATTTTATACGCTAAAACCAATAAACCTGACGATGCCAGAATTGCGCATCAAAATTTAATAAAAGCCTATCAGGAACAATCTGATTTTTTCAAATACCGTCGATATGAACCTGATCAGTTTGAACAACTAACTGATCCGCAATCGTACAATGTTTTGATTAAAGCTTTTTCAGGCAGATCTCCAATGAAAGTTCAGGACGATTCGCGCATCTATTTTGAGGAAGCAGATACCTATTTGAAATTCAGTTTTCCTGTGCTTTTGAAGTATGAAAGTGAAGTGTCGTCTGTTGAGATTTCTGTGAATGGAACATCGTACAACAAACTTACTACCATTGAACATTTGGACAAGGTAGCCGCGGAAGTTTATAAAGTAAAAGAGCCTATCGTAATCGCAAGAACAATTGTTCGGGCAACGTTAAAGGCACTGGCAACGAATAGAGCCGGTTCTAAAATCAGTGAAAAAAATGAAGGACTTGGAAGTCTTGTTAGTTTTTTGGGAAAATTAGCTCAAGAAACCACAGAAAAGGCAGATTTACGAGGCTGGCAAACTATGCCGGGCACTTCGCATGCTATGGTTTTAAATCTACCCGAAGGTGTGCATACGGTGCAAATAGAGTATCTTGATCGTCGAGGAAGAACCATATTTTCAGAGCAACAAGAAGTAGAGATTACGGGCTCGGAATCTCTTAAACTTGTGGAATCGATTTATTGGAATTAACGGATGAAAACACGCATAGTTAAATATATCTCTACTCCCCTTTTCGTAATAGTTGCCATTATTGCTCTTCAAGCATGTGGTGGTTCCAAACGTACCGGTTCAAGCAATAACGCTTTACCTGCGTGGGTTAGTCAACCTTCTTCTGCCTTTAGCGACCGCCAATACTTAATGGCTGTTGGAAGCGGGGATACCTTTAATGAAGCTCGCTCTGATGCTATGCTGGCACTGGCTCAAATTTTTCGGACGAATGTAGAAGGAACTCAAAATTTATATTCGGATGTGCTGGAAGTATCCAAATCGAATGACGGTTTCACCTCAAAAGAAACAATACGGCTCATCAACAATATTGCCATTGGAGCCACCGAAGATCTTCAAAATGCGGAAGTTCTAACTTCAGAAACCGGTAAAGATGGAATGTATTACGTGCTTGCAGGATTTAACCGAAACCAAACTGCAGCTCTTTATCGAAATGAAATCAACAATAACAACGAGCGTATAGAGCGCAACAAGGAAGAAATTGAAAGGAGTAATGATAAATTTAGTAAGCTCCGTTTTTTAAAGGAGAACCTTTTATTGGCGCGCATCAACAAACAATTAGCCGGTTTACTGGAAATAATTATGCCGGGATCAGGGGAGAGTTCAGAAACTCAGAACACTTTAATTGAATCAAGAAATGCGTTTAACGCACATCAAGAAACCATGCCTGTACGAATACGCGGATTACAGAGTGTTGAAAATATCCGCAGTGCGCTTTCGGATGCGTTTTTACAGGAAGGATTTGTACTTGCTGAGAAAGACCCTGTATTGTTAGTTGATGCTTTTTACCGTGCCAGAGAAATTGACATCAACCGAGATGATGCAGAATTTGTAAGCTGGGAGTTACAAATTAAAATTACACGCCCCGAAACACAGCAAACCTATACCGACTTTAATGTTTCGGGCAGAGAAGGCGCACTGAATATCCAAAACGCCTATAAACGTGCAGCGACTGCTGCTATTGAACAAATCGAAGCAAAATTTCGACCTTATTTTAACGCTGAATTTCTATCAAACAATTAAACTATGAAACGATCAAATATTCTATTTCTGATTCTTATCTCAAGCATAATGGCTTGCTCACCATCCAAAAAAGTAACCCGGGTTTCTGCCGATACTCAAACCGACTTATCCGGTAGATGGAATGACACTGACGCCCGTTTAGTGGCTGAAGAAATGATTGATGACGCCCTTTCGCGTCCTTGGTATCAAAATTTTCGTCAGGCCAACCAAGATGTGCCGGTTGCTATGGTTGGGCGAGTTCGAAACGAAACCATGGAACATATCGATACCGAAGTGTTCACTAAGGAGCTTGAACGCGCTTTTGTAAATTCCGGGATGGTAGATGTAGTTGCCGGCATCAACGAAACTGAGCAACTCCGGCAGGTTCGCAGCGACCAGCAGCGTTATGCATCCATTGAAACCGCAGCGGCTATGGGTAAAGAATTAGGCGCCGATTACCTGATCATCGGGAATATTACCTCCATTTTTGACGAAACAGAGAATGGCAGAGAGTCATCCATATTCTATACGGTAAATTTGGAAATGGTAGATGTGGAGACAAGCCGCAAAGTTTGGATAGGTAATAAAAAAATCAAGAAGATCATCGAACGAAGTCGTTTTAGAGGCAGATAAACTAGCTCGAAGCTTTAAATGGAAAGCCTCCATCCTTTTTAATTGATTTAACTGTATGAAAGATTTTGATGTGTGCATTCTTGGTGCGGGATTAGCAGGAATGCACACTGCCATTGAATTAATGGAAGCCGGTTTAAGAGTATGTGTAATTGATCCAAAAGGAATTGCAGGAGGAGCTTCAGGTACACCGGTAGGACTTGCAAATCCTGCAACGGGTAGATTTGCTAATCGAAGTTGGAGAGCGGAGCAATGTATGGAGCGTTTAACGGCCCGATTAAAAGAAATCAGCAATTATTCCGGGAAGGAGTTTTATCGAAAATCGGGAGTGCTTCGACCTGCTTTATCTCAAAAAATAGCCGGTAGAATGCAGGAAAACGTCGTTAACAATGATTGGACTCCGGGAATGATTGAATGGAAAAGCAGTGCCGAACTACAAGAAATGCATCCCGGCTTAACCTCGGTTGAAGGTGGTGTGTGGGTGCCTGGAGGACTCACAGTATCTATTCCCGACTATTTGAACGGCATTCATTCCTATTTATCAGATAGAGAAGTGACTTTCATTTTGGGTAGAAACTACTCGCTTCATAAAGAGAGCAATTGGGATGTTCAGATAGACCATAAAGATCACATAACGGCAAAGAAACTGGTTATTTGTGCCGGAATTTATACTAAACAGATCGAAGTAAGTAAAGAACTACCTCTTCATGCGGTAAAAGGTCAGACAGCAATTATGCGAGCTGGCGATTCTTTAGAATTTGAACATGCAGTAAGCGCTCAGGGTTATTTCAGTAAAACGGGTGATAAGGAGTTTATCCTTGGTTCCACCTACGAGCATAATTTTGAACATGATGAGCCTGATGAACAAGGCTTTGAGTTCATGTTCTCACGTTTTTCGAAGGTTCATCCCGTACTTGCTTCATCTTCCAAAATAGTAAATCAATGGGCAGGTGTCCGCGCTTCTACACCGGATAGAAAGCCGATTATTGGAACTCTTGATAAGGAAATGGAATCGTACATATTTGTAGGATTAGGGTCAAAGGGATTGCTTTATTCCGCGTATGGAGCCAGACTTTTAATTGAATTAATGCTCAACAATCACTCCATTCCGGAAAGCCTAGACGTTGATCGATTTAAGGCATAAAAAAACCCTGTACTTGGTAAGCACAGGGTTTCGAAAATAAGTTCTAGAATCTTACTAGAAGCGGAGTACTAAGCCACTCCATGCAAACGCTAATGAAGAACCTTTATCGGCAGTACTGCTTACGGTTGAAGCACCTACGGTAAATTCTAAGAATCGGAAATCAACTCCAATACCCGCTGAGTACGCCGCAGAGAAGTCTCCACCTCTCCGAGTACCTAAACGAATAGGAATGAAATTCAATAATCGATACTCGGCACCTAAGGTTAAGAAACTGATATCGGTATTAGTACCGAAATCGTTGAATCCAACACCATAATCAACAGTAGTTGTAAGCTTTCCAAGAGTTAATGCAACACCAAAATTGTACATACCCGGTAGGTCATACTTTCTTTCAGGTGCATCATCGGCTTCAAATCCTCCATATACATCATTTTGTAAGCTGTCAGATAACGTGTCGAAGTAATCGCCGAAAGAATCATCACCAATGTCGCCATCGAAAGTGAAAATTGAATTAGCATTAATTTCTTTCGGAGTTTCGCTGTAGCTCACACTTCCTAAGTCGGTTGCAGACATACTAACTCGCAATACTTGACGCTTCCCTAAAATACCTAGCGCAGGAAGTGAAACATCAATTTCGGCAGTTACACCAAGATCTAGGCCAAAACCTGAGCCCAAGGTTCCAATATCAGATCCGTCGTAATCAACGTAATCTTCAAATTTAGCATTTGGATTAGTTTTACGAGCATTACTGTAAGCAGTCATTTGTGTGGCTAAATCGCCATACACATATGCCGAGTAATTGAAGTCGTGAGTAATTACTCCCGGCCCATTTTGATCGGCAGGAGTAACTTGCAAGGTTGAAGTGAAGTCGAGTTCGGTAGATTGCAGCCCGATAATATATTTGGGTGCAGCACCTGCATAAATACTGATACCATTAATGAATGGAAGTTTTTCGATTAAGCCGGTTAATGGAATGGGTAATTCCATCGCAAACCCAACCGAAACTTCTGAGTATGCAAGTACCGTATTCGAAAAATTAACAGGAACGGGGTTTGCAAAGTGATCGGAGTCGGGACCATAAAAAGCTAGTTCCATGAATCCTTTGTTTACATTAAACTCTTCGATAGTTCGAACACGAGTTGCTAAACTAAACGCAGTATTTTTGCCACGGTTTGAAAAACCGAAAGGCACCACATTTAACCCAACAGCGACATTTCGCGTATTAGATACTTCGCTTCCAAACCAGGCATCCAACATATCTACACGAGTTTGGCCTTCAATTATCAAACCTTGAGTGAAATAGGTTTCATACACATCCTGATTTAATAGCGTACCACGTGCACGTAAACCTACGCCACCGAGTAAACCAAGGGTTCGCTTTGGTTTTCGCCCGGTATTGTTAATCATAAGGTTTGCCGGATTTAAAAAATTAGCATGATATCCATCTACATAAGCAGTTCCACCACCACCCATTCCGAGGGTTGCAGAATTAAAGTGCCTGCTTTGAGCCACAACAGAGGCAGCTGAAAGCGCTAGAAATACAGTAAATATAAATTTTAGCTTTTTCATCTTAGTTGCCTCCTACATTAGTTCGAACACTTGCCTTTGCACTAATACTGATAGTGATTGAATCCGTATCCCGAATCTTCACCGCTTCTTGAGTAAAGGTGTCGAGTGTTGCACTTATTGCAACAGAATCGGTTCTGGATAATCGATCTAATTGGGTATCATTTAGCGAGATGATTATTTGACCCTCTTCCGAATTTGTCACAAATCTCGAAAGTACATCTACTGAAGCTGCAGACAACTGAACAGGAGTATCTCCTGGTAGAGGAACTGTAGTTAGGGAGTTTCCTAAATCATCAAAGAAATCAAAATTTAACATAAATCCGAGAGGCAATCCATTATCATAAGTGATAACAAGTTCTCCAGAAGTTACATCTCTTCTATCACCCTCTTTGGGTAGTATGTCTAATCCACTTCCATCAACCATTGTTTCATACGTGGCGCTAGCGGCACTAAAGTAGATCGGTAGATCAACCAAAATTGAAGGATCAAACTCTAGCGGGGTAGCAATAGTTGCCTCGCCGTTTGATTGGTTGATTACTGATTTACCCACGAAGCGAATCTCACTTGGTAGATTGTTTAAGAAGTCGAGTACATTGGTATTACCATCATCAAAAGTAACGGAAGAATTAATCACCGACCCATCAGGACTCGGATCCAACTGGAATTTAATAAGTTGATTTGCGCGTAGCTGAACACCATTAGCGTAAATTCCATCGATTGGATCGGTGGCTCTTACCACTTTGTCTGATCCATTGGTTCCAGTAAGGAAAATTTCTTCGCCTTCTCCATCAACACCAACGATAGCGGCGTAAATTGTAGTAGGTACACCAATATTAGAGGTGTAAGCGATACTTAAGCTGGCACCGGCAAACTCAATACCGTCAATTTCGCTTGACAAATCATCTAATCCGTCGATTTCGGTGAGTGAAACCTCTGTTTCGTTGTAGGCATCAACAATATCGTTACCTAACAATGTAGTTCCGTTACTTGGATCATCATCGCCCAGCAGTACTGTTTGAGACTGTATTTCCCCGAAAGCACGCGAGATTTTCAAATTGTTGATCGCAACGCTTGAACTTACACTATCACTTTCATTGATAACACGAGTTTGATCTCCAACCGGAGCATCCTGCGTATTTTCTGTAACCGCCTGAATATTGTAATTAATTTGGTTTCCGTTTGCGAAAATATAGTAACCAGCAAGGTCGATTTCGCGAGCCGGAGCTGAGCCTTTTCTAGAAATCTCCGTTGCTCCTGAATATTCAAGCCTCAATGAGTCAGCAATATTTTCGGTAGCACGTATGCCCGGGAAGGAAATAATCAAGGTTTCAACAGATAAATCTAGACTATTTTGAATCTCTCCTAATTCAATGATTCCGGATTCTAGTTGAACAAAATGATCATCGGATGTGAATTGAAATTCAGTTGCATCGAAAGTAGTAACACTGGCCGTTGAGAAATCCTGCTCCGTTACAGCCGCTTCAACTTCTGATGCGGTTAGACCAACACCATTCGCTGAAAGTACTACTAGAGACTCTGGCGAATCTTGAAACTCTTGTCGATTCGGATCAGCTGGATTAAAGCTAGATGTCCATCTTATTGAAACTCTAATTTTTGGATTGGATAATTTATTCTGTTCAGGCGTGTTATTCTCATCAAATACAAGGTTTATAGACGCCCTACTTGCATGCGTTAGGGTCCCTGTCCCATCTGAGACAACATCTCTTTCATCTCCGTTGCTATTAGGATCGGGATCTGATACTAGCGTAACAGAAATATCATCCAGATCAAATCCTAAATTATTTTCTAATTCTATTTGTAATGCACCTCTCTTAAATGTCGCACTTACAAAGAAATCAGTATCAAGGTCGATTAAAACTTCTGGAAAAACAGTTTGTGGGGGTACTACATCACCAGAATCAATGACTGCTGGATCAAGACCTGTCAAATCTTGAAAATTAGCCTCACCTATATTTCCTTCATTCGATGAAAAACTTCCGATTTCAATTTCACCAACCTGAGAATTGAAAGCAGTTGGATCTACCCCAATTTCCGGAATGGCATCATTAAGATCTCCGAAATCAAATTCTTCGGTTCGTGAAAGTGTGATTAGACCATCATCAATTCCGCCGTCAGTAACGGTAAAAAGTGAATCGAAGTCGCTTTTGGTAGTATCGAGTAAGGCTTCAGGGCCACCCTCTCCACCTCCTAAAAATTGCAGCGTTTTATTTAGCAGTAGTGGTGCTTCAACGCTATGAGATGTTGTAAAGTCTGGTTTTCCGGGTGTGCTGATATCGCAATTGCTTATCAGAACAGCAGCAGAAATCCCTACTAGTAACAGCTTAAAATTACGCATCTGTTATAGGTTTGTTGAGATTGTAGATTTGAAAAATATGGCTGAACCATAACTAGAAGTACCCACCAACGCATTTTGGTAATTGCACACCCCAGAACATGATTTAAAACCAACATTTATTTTCATTAACTAAAAGTAGAAATAATATGCCAAAATTCTACCATTGATTCTAGAATTGACAGCTTTATAATATTGAAGGGTTAAAAGGTTCCTTAATCGATAAAATCTGAAGAAGAATCAGAGGCACAGAGGCACAGTGGATATTAATACTCAGTGCTGAGCTTTTGGAAGGCTTTGAAAAGTGGGATTCCGAAACAATTGAACGGTAAATTAAGCTCCGGTCTCTATCAAAGCTATAGATTCCTGCCTTCGCAGGAATGACCTTGTAATTGGACGATTAGGTGAATAATTAATTCACTTATTTAATACTCGATCCAAGGTCTGCGTTGGATCGAATAACCAATCCCATAAAATAAAAAAGTCTTCCACTTTTCAGCAGAAGACTTTCATTTTTCAATGCGGAGAGGGAGGGATTCTCCCATAGGGATGCCTTCGGCAGAACCCTCGGTAATGTGTTGGATTATATAATACCTTTTTCTTTGAGGTAGTTGTATCCATCAATAGTTTTAAAGAAACGCTCCCTTGCCATTGCTTCAGCGCGAGTCGGATATTCTTCACTATAATGATATTTCCATGGTCTCTTACCTTTTGTATACCGGGATTTACCCCGATTGTGTTGCTTAATCCGCTTTACAACATCCTGCCCGCTTCCATAGTAAAAACTACCGTCGTAATCACTTTTCAATATGTATGCGAAATACCCCATCGCCCAAAATAAAAAAGTCTACCACTTTTCAGTAGTAGACTTTCATTTTTCAATGCGGAGAGGGAGGGATTCTCCCATAGGGATGCCTTCGGCAGAACCCTCGGTACTGTTAGCTTCACTCTCAGGTTACTTGTGAAATACTCAGTGCTGAGCTTTTGGAAGGCTTTGAAAAGTGGGATTCCGAAACAATTGAACGGTAAATTAAGCTCCGGTCTCTATCAAAGCTATAGATTCCTGCCTTCGCAGGAATGACCTTGTAATCGGACGATTAGGTGAATAATTAATTCACTTATTTAATACTCGATCCAATGCTCTACGTTGGATAGAATAACCAATCCCATAAAATAAAAAAGTCTACCACTTTTCAGTAGTAGACTTTCATTTTTCAATGCGGAGAGGGAGGGATTCTCCCATAGGGATGCCTTCGGCAGAACCCTCGGTAATGTGTTGGATTATATAATACCTTTTTCTTTGAGGTAGTTGTATCCATCAATAGTTTTAAAGAAACGCTCCCTTGCCATTGCTTCAGCGCGAGTCGGATATTCTTCACTATAATGATATTTCCATGGTCTCTTACCTTTTGTATACCGGGATTTACCCCGATTGTGTTGCTTAATCCGCTTTACAACATCCTGCCCGCTTCCATAGTAAAAACTACCGTCGTAATCACTTTTCAATATGTATGCGAAATACCCCATCGCCCAAAATAAAAAAGTCTACCACTTTTCAGTAGTAGACTTTCATTTTTCAATGCGGAGAGGGAGGGATTCGAACCCTCGGTACCGCGTTGGCGGCACACTCGCTTTCCAGGCGAGCCCATTCGACCGCTCTGGCACCTCTCCAAAATTGCAAGGGCGCAAAGATAGAATTAATTGTTTCCCATCGCAATGTTAAAAACCAATTAAAAAAGCTTCTTGGATGTAAGCGCCAACTTCCTCCCCATTTTCAAGCGCAGGACGAAACCTCCATTTATACGCTGCTTCCAATACATCTTGAATAATCCCCCCACCAAGATCTTGTACAACCTCATATTCGTCAGTAGCCCCTCTGTATTTCCTGATTTCTGCAATATATGCCTCACGAACTATACCATCTCGATTTACCGTAAAATTAACCAAGATCATGGCTTTAAGATCAGAATTGGTTACCTCTTCTGATAAGGTTGGTTCTACAATGCGTGAAATTCTAGGCGGGCGATCGGGATTTCCAGAAATTCGGTTTTCGTTACCGGTTTGGCCTGTGGTTTCGGCAATACTTAAGGAATCAATAGAAAAAATAATGTCGAACTCTGGGAAGTCAATTTCATCTTCGATCACTTCATCATTTGGAACAGGAATTGGTACTTGGGGCTTTGGTGGCGATGCCGGTGTATTTGCTTGTTTTGTTATCACCATCTCTTCCACAAAAATGGTTTCGTCTTCCGGATACACAAATTCACTTACAATTCGCTGTTGTTCGGGCCAAAATTTGAACACTGCAATTAGCAATAGTAATGAAATGACCAGCCCTCCCATCACCCGGTGGTGATAGTGTACATTTGACAAAAATTGTTGATAATTAAAATCGTTCAAGAATGTTTGAGCTGTTCATGCGCAGAGATAATAACCTCCCGTGCATGATCGCGTAACGCTGTCATAGAATCAAATGCATTGGGATCGATACTATCCAACACCTTAAGTTTGAATTTCGCTTTTGGATTAAAAAGCTTGGATCCTGATGCCAACGCAGAATACGCGCCATCTATTACTATTGGTTGTATGATAAAACCGTGCTCTTTAGCCAAAAGAAAGGCTCCATTTTTGAAAGTTTTAACGGTTCCATCCAGCGATCTCGTTCCCTCCGGAAAAATCATAACGGGTACTAAATCTTTAAGTGGTTGTACCAACTTTGATAATTTCTTAAGTGCCGATTTACTGCTTCTATTAATTGTTAAATGACCTGTTAGCTTAACCATCCACCCCATTACTGGAATGTAGGTCATACTATGTTTTACTACCCATTTCATTTTCCACTTTAACTGAAATGCCAAAGGGATATCCATAAAACTCTGGTGATTTGCGATAAAAATTGTAGGTTTCGAGGCATCGTATTTTTCTTCTCCTTCAATGTACATCTTCCAGGTTGGTGAGGGATGCATCATCAGCTTTGCCATAAGAGCGAGCAAGCGATTGGTGATTTTGTTGTACCGATCGAACGGTAGTGTGAGTAAGAAAACGATCGAAATAAGTATAAAAAACACTAAAAAAAGTATGGAATAATACAGCCATACATATACACTAAATAAAAACCTTGCCATAGTAATAGTTATTGCTCGAGCGCTTTACGGATAAACCCTCCATGTTTTTGAAGTAGTAGTTGAGCTTCTCGCTTCGGGATGTCTTTTAAGCCCATTACCAGCGCTGTTTTTACATGACCCCCGGCAGCACCGAGTAGTTTTCCCGCTTGTTCATAGTCTACATCTGCAAAGGTAAGGATAATACGTTTAGCACGTTCAACTAGTTTTTTATTTGTAAGCATTAAATCAACCATCACGTTCTCGTACACTTTACCAAGGCGAATCATAGCTCCTGTGCTAATCATATTAAGCACCATTTTCTGAGCGGTTCCGCTTTTCATGCGGGTGCTACCCATTATCACTTCGGGCCCAACAGGAACGTCGATGGTTATATCAGCTTTGAAGGGAAGTTGATCGGCTGATACAGTTGTAACCAAAATGGAGGGAATGCCTTGTTTTTTTGCTTCTTTGAGCAACCCAACTACATAGGGAGTTCGCCCACTGGCAGCTATCCCGCAAACCACATCTAAATTGGTAATTTTTTGCTTAGTGATTTCTTCTCTACCAAGTTCTTCCGAGTCTTCTGCACCCTCTTGCGCAACAAACATTGCAGCTTCGCCACCGGCTATAAAGCCTTGTACTTGCTCAGGGTTACTCCCAAATGTAGGCGGGCATTCAGCTGCATCTAGCACCCCAAGTCGCCCACTAGTTCCGGCTCCGAAATAGAGTAGCCTTCCCCCCACCGAAAATGCTTTACTAACCAGGTCTACCGCTTCCGCTATTTCTTTGTTCTTTAGCGCTACATAATCGGCAACTTTTTTGTCTTCTCGATTGATGAGTTCAACAATTTCAGTTGCTGATGCAACATCAATTTCCATTGTTGCCTCATTGCGTTGCTCGGTATCAAGTGCTTTTAATTGATCAAATAATTGTTGTTCTGACATGAAGTTATTGCCTTCGGTGATTCCACCAATCTGAAGATTCTGCAGCTGATGCTGATTCAACTGGTGTGTTTTGTTCATTTTCTATCTCAGAAACTAACAATGCTGCAGCTAAAGCGACAATGTTATCCTCATGTTTTTTGAACAGTTTTTTGGAGTCGAAATGATCTGGCACAAAATGAGTGTCGTATTTCCCGCTGATAAAAGCTTCATGCTGCAGGGTATAAGTACAAAATGGAATGGTTGTACGGCACCCTACAATTTCATATTCATCTAATGCCCGTAGCATTTTCTTGCGCGCATCTTCCCTGTCGGTTCCATATACGGTGAGTTTAGAGATCATTGGATCGTAATTAATACTTACCGCTTGCCCTTCTTCAATACCTGCATCTACTCGCACGCCTGTACCGGTTGGAATGCGATGCTTTATCAATGTTCCTGTGCTCGGCAGGAAGTTATTATCAGGATCTTCGGCATAGATTCGACATTCAATAGCCCAGCCTTTCTTTTGCACGTCATCTTGAGTAAATGGCAGTTTCTTTCCTTCTGCAACCGCAATTTGTGCAGCTACCAAATCGATTCCTGAAATCATTTCGGTAACGGGATGCTCAACTTGAAGTCGAGTATTCATTTCCAGGAAGTAGTAATTCTTATGCTTATCTACCAAAAATTCGATAGTTCCGGCACCTACATAATCGCAGGCTTCTGCAGCAGCAATCGCAGTTTTAGCCATCTTAGCTCGCAATTCATCATCGAGCAAAGCACTTGGAGCTTCCTCAATTACTTTTTGATGTCGCCGTTGGATAGAACACTCACGATCGAATACATGAACGGTATTTCCATGAGTATCTGCCATAATCTGGAACTCGATATGGCGTGGTTCTTCCAAATATTTTTCTATGTAAACACGATCATCGCCAAACGCATTTCGCGCTTCGTTTTTTGCTGCTTTGATGCTGGCTTCAAACTCTTCGGGTTTGTGCACAATACGCATCCCTTTACCACCGCCACCGGCAGATGCCTTTATCAGAATTGGAAACCCAATATCGTTTGCAACTGCGCGTGCTTCTTCTATGCTTTCTAGCGTACTTTTTAGCCCCGGAGGTGTAGGGATATTATGCTCGGCCATGAGTTCCCTCGCAGAGGTTTTGTCTCCCATCAATTCTATGGCTCTAGTACCCGGGCCTATAAATATGATTCCCTCCTGTTTACAGCGTTCTGCAAACGCAGAATTTTCACTTAAAAACCCATAGCCGGGATGCACGGCATCGGCACCGGTTTGTTTGCAAGCATCGATAATTTTATCCATTACCAAATAGCTTTCGGATGAAGCTGCCTCCCCGATAAATACCGACTCGTCGGCCAGTTGTACATGAGGAGCGAACGAATCTGGGCGGGAGTACACTGCCACAGACTTAATACCCAATTCTTTACATGTATGAATTACCCGAACGGCTATTTCGCCGCGATTTGCTACTAGAACTTTTTTTATGTCTGCCATAAGAAATGATTTTCTTGGATAGTACCAATTACCCTAGAAATTCACCACTTAAGTTTAGCTTGCAGCACGCATTTCTATAAATATTTTTGGTAGTATGGCAAACTTCTCCACTTTATTGAGATAGGCTCGGTGCTTGAACACATTAAAGTCGTTTTCTTCGATTTTGTCCAGAATTCGACTATAGTTATATCTTGCCAAATAAACAGGTAATCGGCTGTCTTTATTTAGCATTTTGATCCCAATATCTGCTTTGTCGTAATACTCTCTGGCTCTTTTGATCTGAAAATTCATAAACTCTTTGAATTTCCTTGATTTCTCACCTGCAAATAACTCTGCCTCTGTAATCTGGAACATGGCAAGTTCATCTTTTGGTAAATAAATGCGATTTCTTTCTAGATCTTCGCCAATATCGCGTAAAATGTTAGTAAGCTGCATGGCAATTCCCAAATCAACGGCATATTCAAGAGCCGTATCGTCAGTGTAGCCAAATACTCTACTAGTCATCAACCCTACAACAGAAGCAACTTTATAGGAATAATCATACAACTCGCTAAAATTTGCATATCGGTTTTTATCAAGATCGGAGCGTACGCCATCCATTAATTCGAATGGCAAGCTCATTGGGATGTGATATTTCTTTAGTGTATCAGAAAATGCGGTAAGTATTGGATCGTCTGACTCTTTTCCGTTGTAAACACCGGTAAGCTTGGTTTTAAATTCATCCAATTTTGTGTCTACTTCGCTAATATCAACACTCGAGTGATCCATCAGATCAACAGTTTCGTCCACTAGGTCGTCTAGATAACGGCATAATCCATAAATGGCAAAAATACTGCGTTGCTTCTCGTTTGGCAGAAATCGGGTTGCCATATAAAACGTTTTTGCGTAAAAACGAGTAATTGATCGACAATGAGAATACGCCGAACGCAGCTTATCGTCGTGCAATTCGTCTATTACCGATCGATGAAAAGAAGTTTTTTCGTAGAGAGGACGAAACATGGAATATGGTACTCGAAGTAGTTCACTCATGCTCCTTTAATCAACAAAACGTTTAAATACGTTCCATTTTATAAAATAAATAAATTTTGGCTGCCGATAACATATTCCAATTTAGATGATTATTATTGCAGTTCAGTAATTTAGGCTTGATTTATTCTTATTACTGATTAATTCGACAATATTAGTTTGCGTATATGAATAAGAAAGTGACAATTTATGAAGTGGCAAAACAAGCAGGGGTTGCCATTTCCACTGTTTCCAGAGTATTAAACGATTCACCAAATGTTTCGGAGGAAACGAAGGTCAAGGTTCAAAAAGCAATCGATGAGTTGAACTTTCGGCCCCAGGTAAGTGCCAGAAAATTAGCTAGTAAAGAGCCTCAGATTTTAGCGGTTGCAGTTCCGTCTTTCACCACACCATTTTTTAATGAAGTGCTTAAAGGTGTGAAAGATGAAATCCGAAAAATGGATCTCGACATTATTTTATACAACACCGGTTCTAAAGATCCTGAAGAAGCTGTTATCAATTTTTTTGATCGCGGCACCGCAGATGCCCTTATTCTACTTTCTATAGATGTGAGTGAAAATGTACACCGGCATTTACAATCTACACACGTTCCAATTGTATTGGTAAACACTTCTCATCCATCGTACAACTATTATATGGTGAACGATTATCGTGGCGGTTACATGGCAGGCGAGCATTTGGTAAAGAAAGGTTTCGAGCGTATTGGAATGATTTCGACCCCTGTTGAAACACGTTCCTCAGCAGAAAGAGAGCGCGGTTTTAAAGATGCACTTCGAAACTTCAAAATGCCGATTATCAACGAGTATTTTGTTTCCGGCGATACAACTAAACATGCCGGTTATACCGAAGAAAGTGGATTCGAAGCCATTTACAAATTTGATGAAATGAATGACTTTCCGGATGCTGTCTTCTGTGCAAATGATACGCAAGCACTTGGGGCATTACACGCTCTTTCTAAATTAGGAATGAAGGTACCGGATGATATCGCCATTATGGGCTATGATAACATCAAATTAAGTCGCTATTTAGATTTAACAACTATAGATCAACATATGCATACTATTGGTACTCAAGCTACCGCTCGACTCGCCGAAATCATCAAAAATCCAAACTCTGAACTGGTGCAAGAATCGCATAAACCCATTTTGGTAGAACGAGGATCCACTGAAAAAAAATAAGCCGTTGAATTACCGTTTCGATACCTCAATTGCACTAAAAAATTGCATCACAGAAACTCATGTTAAAGGTTTAGTTGCCCCATATAAAGGAAAGGTTCGGGAAGTATATCCACTTAACCAGCAAACGCTAGGCATTGTGGTTACAGATCGTATTTCTGCTTTTGATTATATCATGCGTCAGGCCATCCCGTTTAAAGGTCAGATTCTCAATCAGATGGCAAAATTTAGTTTCGATATTGTTAAGGATATTATGCCTACTCACATTATCGATGTCCCGCATCCCAATGTTACTATTGCAAAAAAGTGTGCTCCTATACCTATTGAAATTGTTATTCGTGGCTACTTAACTGGGCATGCATGGCGTGTTTACAAATCGGGATCAAGAACACTATGTGGGGTTTCTTTACCGGATGGATTAAAAGAACATGATCGCCTGCCGGAGCCCATCCTCACCCCTGCTACTAAAGCAGTGGAAGGCCATGATGAAGATATTTCGGAATCAGAAATTATGGATCAACAAATTGTACCCGAACATTTGTGGAATGAGATTAAAGCTAAAGCATTTAAGCTTTTTGAACGAGGAACCAAAGTTGCCGCTAAGCAAGGACTTATTTTAGTTGACACTAAGTACGAAATGGGTATGTATAATGGCGAACTTACCTTAATTGATGAAGTGCATACTACAGATTCTTCTAGGTATTTTTATGCCGAAGGGTATGAAGAACGTCAGGCAAATTTGGCCGGACAGAAACAACTATCGAAAGAATTTTTACGCGAATGGTTGATGGAGCACGATTTTCAAGGTCTAGACGGCCAAACACTTCCTGATCTACCCGATTCCTTTCGGTTAGAAGTGTACCAACGCTATGCAGAATTGTACAAAATGCTTACCGATAAAGATTTTGAGCCACATCAGGTTGAACGCTTTAATGAAACGTTAGGGCATATTTTTATTCCGTACCTAACTAGATCATAGCTCCTGCTCATGAAAATAAGTGTACTTGTTGTTCTTTTGGTTTATGCAACCGCATGTACCTCTGTAAGCAACAAAAATAACAGTAAACCTGCCTTTGAAACCGGGCTGTTCGAGAAAGAAATGGTGTTTCAGGATTCGGTTCGATCGTATTTTATATATGTACCTGAATCTATTCAACAGCAGAGTGCCGCTCCATTGTTATTAACCTTTCATGGGTATACAAGCAATGCACAACGAATTATGAATTTTTCCGGCTATAATCAATTGGCCGATTCAATGGGCTTTATAGCCGTGTACCCACAAGGAACCTTACTCGAAGGCAAAACACATTGGAATGTGGGTGGTTGGACCTTAGAAAGTCCGGTTAACGATGTTGCATTCGTTGATTCTCTTATACACCAACTTGTAGATACCTACCCTATTGAAGAAGAACGAATTTATGCCAATGGAATGTCGAATGGTGGATACATGAGCTTCTTGCTTGCTTGCCAACCGGATAGCCGTATAATCGCAATTGCTTCAATAACCGGAGCTATGACGCCACAAACACTAGACGCCTGTTCGCCTCAAAAACCTGTTCCTGTTCTACAAGTCCATGCAGATACCGATCAAACCGTACCTTATGCCGGTGATCCGGCTTGGACTATTGGAATAGAAGATATTTTAGACTATTGGATTGCAAATAATCAAGCCGACAACACCGCTGAGATCTCTGCATTGGAAGATATCGACCCAAATGATGGCAGCACCGTTGAAAAATTCGTTTATAATGCGCCAGATACCAATGCACCCGTTGTTCATTATTATGTTAAAAACGGAGGACATGATTGGCCGGGGGCATGGGGAAATAAAGATTTTTCTGCAAGCGAGATTAGTTGGGAATTTCTATCTCAGTTCACAAAAAGTGATCTTGAAAATTAAATAAAGATCTTCAAGTAGGTTAGGCCAACTCAAGTTCTTCTGTTGATCTAGTCTTAATTTCCAATTCTAAGATAGAATTACAACTATTTCTGAGCAATTCGGCTCTTGCATCAAGTCCGAATTTTTCGCGAATAATCTGCTGATGTTTTTTCCGGCTTTCCTCTTCAGAGAGTCGTATTTCTGAGAGTTCGTGAATTCTTTCAAATTCGGCTAATGACTGAATATTAAATCCATTTTCGGTTAGGAAATTCCAGGTTGGATTATCAGCAAGTTCGTTGTTCAAACGAATGCGATCTTTAAGAAAAACTTGTTTTCCTGCATAGAGCGCCATTAGTGTATTCCCTATCGCCTGCTGACGATCATGCGCCATCACAATTGCATCTACTTCATTAATCAGTTTCAAATAGTCATCCGGCAAGATGAACTCTTCATGCATAATGATTTGATTGGCTAATCCAAAGTCCTCGATATGTTGAAGTAGCTCTTGCTTATAGGCCGCTTTAAAATTATAGGCCAGCGGCATGATGATTTGATACTCGTCTATATCCTTCTTCGTTGACAGCATATGCAGCACATCAAGATGATTGTTCGAAGGATCGCCGGAATTACCTACCAGTAATTTCTTCGTTTTTCTTCTTGGTTCAGACAGTTCGATATTACCATATAACCCCGGATATGGATAGGCAAAATCAAACCAAGGTTTGTCGCCGAATTCTGCCTGAAAAGTATCCGCATCGCCTTTAACCGGTGTTAAAATACACGCTAGTTTGTGTGTAGGAATTTTCTTCTTCTGGTTATTTTTTAGTGGTTTATATAAATCTCCACCCCAGATAATCCAACCCACTGGTTTTTTATCGCTTATGATATCAATCAAACTAAATTCCCAAGGTCGAAATAATCCATGCATAAAAACCGCATCCACCTCGGGTAAGGTAAGCTCATTAACTATTCCATTAATATCGCTTTGGCTGGTGTAATCGAAGGTAAAGGTACTTGGATTTTTTCCATCCTCAATCGTGTAGCCCCCGGCCACATTCCAAGGTGTTTTCTCTACCAGTACATAGTGTTGTTGATCAGAATGTTCGTTCAGGTACTCAATCATATCCGACAAAGATTGACTGTACACATGCTGCCGGCAGATGTGCATGAACTTTGCCTTTTTTCCGGCTTTTATTGGAAGTAAAGAGGTCTTCTTTTTGGAGGACTCTGAACTTTTACTACTAAATTGAGTGGGCCAGGAATCGATGCATTTCTTTAACCCGGGATGCAGCGCTTCGAGTAAGCGAAGAGATACTTCCTGTTTCTTCTTTTTCTCTTTTTGATGAGCAGCACCACGCAAATATTCGTGATGTAATCTACTTTCGGGCACATAAATCTGGTGTTCTCGGTTTGGGTAATGCTCTAACAATCGAAAACTTAAGTCCTTACCACCATGCCCAAATAAAATATAATCGCCCCATCCGCCGGCTTTAAAAAACGCATCCGCTTTGTACATGGCATTTCCTTCCAGAATGGTGTATGCGGGTTTCTGTACATTCCCGATGTTATAGTGCCATGGATCGTTAATTACATTGGACGAGTAATACATCCCTCGAGAAACTACCACTTCTCGCTTGCTATGTGCCTTTAGATGGGCCTGCACAAAATCAGGCTGTGGGATTCCATCGTCATCCACAAAAAGTAATCGGTCTCCTTTTGCAAAAGTGGCTCCCAGATTACGCGCAAGGTAGGCTCCGGCATTTCCATTTGCTTTCACATAGGTATGAACAAAAGGTAAAAGTGCTGAAAACTGACTGTCTTCTATTCCGTTATTTACGAAAATAATTTCGCCTATTCCCTTTAATTGTTTAGAAAGTTGCCGAAGATTCTCGACTGATTTTTCTTTGAATTTATTTGAGATGATAATGGCAGATACTTTACTGCCAACGGAAGTTTGCAGGTATTCTACCTTTTCGAACCAATAAGTAAATAATGCACGTTTATTTGTCCATCCTTTTGAGGTTAATGCTTGATTTAAATCTAGTGCAATTTCATTTGTTTTAACCGATTGCTGAGCTAATAATGCCTTTGTTTGAATAAAAAATGCAACGTTATCGGTTGATTCCAGCACCATTCTTTCCGCAGTTTCATCAATTATCTGCTGCAGGTAATCATTCTTTTGATGGATGTTCGAAAACTTACTTGTGATCTCGACAATTTTTTTGGCTTTTCGAGTATCTGTAAACCCATTCCAAAATTGGTTACTAAAAATTCGTTGTTCACTTTGCGGCACTTGTCGCTGCTCTTTCTGTAATAGAAGTTGATGTTTTAGCTCATTTTTACACTCTTCGACTGAGGATGCAGTGATCTTTTTTTGCCAGCGGTTTTTTTTCCATTCTTTACTGCTACAGTTTACTGCTTGAGAATATGCCAGTGACAATGCCGCTGCTATATCAAACGGCTTATTTAATTCAATAAATACAGTTTTTGATGACTCAGATGCAGTAACTCTTCCCTTTTCAGAATTTGATAGTATAAAATCATAGGCTTCTAACTCGAACGAATGTAGTCTACGATCATTCGAGCTGATACTGACCGTGCAAGGGTGATGCTGAATTATATAATCTATGATTGGAGAGAACTCAACGCTTGCATCAATAAGTACATCAAGGTGTAATGCGGCGATTTGTTCTGCAAGTTCAACCGGTGATATTTGATGGGATAAATTGAATACGGAGCAATTCGATGCAATGGACTGCGAGACATCATCTTGTACTCCTTTTGTTGAAAACGCTACAATTTTACCCAGTTCTTTTGGGACGGATGAAAGTATCTCCTCCCATTTACGTCCGGTCGAGTTATCCCAAAGCGCATCAGAAATAATACCGATCTGTAATTTCTCTGTTGCTTCTTTTACAATGGGTTTAGTGAGCGTTCTTTTTTGAACTTGAACTGCCCCGTTCCATCTTTTCCTTAGATTCTTTAATACGAATGGCTGAATTTCTCCGCCCGAAAACTGTTCTAAAAGAGATGCATATTGGTAAAGAAATCCTCTGGATGGTTTCGAATGGCCTAAAATTTCCTCCGCCCAACATTTAGCTTCTGCCAAGTTCCCTGCTTTAATTAAACAAAGTGATAATGCCTCCTTCAGCAAACTATCTGCTTGATTACGATCGACGAGTGCCTTCAAGATGGGGATAGCCTTTTCCATATTCCCCATTTCCCAGTAGCACTCTGCCAGCAGTGCTTTTACATCGTTGTTTTGAGGTAGGCTGTTTGAAAGATATGTTAAGAGTTTTAATGCTTCTTCAAGTTTTTGAGCTTTTAGGTAGATCCAAGCTTTGCCAAGGTGGGCTTCAACATAATCGGGTTTGGCTTGAATAAGGGATTCGAAGGTATTTAGAGCCTCATCAAATTTGTTGAGGTATCCGTACACCTTCCCTGCAATAACTAGCAGCGAAATATTTGTTGGAGCAAAATTATGCGCTTTACCGATGGCTACTAAGGCATCTTCGTATCTAAGTTCGTTGCTATAAATGATGGCTAGATTTTTCCATGCAAGCACATCATCTTCTTTCAATTTTAACACTTCTGGTATTAAGACCTTTGCACGATCGAAGCGATTACTTTTCATGCAGGCGTCCATCAACATTTGCAGTACTTCGAGAGATTTACCTCCTTTTTTCAGTGCAGATTCCAGCGGAGCAATCGCAGCTTCAAAGTCTTGCTTTCGAACGTAAGCAATTCCTGTAAGGTATTGAATTACCCAAGCCGAAGGGTGATTCACACGCTTCAGTTGGTGCAAAATGTTAAGTGCTTCATCGATCTGAGGGGGAGTACTCATCAACAGAGATTGAGCCTTTTTTATCTCGTTTTTCAAAATGCAGATACCCTGTGTAGTTAGTTGATTGTGGTATATTGATTTCTACCACACAAAAACAGTACCAACTCACTGATTCTAATTACTTAGCAGTTATTGCGATGAAATCGGTAGATTATTTGACCAATGATGGCATTCAGACGGAAGATTCTTCAGGAAGCGGAAGGTTTTTTCCGTATACGGTTGCTCATCAATTCCGATTATTACATAGGATCGGTTTCGCCGCCCTCAGGCATAAGCAGAATTTCTTCCACAACGCTTCGACTGCTTAACTCACTTAACGAAAGTATCAGTTTACCTACATCTTCAGGGTCAATTAATTTTAAGGGATCGACATCTACTCCATCCCATGATGTGCTGTAGGTTTGCCCCAAATTAATTGCCGTAACTGCAATTCCGGTTCCCATCAACTCTTTGCGAAGCGAACGTGTATAGCCTAGCAAGGCATGTTTGCTCATGGTGTAGGCACCACTATGTCCGTATCCTTTTAAGGATGCCTGAGAGCAAATATTTACGATGAGTGACTGCTCCTGTTGTTTGAACACCGGCAGTAATTGAGAAGTTACCGTAAACGCCCCTTTCGTGTTTATCTCAAATTGTTGGGAAAACTCCTCTTCGGTTGTTTCTTCCAGGGGCTTAAACAAAAATGAACCGGCATTGTTTACCAGAATACCGGGATTTAGTGAACTAAAATCGAGAGCAGCTAAAGCATTTGCATCTGTAATATCTGCGGCAAGAATTTCAACACCACGAGCACCTTCTGCAATGCATTCTTGTCGGGCTTTTTGCAAATCTTCCAAACTTCTGGAAATCAACACCAACCGTCGATTAGTGGTTCGAGCAAATACCTTAGCAATCGACAACCCGATTCCTTTACTACCACCGGTAATTATTACAGATGCATCCTGAAATGACATTACGGAACGTTTAAATATTTATGTGTTTGAAGGCTGATTCCCCATTTAGGATGTTGCTTCACATAATCAACGATTAAAGGCATTGCTTTTGCTGTTTCCCATTCGGGTTGTAGCAATAATCGAGTGTTTGGCGGACATTTCGCGGCGTGCTCTTCGGCCCAGGCAAGATCTTTCTTGGTTAACACCACCACTTTTAATTCATCCACACATGAATAAATTTCTTCAACCGGTTTTTTAAATCGTTTTGGGGATAGTGTTACCCAATCCAATGTTCCTGAAATTGGAGATGAACCGCTTGTTTCTATATGGGTTTGCACGCCGATATTTTTTAAACAAATTGTAAGAGCTTCCAGATTATGCAACAGTGGTTCGCCACCCGTTATTACAACAATTTCTGCATTACTGGCTTGTACGGAACTCACTAAGTCCTTCACCTTTAGCCTCGGATGCGCATCTTCTTCCCAGCTATCCTTAACATCACACCACCAGCAACCCACATCACATCCTGCAGTTCGGATGAAATATGCGGCTTTTCCGGTATGCGCACCTTCTCCCTGAATGGTGTAAAAGTGTTCCATTACAGGATACTCGGTTTCCAAAAGTTCGTGCTCTGCAACAGGAATCGGGACGATCTCTTCCGGGTTATACATCGTTATTGGTGTATTCAACCCAACTTGTATCTGTTTCCCAAACCGTAACGGTAAGCTCAATGTCGTCAGGAATTCTCTTCATCGTTTCGGTATGGATGTATTCAGCAATTCGTTCTGCAGTAGTATTTACTTCCAGCAATTCGTTTAGTACGCCGTGGTCGAGGCCTCCTTTTTCAGAGTCTTTTGCAGCCCATTTCAATTCTTTAAAATCGCATACCATATCGTCGGTATTGAGATATGCAGACGGGTTTAATTTATGAGATTTTGCACTCATCTTGACTTTGTATGTATGGCCGTGCATTCTGCCGCATTTTCCATTGTATCCATCGATGTAATGTGCGGCGTCAAATTTAAATTCTGTATGTAATATCCAGGTTGGCATGTGGTTTCAAGGAATTTCAGATCAAAAAAAACCCTACACCCATCAGATGCAGGGGTTTTTAAAATACAGCTTTTTAAAACAAATTTTAACTATTGCGTTTGATGGAACAACCTAGGGTTTTGCTAGTTGCTTTCAGTATCTGCTCACCGGCAACCATTTGTTCGATTGCATCCTTCAAAAAATATTGTGTAACTGCTTCTGCGCGATTAGCATTGTCATCAATAGATCCGGTGTAAATTAATTTTCTATCGGCATTAAATAAGAACACATGTGGTGTATTAGTGGCGCCAAAAGCATCCGCCACTTCATGATTTCTATCCAACACATACGGGAAATTATAGTTGGCTTTGTTCGCGTAACGGATCATTTCCTCCATACCATCACCTCGGTCGCGATAGGCTTCGTTCGAGTTAATCGCAATCATTCCTACATTATTGAATTGAGCGATTTGTGCGATTTCGGTATATCGGTCTTCCCATCGTGCAACCCAGGGGCAAGTATTGCAACTAAAAATTACCAGCAAACCGTTTGATTTTGCCACTGCATTTAGTGTTAGGTTTCTACCACTCACATCTTGCATTGCATGCTCAGCCATCGGGTAATTACTACCTAGTGCTAGGCTTGGTTGTGCTTTTACAGAAACTGTTAGAAGTAAAAGAATCGCCGTAGTGGTTAGTAAACGTTTCACTTTGTGGTGATTTATTATGATTTACTCCCACTTAAAATACTAAACATCTTTATACGATTCAGAGCTTATACGAAATTAGTAACTACGACAATTCTAAGTGCGGATCCCAGAAATGCTGGGTCATATCCACTTGAAAATCGTCTTTAAATTGTATGTTTTCTTGTTGCAGACGCTCTCGCATGGAATCGCCATCGAAATACGCTCTTCCAGTAAGATATCCTAACCGATTTACCACCCGATGTGCTGGAATCGGAAACTCGAGATTTCCCGAGAAATAATTATTGAGCGCATAACCCACCATTCTCGCGCCTGATTCTACTCCCAAATATTTCGCAATTGCTCCATAGTTAGTCACTTTCCCTTTCGGTATTTGCGCAACTACTTTGTACACTCGGCTATAAAAATCGGATGATTTAGGATTCATTGAATAATCTTGATATATGATCGCGGGTTTCTTTCGGTAAGCGATGTCCAATCATTTCCAGCGTTGCAATTCCTAATGTTCGATACATTTCAAATTCGCCGGGATGTTCCTTTTTCAGCACCTCTAAATGATCGGCAATTGTGTTGACATCTCCTCTTGCAATCGGTCCGGTTAAGGCATCAGTTGGGGGAAATTTGCGCATGTTCTTAATGGAAGACTGCATCAGCGATAACAATGCTTTACTAAGTGTTCCGGTGTCGCTTGCGTTTGCGCCCGAAATTTCTTGTGCAGTGTGCATGAGTGTTACTAAATAATTAGAAGCAATTACCGAAGCGATATGAATTTTTTTTTTCTGAGCTTCATCCACAGCTACAGTTTTAGCTCCCAGCAGTCGGGCAATGGATTTCGCTTTTTTTAAGAACTCTTCAGATCCGCAAATATCGAAAGTGATTTTATAAAAGGAGGAGGATGATTCATTCACCGCCATCATAGGGTGCATACAACCTACTGTTGCTCCGAGTTCTTCGAGTTGACGTAAAACAGACAACCCAACGGTACCCGAGCAATGCATGATGGTTTTGTTCTTGAGGTCGGGGTTTACCTTTGAAATATGATTGGCTATCTGCTCTATCTTATCATCCGGCACACATAAAAAAACAAAGGGTTGCAGGTGATCTATTCGCTGATTTTTTGTGATAACATCAACGTTTTCAACTCCTACATCTTTAAAACTTCGTGTGAATAAAGAACCAAGTTTACCCTGTCCGATTATCGTAACACCATCTATTAATTTATTTCCCACGCCACAGAAATTTGATGTTCCTGTACAACACCGGAAACGATCTGTAACGTAGTATCATCTCCGATATACTGATACTCATCTTCGGCTTTTTCGATTCGAATATCACGTAAATCTCTACGAATTCCTATACCCAAACTTTTAACAACTGCTTCTTTCATCGTCCAAATTGCGATGGGTTGGCAATCTTTTAGTTCGTTTACTTCTTCATCACTCGCAATGCGTTGTAACAATTCAGGTCGAAATGATCGCTCAACTTTTTCTGCATCAATTCCAATATCCAAATCTGAACTGATTCCACATATCACCCACTCATTCGTATGTGAAAAACTTAGATGAACTCTCTCACCATTGTGCATAGCAAAAGGTTTCCCATCCGCTGTTTTTTGTATAGCAATATCTTTCGGATTTATTCCTTTGCTGATCAGCATTTCCAGCAATAGCTCCCGTGAACTAACATGCTCATAAATCCGTTTTTTATTGCGTGTTTCTGAAATCAATTCTAAATCCAGAAAGGGGTTATCCAGCTTGTTTTGCTCACTAATTTCCGAATAAGCCAAAATAACTGACTCCGGTAAACCTGGAAGATGATTGGAATTAATAGTATTCACACACGAATTGTTGAGTTATTTACAATGCCACAATTTTGCCTACAATGTAGTATTTTTACCACCTTGTATTCGAATCGAACTTAGAACAAAATTTATATATGTCCCACGAAGATATTTCACTTTCTGAACAAGAAGAAATACGCCGAGAGAAACTATCCCAATTAAACGAAATGGGCGTTAATCCATTCCCTTATTCCTTTGATGTAAACCACACGAGTGCCTCCATAAAAGCAGATGAAACTCTGGTTAGAGATGAAGAATCCAATCCTGATACTGAAATTGTATCGATTGCCGGACGTGTAATGACTCGCAGAATTATGGGAAAGGCGGCATTTTTTAATCTCCAGGATTCTGAAGGAACTATTCAGGTGTATATTCGTCGCGATGATGTAGGAGTAGATAACTACAATACAGTATTCAAAAAGTTGGTAGACATAGGTGATATTGTAGGGATCAAAGGATTTGTTTTTAAGACGCGTACCGGAGAAACAACCGTGCATGCAGAAGAATTTGAATTTCTCACCAAAACACTCCGCCCTATTCCCATCCCAAAAGAAGTAGAAAATGACGAGGGTGAAAAAGTAATTTACGACGCCTTTGCTGATAAAGAATTGCGGTACCGACAGCGCTATGTAGATTTAATTGTCAATCCTGAGGTACGGGATACGTTCAGAAAGCGTACGCACATGGTGCAGTCGATGCGTAATTTTATGAATGATAAAGGCTATTTGGAAGTTGAAACTCCAATTTTGCAACCGGTATACGGTGGTGCGTCAGCCCGACCATTTGTAACGCATCATAACACGTTGGATATGGATTTATATCTCCGTATAGCAAATGAACTTTACTTAAAGCGTTTAATTGTTGGAGGTTTTGATGGCGTGTATGAGTTTTCGAAAGATTTTCGAAATGAAGGATTAAGCCGCTTCCACAATCCGGAATTTACCCAAGTTGAGTTGTATGTAGCTTACAAAGATTACAATTGGATGATGGACTTTACCGAAAAGATGATCGAAAAAGTGGCTATAGACTTACACGGTACTACCAAAGTTACTGTTGGCGAGCACGAAATAGACTTTAAAGCTCCTTGGCCAAGAATTCCGATGTTCGATGCCATCAAAGAATATACAGGGCACGATCTGTATGGTAAATCACTCGACGAACTCAAGCCGATAGCGAAAGAGTTACATATTCAAATTGATGAGACTTTCGGTGTTGCAAAAATTATTGATGAGATTTTTGGTGAGTACGTGGAGCCAAAGCTCATTCAACCTACTTTTATAACTGATTATCCGGTGGAAATGAGTCCGCTTACTAAAAAGCACCGCAGTAAAGAAGGTCTGGTTG
Organism: Balneolaceae bacterium; assembly: GCA_965228545.1. Taxonomy (GTDB): domain Bacteria; phylum Bacteroidota; class Rhodothermia; order Balneolales; family Balneolaceae; genus HXMU1420-13. The sequence goes on from OZ245822.1 coordinate 1,088,695, forward strand.
AACGCTTCGAATGTATCTGCAATGGTAAAGAAATTGCGAATGCCTACACCGAGTTAAATGATCCTATCGATCAACGCGAGCGGTTGGAAGCACAAGCTGCTTTACGCGATGGTGGCGATTTAGAAGCCATGACCATCGACGAAGATTTCATCCGATCGCTGGAATATGGCATGCCTCCTACTGCGGGTATTGGAATTGGAATTGATCGCTTAGCAATGATAATGACCAACTCAGAATCTATTCGCGATGTTCTGTTTTTCCCACAAATGAAGCCGGAATAAACAATATTCAATATCCAGCAAGGAATATTCAATGCGCAACATTGGATATTGTATGTTGTTTAATGAATATTGAATATTGAACTATGTCATTCGAAACCTACCTCGCATTCCGATATTTCAAGGGCACTCGTAAAGGTGCCCGCTTTTTATCGTTCATTAAATTGATGGCCATTGCCGGAGTTGCTGTGGGATCAGCAGGCCTTCTTATTGCTCTTTCTATCGTTCATGGGTTTAAAACAACCATTAACGAAAAGATTTTAGGCTTTGCTCCGCATATCACGGTAACTACTTTTACCGATCAGCCGATATATCGGGCGGATACATTAGAAACATTTCTTTCAGGTTTTGATGAAATAGAATCGCTTCAAGTAGTTACGGAGGGGCAGGTTATGATTCAGACTAAGCAAGAAATAACAGGCACTCTCCTCAAGGGAATTTCAAACCCAGAGGCTTCTTCATTTGCAGATTACTTAAGCGAAGGAACCTTCGATCTTTCCCTAGACTCTTTGGGCTTTCCTGGTATTATTTTAGGTGATGATTTGGTACAAACGCTACAGGCTCAAATCGGAAGTATAATCACCGTTTATACTATACAAGGGGTACCCAGTTTAGTGAATTCACCGGAAATACAGCAATTCAGGCTTACGGGGATTTACGAGACCGGCGTTGATCTTTTCGACGAACTGTATGCAATATCAGATCGGCAATATGCACAAAAATTATTCAACCTCGCCCCTACCCATGCACATGCCGTTGAACTCACCTTGGTTGATTACACTCAAATTGATCAGTTTGATGTAAAATTGGGCGAATATCTGGGGTTTCCTTATTACGAAGAAACCATTACCAACAAATATGGAAGCATATTTGCTTGGGTTGAGCTTCAGGAAAATATGATCCCTTTGGTGATTAGTGTGATGATTATTGTAGCCGCGTTTAATCTGATTGGTGCAGTTTTAATGATGGTTTTGGAGCGTACTAAGGATATTGGGATCCTAAAAACACTAGGTGGTAAATCGGCTATGATCCGACGCGTGTTCTTGCTCGAAGGAATAATCGTTGCAGGAATTGGTTTAATCATTGGAATCGGAATTTCCTTACTCTTTGCCTATCTGCAACTTGAGTATCAGATTATTCCTCTATCCGAAGAAAATTATTATATGAGCTACGCACCGGTGGAATTGCGCTTTTTCGATTTCATTTTAACTACCGTAGTTACCATTTCTTTATGTGCTTTAGCCAGTTGGTTGCCAGCTCGTATCGCTGCTAAAACAGATCCATTGAAGGTTATTTCTTACGGCAGATAGCAATAAAAAAGGCCGGTCATTAAACCAGCCTAATTCTCGATTTAATGCCGATTAGTTTATTTAATAAGCATCATTTTCTTTGTTTGTACAAAATCTCCGGATGTAATTCGGTAGATGTAGGTTCCTGATGATAACGCAGAAGCATCAAAGGATACCGTATGCCAGCCGGCCTGCATCCGTTGATCTACCAAGGTAGCAACTCGCTGACCTAACATGTTATACACATCCAACCGGACTTCTCCTGATTCAGGTAATCCAAATCGGATGTTGGAGCTCGGATTAAATGGGTTCGGGTAGTTTTGTTGCAATTCGAAATTTGTTGGCAAATCAGCCATCAAATCATTGGATGTAGCCATTTCAACTTCGATTACCAGTGAAACTTCAAGTTTTCCTCCATCCGAATCTTCAACCGTCAATACAATTTCTCCAAATCCAATGTAGGTCGGTGAACTTAGTGTAATCGTGTAGGTGGTTGGATCGAAACTGAGTAAAATATCAGCAGATGTAACTGAAACATTGAAACTGAAATCGGTCAATTCATCTTCCACATCTGCAAAGGCAGTGTCAATGGTAAAACCATACACCTCTCCTACTTTGAACGTTAGTGTATCGGGTAATTGAACTACGTATGGCAGATCATTTACAGGCGTAACTGTAACCGTTAATGTATCTGAAACCGTATTTCCGGCGTCATCCGATGCTTCAATAACAAGTTCAGCCGTACCGCTGGTGTCTTGTACCGAGGATAGATTCAGATTAGTGCCTACAATACTCGCTGCGACTAAATCAGTATTTGAAGTGATTGTGTAGCCTGATCCTTCACCCGGATCTTCAAATACTGTATTCAGATCTGCAATGGTTGTATCTGCGAAGTCTTCAAAAAGTGTGATACTCCCTAATGGATTTGTAACAATCGGGATTGCATCAGGTTGTGTTTTCACTGTAAAAGCAAACCATGGCGTCCATACCGAGCTACGGCTGTTTAATCCATCATTCGCTCTTACTCTCCAAAAATACGTGCTGTCGAATGCCAGTCCTGTTTGGGTAAACATCGTATCCGCCTGATTGATTGATACAAAAGCTGTCCCTAGGGTATCGAGTGATAACTCGTAATCGTAAGAATCCGCTTCAGGAACGGATGTCCACACAAAGGTTAAGGAATCTTCTACATCCACGGCATTTTTCGTAGGTGATTTCAAAATCGGAGCGGCTAATTCATCAAACCGAGTAGTGAAATTAAATACCAACGACCATTCGGTAGAATCATCGACTCCAAATGCCTTCACACGCCAGAAATAGTTGGTTGCAAACATGAGCCCGGTCGATGCAGTTGTTGTAGTGTCGGTTAATCCAGTTTGATCATCGATCACATTAGAGAAATCGCTGGTAGTACTTAACTGCAATCGATAAGAAACCGCATTTTCAGCTTTTTTCCATGTAAAACCGGGTAATGTATCAACTCCACTTTCACTCATTGCGGGAAGTAATGGTACCGGCAAACCGGTTGGAGCGATTTTGGTTTCAAACGACCATGCATCGGTAAACCCACTCTCTCCACCTGAATTCAAAGCGTTTACTTTCCAAGAATAGATTGTAGAATAATTGAGCGAGGTTAATGTAAAAGTAGTATCAGAAATAGTTGAATCCAGTTCAACAGAATCGAAATTTTCATTATTCGATACCATCACTTGATATTGGGAAGCACGGGAACTACTGTGCCAATTTAGGGCAAGTGATACCTCTGCTTCTGAGGTTCCATCGGTGGGAGAATTCAATCTTGGTATTTCAGGTTTTTCTATGATGGTTGTAAATGAAAATGTTTCACTCCAGGGAGATTCTCCTCCTAAATTCGAGGCTTTTACACGCCAGTAATAGTCTTTCAGATACGTTAAACCAGAAATTGAAAGTTCGCTGGCTGCTAATGTCGAATCGATAATATTATTGGTAAAATCTTCTGTTGTGCTCAGCTGCAGCTGATACTCATTGGCGAGATTGGCAGGATTCCAATCCAATATTAGGCTTGTATCTTGATTTACCGCAAGATCAGCAGGACTTACTAGTTCAGGGGCATCGGGTGGATCAATTCTGATGATATCGACAATACCTGGCAACGGGGAAGTTGTTGGTACATCTGCGCCCGGTTCATCAAATGATAGATATTTGAGATCCAGAATTAGTTCGTCAAGGTGTACGATCGCCTGTTTTTGTGCAAATCTCAGAATAACAATAGGGTTATTTCCTCCAAGAAATGTGGTACCGGCAGAGGCAACTTTCAAAGAAGCATCTACAGTAGCTTCTACAGAGGTGTTTTCACTTTGAGTTCCAACCGTTTTGAGACCTAAAAAATCTAGTTTCGTGGTATCATAAACTACTTCTGCCTGATAGGATAATACGTTAAACGGAGACAGTTCACCAGTTCGTAATGCCACTTCTATGGTATCCGGGTAGGTTGCGATCGTTGAATCCAGATACGCATCAAAATCGTTAACTCGTACATTGATTGTAGAGGATAGAAATCCTTCGTTGTCTATTGCATTCACAAGAACATTTCCTCTGTTTATTCCGGTCAATGTTCCTGTATTTACTTCGATACTTCCAATTGATGAATCATCAACCTGCCAAGTGTAAGGAGCGGTACCATTCCCACCGTTTACTGCAAAATCGATGCTTTGACCAATACTTATTGCTGTATCCTGGATATTAACATCAATGGTAGGTTTTGCCAACACGGTAAATGTGCCATTATTAAGATCTATACTCAGGTCTTCATTAAGATTTGCATAAGCGAAATTAATTGGGAAACTACCCGTATTGATATCTTTTACCGTAAAGTTGAGGTAGTAAAGTGTTCCAAAACCTTTTAGTGTATCTGTACCTGCTGATGCAATTTTTACGGAGCCCGTTTCTGTATTTACTGTGGGTTGCCCCCAGCTTTCTGTAATGGTGCCGGTTGAAGTTACCCCATTTAGTGTGAGATAATTCTGATTAAAGTTCACCTGTAAATCAGCAGAAAGAACTTCTAAACCAGTTACATCGGTGATATAGATAGGTAAGGCAATATCTTTAGTTTGTCGAATTGAAGTGTCTGGGATGGTTACCGACAATTCGGTTAAGGTAGATGGTTGTACGCGAAAGAACGCTGTTGAATCTCTTAATCCTTGCCCATCCACTGCCTTTACTTGAACTAAACCGAAAGTTTTCGCTGCAAATAAACCATTGGAATCAATAGTTCCAATGGTTGTGTCTGTGACGGACCAACTAACTGGCTCTACAATATTTCCGGTAAGATTAAATTGCAGGGAATCTCCTTCGAGAACTAAAATCCCTGAGGATCTGGGATTAATTTGTATTCCTTTGATCGTCCACCGAGCGCCGGTTGCATTTACGATAGGAGAACCTTCGTTTAAAGTGGCTTCATCAAAAGAAACATCCGAGTACTGAAAGTAAGTGGCATCGTCTTTTGCTTTCACTCGCAGCTTAATTAATGTACCCGAACCTTTCAGGGTATCTGTTCCCGCAAAAGCCAGTGTGTTGGTTCCTATGTTGTAGAATACATTGGATGTATTTTCGAGCAAGGTTCCTGTTTTATCGAAACCTACAATTTCGAAAATGCTTTCGTTGGTTGAAAACCTGAACGTGCCGGCTATCACTGCATCGGTTTCATCAATGGGCGATATGCGAAGTGGAACCAATAGGGTTTCACCTGCAATAGCCACCGTATCCGACACCGATATGTTAACATCTTGTGCCATTGCAGAAGCTGACAACCCGCTAAAGATAAGCGCGAGCAACAGCTTCCACTTAATTGTTGTGTGTTTAGTTGAATACATAATTACTCCATTTAAGATTACAGATAGCGCTTACTTATTTGATGAGTAGCATTTTCCGTATCTGAGAGTAATTCTGATTGTCTTCGCCTTGCACTTCAATTCGTAGTAAATAGGTTCCTGAGCTGAATGTTGAAGCATCCCATCTTAGGTTATACACTCCTGCTTTTTGATTGTCATCCACCAGCGTTTGTACTAACTGCCCAAGCATGTTGTATACCTGAACTTGTACTTTGGCATCAGCAGGTAGTTGATAACTGATATTCGTCGACGGGTTAAACGGATTCGGATAATTCTGATTCAATGCGAATTCTTCCGGAATCAGTGTTTCTACTTCAGTCGTGGTGAAGTTTTGGTTCACAAACTCGGTTAAATCAACCTCATTAGTTGCAAACTTATTGAATTTGATGCGTTCACTTAATGATGTGGCCTCAGAGTTATCACTATATATTAACCTAATGCTTCCCAGATCAGAGGCTTGTCGAATTGGCTTAGCAGATGCCATTGCAATACGCAAGGTATCGCCCACTTGATTGAACGTTAACTCAATATGATCTGCAAAGGATGAATTTGCCAACTCTACATTATCAATCAAACCTTCCGGAAGAATTACTTCCATTTCTGCACCATAGAAATCGAATTTACCTTTATGATTGTAAATGATGTCGGTAAAAGCATCGGTGTCTTCGTAGTTCAGTGCCATCATATTTTGTGGCTCGGGAACAACGATTTTACCCTGTCCCGGGAATCCACTAATAATTCCCACCACATACTGAAGTACCAGTGAGGCATCCATAGACGAAACCGTGCCGTTTCCGGTCACATCACCTGCAGCCAGATTGTTGCCTGTCAGGATATCTAAACCAACCACATGAAGCAGAATTTTAGAAGCATCGAATGCTGAAATAGTTCCGTTGATGGTTACATCACCCAGCAATATTCCATTTCTTCCAACCAGATAAGGTCGGTAATCTACAGAGCCACTTGCTACATTTATACGATCACCTTGACCGTTCACATTCAAGTCGGGTCCGTTATCTACAAATGGCCCGGAAGGATCGCCCCAGTAGTTGTTTTCAGCAACAATATGCTGCGCCGGGCTAGTTGCATTGTATAAGGCGTAATTGGTGTTGTTATAAAAATTATTCAAATGCAGAAGCGGACTTGAAGTATTGTAGGCTATAGATCCATTCGTATTGCTATGGATGTCAGAAGAGCGGACAGTTGGGTCTGAGTCTCCTTCGAAATACATCCCATAATTCGAATTAGATAAGGATGATGAATCAACAAGCGCATCTGAATTTCTGAAATAAATACCAAAGTTTGAGTATCGCACAATGGTATTTTTTACAATGGAACTATCAGTTCCTATGCCATTTAACTCGATATAAGACCAGTCGTTTTTCCCAGGTAGAATACCGGTAGTATCTGCATTGGTATTCCCTAAATACGTATCGTCTTTAATCGAAGTGAATACGATTTTATTATCAAAATTACCCATGGAATACAATTTACCATCTACACGCATTCTGGCATTGGTGGTACTCTTGATTACAACTCCTGGTTTAATGAACAAAGAATCAGTATTTGAAACATACACCGTTGCATTACTTGTACCTCTTGGTGCATTATTGTAATCCATGATGTACAAATCATTCGTATATCCGCCGGGTTTAGTACCTCCAATAATACCGTTTACATTTCCGAAAATTACTGTAGAGCTGTCTACCGTATGTGAACGTATCACGTTATCTTGATAGTAATTACCCTGATCATTAACAGTGCCGGGTTTACTCAATGCACCGGTGATTCCAATTGGATATCTATTCCCTTCCAGCGTATCAGCAACAATAATCGCTCTAGAGCTTGCAATGCCGATACCGCCATTATTAGTAATTTTGTTTGAAGTGATAGTTAAAACAGTATCTTCAGTTGCAAAATCTGAATGGGTTACATACAAACCATTCCCACCGTTGCCATCAATCTGGTTAAACTGATACGACATTGGATTGGCAACATTTAAGTTTTGAACGCCGTCGTTACCATTGTTAAGAATCTTAGTGTTTGACAACTGGCGTACAAAGTAAGGCGTTCCATTTCCAACATAAGTAGTTGTATACACTCCATTTCTGCCATTATTGGCAATATAGGAATTCAATATACGTACGCTTGGCGCATTATTTTTATCAGACGCATAACTTGCTGCGGAAAACCCATCGTTTCTAGCATTAGTAATGCTCACACTATCTAATGTCATTCCTGTTTCAATAGTGAAAAGTCCATGACTATTCATTTGGTCGATAGTCACATTTTTTATCGGAGTTACCATATCTTCACCTAAAGCACCGGAAAAGTAAAACGCATGCTCTCCATATTTGAAATCTACATGCTCAAATTTGGAATATTTGGCATTATTAGCGCCGCTTGTTGTTGGATTCATGAATAAATAAAACCAATCACCACGTTTTGCTGTGGTCGTATCACTGGCAGGAGTCACTTTTCCTCCGATTGTATGATCTCTGTAACTCGTAAATGTGATAGGATCTGATTTTGTACCAACAGCTTCTAAGTAACCTTGTACCTGGAAATCTGGCTTAGCGTCGTGCCCCATTTTCATGATTACACCGGGGTTGATAATTAAACTATCACCTGCTGCAACTGATCTCCAGGAACTCAATCCATTTCTAGAAAACATATACGTTCCGGAAGTGATTTGTGCTGGGAAAACAGTGCTCAGAGTATCACTTAGATAGTCGCCGTACAGCTCAATAGCATTATTGTAGGTATTATCAGTAAAAACGTTACCATCAACACCAATTTCATCTACGTAGCGATAGCCGAGTTTACCATGCTGTGAAATACCAAATTCGTTATTAACAAAAGTGTTATCAATGAATTTTGCAGCCGACGTCCGCACACCTGACTTTCCGTTATTGGAAAACACATTACCTGCGATCGAAATATCCTCTTTGTCCATGTCGCGGTGAAAGATTCTTAAACCATGGCGCCCGTTAGCATCAAAAGTATTACCTATAATTGAAACTGCTGCTTTTGGGCTTATAAGATTCGCCCCTTCGTATCCATTGCCTGATATGTTAGAGTTTGTGATCTCTTTTACCAAAAATGGAACTGCACTTGCCCCCCCGATAAAAGTAGTTGATAACACACCTTCAAAATTGTTATTTCGAACCACGGTGTTACGTAGCCGTAATTCAGCTGCCGGTAAGGACGAGCGATATGACCCCCCATAGATACCCCTGCGATTATTTTCTATCAGAGAGTTATTTACTATAAGGTTAACATCTACTAGATATAAGCCATTACCATTTGAATATTGAATGTGTAAGCTGTCAAATTCGTTTACAAATGTTTCGCCGCCATTCGCGTAAATGGCGTCAGATCCATAGTACACATGTAAGTTTCTGATGATAGATTCTTCAGCTTTGTTAGCGCCATTTGTATTTAAAGATAATCCGTAAAAATCTCCTCTTTTTGCAGAAATGGTATCAGTAACCGCGGTTGTTTGTCCTCCATAACGATCATCTCTGTGACTGGTAAAAATTACAGGATCGGCATTATTGGCATCTATATTGATAACACCGTTCACAGAGAAATTATGGCCTGAGCCAAAGGAACCGAACTTAATAACTACTCCAGGTTCAATAGTTAAGGTATCAGATGATTCTACACTATGCCCACTTTGGTCTCTAAACAAGTACGCACCGCCTGCCAGTTGAAGTGGTAAATCGGCCTGTAAAGTTCCTTCTAAATCATTGTCGATTAATTCGATAGCTTTCCCGAATGTACTCGAACCAAATATATTGTCATCTAATCCTCCTACCGGGTTCGTATAATTATACCCGAGATTTCCCCACATGCCTAAATTTTTACGATTTCCATCAAACGAATTCGCATAGATACGAGCAGAGGTAGTTCTTAAACCAACATCAGCATTATCATTAATGGTGTTGTTGTGAAAAAAGGCGGTTGTTTCGTCTGTATCTTTACTGAAAAATGTGATTCCATCACGTGCATTAGACGCTACCGTATTATTGCTGAAATAGAATTTTTCGTTAAAAGCGTTATTCGCTGAAAACCCATCTCTTTTATTATTAGAAATTGTGGAATTGGTAAGTGAATCAATTCTACCTCCGGCTGTAGATATATATTTACCGGAAACAGTCACACCGTCCTGATTATTAAACGAGAATTCTGAACTGTCGATGGTTACTGAAAAATTGTTGTATTCAACGGATAAGAACAACCCACTTTGAGCATTTCTTTGTGCAACTACATTTTTAATATTTACTCCATTTTGGATGTAAAAGCCGTGGTTTCCATTTGCATTTGATACGATATTCTCGAAACTATCGGGTACTGCCAGTAGTTGGATACCCGTTCTGGAGTTATTATCCACAAACAAGTTAGATAATTGAACATTTGTACTCGATACATACAGTGCACTAGCTGAGGAGCCTGCATATCTAATATTCACATAGTCTAGCACAGATGAAGTACCGGTATTACTTAAGTACACATAATTCCAATCCCCTTTTGATGGCGCACTAGCTCTGGCGTCACCGTTAGTATCGCCACCATACACGTCATCTTTTATACTAGTAAAGGCGATTACACTATCAGCTGTACCGTCGGCAATCATTGTGCCATCAACTCGAAATTGGTACCTACCGTCGAATTTGATATTAGTACCCGGTCGAATGGTAATTGTAGAACTTCCCGGTAAGGTGATATTATTTTTGATTACGTACACCGTATCGGCATACCAAATGTCACCATTCGAAGGATTTGAAGTAATTTCTTTGATAGGCAAAGTTGCTGAATCGCCCAACCAAGGATCGAAATCAACATTATCACTTATTCTATCGCCTATTCCTGCAGGATTGGTAAGATTAGTAGGTCCCGAGCGCTTTCCCCAAAAATTATATTCCGCAGAAACTATGGCCGTTCCTAAATTATTTAGGCCCCAATTTGTGTTGCCTGCTATTGTATTATCCTCGATTACAGGTGAAGTGGATCCGGCTTGAATTACGCGAATACCCGTATCATTTCCCCGAATGTTGTTTTTTTTGATCGTTGGGGATGCGCCATTATCAATTAAAAGTCCTACCCCATTAGAGTCAATTCTACTGGCGGTAATTTCGGCTTCAGCATTAGAAGGGATGCGAATACCACCAAGCACATTATGAGCCGCTCTACTCGAGTCTACTGTGAAACTGAGTGAAAAATCGGTATAAATACCATATCCGCCATTATAATAAAACTCCGAATGTGTAATCGCCGGGTTCGATACTCGTAAATCTACCCCATGTTGACTTGAGTATCTAAAAATACTGTTAGAAATATCTACCGAGAATGCACCTGTGGTGTACGATAGTAAAGCCCCTCCTGCACCGGCTCCACCGTATTCCATTATCACATGATCGATTACTGAACCTACATTGCTTGTATTCGATAACCGGATGGTACCCCAATCACCCGCCGCTGGCGTTCCCGAGCTGGAGGTAAACGTAATTTCATTACCTGATGACCCATCAGCAATTATCGCTCCATTTATTATTAATGAGGTAGCTGCATCAAATTGCACTGTTACACCAGCTTCTATGGTAAGTGTTGCTCCTGCTGCAACAGTAACCGTGTCGGTAATTTGGTAAGGACTATTTGCCAGTGTCCAAGTAACATCCGAAGAAACTGTACCATTTACGGTAGTTTGTGCCTGAACAGTAGTAAATGAGCATAGAATTGCGAGCAATCCGAGTGAAAGGAAGTGGTAAAAGTACTTCATGTTTTGATAGATGTGTTATGTTTTCGTAAAGCTATTGTCACATAACCAAATCTAAACGTGTACTTAAGAGGATTAACCGAATAAAGCACAGAGATTCGGTAATTCGTAGCAATAGGCTGATTAAACTAGTTAGTTAAGAGTTTTCAAAGCCAAGAAAGGGCAACTTATGGTTCAATTAAACGCTTCATAATCCCTTTTGAGACTGCTTCAGAGCGAGAATGAACCTGTAATTTCTGATAGATATTGCGGATGTGATGCCGTACGCCATCCACCGATAAAAAAATAGATTTGCCAATGGCAGCGTAGGATTTTCCGGTAGCTAATTCCTGCAATATTTCGAGTTCCCGCTCTGAGAGCTGTTCTTCTTCATTCAATACAGGGGCGTGCATTTTCGCAATAATTTTGCGGGCAATATTTGGTGTAATGGGCGAGCCGCCATCATGCGCATCTTTTACTGCTGCGACCAACTCATCCGGTGTTACTTTTTTCATGAGATAACCTACGGCACCGGCTTTTATGGCTTCAAATATGTGTTCATTATCGTCGTGCACTGTGGCCATAATAATTTGCACCTTTGGATGTATTGCCTTTATTGCCCGCACTCCTTCAATCCCACTCATGCCGGGCAAGCCTATGTCCATTATAATTACATCCGTCTTTTTTAATTCTTCTGAGTCTAAAGCGGCTTCCACCGAGCCAAAACTGTTTAGCACACACAAATTTTTATCATAATCGATAAAGGTTTGCCAACCCTCTCGCATGTATTTGTTGTCCTCTACAATAATAACTTTAATCAAAGTGCTCCCCCATTTATAATGATTGGTGTGAGTTGCATTGGGCATTACTACGGTTTGCATGTGCGTCAAATTTAAATGAACTCAAGCTCTATCAAAAACCTGAGCCAGATTGTGTTTAATTCTCCATTTAGAAGGACATGCTGAAGAATAATCGTACTTACGGAGCTTTTCACCACACAAGTATGTGGTCTCTCATGTAGTGCTTATAAATTTAACTCGAGTCTCCAGCGGGTACCCATTTCGGGTTCCGAGTTGAAATAGATATTCGCACCAATTTCAGATGCTCGTTTATTGATGTTCATTACACCGTTTCCCATAGTACCTGAATCTTTATTAAACCCTATGCCATTATCTTGTACAATCAGTTTTAGCACCCCGTTATCTACATCAAAAATTATATCCACTTGTGTTGCTTTAGAATGGCGCACTGCATTGGTTAGCATCTCTTTGAAAATCATCCATAAATGTTGCCGAACATTCATTGACAATTCACTGCGTATAGTATCAGTGATATTTAAATTATACTCCATATCGGCTGATTCGAGAATATCGGAGGCATAACGGCGACATTTTGAGAAGAATAACGTCCAGTCGTCATTTTCGGGGGTAATTGACCATACGATATCGGTGATCTTCTCCTTTGCATCGCCGGCACTTTCGGAAATTAGATTAATGAAATGAGACTTTCGTACTTCATCTCGATCTGTTTTTACAGCTTCGGCAAAGTAACTGATACCGGTTAAAGTGGCACTTACCTCGTCGTGTAAATCGCTGGCAATTTTTGTGCGCATGCGTTCTACTTTCAACAATTGATTGAGTCGAATTCGATGCGCTGTGTACATCAAACCACTAAATCCTATCACATATAACAAATACGCCCACCAAGTACGATACCACGGAGGCAAAACTGTAAATGCGAAGCTATCGGTTGAGCCTTCAACACCAAACACATTTTTAGATTTCACTTTGAATACATACTCCCCTTCAGGGATGTTAGTGTAATCCTTTTGGGTTTCGAGGCTGAAATCGCTCCAATTCTCATCGAAGCCTTCTAGTTTGTAGGAGTATCGATTTCGTTCGTTTGATTTATAATAGGTTGATGCAAACCTAAACCGTAGTTCATTATCCGAATATTTGAAAACTGGCTGTTGAATAGGATCTCCAAAACCACCATATACAAGTGAGTCTCTGTTTACAAAAATGCGACTGATATTTGTTTGAAAGGTATCAGATACATGAGTGTAATTGTATGGGACGCCAATCATTTTATCTTCCTCTAAAAACCATACGTGATCTTTACCACAACCGATATTATAAATACCGATTTCGTAGCCTATTCCTGAAAACCAATCTTCTTTAATGTCGAATGAACCATCATGTTCAACACTTCGAACTATGGATCTTCCGGAGCTTATCCAATATTCATTATTACATTTTTCAAAAAAGCTAACATCACTTGTTGAAATAGTACTGCCTCTTAATCTTGATTTCTGAAGGAGATTCGATTGAGAAACGTTGTAAACAAAAACACCTTTACTAGAGCTAAGAACATATAAACTATCATCAATAACTTCGAATCTTCTGATACCTGATATAGGATTATCGGAGTTAGTCATTTCAATGGTTTTATTATTCTCTAAATCATAGGTAAATACCTGACCATTCGTAGCATTGAATACTAGTTTGTTTTGATAGGTATTGATTTTATTCGATATAGTAATGTTGAGATCTAACTCTTCGAACTCTCTTGTATTACTGTCAATCTCAAACAATCTCGACTCACTAATCCCATATAACTTACCATCTAAATCGGCAACAGATGAAAACCTTAAATCACTTATTTGCTCAATTTTTTCCCCCACAGACCATAATCCATTGAATTGAGCAGAAATTAATGTTTGAAGATGAGGAATGGCGTCTAAAATGAAATTATTATTGTTAATATCTAAAAGGGGTACTAGTTCAAACTCAGAATTAACTCTAAAAATAAGTTGATTAGTCACTAGATAGTGCTCATTCCCAATTTCGAAGTAATTAAGTGGGTTACCAGCTTCATCTGGGATCTCAATTTGCAAGAATTCCGGTTCTAGATCGATAACCGAAATTCCACTATCCGTTGTAATCCAAAGTAAGTTATTAGAATCTTGAAAAAGCCCATACAAATTATCATCAATCAAGCCATCCTTAGTTGTAATCCTATCAACTAGATCAAAATTATTATCTACAATAAGTAAACCACCACCCAGAGTACCAATGGCAAACCGATTTTCATCAATTTTCAAGAATCTATATCCATCGTACTCTGAAAGTAAACTATTTACCTCACTCTCAATCGATTCCAACTTATTCTGATCATACTTAAGTAATCCTTTTTCGCGTGAGTAAATAATTAGTGCTTCATTAAACTCGAATATCCCATAAATTCGATCGTTTTTAAGTAATTCAGTTCCCTCTAGTAGCTCAAATCCTTCATCAGTTACTTTAGAAATGCCAAGTCCATGTACATTTAACAGAATCTGCCCCTGAACCAAATATGCATTATCAATTATACCCTCGCCTTGCCAAACCTCCACTGATTTTTCGATGGTATCATAAATGAATAAATACTCCAGACTTCGGAAATAGATTTTTTCATTGTGAGCGATCGTTTGGCGAACCTGTGAAAACACTCTTGCACTATCGGGAACTAAATCAAGTAATGAAATAACAGCCATCTGCTGAATGGAGTCAGCTACCAAATACCCAAAATCGTTTGTGCTTCCATAAAAGATTGTACCTTCTAAATTCTTATCTAAAGAAAAAACAACTTCCTCCCCCCCAATATGTATCGAAGACCATTCAACTCCATCAAAAAAACATAAAGCCGTAGTATTTCCAAAAAGCATTTCACCTGTCTCATTCTCTAATGAACTCCACATTTGAGCTGAATTTTTAAACTCATCTGTAGTAAAATTCGCAATTAACCTGTAGTCAAATGCTTGAGGCTTAGATTCAACAGTGGTAAACGAAATTATTAAAAATGTATAAAGAACATATTTATACAAATTCACATTTAAAACTGTACTTATGGATGTTGAACATTCGGATGTAGATGAACATTTTGCTTTATTTCTGTGTAATGAATTTCAATTTCAAAATCTCCATCCGCACGTTTACAAAATGATACATGATGAGGAATCGGATTTATGTCTGGATTATTTAATTCTGCAATAAGAGCTTCATTAGCGAGTGCAATTTTTATTCCCTTCAATCTATCCTTAGGCAAATCTGAGAAGCGATAGATTACAGAGAAATCTTTATTTACAATTGTATTATCGTCTGTAGGCTTATATGCAAGTTTAGACCTTCGCTTAATATGTGATGTTCTTTTATTGTTTTTCAAACAAGCACCTATTTCTGGTCCACTATCATGTCTTACAAATACATCAATATCTGTTTCACTAAGTTTATTTACGAGATCATAGCTTGTATTCTTTTCTTTCATATTATGGGTGTTGTACGTTAGGATGAATGTCAGTAACTATTACCGAAAAAAGTGTTTGAGTTATCTGTTCATTTATGATACCTTTTTTCAGAGAATCTATATCATTTTGATAGAGTTTTAGCACTTGTTCAGTTAAGGGGGTAAGGTTTTCACAATTAATTGTACATTTATTCTCTATCTCATCTTCAACACTTTTTCTTAAGGGCTCTAATGAAGTCTTTAAATCCATAAAATGGATTACTATCTCAAGCGAATCTCCATTTATTTTAGTGGAAAAATGATGCGGAATATTGAATGAACCTGGAATCAAATGTTTTTTTCCCATTGCTACTTTGGCCCCAATTGGTTTGTTTTTAATTTGAAGTGATTTAATATTCACTTTAAAAATAAACTCAATTTCATTAAGTGGACCACTAGATGGCATTATATCATACTCAAGCTGATTTAAACTAGGAAAATTAGGATCGAAAGCATCAATTTTTGCCACTCTTTGGCTACCAATTAATATACCTGCCGGTCTAAATTCAGACTTATTAATCCTTACATATAAATCTACAGGCACCTCCATACAATTCAGAATTATCTGTTTACTCGAAATAGTGTTACACTCATTAGTCGTTTGAGCTAAGACACTATTTCGACTAATAATCATGACAAAAACGATAATAAATAATCTAGATGCTTTAGCCATTTCATCCTTCCTTATAATTGAATTTAATTCACCCAGACCCGGCAGACGGCACCGTACCCCAATAATATCTTTTAGTCTGAATGAATTACGTTTATTTGAAGTTAAATTTCAAGAGGTAAATTATTATTTATATACACTTAACGTAAGTGAGTTAAAAAAGCCGACTATCATAGCCGACTTTTTTGTGTTTATCTTCTACTTCTCTGTGCAGAAATAGAAGAGGTCGTACACTGAATCCCCCCCGAAAAAGCCATTACCAGCTTTGAATACATTAATGCTTCTTATGTGGTAACGCACTACCTATTTATGTGGTTATTGACCAAAAAAAAGCCGGGCTAACTGCCCGGCTTTTACTATTCTAACTGTATGATCAGAAGGTTATTTAATAAGCAGCATTTTCTTTGTTTGCACCTTAGCTGAGGATGTAAGTCGATAAATGTATACACCGCTTGCCAGTGCACTTGCCTCAAATGTAATGGTGTGATTACCCGCAGATACTCTGCTTTTCAATAACGTAGCTACTTTTTGCCCTTGCAAATTGAACACTTCCAGGAGCGTAAATCCTGAACTAGGAAGTGTAAAACTAATATTGGTGGTAGGGTTAAATGGATTGGGATAATTCTGATCGAGTTCAAATTGAATCGGTTGATTATTACCGTCTAACTCATTTGAAACTCCCATCTGAATGTCAATAACAATCGACTCTTCAAATACTCCTCCATTTGTATCCTCAACTCGAATACTTAATGTGGCAAATCCAACAAAATCAGCGGTTGTGATAGTTACCAATCCTGTTTCAGGATTGAAGGTACCAAACACTACTTGAGGTTCCAGATTTACTTGAATATCCAAAGAATCAAATGCATCCTCGGCATCAGCAAATACCGTTTCATCTAGATTAAAGCGTAGTGTATCGCCTGAAATCAAAACAAGGGTATCAGGAATATTTACAGCAAATGGCGGTTGATTACCACCTTCACTAAACACTCTGACTCGGGCAGAATCAGCACCCATAATTACTTCATTTTCATTGATTCTATACTCTTGAAGAAATACTTGTGTATCACCGGACATCTTACCTATAAACTCCAGGTGGACCAAAGTACCCGACAATTGTACAGGATAAGTTGATGCGAGTGAAAACCGTACCTTCCCATCACCACCGTTGGCAATTGAAAGCACAGAATCGGCGATGGTTCCAATTTCGGAAACTCCTACATAATCAAGCGCCAGCGTATCATAGCTAAAGTGAAAGTTAACACCGGTAACATCGTTTCCTTCGTTAATTATGTCCACGGGATAGAACAGCCGTTCACCAACTATGGTAGTTTCATCTGCTATTTCCACAGAAGCCTGTCCCAACACAAAGGTTGGGAACAGAACTGCTGCAAAAATAAATATGATAGTTTGAAGCTTTTGCATGATTATTTAATCAACATCATTCGCTTTGTGAAGGTATTTCCACCTGCAGTTAGGCGGTAAATATATACTCCGCTGGAAACCGATCCTGCCTGCCAATTTATAGTATAAGTACCGGCATCTTGTGTTTGATTTACAACCGTTGCCACTTTCTGCCCCAGCATGTTGAAAATGGAAAGTTCAACATTAGCTTTCTCAGGTAGAGTATAACTGATATTTGTGGAAGGGTTGAACGGGTTCGGATAGTTTTGATTTAATCCAAACTCGGTAGGCACATCGCCAATTATCAGTTCATTTAACTCAGGCGCCTCTCGTTCGTTTAATACGAGGTGCGCTTTTATTTTTGGCACCGATTGTACGTTTTGAACATCTATTTCGATTTCTAGTTTATCAACCTCTAAAGGTGTTACGCCATACAATGCAATAATGGTTTCATCGGCTAAAGTATTGGTAATTGCATGCCACGAATCAGGTAGGTTTCTGATATTCTTGAATGCCGATCCTTCCGATAGATCAAGCTCGATCTGTACAGAATAAATGTCAAAGTCGTTTTTCGATAGATCTAGTTCGATCAAACTTTGAGAGGCATCAGTTTCAGCAAGCATCCAGTTGGCCACTATTGGTTCTAGCTCTTCTTTCAAAGGAAGACTAATACAGCCAAGGTTCTCGCGTAAACCAACCGTTTTTTGAAGTATCCAGGATGCATCAAAAGCACTAATATCGCCGTTTCCGGTAACATCGGCAGCCGTAGAATCCAGTTCCATTAATGGGAATACGCCGGCTAGTTTTACAGTATGCTGTAATACTAAGGTTGCATCTTCGGCACTCACTGTTTCATCGCCGGTAACATCGCCACAGAGGCGTGGAACAATGTTTATAAATGAATATAGATCTGGCGAAGGCATTTCATTAATTGAAATATCTGAAACAACAATTTCAGTTTCACCTACTGCTAAGGCTGTCATATTCAAGTTTAAAAATACACCCGTTTCAGAGATGTCATTTTCTGGTGTACCATCGGTGGCAAAACTAATAATTATATGATCTTCAAAAGTATTCGTAAACAGCGTAGTTCCTTCTAATACTGTTCCAGTTTGATCACCGATACTTAATTGTACGAGTGAAGGATCAAATTGAATAGTTAATTCCATTCCTTGAATTGGGGCATCTCCTAGTTCATCTAAACTAATGGATAGAGTTTCATTAAATGTTGGCAGTGTTGCTAAGGAACTAATTGAAAATTCGGCATCAAAATCATCCGGTATGATTTCGATATCGCTTTCGTTGTGGATAGAAACCGCATAAATATTATCATCTATGCTTGGTATAAAGAATTCCTTCACAACGGCTTCGATATTGAAGAACCCTTGAGGTGCTGGTTGAAACGCCCATTCGCTGTTAAAGCTGCCTTGGATTGACATCCATCCAATTTGGGTTTCTGCCTCGTTTACGATTTCGTATACAAAACCGCCTTTTAAAGAATCAACCGGGTCTAGGATTCTTACTCGTTCAAGCCGAACGATTTCGCTTTCGTATTCTTCGCCATTGATTGAATACTCCTCGATATCTACAAGTTGTGCAGCTGGCAATGGGTTTCCGGTAGAAACAACTTCCCAACCATGTAAATTTACGAGTTGATGTAGACCATTGAAATCACCCGTAATACCGGCAATTTTTAGTTCATCACCTTCTTTTATGCCTCCATCTTTAGTTGCCTGATTGAATCCAATAGAATTGATATCAGAATACCAAGATCGGCTAAAGAGATTGGTTCCTGCTGTACCGTCCTGAACATATACAAAGTTGTTGGTAACTCTGGTTACTATACCTTGAATGGCGAGATGAGTACCAATAGGAGTCATTCTAGCGTCAATAACAGAAGAAATTCCATAGTTGTCGGCAGTTAGATCGGCTCGATCGATATCGTGGAAATAAACGGTTGGAATCTCCATTCCTGCAATATCATCTACAAATGCTATCCGATCGCTGAATTCACCGTCGGTATCTGGATTTTCCGGATCGGGAGACTCCCATTGAAACCTGCCTGTGGAATCGTCTTTAGTGATAAATTTGTAACGTATTTCATCATCAACAGCTACGTTCAACAATTCTACGGTTCCACTGTAAACGGAATCACCTAGCTCAGCTTGCATCATGATGGGGGCGTTTGTATCCCAACCGTTGAAGCTACCAACAAGGCCTACAAATTGAGCGCTATTATCAAAATTGCCAAGATCTTCTTGAACTGCTAGATTTACTGAAAACTCAACCGGAGTAAACACAGCTTCGATTTTTTCCATCTGAACATTATCCAAATAGATCATATCGCCATTATTTACTTCAAAATTGAGCTTTATACCAAATCGTAGCCCTAAGTCTTCGTCTACATCGCTGGCAAAATATTGAAACTCGTAGTATGTCCAATCGGTAGATATTTCAAGAAAATGTGTAGTCACATCCTGAAAACCACCCGACTCTGGTAAGCCTAGAAACGCTTCGGTTACCGAACCTTCTTCGCTGGATTTCATCCAAAACGATACCTTGTATAGATCTCCTTCGGCGGGGTAAATTGGATTATTCACAATCTGTGCCCGCCAGATATCATCAGATCCATCAAATTGTATATTTGCTTTGGCAGCTTTCCCGTCGCCATCTTGTGAGTCATCAACAATTTGGTAGGTTGATGGGCCATTTATTGTCTCAAAAAACCAAGCTTGAGTAGCTCCCGATACAGGACCTAAATCATTGGCTGCAAAACTACCATTATAATTGATTACATCCCCGAATACGTAAGGCGGCTTGGGGACTGGGAGCATAGGATCATCTTTTTCAAAACTTTCGTTACTGAAATAGACCCATTGAATAGTTGTATCAGCTTGCGGTATTGTAAGTATTCGGTCGTCAATAGCTTCCCACATTACTTCTGCTGAGTCAGTCTCAAGTACAAACTTATACCTAGTATCTTTTCCATCTTCATTAAAAAGCGCTCTATCATCCGGATGAAATTTGATAATTCCGGAATAGAATAAATTTTCTCCATTGTGGTCATCTTCTTCAGTTAAAATAAGCCCTGATGATGACCAATCTTCTCCATTGTTAAAGAAAGGCGGTGTTCCTCTTACGCCTACATAATCTTCAGTTGGATTAAAGATATTTGATTGAACCTTTGGCCCTACATTAACTCTGAACAAGACAGAAATACTATCTGGGTCTGACTCAAAAGGAGCTTCGCGAGTCTCGAACCATTGCAATGGTAAAGTAGTATCAGATACTGCGTTAACTGGTAACTTGAAAATATTGTTAGCACCACTTTCCCATCCTACTTCTGCTCCATTATACAATGGGGTGAATTCATCTACCCCGGCCCAAAATTTATATTCCAATGAATCTCCGGGGGACATATCGAAACTTATAGTCCAATAATCTCCGCCAACATTATCCATATTCAGAGTACTACTGTTCCAAGTAATAAAATTTGACAGTCCAGTATTGGCATTATCTTCTCCAAAAACACCACCTCTAAGCTGAACTGTGTGGTATTCTTGTAGGGTGTCTGGCAGTGTTGCCATGTTTACGTTGAAAGTAACCGTAACTTCGTCTCCGGTTGGTATTGATACTATCTCAAGATCATTTGGCCATTCAAATGTGTTCCCATCACCTAAATCTTGTCCATCCACGAATTTAGTATCACCATCCCAAAATACACCATCTTCAAATGGGTTAATACTGAATGCTAATTTTCCTAAAGTTAAATTTCCAAAAGGGTCATCATTATGAATTTGAGCAAAGCCACTTAAATTAACTTTTGAACCTGTTATCGGTGGTTCGAAATCGCCTTCTTCTGCTCTTCGGTAATTATACCCAGGTAAATAATTATCAGTTCTATCGTTTCGAAACCTTAAAGATGTATCAAATACATTAACCCGACCATTTGCAGACTCTACAGCAAAATCTGGACGAAAGCCCTGCGATGAGTTAGTAACTATCTGGTCTTTGACGATAACATAAGAGGCATTGTATTTCGAATAGAAGTTTACATTTATTTCATGAGTGCCATCTGTGTTAACCACATTAAGGTCACTCAGTTGAATTTCCCAAGGCTCAAGTAATGGCGCATGCTTGGTAAATGAGTCGTTCACGTTTCCAATAAGGGTTGCGGAACTTATATCAATTTGTGCCGTTGCTTGAAAGAAACCGAGCGTACCTATAAAATCAACAACATCACCTCTTTTAAAGTCTTGTATTAAAGCAAAATCACCTTCCACAATTTGAATGGACATACCATCCCTTCCTTGTTGAGTGGCAGAAGTATCGGTAACAAATACATGAATTCTTCCGATAGTATCATTTTCGCCATCCTCATTAGAATCAAAAGCACCGGCAAGTCCTGAACTCTTGGGATTCGAAATAATAACAGCGGTAAAAGAAACTTCTACTCCAACCAAAGGATGCGTCTGAAGAGATACTTCAGATATCTCAGTTAAGTTATCGTATGTATTAAACTCGTTTATTGTTACATGGTTGGGCTGCGCATAAGCATTTACACTTAAAAATATGGCTATTAACCCCACGCATGAATAGAATTTTAGCTTCATAACACTCCTTAATAAATTAGAAAAGCCACTTTCTCCCCCCGAGAAAGCGTGTTTAATATGTGTAAAGAATATTTATGAAGAAAGCATGAATATTTATATCAATCGAAACCACATAATTATGTGGTTATTTTACGGCATTGGAATCAATAACTCACTGGTGGTACCATCGGTACTAGAGCTAATTAACGTTAAGGTAGCCTTGAGTTTATCAGAGCGGCGTCTAATATTTTTTAACCCATTCCCATCACTTTCTGCTGTAGTATCAAAACCGATACCATTGTCAATAACGGAAACCAATAGATCGTTGCCTTTTTTTGCTAACTGCACTTTCACCTCGGTTGCTTGTGCATGGCGCACTACATTTGTGATGAGCTCTTTGTAGATCATCCAAATGTGCTGGCGAACATTCATTTCCAGTTTGCCATCAATGTTCTTTGCTATTTCGAGATCGTATTTAATTTCTTTGCTTTCCAGTAAATCTGAGGCATATCGGCGGCATTTAGCTAGTAGCAATTCCCAGTTATCATTTTCAGGTGTAATCGACCAAACGATGTCGGTTATTTTTTCCTTAGCATCTCCTGCGCTTTCTGCAATCAGATTAATGAAATGAGATTTCTTTTCTGTTTCTAAATCTTGTTTTACTGCTTCGGCAAAATAAGTAATACCGGTTAAGGTAGCGCTAACTTCGTCGTGTAAGTCGTTAGCTATTTTCGTTCTGGTTCGTTCTTCTTTTAATTGCGAAGTTAATCTGTATCTATAAACAAAAAATACACCTAAGGTTATAATTAAAAATATAATCGTATATGTTCGAAACCGTACTAAAGAGAGTTGTGCATTAACCGCCTCAATTTCTAGATTTTTAGCTTTCATTTGATATCGTACTCTCCCCATTTCTTCCATTTGAATACGGCCGGTTTCTTCAATCATTCGTTCATGATCGGCTAATGCACTTAATACCGAATAGGCAGCCTCAAAATTACCTTGCTTTCGAAGTACTTCTGCTTTCAACCGTTGTAGTTCTACATTAAGAATTGCTTGTGGCATCCTTTGCCCTAATTGCAACCCTTCGTTAGCCAACTGCATAGCAGTTTCGAGTTCATTAGCCTGAAGGTTCCTCTTTGTTTTTAGAATTAGGAAGTTGATGCGTGCCGGTAATTGAATTCTTCTTGGATTGAACGCATCTAGAATAGCAATTACAGAATCAGTTTTTTCATACATCCCGTTTTCAAAAAACGATTCTCCCAAAAATAAATTGGTACCAAAATATACTCCAGAATTTGGCGTAACCAACTCAGATGCTCTCAAACTATAGGCTAATCTCTGTTGCTGATTCCCCCGTATTTTTTCCAAATCGGCTAAACTTCGGTAAATCGAAGCCATTAATTCGTTTCTAACATTTTCTTTTCCAACACACTGTTCTAATTCGGAAGTTGCTTTTTCGATGTCTTGATTTCGCTTATAGGCATTACTGATTTTTAGCCTAAGATTACACTCAGAATTGGGTGATTGTGGACCTAATTCAAGCATTTGATTATATCGCTCAAGGGCAATTTCGACTGCTCCTACCCTGATATATAGATCCGTTAGTTCGTTGTATACATTTTGCCTTATCTGATCATCAAATTGTTGATCATCTAAATATTCAAGTAAGGCATAATAAATTGATTCGGATTCAATAAACTCGTTTTTCCGAGATTTAACCCGGGCATGTTGCTGCATGGCATCTGCAGCCCGAAATGGTTTATCAAGAGCTTTAAACTGTTGCTCGGCAAGTGCGTAATAGTATGCCGCTGAGTCGACATCCGAACGATTCCAATACGATGCTTTAAGTAAATTTACATAGGCATTTTTATTAAGCTGAGTAATCCCCGTTTTATCTTCAATTTCCTGAATTAATTCTAAATAAATAGT
Source organism: Balneolaceae bacterium (assembly GCA_965228545.1). Lineage (GTDB taxonomy): Bacteria > Bacteroidota > Rhodothermia > Balneolales > Balneolaceae > HXMU1420-13. The sequence goes on from OZ245822.1 coordinate 1,112,810, forward strand.
TGGATTTCTACGGCCCATCATACCCGAATACTGCACGTAAAGCTCCAACACCGAATCGGGGTCTGAAGTCTGAGTGAGCATTTTCCGGAATTCTTGTTCTGATAGCTGAGGCGGGCGCTGATTGCCCGTTGAGGGGAGACGAGAAGTTTGACTAAAAGCTGAACATTGAAAACAAAAAATCATCAACAATGTTGATGTACAAATCTTTGAAAGCATAGTTAGAAAAATGACACTAGTAATTTGGCATATAAAGATGGATTATTTTTTATTCTTATGCCAAGATTTATAAATCGGAATAAAAAAAGGAACTGCCAAAATCTGACAGTTCCTTGAAAGAGAATGAGTTAATCAATACTTGAAAAGATTCCCTCTAACACAGATCAATGTAATACACTTTCAATGGGCTCCCATTCCATATCAAATGCATTAGCTACATCTGCATACACTATAGTTCCATTAGCAATATTCAGCCCCATCTTTAATTCGGCATCGTCTAGAATGGCCTGTTTCCAACCTTTATTTGCTAGCGCAACTGCATATGGTAGGGTAACATTGGTAAGCCCAAGTGTTGATGTATAAGGCACAGCACCCGGCATGTTAGCCACACAGTAATGCAATACATCATCTACCACATATGTTGGATCTTCATGCGTTGTTGCTTTCGAAGTTTCGAAACAACCACCTTGATCAATTGCCACATCTACCAACACAGTACCCGGGCGCATTTCTTTAAGCATATCTCGCGTAATCAAGTTTGGGGCTTTCGCACCAGGCTTTAACACTGCACCGATAATTAAATCTACCGATGGTAGCAAACTTCTGATGTTTGCTTCGGTAGAAAAAAAGGTGTGAATATTTTCTGGCATCACATCATCAAGATAACGTAGACGAGGCATATTGATGTCCATTATGGTAGTATCGGCACCCATACCAGCAGCTATTTTTGCCGCATTTACACCAACAATTCCACCACCAAGAATCAATACCTTTGCAGGTTGTACTCCCGGTATACCACCAAGTAACATTCCGCGACCACCTTTTGGCTTCTCTAAAAATACAGCTCCTTCTTGGGTAGCCATACGTCCGGCAACTTCACTCATTGGAATCAATAACGGTAACGAGCCATCCGCTTTTTCAACTGTTTCGTAAGCAATAGCAATACATTTAGAATCAACAACTGCTTTGGTTAGCGCTTCATCAGCAGCAAAATGAAAATAAGTGAAAATCACCTGCCCTTCACGCATGCGCGGATATTCCACGGCAATTGGCTCTTTCACTTTCATAATCATTTCGGCGCGTTGCCACAAAACATCAACGTCATTAAGTACTTCTGCCCCTGCTTCTGCGTACAAATCATCAGTGAAACCGCTTCCAAGTCCGGCCCCTTTTTCAACTAAAACGGTATGTCCGTTTTTAATTAATTGCAACGCACCACCCGGCTGAAGGGCTACACGGTTTTCTTGTGGTTTAATCTCTTTGGGGACTCCAATAATCATTATTCACTCGTTTACTTTCGGATTAAATTTTGCCCTCAAAGGTAGAAAAATATCTTTAAAAGAATTGCCTATCCCGGCATTTTAAAAATCAAAAAACCACACTTCTTGTTATTTGTTGTTAAATGAATTTACTCTGTTTTTAGATGGCAGTATCTACTCACTTTTTAAGAACATAAAATATACGATGAGAAAATTCCGATTAACTACGCTTTTGTTTTTGATGGTGGTTCTGGCAGGTGCCTGTTCGTCAACGAAACAAGCAAGCAGCACCTCGCAAGCTAATACGATGCCTGCACGCACATCAGAGGGCATTAAATCTTTTGAAAAAGTTATCGATTCCAATGCCGAAAAAGACGAAGGGCTTTTTACTATCTACCAGCAAGATGGTAAACTCTACTATTCCATACCCGATTCTCTTCTAGGTCGCGATATGTTGCTGGTAAGCAGAGTGGCGGACGTTCCCACCGATTATTTCGGGTTTTTCTCGGCCGGTGCCAAAACAGCCGAACAAGTAATTCGCTTTGAGCGACAAAAAGATCGGATTTTGATCCGAAAATACTCCTTCGAAAACATTGCCGACGAAGAGCTTCCTGTGTATAAATCCGTTCAGGCTAATAATTTTGCACCTATACTTGCCTCTTTTGATATTGAAGCGCTAAGTGAAGACTCAAACGGAATAGTGATTGATATGACTGATTTCTTTGAGTCGGATATCGAAGCCATTAGCGGGGTTATCAGCTTTTTGCGTCGCGAGTATCAAGTTCGCCGATTAGATGGCGATCGCAGCTACATAGAAACTGCCAAAAGTTTCCCGAAGAATATTGAGATTCGCCATGTAATGACTTATCAGGCACAAAACCCACCTTCTGATGGAAATACGGCCACTCTTTCACTTCGCATGAGCCAATCCATGGTTTTATTACCGAAAGAACCAATGCAAAAAAGAGAATTCGACTACCGAGTTGGATGGTTTACGATTCAACAAATCGACTTTGGTCTGGATGAGCAAAAAGCCGCTTCAAAACGCTTTATTCGAAGATGGAGACTTGAACCAAAGGATCCTGAGGCTTATTTCAGAGGTGAATTAGTAGAACCGGTAAAACCCATTGTTTATTATTTGGATCCCGCTACACCGGAAAAGTATCGATCGTACATCATACAAGGGATTCTAGACTGGAATGAAGCTTTCGAAGCCGCTGGATTCAAAAACGCCGTACAGGCGAAACTGCCACCAAGCCCAGAAGAAGATCCTGATTGGAGTCCTGAAGACATCCGCTATTCAACAGTACGTTGGGTTGCAAATACTATCAGAAACGCAGTTGGGCCAAGTGTTTCTGATCCTCGATCGGGAGAAATTATCGAAAGTGATATTGTATGGTATCATAATCATATGCGTTCGTATCGTAATCGCCTTATGATCGAAACCGGTGCAGCAAATCCGGCAGCCAGAGCCTTAAAGCTAGACGAAGATTTGATCGGTGAAACAATGCGGCGGGTGATTTCGCATGAAATTGGGCATGCAATCGGCCTGCCACATAATATGCAGTCTAGTTCGGCCTATCCGGTAGATTCACTGCGAAGCGGTACTTTCACACAAAAGTATGGGATTGCCACTACTATTATGGAGTATGCCCGCCAGAATTATGTGGCACAACCTGGTGATGAGAACATTAGTTTTATTCGAAAAATTGGCCCTTATGATTTGTATTCGGTGAATTGGGGCTATCGTGTGATAGAAGGAGCTAAATCGCCCGAAGATGAAAATGAAGTACTTGATTCTTGGATTGAAGAAAAAGCCGGAGACCCTATTTACAGATTTGCATCTTCTACAGGCTACGACCCTTCAGCTCAAACCGAAGATTTATCCAACGATCCGATCAAAGCAAGCACTTACGGTTTAATGAACTTAAAACGAGTTGTTCCGAATCTTGTAGAATGGACATCAACGGATGGAAAAGGCTACGACGATCTGGAAGAAATTTATAACGAGTTAATCTTCCAATGGTCGCGCTATGCACGCCATGTTTCCACCAATGTAGGCGGTGTATATCAACATCGATTGGCTTCAGATCAAGAAGGAATGGTTTATACTCCGGTGGATGCGGATTATCAAAAAGCTGCTGTTGCGTTCTTAAACGAACATGCATTCTCCACTCCTGCTTGGCTATTGGACGAGAATATTTTGCGCAGAATTGAACATGCTGGTGCAGTAGAGTCGATTAAAAACTTACAAACACGCATTTTAACGGCAACAATGAACCCCGGTTCTATGACTCGGCTTGTTGAACAGGAAGCCATCGATAATAACGCTTATACTTTACTTGAAATGCTTGAAGATATGCGTAGGGGAATATGGAGCGAGGTTTACAAAAATGAATCAATCGATGCATTTCGCAGAGCCTTACAACGCGAATACATCAGTTATGTGCATTCAATGTTCGAAACAGACGAACAGCGCTCACGTTCAGGAACCATTGATATTAAAGATTCGGATATCCGTGCCGCACTACGAGCTGAGCTTATACGCCTGCAAAACGATATCGATAAAGCAAGAATTTCGGATCAAATGTCTAGAGCGCATCTCAGCGATATTGATGCCCGAATAGATTCCATTTTGAAGAACGATTAACACCATGCAAAAGGAGCTTTTAAAGGCTCCTTTTTTTGTTTAATGATACGTAACATATCGTCGATCCAATTTAAAAGGCTAAACCTTTAACCGAACAAATATTGGAATACATTCAGTCATTATTACTTACCTTAATTTTTTTCGGGGCTCTAGATATGATCATAAAGTACACCACTTAAGAAATAGAAAATTAAGACGATTCTAATCGTAATTAACTAAGGATAGCCTCAAATTTGGCTTTTCTGAACACTATGTATAAAGACTTAACACTACAGAACAGAATATTTGTAATCTCTACCACCTTGGTAGTGATCTCTTTTGTGTTATTATGGATCTTTATCCGGCCCGAGTATAAAAAAGCGATCATCAACGAACGTACCACTATTGTATCGCAATTGCAGGAGTATTCGTTGATGCGTGCAGATGAAACCATTCGTGATTGGTTAAATGCTACAAGCTTTTTAGCAGAAGATGTAATTCAAAATCCCGGGCAGGTAGAAGCTATTGCTCGCCGTGCTATAAATTACACACCCGGTTTGGTTCGAATTAGTATTAGCGAAATTGGAGCCACACAATCGGTAGAATTTACCCGTAGTATTTTCGAAAACCTCACCTACCCCACCGAAATCTCCAGTTGGTACGAATCTCGCCTCGATCCGCGTACTAATGTTTCCTGGGTATCGGATACCACGCAGAATTTTAGTTTTTTTACCGCACAGCGTGTCCTCCAAATCGAATCGTTTGACGGAGAAGGAAATACCGTTTCGGTATTACTGAATTTAACCATGTACTTTAACGGTACCGGCATAGCAACCGAGTTACGTGAAATTCCACTAGGTGGTAATTACTCTGCCAATATTGTAACCGAGTCGGGCGAAAATCTGTTTTTAAATCAGCAATTGGAGTTTCCGCAAGAACTTGTTGGCGATGCGAGTTACTCTGAAGAGAAAGTAATTCGACTGAATGGTAACGACTGGTTCGTAATGTCGTCTCGTTTCCAAACGCTACCTTTTTGGCATTTAATAGCGGTTGAAGACGCCTTTATCCTCGAGCCGGTGAATAATCTTATACTTTATTCAATCTTTACCGCCATCGGGATTTTACTGTTGCTTATCATTTTTAGCTTCTATGTAAGTTTACGCATCAACAAGCCAATCGAAAATATATTGCAGGATGTAGACTACATCAGCAATCTGGATTTCGATCACACCATTCGCGAGGTTGAACTCCCGGAGTTTAAAAGCATGCGCGAAACTTTAGAAAATATTCGCATTACCCTGCATAGGTATCAAAAAATTAATGTAGAAAAAATCATTCTCGAAGAGTGGAAAAACCGCTACATGATGACCTACTCTGAGGATATGATTGGGATTTTAGATAACTCTGGAAAATTTAGATTTGCAAACAATCACTTTGTTGAGTTTATCGAAGGCTTTGGTAAGAACCCCCATGACGTTGAGTTCCGAGAATTACTCGACAGTTCTAAAATTGAGCTTACCAAATCTAATCAAACCGTGCATTTCCCAAACCCCTATTCGATCAAAATTAACCGCGCTGAACTGGCTCATTTTATTGACGAAGAAACTACCTACTTCTACGATTATCAATATGTTTCGTTCGAGGACGAGGAGCAAAATCCACAAGGGGCTCTTGTAATTTTGCATGATAAAACCAAAGATCGTTTGGTAGATATGAAACGTACGGATATGATTAATATCATCGTTCATGAGCTTAAAAACCCGATAACCGGCGTGGTTGGTTTATCAAAATTAATGATCGATAATTCAAGCATGAGCGCCGATGAGCATCGAGATTTGCTTAAAGAGATCTACTTATCGGGTGAACGTATGAACGATCTGGTAAATCGTTTCTTAGATGTACAACGCTTAGAACACGGACGCATTCCCGTTGAATTTGCCCAAATTGATTTATTTCAAATAGTGAACGATGTAAAATCGGTTTCTAACTCCTTGCTTACCGAGAAACACCTCAAAATTGAAATCATTGCTAAGGGTACTAATTTTGTAACCAAGGGTAGTAAAGATCTTCTTTTTGATGCAATACAGAACTTGGTAAGTAACGCCATTAAATACGGCGAAAAAGAAAGAACGATTGAAATTGAGCTCAAAGAAACCGAAGAATCGCTAGAAATTAGTGTAACTGATTACGGGTATGGAATTAGTTTAGAAGACCAGAAGAAAGTATTTGATAAATTCTTTAGAGTACGCTCTAATATAAAAGCGGCCCGCGAAAAGGGAACCGGCTTAGGCTTAGCGTATGTTAAAGAGATTGTAAATCGTCATGAAGGAGACGTTTTACTTGAATCTAACGACCAAATTGGTAGCCGATTCACCATTGTTTTACCTAAATTAGATGCCGAAACTGCTGAATGAAATTTTATCTCTCATTATTACTAATAACCTGTTGTAGTGTTTCTGCAACTGCACAAAATGGTGAACTCACCTTTTTAGCCGGAGAACTACAAGACGTTGCACTACGCTATACCGGTGATACTCTCACCTGGCCAATTATTGTATCACTAGCTAAGCGTGACATCCGAAATAATTCCTTTACGCTTACACAATCGGATTTACAACAATTGGAAACTCTTTCGAATGTAACCGCTAAAGTGCTAACGCAGAAAAATCGCATGAAGGCATTAATCGGCGATGGAGCCTCTGTTTTTGCCAGTGATCAGCTCATAGATGCTGCACTGATAGTAAGCAATTACAACGAAGCCTTAAAAAATGGAAATATCAACGAAGCTATAAATTTTGGTAACGGCATCGAAGAAAAAGTAGACCTTGTAGAAGAAACTCTACTTAAAAACCGAATGGTAGAAATACAGGCATTGCTTGAAGCAAAAAAAGGTGAGGTAGAAAAACGGGCAGGGCTTCTAGGAAGCTGGGATGAAGCCTTAGTGGGCGACCTTTTTAAAGAAGCTGATGGGCTACGAACTGGGCAACAAAGCTATGCCAATCTTGGCTTTACAGATGGATCTAAGATTATTGTGGATCCGAACACAACAGCCATCATTCGAAAAGCCAGAATTGATCGGTTAAGTGAATCTTCCGATACGGAAATCACACTGGAAGAAGGCGGATTACTAGCAAAACTTTCTGCTGTAGCCAGCGAACGCAGTAATTATATTTTGAACGCAGGTAGCTCGCAATCGGAATTACGTACAACAAATTTTTATGCTGAATCTGACGGGCAAGAAACTGTAAAACTCACCAATTATGATGGTGTTGCCAATATTAGTGCCAACAATGTGTCGGTAACTATTCGCGAAAATGAAGGAACTATTGTTAAGGAAGGGGAACCCCCGGCACCTCCCATTAAATTATTACCAAGTCCTGAGATGATTTGGGCTTCTAGCGATACCATCGTCTATACAGAGCAGATAATATTCCCATTTAGATACGTAGATGGAGCAGAATCTTACATTGTACAAAGAAGTACCGACTCCAATTTCGAAGCAAATATCGAAGAGATTAATGTAAGCACAAACACAGCCTTACTCTCTTACTTGCAATTAGGCAACACTTATGTGCGTGTACAATCGGTAGATGGACTTGGCTTACGTGGCCCATTTTCTGAAACCACGCGTATTGTGCGTAATATCGATAATCAACCGCCGCCGGCTTTTATCGATAATCTGAACGGTAACATCTTATTCACACTTACCCCAACGGTTACATTAACTGGCGCCACACAACCGGATGCAAAGGTTCTTATAGGCAACCAACCTGTTGAAATCGATGCCTCAGGAAGATTTACAAAAACCCTCGATAATTTAAATGCCGATCAGATGGTATCTGTACTTGCCACCGACGATTCTGGCAATAATACCGTGCGTGGTGTTAGGGTTGTTTACCTAACCGACGAAATTTTATTCAACTTTGCACTCAGTGGCGCTTCAGGCACCAATCCGATCAGAGTAAACCAGCCCAATGTTACCTTATCTTCAAGAGCCTATCCAGGCCTAGAAGTACTTATTAATAATGGAGGTACAACTCGTAGAGTACAAACCGATCCACAAGGTCGTTGGGGAATCACAATGAATATGCAACAAGGCGAACTTTCTATTACATTTAAGGATGTTCGAACTGGTGAAATTTATCGATCAAAATCATTTACAGTAGAAGCTAACTAACTATTCCATGCTCAAAAAAATCGTACTCGTTGCGGTAATTATAGCCTCTTCAATCTCTGGGTATGCACAGGAAATGTATTTTTCTATATCCGGCACCAATGTAGAAGTTGCAAGTGGTGATGAACGAAATCAATATGACATCTGGATTAAACCTTCATCTGATGCTCAAGGCGGTAGTATTCAAATATTCGATGCCGGTTTAGGTGGTGCGGTTGATTTAATCACTCAAGAAAAAGCTAATACTACAACTAATTTTGCTCTTTATAGATTTGACGACATTTTCAGCCCAAATGGTAATTCGGTAACACCAAAACCGGGTGATGTTACTTCTTTAACAAATCTGGAAACAACCAATGAAGAACGATTTAAAAACCGTTGGGTTCCACTTTCAACTGTAGATGCAACGGGGAATGGCTACATCATTAGAGTAACCGCTGATGAAGGCGACGATGTTAACAGTTTTAATATCCGGGTTGTGAGCAACACCGGGCAGATTTTAAGTTCTGATGCGTGGAAAATAATTGCTATTGATTTATCAATTGGCGTGTATGGCTCTAATCAGAACACCGTTTATCAACTAAAGCCTTATTTTTCCGGAAACGATTACTCATCCCCTGCTTTGCGTGTTAATGGTGAAGAAGATTCTGAAGTTCGTAAAATTGATTCCTTCGGGAACCTTTATCCGGCTGGAGAAACCGAATTGCCTTTTTCAAAATTTGGGCTAAATAACACGTGGGGAATTCAACTCTCGGGCTCCGATCAATGGTTGAATACGTTAACGGTGTACGGGGTTGATCAACCGATTCTATGGGATTTTACACCAATTGCGCTCAGCGGCTTTTCTAACCCGGAATTGTCCATCAGCGAAGTAGAAGCTAGTACTGCGTGCACCGATAAAACATTTGAGTTATCAGGGGCTGATTTCTCTAATTCGGATTTAAATCGAGCTCTATGGATTTTAAACGATACCCAGCTTACCTCCGGAAGCCGTCCCACTATCAGTTTTGAAGATCGCGGGCAAATCCCGTTAGAAATTCTGATTCCGAATGATCGTTCGTACTACCCCGAATATTGGGCATATCAACAAATTGTGTTTGTTAACACACCTCCGGTGGCAGAATTAAGTACCCCAAAACAGATTTTATCTCCTTCCGAAGAATTAATTCTTGACGCTTCTGAATCGTACGATCTGGAAGGACAGGAAATTGAATTTACTTGGTTTGTAAATGGAACACGCCGTGGAGCAGGCCCAACTTTTCGGTTTTCGAATACCGTTTCAGGCCGTTACAGCATCACCGTTCAGGTTTCAGATGGTGGATCGTCTGTAAATTGTAGTATTTCGGAAGAGTCGGTTGATATTCGCGTTAATACCCAACCATATGCCGAAATTATTGTTCCTGCAGTTTCCGGAACTGAAGAAGAAATTACCATCACCGTACAAAATGCTTCCGATTCTGATAATGACAACCTCACCTATTCGTGGGCAGGTCTTGGTGTTCCACAAAACGCATCCGGAACATCCATTGTAGTGTCGCATGCTCAACCGGGTGTTTATCCCGTTCGATTGACCATCAATGATAACACTGGTTCGCAAAATGCAACGTACACAGTAAACAGAGTGTACGAAATTAATGCCGCACCGGAACCAAATTTTAGCATTCCAGAGAATATCGCACCCGGTGATATTATTACTTTAAATGCCATCGAATCTACTGATCCTAACGTGGATGATCTTGCTTATACATGGAGCCTTGATGGCCAAATTATTGCAAGTTCCGAAATCACAACGCTTAGTCTGGATCAACCCGGCGACTTTAATGTTACCTTAACGGTTGATGATCAACGGGGTGCCTCAAACTCAACACAATCGCTCACACAAGTGATTCATGTAAACGCTCCTCCGAATCCGGTTATTTCTGCAGTTCCTATTACTTCGAAGGCGAATGTCGAATTTACTGCCAATCAAAGCTCTGATGTTGAAAGCGATATACAATCTTATCTTTGGGATTTTGGTGACGGCAACCGTGCATCAGGTCCGCAAGTAAGCCACACTTATCAGGCAACCGGAACATACACTGTAAAACTAACTGTAGACGACGGGGCAAGCCTGGCCAATAGTGTGCAAACTTCCGAGCACGTAATTGTGGTAAACAGCTTTCCAAAAGCTTCTTTCTTTGCGCCCACAGTTGTTGGCCCGGGAGAACGATTTACCGTTGACGGAACAGCTAGTACCGATGCCGAAGGTGATATTTCAAGTTATGAGTGGATTGTAAATGGTGCGCCAACCACTAATGGCCCTCAAGCAAATTTAGAACTGGATACACCCGGCCTCCATACAATTGGTTTAAAAGTAACCGACAATTCTGGTTTTGATGAAGCAACAGGTTTTTCTGCACAACAGATTAGAGTAAATGAACCGCCTGTAGCACGCTGGAGAACCGAGCCGGTAGACTTAGTTCCAAATACCGAAATTAAATTCATCGCCGATCTTTCTTTCGATACCGATGGTGAAATTGAGCGCTATATATGGCGTTTTGACGATGGAACTGAAATCAGAGGAGAAACCATTCAGCGATTTTTTGAAGAAGGTGGCCAAAAACGGTTTACACTCACCGTTGTGGATAACGATGGCGTTGGGAACTCCTCTACTTCCGTTGAAGGGGTTGTGAATGTAAACCATCAGCCTTACATAGTAACTGAATCTATGGTTCGTTCAAATTCTTTAGATGTACGATTGGATGCCTCAGAAAGCTATGATTTAGACAATGATGCATTACTTTTTGAGTGGACACTCCCCGACGGAAGCAAACGTCGTGAATCGGCATTTACTTGGAAAGCCCCGGATGCAGGCGTTCACATTATAGGACTCACCATTTCTGATGGCTTATCACTTGGTAACTCTTCCGTTTCAGAATCTATAACAGTTATGGTTAACCGCCCTGTTGAAGCTGTTGTGGATTCCGTTATTTCGAGCTGTACCGGCCAGCGTGTATTGTTTAACAGCAGCCAAAGTTTTGATCCTGATGGAGACGCCTTCCGTGTAAAATGGGATTTCGGAAACGGACAAACTTCTGAAGAGGCGAATCCAACGCATGTTTATGAAACTCCGGGTGTATATGAAGCTCGCTTAACCCTTGATGATGGATTTTCTGGAATGCCGTCTATCGCTAAGATTCCGGTTCTTATAGAAGGCTCGCCTGTTGCAAAATTTTTGTTAGACGAAACTACTATTTGCGTAAACTCGGCCATAGAATTAGATGGTAGCTTAAGTACCGATCCATCTGGCTCTCTCCCCTCTTTTAGTTGGGATCTAGGTGATGGAAATACTGCAACAGGATCTAAATATCAGCATGTATTTACCGAACCGGGCACGTACACGATCACATTAACGGTAGAAGGTTCCGGCTCGGGCCAATGTGGAAACACATCTCAAACCACTGCAGAAATAACCGTGATTGAAGGCCCTGAAGCATCTTTCGATTTACCGGAATGGGTAGCTCCCGGCGAACCCGTAATTCTGGATGGTTCTGAAAGCTTTGCACAAGGAGGCTTTAAAAATGCTACATGGATCATCGATACAGAAAATGGGTCTCAGGAATTAAGTGGGCTTTCTGCAACGCATATATTTAACGAACCCGGCGAGTATTTTGTAACCCTCAATCTAGAAACCAACACCGAAACAGATTGTAATACCGTAAGCCTAACAAAATCTATAAACGTAAACGCAGCACCTGTAATAAGCTGGCAGCTTCCAGAAAATGTGCCTGCGGGAAGCGATTTGGTACTCGATGCCTTGAATAGCAACGACCCTGATGGTTTCATACGCCAGTACAAATGGTATGTAGATGACGGCTTTGTTAGCTACAACGCAAGTGAAATTATTAAAGCAGTAACTCCGGGTCGTCATAAAGTAACCCTCGAAGTTACCGACAACTCCGACGCAGCCAATAATTTCAAATCAATTGAAAAGTACTTTTTTGCTAATAGCGGGCCAAAACCTACTATTGAGGCACCTGCTGTTGTGTATCAAAATCAGACAATAAACCTCCGCTCGGGGCTTGCACAGGATACCGATGGAGATATTCTTTCAACACGCTGGAAGCTAGATGGCGAAATTCTACCTACTCCTACATTCGTAGCCAACGAAACTAAAACCTACCGCGTAACACTAATCCAAGACGACGGTCGTGGACTTGAAAACTCTGTAGATTCAACAATCATGGCGATTAACCCGATAAAAGCGCCGAGCATAAATCCATATTACCCTACCAAAATTGCACTAGGTGGAGCACTTTCAATTGCTGATATGAACATTGGCCAAAATTGGGCATTCAAAAATCAAAATTTCTTTGAGTCTACGTGGAGGCCAACAACTGCAGGTGAAGCTAGTTTTACACTAGCGTGGACACCTCAAGGACAGGCCCTTTCAGAACGATCTTTCCCAATTATAGTGGTAGAACCTTTGCAGTTTACACAACAGGCATCCCCATTAATTCTAGAATGGAACCCAACAAACCCTACTACTGTACTTACAGCTCCATCGGTAAACCGGTCCATTTCGGATGTTAAAATCGAATGGAAACGAAATGGAGAAGTGATAGGTCAAGGTCTTCAAATAAGCCCTGAACTCATTCGAGGGCAAAATAGATTCACGGTTGAGGTAACCGACTTAAAAGTGGCACAGTCGCGACCAATTACCGTTGATCTTATTGTAACAACGCAATAATTACAATTACATACCACCTTTTCACCGTCTTTCATCTAAGGCGAAAAGGTGGTAATTTTTGTATTGTTTTCTAACTTAGATCTAATCATTTGAAGATTGTTATTATCGGTGCCGGTGAAATTGGGTACGACCTTGCAAGCGTATTATCCAAAGAAAAACATGACGTCACCGTAGTAGATCACCACAAAGAATGCCTTTCTAAAGCAGGTGATACGTTGGATGTTCTCACTGTTGTTGGTAATGCTACCTCTGGCAAAGATTTAGTACGTGCCGGTGTTAAAAACGCAGATATCCTAATCTCCGTTACTAGCGTGGATGAGGTAAATATCATTACAGCGATGATGAGTAAACGACTAGGTGCAAAAATGGTTATTGCGAGAGTTCGGAGTGACGAATTTTCGCATAAAAATGCACCTCTTACTCCTAAAGATCTTGGTATAGATGTGATGATCCATCCGGAGCTTTCTGCAGCTAACGAAATAGCGCATCTTCTAAAAAGATCTGCCGCATCTGATGTAATCAATCTGGCAGAAAACAGAATGCAATTGATTGGGATCAGGCTCGATAAAAGTTCTCCACTCATTGGAAAATCACTCATCGATTATGCCTCAGACTATTCAGATGTCACTTTTCGGGTAGTGGCAATAGGGCGTCGTGGGCTTACATTAATACCCAAAGGTCCGGTAAAGCTACAGGCCTTCGATCAAATTTTTGTACTTGCCAAAACCGAAGATATACCTAAAATAATCGAAACTACCGGCAAAAAAGAGACTGAACTCAATCGTATTATGATTGCAGGTGGATCAGCTATTGGGTCAATGATCGCTCGTATACTTTGTGGAGATTCTACTAAAAACTGGTCGATTAAATTGATAGAGCCGGATTATGAAACCGCTGAAGAACTGGCCATTGAATTAAAAAATGCTATGATATTGCATGGTAACCCAACCGATCCCGATTTGTTGGCAACTGAAGGCATCACCGATATGGATGCTTTTATTGCCGTTACCGACGATGAGGAGTCTAATATCATTTCGTGTCTGATGGCCAAGCATTTAGATGTAAAAAAAACGGTGGCATTGGTGTCGAAACCTGACTTTATCCCGCTTAGCCAAACCATTGGGCTTGATGCCGTAATCAACAAAAAAGTAGCGGCTTCTAACGAAATTCACCGTTATGTTCGGCAAGGGAATGTGATTTCGGTAACTGAATTACGTGGGATAAATGCAGAAGTAATTGAATTACAAGCCGGAGAAAAATCGAAGGTTGTTGGCAAACAGATACAGAAATTGAAATTGCCCGAGGCTTGTGTAATTGGTGGGGTTTTATGTAATGGAAACGTTGAAATTGCCACCGGTAAAACTGTAATTAAAGCAAAAGACCGTGTTATGGTGTTCTGCCTACCCGAGGCCATCGAAAAAGTAACCCAGCTCTTCAAATAATGCTTAAAAGCCCCATAAGCTCACTGAATCGCCCGAGAATCGACTTCCCTATTGTGTTAGGCATATTAGGTGCTTTTATCTTTTTCATGGGTTTTGCGCTGATTTTGCCACTTATTATCGATTTGATCTACAACGAACATCACTGGGATTCCTGGATGATTTCGGCTGGAATTTCTTTCGGATTGGGTGGTTCACTCTGGTTCTTCTTTAAACCAAAATATGAATTACGTATTCGTGAGGGTTTTTTAGTTGTAAGCGGAACCTGGCTGATGCTCTCGTTAGTGGGAGCTCTCCCCTTCGTAATCTCCGGGATATTACCTTCGTACACCGATGCCGTTTTCGAAACCATGAGCGGTCTATCAACCACAGGTTCCACAATTATGGGCGGTACTACTTCGAGTGGGTTCCAGAATCCGATGATCGAAGAGTTGCCTAAGAGTTTTTTGTTCTGGCGATCGCTGGCGCATTGGCTGGGTGGTATGGGGATTATTGTACTTTCGCTGGCCATTTTACCTTTATTGGGAATCGGCGGAATGCAGCTATTTCAGGCCGAATCGCCCGGTCCGACAACCGATAAACTAACCCCACGGGTTCAAGAAACAGCTAAACTATTATGGGTTGTATATTTCGCCTTTACAATAGCCGAGTTCCTCTTACTTTGGGTTCATCCTTCCATGGATTGGTTCGATGCGCTTAATCATGCATTTGCTACACTTGCAACCGGAGGCTTCTCCACAAAAAACGCGAGCATTCAAGGTTTTGATTCTGCCTACATAGATACTGTAGTTACCTTTTTCATGTTTTTAGCAGGTATAAACTTTGCCATGCATTTTCGGTTACTCAAAGGAGATCATGAATCGTTTTTTAATAATCGGGAAACTCGTTTTTATGCGCTAATCACTCTTATTGGAGTTGTTGGGGTGTCATTCTCGCTTTGGTTTTTTGATGGCAGAACCATCCTCGAAGCTATCCGGTATGGCTCTTTTCAGGTAGTGGCTATCATAACAACTACCGGGTTTGGCACCGACGATTATGAACTTTGGTACAGCTTTGGCGCATTCTTTTTGTTCCTGCTCTTCTTCACTGGAGGTAGTTCCGGCTCAACCGGTGGTGGAATTAAGATGATACGATGGATGATCCTTATTAGAAATACAGGGCGTGAGATCAAACAAATTGTGCACCCTAAGGCCATCCTCCCTGTTCGAATTGGCGAACGTGCCATCGATGCCAACATTCAACGCACGGTGTTGAGTTTTTTTATTCTCTATATGTTCATTTTTGGCCTAGGAGCATTTATCATTTCCTTATTCGGCTACGATATGATGAGCTCAATCGGCGCCAGTATCTCGGCTTTAGGTAATATTGGTCCGGGATGGGGAGATTTTGGCCCTACCGATAGTTTCGCACAAATGCCCTACTTAGCTAAATGGGTACTAATCTCCCTAATGATGATTGGTAGACTTGAGATTTTTACTGTACTCATCATTTTCTCTCCTACTTTCTGGAAACAGTAGAAAAGAGCTGAAAATTGATGGTTTGTTATGGCTCACTTAATACTTATTTGTCAACGGCTTCATTAATCTTTTATATATGATGCTTACCTAGTAGCTGGTTGAGTATGCCATTTTGAATTAAGAAATAATTCGACAGTACATGAAGCAAAGCGTTTTGATTACAGGAGCAACCGGAAACATTGGGCAAGAATTGATCCATTCATTATCTGCGTTTGATCAAGAAATAGATATAATTGCGGCTGTTAGAAATATCGAACGGGCTGAAAAAATGTTTTTTGAGTACCCAAATCTTGCATATCGCACATTTGATTTTGAGCATCCACAAACATACGAGCAAGCATTCAAAGAAATAAATAGCTTGTTTTTGCTTCGTCCTCCGCATATTTCTAACGTAGATTCGGTTTTTCGTCCCCTACTTATTACTGCGAAAAAAGCAGGTGTTAAGCAGATTGTTTTTTTGTCGGTACAGGGTGCCGAAAAAAGCAACTTAATTCCGCATAATACCATCGAGCAATTGATCACAGAGCTTGGTTTCCGATATATTTTTGTACGACCTAGTTACTTCATGCAAAACCTAACAACTACACTACAAAACGAAATTGTAGAATATCAACGCATTGTACTCCCCTCAAAAAAAGCCAAATTTAACTGGATTGATGCTAAAGATATCGGGTTGGTAACTGCAAATTTGATTAGTCAGTTTAGTAATTATAAAAACAACGCCTTCGAGATCACGGGAAGTGAAAATCTGAATTTCTATCAAGTTGCTAACGAACTTTCAAATATTACTCACCGCCAAATTAGTTATAAAAGCATCAATCCAATTTGGTTTTATGCTAGAAAAAGAAACGAGGGACTAAATCATAGTTTTGCATTGGTGATAACCTTGCTTCACTTTTTGCCTAGAGTGCAACAAGACCCCGTAATCACAAGCAATTTCCAATCCATAACCGGTAAAAAACCTACAACACTTCGGCAGTTTATACTTCGGGAAAAAGATGCTTTCCTACCATCGAATACATAAAGTTATAGTGTGGCTTTTACAGAAACAATCATTCAAGAGCTTTCCATTCTTCAGCGCTGGCCAACGATTTTTGGTATTCCATCAGCATTTTCCACTCTCCATCCGTTTTCGTTAGAAGTGCCTCGAAATGGATAAATACTTCCTGAGCTTCTTCTTGCTCATTCTGCCATGCATAGCGGAAAATACCAGTTTGGTGAGCCGAGCTTTCTCCATGAATCTGTGCAGAAAAACGAAACTCCACCTCTGCTTTCATCTTGCCGGCTTTAGTATCGTTAAAGCCTTGTTGCCAACCATCTAACGCCGTTTGAATAGGATAACTCTGCTCTCCGATTCCATTTACCAAAATGGCCTCTTTATGAAAAGATGCAGCGTAGGCATCGAAATCTCCTTCAATTACCTGCCGCTCTGCTTCTATCCAAAACGCGGTGATTTCGGGATTCGCACTGGTTTGTGCCAGTGCATTTGATGCAAATAGTATAGAAATCAAGAGAAGTCTAATCATAGTGTAAACAGTTAATTTTTGTGCTTGCCAAATCTAAACACTTGCGTATTTTCTTATATGCAAAAAGGACGAATTATACAATCTACGGGAAGCTGGTACAAAGTAAAAACCGCTGATGGAATTATCGATAGTCGGCTACCCGGTAGATTTCGCCTCGAAGGCAAAGAAGTAACCAATCCTATTGCCGTGGGCGATTGGGTTGATGTTTTGAAAAACAAAGATGGTTCTGGCAGCATCGAAAAAATCCATGAACGGGATAACTATTTAACCCGACAGGCAACCCATGGCCGCCGTGGAGAACATATCTTAGTATCTAATCTTGATTTGGCATTTGTGGTACAATCAATTCGAAAGCCCAAGATGAAAGAAGGCTTTGTGGATCGGTTTTTAGTAACCTGCGAGGCATATGAAGTACAGGCAGCCATTATCATAAACAAGCTGGATCTAGCCACAAAAAAAGATGAAGGCTATCTTAAAGACGTACAGGATTTATATGAACAGCTAGGTTATAAAGTATTTACCACTTCTGCGATGGATCCTGATTGTTTAGTTGCACTTACCGAAGAAATCAAAGACAAAACAACCGCTTTTGTTGGTCCGTCTGGTGTGGGGAAAACCAGTTTGCTAAACGCTATTGATCCAAACTATGCGGAGAAAGTGGGTGAAATATCGTCTTATTCAAACAAAGGTAAACACACCACCACATTTGCAAAACTCATTGAAATAGAGAATGGTGGTTTTATTGTAGATACACCTGGAATAAGAGAATTTGGCTTATTTAACATCGAACCGTGGGAATTGTCGCTTTATTTCCCTGAGATGTTAGAACCACGACAGAACTGTAAGTTTAATACCTGCACGCATATTCATGAGCCGGGCTGCGGAGTAATGGCAGCATTCGAAGCCGGCGAAATCGACCCGGGAAGGTATAACTCTTATATCAATATGCTCGAGTCGATCGAGGGTTAGATCCTCGTAATACCCAAACTAGGGTATATCTTTTCCAATTATTATTACTAATATTGTCGCAAATCATTTCTAAGAATAAAGGAGAAATCAATGACTGAAAATTTTAAAAAAACGAGCGGTATAGCTCTCGTAGTTTTAGGCCTTCTTTTTGCATGGCAACCTGCCAATGCGCAACTCGATGAAATCAGAGCATTTCTGGAATCGGGAGAAGCAAACGCTAATAAACTTGCTGAGGCATATTTATCTCCCCTGCCAACGGGGATGAGTACAGCACTAAATTCAGGATGGGCTACAGGTGCAGCACCTACAAAAAAACTAGGATTCAGTGTTCAGGTAAGAGCAGCATTCGCATCTGTACCAAGCTCAGGCACTACCTTTGACGCACGTGAACTCGGTCTTCAAAATGTTAATATAACCGGGAATTCATCTAACACAATTTCTGGTGGAAAAGGTAATGGACAAACCATCTCTGATGGATCCGGCAATTTTTCATTTCAAGTACCCGGCGGCACAGGCGTTAATGTTGTACCCGCAGCTATGCTCCAAGGGAATATTGGATTGATAAAAGGCACAGATATCACTGTGCGTTATATCCCTGAAACCGATATTGGAGATTACGGAAGTATTTCTGTTGTTGGTGCCGGTATTAAACACGGATTAAACCAATGGTTACCCGGAGGTAAATTACTACCGGTAGATATTTCTTTGATGGCTGCGTTTTCACAAACCGATTTAAATGCAACAATCTCATCGTCGGCTGAACAGTTTGTGAATACTACCACCGAAACATTTGTACTTAATGCATTAGTTGGTAAATCACTTCCATTTATTTCTGCGTATGCAGGTGTTGGATTCCAAACAGGCACCTTCAACCTTGATATGCTAGGTGATTACACGGTAGGTTCCGGTCAAGCTCAACAAACATTCACCGATCCTGTTTCTTTCTCAGCAGATTCAGATGCTGCTATCCATGCATTGGCTGGTGCGCAATTTAAATTAGCAATCTTCAGAATCTACGGTGAGGTGACAGTTGCTGAGTACACTACGTACAACGTTGGTATTGGAATTGGCCTTCGATAACAGTTAGCCAGCCCATTTATTGACATAAAAAAAAGACGCTTTAAAGCGTCTTTTTTTGTTTAAACAACTTCTTGAGTTGCTAATGTAGGATTTGCAACGGGAGTATCCGATTCGATCACTCCATCTCTCAGCCGAACAATACGACGGGAATGATCAGCAATTTCATTTTCATGTGTTACCAAAATAATGGTGTTGCCTTGGCGATATAATTCTTCAAACAACAGCATGATTTCTTCCCCGGTTTTGGAATCAAGGTTACCGGTTGGCTCATCTGCCAACAAAATAGAAGGATTATTTACCAAAGCTCGCGCAATAGCCACACGCTGGCGCTGACCACCTGATAATTCGTTAGGCTTGTGATCAACGCGATCGCCAAGACCTACTTTTGTGAGTACTTCCTGCGCGCGTTCTTTACGGTCTGCACTTTTAATGCCGGCATAAATCAATGGTAGTTCTACATTTGCAAGGCAAGAAGTTCTTGGTAGCAAATTAAACGTTTGAAAAACAAAGCCAATCTCACGATTTCGAACTTCAGCCAGCTCGGCATCGTCCATTTCAGAAACTCGGTTATTATTCAGAATGTATTCACCTGAGGTTGGTGTATCTAAGCATCCAATCATATTCATCAACGTAGATTTACCTGAACCTGATGGCCCCATGATTGCGATGTATTCGTTCTTTTTAACATCAAAGGAAACCCCGTTCAACGCTTTTACAGTGGTGTCTCCCATCTGATAAAAGCGTGTGAGATCAGTGATTTTGATAACCGGTTGTTCCATTAGTTTTCCTCAGTTTCATTAGGACGGTTAGTGATTTCAAGTGCATCACCATCTTCCAAAGTTCTTGAAAGTACCCGATAACCTCCAATTACGATTTCATCACCGGCAGCTAAACCAGAGGTGATTTGAATGTGTGTATTATCCGAAATCCCGGTTTCAACTTCTACTCGTTTTGCAACGCCATTTTCAACCAAAAATACCACTTTACGGATGTCTTCTCGTTGAACTTGCAGATCATCCTGAGCAGATACCATTTGTACTTCAGCTTCGCCAGATTTTGAGTCAACTTCTTTATCTTTTGCAAAATCACGAACCGTTACTGCTTGAATGGGCACAGAAACCACATTACTAGCCGTCTCGGTTTCGATATCTACTGTGGCAGACATTCCAGGCTTGAAATTAGGAACGAAAGCTTGTCCAGGATTTTCAGGAGCAGCGCTTGCTACTAATTTTTCCCCGGATGATCCCAAATTGTGTGGTGTTACAATCCGCACTTTTACCTGATAATTCGTTACCTGTTCGGATGATCCTGCGCCGGTTACCTGGGCTGAATTGGCAATCTCAGTTACAATTCCATTGAATTGACGTTCAGGGTACGCATCTACTTCTATGCGGGTGGTATCTTGTAAAGTCACATTTACGATATCATTTTCATTTACTTCAACAAGTACTTCCATACGATCTAACAAAGAAACTCGCATCATTTCGGTACCTGCCATTTGGGAATTACCCAATACACGTTCGCCTTCTTCTACACCCAACCCGGTTACTGTTCCGTCTTGAGGAGCACGAATTACGGTTTGCTCTAATTCTTCTTGAGCTCTGCGTAATTGGGCTTCCGCTGCTTGAATTTGATACTCAGCAGCTTTCAAATTTGCTTTCTCGGCATCATAAGCCGATTTGGTTTGAATGTAATCCAATTCAGAGATCACATTTTTCTTGTAAAGCTCATCATTTTTCATAAATGCAGCTTCAGCTTGAATTAAGCTTGCTCTGGTTTGCTCTAAACGAGCTTTTTGTGTTAATAATGCCGCATTGAGATTATCGATAGTGGCTTGGTAAATATCAGGTTTAATGCGCACTAATAAATCCCCTTTTCGAACAAAATCACCTTCCTTCACTGGTAGTTCGATAATCTCTCCAGATACATCGGGACGAATTATTACCTCTACTTCCGGTTGAATTTTACCCGAAGCTGAAACAACCTGTGTAATAGTTTTTAGCTTTGCCGTATCGGTTTCCACTGCCGTACCTTTAAGACCTCCGCCAATCACTCCGGCTTTTCGTAATCCGAATCCTCCTACCAATAAAACTACCAGTAGTACTCCAATCCAGATAAATAATTTATTAGTCGATGACTTTTTCTTAGCCATTTAATTGTCCCCAAAGTTGGTGTTAATTATTAAAATTCGATGTTCTGATCAGCCAGTTTACCTAAATAGAAATCAAGTAATTTTTCTTGGAAAATCAGGTTGAAAATAGCTTGTGTATAGTTTGATTGTGCACTTACAAAGTTTGATTGAGCCTGGCTCAATTCAATTAAAGTACTTGCTCCTACATTGTATCGTTCTTGCTGGGTTTCAAAAGCTTTTTCGGCGGCAATGAGGCTTTTCTCGGTGGCATCTTTCTGTTTCAAAAAAGAGCTGTAATCATTATACGATTGAGTTACTTCCTGTACCACCTGTAGCTGAGTATTCTCAAAATTTAGCTCAGCATTTTTAAGCTGTACTCTGCTTGCTTGAATATTATAAAGTCGGTTATAGTTCTGGAAAAGTGGTATTGAAATTGAAATACCTAACGAACGGTTTAGCTGTTGATCGAAAAACTGATCAGAGAAGTTTACGCTTTCGCCCAAAACGGTATATTGATCGCTATATCTGGAAGACAGCGAAGCACTACCATTTATGGATGGCAATAACGATGCTCTGGCATTCAACAATTGGTATTCTAAACTGCGAATATCCGCCTCTTCTCCTCTGATGTCGCTTCGAGATGCAAGGGCCTGGCTAATTAAATCGCGCAGGCTGTAATTCTCTACCGCGTTGAAGTCTCTGTTTTCGTCAATTTCTGGAACTATAAATTCGTAGTTAACAAGTGGGTCAATTTGAAGCTGGCGCACTAACTGAAGCTTGTTCAACTTCAATGCATTTTCACGCTGCGTTACTGCCAATTCATCGTTGGCAACCTGCGCCTCCTGATTGTATAGATCAACTGCAGGACGAGAGCCAACATCAACCTGAGCCTGAACCTGTTCTAATTGTTTGGTGGATGTTATAAGGTTCTCTTTTGCGATTTCAAGTAATTCTTCTTCTAAAATCACCTGCAAAAAACTAGTAGCAGTGTTAAAGATTACTTGTTCACGAGCTCTTTGCAAGCGCTCTTCTCGCGAAAGTTGCTCTTCTTTACTCTGTCGTAGACTTATGATATTCTCGAAACCATTAAAGATGCGAATGTTGGCACCTAAATTACCGCTGAACGATTTCGATGTGATATCAACAAATGGGTTTAGGCCTTCATTAAAGCGCTCAAAGATAAACTGTTGTCCGGTAGTTCTGCTGCCGTTAAAATTAGCGCTTACCGATGGTAGAAAATCAGCCATTTCATTTTTAATACTCTCATCGGCTAAATCGAGATTATTTTCTGCCTGCTTTAGCAAATAGTTGTTCTCGAGTGAAATTCGAATAGCGTCTTCTAATGTGATACGTTGAACGGACTGCCCTAGAATTGTTCCGCTGGTTAGCAACACTGCACATAGCACAGTAAGAATCGTTTTTTTCATGTCTGTATATATTTTTTGGTGATGGTTGGCTTCCACGAAGACAACCGAAAATAGTTACGGTTTAATTCAACCTTTGTTTGCCTTCATAAGCTTTTACAAGGCCGTAAATTATTTTGCATCCGGGTTATTAGACGAGCGAGATGCTAATTTGTCTTCAATGATATCCAAAGCCATATCAATCGCTTTTTTACTCAATCGTTTTTTCAAAGAGCTGGTAATGGAGTCGGTAATCGCATTTCTAGAGGTTGATGTATGCACCGTCTTTTTCCCACTGCCTATTCTGGTAACCAAGAAACCGGCAACAATGGCTAAACCAACACTCTGAAGAGGATATTTTCTTACTACCTCGGCAGGACTTACCGTATCGGTTACATCTTGTTTAACATGTTCAAGATTGTGTTCCAATCCACTTTGTACGCGTTCCAATTTCGCTTCTAGCTCTCTTTTTTTTGCTTCGATGCGATCGATTTTTTTACTCATGCCCTTTTGTTAGTTCAATTGATTTAACCGGAGGTAATTGCTCCTGTTTGGTCTCTTCTTTTTCGATAGATTTTAAAATTCCATCCATAAACTGATTCTGAATTCCCCGTGCTATTTTCCCCGGCTTAGCGAAAGATAAAATAGCTCCAATTAATAATAATGGAAGTGCTACTATCAGATATCCTAAAGCTTCGTTTCCTATCCATTCTCCCAACCAGATAGCCAAAGCAATCATCCCAAACAATCCACCAAGTCCAAGAATAATAAACCCGATAAGTTTTTGAATAGAGCTGCCTAACCAACCGGTTATATTTTCGCCAATATTGAGCACCATCAGATCGATTCTGGCCTCAAAGTATTGCTTTAATTCGTTCGTTATTTGCTTTAAACGCGCGTTAAGCTGATCCATAATTAATCGTCTGAACTAAAGATAGCACCTACTATAATGCCCACTGCCAAGCCAGCAAGTACACTTTTTATGGGATGTTTTCTGATTGTAGATTCTGCTTTATGTTTTAGCTCATCCACTTGCTGCTGCAATTCTTCGTCGGCTAATAAAATACGCCCTTTATCGATTGCGCGATCAAGCCTTGAATTAATATTCTCAATGATTTCTTCGTTCATAACGTGCCCTTTTCTAATTATGCTGTAATATACTGAACCTCAACCGGTTCAACATCAAAAACTTACTCGTACCGCAAACTTTCTATTGGATCGAGTTGTGCTGCTTTGTATGCCGGATATACACCAAATAACAAACCAATCATCAGCATTCCAAAAAAGCTTCCAAAAACCCACTCCATCGGAACTACCATATCCGTTTCAATCCAAACTGCTACCATGTTTCCACCGAGGATACCAAATACCATTCCGATTAGCCCACCTAACTGACAGATAAATACAGCCTCCATCAAAAATTGTGTAATAATCGCTTTTTTTGTAGCCCCTACCGATTTTCGAACTCCTATCTCACGAGTACGCTCGGTAACAGATACAAGCATGATATTCATCACGCCGATTCCCGCGCCTGCTAGTGTGATAAAACCAACTACGAATCCCAAGCCATAAAGTAGAGCTGTAAATCCATCAAAAGTTCCGGCAAGCGAATCATTGGTTGTAATTTCAAAATCGTTGTCGTCTAATGGTCCCACATCTCTGATCACCCGCATAATTCCGGTCACCTCTTCGATGGTTTCGCTTATTTTCGAGATTTCCGGAGCTCGTAATTGAATAGCTATTCCACGGTTTCCTCCATAATTTTTAATACCTGTTGTATAAGGGATAATTGCAATATTATCGAAGGAGGAGCCAAGAATTTGTCCTTTTTTCTCGAGGAGGCCAATTACCAGATAAGGTTGCCCATCAATTCGAATGGTTTTACCAAGTGGGTACTCATTCTTGAACAAATCTTGCTGAACATCTTTCCCAAGCACTACCACGTTGCGCTTGTACTGCACATCCTCTGCATTAATATTTCTGCCATCTTCGAGGGTAAAAGCGTTGTTTTCGATAAATTCTTCATTACCGCCACGAATAATTACGTTAGGGTCGGTTTTTTCATCACCGTATGAAACACTGGTAAAACTGAACGAGTTGATTGACCCAACACCTTCGGCAATTTTTACTAACTCTTCGAGACGTTCTGCATCTTCAAAAGAAATATTTTTTCTATTTCTCAGGCTCGCATCTCTCGGCCCCATTTGCACTGCCGGATTTTTTTGCACCGTAACTACATCACTGCCAAGAATGCTCATAGTATTTGTAAAGAAATTATCCAATACGGCAACGGCAGTGGTAGAAACAATTACGGAAAACACCCCAATAACTAATGCTAACAGGGTTAAAACCGAGCGAAGTTTATTTGCTAGTAGCGAATCGGTTGCTTGTTTAAATGATTCAGTTAATTGCATTATTACTCAAACCTTAAAGATTCTATGGGATCAGATTTAGCAGCTCGGTAGGCGGGAATAAAACCAAAAATAACTCCAACGAATGTACATATTAGAAAAGCCACTCCAACAACACTCAAATTCATTTTAGCTGTAAACACTTGATCGATCGCTAAGGTAGCAGCTCCGGCTAAGGCTACACCAACAACACCGCCAACGATACATATCATCACTGCTTCGATCAGGAACTGGGTTAATATCTCCCAGGATTTAGCCCCCACTGCTTTTCGAATGCCTATTTCCTTAGTGCGTTCTCTTACCGAAACAAACATGATATTCATAATACCAATACCACCTATAAGAAGTGAAAGTCCTACAAGAACAAACCCTCCCATGTATAAGCCGTTTTTAAAAGCAGAAAGCGTTTCTTCAAAAGCTTGTGGTTTATTTATGGCAAAATCATTTTCGTCGGTCGCATCGAGATTTCGAACCTGCCGCATTAGGCCTTCTATTTCGTATTCGCCATCAAGCATAGCTTCTTCGTTCGGAAACTTCACTCCAATATTTACCCCCGATCGCAATCCGTAAATCTGCCCGTAGGTGTTAATTGGAATAATTACGCGGTTATCAGCATCGCCAAGTCCTAAGAAGTTGCCTTGCTTTTCAAGAATTCCAATAACAGTGAATTTTTGCCCGCCAATTCGAATTTGTTTGCCTAAAGGATCCGTTTCTTCAAAAAACTCAGATCGAATTGTTTGCCCAATAATCACCACTTTATTGGCGGATCGAACTTCCCCTTCGGTAAACATTCGTCCGGCGGTAATGTCGATACCCTGAATGTTCAAATAATTAGAGGAAGCCCCGTTTATCCCTACATTTTCAATCAATTTGTCTTCAAACCTAATTGGTACGTTTCTTTCTGTATAGGCGGCCACAACGGATGCTAATTTTGAGCGCTCATCCAGAAATTCTGCATACCCCACTTCCATTTCTTTTCTGCCGATGATTTCCCACCATTCTTGCTCTCCATCCCATGGCCATTTTTGAATGTAAATCACATTTCGGCCAAGCATCGCCATACTATTTTCGAAACTTTCATCCATACCTGTGGTTACGGCATCTACCACCGTTACCATCGTAATACCAATAATGATACATAGGGCTGTAAGTACAGATCGCACTTTATTGATGCTGAGCGCTCTAAGCGCAACTTTAATGCCTTCAATCAGGCTAAATATAAATCGCATATGGTTCTCCCGGGGTTACAAGAAGTCGAATACGTTTCGAATGATGTTTCGTTTCAGAAAAATTGAAAATAAACTTCTTTATTTGATAAAGTTACCGTTTTTTAAACGGAACCATTAAATGATGTACGTGCCTATATGGAATTAGATGTATTAGTGATTGCAGCCCATCCTGATGATGCGGAACTTAATGCAGGAGGAACTATAGCCTCGTTAGTAAAAGAGGGGAAGAAAGTTGGTATCATTGACCTTACGCGGGGTGAAATGGGAACCCGAGGAACTCCTGACACAAGAAAAAAGGAAGTGGAAAAAGCCAGTGAGATCTTGGGGATTCAGTATAGGAATACTCTGGATTTGGGGGATTCGGTGCTCGAAAATAGTCGGGATAATCAATTGAAAATAATTTCTGAACTTAGATTGCTTAAACCAAGCATGTGCATAATTGGTGCACCGTTCGATCGTCATCCAGATCATGGAAAAGCTACGCAACTCTGTTTAGACGCCATCTTCTATTCCGGCTTAGCTAAGTTTGAAGGTGCAGCCCCGGGAGATACCAATGAGCCTTGGAGGCCCGGCACCATTGCTCACTATATGCAAGATCGTCCATTTGAACCGGATTTTATTGTAGATATCTCCGAGTATTGGAACATTAAAAAAGAAGCAATTTTAGCTTTCGAAACCCAATTTAATGTTTCTAATACCAATGATGAACCAACTACCTACATATCTAACGAGCGGTATTTTAAGCAAATTGAAGCTCGAGCTCGCTATTTTGGCCACTTAGCCGGCTTTGAATTTGGCGAACCGTTTAAAAAGGCCAATGGACCTATTGGTTTAACTTCCATTAGCAACCTCAAGTAATCCTTTATATGAATCAGGTTTCGACCGATAATCTCAAAATTGTTTAAAACAAGTGACGTAAGGCTTCGGAGTGCTGCCCCCAATAAAGATTAGTTGTATGAAATACGAGAAAAGAAAATGTGATAATTATGGAGAAGAGCGGTTCGCCTAATGGCGAAATTGACGGCTTGAAGGTATCGATCGATAAAGTAATTAACCTGCTTGTGAATAGATTCTTATTCTATTCTACCATTGTAGCAATTATTGCTGTTTTAATCCCGATTGTTCCATTTAATACCAGTGCGCTTACCACCGAGTTCTATTTCGATGTTGTAAATATATTTGCGCTCGTAAGCATTTTTATATTTAGAAAAAAACTATCGCTTACATTCAAAATCGGATGCATAATTCTTATAACCTACACTTTCTTTATTACCAATTTACATCAGCATGGGCTGGATTCGCTAACAAATGTAATTATTGTATTTATACCGTTTTTAAGTGTCCTCATTTTTAGTGTCGGGCAAACTATTATAATCTATTCTGCCACAATACTTTCTTTTCTTTTTGTTGCTCTTTTCCACTTACCACAACCACACAATTTTGATAATCCCGAGTTTTTGAATGGTCTCATAGAATGGGTTATTTATGGGGTTTTATTATCATTGGTTTGTTTAGTTGTTGCTCTATTGGTGTATTATCTCAACGACTCTTTATTTAAGCTTATAAAACGATTTGAAAGCAATAATCACCAACTTATAAGGCAGGATTCCATTCTAAAGCAGAACATTGAAGAGAAAAAAGTGCTGCTTCAAGAAATCCATCACCGGGTGAAGAATAATCTGGCCGTGGTATCGGGCTTGTTAGATTTACAATCGAATATTGCACCTGATGAATTCTCTCGTGCCACACTTAAACTAAGTACGAATCGTATTCTTTCGATCTCTAAAGTACATGAATTACTCTATCAATCAGAAGACATTAGCCGGATTCACTTTAAACAGTATATCAAAGAATTGGCTGATTTAATTATTGATAGTTTCAATAAAACTGGAAAGCAAATCCATTTAAACCTAGACATTCATATCCAATATTTGAATATCAATCATGGTGTTCCGGTTGGTATTATTCTTAACGAATTATTTACGAACAGCTTAAAACATGGGTTTAGCCAAACACAGGATAGCTACCAGATAAGTGTAACTGCTATAGAAGAAAACGATTTTTTTGAGATAATTTATAGCGACAATGGTTCTGGTGTGGTTACATCAGAATACGCAAAAACACCCGGCTTAGGTCAAACACTTATTGAATCTTTACTCACTCAAATCGACGCTTCCTACACCCTCGATACCGAGAAAAAGTATAGAATGACCTTCCGTTTTCCGAAAGTTACACTCTAATAAACTCTACACATTTGCAGGTTCGCTGCTTTCGATGAGCTGCAATCCGTTATTGATGAGCTTGGTATACTTTTCGTTTTTTTTCAAGGTCGATAGATATTCGCCAATAGAGCTGGAAACATCCAAATGGTTTTGAACCGCAAGCTCATACATTTCTAAGGGTAGCAACCAATCATGTGGATACTTAGCCATCAGTAATTCCAAAATATCTACCAAGCGTACTTCTCTCACCGAATTATTAATACGCATTTCACGAACCTCTGCATATAACTTATAGAGCGCTTGTTCTCGATCTGAATACACAATTTTATGCGATTTAGTTTTCGATACTTTTCCAACATCTCCAAAAGAACGTACATCGGCAGCCCCGGCATAAGCCGAGATTACTTCTTTACCAATCGCCATATCGTACACACCCATATCAGGTGTAAAAAGCAATTCATCTTTGTATCTAACGGTGCATTCTTCGAACGAAATAA
Source organism: Balneolaceae bacterium (assembly GCA_965228545.1). Taxonomy (GTDB): domain Bacteria; phylum Bacteroidota; class Rhodothermia; order Balneolales; family Balneolaceae; genus HXMU1420-13. The sequence goes on from OZ245822.1 coordinate 1,142,241, forward strand.
GCAGAATTCGGCCTCGTAGATCTCTGGTTCCCGTAATTACTTTACCCTCTACCACTACTCCACTTTCAAATTCGAGAGTAACCGTTTTACCTTCGTAAATACCATAGGCATCCAAATCACGTGGAGCCATATCTTCAATCGGTAAGTTAATGCCTCGAAGTTTACCTATCGGGCTGCCAAATCCATCTGGGTGATTATTAACACCATGGCCGATTAATTCCTTATCTCGATTGGCTAGTGCCGTTGGTCCGGTAGTTTGCACGTAAGCTACTCTTCCCTTTTGATCCTCAATTACCTTTGAGAAGTTTCCGGAAATCTGAATACCTGTACTTAATTCGATGGTACCTAACCCTTTTGAGTCAATAAGTTTTTTTACGCCACTCAAACCACCGTTTCGCAATGCCATTGTATTTGCGAATTCTTCTAGAACCAAGCTTAGGTAAGCAAAGTCAGGAGTAACAAATAACTGTGGCTGCTCGCTGGTGATATCAAAATTTTGATAAGCTGCATCCAATGAATACGGTATTTTCTTTACTTCTGTACGCAAACAATTCTTGCTTTCACCTATCGACGATAATAAACCAGCTCCATATATTTTTGGATTTGCCAGATCACCTATTAACCCATATTCCACTGTCCACCAATGCAAATTGCGAATCATCGCCATTTCAGAAAGCTCACCCATATTATTTTGTAAATATTCAACTTCGGCCTGAGCATTATCAATTTCCTCCTGCGATGAATTCGGATCTTCTTTCAGAATACTCAACAGCCGAATTGCCTCGTACATATCAAAGTCTTTAGATGAGGAAATTGCCTTACTACCGATTTCTCCAAATCTGCGCAAGTATTCCGCATATTCCGGATTCGCAATTATCGGTGCATGTCCGGCCGCTTCATGTATAATATCCGGTGCGGGTGTATATTCAATGTGATTGATCGTGCGCATTTCACTGGCAATCACTAACACATTATAGGCCTGGAACTCCATGAAAGCATTGGGCGGGATAAATCCATCCACCGATACTGCAGCCCAACCAATTTCTTTCAAAATCCTGTTCATCCCTTCCATACGTGGAATCTCATCTACAAAAATTCCGGTTTTTTTGAGTCCTTCTCGGTAAGAGCCATGCGCCACTTTGCTCAAATAATCCACATTCATTCGCATCACATACCGCCATACTGCTTGGTTTTGAGGAGTGTACTCATCGTAGGGTTGTTTTACGATAAACTTATGAAGATGCTTAGGTAGCTTTTCGGTTACTTCATTGAGTTCAAAATGCGCTTCCATCTTAATAGGATTTAATTACCTGATTATTGTGATGATTCCACATTTATGGTAGCGCTTTTTTGGCTTTTATTGAAGTGAATTCTTGTAACAATACCATGCATTTAGTACTGTACAACGGATTTACCAAAAGGATTGAATCCCAATTAATTAGTGAACTGAACCATGAAAATTTTCTATACAAGTGCTTGTATTCTGCTTCTTTCAAGTTTGAGCTTAGCACAATCAACGTCGGTATTTGTGGCTGCACATCCGGATGACTGGCAACTGTTTATGAATCCGAACGCTTACCATGCAGTGGCTGATTCCAATCATACCGTTATATTTTTACACATAACGGCTGGTGATGCCGGGGCGGCAATGACCAATAACTATACGCTCGCACGAGAAGAAGGAAGCAAACGAGCGATTCGATTTATGGTGAACGCTGCTTGGCCTGAAAAACGATTAGGAAGCTCCATGAATGAACACCGAAAAAGTGTAGCCGACTTTGATATTTTGAGCTACTCTTATCGTAATACGGTGAGCTACTTTTTGCGACTACCTGATGGAAATGTGGATGGAGCCGGTTATCCTGCGCATGAGTATAAAAGTCTGCAGAAATTGATGAATGGCGAAATTGATACCATTCAGAGTGCCGATGGAATAAACACTTTTTCGAAATTGGATCTCGAATTAGTAATTAGTTTTTTGATTAGAGAACATCACGTGGGCACAGATTTAACTATTCATATTGCTGATACAGATCCGGTGATTAATCCGGGCGATCATTCAGATCATTTGAATAGTTCAAAGCTTCTTCAACAAATTGCGCAGTCATTTCCCGGTTGCACGCTTAACTTATACGCCGAATACCATACCCGAACATTGCCTACTAATGTGTTCCCCACCGAATATGAATTAAGCGTAGGAACTTGGGGAGCTACTGCCTCCGGTTTATCAGATTTTGGGCATTATTCTACTTGGGATGAAGTTCACAATTCGTGGCTGGGAAAGCAGTATGTTCGCTCCTTCAAAGTGTTAAATTAATCCGCCCTGTGTAACCCAAGTAACAGAAAGAGTGTTACAGCAGGATTATATTTTAGCATGAACAAACAACTCATCGGAAAATTAATCCTCACTTGCATACTCTGCATAGGAATTATTTATGCGATAGTTGCGGGATTTCAATATTTATTTTTTTAAAAAACATAAAGGTACAATCATGAAAAAGAATATGGGCTCGGCAGATAGGATCATTAGAACAGTAATAGCTTTGGTAATTGCAGGACTTTATTTCAGTGGAATAATTAGCGGCACCTTAGCCATTGTATTAGCTGTAATCGCTGCAGTATTTATCTTTACCAGCTTAGTAAGTTTTTGCCCACTTTATAAGATTTTAGGCATCCAAACATGTGCGGTGGATCCTGCAAAATAGGGTAAACGGAATGTAGTTCGGTCATTTGCGGTTTTTTAAGAAAAATGACTGAACTACCCTACTGGGCAAAAAAAGCCCGATCAAATTGGAAATATTATGGGCAAAAACGTCCATCTTTTGCCATTCAACCCAAAAAAGGGCAGGAATCGGTGTGGGATTATCCTCGCCCACCAAAAATCGATTATGACCATCGGCGCATTATTGTAAAAGTAGGCGATGTAACTATTGCTGAAACCACGAACGCCATCCGAATTTTAGAAACGGCCAGTCCACCTACTTTTTACCTCCCACCTTCTGATGTTAATTTTGATTTGCTGAAGTCTTCCACAGGCAAATCAAGATGCGAATGGAAAGGAGTTGCCAAATACTGGAAAGTTGAATCAGAGCATCAGTTAATCGATCACATTGCGTGGTCTTATCCTAATCCTTTTGAAGACTACAAAGAAATACGAGAGTACTTGGCGTTTTATCCCGCCAAAGCCGAATGCTTCGTTGATGACGAACGAGTGCGACCCCAACCCGGCGGTTTTTATGGTGGCTGGATCACCAATGAAATTGTGGGACCGGTTAAAGGAGAAGCCCCTAACACCTACCTGTAACACTTTAATGTTGAAACATCGACAATCTCGATAATTGTTATCAAGAATAACTTCGGCTGCCGGAGTGCTTTTATTCGTGTGTTAGCAAATAAAAGTGAATATTCGGGCTAATCATTATTCAATGATCGCTCCGCAACTATCGCAGTTGTACAATTATTTATTAACACACACTATCAATTATGAAAAAAATACTAATTACCGGAACTAGCAGTGGATTTGGTTTCGACGCTTCGAAATATTTAGCACAGCAAGGTCATCATATTTACGCTACGATGAGGAATGTGACCTCAAAAAACGCAGATGCCGCTAAAGCACTCAATGATTTTGCTTCAGAGCATGACCTATCCATTGAAGTAATCGAACTTGATGTTGTAAATGATGAAAGCATTAAAAAAGCTGTTTCACAAATCGACGATTTGGATGTACTCATCAATAACGCAGGTTCAGGGTATGGCGGACCAGTTGAAGCTTTTAACGGACAGGAAGTGCTCAATCAACTGGATTTAAATATTGCTGGTCCCATTCGAGTCACAAACGCCGTACTCCCAATTTTCAGAAAAAAACAAGACGGCTTAATTATTCAGGTTTCATCTACTGCGGGTCGAGCAGCCTTTCCGGGCTTTGGAGTGTACAATGCCAGCAAATGGGGTTTAGAAGGCTTGAGTGAAGCTTTACGCTACGAACTTGCTCCCATTGGCATCGATGTAGTAATTGTGGAACCGGGTCCTTTCGAGACAAATTTCTTTGCCAACATGACAAGTCCCTCCGATGCAGAAACCGCAGTCGCTTATCAACACGTGGTTGAATTCGGGCAAGGATTCCAACAACAAGTGATGAGTTTATTTGCTGATGAAAACGCCCCTACCGATCCGATGTTGGTGGTACATGATTTTGAAAAACTCATCAATATGGAAAAAGGAACACGTCCGCTACGAACCATTTCCGGGTTAGACTTCGGATTTCAGGCATTAAACGACGCTACAGAACCTATCCGAAAAGCCGGACTTGAAGGAATGGGAGTTGGAGACTGGGACGGTCCAAAAGCCTGATAGCCTTCTCTTTCCATTTATACTTACAAAGAAAGCTCACTTCGGTGAGCTTTTTTATGTTAAATCGGTTGCTGTTGGCTTAAACAATGAAAACTACCCAAGCCCCAAACCAAATGAGTTGAATCGATTCCAATAATTTTCCTGGATGGAAAGCATTCTCGAATTTTACCAAGCGCCTGATCGTCTTGTTTCGAATTAAAGACAGGCACAATCACATGTTCGTTCGAAATATAAAAATTGGCATACGATGCCGGCAACCGTTGCCCATTATAAAACAGTGGTTCAGGCATTTGAATATCAACAATTTCAATAGGCTTGTTGCGAATCGTTAGCTGCTCTAGTAAATGCCTATTCTCTTTTAATATTTTAAAATTCTCATCCGAGGTATTGGCTTCTACCATCGTTATCACGGTTGAGGGGTTCACAAAGCGTACGGTATCGTCGATATGGCCATCGGTATCGTCACCCACAATACCATCTTTTACCCAAAGTACGTTTTCTACTCCGTAATAATTCTTCAGCTTTTCCTCGATCTCCGGTTTGGATAAGTCCGGATTTCGATTGGGATTCAATAAACAGGATTTGGAAGTAATCAACGTACCTTCGCCGTTAAAATCAACCGAACCTCCCTCCATTATTATACCCGGCTCTGCAATTTGCACCCCAAGCTGATCCGCTACTTTTTGTGGGATGTCATTATCTAAATCAAACGGCGGATATTTCGCACCCCATGCATTGTATCCCCAATTAACGATAATTTTTTCTTTTGATGGATCTTTATTCACAAGAAAGCATGGCCCGTGATCTCTACACCAGGCATCGTTAGTTGGGTTCAGATGAAAATAAATATTGTCGAGTTCGGCGCCATATTGCGCAATGCGCGTAAAAGCAGACTTTGCTAATTCTACGCTTCCAACGTTAATCCTCACTTTCTCGCTTAGCGACAACACTCTTATAAATTCACAATAAGCCGGAAAAATTTGTTTGAATTTACCCGGCCATGTATCGGTATTGTGTGGCCAGCTCAACCAACAAGCTTCATGAGGTGCCCACTCTGCCGGAAAGAAGTAGCCGGCCTCAGAAGGAATACCCTGAAACGTTTTTACCCCGGCATTATCCTTCGATTCAATGAGATTCATCGTCGTCTAAAAATCGTTTGGTGATGGGAGCATAACTATCAATGCGTCGATCTCTGAAAAACGGCCAATGCGTTCTTTTTTCGTCCGATTCATTCAGATTTAAGTCTACAACTTTGGTCACTTCCTCACTTGAGGGTGCTTGATAAGTAACATACCCAAAACTGTTGGTGACAAACGAGTTACCCCAAAATTTCATATCCCCTTCGATACCGGTTCTATTTACCGAAACAACGGGAATTCCATTAGCAACGGAGTGCGATTTCTGAATCGTTTGCCAGGCATTTAGCTGTTCTGCATTGGTTTGCTCATCCTGATCTTTATGCCAGCCGATGGCAGTTGGGTAAAACAAAAAGTCGGCTCCTTTCATGGCTGTGAGTCGTGCCGCTTCGGGATACCATTGATCCCAGCAAATGAGCACGCCAATTTTCGCGTACTTAGTGTCAAACACTTTATAGCCCATATCTCCCGGAGTGAAATAGAATTTCTCGAAATAGCCGGGATCGTCGGGTATATGCATTTTTCGATATTTACCCAAATAGGAACCATCGGCATCGATCACCGCAGTTGTATTGTGATAGATCCCGGCAGTTCTTTTTTCGAATAGTGAAGCTATAATCACCAATTCCAGCTCTTTTGCTAATGCAGAAAATCGATCGGTAGTTGGACCCGGAATAGATTCGGCGAGGGCGAAATTATCGTAATCTTCTACATCACAGAAATAGAGTGATCGGAATAATTCCTGCAAACAAATAATGTGCGCGCCCTGAGCGGCGGCGGCTCTAATTTCCTGCTCTACTTTGGTCATATTCTCCTCAGGATCGGGAGAACAGCTCATTTGCACTAAAGCGACGTGTACGTTTTTTTTCTTCATGCTTCAAAGATAAAAAGAAATAAGTACGAATGAGCGTACTTGGAAATGGAATGTTAATGAAGGGCTAAAACACGAAGATTATATTAAATTTGTTACGCATTTTCGTGATTTGTTATTCGTTCGCATTTTAAAACGGCAAAATAAACATATAGTCTAATTAACCGATATTATACATTTATAGACTGATTACCCGATACTAACCTTCAAAACTCATGTCTCAACACTCTGCCGAAGGCACCCCTTCGGAAAAATAAAAATTCAGCTTGAACTCCATCTGATCAATTTCTACCTCTAGCTTTCTCGTTTCGGCCTGCTAGACTATTTAAACTCTGGCACCTTAGGTTTTTTGTTGAACTCTCTAATCTTAAGGAGTTAAAGCAGCTTTTAGTTCAAAAGGATTAGCAATCGTTTTTTGCCCGAAAAACTTTAACAACTCGACCTGACTGGTTGGATCAATGTGATTTTTAGAAATAAGCTTCTGAACTTTCGGTTGTTTCAAACTAGGAATACGAATTAAAAAGAAAGGCCATAATTCGTCTTTTTCATATTCTTTATCAACATTTGGAAAATCAGGTATAGGTGAAATATCTGATTGCATCTTAAAATCTTCCGAATAGGAAAAATTCCACATTCCGTCTCGCAATTTTAGCACACCAATTTCAAGACTTTTATAAAAAACGACAAATTCTGCTTTTTCTTCCTCAGATACAGATACATTGTCTAACCCAGATGGAAGAAATGATTTCAGTTTATTTATTAGCTTAGTCATAGTTTTTTGCTATTACAGATAGCTTATTCTTTCGATAATTTAAGCAATCTTCAATTAATTCTCTTCGTTGCCTCGTGAGCAATAAACAATAGGTTGTTTCTAATAATTCTTTCTCTTGAACCATTTCTGCGTTCTTAATTACCTGAATCATACAATTTCTATGATCTGGATAATTTCTCATAGCATGTTCTACTAACTCAAAATGATTAAGATTATTCTCGCCTTCAATCCCAATTTTTGATTTTGAGTTTTTACAATATTTTTTGATTTGTTCTTCTCTCATGTCTGGCGAAGCACAAACATTAGTAATCTTATCGTCTCCGAAGTTCCAAAATAAAGCACGTGCAGAATCATAAATAGGTGAAAAAGACGGAGGAAACTTTTCTCTGATATTCTCAATTATCCCCCAATTATAAAAATGACGATCATTATTACCTGTTATTGCATCAAAAGTTAACATCTTTAAAAACTATTCAAATAAATCTCTGTAGTGTTCAGGAAATATAAATTTCAATGCTTCGTAAGTAAATTTTATCGTAAAAAAATCTGACGACAGTCTTAAATCCTCTATCTCCTGTACAAATGAAATATCAGCATTCAGGTAGGCAGCATAAATTTGAGCACCATGGATTAATTGGTCTTCATCATTTAAAAAATATTTACTCATGAAACGTAATTGACCAGATGCAAGAGCAATTTTTGAATCCGCAACATTCAATCCATAAAGTTTACCGATATCAGTAAGAAATTGCTCCATTACTGATTCAACCGGATACCATTTATGACCAACTTTGGCTATGTAAGCTTGCCATTTTTTTGGATTCTTTTTTAACGCATTTCCATACTCATAATACCTGAGAAATACTTTCGGTGCATCTCCAGTTAATGCCTGCCCTTTTTCAATATAGATGTCATTCTTTTTTAGGTGTGGAACTAAACCATCTAGTAATCTCAGTTTACCTGAATACTTCTCAATTCTTTCACGCTTAACTTTATTCATTTTATGCCATTTTGGTCACTCTGGGAATACTTCAGAAACTAATTTTTCGTAAGAATATGATCGTATTCATTTTTTAGATATTTGAATTGACATTCAAGGTCTTAATATGAAAGACTAGATATAAAACAACTGAATACCCATCTCTTACGCAAGAATCAGTTATTACATTCTCTAGTTTACTGTACAAGTCATCCATTTAATTTCTAATAACATACTCTTTAAAGTAAATAAAGAAATTACGTGAAGTTTGAATTGCTCGATTATTTAACTTAAAACAATACTTCTCATCGATTCATCATGGACATCAAACGATATATATAATCAATGTGTACATAGTGAATTCTCAATTTTCCATCCTCCACTATTTACTGAACAATTCCTAATTGAACAATTCCCCATTTCTAATTAAACCATTCTTAATTGATCATTGAACCATTCTTAATAGAAGAACTCAAAACACTGCCAAAGGCATCGGCAAAGAAAAACTAAACACTCAAAACTCATCACTCAAAACTACTTTCCACAATCTCAATTTCCTCCTCACTCAGCCCGTACAACTCGTACACCATTTGATCAATTTCTGCCTCTAACTCACTCGTATCCGCCTGTGGGTTTTCTTTCTTGAGGGATAGGATTTCGGTGACTTTGGATGTAATAGCTGTTGCCTGAACATCGTCTGCTTTTGCAATTGGAACCTGACTGAAATACTTCCAAATCAACTGATACCCATTTTGGATAGCCGTACAGTATTTTGAAATAAGCCACCAACCCATATTTGAATTTAGAATAGCAAGCAACACTTTATCATCGGTTGGAATAATCCACATAGAATTATTGCAAAGTGAACCTGTATCATCTAACACAAAACATGGCTTAACTTGCATTACTTGATACATAATTTTTGATTCTTCGAATTTTTTATAGTAGTCACATGCCCTTAATTCCCACCAATAATCACCTTTATCAGTTCTTTTCTTAGCCTCTTTCTCGAATTTTGAGAGCCATTTGGCAACTTCTGGAAAAGATTGCTTAAACCAGTTCCAAGCATTTTCCTCTGATGTATTTCCAATGTTTTTTTTAGTAAATCCTTTTTTAAAAAGAATTAAATAACTGTTCACTTTTGCTGATGCATACTTTTGTAAATCTCTTCCCTGAAGAAAAGGTACAATGTGCTCATCGTTATTAGAATGAGTGTTTAATAAATCTTCTTTGACATCTTCTGAAATCAAAAATGCTTTCGTCAATCCAGTCTTGATACCGTACTTTGCTTCCCAATTTAAGTACTCTTCTAGCTTCTTTGATCTTGACTTGATCTTTTTTAGAATTAATTGTTCAATAGGATCTGAAATTATCCAAGTCTCATCACTTAATTCTTTCGTGAAGATGGAATAGGATATTTGTTTTGTATAAGCTCCAAAGCTCTCATTGAAATCAAGAGTATCAACGGCAACAGTTTTAATACTTTCGCTGGGTATTTCTTTTCCCACAATTAATATCAACGGGTAGGTAGTAGCACCTTCAAATACCTGTAAATCACCAAAATCCACTATTTCATGGAGATTATACTCTAACAAGAATTTTCTTGCTGGCTTTCCGTATCCGGCCTGCATGAATTTATTGGGCATGATATAGGTAAAAATGCCATCTTGTTTTAGAACGGAAAATCCTCTTTCAATAAAAAAAACGTAAATATCAGCAGTTCCACTATAAAGAGAATAGTGATCCTTCAAAAATGGTTTAAACTCTTTAATCTCTTCATGCCTTATATAAGGCGGATTCCCAATCACTACATCAAAGCCAACAAAATCGCCTTGTTCGTTTAGCACTTCGGGGAATTCAAAGCGCCATTCAAAGGCGTTTTCAAAAATCTTATTGTTCTTTATTTCTTCAATCTCGGTTTCCAGCTTAGCAATGGCTTGGGTGAGCTTTTCGGTGGTTTTCTGCCACGCCTTTTTCTCTTTCGCCGTTTGGTCGAACATACTCGTTTGTGTGGTATGCACTACTAACTCGTCGCTTAGCTTTTTCAGCTTTACCACTTTGGGATCATTGCGCTGAATTTCAGTGCGGAAATCGCTTTTAATATCCTCCATCAAGCGCAGCATTTCGCGCTTTTCGTCTTTGTTGCGGGCGGTGCGGTAACTTTGTACAGCGGCTCGGTAACTTTCTATGCTCCACTTACTTTTTTTCAACGCATCTTTTAAATCGGCATCCAACGCAAAGCGGCTAATCAACGAGTTCCCTGTTTTTATGTTGATGTCGATGTTGGGCAGGGTTTCGAGTTGGCGCATTCCATCAACGCCATTACCCCGGTCAGTTCCCTGAGCGGAGCCGATGGGAGTTCCCTGAGCGGAGCCGATGGGAGTTCTCTGACTCCCGAGATTTTCATTCGCTCCTGATCCCGGCATTCGCTGCGGGATGACGGGTTCACTTGGATGACTGTTTTTATAATAGGCGTGTTTGAGGAGCTCAATCCACAAACGAAGGCGGCAGATTTTTACTGAGTTGGGATTGATATCTACCCCAAACAGGCAATTTTCGATGAGGGTCTGCTTTTCGTGGAACAGCGTTTCCTGTACGCGTTGGCTTTCTTTGCTTTCGGGATGATATTCGAATAACACATTATCCAAATCGGTAACAATCAATTCGTCGTTTTCTATGGTAATTTCATAGGAAGAAAGTCGCTCGCCCTCACGGTCTACAAGAATTTTAAGATCGGCTTTTACCGATAACAATTCATTCAGTGCCGATACCAAGAAATGGCCCGATCCTACTGCAGGATCGCATATTTTGAGACTGTTTATGATGGCATTGGCTTCCTGGCGAGCTTTATTTCGATCATTATCGTGGATATAGTCGGCCAGATCTTCTTTCAGTTCCGAAAAGTTGGTACACTTCCAGCCCTTCACCTCGTTAAACTTTTGCACCACGGCGCGACGAATAGTTTCCCTACACATATACATGGTGATGAAGCCGGGCGTAAAGAACGAGCCATCTTTATAGCCGTTTATTTTCTCGAAAATGAGTCCAAGCACCGAGGCATTGATCAGTGTTTTGTTATCCTCTTGTATATCTTCGCCGCCTTCGCTGCTGAAGTCGTAGGCATCCAAAAAAGCGAATAAATATTCCAGCGCACTTAATTCTCCGGTACGTTTTTTACCCTGCTCCCCTTTCAACACCGTTCCGCTAATGATGGGAAGCGATCGATTGTCCGCAAGATTGCTGATAAACAAGGTATCGTGTTCCAGATCGGTGGGCTCAAACAACGAGCTGTTCAGGTAAGGAACATGGAGAAAGCGTTTCAGTCGCTCCTGATTTCTTTGCTCAACCTTAACCGCCAGCACTTCAAAAAAGAGGGTGTCCAGCTCGTCATAATCATTGATGAATTTCAGATTCAGAAAAGAAAATTCAGTATTTCCTTTGTGGTAACTAATCAGCTGGGCTTCCAATAATTTCAGGAACAAAATGCGATTCACCCAAGTGATGCAAAGCTCTAATCCCACATTAAACAAACGTTCTTCTTTAGTAGCCCCAAATGATGCGCTGTTGCTTAAACGGCTGAGTTTATCTCTGCTTTCCAGATGATCGATGGTATTTTCGAGCAAAGAACCGGGATTACGTTCTTCCTTTTTTGGTCGCTGAATTACTTTCTTGCCACCGTCTTTCACTTCTTCCAGCCCAATTAGATGTAGCAGTTCGTAATAAAAGCGTGTATCAAGATAATTTCGATCGTTGGCAAATGGCAGCTTTAGCAGATGTTCCGGCGAGAAAAACTTGTAGAGGGCGATTAATTTTGCATCGTCTTTTTTGTTGTTGTTGCGCAACGGTTTGTTGTAGGTGCGGATATCGAACCAAGTATATTCGATAGTATCTTTCACTTCTTCGATAAAAGGCTGCGCAATGTCTTTATAAAAGAATTCGGTGGTGGTGCCGGAAAGTCGACCTGCTTCAAATTCCTCAAATTGCTTTAGGAGTTTTTTATTCTTCGCAAAAGCTTTTTCGAAGGTGTTGGCATCAAAAACAAACCACTCGTACATATTTGTGGCTATCAGATGTTTAATTCCAAGGTTTTTGTGGGTGATGCGTTCCCTCAGATAATATAGCAACAACTCCTGAAAGGCTTTGGTGTTGATGTTGCTTTTCGAAAGCATCTCCGACTGATTGGTAGGCTTTTTGGCTTCAATAATAACGCCGACGTTACTTTCCGGCTCTTTACCATTATGTATTACCTGATCGCTGCGCCCTTTGGTATTTATATAATGCTTGCCGCGATAGTAGGTTTCTTCCAAAAAATCGGACACCAGCTTTTTGTGGTGCTCTTCCGACTCATTTTCGTTTATCCGATCGATTAATTGAATCAGATTTCGCTTAAAGCAATCGATGTCGCTTCGGTTGGGTTTAACCTTTAACCATGCCTTGTTAATCGATTGCCTTACTTTTTTCATTCTTCCCCGTTTCTTGGTGTTGTGGAACGCAAGCAAGGCTAACAAAATCAGGAATTAAGTACAACAGAATTTAAGAGCCTTTTAAGAGATTTCATCAGCTATGCCATCGTTCGACAGATGGATAACTTGTGCGGACTGCCTCATGCTTCCTCGAGAATTCCGTCACTCAGAGTGATAACGATGAGTCTGCCTAGTTGGGCTTTAACTTAAACTTAGATTATTGGCCGAATTCCTAACCACCAAATGCTTCTCCAAAAACACATTCTGAATTTCTGTTTTCAAAAACTCTACGATGTTTGAATTCCCGGCAATAATGCGTTTACCAAATAGCCAGGCGTCGCCACCTTTCCAATCGCAGACTACACCTCCAGCCTCTTGAATGATTAACGCGCCGGCGGCTACATCCCATGGTGAAAGTCCGTACTCGTAAAATCCTTCTACTCGTCCGGCAGCCACACAACACAAATCGTAGGAAGCGGCGCCGGCACGACGAATGCCATGTGTTTTTTGCATCAGGTTTTTAAGAACCACCAGATAAGGATCTACCAGATCGAAATGAGAATACGGGAAGCCGGTAGCAATTAAACTTTTTGCAGGATCAATGACAGGAGAAATGGAAAGCTTTTCATCATTCAGCCATGCTCCTTCCCCATCCATAGCACTGAATAACTCATTGTGGGCAACTTCCAGCACAACCGCTACTTTGGGTGTACCATTTATCCAAAGGGCAATACTAACGCAAAACGGAGCAAAACCATGAGCAAAATTTGTGGTTCCGTCGATAGGATCAATAATCCATATTCTACCTTGTGGTAGCTTAGAATAATCATTCGACTCTTCTGCTAAGAACTGATCGTTAGGAAAAACGTGTTTTATGATTTCGATTATTTTCTTTTCTGAAGCAAGATCAGCATCGGTAAGCAGGTCGTTTTTGCCTTTCAATTCTATGCCAAAGCTCTGATTAGCTCGGAAGGTTCGAATAATACTTGCAGCTTCGTTTGCGGCTTTTCTCGCTATTTCTAACTCTTGATTAAACTTCAAAATGAATAGTTAACAATGAAAGTTTTTAGTCTGATTCAAGTTAGTGTACATCCTATGTATTTTAAACCTTTAATTTCGAAAATCGAATTCAACCACATAGTGGATAAATGAACTGTTTTGTGGATAGGTATTGTTTTAAAAGAGGGATATTTTGAAGATATTTGACCGAACTCATCACTCATATAAAAAAATAATTGATGATCATCCCTATTGCGAGCGATCACGCAGGTTTTAAAGCCAAGTCCATCACCAAAAAAATACTCGAAAAACTAGGCCATACTCCCGTCGATTTCGGCACTCACACCGACGATTCGGTTGATTATCCCGATTTTGCTGTAGAAGTATCTGAGCGTGTAAACTCTGGAGAGCATGAAATCGGTATTTTACTATGTGGTAGCGGCCAAGGTGTGTGCATGACTGCAAACAAATATCCCAAAGTTCGGGCTGCATTGGTGTACAGCAAAGAAGTGGCAGCAATGACTAAGTTGCATAATAACGCGAATATCATCTGTCTTCCAGGACGTGAACTGGAAGATCGTTCCGAAGAATTAGAAGCCATCATTAAGGCATGGATAGGCACCGAATTTGAAGGTGGCAGACACACTCGCCGAATCGAAAAAATTGAATCTTTGACTACAAATTCATCAGAAGAATGAAATCTATACAAGAACAAGATCCTAAAGTTTTTGAACTCCTTGAAAAAGAAACGAAGCGCCAAAACTTTGGGCTTGAATTAATCGCTTCTGAAAATTTCGTAAGTCGTGCGGTTATGCAGGCTAATGGCAGCAATCTTACCAATAAATACGCCGAAGGGTATCCGGGTAAACGATATTATGGCGGATGTGAGTTTGCTGATGTTATTGAAGATATCGCTCGCGATCGAGCCAAAGAGTTATTTAGCGCTGATTGGGTGAATGTTCAACCACACTCGGGTGCTACTGCAAACGCAGCGGTGTATCTGGCGCTGATGAAGCCGGGTGAAACACTGCTTGGCTTTGACCTTTCACATGGCGGACACTTAACCCACGGCTCGCCGGTGAACTTTTCGGGTATATTCTTTAAGCCGGAGTTTTACGGTGTAGATAAAGATACCGGAATGTTGGATTATGATAAAATCCGCGACAAAGCTAAGGCTGTTAATCCAAAAATGATTTCGATTGGAGCGTCTGCCTATTCACGTGATTATGATTATGAAGCATTTCGCAGTATAGCAGACGAAGTGGGTGCGCTGTTGTGGATGGATATGGCGCATACTGCCGGATTGATTGCAACGGGCAACCTTAAAAATCCACTACCACACGCTCATGTAGTTACTACCACAACTCATAAAACGCTTCGAGGGCCAAGAGGTGGGATGATTTTGGTGGGCAAAGATGGTGAGAATACACTTGGCGTAGTGGCTCCTAAATCAGGCCGAACAAAAAACTGGAGCGAAGTGCTCGACAGTGCTGTTTTCCCGGGCACCCAAGGTGGTCCGCTTATGCATGTGATTGCGGCAAAAGCGGTAGCCTATGGCGAAGCACTACAACCCGATTTTAAAGCGTATCAAACTCAAGTTCAGAAAAATGCGAAAGCGCTGGCCAATAAATTTATGGAGCTGGGCTATAATATTGTAAGTGGCGGAACAGATAATCACCTGATCTTAATTGATTTAAGAAACAAAGGCGTTACAGGAAAAACTGCCGAAGAAGCTCTGGAGAACTCAGCCATAACGGTAAACAAAAACATGGTTCCTTTCGATACGGAAAGCCCTTTCGTAACCTCAGGTATTCGCATTGGTACGCCGGCCATGACTACTCGTGGACTTGGTGAGGCTGAATTTGAGTACATTGCTCAGCTGATTGATAAAGTTATTCAAAAACCGGGCGATGAAGCGGTTCACAAAAAAGTTACGAACGAAGTAGAAGCTTTATGCGAACGCTATCCACTCTATGATTTCGTAACCGCCTGAGATGTCTTTAACCGATAAACAACGCACGGTAATGGGTGCAGAACCACCTAAAGCTGTTAAACCACCCGATCGAACCGATCAGATGTCGTTTCTTGAACATCTTGAAGAACTACGATGGAGAATCATCAAAGGGTTTATCGGTATTATTGTTGGAGTAATTGTAGCCTCAATTTTTTCTGATTTTGTGATAGATACAGTTTTGCTGGGCCCTACCAAAGCAGACTTTTTTATGTACGATCTCATAAAAGTGGATGCCATTGACCTTACCTTACAAAGCCGAAAACTTCCCGGACAATTTTTTACTTATTGGGGAATGTTATTTGTGACAGGCTTTTTGATTGGCTCGCCAATATTTATCTACCAATTGTGGGCGTTTATTGAACCGGCGTTAGAGGCCAAAGAAAAATGGAAAACGGTGGTAAGTGCATTACTCATCACTTTCTGTTTTTTAGTGGGTGTCGCTTTCGGATATCTTATACTATTGCCTTTTGCACTTCAGTTCTTTGCTTCATTCAGTATTTCTGATTCGGGCATTGTTCGAAACGACTTCGATATAAACGCTTACTTTAGTTCGTTGGCTACCTGGGTAGTATCTTGTGGTGTTATTTTCCAGATACCAATTGTGAGTTATGCCCTATCTAAAATTGGCATATTAACGCCGGCTTTTCTACGCACCTATCGTAGGCATGCACTGGTTGGCTGCTTGATTATGGCAGCATTGTTAACACCTCCCGATCCTGTTTCGCAAATTCTTATAGCCATGCCTCTTGCTGTGCTGTATGAGTTTTCGATTTGGGTGAGTGCCGTTGCTGTTAAACGCCGGGCAAAAGAACTCGAAAGAGCAATAACCGGCACTGAATCCGGCGAAACTAGTAGTTAAACTTCGGTATTTGAATGAACAGTGTATTATCTTTGTGCACTGAAAAATAAAATACCCCAAAAGCGGTTTACTACACGAACTAAGATTATTCGAAATTAATTACATGCAACCATCCAGAATTCTATCAGCTTTATTTCTTGCCCTATTTTCAATCAGTCTTCTCAGCAGTTGTAATGAGGATAACGATATCTTTAGAGTTGATTATTCTTTAGCTGAGGAGTTTCTGTTCGACACAGCCGGCGCCGAACGTACTGTTACTGATTCTGGTGTAATCCTTTACCAAATCGAAGATGGATCCGGAGACTTACAAGTAGTTTCAAGAGACAATATCTTGCTTTACTATACCATTCGATTCAAGCCTACAAACACAATTATCGAAAGCTCTTACGGGAACAACAACACTTTTCCATTACAGTTCAATGGTATTGCCAACGCTACTACTACAAAAGGTGAGGGATTTGTTGAAGCAATTATTGGTATGAGAGAAGGCGAAAAGAGAGTAGCAGTTATTCCCCCTACTCGAAGTGTATATTCGGATACTGTAATTGTAGATTTAGAATTAGATTCTATTTTATTTTAATCCAGAAACACTCGTTTTATCGATGGGTTTAGTCGGGTTGTAATTTCATAGGAAATAGTTTTTGCTTTTTGAGCCCATTCACTAGCCGCCATGGCATCGCCACCTAACAAAGTAATTTCTGTACCATATTGGTGTTTCTTATTTCTCAGAAATACCATTGTGTAATCCATACTTACTGTTCCGGCTTGTTCAAATCGCTCTCCATCAATTGCGTATTCGATGGAACTGCTTAGAAGCCGAGGAATACCGGCGGCATACCCTGTTGGCACAGCAGCTATGTACCCATCAGAAGGAGCTTGCCATCGCCAGCCATAACTTACCGATTCTCCCTTTTTAATGGGTTTTACTTGCATCAGAAACGACTTCCATTCGATAGCTGGTTGTAAATCTTCAATCGCTTTATTCCCAGCCGCATATCCATAGAGCGAAACGCCGGGGCGCACTGCGTCAAATTGAAGATCAAGTTCTTGATAGTGAAAAATTGCGCCGGTGTTTGCGGTATGTGTAAGTAAAGCTGAATCGAATGCAGCCCGAAGTTCTCTAAATTTGTTTAATTGCAATGAAACTTCCGGATTTCCCGGATCGTCTGATTTTGCAAAATGAGTGTAAATCCCTGTACATTTAAGCTCCGGATGCTTCTGCATGCATTCAACCACTTTTGATACTTCTTCTGGTAAAACCCCCAACCTTCGCATACCGGTATCAAGGTTTATATGATACTCGGTACCGGCTTTCAAAATATCAAAAGCCGAAATATCGGTAAGTGTAGCTGTTAAATTGAAATCTCGAAATAATGCACTGCTCTCGTAGGTTGGACTCTCGAAAATCAGAATTGGTTGCTCTACTCCAGCCTTCCTTAAACTCACACCTTCATCTACCCGAGCCACACAAAACCAATCACTATTTGGTTCTAATCTCTTTGCAGTTTGGATCAAATCATGCCCATAAGCATTGTCTTTTACTACGGCCATAAATTGCACTTTACTATTCAATCGTTGCTTTATGGCACGTACATTATTCAGCAATTTGGCAGTGTGTACGTACACTGTAGAGTTCAATTGAACCACTTTTTTCTGGAATGTTTTTTTAAGATTACGCTTGCTGCATTATAACCGGCGGCTCCGAAAACACCTCCACCGGGATGGCATGAAGCACTGGATAAATACAAATTTTTTATAGGTGTTTCATATCTGCTCATTTCCGGAATGGGGCGAAACATAAACATTTGATGGAAGCTCATTTCGACGTGCATCACATTACCACGAAGTAACCCATGTTTACGTTCGATATCTAATGGTGATTGGATGTACCAATCGATCAGTTTTCCCTTCATATTGGGTGCATAGTCAACTACCACGTCATAAATCTTCTGGGCTTCTTGCTCTCTGATGTCGTCCCAATGTTTTCCTCCTGCTAATTCATACGGATGCCATTGCGCCCAAACAAACATAGTATGCTTTCCATCTTTAGCCACCTCCGGATCTATTTTGGAGAATGTCATAGCGAGCACGGCGGGTTTTTCAGGCGGACGTTTCTGCATGTAATCGCCGATGGCATTATTCATGTATTGAACCGAAGGCGCCATCAACTGAATTCCGTTGTGAATGTAAGGATCATCCGGAGCGGCAGTGTACCGGGGTAATTCCTCTACTGCACATCGGATAACCATCCCAAAACCATTGCCCACATGAATATTTTTCACTTTGGTAAGCATAGAAGCGTCGAGATGATCTTTCCCTACCATTTTAAGCATTGTTGTTTGCACATGCGCATTTGAAATAATAATCGGAGCTCTGAAATCTTCCCCTTGCTCAGTAACTACTCCTACCGCTTTGCCTTGTTCAATTATTATTTTCTCGATGGGTGAATTTGCTCGAACCTCTCCGCCATGTGCTTCTATCAGGTTTTTCATTGCCTGAGTGAGCATACCACTGCCTCCTTTCGGATGCTTCGCACCTGATTCGTGCAACATACTTTGCCAACCGGCAAAATCACCGGTTGCAGAGTGATCAGGTAATGGCCCCGATTGTGCGGCAAACCACAGTAAGGCGGCTTTCATGTGTTCGCTATCAAAGGCATCGTCAACCACTTTGCCATAACTAGACAGAATTTTTTGAAGTCCCGGCATTTGCTCGCCACGCTCGAACATAGAACCATCACGCATCTGCTGTTTGGCCATAGTCGAAATAATATTAGCACCGGTAGGCACACTCATAAATGTTTTAAGCACACCTTTATTGATTTTACCCCAAAACCGAATAAACTCCTGATAATTCTTAACATCCTCGGGCGCCACTTTCGAAATGGATTCAAGCGTGCGATCAACATCCTTCCAGAAATGAATAACTCCCTTACCTGTAGGTACCGGATACGACATAATCGGATCCATATCAATGTATTCGAGCCCATATTTCTCCAGCTCAAGTTCTTCAATAATCCCCGTTTGATGAATCATGATATGAACCGAGGATCCAACATCCATTTTAAACCCATGCGGATTTTGCTCACTCTCGAACATGGTTTCTGTACACACAGCTCCACCAATGGTATCTCTGCGTTCGAGAGCTAATACTTTAAACCCGTTTTTAGCCAGATAACAACCTGTTGTAAGTCCGTTATGCCCCGATCCGATAATAATAGCGTCGTAAGATTTCATATTGAGAAAATAAAATGAATTGAATGAAAGTGAACTATTTTTAACTATAATTGTGAGGAATAACCAAAGCAGTCTGGCAGTCATTCATACTAAGCATGAAAGTAGGTAGATTTACCATAGAACAATTGAGCGAGGGAATTTTTGAAGTATACGATGGTAGCGTATTTAAAAAAGTGGATGCAGAAGACATAACCGGACGAACTGCAACACCCTTTGATTTTAGCTTCGTTCCTACTATTGGTATCGATCCCGTTCTTATCCAACATGGCAAGCAGGTTATTTTGCTTGATACCGGATTAGGTTGGGGATTGGATAAAGGCAGCACCTATACCGAAACATCTAATTTGAAAACGAATTTGGATATTTTTGGTCTAACTCCAGAAGATGTTACCCATGTTGTGCTCTCCCACCTTCATTTCGATCATGCTGCCGGTGCAACTTTTGTAGATCAAGAAGCAACAACGCGACGAACCCTTCCAAATGCCCATTATTTTGTGCAAAAACTAGAGTGGTATTACGCAATCGAGCAAGCAATGCAACCCAATCCCAAAAGCGGTGCACAATATCAAATGGATGAACTATATAAGTTACACGCTGACGATAAGCTGGTTTTGATTTCTGATTCGGCTTTTGAACTAGTACCCGGAATTCAATTGATACATACCGGTGGGCACACGCCCGGGCATCAAATTGTAAAAATAATGGATGAGCAAACCGACGAAACCGCGTACTATCTTGGCGATTTAGTACCAAATGAAGTACACCTTAACCATTATTTTATGCAATCGCAGGATGTGGACCCAATTGGAGCAAAAAAAGCTAAAACCATCTTGCTACGCCAAGCTTTTAGAGAATCTGCCACCTTAGTTTTCTACCATTCGATTTATGCAAAGGCCGGAGTGTTATGTAAAGATGAAAACAAACAATATGCATTAGAACCACTTGCAAAAACTTACTGAGCGAGTATCCACTTTTTGGCTGTATCAAGCCGAGTGAATACTTTGATGTTTACATCCCCTCTTTTTACAGTTTCAATAAGAAACTCTTCGTTCACTCCAATTGGTTTATAAATAGCAGCAATAGTATAGCCTTTCATTTTGCGGCGTAGCTTCTTGCCAAAGGCATAGTTGTCAGAAATATCAGTGGTATTTATCTGCTTTCTCAAATCAACTATAAATTTTTTAACACCAAGTTGTTCGCAATAGGCTTGGATATCTTCTCTAAATTGGTGGCGCTCTTCTGCTGTAATATCACCCTTCCAGCGTGCGTAAACTACATCACCCTCTTCTATTTTTTCTATTGTTGATTTCATTTTGTTTTAATTTGCTTACTACATTGGTAAGCAGTTTCTGTACCATCACCATAAAAGGTTTTTGGCGAAATAAGTTCCTCTATGTTATTAATTAAAACAACTTAATACTAATTAAATCCGAATAAAAATCCCCACACTACCAGTTTGGTTATTATTAAATAACGGCACCTATACGTACCTTATCTTTTAATTCAATACAAGAACGTTCGTTTTATGCGTATTTTTTATTGTCTGGCAATTATGTTTTTCTTTGGTGGTTATGTGCACGCTCAACATTCTGAACCGGTAAAAATTGGGGTTGTTGGGTTAACACATACCCATGTTCATTGGATTCTAGGAAGAGAAGATATAGGTGATATCGAAATTGTGGGTATTGTTGAACCTAATCGGGAATTGGCCCTGAGATATGCTAATCAACATGGATACTCGATGGACATCGTATTTGAAACGATGGAGGAAATGTTTGAACAAGTACAGGTTGAAGCAGTAACTGCGTTTGGCACCATTTTCGAACATCTGGAAGTAGTGCAATAAAGTGCGCCACGAGGAATCCACGTGATGGTAGAAAAACCGCTGGCAATAAGTTTAGATCACGCTAATGAAATGAAACGTTTATCGGAAGAGCACAACATACAATTGCTTACCAATTACGAAACCACATGGTATGCTTCAAATCATGCAGTGAAAGAATTTGTTGATGGCAACCAAATTGGCCCGCTCCGTAAAATTGTTGTACATGATGGCCATAAAGG
Source organism: Balneolaceae bacterium (assembly GCA_965228545.1). Lineage (GTDB taxonomy): Bacteria > Bacteroidota > Rhodothermia > Balneolales > Balneolaceae > HXMU1420-13. The sequence continues at coordinate 1,163,987 of OZ245822.1, forward strand.
TCCGGCAGAAATTGGAATTAATAGTGAGTTCTTAGATTGGCTTACCGATCCAAAACAAAATGGCGCTGGGGCTTTAACCGATTTTGGGTGCTATGGAGCAAATTTAATTACTTGGCTAGCCAACGGAGAGCGCCCAATTTCTGTATTCGCACTTACTCAAACCATGAAGCCCGAGCTTTACCCCTTAGTTGATGACGAAGCTACAATTTTACTGGAATACCCAACCATGCAAGGTATTATACAGGCCAGTTGGAATTGGCCGTTTTCACGAAAAGATATGCAAGTGTATGGGAAAACAGGATACGCACAGGCCGATAATGCGCGGCTAACAAGATTTCGAGAACATGAATCAACAGGCGAAATTCGCAAAATACAAACTGAGCTTGATTACCCATTCAACGATCCTTTTTCTTACTTTGTGGCACTTATTCGAGGGGACATTGAAGAAGAACCTTGGAGTTTATCCTCTTTAGAGAATAATATGATTGTTATGGAAATTTTACAGGCTGCCATACTTAGCGCTGAGTCAGGACAAAAAGTATATTTGCCCCATGAATAGGCTCATTTGTTGTTATATATGTTTTATACCGTTACTTGTTCTGGCTTGTAAAGATAATAAGGTTGGGCTTGAACCGGCCGGTGAGCGCGGCGAAGTTACCGGAAACTGGATGCCCTTAACCGAAGGCGATACTCTTGAAGTGTATGTACACTTAAATAAAAAAATTCATCTCGGTGATCCATCTTTCGAAATCACACAAATACCTGAGGCTCATCTATCAACTTTTCAGGTATGGACTAATTCGAATTATGCACGGGATTCTCTCCATGTATATTATCCAATCGAAACCGAATGTGCAGTGGTAGAAGAACAAACTGTATGTTTTGCCATTTCTTATATAGTTGAAGGTGCAGAAGCCTCGACTTTCAGATATCTGGGTAATGAATATGGCACCGATGGAAATGAGCTTTATTACCGGGGTGAAGTACGCACCGGAAATAATAATGAAAGTTTTTAATCCCGATTAAATCCAACACAGGGTTTAGATTCGTAAGTAGTTTGTATCAAGCAAATTAACCATTTGAAAATGCACCGACTTCTTTTCCTTTCACCGATTTATATGTTCTATTTATTACTCTCTGCATTGCTTTTACCTTCCGAAACTTTCAGCCATTTAAATCAGGAACCATATCGCTTAGCCCCCGGAATAATTTCTACCGAAATGGGAGAATTTAATCCCACTTTTGATGTAAATCGCGGTGAGTTTTATTTCATGCGACGTACACCCGGTTTGTTTGATTATACCATAATGGTAAGCCAAAAAAACGATTTGGGTTGGTCGGAACCGGAAGTAGCTTCATTTTCGCGAACGTATCGCGACGACTCGCCACAGTTATCCATCGATAGTAACACACTCTATTTCGATTCCGATCGCCCCCACCCTAATGTGGCGCCCAAATCCATCAACATTTGGAGAACAACTAGAACCGATTCCGGTTGGACGGAGCCAACTCTTATAGAAACAGCCAGTTTTAATGCACCAAATGAACCTGTTCCGGGGCGTGATGAATTTGGTCCTGTAATGGATAGAGAGCAAAATCTCGTTTTTTACTCATTCCGCTCCCCATATCGAGGAGGCAAGAGGTTTCGATTAATCGCTGAAAGTGGCTATGAAATCCTAGAGGAAATCGAGTCAATTCCAGATCCCTCTGCACGCACTTTTGTTAGTTATCTCACATTTTCTGCTGATGGTAAAACTGCGTTAATGGACGGACTGCATCCTGGTCGCAGAGATGCCGGTATCTTTTATTCCTGCCAGAAAGAAGATGGATCCTGGAGCGAAGCAAAACTATTACCTAAAATAAATACGACTTCTTCAGAAAGTGGACCAAGACTTTCGTCTGACGGAGAAATACTATTTTTTGTTAGTAATACTCCGGCAACACTTCCTCTTGAACCCAATGGGGATATCTATGCAATTAGAACTAAAGATTTACCGATACCATGTAAATAGTTTTACTACATTCAACGGCAAAAAGAGCTTTAACAACTAAGTAGGCTGATGTATAGATTCTTCAAATCGCAACGAAAAGACTCTGGTGATACGAGTAGCACAAAAAAGTATGTGGCTTATGCTTTGGGCGAGATCATTCTGGTAGTGGTTGGAATACTAATTGCGCTTCAAATTAATAACTGGAACGAGCATTCGAATCACCATGAATTGGCGGTTAAATATTTGAAGGATGTGCGTACCGATTTGGTTCAAGATACTACCGTATTTTCGGGAACTTTAGCATCCATCGATCAAATAAAGGAGTTCAAAAAATGGGGATTGCGGCAAAAAGAATTTTCAAGCTACGACTCCAGATATCTTGAATCACTAATTAGTTCAAAATATTTCAACATTCAATCTAATGATCAGGCATTTCAACGAATGAATGATCCGAAAGTTATGAATGTGCTGGAATTTGATTCTGTATTCACCTCCATCAACAATTATTACACCTTCTATCAGGATTACCTATCCAGTTTTAATGATTGGGATAAACAAAGTTCGCTCAAAGAATCTGATTTCTGGTATTTGCAAGGTATTAACGAAATCAATTTCACATCCCCCGAAGATTCAATCCCTTTTTTACAGGATGATGATGTAAGAAAGCAATTGCTGGAACAGCGCATTTTATCGGTGGAAGGCAGGAATTACATAAAGATGAGCTTACTGCGGGTAACTACTATTGAAGCTATTTATAAGCGACAGTTGGATACCGCAAAACGCTTATTGGCCCGCATCGATAAAGCACTTGAATCAAAAGCCTGAGCTCTTCGTAATTGCTCATTGTTTTGTCAATATCAACATAATTTCCGTCCATTATGGAATCTCTTGTACAGCCTGTTGCTCGAAAAGAGCGCATTCAATCACTCGATATTTTACGTGGAATAGCTATACTCGGCATTTTATTGATGAATATCCAAAGCTTTGCAATGCCCGGGGCGGCTTACTTAAATCCTTTTGCTTTTGGTGATATGGAGGGACTCAATTACTGGGTATTTATACTCGGTAATATCTTTGCAGATCAGAAATTCATCACCATTTTCTCTATCCTGTTTGGTGCCGGAATTGTGCTTGTTACCGAAAAAGCCGAAAAGAAAACGGGTACATCAACCAGACTACATTATAAACGAAATTTTTGGTTACTCGTAATTGGTTTACTTCATGCTCATTTAATCTGGTATGGAGATATTCTTGTAGCTTATTCGATAGGTGGATTTGTCGTTTATTTCTTCAGAAAAATGAAACCGAAAACATTGTTGATTATTGGCTTTCTACTCTTTTCGGTTCATTCGGTGCTTTACCTTTTCATAGGAATGTCTATCCCTTTCTGGCCCGAAGATGCTATTCAGGAAACAATGCTAATCTGGCAACCGGGTACTGATGCTATCCAACAAGAAATAAATGCAATTACAGGAACCCTTTCTGAGCAAATTAGCTACAACTCTGCCAGCGCTGTTGAAATGCAAACCACTGTTTTTCTTTTAATGATGTTTTGGAAAACAGCCGGATTAATGCTAATCGGAATGGCTTTATTCAAACATGGGATTTTAAGTGCTCAGAAAAACATCAGCTTTTATAAAAAGGGAATGGTTCTGGGTTTTCTGATTGGATTTCCAATCGTAATCTATGGTTTGTACGCTAATCTTGAGGCCGGTTTTTCATTTGAATATTCTATGTTTATAGGCTCACAATTTAATTATTGGGGGAGTTTATTTGTGAGTTTCGGCTATATCTGTGCAATCATGTTATTTGCAAAATCTGGCAAGTATGATGAACTCAAGGCAAGATTTGCTTCTGTTGGCCAAATGGCATTAACAAATTATATCGCGCAATCTTTAATAAGCGTGTTCCTGTTTTTTGGCATTGGATTTGGACTCTTTGGAGAAGTAAATCGAGTACTCCAACTGTGTATAGTTTTTGTGATTTGGGGCATTCAACTTTGGTGGTCGAAATACTGGCTCGATCGCTATAAGTTTGGTCTGTTTGAGTGGATTTGGCGTTCGCTTACCTATTTGAAAAAGCAGCCAATGAAGAAAAATTAAGTAGTATTTTTTCAATATTTACCTATTTAACATCCTCAAGAATGATAATTTTGTGTGATAACTCTTTACGTACACAAATGAGATTCATTCTTCCACTACTACTATTTTTTACATCATCCGCAATCGCCCAAAACACCTATTCGGTAACCGTTCTAGATCATGATTCCGGTGAACCCATTGCTGGTGCAGCTGTATTCTTTCCCGGGTTAGAAAAAGGAGATGTTACAGATGTGAATGGTAAAGCCACTGTGCGTGCCATACCGGATGGTATTTTTACCATCGAAATTTCTTTTTTGGGATATGAAACCTTTGGCTATGCCCGCGCTTTCCCACTCTCTGCTGATTTTGTCAACGAGATTATAGAATTAGAACATGGCCACGAAGAATTTGAAGAAATTGTGGTGCAATCTACCCGGTCCAGCCGCACTATCGAAGATATCCCTACTCGCATCGAGTTTATAGCCGGCGAAGAATTATCCGAAAAAGGCAATATGAAACCCGGTGATATTCGGATGTTACTGAACGAGAGTACAGGTATCAGAACTCAACAAACCTCGGCAACAAGCTACAATTCCAGTATTCGAATTCAGGGATTAGACGGAAAATACACTCAGCTACTGCGTGATGGTCTCCCCTTATATTCTGGCTATTCCGGTGGATTGAGTTTGATGCAAATCGCCCCGCTCGACCTCAAACAAGTGGAAGTTATAAAAGGTGCTTCATCTACCTTATATGGTGCCGGTGCCATTGCAGGAATCGTAAACCTAATCACTAAAACTCCGAGTGACGAGCCCGAACTGAGCTTCATGATTAATGGTACTTCGGCTTTAGGCTTGGATGTGAGTGGGTTCTATTCGGCAAAAAACCAGAAAGTTGGAACCACTGTTTTCACTTCCTACAATCATGGAACACCTTACGACCCGGCTGATATAGGCCTTACAGCCATTCCTAAGTTTGATCGCGTTACACTGAATCCAAAAGTATTTTTCTATTTGAGTGAACACACCGAGCTTATAACCGGCTTTAATTATGTGAGTGAGCTCCGCGAGGGTGGAAATATTGACTTAATTAATGGTGATGTAGTACAAGCCTCGCAGTATTTCGAACGAAACGATACCGATCGTTTCTCTACTCAAATACAGCTTATGCACGCTTTTGATGAAAACCTGAGTATGGAATTCAAAAATACAGTGAGTTATTTCGAGAGGGAGATTAACATTCCTAATTTCACGTTTTCCGGCACTCAGTTTTCTTCCTTTAGTGAAGTAAGTATGAGTAGGATTTCTGAAAATATGGAATGGATCGTGGGTCTGAATTTATGGACAGAATCGTTCGAGCAATCAATACCTGATGGTAATAATCAGCTGGACTTTGATGAAACTACTATTGGCCTTTTTGCCCAGAATACCGCCAATATTTCTCAGGAAATTAGTTTAGAAACCGGACTTCGCTTTGATCAACACTCCGAATATGGAAGTTTTTTATTGCCACGTCTTTCATTAATGTATAAACCCGATACAGAGCTTACTTTTCGATTAGGCGGTGGATTGGGGTACAAAACTCCAACCGTATTCAGTGAAGAAGCTGAGCGAATCCAATTTCAAAATGTGGTTCCATTAAGTCCTGAAAATCTGAATGCAGAGCAATCTATCGGGTTTAATTTTGATGTAAACCGAAATTTTATTTTGGGTGAAGAGTTGTCTCTATCACTCAATACGCTTTTGTTTTACACCCGAATAGAGCAGCCTCTTCAATTACGTATAAGGGATAATCAAGCGGAATTTATTCAACGTGATGGGTTCGTTCGCTCGCAGGGAATGGAAGTGAACATGAAGTGGACTTACGATCATTTGAAACTATTTATCGGCTACACCTTTGCTGATGTGATTCAGGAAGAAGATGGAATTTCGAATGAATTCCCTTTGGTTGCAAAAGGACGCTTAAATAATGTGTTGATGTACGAAAAACATGGGGAATTCTGGATCGGTCTCGAAGCTTATTTTTTCAGTCCACAACAACTTACCGATGGCAGTGAAGGACAAGCTTATTGGATTGCCGGATTAATGACTGAAAAAGTAATTCGAGATGGCTTTTCAGTATTTTTAAATTTCGAAAATTTCCTCGATACCCGACAAACTGCCTTCGACACTATATTTACCGGCTCCATCGATAATCCCCAATTCCGTGATATCTACGCACCGGTAGACGGCTTTGTGGTAAATGGTGGAGTGAAATTAAAGTTTTGATGGCCGCCCTCTGATAAAATACTTTGAATGAGTTGCGCACGTGCCCTCGACAAGCTCGGGCACCAAATTGAGTACCTACACACATTATACTAGTAAGATTCGCCCTCGACTGGCTCGGGCACCAAGTTGGATACCAACACACATTATACCAGCAAGATTCGCCCTCGACTGGCTCGGGCACCAAGTTGAGTACCTACACACATTATACCAGCAAGATTCGCCCTCGACTGGCTCGGGCACCAAATTGAGTACCTACACACATTATACTAGCAAGATTCGCCCTCGACTGGCTCGGGCACCAAGTTGGATACCTACACACATTATACCAGCAAGATTCGCCCTCGACTGGCTCGGGCACCAAGTTGGATACCTACACACATTATACCAGCAAGATTCGCCCTCGACAAGCACGGGCACCAAGTTGGATACCTACTCACATTATACCAGTAAGATCTGCCCTCGACAGGCTCGGGCACCAAGTTGGGTACCTACACACATATTGTACCCCAAGATTCGCCCTCGACAGGCTTGGGCACCAAGTTGGATACCTCACACATTATACCAGCAAGATTCGCCCTCGACAAGCTCGGGCACCGGAATATGTCTCCATTACATTACTTTCATAAAACATACACCCTCGACAAGCTAGGGAATTGATTATTTGATTCTACAACATACAAAACAAGTGGGTGAGCTTGTCGATCCACGGTGGGTGAGCTTGTCGAACCCACCGGTATTAGCTTCCCACTCATCTAACCAACTGGACTATATAATTTTAATTTTACCTTTAACTTGTTTTTATTAGTAACTAATAAATAATCAATTAATAAATACATGCCGGGGTATACCTATATATTAATATGTTGTGATGACAGCTATTACACAGGAAGTACAAACAATATAGAATATCGAATTAAACAACATCAGAACGGAGTAGGATCAAACTATACAGCAAAACGATTGCCGGTAAAGCTAGTTTATTTAGAAGAATACCCTCGAGTACAAGAAGCATTTGCACGAGAACATCAGATCAAGAAATGGAGTCGTAAAAAAAAGACTGCCTTAATTGAAAGTAATTTTGATCGACTAAAACGGCTGTCGAAGAATTACACTGAATTTGGCAAACTTGAGGAGTAAGCCGCCCTCGACAAGCTCGGGCACCAAGTTGGATGCCTACACACATTATATTAGCAAGATTCGCCCTCGACTGGCTCGGGTAACGATTATTTGATTCTATAACATACAAAACAGGTGGGTGAGCTTGTCGAACCACGGTGGGTGAGCTTGTCGAACCACGGTGGGTGAGCTTGTCGAACCACGGTGGGTGAGCTTGTCGAACCACGGTGGGTGAGCTTGTCGAACCACGGTGGGTGAGCTTGTCGAACCACGGTGGGTGAGCTTGTCGAACCCCTACTTATTCATCGATATCAAAAACTCTTCGTTATTTTTTGTGCCTTTTACTTTTTCGAGTAAAAATTCTGCGGCCTCAAAGGAGTTCATGTTCGTCATATATCTACGAAGAAGCACTACTTTCTCGCGTTCGGCATCGCTAACAAGGAGTTCTTCACGGCGGGTTCCACTACGGAACACATCGATGGCCGGATAAATTCTACGATCAGAAATTCTACGATCGAGCACGATTTCTGAGTTACCGGTTCCTTTAAATTCTTCGAAAATCACATCATCCATTCTTGATCCAGTTTCAACAAGCGCGGTAGCAATAATGGTTAGTGATCCACCGCCTTCAATATTTCTGGCCGAACTAAATTGCTGTCGTGGAACTTTGAGTGCTTCCGAATCCACACCACCCGTCATTGTACGCCCTTTATTTCCCGCGCATACATTGTACGCTCGGGCTAACCGTGTAATCGAATCGAGTAATAGAAGCACATCATGTCCGCTTTCAACCAAACGTTTTGCTTTTTCGAACACGATCTCAGCCAATCCTTTATGGTTTTCCGGCTTTTCATCGAAGGTAGAAGCTACTACTTCAGCGCCTTTTACCGCTCGTTCCATTTCGGTAACCTCTTCCGGCCGCTCATCCACCAATACAATCAGGATTTTTGTTTCCGGATGATTATGAGCTACTGCATTGGCTATATTTCTGAGGATAGTAGTTTTACCTGTTTTCGGTTGCGCTACAATTAATTGCCGCTGCCCTTTTCCTACAGGCGCAAACATATCGATGAAGCGCGTAGTGTATTCATTTGGCTGATATTCCAGTTTATAACGTTCATCCGGGTGAATCGGCAGCATATCATCAAATACACCGCGATTGTCCATATCGGTTGGAATACGACCATTTACCCCCTCAACACGAAGCAAAGCGAAATACCGTTCACCCACTTTGGGCGGACGAATAATGCCTATCACACAATCACCCTGACGTAATCTAAAGCGCTTAATTTGCGAAGGCGATACATAAATATCATCCGGTGAGGCTTTGTAATTGTAATTTACCGAGCGAAGAAATCCGTAGCCATCAGGTAAAATTTCGAGTGTACCTTCATTAACGAGATAAGGTCCTAATTGTGGGATTATCTCATCTAAGCGCTCTTGTAGCGTAGGTTTATCAGATACAGGCAGTTGATCATGCTCATGATTTCTCTTATTCCTGTTATTATTCTGGTTCTTACGGTTGTTATTCCGGTTTTGATTATTCCGATTCTTCTTCTCTTCGGATTTCTCCTCTTCTTCTTTTTCTTTTTTATAAGAAACGATGTGGGAATGATTCCCATACGACTTCATCTCGTCTTCTTTCTGAGAACTTTTCTCTGATTCAGGTGCTTTTTTCGAGTCACCTTCCAGTGTAAGAGCTGTTTGGCCGGCTTTATTTCTTATCTGATCTATTAAGTCTTTTTTTCGAACACCGGTAACTCTTTTTATTCCTATTGATTTCGCAATTACCTGGAGTTCACCCAGTTTTTTTGATTCGATAGTTTCGAGTTCTTTGGCCGAAATACCCACGGTCTGATTATCTGACATAAATATGGTTGCTATTGCAATGTATGATCTTACTGAATTTGGGGCGAGCGCAAGCAAATGTGTGTAAAGCGCTCAATCAGGTAAGGATTTAAATGATGGTGGAAAAGTCTGATTAGTTCAAATGAGTTAACCACCGCTTTACAATACTGTAAAAGTAAAAACTTCCCGTAAAAATTACTACTTCATCATTCAATTCGTGTAATAAGTTTTTTATAGTGGATTCGTTGATGGTTTTTACTGAAAGATGTTCTTGTATTTGATCGGTTGAGGCTGCCCGTTCCGAATCCATTTCGTAATAATATATTGATTCGTATTGCTTGAATTTAGCAAGCATTTCGGGTTGTACTTTATCCTTCAACATCGATAGAATAAAATGAACTTTATCTGTTTGAAACTCCTCAACAGCCTCGAATAACGCATTCATTGCATCTTGATTATGAGACCCGGAAAAGTACCATTCCTTTAGGGGATTTAGCTTCTCATATCGCCCAGAAACCCCTCTAAATAGTTCAATAGAGCGTATTTCAGCGGATCGGTCGACGGGAAATGATTCGGATAATGTGCGAACAGCCATGATGGAAATGGCCACATTCCAGAGATTTACCGGTTCGTAAAACTGAGTAGATATAAAGCGATCCCAACCATTTAACATGATGTTTCTTTCTCGCCAGGCAGGTTGTAAATCAGCAGCTTTTAACAATTGAGCATTCTTCGATTCAGCAACTTTTTCTATTTCTTTTGATGCATCTTCCTGAAGATTACCAACCACAACCGGAACGTCTTTTTTTACTATACCAGCCTTTTCGCGAGCAATTTCTGTTAGTGAATCTCCTAACACATCAGTATGATCAAAGCCAATACTAGTAATTATTGAGAGTTCGGGAGTGATAATATTCGTGGCGTCTAACCGACCACCCAAGCCTGTTTCGATGATGGCAATATCAACATCAGCTCGTGCAAATGCCCAAAAGGCCAAAGCGGTACTAATCTCAAAATAAGTGAGATTGTACTTTTCTATGATAGATGAAGTTTGCTTGAAAAACTCAAGGATTAAGCCGTCTTCAACAACACTTCCGTTTATTTTAAATCGTTCGTTGTAGCGCAACAAGTGTGGTGAAGTATACACCCCTGTAATATAACCGGCTTCTCTATAAATGGCTTCCAAAATGCCACAAACCGACCCTTTTCCATTGGTTCCGGCTACATGAATAGACGGGAAATTGGTTTGTGGATTACCAATTTCATCACAAAAGGCTTTAATTGTATCCAAACTAAAATTCGCCGCACTTTTTCCAGCAGTTGCGAACTTTGGAATATTCTCAAGAAACTTCCATACATCACGGATGTTCTTAAACTGATTCATTCTGTAAGATGTTATTTTTCATTGTCTCCCACTGTTTCCTTATGGTAAGAAAATTTTCATTACTTACAGAAAGGAAACTCCCATCAATATCGCTTACTGGCACAATGCCTTGAACTGAGTTAGTAACAAACACATAATCTGCTTCTAACAAGTCTTTAAGACGGTAACTTTTCTCCTCCAGCTCAATAGTGCGGGAGTTTCGAATCAGTTTTATGAGTTGGTTGCGCGTAATCCCGTGTAGTAAATCACAATCGGTTGATGGCGTACAAAGTATATCACCAAAACCCCAAAAAATATTCGCTGAAGTTGTTTCACTTACATAGCCATCAGTGGTTAGCAGAATGGCGTCATCTGCCCTATGTTTCAATGCTTCCTGACCCGCTAGAATGTAGTTTAAGCCATTACTAAGTTTTGTTGATCTCTGTAGTGCTTCGCTGGGTATAACCGGCGTTTTCGCCACATGCAAGCGTATTGATTCTTTTCTATTCTTAACTTCGCTCACCTGAATCAAACAATCGGCAGCAGTTTCGCTAATTATATAGCCCCTGCCTCCCCTTCTCCAAACTTGAATCCGAACTACGGCATCACAATTTTCTAGTTTATTTATTTGGAGCAGAGATTGAATTAAATCAAAAAACTCTTCTTTAGCATAATCAATCGTCAGATTCAGGTACAGCATAGATTTATACAGGCGCTGTATGTGAGCATCAAAAGCAAGGAATTTTGTTTTGAATGCGCATAATGTTTCGAAGCATCCATCGCCGTACATTAAGCCACGGTTATCCGGCGGGATGCGCAATGAATCGAGTGGAGTAATTGCTCCATTCATTGCTACAAAACCGCTCATGAGTCTTCAAATTCGCGGTTAATTGTGTCTGTCACTCCTTTTCTATACCCAACAAAGCTAGCCATGAAATTTCCTTTTTTATCTAATAAAAAATAGCTGGGTATGCCCGGTACTTTAAGTTCATTAAACAAACGGGTTCCGTCTATGTAAATAAAGTCGTGATTGGGTAAAACTGTGCTTGCTTCGTCTGTTACATCTTTAACCAAAGCTGCTACAATTGCATACTCATTATTATCGGCGAAAAAATCTAGTTCGTCCATCAGCTCAGTCGATTTATCCGACCAGGATGCCCAGAACAGCACAATTACCTGCTTCCCATACAAATCGTTTAGGCGCAAACTATCGGTTGTAACATCTCCGACAATAGGATGGTTCATGGTACCGAGTTCTTCAAAATTTTGCGTGTTTTCCCGAAAATTGGCTTCTTGTTCATCCTTAAAATTGAAGGATGCGAACACGATAAATATCATAGTGATTACTGCACCAATTCCCATAAAAGGGACAAAGTATTTTTGATCAAGCTTCATGCGGGGAAAGTACAAAAACTTCCCAACAGGAGGAATCTTACTTTTTGATGACCGTTGCTGTTAACGGAGCCATGGTGATTTCGTTATCGATGAAGTACACACCAGATAAATCAGACACAAGCTCAGTACCAGCTTCATCAGAATCTACCAAAACCACTCCACCGGTTAAATCTTCGTTAATTCGAATAGTTCTTGATTCAGAATCCGCATTAATCACCACGTAATAAGAAGTTCCATCCGTAGAACTCGCTTTATACGCAATTACAAGATCTGTTTCAGCGATGTCATCAGATTGCAACAATTCAACATGTTCACTTACCATAAATTCTGATTCATGGCGGAAAGCATCGCTCGATTTTCGAAGTGCGATCAATCCTTTCGTGAACTCCATAGTTTCTTTGTGGATTCCCGGCTCCGTAACCTTATCCCAATCAAACATATTAACCGCATCCGAAGCATCGTAAGAATTCTCGATCAGATATGGATATTCAAAGCCTTCCACAAAGGTGAAGTCTTTCTCGGGGATTTCGTCCGATTTCCATTGCTTAGTGCGTCCATATTCTTGTCCGGCATGTAAAAAAGCAACACCTTGACTGGTTAAAATGATGGTATTTCCTAGTCTAATTCGTTGTTGAATTTCTTCTTCTTCCGTAGCAGGATCTAAATCTGCTGAATGAGCAATTACATCGTGCAAAGTTAGATTATCATGTGCAGCAATATATTGCAGTACATCGCCGGGATCATCTTCGCTCATGTTGCCGGGTTTTGCAATAATATTATTGAAGATGGTTTGGATGTTTCGCGCTCCACCAGTGATAAATCGTGGTTCACCTTCTGAGCCATATCCTGATTTTAGCTCATTACGCATTTCGTCCGAAAAACAGGCCACGCTGTTGGTAAGATGCATCCAATCCTGATCAGCCGGTCGAACATCTTCACCCTCATCACCGGCAAAAGTTCTCCAGCATTCGCCCACCATATGTACATTCGGGTTAATTTTTACGGCTTCATCCCATAACATTTGCACGGTAAGTGCATCTAAATCTCCCATCAAATCAAAGCGGAAACCATCCACTTTATATACTTCCAGCCAAAATAGAATTGAATCAATAACCAGTTTGCGAGCCATCGCGTGCGTAGTACCAACTCGACCGCCTCCATAACTAATTTTGGGTTCACCGCTGGCATCCATAAAATGATAATACCCCGGAACAATGTCTTCTAGAATTCCAAGACTTGCTGTATGATTGTAAACTACATCTAAAGTCAGCCCTAAACCTTCCTCATGAACCGCATGAATGAGTTCTTTTAGTTCTTTGATACGCAAAGCAGGATCGGTGGGATCATCAGAATACATTCCTTCCGGTGCAAAATATCCATGTGGATCGTAGCCCCAGTTGTAATTTACCCCAACGGCATATTCCATCTCTCGATTTGCGGCTTTGAGTTCACTTCCATGAGCATAACTCATTACCGGCAATAGTTGAACATGCGTAACACCAAGTTCTTTTATATAGTCGATGCGCTCTGTAAAAGCATCATAGGTTCCGAAACGGGCTTCGGTAATAATGTCGGGATCGACAGTAAAATCGCGGACGTGAATTTCCCAAATTATTGCATCTTCGCGCTTCTCATATCCTTCGATATTCGCGTAATCGAGTTCTGGACCAATCGCCGATGGATCTACGATTGCGGCACGGCCTACAATCACGCCGTCTGAAGCATCAACTCCTTTCGAGAATGCATAGGGATCGATTACGATTTTAGTTTCGCCATAATTGGTTACTGCGTATTCGTACAGCTTTCCAAAGTGATCGCCCTCAATCGTGGTACTCCAAACACCCTTTTCTCCGCGAGTAAGTGTTTTAGTAGTAATTGGGGAATTATCATCCATCGAATTAAAGACACGAACTTCAACCTCAGTTGCTAATGGAGCCCATAATCGAAACAAGGTTGCCTCTGCGGTATAATCGATACCCAGCTCTCCATCATAAAAGTATAATTCGTCGATGGCTTTCCAGTGGACTTGTGTCTTCTTGGATTTTGCACCTACCTGAACTTCATATTTTCGGGTAAAATCGAGGGTTTCGTCTACCATGATCAAATACGATTGCCCCGGTTGCGGAAGAGCAAATCCGGCTAAAGTAACACCATCTGCCAATACTTTGATGTCGTCGGTATCTACTTCCTGAGTTACTGTTATTTTTATCTGATTTGGGGACATAACAAACGCAGAAACGATTTCTAACGTCTCTTTTTCCCTATCACTGGAGGTTGCATGTGCAGTTTGGAATAAAAAAAGCACCAACAGAAGCATCGGTGCTTTGGAAAGAAGATCTTTCATTGAGTTAATTTTGAGAGATTAAACTTAGGTTGGAATCGCAGTGTGATCGTCGGCATTGTCTTCGACACGCAAGGTGAGAAAACCTGCCACCAACATAGAAACACCACCGGTTACTAAAATCAGGATGGTTTGCCCATCGAAAAAGGTAGTTAGAATAAAACCCAATAATGATGCCGCCATGATTTGAGGAATTACGATAAAGAAATTGAATACGCCCATATAGTAACCCATTTTTTCAGCCGGTAAGGAACCGGAAAGAATGGCATACGGCATAGATAGAATACTTGCCCAGGCAATACCCACGCCCACCATACTTAGCCACAGCCACACAGGGTCGTTTATGAAATACATCGAAATCAAACCAATGCCACCACAGAATAACGCCAGCATGTGCGTAATTTTTCTATTGGTTTTGCGTGCAATTAAAGGAAGTATAATGGCAGCAAGCGCTGCAATTCCATTGTATCCACCAAATAGATTACCAACCATATCCGCACCTTGATTATATAGCAATGAGGTGGTATCTGTGGTTCCGTAAATGTGCGAGGTTACTGCAGAGGTGGTGTAAATCCACATAGAAAATAAAGCAAACCATGTGAAAAACTGAACATAAGCAAGCTGTACCATCGTTTTTGGCATAGTGATGAAATCTTTAACGATATGCACCATTGCTGCTTTAGTTTTACCCTGATTGGTAAGTGCCATACCAATAATATTAACCAAACCGTAAAAGATTAACCCACCACCTAGCACATGTAACTGGGGGTCGATACCTGAGATAGCTACATAGGCAGAAAATGCGGCCCCAAGACCAATAGAAATCCATCCGATTTTAGAAAATCTTTGTGCAAATCCGGCTTCTTCTTCTGGTTTCATAGCCGGCTCGTCGTGATCTTCACCTTCTGCCGGGGGATATTCTTTGGTACTGAACACCGTCCACATCACCGTTATGAAGTACATTGCCGCCCCAATGTAGAACGAATATTTTACAGAGGGCGGGATGATTCCTTCGGGCGCCGTATTTGGGATACTCAACCAGTTGGCAAAAATCCAAGGCAGGAATGAAGCAACCAACGCTCCAATTCCTATAAAAAAGCTTTGCATGGCAAAACCGGTTGTTCGTTGTTCATCGGGCAATAAATCTCCTACAAATGCGCGAAATGGTTCCATGGTCACATTAATGGAAGCATCCATGATCCAGAGCACACCCACGGCCATCCAGAGAGCGGCTGAGTTTGGCATCAACACTAAAGCAATTGCACCTGTTATTGCACCTAATGCGAAATAAGGGCGGCGTCTCCCCCATTTTGGAATCCAGGTTCTATCAGAATAATACCCAATAATTGGTTGAACGATTAGCCCTGTAACCGGAGCTGCTAACCAATAAATGGCTAAACTAGAAGTATCTGCTCCAAGGGTTTCGAAAATCCTGCTGGTATTCGCATTTTGAAGCGCAAATCCCATTTGTATTCCAAGAAATCCAAAACTCATGTTCCAGATTTGCCAAAAGCTAAGTTTTGGTTTTTGTGAGGTTAGCTCTGTCATGCTTTTAGTTAGTGTGATTAATTTGTAGCCAGAATAAACCAGCGGTGTGCAGGTAATTCGAAAGTGTACATGCGGTTGTCGGCACTATAGTTGCCTTCAGTTACGCCGTATTTTTTATAGGTGGAAGACTCCCAACTAGGAACGGTGATCTCAACAGGTTGATCGGTAATGTTGATGGCTACGATTACTTCATTCCCATCTTTTTTACGCGAATATGCATAGGTTCCGGCTGGTGATTCGATTCGGGTTCTTTCTCCACCAAACTCTCCATTCCATAGTGCTTCGTTCGACTCCTGAATGGTAAGCAGTGTTCGGTAGAAATCTTCGTACTTATACTCTTTCCACTCAATTTCGTCTTTTTCGAAGAACTCGAGGCGTTTATCCAACCCAGATTCCTGTCCGTTATAAATAAGCGGCATACCAGCTACCGTAGCAGAAAGAACCGCAAAATTTTCGAAATTTGGCCCATAAAGTTCAGTATCGGAACCATTCCAAGAATTTTCATCGTGGTTAGTAGTAAAATACATTCGATAGCCATTTGGAGGGAAACGCTCTGCATCTTTGGCAAACAATGCGTCTAAGTCATCAAAGGTTTGTTCACCGGTAGCAATCTCACGAATTATGTGGGCATATTCCCATGCATAATTCATATCAAACGCTTCAATTAAAAGCTCAGGTTCGCCATCTTCGGCAAGCATGAATACATCCTTGATTTTATCCAGTTCGTCGTGAGCATTCACCCAAAAATCAGTAGGTACCATTCCGGCCACATCACAGCGATATCCATCGATATTAAATTCGCGAACCCAATAAAGCAGTGCATCGAGCATTGCGGCCCGTAACTCTTCATTGTCGTAATTAAAATCAATTACATCGCTCCAATCTTCAACAGGAGGTACGAAATTGCCCTCATCGTCTAAGGTGTACCAGTCTTTGTTTACAGTCCACACATTATCCCAAGCAGAGTGATTGGCAACCCAGTCGATAATTACTTTCATACCCAAATCGTGGGCTTCATCCACCAGCGCCTGAAAATCCTCTTCGGTTCCGAATTCGGGATTAACCGCTTTGAAATCTTTCACTGCATAGTAACTTCCAAGCGTACCTTTTCGGTTTTCTTCGCCAATTGGGTGGATGGGCATCAACCAGAGGATATCAACGCCCATAGCCTTTAAGCGGGGTAAATCTTCCCGAAAGGCGTTGAACGTGCCTTCCGGTGTATACTGGCGAATGTTTACCTCGTAAATACTTGCATTTTTACTCCATTCCGGATGTTCAACTTTACTTACCGGTTGTTGGTTAGATGGTTCTGAACACCCGATGAAAAGAAACATCGAAACAAAGAGTATCAACCAACTTTTTTTATTAAATCTCATACGTAGTTCCATAAAAGTAAATTAGAACGTGAAGGATATTATTTGAGCAACATCATTTTTTGTGTTTTAACCACATTACCAGATCGCAGACGATAAATGTAAACACCGCTGCTTAGCCCGCTTGCATCAAAACGAACGGTGTACGAACCGGCTGCTTTGGGCTCTTGTACTAAATCAGCAACTTTTTGCCCAAGCATGTTAAATACTTCCAGGCTCACAAATCCAGACTTGGCTACATCAAAAGTAATATTTGTAGATGGATTGAAAGGATTTGGGTAGTTCTGATATAAGCTATACGCTGTTGGTGTGCCATCAGCAACTTCGATTTCTGAGGAAACCGACTTATTGAATTCTTTGGTAGTGAATAAGCGATATTCGCCCGGTTCTAAGGTAAACTCAACCTGCTTGCTATCATTATTCACATCGATGGTTGTAGTATTGAAGAAATCGTACCAAACACCGCCTTCTGTAAAATCTACGGTTCTTGTAGTTTGAGTAACTCCAAAATTACCAATGGCTACAACATCGGTATCAGAATGTTCTAAGCGGAAATGTTTGAATGATCCATTTAACGAATAATCAGCATTCTCGGGTCGTGTAAAGGCTGGTGAACTTCTTCTTAAGTTGATAAGATTTGCCCATGTGTTATACAAATCTTTTCGATCCGGATCTTCGTTGTAATCCCACCGAATCGGTTTGTTTGCTGTTCTGCCGGGTGCTGCTGCCGGGCAGTCTGGAGAATCTCTAAGACATTGCTCGCCATTATCACCGTAGCCGTAGCCAAGTTCACCAAACTGCCAAATCATACGTGGACCAGGAAGTGGGAAAAAGAATACACCTGCGAGTTCCATTCGGTCGAGTGCAGTTCCAAGCTCACGAATGTTGTAATCGCCACTTGAGTTACCGAAACTGATGTTTTTGAACATCAACCATTGCTCATCGTGACTTTCCATATAACTTACAAGGTGTCCAAACTGAAACCCTCTTGAGCTTGATAATACTCCCGAAAGGTTCGAGTTATACCCCATCGTTGCTTCATTATACTCATGATTGGAGTTCCCCCAAAGCATCATACCTGCATCGGCAAGTACTTTCTCTTCGTTGTTATCAGCAAAATGCTCCAGGATAACATACGCTTCCGGGTTAATACTTTTGGTGTGGGCGTAGTAATCTAACCAGATATTAACACGAGACTGATCGTATCGACCCCATGCACCAACATCGAATATTGGGTTACCATCATTATCTTCACCTGTTTTTGTGCTCTTTTGAGTAAAACCTTTACTAAGATCAAAGCGAAAGCCATCCACATTATATTCTTCCAGCCAGTATTCAATTACTCGTTTACTATACAATCTGGTTGCGGAGCTTTCGTGATCGAAATCATATCCTACATTGAAAGCATGCCGCGGTTCAGTATTGAAGTATGGGTTTTCTGCGGTTGGAGTACCAAAATCACCTTCATTCCAAAGACGAACGAGTGGATTTTGACCAAAAGAGTGATTTAGAACCACATCTAAGATTACAGCAATTCCTCGTTTATGGGCTTCATCTACAAAACGCTTGAACGCATTTGGCGTGCCGTAGTATTTATCGAGTGCTAGGTGAAATGCAGGATTGTAGCCCCAACTCTCGTTGCCATCAAACTCATTGATAGGCATAAATTCGATGGCATTTACACCAAGATTTGCGATATAATCAAGCGTATCGATTAAGGTTTCGTAACTGTGATCGTCGATGAAATCTCGAAGCAGTAACTCATAAATAACAAGCTCATCGTTATCAGGCGCATCGAAATCGGTTACTTCCCATACATACTCAGTTTCACCTGGGGTTAATAACCCAACCATGTGAGAAGTTTTACCCGCAGGATATGGTTTTAAATTTGGGAAAACGTCATCCGGAATAAATTGGTCGTTAAATTCGTCGAGTACCAATTCAGAATATGGATCGGCGATTCTTATTTCACCATCAACCAAATATTGCATTCCATACTGTTCGCCGGCTGTAAGTCCATCGATTTCAGTCCAAAACCAAACATCACCACCTTGAATGTCTTTTTTCATGAGGTAATCGGATGAAGGTGTCCAATTGTTAAAATCACCAATCACGTAAATAAAGTCTTTTCCGGGTGCGTACAACGAAAGTTGAACGGAAGTGTCTGAGTTATAGGTAATTCCATCTTCCAGCCCATCCGGACGTGCAACCACATCCCCATCGTTTGCTCGAACGGTTACAAAAAATGAAGTGGTATCAGACAAAGAAGCACCATTTGATGCGACCAAGTCGAATTCAATGTCGGTGTCGCCCGCCTCGGGTATGTAAGTAAAGCGTAAAGTATCGTCGGTTGTGGTAGCTACAGACACATTGTTTTTAAAAAGCTCAAGATTTAAATCACCTGCGTTAACCGTTCCAATACCTACTAAGTCAAGACTTTCATCGCTTTTAAGAAATTCATAATCGCTGTCAGGAGTAACAAATCGGGCGGCTACTTCTCCGGCGGTTAATTCGATAAAAATATCAGTATTGCCTTCGTCTTTTCCTTCGGCGATAATCGCCCCATTTCTTACGCCTTTGTACACGATAGCTACTTGTTCAATAACTTCGTTGGGATCAGTAACACCAAAAAATTCGCGAATAGACGGTTTATATGTAAATGCCCATTTGTTATCGCCAAGGTTTGTTGCCTCAACGCTAGCATCGTTGGTTTCCCAACCGAACGGAACGTATTGCCAATCGCTTCCGCTTGTGCTTTTGCTGGTAATCAGGCCGGTGTGCAAATACACACGCCCATCGAAGTTAACTAACCCTTCATTCCCCTGAGTTGCATCTAGTACCACGCGCATGGAATCTTCGGAAGTGGCAAACGATGGAGAAAAAGTTACAACCTGTGCATACACTTGAGATTGCACGGCAATAGCTACTAATAGTATTGTGCCAAAAGTGAATAGTTTGTTGAGTTTCTGCATATTAAAATGTTGATGTACGTTGTATGAATTCGGGTGAATAGATCGTCTGCGATATTGCTTTATTGGCGTTATTCAATCGCTCGATTAAATTTTGGGTGGCAAAATAGCCCATATCGCGCATGGGTTGGCGAATAGTGCTTAATCCGATGTACTCAGAAAGCTCGATGTCGTCATAGCCAATTAAGGGAATTCGTTTTCCGGAGTCTTGCATTGCTTTTAAAGCGCCAACTGCTTGAATATCGGAGGCACAAAAGCATGCTTCTGGGGGATGTTCCATGTCGAGCATGGTTTTCATTGCTTCAAACCCACCTTTTTCGGTAAATCCATCTCTATACAGCGAGGATCCCGAAATCACATACTTTTCGTCGAATGTGATGCCATGCTCAGTAAGTGCTTTGCAATATCCCTCTAGCCGATCCCGTATTGGTTTTGAAGAACTGAGAGCAGACAGCATGGCAATTTTTTTATAACCGTGTTCGATCAATGTTTTAGTGGCCCGGTATGCTCCCTGTACGTTATCTACCGAAACAGAATCGAAACCTTCGTAATGCTCATCGATTAATGTAATGGGTAAATTGAATCGCTTTAGTTTCAGAAACTGATTATCGGTTAAATGAATGGAAATAAATA
The DNA here is from genome assembly GCA_965228545.1 of Balneolaceae bacterium. Lineage (GTDB taxonomy): Bacteria > Bacteroidota > Rhodothermia > Balneolales > Balneolaceae > HXMU1420-13. Next base: position 1,184,912 of record OZ245822.1, read on the forward strand.
AATAGCCTTCTGCCCAGCGGCGCTTTAATACGTGTTCCACTTCGTTAAAGAGGTTCTCGCCGGCAGTTACATTAAAAATGGTTAGTTCGTAACCCTGCTCGCTTAGTTTGTCCTGAATTCCGCCGAGTACTTCCATAAAGAAGTAGTTAGAGATGACCGGAACCACTGCCATGATCGTATTACTCTTACTGCGAGCAAGACCTTGAGCATATGCTTGAGGGTGATAACCTACCGCATCAGCAACGCGTAATACTTTCTTGCGAGTTGCTTCGGAAACGCTGTTACTTTGGTTAAACACCCTTGAAACGGTAGCGATACTTACCCCTGCCTTTTCAGCTATATCGTAAATGGTTGATGCCATTATATATGAAAAAAGTTAATAACGCAGGTACCGGTCAGAGTACCTGCGAAAAGACTTATAGAGAATCTGAATTACTTAATAAGCATCATTCTCTTAGTGCTTGTAAAGTTGCCCGCTTCGATACGGTAAATGTACATACCTGAAGACAGAGCGCTGGCATCGAAAGCAACGGTGTGAGTACCGCTGTTTAGGGTTTTGCCATTAATAAGAGTGGCTACTTCTTGGCCTAACAAGTTGTATACCGTTAATCGTACATCAGCTGCGTTTGGTAACGAGAAACTGATATTTGTTGATGGGTTGAACGGGTTAGGATAGTTTTGAAGTAGTTCGAATTGCTTAGCAATTTCGTTTTCACCTTCATTTGAACTTGTGATCTTAGTGTAGTCAGGTGGTGTTTCCCATTCCAAATCAGTTGCAGCCCAAGTAAGTGTTTCGAACTGGAACGTTGCCGGCCAAGTTACATCCGGCTGATCGTCAAGATCGTCTCCATCTGGAGTAACCATTGGCTGAATATATTGGTAGTGACGACGACCTGCATCAAATCCACCACCGTTGGCAAATAGATCACCAGTTTCGCTGGTTGGCTGGCCATAAGCGATTCGGAACCCAATATGGTTTAGTGTAAGTGGTGCAAGAGTTAAATCAAGCGTGTACACCATGTCTGAGTTGTCATCAGTAAATCTCAATTTTTCTCTTTCTTCGTTAGAAAGAGTGATGAAATTCTGACCATTATCGCCAGGAACTGTAATGTCATTTGTTAACGCGAAGAAAGGCGTATCAACAAATAAGAACACTGAATCTGTAGCCGGATTAAATGGAGCTGTTCCGTCATCACGGGTTACGGCGGCACTCATGTCTACACTAAAAGTAACAGTAATTTGACCACCACCAGTTGTATTAGCAGGGGTAATTAGTGCTTGTGGAGACACACCATTGTAATTTTCTGACTGAACGGCTTGAGCAGGATTATCAGTAATACTGAATCTACGATCGGCACCACCGGTTACTCCTGGTTCTTCCCATCCTGATTGATCATGAGTGATTCCACCCAAGAAGAATTCACTTGTTTCCTCATCCCGACGTTCATCCCACTTTATGAAGTATTTATAGGTTACATCAGACTCAACAGCCGCAGTAAACGGAATGTTTAGTGCATCATAGTTTCCTGAAATATCGTTGAATGTCATACGGTTATCACCCCAGCCATTGAAAGATCCACGAACGGATACAGTATCAATTGCAGAGTTGAAGAAACCGATTCCTTCTAGGATACCCACATTAACTTCGAAGTTAAGTGCAGTAGTTACAATAACGGCATCGGTTGGAGGCACGTTATCGAAATATCTCCAATAAAGAGTAGTATCGTTATCAGAAATATCGAAGGTGTAGTTATCACCATTTTCCCAAGAGATCGTTCCATCTTGATCTTCAATTACGAATTTGTAAGCAATTGGTGAAGTGAAGTTTGCAAGACTGTCGTTATCTACATATACAACGCCGGCAAAGAAAATATCATCGCCTTGAGCAGAGATTTGTTCCATTGGAGTAGCAGCATCCCATCCACCTGCGAAGAATCCTTCAGAACCACGAATACCAACCAAACCTGTTTCCAAATCTAGATCGTTATTCTGTACCTGAGCACCCACGTTTACGCGGAAAACAAATGCTGTTGAATCTTCTTTCATTTCAAATGGAGCTTCGCGAGTTTCGTACCATTGTAGATCGGTAGTAACATCAGTATTAGCATCAACTGGAAGCATGAAATAGTTATTTCCACCGCTTTCCCAGCCGGTTTCTCCTCCATTTCTTAAGCCTGTGTCTTTGTCAACACCAGCCCACCACTTGTAATTGATTTCATCACCGGCAGCCATATCGAACGATACCATCCAGTAATCGCCGCCAACATTCGTTGCAACTAATTCAGTGCTGTTATTCCAATCGATGGTTTGACCAAGGTATGGAGCATTATAACCTGTTGAGCTGTTAACACCACCAAATACTGCCACATAATGGTCTTCCATTAAGGTATCAGGGTGTGTTGCAGTATTAACCATAAAGGTTACATTTACGATATTTGCGATATCAGTAGAATCGAATGGCATAATCTGTACGTCGTCGTTATTGCGTGCCATTACACCAATTAAATTAAATCTTTCGGTTGGAGCAGGAGCGCCATCAAAGAAAGATTGTCCTCTATCGATTCGAAGTGTAAATGCGCTATCGCCGGCTACAACATCTACGCTTACACCAGAACTCACTTGTGCATCTTCTGGCCAAGTTTCGCCTTCAGCAAGGCTTACATCTTCAATTTTAACAATTGTAGATTGAGCTTCTGAATCAACTTTTAGATCAGCAGCTGTAATTACTTTAGGCGATGGTTTGGTAGTACCTGCACCTTTAACAATTACCGTATCGGGATTAATCTGTATTTGATTACTGAATGCACCAAGCATACCTGTAATTTCGAGAGTGTCACCAACTGACCAACCTGTGAATGAGGGATCGTCTTGATTTTGCTCACCACCTACACCGGAATAAAATACATTAATACCACCGGTTTCATCTTGCAAGAAGAACTGACCATGATTGAAACCATAATCTGGAGTATTCATTACACCGTTTATAGTTACTTTACCTTTAGACATTACTCTTGCTTCAGCAATTGTAGAAGGAATAGCAGTACCGTCGTTATAGAAATAAAGGTTATCGATATAAGCGGTAACGCCAGCAGTTGGTAGTCCACTGAAAATAACTTGAGCGATATTTCCACGTGATGTTAACCCGGTGAAGTCACTCAAAGGAATTTCATAAGTAATCCACTCCCCTTGTGCAGGGTTTTCCCAAGCAATCTCACTTTCAGAGTCATCACCTTCACCATCTCCACCTTCACCGCTAAATCCACCGGTTGGACCGAAGTCAACAAGTTTGATACGGAAAGTTGTAGCATCTGGTGTCCATAGATCAAATCGAAGGTGAGTCATACCATTTGTATTGATCTGAGAACTTACCGTTTCGATGCCAACAAAATCTAAATTGGTATATCTTTTAACTGCGTTTCCGGCAATAGTATCGTCAGCGAAAGTTGCATTAGACCAATCGGTTCTCCAGGTATCAACTTCTACATCAGTATAAGCATCACTAAAAAGTGAAATTACTAAGTCTGAGTCTTGAGTTGGCGTAGCAGGAGCATCGGTTGGAGCAGTACTAGGAGCCGCATTTGTATACGAAGCGAAACCATTCACTCCATCCATTGCGTATACATTAACACTTCCATCAGTATTTACTTTTGGGTGAGCTTCGCCATGAATTGAACTAAACGTGTCAGCATCATCTCCCATAAGTGGAGAAGTTGCAACAGTAACAGGCGCAGTTGCGTCAGCTACATTATAAATAATTGCTTGTCCGGTTTTATTTCCCGTATCGGTACCATCAATTCTGTAAGTATAAACTGATAGATGATCTTCCCCATTTAATTGGAAGGTATTAATACCATTTCTGGAACCTGTAAAACTAGCAGCTGCAAATTGGCTGTTTGCTACATATGCGCCTGTAGAGCTATAACGTTTAGGTGAAGTACCATTACCAGCAATATAGAAATCACTCGATCCGCCTACCATTAATGGTTCAGCATCAGAGTTAGCCGGGATAGCAACATTGTCGCCAGTAAGAGTGATGGTGTTTACACTCCAGGTTGCACCATTGTCTGCTGTTGTTAATACGTGGACAATACCCGGGTTAGAACCTGCGGCAGGTAACCACACTTCAACAGAATTGTCAGCTACAGAACCTTTCACAGAGAATTTATCTCCAAGACGCTGTGCCGTTGCAGTAGTAATGGTTAGCGAATCTGCATAAGCGCCACCTTCTGTTGTCCACCAGTATAGTCTAAATGGAGAAGTACTGGCGTCGGTAGCTAAATTTCCTAAAAAGATAACTCCGTCGTCCGAAACTTCTACATCATTTAAAGCGAATGTTCCGCCGCTTACACCCGAAAGGTCAAAAGCGGTTGCCGGAGTAACATCTGCACCGGTTTCTGCATCCATAACTCTTATAGTAGAGTTTGCTCTGTCTGCAGCATAAATCCTTGCGTTACCATTTACGGTACCATACGCCATACCCCTAACTGAACCGACAGTAAACCATGATGGTAAACCCTCAGCAGCACCGGTACGTGCAGTACGTTCCCACAGGGTATTCATTTCCTGTGCCTGAACATCCATAGTAAATGCCGTCATTACGAAGGCAAATACAAAGACACTCAGAAAGTGTTTATGAATTAATCGTATCATTTTTTCTCCATGTGTGTTTTGTTTTATTTTTAGAAAGCAATCAGAAGTAAACCTGAATGCTTAGTTTATTTACATCACCTAGATATGAATATCCGTGGTAAGTGTAATTAAATGCGACTCCAAGATTGTTTGGCAGCGTGTATTTTACACCAATGCCGCCATTAAACTTTTCAATTGCATCGTCTTGCCCGATATATGGCATTCCTCCCCGAATAAACACTTTTTCATTTAGTAAAGAAAGTTCCCCACCGATACTTAAACTTTGAGTATTGTTCGAAGGATTATTGCCATCAATTGCTACAGTTGCTTTAGTTCCATTCCGATCATATGCATCCCAAGCAAGGCCAACTTTTAACATAAGTGGTAAATCGTAACCTGTTGTTGCTAAGTTAGCATCCGGCTGATAATTCCCTTCGGCTGACCTGTCGGGATCCGAAGATATGATCAGGTCGTTTCCACTCATTTGCATTTTAGAGCCAATGTTAGTTACGCTTACGCCAAATCGAATTCCATAAAAAGGAGTATCGTAAATCGTACCAACATCGAACGCCAGTGTTGAGGCAGAACTATTAGCAATCTGCTCGTAAACTACTTTTGCAGTTCCACCAATCGTAAACTGAGGTATAAGATATTGGGCATAACTAGCCCCAAAAGTTACCGAATAGGCATTAAAGGTTCTTCCTGTTTTCCCTTGTGCTTCGGCAGTGGTTTCTTCGAACTCGCCGTAATTCATTGCTAGTACGTGTACTCCTACAGCACCTTTATTTGTAGGAATTGCAGCCCCCAAGTAGGAATGATTAAAATCTAAAAACCAATCGGTGATTTCAACTTGTAGCTGTCCGGTACCAATATCAGAAAGTCCTGCAGGATTTAATACCATCGCAGAAGCATCGTTTACTGTTGCTGTATAAGCACTCATAGCCGATGAACGTGCACCCACAGGTACACGAAGAAAATCGGCGGCTGTTGTACCGGCTTTTGATAACTGAGCTTGAATTGCCGTAGTTGGAACCATTACAGCAACAATAATGAGTGTGTATAGGATTTTTTTCATGTTCTTCATCATTTTATCACCGCAAATTTTCCAACTTTTTCGCCAACGCCCGGAGCTTCTATATGGAACAGATAAATTCCATAAGATATCTCAAGATTGTCTTTGGTGAGCATATTCCAAGCGTAGGTTCCTCCATAACCGTTTAATAAATCCGATTCTTCGATTTCAATTTCTTTGATCATTACTCCCGAAGCAGTAAAAATCCTCAATGTTGCCGGTGCAGGTATCCCTGTAAAGTGTAACTCTCTCCTGTGTTGGCGATTCGTTGGGGTAGCCTCCGGCTCAAAGATATTTGAAACTTTGTACGGGTTCGGGATAACCAGTATGTTGTCAAGTTCACTTCTGGCTGTATCAGCATTTACTCTGGGTAAGTTGTCGGTATCAAAAGTAAACTGAAATTTATCGCGCTCGATAAATGGTTTGTTGGTAAAGATTTTGAGTGTATCGCCGGGCTCCGGATTACGAGTTAGAAGTGCACCTTCTGATAAAAAGGCCGACATAGTGATACGATATGTAACCGTATCTTCAACATCCCTGAAGTCTTCAACCAAGTAAATCAAATCAGAGCATCTGCCACTTAAACTGGAAACTGCTGATAACTGCCCTGCCTCTGGTGGCGAGTAATTATCCGGCGGGAAGAAGGTTGGGTTACATCGTTGCTGAAATGTGGTGGCATTCTGTAAATCTAGGAAAGCATAATCCACATCTTCATCTAAATAGGAATTATAAATTCTAAAGTTTGTTGAAACAGAAGGAAGGTTTGTAAACGTACCTGGTGAGGTTTCAACCGTTTTATTTACAGACTGTCCAAAGCCAACATTGTCTCCAATTATTATTTGATAATCAGAGATTTTAGGCGGCCCAAGTGTAAAGATTTCTTGGTTATGTGGAGCAACATCGGTATCGAATTCCCATCCTGTTCTATCCACATCAATTCCTGTTTCTGTAACATTGTTTAACCGAACAGTAAAACCTTCTGCAACAGGATTTGGCCCACCATTTAGGTTAGTTGATCGTGAAATTAACGTATCAGGTGTTCCACCAGTCACATTTCTGAGTGTAAAGTTTTTGGTTTTAAGAGTATCGGGTGCACCATTTACAACTATCAATGTGTCTTCGAATACAACATCGTACACATTATTTTCTTTCAATGCGCGAGGGTCTATAATCTCTACATTAACCGTTCCTCCTGGTGATCCTGAAACAATAGATGCATTAGGCGTCTCTGGCGAGATATATCCTGCCTGTTGACGTGAAGGACGAACCTCCACCACATTTTGCCCAAGAATTACACTTCCATCGGGATTTAATGAAATCTGTACCGGCGATTCTGACGGACCAATGGCATTTGGCTCGTACCCAAAATCGTAGGATGTTACCGCATAGTAGTATTTACGGCCATTAATCACTTCAGTATCTTCATACACGTGTTTTAGGCCTGTGTCTCTCCCGAGGTTAAACTGTATTCCTTCGTCCGAAACTGGGTGAAAACCACTAATACCATTTCTATTATCGTAAATAGCTATCGGACGAAGATACGTACCGGAGCCTAATCCATTAGTGATGCTTCGAATCTCTTCGAACGTTACATCAGTAGTTCGATAAATTTTATACCCTTCGAAATCTTTACCATCTCCACCTGATTGCCTTTTTATGTACCTATCAATCGACTCCTCTGCACTGGTATCCCAATATAGGGTAACTTTTCCGTCACCGGCCACCGCCGTTACAATTGGAGGATCCGGAGCAACAGCAAACTGATAATCTTCGCTATACGCACTTGTAGCATTTTCAAGATTAGTTTCAACTTTTGCACGGTCATCAGCTGAGGATACATTTTCCTGTGCTGCGGTTACTGCAACTGCAAAACGCTCTGAGGATCCTTTTGCCAACGGGAATAAACTTGATGACACAAAAATATCAGAGTCTGTACCTGGATCTACCACAAACTCTCCGGGTATTAAATAATTGAACCAGATACTGGCATCTTGATCTACCTGTAGTGCACCTGCGTCAAAAATACTTACGCGCGATACCCCAATCAGATCGGTTTCACTTACATCAGTTTTATCAATATTTGGCTCACCAGGGAAGGTTGTTCCGGCACCGGAGGTTGGCAAGCCATCGCCTTGCCCTTCACTTACCGAAGCATCGTTACCTTGTATACCAACATCGTCAGATTGAGCAATCCAATCGTTGTCGTTATCAAAGCGATCTTCCCTTCCTTCATCCATCATCGGAGCACTGGTGTGATAATTCTGGAACCGGCCTTGGTAATCGTTATTTACTAAATCGGCAAAATCGGCATCACTTTGTATCCGGGCGCGTATATCTTGGTTAGAAACAATTAAACCACGACCGAGTGTATCCCCTACCTCAAATTCAAGGTAGTTAATGAAGCGTACTGCACGAGGAGTAAATTGCCCTGTAGTTGGGTTTAAGGTAGTTTTTGTAAGATGATTTGGTCGGTTTTCGTCAATTAAGCCGTCAAAGTCGCTATCAAAGCCATCAATGTGAATACCGAATGCAGGATCGGTTTGCGGCAGGTTATCTTCAGTTATCGCTATGGTTGCACCACCGAAATCCCATGTGATACCTTGCGAAACAAAAGGAGCGCCGGTATAGGTATCGATTACGCGTGAATTATCACTAAGAATTCGAACAATTTTATCACCTACGTTGATAACTCTCTCATCAAAATCATCGGGCGTGAATTCTCTGATTAACGTGTCAACTAGAAACGATTCGTTGTAGAATCCTCCTCCTTGAGTAGTTAAGGGATTGTATAGGTTAAATTTGCTAGGCTCGAAATATTCACTTACAGGATAATATGAGTCAGAATCTCCATCATTGTCGATACCATCAATCGCATTACCCGGCGTTTCGATGAATTTTAAACCTAGCTGACCAATTAGTCCACCATCAAATACTTCTCCACCATTTTCACGCTCTGTATCGGTTAAAAATGCAATACCACGAATCTCATCAAATTCAGGCTCATCACCATTAGTATTTCCACCTACAAAGTCTGCAATCCAAAGACCGAACGACATACGAGGGTAATCGTAACTGGCATCATTTTTAATCTCAAAGATATTGAAATGAGTAGCACTTACAAGGGTTTGAGACCATGCCATTACGCGGGTATCCATGATAATGCCTAACCCACCGCGAAGTGGGTCTGTTAAATCTGGCTGAAATCTCGAACTATTGTAGCGTGTATAACGATCATCACCGGCTTTGTAATAAAATTCAACATCTGCATTGAATCTATCTCTCCCAAAATAGCCGTTCCAAGAACCACACCAACCATCGCCACCATCTTCGAACTTATCGGGCCAGCAATTAGGCCACGTATTTTCAATAGGTGAATTCGGACCGCGATCGCTACGAGCGATTTCATCTGAATCATCTCTGGAGTAACCTTTAATCGGGTTAAGCGACCAGTTTGTTCGTCCATCTCGGCTCGTTTTATACGAGGCTACACTCACCATCGGAAACACATCGTCTTCAGGCGTACTTTGATCTGGTACTTCGGTGCCAAACATTACACTCATAAAGTACATATACTCGCGATTTGAGTTTCTTGGAAACTCAAACAATAACTCATTAATTGCGCTACTGTTACGCCGACCAGCATGCCCGGTGTTATGATAAGTTGCGCGTAGCTGATTTCCATCCATTATGGAAATCTTACGTTGGTCGAAATCTGATCGTTCTTCACTTGGTTCGTAGTCTTGATCCTGAGCAGAGACAGAACCTACCAGCAACAACGAACAAGCAAATATGGAAAGTAAATAGGATTTGGGTGTATTAGTCATAATGTTAGAAAGACAGTTGAACCCCTAGTTGAATGCGACGTGGTTCAGCATATCTACTAGGGTTGTTATAAAAATCGGGGTGTGCGTTTTGCTGAATATTAACAGGCAATGGTCGATCCGGTTCTCCAGAATCGTTAAATACGCTGTTTACTAATTTGGTATCAAAGAGATTGTACACATTCAGAAAAACCTGAAGTCTGTTTTCTCCTAGTTCAAAATTCTTGTATGCGTTAATATCAACCGTAAATCTGTTTGGTAAGCGCGATGTATTTCTCAAATCTCTTGTACTTGCAACTTCGCCGACCAATACTCCCGGAACGTTTCTTGAGGGTGTGTAGGGTGAGCCTGAACTAAATTTAGCCAATAGGTTTGCTCCCCATGTTTTACCGGTGTAAAACATGGAACCATTTAATATATGGGTTCTATCCCAATCTAGCGGCTGTACTAGTTTAGTAAGTGCTTGTGTTTGATTTGTAGAATCAATTTGCCCACCTTGAGCGATTATGTTAAAAAACTCTGAAGCAGGATCTGAGTTACTACCTTCTACAATACCAAATGTATAATCCAGCCCGAAATTAAACTGCTGGCTTACATATTGATTAAATGCGAAAGTAGTTCCGATTGATCTTGAAAAATCGCGGTTGAAATAAATACCGTAGGTAATTGATGGACTGGCTGTTACTTGTGGGCGGCTGGATACATAATCACGCGTATCTTTATAGTATGCAGTAAACTCAATAGCTGTTCCTTCTAAAATCTCTTGCTTTAACCCTAATTCATATTGTACCGAACGCTCTGGCTTTAGGTTCGGGTTTCCAAACAATGTTTGATTTCCCCCACCTTGAGATAGTAAAATTCTAGAGTTCGTGTACAGTCTGTCGTATGAAGGCATTTGAAAGAAATAACCATATGAGAAGTAGATTACACCTGCATCGTTAATAGGATATGCTACCCCTATACGTGGTGAAACCTGATATTTCACATCGGCATCTTTCCACCAGTAAGCCTGCCTATCGGCAACAGTTAAATCTGGCTCATTTTCATCTTGTTGTCCATTGTTGTTCAGATCGTTGTATTGATTCTCGGGTTTCAATGGCAACTCGATATCCGGATCTTCAGGATCAGCCGCAATTTGAGTATTTGGATCAAAATAATCGAATCTTAACCCTACATTAATAATCAGATTTTCATATTCAATTTTATCTTGTATGTAGCCACTAAATGTAATAGGGTTTTCGGTGTATTTTTGATATCCAGGAGTATTTACAGCCGGAAAGCCAAGTTCTAAACACGGAAATTGATTATCTACATTTTCACATACTACTCTTAGTTCATCAGGAGTACCGTCAGGAAAATCGATTCCATCTTGCGTAAGCGGGGCCAAACCTACACTTGAGAATTTAATCTCATCGAATTGTGCCGTGATACCCGCTTTAATAAAGTGAAACTCACTCAACTGGCTTGACACTTCAATTTTACCTATGTAGGTATTGGTTGATCTACTAAATCGACTATTGTTCGTATTGTATGTGTTAAATTGCCCTGCATTTGGAATTTGATTTCCATATTGCAGGTTTGAAGTACCAAATAACGGGTTAGATAAATTATCGTAGTTAAAGTAGCGAGGATCCCAAGCATTTTCGTACAAATAATTCTCGAAGGCGTTGTATCTGTTTGCCAGGTTCACTGTCAAAAAGGTAGTATTTGAAGGCGTTATTGTAGTTTTCAAGTTTAATGTATAATTATCCCTGTAATTGGTACTCTCACCAAGCGGCACAAACTTATTACTAAAGTTGTAACCTTGTCCTTCTTCGGTAGCATACGAACCAATTAGGTTAAACTTTAGAGCACTTGAGAATCGATATTCCATATTCCCCTGAAAAGACCGAGACATAAAATTATTCATATTTACTAGTGAACTATCTCGGGTACCATCATCTCGAATTTCCAGCAATTGTTGCCCTTCGATTAGAACTGTATCAGCCGTATACCATGGCAAATTAAAATCTACTCGTTCGTTGTAAAGTGTTCGGTACTCATCAAAATTGGTATCTAATGGAACACGATCTACATATTTTCCATGTGGAGAGTACAGATTTCTACCAGTGAGATATCCTTTATTCTCAAATTGACGAGCTGTTGCAAAAAAAGTCAATTTATCTTTAATAATTGGCCCGGAGACCGATGCATTAAAGTTACTCATACGCAGTGGATTAAAACTACCAAGGTCGGTTCCAATGCCATCATATAAATCACTTCTGTTGGAAGCCATGTAACCACCGCTCCATGCTCTGAAAGACGCATCGTAATCATTTCCACCCGACTTTGTTACAACGTTTACTACCCCTGAAAGCGCTTGACCATGTTCTGCATTAAAAGAACCGGATATAACTTGCAGTTCCTGAATAGATTCATTTTCGAGCCGAACACCAGCCGAACCATCATAATCATCGGTTACGCGAATACCATCTACAACATATGATACTTCTGAAGCTCGCCCTCCACGAATGTGAATGGCCCCATTGTTACTAACATTAACCCCAGCTTGTAGTTGAATTACATCCGTAACTTCCTGCACTGGCAATTTTTCAATTTCTGCACTACTTACACGCGCCTCAGAACTAGTAATATCTTTTATCACAGCCTGGCGTTGCGCAACAACAACAACTTCTTCACCTTCAAAAGACTCTGGCTGTAATACAAAGTCTTGTTCGGTAGTTAAATCGGTTCGAACAATTACCTCTTGCACTACTGAAGTAGCATAGCCAATGTATCTTGCTTCCAGTGTGTAACTTCCGGGAGGTACGTTAAGCATTAAATATTTTCCATCGATATCGGTAATTGCGCCTTTTGTGGTACCTTTAATACCCACTGTTGCACCAATTAATGGTTCGCCAGAATCAGCATCTGTAAGTGTTCCTGTAACTTTCCCCGACTGAGCCACAGCCAGCACAGGTAAACCTAAAAGAAGTAGGGTGAGTAGTATTTTTTTAAGCGTATTCATTAATCATTTTCAGATTTTTATAGTAAGTGCGTTTAATCGCTCTGTATTAATTTCAGCGTCATGCTTTTCTTTTACACGAGCTATTGTTGAACTACGAAGTTCACTAAGTTTTTTCTGAGTAAGAAAGTCATCTACCTTAGCTTTAGCTTCATCGAAGGTTAGTGGGCTAGCTTCAATTTTATCCAAGACTTTATAAACATGAATCTCCCCTGTTGCATAAGTAATTGGCTGCGATACATCTCCGATTTCTAAATTTGCAATTTGAGCTGAATTAAAACCGAATTTATCTATCTCTAAATACCCTAGTTTGCCATTAATTAATCGATCCTCATTATTAATAGAATGATTCAATATTAAATTTTCGAATAACTTACCCGATTTATATTCGCTAATCAGCAATAATGCTTTTTCTTCATTTTCAACCACTAAGCGTTGTACATCTATAACCATTGGCTGATAGAAACGATCTCGATTATCTTGAAAAGTGTTGTACAATTCTGCAGGGGTATTCTTTATAGATTGCTCTAGTTCTTCCATTACTAGATCTTCTAGATAATGCAAGTAGGTTTCTTGAATTGAACTCTGTACAACTTTTTGCTGATCTATCCCGGCATTCACCGCCATCTCTACCATATAAGATCGATACGCTATGCCATGAATAAAATCATTAAACGATGATAAGTCTTTCACTACATTCAGCATTTGGGTAGTACTGGCAAAGTATTCTTCAATAAACTCGTCCACGTCAAAACTAAAATTTTCATATTTAGCGAGTTCGCCCTCAAGTAGCGACAAGTTTGACACAAATTCGGGGTCTTTTGAGACCCATTTTCCGGCTGAGGTGGAAATAAGTTGAAATAAATCGGCAATTAGTTCAGTGTTTAGCTGTAGTTGATCTATGAAAGCGTTTAAATGTTGCCGCTGAAGTAACTCTTCTTTTTTTGACCGAACATAGGAACTAAGCCTTGCTTTATTAGTAGCAAAATCTTGCTCTGTAATTAGTGGGTTGACCCGACTATCAGTTAGTTTTATGATACTATAACCTTGAGCGGTTTGCACTGGAGCCGAAAACTCACCAGTATTTAAATTAAATACTGTTTCTTCGAAAGAAACATCTAACTCATCGGTAGTAAACCAACCAATGTCGCCACCGTTTTCTTTAAGATATTTATTCGAAAACGCCTCTTCTGCTAATGCCTCAAAAGTCTCCCCATTTACTAGTCTATTGTAGTACTCCTCTGCTTGCTTTAAATTAGAAGCATAGATATGGGAGGCACGTAATTTTGTATTGAACCTCAAAAAATACTCACGCAGTTCTTGATCAGTAACTTTGATCTGTGCATTAAGTATTTGATTCAAAAACTCTTCAGTCAGAACTCGTTTTTCTATTGCCAACTTCTGATACTTTGCCTTATCCGACTCATCCAGTCGAAGATCTCTGGCATGAACCGCCAGCACATACGTGTTAAATTCAGAATCTAAGATCGCCTTTTTAGTAGATTCGCTTGGAGTTAAAACCTGCCCTGTTCTATAAAAATACTCTTTAAAAGCGTTCTCAAAATGAGCTACAGAAACGGCGAGATCATCAATACGAGCCAATACATTTTCTTCATCAGGATTTGTTTCAGAAAACGAACATCCGAGAAGTAGAAAGGAAAGTAAAACTATGCGACCATAGTATAGCACTGTACCGACTCCAACATTTAAAATTGATACTCAATTAAAATAATGAAAGCGCTTACATTTTTTCAAGGAAATTTTATGATTTTTTAATCTAACACGAAGGTTCGATTTAAAGACATATACAACTATATTTACTACCCTTATATCGCATCACACTATTTTAATAAATTTTATTAAGTGCTTATCGCTGTTTAATTCAAATATACGTCTATTGTGAAGATTCTGTAAAGAGCAGATTTTCTGAATGTAAACGGTTACATCAATTGTAAATAAGTTACATTCTGTGCGAGAAGTACAGCTAGTTGTTACTATAATTTTTTGCGATGTACTCGTTCAAGATTTGTTTGAACTCTTTTCCAATATTGTCCCCTCTTAACGTTTTGGCATGCTCTCCATCTATATACACCGGTGCTTTAGGCTCTTCAAATGTTCCCGGTAAAGAAATACCAATATTCGCCGCTTTAGACTCACCGGGACCGTTTACGATACAACCCATTACAGCGACATCCATTTCTTCAACACCGGGATAAGTTTTACTCCAAACCGGCATCGATTCTTTAATGTATTCTTGTATTTCTTCCGCTAATTCCTGGAAATACGTGCTCTTGGTTCTTCCGCACCCCGGACAAGCAGTTACTTGGGGGATAAAACTTCGGATGTTTAGCGATTGCAGAATCTGCTGAGCAACTTCAACTTCCAGTGCACGATCGGCGCCGGGTTGAGGAGTTAACGATACTCGAATAGTATCGCCAATTCCACGTTGCAAAATAACCGACAAAGCAGCCGAACTAGCAACCATCCCTTTCATGCCCATTCCGGCTTCGGTTAAACCTACGTGCAGTGGCTGATTCATCACTTCTGATAAACGAGTGTACACTTCAATTACATCCTGTACGTGCGACATTTTACAACTAACAATGATTTTGTTCGCACCTAACCCAACATCTTTAGCGAGCTCGGTTGACCGAACAGCACTTTCTATCATCGTATCAAACATCACTTCTTTTGCTGATTTAGGCTCAGAAAGTGTGTTATTAAAATCCATTTTCTCGGCAAGCAACTGTTGATCGAGTGAGCCCCAGTTCACACCAATACGCACCGATTTATCATAATGAATGGCTTGCTCAACAATGGTGGTAAAATTCTTATCTCTCGTTTTTGTGCCAGTATTCCCCGGATTAATTCTGAAATTAGCGAGAGATTCGGCCATGTCGGGGTACTTGGTTAGCAAAACGTGACCATTGTAATGGAAATCGCCGATTATTGGCACTGTAACTCCACGGTTAATCAACTTTTCTTTGATGTAAGGCACCGCTTTAGCTGCCGCATCGTTGTTTACGGTGATGCGTACCAATTCTGATCCCGCCTTATTCAGGTGATCAATCTGATCAACCGTTTCATCAATATCTGCAGTGTCTGTGTTTGTCATAGATTGCACAACAATAGGCGCTCCACCACCTACTGCAACATCACCCACCATTACCTGAATGGTTTCTTTTCTTTTGATAACCGACATAATGCCCTTAATTCTTTTTACTTAGCTCAAATAATTTTCTTTTCTCTTCTTTGGATAGTGAATCATATCCACTTTTCGAAATCTTTTCCAAAATCTCATCTAATTCGCTCTGTTCAACTTCTTCAATGATCTCTGCATCACTTACAATGCTCATTTTTTTATTCTTCGGTTTTTTGGAAGTTGAAGATGAGGAAGAGCTAGTATTCTTTGGCTTAAATTTCATGTATAGATATTCGAAATACCGTGGTATCAAACTCAGATCGGTTCCATTGGCATGTGCTTTCATCAGCATGTAACCGCCAAGTGCACCTCCTAAATGCACAAATCGCGCCACATTATCTCCGCTATTCAAGAAGAGTACATCTAGTGCAATTAATCCACTCACAACGTAACGTGCTTCAATAGGCGGTAGGAAAATCAACATGATTGGTGTTCGAGGGAAAAGCATCGCAAACGCAACCATAATCCCATAAACCGCACCCGAAGCACCTATCACAGGTACAGGATTTCCCGCAATGCTTACAATAATATCGATGAAGGCACCCGCAAACCCGGCTCCGAAATAAACCGTTAGAAAACTTCGTGGACCAATACGCTCTTCAACAGGGCGCCCCATCCACCATAACCACAGCATATTAAATATGAAATGAAATGGATTCGACAACGAATGCAGGAACATATAAGTGACTATGCGCCAAGGTTGAGTAATTGCCGTCCAGAAATCAGGCACAAAACTTAAATAAATGGTAAGGCTTGTACCCGTTAGGCTCGCAAAAATGATTTGAACCAAAAACATGATTGCATTAATTGCAATAATGGTTCTAATGGCTACAGGTAGCCCCATAAATCCTCTCTTTGCCGTATTTCCGAATGAATCGTAGGCCATATTATTCCTCATCATACAAATCGTTCATGTTCCTAAGCATACATCTCAGGTCGTTTAATCTTCCATAATTTAATTAGTATAAAACCGACAACCAATCCACCTAAGTGAGCAAAGTGTGCGATTCCGCTATCAGGTCGCGATAAGCCAGAAAACAGCTCAACAATTCCATAAATGGCTACAAAATATTTGGCCTTAATGGGAATTGGTGGAAACAACAGAAAGATGTATTGATTTGGAAACATCATTCCAAAAGCCAAAAGTAATCCAAAAACTGCTCCTGAAGCTCCAATTGTATAACTCTGAGCTCCACCGATAAACATGTGAATCAACGCTGCACCAATTCCAGTTAAAAAATAGTAGACATAAAAGCGTTTGGTTCCCCACAAATTCTCAATGGCTTGACCGAAAATCCAAAGTGCGAATAAATTGAAAAAGATATGGCTTAAATCGGCGTGCAAAAACATGTAGCTAACTAACTGCCATGGGTAGAATAAGCCACTACCAATTGGCCAAAGCGCGAGATATGGCGCAAAAGTTGCTCCTAGCGCTGTCCAACCTCCAGTAAACATACTTTTAGTAAGCAGGAATATGATACCATTCGCAAATAATAAATTTTTAACGCCTTGCGGGAAAAGTGAAAAAGAAGTATTGGGCTGAAATTGATTCAAACTGAAACAGGTTTTGCGTGATTTTTTACAATGCGTGAATATACGTTTATACCACCTAAAGTTACGCCGGGAATTCCTTGCCCCGGATAAGTAGTATCGCCAACCAGATATAAACCGCTAAACGGCGTTTCTGATGGTGTCCACTTGAGCAAGCTACGTGCCATACTTTGAGGAATTCCTCCTACCCTGCCTTTTTTGCGGTATACCCAATTCTGCCAAGTTACTGGAGTAGCAAGATCGGCGAGTTTGATCTCTGCCTGACTAAATCCCGGTAATTTTTTCTTCAATGTTTCGATGATGAATGTTTTGGCTTTTTCCTTGTTCTGATCGTAGCTACCATTCATATCAAACCATTGTTCCGGTGAGGCATGGCATGAAATATTCAGCGTTCGCTCACCTTCAGGAGCTCGATCGGTATCCCCTTTTTTGCTCATCGAAATAAATATTGATTCCGAATTTGTGGAAGGAACCGTTTCCCCATCTAAATGAATTTGATGATGAATCCCAAGGTCATCGGGATAGGTATCAGTGGTTGCAATTCCCATCGTTAAGGCTCCCCAAGCTTTTTCAAACTCTGAGCTTTCCTTTTCAAAATGGGCTTTCATCGACGGTTCAACTAATTCTGCCATATTCCAAATCGGCACATTAGATACAACAATCGGTGCTTCGTAGCTTCTATTCTTTTTGGTAGAAATAAGAAAATCACTGCCTTCTCTTTTGATGGATGTTGCAGCTTCTTTGGTGGCCAGTTTTCCACCCCTAGCTTCTACAAAGTCGCGTATAGTGTAAATCATTTGAAGAAGTCCGCCCGGCACATAGTAATTCGAATAATTGGTATAAGTGATGCCGGCCGCTCCGAATAAAAAAGGAACATCTCCGCTTTTATTTTGCGCGGTAATCATCAGTTGCTCGTCCAGAAAACGAAGAAATTTGGGCGTAGCAATTCCACATTGCTCAGCTACTTGGTGCACTGTTTTTAAGGCATAAGGCAACACCCATACATCTTTGGGGGAGTTGGCAGTGAACAGTTGTGCCCATTCAGAAATTTTACGTGGTGGGAAAAACGGATTTTTCAAACTCACTTTCCAAACTACGTCGGCAATTTGAAAAGCTAATTTCCAGAATTTGCGCTGACCTTTTCGATTTCCAAACACTCGAACTGCTTCCTCAATCCATTCAAATCGATCTTTAAAGCGTGTGATTTTTTCTCCATCCAGCCACACATTCATGGATGGATTCAGTTCAACTCTTGGAATTTGTATTCCGGTTTGTTCCTCGAGATAACGCATGGGCTGATGTTCATCAAAACCGATAAGTGTGGTAGCTCCGCTTTCAAATACATATCCCTTTCTCGGGTAAGAAGATGAACACCCACCGGGATGAAGTGCGGCCTCTAAAATCAGCACCTTATAACCGTCGTTTGCAAGGAGCGCAGCGGCACTCATTCCGCCCATTCCTGAGCCAATAATAATTGCGTCGTAGTCTTGATTGATAGTCATGGTTATAAAACCTTATCGTCTTTTTTTACATTCCCTTCACTTAAAATTCATATCGTTAGCTATCATTTAGAGAAACTATTTCTTTGATCGTTCACATGAATAAGTCTTTATTATTTTTACTCCTCCTCATTTGTGTTACTGCCTGCTCCGATTCATCAGTAGATGCGCAATCCGAAGTAACTTTCAATAGCCTGGAGATTATCTGGGATGATATGCATCAACCGCATGAAGCCATTCCCAGCGGTGTACCAACTACCATGGATTGGCGATTAGCACCAAGGCTCAGTTATGGAAATCAACCACCGGGAGATTGGAATGCTATGATTCCGTGGGGACAAGTTTATGCAGTGGAAGGTGAAACGTACAGTGCCGAAAATACAAGATTTCAGATTCGAAATATGCAAACCTGGTATCTCAGTAAATCAACCAATACCTGGAAATTGTGGATTAAAAGCTCCGATATCGTGGGCGCAAACTATGCCGAAGATTTTCAGAATGATATAAATATTCCTGCAGATATTCGCAGTGAGAGTAATGGCGGAGGAATTTCTGCCTCTTTACAACCCGGCTACAATTTTCACTTTTGGACCGCCGGAAACCGAATTGAAATTGATCCCGATGATATTGCTGGAGTATGGTCGGCGATGGAATCGAGATTGATCCTGGCTGATTCATCCAAACCGGACGACCGTGCCGAAGCAAGACTTTTATTTAGTGCAGGAGCAGATTACTGGGAGCGAGTAGATTCGGAATGGGATCAGTGGAAGACAAACGGCGACATTGGCATAGGTAGATTTAGATTCATCAAAAACGAATGGCAAGTGTTTAACATGCATACCCTTACCACCGAACAATTGTGTGACAATCCACCACCAATTACTACCGAACCTCAGGATTAATAATCTAGAATAGAGAATCTAGAATTTAGCATTTAGCATTTAACATTTAGCATTCAGAATTACAGATTAGTTGCATTAATGATAGCTGATCCCAAAAGCTTCTAAATTCTTGATTCTAGATTCTAAATTCTCCCTCCTCAAATCTTCTTCATCAATGCGCCTCCAGCCAGTTTTCACCTATTCCTGATTCCACTTTAAGCGGTACATCCATCGGAAAAGCACTCTCCATAAGTTCTACAATCTTTTCGGGTACAGTATCCATCTCATTTTCGTGGATTTCAAAAATCAATTCATCATGCACTTGCAGTAACATTCTGCTCTTCTTGTCATTCGATTTCAACCAATCGTGTATGTGAATCATCGCAAGCTTGATAATATCGGCGGCCGTTCCTTGAATGGGCATATTAATAGCCACGCGTTCGGCAAATCCTCGTCTACTCCAGTTACTTGATGTGATATCCGGGATGTATCTTCGGCGACCTAACATGGTTTTAACAAAACCGTGTTCTCTAGCAAAATTTTGTGTTTCGGTGATATAAGTTTGAATGTTTGGGAATCGCCCAAAATACTCTTCGATCATCTGCTTGCCTTCGCTGTTTTCGATGCCCAAATTTTGAGCTAATCCGTAAGCACTGAGCCCGTAAGGAATACCAAAATTCACTTCTTTTGCTTTACGACGATGATCTGGCGTAACATCATCCAAAGAGTCTAAATGAAAAATCTCTTTTGCAGTTCTGGCGTGAATATCTTCTCCATTTTTAAAGGCTTCAATCATCGCCTCATCTTTTGCGATGTGTGCAATTACTCGTAATTCTACTTGCGAATAATCAGCCGACATCACCTTAAATCCATCCTCAGCAATAAATGCCTTTCTAGTTTCACGACCTCTTTTAGTGCGAATCGGGATATTCTGCAAGTTAGGATTGGAGGAAGCCAATCGTCCTGTTGCGGCTACACTTTGGTTAAAATCGGTATGAATTCGTCCTGTTTCTTCGTTCACCATAGATGGCAAAGCATCGATGTAGGTAGATTTGAGTTTGGCAAGCTGTCGGTAATCCAGAATCAATTGAGGAAGTTCATACTTCACTGCCAATCTGCTTAACTCTGCTTCGTTGGTAGAATACTTTCCTGTTTTGGTTTTCTTACCTGCAGGCAATTCCATCTTCTCGAATAGAATCACTCCTAACTGCGCCGGAGAGTTGATGTTAAATTCCTCCCCTGCTTTTTCATAAATCTGTTCCTGAAGCTCCTTCAAATCAGATTCCAACTCTTCCGAAAAACCTTCCAGCATCTCAGAATCTAATCGCACTCCTTGATATTCGATATCACCTAGCACGGAAATGAGTGGAAAATCGCAGGTATTGGCAATTTCCATCAACTCGTCTTTTTCTAAGTGTTCTTTCAATATGTGATACAATTGCAGAGTGATATCGGCATCTTCGCAAGCGTACGCATACACTTCTTCTGGTGATAAATCAGCCATCGACTTTTGCCCTTTCCCTTTGCCAATCAAATCAGTAATAGGCACAGGCTCATAGCCGAGGTACTTTTTGGCCAGCTCGTCCATCTTTATCTTTTGATTCGCATCCACCAAATAAGCTGCCACCATTGTATCAAAATGATCGCCTTTAATCTCGATTCCGTGGCGCATCAACATGGTGTAGTCGAATTTGAAGTTATGAGCAATTTTTACGGACTCTTCATTTTCGAATAACGGCTTTAAAGTCTGTATAACTTCGGCTTCATCCAGACCACCATCTACATTTACGGGAATATAGATTGCTCTTCCCGCATCAACTGCAAATGAAAAACCTACCAATCCTGCAGAAATTGGATTAGGTGCATCGGTTTCGGTATCAAAGCAAAGTACATCCGACTTCAAATAGTCTTCAACCAATTCCTTAGCTCTATCTATGCTTTTAACCAACTCATAGTCAACTTTTTCGGTATCTAATTGGGATAAGTCTTCCGATTCTGCCACCGAACCAAATAAATCAACCTGATCGCCACTATTTTCTGCCACCGGACCATCTTCATCAAGATATTTTCGAGTGAGTGTTCGGAATTCCATTTTCTTAAAAAACAGCCCTAGAGGCTTTCTATCCTCAAAATTCCATTCCAGATTTTCCCACTCCGTGGTATTTGGCACATCCGTTTTTATAGTTACCATAAACTTGGCATGCATGGCTTGCTCGGCATATTCTTGCAACCCTTCGCGCTGCCGTTTTGCTGAAATGGTGTCGGCTTTTGCAATACATTCCTCAAGCGAACCAAACTTATCGATTAGTTTTGGTGCTCCTTTTTTCCCAATCCCGGGCACACCGGGAATGTTATCTGCAGTATCGCCGAGTATGGCGAGCACATCGATCACTTTTTCGGGATACACACCAAAATATTCCATCACTCCTTCCCGATCGATGATATCGAAACCACCGGTTTTGTTATTTGGCTTCATCATTCTGATGTGATCGTGCACCAATTGCATAAAATCTTTGTCGGGCGTAACCAGCATTACGTCCACATCTTCAGCGTTTGCTTGAGTAGCAATTGTGCCGATAATATCATCGGCTTCGTAACCATCTTGCTCAATATTCGGTATTCCCCATGCATCAAGCATTTCCTTAATCAATGGAATTCCTGCTCTAAGTTCATCGGGCTGTGGTGGACGTTGTGCTTTGTAGGCTTCATCCGCTTCATGCCGGAAGGTTGGAGCGTGCGTGTCCCAAGCTACCGCAATATGCGTTGGTTTCTCCTCAGCCAGCATTTTCTCTATAGTATTTGCAAAGCCTAAAATGGGGCCTGTAGCTATTCCTTTGCTGTTTTTAAGGTTGGCATTGATAAAAGCGAAATGTGCGCGGTAAGCAAGCGCCATTCCATCTAACAAAAAAAGCAGTTTCTTTGACATGAATTCTTATTTTCCGAGGATTATTCGGTGGAAACTAAACTTTTTGCCACTAATTACGAACACGACCCGGCAACTAAAGTGAATATTATCTTTTGAGTTTAAAGAACGAAGCACAGAAGGGTTACGGCACCAAAAAATTCTATCAGGAATATGTATCCGGTATGAGCCGTGATCGCATTTCTAAGGAATTATCTGCCGATACCGATCGATTGAAGCTGCTTTATAAAGAAGCGGTAGAGGATATTGAGCGCCAACAGGGAGCCCAACTTCCGGGGCATGTTAAATTCATGCGTCTGTTATCAGATCTGACGCAACGTCTGAATCCGACCCGTCGTCTCGCCTTTGGTTTAGGTAGTGTGAGTTTTGTAGGCTATTACGCCCTTTCATTGATCGATGCATTGCAGTTTTTCCCACTTTCTGGTTTGTTATTACCACTTAGCTTCACTTCAATGTTCCTTTTGCTCTTAGTCGAACTTTTGGAAAAATCTGATGTGCAAAAAGAAATTGATCTCGCGCGGGATATACAGCTGAGTTTGTTACCCGGTACCTCGCTCAATAAAGAAAATCTGGAAGTGTACTCTTTTGCTCATACTGCGAAAGAAGTTGGTGGCGATTATCTGGATGTTATTGACACCGAAAAAGGGACTTATGTAGTAATTGCTGATGTGAGCGGGAAAGGGCTCTCTGCTGCCTTGTACATGGTTCGGATGCAAGCTCTGGTGAATTTATTGGTACATAAAGAACAACCTTCGCCCAAAGACTTGTTCCTGCAATTAAACGATTTTGTAAAGAGTAACTCGAAGGATAAAACCTTTGTTACCGGATGCGTAGCGTATTTCCCCAACGATAAAGAAGAGTTCGAATACGTGCGCGCAGGGCATAACATCCCAATTTATTACAGCCGCGAAAGAGATACTACGTTTAATTTACGCGCCAATGGTTTTGCCTTGGGGATGACTTCAACAGCAATGTTAAGCCAGCATCTCGAGGTTAAACGTTTCCACTTTAAACCCGGTGATTCGGTGCTGCTTTACACTGATGGACTGAACGAATCCCGCAACGAACGTGGCGAAGAATACGGTGAAGAACGCATCGAAAGCTTGATGGAGATTTATGGGTCATTACATTCTAAAACCATTGTAAATAAAATACAATCGTCGCTGGAAGCATTTATCGGCACAGTTCCACCTGCAGATGATGTTACTTTCACGTGTATTCATCGCCCGGAGAGAGCAAATGCAAAGCAGATTAACGCGGTTACAAGTGTAAAAACCTCAAAAGATTAAGCCTGCGCAGCTTCTACAATTTTCTCTACTGTTATGCCAAAGTGTGCATAAAGCTCTTGATAAGGCGCTGATTCCCCAAAGGTATCAATTCCAATCATTTTGCCTTCTGTACCAATATAACGCTCCCATCCAAAGGAAGAACCGGCTTCAACAGCTACTCGACGAGTAACTTCAGAGGGAAGTACACTTTCACGATATTCGAGCGGTTGTTCAGCAAAAAGCTCCCAACTTGGCATACTTACCACGCGGGCATCAATGCCTTTCTTTTTTAATTCCTTATGAGCTTCTACAGCCAAATAAAGTTCAGATCCGGTACCGATTAATATCGCATCGGGATATTCCTTATCACTATCGATGAGTGTGTAAGCGCCATTTTGGAGATGTGAAGCAGCGTTTTCTTCGGTGCGTGCAAAAGTTGGTACATTTTGTCGGGTAAGTACCAAAATAGTTGGACCGGATTGGTTTTCAAGAGCTGTTTTCCAAGCATAAGCTACCTCGTTGGCATCACCCGGACGTAGCACCAAAACATTCGGCATTGCGCGCAAGCTTGCTAAATGCTCAACGGGTTGATGCGTAGGACCGTCTTCACCAAGGCCTATACTGTCGTGCGTCATTACAAAAATGGAAGGAACCTGCATCAGAGCCGCTAAGCGAATGGCAGGTCGGCAATAATCAGTAAATACAAAGAAAGTTCCACCAAATGGTATTACACCGTCATGAAGGGCCATACCGTTCATCGCGGCCGCCATTGCATGCTCACGTACGCCATAGTGGGTGTTTCTACCACTATAATTTTCGGCACTAAATACGCCTTCATCAGCTAAATTGGTTTTTACACTCCCCTCCAGATCGGCTGAGCCGCCAAACATATTTGGAACTGCATTTTTTAGTGCGTTCAATACTTTTCCTGAGGATGCTCTCGTGGCTAATCCTTTGGCATCTGCTTCGAATACAGGGAGAATCTCTTCTAAATTTTCAGGCAATTCTCTGCTTAGCCATCGCACTAATTCAAGGGCTTCATCATTATGCTCTGTGGCATACGATTCAAATAAAGAATTCCAGTCATTTTCACGTTGCTCACCTAAACTTACTTGCTTTCTGAATTCAGTAAATGCTTCTTCTGGGATAAAGAATGACTTTTCAGGATCCCAACCATACGCTTTTTTGGTGATTTTAATTTCATCTTCCCCAAGAGGAGAACCATGTGAACCGGCGGTGTCTTGTTTATTCGGGCTTCCAAATCCAATATGGCTTTTACATATTACAATAGAAGGTAATTCGGATTTTTGAGCCTGCTCAATCGCATTTGCTATTTGCTGGTGATCATGCCCATCAATTTCTTGAACATCCCATCCATAAGCATCAAAACGTTTGGCAACATCTTCGGTAAAGGCCAAATCGGTAGATCCATCAATAGAAATGGAGTTAGAATCGTACAAATAAATTAGCTTTCTCAGCTTAAGATGACCTGCTAAGGAAGCCGCTTCGTGCGAAATCCCCTCCATCAAATCCCCATCACTTACAATTGCATAGGTATAATGGTCGATCAAATTGAAATTGCCAGTGTTAAATTTCGAAGCAAGAAACGCTTCTGCCATAGCCATACCAACCCCGGTAGCAAAACCTTGCCCCAAAGGACCCGTAGTCATTTCTACGCCTGGCGTCATTCCAAATTCTGGGTGCCCCGGAGTGTTACTACCCATTTGGCGGAAGTTCTTAATGTCGTCAATGCTAACTTCATATCCCGTTAAGTGTAATAGGCTATAAATCAACATAGACCCATGTCCGGCTGATAGAATAAAGCGATCGCGATTCGCCCAATCCGGATTATTAGGATTGTGCTTTAAAAACTTTGTCCATAAAACGTAAGCAACATCAGCCATTCCCATTGGCATACCCGGGTGACCGGAATTTGCTTTTTGAACGGCATCCATAGAAAGTGTTCGTATGGTGTCAGCGCATAATTTATCTATCGAAGAATTAGACATAAGAATCGTAAGGATTGGGGGAGTTAAAACTTGCGCCCGAAGATAGGCAATGTAGCATTTACATTAAATCGGGAATACAGAATTTAGTGCATAAAAAAAGCCTTGAATCGAAGATCCAAGGCTTGAAAATTTTTGATGGGAATTAGTTTGTGCTTTCACACTTCAACTCAAATTCCATTTTATGCTCTGATGGGGCTTTGAATGAGCCATAGCTTGCATTTGTGAATGCTTCGCATGCCTGAGCTTTATTGCCTTTGCTTTGTTGAGCAAACCCAAGCTCGAAGTAAATTTTAGCTTTATCTGTCGCTCCACCTTGTTCGTAATCAACAGCAGTTGTTGCGTAT
The DNA here is from genome assembly GCA_965228545.1 of Balneolaceae bacterium. Taxonomy (GTDB): domain Bacteria; phylum Bacteroidota; class Rhodothermia; order Balneolales; family Balneolaceae; genus HXMU1420-13. The sequence goes on from OZ245822.1 coordinate 1,211,115, forward strand.
TCGATAGCTTTGTCGTAATTACCTTGTTTGTTTGAAGCTTCTGCCAAACGATAGTATGAATCTGATGATTCCGGATTGTACGTTAATGAACTCTGTAGTAATTGAACAGCATTGCTTAGTCGGTTATTCTCGATGGCTTTTGAACCTCTGAACAATAATTCTGCGTGAGCTGAATTCGTAGCCTGACGAACTACCGTGTTGTCGTTTACTTGATTCCCAACATTGATTGCGCGATCGAACCAGCTCATAATGGTTTCAACTTCACCATCCAGTTTTTTTGCTACTAATCCTTTTTGATAGTATGCTTTCGCATAATTCGGGTTGATTTGTAATGCCGCATCCAATTCTGTATCAGCCCCTTCAAAATCTTCGCGCTTAAATAGCATTGTTGCTTTCTGATAATGTAATTGTGCTAATACGCCTCTCGATCTATTACTGATATCATCATCGCCATATCGAGAACCCATCTCTTGAGATGTATTAAATAAGGCAATTACGTTATCCAGACCTTCTACACTGGGAGAGCTTCTGAACGACTGAAAAGCAGCAGCAGCCTTTTGATAATGAAGTTTTGGAATATAATTCTTAGATCGGGTAACAATATCATCGTTCCCTACGGCTTCACCTAATTCAATTGCTTCGCCGAATTTGTCGATAGCAGCATCAAAGTCTTTACTTTGTGCAAGCTCTTGTGCTTCGTTATATGCATTAATGGCGTCGGCTTCTTCCTGGGCAAATGCCAATGTTGAAGCCATAGCAAATAATGCAGTTAAAAAAATACTCTTAAATACCTTCATGTGATTAACTTTGTTAGTTCGGTTCAGACAAGTAGGTAATTTACTGAAAAATATCCCACCTTTTAAAGTCTTAAACTCAGTTATATTTATTTTTATTGTAGGGAGTGCAAATGGTTACTAATTCTTAATCTAGAAATAGAAATTAGGTTCCGGATCTTCATTTGAATAAAAATCAGTAATAATTTTCACTCCTTCTTCACAGCTATCTGTAACGTGAAACAGATCGGTATCGTGTTCAGAAATGGTTCCCCAATCTTTCATCGTGGTATTCATCCAATCCACTAAACCCTGCCAGTAGCTACTGCCAAAAAGTATGATTGGAATTTTTGAAATTTTCTGAGTTTGAACCAGGGTCAGACTTTCAAATAATTCATCTAAAGTGCCAAAACCACCCGGAAATACTACCAACGCTTGCGAGTATTTCACAAACATGACTTTCCGAACGAAAAAATAATTGAAGTTGATTGAGTAGTTTGGATGCACAAAGCTATTCAAGCCTTGTTCAAACGGTAACTCAATACCCACCCCAACCGATTTCCCTTCTGCATCAAAAGCACCTTTATTAGCCGCCTCCATAATTCCGGGACCACCACCGGTTATCACACCAAAGCCTTTATGGGATAACTGAGCAGCAAATTCTGAGGCCAGTTTATAATACTCGTTATCAGCATTGGTTCGTGCTGAACCAAAAATCGAAACACAGGGCCCCACTCTAAACAACTTGTCATAACCTTCAACAAACTCACCCATAATTTTAAATACACTCCAGATGTCGGCATCATAACCTGAACGGTACTTATTTGGTGTTCCGTTTTCATCTTTAAACTTAAAATTCATACTTACCTGATTGATATTTTTAATGATAACACCGGAACAATTTCTATGTTTCCGAGTTCATTAACATTATTTTCCACGTTAATTTTTGGAGCCATGCTCAAGTTATCTGAAACATCAAACGGCCTGAGATGAGCATAAACATACGCGTCCACTACGTTTAATAAATAAGCAAGCCCGATGGTTACATAAATAAAATCACGCCTGTTTCGCAAAAAGTCGCGTTGATTACGGATGCTAGATGAATTTTGACCAGCCAAATAAGGCGGTGTTGGCCCAAATCTAAAGTCCTGATTTTCATTCGTAGCATTGTAATAAGCCGCACGGTAATCGTGATAATCTTTGGTTAGTGTGATACTGTAGTAAGTTAACCCGCCAAGTAACCCATATACAATGGGAACTTTCCAAACCTGTTTATTGGTAACTTGGCCCCATCCGGGTAAAATCAAAGATCGGCGCATTACTGCTTTAGGATCAGGGAAACTTTCTTGCCCATTACTTGCAGAAATATCCTGCGCATAGAAATCTGCAAAACTGAATTTCGATTGTGCCTCAGTGTTACCCGCTCCAATCAAAAGTACAAGCATTAACAAAAGATTAAATCGAATCAAAAATAGATAATATGCGTTCGAGGTCTTCTTCCGAGTAATATTCGATGCTGATTTCTCCACCTTTTGCTTTGGGCTTTACATTAACTTTGGTGCTTAACGTATTTCGCAATCGCTTTGATATCTCGTCGTAAAATGGATTTGCCGGTTGCTTTGTTGGCGTAGTTTTTTTCTTCGATGGAGCATGAACCGAACGAACTGCATCTTCAACCTGACGAACCGTCCACCCTTCTTTGATGATTTTATTCAACAATTTTGATTGCAATGCAGTGTCTTCAATAGTTATCAAAGCGCGTGCATGTCCAATCGAAATCTCATCATTAATAAGAGCGGTTTGGATAAAATCGGGTAAATTCAGCAGCCGTAGCATGTTCGTTACTGTGGTACGGTTTTTACCTACTCTGTTGGCAACTTCTGCTTGGGTATATTCAAATTCATCAATCAAGCGCTTGTATCCCATCGCTACTTCCAGCGGATTTAAATCCTGCCGCTGAATATTTTCGATAAGTGCAAAAGCCATCGACTGTTCATCATCAGCTTCCCGAATGTATGCCGGAATCTCTGCAAGCCCGGCCAATTTAGAGGCTCTTAATCGACGTTCACCCGCAATCAGCTCAAACCGCTTCTCTCCAATGTAGCGAACCGTAATTGGCTGTATTAAGCCATGTGTTTTAATCGATTCGGCTAATTCATCCAGTTTCTCTTCATCAAATTCAGTTCGTGGTTGATGGGGATTTGCTCGGATATGATCTACCGGCACATTCAACACAATATTTACCCGCTCTACCGGATCAGAAATCGTTTTCTCTACTCCTTTTTTTGATCCTTCATCATTTGATTCGCCTTTGGAATCATTATCATATTCTGGGAAAAAAGCGCCTAATCCTCTACCTAAAACTTTCTTGCTTGCCATGGGTAATTCCTAGTTCGACAGAACCGGACTGTTCTTAAATAGTTTTCTATTCTTTTTGATGATTTCCCTAGCCAGTGACAAATAGTTTTTTGCCCCAACACTCATCGAATCGTACAATAAAGCGGGCTTTCCAAAACTCGGGGCCTCTGCAAGTCGCACGTTTCGGGATATCACCGACTTAAATACGCGGTCGTCGAAATAGCGTTTAACTTCATCAGCCACTTGATTCGATAATCGAGTACGGGTATCGTACATGGTTAGCAGTACTCCCTCAATATCTAATTCTGGATTAAGATGCTGCCGTACAATTTTGATGGTATTTAAAAGCTGGCCAAGTCCTTCTAGGGCAAAGTATTCGCACTGAACGGGAATAACGATGGAATCGGAGGCTGTTAATGCGTTAATAGTAAGCAACCCAAGAGATGGCGGGCAGTCAATAATCACAAAATCATAACGCTCACGTGCTTCTGCCACAGCTTTTTTAAGAATTCGCTCTCGTTCATCGCGATCGATCATCTCGATTTCGGCACCCACCAAGTTGATATGCGCCGGAACCAGATCCAGAAAATCCAGCTCTGTTTCCCGAATAGACTCCGTCAGATCCGCGCTTCCTATCATGATTTCGTAGATAGAATTAGTCACAGTTTTTGAATCGATCCCTAAACCACTGGTCGAATTACTTTGTGGATCGATATCTATAATTAGGGTTGGGTGTTCGATTGCGGCTAAACTGGCAGCCAGATTAATAGCTGTTGTAGTTTTACCCACTCCACCTTTCTGATTGGCAATTGAAATGACTTTGCCCATTAACAATTCCTACACTAAATGTTCATTATTATTCTAATTTCAATATAAAGCGAGGTAGAATCGCATACAAAATTACTTATTCACACATTATTCGGAAGTTATCCACATTAAAAAGGCAACCCATTGGCTGCCTTATGATTAGTTGGATGTGCTGGTAAGTACCACTTTTCGGTTTGGTGGAGAGAATCCGGTTTCTGAGTTTACCAGCCGAAGTTTCTCAAAGCTTTCTAAACGTTCATTTTCTACTTCGGTAGTATTCTGGTTTTGTACAGAAGTTCCTGCAAATTCTATCACTTCATTTCGATCTACCCATGGCTGGGAAATTGAATTTGCAACCGAAGATTGAGTTGTGGCTTCAACCGTACCGGGCTGATTGGTTTCCCCTCCGGAATTTGTACCATATAAGAATGTACCTGCAGAAACCACCAATACCGCTGCCGCTACCGAAGCAACGGCTTTGGTAAGTGATTGCAGAAATCTATTATTCTTATTAATTCGGTTGCGTTGTTCACCAACTGCATTTTTGGTGATTTCGTCAACCAGATTTTGTGGAGGTGTTTGTAAGGGAAGCTTCCCGAGTTTTTGATATGTTTTTCGAAGGCTTTCTACTTCAATAAGTAGATTCTGATCCTTCATCATTGCGCGCTCAAATTCGATCTCCTCTGCGGGATCCATTTCCCGCATCAGATATCGAATACAACCTTCTTCACTGTTTAGCATGTTTTAGCTCTAATTGTCTTTCCTCGTCAAAATATTTTCTGAGGTTGATTAACGCATATCTCATACGTCCTAGTGCCGTATTTATTGAAACATTTGTTAATTCTGCAATTTCTTTAAAAGGCATTTCATAATAGTGCCTTAAAAGTACCACAGTGCGCTGTTCTTCGGGCAATTTTGCGATGTGCGACATCAAGCTTGCATTGGTTTCGTTAACAACCATTTGGTCGTCGGCATCTACAACGCTATCGTCTTCCATGCGATCAAAATAATCCGATTTCGCGCCCTCCTCATCATACCACGAGTTAACGTCGATGTATCGCTTTTGTTTTCTAATATGATCAATTGTAGCGTTATGAGCAATACGCATTACCCATGCAATCCATTTTCCCTGCTCGTTGTAGGTATCGTCCATTTTGGTGATCACCTTGGTGAAGGTCTCTTGAAAAATATCATTTGCAATTTCAGGATTGTTAATCATGCTGTAGATATAGGAATATACTTTTGCCTGATGTCGGTTCATGAGCTCGTTAAAAGCAAACTCGTCGGCTTTACGTCTGAATAAACGAACCAACTCTTGATCTTTAAGACTGGCGTATGATTTATTTCCGGTATTTCTTTTTACTAATTCCATAATAGTCACCCTTATTTTGGGATTTTGTTTGCCGAATCATCAATTAACTTGAAAATCGGTGGTGATCTGTTGATAGAAGTGATCGCTTGGTTTCAATTACCTCTATCAACTGGTATTAGGATACATTCTCACATCCATGCTACAAATCACATGATGATGTTAGACCTCACATAACTTGCAACTAACATGAATCACATCGTAACAGACGGATTACCCCTTAAAATGGTTGTATACTTTTCCCCCTAATTTCGGGCCTATAACATTTTTTAACGCCTCTTCATCAGCTTTCTTGATTTCACTTACCGACCCAAACTCTTTTAATAACGTCTTCGCTTTTTTCTCCCCTACTCCTTCGATGTCGGTCAACTCAGTGACAAAAGTTCTTTTGGCTCTTTTTTGTCGATGGAAAGTGATGGCGAATCGGTGGGCTTCATCGCGGGCTTGTTGTAACAACTTTAATGCCGTTGATTTTTTTGGAATCATATATGGCTCAGATCGCCCCGGTACAAATACTTCCTCTAATCGCTTGGCTAAGCCGATGATCTCACATTCTCCATAAAACCCGATTTCCTTCAACGCTGCCACCGCCGAACTTAACTGACCTTTTCCCCCATCTACCACAATCAAATCTGGTATTTGGAGTCCGTCTTTCATAACGGCTGAATACCGGCGAGTGAGGATCTCTTTCATCGAGGCAAAGTCATCGGGACCAACCACCGTTTTGATGTTGAATCGCTTGTACTCACTCTTTCTCGGCTTGGCATCCACAAAACTCACCATCGAAGCTACAGGATCACTCCCCTGAAAGTTCGAGTTATCGAAACATTCGATGCGGCGTGGTAATCGCTGAAGCTTCAAGTGCTCCTTCAATTCTTTTACAGCGTGCGGAATTCGATCCCGTTCGGCTTTTTCTTTCTCTAAACGTCGTTCGTTTAAATGAAGCCTCGCATTCGCTGTCGCCATTTTGATTAGTTGCGCCTTTTCACCACGTTCGGGCACATGCACGGGCACTTTCTTCGCCCGCTCTTGATAGAGATATTCTACTAACGGTTCGTCATCGGTCATGGCATGGCTGATGTACACCTCATCCGGAATGGCTGCGGTGTATTGACCGGTGTAATAATCTTCTATAAAAGACTGAATCAAATCGTGGATACTTAAACCATCAATATTCTTTAGAAAGCGATGGAATTTTCCAATCAGTTTTCCTTCTCTGATTTTGAACAACACCCCACACGCTTCGCCCAGATCTTCGGCAACATTCACCGCAAACACATCGCGATCTACTTTTTTGTCGGCCACCATTTTCATTTTCTGGCTGAATCGCTCCACGGCCAGGTAACTGTCGCGCAGTTTCGCGGCTTCTTCGAAAGCAAGGGCATCCGAGGCAATCTGCATTTCCTCTTTCAGTTCACGAAGCAACGCATCGGTTTGTCCGTTTACCAACCGTTCAACTTTTTTGATGGTCTCGGCATAGCGCTCTTGGTCCCAATCGCCGGAGCAATTCTGGAGATAATCATCGAAGCAGGAATGCCATTTTGGGACTCCCCGCGTTTTATCGATGTTTTTGATGCTTACCGCGCAGGTGCATAAATCGAAGGCTTTGCGGATGGTTTCCAGCGTACGCTTCATGGCACCAACACTGTCGTACGGACCGTAATATTTGCTCCCATCCTTGATAATCGTGCGTGTGGGATACACGCGTGGTCGATCTTCTTTGGTGATGCAGATGTACGGATACGATTTATCATCACGATAAAGGATGTTGTACCGCGGCTGATATTGTTTGATGAGGTTGTTTTCGAGGATGAGCGCTTCGGCTTCCGAGTCGGTGACAATCACCTCAAGATCGTCGATTTTGGATACCATCGTTCGGATGCGGCCATCCACCGGTCGGGATTCCTGAAAATACGAACGTACTCGATTGCGCAGCTTTTTAGCCTTGCCCACATATAACACGCTGCGCCCTTTATCACGGTAAATATATACCCCCGGCGACAGTGGTAAATTAGCTACTTTTTCAGACAACGGAATATTTGGCGACTCAGTAGAACTCATGTAGCGAAGATACAAAGAATCAGAATTCACAACCCTTTGATTTTCCTATTGAAAAGGATATCAGTTATAGTATATTTCCCAATGAGTTACGGTTATTCGTGTTTTCCTTAGGATATCACAGAGTAACAGTAATAACACTAAAGCATGAAACTGGGATAACATGAATATTGTGCTTGTTATGCTAATGTTGGCAAGCATTTTAGAAAATTGAGACAAATTAGAATATTTAGCGATTCCAGATTAAAAACTCAATGTGCTTATTGTGGCAATCAACCTGAAAATAAAGACTACGTTCCTTCAAAAATAATTTTGGAAAAACCATATCCTGACAACTTGCCTGTTGTTCCAAGCTGTTTGGAATGCAACAAGGGATTTTCACTTGATGAAGAATATTTTGCATGTTTGATTGAATGTATAATTTGTGGGACTACTGAACCAGAAAACTTAATAAGGACTAGGATTTTAAAAATTTTGGAACGGAAACCTAAACTGAGGGACAGACTTGCCGAATCCGTAGTAATCGAAAATGGAAAGACTCTCTTCCGAATAGAAATAGAAAGAAAAGAGTAGAAAATGTCTTTTCCAAACTTGCATACGGACACGCCAAATTTGAAAACGGTGTAACAATATTTCAAAAGCCAACCTCGATTTCTTATGTCCCATTGGAGTTGTTAACTGAAAAACAAATGGAGGACTTTTTTTCAGCTAACGGACTTGAAGTCGCACCTGAAATAGATAGCCGTGCAATGATGAATTCTCATTTCGTAAATGGAATACCCATATCCAATTGGACAACAGTTCAAGATGGAGTTTATGAATATTCCGTCATAGTTACACTTAGAGATTTAAAAGTTAGAATTCTGATTTGGGACTATTTAGCGTATGAAATAGTGTGGAATTAAAAACGCTTGCCAACATGGTGCATAATTAATTGCGGGCGGATTTCCAAAATGGAAATCCTTGCAATTAATTAACTTCGGTACAAGCGGAAGATTTCCTTTGGAAAAGTCTGCAACTAATCATACGCAAGACCGTTAGCCACAGTAAAAATGAATCACATGTTCATGCATTGTCAAAATCTAAAACAGTTCAATAATTCTTACCCTAATAGACACACTATAATCGGGATAATACTATTTATCACTTTTACGATATCATTTAATATTTCATACGCTCAAAATACTATTGAAATAGATTCCATTTTTGAAGAATACACTAATACACAACCTGGAATAGCCGTTTCTGTTATTAAAGATGGTAGCATTGTGTATGAAAAAGGATTTGGAATGGCAAATATAGAGTATGGAGTAACCATCCAAGAGACCACCAAATTTCACGTTGCTTCCTTATCAAAGCAATTTACTGCCTTTATGATTCTGAAACTTCAGGATGATGGCTTACTGTCTATTCAAGATGATATAAGAACATACATTCCTGAAATACCTGATTATGGTAAAACTATTACTATTAATCATTTATTAACACATTCTAGTGGTTTAAGAGATCAATGGCGATTATTAGAAATGGCTGGCTGGCGACTAGATGATGTTATTAAAACGGAGCAAATTTTTAACCTTATAAAAAACCAACAGGCATTAAGTTTTTCTCCTGGCGAAAAATTTAGCTACTCAAATTCTGGCTATACCTTATTGGCTATTATTATTGAAAACATTACTGAAATGTCATTTGCTGATTATGCTAAACAAACCATCTTCGATCCATTGAACATGAATGAAAGCTTTTTTTATGATGATTATGAAGAGCTTGTAATTAATAGAGCCTATTCCTACAAAAAACAGCATGGAGAATTAAAAAAAAGCCATTTAAATTTTGCTACTGTTGGCCCTACAAGTTTATTTACAACCATTAATGATATGAGTAAATGGGCCATCAACTTCCAAGAAATGACCATTGGCAATGAAGATATTTTTGAGTCAATGAATCAAAGAGAACTAAAAGAAAATGGGACTATTTCAAATTATGCAAAAGGTCAGTTTGTAAGAGATTACAAGGGACTTACCATGATTTATCACTCAGGTTCGGATGCAGGTTACCGCTGCTATTTTGCGAGGATTCCTGACCTTGGGTATCAATTTATTCTTTTTGCTAATGCTTCTTACATAAATGCTTCTAAGGAGACATTTAAAGTCATCGATTATTTCTTGCAGAATGAGTTTCAGGAAAGTGAAACTATCGATTCGCAAGATGAAATATATACTATTGATGAAGAAATACTTGTAAACCTCTCAAATGCAGAAATGAAAAGATTTGAAGGCAAATATTTTGATTATGAAACCAATGGATATGTGGAAATAAAAATTAAAAATGACTCGCTTTATTTCAGCGGTGGTGTTTTATCAGGGGAAACCAAATTGCTGCCTGTTGGGAAAAGTAATTTCAAGATAACCGGAACAGTCTATGATATTTCAGTTAATTTTAAGGAAAATAGTTATCAAGAGCCTATCCTTGAATTTAGAATTCCAGACGTGATGTGGATCTACTATAATAAAGTTAAAAAGGTAGATATTTCAGAGTACTTGGGAACTTATTATAGCGAAGAATTGAACACAAAATATGACTTGGTACAAAAAGACAATGAGTTGTATTTAACTCACACTCGGCTAGATGATATAAAAGTTACTCAAGTTAATGAAACCTATTTTAGTTCTAATAATCGAAACTTTTCAGAAATACGATTTAAAAAAAATACCTTGGAAGAAGTCATTCAGTTTTCAGTGTCAAATGAAAGCGTAGAAAACATGATCTTTTTAAAAGAACATTAGCATTCAGATAATGAAATAAATACTGTGGCTAAGAAGGTATATAATACATAGGCTTCCTGTCGTCAGCTACGACAGCTTACACAGAACGTTGTACACAATTAACCGAAATGAAAAAAATTATCTGGAAGAAAGGATTATTCTCGTCCAAATACAGATTATTCGATAATCATATTGAGGTTGGAGAATTTAGCCAATCAGCGTTTAGTAGTACCTCTTTGGGAAAAATAAATGAAGTTAAACTTAGATTTAAAAAGAAAGGTCTTTTCAATTCCGAAACGGTAATTACTGATTTGAATTCGAATCAATTGATCGGCAATATCAAATTCAACAGTTGGGGGAATAAAGCTGAAATAAAAATTGACAATAACATATATCTTTGGGAATACGACGATTTTTGGAACTCAAAATGGAGTATTTCTGAAAATGGACAACAACTAATTAATTCTAAAAGCTCGACAACCTCAGGATATATTGAATCGACAATTGAAAATGAATTACTGATGTTAAGCGGATTTTATGTGTACAATTACTATGTAATGATGATGATAATATTTACGACAATAACTGCAATAATTGTATTTGGTATTTAAAAAATTGTGTACTCCACTAGCGCCAGCGCCCGCTGGTGCACATCCCACAAAACAACAAAATGGATAAGTATAAAAACATATCGAACTTCGAGGAACTGATAGAGCTCGAACATGGAAAAATCGGCACAGAAAGCCGAAACAAATATGAAGAAGGAGCACAAATGTTCATCATTAGCGAAATGTTGAAGTCTGCTCGAAAAGAAGCGAAAATGACGCAAGAACAACTTGCTGAAAAAGCCGGGACAAAAAAGAGCTATATCTCTAAAATTGAAAATGGGAAAGGGAATATTCAACTTTCAACGTTAATCCGAATTTTTGAACAAGGACTGAATCGAAGAATTGGACTGACTTTTTTATAAACAAATACTCCAATTAGCGCTAGCTTACGCTGGTAAACATCTTGCAAACCTTAAACATATTTCAAATTGATCGATGGTCATTGAGATTACCAGACCTTCGGCCATCATCGCTGGGCGTTAGTCATAAATCGTCGGTCGTTGGTCGTCCATCACCCATCACACATCCCCTTGAAGCAACCCTCCCAAATCAGCATCTTCTGCAATGACTGAAAAAGCTTTCGAAGAATACTTAAAAAAACACATCCCCATTGCTTGGGAAGCCGGAGTTCGGTTGCAAAACTATTCCGATCAATCATGTTCCATTGCCGTAACTCTTGGCAGAATGAACCAAAACCCATTTGGCAGTATGTTTTGGGCGGTAGAAGGCATGGCCGCCGAATTTGCCGGGGGAATCATGTTATTAACCAAAATTCAAGATTCAGGCATTAGTGTTTCGACTTTAGTTATAGATGGCAACATGGAATTCTATAAGAAAGCTGTTGGAACGGTCATTTTCACCTGTTCGGATGGAATTTTGATTGATCAGCAAATTGATCAAGCTATACGTTCTAAAGAAGCTCAAACCCTTGAACTATCGAGTGTTGGTTGGGATGAAGACGGTGATCAAGTGGCGAAGTTTACGTTCCAGTGGAGTATAAAAGTACGTGCTACGGATTAAATATTTTGCGAACTCGATCGAATCATTTAGCTTTGCGGCACTCATGAGCTCAAAATCATCTATCCCAAACAAACTTATTTTTTCAGGTTCTACACCACACCGTAAAAAGCGCACGTTAATTGCGTTAGCCATACTCATCATTGTACAATGTTGTTTAATCTGGCCGGTTTATCCGTTATTCAGTAATCCCGAGCCACTTATACTAGGATTTCCCCAACCCTTTGCATGGGTGATTTTTATGGTTACGATTTCTTTTATCACATTGCTGATTCTGTTTCTTAAAGATCGGGAGGATTCAAAATAGCCTATGGCTGATTGGGTAATCATTCTTCTGATATGTGGCATTTATTTGCTGATTACACTCATCATGGGCATTGTTCCGGGTTTGAAAGTGAGTCATAGCACTACAGGCTATGTGGCCGGAGATCGCTCGATGAATGTATTCATTCTATACTTTGTATTGGGCGCTTCCATCTTCTCGAGTTTTGCATTTCTTGGCGGACCCGGTTGGGCGTATTCCCGAGGGGTAGCCGCTTTGTATATTATCGCTTACGGAGCTGTAGGAATGGTCCCTTTTTACTTTTTTGGACCAAAAGCCCGTGCTTTGGGTGAGAAATTCGGTTTTGTAACCCAGGCAGAAATCCTCGAAGATCGATTTAATAGTAAATGGCTTTCCGGGATTCTAGCTGTTTTAACGGTGGTTGTTCTGATCCCCTACCTCACATTGCAAATGAAAGGAGCGGGTTTGGTGCTCAATACCATAAGCGAAGGGTTTATTCCGGTTTGGCTAGGGGCCGGAATTGCTTATGTAGTGGTTCTTATTTATGTATTTTTTTCCGGCGTGATGGGCGTTGGGTGGACCAACACGTTCCAAGGCATTTTTATGCTGGTGATTGCTTGGTTTTTGGGGATCTATTTGCCTAAAGCATTGTATGGCGGCATAGAAGCCATGTTTACTGAATTATTGAATTCCGATTTCAAACAAGCCTTAACCGCTCCCGGTTTAGACGCTAACGGTAACGCCTGGAATTGGTGGGGATTCAGCTCTGCGGTTATTGTATCTGCACTTGGTTTTTCGATGTGGCCTCATTTTTTTATGAAAGCCTTTGCTGCAAAAAGCGACCGAACCATTAAACTTACTGTAGTTCTATATCCAACCTTTCAGATTTTTCTGGTACCGATTTTGGTAATTGGATTTGCAGCAGTATCGTCATTTCCGGGGGTTACTCCAGCGGATTCAATTTTACCTCACGTGTTATTGAATATGGACCTGCCGGTTGTTTTGATCGGTTTGGTGTGCGCCGGCACATTGGCGGCTTCCATGAGTTCGGGCGATGCTATTGTTCATGCCGCAGCATCGGTGGGAGTTCGGGATGGTTTGACTAAAATTCCATCAGTCAACCGATGGCTAAAAGCTGGTGATCATGAGCGTTTGTTGATTCGCATCGGAGTAGTAGTTATCTCGCTTATAGCTTATTACTTCGCCGTGTTTTCTTCCACGGATATTGTATCTCTTCTACTAGGAGCTTATGGAGGTATCGCTCAGCTCTTTCCTATCATGTTCGCGCTGTTCTATTGGCCACGAGCAAACGGAATTGGAGCCCTGTCTGCATTGATTTGTGGCATCATCACCACATTGATTTTTCTGTACTTCCCCGACTTAAAGCCTTTGCCCATTCATGAGGGTGTTTATGGATTGATCGTGAATATCGTTCTGCTTATTACTGTAAGTTTAGCTACACAGCCCGAGAGTGAAGAGCGGATTCGGCGGTATATTGAGTTTTGATTTTCTTGGTTTAGAAACGATCTAAGTCATCCAGAGCCAAAGCGCATGCGGGGTGATGGAACTAGACGGGTTAATGGATTAAATGCACATCAAGCTACCACTTTCATCAACGTTGATTGAAGCAATAGATAAAAAAGCTATTTGCGCCTTTAATCCGTACAGATCCTTCGGCGGTAGCCTCAGGATGACTAGCTTGTAAATAGACTGATGTCTAAAATTAGCCCGTCGTATTATTTAAGTCATCCAGAGCCAAAGCGCATGCGGGCGATGGAACTAGACGGGTTAATGAATTGAGCGCACATCTAGCTACCACTTTCATCAACGTTGTTTGAAGCAATAGATAAAAAAGCTATTTGCGCCTTTAATCCGTACAGATCCTTCGGCGGTAGCCTCAGGATGACTAGCTTGTAAATAGACTGATGTCTAAAATTAGCCCGTGGTATTATTTAAGTCATCCAGAGCCAAAGCGCATGCGGGGTGATGGAACTAGACGGTTTAATGAATTGAGGGAACTTCTAGCGACCACTTTCATCAACGTTGATTGAATAATCAACATGAAAATCATTTGTACCTTTAACCTGTATAGATCCTTCGGCAGTAACCTCAGGATGACTAGCTTGTAAATAGACTGATGTCTAAAATTAGCCCGTGGTATTATTTAAGTCATCCAGAGCCAAAGCGCATGCGGGGTGATGGAACTAGACGTGTTAATGGATTAAATGCACATCTAGCTACCACTTTCATCAACGTTGATTGAATAATCAACATAAATATCACTTGTACCTTTAATCCGTACTGATCCTTCGGCAGTAGCCTCAGGATGACTAGCTTGTAAATAGACTGATGTCTAAAATTAGCCCGTCGTATTATTTAAGTCATCCAGAGCCAAAGCGCATGCGGGGCGATGGAACTAGACGGGTTAATGGATTGAATGCACATCTAGCTACCACTTTCATCAACGTTGTTTGAATAATCAACATAAATATCACTTGTACCTTTAATCCGTACTGATCCTTCGGCAGTAACCTCAGGATGACTAGAAATAAATATGGCATAGTACGAAGAAACCTTTTTCCTTCTTCCTTTCTCTCCTACTAAACCCCTGCCATTTCTTTTATAACCTTCCACTCGGCTTCGGAAACTTTGGTGATAGAATAACGACCCAAGCGAAATAGCTCCATATCATCGAGTTCTTTCTTCGCCTTGAGTGCTTCTCTGCCGACAGGCTCGTCGAATTTGGCAACGAATTTCATATCCACGTTAATCCAAGTGGGATCTTCTTCCGAACTTTTTTCATCAAAATACTTGGAATCAGGGTTGAATTGAAGTGCATCAGGATAAGGCTCACTAACTACTTCCATCATACCTACTATCGCCGGCGGTTTTTGATTCGAATGATAGAAGAATACGCCATCGCCGGGTTTCATCTCGTCGCGCATATAATTGCGAGCCCCGTAATTTCTAACTCCATCCCAGGGAGTAGTGCCGTCACGTTCTAAATCGTCGATTGAATAATTATCCGGTTCTGACTTGCATAACCAATAATTTGCCATAACTCTGTCTATTCTTTTATTGAAGCTTCATATTTATTCACGTACCACATCACCGTTTCTTCCAGCATGGAATCAAAATCAGGATTCGGTTCCCAATTAAGTTCACGCTTGATCTTGGATGCGTCGATAGCGTAACGGAAATCGTGTCCCAAACGATCCGTTACAAAGGAAATCAGGTGTTTGTAATCGCCATCCGGACCTTTGCCCACTTTTGCATTTAATACATCACAAATTTTGTGAACCAGATCTAGGTTTTTCCATTCGTTATTCCCACCCACGTTATAGGTTTCGCCGGCTTTTCCGGTTAAAAAGGCTGTTTCTAACGCCAAGCAATGATCTTTCACAAAAAGCCAATCCCTAACATTTTGTCCTTTTCCGTACACGGGAATTTTGTTGTGCGAAACCGCATTTCTTATCACCGTAGGAATTAACTTTTCATCATGCTGATGTGGTCCGTAGTTATTAGAACAATTCGTTGTTACTACGTTCATTCCGTAAGTTCGATAATAGGATCGAACTATCATATCACTTCCAGCTTTCGATGCAGAATATGGCGAATTTGGAGCATAAGGTGTGGTTTCGGTAAATAATCCGTCGTCTTCTAATTCTCCATATACTTCATCGGTTGAAACGTGAACAAAGCGATTATTTTTCCAGCTGTATTCATCATCTTTCCAAAGCTGACGACATTCTTCCAAAATATTGAAAGTACCCACCACATTCGATTGAATAAAGGGCTCCGGACCTGTGATAGAATTATCCACGTGCGATTCTGCAGCTAAGTGAATCACACCATCAGGTTGGAAAGTTTTCACAATATCCTGAACTGCTTCTCGATCTATCAGATCTACTTTTTTGAAGTGATAACGTTCAGAATCTTTTATAGGACTTAAGAAACTGCGATCGGATGCATAAGTAAGTTTATCAATATTGTAGAAGGTCCAATCTTTATGTTTGTGAAACAGATAAAGGATCAAATTTGATCCAATAAAGCCTGCCCCTCCTGTAATTATTACTTTCATGAGAATAGTTCGTTCTTAGCTATTGATTTTAAAAGTGGTTGTACTCTGTCTTTGTCGGATAACACCGGTTTATCCACGCCCCAATTAATCCGTATATCCGGATCATCCCAACGCACCCCTCTTTCTGATGGTTGGTGATAATAATCGGAACATTTGTAGTAAACAACAGCCTGATCACTTAAAACTGAAAATCCATGAGCAAAACCGATGGGCACATACATTTGTTTATGATTTTCTGCCGACAGTTGCGTAGCCACAAAATGGCCAAATGTTTTAGAACCTGCTCGCATATCTACGGCCACATCCAATATGGTGCCAACGATGCATTGCACCAACTTTGCCTGCGGCTGTTCTAATTGGTAATGCAGGCCCCTAACGGTTCCCTTAAAGGATTTTGAAATATTATCCTGAATGAAAGCCTCTGTAATGCCTGCCTCTTGCAGTACGATCTCCCTAAATGATTCTAAGAAATAACCTCGCTCGTCTTCAAAAACACGAGGTTCAATTACTTTTACCTCCGGGATTCGAGTTTCTATAACTTTCATGGATAAATTGTTTTTAGTAATTGAACCAAACCCGTTTCCCAGTTCAAAGAGGGTGAGTTAAGCACTTTCTCTACTTTGGTAGTGTTCAATTTTGAAAAATATGGTCGTTTAGCTTTTGTTTTAAATTCGGTGGAAGATACTTCTTTTAACTGCACATCAACACTTGTTAATTCAAAAATCCTCCGGGCAAATTCATACCAACTTATAATTCCGTCTGAGCCTAAATGAAAAATTCCCTCCTGTTGAATTTCTAACAGATTCATGGTTTGCTCTACCACGGCAGAGCAGAACGTGGGCACCCCGAATTGATCGTTAACAACAGATAGTAAATCTCGCTCTTGTGCTAAATGAAGCATAGTTTTTACGAAATTATTTCCAAAAGATCCGCACAGCCATGATACTCGTAGAATCAAGAATGTAGCACCCGATTGTTTGATAGCCAGCTCACCACTTAACTTAGTTTCTCCATAGTGGTTAACAGGATCGGTAGCCACGTCTTCCGGATAGCCATTTGGGTATTTTTCCCGATCGTCCTCTTCTCCCGAAAACACGTAATCGGTTGAGTAATGTACCAGTTTTATAGTTTGCTCGGCACAATACCTGGCTAAGTTTTCAACAGCTAAATGATTGATTAATTCTGCCTGTTTTTTTTCGTCTTCGGCTTGATCTACCTTCGTATAAGCCGCACAATTAATAACAACTTGAGGATTATCTTGTGCTAGAATATCCTGTAACTTTTTAGCATCGGAAATGTCAAGCATCTTGGAATCGTAAGCGGTGTAATCAGCCTTCTTTACCTTCAAAAAATGAACCCATTGTTGGCCCAACTGTCCGTTACAACCTGTTATTAAATATCTCATACTGGTTGTTCTACCTCAGCTCTGGATTAAACGTCATAACTAACATATCATTGATGAGTTCAGAATTACTATTAGCTCTATTTTTAGTTACAAACTTACTGAAGATTTCACCCTTTTGTAGCTGAATATTTCTAAATCCACCGAGTGGTTAAAATCACTGAACAGGTACTATACCAATCCTCTATTTTTACCGATAACCATTGGATAAAGGAAGAATTAGAATTGATTAACCCTCATAACCTGTCAAATATTTCAATGTATATTCTGGGTGATGCAGGAAATACTTAATGCATTCAATAAAGCGATTTTTATTAATCCAAGTAACAGAATAGTGCGGTATCTGTTTGTATTATTTTTACTAGTTCTGCCCGTAGAGCTGTTTGCGCAGCTTGCAGGGTTCGAGTATCGTAAAAAATTTACGGTTGATAATACATTGGTTAGTGGATCAACCGATTTAACCGACTTTCCGGTTCTTATAAGTTTAACCGATTCTGATCTCGCTACTGTTGCAAACGCTGGTTTTGTTACAAATTCTAACGGCTACGATATTGCTTTCACTTCATCGGATGGTAGCACCCAATTAGATCACGAACTTGAAGAATACACCGCAAGTACCGGCGAAATTTTGGTATGGGTTCGGTTTCCAACCTTATCAGCCACCAGCGATACCGATTTTTATATTTACTTTGGCAACAGCTCGATAACCACCGATCAATCCACATCTTCTACTTGGAATTCGAATTACCAGCTTGTACTACACATGGATGGGCTTTCTGATGCAACTGCCAATGCGAATAATGCGACCAATAATGGAACCACTTCCACCACCGGAAAACTAGGTAACGCCCGTGATTTTTCTGCAGCCGGTAGCGACTTTCTATCCATAGCCGACGATGCTACACTCGACATTACACAAGACCTCACCATTTCGGCTTGGGTAAATGCAGATAATTTTGGTACTACTCCCGATTTGGTTACTAAAGGAGATTGGGATGAATCCTACGCTACTTGGGTTCGAGCTAACAACACATTAAGATTAGCTGATGACGGTACTACCATTGTTACCTCATCGGGTACTATTTCGAGCAGTACCACTGCGTATGTCACGTTTACAAATTCGGCCAGCGGAAGTGCAATTTACATCAATGGAGCAGCAAGTGGAACAGGTTCGGCCGGAACCTTTACCAATAACAACAATCCACTAACCATATCAAGTAGTGCATACCCAATTAATGGCTGGATTGATGAAGTTCGAGTATCAAATACCCCACATACGGCCGATTGGATTGCTACTGAATACAATAATCAAAATAGTCCGGGCACATTTTATTCCGAATCTAATGAGCCACCGGTTTTAAGTACGATTGAGGCTACGCCTTTAAACATTGTTGCAGGTGGTGCTGCAACCATCATAACAGAAACCATTGCACTTAGTACACCTTTCGCAGACTCTATCGAAAGTGCAACCATACAAATAACAACTAATTATGATAGTTCCGAGGATGTATTAGCTTTTACTGATACCGGTTTGATTTCGGGTTCATGGGCTTCGGGAAGTGGAATCCTCACTCTATCGGGAAGGGCAAGCGTGGCCGATTATCAGGCTGCTTTACGCTCGGTAACCTATCAAAATACCGACGGTAGCTCGCCGGATCTTTCAAGTCGGACAGTTAGTTTTTCTGTGGATGATGTGTTCTACACCAGCAACACCGAAACCCGGGATATATATGTAACACAAGTTTATAGCGATTTGTCTACCGATATCGCAAACGTGGTTTTTCATTACGATGCGCAAGATGTTGACGGTGACCTTGATACCGGTGATCAACCTGCTGATGGCTCTACCGTAAGTTTGTGGGGTGATCGTTCGAATGAGGCGAACAGCAATCCTG
The DNA here is from genome assembly GCA_965228545.1 of Balneolaceae bacterium. GTDB lineage: Bacteria > Bacteroidota > Rhodothermia > Balneolales > Balneolaceae > HXMU1420-13. Next base: position 1,230,531 of record OZ245822.1, read on the forward strand.
ATGATATTGAAGCGCTGGCACCATCGGGCGATGAACCAACCTTCGATTCTGATTATTTCGGTGAACGTGGCGGATTATTTTTCGACTATAATTCGGGCGATAATGGCGATAATTTTCAGATGCAAGATAGCGCTACAGTAAATACTTCTACCTTTAATGAAAAATCTTTTGCCGTAGTTTTTAGAACAGGAGATGATGTTTCAGGGCTGCAAATTATCTACGAGCAAGGAGCCGGTTCGAACGGTTATCAAATATCCATCAAAGATGGAAACCTTTATGCCTACGCTTGGAGTACGAATGGAAGCTGGACTGATGGAGATGACATCAGTATTGATCTTGGAAGTGTAGAAACCAATGAATCTTATATAGTAATTGCCAATCATGATCAAAGCCGAACTGCTTGGGAAGCCAAGGTAAACGACGGCGCAATCGTTCTTGATCCTAATACGGCGGGCACTATGAACTCGCACGGAGGCGATCCAACAATTGGTGAAGAAGATGGAACTAACGACCCAGTTACATTTGCATCGAATCCTTCTACCACCAACAACTTTAATGGCTACATCGGTGAGTTGGTATCTTGGAATACGGCATTAAGCGCCGGACAAATTGCCGGTATTTATACCTATTTATGCGATAAATGGTGTAACGAAGCTCCGGTTTTAAGCGCGATTGAAGGAACAGATCTTGATTTTACGGAGGGCGATTCTCCAACAGTCATCACCTCATCCATTGTAATAGCCGACAGCGATAACACCCAACTTGATAGTGCTAAGGTTGTTATTTCCGCAAATTATGTGAGCACTGAAGATGTATTGGACTTTAGCGATACGGGAAGCATTACTGGCTCATGGGATTCATCAACAGGCACAATAACTTTGGTTGGAACAACTAGTATTGCCAACTATCAAACTGCATTACGTTCTGTTACTTTCGAAAACACAAATACCGTAAATCCATCTACCAATGTGCGTCAAATAGATTTCTATGTGTATGATTGGGACGACAGTAGCAATGTAGTATCTCGAGATGTAAATATTATTGCGGTGAACTCGACTCCTTCGCTTTCTGGTGTAACAGGTTCAGTTGTTGCTTACACCGAGGGTGATGGCACCACTACTATTCCAACCTCTGTAACCATTACCGATGTTGACGACACCAATATCGAAAGTGCAACTATCACTGTATCCAATAATTATTTTAATGGCGAAGATGTTCTTTCTTTTGTTGATACCGGCTCGATAACCAGTAGTTTTGATGAAATAACAGGCGTATTAACTTTAACAGGAACTGCATCGTTAGCTGATTATGAAACAGCACTGGAAAATATTTTGTATGAAAACACCAGTTCTGATCCCATTGAATTAACCAGAACTATTTCGTTTCGGGTAAATGATGGAGACAATAACAGTAACACACAGACAAGAGATATTAGTGTAACGGCCACCAATTCTCCCCCCGTGTTATCTAACATTGAAGCAGGTGATCTTGCCTATCCTGATTCCGAAATCGAAATCACGAATACCATTGAAGTTACCGACCCCGATGATACTACCATCGATAGCGCCTTAGTGTTAATTACCGGTAATTTCGAGTCCACCGAAGATTCCCTTATTTACTCTACACTCTTTGGAATTACAGGAAGCTATGATGAAACCACCGGAAAACTGGTTCTAAGTGGTACATCTTCATTTACAGACTATCAAACCGCGCTACGTTCTGTGAAATACAAGAATTTTGGAACTGTGCCAACCGGCCCTGAACGTGAAATTAGTTTCCTAGCCTACGATGATGAAGGCGCCGAAAGCGACACGCTAAAACGTACGCTGGAAGTAAACCCAATTGAATCAATCTCAGGGTTAACCGTTTGGCTGAGATCGGATGTTGGCGTTACCACCAGTGGCAGTGAAGTAACAACATGGGCAGATCAGAGCGGAAACGGCTACGATTATACCGGAGTTGCTGATGCGGGCACCCGCCCCACTTTTGTATCCAGTTCGGCTGCCTTAGGAGGACAACCAGCCATCGAGTTTGCCGGTAATGGCGATCATTTCGAAGATTCTGATGGAGATACTGACTATTTAAATGGATTAACCGAATTTACTCTTTTTCTGGTATATAAATCGGATGCCACCAACACCGATCGTGGCCTTTGGATAGCGGATACCCCAAGCGGTGCTGATGAAATTTTTACTATTCGATACGATGCATCGGGTGCCAATACGGGTGGATCGTTTACGAACGCGGTAAAAACAGGAATTCTCGGTAATTCAGCGGCAAACCAACTAGAGAGTTTCTCTGATATTCAAACAACCAATGCCCAAATAACAAGTTTACATTGGGATAGTGGCGTTACTTACGACCTATATGTTGATGGGATTTTGAATAACCCTGCTGCCGCCGGAGCACCACCAACAGGAACGATTTCTTCTGCTACAACTGCTATTGTTGGAAAAGGAGGTAAAGATGATCCAAGTGGAGCGAATCAAAGTTGGGACGGTTTAATTGCTGAAGTTATTCTTTACGGCAGATACTTAGGCGACACCGAACGTGAAAGTGTGGAAGATTATCTTTCTCAAAAATACAGTTCTGCCATTCGTAAAATTACACCGGCTACTGGTGGCGAAGCAATATCGGCAGACGATGCAAATACAACATACACCTCGTTAAGTGGTCCAACAATTCAAGAAGGTCAAGCCGGAGAACTAACCAATAGTGGAACCATAGTTCTTACTGCCCCTTCCGGATATGAATGGAATACGGGAGTAAGCCCGAGCCTTTCGGTTTCACCAGTGTACGGTGGTTCAACCTCCTTAACTGCATCGTTTACAAGTATCACCACCGATAAAGCAACGTTTACAATTACAGCAGAATCTTCAACAAATCCGGCACAAATAGAGTTTAGCGGTTTAGAAATTCGCCCAACTTCTGGGGTTATTCCAAACACCGGAAATATCACCAATACCGGAACAACCGGCCAAGGTGGGGGGACCAATTACGGAACCTTAACGATGGTGCCCGGTGCAAGCGACTCGCTAAGTTTTGTTCAACAACCAACCATCACAAATGTTGATTCGGTGATTACTCCATCGGTGCGTGTTCAATTGGTAGATCAATTTGGCAACAGTGTAAAATCTTCAGGGGTGAGTGTTGCAATTTCAAAAGTATCTGGAGCCGGAGCACTTACGGGAACTAGTCCGGTTTCAACTAATGTGTTAGGAATCGCAGAATTTGATGATCTGGTACTCGATGATGTAGGCAATTACACCTTAGAAGCCACCAGCCTGGGATTATCCCCCGATACAAGTGCCACCTTTGAGATTGTAAATGCAGGAACTCTTACAGGTTTTACAGTAAAACGATTTCCATCAGGAAACATCAGTGCAAAACAAGCCGGACAAACGTTTAACATTGTTCTTACAGCTATAGATGGTACCGGCACAACAGTCACCACCTTTAATGGTACCGTTTCGATAACATCTAGCTGTACCATGGGAACCGGACAGGGAACCACAGCAAATTTTTCATCCGGAGTTCTATCCTCCCACACAGTTAGTATAACCAGTGTTGGAAATTGCACCATTACTGCTACAAATTCTGCCGGTAGCCAAAATGGAGTAAGTAATACCTTTACCGTTAGCCCCGGAACTTCAAGTGCGGCTACAACTACCATATCGGCCTCACCCAAAATAATTCTCAATAACGGAACCAGTACTTCAACCATTACTGTACAGCTAAAAGATGCATTTGGAAATAACCTAACAAGCAGTGGAAAAACTGTTGGCTTAAGCACCACAGCGGGTAGTTTAAGTGTTGTTACCGATAACGGAAATGGAACCTTTACTGCTACTTTAACATCTTCAACCAGCGTGGAAACTGCAACTATTACCGGAACTTTGGGTCCCGATGCTATCACTGATGATGCTAACGTAGATTTCGCTGCCTTTACTCATATTTGGACGAGTCAGCTTGGCTCCCCTTCTACGGCTTCTGATTGGGATGACACTGGGAACTGGAATGTAGGCACACTGCCAATTTCATCCTCTGTAGTGTTGATTCCGCTCGATCCGGCTGATGGTAATGAATTCCCTGTTGTTGATGTAACCAATACAACCATTGCAGAACTGGCCTTCGAGACCGATGCTGAACTAAGCGTGAGTGGGAGCATTAACTTTGTGGTTACCGGCGATATTACCGGAGAAGGTGATATCCTTGGCTCCAACAACGACAGTCTCACCATTGGAGGAAATTTAGATGTGGCCGACATCACTTTAGGAAACGTAATCCTAGATGGTTCAAGCGAACAGGAAATTGTGAGCCCTAACAGTTTCGTAAATTTGGAAATCGACAATCCAACAACTGTAAACATCTCAGAAAATTTAACCGTAACCGGCACCTTAACGCTTACCGATGGCGACTTACTTATTCCAAGTGGCGTTAATTTAATATCTACGGATCAGTCTTACGGTTCGGGTGAGCTTCGATTCCAGCGAAAAATTACGGGTAGCAGAGGCTGGCGTATGATTTCTTCTCCCGTTTCCTCAACTTATGGTGATTTCCTTGACGGCATGGTTACTCAAGGATATTCCGGGGCATTTTACAGCACAGGTTCCAATCCGGGTGATACTTTACAACCCAATATTCTCACTTACCTTGAGGATTATCCGGGTACCGACAATCAACGATACCGTGCCCCAACAAGTTCGGCACAGTCGTTAACCGAAGGACAGGGAATTTGGGCCTTTTTCTTTGGTGATATTGCAGCTGATAGCCGCTATAACGATCCACTGCCTGACACTCTAGATGTAAAAGGACAAGAGTTTAATGGAAACGGAACCGAGGTAGATTTTGGCGTAACCTACACCACCGCAGCCGATTCGGGCTGGAATTTTGTGGGTAATCCATTCGGTGCAACCATCAACTGGAATGATGCCAGTAATTGGACTAAAACAAATATTGAATCTACCATTTATATCTGGGATCCATCAGCCAATAGTGGGAACGGTGAGTATTTAACATGGAATGGAACAACCGGAACATTGGGAAGTGGACGCATTGCTCCTTTCCAAGGATTCTGGGTAAAAGCCAACGCATCTTCCCCTTCGCTTAAAGTTAAATTAGACGCCAAAACTACAGGTGGGAATTTCCTTAGAAAAGAAATTCGATCTTCGGAACCGGTAATAGAATTGGAAGCTCAGCTTAATGGCCTGAGCAAACGAACCAATATCATGTTTAGTGATGAGGGAAGCCGACAACGGGACTCTAAAGACGGTTTGCGGCTAGTTCCGTTTTCAACCAATCATGTTGAATTTTATTCACTATTGAATGATCGAACTCAGCTTGCGATCAATAATCAGCCACTGGATTTCCAAAACAGAATTGAAATACCACTAATTGTACGAGCATTTACAGATGGAAATCCTGAATCCGGAACTTTTATCATTCGAAAAAACTCGATGCGTAATATACCGGCTGATTGGAAAATACTATTACTCGATCATCAAACCGGCGCAACTATCGATCTGACCAACGAAAACGAATATGTGGTTTTCCATTCAACCAACAGCAAACTAATTGCCAATAAATCGCCGTTAAGTCCTGATTTTAAGTTCAAAGTAAAAGAGAATACCGCAACTGCCCGGTTTACCCTTCGCATAACCACCGAAGAAATTGAATCCCAAATTCCCGATGATTTCTATCTTGAGCAAAATTATCCTAATCCGTTCAATCCATCAACTACCATTCAATATGGATTGGTTGCGCCTTCTCGTGTAAAGCTTGAAGTTTTTGATGTGATAGGCCGAAAAATTCAGACTTTGGTAAATCAAGAACAATTTGAGGGTAATTATTCGGTTACTTTTGACGCCGGCAATCTTGCCTCTGGGGTGTATATCTATCGTATTACTACTAATCAAGGGGTGCGCACTAAAAGACTTACGTTGATTAAATAGATGCAAGGCTGGTTAGATAATAGTTTTTATCAAAGTGAAAGCGTTTGTTAGTAATCTTTAAAACATTGATAGCTTTTCTCAAACGAATATTTATAGAACTCAGCTCGCTTCCATTCTGTATTAAAGAGGTTTAATAATAGTTAAACTTATCTAAATCTGTTCACTAGCTAATAAATCAGCAATGTATTGGCTATTTTATATTCGTTTCTTAAAAATTCTACATTATAAAATTTCAAGTAAGTCAAGTTGAGTAAAAACAGTAATTTTATTTTATTATTTCTCATTTGTGTAATACACTTGTTTATCACATTTGCGGGAAATGTATTTGCTCAAACTTGGACAGGATCAAATGGTACCGATTGGAACGATGCAGGAAACTGGTCGGGGGGCGTTCCATCAGCCGGAGCCACTGTTTCTATTCCAAATAGAACAAATAAGCCAATAATAAATACAACTGTAAACATTGCTTCCTTAACCATAGGTAACTGGAGTAACACTACCCCATTAACGATTATCCCCGGAGGTGACCTTCAAATTACAAATTCGCTTACCTTTCGTGGCGGTGGTCAACTTCACATAGATGGTGGTGATGTATACCTTTCCGGTAGCTCATTTAGCGCAAGCTATAGCGCAACCTCATTTATTGAAATGACCTCGGGCAGTTTTACGAGTGATGCGAACATGAACATCACAAACGGCAATAATTCAACCCAGCCCGGATTTGTTGCAGGAAGCGGTGCGGCAATCTTTAACGGAACACTTACAATTGCGAACTCAAAACAGTTTAATGTTGAAGATGCCGATTCCGTTTATGTAGGGGGTACTTTTACGGTAAATGGCACTTATAACGGTGATGATGGAAAAACAGTAATTGATGCCTCTACAACTGTTGGAAGCGGTGGCACCATTAATCTTGATGATGGAATTCTGAGATTTAATGCCAGCGTTTTCATTGGTAATAATGGAACCGCAAATTTTGGAAGTGGCACAGTTTTCTTCGAAGACGATGTAGATGTAGCCAGCAGTGGATTTATGAATGTGGAAGATGCAACTGTTAATGTAATTGGCAATGCTGATTTCTCTAACAATGGAAATTTAACTGTGGCTTCTGGAACCATCAATGTTGGTGGTGATGCCTCAATTTCTAGCGGTGGATCGATAGAACTTGGCGGGGGTAATTTAAATTTAGAAGGTGATTTTTCAGTAACCGGTGGGAGTACTTTTGAAGCTGATTCCAGTACTGTAACATTCAGTGGCGATTCAACGCAAACCGTTACTGCTAGCACTGATATTACATTTTATAATGTAAACGTGGACTCTGGAGCCGTTTTTAATACCGATGGTGGGTCGCAAAATACAATTACTATCGAAGGAGACCTTGTTGTAGACGAAGATGGTGGCGTTGAAGTTCAAGATGACGATCAGCTTGATGTACAAGGCGAAGTAACGGGAGGTGGTGCAGATAATGTGAATAGCCCTTCTCCTTTCGCTGTATCTGCTGTAGCAACAAATTCAACTACAATAGTCATCACTTTCAATAAAGCGATGGAAGAAAGTGCAGTCGAAAATACATCCAATTATAGTATTGCCAGAGTAAACAATCCTGGTTCAACACTTTCGGTAAGCTCAGCCGTACTCAATACCGTAGGCGACAATAAACAGGTAACGTTAACGGTATCAACAATCACCGACGATGTACAATATGAAATAACGATGAACCCAAGTGGTACTATTGAAAGCGTTGATGGTGGTGAATTATCAACAAATCATAAAAAACGTTTTACCAAAATCGGGCCTATAGTTTTCTACAGCCTAACTTCTGGTAATTGGTCAACGAACAGTACTTGGTCACGAACAGGCCATTCGGGCTCTGCAGCTACATCAAATCCCAACTCAGTAACAAATGCAACTATAATAATTGGCGACGGTGATGTTGTTACTATCTCGAATACCGTGTCAATTTCGAATCAGGCCTCAGTTCAAGTTACTTCTGGCTCTAAATTAACTGTAGGAACAGGCGGAACTCTGACTACGAGTACCAAAACGATAACCGGTGCCGGCACTTTTGAAGTAACAAACGGGACACTTCAAATTGGCTCTCCATCCGGAATCAGCTCTTCCGGTTCTTCAGGCAATATCCGAACTAGCTCACGCATTTTTGGTAGTACAGGAAGCTATACCTACAACGGCAATGCTGCACAGATTACAGGCTCAGGACTTCCTTCAACCGTTGCTAACCTCCTGATTAATAATAGTTCTAATGTCACAATCGATGCCGATCTTACCGTTACAGGTACACTTACCCTTACTAATGGTTCATTAATAGTAGAATCCGGTAATAATCTGATCGCAAACACTAAATCAATAACATCGGGCGATCTTGTATTACGCCATAATATTACAGGTTCGAATGGCTGGAGACTACTTTCATCACCAATAAGTACTGATTACGACGATTTTCTGGACGGCATTGTAACACAAGGATATGCTGGAGCATACTACAGTACAGGGGCAAACCCAGGCGATACTTTGCAACCTAATGTTCTCTACTATGATGAAACCTATCCCGGAACCGATAACCAACGATGGAGAGCCCCTACCAATGCAAGTACGTCACTATCCGCAGGTCGCGGTTTATTCACCTATATTTTTGGCGATATTGATTCAGACCCAAATTACAACGACATCCTACCATTTCCGATAACGCTTGAAGTACAAGGCAACGAATTTGCAGGCCCAGTCGATTTTGATGTGACTTACACGACTTCTGCTGATTCGGGTTGGAACTTGGTTGGTAACCCCTATGCTGCAACTATTGATTGGGACAACTCAAGTAACTGGACTAAAACCAACATAGATGGGACAATTTATTTTTGGGACTACGATCAAGATCAATTCATGACCTGGAATGGGACAACCGGCGATTTAGGAAGTGGTCTAATTGCCCCCTTTCAAGGCTTTTGGGTAAAAGCAAATGGCTCGAGTCCTACTCTAATTGTGGATGAAGATGCTAAGACAACCGGTGGTACTTTTGTCGGAAAAATATCAAATAAAGTGCATGCTCACCCATCATTTAGTATTCGGGCTGTAAACGAGCAAAAGGAAGCAGTTACACATTTCATGTTTTCTAACAATGCTCGAATGGGCAAAGATGTTTTTGATGGCTACCGATTGCAACCATTCTCCGCATTGAAAAAGTATCTTAATATTTCATCGGTAAGTAGTTCTGGCGAACAGTTTGCAATCAATAATTTACCGCGAAATTTCGGGATTCCGATAGAGATACCAATCACTCTCGTGGTTTATGACAAAGAAGAATTGATTGAGGATAATTTATATTTCAAATTCGAAAAACTGGATAACATCCCATCCGAATGGACCATATTGTTGATTGATACACATACCGGTAAACAAATAAATATTCGACAGCAGCCAACCTATATTTTCACTCATCAGGGCACCCGTTTAAAACAAAAAGCTATCTCTGAATTAAGTCCTCGCCCAAAATTGATGCCAAAAGTAAATCCTAGCAGTACTCGATTTAAATTACTAATTGATCCGGGTGAGGATGCCATCGACATTCCGCACGAGTTTACATTAAGCCAAAACTACCCCAACCCATTCAATCCGGAAACGAAAATCGATTTTTCTCTGCCTATACAAGGCCCCGTTCAACTCATTGTATTCGATTTACTTGGAAGACCGATAGCTACCCTTGCCAATGCTGAGTTTAATGCCGGTAAACATACTATACAATGGGATGCAAATAATGCAGCCACCGGCGTATATATTTATAGGTTAGTAACACAACAAGGCGTGTTTACAAAAAAAATGACATTGATTAAATGATGAAGTGTTTTTTGTGTAATTAGAATGCACTAATTCGCATTATTCTATGCTTCAATTATCTATATTTGAAGCATATAGATAACTATGCGCGATCAAAATATAGGACATTGGATTAAGAGCGGTATCCTTCTCATTGTATTTTGGATATCATCATTTGCAGCACATGCACAGCTATCGGGGTATACCCAACGTTTAAAAGGGCACATCAACGCCAGCGAAGTTTATGGCTCCTCTGATTTATCTAATTATCCAGCGCTATTAAGTTTTACTGCTACTCAGTTCAGGCATACAACGAGCGGTGGTTTCGTTGAAAACATCAATGGATACGACATTGTTTTTACTGCTGCGGATGGCTCTACACTATTAAGTCATCAGATTGAAGAATACAATCCTACCACAGGAGAAATCACTTTTTGGGTGCGCTTCCCAACCGTATCGCCAACTTCCGACACCGAGTTTTACGTCTATTTTGGTAACTCGTCGATATCTACCGATCCATCCAGTACCAATGTGTGGGATTCAAATTATAAAATGGTACTACATATGAACGAATCCGCTGCGGGACCCACTACCATTTTCGATGCCTCAGGCAATGGAACAGACGGTAGTGATAACGGAACGATTAGTGCAGCAGGCTTAGGTGGGAGCAATGCAAGAAATTTTAATAATACCTCAGATAGAATTGTTATCGCAGACAATGGTGTCTCTCCACTCGATATTTCAGGAAGTATTACTATTTCCTTTGCATTATTTATTACAAACTTGAACAACGGCCCGGATATTCTTACTAAAGGAGATTACTTAAATGGCTACTCTATATGGTCGCCTTCTAACGGGGCCATCCGATTTCAAATCAATAACGATGCTTTAGCAGCACCTACCGGCTCCATCACGAACTCTACCTTAGCATATTTAACCTTTACTCGAAATTCGAGTGGTGATCGAGTAATTTATGTAGATGGCGCCGAAGTTGCATCGGATAACTCCAACGAATCATTCAGTATAGATGATGAAGATTTATTCTTGTCTACCGCTTCTTTCTGGCCGATGACAGGAATCATGGATGAGGTTAGGATCTCAAATACTGCACGGGATTCGGCGTGGGTTGCCACTGAATATGCAAACATCAATAATCCTGGTCCCGGCGGATTCATTGATCAGGTGAATGCTGAGCCCATTATTGATGATATTGAAGGAAGCACCCTTGCATACGACTCCGGTGATCTACCTACAGCCATTTCGTCTACAATTACAACATATGATGGTGATGACACTGATATTGAAAGCGCCACTATCCAGATAACGTCTAATTATGATCCTACCGAGGATGTGCTCGATTTTGTGGATCAGTTGGGCATAACCGGAAGCTGGAACGCTGTTACTGGAACATTAACCCTATCAGGTACTGCAACTGTAGCCGAATACCAAACCGCTTTACGAGCTGTAACCTACGAAAATACCGATCCTGCACCCGTAGAAAATACAAGAACGGTAACTTTTATCATTAACGACGGTGATGATGACAGCAACACACAAAGCAGAAACATTTCGATTACCAAGGTTAACAACGCTCCCGTTTTAAGCGCTATTGAAACTTCCGATATCATTTATTTTGCGGGAAGCGGCCAAAAAACGATTACAAACTCTATCCTTCTGATGGATACCGACGATGCCAATATCGACAGCGCATTCGTAGAAATTTCAAGTGGATATATTGCAGGCGAAGACACCCTTTACTTTATTGATCAAAATGGAATAACCGGTAGCTGGAATAATACAACCGGTAAACTCACACTCTCCGGTACTACCACCAAAGCAAATTATCAAACAGCACTCAGATCTGTCACCTACGAGAACTTAAGCGGTTCTCCAACCATGACTGACCGTACCATCGGTTATACAGCAAACGATGGCACCGAAGATGGCAATACTCTCACTCGCGATGTGGTCTATCCTACTACAATCACAGAACTAGCCAGTTATAAAGCCACCGGCGTGTTTCATTATGATGCACAAGATGCAGATGGTGATGGCGATTCTGGAACCAATCAACCTGCAAATGGCGCCTTATCACCTTGGGGAGATCGTTCGAACGACGTAGGAGCTAGTTCTGCAGATTTATCTGCATCAAATGGATCAGCGGGGAATCGCCCACTTTTAAATAGTTCTTATTTTGGAAATCGATCTGGCCTATTATTTGACGGGACAGACGATAATTTATCTCCACCTAATAATGCCATTCTAAACACATCAAGTTATACCGAAAAATCATTTGCTATCGTATTTAGAACCGGTACTACTACCTCTGGATTACAGGTTATGTACGAGCAAGGCGGTGGAACCCGAGGATATCAATTAAGTATTAAAAACGGCGATTTGTATGCGTTTACCTGGAATAATGCAGAATGGAGTGGAGGAAATCATTATAAATCCATCAACTTAGGCAGTGTTGCACCTAATACCACGTACATTTTAATAGCAAGCCACGACGCTACCGACCCTTCGCTGGTAAATAAGGTTTGGGAAGCCAATGTAAATGGTGGTGCAATAACAACGCAAACAAGTGTAGACTTCCAGCGGGCGCACAGTGGGGGTGCCGAAATTGGCGAAGAAGACGGCACCAGAGATCCCGAAACTACAGCTAATAACCCATCAAGCACAAATAACTTCAATGGGTTTATAGGAGAATTCGTGTCGTGGAATAATGCCTTATCCCCAAACGATTTTTCTAATATCTACGCTTTTTTAAGCGAGAAATGGTTGAACACGCCATCAGTAATCTCAAATGTTGAAAGCACAGCTCTGGCCTATACCGAAGGCGATGCTGCAACTACTATAACAACTGCACTTACTGTTTCCGATGCTGATGATACTACCCTAGACAGCGCAAAAGTTAGCATTACAACGGGTTTCGATAATACCGAAGATCTGCTTTCCTTACCCTCACCTGTTGGGGGCATCACGGGCACTTATAATTCAAGTACCGGTATTCTAACACTTTCAGGAACAGAGTCGATTGCAAACTATCAATTGGCACTCCGATCTATTACTTACGAAAATTCTGATGGAACAAGCCCATCTACAGCAACTCGAACCGTAGAGTTTACTGTATACGACTGGGACGATGTGAGCAATATTGGTACACGTAACATAGATATAACATCGCTCAATGCCTTGCCTGCACTTGCAGCAATTGAAGGAACAACCTTAGCCTTTACCGAAGGCGACGGGCCAATGGCAATTACATCATCATTAACAGTTTCCGATTCAGATGATTCGAACTTACTGGGTGCTACTGTCGCTTTCACTAACAATTATTTTCTTGGCGAAGATGAACTCAGCTTTAATACTCAAAATGGAATCATTGGGAATTTTAATAGCTCAACAGGCATTTTAACGCTGAGTGGGTTTTCTTCGGTAGCTAATTATCAAACCGCTTTGCGTTCCGTTGCATTTGAAAATGTTAGCACCGACCCGGTTACCGGTCTTGATCGTGAAATTTCTTTCCGTGTATTTGATGGAACCGATAGTAGCAATGTTCAAACTCGAGATATTTCGGTAGCAAGTATAAATACAGCACCGGCTTTATCTGAGATTGAATCTTCCAGTTTATTTTACTCAGCCGGTGATACTACCATCGTTTCAAGTACCATCGAGTTATCCGACCCAGATGACACAAATATCGAAACCGCTACTATTCAAATTACAACCGGCTATTACAGCGCCGAAGATTCTTTAACTTTTGATGACATTTACGGGATCACAGATTCCTGGAACGACGGCTCCGGCACCCTAACCTTAACCGGACCTGCCAGCAAAACCGATTTTGAAACCGCGCTGCGTCTTGTCACCTATTTAAATACTGCATCCACCCCAACCGATGCCATTCGAACAGTAACATTTACTGCAAATGATGGCGATGATAACAGCAATACGCAGGCTAGAAATATCTCATTCAGCATTCCAAAATCGGTAGATGGTTTGCTGCTTTGGTTAAAAGGAGATGCGGGAACATACACCAATACAGGATGCTCTACCATTGCCAATTCCACCTCCGATCCTGTAAACTGTTGGGAAGACCAAAGTGGCAACGGCAATGATTTTATTTCAACCGGAGCTTCTGCCCCTACCCTTCAAACAAGTGTTGGTACGATAAATTCTCAGAATGGCATCGAATTCCCGGGGGGCGGTTCTAATGTTCGCTTAGAAGATACCGATGCCGAAACTCAGTATCTGGATGGCTTAGCCGGGTTAACTATCTTTTTTGTGATTGAGTCTGATGTTACTTCTACCGATCGTGGTTTTTGGACTACCACCATACCTAGTGGAACCACTACCGATCAGTTTTTCAGTATTCGCTACGATGCTGTTGGAGATAATGGTTCGGCTTCCAATGTAATTACCACCGGATTACGTGATCTTAATCCTGCTTTTACACTCGAAAGTTTCGAAGATGCACAAACAACCGATGGCCAAATTGTAATGTTAAAATGGACCTCGGAAACAAACTATGAATTGTATGTTGATGGCGTTTTGAGTAATCCAACGTTTTCGCAAAATATTCCTTCCGGTGTGCTTGAAAATATCACTACGGCAATTATAGGCCAGGGTCCGGAAGATAATAATACAAGTTGGGATGGATTAATTGCCGAAGTAATTTTATACGACGAAGAGATCGGTTTATCAAACCAACAAGTAGTAGAGGATTATTTATCCAACAAGTACGATATCCCTATTCGATCACTTACCCCAGCTACCGGTGGCGAAGCCATTTCTGCCGATGACGCAAATGTAACGTACACTACTTTGAGTGGCCCTAGGGTTCAAGAAAGTTTTACCGGAGAATTCTCTACCGGAACTTATGTATTTCAACTTCCGGCCGGCTTTGAATGGGATACCGGAGGTGGGGCGCCATCAGCAGCAGTAGCGCCGGCGTTCGGTGGTGCTACCGATTTGGCGATTTCGTTTACAAGCAGAAATGCTACTCAAATCACCTTTACAGTTACTTCGGCATCCACAAGCAATCCTGCTGAGATAACTTTTTCTAATTTCAGAGTTCGGCCTACAACCGGCACTCTACCCAATTCGGGTAATATCACCAATGTAGGAACTACTGGCCTGGGTGGTTCAACCAATTATGGCGAACTCACAATGGTTGCGGGTACACAAATTGCAATGAAGTATGCTCAACAACCGGGTACATCCAACGAAACAGAAGAAATCTCGCCCTCGCCACGCATTCAACTAATCGATCAATTTGGAAATTCGGTGGAAGAAAGTCGCGTAGATATCACCATGGCGTTAAATCAAATCAGTGGAACAGGTGTACTTGACGGCAGCTCCACCCTACTCGAAGAAACCAATTTATTTGGTATTGCAGAGTTCGATAATTTGATTGTAGATGATACCGGAACGTACACCTTAACGGCATCCAGCAGCGGATTAACCGACACCACTAGTATAGAATTTGATGTAGTTGCCCCGGGTGAACTTACCGGATTTACCATAGAGCGTGTTCCTTCAGGCAATATTTCGAATAAGTTAGCGGGCCAAAATTTTAATATTACCATTGTAGCAGTAGATGGTGCTCAGGACACTGTAACCTCTTTTACAGGAACTATTGTGTTAACAAGTAATTGCACCATTGGAACCGGATCAGGAACTTCAGCGAGTTTCACAAGTGGGGTTTTAGCTTCAAAAACAGTAAGTATTTCCAGCCTTGGCACATGCTCGCTTACTGCTACAAATTCAGCCGGTGCAGAATCAGGTACAAGTAACACGTTTTCAGTAACTCCGGGTGCTGCTTCAGAAAGCACTACAATCATTTCTGCGAGTCCCACCGTTATTTTTAATGATGGATTCTCCACTTCAACCATCACCGTTCAAACCAAAGATTCGGAAGGTAATAACTTAACCGCCGGTGGCGAAACAGTAGCCCTTAGTGTTACTTCAGGTTCTTTAGGTTCGGTTACTGATAATAACGACGGTACATACACTGCAACGCTTACCTCTTCGATAACAGTAGGAACGGCCATCATAACAGGAACTTTAAATGCTGCAGCCATCACGGATGATGCGGAAGTAGAATACGCTAACTTTAATACCCAATGGCAATCGCAAGTGGGTTCTGTAGCTGATGCGCGCAATTGGGACGACCCAACCAACTGGAGCGCAGGTTCGGTGCCTCTTTCAACTGATATCGTGTTAATCCCTGCCACTCCTTCGGTTGGAAATGAACAACCGGTTGTAAACACTACCAATACTACCGTTGCACAAATTTCCATCGAAAATTCGGCAACGGTAACCATCTCTGGTGGTAAAAATTTTATTGTTACTGGCGATGCCTCCGGCGAAGGTGAGATTCTAGGCTCAAACACCGACTCACTTACAGTTGGTGGTAATTTGGATGTTGGGGATGCTTCACTCGGCTATATAATTTTGGATGGTTCATCCAAACAGGATGTTACCAATCCAACCGATTTTACAAATTTGGAAATTGATAATAGTGCCGGTGTGGATTTCCCGGGAAATGTATCGGTTTCAGATTCACTAAAACTGGTAAATGGCACTATGTTTTTACCAAGTGGATCTAATTTAATTGCTAACAATAAAGCCTATGGAACAGGCGATATCAGAATGCAGCGTCGGATCGGGGGCAGCATTGGGTGGAGATTAATTTCGTCTCCTTTTAATACCACGTATGGCGATTTATTAGACGGAACCCTAACGCAAGGTTACACAGGTGCATTTTATTCAACGGGATCAAACCCGGGTGATACCCTTCAACCTAATGTACTAACCTATATTGAGAGTGCTTCCGGTACCGACAATCAACGTTTTCGCGCCCCAGCAAGTGCAGCTACTTCGGTTAGCCAAGGACAAGGTATGTTTTTATTCGTTTTTGGTGACATCGCCGCCGATCCACTATATAATGATGCATTACCTGATACGCTCGACGCAAGTGGACAGGAATGGGACGGAGATGGCACCGAAGTTGATTTCGGAATTACCTACACTCCTGCCGCCGATTCGGGTTGGAATTTAGTAGGAAACCCATTTGCAGCCACTATCGATTGGGATGACGCCTCTAATTGGACAAAAACGAACGTAGAATCTACCATATACATCTGGGATCCTGCGGCCAACGGTGGCGATGGTGAATATTTAACTTGGAATGGGGTTACAGGTACCTTGCCAAACTCAGGTTTGATTGCTCCTTTCCAAGGGTTTTGGGTTAAAGCCAATAACGCGGCTCCGGTACTGAAAGTAACTAAAGATGCTAAAACCACGTTGGGCACATTCCTGAGAAAGCAGGCTAAAACCGACTCCACAAAATCAAAACAAAGCAATTCAAACGCATTTATTCCACAAATTCAGTTAGCAGTTACATCAGAACTTGGCCGAACCAAGCGAACGAATATAATTTTAACTGAAAATGCGCTAGCCGGTAAAGATGATCTCGACGGATTTCGATTATTACCTCTTTCTAGTTCGCATCTCGAATTTCACACATTATTAAACAACGGTACCGAACTTGCTATTAATAATTTACCGGTGAATTTTACATCACGTTATTTTATACCGCTTCATTTTGATGCCTATGAAAATGGAATACCGGCAAATGGAATGTACACCATGGTTTGGGGTGATTTTAGAGGAATCCCGGAAGATTGGATTATAACCCTTATAGATAATGAAACGGGAGAAGAAACCAATCTATTCGATAAATTAGAGTATGAGTTCAACCACTCAACTCGGGCAAAAATCCGAAGGAACCTTGACCCACTTTCCCCCCAGTCTAAACTTCGTGCGAAAGCGTATTCAATGTCTACCCGATTTACCTTAAAAATATCGACCGAGCAGATCGAGCGAGATGTACCAGAGCAAATTTTCCTGAATCAGAACTATCCGAATCCGTTTAATCCTTCCACAACCATCGAATATGGAGTAAATGAACCCGCTAATGTAACCCTTGAAATCTTCGATATTCTTGGACGAAAGATTCAAACCCTAGTTAACGAAGCTCGAAATCCGGGAAGGTATCAAGTGCGGTTTAACGCCAACACCCTAGCTAGTGGGGTGTACTTCTACCGATTAAAGGCCAATAGCAACGTATTCATCAAAAAGATGACTTTTATAAAATAAAAACCTGTAACGGTAAAGGTTTTGAGGCCTCATTAATAAAAAAGTTTATTATCAAGCAATCCGATTTGCCGATAATTACGTAACCATAGATAAGCAAGGTGTTCGGTCATTTTTTCTTGGAATCGAACCTTTATAAAAACTTCTAAATGGAAATGAGCTAAGAATTAAAAAAGGTTTATTCAAAAGACCAATTAATAGCATTCTGTTATGATAGATTAATTTTATTTATTCAATTTTTTTTTCACTTTTATATATAACTATAACATAAAGCAATGAGCAGTTACGCTGAGTTAACTTATTTGATTGGAGCGATGATTATTTTTGGATTTCTGTCCTTAAATACCGCACGGAGTTTCAATTCAAATCGCCAAGCCATCTATCAGGCCGAGGCGGAGTACCGCGCCATAGCTGTTGCACAAGATGAATTGGATAAAGTACAGTGGATTTACGAACCTGATGATTTAGACCCCACAAGTGGCAGCTATGTGTACGCAAGCTACCCGATTGAGGAAGTACATAGTTACGGATCCAGCGATCAATACAGTTCTACCTTTATAATTAATGGTACTTCAGAATTAATTGAAGATACGGGGTCGATGAAAAAATACCAGGTAACGGTGTCGGTGCTAAATCAAAATGTAACTCCAGAAGTATTCATTACACTGGAATATGTTAAATCCTATACATACTAAATTATGAATGCTGGATTAGCTATAACATTTGTGATAGGCGGTTTATTCATGATTTCGATTTTGAATTTTAACGCTCAGGTTATAAATCAAACTCAGGAATTAACACTAAATACCATCAATCAATCTAATTTGGATAACCTGGTAGATGTGCTTGCTAACGATTTTAATAAGATTGGGTTTAATTCGGGAACAGCTGTTCCATTTACTACAATAAGCGATCAGAACATTATTTTCCAAGCTGATGTGTATGACAACGATAGCTATGGATCAACAAACATTCGTTGGTATTTTGATACCAGTGATGCAGTGAACAGCACCAATCCCAACGACTATTACTTGAAAAGAGTTGGCCCTATTGGAACCAACTCGTACGGAACCATTGAGTTCCCCGTAGTTTACTTTGACCTTAATTATTACACAGCAAATGGTACACCAACAACAACGTTGGCCTCTGTTAAAAAAATTGAGGTAGAACTTATGATCGAAACGGTTGAACCATACACCGTTAACGGCGATAACAAACAATATCCTCGTTTGATCTGGAAACGTATTTTCGTACCGAACAATATTAACTTACCATATTAAGGAGCAGTTATGGGTAGAAGTTTATTATTCTTAGTTAGCGGATTAACCATTTTAACCGGCATCGTTCAAGTTACAAACCAAGAACGTGTTGCCGAAATCCCAGTAGTTACTACCGATTACTACAAAGCACAACAGGCTAGAAATCTTTCAAAGAGCTTGATTGATAATGCCGTGGAAACCATGAAAGACAATAATAACTGGACCGGCTCCATAAATATTGATGAAGTTGTGGATACTAAAGCAATGTTATCTCGATCCAAAGATGGCCGAAAGTTGTTAAGCCTAGGTCTGATAGGATTGGATGAAGTAATTGAGATTGAACAACAACTCGAAGAACAACTCAACCAAACTGGTATTACACTTCCGGTAAATCTTGACGGAACGCTAAGCAGTTACACACAAAGCAGCCAAAATAAACCAAACAATAGCGTTGGAACATGGGATGAATACAAAGTTCTTTTAATAAGCTCAAGCACCTACGATAACATTGAAGTTACTACCGAAGTACTCATGCAGAGAGACTCGTTCAGTAAATATTCGTACATGACGCAGTCAGAATTAGCTGCTAACGGTTCAACCATTTGGTTTATGGATCAAGATAATATTTATGGCCCTATACATACGAACGGGCAATTTGCGATGTCAGGTAATCCATCATTTTATGGTTTGGTTACCAGCCCTAATATGTGGAGAGCCCACTCTACAAACCCTACAAATCCAAACTTTTATGGTGGAGAAAATTTTAATGCACCAGTAAAAGTTCAACCTACAACTTATGAAATTAATCGACTTGTAGATGCCGCAAACGATGGTGGTAAGCGTTACTCAGGAGATATTGAGGTAGATTTTTATTACGATACCGATCATGGTTATGCTGATATATCCTACGGTGGCACTTCTGGTAATGGATGTGCAAACTGGATGTGGTGGTGTACACCAATCCCGCCAACACCACCAACTGTTGAAACTATAAACCTTGCAGAAATTAATGGAGTTATTTCAACTGACGGCGAAATTAAAGTACAAGGTGATGTAAGCGGAAAAGTTACCTTACACTCTGAGGATAAAATTGAAATTATGGGAGATATCGTTTACCGAGTGAACCCGCTATCCGATTCAACCTCGGCTGATTTACTAGGATTGGTAAGTGAAGGAAACGTTGTTGTTGATCAATATGCGCATGCTGCAACTGGCACACAAGACCTTACCATCCATGCATCTATCGTAGCATTAAGTACTTCCTTTACTGTAGAAAACTATAATTCTGGGGGAAGTAAAGGAACTCTCAATATGTTAGGCGGGATCATTCAACAGAATCGTGGACCGGTTGGTACGTTTTCAGGTACTACAGTGTTATCTGGATATATCAAAAATTATCAATACGACAACCGACTTAAAGCTACTATCCCCCCCTCTTTCCCGAGAGAAAGTGTATTTTCGATCGTTTATTGGAAAGATGAAGTGAATAAAAATGATAACTAACGTGACTAAAATCATTCGATCCCTATTTCTTGTTTCACTATTTGTTCTATCAGGCAACTATCTTCAGGCACAAACTTCAATTACATTTAATGTAAATCTGAAGCCACAGCTTGAGGATAGTACGTTTGTACCCGGTCGTGATCGGATAAAAATTGTCGGAGATCTTTATCCCATTAATACTCCTAATCCCTACTATTTAGTTGACGAAGCCCCAAAGGATAGTATCTATTCCATTACTATTCGTTTTTCGTCAAGATTTCGCAATCAGATGCTTAATTATAATTTCGAGATGACGTCGAACTACGTGCAATTAACTGAAGTATTAACACGCTCAGTTCAACTTCAAGGAAGAGAGGTGGAGCTCGATCCACTTTATTTTAACGCCTTTGCTTGGTAAATAACACCTTGTTTACCTTACCTTAATTAAGAAAGATTAACTGCCTTCTCTCGGTCAAAGCCTTTAAATTAAAGCAAAGGTCAGTTTCTATATATGCGTTACACATTTTTTTTATTATTACTGTTATTTCCTTGTCTGGTATACTCACAAGAGAGTAATCAATTGTCTGCCGAAGTAAGCATACAGGCTAACGTAATCCAAACTATAGAGTTGATTACTGTGAATTCCATGACATTTGGGAACACCCAACCGGGACAAGAGATCATATATGTTAACCCAGTAAATGACTTAAACGCTGGTTTTATGATAGCTAATGGCACACCGGATGCTGAGTTTCGTCTTGATTACGAACTAGATCGTGAATTAATCCGTATTGAAGGAGAAGGTTCCTTAAGTTTTCGATACGAATTATCTGGCAACAGTATTGAAGATCAAACTAGTTCTGAGATAATAAATTATGAGGACAGGAATCTTCGTTTCAATGCTCAAGGCACTTATTACATTTGGGTAGGCGGTGAGGTTAATTTAACAAATGCGCAACCAGGTAACTATGAGGGAGATTTCACCATAGAGATCGATTATATATAATCATTTAATGAATAAACTAACTTTCATATTAACTTTCCTTCTATTAAGTAGCGCAACGCACGCTCAAGAAATTGATTTCGGAAGTTATAGTAGTAGCTATTCAGTTACGTTATCAGAATTGAGTCCGGGAGCTGAGCTCGATTTTGGAACATTAATCCAAAATGATGGAGTTACCGCAGTAACAATTGATAATGCTAAGGTGTTAACAATAGAAGGAGTAAAGTACTTAGATATTATTGTTGACCTAACCGCTGACCAGTATTTACTCCTCAATGGTAACCTCTCTTGCCAAACCAATCCATCTTGCAGAATTCCTTATACAATGCAAGCATCGTACGCCAATCGTGGTGTAATGAGTATCTCACAAGTTTCAGATTTTTTAGTATCAGGAACTACCGCAAGCGAACAATTTCCCATTAAATACAGAGGTAATGCGCCACCAGGACCTCCTCCAACCCCAGTGTATCAAGGGTTCAATCCTGCATTATTCAATGAAACGGCCTACATATATATATATGGCTCAGTAAACGTAGGTAATGTTGATGCCGGAAACTATACAGGCACTGTGAACATCACTGTTAATTATGATTAAGTGTTATTCTTTAATCATATGGATTTTACTTTTATCTACTCATTCAATATCTGCGCAGTTCATCAACTTGCAGATTAGAGTTGAACCCGAACTATCCGCAACGGTTGAGCAAAATCTTAGTTTCGGACAATTAGTAATAAACTCGGGCATTTCTGAAGTTGAGTTGGGCGATCTAAATATGGGAATCTTTAATATCAGGGCATATTACACCCAGAATATTTTTGTTAGTATTGATTACCCAGAAAGCTTACAGCACGAGAATCCTGCTATTGAAGATAATATTCCCTTAGAAATAAATGTTTCGTACAACAATACTGGTTCCAGAAATATCAATAATGCAATACTTCTGGAGGATAATACCGGGTATCTACCGATTTCGGAAAGAGCTACACGTGAACAAAATTCAAGTCAAGATTATTGGCAGGAACTATATTTATATGTTTACGGATCTATAAATGTTGGCAACATTAACGAAGGTGAATATAACGGTGAAATTTTACTATTAATTGAATACGACTAGAACCTCAAAAGTTTTAGACAATTTTAATTAAGAGTTTTTAACTAGGAAACACTAGCAACAATCAATAATTTTTGAGTAGAAATTTAAAAGCCACTAAAACTTATACTATCATGAAAAATTTAAAAAACATTCTAGCCGCTTTCGCTCTTGTTGCTTTTTTAGCTACAAGCACTTTCGCACAGGAAAACACTGATGTTAATATCGGTGCTGTTGTATTAGCTGATATCACACTTACAAAAAACAACGATGTCAGCTTTGGTAACATTCAGGATACTGGTAGCCCGGTACTTGACCCACAAGGCGCTAGTACCGCTGATGTTGGAGCCGGTGCAACCTTTGGTAAATTAACTATCAGTGCAGCTAACTCTACTCAATTGCTAATTGACTGGAATCAAACTTCTGTAACTCTAAGTAATGGAACAGCTGGCGCTGCAAATGAAATGACTTTCACACCAGATATTTCTGCCAATAGTACTGACGCTATAACTGGCTCTTCTGATGTAACAAAAAACACTGCAAGTGCTGCTACAGAAACATCAGGCACTGGTGATCTATTTGTTTACATCGGTGGAAATTTAGGTACACTTTCTGGTCAAACTTCGGGAACATACACTTCAGCATCAGGGACTGGTGGTGCATCAGGTGATTTAAATATAACTGTTAATTACCAGTAAGATTGTAGTTAGGGAATTTAAAAAGTCTCACAAAAGTGAGACTTTTTTTTTGTACATAATAGATGAATAAATTCATTGGTTATAAACCTTAGAACAAATTTGTATTTTTTTATTTAAATTGATCTCGATGGCAAATTATATCTACGCGATGAAGTCTATTATTACATTTACAGCGATACTCACTATAATATCATCTATCTCTATCGCATCTGCACAAGTAACGATTGCACCAACAAATTTGTTTGTTCAGGAAAATGCGCGCTTCGGTACTTATATGGTTATCAATAACTCGAACGAAACTCAAGAAATCTCAATTGATTTTGCGTTCGCTTTTACACAAAGTGATGACCAAGGCTATAGAACTATAGTTCAAGATGATGAAACAATAAAAGAGTCTCATTCAATTGCTGAATATATTCGTGCATTCCCACGCAATTTCACGCTAGCTCCTGGTCAAAGGCAAGTAATTAGACTACGCCTTAACCCCCCAAGTGACTTGGCAGACGGTACTTATTGGGCAAGAATTAAAACTGCTTCTACACCGGAAACCCCGCCCATTGAGTTACAAACTGAAAATACTGTAGCAGCCAGAGTTGGAATTAGAGTTGAACAAGTAACTGGTTTGTTCTATAAAAAAGGCACAGTTACCACAGGAATAGATATAGAAGAGATTAAAACTGAATATGACTCAGAAGCAGGTAAACTCATAGTACTAATTGATCATTTACGAACTGGAAATAGCCCTTTCTTAGGTTCTATTACTACCTCAATAATTGATAGTAACGGAAAAGAAGTACGCCGCGGTTTTCTTTCTACATCATTGTACTTTGATGGAATTTTTCGACAAGAGTTTGAGATCGAAGATATTCCAAATGGAGAGTATTTAGTAAGAACAACATTTGAAAGCCAGAGAAGCGACATTCCGGAATCAGATTTGGTGCAAATGCAACCTGTTACAGAAACTACCACATTTATTAAGCGTTGAGGAAATGCTTAAGCACTTCTCTTTTTTTTTTATTGCTATGTTTGAGTAGCACTGCCTTTGCTCAAAGTGAGGACGACTTTGAAGTTTACCTTCAATTTAGCCACCGGGGTGTAATCAATTCTTATGTTATTGCTTACTTCGATGGTGAGGAATTTAATCTCCCAGTAAAAGAATTGTTTGAACTCCTTCGAATAGAAGCCAACGTTAATGATATTGTAATTAGTGGTAAATTTGCGCTTGATCAAACCCCCTATTCTATTGACTTAAGAAGGCAATCAATTGTATTTGGTGATCAATCGTACCCAATCACTAGCGATGACTACATTCTCACAGAGCTTGATACTTACCTTCCTCCCCGTTACTTCTCAGAAATTTTTGGGCTTGACTTCTCTGTTGATTTCAACAATCTAACTTTACGTTTAGAAACAGAAGTTGAATTGCCAATTATCCAACAATTTTTGAGAAGAGCGAAGCTTAAACTGGCTAATACAAACCGCAGAGAAGTAAGTTTTTACCCTCTTGGATATGGCTTAGAACGAACCCTTATAGACGGTGGTTTTTTAGATTATAGTTTTGGCACCAATGTTAGTAAAGAACTTAGTTCGCTTAATTATAGCAGCTCATTAGGCTTACAGCTCCTTGGGGGCGACTTACAAGGAAGTATATTTGGAAATTTAAGCTCAGAAAGCTCGGTACTGGAAAGTAATAATCTACGCTGGAAAACATTAATTCGTAACAATTCGTGGCTTAGCTCTATAACTGTCGGTCAATCTAATACCGACGGGGTTTTCATGAATAGTTACACAGGAATTAGAATCTCAAACGAGCCAATTGAGCCACGGAGATTATTCGATGAATTTGAACTGCAAGGAACTACTATCCCTCAATCAGAAATTGAATTATACTTAGATAATGCCTTAATCGATTTTAGCCAGGCCGACGAATTAGGTAATTATCGCTTTCTAGTTCCGCAATATTATGGTACAACACAACTAGATGTAAAAATTTACGGCCCTACAGGGCAAATCATTCAACAAAGAAATCGACAGCAAATACCCTTTAACTTTGTACCACAAGGTGAATTCGATTACCGAATAAATGCCGGTGTTTTGGATAATCGGGTGATAGGTCAAATAGATCGCGAAAGAACCTTACAAGCAAACGTTAGTTACGGAATTAATCGTTGGTTAAGTTCAAAAGTTGGTATTGAGTATTACTCAACTGAAATTGGTAAAAATACGCCATTCTACACAGCTACACTTTCAAGCAGAATCGCTCGTAATTACATCTTAACCCTAGAGGGTGTTACGGATGGGTATGTGCGTTCGTCTGTGAATGCCGTTTACCCAAATGCTGCAAGTTTGAACTTTGATTTTACTAACTTTACGGGGCAATCAAATTTTTTCAATAGCTCGAATAATGATTATCAATTTATTGGTAATGTTTTCTTCCCTATTAAAATCTTCAATCAACCGTTTGGTTTAAGGTATTCCAATTTTACAAGAGTAAGAGAAGGCGTAAGCATTAGCACTTTACGAACTGATATAAGCGCGAAAGTTAGTAGAGTTAATTTAAGAATTGGGTACACCGATAGAATAATAGATTCATATAATATTTTTGATGGTTCGGGTTCTGGCCTAATTGAGTCGGCCATTACTTATAATTTTTCGCGTAACCCAAACATCCCAAAATTTATCCGTGGTACTTTTATACGTAGCCAATTCCGATTTTTACCATCTACTAACGAGTTCCAACAAGCCGAAGTTCTGTTATCTCGAAGTGTATTCAATCAAGGTCGTATTCAAGCTTCGCTTGGGAGAAACTTTCAGGGACAGTTTAATACCATCAGGCTCAACTTTGTAATCGATCTGGGTAAAGTCAGATCAAACACAACGTCTACTTTTATTCGTGGCAATACCAACGCAAGCCAAACGGTGAGAGGGTCGGTTGGCTACGATTCTAACTTTAACAACTTTATCTGGACAAGCAGAAACCAAGTTGGGCGATCGGCCACAGCGGTTCGATTCTATGTAGATAATAATACTAATGGAATTTTCGAAGAAGAGGAAGATGAGCTACTTGAAGATATCAATTTAAGGTTAGGCCGTAGTGGGGCTTCATCTTTAAACAAAAACGGCATTCTATATTATACACAGCTGAATTCTTATTTCCGCTATAATGTTGAGCTTAATCAAGCTTCGATAAAAAACCCAATGCTTGTGCCAGAAGAAGACAAATTTTCAATTATCACCGACCCGAATAGTTTTAAGTTAATCGACATTCCTTTTAACATGAGTGGTGTAATGGAAGGAAATGTAGCTCGAATATATGAAAGTGGGCAATCTCAGGGAATTGGCGGATTAAAAGTATTGCTTACTGATTTAAAGGAAAATGAAATCAAAGAATTGAGAACCTTTTCTGACGGTAGTTTTTATGAGTACCCAATTCGCCCGGGTGATTATAAACTTGAAGTAGATCCATCGCAACTCTCAATATTACAATCAAGATCGGTTCCGGAAAGCATTAATTTTGAAGTTGAAACAACTAGAGATGGAGATTTTGTGGAAGGTCTAAATTTCGAGCTTTATCCTCTAGAATCTCAGCAACAATCTGAAGAAGACAGCCTTGCCGCGCTCACAATCGCACAGGTTACCGACGAGATAAAATCATCACCCGAAATATTAGAATATTCTCAAGAAGTGTTCCGGGAAGTGGATGATGCCTTAAGATTGATTATTCAAGCTCAGAACGCCTTTTATTCTAACAATATAGACCTAGCTTTCCGATACGTTAACCAATCATTAGAACTTTTTGAAACTGCACAAGGACACGCTTTAAAGGGTAGTTTTTATTATTTTGAAGGCAACATCGATCAGGCGCAGCGACATTGGGAACAAGCACTCCGATTTAACCCAGACCTTGTAATTCCAGATATGGAAGTATTAGAAGAACGGGTTAATAGGCGTGCATCAGATTAAAATGCACAGAATACGTCACATATTTAACTTTATGCTGGCTAAAATTCATTCAAATTTTAGCGTGACATTACTAGCTCTTCTTTTTTTCTTTTCCATTTCTACCCTAACTACTTTCACTTTACACGCGCAAACTGCATTTGATGCTTCGAGTAGCCAATCTCTCGAGTTAAGGGTTGCAAATCTGGAACAACAATACGATTCCCAAATAATACAGATTCTTTCTAATTACTTTAACAGAAAGAAATTCTTTATCGACGTAAATATTAATGCGGAACTTGTTGACGAAACGATTGGAACTACCAGTAATCAGGTAGTTGAATCGCGCCAACAAGAGCAAAATTTAATGATGCCGGGGTTACCTTTTTTACCAGAGCAGAATCTTCGTCAACCGGTAAATAGAAATCGACAACCAGAAACAATAGTAAATGAGAATACGATAAAAACACTGCGTGTAGTTAATATGAGCGTTAACATATACGCAGACACCTCTGTAACAACTGCGCAGTTAGAGTTAATGAGGTTCATTACAGGTATAGCGGTGAAAATTGATGAAAATCGCGGCGATGAAATCACAATTTCACAATTAGCAATCCCTGATTACACAGAGGCACCCGAACCGGTAACAGCCACTACGGTAACTCAGCAGCCTACCCTCCCCGACTACAATTCGATTTATACATACATCCCTGCTCTAGCTTTGATGTTACTTTTCGGGCTTACACTTCTATTTAATCGATTAATGAATAAGCCGCAACAACCGGTACCGATGCGAGATTTTCGTGAGGCTTTCAAGAATGATTTGGCCCTACAACAGCAAACAAACAATCCGTTTTCTAATCCTGATGTTCATATCGATGAAACTGAAAAATCAACTCAAGACTTGACCAGCGAAGATATTGTAAATGCTTTCTTTACCAAGCCGGAAGAAATTGCAACAATTTTCAGATATTGGTTAAGTGAGGAAGAAAATGGAGCCAAAAAAGCTGCAGAATATTTGGTTGCTGTTGATAAACACTTACTTAGAACGCTAAAGAAAGAGCTCCATCCTGAGGACTATGACAGCCTAACCGATGCAGTTATCGAGCAAGAGGAAATCGCTCCTGAACGAAGAGCAGAGATTGTTGAAGAGTTTGCACGTATGCTTCAGCAAGGTGCAAAGCAAACAGTAACAGAGAAAAAACGTGGTAAATTCTCGTTGTTCAAGTTTTTGGATCATATCTCTGATAAACATATTCTTACTTTACTGGAAACGGAAGACAGTATTTCCGGCGCGTTTATTCTTCAATACATTCCCGATGATAAAGCAGCATTGCTACTTGAAAAGTTAGACAAAGAGATTGCTGCTAAAATCATGTTGCATATGGCATCGTTAAATAACTTAACAAACGATCAACAACAAAAAATATCATCCGAACTTTTCGACAAGGCCATGGATTTGGTTGAAGCCGAACGAAGTGAGCAGTACGGTGCCGAGCATCTCTACCCTATTTTGGAACGTCTACCAGTGCACGAACAACAACGATATATCGATGAGTTAAAAGCAACCGGTTCTATTGTTGGTGCCATTCTAGAAAAGCAGTTTATTACGATCGAGCGATTGCCTGAATTGAGCGATGAAGTGATCAAAAAAGCTGTTAGAACGCTTAATACCGAAACCTTACTTGATGCTATTGTAGGATTACCACCCCAAGTTGTTGACCGTATACTTTCAGCCCGACCAACTCGTGAACAACGTTTACTTCGTATGGAACTTGAAGAGCTTCAGGGTACAAGTGATCGCCAAACTGAGTATGCGAAAGCACTATTGATGAACTCTATCCGCAAGAATGCTAATGACCAATAGGCGCTAGGTGACTCATGAAAAATAGGCCTGCTATACTGTTGTTTTTATTTATTTCGGCATTCATTCTTCATTGTTCTTCTAGTAAACAAACGGTAGAACCTGCCATTGATGAAAGTTCACTTTCGGAGGAGGATTCACTTCAAATTGCCATAGAAGATAGTCTGGAACAAGCAAGAGTCAAAGAAGAAGAGCTCAGAAAAGCATTAGTAGAACTTTACAAAGATGAGATTTATTCGCGATATCAAGCTCAGGCAAATACCTTAACCAATTATTATATTCTCGCTCAGCAACATTTTTATACCGGTGATTTTGAGAATGCTTTGTTTTTAATTAACAGAGCAGCGTTAATTAAAGAAAACGCCGACGTTCTTGCCCTAAGAGGTAGCATCTATCTTGGATTGGGCTACATCAACGAATTTGTTAGCCATTGGCGAAGAGCCCTTGAAATGGACCCAAGTGTTCCCATACCTTCATCAACCTACATTATTCAACAGTTACAGAACAACGGCTTAATCGACGAAAATCTAAAAAAGAGCTTCTAACACCTGCATGCGTACTTCCATTCTCAATATCTTATGTTTTCTCATATCGCTAGTGATATTAATATGGGGTGCACTTCTGGTTACAGGATACACTCAATACGATCTAATACCTTCCCGGTTTGCCTTTCTAAATATCCCAAGTTTAGCCATAGTATTTGGAGGGATAACGGCAAGTGTGTTTATAAGTTACCCATTCAATAGTGTGGTAAAAGCCTTGGTTGAGAGTACTAAACTCTTCTCTTACAGCACAATAACACACGAAGTTTTAGAAGAAGATATCCAACGGGTGATGGACTGGCAGAAGATGATAAAACAAAACAAGTATGCAGCTGTTGCTCAGCTAAGTGAAGAGTATTCTGATCGATTTGAAGGCTACTTATTCTCTATACTGGATACCAACTACAACACTGAGGATTTACGAGAACTTGGTGAAATCAATATTGAAGAAAATTACAGCCGCCAGCAAATGGTTAATCAAATAATTGCCAGTATGGGTAAAACCTCTCCTGTTTTCGGGATGCTAGGCACATTATTTGGTCTAATTGTGATCTTATCCGGTTTTAGTGAAGTTGAATCACTGCTAAGCGGATTAGGAGCTGCTTTGATGACCACTTTGTACGGAATTTTGATTGGTAATTTTATTTTTACCCCAATGGCTAAGAAAATGAATAATGTAGCCTCGTTACGATATTTTAGAGAAAAACTCATTTTAGAAGGGATAATTCTTATCGAAGAACAAAAAACTTCGCTACAAATTTACGATAAGCTACAAGCTCACATGCGCCGAAATAAGAACATGATTTAAGCGGCAGTTGTGAAGAAAAAGAAACCCATAAGAATTAAATATTCGCTTTTTCCTATACCGGATGTAGAATCAGAAGATGATGATAGTTGGCAAGTGAGCTATCTTGATATCATTACGATCGTTTTGGGGTTCCTTATTATTCTGCTATCGGTTTCACAGATTACAAAATCAGAGTTCTCTTCACTTTCTTCAATTTTTGGTAAACTGGCTGATGAAACAGAATTCCTTACTACCCCCATCGGAGCTATAGAACGTGAATTATTCGAATTACTTCAGCCCGAAATTGAGGCCGGGAATCTTGAAATCATTCGTGATTTAAATGATTTAAGAATTCGTTTTAAAAGCGATGATTTGTACGAACCAGGAAGAGCTAAACTAGATCCACAGTCTGAACTTCTTCTCAACACTGTACTCATTGCTCTACAGCAAGTTAAATACAACGATTTTTTAATTGATGTTGAAGGTCATACCGATAATACCCCCATCTCATCAGTTGCCTATCCATCAAACTGGGAACTTTCAACAGCGCGTGCCGCCAACGTTGTAAAGTATTTCAATGATTCTGGTATTCCGGCTAATCGGTTGAAGGCATCCGGATATGCAGATTCTCGTCCGGTAATTGAATATGATTCCTTAGGATTTCCTTTTGCTGCAAGTAAAGAGAAAAATAGAAGAGTAGTTCTTCGGTTATATTACTCTTCGGATAATCTAAAAGAAGAGATACTAACTCAACCTGAAGCTGAACAGAATGTATTAGCAGAAAACAATACAACTCAGAAAAGTATTGGTGACGATATTCCTGATATCAAGGAACTGCCTACACCCAACCAAAGCGAGAATGTGCTGATATTAGCCGAGAAACCCGCATTACTTACAGTGATGGAAGAAAATCGGATTCAGAATCAACTTGCTGCTGAAAGAGAACGAGCAACTCGATCCACAAGTAATATTACTACAGAGCCTGATCAAGAAGAAAATCAAGATCAAGCTTCAGAACCAACCAATCCGCCAAGCCAAAGAACATCTAATTCAACGAGTAATGAGTCAGAAGAATCCTCAGCTCAAATAGATACTGAACCTGATCCTATTGCTGAAACGCAGCCGGAACCAGAAACACCCTTAGGCGAAAGTACTCCAACTACCAGTGCTATGCCCTCGTTATTAAGAGTGGACGCGCGTTGCCAATTTTCTGTTCAATTTGGTGAGTACTCATCACTTCAAAGTGCATTTCAACGTGCCGAGGCACTTGAATCCTCAAACGTTGATGATATAATTCTAACCTATAACACCAACGAGTATTCGGTTCGAACATCACCAACTCAATCGTATGCTGATGTTGTTGCATTACGTGATCAACTGTCGTCGGGTGTAAATGAAAGCAATGCGAGCGTTGTGCATCAGTGTTATAATAATACCATACAACGCCCAAAACCGGTTAGGTTTTTAATTCAATTTGGTGCATTTCAAACGCGAGCTAATGGCTTAGATTATACTATTGAACTACTCGATCAGTATGGAATTCAAGCATACATGAACCGTGTTTCTGATACCTTTAATGTGCTTACCGGCCCCTATGATTCTAGAGAAGAAGTTCTGGATCAATTACGTGCTTTCAGAGAAATGGGAATATCCAACAACCTGTTTATTCGACATCAACCAGAAACTGCCGCTTCGTATAGATATGCCTATCAAATTCAAGTTGATGAATTGAACAGCCGTGAGGAAGCCACTGAATTAGCTCAGCAAGTTCGTTCTCGAACCGGGATCAATACCAGAGTTGAAGAATTAGTGACCGGACGTTTTTCGGTAATGACAGGGCAATCGGTTAATAGAAATGAAACTCAAACGATTTTTAATAGACTTTTGAATTCGGGTTTCACTATCGATCCGGTAATATTTTATCTGGAATATATCCCATAAAAAAACCCGACACTCAATTGAGACCGGGTTTAAATGTATACCATCAGAGTGAGCTAGCTGGTTTAGAGCAACATTGATAATGGGTTTTCGATAAGGTTTCGAACTGTGTTCAGGAATTGAGCGGCCTTAGCACCATCCACAACACGATGATCGCTTGATAACGTAACCTTCATTCTCTTGCCCGGTACAATTTCGCCATTTTCTACAACGGGAACGTCTCGAATGGCACCAACTGCAAGAATACAAGCGTTTGGTGGGTTGATAATGGCCGTAAACTCTTCGATACCAAACATACCTAAATTACTGATCGTGAATGTACTTCCTTCCATTTGATCCGGTTGAAGCTTTCGATCGCGTGCTAATCCAGCAAGTTCTCTGGTTTCTGCAGAAATCTGTGCAAGTCCTTTTTTGTCGGCATGATTGATTACCGGAGTCATTAAACCTTCATCAATTGCCACTGCAACAGCTATGTTTACATCGCCATGTTGCATTATAACATCATCCATCCACGAACTGTTTATGTCTTGATGACGAGTAAGTGCTACAGCGCACGCTTTAACTACAATATCGTTGAAACTAATTCGAACGTCATTTGCATCGTTCATTGCTTTTCGAGCAGCAAAAGCCGCTTTCATGTCAATGTCGATGGTTTCGTAGAAGTGTGGATTTGTAAACTTACTCTCCGACAATCTTCGAGCAATTACTTTTCTCATTTGAGAAATCTTCACCTCTTTACTTTCAAGACTTTCGAAGGTTTGCTTTGGAGCAGACTTACTTTCATCCGAAGATGTTGCCGAAGGTTTCGTTAGCCCTCCACCTTTTGATGGACTGAAAGATTCTACATCTTTTTTAACAATTCGGCCATCCGGTCCTGAACCATCTACATCGCTTAGATTAATTCCTTTATCAGCAGCAATTTTTTTAGCAAGTGGTGAAGCTTTAACCCGCCCATCATCACTTTCTGCGGATGATGTTGATTCTTTCTCTTCAGTTTTTTCCTCTTCAGAATCGTTTGTTTTTTCTTCTGATGCTTCGGCACTCTCGGAGCTAACCGTATCGCCAGCCCCTTCAAGAATATCAGAGATGTCTTCGCCTTCTTCTCCAATAACAGCAATCAAGCCGCCTAACGAAACGGCATCGCCTTCGCCCGGAATAATTTTTAGGATGGTACCGTCATCAAAAACCTCAACATCCATAGTCGCTTTATCGGTTTCCACTTCAGCGATTATATCGCCGGCAGATACCTTATCGCCTTCTTGTACATTCCATTTAGCGATTACCCCTTCTTCCATGGTATCGCTTAGCTTGGGCATTTCTATTTTAATAGCCATAATGAGTGATATTTAGCTGATTTTAAGTTCTATAGGTAACTTGATTAACGGCATCAATTACCTGTTTCGGGCTTGGGAACCAGGCATCAAATAGTTTCTTAGAAAACGGTGCGTTCACATCCGGTAAACATACACGTTGCACGGGTGCATCCAGATAATCAAAAGCTTCGCGTTGAATCAAAAATCCAACCTCGGCAGCTAGTCCACCAAATGGATGTGCTTCGTCAACCAACACACAGCGATTTGTTTTTTTGATAGATTCGATAATTAATGGTAGATCTAGTGGTTTTACGGTTCTTGGGTCAATAATTTCACATTCTACCCCATCTTTTGCCAGCTGATTGGCGGCCTGAACCGCTACATGATACATTTTACCATGCGCAACAATGGTTACATCGCTTCCCTCGCGTTTAATTTTACCTTTTCCAATAGGAATGATAAAATCTTCTGCATCCGAAACCTCGCCTTTCATGCCGTACATCTGCTCCGACTCCATAAAAATAACCGGATTATCATCACGAATCGCAGATTTTAATAATCCTTTTGCATCACCGGGTTCCGAGGGATAAATCACTTTTAAGCCCGGAAAATGTGCATACATAGAATCGTAAGAAACCGAGTGAGTGGCTCCAAGCTGACCTGCTGATGCGTTAGGACCTCTAAATACAATCGGACAGTCTATTTGACCACCTGTCATATATTTCACCTTAGTGGCGTGATTAATGATTTGATCAGCAGCAAGAACTGCGAAATTGAAAGTCATAAATTCAACTATCGGACGAAGTCCACGCATTGCTGCACCAACTCCTAAACCTGCAAAACCAAGCTCCGAAATCGGAGTATCTATTACACGTTTAAATCCGTATTTGTCAAGAAGTCCTTCGGTTACTTTATACGCACCGTTATATTCGGCTACTTCTTCTCCCATGATGAAGACGCGCTCATCGCGATCCATTTCTTCATCTATTGCATGTTTTAAAGCTTCTCTAAATTGTAATTCTGCCATGAAATTGTGTGATTAAACGTGGAAGTAAGGGTCGTCTTCTGCAAACATGTCTTCGTAAAGCTCTTTCTCTTCAGGGAAAGGCGACTCATCTGCAAACTCTACCGCATCCAGCACTTCCTGTTCTACCTTATCTTCGATTTCTTTTAATTGATCTTCCTTAGCCAACTCATTTTCTAGTAAGTAGGTTTTCAGCCGTTGAATGGGGTCAATCTTCTGATATTCTTCGAGTTCTTCTTTGGTTCGATATTTTTGTGGATCCGACATTGAGTGCCCCCGATACCTATAGGTTCTGATTTCTACAAACCAAGGTTCAGAGTTTTCGCGTACATCATCGGCAATTTCCTTCATTTTCTCATATACCGAGAATACATCCATACCATTAATTACCGCGCTTTTCATATCGTAGCCTTTTGCACGATCCACAATTTCAGCTACCGTATGGCGGGCTGCTGCAGTACCCATTGAGTACCCATTGTTTTCAACAACAAATACTGCCGGTAATTTCCATAGCTGTGCCAGATTCAATGTTTCGTGCAATGCTCCTTGATCTACCGCCCCATCACCAAAGAAACAGGTAGAAATATTACCATTTGCATTGTATTTGTTGGCAAAGGCAAATCCAGCATTAATTGGAATATGCCCCCCAACGATACCATATCCTCCCCAAAATTTCTTTTCCGCGTTGGCAAAGTGCATACTGCCCCCCTTTCCACGAGACGAACCGGTAGCTTTACCAAAAAGCTCTGCCATTCCTGCTTTTGCAGAAATACCTCGGCAAAGTCCCCAACCGTGATCTCGGTACGCAGTGATGATATCATCTTCATCATCTAACGCAAAGGTAGTTCCGGTAGAAATGGCTTCCTGCCCGATATAAAGGTGTAGGAAACCACCAAACTTTCCTTTCTGGTACTGTTGCATTGAGCGTTCTTCGAAGCGACGTTGCAAATACATTTGCTCATACATCGCAAGTAGCTGCTCTTCGGTTAAGCCTAAGTCTTTATGTGTTTTTTCTGTTGCAGCGGGGAGATCAACCCCTTTTTGAACTGCTCCTTCATTAACATCACCGATACCGGTGGGTGCAAATCTGATTTCTTCCTTTTTCTTTTTTGCCATAAATATGTTTTTGAAAACTCTTACCCAAAATGGGCAGAGAATATATCAATTTTTTATCAGAATTCGTGATTGGGTTTGGTAAATGAAGTCAAAGCGACTCCTTTATAATTTCTTTTACACTCGTTAGCGCATCGGATAGTTTTTCCGGGTTTTTCCCGCCGGCTGTTGCAAGGTTCGGTTGACCTCCACCGCCACCTCCAACCATACGCCCTAGTTTTCCAACTAAAGCACCGGCTTTGAGATTTTTTCCGGAGACTAAATCATTAGTCACGGCAACCATTAAAAATACTTTACCGTTTTCTTCATCTTTAGAACCAAGCACAATTACCCGTCCTTCGTTCGCTTTTTGAAGAGCATCGTAGCCTAATTGTTTTAAGGTAGCCATATCGGCTCCCGGTATTTCTCCTTTCGAGATGCTTATACCTTCAACACTTTCTATGTTGGTCAGAATATCATCTAACAAAGCACCTGAGTTTGCCATTTGCACTTTTTCGAGCTCTTTTTCGAGTGCTTTTTTCTCATCCATCAACTTCTTGATGTTTGAAACCGGGTTGTTGGTTTGCCCAAATAGTGATTTTACTTCTCTAACAATTTCTTTCTCTTCTCGCAGTAATTTATCGGCAGCACCGCCGCAAACTGCTTCTATTCGGCGAATTCCCGCAGCAACTGAACTTTCGTGTAAAAAGCGGAAATAACCGATTTCACCCGTTGCTCCTACATGGGTTCCGCCACATAATTCTACCGAATACTCTTCATCAAAAGTAATTACCCGCACAAAATCGCCGTATTTCTCGCCGAATAACATTATTGCCCCTTTTTCTTTAGCTTCTTCGATGGGCACATTCCGCTCTTCCACTAACGGAATATTCTCTTGAATCTTTGCATTCACTTCCGCTTCTACTTTGTCGAGTTCTTCACGGGTCATTGCCTCAAAATGAGAAAAGTCGAATCGTAGGTGATAATCATTTACCAAAGATCCCTTTTGAGCTACATGCTCGCCAAGTACATTTCTTAAGGCTGCATGCACTAAATGTGTTGCAGAATGATGTTTTTGAATTTCAAATCTTTTTTTCAAGTCGATGGAAGCTGTCCATGATCCTGCTAGATTCCCTGGTAATTCTTCGGTATAGTGGATGTAGTTTCCGTTGGCTTTTTGTACATCAGTAACGTGAATGTAATCAGCACCATTTGTAAGCATTCCCGTATCAGCAACCTGACCACCACTTTCTGCATAGAATGGAGTTTTGTTTAAGGTAAATGCATAACGCTCGCCTTCTTTTCGATAAGAACTAATGAGTAC
This sequence comes from Balneolaceae bacterium, assembly GCA_965228545.1. GTDB lineage: Bacteria > Bacteroidota > Rhodothermia > Balneolales > Balneolaceae > HXMU1420-13. The sequence goes on from OZ245822.1 coordinate 1,267,829, forward strand.
TTCGGTCTCGAACTCATCGTAGCCAACAAATTCAAATTCCTCAGTATCAATCAAAATACTCCATTCATTAATCGAGCTTTGATCTACCGAAAACTTACCTGCTGCCCGAGCCCGATCTTTTTGTTCCTGCATGCGTTGATTGAATCCCTCTTCATCCACAGTAACACCTTTTTCACGAGCCATCAACTGCGTTAAATCGATGGGAAAGCCATACGTATCGTGCAGTTTAAAAGCATCGGCACCAGCCAATTCTTTTGAATGGGCAATCATATCATTAAAGATTCCAATTCCTTGTCCCAGTGTTTTCAGAAAGCTACGTTCCTCTGCATGAACTACATTAGTTATGTATTCTTGTTGAGCTACAATCTCAGGAAACACATCACTAAACTGATCAGCGAGTACATCCACCAGCCGATACATAAATGGTTCTTTAAAGCCGAGCTTGTCCCAGCCGTATCGTATCGCACGGCGCTGAATACGCCGAATTACATAGCCGCGCCCATCGTTACCGGGCGATGCTCCATCAGCAATAGAAAATGCCACAGCGCGAATATGATCTGCAATAACACGCATAGCAATATCTTTCTCTTCTTCCTTTCCGTACGGAATGCCCGCAAGCTCAGAAATTCTATTAAGTAATGGAGTAAAAACATCGGAATCATAGTTCGACATTTTCCCTTGAAGTACCGCACATACACGTTCAAAACCCATTCCGGTGTCAACATGTTTTGCAGGAAGCGATTGCAAACTTCCATCAGGCTGACGATTGAACTGTATAAACACAAGGTTCCAAATCTCTATCACTCTCGGGTCGTCCATGTTTACTAAACTTGCGCCATCCACTTCCTGCCGCTCTTTTTCTGGCCGAAGGTCGATGTGTAATTCTGAGCAAGGACCACACGGTCCGGTATCGCCCATTTCCCAGAAATTATCTTTTTTATCAAACTTGAGAATATGGTTGTGTGCAATAGATGTTTCCGATTTCCAAAGCTCAATAGCCTCGTCATCTGTGGGCAAACCATCTTCTTCATCACCGGCAAAAACGGTGGCGTAAATTCGATTTGGGTCCATCCCCCAAACATCAACTAATAATTCCCATGCCCAGCTAATTGCTTCTTTTTTGAAATAATCGCCAAACGACCAATTCCCTAACATCTCGAATAAGGTATGATGATAGGTGTCGTGGCCTACTTCTTCCAAATCGTTATGCTTACCGCTTACACGAATGCACTTTTGAGTATCTGCAGCGCGGTTCCATTTTTTCCCTTCATGATCGAGTGCTTTTTCCTCTCCTAGAAAAATAGGCTTAAACTGATTCATCCCCGCGTTAGTAAACAATAAGGTTGGATCATCTTTCGGTACAACCGGTGCACTTTTTACAATGGCATGCTTTTTATCAGCAAAAAATTGCAGAAATTCATCTCGTATTTGGGAAGAAGTCTTTATCGACATTACTTATGTTTATAAAATTGAATCAAAAAATTGAGGTTGGGAAGATAGAAAAAATCCACCTCTAACTCATTAATTAAACCCATGAAACAGGGATGAAAACATTATTAAATAATTTCTTTAGGGGAATGCTGATTGTATTCCCGGTAGGAGCTACTATTTACTTGGTGGCAATTACAATCGACTGGTTGAATTCCATTTTTGCCGATCTGTTTTTAGGATGGATAAATGTTGAGATACCGGGTTTAGGAATCATTACCGGCTTCTTATTTATAGCACTGATTGGATATGTTTTTAATCGAGCGTTTACGAAACCCATTGTACAAATTTTTGAACGATTGATTTCAAAAATGCCCCTCGTAAGTATGATTTACACTTCACTCAAAGATTTAACGGAGGCTTTTGTAGGTGAGCGAAAAAAGTTTAACCAACCTGCGAAAGTCACTTTTGGGGATACCGGCGTTATTCGGTTTGGATTTATTACACAAGATTCGCTAGAGCAGTTCGAATTGGCCGACGAAGTGGCAGTATACTGCCCTCACTCTTATAATTTTTCAGGAAATTTATATGTAGTACCCAAAGAATGTGTAACGCCCATTAAAATCGATTCAACCGATTTTATGCGATTTATTGTTTCTGGTGGAGTTACGGGCGGGTTTAAAAAAATCTGAGTTTAATACACCTCTTCGAAGGTACGAACCGAAGGTTTAATCATTTTTTTAGTCTCTTCCCAGCTCCAAGTAGATGGATCCCGATCAACTAAATCACCTTTTAATGTGAGATAGCCAAAGAAGCCATGCTTTGCGAGGTTATGATAGATTCCGGTTTCCATACCTTTCATTCCACAAAGATAAATCAGGGTATTCTCAGCACCTAGGATCGGTGAAAGCGTATCTGAGTGATCATCGATTGCCGTTTGTACATAGTATTTCGATCCATCCGGCCGTCGATCTTCACGAGAAATCATTTTGATGTAGTGGAAGTTCTTGTGCTTTGCTTCCATTTCGTGCAAAAACTTCGGATAGATAACATCAGTGCGGTATGGACAACCAAAAACAAGCGCTACTTGGTTGGTAATTCCTTGCTCAAACAGTTCCATAATCATTCCTCGAAAAGGTGCAATTCCTGTTCCTGTTGCAAAAAACACATAATTAAAGTCCTTTGCATTGGTTGGAAGAAGATATCGACGCCCGCTGGGTCCGGTAACTTTTACTTTGTCGCCGGGCTTTAAATTGCACAAATAGTTAGAGCAAACGCCGGTATAAAAAGTGCCATCTACTTCATCCATCGCACGTTTAACCGTAGTTGAAACCAAATTCGACTTTCCATTTTCTCCTTTTGAGGGAGAGGAAACTGAATATAAACGTAATTTATGGGGCTTTCCCCGGTGATCTTGCCCCGGAGGCAGCACGCCTATCGACTGCCCAACTTTAAATTTACCGTCTAATTCGGTACCTGAAACATCAAAAGTGATGTGCCGAATAATGTTCGGGCTGCTTTCTGCTGTGCACACGTAGTTTTCTACTATGGTTGCTTCGGCAGGATTTTTCGGTGAATATACATTCAGATCAACGGTGGGTAGTTCAAATTCAGCCATTTGTTCGGATTACTTAAATGATTAAGAAGCCAGAAAGTAGCAAATGGAAGCTATAATCGGAATGTGAATAATGCGTGAACCCCTGTTTTTTTGTGGAAGTGCTTTTATTGATTGCTGATTGCGTAGCGAATTAACTCGTCTACCGATGGTCGTTCACCTCGTTCTGCTGTGAGGCGTTCGGCCATGTTGTGAGATACGCCAACGCTTCGCATTCCAATTAGTTTTTCTACCGGCATTTCTTCCAGCGTGTAACCCAAGTCCATCATATTAGAAGTAAAAAAAGCCGTTACTTCATTTCTTCGAGTTTCAGCTAGTTGTTCGATGCTAAGATCGTACCCTAGTTCTTTCATCATTCGCGCATAGGTTGCGCTAACATCAGCACGCTGCAGTTCTACAAGTTGTTCAAGAGTAGGTTCATATCCAACATCTCTGATTTGAGAGGTATAGGTTGCAGTCACCCCTTCGCTTCGCAGATCAAGCAGCTGTTCTCTTGATAGTTCGCCATAGCCCATATCTTGCATCCAATTTCCCATACCAACAATAATGTCTTCGCTGGGTGCGTCTATGGCTTGCACGATGTCATCGATAGGATTAATGCCACTAAAAAAATCACCAACCCGGTTTCCTGTATAGAACAGCAAAGTTGCCACAAAAGCAAAGAGCAATATATAATTAGCAACTTTGGAGTTCCCACCGCCCGACGTGCCCGTGGGTGTATTTAAAACGGTCTCGTCAACTTCCTGCTCGAGGTCTTGAAGATCATTCTTTAAATTTTTGAACTTTGTACTCATAGTATCCCGCAATTATGACGAACCATTACGGAATAATATATAGAAAGATGCAGAAAAGAAGTATTAATTAAGCAAATCCATTGAGCGAGTAAGATCGGAAATGGTAAATGGTTTAGTTATTAAATCGATAAAATCGGTTTCTCGGGCGCGTTCGTAATTTACTCGATCAGAATTACCTGTAAGGTAGATTACAGAAGTATCGATATTGTCTTTAATTATGGTTACGGCTTCGATGCCATCCATTTCGCCTTTTAGTCGAATGTCCATTAACACTAAATCAGGCGTATGTTCGGTAGCTAAGCGAATGGCTTCATCCCCCGAAGTGGCTTTTCCAACAACTTCGTGGCCAAGTTCTTTAACCATATTCTCGATAACCAGAGAAATGATCATGTCATCTTCAACAATTAAAACTCGTTTTCTTTTTCCGTTTAAATCACTCAACGTTTTGTTCCTTTTTTGGTCTATTGGTGTTCGTCATCGAATTAAAAATGTAGGAATGAAATCTAATGCTACTTTTGAGATAATGCCAATGAATGCTCAAACTTTCTGCATCAATCAATCATTTACATTTCACTAATCATTCTACTTCAACAGTTCTATAGTCAAGTATAGCTCCATCTACAGCATCAACATATGCGTTTATTCCCTCATATTGCTGATCTAAATATTTTATCGGCACTATCCATGCTTTTCTCAATTCTAAAGCTTCAGTTTTATTCTTAAAGGGAATAATCTCAAAATTGTTAGGTTGGCCTATCATTTCGTTTGAAACCGTAAGAACACTATCCTGCCCCGTGATATCAAAAAGTTCGATTTCAATTCCTTCAACAATGCGCTGTGCTTCTAAGTATCCTACATCCAACAATCCTGGTGCATATATTCCGGTGTACCAGTTTCCCCAAATCCTATTTACTCCTTTCGAATCTACAAAAACGATGATCTCGGTATCTGCAACTTCCATCGATTGGTACCTTTGGTTTTTAAAAATAATCTTCCACTCTAGAGGCACGCTGTTGGTTTCTGGACCTTCACAAATTGTACAGCCATACAGCGGAACCAGCTCCTTCACCTGTAATGCGGCAGTATCTTCAACATTTGTAAAACGAGAGTTATAAATAACTTTCTGTTTTGCAAGTCTGATAAGTGGTGAAGGGTCGCCCAGTTCAATTTTCTCTGGAATTCTGTTCGCACACGGGTTTACATTATTTGGAAAAAGTATGCGGCTAAACCCGGTAAGTCCATACTCATTTAAGGTAGAGCATAACGCATCGTTGTTTAGGCGGTGATATTCTCTGTTCAGATCATCTAGTGCAAGTAGTTGCAGAGGCTCGATGGTAACAGGGTATTCAGGTATATCTGATGTTTCGATGACATCACATTGTATTATTGAGAAGAAGAGTAGTAAAAGAAAACCTGTTTTAGGAGTCACAAATAGTCAATAAAGCCGTTTAACAAATATAATAATCTATCTAACTAACTTTAATTTAAACTTATCTAATTAAGCATTTTTCGTTCTCAGTGTTGGCGAGTATCTAAATTATTCTTTTGCCAGAATACCCGTTTTGAGCTTGTAATTCGTCCAATGCCCTTTAATTAGAAATGCACTCCCTATTAGTGTGATTCCTGCTTCACCATATTCGCCTGTATACTCGTTGAAAAACCAGGCTAAAAAAATTATTACAACACCTGACAGCAAATAAACAGATACCGAACGAGATTCGTGTTTTCTCTGCAAAGACAGAATTACGGTTGGTGTTATGGCTAGAAAAAAAATGAGGTGTGTGTAGGCATGAAATTTTTCAAATGCCGGCCATAACGGAATAAGAGCTATTACTACTGGCACAAGTAAACAATGGATGGCACAAACACTGGATAATCCAATTCCAACTCTGTCCCAAAAACCTTTTTTCAAAACCTAAAAAATCTGTAAATATTCAGTTTATAAAGATACGGATACATACTAAGAGATTATTGATTTTTTCGGCAGAAATAAAAGCCCGAATGTATCGGGCTTTGGCATATCTATCTTCGGTTTCCTAAAATCCTTAAAAGAAAGATGAACATGTTAATAAAATCGAGGTATAAGGTGAGTGCTCCCATAATCGCACCTTTACGACCTTCTTCTGAATCAGCTTGCAGTTCCAAACTCATACGTTTAATCTTTTGAGTGTCGTAGGCGGTTAACCCTACAAAGATGAGTACTCCAGCATAAGAAATCAGCCAGTATAAAGTGGGGTTAGACCAAAAAATGTTAACCACCGATGCGATAATCAGTCCGATCAACGCCATAAAAAGCAGGTTTCCCCAGCTTGATAAATCTTTTTTTGTAAAGTAACCATAAGCGCTCATCACACCAAAAGTACCGGCAGTAATAAAGAAAGTTTGTGCAACCGAAGCTTGTGTATAAATCAATAGAAGCACCGACAATGTAAGTCCGTTTAATGCTGAATAGAGCATAAATAAACCAATGGCCATATTGGAACTAATTCTTGCAATAGCCGAGCTCATCCAAAAAACTATTCCCAGTTCTGCTATAATCAGACCGAAAAAAACCAGTTGGTTACCAAATATAATATTCAGCAGCGCATCAGACTGAACCGTGCGCATAGCAATAAATCCGGTTAGTGCCAATGCCAGGCACATCCAAGCGTAAACTTTATTGAAAAAACTAGCCTGTATAGACTCTACTTGTTGAGCAGTTAATTGAGCTTGCATGTTCTAGATCTGTGTTGATTTCAGTTATTTTTTACAAAGATAAAGGTAGCAATCTTGATTGTAAAAAATACTATAGTTCTCAACTACCAATCCAATAACTCAACTTTATAAGGAATATGTTAATTGGTTTTTTCCTGAAAGTATCTACCGTTCCGTGATATGGCCGAAACACTCCATTTGTGAGATTAAACTCTGTACGATCCTGTTGCCAAACCAAGAATAGCGATGAACCCGGCCGATACTCCCATCGAAGAACAGCATTACCTTGCAACGATTTAAAATCCCAATCAAAATTTTCATCAAATTGCTGATTTAATGCAGGATCAACAGGGTTAAAATTATAGGTTTTACGCTCGGTAAATGTTTTATAGTTAGAAAAATCGGCAATGTAATTATAGGGGCGTAAAAAGGTTTGTAAACTCAGATTTGGTCTAAACGTGATATCTGCACGAATTTCTGTATAAAAAACGTTCAAATCGTTATCGGAAAACACGTAATCGGGATTACCATCGCTGGTTGCATCAAAAAAACTAAAATACTGATCGGTATCTTTGGCATGCACAAAGCCGGGGGCAAAACGAAGTAAAATGTTTGTAGCGGGACGATAATTTAGCCCCACATCCACTGTAAACTGATACTCGCCGGAGGCATCATTTCTGTACGTAGTTGCAATATTACCGTACACATCTAGCGATGCATCGGTAGTTACATTTATGTAAGTATTCCAATCTCTTGGGCGGCGCATTATCGGCCCACCTCGTGCAATTCTATCATTGTAGAATTTTCCGGTAAGTCCGAAAGTGGATACAACGGTCCATAAATTATTTAACTGAAAATAACCGCCTACCGAATAGTAATTAAAGATCATATCGCCATCAAAATTCCAGGCGTGGCTTGCGTCTCCCCAAAGCAAATAGAATTGGAAAGCTTCGGAGTTAACATTCAGATACTCGACGTAATAATGAGGAGCGCGATAATCGGCCCGTTCAAGAAAACCAATGTCGTTAATTTCATATTCCGGGCTCATTTCTGAATAAGTAAAAGAGTAGCGCAGCCCCGAACCGCTGTACTTTCCAATGCTGAACTCCCCAAAGTACCCGGTCATACTAGTGATGCTAGAGTCGACACTTAAACCCTCGGAATCTACTCGGTTAAAATATCTGGCTGAGGTTTGCTGGGTTCGCAGTAATGCATTTTCCGAGCCATTTACATTGCTAAGTACAAAAACACCACTTGCCCCCCAATTTCGGGAGTTCCAATAATATTGGGCATCGGCACCTAATTGATAGGCCGACTCGTGCAAATAATCATTGAGATAACTCCCAGATAGATTCCGGTTTACGGAACTTATAAACCCGCCGATTTGTGCATCAGTATTTGATAGATCTTTTCGAATGCGACCTACCAAATAATTGGTGGCAGGTTCGGCAATTACGCTGTTCTGCTCGTTATTGTTGAGATCAAAATAGTTGATGTTTTCCTGAAGGGTGTACGAATTCATAACTCCTACCGAAAGTCCGTTTTGTGTTTTTCCACTCACTTTTGCTGCTCCGGCTATTGTTGTAACAGAATTCCTGGAGGTATAATCCAAGCTTGCAGTACTATTACCTTCTTGCACAGATGTTAAGCCTTCGCTTACTAAAAAGGGTGTTCTACCAATACGGCGGGTATAAAAATTAATATGACTTTTGTAGGTGTTAGCACTGGTTGTGCCACCAAAATTGAAAATATCATTTCCTTCTAGAAAGAAAGGACGACGTTCTTCGAAAAAGAGTTCGAATTCTGTAAGGTTGATAGTTGCGGGATCAGCTTCAACTTGTCCAAAATCGGGGTTTACAGTTGCTGTGAGAGTAAAATCGGAAGTAATACCGTATTTAAGGTCGCCTCCAACTTTAAATTCTATATCATGTTCCTCGTAAAATGGATTTTCGGGAGAACCTACTTGATTGTTTGTGTACCCAGAGGAAATATAAGGCAACACTTCGAGTCGGGTAGGTTGTTGTAGATCTCGAATTCCTTTTAAGTCGCCAAATTTTGAAACTAAGCCAAACTCTTCTCTGGGTGTACGCGCCCAAAAACTAATTTCGCCACGCCGGGCAATTCTTCGCTGAAAATTAATTCCCCAGGTTTGTTCGGTATTAGAGGAGGTATATCGTAATTGAGAAAGAGGAATTCGAAACTCGGCTATCCAACCATCGTGAACAATGTTACATTTTACTTCCCATACAGCATCCCATAAGATATCTTCCTGCATATCATCGTAGTACATGATGTCTTTTTGAACCCCTAAAGGGTTTGCTGCAAAGGTGAAACCGGTGCGATTATCGTTGTAGCTATCGATGTTTACATACACCCAATCACTAGCATCGCTTCCGTCCCTTCGAAATAAATTAGCTATTATTGAATCGGGATTGCTATCGTAGGCATAGGCTGCCACGTATAGATATTTATTTGAATACAACACGCGCATCTCTGTTTTTTGTGATGCGGGTTGCCCATCGTATGGGGTTGATTGTGTAAATCCGGTAACAAGCTGTGCATTATTCCAAACCGGTTCGTTTAAATAGCCATCTATGGATAACTCCGAATCGTCGGTAATTTTGCTAGCTGTTACTCTAAATTCTTGTGCTTTTAACTCTGTATAACCGGCTGCGATAACTAATAGCAGCCCTAATACCCTTCTTATTCTCATTAACTTCTTTTGCTGATGAACGTTTGGGGGCCGAATTGAACCGAATAATGCCTACGTTTACAGCTAAGAGGGATATGCTTGGCGAGTGTTACATAAAAAAAGGGACTTAAGTCCCTTTTCGAAATATTTTATTTATGAACTGAACCAGTAACTCAATTTTACAAGAAAGATATTGCTTGGTTTCGGATCAAAAATATCTACCAAGTCTCGGCCAAAATCGTATCGGCCATCCCCTATGCTACCTGCTCGGCTTTGTTGCCAAACCAAAAATAGGGTTGAACCAGGTTGATACTCCCATCTGAAAACAGCATTTCCCTGCAACGACCTGAATGTAAAGTCAGAACGTCTAAACTCGAAATCTGTTAGACCGTTATTATCAATATCTACCGCAAAGTTCCCATTTCCGGATTCTGAAATCGTGCCTTCATCTTCTCCATACCGGTCGAAGCTAAATTTGCCCGGAGAGTTAAACTCTCCAAAGTTTGAGAATCGAAATGAGTTTATGAATGGACGTACAAAAGTTTGCAAGCTCATGGTTGGGCTAAAGGTCCAGTTTAGACGGATTTCTGTAGAGAAATTCATACTTCTGGAATTTGCAAAAATGTATCGTCTTCCGAAGGTTTGATTTGCATCAGGATCGTTTGAATCTCGCGCAATATTTGCTACAAATTGGTCTTCATCTAATTCAAATCCGATCTCTGGCTGAATGGTAAGCTGTATATTGGTTGCAGGGCGAAAAGCCACATCAAACCAGTAATAATCATCATATTCGTTTCCAATATCTCTACGATGAAATTGCCCGTGCCCAAAAGAAATATCTTTAGATCGATCAGAGCCGACATTAAAATTGAAGCCAAGTCCATCGTTCACTTTCATTAACGGGCCACCTCGGGTTAATCGGTCAGAAACTTGCCCAAATGATCCATTTACATTCATGTTAAAGAACCACTGATTATTGAACCGGGTAAATCCACCTACATTTATATTTTTCCAGATTTGGTTCCCGTCAAAGTTCCAGCCGTATAAATGATAACTCCACACCTCCCAATATTGAACGTTTTTAGGGTTGGTTTCCTGCCACTGAAACGCGAGTGCCATAGCACGGTAGTCTGCACGATTTTGGAATCCAATGTCGTTAGTTTCGTATCCAGGACTCACCTCAGAATATGTAATAGAGCCGGTAAAATGGTCGCCACTGGCTTTGCGAAGGCTAAATTCCCCTGCATATCCTTCGAGACTATTTTTTGAGCCATCTACACTCAATTCGTCAGAATCTACACGTTGGTAGTAGCGTTGAGGAGCATTTTGTGCGGCAGTGATCACATTGGTTGATCCATTAATCTGGCTAACAGAAAAAGTACCGCTTACTACATATTCGCGCTCATTCCAGTTGTGTTCAAAATCTGTTCCGGCAATGTACGCCGAGTTTCGTAGGTACGTTTCGAAATATGTGTTCTCGATTCTGCGATTAACAGCACTAAAGTAACCACCAACAACTGTATTCCCTTCATTTATATCTTTCTTCACTCGCGAAACCAAATAATTAGTGGTGGGTTCTGCAATAAAAGTTCCTTGGATTCGACCTAAACTATTGCCTTGCAGTGCTGTAAATTCACCTTCCTCTTCTAAGGTTACTGCATTTAACAACCCAATAGACCAACCGTTTTGAGTTTTTCCACTTAATTTAGCTGCAGCTGCAATACTCGTTTGATCGGGTACATCTCGATAAGTTCTGCCATTGGTATTTACACTGTCGGGGTTATAGAATTGCCCGTTATTGTAAGAGTTTGCCAAATTCAAATTTCCTTGAGGGGTGCGGCCTATTCGTCTTGAATAGAAAGTGCTGGGGTTACCTGCCGAGTTGTTGGTATTGGTTCTTCCGAATCGGAAAATATCATTTCCTTCCAAGAAAAAGGGTCGCCGCTCTGGGAAGAAAATTTCAAACTGCGATAGGTTGATAGTAGCCGGGTCGGCCTCAACTTGCCCAAAATCGGGATTTATGGTGGCTGTTAGAGTTAAATCTGAGGTGATCCCATATTTTATGTCTCCTCCGAAATTAGCTCCTACATCGTTTGCGCTGTAATAGGGATTCGCATCATCGCCCGGCGCTCGGGTTAGGGAGCTGGAAATATATGGGGTTACTTCGAGTCTGCGCGGCTCTTCTAGGTTACTAATTCCATCCAGCCTACCAAATTTAGAAACCATTCCCGATTCGCGTTGGGAGGTTTCCGACCAATAATTGAACTCGTTGTTTCGAGCAATACGTCGTTGAAAGTTTACACCCCACGTTTGTACAGATTGGTTAGAACTGAAGCGTAGTTGGGATAAAGGTATTTTCATCTCTATTGACCAGCCCTGGTTTGTAATTTTTGCTGAAGCCTCCCACACTGCATCCCACAAAATATCTTCTCCATTGTCGTCGAAATACAGGATATCTTTTTGAACGCCCGATGGATTTACGGCAAAAGTAAATGCTGTTCTCTTATCGTTATAACTGTCAAAGCTCACATAAACCCAATCACTGGCCTCATTTCCGTCTCGCCTAAAAAGTGCTTTAGTAATAGAATCAGGATTGCTTTCATAGGCCATTACTCCAACAAAAATATGTGAATCGGTATAGAGAATGCGGGCTTCAGTTTTCTGGCTTGGTGTGCCTCCATCCTCCGGAAACCGTTGGGTAAAATCAGTGGCAAATGGAACCTCTCTCCAGATGGGTTCTTCTAGAAATCCATCAAGTTGAATAACAGCGTTAGAAGCAATACGCACTGCAGTCATCGACGGGGTTTGAACGGTTCCTCTACGCGTATCAGCTTTTTTATTGCTGCTGCTAATGTCCGCCTGCTTTGATATGTTCGGGCTAGCTGTTTGTGCCTGTGTAAGAGCCCCGAAAACAAGGCATAGTAATAGTATGATGATTGATTTTTGCATAGTACCTGACTTATAAGGGCGACCTTATCTGCTTGCTCTCGAGTTACTTAGCAGAATTGTTGACCTAATGTTATGTTTTTATCTTGCACGTACCTAAACGGCAAACGTTACCCGGCTTTACTAGTTTTTACTTATTTCTATATCGCCGTGCATGGTTTTAAAGAGATATTCCGGGCCTCCACCATTAACTTTTCCGGTAATCCATTTATTAATAGTTACCGAATAAACGCCATTTTTTTCTGTAGTTTCTTTAGAAGATGCGCTTCGGTCGATTTCCATTTCAAAATTAGTGTACACATCGCCGTAGTCGGTTTTCATTTTTCCGTTAAAACGCGTGTTGGCGGGAAACGAGACTTCGATATCTCCATTTAGCCCATTGAAAGACATGGGGGCATCGGGAGTTACTGAATTAAATTGCACTTCGATGTCGCCATTGATGCTGTTACAAATAACCGATCCACCAATACCCGCCATTTCTACATCGCCGTTAGTAGCTTTAACTTCGTGTTCGCCGTTTACATTTTCGATAAAAATATCGCCGTGGGTTAGGTTTACCATTGTTGAAAAATTAAACGGTACCCAGATTTCGAGATCAAGGTCGTCGTTATTGGGAGATGTTCTTACAGAAACCACATTATTTTCTTCGGTTACTTCAACGCCTCCACCACCGGATGATATTTTACGTAAACCACGCCGGTTATACGCATCTTCCAGGTCTTCGTCTTCGCCATCTATAACGATGCGCACTTCTTGCCCATCATAGCCTCGTACGTATATATCGTCGGCATACACCGAATTCACTTTTAATTTACCCGGAGCATTTGGGTTTGAGATGGGAATTCTTAAATCACTTTGTGCCTGAGCTACAGCAGCAATACTAACTGCTAAAAATGCCGTTAAAAGTAGTTGTGTAATTTTCATTGTGTTCTCTTTTATGATTTTCTTTCTCTGATGTAGACACTTCCGTTTACAAGTTTAAAACTCATCGCCGGTCCACCATCTCCAATTTGAATTGGTGAACTGGTTGAGATTTTGTAGCGGTTGTCTTTTTTATTGGTTGCCCTGTTTAATTGGTGCGGTAATCGCTTAATTTCTTTGTAATCGGTATATAACTCACCGTGTAAACTTTCGAAAGTTACAACTGCTCCAAAATTTTTTGGAGAATATATCTCGATGGTTCCATTTACAGAACCGAAATCCATATCAGCTACTGGGTTTTCATCAAACCAAATCTCAATATCGCCATTTACGGTATTTGCTTCGGTTGTTGTTTTAGCCTCCAACACTTTTACAGAGCCGTTAATATTCGATGCCTTAATTCGGTTGTTCATGCCTTGCACCAATACATCACCTCCATTTATGGTGGCTGCTTCTATTATAGAGTTTTCAGGTATTTGGATATCGATATCGAAATTAAACCGTAGTTGATTGTCTTCATCCCAGTTCATGTTATAGCCAATTCTACCTTCTTTAAAATTGAATTGCACACCAGGTGCATCCACATAAACAAACACTAACTCGTCCAGTACTTGATAACTTAGTTTAATGGCCTCTGCTTCATCTCGGTTAAGTTGTGCTTGTTCTTTCCAAACCTGTTTTTTAGCTACTATTCTGATTTCATCTCCAGGATACCCGCGTACATTGAGCTCGCCATTAATATTCTTCACAACAATTTTGTGGTTTGGTGTAAACTTAGAGGCTTCAATTTCGAACGAAATATCTTCATTGATTTCTTGTGCCGTTACCGAAGTTGCGAATCCAGATAGTAAAATCATTAGGGTTAAAGCTTTCATAGTAATACGGCTATAGTATTGTTGATTTTTGTTTGTGTTGAGCCGGTTAGCTGGCGCTGGTTTTGCAGTTTTTCAAATTCACTCGCAGCTTGTTGCACCCCTAATTCCACCATAACATCCGCAAGGGCCACAATCACTAAGTCAGATTCCTGTCGGGTGATCGATTTAATAAGCCCTTCACGCACTACCGGCTGTTGCCCCCATCGTGCGAGTGCCTCAATAGTTTGGATACGTACATTTTCGCTGGGGTCGTTATTTAATGTGAATAACAATGCTCGAATTGCGCGATCATCAGCCTCAGGAAGTTGTGCGCTAATATTAACTGCACGCAGTCGATCGGTAGTTGATGGGCCTTCCAGCATACTTATCATCATCATTTGGCGCATATTTTCTAGCTCTCCTGATAGTTGTTCCAGCTGATCGTTGTTACTACCGGAAATACTACCAATGAAGCCCCCTACAATTAGCAAAACAAAAGCATACGCTAGCTTTGGCACGGTAATTTGCTGTATAAAATTCAGGAAGACCTCACCTAGTTTGGATTTAAACGGTTTCTGCTGTTTTTTTTGCTCATTGGCAAGCATTTCGTAAAAATGATCGCGCATATCTGTACTTGGGTTCGGTACAGATACCATTTCGAGTTCTTGGTGCAATTGCTCTGTGGTTTTCAGATCAATAAAATCGATAATCTCGCTCTCGATAAGCCTCTCTAGTTCTTTAGTACGCTGTTCCGAGAGTGTTCCTGCCAGGTAATCGGCAATTAGCTGTTCGTGTTGTTCATTCATTGCTGTACTCGTTGGTGAGCGTTGTAACTGTTTGTTTAAGTTCTTTCATAGCGCGAAACATGCGCACTTTTACGGCGCTTTCAGTAACGCCTTGGATGTCTGCAATCTCTTGATATCGAAGTCCTTCGTATCTACTCAGAATCACTACTTCCTTTTTGTCGTCGTCGAGTGCATCCAGTGCTTGCTCAAGAATTTGTTTACGTAGTGTTCTAGTATCCATTTCACCTACGCCCGATGGATCATCACCTAGAATGCGTTCTTCATCCAGAATTTCATCTTCTTTTAATCGTTTTTGCTTACGATAGTGATCGATGTGAGCATTTCTGGCGATGCTATACATCCAGGTTGTAAATAATCCATCGCCGGTGTAGGTATCGCGATATTTAAGCATGCGCTCAAACACCGATTGAACAAGATCTTCGCTTAATTGAGGCTGTTTGGTTTTACGGTAAAAGTATCTGTGAAGCGATGATGAATATCTCTCATAAAGCAGGCCCAGCTTTTCCAGTTGGCCTTCTTTTACTTTCATCATTAATGCTTTATCCGCCGTAGAACTCAAACTTCCCGAATCATAGTTCAATGTAATTTACATCTGGTACACTAATGATTTTCAGAAAGGTTACAGAAGTATCGATTTTTAGCGAATTCTTTTTTCAAGTTCACAAGCTGCGTACTCAACAACTCCATTTTGTTCTGTAAAACAGGGCTGCCAAGGTACTGTTTTTGTAACGGTACCGAGCAGAAAGCCAACGCCGTTTTCTATATTCGATACCCCTTCGGCGAGTGTATAAATATTTTCGTCTAACGTATATAAATTGATCCATTGTGGGCCAGCAGAAGCAATAAACACTTGTCGATCGAGCACTTCGAATTCAGTATCAGGGAAATCTCTGGCAATGAGCCCGATATCGCGGTTTGCATCGAGCTGAAATAGAATTTCGTTTGTATACCCAAATGGCGAGAATAGTGAGTCTTGGATATGCGAGAATGTATACACATACTCGCGATTAAAGAACGTATCGCGAATACGCCAAATGGCCTGTACATCCGCTACATTTTTCACATCTCTCACAATCATTACCTCTTGCCCATTGTACACGTAGTAAATCGGTGTTGGGTAATCAGGTGGAATGGTAATTCTGGTGCTACTCGAAATTCCATCCGAACGCGTAGCAGTAACTTCATAGGTTGCTTCGGCTTCGATGGGCATAGTAGTCCAAAAATTCCACATTACTACAAGCGGATTGGGGCTAAATAATGAATCGTTCATTACTTCTTCTTGGCCGGTTTCTACATTTCGAATAGTAACCGAAGCATCAATTTGATCTCTTGTGGGATCGAAATCTTCTCTTACTGGTGTAATCCGCAACCATTGCGTATCAGCAGTTGCATCCAAATATCCATACATCGAGTAAAAATACTCATTATTCTCTTCTCTCGGCTCAAATGATTCATCACAGCTCAATGAAATAACACCTATACCAGCAACAATAAGCGCGAATGTTTTAATCAAAAAAAGATTAGATATTTTGTTTGTGGAACTCATAGTTATTGCGAACCTATTTTAAAAGCAATGTACGGAACCAACGGCAATTGATCGGATCGCCGATTTGTGAAAACGTCGTAGAAGAATAAATTTCTTCGGTCGTAGGTATTGATAGCCCCAGCTTTCACATTCAACTCGAGATTATTTTCGAGAGTAAAATCTCGTTCTATCGAAACATCCAGCCGGTGATAAACAGGCAACCGACCTTGATAAGGTTTGTTTAAGATTACACGTCGCGTTCCCACGGTTGATCGAACATCCGGTAATCCAGAATCGAAAAACAACACTTCATCAAAGCCAATTGGCTGCGTAAATGGTACACCACTTCCTAACTGCCATCGAACCCCTACCAGGTAATCACCAAATAAATAACTGCCGGTGGTATTTAATTGATGGCGGCGATCATGTGGCGGATGAAAACTCTGAACGGGATCATCGAACCAGAATCCAAAATTATCCTGAGCCGACTCATACATTGTTAAGCTGTAGCCATAACCAATCATACCATAAAATCGACCTTTGGAATACTCAAAGCGTACATCTGAACCATAAGAGTATCCATCTGCCAGCGTAAGTTCGGTTGACACACGTGCCACAGTAGTCCATGTGGGGATGGAGATATTTTCAAGATCTTTATAATAACCTTCAATCGACCAGTTAAAATTGCCGATAGACTGCTGCCAGCTTAACAAGTAATGCGTTGCCTCCATTTGGGCACCATCGAATGGTGCACGCATCCAGATTGTAAATACCGAACTTGCATCCCTCATATCGCTGATACCTACCATGGGTTGGCGATAAATACCAAATGCTGCGCTTAATTCTTGATTCTCGCTGCCAAACGGGCGCCATGCTGTTCTAAATCTCGGTTCTACGCTAGGGTCGTAAATGCCCGGAATAATTGAAGCCACCACACCCGGCTGTATGTCTAATCTGTTTCCAAGTGGAATTGTTACTTCGAAGTGCGAACCCATATTAAACAAACCATAGCGCTCGGTATCCAAATCTTGAAATCGGCCTCGGATATCGTAATTCATGTATCGTGTGCTCAGAAACGCGCCAAAAACAAAACGAGTATCGTTCACATATTGCGTCATGTTGATATCCATGTACACCCGAGAAACCCTTGAAAACGAATCTTTTTGATCCTCGTTTCGAGAATTATTCCACATGTGCGAGAAATTCACGTTCGTTTCAAGTAATAATTTCGACTCATCCGGCAGTACCTGGCATTGTCCGCCAAGCAATATATTTCCCCAGCGTATGGTTTCGTCTTTTTCAAAATCTAACCTACCACGGTCGTAGGTATGCATGAATAAACTGGAGCACTGCACATCGTTGGTATTAAAGCTGATTTTGCCGTAATGACTTTCGAACTTCAGAGGTTGCTCTGGCTGGATAAAGGCTTTGCTTGTAGTTTGAATCAAAGAACGGCGCATCGAAACGATCCATGAAGCTGTTTCTACGCCAAATGGTCCTTCAGCCACAATATCTGTAACAAATGGCGAAACTGCCGCACTGGCTTTATACTCAAATTTGTTCCCATTCCTCATATTAATATCTAATACAGACGATATTCTACCATTGTAGTAGGGCGAAAATCCACCGGCATAAAAATCGGCGTTTGCAATCAGGTCTTGAGGAAAAGGTGAAAAGAAGCCAACAATGTGAAAAGGTTTGTAGATTAGAATTCCATCTACAAGTACCATGTTCTCGGAAGGTGAGCCTCCGCGAATAAAAACTTGCCCTCCACGGCTTCCTAAAGATACAACACCGGGTAAAGTTTGTAGATAACTCACTAAATCTCCACCAACCACAGGAGTGGGTATTCTACTTAAATCGATGGGCGAAACACGTTGCCTGCCTTCATCACGTAGTACAGCACCGGCTTTTTGTTCAACTACTACTTCACCCAATTGATTTGCGTCGGTTTTTAAAGTAATACTTAGTGTTTTTACGTCACCTAGCCGAAACCGCAGTGTATCGATGTAGGTTTCGTAGCCTAGAAAACTAACTTTAAACTCGTATACACCCGAACGGATAGAGCCAAGCTGGTAGAATCCGTTTCTGTCGGTTGCTACTCCTTTAAAGCGATTTGAATTATCGATTTGCTGGATGGTAACATTAGCACCTTCCAGCTTCTCGGAAGTTTCGTAATCGGTAACAACCCCTTGAATCGAAGCCCATTGAGCTTGTGTTTGGGTACCGGCAAGTACAAACAGTAATAGCGATAGTAATCGGTAGATGTTTTTCAATTGCAATAGGTGACCTTCCCTTATTCTGCCGTGCTTGTTTGAGGCACGAGCTTCCAAGTATAACAAAACTGATTCGTGTTTATTTCGTTTTAATATGGAATTTGTAGAAATCAAACTAACCCGCCTTAACGCATATACCATTCCATACTTTCATCGATAAAACTTTTCACGTGATTGAAGCTTTTTTCACTTTCCTTGAACGATAATTTATTAAGCGATAGCACTGCACCTTTCCAGTTATTTACAAGCCATTTACCGGTTGATAGTGCCGGAACCTGCGAGTACTGCATTTCTCCATGTTTGGGATAACAAGTTGCATAAAAATAAGGGGCGCCCACTTTACTATCTTTCATTGCTAATCCAAAACCTATTCCCATTTGGGTATTTGGCTCTATAAATATTCCTGTATCAAAGTGATGCGGCCAGATTCGAATCTCCGCAGTTGCATTTAGCTTCTCTAGGAGATATTTACAGGCTTGATTGGCTAAGGTTCGCCAAAAAATCCATTCGTTTAACGCCAATCGAGAGAGCAATGCCACAGGTTGCATTGCAAAATGGTATTCGGGGATTTCGAAATGCAACGGATTTTTAAATGCATTCGCATCTAATCCTTTATTCTGGATTGTAACGGCCACTTGCTCTTCAATAGCATAAATATGTTTTTTTGCCGTTGAGACGGTTTGAATCGCCCCGTCTGCTTCATCCTGCCATACATAGCACACATCAGTTAAACGTAAAATTAACCGGATACGACCTGATGGTGTGTCTAACCAGCGACCTTCGATCTGTAGGCTATCTGGATTAAAGCCTAAATTGGTATGGCTGTCATCGTCTTTCTTTGGCACAAAACTTCTATTCGCCTTTGCTAGAATCTGGCATAATCGATGTAGTTGCTGATCTGCTTGTGTATAGTTATTCATTGTTCGCTGATGTTCGTGTGATTTTATACTTGGATCGATTCCCGCTAATCCCATACAAAGTAAAGCCCTTGTTAAAATGATCCGAGTATTAGATAAACCAAAAGAAACTGCAGAACATTAGGAATGAGGGTTCCTTTTAAAGCATCGGTTTCATGCCGGCATAGTTAATGCCGGTTAGTCGATGCATTTCGTAGTTGAACGTGCTTAAATCGTTGAAAGAAAAATCCTGCACATGTTCGTGTCCACATGCTCTTGCAATTACTTTAATCAACTCGTTGGTGGCTTCAAAAAAGTTATGCAATTGCTTTGCTGATGATTCTATGATTAAACGGCCACGAAGGTTTTCCTTCATCGTGGCAATCCCCACTGGGCAATTATTACTGTTACAAGCTCGCATCCCCAAGCAGCCAATGGCTTGAATTGCGGAATTTGAAACCGCAATGGCATCAGCGCCCAGCATCATAGCTTTTGCAAAATCATCTGCAACTCTTAGCCCACCTGTAATAATTAGAGAAACATCGGTAGCTCCTTTATGGTCTAAGTGTTTTCTGGCTCTTGCCAGCGCTGGAATGGTTGGCACATTGATATTATTTCTAAGAATTGTTGGTGCCGAACCCGTTCCGCCACCGCGCCCATCCAAAATGATATAATCTGCTCCAGCATCTAATGCGAAATCTATATCTGCCTCAATGCGACTGGCTGCAATCTTGAAACCTATGGGAATACCTCCTGTTTCTTCTCGAACTTTATCACCAAAATTTTTGAAATCTTTTACCGTTTTTAAATCGGGAAATGCCGCCGGCGAGATGGCTGTCTCGCCCGGTTCTAACCCACGTACTTCCGCTATTTCTTCGGTTACTTTATTTCCAGGTAAGTGGCCACCTGTTCCGGTTTTCGCGCCCTGACCTCCTTTAAAATGAAACGCCTGTGCCTTTTTTACTTTCTCCCACGAAAATCCAAATTTACCACTCGCAAGTTCATAAAAATAACGGCTGTTACTTTCTTGCTCCTCGGGTAGCATACCTCCTTCGCCACTACATATTCCGGTTCCCGCTAATTCTGCTCCTTTCGATAACGCAATTTTAGCCTCTCGAGATAGTGCCCCAAAACTCATGTCAGAAACAAATACTGGAATATCTAATTCCAGTGGTTTTAAGGCTTTCTTCCCAATAATTACTTTCGTACTCACTTCGTCTTCGTCGAATAAAGGCCGTTTTGCTAACTGTGCGGGCAGAAACTGAATATCTTCCCATTTGGGCAAGCTATTCCGATCTACTCCCATCGCTTCCGACGGTCCGTGATGCCCCACATTCTTTAGCCCATTTTGCGCAAGTTCTTTAATATACTTGGTGTATGGCTCGGTTTCTTCGGGGTGTGTATCGGCATATTGCCCCAAATATTCATCTCTATTGAACGGTTGTGGATGATCTTTTAAATAGTTATCGATTTCATCTCCATCAACCCAAACGCTACCACCCTCAAGCCAGGCTTTAAACTTATGTAATGCTTCCTCGTTATTGTATTCACTTACACCCGTATCAAAGCGGTAATCCCAATGGTGAACTCCGCACATCAGATTTTCTCCATCGATATACCCATCTCCCAAAAGTGCGCCACGGTGCAAACACCGCCCGTAAAGCACCGAGATTTGATCGTCGTATCTAATTGCTACCAGGTCCAAGCCATTTACTAGAAAATGCTTAGGATTTCTGTCATCCAATTCCCCAAAATCACATAATTTTATTTCAGACATACCTTAGTTTTAAATTATAATTGTGCATCAATAAATAAAAAAAGTTGTAGAAAGTCTGTTTGTAATTAATTTATTCTTAATCTTTGCTTTGTTAAATAGTGCTTTAAATATTCTGACGATCTTCATCAAATGCACAAAATTAAATACGTTGCAATGGTTTACAGGACTGCTTTCTTAGGATGTTTACTCTTTTTGGTAATGGCATGTAAAAAACAAATTAAAGAGGAACCGGTGAATCCTGTGCTTGCTGTTACGGGAATGGTAGTTGAGCATGATGACTTTCCATCGGAATATGTGGATAGCCGAAATATTGAAGTTTGGCTACCAGATGGCTATGATACAGAGGATGGACGATACCAAGTACTATATATGCACGACGGACAAAATGTGTTTGATCCGGTATCATCATACAACGGAAACGACTGGATGGTGGATGAAGTGCTCACCGAACTTATAGAGCAGCAACAGGTTGAAAAAACCATTGTAGTAGCTATTTGGAATAGTGGTATCACGCGATTTCCCGAATACATGCCTCAGCAACCTGCTGAAGTGATGAACAGCGAAGCTGTGCAAAAAACAGTAATAAGGAATTCTGGCGAAGCTATTTTTTCTGACCGATATCTCAAGTTTATTGTTGAAGAATTAAAACCATTTATCGATTCGAGATATCGCACAAAAACCGAAGCTGCACATACCTCCATCATGGGCAGCAGTATGGGCGGTTTAATTTCGCTTTATGCGATCATGGAATATCCAGATGTTTTTGGCGCCGCAGCTTGTGTTTCAACACATTGGACGGTACCCGAACTTGGATCGGTTTTCATCGATTATGTTGCCGATCATTTACCAAATCCGGAAAGCCATAAGATCTATTTTGATTTTGGCACCGAAGGACTGGATGCTGATTACGAACCGCATCAGCAACGGGTGGATAAAATGATGAGAAATGCCGGATATACCCAGAACCTAAATTGGGTTACAAAAAAGTTTGATGGGCACGACCATAACGAACAGCATTGGGCAATGCGCGTAGAAGTCCCATTACGGTTTATTCTAGACTAATATTGAGAAATCTTCTCAGTTGATAATGGACGGCTAAAATCTAATCTTTTAATTTTGTCAAGATAAACTATACGCCAATCATCAATGAGACTTCTAATTGTAGTTGCCCTCAGCTTATTTTTTATTTCCTCTTCTTGTAAAGAGAATACCAGTAACTCTGAACCCGAAGTAATCGAAGGCTTAATCTGGAGCGATGAGTTTAACGGTACGGAATGGGATCGGGATGAATGGATACCTGAATTTGGAGCTTCGGGCTGGGGTAATCAGGAATATCAAAATTATACTGCCAGTAAAGAAAATTTATCGGTGAGTGATGGCACTTTAAAAATCACCGCTGTAAAAGTTGGGGATGGTCAAGGTCGCGGAGATTATACTTCGGCACGTATAACCAGTGCACGCACATTCGGGCCGGGAACGCTTATAGAAGTTCGCGCCAAAATACCTGATTATAAAGGAGATGGTCTTTGGCCTGCAATCTGGATGCTGGGCGACTCAATTCGAAAAGGAACACCATGGCCAACTTGTGGCGAAATAGACATTATGGAGTATGTTAGCCGTGAACCCGATGTTTTCTTTTCAACCATACATAGTGCAGCTAACAATCATACAAATGGCACACAAATTGGCTCTGGCAATGTTTCTCTCCCCGATATCGAAGAGGAATTCAATACTTTTGGTATTGAATGGCGCGAGGAATACATCAAATTTTTTGTAAACGATAGGGATAATGTAATCTTTCGTGTAAACCGACCTCAGGATTACAATCTAAACAATTGGCCGTTTTCTGAACCCCATTTCTTTCTGTTGAACCTTGCAGTTGGTGGAACCTTTGGTGGGTTTGAAGTAAATGATGATAATTTTCCGGCTGTTTTTGAAATTGATTACGTTCGGGTGTTTGAGCTAGAAGACTAGTTATCGCAAAAATTCAAACATCAGGTTGGTAATCCTTCCATCCTCATAATTTCGAGTGCATTTGTACTTGGGCATGGCCCTTCTCGCAACATGTACTCGAAACTCATTTTTTTGTCTTTGATCGACTCCACGAAGTGCAAATTTTTCATCTGTGGTATTTCCTTTTCCAGCTCGGCAAGTTCTAAATCATGTGAAGAGACTAAACCTACTCCATTCTTTCCGGCCACCTCTTTTAAAAAAGCAGCACTGCCAACATAACGTTCTCGATTATTTGTGCCTCTATAAATTTCATCCACCAAAAAGAATAAAGGCTCTTCATCATCTTGCCCCAATTCATCTAGTAAATACCGTAATCGACGAACCTCGGTGTAGAAATGCGAATACCCTTCGTCGAGCGAATCGGTAATATTAATGCTTGAAAATACCCGAAATGGTCGCGTTGCAAGTGTAGTTGCACACACCGGCGCACCGGCAAAAGTTAGAATTAAATTTACGCCCACTGTTCGCAGAAAGGTACTTTTTCCGGCCATGTTTGACCCGGTAATCAGAAATAAGTCCTTATCCTTTCTAACCTCAAAGTTGTTAGAAACCCTTTGCCCACTTGGTATTAGCGGATGTCCTAATGCAGTTGAAGTAAACAGCGATTCACACTCCTTGTCGATCTCCGGCCACGAATATTCTGGATTAAGCATAGCGAAATTTGCCAGAGAATTTAGAGCTTCGAGCTCATAAAAGGTATCAAGCCATTTAGTAATTTTTGGCTCAATAGATTGCTTCAAATGCTCAATCTTCCACGCGTGATACATATCCCAAGGGATGCACACATTCACAATCAGCCACAATATTTCGTTGGCTTGTAAAGCCGCTCTTGTCATTAGTTGTTGAGCCTTTTTAATTACGAAAGATGGCCGTACTTGTGCAGATTGGTAAACATCCAGAATAGCAGCCAGGTTCGAATTCTCCTTGGCTTGAAAACGCTCTAAGTGCATTAGTATCGCTTTAAAGCGATTTAATATTTTTTCGATTTTAAAAGCTGCATCAAACAAGCCAGCATATAATTTATCGGTGTATTTATAGTACAGCAGATACGTAACCAGGCTGAACATCAAAAATAATGGACTTATTACTCGCGCTAGCATAAATCCAAGAAATAAGAAATTCAGAACGGCAAGAATCGATAGAATAATTAGTGATTTTCTTACCCCTTTTTTAGCAGGAATACGCAGCCATTCCAGCATTTCTTGATTACTCCACTCATTCCGGGAACCCGATTTGGTAATAGCCCCAATAACTCTAAGTTTATCTCGAAAAGCTAGCAATGGAACTAACTCTTTAACATTGGCCTGCCTTACTTTTATGGATGCAACGTTTGGGTGCGCATCGAGAAGCCAGTTTTTTAATGTATGTGCGCTTTCACTAAATATGGAGGTATCGAGCAGATGAAAAACTGAATGCTCGCCCATTAAATCTAAATCTTTTGCAAAAGGGTGTTCTTTCTCTTCCACCATCAGTTTTTTGGATGGAATATCGTTCCACTGAAGCTGCATCCGTGCGATATGCTCTTTCTTGATCCGAAGCAGTTCTTCAAATCGCTTTTTCGATGCTTCTGTTTTTTGATGCTGATCTACCAAAACGATAAATCCCGCAATTAAAGTAACCAACAAACTCACGAATAGTATATCGCTTACTCTACTACTAAGTAAAAACAACACCAATATTGAGCTTAAAAAGTAAACAATTCTTATGGTTGATAAACGTGAACTTATCCCTTCAATTTCAACGATACGGGTAGCTAAACGGCGAATATGACGCTCAATCTTTTCTTTTAATACTTGTTTTCTCATGTTCCATTTTATTCAATTCTACTAAAGTAGCTCCCCAGCTCGAACGGTCATCAGCAAGCCTGTACGATATCACCATCGGGTGTGTATCCAAAATAGCATGCACTGTTCTTCTAAGCACACCTTTTCCCTTCCCATGAATAATGCGCAACGAGTATAGTTCTTTTTCCAAACAGGCTTCAATGTAATCCGGAATCAAATCTTTGATCTCATTGGGTTTGAAGAAATGCAGATCCAAAATCCCATCAATGGGTAGTTCTATATAATCATTTTCATTATTCATTCCTGAAATGGTACCCACAAACATCACGCTTTTCAAGCTTATTTGATAAAAACTAGCATACTTTAAAATTTTCAAAGTTTGTTATAGTATCCTTTGTGCCTTTCTACCTTTGTGCCTATCCTTTATACAGTTTTAGACTCCCTTTTTCTATGAATACATTCTTCAAATTACTCCTGTTTTTCCTCATTCTTATTGTAGGATTTGCTGGACTCGCGTTTTACTGGACTTTCTATAAACCGCTGCCCAATTACGAAGCCACTATCGAGCAGAAAACTTTGAACAGCGACGTTACCATCCATTGGGACGACTATGGCGTACCGCATATTTTTGCAGACAATGAGGCGGATTTATATTATGCATTCGGATACGTTCATGCACAAGATCGTTTGTGGCAGATGACCATTTCGCAGCTTGCCGCCGAAGGACGATTTGCCGAGTTTTTTGGCCCTGATTTGATTGAATTTGATAAATATCAACGAACGCTTGGGTTTTGGGAAATTGCAGGGCGAATTATTGATGATGAAATCACAGAACAAGAACATTTGATTTTGCAGGCATATTCGGATGGAGTGAACGCTTACATCGAACAAAACAGCAATCGACTTCCGGTACAATTTGCCCTTGCCGAAATGCAACCCCTGGAATGGACACCGCGCCATTCTGTAGCTTTGGTACGTTTAATGGGATGGGAATTGAATTTGAGTTGGTGGAGCGAGGTAACCTACAACTATCTAAAAAACAAATTACCCGAGGCACAATTTGAAGAATTATTACTCGGCTGGGATACCGATTCTCCCACAACGCTTGACGACACCGAGTCTATCGGATTAACAACAACTGCATTGCTACCAATGTTACAAATGGAATTCAAAAAGCGGGAAATCCTGGAAATCGAAGGAAGTCATGTGGGTAGTAACGCTTGGGTGGTTGATGGATCTCGCACCCAAACCGGCTATCCAATGCTGGCAGGCGACCCCCACCTAGGCCTTGATATGCCCGGAAAGTGGTATGAAGTACATCTGAATCTGTCTGGTAAAAATGTCTCTGGAGTAACTGTGGCAGGGATTCCAGGTGTTGTATTAGGCCAAAACGATCAAATGGCTTGGTCGTTTACTAATATTATGGCCGACGATACCGACTTCTTTCTCGAAATCCCCGACCCTGAAGATCGCGGACGTTATGTAATCGACTCAACCTATGCCGGACAGGTGGCTTTTGCACCATTCGAAAAGGTTCGGCAAGTAATTAAAGTGAAAGATCAGGAAGCCGAACTTTACGAATATAGAAAAACAAAACATGGCCCCGTAATCACCGATATGTACCCAAATCAAGCGTTAGTTGGCGATCAGGTAATAGCTATGCAATGGACAGGCCATGAAGTTTCGAACGAGTTACGAACCATGTATCAGATAAACTGGGCAGATAATTTCCAACAATTTAAAGACGCATTGGCTCATTTTGGAGTTCCCGGCCAGAACTTCATGTATGGCGATAAAGCAGGGAATATTGCGATGTTTTCTACCGCCAGACTCCCCATCCGCACCGGAAATAAAGTAACGCTTCGCCGTGGTTGGGTGCCCGAAGACGACTGGCAAGGTTTTATTGCTTTAGATGAAATGCCCCATATAATAAATCCTGAAAAAGGCTGGATTGCCAATGCCAACAATAAACTAACTACCAGTAACTACCCGCATTATATCGCAAGTTTTTGGGAGCCTCCATCACGTATTCAGCGAATTACTTCTAAGCTGGCACCCGATACTTTAGTAACGGTAGAAGATATGATTGCGCTACAAAATGATAACTACTCGACCTTTGCCGCCACCCTAACTCCATTGCTGTTGGAAATTATTCGAAATCAGGATGTGTATGATTTTTCGTTGCCCGTTTCATATTTGGAAAATTGGGATTTCCAATACACTGAGAGCTCTACGGCAGCCTCCATTTTTGATACTTTTTTCCTAAAGTTAACCGAAAACACCCTAAAAGATGAGTTTGGTGATGCTGCTTATCAAAATTTTGTTGTTCATGAGCTTATTCCCGTTCGAACGATGTCTGCATTGATGCAGGATAGCAGTACTTTTTTTGATAACCTTAATACTCCCGAAAGGGAATCTCGTGAAGATATTGTTTTAAAAAGTATGCAAGACGCTATCCTTTTTTTAAGCGACTCTCTGGGAAGTGAGCCATTTGAATGGCGTTGGGAACAATTGCATACCATCACTTTCGAGCCTCCCTTATTTAGCATGGCTGCAGATGATCCGAATGCGCCCCAAGCCCTTTCAATGATTGTTGATAACATCCTCAGTGAAGGCCCATTTGCAGTACAAGGCCACGGTATGAGCGTTAATAATGGGCAATATAAATGGGATGCTCCCTTTGAAATGACGCTGGGAGCATCTGTTCGCCGAATTGTTGATTTATCAGACTTAACTTCTTCCCGATCGGTATTGCCGACCGGGCAATCAGGGAACCCTCTTTCTGATCATTATGGCGATCAAACCATCATGTGGTTAAATAAGCAGTACCGAAATTTTGAGCATCATACCCAAATTGCCCAAAAAAGGAATATTCGAACAATGATCTTGAGATCAACATCCTCAAACTAAGTGGATAATCATCGGGACACCATCAACCACGAATAGTAAATGAATGCCCCCTTACTCATGCACTTTGTGATCTAAATCCCACTTATATGGTACTTAACCGATTTATTTTATTGGCATTAATGGGTTTAATCTCTGCGGGCTTTGCATTTGCAACAAATCAAATATCTGCAATCGCCCCTAGAAACCCAGATGTTGCTTTTCTCGATTCACTAGTAGAAAACAGTTCACTGGAAGAAAAAATCGGACAACTATTTTTTGTACCAGTGAACAGTGGTTTAGTAAATGAAGATGATCATCGATTTAAAGAACTCTCGAATTTAATTACTCAAAACCATGTAGGCGGGCTGATTTTTCTGCGTGGCGATATATACGGGCAAGCTATTCTTACAAATAAATTACAGCGATTAACCAATATTCCCCTTTGGATTACTGAGGACATGGAAAACGGTGTTGCAATGCATATAGAAGGAGCCACTAATTTTACTCCTCCGGTGGGAGTTGCCGCAACCAATAATACACGGAATGCCTTTATATTGGGCAGGATAATGGCACAAGAAGCCAAAGCGATGGGAGTGCATCAATTATTTACCCCTGTATTGGATGTAAATAACAATCCTGCGAATCCGGCACTAAATACTCTTTCATTTTCTAGTAACCCTGAACTTATAACCGAGTATGGCATTGCTTTTTTGCAAGGGGTGCAAAGCGAGGGAATAATTGCTACTTCAAAGCATTTTCCTGCCCACAGTGATACTAAGAACGTGTCGCTCAATTTTAAAGAAATGGTGGTAAATGATGAACTTGCAATGAACGGAATAACAACCAGCCATTCTCCCGGTCGCGCCTTAGTGCAAGCATTACATACCGGTGCAGATATTATGTTAAGCAGCCCAGATATACCTACTGCCATTGCTGAAGTAATAGCTGCTGTTGAAGAAGGTACCATTTCTGAAGAACGTATTAATAAGTCATTCCGAAAAATACTGATTTGGAAACAACAAGCCGGTTTATTTGATTCAGAAAATCAGGTAGACATCGAGCGACTGGATAACGTGCTTAATACGAAGGCTCATCAGGCAGAAGCTGATCGTATTGCCCGTGAATCTATTACTATTTTAAAAGATCCTGATAAAATTCTTCCTATTGATCCGGCAATTTATGAGAAAGTCCTTTTTGTGGCGATATCCGATACTAGTTCTGGAAAAGCCGGGCAGACTTTCTATCAGGCTCTACGCAAGTATCATCCAAATATACAATACTCAGTTTTTGATACCCGATCAAACAAGGATGATGAACAGCTAATAATACATGAGGTCGGTTCTTCAGATCTTATTGTTATTGGAATCTTTGTTAACCCTCAGTTTGGTGTAAATTCGCAATTACCAAGTGTACACAACTTATTATTATCAAAACTAACGAGTTCTGGTAAAAAAACTGTTTTAAGCGTATTTGGTAATCCCTATCTGGTTAATACACTTGAAAATGCAGATGTTCAACAAATTGCTTGGGCGAATACAACAGAGCAAATGCAAGCAGCCGCTCCTGCCCTTTTTGGCGCAAGCCAAGTTTCGGGAAAATTGCCAGTAAACATTTCAGGATTATATGAAATTGGCAACGGCATTGCATACCAACAAACTACATTACGATATGGGAAACCGGAAGATGTTGGGCTACTTTCGGATGAACTGTATAAGATTGATGATATACTACGCGAGGCTGTGCTTGACTCTGTATTTCCAGGCGCCGTAGCTGCTGTAATTAAAGACGGCGTGTTGGTTTATAAGCATGGAGAAGGCTACCATACCTACGATAAAGTTCGAAAAGTTCAGGAATCGGATGT
Source organism: Balneolaceae bacterium (assembly GCA_965228545.1). Classification (GTDB taxonomy): domain Bacteria; phylum Bacteroidota; class Rhodothermia; order Balneolales; family Balneolaceae; genus HXMU1420-13. The sequence goes on from OZ245822.1 coordinate 1,297,600, forward strand.
TTATGATTTAGCTTCCATTACTAAAGTTGTTAGTACCACAGCTTCAGCGATGAAGCTTATCTCTGAGGAGAAATTAAGCCTTGAAGATTTGGTTGGTGATTATTTTCCTGAATTTAACACTACTGGAAAAAGTGAAATAACGGTTCGGCATTTATTACTTCATGAATCTGGGTTACCGGCATTCAGGGTTTACGTTGATGAATTAAAAACTAGAGCTGAAATTATTGAAGCTATAAAAAACGAACCTCTCATTAATCCTGTTGGCACAACCTATGTTTACAGTGATTTGGGCATGATTCTTTTAGCAGAAATTGTTAGTAAAATTACCAATAAACCTATTGATACCTACGTACTAGCAGAGTTATACCACCCAATTGGAATGAATAGTGCATATTTTAATCCTAAAAAAGTAAGTAACCGGTATGTCAATCGAATTCCTCCCACAGAATATGACACCGTGTACAGAAATCAATTAATACAGGCCGAGGTACACGACGAACGAGCCTGGTATATGGATGGCATTGCCGGACACGCCGGACTTTTTGCGTCGGTGGATGATCTTGCTAAATTTGGCACTATGCTCTTGAATAAAGGCACCTATCTGGGAAAAGAATACATCAAAGAACATGTTGTTGAACAGTTTACAAACAGGCAATCTGAAAATAGTGGCCGAGGATTAGGATTTGATCGTAAATCACCAACAGGCTTTACTACAGCCGGACAACTGGCAAGTAATGATACCTTCGGGCATCTAGGATTTACAGGTACAAGTATGTGGATTGATCGGGAAAAAAACATGATTGTAATTTTACTCACAAATCGCACATTCCCAAGTAGAGCGTATGGGAAACGAATCAGCAGAATAAGAGCAGCAGTTGCTGATGCTGCATTTTCAAGCTTATTAAACAAACCATGAACTGGAATACTTTATTAGAACGAGCGCATGTCCCCTACTCAAAAAAGCCGGTAGCTTGTATAGTTGAAGGCGATAAAGGTGATTTTTTTCCGGGAGTGCGCATCGAGAATGTCTCATTTCCACTTACTATATGCGCAGTACAGGCTGCTTGTTGCCTATGCTTAAGCTACCAGCAAAAACCAGTTCGCATTCTATATTTCGACGAGTTGCCAGACCAACTAGAGTTCTGGAAAACTGAATTTGGGTGTTCTGTCGAGAAAATGCCTGATATTGGTGCAATCACAGTTAAAAATTACCGCAGCAAAATACCTGCAAGCAAAAAAGAACTGCTTGTAGAATTGTTAGAACATGCCATCATCCCCAATTCCGATTTTCCGGTGTCGGCAATTCTATCAGCTAAAACTCAGGAGTATTGTTTTACTGGTGTAAATGTAGAGGTGAGCGAGTGGTCTAAAGGTTTATGTGCTGAACGGGTAGCTCTTGCAAAAGCGCTCACAAGCGATGTAAAGAAGTTCGGGAATATTTCTGTGCACACAAAAAAAGGAGAGTTTAGCAGCCCTTGTGGCGCGTGCCGACAAGTAATGCACGAACATCTGCCATTATCGAAAGTAGAATTATTTCATGCAGACGCCACTTATTCGGAACATTTTGTAGTTGATTTACTCCCATTTAGCTTTACATCAAAGAACTTACAGGGGCAATAATTAAGCCCATTAATTAAAAAGTTGAGTTTGTCAAGTTTAAAAATGTCTCTTCATCAAAAAAAACTTTGTTTAAAGTACCAAAAAAGCACTTTTTAATTTGACTCAGTTGCGCTGAATCTCTAGCTTCAACGCAGTTTCTAAAATTTGAAATTTATTTAAACATAAACATAACGGAGTTATATAATGAGTAGAGTAGACGAACTAAAAGGATTAGTTGAAGATGTATCAGCTGAGATGGAAAAGTTCTACGATAAAGGAAATAAAGCTGCGGGTACCCGTGCAAGAAAAGGGTTGCAAGATCTTAAGAAATTAGCCCAAGATATTCGTTTAGAGATTCAAGCGAAGAAAAACGAAGGCTAATCCTTTATTTAGTTATATGTTAAAAGCCATGATTGAAATCATGGCTTTTTTCATTTTAAGGCACTTATTCGGGGCAATCGGTGCCTCTTCTGGTATCTACGATGTAGATTATTTTCCATTCTCCAGACAGCTTTGCCATTTGAAATGAATTTACCCCACAGTGCGAAAAACGCTCACCCAAGTAAAACTTATAGGGCGTCCAAACCGATGCAAGGTCTCCATCTATCTGCACATTGAACGACAGAATATGTTCGTCCCACACTTCTTCGTGAGGGGTGCCAACTGCATTTAAAAACTGATTGAGAGAGCCAATAGCACGCACAACTTCACCGGCTTGATTGGTAAAAATAGTGTGCATAGGCGCATCCTTTATAAAAGCTGAGGCAACCATAGCTGAATCTGCCGCTCTCATTCCATCAAACATGGTGTTAATCGTTTCCTTTACAGCATCAACATCTGGAGTTTGAGCCTGTACCGCAGGTACTGCTGCACAAAGCGCTGTTGTACAAAGCAGTAATAGTATTTTCCACATAAAATTTGGTTTAGTTAAAAGTAAGCCTTCACGGTATGATACTTTTTAAGATGCAGTATCAAAATTTTTTTACAAGTAATTAATCATTGCAGAATCCTGCTCATACCGAGAACCCTTAACAGTATTTATTGGTTGTATTTTCGACTATTCATAAATATTCTGAGCGCTTTGAAAACCAAAAGTTTTATATCACGTCTTGTAACCGGTTATATGCTACTTACCGATCGAAAGAGTAAACATTCAAAAAAATGGTTTTTGTCTAATAAAGCGCCGGTAAAGCCATATTCCTATGTGCGTAATGCAATCATTAGTGAAGAAGTATTTTGCAAACGATCATTATGGCACATAACACCCGAACGGGCAAAAAGTGAGGCAACAATATTATTTCTGCACGGTGGCGCTTTTGCAAAGGGTTTCCAGCCTATGCACTGGCGCTTTGTTCATAAACTAGTGGCCAACCTTAATGCAAAAGTGTATGCGCCAGATTATCCACTTCTGCCAACGTCAACTTATGCTGAAACTCAGGAATATATTTTAAAACTCTTTCAAAAAATATCTGGTGAAGTAGCGTTGCAAAATGTTTATGTAATTGCAGATACAAGCGGTGCAACGGTGGCACTAAATGCGCTACAACAATTCAAGGATAATGCATTAGAACAGCCAAAGGAAATAATTCTACTCTCACCGTGGTTAGATCTAACGCTGAGCAATCCTCAAATTGATGACTTAGCACTTAGCGATCCAATTCACGATCTCTCTGTTTTGAAAGAACTAGCAACTCTCTATGCCAATGATTTACCCGGCAATGATGTGGCAATAAGCCCAATTTATGCTGATACTCGCAGACTAGCGCCCATTACGGTATTTATCGGAACGCAAGATCTCTTTCTAGCTGATTGTAGAAAACTAAAGGTGCTATCCGAATCAAAACCGGTAGTTTTCAATTACCGTGAATACAGCGGAATGTATAATAATTGGATGTATTATGATTTACCGGAAAGCAAGCAAGCATTGGATCATTTAATCCATCACATTAAGAGTATGCCCTCAGAATTTGAACGGGCTATGCAGGAAAATACTATTGCATGGTAAGCATTTTTTAAGTAATTCATAATTGACTCGATCATTGATTCTTAGCGAATTTTAAATACCACAATTTGAGCAACCCCGAGGTATCTTTACAAATTATAATTATTATTGAAGATGAGCAGGTGCTAGAGCAATGTAAAATTAGTATTGCTGAACACTTTCCTGATGCTTTTGTTCTGAATATTTCATTAAAAGATGCGCTACATTCTAGCGAACCTTTATTTCATTCTTGTGATCTTTGCTTTATCCACGCTCCTTTGTTTGAGAAAATATCACCCGAAGATTTAAAGGCTTCAACAACACATGTTCCTGTTCATGTATTAGGCGGTTCCGTCTCAAAAAAGATTTTGCGCAGTATTAGTGCCCGCGCTGTAAAAGGGTTTTCTACTCCAGATACATTGGCAGTAACACTACATACCCATCAAAGCATTGCATTTCCAAAAACACAAAAAGAGTCGATTCAATTAAACCAGCATTTTCAGGGGATCGCTGATAGTATGCGTTCTGGAGTGGTTCGGGTATTAGATAAAAAAAACGGCGATCGGGTAGTACTATTTTCGAATGAAGGGTTTTACCGACTTTTTGAAGTTTCTCGCGAAGCCGTTGTAAGAGATTTCACAGTAGTATTAGCATTAATTCATCCCGATGATCTTGTATTAAACATTCGTCAGATTCGAAATGAAGTAAAAAAACCGGGGAGGCTGTAAATCAGTATTTTCGCATCATTACACCCAGTAAGAAGATTAAGTGGATTCATTTAATATCTAACGCTACCGAAACTGAGGAAGGTGAGATTTTGCATGATTTCATTGTCAGCGACATCACTGAACAAAAACGAAAAGAGCATTTCTTCAAGGAAATTAGCAAAGTTTCGGTAAATGGCGGTTGGGATCTTGACTTGATTAGCAATACTCTATTCTGGACCGAGGAAACCAAAAAAATCCATGAAGTCCCCCCCTATTTCCAGCCATCTGAAGAAAACGTATTACATTTCTATAAGGATCAGGATTCCAGAAATCGGGTAATTGCCTGTTTCGAAGAAATTAAGCAAACCGGAGAACCATTTGATGAGCGGTTCGAAATTACAACTGCTTTGGGCAATAGGAAATGGGTTCGTTTGCGAGGGGAAGCCGAAAGAATTGAAGGTAAAGTTGTTCGGTTGTTTGGGATACTTCAAGACATTACCGAATTGGTAAAGAAAGAGAATGAGCTACTAGAATCTATCACCGAAAAAAGTGCACTACTTGGTGAAATTCACCACCGCGTTAAGAATAACTTGGCTATTATTTCGGGCTTGTTGCAACTCGAACTGATGAAAGGCGCTAATTCGCGATTCTCTCTTGAAGATGCCGTAAACAGAATTCAATCGATAGCTACCGTTCATGAAATATTATACAGCACCGACAATTTCATTGATATCGATATCGAAAAATATATTAAAAAGCTAGTTGCCAACATTAGTAGCACGTATCCTAAATTGGTGAATGCTGTAGCTATTCGGTGCAATATCGACCAAATAAATTTAACGATAAACCAAGCTGTACCTTTAGGACTTCTTCAAAACGAGTTGATTACAAATTCGGTAAAACATGCATTCAACCACGCTGATACCGGTACTATTGATATTGATATTCATCGAATTGACTCATCCACGTTGGCTATGCAGTACCGAGATTCTGGTAAAGGGTTTAATAAGAAGAAACTCGAAAGTTCAGAGTCTTTAGGCTTTACACTTATTCAATCGTTGCTTCAGCAGTTAGATGCCACTGTTACAATAGAAACTGAACATGGCTTTCACCTCTCATGTACATTCACACTAGAAGATATTGACCACACTAAAGTGTTTTCTTAATTCATTATCTGATATATCACGGGCTCTTCATCACTTCTTAGCAAATATACTTGATTACCAATAGGTAATATTTGCCGTATTTCCCCATCGGTAGATAACCCACTTTGTTCTGTCGAGATCACCTTTAACTCCCGATTCTCACTTACTGATATCACCACACCCTGACTCGCATCATAGCGACCGGCTTCTGGTTTTACTCCGTACAGATTTCCACCAAGAAGCAGTTCCTTGTTTCCTTGACCATCTAAGTCGATCAGCGCTCCGGCGTACATCGGTGAGAGTTGCGCCTGCCAGGGAAGCTCCCGACCTTCACTAAAGCTTCCATCGCCATTGCCCCACCACACCGTACTCGCAAGCGTTTTAGCCGTTAGCTGCGTGGCAGCATCGAGTTGCTCGGGAGTAAAGATATCTTCGATCGTCTGCTCTTTGTAGGATTCATACTTCAAATACTTGCGCTTTAGCCCGGGAAGCTGATTCACTAAATCGTGGCGCAGTACCATCGGGTACGCCTGCTCCCCATTGTAGGTGGTCAGAATTTGCTCGGTGGAGCCGTTGCCATCGAAGTCGCTCACCCACAGGCTTGCCGGTTGCTCGCTGGAGGCCTTAAATCTCGAATTCAGCCCATGGTTGAGGGCGATGATATCAAGCTTTCCATCACCGTCCCAATCTTCAAGTAGTACCTCATTCCACCAACCTCCAGAGTTCGGGAGTTGAGTCTCGTTGAATCTTCCGCTCCCATTGTTAGTGAAGATGCGCACCGGAGCCCATTCTCCTGCCGTTACTAAATCCAGATCTCCATCCCCATCGATATCGCCAAAGGCTGAGCCGGTAAACATACCTGAGCTGAGTAGGCCCGGTGCTACGTTTTGGGTGACATCAGTAAAGGTTCCTGCTCCATCATTTTCCAGAATTCTTCCGCTCACCGGAGTGCCCAGCGCAAAGGGTTTGAGTCGCTCGCCCACAAACAGATCGATGTCGCCATCTCCGTCGATATCTCCCGCGCTAACCGTACCGTTGGAATAAAAACCGTTGGTGCTACTCAGCCCATCCGACGCACTCCAGGCGCCGCTTTCGTAGCTGTAGAGCCGGTCAAAGAGTCCATCGGAGCTTGTGCTGAATTCATTGCCGCCACTAGTTACATACAGATCGTCGTCGCCGTCTCCATCGGCGTCAAAGAACACGCAGTCGGTGTCTTCGGGCAAGGCATCGGTGGCGAAGACTTCGCGCCAGCCAAGTTTCGTTTTTTGCCGGAGGCTCCCGGGTTGTTCTTTTGCCCCGCCCAGATAGATAAAGCGCTCATCGGAGCTTACGCATCCGGCCGGACCTTCCGTCGAGCGCATGTGAAACACAAGCCGATCTCTGTCAAAATCCACAAAGGTGTTTTCGGTGTGGCGCCAGTCCAGGCGGGTATTGGTCGGGATAAGAAGTGGCTGGACATCAACTTCAGCCATCATTTGATCCACGTTTTGAGCCTCCGCCTGACTTACAGTGAGTTGTTGATTCACCGCAACGTCTTCCATCCAAGTGATGCGCCCGTCGGGCCATTCCAGCTTTAACGAATCGATGAGAGAAGCCTCGCCTAAACCAACATGCAGGCGAGCATCTACCGTGCTTTGAAAGCCACGCTGAAGCACCTGCTCGCGCCAGTGAAGCTTCCCATCTGCCCAAACACTCAGTTGAGCGCCCACGCCTTGCGTGTTGGCGCCTTCGCCGTCCAATTTTACCATTAGCCAGTTTCCGAGTCCGCGCTGGGAGGCGGTATTGCGGTACACAAAGGCGGGCATATTCACGTTGTTGACCACCAAGTCCAAATCGCCGTCGTTATCCAGATCGCCATAGGCTGAGCCATTGGAAAAACTTGGTGTGGCCAATCCCCACTCGGCGGCTTTGTTTTCGAAGTTCAAATTGCCCGATCCGGCGAACATGTAGTTGGGAATGGGAACGGATGGAATCAGATCAATTAACTGCTGATAATCAACTTCATCGCCACCTGTGATTGTTTGAATAATCTCGTTACTGGAAACATACTGAATGTAATCCTGATCAGTGAGATCCTGATAAATGCCGTTCGCCACAAAAAGATCGGTGTGTCCGTTGTGATCGTAATCGCTCATCAAAGCGGCCCAGCTCCAGTCGGTGGCTTCAACGCCGGTAAAACGACCAATTTCAGAGAAGCTTCCGTCTCCATTATTCAACTGAAACATATTTCGAGTAAACTGATGATAGTAGCCATTGCTTACGCTGTATTGGTATTTATCCCAACTCTCGAAGGTGGTTACGGTTTTCACTCGTTCTTCGGGCTCGGGTAACATTTCTGTTACAAAAATCTCCGGGTATCCATCGTGATTGATATCGGCTGCATCGGCGCCCATCGATGCCCCACTGATGCTTTTTATGGCATCTACGAGCACTTCTTTAAAACTCCCATCCTGTTGATTGATGTACAAATAATCGCGTTCGAAGAAGTCGTTGGAAACGTATAAATCTTGCCAGCCATCCCGGTTTACATCGGCAATAGTTACCCCCAATCCAAAACCAATGATACTTCCATAGATTCCTGCCTCAGTGCTAACATCCGTAAAGAAATCTCCATCATTTCGATACAGTTTATCACCTCCAACTTCATCCCGGGAATCACGCTCATTTATCTGAAGGTTAAAGCTCCCGATAGCTCGATATGAGTTATTGAGCAAGTATAAATCCAAATCGCCGTCTTTATCGTAATCGAAAAAAGAGGCTTGGGTAGAAAAGCCACGATCTGCTAATCCATACTCTTCGGCTTTTTCGGTAAAGGTTAGGTCGCCATTGTTGATAAATAGTTCGTTTTGTTTGTTATCACCGGCTACATCTCCTGAATTTGAGATGTAGATATCAATCAATCCATCCCCGTTAATATCGGCCATACTTACACCCGTACTCCACGATCGTTCTCCCGCGACACCGGCTTGTTCGGTGACGTCTTCGAATTGAAAATCACCTTTATTTAAGAATAAACGATTATCCCGCATATTGGCGGTCATGTACACGTCGAGTAATCCATCATTATTGATATCACCAAAAGCTACTCCGCCACCGTTATAAAAATTTCGGTATTTATAGATGTTGAAATCAGCATCGAAATCGAGCGGATTATCAAATACAAGTCCGGTTTCAGCACCACTAAGTTGTTCAAAAAGTGGTGGCTCATTCGGAGTTTGGCTACAGCCTGCAATCAAAAGAATTGCTAGAGACACTGTCAAAATTTTCGTTCGTTGAAGCATAGTTAGTTGGTACCACTTAAAGGTTTTGATAAGTCTGTAAATACTACTAAGGCATTAGAATGAGTTTCTTTAAACACAACAATCTCTGTATTTGAAAATGTACCAACGTAAGTTCTTTGACCTTCTTTAGTTTTTAATGTGTCAAATTTAACACCGTAATCATCACTCAAAATCGGCAATAACTCTTTAATTAATTCTTCAGGATTTAAATGTTCATTCCATGGAGCCCAACCTTCATATCTATAGCTAATTGGAAAACGAACAATTTTGTCATCAATGAAAGTAGGATAGAATATTCGTTTTGCAGGTGACTTTAACCAATCTATTGATTCAGCTATTTCTGCACCGTTTCCGTTCGATACAATTCCTTGAGAATTTAGTCTCCAAGAATAATCGAAAAACTCATCACGAGTCATACCAAATGTATAATCAAAAATCAGTGTATCTGTACTCGTATTCGGTTTCATATTTTCAGAATTAAATTGATTATTCTCAGGTTTATTCGAACATGCTATTACCAATAAAAATAATACAATAGAGAATCGGTAAATCATTTACTTTTACTCAATTTAAAGTTTATGGTCGATTGGTTATTCCTTACCACGATTACATCGTGGTCTTGTATCAAAATTTGTCTAATCTCTCCCTGAACCGTAAAGCCCGATAATTGGGTTGATACTAAACTAGTTATTCGATCTACACCTACACACACTACAACTCCAAGTGAGGCATCATAACGACCGGCTTCTGGTTTTACTCCGTACAGATTTCCGCCAAGAAGCAGTTCTTTGTTGCCTTGCCCATCCAGATCGATCAGCGCTCCGGCGTACATCGGTGAGAGTTGCGCCTGCCAAGGCAGCTCCTGACCTTCGCTAAAACTTCCATCGCCATTGCCCCACCACACCGTACTCGCCAGTGTTTGAGCCGTTAGCTGCGTGGCGGCATCGAGCTGCTCAGGGGTAAAGATGTCTTCGATCGTTTGTTCTTTGTAGGATTCGTACTTCAAATACTTGCGCTTGAGCCCGGGGAGCTGATTCACCAAATCATGGCGCAGTACCATCGGGTACGCCTGCTCTCCATTGTAGGTGGTCAGGATTTGCTCGATGGAGCCATTGCCATCGAAGTCGCTCACCCACAGGCTTGCCGGTTGCTCGCTGGAGGCCTTAAATCTCGAATTCAGCCCATGGTTGAGGGCGATGATATCAAGCTTTCCATCACCGTCCCAATCTTCAAGTAGTACCTCATTCCACCAACCTCCAGAGTTCGGGAGTTGAGTCTCGTTGAATCTTCCGCTCCCATTGTTAGTGAAGATGCGCACCGGAGCCCATTCTCCTGCCGTTACTAAATCCAGATCTCCATCCCCATCGATATCGCCAAAGGCTGAGCCGGTAAACATACCTGAGCTGAGTAGGCCCGGTGCTACGTTTTGGGTGACATCAGTAAAGGTTCCTGCTCCATCATTTTCCAGAATTCTTCCGCTCACCGGAGTGCCCAGCGCAAAGGGTTTGAGTCGCTCGCCCACAAACAGATCGATGTCGCCATCTCCGTCGATATCTCCCGCGCTAACCGTACCGTTGGAATAAAAACCGTTGGTGCTACTCAGCCCATCCGACGCACTCCAGGCGCCGCTTTCGTAGCTGTAGAGCCGGTCAAAGAGTCCATCGGAGCTTGTGCTGAATTCATTGCCGCCACTAGTTACATACAGATCGTCGTCGCCGTCTCCATCGGCGTCAAAGAACACGCAGTCGGTGTCTTCGGGCAAGGCATCGGTGGCGAAGACTTCGCGCCAGCCAAGTTTCGTTTTTTGCCGGAGGCTCCCGGGTTGTTCTTTTGCCCCGCCCAGATAGATAAAGCGCTCATCGGAGCTTACGCATCCGGCCGGACCTTCCGTCGAGCGCATGTGAAACACAAGCCGATCTCTGTCAAAATCCACAAAGGTGTTTTCGGTGTGGCGCCAGTCCAGGCGGGTATTGGTCGGGATAAGAAGTGGCTGGACATCAACTTCAGCCATCATTTGATCCACGTTTTGAGCCTCCGCCTGACTTACAGTGAGTTGTTGATTCACCGCAACGTCTTCCATCCAAGTGATGCGCCCGTCGGGCCATTCCAGCTTTAACGAATCGATGAGAGAAGCCTCGCCTAAACCAACATGCAGGCGAGCATCTACCGTGCTTTGAAAGCCACGCTGAAGCACCTGCTCGCGCCAGTGAAGCTTCCCATCTGCCCAAACACTCAGTTGAGCGCCCACGCCTTGCGTGTTGGCGCCTTCGCCGTCCAATTTTACCATTAGCCAGTTTCCGAGTCCGCGCTGGGAGGCGGTATTGCGGTACACAAAGGCGGGCATGTTCACGTTATTGACCACCAAATCCAGATCGCCGTCGTTATCCAAATCGCCATAGGCTGAGCCATTGGAAAAACTTGGCGTGGACAATCCCCACTCGGCGGCTTTGTTTTCGAAATTCAAATCACCTTGACCGGCAAACATATAGTTTGGCACAGGTACAGAAGGTATATCCTGAAAAAGTTCTTCGATTGGGCGATTTTCGCGTATTACTTCAGTGAATGTATCCGGATCGGAATAATAGGTCACATAATCCATGTCTGTTAGATCCTGATAAATTCCATTGGCTACAAAGAGATCATTATTCCCATTCAAGTCGAAATCGGCGATTAAAGCAGCCCAGCTCCAATCGGTCGCTTCAACGTCTAACCAGCGACCTAATTCTGAAAATTCCGCATTTCCAGTATTGAATAATAATGCGTTTCGTGTGTATTGGTGATGATACCCGGTTTGCACTTTTTGCTGATATCGGTCCCAGCTATCGAAGGCTGTTTTGGTTTTAAAGCGTTCTTCGGGTTCCGGTAACATATCGGTTACAAACACCTCGGGAGCTCCATCATGGTTCAAATCGGCAATATCAGCTCCCATCGAATTCATACTGATAGAACCAGCATTCGATTCGATTACTTCGCTAAATGTGCCGTCTTGATTATTCAGATACAGGTAATCACGTTCAAAAAAATCATTGGAAACGTAGATATCCGGCCAGGTATCTCCGTTTAAATCTCCAATACTTACACCCAGCCCGAAACCAATTTTACTGCCGTAGATTCCAGCTTCTTCGCTTACATCGACAAATCTATCACCATCATTTCGGTAGAGTTTATTCCCGCCTTCGGGATCACGTACTTCGCGCATTCCTTCTTTCATGTCAAAACCACCAACAGGCGAAAATGAATTGTTGAGTAGGTAAAGATCCAGATCACCATCTTTATCATAATCGAAGAACACCGAATGATTGGAAAGCCCTAAATCATCGATCTCATACTCAGCAGCTTTTTCGGTAAAAGTGAGATCGCCGTTGTTAATAAAAAGTTCGTTATTGCGATTCTGTCCGGTTGGAGTACCTGATTTTGATACATAAATATCAAGGAAACCATCTGCATTTATATCTGCGAAGCTTACTCCGGTTGACCAAACATTCGGGGAAGCCACACCCGCTGATTCAGTAATGTCTTCGAATTGAAAATTGCCTTTGTTCAGGTAAAGTTTATTATCCACCTGATTGCCCACAAAGAAAATATCCACCAGACCATCATTATTGATGTCCCCCAGACCTACGCCACCGCCATTATAAAAATTACGATAGGTGTAGGGATTTAACTCTAGACTAAGAGTAAGTTTATTATTGAATTCAATATTGCTTTCAGCCATGACAGAATCAAACAACGGTAAATCATTTTTTGTACAACTAAGTATTAGTATGAAAACAATAAATAAGTAAACTTGTGATTCTTGCATATATAAAAAAAGGGCTGCTATTCGTAAATATAGCAACCCTTAAAAGAAAAAATGGTATTAATAACCTGGGTTTTGAGTAAGTGGATTATTTGTAGTTCCAGAAGCTTCAATTTGAGCTAGAGGAATTGGAAATAATTCCAGATCCGAATTGGCATTTAGTTCTTTTTCCCACCAAGCATTGCCCCATCTTCCGAATCGAATTAGATCAGTTCTACGTGTAGTTTCCATAAACATTTCACGTCCACGCTCTTCGAAGAAATCATCTTCAGTTAGCGTATCAAAACCATCTAAACCGGCACGAGTACGTACTTGATTTACCAAAGCACGGGCAGTTCCATTATTCCAGTCGGCTGCTAATCTTGCTTCTGCTTCAGCTTTCATTAGTAGAACATCTGCATAGCGAACAAGAGGATAGTCGTTATTCATATTCGCTCGCTGGCATTGAGCAAAATTAAATTTGAATAATCGTGCACCACCTTCTCGGTTTGCATTTGGAAATATCTGATTAATGCTAGGAGTATAATTTAATTGCAAATCAGGATCAGTTGTTTCAGAAGCAAAATCAATAATAGGTTCTCCATCAGCAGTTTCTTGAGGACCAACTAAGAAATTGTTGTCTTTACGTTCATCTGAATTATCGTAACTATTGTAGAATTCTTCCAAGGCTGCATACCCATTCCATGGCTGTTCATCTAAATTGAAAGTCTGCTGAGAACCATAATGAAGAGTCATTTGTGCAATGTTCATGTTTGTGCCCGTTGTTTGATCAAACGGAACTACCCAAATATTTTCAGTATTATTATCATTATTTGGGGCAAATACCTCAGCATAATCGGCTGATAGGTTAAAATTCCCTGAATTGATAATTATATCTGCTTGAGTAATTACATTAGACCATTGAGCCGACCCTGAATACACTTCAGCATTGAGGTATACTTTTGCAAGAATACCCCTGGCAGCATATTCACTAATCATCGCATTATTTGGAGGAGTTTGAAGTAAGTCTCCACTATCAATTGCAGCATTTAATTCACTTACAACAAAGTTATAAACTTCTACACGAGAAGATTGTGGTACATCTTGATTTGGCTCAGTTACAATTTTCACGCGACCAAACGTATCAACAAGACGAGCATAATAGAAAGCACGTAAAACGCGTAATTCTGCTATATATTGATCGTTAGTTTCAGTATCTAATGCCGAGTTAATTTCATTTATCGCATTATATTGTGCAACAAATGTATCATTTAGAGGCCCATTTGAAGGTAAGTATGTATGGCGATGCATATCTATCCATATTCCACCATCGAACCAATCCCCACCCTTGGCCGGAATTGCCATTTCATCGGATGAAACTCCTTGAATTGAGAAATATCCTCCATGATTTGCTGTTCCACTGTTGAAAAGTGTTCCATAAGCAGTGGTTAACCATTGATGCTGAATTCCACCCGACCCAAGTACTGGATCTGCACAAGGATCAGCACCACCGCCTGTATTAGCAAAAGGATCTGCCTCACCAAAGGTATCTACAATATTCTCTTCCAAATCGCAATTGATAAACACAATTGGCAAGAGAAAAACTAGTATTACTTTAATAGTATTTTTCATTATCTCTTATTTAAAATTTTAAATTAATCCCTAATGTGAAAGTTCTGGACGAAAAGTAATTATATCGTCTATCTATACCTGGAGATAACACATCGCCATTATCAGTAGGGCGGCCACCATTATCAGTGGGACCGAAATCCTGAAGTACCGGTTCTGGGTCAACACCTGTGTATCCAGTTAATACAAATAAGTTCTGGCCACTTGCATAAACCCGTAAACTTGAAATACTATTCCATTTTGAGGTATCAAAATTGTACCCAATGGTCAAGTTGTCAAGCTTGAAGAAATCGGCTTCTTCAACATAAAGTGAGCTAAACTGTGCTGATTTGATATTATCGTCAGCATATTTAGTATTGATCAGATTGTATGAACCTTGTGAAGGAATACGTGGCTCATAGAAAGCTCTGTATGTATTTACCAAGCTATGGCCAAATGCTCCACGGAAGAAGGCATTAACATCCCAATTTTTGAATCTAAACTGGTTAGTCCAGCCAATTTCAAAATCAGGTATACCACTACCCAACTGGGTAAAATCGCCATTCTCATCTAATGCATTGGTTTGGTTAGATAATACTTGCCCATCTCCATTTAAATCTTTCATGATAGGAACACCGAATGAATCGACTTCACCTGAGAATACTGGTCCCCAGATTATACCTATTTCTTCGCCTTCAGCAACTCGAATCATATTCGTTCCGTTTTGACCGGGTGCACCTAAATTAGCACGCATTTCTTCAGGAACTACGTAATCTTCAAGGGTAGTGTTATACGTAGAGAAAACTAATCCAGTGTTGTAGTTCATGTCCAAATTTTGAATTACATCGTAGTTAAAACTGAATTCAAAACCTTTTGTATTCAGTTTACCAGAGTTTTCGTAGCGGCGATCGAAACCAAATACCGAAGCATCTACCGTTCTTTCAAGAATAAAATCATTTATATCTCGATTGTAAACTTCTATTGTACCAGAGAAACGTTCTCCACCAAAGTCTAGTCCAACATTTAATTCCGCTTTTTCTTCCCACTTTAGGTCAGGATTCGCTGCACGTGAAATTGGTGCGCTTGTAGCACCCGGGTTACGCGCTGATCGAGATAATCCGGATTCTCTAGGTAATGCGCCTGTAACTCCATAACCAACTCGAGCTTTCAACTGATCTAACATCGATATATCAATAAAAGAAGTTAAGTCGGTACCTACACCAACGGCAGGGAACCATCCCCATTGATTATCTTCTCCAAGTTTAGTTGATCCTTCGCGACGGATAGAAGCATTAAAGAAAATGGAATTATCCCATGTGAAATTACCACGGAAAAACCCTGCAATGATTTTCTCATCAGGTGTTGCTGAACTTTGAAGCACAATTTGTCCAGAGGTTTCAAGATCACCGGCTGCCTCGAGTGCATTTACGCCAAGTTCGTCATTTGGAAAGTCACCGGCCTCAATTAAAAACGTTTCACGGTTATCTTGTTGGAAACTATAACCACCAGTTAATGTGAAATCAAGTTGATCAAAAGTATTCTGGAATGTTGAATATGCTTCAAATAATGTTGAGCGAGTATTTTCTGTAAAACGTCTTGCAAGTCCAGTTCGAGAAGAACCAGCTCCCCCACGCCAAGCATCAAATACTGAATAATATTCAGAATTCAGTAAATCTGCGGATTGGCGAGAATACATTGCATTTACAACAAAATCATCGGTTACATTGTATTGTGCTGCAGTTGAAAAGAGCACTTCTTTCGATTCACCAGTATTAGAATTTAAGTCTAAAATTGCACGTGGATTAAAGCTATCAAAAAGACCTACTGGGTGAAAGTATCCATTATAATCAGCATAAAAGTCTTCATTTCCAATGTTTGCTTCGGAACCGAAAACAGGTGCCGTTGGATTAAATAGTACCGCATAACGTAGTGCATCACTAAAAGAGTAGTTAGCATCTCGATTAGTTAAAGAATAACTCAAATCCATCTTTAAACGATTATCTAGTGCAAAGTGAGATAAGTTAAAACGGCCATTTAGTTGCTCAAAACCTGACTCTTCAAGAATACCTTCAGAATCTCTGAAATTTAAAGACGCTCGATAATTAGTTACTAAATTCCCACCAGATATTGCTGCATTATGAGAAGTTGAAACTGCTGTTCTTGTTACAACATCTAACCAATCTGTGCTAGCACCTAAATCATTACTACCAGCTTCAATAAATTCACTTGAATTCATGACATCAATTGTATTCAGGATTGAACTAGTAGCTATAAATGAATCGTAAGAAAATCTGGTAACTGCTTCTCGTGAAGTGCCAGCAACATCACTACCCTTTTTGGTAGTAACAATAATTACACCAGAAGAACCACGTGTTCCGTAAATAGCCGCTGCAGAGCCATCTTTAAGAACTGTCATAGATTCAACATCACTAGGATCAATGTTATCAAGTGAACCGCCTATAACTCCATCAATTACAATTAAGGGCTCAGCATTTGCACCAATAGTAGATATACCTCTTAAACGTATAGTTGGAGATGAATTAGGATCACCACCTCTATTATATACACTTAAGCCGGGAACTTTACCTTGAATTAACTGAACAGGTTCGCTTACATTTCCTAGGTTAAAGTCCTCAGAATCAACTGAAGTAACCGAAGACGTAATTTCTTTTTCGTCTTGTGCACCATAACCAACTACCACCACATCATCGAGGAATTGAATGTCTTGAGACATTTCAATGTCGATAGTGCTGCGACCATCAATTTGAACTTCTTGGGTTACATAACCGATCGAAGAAAAGACAAGGGTTTCTGCGTCTGTGGGTACTGAGAGTGAGTAGGTACCATCTACACTTGTTGAAGTACCAATAAGTGTACCTTTTACTAATACGTTTACCGCAGGAATTCCGGTTCCGTCGGCCGCATCAGTTACTGTACCGGTAATGGTACGTCTTGATTGTGCTGAACTAGTATCCATAGCAAGAACTACAAGAACTACCCCTAATGTTAAACAAAGGAATGAACGAGCAATCCGTGCCAGCATCTTGGATGAAATCCAATTTTTGAGCATAACTAAGAATTTTGATTATAGGTTAGATTGAGAGGAGACAAGCAAGCTATGCGTGTAATCGCTTCCATAAACGCATCGTAGCGCTTCCATCGATGACTGGTTTATTGATTACATAGATGACCATAGTGAGTTTTCCTGACTCCGTGTAAAAAAATGTGCATACTTCAAGTAAATAGCAACATGAAATAAATTCGTGTAATTCTGGGATTTTTTCTCAAATGCTTCACTTAGAAACCCCATTTGAATATTTCTAGATGATTAATCAATAGTGGGCCGGAATACATTTAACTTGAAACTCTGAAATTGAGAGCATCGAATTAAAATATTTTTAACGACTTGCCGATTATTCCATTAGGTTAAATAAGTACACTATATGTAGAGTCTTTGATAAAAAAGAATCTCACTTATTTCACTGATTCATGCAATCTAAAAGCAATGATATGCTCAATTAAACAGATTTAGACTGAATCTATTGGGAATTTTTCCAAAACAGAAAAAATCAGCCTATTTAATTGTAAGTACTTAACTTACACCCGATCAATCATTGTCTGCTATTGGCTCATTTCCAAGGGTGATCTGGCTAGTAACAAAAGATCCTACTCCCTGCCCTTGGGTGATCCCATGTTCAGCTGCCATTCGATAGTGAATTCCGCCATAGAGCCTGCTAACGGCTGCTTCATCAGATGCTTCAATAAAAGAGTTAAAGGTGCGTACAGGCAATCCATACTTCAATTCTGTGGTATCTTCGAAATAGAAATTATCACCAAATAGATGAGTTAATGCTTCTGCAGCAGCCCGGGAAATTACGCTATGGCCACTGGTATATTCAGGAAAAGGAGGTGTTTGAAGTAGTGGAACCCATTCCGCATCAATGTGCTTGTTAATCACAGTTTCAGGGCGAATTAAATTACTGCGGAATTTTTCGTCCCATGAACTTATAAATCCGTCGAACAAAGCAATAGAAGTAAGTGCATAGGTTTCGGCTGAACGCGCCCAATCTGCATTTTCCGACTGAGCTGCGATACCCGCTATCCCCATCCAATGCCCTCCTGGCGTAAGTTTTTTGATAGAAAACATAAAATGCCCTCTTAATTGCATGGCAAATGGATTACAATCCCAGAACTTGGCAATTTCGATTTGTTCGTCGGTCAGATTATTTCCTATTTCGTACACTTCATACGTCTGCTGATAAAACTCTGATCCTTCTTCTAAACTAAATGGCACGGGCGGCTCCGGCTTAAACTGATCGGCGCTTGTCATTACAAAAGGTCGAATTTTATTCCAGCTGGGCTCTATGGCGTCCATATAGGCGGGTGGAGTGGGAATCCATCGTCCGGGTTCGTCGGTAACGGGGAATTTCTCGGTACCTCTGGTTTCTTTGTAATTATCAGTATTCAGATAGGCAATCACATGCTCGGCTACCTGATCGCCGTAGTTCTTGGAAGCTTCGAGCTGTTTTTTGGATAATCCATTCGAGCGAAGTTGTTGGTAAACAGAATCGCGATAGCTATCCAGCATTTCGGTAGAAAAGAGCAACTCATCCCCTACCCGAAAAAGTGCATGTAAACTTGCCAATTCTAATACAACCTCTTCATTCTGATTAGCCGGTCCTTCTGTAAACTCATTTATTTGTCCACCCAGACTTCGATATTCGGGCATATTAAGTGCCATTACTTCGTATGCAGCAATAGATACATAACCGTGTACTCTACTGGCAACCGGTGGCGAGAAAATATCGTGCACCATGATGTCGGTGATTTGCTCCATTGCATTATGAAGTAATGTTGGATCGGTGGCTCCCGCCTCTTCAGGGGATTTTATCTCCTCACATCCTGTAAATCCAATCCATACTAAAAGTGCAAGTGCAACTGAAATTCGTAAGCTCTTCATTTCTATTTGATTCTACTATTTAGGCGGGTTGATGCTTAGTATAACGAGTTCTCCATCATTTTGCGATACCAAAACACCCATTCGCCCCTCGCCGAGTTGTATAGGTTTAACATCCCTGATTTGCTTTCGCTGATATTCTCCCAACTGTTCGAAAGGCATAGTTTTGAACGAAAAAACAAAATCTGCATCCTGCAAAAGTACCGTTCCGTAGTTAGCGTCGTATTGGCCCAAAAACGGTCGTACTCCATAAAAATTTCCGTTTATATATAGGTCTTTTGTTCCGTCGTTATTAAAATCGTGCGTAAGTGTGGAGTACATGGGCGCCATTTGCGCATCAATAGTAAGTTTATGGATTTTAAAACCCATTCCATCGGTGTTTTCAAGTAGTACACTTTCGAACATCACCGCTTTTTTCTGAATGGATGAATCTAATTTTGATGCCGAAAACCAATCCTGAACGGTAAAATCAGAAACAGCTTCGTAACTGTTAAAATCTTTACGAAGTCCGGGAAGTTGCTCAAATAACTCATCCACTAATGCAAGAGGATATTCTTTTTGCCCATTGGTATAAGCGACAATAGGATCCGCTTTTTGGTCGTCATTAAAATCGTTGAGATATAATTTTACCGGTTCATTTTCCGATGCCTTCAGATAAGAATTCAATCCCAAATTCCCTGCAATGATATCCAAATCTCCATCACCATCTATATCGGAAAAATCCAACAAATTCCACCATCCCTCTGTGCCGCCCAAGCCCGCTGCAACGGTAACTTCTTCGAAGATGGTACTGATGGTATCCGCAGAAGCTACTTCACTTAGAATATTCGAAAATACTTTGATTGGCATCCACTCTCCGGCTATAACTAAGTCCACATCGCCATCTTCATCGGCATCCAACCATCCGGCATCTGTAACCATCCCCACATTTCGGAGTTGAGGTGCTATGATGTCGGTGACATCCGTAAAATTACCTCGGCCATCATTTTGTAGCAGAAAACTAACAGGATCTAATCCATACAGCCTAGGAACACTTAATCCTCCAATAAAAAGATCCTGATCTCCATCGTTATCGAAGTCGCCATTGGTTACTACCGACGAGTTTGCATACATCGCCGGAAAAGTTTGGGAATACACAAAGGTGCCATCACCACGGTTCAAGTATAACCGATCGAGTAGCTCACGAAACTGCCCTACAACTTGTCCGCCTCCGCTAGTTACCAATAAATCCGGAAATGCATCTCCATTTGCATCGAAAAAGAGAGCGTCGGTGTCTTCGTTAAATCGATCCTCAAATAATTCAGGATTGTTTTTCTTTTTGAATGTGCCGTCCTCAGTTTGCAACCAAATTTCACCGGTCTGCAATGCCGCATTTCCAATAAAGAAGTCTTCTAAGCCGTCATTATTAACATCTGAAACGGCAATAGGCGGACCTAAGGTCGACAGTTTGTGAGGAATCAACCGTTCATTATCGAAATCGAGAAACTCGTTTTCGGTGTGTTTGAAATTCACACCTACCTGCCCTCTGATGTCTGAAAAAAGAGCTTTGGTATTGTTTTTATTGTGATAGGTGTACGAATCTCTGGCAAATGCCTGATCTAAATGAATGAGAGTATTGGCGCTATTATTAGTTAAAAGCTGCGTGCGATCATCCGGCCAGATTACACGAATAGAATCAATCATATCAATTTCACCTAATCCAAGATGCAAAACATGACTCATCGACGATTGAAAACCGCGCACCGGAGATTGCTCTAGAACAAATCGACTTTCCTGTGCATACACCCAAACTTTTGCTCCAATTCCTGATGTATTTTCATCATCTCCCATCAAATGGAACTGCACATAATTAGAGCTTTGATCTTCTGAATTGGTATCGTTTCTGTAGATGAAAGCAGGTTGGTTTACATTATTCACGATCAAATCCAGATCGCCGTCGTTATCCAGATCGGTGTAAGTAGCTCCATTAGAATAGCTCTTGTCGCCCAAGCCCCATTCGGTGGACAAATCGGTAAAGGTTAAGTCGGTATTATTTTTGAAAACCGCGTTAGGGATTTTCAATTCCGGCATTCGCTGTACCAACTTTAGGTTTTCCGGATCAACGCCTTGCTGCAATGATAATTGAACATCTGAACCGGATATGTATTTAATGTAGTCCAGATCGTTAGGGCGACGAAAAATTCCATTCGCTATGTAGAAGTCGCGATATCCATCATTATCAAGATCGGCCAGAAGTCCACTCCAGCTCCAATCGGTGGCTTCAATACCTGCCAAATACCCAATCTCGCTGAATAAGGGCATTCCTGAAGACGTAATTCCTTGATTAACCTGCAGCATATTTCGCGAGTATTGCGGATAGTACCCATAACTTTCCTTGATGCGCGCAACCTGATAGGTATCGCCGCCTCCAGATTTTCGCAGGATTTCTTCCTCATAAGGCAACATATCGGTGGTGGCAATATCCGATTTTCCATCATTGTTGATGTCGGCAATATCTACACTCATCGTAAACTGACTGGTATGCTGAACCATTTCGCGTATCGACTCAGAAAAAGTTCCATTTTGATTGTTGATGTATAGATAATCGTCTTCGTGAAAATCGTTCGCCACATAAATATCCGGCCAGCCATCTTCATTGATGTCGCTTATAGTTACTCCCAGCCCAAAACCTAGAGCACTACTAAAAATGCCTGCGTCTTCACTAACATCAGTAAATGAATCACCATCATTGCGAAACAGTTTATCTCCTGATTTTGGATCGATGCGTTCGCGGGATTCAATAGGCGCATAACTGTAAATCGAATGCACGGAGTGATTCAACAAAAACATATCGAGATCGCCATCTTTATCGTAATCAAAAAAAGCAGATTGCACCGAATACCCTTCAAAACCTAATCCAAAAGCCTCCGCTTGTTCAGAAAAAGTACCATCTTGATTATTGATAAAGAGCTGATTTTGTCCGGTTCTGCTCAGATAGTTTACATTACTCACATAAATATCGAGCCAGCCATCGCCATTAACATCGGCCATAGATACACCTGTACTCCAACTTCCGGGTTGGTGAATGATACCCGCCGATTCTGTGGCATCATCGAATTGAAAATTGCCTGAATTTATGTACAGCTTATTCTCATTTTGATTGGAGGTAAAGAAGAGATCATCCAGTCCATCATTATTGAGATCCCCCGCGGCAACTCCCCCACCATTGTAGTAATACAAGTAGTTCAAAAAGTTGAAGGTGGTGTCTTCGACCAGCGTATTTTCAAAATCGACGCCAGATTTCGAAGCTGATATTCTTTCGAAACGGGTATTATTGGAACATGCGGAGAGCAATAACATCAAGGCTGCTCCAAAAACCGGCAGCATCTTGTATTTATGCATAAAAGCGAGTTTAAAAGTGTTGGCTGTCTGAAATTCGACTATGAAAATAGGAATTGACAGCAATAAAAGAAGCGATCTATAACAGTTTAATAATCAAGCCAACAGCGATGGTTTGCCTCATTTGCAGTTTGGAGGTTACATCATCGTCGTACATCAGCTCAAATTGTAAAATGGTAGACAAAAAACTGTTTAGCTTACCGGATAAAGCGTTTCTGAAAATAACGTCTGTCCGCCGAACGGGGAGTAATAAATTAGTAAAGGTGCTTAATTCGGTAGTGTAATTGAATGTTTTCGCGAAAGATTTATCCCAGTTAATCGAAATGGTAAAACCGCCCTCAGAACGCATATTTTCGTCTTCATTTAATCCATAATACTGCCCTAAGCTATCTACGCTCACAAAGGTTTGTTTTAAACCTAAACCGGTTTGCACCGAGAAATAATCGTCCGGTTGATACGATAAACCGATCGATTCGGTGAGATATCCGGGAGCCATGAAATCGGAAACAACTTGCTCGTTATCCTCATCGAAGCCATCCACAAACTGTGTTCTAAAATCTATCTCGGCAAATGTACTTAGTTGATAAGAACCCAAAAAGTAATCAAGTTTATACCTCAGGTTGATTAAATCCGCTGTTTTCTTTGACCCTTCGCCATCCAGCCAAGTTTGACCGTATTGTAAATTTACACGAAACGTGTTCGAAAACGAGGCCCCGGAGTATTTAAACCGAGCCAGCGTTGATGCAGTAGTTGCAATCGTATTTACCCCACCCTGACTCCAATTTCTGTAACTCGCCTGATTTCCATTGATGTTGAGATTCCACGTTTTTGTCCAAGGATTGGGCTTTTGTACCTCTTCAGAAGAATCCACTTCTACAGAAATAGTGGCTGGTTTTTCAAACTTATCAGATTGTTTGTCTAGTATTTCACGTACTTCTTTCTCGCCCGGGGTAGTTTTTTGGAAAGCACGCACGTTTTGAGAAAACAGTGCCTGAATGAGAATAATTGATAAAAAAACCGAAATGTATCGAATAGCAGGTGTGCAAATCCCTCTACCTGAAGTCATGTAATAAGTCTGTAGAAATTGCCCTTTGTTTGAACGCTCAAATATAAGGTGCTTAACAGTTAAATGTTGCTATGCAATGTATTAATTGATGTACATTCACCTCACCCTGCCCTCTCCTCTAGGAGAGGGTTTTCGTTTTCTAAATTGGTAACTAGGTTCGTTACTCTATTAGTTATAGAAATAGTATCAATTCAGTTCCGAAATGGTGTTTTAAGCTCAGAAATAGTCCCCTCTCCTTGAGGAGAGGATTAGGGTGAGGTGATTTCCTGTAACTTGGATTTTAATTCTTTGAGACATCCATCCAAATCGTTTAATACTCTTTCATTTGTAAATCGTACAACGATTATCCCAATTTTATTTAATTCAGCAGTTCGAGCTTGATCTTTTTTCTGTTGATCGGGCCTTTTATGGTACTGTCCATCAATCTCAATGATTAATTGCTTTTCATGACAGTAAAAATCAGCGATAAATTCATGAATTGGGTGTTGCCTTCTGAATTTTAAGTTTTCAAATCGGCGCCCCCTAAGCTGTTGCCACATGACTTTTTCTGCTTCAGTTTGATTCGTTCTGAGCTGCTTCGCATTCCCAAAAATTTCCGAGTTTGCTCCCGCATGTAGTTTGTTTTTAAACCCCATATCTCCATCACTTTTTTTCTAATAAATGGAATGATTATGACAACTACCAATGAAGTGTAATCGTGCGAAATTTTTAACCTCACCTTGCCCTCTTTTCTAGGAGAGGGCTGTCATTTTATGAATAGGTAACTAGTTTCGATTCTCTCTTGGTTATAGAAATAGTGTAATCTCAGTTTCGAAATGGTGTTTTAAGCTCAGAAACAGTCTCCTCCCCTTCAAGAGAAGTCGTTTTTATACATGCAATTTTCATAAATAGTGTATACCCTTCGCCGAACATCCAAAAATTCTCTCATGAACAGATCACTCACTCTCATTCTGATTGTTGCTGCGTTGGTATTATCCTGTACTGCAAACGACCCCGAAAAGCACACACAAACCGCCCTCGATGAACCACCGGAATGGAGTAAAGAAGCCATTTGGTATCAGATATTTGTGGAAAGATTTAGAAATGGAGATCCTACGAACGATCCTCGTCCGCAGGACATCGTGGGTTCTTATCCGGGCACCGTACCGGATGGCTGGCAAACCACGCCTTGGACTCACGATTGGTATGCTCCGGATCCTTATTGGGATGAACTTGAGGACGTAACTGATTTCTTTGGCAATGAACTTTCATCGTTCGGACAAAAAGCACAACTCCGGCGTTATGGTGGTGATTTACAAGGAGTGCTCGACAAACTAGATTATATGGAATCGTTGGGAGTTACTGCCATTTATTTTAATCCATTAAACGATGCCCCATCATTACACAAATTTGATGCTCGTAACTGGCACCACATCGATCGAAATTTCGGTCCTGATCCCGATGGCGACGCTGCATTAATGGCCACTGAAAATCCGGTTGATCCTGCAACTTGGCAATGGACAAGTGCAGATAAAATGTTTCTTAATCTGATTGAAGAGTTACATCGAAGAGATATGAAATTGATCCTCGATTTCAGTTGGAATCATACCGGAATTGAGTTTTGGGCATGGAAAGATATTCTGGAAAATCAGCAAGAAAGTGAGTTCAAAGATTGGTATTTCATCGATGAATTTGACGATCCAAATACCGAAGAAAATGAATTTTCTTATCGTGGATGGGTAGGCGTTTTTACTCTGCCCGAAATCAAAGAAACCTATCGGGTAGATCACAGCGATGGTATTCACATTTTCGATGCAGATATTTACTCAGAACAAGTAAAACAGCATATTTTCAATGTTTCTCATCGCTGGCTCGATCCTAATGGTGATGGAGATCCCAGTGATGGAGTAGACGGATTTCGGTTAGATGTTGCCGCAGAAGTAGGACTTACGTTTTGGAGAGATTACAGAGAATTCGTTCGAAGCATCAATCCTGATGCCTATTTATTGGGCGAATTATGGTGGCAAAAATACCCCGATAATTTACTCGATCCCGAACCGATGTTACGTGGCGATGTGTTTGACGCTCCCATGAATTATCGCTGGTATCGAGCTACCCGGCATTTCTTTAATCAATCGCCGGATAAAATATCAGTTAGCGAATATGTGGATAGCCTTCAGTCATTTATGGCAAATATTCGAGAAGTGAATAATTACGCGATGATGAACATGACAGCAAGCCATGATACGCCACGGTTTGGGACTTCCATCTACAATAAGAATAAATACATGTTTCAGCCAAAACCGGATGATAACCCGGAGTACAAAATTGATAAGCCGGATGAAGAAACCTATCAAACCATGAAGCTGATTCTTACTCAGCAGTATACTTATGTGGGCGCTCCGCAAATCTGGAATGGCGACGAAATGGGCATGTGGGGAGCGAATGATCCTTCTACGCGAAAACCACTCATCTGGAAAGACTATACCTTTGAAAACGAAACCACTCATCCTCTCGGTCATAACCGCCCGGAAAATGAAGTTCGCTTTGATGATAATTGGTTTGGCTTTATGCAACAGATTATTGCTATGAGAAAAAATAACCCTGTGCTATCCCACGGTGAGCTGGAATATTTGATTGTGGATGATGCTCGAGAAGTTTTGGCTTACTCAAGGTATAATGACGACCACGAAATCATCAGCCTTTTTAATGCAAGTGAAAACCCTGTTACGGTTGAAGTACCGGCAAGAGTTTCTTCGATGTATAAAGCATTATTGTATGAATCTACTTTTACTCAAACCGACAACATGATTCAAGTAGAACTACCGGCAAGATCAGCAGCTGTTTTATCGTCGAATTAAAAATTCGTGATTATTTAGAGGCAAGAAATCCGTGAAGATCATCGGTGGGTGAAAGTCCAAGCTTTTTACGCAATCTTGACCTACTGATGTAAACACTCGATGGTTTTATGTTAAGTAGATTTGCAATTTCTTTGGCAGACATCCCAATTTTGATGTAAGCACAAAGACGCAAATCATTTTGAGTTAATTCCGAAAATTCTTCTTTAAGATTAGTATAAAAGCGTTTATTCAGTTCGTCTAGTTGCAGTTCAAAAGAAAGCTCATCGCCATGGCTGATGGCTTCAATTTCTGCTAAAATTTCTTTAGTTAGTCTGGCAGCACTAGTTGGATTTTTTTGGATATGCTGTACCGATTTTTTGATGGTTTCCAGCACTTCGACTTTTTCATCATTTTCGCGAGCCAGTTTTGCTAATTCTATGGTTTTTGTTTTTAACTCTGATTTAGATTCTTCTAGCTCGAGCTTTAGTTGAATTAATTCAGTTTCAAGATTTAAATCAGTTTTTTTATCAGTTTGTTCAGCACTTACCGTGCTTGATCTGAACCCATAAATGACCTGCTTTATAGCTCTGAATTGCCATGCTACTATCAACACTATTAATAGCGAACCAATCGAAAAAAAGATAAGAATCAATTCTACACTGTTCAGTTCCATCAGATCATTATTTACTACTCATATTATTCTATCTGCTCGATTGTAGATACCAAAAAAGCCGGACTGAAACAGACCGACTTTTTGGTTTCCGGCATGCTTATTTAATCAACATCATCTTTTTAACATTCACCGAGTTGCCGGCTGTTAATCGATACATATAAACCCCGGAAGATAGATTTGATGCATCGAAAGATACCGAATGCGCACCCGCACTTTGTACGCCGTTAACTAAGGTGGCAACTTTTTGCCCTTGCAGGTTAAATACATCCAAAGTTACCATTCCGGATTGCGGCACTGAATACGCAATATTGGTTGAAGGGTTAAATGGATTTGGATAATTCTGTTCTAAGTTGAAACCATTAGGTACTTCGGCAAGTTCGTTACTGGTAGCATTAGCATCATAGAAATAGAGGTTGTCTATAAATGCAGTTGCACTACCTTCTGGTAACGCACTAAAAATATACTGTGCCATACTAGTTGTATTGGTTAATCCCGTGAAATCGGCCAATGGTAAATCGTAGCTTATCCATTCGCTCTGCGCCGGACTTTCCCAAATGAGTTCATGCTCAGAGTCATCACCTTCGCCATCTCCACCTTCGCCACTAAAGCCGCCGGTAGGTCCAAAATCAACGAGTTTGAATCTGAAAGTAGTAGCATCCGGAGTCCACAGATCAAAATGCACGTGCGTCATTGTACTTACATCAACCGGACTTGCTACTGTTTCGATTCCTACAAAATTGAGGTCTGAGTATTTCTTTGTTGCGTTGCCGTCTACCATAACGTCTGCGAATGTGGCCATCGACCAACCCGTTTGCCAGGTATCAACCGAAACATCCGTGTATGCATCACTAAAGAGCGAAATTACGTTTGCTTCATCAACTGTTGGTGTTGGAGCAGCTTCCGCTGGTGATAACCCTCCACTGCTTAAATCACCAAAAGTCACATTATCGAAGTAGATAACATTTTCCTGGCTTCTGGTAGTGAAATCCGGGAAGATAGTTAGCTTAGCGAAAGCACCGCCTTCACTTTCAGGAGGATTGTTTTTATTCGAGAAATCGAAGGTTAATTCCTCCCACTGATTCGTAACAGTATTGGCAACTTTAATTTCGCCTTCCGACCAGCCACCGGCAGCTTCCAGCTTAATTCCAACATCAGAAATGGTTGATTTCCATACCATGATTTTGATGGTTCGGTTATTATCATTTAGGGTAAAGTTTCCAATACCATCGGTAGTTACACCGGCAAAGGTTGCGCCGTCAACTCTTGCGGTAAATTTGGCAACTTTAGCGGATGAATTAGGATCGGTAGCATCCGGGTTGTCAATAATTTCAAGAGCCGGATTATCAGTATTTTCAAATACTTCCCAGGTCCACGAGGCACCGTTACCGTCGGCCTCAAAATTTACAGGACTGTTTTGAGCAACAGCTGCAGAACTAAAAAATAATGCAGCTATTAGTAATTGTGTAAGTTTCATTATAAATAATGGTTTAAATGATTGATTGTAGCGATTTTATTGAGTGAGTTCTCCCAGACTTTTTTTAAGGTTGAATAACTAAAAAGCTATTTTTTAGAAATGAGTTCTTTGTGTGGAGTAATTCGGATTCACTGCAAGTTTAGGTGTACGATCGGCGCGGTAAAGACCCCAGTGTTTTTCGGGCTCCCAGCGATCGGGCGAGCCTTTCCAGTTTTCATCAAATGCTTCAAAATAAAAGGTGAGAATGCCGTTTTTATCGGTCCATTCCATTAACTCTTCGAAATATATTTTTTGAAAGCCTTCGTTCACATTATTGGCTTCAATGCCTCTTCCGTTCGATTTTGTTGCCCAACCCGCTTCGGTAATAACCACGGTTTTCTCTGGAAATTTTTCGGCTACGGCATAGTAGTTTTGTTTAGTGTATGCGAGGCCTTCCGAAATATTCTTGTACTCCCACACGGGGTAGCTATGTATCGAAATGAAATCCAGATACTCTGCTAAATTGGAGAGTTTATGAAGCCAAGGCACATAGTTTTCGCAAAAGGTAACCTGCTGCTTGGTGCTTGTTTTAACTTTCTTTGCATAAGCTAATACGTTTTTTTCCGGCACATAGTGATCCGTCCAATCCACACAAGCTTCGTTGCCGATGGAAAGCGAAAAGATGATATCCTCGTAGGTATTACCAAGTTCAATGAGGGCATCAATTTTACGGCGATTAATTTCCTTATTGGCTTCCAACTCATCTTCGTCATAAACACCGCCCCCCCATGGACAGTTAAAATTATTCACTTCAGCGCCAATGTCGGCCCCTAGCATAATTTTGAAATCGAGTTGTTCTTTACGGATTACCTCAAGCACCGTTTTTGCATGGATGCTTGAATCATACAAACGCAGATATTTCCACTCATCCTGTAAAATCAGTAAGTCTTCCTTCACCTGATCGTGAGTAGGATATTCTCCACCGGGATATTGCCCATCTCGGAATCCGGAGTAACAAATGGCCTTACCGGGTTGCAGCCCTAATTGTTCAAATGTATTCAAAATCTTAGTATTTGAGTTTGTTTTCGCTGTCCCAGATTCCCCAATATGCTCCTACTTCACCTTCATCACTTTTCTTCCATGCTTCGTCAAACGAGGAGAAATACATAATTTCAATACCTTCGTCTTGTGCCCATAAATTTGCATTGATAAAGTATTTCATGGCATGTTCTTCTGATGGAATAGCGCCACCCAATCCTTCTCCTTGGCTGGGCCATCCCGTTTCGGTAATGATAATTCGCTTACCATTCGCAGCAGCTTTAGCCTGATAGAACATTTGCCGCATATGATTCAATGAATCCTGAAACGAGGTTCCCTCCCAATACGGGTAGCAGTTACAAAGCACTACATCGCACGTTTCTGCCAATTCCGGATGCACACTGAACTCGTAGTAGGCATCCACATAGCCAACCGGTATATCGGGAATTTCTGCTTTCACCCGTTTGATATATTCAAGTAATTGTTCGAGTGATAAGTCGTTGCGATACAGTACTTCGTTACCCACAGCAGCAACATCAACCATACCTTTTTTTGCAAGTTCAATCAGCCCTTCAATTTCGGTCTCGTTTTTTTCTTCGTCGCTTCCCAGCCATGCACCTACCATGGTTTTTAAGCCCAATTCTTTGGCTACTTCGGGCACTAACTCGTTGCCTTCGGTGGTAGAAAATGAACGAATCCACTCACAATGATCATCAAGAATTTGCATTCTTCGCATGATCTGTGGTTTTGGAATGATATCTCCCGGCTCCTGCCCTTCTTCATATAAACTGAAGCAGAATCCATGAATACCTTCGGTTAATATCTCATGAAAAAGCGCGTTTGTATCTTTTTGATCCAACCCTTCGAGGTAATCAACTTTCGAGAGTAATGAGGATTTCTCGAAGCTTAGAAATTTTTCCTTTCTGTACGACATGCTTATTTAATTTTTAGCTGTTCATCTTTATTCCAAAGTCCCCAGCGGGCTCCAACATCACCTTCGTGGCGAACTTTCCAAGATTCATCAAACGAAGAGAAGTAATACACATCGGTGTTATTGGCTTTGCTCCAATTCACTACATTGATAAAGTACTTCATCATATTACTCAGCGATGGCTCGGCTTCGCCGATAACTTGTCCCTGAGTAGGCCACCCTGTTTCGGAGATAACCACTTTTTTACCCTCACTTTTTGAAGATACCAGAGCATGCATTTTTTCAATTACACTCATAGCATCCTCAATAGAATACCCTTCCCAGAATGGGTAGCAATTAATCATAACAACATCGCAATATTCCAATAATTCCGGGTGGTCTAGAAACACAAAGTAGGCGTCCACATAGGCTACGGGAGTATTTGGCAATTGCTCTTTAACGCGTTTCAAATAATCAATCACTTGATCCACCGAAAGCTCATTACGCATGATGGTCTCATTACCCACTGTGGCAATGTCTACTGCACCGGTTTTAGCTAGAGAAACTAGCCCCTTTATCTCCTTCTCGTTATTCTGCAAATTAGAATCGATCCAGGCACCCACAACCGATTTATTCCCATACTTGTGCGCAATACCGGGGGTAAATTCATTTCCACCTGTTGTGGAAAAAGAGCGAATCCATTGCACATGCTTAGATAGAATCTTAACACGTTGCTCAATTTGCTCTTTAGATAGTTGATCTTTAATGGTTTGATCATCTCGGTATGGGCTAAAACAAACACCAGAAATACCATCATTAAGTAGTTCGAGAGCGGTTTTCTTGAGCGTAGCGTC
Organism: Balneolaceae bacterium; assembly: GCA_965228545.1. Classification (GTDB taxonomy): domain Bacteria; phylum Bacteroidota; class Rhodothermia; order Balneolales; family Balneolaceae; genus HXMU1420-13. The sequence continues at coordinate 1,328,847 of OZ245822.1, forward strand.
GTCGCTGTTTAAGTGAATTGGGGTGTATGGATGTTCGACCTCAATTTGTTCGAAACTATTTGCTTTAGCCAACTGGTAATAGCTGGATTGTTTTGTTTCAACATCTTTGATGTTAACGCCTTTTTTTCTGGCTTGTAGTTTTTCTCTGATTTCGTTTGCACGTTCTTCGTCGATATCATACGACCACATTACCAGAATGGCGATGAACGTACCGAGCATTGGCAAGCCCGAGAAGAAAGCTCTTAGACCGGTTATTCCCGGCCAAACTTCACCAATTGGGATCGGACCGGGCAAGGCATCGGCACTGAAACCAACAATGCTAAGAATAATACCACTTAATCCACCCGCAATTGCGAATCCAAATTTTACCATCCACCAGTAAATGGCTCCAAACACTCCTTCTCTGCGAATTCCATAATTTAATTCATCCAGATCGATTACGTCTGCGGTCATCGACATCATTAAGGTGAACAGGCTACCAATCCCAAAAGAGAAAAACGGCAATGCAAAAATGAACATGTATGGTTTTCCCGGGATCAGCAAGAACCAGAACATCAAATAACCTACAATGGAAATGGATTGTGAAACGATAAAAGCGCGTTTCTTACCCATAATTTTTGACATCTTTGCGACTATGGGAATCACAATAAAAGTAGTTACAATGGCGCCTAAACTTCCGAACAAGGTTGGCCAGATTCCTGCTGCGCCTGCATCCCCACCAAATAGGTGATACACAATCACGAAAAAGGTAAACGCGGCAACCGTGTTGAATGCGTTGAAAATCAAAAAAGTAGAAATACACAGCTTTCGGAAAGGCTTCGATTTAAAAGCTTCCTTAAAACTATTAATGATTTCCTTAAATCCTTTGCCAATATTTTTGGCTGTTAGTGGCATATAATCATCACGATCGACCGTTGATTCATCTTTGATGATGATGGCCGGAATCATCGCGCAAAACATGAAAATAACTCCAACCCAAGTAGCTAATGTACGCGTTGCAACTTCGGCAGATTCGAACCAAGCCGGATCGTACATAATTACCCAGAACCAAGGTGCAATTACCCATGCCCACTGTCCAATCCATTGAGCAATGGCCATTATTTGTGTACGCTCATGAAAATCTTCGCTCATCTCGTAACCCATAGCTACGTAAGGCACGCTGAAAATTGTAAGCCCTAAAAAGAACGCAACCGAACATGCCATGAAATAAGTGAAGTTGTACATCACGCTGTTATCAGCGTAAAGCTGCCACATGATGATGAAACTAACGCCCATCACAACGGCTCCTAAAAATACATACTGTCTACGTCGGCCCCATTTCGAACGCGTATTATCCGAAATAAAGCCCATTATCGGATCAGTAAATGCATCAAACACTCGTGGAAAAAAGAAAATAACCCCCCACATCCACCCGGGAAAGCCCAAATCCTGAACCAGAACAACCATAAAGATGCTCAACACAGCCGGGAACATCTGATTAGCCAACATTCCAAAGCCGAATGCTAGTTTATATGAATAAGGGACACTCTTAGTTGTAACCTGCGTAGACATTGTACTCCGTTCCTATAATTATTTAAGATTTCTGCGAATTTATTACGATTGTTTGCAAAGCCTTTCCATCAATCGAAATCATCTCTGCTGCACCATCAAGCATAATGGAAAGTGTTTTTTCTTGCTCTGTCTGGTTTAATACTAACAGTGCAATGGTGCCATCGGGATTCTGAGCTGCTGTGATCAATAACTCATCGTCGTTGTGTTGATGTCCGATTCGGTAGGCATCCGGACGAATGAATCGGCTGAAATGAGCCATGGTATAATAAAGCGGAGTGAAGTACACTTCGTCGGCATCCGGATCGACAATAACTGGAGCAAGGCACCAATTATTTGCCCAGTTTGGTCCGCCCTGCCGATCTAGCACCATATTCCAATCAACCCAACCATCAACCCAATTATTAAGCGTACCAATAATGTCGCGTGCATACCGATATACCGGCACATATTTCGGGTGCAAATACTTTTGATCATCCGGTGCCCAATCCCAACCCCAATCGGTTGCTTCTTTCGCCCAGTACCAATTATCGTCTTTCCAGCGAGGTACATCTGCATCGGCGGTTGCTTCGGTTTGGATTAAATATTTATCCGGTGCAACTCGATGAGCGTATTGAAGTGCTTCTTCGAACACATCGTAAGTACTTGCATACCAGTGGATCGCGGTTCCATCAAAGTATTTTGCGGCTTCATAATCGCCATACATTACATCTACCCATTCTTCCAGGTGATCACGGTTTTGATCGTAGCCCAATAGCACAACTTCCGGATGGGTTTTTTCGAGTTGTGGACCCAAATGATTTTTCACAAACTCGTTCATTTCTTCGGCGGTGTAGTGCATACTTTCCCAGTTTTCTCCATTTCCAAGTGGTTCGTTTTCCACGGTGATTCCCCATATATCAATGCCTTGCGCCGCATACGCATCTATATATTTTGAAAAGAAGAGTGCCCAGGTGTCGTAGTATTGGGGCAACAATTTTCCGCCTTTCCATGCATTATTGTCTTTCATCCAGATGGGGGCAGTCCATGGCGAGGATATAATCTTAAATCCATCCTGCGATATTTCCATTGCCTCTTTTATCATGGGGATGATATCGTCCATGTCTTCTTCAATCGAGAAATTCTCCAAGTTTACGTCGCCCGGAACCGGTGCGTAGGAGTAATTACCCAGAGAAAAATCACTTGAATTCACGTGTGTACGAGTGAGCGAATATCTGGCTCCACTTTCACCAAAGTAGGCCTCAAGAATGGTTGCACGATTTTTTTCACTCAACTGATTGAGTAGATACGCGCTGGATTCGGTAAATGATCCCCCAAATCCTGTGATTTTCTGAAATCTCTCTTCCGGATTTAACCGTATTTCAACCACATTTTCACCAATATTAAATGTGGTTTTTTGAGTGAGTTGATTACCTGCGGCAGAAGTCTCAAATACTTCGAGGTTCATATTTTTGTCGTTTGAACAGTTAATTCCAATTAGCGCAATCAACAGGAGCAGGCAGAAGGAGATCGAACGTGAATTCATATCACTCCTCTTCGCTCAGGCGTTGTTGGATTTCTTCGTCGGTTGGTGGAACCAGCACCGTTTCCATCATGGCATCATAGTTACCGCCGAAAGTTTTGGTGATGGGTTTTCCATCTCGGGTCAATCCTTCAAAAACGCCTTCATCCACTAAATCCCATATCGCATATTTTGCCTCAGAGTTTAGATTGATTAAACCAAAGTGGTTTTCTGATCCCAATGGATTCATTGCATCTTTCCATTGCTCATCAAAAGCCTCGAAGTAGAAAATCGAAATATTGTTTTCGTCGCCCCATGCTCTGATTTCATCATGGTATTTCCCCGATTTGTACTCGTCGATTGCATTGGCTCCACCTTTGCCATAAAACTCGTTGGAAATGGTTGCCCAGCCTGTTTCACCAATATGAACCGGTTTATCCACGCCTATACTCTTCATGTAATTAACCACGCTGTAGTACTGATCTTCGGAATATTGCAGGGCACGCGCCATAGCATTATCTATTTTTTCCATATCGGTTAGATCTTCTTCTTCGGCACGAACTCCCCAAAACTGTGGATTGTAATGCGTATCGTGCATGGGATAAGTGTGTACTGATAAGAAATCAACGGCACGGATAAGCGAGTCTAGCGCTGGTTTGTGATAACTTTCACTTCCGCCCCCCCAACTTGCAAAATTATCGGAGCTGGTGATCCATAAATTTTCCGGTAATTCGCCATTATCACGCATTTTGCGCAAATGATTCACCCACTTAAGAATGATAGTTGGTTCTACATAATATTCGGTAGCCCAATGAACCATGGCTTCGTTACCCACGGCAATTATCTTCACAATGTCGGGGTATTGATTGGCTAGTTCAGCAGCACGTGCAATTTCTGTACTATTTCTTGGCGCATCTTGATTTCTGATGCGATCCGGTTCGTCGGTCCATGCATTTTTAGCATCAATCCATGCACCAAGCATCACGTACATTTCGAAAGTATCATCTTCTTTTTTCAGTTCGTCTATGGCTTTTAGCGCGTTGGAGGCGTGAGGTAAATGCACATTGTAGGTTCGTATAAGCTTAATTCCCATCGCCTGAAGAATGCGCATATCCTCTTTCAGTTCTTCGATGGTAGGCTGAATATCTCGGGTATTTTCACGGTACCCGCCATACGAAATGGCTTGGTACTCATTATTCCCCAAAATTTCTTCGGCTGTCTTATTTCTATTATCCATAGATGATTGAGATCGGTTTTCGCATGAAATACTTAGTAGCGATACTAAAAAGAAAATCAATATATGATGAAATGTACGCATGCCCACCTCTGCCTAGGTTTTGTTAATTCTGTGTTCGCTGATTGATACTTTCAACTTGGTAACTTCACCGGTTCGCCCAAAAATCATGGCGCTGATAGCCTTATCAAGCGAACGACCACTAAATGATTGAGAAGCTCCATTCTTCAAGTACGCTTCTATCCCATCCTGTTCTTCGATCTTGTAGATTACAGGAACCTGGCAATAACTGAATGCAAGTGCATTTTTTGGAACCACAACTTCAACTGCATTACCATCAATATTGGTAATTTGATAGCTGCCGGGTTCGGTTACAAATTCTGATTTTCGGAGTAATACAGGATTAAAACTCAGGATTCCATCCTCCACTTCTATTCCGAGTTCACCAATTCTGGCGAGGATGTCTTCCTTCACTTGCCCGGTCATTCCCGGTTGCTGTGCTCCGCGATGGTAAGGCGTATGCGAATACGGATCGGTTGGGAAAGCACCATACACTTCCGGTGATTTATGAATCCCAATGCCTTCGCCTATTTCATAGAAATGAGCTGCAAGCTGGTTTTTTATGGAATCATCAACATCTGTCTTCTCTGCCTGATCACAAACTTCGTACGCTGCCAGGTACAACTTCGAAACCATGTGCCAGTAAATAGATCCCAAACCTTCGTAACCATAAAAGGTGCCGGAACGACCGGTAAAGGCTTTGTGATTGAACACTTTTTCGAATGCAGATAAAATCTGAGCACGATCTTTTTCTGCAAGTGGCTCAAATTCAGTTCCATTTAATGCCTCAAGAGCGGCTTCCAGATCGTTGGCGTTTTTGAAATTGCCATTGAAATGATATCCACCGTTTACATCTTTGCTTACTATTCGCCGATCACCTTCTTCCACCATTTTAGTAAGTAGTTCAGAATTCTGGACGGCTGATTCCGGTAGATTATTACGATCTAAGAATCCGGGTAATTCTTTGTTTGGATACAAGATATAGCTTTCTTGATCTTGTCTATAAAGTGAGCTTTCCTTTAGAGCATCTAATACGTTCAGCGATTCTTCAGCTTTTAAATACCCCGAACTCAACACGGCAACCTGACCTTCCAACATTTCATCTAGATAGGAAATACTGATCCCATCACCTTCTATGCTCATGATGTTATACGCGTGATACAAATCATCTTCGCGCTTATTCGATCGGATGGAATGTTCAAGGTACTCGTTGGTGATGCTAGTAAAATCTCGTACTTCAGAAATGGAAAGAGGAGTTAATTCGCCTGAAAATCCGTTATTATAAATTGTGTTTCTATAATTAGCAGCCGCTACACCGAGTGCATCGGTTACTGTTTTTCGTTGCACATCATTTACATCACCCTCAAGCAAGCCTCGATGATGAACAAGAGTGGACAAGATTGAAGTAAAACATTCCTTAAGCTCAACAGAAATCCCCACCTCATTGTTATCAACTTTCTCAAGAACTTGTTGCAGGTGCGACAAAAACCGACGTAAGTAATAAAGAGTTACCATCGATACACCATTACCCACAAGTGCATTATTCGCATCATTCCACTCGGGGCGTTGCGTGTTCATCCAGATACCGCCTTCGGGGATAAAATTCGAAACTTTAGCCAACGTAGTTGCTAATAACTTCTCTAATAAACTAACCCTGTGAATCTCAGATTTCTGGTTGGTAAGCAGCGCACCGTCTGCTCCAATTTCGGCTACTTTTTCGCGAATAACCTCATCCGAATCAGCATCGAAATCGATGGTATCTTTCGGATTCTTAGCAATATCTTCGTAGCTTTTAATTCGATAAGGAACATTGGCATACACAAATACATCTTCATCCATTAACGCCGGGAAAGCATCGGGTTGATGCTTCTCATACAGCTCAAGGAATTTGAGCAAATAGATGATTTGGTGATCGCCCCAATATCCAATGTACGACCATGGATCATCCGGCTCGATGGTTTCCCAATCAAAGCCGCCTTTGGTTACTCGATAAGGATTGTAGCCATCAAAGGTTGTTGCGTTTAAAAACTTGAAAATCATGCCTTCCAAAAACTTTGGATAAGCGTGCGCTAAGGCCTCCCAGTTTTGAAAGATATCGCGCCAATTGCCTTCGTAATCAAGTACTTTCGTTCCGTCTTCGTTATGGGTGTTTATAGAAAATCGGTTCCAGGGACGACTTGGATCGCCATGTCGACGACTGAATTTGAGTGGTAAATACTCTTTAGCCAACCTAACTAAATCGGCATCATTCATTGCTTCTATTCGTTCTAGCAGTAATGCTTGATCAAACGCTTGTGGTAAGCCTTCAATGAGTGTTCGGTTTCGATTGAATGTTGGTTTGCTGGCATTTTTCAGATAGTTGGCAAAATCGGTTTTCTCGATTTGATAGTGGTGATCAAAAATACCTCCACGCATTATATTGAAGAGCACATTCGAGTAATGTCTGGCATCTTTTAATTCATCAGAACTAAGTTGCATTCCATCAGATTCAGCAACCAGATTTTTTAACTTTCTAGTGCCTTCTTCCACGTTTTCATCCACTGTTCGCTGGAGTTCATACACATCAGCCTTAATCTGTTCGTTCAGAGCAATAGTACTGGCGTGATTTTGGTTCACATTGGCAATTATATTCCATGTCGCAAAAGTATTGGCTGCCACATTGAAATCTGAACAGATGAAATACGCACCTTTTTCACCTTTTACATCATTCTCGCCATGTATTTTAGCACCATTTCTAAACGCTTCTAACTGAAGGGAAGAAACTAAATAGGTGGGATTGCTTAGTCCGGTTGACCAAACCACATTGGCTTTTAATGCTTCACTCGGTTCAGCTTTATCAACAGGAATAGCGCTTAGCGCATAAATTCCTAACCCGGTTTCCGCTATCAGCTCAGAACGCTTATACGCATCCAGTAAGTTACTAGATCGAACCTGTAAATCGCTGTTTACACTTGCAGGTAGAACATTTTGAAGTCCATCAAGTACGGTTAACTCGCATCCATCATCCGAATGATTTTGAATGGTAGATGTACGAACAAAGCCGTAGTTGTTGCTCGATTTCCATTCGTACCGAAATGAAAGATTCAGATCATGATTAATCTCTTCGAATAATATTTTGTTTCCCCATCGGCTTTTATACAGATTCTGTGAAGTTTTATACCTATGTGCATCACGTTTCGAGAAAGGCTCCCAAACTAATACTTCCGCCTTTTTCCGAACTTGAATGATGGTTTTTGCCCCGGTGATGTCAGCCGCTTCTGTAATCTTGTCGTCGGTGTAATAAGGAAACAAGGCGTATTCCGAATTTTTTCGGCCTGCAGAAATGCCGCCATTGCTTGAGATAAACATCCAGTGATTAGAATCACTAACAATGCTCATAAAAAAAGGACGAATCTGATCAGAATTCGAAATTTTAAAATAGGGCTCGTTATTTATGGTTACTGCTTCCAAATTTATTTGTCCCGATTTGGTATCCCTCTCATTTGGGTTGGATGAGTTATTCATCAGAAATTTTGTATTTGTGTATGAGTGTTTTAATTCAATTAAACTATGTGTTGTTTATCACTTACCCCAATTAACCATCGTGTGCATAAACACGAACATAATCTACGTACATGGCTTGAGGAAATGGAGTACTGCTGTTTGGCGAGCCTACAAAAGACCCTCCAACTGCAACGTTTAGAATGATGTAGAATACATTGTCGTTAAACACCCACTCTCCGTTTACATCGGCAGGAGTGATTTCATTATACATTTCATCATCTACGTAATATCGGATAAAATCAGGCCCCCATTCGATGGCAAATACATGAAACTCGGAATCGAAACGACCTGATCGAAGGGAATATTCGTCGGTTACGGCTTGCCCTGCAGAATATCCCGGACCATGCACACTTCCATGAATAATAGTGGGCTGCTGTCCTCGATATTCCATGATATCAATCTCGCCAATTTGTGGCCAGATTACGGAACCGTTTGAGTCATCTCCCAGCAACCAAAAAGCAGGCCAAATGCCCTGCCCAAAGGGCAGCATAATTCGTGCTTCGTACCTACCATACGTTCGCTCGAATAAACCACGGGTTAGTATTTTAGCAGACGTATACCCCGATCCGTTAAAATTTTCCTTTCTAGCGGTTATCTCGAGCATTCCATTTTCAACCTTAATGTTTTCTGAACGATCGGTATAGTATTGTAGCTCGTTATTTCCCCATCCAGGAGTACCAAAAATTTCTACACCCGTTCCTATATCAAACAGCCATTTGGTTGTGTCGATGGAACCTTCGGTGTCAAATTCGTCCGACCAAACTAACGTATTAAATTCATTTTCGGGTTCGTTATTACTTTCCGTACATGCTTGAAAAACAAACATGCAGGAAAGTAAAACGGTACTTATGATTCTGAATTTTTTCATCTATATGGGTATAGGATTTGGCGTTACTAATTCTGTGTGATGTTATCGATATAAAACGTTCCGGTGGACGTACCCGGACCATCCATAAAGATGGTTACCCTCGGGAAAGAGTCGCTTGAAGAGAAATTAAAAGTAAGTTCCTCCCAACCCGAACCGGTATGATTTTGCGCTACTTCTACAAATGCACCCTGATCTACTTCAATTTTTAACAGAACTGGAATTGCTGAGGTTGAATACACATCCATAGTAATGGTTTGGCCATTTCCGAAATTCAGGTTGTTTTCCAGATCAAAATAGATGCCTTCCCATTGTGCGCCGGAATTAGTTATTGCCCCAACTTTTGAAGCTGTATTATTTGATCCGGAAATATCTGGATTATCAACTACTTCGTACACGGTACCATTGAAGGTGGTTGCCGAGTAGTTTACCTGATCGTCATCAAATGTAATCGGGAGATTTGGCGCGGTTTTTGACCCTCCACCACCACTTGAACCATCGGTGTAGTAGTAAATGTTGTCAATATATACATCCGAAATGGTGGCATCAGATACGAAGAAAATCAATCCAATCTGATCTTGTGCAGCTAAGTTAAAGTCTGCTAAAGGCACATCAAAACTAACCCATTCGCCTTCGCGCAGTACGCCAGAACTAAATGTTACCGATCCTGAAGACTCATTATTTCCAACCGAATTTATGAGTTGAAGTCGGATGAAATCTCCAGAGGTAATTGCTTCGTTCACATAAATATCTACATGAATATGCGTCATTTCGGAGGCATCTACCGGGCTGTTAGTTTGATTTGGATCTACTCCGGTGCCAATTCCTACAAAGTTCAACGCCGTGTAATGGATAATTCCGTCACCATTTATAACAACGTCTGCACCTTGCGGTCCACCATCAAATCCGGTTCCACCTTGGGTGGTTTGACCGTCTTGAGTAAAGAAGCCATTGTAATAATCAACGGGTACGTTGGTGTATGCATCACTGAAAATGGATACTACACTATCGGGATCAACAGTAGGTACGGGCGCAGTGACAATATCGGCACCGTTTCCGCCACCATTACCGCCTCCGCCTCCATTGGAGCCACCGGAACCGTCGTTGTAATAGTAGATATTATCTACGTAGATGTCAGAAATGGTGGCATCACTAATAAAGAATATGAGGCCTAAAGCAGAACGATCGGCGAGATTGAAATCTGCCAAAGGAATATCAAGGCTTAGCCACTCATCAGTTAGAAGTGTGTCTGAATCAAATCTTACCAAACCTGAAGTCTCGACTGCACCTACTCCATTAATCAACTGAATGTTGATATAATCGCCAGCGTCAATTGGTTCCTGTACATTAATATCTACATGAAGATGAGTCATATCAGTAGCATCAACCGTTGGATTGGTTTGATTTGGATCTACTCCGGTGCCAATACCTACGAAATTCAGTTCTGTGTAATTGATTATTCCATCGCCATCAACTACAATATCAGCGCCCGGAGGACCTCCATCAAATCCGGTTCCCCCTAGAGTAGTTTGTCCATCACCATTAAAGAAGCCGTTGTAATAATCAACCGGAACGTTGGTATATGCATCACTAAAGATTGATATTACACTATCGGGATCCACGGTGGGTACAGGTGCGGTTTCAAAAGTGCCTTGAGAAATTAGATTTACTGAGCCTGAGGCTTGTACACCTCCCACAGAGGCCGTTACCGTGGCGTTGCCTTCACCAACTACGGTTATTACCCCTTGGTTATTAACAGTTGCTACCGAGGGATTTGAGGATGAAAAATCGAAATAACCAGGCCCTACAGTTAACGTAACATCTTCACTTGTTGTAGTTTCATCGGGAAGTGTGATGATGGTATTGAGTGTTTGTTCGAAGTCAGTAATTTGGTAGGTCAAATTCACAAAGCTGGAAACTGTTACATCCCTACCGCTTAGAATTGAAGGACGAGGTTGTGCGATATTTCCCAGTTTTTCAAATTTCAGATCATCAATCCAAAAGCTATAACCTTCACCGTTTTCCGGGTTTTCAGCAAACCAAAACATGCCATCTATCGCCGTTAGTTTTTCAGGCTCTGGAATTGGAATTACGTACTTTTTCCAGAAGGTGGATAATCGGAGGCTATCAACCCGAACTTCGTAACGGTTGTTACCTTCCAAGCCCTGCCCAAACCCAATGCTGTTTATGGTTCCGGCTTTGGTTCCTTTCGCATAGAATGTAAGCGCATCGTATTCGCTTAAATTGCGCCCTCCATTTAAATCAATAAAAGCTGCACCTGCATAAGAACCCGATGGATCATCAGGATTTGGCACGTCGATTCGCATAGAAGCCGTTGAATTATCGAAAGTTACTTCGGTATCTACCTGAAATGCATCAAGTTTGGCAAAACCATCATCGTATGGAAAATATTCCAGCCCGGAACTGAATCCATCAATAAAAACATCCGGATTGTTGGTTAGTGATGGTTCACTTAGCCCATCCACAGAGCGTTCACAACCTGCCATTAAAAAGATGACAAGTAAACCTGCATATAACGAACGAGTCATAATAGTTAAATTTAATTCTTTCATTTACTTATCTCTTTTAATTTCTAATATCAATTTGTATGTAGGTACGAATTTCCCACTCCGAACCATTGCCTAACGTTTCGGCTCCGGGTTGCAGTGTTACTTCTCCGGTCGCCGGATCTACATCTGCCAATGAATATCTTGGCGAGTACTGATTCAGCGTTCGGTAAGTACCGCGTACGCCAAGTCTGGTAGTTGGTAAATCGAACCAATCAGGTTTCCCTAGTGTGGTGGAAATATCAGCCATCAATTGCATTGGATAGGTTTGATTGAAATCGCGGTGGTAATCAAAAGGTCCCCAATCGTTGAAACGAGCAAATGAATTCACTTTCATATTTTTGTAAATCATTTGAAGATCGGTTCCAAAACGAGTGATTTTACGAGGATCGTTACCATTAGCCTGACCATCGCCGCCATAAATCATAGCTACAAACCCAAGATCTCTGTTCAATTTTGATACTACGCGAGCATTTACTTCAATTAAATCTTCGGCAGGCGCTGAGCCATTGAATGCAAAGGTTGTTCGGCCATCCGGCAGAATACCTATAGCGGCATCTTGCTCTGTGGGTAAGTGGCGATACACAATACCTAAACTTACAGCCAATCGAGCATCTTCAGAACGATTACTGTCCCAGTTGTACATCCATGTTCCGGGAGTAGGATCCCAGGTAAGCACTAACTCACCGGCAGTTTGCTCTCTGTTCGATCGAACGGCAAAAGGATCGTCGATAAAGTTACGTGGGCGTGCAGGGCCGTCTATACCGGCAGGAATCGGACCCTCGATCGGTTTTTGCCACAAGAAATTTGGCGCAATCTGAAGATTACCAATCGTGTAGGTTAAACCCGTTAAGAAATTCATTTGGTTTCCACTACCACTGTCTTTCAATCTCCAACCGGTGTAGGTAATGGTTTGATCGGCACCTCCATTGGCAACCAGGCCTTGAATTGCTCCCTGACTGTACCAATTAAATAAACCGCCTGTATAAGTCAGCTTCAACTTACCGCCCCAGTTGTCCATCGGTTTTATTTCATCTACATAGGCCTTGAAAGTTCCATCGGAATTTTCACGTACTAGTTGAAATTCGCGTCCATTTAGTGGTTGACCTGCCCAAATACCACCGGCTTCAACTCCGAAGTTTCCGAATTCACGGGCAGCATGTAATGTAAATCGACGGGTTTTTGGTTGCGGAATGGCAAACGAGCTTTCAGTAGAACCTTGTTGCTCCAAATCTTCATGGAAAATGCCCGTAACCTCCGTATTACCGATCATTCTGGTGTATTTTATCAAGAATGCCGGATTGGCTCCCCACCATAATTCAGGTCCAAAAGCTGCTTTCAAACCATCAAATTGATAGCGACCTTCTACTTCAAATCCGAAAGGGGCAGTTCCATTATAAATATCGATGTTGGGGCCGTAATTGGCTTCGGGGTACAATCCAAAGAAATCGCCTTCATATCCCCAATGATAATGTCCCGTTCGGTAGAAACCGTCAATTTCGAAGTACTTGCTGGTCCAGGTATATTCTGCACTGTAAATTGCTACACGATTGACATCATTCAGAGTTATCAGTTCTTCTCTTCCTTCCACATCTACGGGGCGACCTCGGTTCTCATAAAAAATTTCATCGATAGGATTTCCCGGCACATTCCCCAAAATACTTGTTACCAAATTGGCTCTGATATTTGGGGCAGGATTGGCTTCTACACCAATAAAAAAGGTCTCTAAATGATCGAACCCCTGCTGTGTAGGATATTCCCGCATATTTGGATTTGGTTCTTCCGGAGTGGTGATATAGGTACCACCCGTGCTGTAGGTTCTAAAGTCGGCTGTGAATTGGCTAAGTCTGATTATATCAGCCGTTGAAGAATTAAGCGCTGCCTTATCGCCACGAGCTTTAAGCACAGCACCTTGAATAGATATCCCCTCGAAATATTGGTTCAGATCGCTGATGGAAGCGTCTTCATCATATACATCATATCTATGCGCTTCTTGCAATACGTAATATGCAGCTCTTGGAAATAATTCATAAAACCCGGCAGGATTAGTTGGGCCTTTCGCTGTAATCCCGAACCACTCTTCGTTCATGTTATTCTCTCCTTCGGCAAAATCGTATTGGTATCCACCATTTGCCCAGGAAGCGTTGATATCATGCACATCTAAATTTTCAGTTTGCCCGAATTTCCACCAACCATCACTAAATTGGAACGTAAAACCACCAATTGAGTTATTTGCTCTGCCCATGCCGGCAGCATTGGCGTATACATCTTTCCAATTATTTTTCTTTATAAAGGCCTGATCTGCCTGTGCCTCGGTTAATGTACGTGCGTTAAACGCATCTACACCAAATTCGGTGAGTAATACAGGCTTGCCGTATTCCTCAGCTACTCGATCGTAGAGATCGGTAAAGGTTGGGCCTCGATAGGTGTTAATACCTAAAATATCTACATCCGGCGCCTCTTCAATGATGTGCTCAAGAAAAAGAAGGTCACCATTACAAATTGCAACCGGTCGCGAAGAGTCAATTTGCTTCATCCGAACAGCTGCTTCGTTCATCAGACTGTACATGGGTTTTCCACGCGTTTCACCCACAAAGGCTTGCTCAGAGGCATCATCAGGAAAATCTTCTGTTTCAGCACCGGCCCAGAAAAGACCATAATTATTCTCATTTCCAAGCAGGTATAGTAAAAGTCCCTTAGTATCGGCATAAGTTGCAGCCAATTCGGTTACTTCGTTGAGCAAGAGCTCCATAGTTCTGTTGTCATCATATTCAGTAACCGGAACCCAAACACCATCTATAGTTAACCCGTACCGACCAAATGAGTGGTTAAGCATTGTGTAGATACCGTAGTTCTCGTATATATACGTAATCCATTCTGGTTGGATACCTGTGTAAACACGAATGGCATTTACACCCATATTCTGAAGTAAACCCATTTCGTAATCAAGAGCCTGTTTGATAAATGCGGGATCTTGATTCCAAAGACTGTATGAATAGTTGGTACCTCTGGGAAAATAATCCCAGTTCATTCCGTTAATCATAAGTGGTTCGCCATCTACCATCATAACCCAGCCTTCGTCGGTTTTTTGAACATCAACCTTATTCGATTGTGCCAAAGCTGAGATTGAGAAGAGGAAAGAAAGTGCTAAAAACGTGGTGATTTTTTTCATGGTATGAAGTTAGTTTCACAGTGCGTCTATCTCGAAAATCCTGACTTTGCTAATTGCGTAAGAAAGAATCTGTGTTTAGGATATACTAGCTCATGTAGAAAAACAACCTAACCAGCGTATATACACGTCTTCAAAAAACCGCTTTTTTAACTCCAAAACGATGCCTTTCACATCATTACACCCTTTTTGAGATAACTGAATTTTTACAAAAAAAAATGATTGTGTATATACTTTGTATAGATGAGTATTCGATTTCTGTGAAAATTATTCACTGATATACTAATAATCATGACGTGATAAGGTCAAATATTAGAGAATTTTTCTCATAACAAAAACAATTACTCGCTCTAAATCTACTCTCCGATCTACTTTATTTGAAGAGCTTAGAGACGCAGACTCTATAATTAAACCGAACGCTCACCAACTAAAATTGCAATGCATGAAAGCAGAAATATGCTTTAATCAAAGATCACTCATAGCACAAATAACGGTGGAGAATAGAGCCGACCGCCAGATCATTACTTGATAGTATTTCTACCAAAAAGTTTTATAGATTAGAAACGGTAAATACCTAAGACCTTTACATGATTAGAACTGACTACCCATAAAAAAAGGTCTCCATATTCATGAAGACCTTGAGAAATTTCTAGGTATGATCTACCTCATACCAATTTAAGCGCACTGCCAATTTCAATATTCGCCTGAGCAAACATGGCAGTAGTACTTTCTTGCAGAATTTTTTGGCGAATTATTTCTGACTGAGCTTTAGCCATATCGGTATCAATAATTTGACTATTCGCAGATGATAGCGACTTGATAGATGCTGCATTAAAATCTTCCTCTCGATCAGATTGTGCTAACATCGATTCCGCTTCTAAAGCGGCAATTTGTCCTTTCGATTTTACAGAACTTATGTATGTAGCCGCCGCATCCTCGGCTTTGTTTACCTTTTCGCCCGTAGATAATTGTTCACCGGTATCAACAATATTCTTGTTGATGCGGTGGAGGCTAAGCATGTTGTTCCGGATTCCCGGATAATCACCTATTGTAGACATATTTTTTACATTAAATACTCTTTGACCTATTCGTAGTATCGGCACATTCAACTATTTCTTAAGCGTTTTATTTAACTTTTTTAAAAAAGTTTTTTCTTCGCGAAAAAACAATATCAGCTCAGCATACTCAATGTTGTTTATGCTTCACAGTTGGCAAACTGATTAGATCAATTAAAATAACTCGTTAACACGAACTATCTAAAAACAATACTTTGTTCTAAATTTAATGTGATCATCCAAAAATACTCAGAAACTGCAAAATCTGGTTTATCATCAAAAGAAGGTGGATGAAGCCCATTTGGGCTGAGTGTATTATGCACAATGCCTGAGTGCATAAATTCTTATCATGTTTCTTTTCTAATTTTTGATAAGTGTTGAGAATATTTAAAGTGACTAGCATAATTGTTCTATCCATTTTGGTGACTTTGGCAGGCACCACGTTTTTATATATGCACCAAGATAAATTCGGCAAACCACCCACCGGCGCACGCTTTGACCGTATTTCAAAATCACCAAATTTTGAAGCGGGTACTTTCCGGAATCAACTCCACACCCCTGATTTATCTGAGGGACATTCGATGTTTAGTGTGCTGTATAATCAGTTTTTCAAGCGTCATCCCAATAAAAAACCGCCAAGAGAACTTCCATCAGAAAAAGTTGATTTACGTACCCTCGACCCAAACGAGCCTGTACTTGTTTGGTTTGGGCACTCATCCTTTTTTATGCAATTAGATGGAATGCGCATCTTGGTGGATCCCGTGTTCAGCGGCAATGCATCTCCTATACCCGGAACCGTAAAAGCTTACCCCGGCACCGATCGCTACAGTGTGGCAGATTTACCCAAAATTGATGTGCTTTTGATCAGCCACGACCATTACGATCACCTTGACCATTCCACCATTGCAGCGTTGCAAGAAAAAACCCAGACAGTACTTTGTGGGCTTGGAGTGGGCGCTCATTTTGAACGTTGGGGATATCGTTCCAATCAAATAAGAGAGCAGGATTGGAATGAACAATTAAAGATAAATTCGAACATTACCATTCATACCTTGCCAGCCCGGCATTTTTCGGGACGTGGTTTAAAAGCTAAAAATACACTTTGGGCTTCATATTTAATTGAATCTTCATCACTTAAAATCTATGTAGGCGGCGACTCGGGTTATGGGCCGCATTTTGCGAACATCGGTGAACAATTTGGACCTATTGATCTGGCCTTCCTCGATAACGGCCAATACAACGATGCCTGGCGCGAAATCCATATGTTTCCTGAAGATGTAATTCGTGCTACCCAAGAATTAAAAGCAAAACACTTATTTCCGGTGCATTCGTCTAAATTTACGCTGGCTATGCATCCCTGGGATGAGCCTTTGATTCGAATAAGTGCACTCGCTAGAACACACAACATTTCGCTAATGACTCCAATAATTGGCCAAAAAGTTTCATTAATCGATTCGACCCAAACATTCTTCGATTGGTGGGAAGATTTACAGTGATTAAATAGCATAGTAAATGGATCCGGTAACTCACGGTTTAGTAGGCGCTACAAGCGCGCAGTTTTTTTCTGATAAGCAATCCTATAGAATGGCATCATTGGTAGGATTTGTAGCTGCCCTTGCCCCCGACTTGGATGTGTTTCTAGGTTCTAGCACTGATCCCCTACTTACGCTAGAATTACATCGCCATTTTACACATTCGATCATTTTTATTCCGTTTGGGAGTTTAATAGTAGCAGCAATCCTTTGGTGGTTTGTAAAGTCAAAACTCACTTTTAAAAAAACGTACTTATTGAGCATTGCTGGATATGCCACCGCGGGTTGTATGGATGTAATTACCAGTTATGGTGTATATCTTTTTTGGCCCTTGCTAGACGATCGTTTATCAATGAATATCATTTCGGTTTTCGACCCAATTTTCACCGTTATTCTTTTAGGAATCAGCGTTTTTGCGCTCCTCAAACAAAGGAAATCCATTTCGTTAGCTGCTTTAATTTGGGTGTTTTTTTACCTGAGCATAGGTTTTGTACAAAAATCCAGAATTATGGATATCGCACTTTTGAAAATAGATGCCAACCCCGAAGTGATAGTGAAACCAACATTGGGAAATCAACTACTTTGGAGCGTGCGTTATGTTCAAGATTCTCAGCTATGCAGTATGGGAATTCGTGCAGGATTATTCTCTAATCCTACGGTTTTCAATGGTTCTTGTGTGCCAATAGTGAACTGGCAGGAAGAGTACGCTAGTATTTCGGGTACTTTACTTTATGATGATATTCGCCGTTTTTCGTTACTTTCCGAAGGATATCTCGTGCGTCATCCAAATTATCCTAACGTAATTGGCGATGGCAGGTATTCTATGTTACCCACTACCGTTACACCACTCTGGGGGATTACAGTTGATACTAGCTTAACAAATAAGCACGTGAGTTTTGATACTTTTAGGGATGCCAGTGTTGAAAAAAGAGAGCAATTTTTGGATTTGCTTAATGGACAATAAACCAAAAAAATAGCCAGGATATTAAGCTTCCTGGCTATAAAGTGAGTATTAGTTAACTTACCGCTAATCTAGATGTTGCATCAACTGCTGCTTATTAATTCGTGCACAAAAAATTCTGCTGTCGGCACCAGCATATGGTAAATAGATGTGACCATTTAGTTCGTAGTTCGCACATACAAACAACACATTGTCTACCCCTAGCTGTTTATCTCCTAGTTGCTCTTCTCTACCAGATGGACGCATTAGGGGTTCTATTCGCTTTTCGGGTTTACATACACTAGATTTGGAGAAGTCGAGAACGGTAACTGCTATATCATATTCTCGATCATTATTTTTGGTGTAATGCCCTTGATGGTAAAAGGTTAAGAAACGATCATTATCTAGTGGAATTGGTGGCCCACCAGCACCGATCCATGATTCGGTAAACTCATCAAATTTATATGAAGCCATACACATGCCTTTACTAATCCATGGGCCAGTTAATGATTTTGAAGTAGCCCAATGTATTGTTTTTGGATGTTTTCCTTGCATAGGTCGGTGTAATAAAACCCATTCATCTTGTACTTTTTGGGGTAAAAGCACGGCATTTTTATTATCAACATCGTTCAGGTTTCCTGTAATAGGTCCAAGTTTTTCCCAATCGATAAAATTCTTAGTTGTAGCCAAACATATTTGAACTTTGTTTGGTTCGTCTTTTGCTGCTGAATAGTAACCTGTATAAAAAAAGTAGTAAGTATCATCTATCTTAGTGCATCTACCATCTTCAACACCGAGATTATGGAAATCCTCGATGGGCGAAATGGCGGGTTCTGGTTTTCGCCATACTAGTTTAAATTGCGGAGTAAACACCGCCAAGCCAGCTGATGAAGGGGCTAAATTCTTCGCCTTTTCAATTTCTCCTTGAGCTCTATACAGCATTACTACTGCGCCACCTGCTGTCACTAGCTCTTTACTTTGTTCTACATTTAATTGCCAAGCAGAGATTAACTCATTTAATTCATTTGCATCATTAACAAGAACTGCTGCAGGATTTAGTACTACTTTTGACTCCCATTTAGAGTCTTTTTTTGGAGTTAGTATGGGGTTTCTATTATTCAATCGTTCTATTTCGATTGAATGATTGATCTCAATACTTCTTGAAGGAGCATCTTCGTAGTACGGTGATATATTTTGTAATTTTGCCATGCTCTGAAATTTAGTATTTGTGTGTTAAAAGGAGCTCTAACACCTCGTTTAACGGAGCTGAGGCGTGGCCAATCACTAAATCTGCTGCTCCATAATACACATGTAGAATACCATCTATTACAACGGCTCCTTCTGGAAAAACTACATTCGGCACATCTCCTTTAACTTCAAAATCTTGGGTAGGCTCCATAACAGGATGAGGAACACGTGCTATTACTTGTGATGGATCATCCAAATCTAATAATGCTAGCCCTGTGCGATATTCGTGATTTTCATTTACCCCATGGTAAATTATTAGCCACCCATGCTCGGTTTCTATTGGTGTTGGGCCTCCGCCAATTTTAAGGTTTTCCCATTCATATTTTGGCTTCATAAAAGCATGATCATCTATCGTAGCCAAGTGTTTTTCCCACTTTTCTGCCGGAGGATTACATAACTCTTCCATCGAATCGAACCAAATAAGTTGCATATTTGGCGTGATTCTGTGAATCATTCCAATTCTCCCATTAATCCTTTTAGGGAAAATGATAGCGTCTTTATCTCTTTTATTTGGTGGGCCTGAAATACCATGTTTTTCAATAGATTTGAAATCTTTAGTAGTTGCTAAGCCAATACGCACGCCATCATTCGGGTCGAATGCAGGTTTACTTAAAGCTGTATAAGTGATTAAATAGTTATCATCAATTTTTGATATTCGGGGATCTTCTGCTCCAAATTTATTAAATGAGGTACTATTAGGGGCTATAAATGGGGTTTCGTTTAATTCAAAATTGGTACCATTCTCACTTGTAGCATAGCCTATATACGAAATATAATCATCTGAAAAGCCGTATTCGGGTTCGCCTTCTGCTTTTCCATTTAATTTAATTCGTCTATAACCTGACGGTATTGCACGAAAAAGCAGGTGAATTTTGCCGTCTTCATACCAAGCTCCTGGATTAAAGATGGCTCCACTAGCCCATTTTAAATCGGTAGATGGTGAAATTATGGGATGTTTACTTTTGCTAAATAACATAAAAATGAGTGATAATTGAGTTAGCTTTTAAACTGTTGGAATTCTACTTCAGTAAATAATTGATAGCCCCCATCGGAGTTGTTTAGGAGTAGTACAATGCTATCATTTATTCCATTTCTATTTACCGTAAATGTTCGGTATCTATATTCTTTCCCGTTTTTAGTTAGCTCTTCAGCGTCTGATGCTTTTGCATACATCCACTTATTTGCTACAGGATGTTGTTCAATTTCTAATACTGTAAATAATGCTTCTATTGTTGATTCGGCTCCCGAATTTTTATTTACCATTTCAGCACTATTAATACCATCAAACCCATAGCCATGCAATGCGTTATACATTATTGCATCTGCCACATTATTTCCGGTAAACCAGCTTGCAGCTAAGCCAGCTAAAATGGCATAATCTTGGTTATTTGTGGCTTCAAATAATCGTACTAAACCAACAGCAACTCCACGTGTAGCATACGCTATTTGTTCAAATTCTCTTTTATTAGATGGATTTGCCAACTCAAAAGAGTGTAACCAACCATCTACTAGTAACTTTGTATAAAAATTTTCGGCTTCCTTTTTTGCTGATGGTAACTTTCCCGCTTCTGCCATAGCCATTGTTTGGGAATTTCCCCATCCATGCCATCCACCCTGCCAAGAAATATGAGCTCCATACGGAGCTTCTGCACTATTCCCATACTGCATGAGTGCAATACCTTCTCCTAATTTATCTATAAGGGATTTGAATTTTTCCTCACCGGTAAGTTCGTACACACTGTTTAAACCAAGTAATAATTCACTTGTAGCATCCGATGCTGACTCACTAATTAACCAGGTTGGCATTTCGTATCCGTTTATCCTTTTAGTTTGAGGATAGGAAGATACCATACCTTCAAGTTTCGGATAAATATCATCTATAGAAGTTAGAAGTACCTCGGTGAAAGTAGAATCGTATTCTGCCAATACCCTTGCACCAGTTCCTAAAGCCCAAACTGCTCTGGCCGACCACCAATTCACTTTATCTGCAATACTATTTTCGTGTACAGTATTAATTCTTAGTGTGTTATCCCATACAAAATTGTAAAATAAACCTTCGTCCGTTTGCATATACAATACAAAACGGAGCAATTCTTTTGCTTTTTCGGCAGATGATTTTTCGCCAGTTAGCTCGTAATGGCGTAAATACACTACAGCAGCTCTGGCTACATCATCAACACAGGCTTGCCCCTCATCATCATCACCTACCCAATTGTAAGAAGGAGCATCGGCATATATATGAACAATACTTACTTGCTTGCCATCATGCTCTACTGTTTCGATTAGGTGCTCAAGATGACTTAGATTAAAGGTAGATTCAATCTCTTGTTCCGGTTCCGAAGGATTACTACAACCTAGTGCTATAAGTGTAACTATCAATAATGGTAGGAATTTTATTTTGTTGATCATAATGAATTAGCTTTTTAGCCCAGAAGAGGCCATACTTTGAATAAATTGTTTTTGAAATAGGAGATAAGCGAGTATTACGGGCATGGCTAACAAAAGTGCAGATGCCAATTGTGCTCCAATACTAGAATCAGAGCCCCCACCAACCGCAAAAAGAGCAACCATTTGAGGCATAGTCATTAAATCCTGCTCTCTAATAATGATCAATGGCCAGAGCACCTCGTTCCAGTTAGCCACAAAAGTTAAAATACCAACTGTAATTACAGCCGGTTTTGAGATTGGGAGTATAATTCTGAATAAAATGCCCAACTCTGAACAGCCATCTAAGCGTGCAGCATCTATGAGATCTTGAGGAACTGTTAAAAAACTTTGCCTAAATAATAAGATCGAGAGCGCTGTTACCATTGTTGGGATAATCAAACCAGCTAAATTGTCAGTTAATCCCATTTTTACGATCAAAATATAGGTGGGAATAAGCGTTATCTGAAAGGGTACCATCATGGTAAACAAGCATAATGAAAATAGAAACTCGCGCCCTTTCCAGTTTAATCGTGATAAAGAATAGCCTGTAATTGCCCCAAATAAAAGTACCGACATTGTAACAAGCGAAGTAACAATTACGCTATTTAAAAAGCCACGCTCAATGGGGATTCTTTCAAACACATTTATATAATTTTGAAGCGTCCAAACCTCAGGTAAAAGTTGTATTGCACCTATTTGGCCGTCGGGCTTAAACGTGCTGAAAATCATCCATAGGAAAGGATATGCAAATACAATTGCCCCAATTATTAGCAGAGTGTATCGAATTGAATTCTTCATTAATACACCTCTGTTTCAACAAATTTACGTTGCATGCTAACCACAGTAAAAATGATTGCGGCAAAGAACAATCCCATTGTAGCCGCATAGCCCATGTGCCCAAAGCTAAACGCCTGATTGTAAATATAAAGCATCGCCGACAGGGTGGAATTCATTGGACCTCCACCTGTTAATACATATGGCTCTATAAATAGAGAAAATCCACCAATAATAGACAAAACTACTACCGTAACCACAGTTGGATTAAGCATAGGTAACGTAATTTTAAAGAACTTCTGTACCGAGTTTGCACCATCCAAGTCAGCCGCTTCGTAAAGTTCTTTTGGAATACTTTGTAAACCAGATAAAAACAAAATCACATATAAACCCACGTTTTTCCAAGTCGCCATTAGGGCTATAGAAGGCATTGCCCAATATTCTGACACTAACCATGGTATTCTAGGGATACCAATTTTATTCAAGAAAAGGTTAAGAATCCCGGTATCGTAAGAGAATAGTTGCTGAAATAATATGGTAACTACTACTCCAGAAACTACTACAGGCAAAAAATAAAGGGTTCTAAATAAGCCTCGTAAACGGATTTTTTCGTTCAGTTGAACGGCAAAAAACAATGCAATTATAATTTGCAATGGGATGTGCAGTATCAGAAAAATTCCTGTGTTAATTATCGATTGCAGGAATACTTCATCCGAAAAAATTCGAATAAAATTCTTTGCGCCTACAAACTCCATTGGGGTAACTATATCCCAGCGATGAAAAACAATAACTAGTGAAAAAATCACCGGATACACAAAAAAAATCGTTAAGTGTACCATGTAAGGTATACTCAATAAAAAGCCAGGTTTTGTAAAGGTAGAAGTACGCTTTATACTCATCGATTCCACTCCCGCAGCACCATAATGGCTTCTATCATATCTTGTGTGCCTTGCGCAGCAGTTTGTTTGTTATATACCGCAGTTCGTTCGTAATATCTTGATACCACATCTAAGATTTCTTTAAAATCACGTACTGCATCAACACCACGCGTGTATGAGGCTTGCTCAGCAAACCTAGATAATTTTGGTTGAGTTGCAAGATAATTGCTAAACGGAGATTCGCTCAGCAAGTTTTTACGAATGGGAATCTGACTGGCTTCACTTAGCAATTTATAATCTGCTTCTTTGCTTATTAGAAACTTTACAAACTCCCAACTTTCTTTAGGGTGCTTAGTTGTGGAAAAAATGGCAATATTTTTATGATCTCCATAAGTAAACGTTTCCCCCTTATAACCATCAGGTACAGGAATAGGTGCATAGTCATAATTCAATGAGTCGGGGGCATTATTATTAAGAAAGGTAATGTTCCAAGGCCCTGTAAATTCAGTTGCTATCTGGCCAAAAATAAAAGCATTTCCTTGAAATGTAGTTTTTGGAAAGTAGCCGCTATTGTATAAATCTTGATAGAAACCGAATACTTGAGTAGCAGCTTCTTCATCAATAGCCAATTCTCCTTGTTCAAATAATGTTTGCCCTGAAGAGGCAGCGATATAACTGGTATAAAAATCGTAGTACCGTTGCCACCATATTGGCCTTATATCTCTATATCCCATCCAGCGATCCACCAATCCGTCACCATCGGTATCTTTGGTGATCTTTTCTGCAGCTTCTAAAAAAGCCGAGTAGGTTTTAGGAAACTCTACTATTCCCGCTTCTTCGAATATATCTACATTGTATTGAACCATGATGGGATTAGTTTTCCATGGTATTTGATAGGTATGGCCATCCGCACTTTTCACGCTTTCAAGTATATCTTGTGGTACTCTATTGCCCATTACTGCATTATAATCGGGAAAGGTGTCGAGAGCAACCAAGCCATCTGCACGTATAAAATCGTTTGTTATTCCGGGCCAAATATTCGAACAAATATCAGGTGTGGTGCCTGCAACCATTGCAGATAAAAGCACTTCCTCGCTCGATTGCCCGGCAGGAAGCGCTTGAACTTTAACCTGTATTTTTGGATGCGCTTCATTCCACTCATCTACCAGTTCTTGAGCTAACGCATATTCTTGTGGATTGGGTGAAGACCAATAGGTTAAATTGACGATACCATCTCTTGCGTTTCTGTTCGTTGCCGACGAGTCGTCACAACCGGTTAATGCGCCACTAAACACTATTAACAGTGAGTAAAACCACATTCTATGTTTAAGAGTGAAGCGCATGGTATCCTAAAAACCCATTTCTAGAGACAGCGAATGGATAGAGCCTAATCGTCCAAGAGTTTTGTAGCTGTAACTTAATTTTGCTAATAAGCCATTTGTGAGTGTACGATGAAAGCCGACTCCGGCATTCATCCCAGTTTCACTGTCCTCCAAGAATAGTGATTCGTACCCGGCTCTCACAAAAAATTGCTCCATATACCCGTACTCAGCTCCTATGTTTAAACTTTCGTAATTGGAACTAGGGTGTAGTGCATCAATTGCAATTAGCGTTTTATGTAACCTGCTTTGATATGGTGAAAATGCTACACCAAACTGAAAATTTACAGGTAGATTCCAAGCATCTGTTTCGAAATTAACAGGTACTTCTTCGTTATTTCCTTCACTAATCGGATCTGGATCCACAAAGGTTCTAAGATCACGGCCATGCATTTTTAATGTGCCACCAAAGTTTGTAATACTAGCGCCAATAATCATATCACCAAAAAAATCGGTTTGATACTGAGTACCCAAATCGAAAGCTAGGGTTTGCGATTTTGAATGCCAGATTCTTTGCTGAATCATTTTAAGAGTTCCTCCAACTTTAAATCGATCGCCTACGCTATTAGCATAGGTAAGACCAAAGGCTAAATCAGCTGCATCAAAAGTTTCTCCATTTCCCTCCTGAAATTCTTCTGTTCTCACCAGCATTTCTGGCACACTAAGCATTGTAAGTGACACCCCAACATTCCCAAAATTTTCAAAACTCAGAACTGCCCCTATAAAATTAAAGTCTAAATCAGCAACCCAAGCGCTATGCGAGGCCATTAATTCATTTCCATTAATAGCAGCTGCTCCAGCCGGGTTCCACCGTAGTGCGGCTACGTCGTTTGCAACAGCTACATATGCACCACCCATACTTATTGCGCGGCTACCAACCCCAATTTGAAGAAAATCTGCCGCCGTAGTACCCACTTTTGATACATTTTGTGCATGAGATGTAAAAGGTAGGCTGAGCAGAATAATTAAGAATATGGTTGGCTTTATAGTATTTATTTTCATGGCCCTGTTATTTAATAACTGCAAATCTTCCAATTTTTTCGCCAACTCCGGGTGCTTCAACATGATATAGATAAACACCATAGGCCAGATTCATTCCATCTTTTGTTATTAAATCCCATGGTTTTTGTCCGTTATCAATGGTAGAATCGTGCTCTAGAGTTTGAACCAACTGTCCATTTATAGTGTATATACGGATAGTGCATTTTGCTGGTAGATTGGTGAAATATATTCTCCGTTCGCCTCGCCCCGATCTGTAGGTATTTGCAGGTTCAAAATCGCTACTAGCTACATAAGGATTAGGAACCACAAAGATTTTGTCTAAATCATCAGCTGCCTTTAGTAAATCCATGCTCCCTCCTTTCATTTTGAAATAAAAGGAATCGTTTTGATTTGGAGGTTTTGAAATTTCAAATCTCAGCGATGCTCCTGCTTCTGGAGCTTCAGGGGTAAGATTTGGTTGCAAAATTGGATCTGGTGGTGTTAAGCGGATTGCCCAACTAGCTCTCCAATTACCGCCGGCAAACTCGGGTTCTTTCCCGGGTTCGGTACCCATAATTATCACAATCATTTCACCGTGATCATATTCCCCATTATTTAAGCCTTCAACATCTTCAATTATGGCTATAGACTCGCGTTTGCCTGTTAAAGTATTTTCTACATAAAATGGGACGGGTATCTCTTGCATACCGAAAGCTACTCTGATTGAAGTATCAGCCATGTTTTCAGTAAAATTGATTTCAAAATTGCCTGGATAGGCTATAAAGCGAGAGGTAAACTGACTTTTTTCTGATGCCGGAACTACTGATGCAATATAATTACCGCCTGTTTCAGATAAGGAAATACTAGTATCGATTACAGCAACATTCGCTGGAGCTTGAATATCTATCGAAAAGCCATCAATAAGTGGTGTTTGTAAGGTTCCTTCTTCTAATGTTCCTTCATATAAGAGTGCGTCTGTATCAGCATCGGTGAGGATTACTTCTGCATTTACACGAGATTGCCAAACAGAATCGTTTCTAAAGCTTAGTAAATATTCTTTTTCTGGAATTACCGAACCTTTAGAAAGAACATTTATGGAAATTTCTGCATTGCTTTGTACATCGTTATCCAGTATTTCTACTTCTGGAGGCAAATAACCAGCAGCAGGCGCCCTAGGTGTTACCACTGCCGTATTTACATCAACACTTACATTTCCAGCTACATCATTCTTTATGATAGCAGAAGTTGTACTTGGCGATATTCCACGTATAACACCGTCTGAACCTACCACAAAATTTCCTTCGTCATCTCTTTCAATAAGTCCTCGATCATACGGAACTAGCGCGTAATAGTACGTTTTGCCATTAATTACATCTCTATCTATATAGCTGTGTTTCAGTCCTGTATCGTTGCCGAGGTTAAACTGCACACCATTTACGGCTACAGGGTGTAATCCTTTAATGCCATTTTTTAAATCGAATTGCGCTAATGGCTTTTGGTAAATGGTATTGCCATAAGCATCCGTTATTAACAAATTTTCTTCAAAATTAGGCTCCGTCGAACGGTAAATCATATACCCTTCAAAATCATACTCACCAATAAATGGATCGTAAGAGTCTTCGGCTTTATCGTCCCAGTAAAGTGTTACTAAGCCATCGCCGGCTATTGCCGTTAGATTAGATTTATTTGGGGGGCGAGCGAACTGATAGTCGGCATTGTAAATTTGCTGTACTGTTTCTTTTTTTCTGGCCAAAGAAGAGTTAGAAATGTCGGTAGGGTCGTTAAAGTCTTTTTCGGCAAATAAAAGTGCCATAGAAAATCGCTCTGTTTGACCCGCTTTTAATGGAAAAGCACCCGAAGAAAAGAACATGCCTAAGTTTCTACCACCCTCCAATACAATATCATCGAGTGGAGGTAAGGCTTCAGAAAACAGTTCGAAATTCTGTTCGTCATCTATTAGTTCATAGCGATGCACATCAAAAACTTGAAACCCGGTAAGCCCAATTTGATCAGATTCGTCTTTATCTAACCCATCAAAATTAGGCTCTCCTTCGTCAGGTTGGCCGTTTCCTTCACCTTCATCTGCACCAGGATAATTTGGATTATTTGGGCCTAGTCCATCTTTGCCAACGTCGTCATTTAAGGGCTCCCCTATATCCCAAAAACCGTTCTCGTCTAAATCGGTATAAGAAACCCAGTCCATGTCTTCGTCACCCGTCCACCAAAGCCCTTTTTCGTAGGCGGGCATTTGTTCTAAGGCTAAATAAAAATCTTCAAATTTGGCTAGATCATAGTTGCTTTCAACATAAGCTCGAATATTATCTTGCCCTTCTATTAACTCGCCTTTACCACTTTCTCGGCGTTCGTCAATAATACCATCATCATCGTTGTCTTTTGAATCGGTGAAATTTCCGGGTGATTCGAGAAAAGCGTAGCCAGCAGTACCAACCGGCCCCCACAATCCCGGTGAACCAATTCCATCATAATCCCATGCAAAAGCGATATCTAGTTGCGCATCGTATGCACCTTCATCATCACCTGAATCATCAGTCCCACCAATCCCCCAATCTATATATTGCGAGAAATACACTTCGTCGTAATCAACGTCGCACTC
Source organism: Balneolaceae bacterium (assembly GCA_965228545.1). GTDB lineage: Bacteria > Bacteroidota > Rhodothermia > Balneolales > Balneolaceae > HXMU1420-13. The sequence goes on from OZ245822.1 coordinate 1,357,162, forward strand.
GTTGGTGATTTCGTAGAGCCAAAAAATTACATCTTGCGCTAAGGGATGATTCCATTGAAAGCCTCTTGCTTTAACTTCTAGCCCTAAGCCACCACGTGAAGTATCACCTTCGCATGGATAGAAATTGTGGGGCGCTTGAATCCATTCTTCATCTTCGGCGTCATCAAAAACAAAGTAAGTTTCTAAATCTGCATTAAACACGCCCTTTCCGAACCAACCATTCCACTGCCCAGCCCAATCCACAGGGCGATCCGGCCAGGTTTGTGGCCATGTTACATTATCATCACTTCTTGCAGGTGAGTCTTGCAGCGGGTTTGAATACCCAAATACAGGAGCAAATCCCCAAGGAACTTTTGTTATGGGGTCAAGGTCGATGAATTCTCTATAATTAGTACTCATTGGCGTAATTACGCGGCCTTGAGCGTCTTTTGTTTTTGCTGATACAATAAATGCAACTCCATCGATGTACGAATGGCCACTTCCTTTGGGCCATTCACCAGACGGCTGGTCAGGCCATCGCGATATTTCACCATGATTGGAATACAAAGTTCGCACTCTGTTACCATCCATTACCCCCCATTGTGTCCAACGGTTACTACCATCTCCTTCCTGATCTTGCGCAATAAGTACTTCTGGTATGCATAAAAACAAGATCATACCAAGTAACAATAATCTTTTAACTGAATTTAAATCATTCATCTTGATTGCCATATACTTTTAAAAACTCAATGTAAATCCAATACTTACGCGCCTTGGTGCAGAATAATAATCTGGCCTAAACAAATACTCTGATTTAGAATTAAGACCTTGTGGTTCTCCGGTTTGAAATCTCATATTTGGAAAAGCTCGTCCTGTATCATTATAAACCTGAATTTCATTTTGCAAATCGAACACATTGTATATGCGTGCAAAAAAACTAGCTGCTTGGTTTGCAATTTTAAACCCTTTGGATGCGTAAATATCAAAGTTGAGATACATTGGTTTACGATCGGAGTTTTCTAGTCCTATTCGTTCGTTTGCCCGAGATGGGGTGTATGGAAATCCTGAACCTAGTTCGCCAAGCAGAGTAACTACCCAATTCGAATTAGTGAGTACACTGGTGGTTGCATTTAATTGATGTCGGCGATCCCAGTCTAATGGAACAAGCTGTTTTTCTGTTTCAATTCCGGCTTGTTCATCGAGTAATCTGGATTGTGGGTCGCTCGCATTTCCCATCGCAATTTGATACGCATAGTTTATACTAAAACTAAAATTATTCTCCATTCTGCGTTCTATATCTAATATCAGACCTTTGGTTTGCCCATAATCTGTATTAATAAAACGCCCATATTTCGACAATGGAAATGGTTCATCTACCCCGGGTTGTATGGTTTCGATCCTGGTTCCAAGTAGATTTCTAATGTCTTTATAGAATGCGGTCAGTTTTACTGATAAAATATTGTTGAAACCTTGTTGCAAACCCATTTCATACGAAGTAGTTTGTTGAGGCTTTAAGTTAGGATTTCCAAAAACCCGCCCGAGACCAGACTCAGGATCGTATGTAAAATCAGGGTTTCTGTAGAGATATTGGAAGGATGGAATCTGAAAAAAGTGTCCATATGATACATGAACGATACCGGTTTCGGTAATAGGATAAGCCAAACCTACACGAGGTGATAACTGCCAATTTGGTTCGGTTTTTATTCGACTTGAAGTAGTTGGTCTACCATAATCGGAGGGAATCTCGCTATTAGAGTCAAAATAATCGAACCGTAAGCCTAAGTTTACAACGAGGTAGTCGAATTCCATTTTGTCTTGAACATAAACGCTGAACTCGATGGGTTGCTCATCGTAATACACATGATCTGGAGTACCTTCGGGTGGAATTGCAGGTTCAAAAGTTGTAGAAGAATTATTTTTGATCTCAAATTCTCTAAACTCGATGTTATGCAATTTAAACTGTACACCCGACTTAATCATATGTCGACGATTAATCTGGCTTGTAACATCGGTACCTGCAACCAATGTACGTGTCTCTCTATTTGCATGATCCATAATTGCCCCCCCACGATAGAATGAGAAATTACCACCTAAAAAATTTCGAGCATCATCGCGTGGATACCGTGGATCCAGTGGGTTTTCATATACATACGATTCACTGCGATTAATAAAGTATGCACCTTTCAAATTCATAAATGTTTTAGAATTGAAGGTGTAGCTGTTCACTAAGTTAAACGTAATAGACTCTCCATAATTTGTAGGAATTCCATTCGGGTTGTATTGATATAGGTGATTGTAATTTTGGCCAGAATCGGTTTGGTAGAGCCCTGTAATCGATAACTTATTCCCATTTATATGTCGAGTACTTAGCTTTAGCTGCAGCGTATTTTGCTCTCCCCAATTCATCGAATTATATGAGCTATCGCCTAGTTCTGGCACATAAACTTGCCTACCTTCAATATCAACTAACTCACCATAATCGTTACTTTGGCCTAAAGGTTTTACAATTTCTTGCCCGTATAAATACCCGTTATCATACGTTCTGCGACCTGAAATAAAGAAATTGAGATTTTTTTTCGTACCCGGTACCGGTCCACTTATTGCTCCTTGTATATCATAAATATCTAGAGGGCTTACACTTGAAATATTTTGAAAATCAGAAGTACGATTTGTTAAATAATCGCCCGTATACGCCGAGATATTACCTTCTAATTTATCCCCTCCATCTTTTGTAACAATATTTACAATACCAGATTGAGCTTGGCCAAATTCTGCATTAAAAGTACCTGAAATCACTTCTACTTCCTGAATAGAGTTATTCTCAACTTGGTATGCGTAAGAGTTATCGAATGAATCGTTAATTGGTATACCGTCTACTAGATAAGCTACTTCACCTATCCGCCCACCTCTAAAGTGCCCGTTTACCACTCCGGACTGTAGGTTAACCACATCATTAAAATTCTCGACCGGTAAAAGTTTTAAATCGTCGGCAGAAATAGAGGCTTTTGATGAGGTAAGGTCTCTCTCAACAATTGGTCGTTCGGCAACTACGGTGATTTCTTCTCCTTCAATTACAGATTCTTCAAGTTGAAAATCTACTTTTGTGGTTTGATTAATCTTTACCCTAACGTTTTGTACAACTTGTGTACTAAAGCCCAGAAAAGATGCTTTTAATTGATAGGTACCGGGAGATACGTTTAGAATAGTATAGTAACCATCAACATCGGTAACAGCACCTTGTTGCGTACCATCAATTGAAACATTTACACCCGGAAGGGATTCACCTTGTGCGTCTAAAACGCGTCCTGTTATTTTTCCTGTAGTAGCAAATACAGATATACTGGAAAACAAGGTTAAAAAAAATAATAGGCTAATGCTTTTTATAACATTCATCATTTTAAAATGTGAGTGTTTGTGGAAAAAGAGAAACCAGGCTTCACCCCGGCTTCTCATCTTGGGTTATTTAATAAGTGTCATTCTTTTTACTTCACTGTAATTTTGAGTCGACAAGCGGTAGATATAAACACCACTAGGTAAACTTGTTGCATCAAAATCATAGGTATGTAAGCCACTATTCAATTGTTGACCTGAAACAATATCGATCACTTTTTGGCCCAGCATATTATACACTGTTAGGTCCACAGTACCGGGATTGTCCAGCTCAAATGAAATTCTAGTAGTAGGATTAAAAGGGTTAGGATAATTTTGAAGCAGACGAATAGTTGATGGATTGTCTTCTTCAATTTCTGTTTCTGGCGTTGTAGAAACTTCAGTAAATACACCACCAAGATTAGTAATACTTACATCATCCCAGAACACAGCTCCTTCGAAGGCATGCCAGTACCGTAGGCGTAGTTCCATACCCACAGCATCTTCTTTCGGATATACTACAAAAGCGTATTGAGTCCACCCACTTGTTTCTGTACGGGTAGCTAATGGAATTACATTTGGATTATAATCGCCATTTAAGCGAATATCTAAGCCACCAATTTCTCCATATCCCGCCGTTCCGCCTTCCATATTGTTATACCAAAGGGCCGTCATACCAATGTTGTTGTCTCCTTTCCCGATGCTATCAGGATGTGGAACGTTCTCGTACTTCACCCAAAAACTCACCAATAGCGGCTCACCCGGTGTTACCGGTACTCGTTCGCTTATCGCCACGGCTTCGCTCGCATCCGGATCTAATTGCTCTACGCGTGTGCTGTAGCTTCCACTGTGGGCTTGCTCATCGCTTCGGGTTACCGCAAACTGCGACTCTGCCGGCCAATCCGGACTGCCTTGATCAAAGCCTCCCGGATACCAATAGTACCAGGTGTCGCTCATATCCATGTTGGGATTAAACCAGCCACCGGCCCAGCCTTCTGCTCCCTCTGCCGAGCGAATGAAGATATCCTCCAGATACACCGTACCCGTAGCATTGGCTCCTTTTCGGAAGCTAATTTTTACACTCTTCGCAGCCTGTTCGCTTGGCAAGGTAATGGCTCCTAACGAGGTACTGTTTAATTCTACCCAACCACCAGTGCTGGCTTGATCTTGGGGAACATCCATTACCACCGGCGCGCCTAGCACATCGTTGCCATCGGCATCAAAAAACTCGTACACCAGCTGAAACTTCTCATCATCTCCAGATGGGGCAGTATTCACGCCCTCGGCATACACCCAGCCACCTACAATGATTTCCGGCGTACCTGATGCAGGAATACCTGCCACCCAGTTTCGAACGGCTTCGTTCTGCGCCCAGCTTGCCGCTCCGCTTCCGCTAAGTTTTAAACTGTAACTCTCCGTGCGGTAGCGCTCGCTACTCCATTCCGCACCCGCTCCTTCTGGTGTCCAATACGCCGGAACTTCCGACTCAAATCCACCATTCGATAGTAGATCAGGTAGTGCATTATTTACATCTGTAACAGGTGCAATAAATACATCATCCCAGAACACAGCTCCTTCGAAGGCATGCCAGTACCGTAGGCGTAGTTCCATACCCACAGCATCTTCTTTCGGATATACTACAAAAGCGTATTGAGTCCACCCACTTGTTTCTGTACGGGTAGCTAAAGGAATTACATTTGGATTATAATCGCCATTTAAGCGAATATCTAAGCCACCAATTTCTCCATACCCCGCCGTTCCGCCTTCCATATTGTTATACCAAAGGGCCGTCATACCAATGTTGTTGTCTCCTTTGCCAATACTATCAGGATGTGGAACGTTCTCGTACTTCACCCAGAAACTCACCAATAGCGGCTCACCCGGTGTTACCGGCACGCGTTCACTTATGGCCACGGCTTCACTCGCATCCGGATCTAATTGCTCTACACGTGTACTGTAGCTTCCACTGTGGGCTTGCTCATCGCTTCGAGTTACCGCAAACTGCGACTCTGCCGGCCAATTCGGGCTTCCTTGATCAAAGCCACCCGGATACCAATAATACCACGTGTCGCTCATATCCATATTTGGGTTAAACCAGCCACCGGCCCAACCTTCTGCTCCCTCTGCCGAGCGAATGAAGATATCCTCCAGATACACCGTACCCGTAGCATTGGCTCCTTTTCGGAAGCTAATTTTTACACTCTTCGCAGCCTGTTCGCTCGGTAAGGTAATAGCCCCTAACGATGTACTGTTTAATTCTACCCAACCATCGGTACTGGCTTGATCTTGGGGAACATCCATTACCACCGGCGCGCCTAGCACATCGTTGCCATCGGCATCAAAAAACTCGTACACCAGCTGAAACTTCTCATCATCTCCAGATGGGGCAGTATTCACGCCCTCGGCATACACCCAGCCACCTACAATGATTTCCGGCGTACCTGATGCAGGAATACCTGCCACCCAGTTTCGAACGGCTTCGTTCTGCGCCCAGCTTGCCGCTCCGCTTCCGCTAAGTTTTAAACTGTAACTCTCCGTGCGGTAGCGCTCGCTACTCCATTCCGCACCCGCTCCTTCTGGTGTCCAATACGCCGGAACTTCCGACTCAAATCCACCATTCGATAACAAGTTTACACTTTCAGCTTGTGAAAGTGCTGGGGTTTGTGCTTGTGCAAATTGCGCAACTCCTAGTAAGAGCATTACCCCCCAACACAAACTTTGCATAGTATTTATTTTCATAGTTGATCCTTTTTTTTGTTAATCCGTAATTCGTTTTCGATTACGGAAGCGTTTCCAGTTATCCGAAAATTTTTAAGTTGACCCACGCACAACTAACTCCGAGGGTACTGTGAGAGCATGATTACCCCGATCAAATTTGCTTTGCTCATCTTGTTTATCTTCTAGAAGCTCTGCAAGGTATCTCAAAGCCAGTTCTCCAAATTGTTCTTTAAACACCCTTACAGTAGTTAATGGCGGAGAAGCGTACTTTGCCCCATCCACATCATCAAATCCAACAACGGCTAACTCTTCTGGAATTTTGATATTCTCATTCTCACAATACTTCATTAGTCCTAGCGCCATCGCATCGTTTGCGCAAATAACTGCAGTTGGTTTTACAGATGAGTTTAACATGAATTCGGCCATCTTAAAGCCGGTATCGAAGGTTGGAGAACCGGCATCATCCATAAATATGTACTCGGTAGAGTTTGAGACTCCATTCTTTATCATTCCTAATTGATATCCTTCCATACGTTCAGCAATACTGGGATGATTTTTATCTGCTCCGATAAAACAAATTTCTTTATGACCGAGAGTAGCCAAATATCGAAACGCTTCTAGAGTAGCATTTCGGTTATCCACCGAAATAGAGGAGTATGATTTATATTGATAATCCGCAAACACAAATGGAATACCTGAGTTTTCTACTTCTTCGATGAGTAAGTGATTTACTTTACCTGCAATAATAATCCCATCTACATTGCGCTCCTTCAACAGTCTTGGAGTATCTTCTCCGGGTATGTAATCATCCGGAACTGTGGCTAACAATACGTAGTAATTCTGTTTATTCGATTCAAACTCGGCCCCTAAAAAAATTCGGGTATAGAAAGGTTCACTTCTCGTAAAATGTGATTCTCTCAGTATAAAACCGATATTATTCGTTTTATTTGAGGCAAGATTTCTGGCTGAAGCAGTAGGAACATAGCCTAGCTCATCAATTGAATTTCGAATACTTCTTCTTTTTTCATCACTCACATAGCCTTTATTATTAACAACCATGGAGACGGTAGAAATTGATGATTTAGAATGCTCCGCTACATCTTTAATCGTAATCTTCTTTACTGTTTTTTGGGTATCCAAAATAAAAATCTTTGAATTATCGAAACGCTTCTATAATTTTCTGGAAATAAATGAAAAAGTCAATACTATTTTATCTTCACTAAAGATTTTGAAGACTTTGTATTGATGGGGAGTTGATTTCGGTTAGCTTAGATAACAACAGAATCGTTGGTAGGTTCACAAATCAGCCAGTTTGTAACTCATAATTAACCCTACTATGTCTTATATAAAACTTGATAGAGTTCACAAGTCGTTTGGCAAAACCGACGTTGTTAAAAATGTAAGCATTGATATAAATCAAGGTGAGTTTCTTGTTCTAGTAGGCCCTTCTGGTTGCGGAAAATCTACACTACTAAGAATGATTGCCGGTCTTGAATCCATCGATTCTGGCACAATTTCGATAGATGGTACGATTATAAATGATACAGCACCTAAAGATCGAAATATTGCTATGGTTTTTCAGAATTATGCACTTTATCCTCACATGACTGTATACGAAAATTTAGCTTTTGGATTAAAAATAAAGGGGATTAAAAAGAAGGAATATGATTCAAAAATTAAAGATACAGCTAATTTATTAGGCCTCTCTGAATTATTAGAACGGCGTCCAAAACAATTATCAGGTGGCCAAAAACAGCGTATTGCAGTTGGTAGAGCTATCGTTCGAAATCCAAAAGCTTTTTTGTTCGATGAACCCCTAAGCAACTTAGATGCAAAACTAAGAGTAAAAATGAGAGCTGATCTATTAAAGTTGCACAAACAACAGAAAGCTACTAGCCTTTATGTTACTCATGATCAGGTTGAAGCAATGACAATGGCAGACCGTGTTGTTGTACTTGATAAAGGCGTAATCCAACAAATAGATACTCCACTAAATGTTTATCAAAATCCTGCAAATTTATTTGTTGCCAGCTTTATGGGTAGCCCGGCAATGAATATTTTAAAAGGAACTCTGATAGAGAATGCATCTTCGTTTGATTTTGAGTTAGATAGTGAGCTTTTTTTTACGGGAATTCCAAAATACAAATGGCTTTCAGAGGGTAAAATAATAATTGGCCTGCGCCCTGAACATATTTCTGTATATAAAAAACAAGAGCATCACCTTACTTCCGTGCGTGCTTTTAAGGTAGATTTAATCGAACATATGGGAGATTACTCATATGCTCATGTTGCAATAAACAGTGAAGAAAGCTGGACCTTAAAAACATCACCAAACAGCATAATAAAAGACAGTGATCGGGTAAAATTATCAGTAGATGCATCAAACATGTATTTTTTTGACGCAAATAGTACTGTCCGATTGGTTGGGGAAGAATAGTATCTGTAACCACATATTTACGCGCATTTTCATTTTGCATGTATTGTGGCGGGCGTTTTACATCATGAGTTAGCTGTCCTTTGCTGGATCGTTTATTTTAATACTTTATCACAATCACAAAGTTCAATCATTAATATTTGATAAGCACTTTATTCAATTGAGTGCAGAATAACAGTCAGTATTAGAACGATAATCAACGATACACGTTTATAAGAAATAGAAACAACGCTATAGAATTTAAGTTCAAAGATTTCTATTAAATTTCGCATGTCTTGCTAATTAAGTTCCAGGCCAATACGGTTAACCCACTCTGGGGGATTACAGTTGATACTAGCTCAACAAATAAGAACGTGAGTTTTGATACTTTTAGGGATGCCAGCCCTGAAATACGCAGAGCTCTTATAAATATGCTTTTTCATTAATTCGGGTATTGTTTCCTAATGTTCGGTTGGTTGCATCTTTCTCGTATCTTAAGCGATGCTCTCTCCAAACACTAAACGAAATATCAGCCGCATCCTGCCCTTTGGGTTTATCTGGCTTATTCTGGATGGTTTTTTTTTGGTAAACAATCTCACTTTAATCGGGGGATCGGAAAATCTGGCTCAGGAAGCGGCTATCTCTTATACTGCGCCGGTTTTAATTTTTGCGAGTTTTGCGGTATTCCTTGTTGGGATTTTAGTTGGAACTATTGAAATCGTACTGCTGGAGAAACGATTTTCGAATTACAGTTTTCTAGGAAAAATCTTCACCAAATTTCTGATTTACTCATCGGTTTTATTTGGTATCATTTTAATCACCTACCCAATCGCTGCCGGCATTGAGTTAAACCACTCTCCATTCCATACTGATGTACTGAATAAATTAGGGCAGTTTCTGGGTAGTTTGGTATTTCTTAACACTGCCCTTCAACTTTCATTTGAGTTGGTTGTGAGTTTGATTTATGCGGCCATCAGCGAAAACCTGGGCCATAATGTGATCAAGAACTTCTTTACAGGTCGCTACCATACCCCAAAAGTGGAAAGCCGAATTTTCATGTTTTTGGATATGAAAAACTCAACTACTATTGCAGAAAAACTAGGGCACCTTCGCTATTTTGATTTTTTACGCAGGTATTATGATGCACTTTCAGATGCCATTATCCGACACCAAGGTGAGGTTTACCAATATGTAGGGGATGAAATTGTACTAACCTGGGAACTCGAAAAAGGGATACATCGAAATAACTGGCTGTCTTGTTATTGTGATATGAAGACCAAAATGAATTTTTTGAAAAATGATTTCCTAGCCGAATTTGGTATCACACCGGATTTCCGAGCGGGAATACATGTTGGGGAAGTTACTACCGGTGAAATCGGGGCATTGAAGAAAGAAATAGTATTTACCGGAGATGTGCTAAATACCGCAGCCCGACTACAAACTTTGGGCAAACAGTACCAAACTGATTTAGTTTTTTCGGAAGAGTTGCATCAAATGTTATCTGCCGATCATACTTTTAAGGTCGAACACTTGGGGCAGTTGATGCTGAGGGGCAAATCGCAGGAAACCGGATTATTTACAATAATCTAGGTATCAATCCATCTAAAATTCACATTCAAACTAGTTCTTTCGGTATAAAACCACTGATCGAAATGAATGTAAAACGCGACAAAATAAGCAACATAATAGAGGATATTGATAAGGTGCTTTCTGTTTTAAAAAAGCTGGAAGCAGATCAACTTCATACTATTAAACAGGTGAACCCATCGTTTAAGAACGGAGCAATAAACTTAGTTCATTATGGTGCATTTCGATCGCTTGATTTAAAAAAGCTTCAGAAACGATTGCAACAGTTTGGTCTTTCTATTCTGGACGGAACCGAATCGCATGTAGCAACTAGTTTAGTAAGTTGCAGGCATCTTTTATCGGCACTAATTGAAGAGCAACATTCAGTAACGTTTCGTAAGCAAGGATCCATCAAACAGGCCATCAAACTTCAAAAGCAACATGCTAAAGATCTGTTTGGGTATCGCTCGAAAGGCCGAAGAGTTAGAATAATGCTCACCCTGCCAACCGAAGCCGCAAACGATTATACACTTACACGAAAATTACTTGCCGCAGGGATGAACATTGCTCGGATTAATTGCGCACACGACGGTCCTGAAGTTTGGAAACGAATGATCCAAAACCTACACCGCGCAAAAACGGATTTGCGGAAAAAATGTAAGATATTTATGGACCTTTCTGGGCCAAAATTGCGAACCGAATTTATTGCAGAGGGTGTTAAAATTCTAAAAGTTAAACCCATCAGAAATGCGATCGGAGAAGTTGTACAACCTGCCCACATCGAGTTCGTTTCTGATCGTAAAAAAAACTGTGATCCCAATGAAGTGCCCGTAGATTTGGATTGGTTACGTTCGTTGATTAAAGGAGATCAGATTGTATTCAAAGATGCTCGAAATAAGCGCCGAAAGTTCACTGTAAAGCAAGTAGCTGAAGACCGGGTATATGCCGAGTGCAAAAAAACCTGTTACCTTATACCGGGCATAACGCTAAGTACTAAATCAGTAAGAAGAGAAAGCATTATTGGCGACTTATCTGTGGTTAATCAAGCACTTATACTTCGAAAAAATGATTTATTGCGTGTTGTAAACCCCCTTACATACCGGCACCCTATCCAATCTTTAAATGGGGCGATGCAAGAAATAGAATTGCCAAGTATTTCATGTTCTGCACCTGAAATCTTCTCAGCTGTGCAAACAGGAGAGCGAATTTTATTCGATGATGGTAAAATTGAAGGCCTCATACTAGAAACTTCAAACGTTGAGCTTTTGGTAAAGATTACCAACGCGAAACATGGAGGCTCGAAATTACGAGCCGATAAAGGAATAAACCTGCCGGATTCTAATCTGAATTATGCAGGATTAACAGCTAAAGATAAAATAGACTTACAGTTTATTGTAAAGCATGCTGATGCCGTGAACGTCTCATTTGTTCAATCGGCATCTGATATCTCCGAGCTGTACAAAGAATTGAATCGCCTGGGCGCGCCTGATCATTTAGGAGTTATTTTAAAAATCGAAAACCAAAAAGCTTACCAAAATCTGAGTTCTATCCTTCTTGAAGGTATGAAACGATATCCCTTAGGCGTGATGATTGCTCGAGGTGATTTAGCAATTGAGGCGGGTTGGGCAAACATGCCGCGCATCCAAAACGAAATTCTACGCTGGTGTAATTCTGCGCATGTACCTACTGTTTGGGCTACGCAAGTATTGGAAAATATGGCGAAGAAAGGAATTCCGTCTCGCTCGGAATTAACCGACGTTGCAAGTAGCCTGAAAGCTGATTGTGTGATGTTGAACAAAGGAGATTATATTCTGGAAACCCTTCACTTATTGCATAGCATCTTATCAGATATGAATTCTTATCGGGATAAAGAGGTAAGAATGTTTGAGGCGTTGAGTTCTCCAACTTAAGAGTAGAAATTATCTTGATCTACCTGCAAAGAATCGATTACATTTTCGATTAATCAACTAATAAATCTATGAAATACGCGCTTTTAATTTTGTGTGCTATAACACTCCTTTCCTTAGGAATTGATACGAATACTTCTGGCCATACACTCCTTGTTCAAAGGGATTCATTTTGTGAGGATTTTATTCCCGTGAATTTCAACAATCTCACTATTTGTGTGGCACCCGATTATTATATGGAAGACGGAATCCGTACGCCTCTTGGATATTCTGATGCACTTCATCTTGCCGATAGTTTAGGAATGTTTCTACCTACTGTTGAAATGGTGGATGCGATTTATCAACAAGCAGATATCAAGCTGGCTCCTATCCCCATGCCTCCGACCGATGAAATGACGACTCGTGCATACTTTGTAAGGCATCATAACTTGATAGAAGCCCAGTTGGCTGACTCAGGATATTCTAAGTCCGAATTATCAGGAAATTTAATTGCCGGACACAAAAAAGACGTTATTGCGATAGATAGAACATCAGACAGAGTTGGGATCTACGGCTGGCATTTATCTGATTCTACCGTAATCCAACCGTTTAGCACAGTGCATCACAGAGAGTATTTCGATTATAGTCATGGGATCAGGCTGATAAAAAGAATTGCTTTAGACGAGTTGGGTAATCTGGTTGATATAACCTATCTGCTTAACTAGTAGTTAGTTTGTTGATTACAAATTGGAATAACCCACCAAAAAATAACACAAAAACAGTGCGAGCGAAGCGGGTATCATTATTACTCTTTCTTTTGGATTGGATGAAATCATATTCCCAATAAAGCTCAATAGAAATAGCACAGTAAAGGTTAAAACTACATAAAGATTGAAAGTAACAGGCATGGAAGATGAGAATTCTAATGCCGGAAGCGACACAGTTGCCGGTAACAACATTACAGCCGAAAGCCCTGAAGCAATTCTAAGTTTTTTAGGTAATATTTTATGCTTTCCACCCCAAGCATAATCTCCTAAAGGAAGTCCCATTGAAAGCAACACTTGGAAAATCACCAAAAGCACAGTTAGAATTGTCCCGATTACTGCCGCTATCTTTGTAAGGTTTACACGCGCTGAATACTCAACCGAATCTACCGTAGAAAGTGAAGATAACTTTACCTCACAGTTAATCTGATGGAGATTCTTTACTGAACTGAAGCGTAATTCATTCCCTGTTTTTGCGTATTGCAAATGCTCTCCGGTTTCAAGCAAAGCGGATACCTTTTCATACGATTGATCAATCTGTATTAGTGAACAGAGTACTTCGATTTCCCTTTTTGCCTCGATCCAATATACTCCGGCAACTACTCCTAACAGCAAAACACTGGAAAGCAGAATAGTTCTAAAATAATGATTCATGATTTTAGTGGCTTAGATGATTTTTAACTTCCTCTTTATAGTACTCTTGTAATCTTCGGCTTCCGTATCTGGGAGCTATCGCGTCGGTTGCGATTAGAGTAAGAAAAAACTCGATGGGCCCAAAGATTTTCTCGTCGAGTACGCGGCGACTGATATTTAATGCGAAGGTTCGAATCCAATCCGGGAGGTGCGTAATTCGTGGTGCATGATTCCATGCCGAAAGTGCCATTTCGGCGATTTCATTCTGTGTTAATACATCGGGTCCGCCTACTTCTATTTCTTTCACTGATTGGGCAATAGCTTGTACGATTACCTCGGCAAGATCAGAGCCATGAATTGGATTTAGCTTGTATTCGCCATCACCGAACAGGTAAACCCGACCTCTTTTTGCCATAAATAGAATCTCGTTCAAATCAGAAAAAAAGCCGTTTGGGCGAACAATAGTGTATTCCATGCCACTTTGTTTAAGTACATCAACAAAGCGCTCTTTAGCTTTAAATATTTGAAGATGTCGATGTCGTTCTCCACCAATAGCCGATACATAAATGAATTTTTTCACCCCTGCTCTTGAAGCTTCCGCCAACAAATTCATATTGGCTTGGTAATCCACATCCATATAGGTTAATCCATCACGTTGGCGGGTTATTCCGATGGTTGATATTACGGTGGATACCCCTTCAAAAAGTCCTGCTAAGGATTCCGGATTCGTAACTTCCGCTTTTGCTACTTTGAGTTTATTCCAAGCAAAAGCCCGAAGTTTAGTAGGATTGCGAGCGAGTGCGGTTGTGGGAATTTGCCAACTCTCTAGTTCTTTTAGTATGTGTTTGCCTAAATATCCGGTGGCGCCGGCCAGTAGTACGTGTGTCATTGTGCATTGGGTTAATTTCTGCAACAAAGTTCTGTACTACTGTTTTCTTAATCGTCCGAGGTTATGATTTCGGCGTTGTATATGAGATTTCGGACTTTTTATTGGGAACTATCTATTCAACTGTCATTCCCGTGAAAAAAGGGAATCTGAAGTGCGTTACTAATCCCACTGTTTTAAATAGCTTTAGATTCCTGCCTAACCTGCGTTAAAACTTCGGCATGCTTGCTCCGCAGGAATGACTTTTTCCGCGTTCTTTTATCCGTAGCTAAAGAGCGTTTTAATACAAAGTGACGAAATCACAAGAACGCCCATATCAATCCTATCTACCCAAAAACTACATTCCCGTCATTCCCGTGAAGACGGGAATCTGAAGTGCGTTACTAATCCCGATATTTTAAATAGCTTAAGATTCCTGCCAAACCTGCGTTAAAACTTCGGCATGCTTGCTCCGCAGGAATGACTTTTCCCGCGTTCTTTTATCCATAGCTAAAGAGCGTTTTAATACAATATCACGAAATCACAAGAACGCCCATATCAATCCTATCTACCCAAAAACTACATTCCCGTCATTCCCGTGAAGACGGGAATCTGAAGTGCGTTACTAATCTCGATGTTTTAAATAGCTTTAGATTCCTGCCTAACCTGCATTAAAACTTCGGCATGCTTGCTCCGCAGGAATGACTTTTCCCGCGTTCGTTAACCTCTTCTATATCCCCGAGATGGCAATAATTTTTTTTATAACCATATTTATTTTTGTCGGATTAGTGTATGTTTGGCGTCTTTATTTAGCCAAAAAATAATGGCTAGAACGTACCTCTTATTATTCAAAACAAACACCCAATAACTAATATATACAAGTAACGCATATTATGAGTAAACGTCTATTTCTAAATCTAATAATCTGTATCGGTATACTTTTTCAGGCCTCTTGTTCTGATGATTATTTTGAAGATGAAGATCGTATTACAACGTTCGGAATTCGTCATGATAAATCATTAACAGATTACCAGGAAATTGCAACAAGTACATCCGATGAATACCCTGATTTCGAGTCTGTGGTTTATTTTGGTTATAGTTTAGATGGAAGTGATTTTGAAGATTATGTAGCAACCGGAACATTGGTTGCAGAAAACTGGGTTCTAACAGCCGGTCATAATTTTTATGTTGCAGATGAACAAGACGAACCTGCTTTGCCAAGCGGAATTATTGTAAAAACTGGCAACGACCCTAATAATCCTGATGAATCTTATGAGGTAGAAGAAATTATTTATCATCCTACATGGATAAGTGATAACCGAGACTTTCTTTCCGCAAACGATCTTGCACTGGTTCGTTTAAAAACGCCGATTCTAGATCGTCCAATTATTGAATTATTCAAAGACAGTGACGAAGAAATCGGTAGTTTAATCTGGTTTTCCGGCTTTGGAGATTATTCGGAAACAGAGGGTCAGAATCCTGATCTATTTTCAAAAAAGCGGGCGCTTCAAAACATTTTGGATCGAAAAGTAGCTGGTATAACAACCTCAAAAGATGGAGTTACTTACAGTGGCGGATTACTCGCATTCGATTTCGATGATCCTGATGGCACAATTAACACTTTAGGTGATGGCACAGTAAACTCAGACGAACGCATTCTCGCAACTGGTACAAGTGCTACAGGTGCGTTAGAGTATGAAGGCACAACTGTTCAGGGTGATAGTGGTGGGCCTCTTTTTTTAAAAGATGGTGATATCTGGAAAGTAGCAGGTGTACTTTCAGGTGGAGCAGACGCTCCTTTTGATGGACATAGAGACGGAAGCTATGGAGACATTAGTATTTTTATTCGAGTTTCTCAAAGTATAGAATGGATTGAATCTGTTATTAACAACTAATAGCTCGTAGATTAATCCTCACTTTAAAAGGCTAAAACTCCATTCCTTCATTTAACCGAGGAATGGATTTTAGTCTTTTTTTATACCGTTTAACCGGTTATATATTTTGTATAACTGCGGCTTTAAAGAATGTTAGAGCCTGCACAGAATTAACTACCTGCATTGAAATGAACTCTAAGGACATGTAAAAATGGAAACGCGAGTATTTACAAAATGCAGCACAATGAAATCAACAATGCTCACAACAGGCATGTTCAGGTTGAAGCTTGGGCTTGTCGCTGTCCGAAGTGCGAAACATCGAACGAAAAGCTTCGCCACCACCAAATTTATTCTGAATTCTAATTGCGTTTCCGATGGCTAGTAAAGCCACTCCAACGTCCGCAAAGATGGCTTCCCACATGGATGCGAGTCCATAAGCGGCCATTGCCATCACTAACACCTTAATGCCTAACGAAAACACGATATTTTGCCACACCACCCGATGCGTAAATCGTGCAATACTGATGGCTAATGGTATTTTCGAAGGCTGATCGGTTTGAATAACCACATCGGCAGTTTCAATGGTAGCATCCGAGCCAATTCCGCCCATAGCAATGCCCACATCCGATAGAGCGATTACGGGTGCATCATTTACACCATCTCCCACAAATCCAATCACTCTCCCTTCGCCCTTTGCTTCGTCTACAAATCTGTATTTTTCATCGGGTAAGAGACCTCCATGGGCTTCATCCAAACCGAGCTCTTTCCCGATATAATTTACAACCGCTTCATTATCTCCCGAAAGCATTACCAAACGCTTCACGCCTTGTTCACGCAATTGATGAATCGCATGTTTACTGTCTTCTTTAATTTTATCAGCGATTACAATGGTGCCCACATGCTCGTTGTTGATCGCAATATGAACTAATGTTTCTGTACCAGGTTGCTGAAATGGCTGTATAGAAACCAAGTGTTCGGTCAACAACTCCTGATTTCCAACTAACACCCATTGATCGCGAACTTTCGCCTTCAAACCTTTCCCCGAAATCTCTTCCTGATGCTGAGTTTCCATTAGTTCGCTTCCGTTAGCATACTCTATTATCGCTTTTCCAATAGGATGGGAGGATTGCATCTCAAGAGAAGCTGCATAAGCGAGTATTTCATTATTTGATAATCCGTTATGGGAAAGTACTTGACGAACTTCAAAAGAACCTTCTGTCAACGTTCCGGTTTTATCCATAAACAGCGCATCCATTTTTCGAAGCTGATCCAGATAATCGGAGCCTTTGAATAAGATTCCGTTTTGAGATGCCGCACCGATCCCCCCAAAGTAACCGAGTGGAATCGAAATCACCAGCCCACATGGACATGAAACAACCAAAAATATCAATGCTTTATAAAACCACTCCTGAAATTGGTATGCATCCACAAAAAAGTACGGCAAAAAGGTGAGCGCCACGGCTAACCACACCACAATGGGCGTGTACACTTTTGCGAATTTGGTCATGAAGCGCTGTGTAGGTGCTTTTCGTTGCGTCGCTTCTTGAACTAATGCCAAAATATTGGCGAGCTTGGAATCTTTAAAACTACTACTCACTTCTACCTTAACCGGAGCCGATTCATTGATGGATCCTGCCCAAACTTCTCCACCTTTTTTAAGTTGCACAGGTTTCGATTCTCCCGTTAACGCTGCTGCATTAATAAATGCCCGATCACTCAGCAAAACACCATCCAGTGGGACTTTCTCGCCGGGTTTTATGTGAATGATTTCCCCAATATTAATTTCTGATGGATGTAGTTCAACCAACGATCCATTCCTTTCAACTACAGCAATATCCGGTTGTTGATCGAGCAATTTTTTGATTGAATTTCGAGCCTTATGAACGGCTCCATGTTGGGCGTACTCACCAATCATATAGAAGAGCATCACGGCCACTCCTTCTGCGTATTCTCCAAGAATAAAGGCACCGATAGTTGCAATTCCCATCAAAAAAAACTCACTGAATAAAGTGCCGTTTTTCAGAGAGTTGAATGCTTTCAACCAAACCGGTCCGCCAACGGCTATATACGAAATCCCGTAAAGTGTGAGGTACACCCAAGTGTTACCCTCGAAAGGAAAAACAAACTGCACCAACAATGCAGCAGATAAAAATAAGGCACTGATTGATGCCTCTTTATATGTTGTAAGAAATGCTATCATGATTGTTTAATTTGCCTAATGATAGCAGTAATGCACATTAACCTATTGCAGATTTATGTAATTCTCGTGCAAAATTATGTCAGATTTGATCGATAGAAATGCGCTTATTCTCTTTTATTTCTTTGAAGTGCGAGGGGGATAATCCGGTTTCGGATTTGAACTGACGGGAAAAATGCTGCTGACTGCTATACCCGAGTTCGTAGGCAATTTCGGTGAGTGTATGCTCACCATAAACAATCAATTCTTTGGCGCGCTCTACTTTTTGCAGGATGAAATAGCGTTCGATGGATTTCCCTTCCACATTGGAAAAAAGTCGGCTTAAATGCTGATACTCTTTGTTCAGATTTTTCGAGAGGTATTCGGAAAGTCTCCCGTTTAATTCCTTATTGGTTCTCACCAATTGAATGATCAGTTGCTTAATCTGTTCAACGGTTTTACTGCCCTGATCGTTAATGATTTCGAATCCGTTTTTTTGCACCACATTCATTAAGCGCTGATATTCCAAATCTGAGATAGATTCAGAAAGTGTGAGTTCGCCAAGCTCTATTTGCTTTACGTTGAACTCAGCTTCAGCCAGTTTTTCTTCCAGCACTTCGGCACAGTGACTGCATACCATATTTTTTATATGAAAATGATTTTGTGCCATAGATTTATCGACAATACATAACTTGGTTTGGATCTCATCCTTATTAATATCGTAAAACTTTTGAGTCTGATTGCCATCAGATTTCAAGTTAAAGGGATAGATTATAGGATATTTGTCCAAGAAACTCATCCTGTCGCACTAAGCATTCCATCCTAAGAATTAATAGTAATGAACGGTTAGAATAACTGAAATAGATTTATAGGGAGTTACCAATAAGGTTATACTTGAAATCAGCTACACATTAATCGCAGGTTTTGAAATTCATCTTCACCCGAAAGAAGTTATTCAGTCAACTCAGGATCTCGGCCCTCGTCGGCTTTTTCCCGTGCATGCTTCCAAATTTACATTAGTAAAGCATGCGTGTAACGAACCGCTGAATCGAATTAAAACGCTTGCTTAAGGAGCTTCTATTCCACTCATCACACCCTCTGGATTTCTCTCTCGTATCCACTCGTTCGAAAGGACAAAACCGAGACAGTATAAAAGCTACCGTCGCCTTTTTTGCCATCTCGACCAACGGGAGAGATCTAAAGAGCTATCCACTCATCACACCGGTAATTTGCGAATATTTAGATTTAACAAAGCTTGATGGGATGTTTAAAAATTGGTGGGAAGAGATTGATTGAGATTTAGGTCAAATTAAGCCCAATTTTGAAAGTTAGTTTTCAAACTGATTGTACATGCTCGCCCAATGTATGAGATTGAAATTGATGCTTAATCCTCGTTGAGAATCAAAAAATGGCTAAGATTCGAGGAAAAATGACATTGTACAGCCCACAAGAACTAGAGTATAATTTTTATCTTAATTAATCTCTACTTTATGCGTAATTAACAACTCAAGCTTTATCGAATCGGGGTACACTATTGCGACAGCTGGCGGCCATTTTATTTACAGATATTGTTGGTTATACCGCCATCATGCAGGAGGATGAAGCCAAAGCACGAAAAATTCGAGAAGTTCACAGAGCTGTTTTCGAACAACAGCATCAGAAGTTGAATGGAAACATCATTCAGTATTTCGGTGATGGTACGTTAAGCATGTTTAAAAGTGCGGTGAATGCCGTAGAGTGTGCCATTGCTATGCAACTTGCTTTTCGACAACATGAGCTCCGGATTCCGGTCAGAATGGGTATCCACTCCGGCGATATTTTTTATGATGGAACTGAGATTTTCGGACACGGTGTGAATGTAGCTGCTCGTATAGAAGCTATGAGTGCAGCCGGAAGCGTTCTTATATCGAATTCTGTGAATAATGAACTGAATAACCACACAAATTTTGAAAGCACCTCTTTAGGGACCTTCTCTTTCAAAAATGTGACAGACCCCGTAGAAGTGTTCATCATCCATGAACAAGGATTGAATTCTGAAATTGCACTTGATCAATCATTGGTCACAAAAGTGCTTGATAAAAAATCTGTTGCGGTTCTGCCTTTTGAAAATCTGAGCCCATCACAAGAACAGGCCTATTTCTGTGATGGGATGACGGAAGAGATCATCAACGCACTTTCTAAAATAAAAGAGTTGAGAGTCACTTCACGTAACTCGGCTTTCCGTTTAAAAGACAAAAACCTGAGTACCGCAGAAATTGGTGAGTTGCTTAATGTTACCACTCTTGTAGTGGGTAGTATCCGGCTCAGTGGCTCAAAAATGAGGATATCCGTTCAATTAATCGATGTTGAAGAAGACTACTGTTTTTGGTCGGATAAATATGACCGGATTTTAGAAGATGTTTTTGAGGTACAGGATGAAGTAAGTGTGGCCATAGCCGAACGACTTCGCGAATACCTGGGGCATTTAGATATTGATGAATCTCTGGTCCCGGTTCAGGATATTACGCCGGAAGATTACATTACCTATCTCAAGGCTCGCTATCACATTTTAAAAATGACAGCCACCGACATCCACGAAGGGATAAAACTATTAGAACCGCTGGTTATTTATTCGCCTGAATATGTTTACGGTCATCTGGGAATGCATATGGGATATACCATGCTGGGTACTTTAGGATACATGCCTGCCGAGAAAGCATTCCCAGCCGGGATGAGTTATCTACATAAAGCAATAGAACTAGAGCCCGATCTCCCGGAATGTAATCTGCAACAATCGTGGATCAGTTTTTTGCAGGATTGGGATTTAGATAAAACTTACGCATACCTTAGTAAAGTTCACGATGAACGACCTATTGTCGACTATTATCAGACGATGGCTTCGGTCATCATCACAGAGAAAAATTTCAAAGCAGCAGAAAACTACATTGACATTGCGTTGAAAATGGATCCGCTTTCAGAAATCACCCATAATCTGAAAGGCTTTATTTACTATGTGCAACACAAGTACGATGAAGCACTGACTTATTATAGAAGATGCCTTGACTTAAACCCCGAATCCACGGTTTCTTATACCGAACTTGGTCATTCTCTTCTTCTGAGTGGGAAACACGAAGAAGCGTTCACCTTCTTTGAAAACCTTCCATCTGATAAATCTTTACTGATAAAAAAAGGCGGTATTGCACTTGTTCACGCTTTTCAGGGAAATATTGAACTGGTCGAAAAAGAAAAGAAAGTACTGGAAGAAGCACTTCAGAGCGAATCGATGGAAAAAGCATTGTATCTGCTGATTATCCTCGAATGTGCCCTCAATAATACTGATAAAGCGATACAATATATTCGGCAGGCTTTTGAATATCGATTGCCCATGTTGGTTTATCTGAAAATCGACCCGATTATTAAGCCACTTCAAAACCTTCCCGAATTCAAAGAACTATTTGATTCCTTTCTGACTTCAGAAAAATCACAGCCTGATATCGAGCAGTTCTATAAAAAATCGCTGATAAGTCAGGAGTATGTTGAGCAATACAGGGCTGAGCTGAAAAAATTAATGTCTACTGAAAAACCATATTTAAACCCGCATCTCACGTTAGCAGAACTGGCTCAGCAATTGGAAATTCCTGCTAATCAGTTATCTCAAATTTTGAATGCAGGTTTCGATCAGAATTTTTCGGAGTTTATAAATTCATACAGGGTACAGCATTTTAAGTCGTTGCTTAAAAATCCGGATAAAAAACAGTTCACCATTCTTGCCATAGCTTATGAGAGCGGATTCAATTCCAAATCTGCATTCAATTCCTTTTTTAAACGTTCGGAGGGCATGACTCCCAAAGCGTATTTGAAATCGGTACGAAATTAATACGTTCGCATTTCGAAACCTGAACGTTTACAGCATTCATACTGAGTAGGTTTGCATCGGCATTAACCGAAACAAACTAATCTTAGAATTATGACAGCTCAAAAAATGAATGCGATTATCTCCACAGCTTATGGATCAGCGGATGTACTGAAACTCCAACAAGTCGATCGACCTGTTCCGGAGCAAGATGAAGTTTTGATTAAAGTACATGCAACTACGGTAACCAATGCACATACTGCAATGAGGACCGGTTATCCTTTGTTCGGCAGATTATTTATGGGTCTGATAAAGCCAAAAATGCAGATTTCAGGCACCGATTTTTCCGGTGAGATAGTTGCCACCGGTGCTAAAGTTAACAAATATCATACGGGTGATTTAGTATTTGGCTCCACCGACCTGAATGGTGGTAGTTATGCAGAATATCTGACAATAAAGGAAAACGAAGTATTTACCCTAAAGCCTGAAAATTACACCCACGCACAAGCAACGGCGATTATTGATGGGGCATCTACAGCTTATGCTTTTCTTAAAAACGCCATTGATCTTAAAGCGGGACAGAAAATCCTGATTAATGGCGCATCCGGAAGTATCGGAACAGCCGCCGTTCAATTGGCCAAATACTTTGGAGCGGAAGTAACCGGTGTATGCAGTACTTCGAATGTTTCGATGGTAAAATCACTCGGAGCGGACTACGTGATAGATTATTCAAAAACCGACTTTACCAAAGGGAGTAAAAAATACGATGTGATTTTTGATACCGTAGGGAAATCCAGTTTTAAAGCATGTAAAGCGTTACTTGAAAACGATGGGATCTACCTCACTCCGGTACTTACCCTCAGTAGTTTGAAAGATATGATGATATCTAAGGTATTTTCATCAAAAAAAGCTGTGTTCATGGCGTCAGGACTTCGGGATACAAAAACTAAATCCAAAGAGTTTATAGCAATTAAGAAGTTAATTGAAAATAACAAGCTAACTCCCGTTATCGACCGATTTTATCAACTTCCTCAAATTCCCGAAGCTCACAGATATGTGGAAAAAGGTCACAAAAAAGGGAATGTTGTAATCAGCATTCTTGAAGGAGTGGAATCATGAAGGGAGTTTATCCTCTCAATGATTTAATAAATGCCGAGTCTATTTAAAGAAATATCGTGGCGGGTTATGATATCGGAAATGAAGATTGATCTTTTATCAAGCCGCACGTAAGCATTAGAATTAAACCTGCTACTGATGCTCTTTCAACCACTTGCGTGGGGTATTCCCTGTTTTCTTTTTGAAGTAATCGTTGAACACAGATTTCGAATTGAACCCACTTTCAAACGCTAAACCAAGTAAAGTAAAGTTCTTATTTGCGGGATCCAGCGCTTTCTTCTTAAAACACTCAAACCGAAAATTATTCACAAAATCGTTAAAACTAACCCCAACCTGATCGTTTAGCATCCAGGATAGTTTATTGGGATGAATTCCGGTCTCTTCCGCCAGCGATCTTAATGATAAACTCGTATCCAGAAAGCGCTCATCCTGTTGCATGAGTTGATCGAGCTTTTTTAGAGCGATTTCGATCTCTGCATGCTCCATCAAGGCCTTAGTGTCAATTCCATTCTTTCTTTGTGCACTTCCGAAATTAAGCTCAGGTCTTGATCGGTTTACAGGTAATCGGGATGGCTTGAAAGTTTCTGTAACCATCACTTTAAAATCATCTGATTCCCGTAATTCATCAAAAAACGGGCGGTTCAGGAAGTTTGCGTATTGCCCTCTCTTACTATCAACGGCCTGTTGAAGGAGCTGCATTGCCTTCTCTTTCTCCCCAAACTCAGCGTATAAAAATGCAGCCCATGGCGTTAAGGAAAATCCTTCTTCTTCTACCACCTCTTCAATTTCCTCAAGCTTGATTCCATGATCAGCTGAATGATGAGATAGTGAATATAACATGCTGCATGATTTCGGAGATTCTATCATCGGCGTTTGTTCAATAAAGCCGGTCAATTCCTCCTTACGTGCTAATTTAATCAGGCTAAGTTGCTTTAAACTAATTGCATGGGTAAAGTCAGGATTAATCCGCAAAGCCGCTTCACAGCACGCCAGTGCCGATTCATACTCTTTCTGCAAATAATGGATATTTGCTTTGGTAAAATGATGGTTCGGCGAGAGTGGATCCAATTGAAGGATGTGTTTGGTATGATTCAAAGCTTCATCAAACCACCCAATAGCTGTGTATAATTCAGCCAATCCTTCCTCAGCTTCGGTGTATGATGGATTTAATTCCATGGATCTGAGATACAGCTTTTCTGCTTCCCGGAAATTCCAATGTCCCCAAAACTCGAGCGTTGCTTTGCTGTAATAGCCCAAAAATGATTCATCATCTAACTCGAATCCACGGTTAATATAATCAGCAGCGATATCAAGCGAGTCTATATTTCGAGTCCATGAACCAAACATAGAATGGCAGTATCCCGCTCCGAAATATGGCCACGAAAAGTTAGGGTCCATCTCAATACATTGCGGATAAAACTTCATAGCATTACCAATCCCCTCACTATCCCATCGCAAGTGATTATAACGCGCCTTTAAGTAAAGATTATAGGCCTGAACATTCTGAGTGGGTACATCCACCAAATGTTCAGCAATTTCGAGGTGACCAAAATTTTCTCTGATCTGCTCAGCGATTTCCAGACTGATTTCATCCTGAAGCTCAAAAATATCTTCAATATCACGATCAAAACGCCCTGACCATATTTGAAATCCATCAGTCGTTTGCACTAATTGTGCTGAGATTCGCACTCTCTTCTTTGTCTTACGAACACTTCCCTCCAATACCGTGGAAACGCCCAACTGATTTCCTATATGGCGCACATCCATATGCTGCCCTTTGAACGCAAAGGAAGAGGTACGCGCAGTCACTTTTAATCCCTGGATGCGGGTTAATGCGTTAATAATATCTTCGGTGATACCGTCACTGAAATATTCATTTTCAGGATCTGAACTGAGGTTCAGAAATGGCAGAATAGCTATGGATTTGTTATCAACCAAAAATATGTGAAGTGTTTACGTACTACCCGAAATTCATGTATTTGCGATGAAGATATAAAATCATACCCACAAAGAAACACGGAGATTAAAAACCTCCTTTTTCAGTCTTTCTCCATTCACTTCCGAAAAGTCCCATATCTCACTAATACGTCCGCATTTTCATTTCAGGACGTTTGGTCTAGGGTTTCTTACGATCATTGATCTGTCGATTTGATTGACCGGAGGTTTTCAGAAAAAACTATCCATAAACATAGAGTCGGTCATTTAACCTTTAAAATTCAGAACAATGAGATACCTGCTAATTTTTGTTTTCACATTTACCTCGTTAAGTGTTTATGCACAAGAAAAATCACCACTATCAAAAGAAATTGAATTAGACCATAAGTGGAGAGTAAGTATGCCTTATCTGGTTCCTGACGAGATTATCTTTGGGTATGGTAAGCGTACAAGTATTCAAATGGTAGAATTGCATGTAAAACGTAATCTCGACGAAAAAAACATTATAGGTGTGAAGTTTGCAACCTGGCGCTTATTTCAACCTATGGGAATTACCTGGTGGGATGGCGTTGTAGATAAAATTGAGTCTGGAACCGAATATTACGATGGATACCTAAGAGAAACCGGAATTGGTATTTCCTACCAGCGAATGCTATGGGAAGGACTTTTTGCAAGTATTGAAGTTCTCCCACAGATACAAACCTATACCGATTTAGACGGCAATAAGATTAAGAATGGCTTTAAACTGTACAACTCCTATCACTTGGGCTATCATGTAGCTTTCGGGAAGAAAAAACGATTATTCATAGAGCCTCAGGTTCATATAAACCAGTGGATGTTCGACAACAACTCCCCGGAAGGCTTCAAAGAATTTGATGACAAATACGGAAACGTCTTCTGGTTCGAACCCAACCTTTACTTCGGATTTAAATTCTAGGGTATAGCTACTCAAAATTAGCGGTTTGAACCCGCACGCCATCAAATAAGAATTAACACCTGATTTCATGTTTAAATCAAAACAAGGAAAGGATGAAATACTCCGACTCTACGACAAAAAACTGGATAGTTTAAATCTGGATGTTGAGTCCATAACCGTTCATACCCGCTATGGAGAGACCAATATCTTAGCAACCGGAGACCCCGCTAATCCGCCAATCATTTTGGTTCATGGATCGAATGGTTGTGCTCCTATTGCCCTAGAAACGTATGCGAATCTACATAAAAGATTCAGAGTTTTTGCGGTGGATGTGTTGGCTCAACCAAATAAAAGTGCCGATACGCGACTGAGCATGAAAGATGATTCTTATGGTAAATGGATGAATGAAATCATCGGTGTATTGGAACTCGAATCAGTAACAATGGCCGGCTTTTCTTTCGGGGGATTAATCATTCTAAAAACGTTGGAATATGATGAAAGCAAGATCAAAGAGGTCTACTTATCTGCTCCGGCTTATATCGTAAATGGGAATCCACTTAAAGCAATTTTCAAGGTGTTTATTCCAATGAAGCGATATATGAAAACAAAAAAGATTGAACATGTGGAAAAGTTTCTTGCCGCTCTATTCACCGACAGGGATGAATTCGCTATCGAATTTCTTTCTAAGGTTTTTTTAGAATTTGAGATGGACTTTACACCGGTTCCGGTCATCGATGCAAAGAAAGCACTGGCAATACGCACTCCCATTACCATTTTTGGTGCTGATGAAGACCTGATGTTTCCAGGCAAAAAGATGCTTAAAACAGTACGGAAAATATTCCCATCTCTTAAAAACGGCAGGCTAATCGAAGGCTCTAAACATGTCCAAAATAAAGAACAGAACGAACTAATTGAACGCGAAATAATGGGATAAGGAGCTTCATATCTGTATAAAAATTAGCAGTTCCCCAAATAAAATTGAATTTGTTCGAACGTGAATGAATGTCTTTTTCAGAGTTACCAAGTGACATTTATAAGAACAAAACAAAAACGATTATCAAGATTCATAATGACAAATTCTCAAGAATCACTTAAAAAAGATGCCCGATTAACCGGTGTTTTCTATCTATCACTTGCAATTTCCGGAGTTCTGGGATTTCTGATATTTCATCCCAAAATATTTATTGTGGGCGAACCCGCAGCAACTCTACAAAATATTATCGGCAATGAATCGGCTTTACGAACTCGACTACTTCTCGAATTAGGAATTGTTCTCTCGCAGGTTCTGACGGCTGTTTGGTTCTACAAATTATTCAGACCGATTAATGAGTGGGCTTCCTGGTCGGTTGCAATCTGGGGAACCGTTAATGCGGTGGTTATTTTGATCAGTGCAATATCTATGGGAGCAATGATCAATGTTGCAGCATCCACGTTCTCGCCTGATGAACAGATTTTATTGATTTCAGTTTTACACAATGTAATTAGTAATGCTTGGGCTACCGGAAGTCTATTTTTTGGGCTATGGCTTATTCCAATGGGGTATATCATCACTCATTCTCGCCGAATGCCTGTTTGGTTAGGATATACCCTGATTATTGGTGGCTTCGGTTATGTACTGAGTACCTTTTTCCATTATTCAGGAATAGAATCATCTTTTCTTGATTACCTAACCCTTCCGGCTACTATCGGCGAATTCTGGATGATCGGTTATCTACTCATTTTTGGGATCAGACCTGAAGTTCAGAAATGATCAACTTAATCGAAGATCCTCATCTACAAAAACGCATAAACCTTAATTCAAAAGTCTTTCATAACTATGAAACTTCACTATGCACTCTTATTGACTGCTATTATTTGTATTGCATGTAAAAGCTCCGATCAAAGCTTCAGCGGTCAACCAACTTTGGCAGACTATCAACTAGGCGAAACCTGGGTTTGGAAA
The DNA here is from genome assembly GCA_965228545.1 of Balneolaceae bacterium. Taxonomy (GTDB): domain Bacteria; phylum Bacteroidota; class Rhodothermia; order Balneolales; family Balneolaceae; genus HXMU1420-13. Next base: position 1,385,146 of record OZ245822.1, read on the forward strand.
TATAAAGGCGTTACGACAGATGGTGAAGTCCGCTCCGATGGCATCGACAAGCGAATGATCGTCCAAATGAATGAAGGCTTGGGAATGACCATAGGAAATGACACCATTCCCCTCGCTGATATCGTAAAACCGGATGAAAGCGAAACCCCAAAATATGACTGGCCACTGGAAGTTGGCAAAACCTGGAAGTATGAAAATAACTGGACTAGTCAGGACGGAACAACAGGAACTCAATCGCATCAAGCGGTGGTGTTGTCTTACCAAGAAGAAACGGTTGAAGCCGGAACATTTATGGCTTACACCATCAAATACACCGGAAATACCACCAATTCAAGAGGATATAATGCCGAAGAAGAAGAGATTTGGCTATATGCACCGGCCGTAAAAACCTTTATAAAATTGACTCAATCTCAAGGGGACTTTAATTACGTAGAAGAATTGATTGAATATTCGAAGCCGAATGAATAGATCGGTAGATGTAATCCAAATTCTTAATTATCGGTGGTGCAAAGTCCACCTCGTTCCCAAGCTCCGGCTTGGGTAACGCATACCGGAAGCTATTCTACGAATATGCATTTAAAGCTAATAATAAAATTCATAGCCATAAAAAAAGGACATTCAAGCGTTGCCTAAATGTCCTTTTTTGTAAGTGCTCCCCGGGTTGGATTCTCCCGTAGGGATGCCTTCGGCAGAACCGCCGACCGATCGGATCGGTCATTAGTACATTAAATAAAAAAAGCCTGACTCAAATTAATGAATCAGACTTTCTAATTGCTCCCCGGTTCAGGACGAAGTGCGAACTTATTTTAGTGTAATATGGCACGTTGAGACCGTAATTGACAATTTTGGACAGCAGAGGTTCACTCTTACCCTTCCTAAAATGGTCCAAAACTACCCATTTTTGCAAGATGCGAACTTTCGGTTAACACCCCTTATTTATGTTAACTCAGAAAAGCCTCATGTACGGAAAAAGAAGGTATTATCTCGGGAAAAACAAGCGGAGAAATACAGAAGACTTCTTGATTCAGGTAAGGTTAAAAGTCGTGCTGAGCTCGCTCGTAAATTTGGAGTTAGTCGCGCTTGGGTTACGAAGGTATTGGGGCCAAATTTATAATTAATACTACTGATTTTATTGACTTTGAATTTCAGTTTGATTAGATAATAGTACAACGTTAATAATAGATTGGGGTGCTAACTGATTCACTATGAATCATTTTAAATCTGGTATTTACTCTGTCAGTAAAATTTACACCAAGAAAGAAGTAGACAAAATTTCAGAAGAAATTGCGTTCAGATTACCTTCGAAATATGTAGAGTTTATTACGCAAACTGGGGCTGGTTTTTTTACTATAAACTATGATAAAACCATGCCATGTGGCTCCAAATTTGAAACTTTCTATTTACTTGACACTGTACTCTATTTTGCGCTTGGAAAAAGTGGTATAAACTTTCCAAACGACTTAATACCATTTGGTTCAGACAATATTGGGGATTTCATATGTTTTCATAAAAAAAAGTCCCAAATCATTTTGTTCAGTAAAGATGATTTAAGTACTGCTACTCTCGCCCCTGATTTTGGCTCACTTCTAAAACTAATCTGATTTCATATGGACTTGTATATACTAATATTAACCAGTTTAAACTTCCTAATTCTTGCTTTTTTATTCTTTTACTTTAAAAAGCTATCAGTAGAGCATTCTGAATTGATTGAAAGTAAAGGTAAAGCTCAATTAAGTAACATTGACTCTAAGCTCAATACCATAAAAACGAGATATTTTGATACCATAGATAAAGAACTAAAGGATTTAAAGTCGAAATACCTGGACATCTCTAACAACTTGCCAGATTCGGAACAATTATCTCAACTAAATAAAAGTTTAAAGCACATTGAGAATACTACTCATGCTAAAAAACAAAAAGAAATTCAGATTTGGATTGAAGGTGTTAATCAGTCTAACAATGACGAGAAACTTGAATATCTAGAAGCAGCTTTCCTAAGATTTCCAGGTGAAATACGTTTTATTGAGATGATAAAAAAAGAATTATTCCCCTTGGCTACAAAAGCTGATAATATTCTTATACGAAGAGAAGCATTACTTAGGATAAAAGCTCATTCAGATGCTTTTTATAAAAATTGCTCCCCTATGGAATTGAATAAAGCGATCGAATTAAAGAATGATATATACATAGCGATTGAATCTACCGCGAGGGCTCTTGACAAAAAACGAGGGGAGCAATTAGACGATATCCTTAAAAAAATGTCAGGACTGATTACGAAATTAAAAAAATCACCATCTAATGAAAGTTTGATAAATGAAATTGAAAAATTAGACAAACAAATCGATCACGACTATCTATCTGAATATGATAAAGGGAAAAACCGTTACGAAAAACTTTCCAAAGATATGATCACCATTTTGAATAAAAATGAAAGCGATGGGAATCAAGATTTAAAAAAGTACAACATTGACGTTTTAAATAGCGCTAAAAGAGCATTTAAAATGATGCAGAATCATTCAGAAGGTAAATTGAGGGATAGCTTCTTTGGACCTGATAAACCAGTCAACTATAACAACCAAAGTGAGATGAAAAAACTTATCAAGTTAATAAGCGTAAAAGATCCCGATAAGCTTCTCCCGACTACAAAAAATTATCTGAGAATAGTTGAAGCTGAAATACTTAATAAACTAAACGCAGATGGGCAGGTTTCATTTACAAAATTAATGATAAACAACAATTGATCATGGGGAATGTATCTACTTATTTAGAGAATAGGTCTAAAGCTAAGGGATTTGAAAGAGCCTTATTTTCTGAAGACGGGTTCACAATAGCTGCCATGCTTGCAACTGGTACTTCTCACTTTAACTCATTTCATAAAAATCAATTATTCTCAAACTGGAAAGAAAAATTTGAATCCGGGTATGAAAATCTGATGGATGATTTTAGAGAAAGAAGCATTCCTAAGCTCAATGATATAAAGTCATTAATAGATAATGGCGATCTATCAGAGGCTAGAAAACTAAATAGTAATCTTAGGAGTATTGATAACGAATATAGATGGAGATTTGAAAAGTTTTTTGCTGAGGAAGGAAAAGAAGGAGCAACTAATGTACTTGGATATTATAGTTACGATAAAACTTCAGCCGGATATACATCTAGCTACATTAATTATACTTCAGAACAGCTCGCTCAGTTAAAAGAAACTGGTAAAGTTACTATAGATGGAAGCCCATTAGCACCACATCATATAAATAGTGTGTCTAGGGGGATAGCTGAGCCACACCTGTTAAATAAAATCCATCACCCTAACAATATAAAATTAATGACGGGCCCTGGTCAATTAGATAACAATGCACATATGCTCGACCCTACTCACGGTCATGGAGGCGCATTTCAAAATCCAACATCTGGAGAAGCCCGCGAATTGTCAACTCGAAAACATAATATTATTAATGAAAATAGAGACTTAAAGGATGATGACCTGAATAGTTTTGATTTATCAACTAGCATTATAGTAGGTTCGGCAGTTGGCGTAATAACCTTATGTATTCAAGCTTATAAATTGAAAGATGATCCTCGCACTTGGAAGAAAAAAGGTTTACTCATTGCGGCTTCCGGGGGTGCAAGGGCAATTGAAGCAGGTACCGAGAGTGTAAGCTGAACTCTGTCTAAGTAACCAAAAATAGAGTTAACTTAGACCGTCATGACACAGGAAGAATTAGACCAATTACAAAAAAAAGCGCTGGAGCAATTTAAATCCGGTAAACCTTTGCTTGGCAAAGACGGGGCGTTTGCACCGATGCTCAAGCAGTTTTTAGAAGCCGCTTTGCAGGCGGAGATGGACGCTCATCTGAGTGAGGAGGAGCGTCAGACAGGAAATAAACGAAATGGCAAGGGGACCAAGACGATCAAAAGCGCCGAAGGAACTTTCCAGATCGACACGCCCCAGGATCGGCAAAGCTCATTTTCCCCACAAATCATAAAAAAGCGGGAGACGATCCTGGCCGATAACCTTGCCGACAAAATTATTGGCTTGTATGGGCTGGGAATGAGCCTTCGGGACATCAGTACCCACATCAAGGAGATGTACGACAGTGAGATCTCTCACACGGTGCTCTCGGAGATTACCGACCGAATCATCCCCCAGGTCAAAGCCTGGCAGGCTCGCCCACTTGAACCCGTCTACTGTATTGTGTGGCTGGATGCCATGCACTACAAAGTGCGCGATGAAGGGCGGGTGCAGCATAAAGCGCTTTACAATATCCTGGGCATCAATCCAGAAGGTCGTAAAGAGGTGTTGGGCACCTATATCTCGGAGAGTGAAGGAGCCAACTTTTGGTTATCGGTGCTCACTGATCTGCACAACCGGGGGCTGGAAGATATCCTGATTGCCTGTACGGATAACCTGAGAGGCTTTACCGAAGCCATTGGGAGTGTCTACCCGAAAGCCGAAGTTCAAAGCTGTATTGTCCATCAGATCCGCAACTCCTGCAAGTATGTGGCCAGTAAGGATCAGAAGGAGTTCATGCGGGATCTCAAGCAAGTATACCGAGCCGATACCAAAGATATGGCCGAGATGGAGCTGGAAAACTTGGCTGGCAAGTGGGAGGCAAAATATCCTATTGTTATAGCCTCTTGGCAGAATAACTGGGAAAAGCTAACCACTTATTTCCAGTATACGGCTCCAATCCGAAAGCTGATTTATACCACAAATGCTGTGGAAGGCTATCACCGCCAGATTCGAAAAGTAACCAAGACTAAGGGCGCTTTCACCAGTGATATGGCGTTGTTAAAACTGGTGTACCTGGCGACTAAAAACATTGAGAAAAAATGGACCTCGCCTCTGCAAAACTGGAGCTTGACTGTACAGCAGCTGGCAATTAGATTTGGTGAGCGCTTGCCATTGGATATAAATCGACATCCCAAACCCGAATAAATAATCAGACAGAGTTTAAATTACACTCCCCAGGTACCTTATCCTATATAGCACTACAAACAAAGTCTACTTTAGTAGATAACTTATCAGAATCACAAATATTCAGTAGTTACGTTGATGTTATAAACAACTTCATCACAAAGATTGTACCAGGTGAATTCAGTTCCGCCTTAGATCCAGAAAGCCTGAGTTATCTAATTGGTTATAGTGCGACTATTGCTGAAGTTAGAATTATTAGATCTGCAATTGTTTCGATCGCAACCATCAAAAAATCGAATCCTAAACTTGCTATCAAACAATTTGGAAATGAAAGTATTGCTATAATTATTGAAGAGTCCCCGTTTCTCGTTGGTGGTCTTCTTTTAGATATGCTGATTGATGCCGGATCTGATGCCCTAATCCCTGATCCTACGGGCATAATCATTGCTCTTCGAACCACCTATTCCATAGGAAAAGTAGCTTACAAATATAATGAGAATATAGAAACGAAAATTAAATGTGAAACCATACGTATGGATGGGTTATATGAGACTGTCATTGCCTCTTTTATATATTTTGAGGTTTAACCCACTTCATTTAGTTCAGCCTAGGATCTATTTTGTGAATTAATTCATCTAATGCTTGAGCAGGTTCGGCATCACCGTAGCTAACTTTTAAAACTGCCGGCATAAAGTAATCCAATCTTGAAATCCCCTCTGAAAAATAATTTTCAAAAACATTGAAGTAGTCAGAAGAGCCTTCAGTGGTGAAAAATCCAGATTGATACCCAATAGAACCATCTTGAAAATCCATAACAACTGCTCCGCACAAATCATCATAATTAATTCGACATAATAGTTCGGACACTACCCTTCTTTTTTCTTCTGGTATTATCACCGGAAATAAAAGATGTATCATAACTTGATGTTCATCATTGTTAACGGCAACTAGTCCATTTATATACCCATGTTCAATTGTTATGGTAAAGTGATAGGATTCGAGATGTTCATGAGTACTGTATTCATGCTCAATTTCATTTGTGGTTAGGTATTCATTAATCAGTTCTTTCATTGGTCAGTCCAATTTTATTGCCCTATAATATAATGCTGAAGGGTGACACAACCTGTCACCTCTTCTGGTTATAATTCGCTGTAATCCTAAACTATCTGAATCAGAGGGGACTTATGAACACTAAAGTTGTAAGAGCAATAGACGCATTTTTGGATGCGAATAATAAAACAGAAACCACTCCAACTGATGTGGCTTCTTATCTCGACAAAAAAGGGATTTTAAGAGATTCAATTCATCGTCCAGGATTGCCATTACGAAAATTGTTGAGGAATGGAAAGATTCCTAATGCACATCAAAATGGTAATAAGTGGATAATTCTTAGATCTAATTTCAAACCGAAGACTGATATTGTATATAGTCACCGAGAAGAAACACCGGTTTCAAGCTCCACTATACAACGAGAAATCCTTCCCGATCAAATCCCAACTCAGAATGGTATTGATTGGAACTGGTGCCAAAAACATTCTGATGTCATCCTTTTGTCTGGGTTATCGGAATTGACATCAAAATCTGTCAATTCTTTTCAGGACAGCTTTCCTTTAGATATTGGAAATTATCTTATCAGAGATAGCAGTGAACAATGGGCATACATCGGCGAAAGTAATAATCTGGCAAAAAGACTCAAACAGCACAGCAAAGCCAAGACTGCTACCTTTTATAAAAATTACATGAAAATGAAAGGTGGTTTTTCTTCTTTACCTCAAGATTTGGATCTGCAAGATTACCGAGTACAATGTGTTACAACCAAAATCGGCCGTAAAGAGCTTGAAGAATTTGGCATTGTTAATCTTCCGTGTAATCTAAATAAATTTCAGCTGGAAAAACGGGAAGCTGTGAATAGGGATATATATTCGGGTATATGGAAAGCAATTCAAAACCAAGCAGAGCCGTTACTAAATGAAGGAATACATGTCATTGAAAGTATGGAAACTAATCGTTGGGAAGATGCTACTATACCAGAACAGGCAGGTATTTACTGGATAGAGCATCCCGATGAAGGACTTATTTACATTGGAGAATCCAGTAATATCCTGAAGCGATATAAAGCACATAGTGGGAAAACATATTTTTCTTCATTTAGACGTAATACTGCTGAAAATCTGCTAGGATTTACCCTAAAAGAAAAAAATGGAAAGCGTAGATACCTAACTGTTGAAGAAGAAGTAACTTTAGATAATTTTATAAAAGAATGTAGCTTAAAGATCCTACCTGTAGCATTCGGGCGTTTTGAATTTGAAGAGAATCTCATCACAAAACATCGTCCACTCTTAAATCGAAAAGGAAATTCAGATTAGTCATTACTCGATTTACTCAATGAGGGAACAATAGGTATCGATCCAAGTTGACCAATTTTGGTGAACGGTTTTCCATTTATGGTTGCCTTCGGCGTATCGACCTACTAAAGTAGGAGTGGTTTGCCGGAACGATTTACTTCTAGGATTGATTATAGCAAAACCAGGTTCTGCCTTTATCAGGCAATATTTGGTAGCTAAATATCGATCATGAAACACTTTCCCCCCTTCTTTACTTAGGCGGTTGAAACGCACCCGATCCCCAAATAAACCTCTGATGGATTGCACCGTTCTATTCGCATTTTTATAGGAGGCATTAGTAGATTCAAACTCCGAAACAATTTCTAGCTCTAGGTTTGGATTTTTTTCTAAGTATCCACCTAATAATTCTTCTATAGAGCGATTCCAACTGTATAAAAAGTAGCGATCCCAGAGAAGTATTCTATCGGTAAAGTGAGTGAACGGCTCTAAGTATTCACGCCAAATAAAATGTGCACCTTTTCCTATTGTAGGGAGTTCAGTGATTGAAAATAACCATTTAAAATCGTCACTGAGAATATCCTGCTCTATTAATGAAAGTAGTTGTTGCTGCTCCAAGAAATCTATTAGCTTAGCTTCTGTATACTCATCCTTTAACCACGTTGAACTGACATCAGACGATGGATGCTGAGGTAAATCAACAGGTTCTAGCAACGTTGGTTGAAGAACTCGTGCCTGTATCCATTCCATGATGGTTTTAAACACAAGGCTGTCAATTTCTGTGCCGTTTCTAAGTTGTTCTAATTCTACTAATGTAAGTGCCTCACCTAATACAGAAATTTCTAGATCTCTCCTTTTAAGACCGTTCCTAATGAGTTGTAACGTCTGGCAATTAGCAGCTTTCACCGGATTTGCGCAGTCCAGGATAAAATCTTCCGAGTATATCCGCTCCATAACTTAGTTCTTGCTAACCATTTTAAGTCTTTCGTAAGTTAAATCAGCTGAACGTTCAAAGAAGTCATCGGGCCACGGTTCGGTAAATGTGCCCACTTCATCCAATCCTAATTCACGGATTTGTGAACCTTCCTCATCTTTGGATATGTATAAAATCGAAATGTCGTCGTGAGAAATACCCTCCTCACCACCACTTTGATGAAACTTTGCCACTTCTAATTGTATCGACTTAATAATATGCTCGCTGTGGGTTTCAATGACTATATACCGATTCTTATGCAATCGACCTTCTAAGGTTGAGATAAACGGAATTTTTTTAGGCATCTTAGATAAAACAGGCCCAATCCGCGACTGAAACCCCGGATGTAAATGCAGCTCCGGTTGTTCAATAATTACTGAATCATTCCCGAATTCCAGCTCAGCTAAAATGGGTAAAAACTGACTAAAACCCATCCCTAAATCCTGAAGGGAAACAATTTCACCTGTTCGAATATTCTGAAACGACAATGTCTCAAGTAAACGAGATGTATTCATTTCGCTACGATATTGCTCAATGACCATTTTGTAATCCAGACCAAGATAGCGCTCATCCGTCAACAGTGTATTGAATCGATCTATTTGTTTATTTATTGACTCATCATTCTTTATTCTCTTCCTAGATTGCTTATAAAAACGGTCAAACCACCCTTCGCGACCATAATTTTTTGATAGAAATTTACTAGGCGCTTTCCTTAGTGGACCAATATAATTAAAAGACGGAGGCCTAGTATTCACAAGATGCTCAAAAAAATTATAAGCTAAGGCTTCAAAAATGTCCTCTTGAGAATTATACTCTCCAAAAAATAAAAAGTCAGGTCTATAGTCTTCTATTTTTTGATCAATTTTAAAACAAAAGCTTGTGTCAAGAACTACTTTGGATTCGACAATAAAGTTATTTAATTCTTCAAAATATTCCTTCTCTGTAGTTTCTATTTCTGTTGATCCCATTGAGATTACATCCCAATTAGCCAATGCAGCAAAAACTGTACATGAATACTCTTCTATAATTTCTAATTGCAAATAAGGGGCATCTTTTGAAATGGTACTAATTTTTAGATGAGCAGGTCTTTCAATCGGAATTGCCTGATTTGAAAAAAAATTGCCATGAGTTACAGTAATGTTCTTCAGCATTAGCTCAACTGAAGTGACAAATGGTTCATTAAAGTTCTTTACATCCACTTCAATAGAATAGCTAAACCTGCCACTAATTTTATTGACCTCTTTGTCAGTTACTGAATTCCAAAATCTCTCGTCACCATTTATATCTTCCGTATCAATATCATACTCTTGATAAATTCTTAATCGACCATCACCATTTGTATTAACTATATTACCAATCCCACCAAATTGAATGTGTTCCTCTCCAATTTGTACTTCATTCACGTCGAGATCAGAGTTTTCATAGGATGATGCGGCGTAGATTAAACTATTTAATAAACTAGATTTACCAGCATTATTAGCTCCAAAAACTAAAGTAATCGGTTTCAACTCAATACTATTCTTATTTTTAAAGGCCTTAAAATTTTCGATGGAATGGCGGAACACGGTAGTTTATTTTTTTATTTGTTGAAGTCAACACAGTACTGAAAACAACGGTTTAAAGAAAGAGCACGACATAATTACAGTTATTTCACATCACCTCGTTCCCAAGCTCCGGCTTGGGTAAAGCATTCCAGAAGCTCCTGCTTCAAATAAGCTTTTTACGCGCTAACTGAAATTCACAACCATAAAAAAAGGACATTCAAGCGTTGCCTAAATGTCCTTTTTTGTAAGTGCTCCCCGGGTTGGATCGACCACGCCCCGTCCCGAAAGCTTTCGGGACGGGGTAACAGCCAATTGCCCTGCCACTGAGCTACCTCACAAATAATCATGAATATTAATTACCCCTGATATCAGCAATCGGATCATTTTCTTACTCTTCCAGCTCTTAACTTTTCGTTCAGCTTTTAAAGCCTCTTCTTTTGTCTCAAATCCGGCACTAAACACCAACTTCCAAGGGCGATGTCTTTGCGTATACCCTATTCTTACCGAATTGTGGTACCTCACTCTACGCTCCGGATCATCCGAGCTCCCAACGTAATACGTTTCCTTAATATGAGATAATAGTATGTATAAATAATAATGCACAGCCATAAAAAAAGGACATTCAAGCGTTGCCTAAATGTCCTTTTTCGTAAATGCTCCCCGGGTTGGATTCTCCCGTAGGGATGCCTTCGGCAGAACCGCCGACCGATCGGATCGGTCATTAGTACATTAAATAAAAAAAGCCTGACTCAAATTAATGAATCAGACTTTCTAATTGCTCCCCGGTTCAGGATGAAATGCGAACTTTTTTTAGTGTAATATGGTACGTTGAGACCGTAACTGACGAATTTGGACAGCAACGCTTCACACTTACCCTTCCTAAACTGGTCCAAAACTACCCCTTTCTGAAAGATGCGAACTTTCGGTTAACACCCCTTATTTATGTTAACTCAACCAAGCCTCAAGTACGGAAAAAGAAGGTTTTATCTAGGGAAAAACAAGCAGAGAAATATAGAAGACTTCTTAATTCAGGAAAGGTGAAAAGCCGTGCAGAGCTGGCAAGAAAGTTTGGGGTAAGTAGGGCTTGGGTGACGAAGGTTTTGAGTTAAATGACGCATTTAATTTGCTTTTCTTTTATAGCTAAGGTTATTTAGACACTTGCTATTTCCCAATTATGAAAAAACTCCTAGTCTCCTACATATCGACAGACATCAAAGGTATTGGGCTTCCCCCTAAGCTTTTGTCAGAGTTTGGCGCTGCTTATGGAAAAGTATTTACCCTCGAATTTGCATCCGGAGTAATGTTAGCTGATCGTGCAGTCCCGGTTCCATTTGAATTTCACGCTACTTCAACTATTGTCCTCCCCGATTACTGGCAAACAGCGTACGATATTGATGATGTCTGTTTTGCTGAGCGGGTGGAACCCGCTTTTACGCGAGAACTTCACGTTGAGAAAATTAACCTGGATGTTGAAGGTAGCCTCCCGTTATTCGATGGCTTGCTCTATGATAAAAGCGTAGTTTTTCCTGATAAGCTCTTCACCAAGGACTTCTCGATTTACCGAATTATCGAACTCTCTCCTTCTGAAGCCTGTGGCATTATAAATAGTGAAACAATCATCACAACGTCTGATGGACCACATCTTGAAGTGGATGATGCTCCTGAAGAGAATAACGATATGGATAGCGGTGAGGATGACAGCTCCGGATCAACAGATTCTTCCAGCTCTAGTGACCAAACTACGGTCGAATCAAAAAAGGGGGAGCCCGTCGACCCTGAGGACTTAAGTGATATTGATCTAGATCTTATACTTGAAAATGAATCGAGAAGAAATAGAAAGAATGACGACCCCGACGAAGAGAATGAGGAGGAGCAGTCCTCCTCTGATTCAGAATCATTAGACGAATATGTCAAACGCGAGCATAATCTTAAGCCGTTACACCCTGGGCAGTCGGGCAACTCCAGTCTAAAGAAGATAAAAGGTATTGATGAGGCTATAGAAAATCTGATCATCGAAGTCATTGAACCTTTTTCAGAAATCACAGCAGGTAGATCCTCTACCCCACTGGGTGGAGTGTTACTGTATGGCCCTCCCGGGTGCGGAAAAACAGAAATCGCCTTTTCTATTGCCTCTGACCTTGGGGCTAAATTATTTAAAATGGATCTTGGGGATATTTCATCCCCCTACATTCATGAAACCAACCGGCTGATCAGCGCCATTTTTTCTAAAGCAGCTAAAGAGAAGCAGGGTGCTGTACTTTTTATCGATGAGATCGACTCTCTGGCTGGTAAGCGCGAAGAGCTTAGAAACTGGGAGCGTGAAATCGTTAATACTCTGCTTCAGGAGCTCGACCCCAAAAAACGTCCTCCTAATGTGCTAGTGGTAGCCGCAACCAACTCCCTGTCCAGTTTGGATACGGCCGTTACGCGGTCCGGCCGTTTCGATACTAAAATTGCGATACCCCCTCCTGACAAACAAGGTCGCTACGAAATTCTGAAGTTAGCCTTACTTAAACTACCCTTGGATCACAAGGAAATCACCACTAAATATGTTGAGAAACTAGCCAAAGACATGGTTGGGTTCGTAGGGGCTGATATCATGACCCTGATTGACAAGACCGAAGCGTTTTGGAGGAGTAGAAGCAGAAAAAGCCGTAGCAAGAAAAAGGCTCTGGTTAACCGCTCCGACATTGAAAAGGCCTTAGAATCGGTGGTTCCCCTTTGCCACACGGAGCTTCATATCTCCACCCCGAAAACAAGGAAACAGGACTTACCTGGACAAGAAGCTGTCATTGAAGAGATTGTTTCAGAGTTCGAGTACCGGGTCTCTCCCGATAACTACCGGAGTGACATTCAATTTGACAGCACCACCGGCGTACTGCTGTATGGGCCTCCCGGAACGGGAAAGACCAGTATAGCCAGCGCGGTAGCTCATGAGCTGAACGTATTATTTCTGAGTATTAAGGCCGGTGAGTTAAAGTCGAAACATATCGGAGAAACAGGGAAAAACATCAATGACTTGTTCGAAAAGGCCCGGCTCTTTTGCCCTATTCTGGTGTATTTTGATGAAATTGACAGCCTCGGAATGGACCGCTCGATGAGCCAGGACTCCCATGGCAATGATAGCATCAATGCTCTATTGGCTGAGCTTAGTGGAGAAAATGACAACAAGCAGATCCTGCTGATGGCCTCTACCAATCGCAAGGATTTACTGGACCCGGCCCTACTGCGAAACCAGCGATTTGGAACCCACATTAGCGTCGACATTCCCACTCTTGATCAGTATAAAAAGCAAAGCCTGCATCACCTCAAGCAGATCCCACATACACTAAGCGATAAACAAATTGAGGCCTTATGCACCACCTTCGAGCAAGCACACTTTAGCCAGGCCGATGTGTACGGGTATTTTCAAAATATTCTCAAATACCTGGTCCTGCATACCCGAAAGGGAGTAAAAGCAAGCTACCAGATCTTTGAAAACGAACTCAAAACCATGAGCAAGGATGAAGTTAAATCTGTCTGATATTGCCAACAGGGTGCGTTTTGGTACGCATACACTTGAAATCCTGAGGGGACTCGTGCCTGACTTTCCTTTTGAGCAGGTTGGCAGCGAAGACTATCCTATACCGTTTTCCTTTACCGACCTTTCAGGTATAACCCATCACATGGAATACACCATGGACGATGAAGTGCTCGAAAATGGAACGCCAGTCTCACTAGGAACCCTGTTTAAATTACGATATGGCATCAGCAGCGAGCAGGGGCAACAGGCAGCCATTGCGTATGAAGGAAGTTACACGCGCAAGATACACATAGATTCAAACGGCGGCTTTAACTCTGCACAGACTACCTATTTTAGCGACTGGTTTGACCCCCCGTACCAAACAGATGCCATTCAGGTTGAAGAGCACACAGAATCCGGGGGGATTACCATCCACTCATTAAGCCCGCAGGGCATTATATTGGCAAGTAAGCGCTATGAGCCAAATCAGGGGCTAAGTACATGGGGAAGCCATGGCGTGTTCAGGCTTCACAGCAGGTTATTGACCCACCGACACTCCGCCATTGTTGTCGTTCAGGATCCCCTCACGGCCCAATATCTCAACGATCAAGAGGTGCCTGCACTTACTCTGCCATCGGCTGAAGAGATCCCGTATTATGGCTATAGTGAGCTATTTAGCGGAGCTGAGGTTTACATTGCTCTCGACCAAATGTCTGACAGCTACGAATGTACGATGTACCCCTTTGCCGAGCACCTCATGCTTCATGGAATCAAAGTACATGTCGTTCAATCCCATGATGCCTTTTCTCAAGCGCAAGTAGCACGTTGGGTGGCTATCCACGGAAAAAACAAATTTGATGCAGCCCTGCAAGAACATAGCAATCCATTGCATGCAAGCGAGATACCAAATAAGCAAACGTATAATAGCCAAGCAGCTTCCCAGGGGCCAAAGACCATAACCCCTGCCCAGCATTTTACGGGGACGGGTTTTGTATACAAATTAGACCAGGCCGACACATTTCTACTCTGTCCTCCTATGCGGGTAATTAAAGGAGAAGATCTGTTACTCTACGAGGGGCTACAGCCCGATCACACCGAAGAAATAGACAGTGTGGTGAACAGCGCTGCCATCAGCAATATTGAACATAATCAATACCTGCAGCCAGCGCACCTGCTGGAGTATCTGAATCGCTTTTTGCGGCGGCACCTATATTTTCCCCAACCCGAGACGTATACACTGCTGAGCTGTTGGATCCTGGGCACTTATCTGTACCGCGGGTTTGACGCCTATCCGTATGTTCACTTTAAAGGAGTGGCAGGATCAGGTAAAACCACGATCCTGGAAATTCTAGAAAAGGTAAGTTTTAACGGTAAACTGCTTACTAAAGCTACGGTCTCTTCCATGACAGATGAGGTACATCTTCGAAATGCAACGCTTTGTATTGATGAGTTTGAAGATTTTGCCAAATCGTCCAGCTCTCATGATGAACTTTCCCGGTTTTTAAATGGCGGGTATAATTACAGAGGCTCCCATATTAAAAAATATCGCAAGTTCAGTAAAACCTACAGCACTTATTCCCCTAAAGCCTTTGGGGGCACCGGGGGGATACACCTGGATACCTTACAGTCTCGAATGATTGCTGTAGAGATGCAAAAGAAGCCTGATTCTGTACGGATTCAGCAGTTTGTGGAGTTTGAACCAGAAACCCTGTCAGCCATACAGCTTATCCAAACCTCCGGGATGGCTATTCCCGTTACTCGGGCCGATCAAATCTTACGCTTTAAGCAGCAGCCCCTGCATGATATCCCGTTACCCCTGTCCGGTAAGGTCTTAAACAACCGGCAACTTCAGCTCGCCCGTCCTCTGCTTACCATGGCCTCGCTGATCAATCAGGAGTTTGATCCGGGCTCCCATATTTTTCAGCAGTTACTCACCGCCATGGACGGGGCCTGGAATACCAAGGACTCAGCGTGGAGCGAGGCAGAAAGCTTGCTCCGGGATCAACTGTTGGCGTGGAATAAAGATCCTGAGTTCTCCCAGTATCGCAACCAAGGAAATTCTACCTGGTTTCCTAATAGCATGTGGGCTTCGACACGACTTATGGAGCATTTCCACAGCAAAAATGAGATTCTGAAATGGTTTGATAATCTGGAGGGCGTAGAAAAAGGCCGCATTCATTTTCCGCATGCAGGAAAGGCGTTAGGAGCTGCCCAATTTGATTGGAATATGAAAATATGTGGCAGAGTTTTCAGGTCTTTTTTTAACAAATAAGCCTTTAAACACCTTTAAATGCTATTTATGAAAATATGAACTTTATGAATGCATTTATCGTTTACGGTTTTCTAGTAAGATTTGACTGGCATAATCCAGCGACTCTTCATCCGGCAAATTCTGGTAAAACAAATTCATCAGGCTACTTATATAAGCCCGCATAGGCCCCTCCTCTTGCCGGTCCGAATAAACCTGCTTAGAACTAAGTCTCCCATCAAAATTATTCAGTTGGGCAATTAATGAGGTGTTCTCTGAATATACCTGCAAATACTTGATCTGTCGCCGCAGGTGTTTAATGATATCCTGGTAATCTTCCCATACAAGTTCCTCTTCATGCTCCTTTAGGAATTTAAAGAGCTGATTAATGTACTCGAGCCGTTTTTCATCAACGATGCCATCTACAGCAAATGACCGTACATAATATGGAAGAGCTTTATCAATATTTCCGTCATTCAGATGATATTGGATGACATAAAAAAAAGCCTTTTTGAGTTCATCATCACTAATATCGACTTCTGACCTTCGTCTCATAATATCAATGAGTAAAGGCCCCATTTGATAAAATTCAGCTCCCTCTTTCAGTTTTTCGAAACCTTGTTTTAGCAAGTCTGCATTTGATTGGTCTGGTTCAGTCATCGGATCTAAATATTCATTGGTTCACATCTGAATATTTAAAAAATAATAAGGTATTTCACACATTTATTTGACAAACCTGGGTGGATAGTTTATGATATATATAGTTATGTGTGATACTCATCATACAAATTAAACACCAATCAAATAAAAGGAGATAAAATGCCTAAGAAAAAAATAAATCAAACCCACTCTGGCCCACGAGGCTGAACAAAAAAACTGCTTGAACGTTACGGGGAGCAAACCGTCAAGAATTATTGGATCCAGCACGGAGCCAGACAAACCGCTTCTGCTTTTGGCGTACCCGTATCAACCATCGATCATCTAAAGATCTGTGGCCGCTGAACCCGCCCTATTGAAAACGTACCCCACCTACTCTGGGCGGTAGCCCGTGGAAATCGCCATCCGGGCAAATATCCACACCTCGAATTCAAAGTACCTAAGCACTTTCAGGTTCAAGGTCGAAAAGAAAGTAACCAGCGCTATGCCTACTACCTGCTAAAAAAGAATACCTTCATTGGCTTTTGCATACTCAACGATGGCTTCACTTACTGTACCGAGATTTATATGTGGCTTCGAGGGGACAAGAAAATGGATTGGGTGGAGAGTTATGATGACCTGATCCAAGCAATGAAAGAGGATAAGTCCGGGTATTTCGAGCCTCGGCATTTTGCTAAGGTAGATACCGTGTACGGCTTTTACAGCGCTAAAGATCCTTCATTCATCTATAGCGAGCAGGAACTGGCCCAAAGGACGCGCAAATAATTCAGTTCTATCTAATGATACTCCCTGCTTTCTGGCGGGGATATCCAACTATCAACATCTAATTACACACACTATGAAATTTAACTTTACAGCAGACAAAACCACCTACCCGAGCAAACCAACTTCCGTTGAGGCTGCCAAGATCACTCAGAATCTTGAACCCGTAGTGGTAGACTCCATTGACGGATTCGTGGAAGATATTCAGCAGGGTATATCCTGAAGTCCCTCGGTCTTTAACGGCCCACGCTCGAATGCTAACTGGGTCGGGCAATCTATCCTCGCCCTGGATTTTGATGGAGGAATAACTCCCCAGGAAGCCATAGCCCGCATGCAAGCGTATGATCTAACCCCCACCGCTTGGTATCCCACCTTTTCCGATAGCCCTGGCAAACGAAAATTCAGACTGCTCTTCTTTCTGGATACCTACATCACTAATATTGATGCAAGAAACTATCTCATGGACGGGTTGTTTGCGATGTACCCCGAGGCAGACCGGGCTTGCAAGAATCCTGCGCACCTTTTCTACGGGACCAATAAGCCTGGACAGGTTTTAAATGATAAAGCGCTCTCCTTAGACCTACTATTTATAGTATTGGAATCCAATAAGATTAAGGGAGGAGGAAGATCAAGAAATATTAAACCGCAACTTTCTGGAACACAGGCTATTCGTAAAATTGGAGAAATTGGTGCTTCCTATAGTAATACTATAGGAGACACAAATAAAACCACTTCCCAAAAACGAACCGAATACTTCAACCATCTCAAACAAAACAAGAGGAGTAAAAACATCGATTGGGATAAACTAGAAGGTAAAGTCCGCATATTCCATGACTTTATGCATAGTGAGCAGCGCCTCCGGTATGCACAGCTTGTGGGACTCGCCCAAAACTTAGCCTGGATGAAAGGCGGCCAAAAACTTTATGAAGCTCGCCTGCAAGCGTTTAATGCCACCCACACCGGAAACAACCCCTACCCGCATGACGGGAGATTTGAGCTTGTTCGCACGTTTGCCAAATACAATAAGTCGGCCGAGACCGCCTATTACCCTCAAAGGCTCATAAACTTCTCCCCCTACCCTTCCGATGCGCGCTACAGAAACCTTATCACTGCCGAACGAGATCTGCTAGACCGCATGGAACAGATCGAGCCGATTCAGCGTATGGGGCTAAGTCACGCCGAACAATACCTGGACTATAAAGTCGAGGAGGCCATGGACGGCCTGGATAATGATATCCACCTGTTTCGCGTGCCTACCGGGCTTGGTAAAACCCGCCGCATCAAGGACATGGATGAAGTTATTCTGGCCTTCCCCACCAATGATTTAAAAAGAGAAGTCTATGACGATCGTACGGGTCAAAGCCCGGCAGTGACCACCCCCGAATTTCCAACTTTTACTGATCCAAAACTCAACGCAAAGATTCAGCGGCTACTCTCGGCCGGGTTCATCAAACAGGTGCACCGTATACTTTGGGATATTAAACGAGGGAAAGGGTGTAGTACGGCGGATCAGCAGATCGCTTCTAATTATTTAGACCAAAACCGCGCTGCCCAACAGTCTGTGGGAAGCGTATTTACTACCCATGCTCGTGCCATCCATTCTGGCTTCTATCAAGACACTCTTATTTTTGATGAAGACCCGCTTCCGCTGCTCTTAGATGTGGACACCATAAAGATTTCTGACCTAAAAAAGCTTAATCAAAAAAGCGGGAGGGGCTTATTTGCAAGCCCCTCTAGTAGTCTAGGCACCTTGGAGCGCTTCTTGGAAGATGTGGAACCTGGTGACATAATCCACCTGCCCGATGAGTATCGTATAGACATTTCTGGACACTGGGTACACGTAATGCTCCTAGAGCAGATGGATAGTAATTTGATCAAGTTTCTGGACTGCCGGTACTTCTACAAAGATGAAAACGACCGGGATCTGATCCACTTTATTCACTGTAACCAGCTTCCCACCGATAAAAAGATCATCATCATGAGTGCTACGGCTCCTGTCGAGGTGTATAGCCAACTTTTTGGGGAGCGCCTGAATGTCATTGATATCAGTGACGTAACCCACACAGGGACTATTACCCAGCATACGAAATATTCCTACTCTCGGAATTCTCTGGCCACCCATTTAGATCAGGTGCAAGCACGGTTGGATCACCGCCCGGTGATCACCTTTAAAAGCTTTAATGAGCAGTTCCCGCAAGCGGCTCCAGATATGTGATTTGGCAACTGCGCTGGGTATAATGCCTACACCGGGCAGTCCATCACCGTACTGGGAACCCCGCATAAGCATAATGCGCAGTATCTGCTCATTGGGAAAGTGCTTGGGGTAAACGTGGATCAGTTTAACCGGGAATTTAAGCTTCAACAGGTGGAATGAGGCGGCTTCCGGTTTAACTTTAACACCTTTGACAACCCACGTCTTCAGCGGATTCAACTTAGCCTTATTGAGAGTGAACTCATTCAAGCGGCGGGCAGAGCGCGTGCACTCAGGTTTGACGTCCAAGTGGATATATTCGCCAGCCTCCCGCTGCGCATCACCACCCAGTTTATCAATGATTAGCCCCTGCCAGCTACCTGCAAAAAGAAGACTCTATACTCCACGTAGTAGAAAAATAAAATTATGTTTGAATATACTATATACAGCAGATTAAGTAGCCAGTTAAGGGATTTATCTGGTTATCTGGCAATAGAAAGATAACCAGATGTATAGCAGTAAGTTAGCCTACCCAGAAAAATAAGGCCAAACCGGCAGCTTTCCGGATAGAAGCAAAAAATTAGCTTAAGACATATGCAGATTTATAGATCCATATAATATGATAGGTAACTCACCAAACAACCCCCTCTATAACAGCCATAGTTACACGCTCCCGAACGTTAGATAAATAGATGCACAACTACCACACTTTAGAGAGATCGGGCGTTACAAGGCCACTCTCAAAAATACCCCCCCATTTAATCTCAGTTTCAAAGGAATATGGGACCCAACCTACCCTCGCCAATCTGAGCACACCGCCCGCCTCCAAATTTTTACCCTGGCTCCACCTCAGATTCGGTTTCTGATATTTTTTTGGTGGTTTTGGAAGTTGGTATATCTAAGATTTGATGAAAATCATTAAAGGTGTGAGAGATTATATTTCTGTAGCTCCAGTTAAATGTCAGGGTTATTTGTGTATATAAACTGTATTTCTTTAATTGTTGTTATTTGGTTTACAGTCAATATATGTATTCATAATAGCTTCATATCCAGCTATTATTATCTATTTATTTAAATAATCGGGGTAAGATGAAAAAGACAATAATCGTACTGATTACGACACTTTTATATTTAGTGAATCCAGCTAAAGCACAAGAATTTTCAATTGATGAAAATGGCATTGTTAGTTGTGATGGCGCTCAACCGGGTGATACAGATGAAGTAAATGGCATTTTATATGAGGCAGTAGATAGAGATTTGTTGATTCAGCGTAGGGATGAATATGAAGATTTGTCTAGGAGGTGTACAAGTTTAGTCACAGATATGAGTAATCTGTTTTCTGGAATTGAAAACTATAATCAAGATATAGGTAGTTGGGACGTCTCAAACGTTACAGATATGACCAGGATGTTTAATGATGCAAGCTCCTTTAATCAAGATATAGGTAGTTGGGATGTTAGTTCAGTTGAGTATATGTACAGTATGTTTTATGGAGCATCTACTTTTAATCAGGATATATCTGGGTGGAATACAGCAAGCTTAATAGGTATAGATAACTTATTCAGAGAAGCTAACTCCTTTAATCAGGATGTTTCTAGTTGGGATATTTCAAAAGTCTGGAGTTTAAATGGTGTCTTTGCTTATGCTATATCTTTTAATCAAAGTTTAACGGAATGGGATGTATCTCATATTAGAGACATGTATTCGCTTTTCTATGGTGCTGAATCTTTTAACCAAGATATTTCAGGTTGGGATGTTTCAAATGTAACGGATATGACTGCGATGTTCAGAGGTGCAAATTCTTTTAGCCATGATGTTTCAGGTTGGGATGTTGGCGCGGTAAAAGAGATGAATTCTATGTTTGCAGACAATATTACATTTAATCAAGATATCGGTAATTGGGATGTATCAAGTGTTACGGATATGAAGTCTATGTTTTTTGGTTCAAATTTTAATCAAGATATCGGTAATTGGGATGTGAGTTCTGTTACAGATATGAGAGATATGTTCAATCAAGCATCAAATTTTAATCAAGATTTATCAGGCTGGTGTGTAGGCCTGATAGAATCCTTACCCGATAATTTTGCTAGAAGTTCTGCATTGAATTTTGATAATATGCCTCGTTGGGGAACATGCCCAGGACTAGACGCTCCGGAGTACACACTTACTGAAAGCGAGGGTAACGTAATAATTTCAATTAATAACCCAACTTATCGTTTTTATAACATTTATGCTTCAGATGAATCTTTTAATGATATAAATGAGCAATTATTTCTAACTAGAATTGATACAACAATTGGAAAGTCTTTCGAACATTCTTTATTGCTTCCACACCCTTATCTTGATAGCTTAATTACAGTAAATTATGGTATTGCGGCAGTTACAAAAAGTGGATTTTCAGGGGATCTTAATTTCAAATCTATAGAAGCCAGTACAAAAATTCGTACCAATTTTATTGCACAGCTAAGTTATTCTGAGACAATAGAAATTTTGGATAAGATTGAAGAAAATATATTCCCAGATTCAAACACCATAATTGATTTTTTTCCTGATAACTACACCCCATTTGAGATAAATACTCAGAGTAAATTAATCGAAGGAGTTCCTGCTGATTCAGATGAAGATATATCAGGTAAATTTTGGGTAGGGTATGATGCGTCAACTTCAGAGAATTACTTATTAATTTATTCTGAAATAACTGATCAGATGTTAGTTTCTACACCAAGCTCCGCAGGAATTGGAGGTGGTTGGAATTATGATTCATGGGAAGGTGCCATTGGTGCTTATGAACCCCAATCCATTTTCAATGGATCAGACCATGACTTTTTCGAATCTGGTCTAGAACCAGATTATTTGTTTAGAGCTGGAACGATGGCGGATGCTCCGCCTTACATTTATGTATGGGATGGAGGATCGGGCTCAATTAATCAAAGTGCGCCAAACTCAATTTCAATTGTTGATGATTCAAAATCTGATCGTTATCGTGTTTTAACAATACTATCTACTAATGCTCTTGGTGATATAAATACTAATGCTCGTGATTTTAACTTCCCCATAAATACTGATTTCACAATCGTACCCTTTGTTTTAACTCTAAATGATAATGATGGTGGTGATCGTGAAAGTCAATACGTTTGGGGATCGAGAGTCACGAATAACTGGTGGAACACGCCTAAAGAATGGGAAGTAATTGCTCTCATTGGAGATACAACTCTACCGTCACCACCAAGTAGATTCAATTTACTACAACCAACAAATGGCACAGAATTAGAAACACTTCTACCTGAATTCAAATGGAATGATACTGAAAGAGCAATTGGGTATAGGTTAGAAATTTCTGATATCATTGATTTTAGCTCGATAATTATTGATTCAAGTCTTACAGATACAAGTTTTATTCCTTTTGAAAAATTATATAATGGAACGGAGTATTACTGGAGAGTTAAAGCCTTTGGTGAAGGTGGAGCTAGTGAGTGGAGCGAGCCTTTTTCATTCACTATACCAGTAAATGTTTCTAATGAAATTGATGAATTACCTACTGAATTCTCACTATCACAGAACTTTCCTAACCCATTCAATCCTAGTACGCAAATAAGCTACACCCTACCAGAAGCAACCGTTATTAGACTTAATGTAATTAACAATCTAGGCCAACATGTTGCAACCTTAGTGAATGAACGCAAAAGTGCAGGTTGGCATACTGTACAGTTTGATGCTAGTACGCTTTCAAGCGGTCTTTACTTCTATACAATAAAGGCTGGTAATTTCATTCAAACCCGTAAAATGCTTCTTATTAAGTGAGTACTAGTTGACAGGGAGGCCTTCGGGCCTTCTTTTTTTACCAAAAACATCAATTTGCCCCATTTCTTGGTATAAGAATACTGAGCAGCAATTAGCTGTGTAATTCATTCTTATTCCTATGAACCTACAACCCTTCTGCTTTCCGGTTGTTGAACGCCAAGTGGCCGTCGATAACGCCGAAAGCCCCCAAATCCACCTTTCCGACCCTTCCACGCATTTACCCGCTGATTACAAGGCCATTGTGCGTGAAGACACCAATCAGGTGATCTCCATTGTCCGGGATTCCTATAAGATCGTGACAAACTCCGAGCTCATTGATCAGCTTTTGAGGCAGCTGGCCTCCTGCGGGCAGTCGTTTATCATAGACCCTTCGCATTCTTTTGTCAGCAATGCGCGAATGCGGTTGCAGATTACCTTTCCAGAGCTTCGTCTGCGCGACAGGGAAAGCGATATCGCTTTATCGGCTTTCATCCATAACTCCTACGACCAATCGGAAGGCATCCGATTCTATTTTGGAGCCATTCGTGCAATATGTAGCAATGGAATGGTATTCGGAACCGTACTCAGCAAGTATTACTCCCGCCATACCAAAGGGTTTTCCTTTGAGGATCTGGGAGCAAAGCTTGCCGAAGCTAAGTCGTACTTCCCCGAGATTCAGGAACGCATTAATCGCTTAGAGCATCTAAGGGTAGATGAACAGCTTTTGGAGAACGTCTCGGATAAAATCTCTAAACGCCTTGCCGAGCAGTGTATCGCCGAGGAAGAAATCGGGCGCATTACCCAATGGAGACTTCTCAACCGGCTGACCAACCACATTAGCCACCAGATGGAACCCCACCTACAAGCTCGTTACCAAGAAAACGTATCAAAAGTATTTGCCTTATGAACCCACTACATCTTGCCATCACCGTTCTAATTGTCATCTGTAAAGGAGGAAAACCATGAACGAAGTTATAGACGCTGCTGCGCAGCTTGCTAAAGCCTTAATAGAACTCTTAACCGACGAACCCTCTAACCCTACCGATCATGAAGATTGAACAATTAACACCTACCCAGGACTGGGTAGATGAGCGATCCAATTATATTGGAGGAAGCGAGGTCGCTGCAGTATTGGGACTCTCCCAATATTCCACTCCTCTCCAAGTCTGGATGCGAAAGAAGGGCATCCTGCCTCCCCAGGTAGGCAATCCCATCATGGCCTTTGGTCATTATTTTGAGGATGTGATGGCCGCCTGGTTTGAGCAGCAGACTGGTCTAAAAACCCGCAAGCTATCTAAGCCATTCGTAAGTAAAAAGCATCCGTTTTTACGAGCTAATGTGGATAGGCAGGTATTAGCTGATCCAGCTAACGGGTTAGAAAGTACAGCCGTCTTAGAGCTGAAAACTACAACCTCTCATCGCATGAAAGCCGTGGACTATCAGATTCCGGATGAATGGCATTTTCAGCTGATGCATTATCTTGCATTGAGTCGGTATGAAACAGGTATGTTACTCGTCTATGAAAGGGATACCTGCGAGTTCTTAGAACCAATGATGGTTCAAAAAGATGAAGATCTCATCATCGACATGGAATCTAAGCTCGTGGAGTGGTGGCAAACCTATATGCTTGATAGCGGCGAGGGCCGCAGGCCCGAGCCTATCAATTCAGAGGATGCTTTGATCCTATACCCTGACTCTAACCCTGAACAGGTAGTAGAAGTCACTCCAGCTGGGTATGCACTGTATACCGAGCTTCAGGAAGTTAGGGAACGCAAGTCGGATCTGATCAAGCAAGAAGAACATCTTAAAACCAAGCTCAAGGATAAGCTGGGCAAAGCCGAGCGACTGGTATGCGCCGGGAAGACCTTAGTCTCCTGGAAGAGTCAGTCTACTACCCGCCTAGATAGCTCCGCTATCCGGCGCGAGCATCCCGAGTTCTATAAACAATACAGTAAAACTAATCAGACAAGGAGGTTCCTATGTCATTAATCATAAAAGAGGATTCAAGCGAGTATCCGCTTTGTCCCGATGGTCTCCATGCAGCAGTCTTAGTCGATGCCGTCGACCTAGGCAAGCAAGAATCCCCCTGGGGAGCCAAGCATAAATTGAGTCTTGTGTTTGAAACCCAGACGCTGGATGAGGAAGGTAAGCCGTTCATTCTGGCCAAGCGGTATACGTGGAGTCTGCATGAGAAATCAGCCCTTAGACGTGACCTAGAACGCTTTCGAGGGCTTAAATTTACGCTTGAAGAGCTAACCGAAGGCGTGGATCTCGAGGCCTACATTGGCATGAGCTGTCAGATTCTTGTCGTACACAACGAAACCGAGGATCGGGTCTATGCTAATATCGAGTCTGTACTACCATATAAGAACGCAAAAGGTAAGATCACCTACTTTGAGCTCAAAGCTTCAGGTACTTACCAGCGGGTGATTGAACGCCCAGAGTACAAAACTCCCGAGGAGTTTGTATTAAATGGAGCTTAGGCTCCGGAAGAGAAGGCATTGCTTTCTCTTTTAGGTTAAGGCCTTAATATGAGCTATTAATTCATCCAACTTTTCTCTCCCTATATCAGAAGCCTCAAGTGAGATATTTTTAGCTGTTTCTCTGGCAACTATGTGTTTAGAACTGCTACCTAAAAGTTCTTTTTGCTGCTGTTCAATTGTCTGATAGTCATCAAAAGAAGCTCTTAGAGTTGTCTCAAAATCAATTCCAAATACACAAAACTTTTCTGAGATGTTCCAATTATCAATCCCCAAAACTCCATCTAATTCATCTTCTGGAATTCCAATTGCCTTTAAAGCATCTTTTCTTCTATTCCCATTCTCATCATTTTTTGAACGATCATCGTTGTCAAAACAGATGAAAGTTGGAATTTGATAAAGTGTAAATAGTCTCCACCATTTGGCAAGATTACCTTTACCATTTACTCCAATGATTTCAATTCCATATTCTGTTGGATCAAATCCAAGCCTTTCAAAGTAAACAGGTAATGAAAGCTCTTCAGTTAATCCTTCTACTAAGACCACTTTATTTGCAAAAAAACCTGCCATAATATGTGCAGTAGCTTGATTTGCATAAAATGGAACTACCGTTTCTAATTGAGTTTTTCCAGGATTCGAACCTGTCTTAAGACAATGGTCAAAGAGTGACTCAGCATTATTACTAATAACAAATGTTGAGCCTTCAGTCTTTCTAACCAGATTTATGCCTTTAATATATTTAAGGTCGATGAAGTAAGGGCTGTGGGTAGTTAATATTACCTGCAGTCCGTCTTCAGCCATTTTAAACATTTGTTTTGCAAGCCATTTTTGCGCAAGAGGATGCAAATGTGCTTCTGGTTCATCAATAACAAAAATCAATCCTTGTCCAAGAAATGATTTAGCATAAGCGTGTGCAAATGAAAGAGCAAGTATCTGTTGTTGCCCAGTCCCTAGTTCTTCATAGGCTCGTGTTTCTCCGTTTTCAGTAGGGTGAACACGCATTGCTTTGAAATAGTTACTGGGATCATAGGCCGAGAAATCAAATGCTAACGCGTGAGTCATATTGCTCAATACGCTTTCTGCTAAAGCTGACATGTTAGCATTAAACTCATTGAATTGTTCAACCTCTAAAAAGGTATTTTTTATCTCCTCAAAAAAACCTTTTAGTCGATTAACTTTATCCACATCTTCAGTAAGCTTATCATGGAATGCCTTTGTAACCCGTGATAAAAGGGTGTACTTACTAGCATAACTAAGTTGAAAGTTCAAGTTCTGTTCTGAGCTAACAACTACACAAAGTAATTCTTCACGCAACTCGCTAGAAACATATCTATTTTCATTCCCATCTTCAGTTTGTATACCAGCATACTCTGTTTCTTTACCCTTTTCCGATTTGAAACGAAATCCGCTACATCCAAAGGGATTACCGTAATTTTTCAATTTCCCATTTAGGCCTGATGTACGGGCTTCAATTATTACAGGATTTTTTGGATTACGGTCATAATGGTCAAAATCATCCAATTTTTTGTACTTGGGATGAAATTCGCCAAACATTAATTGAATAGCTCTGATTATATTTGATTTACCAGAATTATTCTCACCTATAAAAATTGTTGGTTGGTTCTCAGGGAAGTTAATGACTAACTGGTCTGAGATAGATCGAAACCCCTCTATTGATATTTGCTGAAGTCTAGGCATGAAAATCTATTATATCTCAAACTCCAATTTCGGTAAGCTATTCACAATATCAACAGTCTGCACACTTACATTGATTACGCTAAGTAACAGGTCGAGAATATAACGTGGCTTACCAACCTCTTCTGCCCAATCGTTGGGATCATTTTTAATTCCACTCTTTTTGTCCGTTTTGACCTGGTAGCGTTCCATAATCCATTTGATGGCAGACTTACCATTCACCACATATTCATAGGCTTTGTCCGGTATATCGGAGATGGTTATGGCACTGCTATAAATGATCTTGCTGGTATCATTTACGTTTTTAGTTTTACCATCTACTTCTACTTTCTTCTTTGCAAAGCGCATTTTGGTCACTTTAAACAAACCATGTTCCTCTCCTTTTAACTTTACGCCCTCAAAGGGTGGAACCTGCTCATAGTTAATATGCAAATCCGCTAATTGACGCCCTGATTTGCTGAAACTCCAGAAGTCTTTCACGTTATCTACTAATGGAATTCTGGGGAGCATTTTCTTTAAGTCATTGGCAAAGGTCTCCCTATAATCCGGACTATGGAGTATACCATACACATAGTAAAAGATATCTTCCTTACCTATGTTTTTAGCCCCATACTGTTTCCTGGCTCGTTCTAAAATGAAATCTGAAACACCATCTTTTCGGACGTATTCATCTTCACCTTCAGCATCAAAGAGACTTGGGTTGTTCTTTTCTTGTTCTTGATAGTAATAAAGAGGAAAACAATGAGTGTCACCAGCAGTATGATAATCCACATATTTATCAGTAATTATAATACCAAGTCCTTTACTTGAACCTTTCGATGATACACAAATAATTCTGTTGTCATATTCTTCACTCGGCATTATTGTTTTACTTATTCCTGGTCTCTCAACCAATGATTTTTCAGAATAGAAGAATTGCTTACAAAATGGCCTATATAATGAAACTTGAATTGACTTTTCTGTATGTTGATGTTTAGTTTTATTTTTTGCGTCCTTTCTAAGATTAGCTGTCCAACTAATTTTTTCAGGATCAACACTAAGAATCTTGTTTAACTGCTCTTTACTTATCGTATTGTATTTTTTTGTTTTATCAATTTCATTATTGTAGAATTCAATCATACTGGAAGTTTTAAGTTTTAGTTCATTCAAACTAAAGTTATAAACCCAACTATCTCTTCCAGTTGCAATACCAGGTCCATTTATTAGAAATACTGATTCTGATTTTAAATTTTTCTTTCTAAGGGGATCAAGACTAAAGAAAGTTTCAAATAAATCACTTCGTTGAGCTAGCCAATCACCATGTTCATTAGGTAATAACTGTTTCCATTCCATCCCAACATTTGACATGGATTTGAATCCTGAGATAATCTTTAATTTCTCTTCTCTTGACAAATAATCACCAATGTTATGGTAGTAAATCGAGGCCTTTCCAGTCATGTTAGGTTTCTTCACTAAAAAAGTGATAGCAATTCGATTTTGTGACCCTTCACCAAAGATTTTCCCCCCTTCTCTTCTCCAATCACCTCTTTGATCTCCTCTTAGATCAAAGACATAAATAGAGCTGAATTCCTGCTCAATTCGCTTTCTAAAACCATCAGTACTGTTTGCGTCTAACCATTTCCCATTCGTTACAAAACCTATTACTCCACCGTTTTTTTTGTCTAATCTATCTGTACTCCATCTGAAAGCCTTGATATAAGCATCATATAAAGATTTATTTAATCCAGCTGATGAAAGCGCTGCATATTCTTCTGATATTTGGGCGTCAAGCTTTTCATACTTCTGATTTTGTGCGTTATCGTTTGCTGACTTTTGACCAATCGAGTATGGCGGGTTTCCAACAATAACTCTTAATGGGGCTTTCTTTTGCCTTTGAACTCTTTCTGAGTTTTTAGGAAACATTTCAGAGATTAAGGGAGCATCTGATTCTCCTAATTGAAAGGTGTCGGTAAGAACGATTCCTTCAAAGGGTTCGTAAAAGACTTCATCCTGAGATTGCTTCGTTTCACTCGCAATGAGATCATGAAAAGCATTTTCGATATTCACGGCCGCGATGTAATAGGCCAGCAGTACAATTTCATTGGCATGAATCTCATGATGATATTTTCTTTCTAGGTCTTCCTGCTTAATCAATCCGCTTTGTAGTAACCGGGTAATAAAAGTCCCGGTACCAGTGAAGGGATCGAGTATATGTACATTTTCATCTGAAATACTTCGCCCAAACTCCTGCTCCAATACATCATTCACTGAATGAATGATAAAATCCACTACTTCCACAGGGGTGTACACAATTCCCAACTGTTCCACCATTTTTGGGAAGGCCGTTTTAAAGAACTTGTCATACAGTTCTACGATCACTCTTTGCTTTCCTTCTGCATTATCAATGCCTTCTGCCCGCTTTCTAACAGAATCATAGAATTTTTGGAGTGTTTCATCCTGCTCGGCAAGGTTACTTCCATCTTCCAGCGCATCCATCATCCCCTGCATGGAAGTAGAAACCGCATTGTTCTTCACAAAAGAATATCCCTCAAATAACGCTTCAAAGATCGGCTTGGTGATGATATGCTGAGCCAGCATTTCCACCGCCATAGCTTCGGTTATACTCGGATTTATATTCTTCTGTAACCCGCCAAGGAAACTATCAAATGCTTTTCGCTGATCCTTTTTCTGTTCAATTAGGAATTTAATTCTTTCAATTTGCCGCTCAGCAATAACTGCAACATCTTTCGCCCATTGCTCCCAGTATCTGCGATCCCCAACTTTTTGCACCATCTTGGCAAAAATCACCGATTGTAGCTCCTCAAACTGGATGGCAATCTGCCTGCTTACCTGCTTTGAAGTATCGTAAGCTTCTCCATCCTCTCGTACCATCGATGGATTTCCATCTTCATCAAACGTAGTTTCAGGACGCCCAACTAAGATATTTGTTGGTTTTCGCTTATTAAGTTCAATCTTATTTACAGTGGCATTAAACCGGTCATCATGAGCCCGAAGTGCATTCAATACCGTCCAAACCACTTTATATCGCTCATTATCATCAAGTGCCTCTTCCGGATTAATATCCGAAGGAACAACAACTGGAATAATGATATACCCGTAGTTCTTGCCCTTGGCTTTTCTCATTACCCGGCCAACAGACTGAACCACATCTACCTGAGAGTTTCGTGCTGATAGAAACAGTACTGCGTCCAAGGATGGAACATCTACCCCTTCACTTAATACACGAACATTGGTTATTACACGGCATTCATTACCCTCTGAATCATCCTTTAGCCAACTAAGCATTTCATCCCGTTCAGGAGCGGCCATTTCTCCATCCATGTGTTTTGCCGATACCGTCACCATTTTTTCCTTCTGTTCAGACGGTAATGCATTCAAATATTCTTCTGAAGCGATGTTGTAGGAATTTCGTATGGTTTTCGAGTTTTTAATATTCGAACAAAAAGCCACCGCCCTTCTCATAGGATTCGGGTCAGATTTTATGGTCTCTTCTTCATCCGCCAAAAACTGCTTAGAAAGGGCGTTCACAGTACCAATGAGTTTAGAAACATCATCGGTATTAATCTCTGTTTCCTGCTGAGCAAGCATCTTTTGAACGGATGGTGGAACATCCTGATCATTCAATGTGAGAATTAACACTTTATAGTCAGTTAGAAGATCCCGTTCTACCGCCTCACCAAATCCAATTCGATATACTTCTTTTCCATATAACTCTACATCATCCATACTACAGAGATAGGCATCAGCTTCTGCGGCCTTACTTTTAGTGTCATCACTGTAAAGCCTTGGTGTGGCCGTCATATACAACCGCTTACTGGCTTTTAAAAACTCGTTATCATGTACTTTCACAAATGCAGATTCATCTTCCCCGGCCAAGGATACCCCAGTCGTACGGTGCGCCTCATCACAAATAATCATATCAAACTCAGGAAAGCCATTTTTGAGAAGTGTTTCCTGTGCTTCTGCAATTACTTCAATTGATTGATACGTCGAGAACACTACCGTCATTCCTTCATTTCCAGAATCTTTTATCTGACGGAATTGACGTAAAATATTATCAGGGTCAGTAGATGCAGGATAGGCTAAATCAACCACACTAAGGGTGTCAGAGTCAGTAGTTTTAGCTTTTTGTTTGGTGATTTTTGGGTCTGAACATATCGCGATAGCATTCAGCTTTTCATTGGCATGAGCGCTCCACTCTCTAAGGGTTTGACCTAGCAGTGCAATAGAAGGAACTAGGAACAGTATTAATCCCTTCCCTTCCGTTTCATGTTCAGCTATACGTAAAGCGGTGAACGTTTTCCCTGTTCCACAGGCCATGATCAATTTACCACGATCACTCACAGTAAAGTTTTCATGAACTGCATCTAAAGCATCTTTCTGATGTGGTCGTAAACTAAATTTCTCAATCTGTGCTTGTTCCCCGTGAATACCCTCTTCCAGTTTATTCCAATCAACCGGGGCTTCAACCAAATCAAACAATCCTATCCTTGATACTGGTGGGTTTTGGTTACGGATTGCTTGTTCAGCATTAATGCCCCACCGCTTTCCCGTAGTCTCAATCCAAAGGCGATGTGAGAATTCTTTTGAAACCATTTGTTCGTTATAAAACCCTCTGCCTGAGGTTGTGATAAAACTATCAACGGCTGCCTTATCAATTCTGGCATCCTCAGCATAGCACTTACATTGTATGGCCCAATACTCCCCTTCATGTGTCTTAGCAACTAAGTCTATTCCAGTATCTGAACCTCCCATACTTTTCTTGCCAGGAAACTCATTCCAAAGCCAAACTTCCGAGAATTTATTCACCCATTTAGCATCTGTCTTAAGGTAGGCTTGCATTAATCTCTCAAAACGATCCCCTTTGTCTCGTTCTGAAAATGAAATTTCGCGATACTTTTCTAGAATTTTTTTAAAGGACATAAAACAGATGGTAAATGAATTCTATCAGCGTGGAACATAGTACAATTGACACGATTTTGCCAAGTAGTTTCCCATGACTTATTCCAAAAAAATCAGTTAATTAAACATGGGTCAACAAATATTCTATTCCATGCCAAAAAAGAAGGAAAAAGAAAAAAAGCTAAAAGCCGCTATTTACTGCCGAATATCTACTCAAGAGCAAGCAGAAACAGCAAATGACCGGAGCTCTACAGATTCCCAGGAAGATATTTGTCGCAAGTGGCTGGATGTCAAGGGGTACGAATTATATAAAGTTTATACCGATACCAAGTCGGGAAGAGATATTGATCGCCCTGAACTACAAAAGCTCATATCCGAGAGTTCGAAATTTGACCTGGTTATCTCGACTCGGCTAGACAGGTTATCCAGAAGTATTAGAGATTTCCAGAATCTTATTGAAATTCTTGATGAAAAAGGTGTAGCCATCAATTTTGCGAATGAAGAAATTGACACTTCAACATTGATGGGAAAAGCCATGAGGAACATCTTAGTGGTATTTGCTGAATTTGAGTCTGATATGGTTAGCAAGAGAACCCGAGAGCAGAGAATTGCAGCCGAGAAAGATGGGTATTGGATGGGCGGTTACGTACCCTTGGGTTATGACCGGGAAGATGGTACGCTATTAAAAAATGAGGAAGAATCTATTCTGGTAAACTACATCTTTGATCTATATTTAAAATTCAAGTCAGCTAAGAAAGTTAGAGAACAGATTAACAAAGAAGGGTTTCGGAATAAAGAGTGGACAACCCTAGAAGGAAATGAACGCGGTGGAAATATTTTTTCCACGGACGCTGTATACAGAATCCTCAAGAGAAGAATATATACTGGATATAATGAAGTTGAAGGGGAGCTGTATAAGACCCGTTTTCCAGTTCTTGTGTCAGCTTCCAAGTTTTCTAAGGCTGAGGAAATAACAGAGAATAATAGAAGAAACCCTAAAGAGTATGCGGTTGGAAAAGCCCCCAATCTACTTCAGGGTATCATCAGTTGTGGTTTTTGTGATAGCGCTATGACAAACTCTCATACTAACAAGTCAGGTAAAAAGTATTTCTACTATAAATGCTCTTCAAAAAATAAGGGCTTAAAATTGAAAGCTCATAATCCTAAGGATCTACCCTATCAAACAGTAGATGAATTTACTTGTTTAACTCTAAAAACATTTCTAGCCGAACCCGAGATGATGGAAGCCTTCATGACTAGATCTGAACATGATACCGATGAACAAATAGCACAAACGAAGAATCTTTTAAAACAGATTAGGGGTAATCGACTTCAATTGACCAGAGAAAAAGAGAATGTATCTCAGGACATCATGAAACGTAGAAATCCAGCGCTTACTGAGCATTGGGAGGAGAAATTAGAGGACTTGTTAAATCAAATAACTGAGATAGATGGCGTAATTGAAGAAAAAGAGAATGAGTTACATGCTTTAGAAAACGCAAAACAGCTATCTAGTGACCAGTATCATCAGATTCTTAGCGAGTTTCATCAAATAATTTATGATGAACCTCAAAGTACCAAACAAGATCTGATGAGAACGCTGATTAGAAAAGTCGAGTCAAAGGTTGCTAAAGCTAAGACGGGTAATAAAGGATCTGGAGAATTACGAATCGACTATGTGTGCGATCACCACTTAATTTCAGAATGGGAAGACATAAAAGCTGGGCTCAAAAAAAATGCGAACTCTGATAAAGGTATCAAAGTTCGCACATCGTTTGCGTCTGGCTCCCCGGGTTGGATTCGAACCAACGACCGATCGGTTAACAGCCGATTGCTCTGCCACTGAGCTACCGAGGAAGATGATATGTGGCTTATCAATAATTGCAAACTAGTTTCGCCACAAAACTAGAAGCATTCCCTTCGTTGAAGGGCGACAAATATAAACACATTATCGGACCGTAGTCAACATTTATTTATCATTTTTTGTAGAAAACTTCTTGTAATACCAACCCTTTTGCAGGTGCAGTATACGCAGCTGGTGCTTCCATCTCATTATTCAAAATTTTGGCAAAATCAGCGCGCGAAATCTTACCTCTGGATACTTCCATCATCGTTCCAACTAATCGCCGCACCATATTTCTCAGGAACCTGTTGGCCTCAATTTCGAAGTAGATATAATTAGGCTCATTTACCCATTTTGCCCGGTAGATATAACAAATGGTTGTGAAGTTTTCTTCATTGTATTTCGAAAAGCCATTGAAGTCGTGTTCTCCCTCAATGAGTTCTGCACATGCACGAAGTTCACTTAGTTTAATTGTATTTCCTGAGTACCAAGCCTGGTTGATCAAAAGTGGACTTGGATAATCGAGAACAGTATACCTGTACAATCGTGTTAGGGCATCAAATCGAGCATGAAAATCTTCAGCAACGGGTTCTATGTGTTTGATGTGTATCGCCTCACCAACCAAGCTATTCACACCATGGATGAGCTTATAAATATCACTATCCTCAGGAAGATCAACATGAGCTGTTTGTCCTTTTGCATGAACGCCTGCATCGGTTCTCCCCTGCCCGATTATATCGATGGGTTGTTGAAGGATTCTCGAAAAAGCTGATTCTAATTCACCTTCAATCGTTTGAGCATCAGGCTGAATTTGCCACCCGGAATAGTCGGTGCCTTTGTATTCGATTTCAAGAAGAAAACGTGGCATACACAGTGTTAAAATCCGAAGCGCATCGTTGCGGTAAAACCGGGCTCGCCGAATTCATTAAGATACGAAAAGCGTGTTTCAGGCATTATTCGCGCCATATTTCTCGCTTTCACAAATGCACTGATGCCGGAAACTACACGATTTGCAACCATCAAAGTTAATAGCGCCGGTAGCTGATTATTATTCCGATCAATTCGCTCGCGCATATCCTGATAATGAAAGCGATTATCATCCTCCGACCAATTCCAGCGGTTTACGGGTTCATCAGCAATTAAATTATCCCAGTTTCGGCTACGTAACTGAAAATCATTGTATTCCTGAAGATTATCATAGTTCGCTACGGCCAGAAAGAAATCTCGATTTTTATTACTTAAATCAATTCCTGCATTTGCTCTGGCAAAAGTTTCTAGTTCGGTCTCAAGAGTATTCGATCTTATACTTATACCGGCATAGCTTAAAATCATGATCGCATCGGCCGCCATGTGATATTGTCCACGCTTCCAATCGGTTTTATCGATGTACTGATGGCCCCAACCGGGCAATACTAACGAACGAAGGAAAGCACCACGCGGACTATTTTCTTTACCTAAATCTAACTCCTGCGCTGTACTGGTTATCGAGATTGACATTAAAATCATCAAAAATGAAAAATTCAAAATTTTAAATTTTAAATTTTTCATTCCTTCTATTTTATTTGCGTTGATTTTAGTCAATCTATGTAGTTTTTGAATTTTTGTCTTTCTCTCGTCTCCAATGTCGGTAAATGGATACAGTAAATCCACCCATCAATAGAAACGTCCCGGTCCATACTACCGAAATGAACGGCTTCTTTTCGGCTACGATTAAAACCCACTCTTCGTCATACGTTTCATCCAAGCCTGTTATTGTAAGCTCGATGGAATCTGTTTGGGGATTCACTTTTGAGAACTGGAAACTTAAGTCGTAGGTTGGCAGATTCACCGGAGGCGACATTACAAAACTTTGCTCATTCTCAGTAAATACTACGAATAGCGGTTCAATCAGAAATTCTTCTCCACTAGCTGCGTGTTTAATCTCGATTTGAGCTCGAATTCCAATAGAAGTATTCGGAGGTAGATTAGTCGTATCTGCCTGCATAAAGTTGATGAAGTTAAAAGAAAATCCTCCTACTTCGATGGTTTGCCCACGCTTAAACTCGATACTTTGGCTACTATCTGCCGGTTGAGCCGGGATATCCACATCCGAAACGTTTTGAATGGTTCCTTGCTCTTCAATCTGATTATTTCTTCGCTCGATATATGAACTACCTGCAACGTACAGGTAAATATCACTCATGATTCCGGTGCGTACATCAGGATCTACCGACCAATTTACATTCTGAGCATTAGAAGTGGCCAGCATCGGATATACTTCCGGATACAAGTAGAATGGGCGACCACCTTCAATGGTTTCGAACTTAAAGCGATAGGTTTGTTGTCCGGGTCGATTCTGTTGAGTTAAATCGTATCCTTCGTAGGTAACCAGATATTGGTTATTAATTACCTTAGGCTCGTTTAATTTCAACTCCAGCATTTCTACAGTTTGCGATACGGGGAATCCCATTTCATCCACAACCTCACCCGCTAAAACCGCTGCATTGTAATTTTGTGTGTTTGCATCCAGCAATGGCCGATTATACGCGCTTGAGGCTAATACGCCAAGTAAAAGAACTCCAAACCCAACGTGTGTTAGCGAGCCACCAATCAATTTTGGTTGTTTCATGGCGAGTCGTGCCATCACCCAGCTGTTTCCCACAACAGCAAAGAATCCAGCAAAAATGTACAACATATAATATGGATTCTTTACTCCGCCTAGAATAACCGAAGCGAGCGTGAGCAACGATGTAACCAAAGTTGGATAAATCAATGCTGAAGCAAGCGTTTCTGCATCGTATTTTTTCCAGAAAAGGTACTGCCCCAACACCGTAAAAAGGGCCATAATGATGGCAATAGGCATACTCCAATCATTATAAAAACTGATTTCAGGCGGAGTTGGATTCTCATTAAACAGGAGTCCCAAAATCGGTGAACTGGTTCCCAGAATGATGACCACGCCCAGAATCAACAATAATACAGCGCCGGTGAATGTCATAAATTCACGACTTAATATTTTTGATTCTTTTTCAGGGG
This sequence comes from Balneolaceae bacterium, assembly GCA_965228545.1. Taxonomy (GTDB): domain Bacteria; phylum Bacteroidota; class Rhodothermia; order Balneolales; family Balneolaceae; genus HXMU1420-13. The sequence continues at coordinate 1,421,995 of OZ245822.1, forward strand.
ATGGAAGTTCTTTGTACCGCCAGAAAAACATACCCAGTCCAACGCCGGTTACTACTAACATGAAGATCAATAACTGATTGTAGAGCCCTAAATCCACAAAACTGTGTACTGATGAATCTGCCAATACTCCCGATCGCGTAAGAAACGTTTCGTATACAATCAGTACATACGCCAAAATTGCGAATAGCAGTGATGACTTCTGCGCCACCGAGCTTTTCCGTTGAATGATCATGGTGTGAATACCCGCAGTGCCGATTAACCAAGGCACTAACGAGGCATTTTCCACCGGATCCCACGCCCAGAATCCACCAAACGAGAGGGTTACATACGCCCAATATCCACCTAAGAAAATTGCTGTTAGTAACGATAGGTTCGCTCCTAATGTCCACGGAAGTGCCGGGCCTACCCACTCGTTATATTTTCGTTTCCAGAGTGCGGCCATTGCAAAACAATATGGAATGGTCATCATCGCGAAACCAACAAACAGGATGGGCGGATGAATCATCATCCAAGGACTTTTCAAAAGGTCATTCAGACCGGTACCATCGGCCGGCATAAAATCCGGATTGGCTTGAATGAACGGAGCGTTCGGCATTTCTTCAGCCAGTGTTCTGAAAGGTGAAGCTCCAAACATAACATCACCGAATCTCCAGCCTACAATCATTGAGATCAGGAAAGCCTGAGTAAGTGCTAAAAAGAAAAGCACGGGAGCTTTATACGGCGCTCGGGTCCACTTCATTAAGCAAATACCGGCAATCCAAGAGAACAAAATCCACAGCATAAAGCTGCCTTCTTGTCCGCCATAAAAAGCCGACCATAAATACTTTGGTGCTAAATCAAGGCTGGTATAATTAAATACATAGTAGAACTGGAACTGATGTTTAAAAATCAGAAAAACCAACAGTGCTGATGCAATGACCATGAACAGACCTTGCATTCCAAACATCCAGTTACCAATTTTCAGCTGGCGCTCGTTATCGGCCTGAGCGGCACGGAAATAGAACACCATTGAAATCACACAAAATAAAAAGGAAAGCGTAATCGTAAGCTTTCCCATTATCCCAATAACAGGGGCAAACTCTAACATATTTTTAGCTCTCTGAAGCTTTTACGTATTCTGATGGATCGGCGTTATTGTATTTAGACGGACATTTCATCAGCATTTCGCTGGCGTAAAAAACGTCGTTGCGCATCTCTCCGATTACTACCAGACGATCGGCCTCTTCAAAATTATTTGGCTTTGGCCGCGGATACACCACTTTTTTTGTTTCTCCGGCATCATCGGTCATATAAAAAGAAAATTGCATGGTTTCACGAGAGAAGCCATGATCTTTGGATGAATCCCAAACACCGGGTACATGTGCAGCTTTCATTTCCGATGCCGTTTCGAAATCGGTGTAGGTACTGATGCTATTTCCAAAATTGATCATCAACATGGAAGTAAATGCGACTATGGCGATAATGCCAAGAATTAACTTTGGTTTCATTGTTCTTCGGAATTAAGTTTTTCTTCGAGCGAGGCAACTTTTTTGTCCACTCGAATCATAAAAAATAATAAGACTGACCAGATGATGAGCGTAACGCCCAGCACCACATAAATAAGATCGTTTGAATACATAAAAGCGATAAATGCGTTTGCTTCCTGCAGCGATTCTTGCCCGGCCCACACATCGGAATAAGCTTGAGTTAGTGTATCAACTACGGCAGTAGAATCGGTTTGCATAAGTATTAAGATTCCTGTTCTGGATTAATTTTATACCGCACACTTTGGTAGCGATGCATGATGTCGTACACCCAAAAAGAGAGTGCAATAAACCCAAGCATAGCCGGATACAAAATTAACCGTAATTCGGCAGCGGTAATTTCTGAAAAAGCCGGATTTCCGTCGGCTCCGGGATGTAAACTTGTTAATTGTCGCGGAACCACATACAACAAAAACGGAATGGTGGTAACCGCAAAAATATTATAAACAGCGGCGATTTTTGCGCGTTTGTCTTCGTCGTCGAAAGCAGAGCGAAGTACTAAATAGGCCACGTAAATCATCATTGCTAAGGCTGCCAGATTCATTTTAGGCTCGGCGAATGTCCACCAGGTTCCCCAGGTAAATCGCGCCCATAGCGAACCGGTTAGCAATCCACACAATCCAAACATCATCCCAACACGTGCCGAAGCTTCAGCTTTGATATCGAATATTGGCTTGGGGCTGTTCAGGTAGCGAATGCTGTAGATACAACTTGTGAGGAACATCGCATACATAGCCATCCACATTGGAACATGAAAGAAGATGTTACGAGCTGTCTGTTCAAGAATAGGAATCTCAGGGATATAGATAAGAAATCCACCACCGATTACTAATGTGAGCCAGATTGCTACTATGTACTTCCAGATTTTCAAATCAAAAATGGTTGAATGGTTCAAAGCCCTAAATATACAAAAAACCCCTGATTTCCTTTGAAAAATCGGACCTAGCTTTTCAAAAATTGCAATTCGTTACAATTGAAATTTGTAATCTCTTCGAGCAAATAAATCTAACTAAATCAAAATGCGTTTTACTCCCCGATTTCTACCCTCCGTTATCTGTTTGGGTATCTTATTTTTATCCCAATTTCGAGCACAAGCACAACAAGCGAATTTTGAACTTGCAGAGCGATTCACCACTCAAAAAATGGAAAAATTAATCGGATCAACCGATGTAATTCCGAACTGGATCGAAGATTCCGACAACTTTTGGTACGAATGGGAAGATGCGCGCGGCGCTAATTGGTTTTATGTGGATATCGAAGCGAGAAATCAACGCGAACTGTTCGACCGGGAAGAGCTGGCAGGTTTACTTAGTGAAGAATTTAAGCGCCCGTTTAATGCCACCGATCTTGAACTGAAAGGCTTTGATTTCGATGAAGATAAAGAGCTTTTCACTTTTCATGTAGACAGTATTGAGTTCGAATGGTCGGTGCAAACTAATAATTTGGTAAAAGGTGACAGCCTGGAACCTAATAAGAGAGAACCATGGGCAAACTGGTCGCCCGATAGCACTTGGGTGGTTTTCGCAAAAAATCACAATTTATATTTAATGAGTGGGGATACGTCGGATACCACCGAGCATCAACTTACTACCGATGGTGAGCGTTGGTTCAGCTACCAATGGGCTCAAGGCGACACCGCGACAGACAAAAAAATGAGTGCGCGTATTCGCTGGTTCGATGATGAGAAAAAATTCTACGTTCAACGAACTGATAATCGAAAAGTAGACGAATTGTGGGTGATCAATAATTTAGGAAAACGCCCGAGTCTCGAGACCTATAAATATGCCATGCCCGGCGAAGAAGAAGTGGGTATTGATTACGTAGAAGTGTTTGACGTTACATCCAAAGAGCGAGTAATCATGGATACCGATAAATGGGAAGATCAGAATTTGTCGGTCGATTTTTCGGATGTAGCTACCGGCGATTTAAACGCACGTTCTTCTGATGTAATTTATATTGAACGATTAAACCGAGCCGCCAGTGAATTTGAGTTACTGAAAGGAAACACCGAAACCGGAGAAGTGGAAGTGATCATTTCGGAACGTTCTGAACCCTACTGGAACTGGCGTTTTCAGGATGCGGATGTAATTAACAATGGCGAGGAGTATTTATGGTGGAGTGAGCGCTCCGGTTGGGGACATTTATACCGTTATGATGCAGAAGGTAATCTCAAAAATCAGATTACTTCGGGTTATTTTGTAGCAGGTAACATCATGAAAATTGATACTGCGGCTCAAACGATCTTTTTTGAGGGATATGGTCGTGAAGCTGACAATGAGCCCTATTATCAGCATTTATATTCTGTGAAGTTTGATGGAAGCAGAATGACGCACCTAACCCCCGAGCATGCGAATCACCGGATTTTTTCCTCACCGGAAGGCAACTACTTTGTAGATAATATGTCTCGCGTAGACATGCCCACAAAAGCAGTGGTTCGGGATGGATCCGGAAAAGTGATTATCAACCTGCAGGAAGTAAATATCGACCGGGCAACCGAACTCGGCTGGAAGTATCCTGAAAAGTTTAAAGTGAAAGCTGCGGATGGCGTTACAGATATTTATGGTGTGATGTGGAAACCCTTCGACTTTGATTCCACCAAAAACTATCCGGTAATTTCTTATGTGTATCCCGGACCTCAGGTTGAACCTTACCCCATTAGCTTTGGTCCTTCTCGACACCAAACTCTGGCTCAAGTCGGCTTTGTAGTGGTTGCTTTTGGAAATCGAGGTGGAACTCCGCTTCGAAACAGATATTACCATACCTATGGATACGGTGATTTACGGGATTATCCACTGGCTGATAACCGATATAGCCTAGAGCAACTGATCGGTCGACATGACTTTATTGATGGCGAAAATATTGGAATCTACGGTCATTCCGGTGGTGGATTCATGAGTACAGCGGCACTGCTTTCTCATCCCGATTTTTATGATGTAGCTGTTTCATCGGCCGGAAACCATGATAACAACGTCTACAATCGCTGGTGGAGTGAAACTCATAATGGTGTAAAGGAAACTATTAAGAAAGTTACCGAAATGGGCGAAGACAGCGTAGAAGTAGAACGCGAGGAAGTCACTTTCGACGGCCCCATTGAAACGAATATTTCGTTGGCCTCCAACCTTCAGGGAAAACTGCTTTTAGTTCACGGCAGCATGGATAATAACGTGCACCCTGCCAATACCCTTCGTTTGGTTGAAGAATTAATCAAAGAGGGCAAGCGTTTTGATTTGATGATGCTGCCCAGCCAGCGCCATGGTTTCCGCGGAGCATCAAGAGCTTACTTCGAGCGGATGATGTGGTACTACTTTGCGGAGCATTTATTGGGTGATCGAAGAACGAACGTAAACTTCAACATCCCCGAAGAGTTGGATTGATAAATTAGCCAGCGGTCTGACGGATCACCCGTCTGACCGACTTTTTTTACTGTCAGGCCGATTTTATTTTAGCCACGAAAACACCAAAACACTGAATTTAAAAAAGTCATCCCCGTGAAAACGGGGATCTAAGGCTATAACAAAGCCCGAAACTTCAACAAACCTCAGATTCCCGACTTCGCGGGAATGACGGTGAATTGAGTGTTTCACTTTGAACCAGTGTTCAATGCCGTAGCTTTTTTTACACCAAAACCTGATCGCTCGAAGGGTGTTGGTGATAACAAGTTTACGAACTTATTGAGTTCCTAATCAACGAGTCCTTCTCCTTGAGGGGAAGACAGATGAGGTGTTTTCCTGCCACGAAAGCACGAAAACACCAAAACACTGAATTTAAAAAAGTCATCCCCGTGAAAACGGGGATCTAAGGCTATAACAAAGCCCGAAACTTCAACAAACCTCAGATTCCTGCCTTCGCGGGAATGACGGTGAATTGAGTGTTTCACTTTGAACCAATGTTCAGTGCCGTAGCTTTTTTTACACCAAAACCTGATCGCTCGAAGGGTGTTGGTGATAACAAGCTTACGAACTTATTGAGTACCTAATCAACGAGTCCTTCTCCTTGAGGAGAAGACAGATGAGGTGTTTTCCTGCCACGAAAGCACAAAAACACCAAAAACAGGTTTAAAAAAGTCATCCCCGTGCAGACGGGGATCTAAAGCTATAACAAAGTCCGAAACTTCGACAAACCTCAGATTCCCGCCTTCGCGGGAATGACGGTGAATTGAGTGTTTCACTTTGAACCAGTGTTCAGTGCCGTAGCTTTTTTACACCAAAACCTGATCGCTCGAAGGGTGTTGGTGATAACAAGCTTACGAACTTATTGAGTTCCTAATCAACGAGTCCTTCTCCTTGAGGAGAAGACAGATGAGGTGTTTTCCTGCCACGAAAGCACAAAAACACCAAAAACAGGTTTAAAAAAGTCATCCCCGTGAAAACGGGGATCTAAAGCTATAACAAAACCCGAAACTTCAACACATTCAAGATTCCTGCCAAACCTATTTTGAAACTTCGGTGTGCATGCTCCGCAGGAATGACGCCCCTTTCTTTGTGATACTAGCTCCGATGCTCTGCGTCGGAGCTTTTTTATTTATACCAAAAGCTAATAATAAGTAAGTCACTTAAACTGACATTAATTCTCATAAAATTCACAATATATGGGTATGCTAAAAGTTGATTGCTTAGCTTCGTGGATCAACATTTAGTAGCACACTTTATCAACAATTCTTATTTCCGTTTAGATGAAATCAACTTACTTACTTTTCCTAGTCTTTTTAATTGGAACTATCACTCCGGCCCTTGCTCAAGAAAAAATGGTTGCTCGAGATGGATTTAAAGAAGGATATCGTGCGGTGCAATTTGGAATAGGAAATAACTTTACACTCACCAATTTTGGTAATGCTAGCTTAAATTTTATGCGCTTTGATTCTGAGAAAAAAGCGCGTTTCATTCGGGGATATCTGGTAAATAGCATTTCGAGTTCAAATGAAGATTCAGATTTCAATGGATTCGTTTATGAAGATGAAGTTGTAATAGACACCTTGTTTAGTAAGTCTGAAGAAGAGGGTAAAAACTACGACACAGAACTGCGTATTTATCTAGGAATTATCAACTATCTCCCATCAAACAGTGATATCCTCCCATTTTTCTCTCAAAGTGTATATGTGGGAAATAGATTTAGAAGCTCACCTAGATCGATTACCAAAACGAATGAACCTGATTCTGATCCTTATGAAACTATAGATTACAATACCAAAAGCTTCAGTCCATCGATTGGTTATACCGCACGTTTTGGAGTCGATTATTTCATTGCGAAAAATATTAGTGTAAATGCACAATTTGGAGGAACACTCTTTTATAGATTTACCTTAGAAAAGTATGAATTTGCTTCGAACTTAAAACAGTCTGATCCGATAGAATATGAACAGCTTCGAGATCGAACTAAAAAAAACCATGACGTTTCACTACAATCTGCTGGCATACTGTTTGGACTCACTGCTTATTTCTAAGTAATCAACCCAACTTCCCGCTGGTATACCTTCTCCTTTCGGGTGATTGTAAAACTCCAAATTATGCCAGCGCCGGCCATTACTGCTCCATAAATAAGCATCAGTGTTTTTACAGGAACGAGCTCAAATTCTAACACTAAAGAGGCAATCATCACGGATATGGAATTCATGATGGTAAATAACAGCCACTCCGTAGAAAATACTCGTCCACGGAAAGTATCAATGGTTCGTTTTTGAAGAAGTACGGTGCTCGTTACCCAGTTTGCACCCGAAGCCGCATGGGCAAGTAATACGAATAAAATCATAACCCAAATGATGTTTGTAAGTCCAACAATCATATACATAATGCCGGCCAAACCGATTGCTGCCCCCATCAACATGATCCAATCTTTCTCTTCAGAAACCAATCGTCGACCAATAATTGGCCCGATTCCCGTTCCCATTCCGCGAGCCGCATAAAGCAAGCCAAGTCCAATACTTCCCATCATCAAAATCTCTTCACTTACGATAATCAGCATATAAACTAATCCTCCTAAAAAAGCACTTGAAGTTCCTTTGGCGATGCTCGGACGAAGAATATGTGGATTCCCGATCAAGTATTTGGCACCATCTACAATTCCATTCCAAGGATTTCGATTTTTTTCTTTTTCCTCGGCCGACATCTCCTGCTGAGGGATAACCGCTCGATAAATAAAATATCCCGAAACGATGTACGTCAATGCATCCAGAATCAGCACCATTTCGATGCCCAGCCATTCGGTGGCGAATCCTCCAAAAGCCATCCCTGAGGTAAAAATAATACTCCACGTTGCCGTTGAGATAATGTTCGCATTCACCAACTCCTCTTTGGTTGTAACATTGGGAATGGATGATGTTTTTGCCGGCTCAAATACCGCCGAAACCATCATCTGAACAGAAGTAAGCACATAGGCCAACCAAAGCATCGACTCAGATTGCACAAATAATATCCCAAGAACAGCTAATGCGCGTAAGCCATCACACAGCATCATTAACATTCGCCGATTAAAACGATCGGTTATAAAACCGGCAAGTGGCGAAAAAGCAGCAAGACTCAGCATCTTTACTACGATAATGAGCCCAAGTAGAAATTCAGAATCCGAATACTTGGCAATCAGTGCATATAAGGCCAACAAGCCAAACCAATCCCCGAAATTTGAAATAGCCTGAGCGGCCCACAACCGTCGGTAATTGGTGTTATTTTTTAAGAGTTGTATGTACGGAGAAATCGAATTTGCCAAACTGTTTCAACATTCAATATTCAACAAAGAATATTCAATGTACATTGCTTGTTGGTTATTGAATATTGCTTATTGCATTCCTGTGCTACCAAACCCACCTTCTCCCCTGCTCGTTTCATCGAGATCGTCAACTTCTTTTACAGATAATTGCACAACCGGAGCGATCACCATTTGAGCGATTCGATCTCCGTGATTTACCACAAATTCTTCCTGTCCATGATTGATGGCAATCACTTTTACCTCTCCCCGATAATCAGCATCAATCGTGCCCGGACTGTTCAGCATAGTTATTCCATTTCGAATAGCTAAGCCACTTCTTGGGCGTATTTGGGCTTCATATCCATGCGGCAGTGCCATTTGTAAACCTGTTGGGATTAGCGTTCTTTCTCCCGGTTTTAGGGTGATTGGCGATTCCAAAGCTGCCCGAATATCCATTCCGGCGGCAGAAGTTGATTCGTACGATGGAAGTGCCAAATCCGCGGCATGTGGCAGTTTTTTAAATTGAACGGAAGTCATAGACGCTCTTTTTTGTAGTCGATTAATCGTACCAACGCATTCCCAAATAATACTTTTACGCGAGCTTCGAGAGGAACACGTAGTTCATCATCCAAAAACCAGGCTCTGAATTTTCCGGAAAAGCCAAAAGGACCGTCAATATTTTCGGTATAGCCGGTTGTTAAATAGGTTTGAACCGGTTCATCCCAAGGCTGATAATTTCGTTTTTCAAGCTTGGTGTTGTTATCAAAATGAATGTAGCCTTTTCGCTTAGTCACATACACAATCATTGAGTTTTCGGTATCAGTTCCGGCAAATAAACGCGAAAATAAAAAGATTACATGTCCGGCTGTAGCAGGCTCTTCTAGCTCAAGAGTATCCCGGGTTTGATCTTCTTCTTTATAAGTGACCCAATTTTTATCCCGATCGAAATCGTATTCAATGTCTTTATAGATTTCCTCATCAATATTGTCTTTCCAATAATAAGAAGTCACCGGGAGCCCATCATCATTCACTAAAAACAAACTGTGAAAATGATCGATTTCTGTACCGATAAAAGGGATTTTCGGATTCGACACAATTTTGGTAACCAAGTGTTTATGCATTTGCCCACGAAACATGGAGTCCGGCATCAAAGTAACTTCTACTTCGCCTAATCGAAGAAAACCGTACTTAACTTCGAAAGTGAATACTTCTTTAAACTCAAAGAGCTCCTGTATGGTTGGGGGCTCCGTTTTTCTTTCAGATTGTGCAAAGCTTGTGGTAGATAAAAATCCTACAAAAAGAAAGACTAAAATAATGAGTGGGATCTTTGCTGAGTTCACTCTTCCCCTTCCATTAGTCCGTGTTCTTTCATAAACGTTTCAAATGCTTCTTCATCAAAACCAACCAACACAGAATCTTCTAGAACAAGAACCGGGCGCTTAATCATGCTTTGATTATCAAACAAAAGCTGTAGCATATCTTCCTCTGAGGGATTCAACTCTTTGATCTTAAGATTCCTATACGTTGTTCCTCGGTTATTTACCAATACATCCAAACCCACCTTAAACTCAAGATCCTTTAGTTCGTCGAGAGTTAACGGTTCTTTTTTAACGTTGATAAATTCGTAGGCAATATCCCTTTCTTCTAACCATTTTTTGGTATCCCGGATTTTATTGCAATTTGGAATGCCGATAACGTGTAACATGTAATAAGTAAATGAATAGTTTTGTATTTTCTTAAAGATACAATAAGCCGATGTAAAAGTTAGCCCGGAGAGACTACTCTAATGAATAACCATCTTAAAAAATTATTAATTCTCGCACCCGTTTTGTTTTTGGGATGGTCGTGCACCAACGACGATGCTCAATCAAAGTTTGAAATACAAGCATACAGCGAGCCGGCTAATTACACCGAAACCAATTTTCAAGGTGATATTGTTCGAAATGATACCGACGATTGGAGAATTTCTCCATTGTATCAAGGTTTAGCGAGTGTTCAACCCATTTTCCCTAATCCGGTACAATTTGGTACTAATGTAACTCTGGAAATCGATATTAAGGGAGCTCCGGCCAGTTCCAGCATCGAAGTAGGATATCTGAACCAATCCAATCAGTGGATATTTCTACAACAACAGGATCTTCAAAACGATTTCGAACTCCTCACTTTTTTGATAAACACACGTCAATTTGGAAGCTCCCTCTCACAAGCTCAGGGCATAAAACGAATGCTGGTTTTTGATGGCAACCAACGCTTGATTTCTTATGGCGATATTCTGATCCAATAAGGTTGTTTTAGGCTACCCGAGGTTCTATCTTCAAGCCATGCGAAAACTATACCCGTCTGAAAAGCAAGTGTTAGCAAGGCTAATTTTCCCAGAACCTTATGAGGTAATTCTGGAAGAAACCGGACTTCCTTCAGGCGCTTTACGCGACGATCTGATAAACCTAATAAATTATCGACTGATCGAAGTGGTAAACACCGAGATTGTGCAACAAAACAGTACGGCATTTTACGATTCCGATAATTTGCACAACTTTACTTTTCGGGCTACAAAAACGGGGCTGAAACAAATACGGGAATCAGTATGAATTTTAAAGTAGAATTTGACGAAAAATCGCTTGATATCAATATCGACAGAGAAGACAATACTTACTCGGTTGGTGATGAAGTACATGCATTTCAATTTGAGCAACAAAATGGGCGTTTTTATTTAAGGAAGGGAACAAAACTCTACACTATAGATAATGTAAAGGTAGAAAACTCTACTGTAGAGTTCTCGATCGATGGTTCGTGGTACAAAGCCGATGTGAAAGATGAACAGCAATTATTGCTCGATAAGCTTGGCTTTAAATCTGCTTCAGCAGCATCCGAAGGAAAATTGAATTCTCCGATGCCGGGTAAAATACTCGACATTATGGTTGCCGAAGGTGATGCCGTTACCAAAGGGCAACCGGTTGCAATCCTCGAAGCCATGAAAATGGAAAATGAGTTAAAATCGCCCGTGGATGGTACTGTGACCAAAATAGTTGCCGAAGTGGGACAATCGGTGGAGAAAAAAACCCCAATTTTAGAAATAGAAGCTGTTGGATAAATTTATTATCAAAGGTGGAACCCCGTTAAAAGGAACCATCGCTATAAGCGGATCGAAGAATGCAGCGCTTCCCATCATTGCAGGAGCGCTACTGGCAGATTCGCCGGTTACCATTCATAACATTCCTCGCCTGCAAGATATTTACACTTTCAATAATGTACTGCGTGTAGTGGGTGCTAAAGTTGATTTCAAAGAGCAGGAAAACACGGTAGAAATTGATCCGACGCTCGTTTCTTATCTGGAAGCTCCCTACGATTTGGTTCGTAAAATGCGCGCCTCATTTTATATGCTGGGCGCATTAGTTGGTAAACACGGTTATGCGAAAGTTTCCCTACCTGGAGGATGCGCCTGGGGACCTCGTCCGGTAGATTTACACCTGAAAGGGATGGAAGCCATGGGGATTAAAATCACCTTGGATAAAGGATACGTGATTGCCAAAGCAGCCGAAGAACTACAAGGTGAAAGTTTCACGCTGGAACCGAGCAGTGTAGGTGCTACCGTAAATTTATTGTTGGCATCCGTATTAAGAGCGAAGAAATTCACCATAAATAACGCCGCAAAAGAACCTGATGTAGTACAGCTTTGCAACTTTTTGGTTGAGATGGGCGCCAATATAGAAGGTATTGGCACAGATACATTGACCGTTCGAAAAGTGAAGCAGCTGCAAGGTATTGAAATCAGTAATGATCCCGATCGCATTGAATTGGGTACGTACATGATTGCCGGAGCCATGCATCCCGATTCCAAGCTTACACTAACGGGTTGCAATGCGAGTCATTTAGGAAATTTTCCTGAATTACTTCGCCAAACAGCGACTTCCGTAACTATTGATGGAAGCACCATTCACATCAAAGCACCAGAAACCTTAAAGCCGGTTTCTATAAAAACGGACATTTACCCGGGCTTCCCTACCGATTTACAAGCACAGTGGGCAACCATGCTTACCCAAGCCGATGGTAATTCATCTGTTACAGACACCGTTTATTTTGATCGTTTTAGCTACGTTCCGGAGCTTACCCGTTTAGGCGCCGATATGGATGTAGAACAAAACACAGTGAATATTAGTGGAAAAACACCTTTAACCGGTGCTTCGGTAATGAGTACCGACCTACGTGCGAGTGTGAGCTTAGTATTGGCAGCAATGATCGCAAAAAACACCTCCGAGGTACTTCGGGTTTATCACCTAGATCGTGGCTACGAATCGTTGGAAAATAAATTGAATCCCGTCGGTGCAAAAATCACGCGGGTTGAGGATAATTAATAAGTACCGGTTTCTGGTTTCCGAATTTTCAAATCGTAATTCATAATTCGTAATTCGTATTTCATTCGACCTATTCTCCCCCTATATTGCTACGTGGTAAAAATCACACACAAGAGTTTTTTTATATCGCATTATAAGTATTGCTTTACGCACAAAATACATATCAAAGAAAATTCACAGTTTCGCTGTTTGCAGATGAAATAAGCGATCACTGCACAGAATTATTTAGCTTTTGCTCATTACTCTTTTTCGTTTTTAAGCAATCGCTAAACACTGATTCCAATACGGAATCCCCACCAATTTTTAAAGAATTAACTGGCAAAAATAACGCCGGAGACGCACAACTACTTCCACAATTCCTAACTAATAATGAGTGGAAAGTAACAGGTACCATTAAAAAAATAAGAAGATGGCTGGTTGTGACCGGGAAAACGTGCCGAGAAAAAGTTTATCCAGATGAAAAATCAAATTATCATTCACTCTTCGGGCAATCAGAACCGAATTGCGCTGATCGAACAAGGAGAATTAGCGCAACTATTTATAGAATCAGAAGAAAATCAGCGAACCGTTGGCAACATTTATGTAGCTCGGGTTCATAAAGTAATGAGCGGCATCCGCGCCGCATTTATCGACATGGGAACGCCCAAAGATGCGTTCCTTCACTTCTCCGACGCCGGCGATCACCTCGACAGTTACATCCGAATGCTGAATGGCAAAAACGCCATTCCTTCAAGCCTGGATGGCGAAATCAATAACAAAGAGAATATGAGCAATGTGCAAAAGCAGTTGCTCGCCGGAAAAGTGCTTAAGAACGGGCAGAAGTTATTGGTTCAAATTGTGAAAGAACCTATTGGATCGAAAGGTCCACGAGTTTCTACTGATATCACCATTGCCGGACGGTTTCTGGTGCTAATTCCAATGGGCGATTACATTGCCGTTTCTAAACGCATCAGCAATTACAAAGAGCGACGTCGCTTAAAGAGTATTCTAGGCAAAATGTTGCCGGATGGTTTTGGAGTAATCGTGCGGACAGTGGCGCAAAATCAGGATGCACAGGCTATAGAAGACGACTTACGTACTGTACTAAAAAAATGGGAATTGATTGTAGATCGTGTAGATAGTGCAAAACCACCATCGCTACTGTACAAAGATCTGGATATGACCGAAAGTCTGATTCGTGATTTATTTGCGAAGAATTACGATCGAGTACTTATCGATGATCAAAAAATGTATCGGCAAATAAAGAGCTATGTGAGCCAAATAGCACCTCACATGGTACCGAATGTGGAACTGTACAATCGAAAACAACATATTTTCGATTACATGAAAATTTCGGAAGATGTGAATTCCATATTCTCTCCCCGAGTTCGCTTAAAAATGGGCGGCTATTTGATCTTTGAACAGACCGAAGCCATGTACGTGGTAGATGTGAACTCAGGTCCTTATGCTGCCAAAGAGCGTCAGGAAGATAACTCGCTTAAAACCAACCTTGAAGCTGCCCGTGAAATTGCCAAGCAGTTGCGCCTGCGAGATATCGGTGGAATCATTGTTGTAGATTTTATTGATTTAAAAGATGATAAGAACCGCAAGAAAATTTATGATGAGCTGAAAAAAGAGTTCCGAAAAGATCCGGCCAAAACTAATATTATTGGAATGAGTGATTTTGGTCTGGTTCAAATTACCCGCCAAAGAATTCGGCCAAGTGTAGTAAATTCGGTATCAAAAGTGTGCCCAATGTGCGGTGGATCCGGTAGCGTGGTTAGCCAAAATACTATTCTCACTGATATTGAAAGCTGGATCAGCAAGTTTAAGCACAATACAAAATACAGAGCGCTCGATCTGTACGTGAATCCTTATTTGAAGTCGTACCTCACCAAAGGATTATTTAGCCGCCGTTGGAAATGGATGACTAGATTCGGACTCAAAATCACCATCATTGGCGATGAGAAAACCTCGCTAAACGAATTTCACGCTACCCTTGCCGGCTCCGACATTAACATAACGGATGCGGTAATGAGTGGAGCCTCGATTGATGAGCTGTTAAATCGGCAGGAGCTGGAAGAAATTAACAGTGGCCAACATGATCGCAGCAACTTGGATATTACCAAAAAGCCTCAGCGACAGAACAATGGTAACTCAAGAAATTCTGACAGAACGCGAAATAATAGTGGTGGCCGTTCGTCGAATAATGGCGGTCGAGGTAACCGAAATTATCAGAAAGACGCCAACTAGACAGGTTGGCGTAGTATTTGCCCATTCAGGTGAAACCAAAGAAATTTTATGAGTGTATTTAATTTACATGCCACTACCGTTATTGGCATTATTCACAACGGCGAAGCAGCAATTGGTAGCGATGGGCAAGCTACCTTAGACAAAACGGTGATGAAAAGCACCGTTAAGAAAGTTCGAAAATTACACGGCGGAAAAGTACTGGCAGGCTTTGCCGGCTCAACCGCCGATGCTTTTACCCTTTTTGAACGCTATGAAGAAAAACTAAACGAATATAACGGCAACATGCAACGAGCCGCTGTGGAACTTGCCAAAGATTGGCGTAAGGATAAATACCTGCAGAAGTTGGAAGCTTTGCTGGTAGTAATGGATCAAGATTATGCCTTAGTTATATCCGGACAAGGCGATGTTATTGAGCCCGACGACAATATTGTGACTATTGGAAGTGGCGGGAGTTATGCCTTAGCCGCCGCTCGAGCCATGGTAAAACACGCACCGGAAATGAAAGCAGTTGATATTGTTTCGGAAGCACTGCGTATTGCTGCCGACATCGACATTTATTCCAATCATAACCGTACGTTACTAGAGATTAATTAACATGATTGAAGCAAAGAATTTAACGCCACAACAAGTTGTAAGAGAGCTTGACAAATACATTATCGGACAAAAAGAAGCCAAGAGATCGGTAGCCATCGCACTAAGAAATCGCTGGCGCAGAATGAATGCCGACGAGGAGATCAGAGAGGAAATTGTACCGAATAATATTCTTCTGATCGGACCTACCGGAGTTGGTAAAACCGAAATCGCCCGACGATTATCCAAATTAGCCGGTGCTCCTTTTGTAAAAGTTGAAGCTTCGAAATTTACAGAAGTTGGTTACGTAGGCCGTGATGTGGAATCTATGATTCGTGATCTAGTTGACTACGCATTGAACATGGTAAAAGACGAAATGCAGGAACGCGTAAAAGAAAAAGCCGCCGAAATGGTGGAAGAGCGCATTTTGGATATTCTGATCCCTCCTGTTCGTAAATCAGCTACCAATCCCCAAAAAGATGCGGTTGGTTTTAATGTGAATAACGCAACCGACGAAGAACTGAATGAACGAACCCGCGAACGATTCCGTGAAAAACTGAAAAACGGCGAGCTCGACGATCGGAAAATCGAAATCGAAGTTAAAAGCTCAAAAGCCCCGATGATGCAGGTATTTGGACCGGGTGGAATGGAAGAAATGGGCGTTAATCTGCAAGATATGCTCGGTGGATTAGGCAAAAACAAGAAATCGAAGCGAAAAGTACCGATTTCTGAAGCCCGAGAGATTTTATTAGATGAAGAATCCGAAAAGTTGATCGATCACGAGTCTGCCGTTCAGGAAGCTCTAGAGCGTGTTCAGAAACAAGGCATCGTGTTCATCGACGAGATTGATAAAATCGCTGAACCGAGTACCGGAGCCGGAAAAAGCGGTCCGGACGTGAGCCGGCAAGGTGTACAACGTGACCTCCTCCCTATTGTGGAAGGTAGCACCGTTAACACCAAGCACGGAATCGTAAAAACCGATCATATTCTGTTTATCGGATCGGGTGCATTTCATGTGTCTAAACCGTCTGATTTAATCCCGGAACTTCAAGGTCGTTTCCCAATTAGAGTTGAACTTAATTCGCTTACCGAAAGTGACTTTGTAGAGATTTTATCGAAACCAAAAAATGCCTTAACCAAGCAATACATTGCCATGCTGGCCGCCGAAGGTGTAACTATCAACTTTACTGAAGAAGCCGTAGCTGAGCTGGCTCGCATTGCGGCATTGGTAAATTCTCAGGTAGAAAATATTGGCGCTCGCAGACTACATACCATTATGTCGTCGTTGTTCGACGAGTTGCTCTTTGCCGTTCCCGATGATATCAGCAGTGGAGAGATTAACATCGACAAGGCCTACGTCGAAAAACAACTCGACGGTTTGGTTAAAGACAAAGATCTTAGCCATTACATCCTTTAACGTGGTTTTGAAGATGTAGATTTATTACAATGGAAACCGCCGAACTAATTTTCTCGTATTTAGGTAATATTTATGAATGCAATAACACGACTTCAAATGACTATTAAGAGATTCCTGATTCCGAGCGTAATCATTTCCATTGTATTATTTATTCTAAGCTTCACAGGTGTAGATGATGTTGTTAAAACTAAAAATGACGACACCACCAACCTCACCAAATATGTACAAGCGCAACGTAGTATCGTCCAAAACTACTTTGGCTACCCCGATGTAGATATGATGTACCGCGCAAGTATCCTATACATGGTGAATGCCATTGAAGATTCTACGCTACAGATTGAAGGAACTCCCATCGACACCACTTTTCCCGGATTGGATGTTAGTTCCATTCGTGATGCTTATGAAAATTTCGAATCAGCCTATTTGTATGTAGCAAATAATAGTCCCGATGAAGACATGAAGCGACTAACTGAAGTTGCTATTCGTGGCTTATTCTCTACGCTCGATCCACATTCTGTGTTTATCGAAGCCAGAGAAAGTGAAGTGGATCAGGAGAACTTTGCCGGAAAATTTCAGGGAATTGGTGTTCAGTTTAATATCATTCAGGATACCATCACGGTAGTTACCGCAATCGCTGGTGGACCTAGTGATCAACTCGGTATTCAATCGGGAGATCGTATTATAAAAATTGCAGATTCCACTGCGGTTGGCTTCGAAAATGAGGATGTTGTAAAACGTCTTCGCGGTGAAAAAGGAACCAAAGTTAATGTGACAATTAAACGCCCCGGAGTACGAAATCCATTGAATTTCACAATCACACGCGATGATATTCCCCTCTACACCGTGGATGCATCCTATATGCTTGACGACCAGACCGGCTATATCAAAATAAACCGATTTGCTGCCACTACCCACGACGAGTTTATGCAAGCTATGGATGAGCTTCGCCCTAAAGGTATGGAGCGATTAGTGCTTGATCTACGTGGAAATCCCGGCGGATACTTAGGTCAGGCCGTGGCTATTGCTGAAGAGTTTTTCCCAAGAGGAACTGAATTAGTGGCCACTGAAAGCCGTCACAATCGCTTCACGCAGGAATATTTTTCTCGTAAAGATGGTGTTTTCAAAGATAAGCCTGTGATTGTATTGGTTGATGAAGGTGCTGCCTCAGCAAGTGAAATTGTATCCGGTGCGTTACAAGATCATGACCGTGCATTGGTTGTGGGTCGCCGTACTTTTGGTAAAGGTCTTGTTCAACAACAGTACGAATTGATCGACAAAAGTATGGTTCGGGTGACTATTTCACGCTATATGACCCCTTCCGGTCGAGTGATTCAGAAATCATTTACTGAAGGTGGTGGCGAGGAGTACGCTTACGAGATTTATCAACGAAACGATAACGCCATGAATGATGCAGTAGAATTTGTGGATCAGATTCCGGATTCCCTGCACTATAAAACCGATGCCGGTCGCACGGTGTATGGAGGTGGTGGAATTGTACCTGATTACATCATCCAACAAGACACTACACGTTCCGGGTATATGATCAATTTTGCAATCAGAAAACGTATTTCTTTTGATTTTGTACGCGATTACCTCGATCAGAATGGCGATGAGTTTCGAGCGCAATGGGAAGATAATTTTGAGGACTTCCGAACCAATTTCACCTGGAGTGAAAACGAGATGAATTCCTTTAAAGATCGCCTGATTAGTGAAGGTTTTGTTATTACTGATGAGGTAACTTCACCTAAATTCGAAAACGATTCACTGTTTGTCCCTACAGGATATTTTGAAGAAGTACAATGGATGGCAGAAGGAAGAATGAAAGCTGAAATTGCCCGACAAGTTTGGGGAATGCAGTATTTCTACCCTGTAGTAAACGATTATTTCGATACCACCCTCAAAGAAGCAATGACCTTATGGGGTGCATATGGAAGATTGGAAGCCTTAGCTAAAGGAAAAGCATCCTTAGATGAAGTAAGCAACTTCGATCCTGATGGTGAGATGTAATTCTTAACTCACCTATTTAGATTATTCAAGCCCGTGAAGCAATTCGCGGGCTTTTTTATTTGCGAGAAGGCTGAGTAAAGGCGAACTGATTTTTGAAGTAATCGACTGTGCGATCCCGAGCGATATTAGACGACCTCTTTCGGGCATTCAAGATCCACTGGTTTACGTAGTATGAAGACTTCTCATATATAAATTTACTTATCCTTGATATCTTAGTAAGCAGGTATTGAAAGTGGAATTTAGAAAGAACTGATATTTGTACTTTGCTGATAAATCGTTTTTATTCATCATATTCTATTTAAATTAGGTTTTAATGAATAACACTAAAAGTTTTCAACTACGCTGATTTTTCGAAATGAAGCTTAAGTAGGAATCTCTTAGATGATTGAAATACTGGGATAACATGAATGTAGTACGTGTTATTCAAATTTTTAGGAAATGTAATTAGTAAACATTTTATCAAATTAAAAGAATGAAAGATTTTAAGTACAAAGAAATTATCCCTTATGCGCTAAGTTTATTGTTAGCCGCTGGTGTTATTTATTTCAAAGATAATTTGGAATACGCTAAGATTCTTGTGATTGCAGCAGTAGTCATTCTTTTGGCTCCGATAATTGTAAAACTGGTACTTAGATATGTAATTGCTGAAGCATTCTCGTTGGTTTCAACAAAAGGAATGAAAATTCACTATAGTGGAAATAGAGATATAGCGAAATCAATCTATCATGACGCTAAATCAAATGGTGGTACAGTAATTTCCACCCATATATTTCAAAACCGAGTTAAACCTGAAGATGATTTTGCATTTAAAGCTTTTAATTCTGGTCTAGATAATCACGTAAACTTCAAAAGAGCATTATTATTCAATAATAAACTAGAAGAGCAAAACTGGTTAAAACAATTTTATAGTATTGAAGACAATCATTTAGATTTCACTGCATATGTTTGGAAAAACATTGACTTTACTAACAATAATGCAATGATAAGTTTAATACCAAGATTCAATTTTTTGCTTTATAAAGATTTAAATGACAAAAATTACAGAATCTTATTAGGATTTGAGAGAATAAGAACCAGAGATAACTTTTTAACTAAACGTTTAAATTTTGGTATTTCATTTACAAGTAAACACGTATTTGATGCTCTGTCCAAATATTTCGACAACATAGTTCGTCATCCCGAAATAGAAAAGATAACGGACAAATTCAGTCTTCAGGAGTATCAATATGATTTTATTCATTCTCCATCAGAACAATTTATAATTAAAGAATTGATAGAATTAGCTTACACGGAAAAATCTGTTCTACATCTTGGAGCATTTGGCAAGACTGCAATATTATTGAAGAACTTGAATAGAATTAAAGGAAAAATTAACCATCAAAGTGATATAGATTTATTATTTGTTATTCAAGAATCAAAAGATAAATTTAAGAAAAAAATTATTGAACGATTTGAAAAATTCAGCTTTCAAACACAAATTATTTTTGGTGATGACGAAGATTATTTTTATGAATTTAGGAAACCAAGTTCAGTGCTTGTAGATATTGAGATATTTGAGAAAGACTCTACTTTTTACAAGATAAATCAATTATTAGGTTATTCAATATTTCATCACTATTTCAATCTTTTTACTGTTGCTGGTAAAACACTGGATGGGCTTATTTTTATTCCGAAAAATCCTATAAAATTAGTAGATAGATTGTCGTTATTGATAGATAATAGAAAATCAATAACTGAGTTCATAGATAAACTAAATTCATGTCAAGAAAACAAAATTGATTTAAGAAGAGTTGCAACTATAAACACTATTAATTTTAATTGGGCACTTACAGGTTATAGATGTGATGATGTAGAAACAGCTTTAGACTATCTTCATTATTCGAAAATAATTGATGATAACGATAACAATTACATTATGACATTACTTAATTTGAGTGAAAATGAGTTAAAGTCTAACTACAATGATAATAAATTAAGATTGGTTGCTATTTTGAAAAAGCTTAAAAAAAAGTCATTAGATTGTAAATAAGTTTGCAACACATTTAGTAAGTACAATAACTGATTCTGGAATAAATTCAGAGGTTTAACGCATATTCAGCTATTTTATAATTGTTAGACCACTACTTTTTTAGCAATAAATGATTTGCCTGAAGCTAGTCCCCATTGATCTCAACAGATCCTCTGTTGGGTTTTTACCATGTGTATCCCCATGGGAGCTCCACTTTTGCCCAACCAAAAGTGGTAATGAAGGTAATTCGATACTTAGTTCACTGCTTCCAACAGGAAATCACGTCGATGAAAGCAAAATACTTCAAATGATAGAACTCATCCTCAAAGCTCGCACGATTAAACTATAATTTTAAGAATAAGCTGATGTTTGTACTTTGATAGTATCCAGTGTTTATTCATCATATTCTATAAAATTATCAGAATATGATGATCAACACTTAAATATCAATTACTGCGCTTAGGCTTCGTTGATTGAAAAACTGGGATAAAGTGAGTTGAGTTCAGCATATTCCAATATTGTGCAAAATTAGATGAAACCCTATACAGAAATACCAAAAATAAAAGCGCGTAATGAAGCATTGAAATTTGCAGTAACGACACTTACTAAGAATCGTTACAGGGCTAGTATTGCAAGAAAATCATATGTAAGAGATATTAAGGAATACCTTCAAACAAAAGGTTCTAAATATGATCAGGAAATTTCATCTTTGTTAAGTAATGATGAAATTACTCGTTGGGAAACTTTTTACGAATCGATAATTCGCAAGAAGAGACCAAACCAATTGCGAGTAGCCTATCTAAGTGGACCTAATCCAGAAAATGACATAGCAGTCTTAGTTGAGAATGGAATTCTACCTGAAAACATATGGGCTTTTGAATCAGATAATAAGACATATAGCAAGGCCATAATAGCTGCCCTCGATTCTCATTTTCCATTTATAAAGCTTTATAAAGGGCGGATTGAAACGTATCTGAAAACACTCCCTTTCAAATTTGATATCATATACTTAGATTTCTGTGGAACACTCACGAGTTCTAGAACACTTTCCGTGGTTCGAGACATCTTTTATCATCAAAAACTCGATACATTAGGGATTATAATTACAAATTTCAGCCTCCCAGGAAAAGATAACTCTCAAAATCTATCATATCGAAAACAAATTAATCAATTAGCCGCCAATTACTTATTTCCTAAACCTTTCACGGAGAGATTAAATGGTTTGGGTGGTGGCTATACAGAATCAGCGGAATGTCACGGTATATATCCAGAAGAGTTTGTCAAAATTGCCAGGCGTAATGAGTCAACTTTTTACAGTCAACTAATCACCAGAGTACTTTATGACCTGCCAAGTATTATAATTCCGTATCAAAGACTTGCAGGTGATAGTTCAATAAACAAACTGTTTTTCAAGAACTTTACGAAGGACTCTTTCGATGCTGATTATGATGATGATTTAGTCTGTTTTCCCAACGAAAATGCTTTGGTTTGGGGACTTTCAGACTTCATTATAGATGATCCAGCGTTTTCTGATTTTTTTGAAAAATTCAAAAACCAATTATCAATTGAAAGCAATCATCAAAAACTTTTAGAGAAAATTGAACTTGTCAGTTACTTCATTACAGCAAGGATGCAAGATGACTTACTCACCGATAGGCTAGAGAGAATTAAGAAGGGATGGCGAATAAGAGATAAATACATTTTCTGCGATGTTTTCATGTTTCATCAACTCAAGGATATTTTAACTGGACAGCTAACAAGTCCATACTTCTATAATGTTAAATACACTAAGAGATGGACTTACAAGGCAAAATCAACAGACATGTTTATGGATCTCATTACTTACGATGAATGTAGGTACATTTTTGATTGGATGCCGACCCTTGATATGTTCGAAGAAGGAGTTGAAGATTGGGATAGACAATTGTCGTTGAGATTTGCTATGGACAGCGTCTCAAAGCAGCGAAGATGGTACAACGATGAATTCTTTTCTGGAACTGCAGTTGTAGATCAAGGAATAAAAACCTTTGAAGCAAAAGAACTTCAAAAAAGAAAAAAGATAAAATAACTATGCACAACAATGTGTATAAAACATTGGGCAGACAGTAGTTTCCGTAAGTTTTCGGCACTTATTAAGCTTGGTTTCGGGCGGACAATTAAGTGATCTGATATGCCCTACGTTTCATACCAGAAACCGCTACCCCACCTTCGATATCTCCCAAAGTTCCACTTCCTCATTAGCCCGCCAGCTTTGGTTTCGTTTAGTCTTTTTGGAAGCTGATTTCACTCTTTTTTTATAACAATTTTCCAACTTGTAGCGCCCACCATTTGCTATTTCTTTTTCAATGGGATGCTCTTTTGCCGCACCCGTTATTTGCGCTAAATTTGAAAATAATAGCACGATTCTTCCATCAGGTAACAGTCGTTCTTTGGCCGAAGAAAAGAACTCTTCAAATAACGTTTCGTGGTAGTACATAGCTTCATCGAGCCTGTTCAGGTCATGCGATTTTGGCAACCAAGGTGGATTAAAAACGATCAGTTCGGTTTCTTTATCCCACTTACCAAATAGATTTCCATGATCTAATTCAATCTTTCTGGACAACTTGGTATCGCCCATAAATTCTTTTAAACCAATAATCGCATTCTGGTTAACATCAGTCCCGTACACCTTCTGGAAGCCATATTTCATCATTTGTAACGAGAGTACTCCACTTCCTATACCAATATCTATTGCTGATTTTTTTGGTCCATTATACCGTTTAAGCCAGTTGTCAAAAACAATCAGATGATCAAAACGAGTTGGGAAATACACTCCGTAATATGGATGAATTTTATTCCGCAGCACAGGAATTGAAACTCCTTTAATGTACCATTGCCCGGCACTGTTTAACCCTTGGATTTGCGGGAGTGACAAATAGAATTGTTTCGATTCCGGATATAATTTTTCCAGCCAACCTATTGCAGGAGCCTTTTTAACTGCCAACGAATGATTTTTGATTTCCATCAAAATGAGGTTAGACAGTTTTTGATATTTAGCCCGATACTCCCTTTGTTCCAGAAAACTCTTATTGGGTAAGCTCTTATTGGGTAAGCTCTTATTAAGATGCTCTTTCAACTCTTTTAGAAGTAACAATCCGCTACTATAATAATCTGCGATTATAACATGATTATCTGCTTTTAAAGACTCAATCGCAGATTCTACATCAACAGATTTATGAAAGTGCAGAGCATTTTTTTTAGGTCGGACAGGTACCGGCTTGATTACTTCTGGAATCATTGTTGATTGCCTTAAGATAGATTGGGTTGAGAAAAGCTTCTTTCAATTCAATGTACATCTATTGTAGATCAAGTATCTCTTGATTAACGAAGTAGACAGAATCTGTTTACACTTTAGAAAGTAAATTTACACTTCATCCATGATTGAAGCTTTAAGCTACTTCTTGTGCGAACTTTTGCCTGAAATTAAGTCGGACACATTCTACCCGTTGGAGTACTGAATGTAGTAAATGGATTTGGAGTAGAAGCAGGAAAACCGCTGGCTTCAAGTCCGCACGTAGAAAAAGTAGCTTTTACCGGCGAAACCACTATAGAACAACTGATTATGTAATATGCGGCAAAAAATATCACTCCGGTTACCCTCGAGTTAGGTGGAAAATCACCCAATATCTTTCTCTCTAATGTGATGGATGCCGACGACGACTTTTTGGATAAATGCATCGAAGGTGCGGTGATGTTTGCTCTTAACCAAGGTGAAGTGTGTACCTGTCCTTTCCGAATGCTTGTCTAGGAAGAAATTTTTGGTCCGTTTGTGTGCGTAACCACCTTCAAAGATGAAGCCGAAGCTTTACAAATAGCCAACGACACGCTGTTTGGACTAGACGCAGGAGTGTGGACTCGTGATGCGCATCAGGCGTACAACATTTCACGCGAAATTAAAGCCGGTCGTGTTTGGGTGAATTGCTACCACCTCTATCCTGCTCATGCACCATTTGGTGGATATAAAAAATCAGGAATTGGGCGCGAAACTCATAAAATGATGCTCAATCATTATCGTCAGACCAAAAACATGCTTATTTCTTACGATAAGAAAGCTATGGGCTTCTTCTAACTCGTAAAAGAAATGACTGACAGAGTTGAGGTAACCGACGCAGCTACAAAAGTAATCCTGCAATTGCGGGAACAGTACGGCCCTCTGATGTTTCTTCAGAGTGGCGGTTGCTGCGACGGCTCTTCCCCGATGTGTTTTCCGGTTGGAGAATTTCTGATCGATCAATATAATGTGTTATTAGGATAGATTGCTGATTGCGAATTTTACATGTCTGCCGATCAGTTCGAATACTGGAAACATACACAATTAACCATTGATGTAACCGAAGGCAGAGGCGCCGGTTTTTCGGTAGAAGCTCCGCTCGGACTTCGATTTGTAACCGTTTCCCAATTATTTGATCAATCGGAACTTGAGTAATTGGAGAGAAACGTCTAAACCCTATATATCTAAGAAATTCTAAAGCCCGAGATTTGATCGTTTCGGGCTTTTTGTTTTTTGATTTTTTATGAACTTATGAACCTCGATATAATTTGTTCGATAAATTTTTTTATAAATGATGAATGTTAAGTTTTGAATGTTAAATGGGAAGATTGTTTATGCGAGTAGTCTGGGATTTAGCAAAACTAACTCGGTTTTAATCGATGTGGTAATTGCTAGAATTACGAGTAAGGAATAGAGAATTTCGAAATACGAAATAATTCTTAGCCAAATTAGTGGTCAAAAGGGAATGTCACTGCTTCATTAATGCCACCAATAGGAGATTGCGTCGTTGATAACAGCTTGAAGCTTCAAATGGATAAAACACAAACTCTAGGTAAGATATTTTAAACAATAATTTTAAGAATAAGCTGATATTTGTACTTAGAAATTAAATCGTATTTATTCATCATATTCTAATTAAATAGCAGGATATAATGAATAGAGTCCAGCATATTCCAATATCAGAGATGAACTCACTCTATTCTTCGTTAATATGAAAATGCTTCCTTATTAAAAATAAATATGTGGAATGTGTAATAAAGTAGAAATACTGCCACAAACTAAATAAAAAGATAAATGAGCAGCGACTTTTATATACATTTTATACAACCCCAGGCAGGGATCATTATCAAAATTTGTCGGGCATACAGCGATTCTCAAGAAGATTTTGAAGATTTATACCAGGAAGTTTGTTTACAAATTTGGAGAACTAGGGATAATTTCCTGAAAAACTCAGCATGGTCTACTTGGGTTTATCGAATTTCTTTGAATGTTTGCATGACATTTAGAAAAAAAGAAGCTAAGAGGGCGAATCGTTCAACTTCCTTAGATGCAGTTCCAGATGTATTAAATAATGATTCATGTACTTTTCAAGAAGAGTCGCTAACCCTTCTTTATACTGCAATTAAACAGCTTTCTGATGTAGACAGAGCTATCATCCTTTTATATCTCGAAGAAAATACGTACAAGGAAATTGCAGAAATAATGGGGACGAATTACAACAATATTGGGGTGAGAATTCAGCGTATTAAACAAAAACTAAAAAAACTAATAGGTAAGCATAATGGATAAATCAATTGAAAGTATCTGGAAAAATGGATTTGCAAGCGAACAACTCACTATTCCAACAGTAGAAAAATTATATAATCGAAAATCCGTCTCTTATACAGAAAAAATGATTGCTCGTTTTAAAAAGGAAATAATGGCTTTAATCCCATTGGCTGTATTTTTGTTTCTTATCAATATCTTCTTAGAAAATGATAATGCAATTATTTGGGGGCTTATTAGTTCTATTCCCTGTCTTATTTGGTATTTCATTGGAAAAGCTCAGTTAAAATCATTACGTGATATTGATTACAAATCGAACTCGTTTGACTATTTAATTTCGATCAGGTTCAAATTAAATTCGATTCAGAAATTCAATAAAAAATTAGCTATATCTAGTATTCCAATACTAGTATTGCCATTACTTTTATATACCTACTATAACCAGGCCGGAAAAACGATAAGTGAAATATTTGGGATTGCCGGATTAAATTATCCTACCATAACGATTTTTTTAATTCTTCCCATACTTACGCTTGCAGCATTTGTTATAGCTCAAATTCAATTTAAAAGAGTAGCCAACAGAACAACCGTAGGTATTGATGAATTAATTAGTGAAATGGATGAATTAAGAAAATAACGAGCTTAACATTCATAATATAAGCGGCTATAAATAAACCGCTTATATTAATTATTTACTATTTTTAGGAATTCAGAGCATCTATAAAAAAAATTGCCAATAAGAATTAGTATTTCTGTTGCTTCTAGATCAAATCAGTAAAGATCGAGATTTTTTATTTAAATTTTATTGGCTTATATACACACTGAGGCAAACATCCAGCTTGTTCAAAACCAACAAAACGCATTCAGTTTACATAACAGCATACTTTAATACTTGGTCAATAATGGCTTTTTCTTTTCTTATTATGGATTTAGTATCATCCTCCCCTAACTAAATCCATCCAAACTTTATGCATTTCAGAAAGTTACTCGCGCTACTCGCAATCCTACTGTTTTCCGTATCTATAAACGCTCAGGTGTATCATCAAAACGGAATGGTGGTTTCTGATAATCAAATTGCCTCGGAAGTTGGTGCGGAAATCCTTGAACAAGGTGGAAATGCTATGGATGCTACCGTAGCAACCGCACTCGCTTTAGCTGTAGTTCACCCGCAGGCCGGAAATATCGGCGGTGGTGGCTTTATCGTGTATCTGGATGCTGAGGGTTCTTCAACGACATTCGATTTTCGGGAAAAAGCGCCCCTTGCTGCCACCGAAGATATGTTTATGGATGAAAACGGGGAATATATTCCCATGATTAACCACAATGGCTTGCTGGCAGTTGGAGTACCCGGAACTGTTGCAGGATTATGGAAAGCTCATCAAAAAGCAGGACGTATGCCATGGGCCGATTTAGTGCAACCTGCGGTGGAGCTGGCTGAAAATGGATTCCCGCTAAGTTTTGCTTTGGCCCAACATGCAGAGCGTTATTACAACTCCAACGAAGATGAGTTCATGCGTATGTTTTATACCGATGAAGATGGAAACCTGCTCGGATTCGGAGATATCTGGAAACAACCGGAACTCGCTGAAACGCTAAAACGAATTCGGGATAACGGTCATGACGGATTTTACAAGGGCGAAACAGCCCGACTTCTAGCAAAACACATGGCCGAAAACGGTGGGATTATTACGGAAGAAGATTTAGCGAAATATGAAGCTATAGAACGTACACCCGTGACGGGAACCTATAAAGATTACGACATCTTTTCTATGCCTCCTCCCTCTTCCGGTGGGGCAAGCCTCATCCAAATGATGAATATGATGGAACAAGTAAACTGGGACGAGATCGAATTTAATTCTACTGAATATGTGCATATTGTGGCTGAATGTATGCGTAGAGCCTACGCCGATCGTGCCGAACACATGGGTGATCCTGACTTTAATCCCGACATGCCGATTGATCGTTTGATCTCCAAAGAACATGCACAAAACCGATTTTCGAATATTGATTGGGAAAAAGCTTCCCCGAGTGATTCATCAAATTTCGGACAACTTTATGATGGTAAAAGCACCACGCATTTCTCTGTTATTGATAAAGAAGGGAACGCTGTTTCACTAACCTACACCTTGGAATGGAGTTATGGAGCCCGTACCGGATCTTCTGAATTAGGATTCATCCTAAATAACGAAATGGGAGATTTCAATCCCGTTCCCGGAGAAACGAATTCGCGTGGTCGTATTGGTTCCGATCCTAATCTGATTCGACCTGAAAAAAGAATGCTATCGAGCATGACGCCCACCATTATTGCCAAAGATGGAAAGCCGTACTTAATTATCGGAACTCCCGGCGGGCGGACCATTATCAACACGACCTTTCAAACGGTTTTGAATGTGCTCGAATTTGAAATGCCGCTGGATAAAGCCATAGAAGCAATGAAAATTCATCACCAATGGCTTCCCGATCGCATTTTGTATGAAGGCGATTTACTCTCTCCTGACACCCGCAAAGCCCTGGAAGCGATGGGACATAATCTAGAGTCGCGCTATCGCTTAGGGCGAATGATGGGCATAATCTGGGATCAGGAAAACGGTGTATTTATTGGTGCTTCCGATAGTTCCAGTCCTGACGGTGGGGTTGCCGGATATTAGATTGAAACATCAATTTATAATGATTGGAAGAGAAGGTTTTTCAGCAATTGTTGTGAAACCTTTTTTTATTGATCCAAATTAATTTGTTCCTATGAAATCCTCTTTACTCGTTCTTTTTTCTCTTATTTGGATAAGTAGTCCAGCCCAAGTCTTCACCTCCGATTCTACTATAAATACAATACTCAGAGATTTCGATGATTTCTATGAAAACCGATATTCTGAAGAGGAGCGCGATCGATATCCACTTGGGTTCGCTACCGAGGAGCACTACAAAACTGAGTATGAATTCAATAGGCAGCAGCTTGAGCGACTCGATCAAATCGATATCGAATCATTAAGCTTCGACGACTATATATCTCATGCCTTACTTCGTTTTGATATCCATAATCAGGTTAAACTTTATGAATTCAAGGAGTATCTGATCCCCATTTTGTCCGAAAGTGGTTTTCATACGCGTGTTCTTTGGCGAACAAATCGTCCAATTCGTGATAAAGAAAGTCTTGAGAATTATCTGCGATATTTAAACGACATCCCGCGTTATTTCGAAGAAAATATTTCTCTTATGAAAACCGGTATTGAACTGGGAATCACTCAGCCGTTAGAAGGTTTACAAAACTACGGCGCTACCTACGATCCTTACATTGTAGAGGATGCCAGTGAGTCTATTTTTTACCGCCCGATTGCAAATAAACCTGCCGCTATGAGTGAGACCGATTGGGAAATTGCTACTCAATCGGTTTCGGATGCCATAAACTTGTCTGTTACGCCGGCTTATCAAAAGTTGAAAGAGTTTTTTGAAGAAGAATATTTTCCCAATACCCGTGCAGGTCTTGGTGCGTCAACTATTCCGAATGGACAAGCTTATTACGAACATAAAACTCGTTATTATACCACGCAGGATATAACCCCTGAAGAGGTGCATGAAATCGGCTTAGCGGAAGTTGCTCGAATACGTTCTGAAATGGAGCAGATCATTGAAGAACTTAACTTTGAAGGTACATTTGCCGATTTCATCAATTTTTTGCGAACAGATCCACAGTTTTATCCAGAAACTGCTGATGAATTACTGAAAGAAGCTGCATGGATTTCTAAATCGGTAGATGGAAGACTACCATCGCTGTTCGGTAAACTGCCCCGACAACCATATGGTGTGGTTCCTGTGCCTGATTATCTCGCTGAAAATTATACAGCCGGTCGGTATTCCGGTGCACCGTTAGATTCGGATCGCGGTGGCCAATATTGGGTGAATACTACCAAATTAGAAAGCCGAACAATGTATACACTCGAAGCATTAACGCTTCATGAAGCCATGCCCGGACATCATCTTCAAATTGCTTTAACTGCCGAATTGGAAGATTTGCCTTCGTTTCGAAGAAATATGTACATCAATGCATTTGGGGAAGGATGGGGATTATATGCCGAGTACCTCGGATACGAGTTAGATTTGTATCAGAATCCATATTCCGAATTTGGACGATTAACGTACGAAATGTGGCGTGCATGTAGACTGGTTATCGATACCGGAGTTCATTATATGGGCTGGACACGCGATGAAGCTGTCGCTTATTTGGCGGATAATTCTGCACTTTCTATTCATGAAGTAAACACAGAAATAAATAGATACATCACCTGGCCGGGTCAGGCTTTGGCATATAAAATGGGTGAAATCACAATCAAAAACCTTCGTGAAAAAGCTCAAAATGAATTAGGGGAAGATTTTGATGTGAAAGAGTTTCACGATATCATTTTAAGTAAGGGTACAGTTACCATGAGCATCTTAGAAGAAATCGTAGAACGTTATATAACTGCTGAGAGACAGGATTGAACTATCGTAACCCAAAAATTTTACCTGCCCTTTGCACTACAATCTGTTTCATTTCTAAAGTAAGCATAGCCACTAAAAGCTGACTGGTTGAAAGCTTTAGTTCATCTGCCAATGCATCGATTTGAAATTCTTTTTCTTCTAATTTCTCACAGATTAAAATACTCAATGCATCCAATTCCAAGTCGCGCCAATTGCTTTGTTTGGGTTGACCCAACTTGGTTTGACCTTCAGAAATAGGTTCTCCTACAGGGAGTTCTTCGAGGATATCATCAATCGTTTGAACAAGTTTTGCAGATCCGTTTTTGATCAGATAATTACAGCCCGTGCCACTTGGGTTATCCAACGTATGTGGTACGGCAAACACCTCTCTGTTTTGATCTAATGCCAGTTCTCCCGTAATGATGCTCCCGCCCTGAATTCCCGACTCCATCACTAAGGTTCCATAACTCAAGCCACTTACAATTCGGTTTCTTACCGGGAAATTTCCCGCATCAGGCTTCGTACCGGGTGGAAATTCGGTGCATACAATACCACCTGATTGCACAATGGAATTAGCAAGCTTACGATTCTCGGATGGATACACCCAATCAATCCCGGAGCCTAACACTGCAGCTGTTTTCCCATCAACTTCGAGTGCGGATGCATGTGCAACGGCATCTATGCCCAAGGCCAAGCCACTGTTAATGCATAGTCCAGCCTCAACTAGTTTATGCACTAATTTTTTCGTGGATTTACGTCCGTATGATGTTGTATTTCTTGTCCCCACAACGGCAATTCCGGGTTCGTTCAGCACTTCTACATTGCCTTTATACCAAAGCACAGACGGCGGATCGTAAATTTGACTTAACAGTGAAGGATAAACCGGATCGGCAATGGTTAATATCTCAGCTTTGAGCGATTCTGTTTTTTCGATTATGGCATCTACTTTGTCCCAATCATCAAACGATAAGAGCGTTAACGCTGATGCTTCGCCAATACCGTCTACGGCTCGAAGCTCACGTTTAGATCGTTTGAAAAGTCCCTCTAAATCCCCTTTAAAGTGCTGATGGAGTTGTTTTACTCGTTTTGGTCCGAATCCCGGTATCAGGCTAAGCGCCAGTAATGTCCGGGTTGTCTTCGATTTGTTTTGCATCTTGAATGGCCACCCAAATTGTTTCCCTTAATTCATCTACCCCAAACCCCGTGGCTGATGAAATAGGAATAACGGGAATTTCGTCATCAAAATGCAACTCTTCTTCTAACTTAAAGCCTTGTTTTAAATCCATCTTAGTGATAGCCAAAATTCTGGGCTTTTCGAGCAGATCAGAACGGTATGCTTTTAACTCATTGATCAACGCCTGATATTCGTATTCGATATCTGTATCAGCAGCAACCATAAATAACAACACGTTATTACGTTCGATGTGCCGTAAAAACTGAATTCCTAGTCCTTTTCCCTGATGGGCTTCTTCAATGATTCCCGGAATATCTGCCATCACAAAACTACGATAATCGCTGAATTTTACTACACCGAGATTGGGTTCTAAGGTGGTAAATGGATAATCGCCAATTTTTGGTTTCGCTTCCGATAGCGCAGAAAGCAAGGTACTTTTCCCGGCATTAGGAAATCCAACTAGACCCACATCTGCAATCAACTTCAACTCAAGTTCAACAACTCGCTCTTCACCGGGTTTACCTTCTTGCGCAAATTGTGGAGTTTGATTGGTTGAACTTCGAAAATGCCAATTACCTAATCCTCCTTTTCCGCCTTCCGCAATCACCAATTCCTGATCTTCCTCAGTTATTTCACCCAATCGCTCTCTGGATTCTGCATCGTAAGCAACCGTTCCAAGTGGAACTGCCAGAATGATGTCTTCTCCACCTGCACCTGTTTTTTTATTTCCGGCGCCATGCTCGCCGGCTTTTGCCTTGATAAATTTTTTGTAGCGTAAATCAAGAATGGTGTTTAGTTGTGGGTTACCTTTCAAAATTATGCTTCCACCTTTTCCGCCATCACCACCGTCAGGACCGCCTTTCGGGATGTACTTCTCCCTTCTAAAATGAGCAGAACCATCTCCACCCTTTCCTGCGGTTACATAAATTTTAGCGTAATCTGCAAAGCGCATATTATTGTTTTTTTGTTAATGGTTACTTCTACTTCAGTTTTAAAATAAAACCGGAATAACCATCAACGTTTATAATTTCTCAAAAATGAAGTTGCTCATCAACTTCCATAGGTGATTTCTGGTATTTCCGCCATAAATACCATGATTCCGGTTCGGATAAAACATGGTTTCGAATTGAATATCATGTTTGATTAGCTCTTCAACTAAAACAACAGCATTTTGATAATGCACATTATCGTCGCCTGTACCATGTATCAATAAGTAATCACCGGTAATCTGATCAACATAATTAATGGGCGATCCTGCCTCATATCCTTCAGGATTACTCTGCGGAGTACGCATAAATCTTTCTGTGTAGATGGTATCGTAATATTTCCAATGGGTAACAGGAGCAACCGCAATCGCTGCGCTAAAAACATCATTGCCTTGGGCAAGTGCGTTTGTGCTCATAAATCCACCGTAACTCCATCCCCAAA
Organism: Balneolaceae bacterium; assembly: GCA_965228545.1. GTDB lineage: Bacteria > Bacteroidota > Rhodothermia > Balneolales > Balneolaceae > HXMU1420-13. The sequence continues at coordinate 1,455,411 of OZ245822.1, forward strand.
TGCCAATACGTTCATCATCAACAAAAGCTAGGTCTGCAATTTGTCGAGCTGCCTCAATTTGATCTTCGGTTTCCAAAACACCAAGTTGAAGGTAGGTTTGATTTTTAAATTCCACGCCTCTTCCACCGGTTCCACGGTTATCTACCGAAATAATAATATAGCCTTGATTAGCCAAGTATTGGTGCCACATAGGTCTTTGACCGTATTCAAATGCTCTGGTAACTGTTTGGCTTCCGGGGCCTCCGTACACATACATCAATACGGGATACTCTTCATTTTCATCGAAATTTGGAGGGGTAATCATATATGCATTCAAAGGCTGCCCATTCACATCCAGCACCATAAACTCTTTGGTTTGGTAGGCAAACTCATTCAGAGTTTCACTCACATCCGCATTGTATTCCAGTACCCGAACTTGTTTTCCACCACTTTCATGTAAAGTGATTACCGGTGGTTTGTCATAATCAGAGTAGGTTTGGATATAATATTTATAATCTCGACTCATATTGATGGAGTACCAACCGTTTTCTTCAGTCATTGCACGTTTACGGCGTCCATCTACCCGAACCCGGTAAAAATGTCGTTCTAAAGGCGAAACTTCAGTGCTCATGTAGTACAGATTATGTCGACGCTCGTCAAAGCCAATGATCTCGGTTACATCATATTCGCCCTTAGTAATTTGGCGAATTTCTTCTCCATCCATCTTGTACAAATACACATGGTTATAGCCCGATCGAGCAGACGTAGTGATAAACTGTTTCCCATTATTCAAAAACATCAAATCGTCATGAACGTCCAGCCAAGTATCACTTTCTTCGGTGAGTATAACTTCAGTTTGGCCGTTTGTGACATCAGCAAACAATAACTCTTCCTGATTTTGAAGACGATTCATCCGTCGTATAGCCAACAGGTTATTATTTCTAGTCCAATTAATTCTTGGGATATATTGATCGGATTCTTCGCCAATATCCATAGTTATAATTTCCCCCGTTGGGATATCAAAAACGTGGATGCTCACTATTGCGTTTTCTTCACCTGCTTTAGGATATTTGAAACGAACTTCCTGAGGATAAAGCTCTCCCCAAGTCTCCATGGTAAACTGTTTTACATCGGTTTCATCGAATCGATAGAACGCTATTCTGTCTCCATTTGGCGACCAAAACCATGCTTTTGCAAACCCAAACTCTTCTTCATACACCCAATCAGCCGCACCATTAATGATAGAATTAAACTCTCCATCTTCGGTAATCTGATATTGCTCACCGGTGGTAAGATCAACCCAAAAGAGGTTATTATTCTGTACAAATGCAGCTCTGTTGCCTTCCGAATTTAATGCCGCATATTGCTGTTTCTCTTCACTTTCTGTTAATTTCTGAAGTGTATTCTCTTCTCTATTATAGATAAAGTAATTCGCTTTGGTTGATCGCCTCCAAAGTTGTTCAACATCCGTTTCTATAAGAATTAAATTCTCATCTGCCGAAAACTCATAGCCTTGTACATTAAGGTTATCGAATTCTGATCCATCAAAAATTATCTCTGATTCTCCGTTGGTAATATTAAATTGGGTAATCATTTCCCCATCTGACGCTGAGTAAAATCTACCATCGTTCATCCATCGCACATTATTGATGGTATTTGGAGTAAATGTGCCATCAAAAAGATGATCAAATTCAATGGGCTTAGGTTCTTGTGCCGATACAGAAACGCTGGCACAAAAAACCAGCGCAATACATAATTGTAATGTTTTTCGCATGTTATCCTACGTTTTGTTCAATGTAACGACTTTATGAACCCACTTTCGTTACATTCGTGATTAACTACTTCTTGTGAAGAATAAGTTTAAGCAGTTGAGTTAGCTTTTCCTTCATTTCTGTTCGTTTTACGATAAAATCAAGAAAGCCATGTTCCAACAAATACTCTGAAGTTTGGAATCCTTCGGGCAGATCACGACCAATTGTTTGTCGAATTACGCGAGGCCCGGCAAAACCGATCAAAGCTCCGGGTTCTGCAATGTTAAAGTCGCCAAGCATTGCAAAGCTTGCAGTTACTCCACCGGTTGTTGGGTTGGTTAGATAAGAGATGTAAGGAACACCGGCTTCATCGAGTTGAGCAAGTTTAGAGGAAACTTTTGCAAGCTGCATCAGGCTAAGCACACTTTCCATCATGCGAGCGCCTCCCGATTGTGAAATAATCATGTAAGGAATGTTGTGCTTTAACGCATAATCTGCGCCTTGTGCAAGTCGCTCGCCTACAACCGAGCCCATACTTCCACCGATGAAGCTAAAATCCATGCAACCCACTACAAAATCCATTCCATTCATTTTGCCCACGCCAATCATAGCGGCATCAGAAAGTCCTGTTTTCTTTTGAGCATCCTCAAGGCGATCGGTATACTTTTTACGATCTGTAAATTCCAAAGGATCATTGGAAACAATATCACCGGCAATTTCTTTGTATTTCCCATCGTCGAAAATAATATTGAAGTATTGCTTACTGCCAATTCGAAAGTGATATCCGCTTAGTGGGTCTACAAACTTGTTGTCTTCAAGTTCTCTGCGGTGAATGGTTTCTCCTGTGGTAGGAACCTTAACCCAAACGCCTTCCGGCATTTCTTTTTTAGTTTCGGTTTGGATGTTTTCGTCTTTGCGTTTAAACCAGCTCATAAAATCCTTCTAAATTTTTCCCAAAATAGGGATTTATACTCTTAATTAAACATTCGAATTGTTAACCTGACTCGAAGTAATATAGTGGGGATTCAATTCTTCAATCTCAACGATCTCGAAGAATTCACTATCCGATTGATGCCTGAACAGCTTAATCAAATTTGAAGCACTAATAGTATCGGTGCTATATGTTTCTACCTGTTCAAGAATCGATTTACTCATGCGTTGCAAACCCGTTCCAACAACGATATCTCCTTCAATCAAAGAACGTTCGAAGGCATCAATTTCTATCACCTCACGTTCACTTATGGCTTCTAACTTATGCTCTACCCTAAATTTTTGGTGATATACATGCGTACGGCGTGCATCGATGATTGCATGTACGGTTTTTCCGGACAGATCTAACTGTGATGCAGCATAGCCAGCTAGTGTATTCACAGCTATGATTTTAGCTTTTGATTGGAAAAAAATCCCCTTTATCGCACTGGCAGCAATTCGTAACCCGGTATACGATCCCGGACCAATGCTCACCAACACATGTTCAATTTGGTCAATCGAAAAGTTGTGTTCCCTCATTATTTCCTGAGTAAACAAAAACAAGGAATCCGAATGAACACTTCGTCCCTGAATTCTTTTCTCAAAGATGGCACCTTCAGCATCCTGAAAAGCTACCGAGCACACATCGGTTGAGGTCTCGTAGGCAAGAATCATTTTAATGTATTCATCACCAATTGGCCGCGATTATAAATCGCTACTGCACGCCCAGTTAATTCATTATCGAGATACGGAGAATTTCTCGATTTTGATCTTACATTTTTCACGTCAAAGGTCCATGTTTCATCGGTATTGAAAAAAGTGAGATTTGCTTCAGCTCCTTCCTCAATGGCAAGTTCCGGCAAATTCAGAATAGCGCGAGGTTTGTAGCATAGTTTATCTACCAATTCCTTCAGTCCAAGTTTTCCGGTTTTATGTAGTCGCATATTGGAGATTGGCCAGGCAGTTTCAAGTCCTATTATGCCGTTTGGCGCGTACATAAATTCCACTTCTTTTTCTTCGATGGCATGTGGAGCATGATCGGTGCAAATCGCATCAATCGTTCCGTCGATCAATCCTTCAATCATAGCATCAACATCTTCCTGAGTACGAAGTGGTGGATGCATTTTGAAATTAGTATTAAACTTCTGGCGTTCAATTTCCTCATCAGTCAAATCAAAATGATGCGGACATACTTCTGTCGTAACATTTATACCTTTTGCCTTTCCTTGTCGAACTAATTCAACACCTTCTTTTGTACTGATATGAGCTACATGAACATGACCGCCGGTGTACTCGGCCAGTAAAATATCGCGGGCAATCATTACTTCTTCAGCAATACCCGGTGTTCCTTCCAAACCTAATCGAGTAGAAACAGCTCCCTCATTCATATGTCCCGGTCGGGATAGTTGTAGATCTTCTTCGTGATTGATAATAGGTACTCCAAGCATAGAGGCATATTCCAACGCCACTCGCATAACCTGAGCATCATACACCGGATCTCCATCATCGCTAAATGCAACGGCTCCACCCTTTTTCATATCACCCATTTCGGCAATAGACTTGCCAACACGATCTTTAGTTACGCAGCCAATAGGATGTACATCAACAGGAGTCTCTTTGCCTTTAGAAATGATGAACTCCACCACATCTCTCGTGTGTGTAGCCGGACTGGTATTCGGCATACAAGCAACCGCAGTAAAACCACCAAAAGCGGCCGCTGCACATCCTGTTTTTACCGTTTCTTTATGTTCATAGCCAGGTTCACGCAAGTGTACATGCATATCCATCCAGCCCGGACTCACATAAATTCCGCCGAAATCATGGGTTTCTTCGTCATTTGCGGCCTTTAATCCACTTCCAATTTCTGTGATTTTTCCATTTGTAATGCGAAGATCTAACGTTTCTTCACCATTATGATTTTTACTGATTGGGCGGACGTTTTTTAGAAGCATATTTGGTTATTTCAGCGTTGATAATCGAAACAAATATATCGGAAATATCACTTAGAATCTGAGTTAATGGCTTGCTAAATCTTAGGTTCATTTTCGCCTTTGTTATCACAGCGTTCTCAGAACATATAATCTTGCATTATAGATTATGATCTGAATGATTAAAAAATTAACTTGTACAATATGTTGTACAATTAAATATAGTCACATGAAAGCAATTACGTATTCCGCTGCACGTCAAGAGTTAGCCAAGACCATGGACAACGTTGTTAATGATGCAGAACCTGTAATAATTACTAGAAATCGCGATCAATCTGTAGTGATGATTTCATTAGAAGAATATGAGTCGCTAAATGAAACTGCATATTTGCTTCGGTCTCCCAAAAACGCAATCCGGTTGATGGAATCGATTCAGGAACTTTCAGAATCGGGAGGATCTGAAAGGGATTTAGTAGAATGAACATTGTTTTTACTACTCATGCATGGGAAGACTATCAACATTGGGTTAGAACTGATAAAAAAATCCACCGCCGTATTAATCTCTTGATAAAAGAAACATTAAGGTCGCCTTTTGAAGGAATTGGCAAGCCTGAGCCATTAAAGCATAGTTTGTCAGGATATTGGAGTCGTCGTATCAACGAAGAGCATCGCATGGTATATAGATCCGATGATAAAAACCTATACATCATTCAGTTACGTTATCACTATTAGGAATCCCTCAACACCACAAACTCACCTTCAAATTCGGCAGCGATCTCTCCTTTGTATTCTATGAATGCCTTTGCAACTAATCGACCTTTTCCTTTCGTGTTCAAATCTTCTAAAAAACCTGAAACAACGTTTTGGTTCGGTATTTGAAGCTTGGCTTCGAAGTCACTTTTTATTGGTTTTGAAAAAGTAGCTTTTCCACGTCGACCCACAATTCGAGGATGCGGATCAACATCTTCGATTAATAATTGAACGTATGCCCAGCAAGTCACATAAAAGAGACTATCAATGCTCCCCCCAAACGCCGATCCCTGATGATTTATATTTGGAGCATGCTCCATTGCAACCACCACCTCATTTCGTGTTAATTTTTGAATCTTCATCCCCATAATTTTAGTAATCGGGATGTTGGCTTCGATATATTCTTGTGCAGCGTCTTTGTTCATAAACTCACTTTAAATGGCGACCAAAATATCCTTATCATTGCCCGAAATCCAATTACGATATGTCTAAACAAATCCCTTTTTTATTTGATATCCCAACCGTTACAGAACTCACCGATAAAATAAAGGCACTGCTTGAGCAGAATTTTGTGGACATTTTGGTTGAAGGAGAAGCAAGTAATGTAAAGCGCAGTGCAAATGGACATATTTATTTTACTCTAAAGGATGCAGGTGCTCAACTTCCTTGCGTGATTTGGAGAAATACCGCCCAGCGTTTAGGAATTGAATTAATGGACGGTCAACAAATTGTAGTTGGTGGCGATATTCAAGTATATGCCCCACATGGCCGCTATCAAATGATTGTTGGATTGGTACAACAAGCCGGAATCGGTAAACTACAACAAGCTTTCGAGGCATTAAAAGCAAAGCTAAAAGCAGAAGGCTTATTTGAAGACATTCACAAAAAACCTATTCCGAAATATCCTAAAAGAATTGGAGTAGTCACCTCCAAAACTACCGCGGCTTTTCAGGATATTCGGTCCACACTCGAGAAACGATGGCCTATTGCTGATGTCCTGTTGTATCACACCAGCGTACAAGGTGTTAACGCAGCTCCGGAAATAGTAAAAGGGATAAAGCATTTCTCAACACAAAAAAATGTGGATGTAGTGCTTATTAGCCGAGGTGGCGGTTCGTTAGAAGACTTATGGCCATTTAATGAAGAATCTGTTGCCAGAGCGGTGTTCGAATGCGAAGTCCCATTAATTAGTGCCGTCGGTCATGAAGTAGATTTCTCAATCTCCGACTTTGTTGCCGATTTGCGTGCCGCTACCCCAACGCAAGCTGCAGTTTTTGCCACTCCTGATATTAATGAAGTAAGGATGCTGGTTGAAGACCTCCATCGAAAGCTGGAAATGCATACAAGCGGCTCTATACAATATTATAAAGACAGAGTTTCTAGCCTTTCAAAAAGCTATGCGTTATTGGCTGTGAAGCAAAAGATGCAACTTGCGGCAAGTGATGTTACGACGCTGAAAACCCGATTGAAACAAGGCATTGATAGAAATTTAACATTGAGGAAACATACGATTGAAAAATTATCCCAAAGTGTTATAAATCAAAACCCTAATACTCCATTAGAGAAGGGCTTTGTGCGTGTGTGGCAAGGAGATAAGTGGATTCGAGCAAAAAAAGATTTCAAATCGGGAACGGGCGCTAAAGCCCAGTGGTTAGACGGAGAAATCATATTTAAATAACCAGATAGCCTTCGTTACAATATAAACCGAGAGTTATCCTAAATTGTAAATGATTTTAAAACCGAAATTTCATGTATTGTTCGGCTTCAGAAATCACCGTAATTTAGATTCGATTTAAATAGAGTAAGACAGTTAACCCTGTCTCGCTTGGATTTAGCTAAACTGCAATGTTCAATTAACAGCCTCTGGCTATGTCTGTACCAACGTTCAACACCTTATTTTGCGCAAAAAGTAATTCGCTTGATCTTCGATTGAGTTGCCATAATTATTTATGCTCTACCCTGTCTTTTTACAAAGGTGAAGACTTTACCTATTTCCACAAAAGTCTCTTTGAACGGAACTGAAATATCATCCCGTAAAAACCAAACTTAGGTAAACAGTTTGTAGGCAGTTTAATACAGCCTTAGGGAAAAAGCAGCTAAAATAGGCTGCATTGATTCTTATTCAGTGGACGATTCTATCCATTGCAACACAAATACACTACAAATAAACATCATAAATTAACTGTCATGTTAAACAAAAAAACAATCAATATACTTTCTGTATTGGCAATTTCGCTATTCACATTTGCCTGTACCAATGCCCAAAACAACGGGTATAATACCGAACCAGTTAAAGAAGTGCTAACCAAGGAAAAGCAAGATGCTTTAACTCCACAAGCGGTACTAGAAGGTCTTAAAGCCGGCAACGAGCGCTTTGTAAATAACAATTTAACCCCACGCGACTATCAGGCGCAAGTTGTAGCTACAGCAGCCGGACAGTATCCTGAAGCAGTTATCATTTCGTGCTTAGACAGCCGCGTTCCTGTTGAGCAAGTATTTGACAAAGGCGTTGGCGACATCTTTGTGGGCCGAATTGCCGGTAACAATGTTAATACTGATATGTTAGGCTCAATCGAGTTTGGTACAGCTGTAGCTGGTTCTAAAGTTGTAATTGTAATGGGCCACGAGTCTTGTGGAGCTGTTAAGTCTGCAATCGATGATGTTCAAGTAGGTAACATCACTGCTCTATTATCAAACATTAAGCCAGCTATCGAAATGACTAATGGTTTTGATGGTGAGCAGTCAAACGCTAATGCTAACTACGTGACTGAAGTTGTAAATAACAATGTACGCCACACTATAGAGGAGATGAGAAAGAACAGCCCGATCATTGCTGAGCTAGAAAGAAATGGTGATATCCTGATTGCCGGTGCTTTCTACGATCTTGATACGGGTAAAGTGACCTTCATTGATTAAAATAGTACCTAAGAATCAAGGAGCGCACCTGGGGATACTGGGGCGCTCTTTTTCGATATATTCACTTTAGCGAAATTAATTGCTAATCTCTTTTTTGCTCCGACATGTACCATAGATTCTTAGATGTCATCAAGTGAAATTTCAAATAAATAATTAATAAAAATGAAGAAGATATTCTTAGTTGGTCTTGCAATACTATGCACCACGCATTTTGTGAACGCACAAAACAATTCAAAATTCGAAATATATGGTAATGTACGATTCGCCCATATTGGATCTGACACAAATGCAGACGGATTAGGTGGCGATAATTACACGATGAGACTTCGGCCGGGAGTTCACTATAATTTATCAGAAAATCAACGATTTAGCGTTCGACTTGCTTATTTACTCTCTAAAGAGCTGGAGCCTTTAAAAGCTACATTAAAAGCGGATGGTTCAGGCAGGCTTGCATGGGGATCCGTAACTTTTGACGAATTCTACTACCGGTATAACGATGATAAGAATGAACTCAGAATTGGTAGATTCCAAAAATCCCTAAATACACTTACCAATGCGAAAAGATCTCATTCGAGATATCAAAGTAACAGTAATAATGTGCATTGGACCGATGGTATTTTTTATAAAAGATACCTCGACAACGAGAATAGCTGGTACGGAGAAGGGATTGTAGAATACCACCCGCAAGATCACCCTTCTTTTCAGTACGATCAAGCTGGATTAGATTTTTCGCAGAACGACCATAACTTTACATTTTATGCCGGAGCAGAAAGCCGGGAAGTTGTAAATAATGTCATCCAAAGAGGCTTCGGATTGATGTATATCCCGGGAATTTATGTAAAAGGTAACGACCTGGCCGATTACATGGCGTTTACCTCAAGAATTACATTGGATTTCCCCCAAGGGGAGGCTCTCCGTGGTGGATCAATTAGAGTAGCCGGCGAGTTTGGTCAAAATTTGAATACCAGTTTTGAGAATGGAACCAGCATGGTAACATCAGTGGGTATTAATAATTTCGCAGATCAGCATGAAATTATGATAGAGTTCGCGAAAACTGACGATGAGTGGTTCCTTCCTCGTAATATTTACCGTGCCGGTGCCGATGAGATGGAAATTCGCTATCGCTTTTTCTTCTCAGAAAAGTGGGCCTTTGATGCACGATACAGAATCAGAGACTATAGAGCAGATGGCCGTACAACCGTTTACTCAACATTTATAAGAGCAACTTACGCTTTTAACTAATTATTCCCATTGAACTGCTTTGCATAGCTCCCAAGTATTTTCAATTCTTCGGCTTCACGAGCTAATTCTTTAAGAGCCATTTCAGTATTCGGATCGGAGCCATTCGCTTCAATATCTACATAGAACGAATACCGGAATGGCTCATTTAATTTCGGTCGTGATTCCAGCTTACAAATATTAATTCCATGTTTGTGAAGCACATTCAAACACTCCATCAACGAGCCTTCCTGATGGGAAGTTACCATCATTAAACTCGTTTTTGCAGGGATTTGAAGATCAACCGTTACCGGCTCCCTTGATGCTACTACAAAGCGTGTATAATTTTCTTTCTGATTGGCTATGTCATGAGCAATCACATGTAATCCATAGTGATCTGCAGCATGAGCACCTGCAATTGCCGCTTGTGATAAATCTCCATCGTCCATCACTTTTTTAGCAGAAATTGCAGTGTCTAAATACGATTCTACTTTACACCTCGGCAGTTTTGCTAAAAAATTTGTGCATTGTTCAATGGCCTTAGGATGGGAAAGTATCCTCCTAATTTGACTCACTTCTACCGGCTCAACCGCTAACAAACAGTGTACTACTTTTATAATCTCTTCCCCTACCACATGAATATCGGCATCTCCTAATATATCATAGGTATCATTTATAGAACCTGCAGTTGTGTTTTCGATGGGTAATAACGCATAATGCACGTGACCGTCTTTTAAGGCCTTGGCTGCATCCTGAAAGGTATCGTAGCCATAGCAATCAACGTGCTCGAAACGCTCATCGAAATGACGTTGAGCCGCAAGATGGCTATATGCGCCATCCGTGCCCTGGTAACTCACACTTATACGACTTGCCTTATTTTCATTTTGATGATCGAGTAACGAGTGTGTTTGATACCTTACCGAATTGGTTATAATTTCACGAAATAAATGCTCAGCATAATATCGATCAAGGCCAATTTCCGCAGCTATATCTCTGATTTTGTTCAACAATCGTTCTTCTCTTTCCATATCACGAATACCGGTATTGGTGGTAAGCTTGTAACTCGAAACTTCCTTCACCAAATCCTGTCGCTCTGCTAACGCTGTTAAAATACTTCTATCGATTTCGTCGAGCCGTTTACGAATCGACTCCAATTCTTTTTTCATAATTTGTGCTGCTTCAGTGAGTGTGTGATGCAGAAGGTAGTAAAGTTGAGGTATAATTTTGACTTAAAAGTGGAGCGATCAGATAGTATTTTTTGTTTTGATAATTGAATTCACAGAATCTTCATATTTGGTCTTTAATTTTAGAAGAATCTGAATCATAATTAATAATTAGAGGAATATGACATTCATCATCACACTTTTGGCTCTTGTAATGGTAAACCCGTTTGCAACAGCCAATAATGAACTATCATCTAGAGAAAAGGTTGAAATCGTGATCGAATCTAACGATCAAATGAAATTCAACATGAACGAAATTAGAGTAAAAGAAGGCGACACCATTGTTCTAACCTTAAAGCATGTTGGAAAACTTCCAAAAGCTGCTATGGGACACAACTGGGTGCTTTTAACTAAAGACACTGAAATGGGGCCTTTTGCTCAAAAAGCGGTACAAGCTCGCGATAATGAGTACATCCCAGCAGGTGGCGAAGGAACAATCGTGTACACCGATTTAATTGGTGGTGGCGAAGAAACTACCATTGAATTTGAAGCGCCTGCAAAAGGTGAGTACATATTTATCTGTAGTTTTCCCGGACACTACGCTTTAATGAACGGAAAATTCATTGTTGAGTAATTTTCATAATTACTCAATCTCCTGACTCAGAAGCCGGCGATATTCATCGTCGGCTTTTTTATTTTATCGAATTATGAACTACTTATTTGTATATGGCTTACTCAAATCGAACTATACTAATGAAGCAACTAAAACCATTCGTAGCCATTGCACACTAGTTGGTGAAGGCTATACATTTGGTAAATTATTCGATCTGGGATCATACCCGGGGTTGATACATGACCCAAGTTCAAACTCAAAAGTATTTGGCGAACTCTATAAAATTGATAGGAATGAAACCGAGTTATTTGCCTTTTTGGATGCCTTTGAAGAATGCGGACCCGACTTCGAAGAACCAAATGAGTACCGTAAAGAGAAGATTTCTGTTTTGGTAAATAATATTGAATTTAGGGCTTCTACTTATGTTTACAACAGGAACTTAACCGGACTCACATTGATTGCTAATGGTAACTATCAAGACAAACAAGGATGTAGATAACGAATGGAAAAACAAGAACGATCGCGTATTGGCTTAAGCTTCATTGTTGGATTAGCAGGGGCTTATTTTTTATCAACAAGTTTAACTAACATGGGGTATTATTTCGGGCTTGATGAAGTTACAACTGCCACGAATGCTCGTTATTTGATGAATATTTTAGCAGGATTTTTAACCGGAATAGCTACCGTACTAATCCCTCAAAAGAGCAGTAAGCTCCGAGCATTACTATTCGTGGTAGGTTCCATCATTTTTATGGATACCGTCGCTTATTTTTCAACAGCAATGCCAATTAGTGACATGATTAATCGGTTTTTGGTATCTATAAGTCTGGGGATTAGTGGTGGCCTCACTTTACTTATTTTGAAATCGATTAATCGAAAAGCAGAAACCTAAATCATTTATGTCAGCCGGTAAGAGTAATTCAAAATACTCTTTCTTTTGGTAGTTGATTTTATGCTTTGGCTGTACAATATCATCATCTGAAAACCTTACCGATGTTGCTGAGCGCTATGCTCAAACCTATACAGAACTGTCGGATTTTGATACTTTTCTCTCCTTTTATGTTTCTACCGTCGTCTTTGAAGATTTAGTGCGTGGAGTTTCATTGGATGGTGTTGATGAACTAAAGGAATTCTTCAATTGGGAAAATCCAAGTTTCCAACTTACTGATCAGTTTCGCTGGTTGTTTAAGAACTATATACCGACGAAAATACTATAATCAGTAAAGGTTTTTTACTCCTTTTCGGTAGCAAGATTCGGTTTACGAAGCCATGCATTTCTTTACTGTATTAACGATTAATGACAGCGGTAAAATAATTAAGCATACAGATTGGATAAATTACCCAAACTCATTACTTGACTACCAGATCAGAGCTAACTCTAATCTTTGGATAAAGGAAGGCTAATACAGTCGAACACTCATTATTTTTATATCTACTTTCGAACGATTAATTGTAAATAGAAGGTTTATATAGCCTAAACCACAAAATTACGCCACAATGTTCGGACTATTCAAAAAGAAATCAGAAGCGGATAAGCTTAACGAGAAATATCAAAAATTGATGGAGGAATCGTACAAACTCTCCACCTCTAACCGTACGTTAAGCGACCAAAAAGCTCAAGAAGCAAACGAAGTACTCAAACAGATTGATGCACTGGAAAAATAATTACCCCGGCTAAAAATGTAATTAGCTAAAGTTATTAGTTCATTATTTTAAATATTTGATTACGTTCGAGGATATGGTCAAATATTTCTGTCTTTATTCTATTTCCGCTATTCTTATTCTAACGAGTAGCACACATGCACAGTCATTGTTTGAAAAGGGTTATTATTTGGATAGTGATGCTGTTAAGCATACCGGCTTTATAGATCGATCATTTCTAGATTCTAGCCCCGAATTTATTCGTTTTAAAAAAAATCGGAACGATATTGCAATTACTTTATCTCCCAGCGAAGCAAAAGTTGTGGAAGTTTCAGGTACGCAATTAGAATCTTTTCAAGTTCATATTGATACAAGCGCTTATAATGTAAACGAACTAAAAGAGCCCGCTTTTGAACCTCAATATTTATTTCTGGAAGTAATTATTGATGGGCACATTTCATTATACAGATACAAATCGCAAGACCACACCTTCTTTTTTATAAGCTCAGAATCTAATCCTGCTCCAGATCAATTAATTTATAAGCAGTATACAGGTCCACGCGGAGTATACAATAATAACGCCTACAGGGAACAACTTGATAAACTGGATAACTGTTACATCTACTCGAAATCGATTGGTAACCTCACCTATACTGAAGAGTCACTGTCGAATTTCATCAAATACTTGAATGACTGCGAAAACAGTTCTTATAAAGTAATTTCAAGAGCTCAAAATCATTCCCTCAGGTATCTCAACATTTCTGCTTTTACCGGAATCCGATGGAGTTCAATGACCTCCACCGAAAGAATAACCTCAGATGATTTATTCGAATGGAAAGATTTTGGATTAACAAATGTGGGCATTGAGTTAGAATATCTATTAGCACGCAGTAGAAACCGGCTATCTACTCTTGCCCGAATTGATTTAGCCCGATCCTATCAAAGCTCGTATATCGACTTAGCTCTTAGTGAAGAATTCGTAGAAAAACATACCGATTATTTGTACTTCTCCTTTGCAATTCGGGGTTACTTACCAACAAAATCTCCTGTAAAGCTGTATGTAGATGCAGGTATTGCAAAACCACTTATAATACGAGAAGGTATTGCAGTAGACCATGAAGAGCGGGCTGATTTCGAATATAACAATGAGAATCTTCTCCCAACATTCGCAGTGGGCCTCAGCTTGTATAATCGATTTAGTACCGAAGCCAGATTCGAATTTTTAGATCGTACTATTTCTGACTATACCGATTTTAACAATATTCGCTATACCGCAGTTACTTTTAACCTTAAGTATGCGCTTAAAAGCTATTATTCTATCTGGGATAGATAGAATAATCATTACCCCACTTTAAACTTCAGCTCTTCTATTTTGCTTAAAATTTCGTTTCGATCCATTTCGCGATAACGTTCGGGCAATAACTCTTTAGAAGTACACTCGATAACTGCGTTTAATGTTTGTAACTCTACCTCTTCAGGATAAGTTGGCGGAATAAAATCAGCTAAAGCAATGTCTAGTACTTCAGGAGTAACTACGTCTAGTTTTTCAGCAGCTGCACGGAATTTGGCACGGGTAAGTGCTGCTTCCATGTCTGCGCCGGAAAATGTTTTAAAACCTTCTTCGATTATCGCAGGGATATAATCTTCAGACAATTTGAGTCCGGTTTTCTTTTTCATAGCCTCGAACAACTCAACACGTTCTTCGTTGGTATGAGGCGGAAATAACGCCAAATGTTCTTCGGCTCTTCCTTGTCGCTTTAAATCTATAGGCATCAAATCAGGGCGAGCAGTCATCAGAAACCAAATGATTCGGCCACGATTGGTTGTATCACTCATAAACGTTGCAATTTGAGAGAATACCCGCGATGAAACGCCGCTATCACCACTTGAGGATCGATCACCTAAATACGCATCGGCTTCGTCAATCATTACTGCAACGGGTGCCATAGCTTTTAAAATGGATAATATCTTTTGAAGATTTCCTTCGGTTACGCCTTGCCACTGGCTTCGGAAATTCTTCAACTTCACCATGGGGATACCCACCTCGCTGGCAAAACATGTCACCAAAAAAGTTTTTCCTGTACCCACCGGACCGCATACCAGATATCCCATAGGCATTACGTCCTGGCGGCCGTCTTTTAATGCCTGAACAGCCTGGCGCAGATGAGATTTTACTTGAGAATGCCCGGCAACATTATCTAAAGAGTACTGAGTTTCCACAAACTCAAGCAAACCATAAGCCTCTGCTTCGATGAGCTCTTTCTTGTTTTCGGATAAACTTTCGAAGGTAATAGTTTCTTCATTTTCTCTGGCGTTTGACAGTACCGATCGAATGTTCACATAATTCAGTCCTGCTGTTTGCTGAGCAATAATTTCTGGTTTTACCTCCGAAAGTTTCTCAAAATCATCGTTTTCGGTTTCAAAATTGATGAAGTCTAATCTGTTCTTTTCACCCGGTATCGTAATCTTGATTTCGGTAGTGTATGGATTTTGAATTAATGTCTTATTCAGATCCGCAAGATTTTCTGTAATAAGTACATTAGTGAAATCCGAAGCTAAAAACATTGGGTCGTGTGCCCATCGGCTTAAGTACACCAACGAAGTTCGATCTTCATTCCCCGTAGAGCCTGCATCACTCATTGGGATAATGGTTTCGGCATAATCAATAATTAGCGCCACGCTTTTCTTTTGGTCTAATCGAAGACGAAAATACTGCTCAAGTAGAGAAAACACTCGCACCGGATCTTTGGGCATTTTTTTGGCATAGTCGGTTCCAACTAAACTATCCCTACCTGCAATCGCTTGGTTGAAATCTGTTTGAGATTCTTTATCCCGAAAGTAAATACCGGAAGATCTATCGTAGAAAATCACAAAATCGCGGGCTCCGAAAAACTCGTCCGAAAGAAATGACTTTAGTCGATGAAATTCTGTCCCCTCGTCATCTTTAAGGGGAACCAGATCATGAACATTACCATGTAACAAAAAAGTGTTAATAGTTCGGCTTAAATATTTTCTCGCAAATTCTTGCGACCAATCCGGATAATTGTCAAACATTGCTTAACAGTTACAAAGTTAGTGAGCTTCAGAGTTTCAAAGTTACTTTGATGTAATAACTTTGGCACTTGTTCACTCAATTAAAATGAGTTTCACCGTTTCTATACGGCTTTGAGTTGCTTTACTAATTATGAACTTTTTGCCCTCAATTAACAACTCTTCGTTCACTTTTGGGATACGCCCTAAATGATTTATCAGGTAGCCCGCTACGGTATCATACTCCGAAGGTTCCAGTGGAAGTTCGATTTCTTTGAATTTTTCCATCAGCTCTTCAATTTCCACGCTACCACTTATCACGTAGGTATTTGATGATAGACGCTTCATTATATCGTCGTCTTTATCGTGTTCGTCTTGAATATCGCCTACAACTTCTTCTAATAAATCTTCGATGGTTACCATACCGGCTGTACCGCCATATTCGTCCAACACAATAGCCACCGATAAATCAGATTGTCGGAATTCGGTTAACAGATCTTTCGATTTCTTGGATGATGGAATCAGTTTAACAGGTCTAATTATTTCGTTCAGTGATTTCGGCTTATCGAAGAAATCAGAAGCAAAAACAACTCCGATTACATCATCAATAGATTCGCGATACACAGGTAATTTAGAGTGGCCGGAATTTATCAGCAGCTCCAAAGCTTCATCCACCGGAGTATTCCGTTCTACAGCTAAAATCTCGATACGTGGAATCATCGAATCTTTTACACGCATGTTTGATAACTCGAGCACATTCTGCAGAATTTCTGAGTCATCTTCATCCAGATCGCTTCCGCCGCCACCTTCTTTTAATTCCTTAAATATCAACTCCACATCTTGCCGGCGATAAAAGGACTCGGTTTTTTCGGCATCAGGTACAAACCATTTGATCAACACATTTGACGAACTATTGGCCAAGCCGATTAATGGCCGAAGTACGTAGTAGAAAATGCGGAGTGGTACTGCAATTACATTCATCATAAAGTCAGCCTGTGCACGAAATATTGCTTTAGGAATGATTTCACCGAAAATCATTATCAAAACAGACGCAATTAACGTTTGCACCAGCAAAATTTCCACCTCCGATGGAGAGTGATTAAACCACTCTACCGAATAATTAGAAATCGGTGACACCAAAAAAATCGCCATTAATGTAGCATAAAGCACGTTAATGATATTATTCCCAACTAAGGTAGTGGTAAGAAAGGTATCGGGGTTATTCTTGAAAAAATTTATGGAACTCGCCAACATATTCTGCTTACGCGAAGCTACTTCAAGTTTAAGCTTATTCGCCGAAACGAAAGCGATTTCAGATCCCGAAAAGAACCCGCTTAAGATGATGGTGAGTACAATCAGAAGCCACTCCATATTATTGGCTCCCGAAGTTTATATGTATAGATGTGCTACCCGATGGAGGCTCGTCGCTCATGAACTAATAATTGGTTCCTATTTGCCTGAGAAACTTGGTCTACGTTTCTCGAAGAAAGCAGAGGTGCCTTCTTTGAAATCTTCTGTAGCAAAAAGCTCGCCAAACAGAGTGGCTTCGGTATGATAGCCATCATTTTGTCCTGCTTTTGCCACAGCTTTGATTGCATTTTCTAATGCAAGTGGTGCTTGTTTTGCCATTTTAACAGCGAGTTTGTTTGCCCCTTCCACTGCAGAATCCTCAACGCTATTTACCAACCCAATCGTTTTTGCTTCTTCTGCACTTATAAAAGCTCCAGTCATCATCAATTCTAACGCTTTTGCCTTTCCACAAAGTGCTACCAAACGTTGGGTTCCACCATAGCCCGGAATCAAGCCAAGTGTAACCTCCGGTAAACCTAATTTGGCTGAGGTTGAAGCAACACGAATATGGCAAGCCATGGCAAGCTCACAGCCACCGCCCAGCGCAAACCCATTTACAGCGGCAATTACCGGTTTCGAGAAATCCTCAATTTTCTGGAAAACTCGATGCCCCCGAGTTGATAAATCGGTTGCTTGCTGAGCTGAAAAATTCGAGAACTCTTTAATATCAGCACCGGCAACAAATGCTTTATCCCCTACTCCGGTAATAATTAGCACCCGAATCTTGGCATCCTGATCAGCCAGATTGAGGGCTTCATCAAGGTCCAAAAAAACCTGATTATTTAATGCATTTAATTTATCTGGCCGATTGATGGAGATTGTACAAATTCCCGATTCTTCCACTTCATATAGAAGCGATTCAAAGGTAATGCTCATTCTTATTATTCTTGAACTCTTTTCTTTTGATTTGTTACCGAATTTACGTCATCCGATAGTTCATCCAAAATTGAATCGAAGTCTAATTCTGTTTCCCACTCTGTGGTGTATTCCGGTACTATATCCTGATCCAGGTCTTCGATAAGTTGAGAGGTTTCATCCACTTCGGTAAGCAGGTTATCTAGTTGAAACCCAATTTCTTCGGGGTTACTCATCGTCATAGACTGTTCGTATATATATCGCACTGCGTCTTCGATGGTTTCTAGGTGAGTTTCGCACACCAAATATTTTTCTTTGGCAATTTTAAATTTGTTCAATCGCTTTTTCATTATCGCCACTCGGCGAGCCTTAGTACGCTTAAGCTTCTCCGATTCAATTGTTTTTATCTCTTCGATCTGTCTAATCACTTCCTCTTTTAAGTTACTTTCAAGTGAGGTGTTCAGATACACCTCGTATCTTTTAATTAAATCGAGTAGTGTTATATAATTTACCAGCAGCTCATCAATCTTCTTTTTGATGTTTTCTAACAATCCTTGACTGCTGTAAGGTAGTTTTTCGAAATTTTCTTGAACTAAATTGGCCAGATGTTTTAACACTAAGAAGCGTTTTTGGCTAGATGCATCCAGAGCCTGAAACGTATCTTTCTCGCTGGATGAGGCATGACGTTCTTTTATTTTCTTGAGTTCTAGGTTTTTTCTAAACCGAGGCAACCTCGGTATTACTCCCAAATACATTAATTCGATTCCAAATACAGTAGTAAGCAATAAGTTGGAAACATCCATGCTTAAATTACTAACAAACAGTGCTCCAATTGTTGAAACCAGCAGTGCCCCTAAATTGATAGGGTTAAGAAATGCCTCTTTAGTGTAATTTATATTTAAATCTTCGGTCGACATTAATTTTTAGTTGCGGATTCTTCAGCTTCAGAATCGGATTTTTTTGGTGTACCCACTGTTTTCGAAGGGTTCGGGGCTGAACTCTCCTCTAGTTTATGCCCGATGGTTTTCGTTGCCTTAATTTCGTCTGCAGTTTTCTCAATTTCTGAGTACAGCATTCCCATTTCGGCCTTTACTTGTTGAAGTGTGTCTTTGGCGCGTTGTTTTTTAAGCTCCTCGGCACGCTCTTCATTTTTAATCTTTAGGGCAGTATCCGACAACTCTTCGTCGTCGAGATTGTCCATTGCAAGATCGAGCTTCGCCTCGGTAAGGTTTACTTTTTCTTTAACCTTACCTAAGAATTCATCAACCGTACCTAAGAGTTCATCTGCATTCATGTTATTTAAAGCTTGAGCGATTTTGCCTTTTTTTTCCGTTTGGCGCAATCGCTCTTTAGCTTCTTTAATCTTGCGATAATGCTCTTTGTATTCCTGTTTTAGGCGTTCCCGTTCTTCTTCTCCGTGGTTACTCATTGTGTTTAGTTCTTAGTTTTGGCACCCACGGATTTCTTTGATGACTTCTCCTCTTCAGCCGGCTCGTCATCCACAGAAATTGTGCCAGAAGAAGTTCCCATCTCCATTTTAAACTGCTCAACTAATTCGTGAGCTCGAATTTTCTCAGCATTGGCTTCAATTTCCATGGTTTTGGTATCGATGCTATCTAAAGCAATTTCCATCCGAGCCTCGTTTTTAGCAGCTTCCTCGTTGATGCGTGAGATCATTTCGTCGTGAGTTTGATCTATGCCACCAACTTCGAATTGTTCGAGCGTATCTGCTATTTTTGATTGCCATTCGGCACGTTCGCTGGCGCGTAAAGCTTCTTTGGCTTCTTGTATCTTGCGATCTTTCTCGCGCATAAATACTTTTTTAACCTTAATTGCTTTTTCGTAAGCTTTTTCGGCAAAGGCCAGTTGGTCTTTTGTGTGCTCAAAAGTTTCTTTCGCCTTCTCTAACTGAAGAGCGTACCCCTCGGCGATGTCATCTCGATTTGCTTGAATCGCTGATTTAATCTTTGAGGTTAATTCTTGAATCTGCTTTTCATTTCTTTTGGCTTCTTTCTGAAGCATGATCAGATTTGCCTTTACGGTGGCAATATTCTCATTCATTTGAGGTATCTGATCATTTAAATCTCTGATATTCTGTTCAAGGATCAGTTTTGGGTTCTCCATAGAGCTTACCAAACCACCGAACATTGATTTAAGTGCGCGAATTAATCGTTGAAACATTGTTCTATCCTTTTATTTATGCCCTTTAAGTATGTAGGATCTAAGTTAATTGATTATTATTGTAATTCAATATGCTAAAGCTCAAATGCCCGAGTGCCGTTGCTGTCGCATATATGAGTAACCAAAGGTAATTCCTTGGGCTTCTCATCGCCCATCGAAAAAGCACTATACATTTGTGCAGTAACTTCATCGAGTACAGAGGGCTTGTTCGTGTAGGCTTTCAAAATTGTTTCACCTACTTCAATTTTGTCGCCGATTTTCTTTTTGAGTACAATTCCGGCTCCCGGATCGATTGTATCAGTGATTAGTTTACGTCCTGCCCCCAGCTCAACAGCGGCCATTCCAAGGCTGTAGGTATCTATTTTTTGAAGAAATCCTGATCTTGATGACTTTAATTCGAACTCGAACGAAGGATATTTATAGTTAGCAGGTTTATCCATATACGTTGCATCTCCACCTTGTTCTGTAACAATATCTTTCCATTTAGAGAATGCTTCTCCGTTTTCAACCTGCCTTTTACTATGTGCAATTCCACTTTCTAAACTATCGGCTTTCCCGCCCAAATAAATCATGGCACCAGCCAAAAGGTGCGACAGCGTTGCCGTATCATTTGGGCCACCACCTTGTAAGCACTCGATCGATTCCTCAACTTCCAGCCAATTCCCAATTTTTTGCCCAATGGGTTGATTCATATTTGTGATAAAGGCTATAGTTTTCTTATCAAATTGTTCGCCGATTCCTACTAAAGTCTCAGCCAATTCTATTGCTTGCTCCTGCGTTTTCATAAACGCACCGTTGCCGTATTTTACATCCAAAACCAATGCATCAATTCCTTCGGCTAGTTTTTTAGACATGATACTACTAGCGATGAACGGAATGTATTCAACGGTGGCGGTAACATCGCGCAACGCATATAATTTTTTATCAGCCGGAGCAATTTCTGCCGTTTGCCCTGCAAGCACCAATAAATGTTTTTCGATGATTTCTTTATATCTGGCTAAATTCATATCCGTAGAAAAGCCGGGTATCGAACCCAATTTATCTAATGTACCGCCGGTATGGCCAAGTCCACGTCCTGATATCATTGGCACGGGTACGCCGGTACTGGCAACAATGGGTGCAAGAATCAACGATAATTTATCGCCTACCCCGCCGGTAGAATGTTTATCTACTTTAATACCCGGTATGTGACTCAGATCCACTATCTCACCCGAGTGTAACATCGATTCGGTTAATGCAGATGATTCGGTAGTATTTAATCCATTTAGGAACGACGCCATAAGAAAGGCGCTTACTTGATAATCTTCGATTTCTTCGCTTAAGTAAGCATTAATGAGGTACGAAATTTCATCGGAAGTTAGAGCAAGTCCGTCCCTTTTTTTGCGAATAAGCGATACTATATTGTAATTTAGTGCCATAGTTCAAGTATAGGCTAATTCATACTTATTTTTCCACTATTACAGGACATTTCTTGATTAACATTTTAGCAGATCAACATCTTTACAAACTCAATCAATTCAATTCACCAAGTTTATACGTTAAACTATACGATCCCACTAAACCCCTCCCAGATTTAAAGGGATTTAACGCCTGGTTGTTGCGAACTGTTACCAAAGTGAATGAGCAAACAACTCCTAACATTCCTGCATCGCTTACATTTATCGGAACCGGTTCGGCCGGCACCGATCATTTAGATGAAAACTATCTCAGAGAAAAGGATATTCGCGTAAGTAACGCAAAAGGCTGTAATGCGAATGCGGTTGCTGAATACGTAATCACGGCTTTGCTTTTACTTCGCGAGAGCAAACATTGTGATTTTGCAGAACGGAAAATTGGCATTATCGGAGTGGGTGCTGTTGGCAGTGCAGTTGAAAAGATTTTGCGTTCCTTTGGATGTGAGTTGGTTTTATACGATCCACCACGTAGCGAAAGAGAATCAACGTTCCAATCCGCCTCCTTCAACGAGGTGTTATCTTGCGATATATTATCGCTACATGTTCCCTATACAGAAGAGGGAAATTACCCAACTAAATACTTACTGAACCATTCAGAATTATTAAACCATAGCTTCGATGTTGTTATAAATACTGCAAGAGGCGGTGTTATTAATGAGCAATCTCTGTTAGATGCTTACCGCCGAAAAAGTGTACAGCATATTATTATTGATGTGTGGGAAAACGAACCTGAATATAATGCTGAGCTTGTACAGGTTTGTTTTATTGCTACACCACATGTAGCCGGGCATTCGGAACAATCGAAATACCTTGCCACAAAAATGATAATGGACGATCTGCACACTTTTTTGAACATTTCGTATTCAAGCACTTATAAAAGTAACGTTCAGAGTATTGTAGTCGAACCGTCAGAAACCTCTTTAACGAACATATTGGGAGCCTGCCATCCTATGATCGAATTGGATTCTGCATTACGTAGAATGAACGATGCACCTAACCGTGCTGCATTATTCGCAAAATTACGCACCGATCGCCCTTATCGGTTTGAGTATCCTTTCATTCGGTTAAAGGGAGTTGACCTTTCGAATTACCCTTACTTACTGCAACTTGGAGTGCGGCCTTAGTCCTTCTTTCGGTTGCTCCCTTTGCTGCCGCCGCCAAATAAAATGCCGGCTCCTAATACGAACCCGAAATCGTACCAACCGCCATTATTGTTAACGGCATAGATAGCTACATCTTGATCAAAAAGGCTAATAAAGAACGAAATTGGAGCGATTACTCCATGCCAGCAGCCACTCCAAAATCCATAAGGTTCGGTAGATACAACCGACTGTATGTCGACAGCAGGTGCACAAGCTGTGCTCAAAATCATTAATGACAAAATTAGCCAGTATAAACGTTTCATGATGTTATTGTTTTTGATTTTAGTATTCTCAACCAATCGTAAGCCATTGCCTGTACTAAGCTACAAAGCAATTGTTACGATTTCATGAATACTATCAAACCAAATGGGCAAAATTAAGTATTAAGCAATGATTCGATCCGTGTCACATTCTGATATTCCCACAATTACTTCCATTTATAACTACTACATATCCCATTCTGCTGTAACGTTTGAGGAAGTTATTATTGATGAAAGCGAAATGAGAACACGGATTAAGGACGTTGTTAAGCATTTACCCTGGCTGGTTTATGTTAAGAATAATGTTGTAATTGCTTATGCTTATGCAACGCCTTGGAAAGCGCGCAGCGCCTACCGCTACTCTGTGGAAACAAGCATCTATGTAAATCATCGACTACAGAAAAGGGGCATTGGTAGCTTGCTGTATGCTAGGTTGTTAGATGAACTAGCAAAACGAAATTATCACGTGATAATTGGTGGAATAACTTTACCGAACGATGCAAGTATTCGCTTACATGAAAAACTTGGCTTTAAAAAAGTTGCTGAATTTGAAGAGGTAGGATTTAAATTTGATAAATGGCTGAACGTTGGGTATTGGCAACTTACGTTATCCGAAAAATAAATCAACAGGTAGTGAGTTTCTTAGCTAAGGAATAAAAAAATCGTCCATGAAACACTTTCCATTGCTTTTCATATTTGTAGTTTTTCTTTTTTTAACCGGATGTAAATCAACCACTAATATTGAGCCAACTCAAGAAGATCTTGATAAAGAACATCTTTATGGTTTAATGGATAATTGGTATTTATGGAATCAAAATTTACCGGATAATCCAGATCTGGATTCATTCGACTCCCCTACCGAGTTAGTGAATCAACTTCGATATTCAGCATTGGATCGATGGAGTTCGGTTGGCCTTGCTGCAACCTATAACAGCTATTACAACGAAGGAACCTACTTTGGATATGGTTTTTCTTACGGCTACAACGAAGAAAATGAATTGAAAATTAGATACGTTTTTGATGATAGCCCCTTTGCAAGAGCCGGTGTTGAACGAGGTTGGACATTTGTAGCGATAGACGGGCAAAACACCCAAGCTATTACCGATTGGAGTAACGTATTTGGTGATAATACTTCAGATTATACTCAACAATTTGTATTTGAAAATCTAAATGGCGAAAGGAAAGAACTCTCGATTACTAAAGAAGTAGTAACTATGAATGCTGTGCTCTACTCAGACACTCTTTCGGTAGGCACCAACAAGATCGGGTATCTTGTGTTTAATAATTTTATTGAACCTTCTAGAAGTGAACTAGACGCTGCATTCGCTCTTTTTGAGAGATCGGCAGTGGATAAGGTAATTTTGGATCTTCGGTATAATGGTGGTGGACGTATTTCGGTGGCCACCTATTTGGCAAACTACCTGATCGGCCAGCAACACAATGGCGAATATTTATATCGGTTTGTACATAATGATGACCATACAAAGAATAACAGCGGGCAGACTTTACGTAAACAGGGTTCACTCGTTATCGATGAACTTATTGTGTTAACAACTCAGGCAACTGCTTCGGCCAGTGAGTTAGTAATTAATGGGTTAAAGCCAATTATCAATGTAACACATATTGGAACTTCAACCACTTATGGCAAGCCCGTAGGCTCTTACAGTTGGTACAGCCTAGATGATACACAAGTGTATACTTTAATCAGCTTTAAATTTCTAAATAAGCTTGGTGATGGTGAGTTTTTTGAAGGAATTGAGCCTGATTATACTGCGTGTGACGATATTTCAACTTCGTGGGGAGACAGCAACGAGTCAATGTTATCAGCAGCTATAGAGTATCTAGAAACAGGAAGTACAAGCGGGTGTTCGGTTCAATCAAAAACGATGCAAAATACACTTACTTTGCCTAACGAAGTGTATGCACCCACAGCTATTATTGAATGGAATGGAAGTAAGAATTAGATTTTAAATAAAGCACGGGCTGTTTTCGATGTTTTTTTGTCAACTTCATCTACTGTCATATCGAAAAGATCCGCTATTTTCTGTGCTGTATATTGCAAAAACGCCGGTTCATTTCGTTTACCCCGTTTAGGCGCTGGAGCTAAGTATGGTGCATCAGTTTCTAACACCATACTATCTAGTGGCAACTCTTTTACTGTTTTGTCAACACCCCCATTTTTGAACGTAACAACGCCACCAATACCAAGGAGCAAACCCAAATCGATGGCCTTTTTGCCTTCATCAACAGAGCCGTTAAAACAATGCCAAATTCCCTTTAAATTACCATCCTGTTCTTCCTCTATAATCGATAGTAAATCGGCTGTACTATCACGATTGTGCAATACGATAGGTTTATTCGTCGATTTTGCTACCCTGCAATGTGCATGCAAACTCACTTTTTGTTGGGCTACATAATCCGTGCTCCAATAGTAATCGAGTCCTGTTTCGCCTACACCAATAATCCCATCTGTCTGGCAGAAATCCAATAGTCGTTTCTCAAATCCGTATTCAAGTTCTTTCACATCTGCCGGGTGTAGTCCCGCCATTTCGTGAAATTTAATTACCGGATGACTGAGTGCTCGCATCTGTGCATTTGATGTAAAGTCGATTGCCGGCATACAAATATCGGTTATACCAACATCAGCCGCCCGCTCTAATACATCATGTAAATCATCTTCAAACTGCGGCAGATAAATATGCGAATGTGTGTCAACCATGGGTTGTGTGATAGTCTACTAGTCCGTGAATAGGCGAACGTTCAATTTTATCGATAATGAGCCCTTTCATCCTAAAATACTCGCGGAAAAAAGCTTCAAAAGTAGCTGCAGTTCCACCAACAAACCGAAGTGATTGTTGGGCAAAAGCATTTTTAAAGTGATGCTTTAGTTGATCGAAAAAAGGATCGATTGCTTCAAAAACCAAGCGTTTTAAGTACTCTTGATGCATAGGTTGATCAAACTCTGCCGAGGTTAACACATCGCCAAGTACTTTAGAAGCTATCAGTTTCGATTTAACCGGATCTTGAAATTGAACGAATAATTCGTCGATGCTTAATCTTCGGCGAGCCTGGATTAATTCTTTAAAATTGTTAGGCAAATCATCAGCAAAAAAATCTTTTAAAATGAGCGAACCAATGTGAGCACCGGAGCCGAAATCACCCGCCGGATATGGCTTCGATGGCATGATATCTACCAAGTTTCCATCATTCATAAACCCAGCATTAGATCCTGTACTTGATATGATCACAATTCCTGTTTGATCAGCAAATAATGCGAGACCGGCCCCTTCAATATCTGGCTTCACAGTAATATCGGCGTTGCGGAAACCTTCTGAGAGGATACGCTTTACCCTGTTTGCATTTTTAAACTCATCACACCCCGAACCATAGAAATAAACTTTAGAAATGATAGAGGTATTAATTAACAAAGATAGTTCGTCAAAAATTACCGATTCAATTTCTGCATCAACTTTAAGCGTTGGGTTGAGACCCGAGGTACGCAAAATTTGATGTTCATTCTCTTTTACTATTGCCCAGCTAGTAGAGGTGGTTCCTCCGTCTGCTATGATAATACTCATCCTTTTTTCTTTGCAAGATAAACATTCTTACACCAATCAATTAAGCCTGATAGATGCTAAATTAAATAATCATCATTTTTTACAATACGAAACTCTTACCCACACGCTACCAATGTGTTAACAAATTAATTTTACAAAGTATTATGACCATCATAATGTGTATTTCACCTTTCTTACAGGTATTTTTAGAGCTCATTAATGGCCTGCGCCATTGTTAATGTTAAATCAATCAATCGTTAAACCAACCATGACTTCTTCGCCTTTGATTCGCCCCGACTTTGAGAAATTTGAAAAGATACCTACCAAAGTATTTGATTCTGCAAAGATTGCCTCGGTTTATGCAGCCCAGGAAATCGCAGATTTAATTAGAGAGAAAGATAAAAAAGGTGAGCATACGGTTTTGGGTTTGGCCACCGGATCAACACCCACACAAGTATACGATGAACTCGTGCGCATGCATCAAGAAGAAGGGTTAAGTTTCCAGAATGTTATTACGTTCAACCTAGACGAATACTACCCGATGGAGCCGCACTCCATTCATAGTTATGTTCACTTTATGAACGAGTATTTATTCGATCATATCGACATTAAAAAAGAAAACATTCACATACCTGATGGAACCTTAAACCGTAATGCGGTGTACGATTATTGCCGTCAATACGAAGAAAAAATTGAAGCTGTTGGGGGCTTAGATATCCAAATTTTAGGGATTGGGCGTACAGGCCATGTTGGCTTTAATGAGCCGGGCTCCTCAGAAAATTCGAAAACACGGCTTATCGCGCTCGACAGCCTTACAATTTTAGATGCCGCGAGTGGCTTCTTTGGCGTAGAAAATGTTCCTCGCCGCGCAATTACTATGGGTGTTGGTACCATTTTGAATGCAGATCGTATTTTCATTATGGCATGGGGCGAAGGCAAATCTGGCATTGTTCAGCAAACAATTGAAGGAAATATTACTTCACAGATTCCGGCAACTTTTCTCCAAAAACACTCTAATGTCGAATTTCTACTTGATGATGCTTCATCTGCCAAACTAACCCGTTCGTTAACACCTTGGTTAGTTGGCCCAATCGAGTGGACCGACCAAATGATTAAGAAAGCGGTAGTTTGGCTAAGCAAATATTTAGATAAGCCAATACTAAAACTAACCGACGAAGATTACAGCGAACATGGCATGAACGATGTTTTAACAGATATCGGCAGAGCATATAATGTAAATATTCGCATTTTCAACGAAATTCAGCATACTATTACCGGTTGGCCGGGTGGTAAGCCAAATTCAGACGATACATACCGTCCGGAGAGAAAAGAACCTGCCAAAAAACGGGTACTAATTTTTAGCCCACATCCCGATGATGATGTTATTTCTATGGGTGGCACTTTTATTCGATTAGTTGATCACGGCCACGAAGTTCACGTTGCCTATCAAACATCCGGAAATATTGCGGTATTTGATGACGAAGCCATTCGATTTGCAGATTTCGTGACCGATTATCACGAAGAATTTGGATTCGAGAACGAGGACACCAGCAAGCTATTCGAAGAAGTACGTGCATCAATTAAAGCAAAAAAACCGGGTGAAGTTGATTCCGACGCTGTGAAAACCATTAAAGGGTTAATACGCCGAGGCGAAGCAAAAGCAGCTTGCCGATATGTGGGTATCCCTGATGAGAATATGCACTTCCAGGATCTCCCATTTTATGAAACCGGAAAAGTGCGTAAGAACCCTATTGGCCGTGAGGATATCGAAATAACTAAAAAACTGATTCAGGAAATAAAACCTCATCAGATTTATGCCGCCGGAGATTTGTCTGATCCACATGGAACGCACCGCGTATGTTTAGATGCAATTTTTGCTGCACTTCGCGAACTCAAAGACGAAGAATGGATGAAAGATTGCTGGACGTGGTTGTACCGTGGAGCATGGCAAGAATGGGATATCGAGGACATCGAAATGGCGGTACCTCTTAGCCCTGAAGAAACCGATCGAAAGCGAAGAGCTATCTTTAAGCATCAATCGCAGAAAGATCGACCGTTGTTCCCGGGCACCGACAAGCGCGAATTCTGGCAACGTGCCGACGATCGCACAAGAAATACGGCACAAACTTACGATCAGCTTGGTTTAGCTGAGTATGAGGCCATGGAAGCCTTTGTACGCTGGAAAGAACTAGACTAAGGCAAGTATCCGACCTCAAATATGAAGGCGAGGGATCACTCCTTCGCCTTTTTCTATATATGATTTTTA
This sequence comes from Balneolaceae bacterium, assembly GCA_965228545.1. Lineage (GTDB taxonomy): Bacteria > Bacteroidota > Rhodothermia > Balneolales > Balneolaceae > HXMU1420-13. The sequence continues at coordinate 1,484,434 of OZ245822.1, forward strand.
ACTCACACAAATCTACTCATGAAAACGTATCTCTTACCGTTAGTTGCATTATTGTTTTTGGTGAATTGCAGCAAGCAACCTGCAATCCAAACTGAAATTGCTATTGTTGGCGGAGGTGCCAGCGGCGTAACAGCTGCTTTGCAAGCTGCCAGAATGGGGCAACAAGTTACTATTTTCGAACCTACAGAATGGTTAGGTGGAATGCTTACTTCTGCCGGAGTAAGCGCCATTGACGGAAACCACAATTTGCCCTCAGGCATTTGGGGCGAATTTCGCGAGCATTTGTACGACCATTATGGAGGACCGGAAGCAGTCTTTACCGGATGGGTTTCTCGAACTCAGTTTGAACCTTCGTTCGGAAACCAAGTATTCCAAAAAATGGTGGCTGCTGAAGAAAACATCACCGTTGAGTATGGGTGGTATATCGAATCTGTGGATGTGCAAAACAATAAAGTGGTAGGCGCTACTTTTACCGATCGAAATGGGGGTTCACTTTCAGTTTCTGCTGATGTATTTATTGATGGCACGGAATACGGTGATTTACTAGCGCTGGCCGGAGCTGATTATAGCATCAACATGGAAACGTATGATGAAACCAAAGAAGAAGCTGCACCTCGCGAGCCTCTGCCCTATGTTCAGGATTTAACCTATGTAGCCATTCTGGAAGATATAGGCACCGAAGGACCGATCATTGAAAAACCGGCTTCGTATGATCCTGCTGAGTTCGATTGTATGTGTAAACAAGTTTGTTCAGAAAATATTGAGGATTTAATCGACTGCGATTACATGCTGGATTATGGCCGTTTGCCGAACGATAAGTTTATGATTAACTGGCCAACTAAGGGCAACGATTTCTATGCTGAAATACTAGAGCAAAGCTACGACGAGCGCGATTCCATTCTGGCTTATGCCAAAGAATTCACCAAGTCTTGGATTTACTTTATGCAAACTGAAGGCGGTTACACAAATCTTCAACTCGCTGCCGACGAATTTCCTTCAGAAGATGGCTACCCGTTGATTCCATACATTCGAGAAAGCCGACGCTTGGTAGGAGTAGATCGTTTGTTTTTGTATGATATTCAGGATCCGTATGCCATGCCTGAGCGACCTTTGTACAAAACAGGAATTGCTGTGGGCGATTATCCGGTTGATCATCACCGAAAGAAAAACCCGGTTCCAAATCAGTTCGATTTTCCGAAAATCCCATCGTATAACGTTCCTTACGGCAGTTTGATCCCTCAGGAAATTGACGGTTTAATTGTGGCTGATAAAAGTATTTCTGTTTCTAATTTAGCTAACGGCACCACTCGTTTACAGCCTGTGGTGTTGCAATTAGGTCAGGCAGCAGGAGCCGCAGCTGCTCTTGCGGTACAAAATCGTATCGAGCCGAGAAATGTGGATGTAAGAACACTGCAACAAGAATTACTTGATGCTGACATGTTTTTGATGCCGTATATGGATGTTCAGCCGGATCATCCTGCCTTTGAATCGGTACAGCGGGTTGGACTTGCAGGAGTGATGCGTGGAGAAGGAATCCCATATTTGTGGGCTAACGAAACGCGTATTTATCCGGATAGTGTGGTACAACGCGAAAATTTGAATGATATCTTACAGCGACTTGAGCTGCCCGATTTCAATAGAAATGAGCTTACCCAGCAATCGGTATTGGGCTTCTTGGCGGATCAATCTTCATCCTTCACCACTGTGGAAGACATAGAGAATGAGACTTGGTTTAGTGCTAACAAAGAAGCAATGAATTTTGCCGGTGATCGGAGTGAAATTACGCGCATACAGCTTGCATGGTTAATTGATGGGATTTTCGATCCATTTACTGCGGATCAGGTTCAAATTGGATTCGAAAATCCGATGCTGGATTAATTTCTCCTCACTGCTTTTAATTATCTGTCTGACGGCTAAAGACCGTCTGACAGATTTTTTGGAATAGTGAAGTGTGGATGGGATTTGATGTAGCTTTCGAAGCGGTGGTTCGGAGAGGCATATCCGAACAAGTTGTTCAGTACGAGTTTAAAAGGATTGTAAGCTCTGATCATTTACTTACCACATAGTTATCTTTTCCTCGTCACCCGTTTAGATTCTTCGGGAGTACCCTCAGAATGACTCAAATTATTTAATTATCTGTCTGACGGCTTAAGTCCGTCTGACAGATTTTGTCGTATTGAGAATGGCTAGGCTATTGCTTTCGAACCGGTGGTTCGGAGAGGCATATCCGAACAAGTTGTTCGGAACGAGTTTAACTTTAAATCAGGATGCTAACCTGTATACCATTCGATTTTTGGAGCGGTGCTGCTACACCGCTCCTGTTTTTATTATTAGCAGTTACTCCTTCTCTTTATTCAAAGTCCCATGATAAATCAAATTCGTTCCAGCCTTGTAGTCATTTGCAAAGAAAAAAACATCATTTTCTAATAGCAATGAATTGGGTTGAACTATATCATCAAATAATAACTGAGTATCCTCCCCATTATAATGTAAGACCCCAGAATCTGTTGCGATAAACATATCTTTCTCATGTCGACCATGTACACTATATATTTCTCCTGATATTGAGAAAGGCAAAACACTGTTGAAATTTATATCTGTTATTTCATTATCTACCACCAAATAAATTTTTCCATCAAAATTATTAAGATTTACGACACCTGCTTCACTTAGGCTTTTCGAGTATAGGGTGGTAAGAATATTATCATTCAATCTATAAATGGATACGCTATCAGAAATTAGTTGGGTAGAATATGGACCTGAGCCAGACAAATATATTTGTTCTTCGTTTTCTCGGATTCTTTGAAACTGCATGCCAAAATCAGTCATCAACACTTCCCTCCATTGCCTGCCATCGTAATGTAGAATAAAACCTTGGTACGTTGGATTGCTTTGTCCGGTTGGTACAGTACCTACTGCATATAAATTGGAGGATGTACAACCCCATATATCTAAAACTGTAGCTTCACCTTTCCCGTCTGGTTGATAGATATAAAACAACTTCCAATCGCGTCCATTGTAATGCCAAATAGAATTCCCTCCAGGTCGTTTACCCCCCATCCACACATCATCTTGGCCAAAGCCAAAGATACTGTAAAAATCACCCGAAAACCCCGTTGGCCCTTCTCTATAAGGATATGGAGCCCATTCAATCCCATCGTAGTGCCATAGTTTATCAAAGCCTCCTGAGGAAGCAATACATACATTATCCGGGGACGAACCCCAAATCGTATTCATCCAGCCACCCGGAGCGCTATACACACTATCCACCGACCAAGTATAATTTCGTGATCCGGGTTCTAACTCAACAACCGGGTCTTTTTCTTTGTCTTCCAGCCCTAATAAGCCACAGGCACCAAACCACAGGTATGCCCCAACAATAAACATGGTTAGCTTAAAAAGAAGCGATTTCATACGCCCTCACTAATAGATGGTATAGTACAATCCTATGTTATATACCAACTTATTGTGAATAATGGTTGAAGCGTGTAAGTAATAAAATTTGAAGATAGGAGCTTTGGTAATACAACCATCTGTCTGACGGCTAAAGCCTGTTTGATAGATTTTATCCTTTTGAGTATGAATAGCCTATTACTCTCGAACCGGTGGTTCGATAAGGCATTCAGAACAAGTTGTTCGGAACTAGTTTAAGAGGTCGAAAATTGGTGAGTGTCGAAGGCTAAAATTTCTACCGTGTTCTTCGGTACAAGTATTTATTAATCTTTACGAGGTTCTCTTTTGAGCGCTGATCAATTTTCTACCACATAATTATCTTTTCCCCGTCACCCGTCTAGATTCTTCGGGAGTACCCTCAGAATGACTCAAATTATTTAATTATCTGTCTGACGGCTAAAGTCCGTCTGACAGATTTTTTGGAATAGTGAAGTGTGGATGGGATTTGATGTAGCTTTCGAAGTGGTGGTTCGGAGAGGCATATCCGAACAAGTTGTTCAGTACGAGTTTAAAAGGATTGTAAGCTCTGATCATTTACTTGCCTCATAGTTATCTTTTCCTCGTCACCCGTTTAGATTCTTCGGGAGTACCCTCAGAATGACTCAAATTATTTAATTATCTGTCTTACGGCTTAAGTCCGTCTGATAGATTTTATCGTATTGAGAATGGTCGAGGCTATGCTTTCGAACCTGTGGTTCGATGAGGCATTCCGAACAAGTTGTTCAGTACGAGTTTAATAGGATTGTAAGCTCTGATCATTTACTCACCACATAGTTATCTTTTCCTCGTCACCCGTTTAGATTCTTCGGGAGTACCCTCAGAATGACTCAAATTATTTAATTATCTGTCTTACGGCTTAAGTCCGTCTGATAGATTTTATCGTATTGAGAGTGGTCGAGGCTATGCTTTCGAACCTGTGGTTCGATGAGGCATTTCGAACAAGTTGTTTGGAACGAATACTTAACGAGCTTACAATCAATACTCCCTTAAAACAAAAAACCCCCGACATTGCTGCCGGGGGCTCTTTCTACAATCAAGCATTATGCTTGCTGTTAGTTTGTTTATTTGATCAACATCATTTTCTTAGTAGAAATGAAGCTACCTGCCTGAATGCGGTAGATGTACATTCCACTTGAAAGATGAGAAGCATCGAATACTACGTTGTACGATCCGGCTGACTTCTGTCCTTCGTCGATGTTTGCTACTACTCGTCCGGTAATATCGTACACGGTGATGGATACGTTTGCTGCTTTAGGCAGGTCGTAGCCAATATTGGTAGACGGGTTGAACGGGTTCGGGTAGTTTTGATTTAGTGCAAAGCGAGTTGGAGTGTCTTCCAATTCGTTAGAAACATGAAGCATTCTTGTAAACGAGATATCGAATACATCGGATGAGAATACAGTGGTTTCACCTGCACTTGCTGTTACCGTCCAAATCAGGTCGATGGTTGCGCCATCTTCTACATTCAATGATACCAAAGCATCATCAATTTGCTGATAAGTTAGGGTGAGTACAGTGTCCATACCTTCGTTGTTAGATGCAATGCTCAATAATGGATCAGAGAAATCGCCACCAACAGCATCGGCATGCCAAGTGTAAGTAACAGCTGCATTAGCTTTAGCTTCTGCCCACATGATATCTACTTCGGTAGTGGCTTCACCTGCCAATTCAACGGCTGTTTCATCCGCTGGAGATAGAAGTGCAAAAGGACTAATCATTACCGGATCAACCAATTCACTGATATCGTAGGCTTTGATTGCGTTGTTGGTATCCATCAAATACAATCGCTTGTTGGCACCATCAAATAATACACCACCGGTATTGTTACCATTGGTGTTTTCGCCTAATGGGCCTAGTTCTGCAACTAATTCATACGAATTACCCATCTTCTCAAAGATGTAGAACATACCGTTTGTGAAAGCAGGGCCAACAGCAACTAATGTTTTAGAATCGGTTACTAACACATCGTTAACCATCACTGAATTTAGATCAGCTTCGGCAACAGCTGCAGATGATACGCTTGCGCCCACAGAACCATCAATAAAATTAACAAAGGTTGGCGCAGCGCCGGTTCCTGTAGCTAACACACTATCTCCGAACGCAGATGAGAAGCCACCACGACCAACATTTGCCGGTACGGTATATTCGGCAGATTTAGTTAGTGTACTTCCATCCCAATTAAACGAAGCAATCACGCCTGAGTTTGTACCGCTCAATAATACGGTTACATCATTGCCGGTTCCAACAACACCCAATGCATCACCGAAACGAACTTTGTTATCAAGATCGCCGGAGAATACAACTTCGGGTACACTCATTTCATCTGCCCAACGGTAAATTTTAACACCATTACCACCCAGAATTAGGTTAGCGGTGAAAATCTGACCGTCAGCGGTAGCTCTGATCTGATTGAAGGTGAAGATACCACCACTGAATACCGGCTTATCGAAGAAATCAGCAAGATTGTACGAATGGATCGCATTGTTGGTATCCATCAAGTACAGTTTGTTGTTGGTTTCGGCGAATAATACACCACCGGTGTTGTTTCCATTAGTGTTTTCGCCAATCGGACCTAATTCTGTGATAACTTCAACACCGTCGGTTACATCTAATAAGTAGAACTTACCATTGGTGAATGCAGGGCCAACTGCCACTAAATGACGTCCATTGTACATTACCTGATCGTTTAACATCACTGAATTTAAATCTGCAGCAGGAATATCGTCGGATGCAATAGCATCGCCTAAGGTTCCATCAGCAGGATTCATGAATCGTGGAGCAGTACCGGTTCCTGTAATAATGATGTTGCCGTTTACAACACGTGACGAAAAGCCACCACGAGCTTCACCAGCTGCTACCGTATAGTCATCTTGCTTTGTAAGCGTTGTACCATCCCAAGTAAATGGAACTACTTTATCAGCACCAGAGCCGCTTAGTAGTAATGTTACATTGGTAGTGTCGCCAATCACACCAAAAGAATCACCTAAACGACCACCTAGATCGCCGCTGTAGATTTCTTCAGGGATGCTGGTTTGATCTGCCCAACGGTAAATTTTCGTTGTACCGTTAATTGCAAGATTCGCCGTAAAGATTTGTCCGTTTGGAGTAGCGCGAATTTGATTGAATGCAAAAATTCCACCACTGATTACTGATTTTTCGAAGAAATCAGCGAGGTTATACGCATGGATGGAGTTGTTGGTATCCATGATGTACATACGATTAGTCGCTTCATCAAAAAGAACACCACCTGTGTTATTACCATTTGTATTTTCGCCAATTGGCCCAATTTCTTTGATTAGTTTCACACCATCGGTTACATCTAATAAATAGAATTTACCATTGGTGAATGCAGGACCAACAGTTACCAAATGCCGACCATTATACATGATCTGATCGTTCAACATCACTGAATTCAGATCTGCTGCTGCAATATCATCAGAAGTTAGGGCAGCGCCTAAAGTACCATCTGCAGGATTCATGAATCGTGGAGCAGTTCCTGTTCCGGTAATAATGATGTTGCCGCCAATTACACGCGATGAAAATCCACCGCGAGCTTCGCCGGCTGCTACCGGATAATCAGCTTGTTTAGTAAGCGTGGTGCCATCCCAGGTAAATGGTACAACTTTATCAGCTCCACCACCACTTAAAAGCAATGTTACATTAGTAGTATCGCCTACAAGTCCAAAAGAATCACCTAAACGCTGACCTAGTGAATCGCTGAAGATCTCTACGGGAGTTGCAGCTTCATTTTCCCAACGGTAGATTTTCGTAGTTCCGTTGTTTGCTAAGTTAGCGGTAAAAATTTGTCCATCAGGCGTAGCTCGCACTTGATTGAATGGAAAAATTCCACCAGCAATACCGGTATTATCAAGTACACCAACAGAGTCGCCATTGGCTGCATCAACAATAACAGGTTTTACTCCGCCATTACGGCTGGCTACAATCAAATGTCCGGTTGCCGGATTAAATGTTACACCACGCTCGGTATTTCCGGTGGTAAACCAGGTTCCTTCAGGAGCATCAACCGACCAGATTGGATTTACCGTTTCGGCTGGAGGCATAATAGTAGGTAAAAGTCCAACAGAATCGCCGGATGCAGCGTCGATAATTACAGGAGTTACACCACCCTGACGGCTAGCTACAATCAAGTTGTTGGTTGCCGGATTAAAAGTAATTCCTCGCTCTGAGTTACCGGTTCCAAACCAGTTGCTAAAAGGAGCTTCGATGGCCCAATTTGGTGCCACATCTTCCATAGCCGGCATTGTAGTTTTAAGCAAACCCAGAGAATCGCCCGTTGCGGCATCGATAATAACTGGCGTTACCCCGCCTTGTCGGCTGGCTACAATCAGGTTTCCGGTAGTTGGGTTGTAAGTGATACCCCTTTCTGCGTTACCGGTACCAAACCAGTTACTCACCGGAGCATCGATGCTCCAAAGTGTTTCTAACTGAGTTTGTGCTTGTGCAAATGCATTCGTTGATACAAATAATGCACCTACAAACATCAAACTAAGTACAGTACTCATTGTTCGTTTGTAAAGGTCAATCATATTGTTGGACTTATTGGTTAGAGTTTATCATGCCGCAGCAACACTGCTACACGACTATTTATTCTTGATTGTTTGATGGATATAACCCCATTCTCAAGTTCTTTTTATGTTTATTTCTTCTGCGCTGATTTCCAGCTCATCTAAATCGTTTTCGGTTGATAAATGCCTGAACCAGCTAAAATAGAGCGAAACCGAGAGCACCGTTAAAATTCCAAGTGCGGTAAAAAATTCTGGCCATTGCCGAACCATTAATAACATAGGTGTGATACAAAGTGTGAGCATCCAAGGAACTGCGATAACCGTAGACAGGATATCTCGTTTGTTTTCGGCATCCACTCCTTCCATTTTCTTTTTGGGCATAGTTTTTTTGATGCGCCCCCAGAACCCAAACGGACGAGTTGTTCTATAAAAATTTGCTAGAATCGAATCGTCAACGGCCGGAGTGGCAAATGTTCCAATCACACACGCAGTTAGTGAAATAGAAGCTACATACATAAATAGCTCGTATTCGGTGAAATCGGGAAAGAAAATAAGTTGTGAGAATGCAGCAAGCATACCGGCAAAAACTCCTGCTGCAAAGCCATAACCATTAAAACGCCACCAATACCAGCGAATTACTTGTGGGATGATAAGGCCGGAACCTAATCCCATAGTAAGCCAGCCCCAGATATCGTTAATGTTTTTAAATTGCTTAGTGAGCAAAAACCCCACAATAACAATAAGTACAGATGCCCATCTACTGTGAGCAACTAAGGTTTTTTCTGAAGCTTCCGGGTTTATAAACCGTTGATAAATATCCTTTACCCAATAGGCTGCACCGGAGTTTACCACCGAATCGAAAGTGGACATTGCAGCGGCGATCAATCCGGCGATTACTAAACCTGTAAGCCCAACCGGAATCATTGTTGAAAGTACCGAAGGTAATACTTCTTCAGGATTTTCGATCACAGTACCGGTAGCTCCCCATGCAATTCCCATCATGGCAACCGCTACCACAAATGGCCAGCGGAACGAAAGAAGGAAAATCCAGAAAAGACTTAATAACCCGGCATCCCGATCGCTTTTCGCAGCAAAATAACGTTGAATTAGATATCCGCCTGATCCCCCACTACCTTCAATAGTGGTTTTAAAGAGATAGAAAATTATGGCAATCCCGAATAAGTTGTATTGCCCATATTCGCCGGGAAGATCCATTGTCCAACTTGGCAATACATTGGTCCAGTTATCCAGATTTACATCCAAAGTTTGAAAGCCCTCTCCAATTAATGGCACCGATACCTGAAAGGTTTCCGCTAGCGGATAATGGAAAAACGCGATGGCACAGGTAGCCACTATCGCAAAAAACACTAAAAAGCCTTGTAGTACATCGGTGTAGACTACACCGTATAATCCGGACGCTACCGTATAAATAGTTGATAGGCCGATAATTCCAATAGTGGCCCATTCCGGATCGATATTAAGGATTTTTGCAAGAAAAATTCCTCCACCTTGCGCAAAATAGGTAACAACAGTAACCGCAAACAGCAAATTTGCAATCGCACTTAATACTCGCGCAGCATTTCCGGCTTTATCACGCCCAAACCGTAATTCCATCCATTCTGCGGCAGTCATTACTTGTGCGCGGCGGTTCCATTTGCCCATAAATACCATCAGAAAGGCCATCACCAATACAATTCCACCACGTAATTCGATGAAAAAGCCTTTCAAACCAAGTGCATACACCATCGCCACGATGATCATGGTTCCGGATACATCGAAATTAGACGACATCCCCGAAGCGCCCAAAGCCCACCATGGCATATCGCGATCTCCTAAGAAGAAACTCTCGATACTACTCGATGCTTTGCGTTGTAAGTAAACCCCTAGGCCAATTAGTGCAAGCAGATAAACAACAATTATGGTGTAGTCGATGTAATGCATAATTTCCTTATTTCACCAAAATCATGGTGTTGCTAAACGTGTAGTTGGCTGTAGTTAGCCGGTAGATGTACATCCCACTTGCCAAAGCAGATGCATCGAAGGCAACCTGATGTTGCCCTGCACTGAATAGTTTATTTTGATGTAGAGTGGCTACTTTTCGGCCAAGCACATCAAATACTTCAAGCGAAATACGGTTCGATTCCGGCAGCGAAAATGAAATATTAGTTGAAGGATTGAACGGGTTAGGATAATTTTGATTTAGGGCGTATCCGACAGGGGTTTCCGTTTTTACTTGTTCACCACTTGTAATTATTGCATCAATTTGAACACCCGGAGATTTCTTTCGATCCAGCATCACCATCACAGCATCGGCATAGGTTGGGTTTCCGTCGCCGGCTTTATCGGCATCAATACGAACTACCGTTTGTTCGCCTTCTTCCAGATATACACTTCCGATTTTCTCCCAACCTTTCTTTACGCTTTGAGTTTGATTGATGGTGGTAGATACCGTGTCTTGAGCACCAAATAGTTCGTAATGGGCAGCGTTGGTAGCTCCCGATTTTACAGGTACCCATGTAAAAACATTATACCAGGCCGAATTAGGTACATCCACTTTATACGAAATACTGGAACCTGAATTTGCTTCTGCTTTTAGTGTTGATCCAGTAAAGCCAGCCATACTTTCTTCTTCGGTCCAACTTCCGGTTTTGGTTGCAAAACTACTGTCTTCATTTACAATTTCGGGAAGAGGACGGCGTATTTGGCCGTTTCGGTTTGGCAGCAGTGCGGGCACATTGTATTTATACTTGTAAAGGCTATCAGCCAGATTGTTATTCTTCTCATCTAAGCCTTCAAAAAAGAAATACACTTCGCCTTTGAGGTCGTATTCGCGGTTAAAATCGATGGCTTCTTTCACATAGGCCTCGTCGTTAAATGCACCACCGGCTTTAATTAACACGCCCGGAAAAATTTGGGGGCGGAAAAACCGGTGAATATACCCTTGCGATGAAAATGGTTCGCGACCAAGCATATTTCGAATAATCGATTTGTAGCTACCAATATCATACCTGTAAGCTTGCGGATGAATGATATCCACATAACCCGAATCGAGCCAAGTTGGCCAATCTTGGAGGTAATTATCGTAACTGAAACTATAAATAGACGGTGAGAGAGAAAGGGTGAGCGTAGAATCTTTGTTTTTTACCATTCGGTACAGATCGCCGGCAAATGTGGTAAGTTTGTCGGCTTTCCAGCGCAGGAATTGGGCGTCGTCGTAGGCAGCCGGCGGGTCATTGCCTTCATGTTCAGAGCGGTATAATTCTTTGGTAAAATCGCTATAGCCGGCTGTTGATGACATTGCCGGGAGTCGATCATCGCCTTGTACTCCATCGATGTCGTAATTGTCGATGGCTTCGCCAATAATGCCAAGCATAAATTCCTGTACCGCAGGATGAATCGCATTCATCCAATAAAAGTTATTTCGATTGGCAATATTGCCGTCAATATCGCGAGACGCCCAATGTGGATTTCTTTCTAAGATGTGCCCTCCACTTGAATTTCCAAATACACTTGCAAAGCCATATTCGAACCAGGGAATCACTTCCATCCCAACGCGGTGAGCTTCTGTTATCACTTCTTGCAGTGGGTCTCTGCCAACCGGAGCATATACGGGATCTTGACGAAAACCGATCGAATCTTCCGCAACCTGACTTGGAAATAGGGTATATCCTTTATTCCAGACTACCGGAAAAACTACATTGAAACCACGTTCTGCCAGATAATCCATGGCGTCGGCAATCTTTTCTTTGCTGGATAATACATCGCTATCCACGTTGGTAATCCATACGCCGCGCAATTCTTCGATGTAGGTTTTTTCGTCTTGAGCGTTTACAGGTATTGCAAGAAATATTAGCAGTAAATATGCCAAAAGATGCTTCGAAACCTGCCGTACTTTCGTTTGTTCGATCATAGATTATTTGCTGTAAAAATGAGTGTGTAGTGAGTCGCCGAGATTTCCGTTTTCTTCAAACAATCCCTCGTAAAAAAAGTAAACCTCGCCTTCGAGTCCTTGCGCCCGATTGTGTAAAAGCGCTTCCCTTACATAGTCAAAATTATTGTAGCGATCGCCTGCTTTAATAATTATGCCGGGGTAGATAGCCACTTGTTCGTGCCCTTTTGCATTTTGATAAAACGCCACCATTTCGCTGATGGTTGCTTTATAGCTTTCAATATCCCATCGATACGCCTGTGGGATAAGTTCATCCACTGCACCGGCTTCTATCCAAGCGGGCCAATCCTGCAAATATTGCTCCTTCGACCACGGGTAGATGCTGGGAGCAAGCGACACAGTAAGGTTTGTATCCACCGCCTTAACTGCTTTATAAAGTTGAACGGCAAATTCGGTGAGTTTATCAGCTTTCCAGTTTAGAAAGTCTTCCTGTAAGGGATCAGAAGGCACTTTTTTTCCTGTTTCATCCTGATATAAGTTTTTTGTAAACGCACTGTACCCTCCCTCAGCCGGCATTGCGGGCAAGCGATCATCGCCTTGTATACCATCAATATCATAGCCATTTACTACTTCAAGTATAAGATCAATCATGAACTGCTGAACTTCGGGGTGGATGGCGTTCATCCAATCAAAATTATTCTTCTTTAGTAGATTTCCTTCTTTATCTAGTGCGGCCCAATTTGGATAGGCTTCGATAATATGACCGCCGTTTTTATTGTATGAACTGGAAAAGCCAAACTCGAACCATGGAATTATCTTGAGATCATTTTTCCGGGCTTCGCGAATCATCACCGCCAGCGGATCAAGATTTCGGTTTTTAAACAAAGTATCCTGCCGATATTCTTCCCCAAAATACTGCACCATTATATCGCTTGGGTGCATGGTGTAGCCTTTATTCCAAACCACCGGATATACCGTGTTAAAGCCTTGATCGGCGAGCGTTTTCATGCCTTCAACTATATTCTCTTCGCTGAACATCACCTCACTATCGATGTTGGTAACCCAAACGCCTCGAACAGGCTCCGTTTCATGTTGTTGATTTACATTAGTACAGCCAAACATGCCAACTAGTGGCAAAAGAACGATTACGTAAAGTGCTATGGAAAGTGTGTAATTCACGCAGAATCTCTAATTATTAGCTTTGGTTCGAGGTGCATGCCTTTTTCTACATTGGTTTGCCCGTTTTTCATATGGGTACGTAACATCTGATACGCCATTTTACCAATGTCGTAGCGGGGCACTTCGATGGTAGTTAAAGGCACCCGAGCTTCGGAACAGCGCTCGATGTTATCAAATCCGACAATGGCTACGTCGTCCGGAATTGAGATGCCTTGCTCGATAAGTGCTTTCTGAAAGCCCATTGCAATTAGATCGTTAAATAGAAATACAGCATCAATTTCTAGTTTTGTCAGATTCAAACTGCGGCCAATTTTATAACCTTCGTCGAAAGCTGTTTTCTCGGTACTAAAAGAATAGCGGAAAATTTCGCAGCGCTCTTTTGGGTTTACTCCATGCTTCTTCAATGTGTCGATGAATCCATTTAACCGCTGATCATCCGTTTTGTAGCCATTTTCCCCTACAATCACACAGAGTTTTTTCTGGCTTCGCTTTAATAACTGCTCGGCAGCCAAGCAACCTCCTCTGTAATTATCTACATCAATTGTGGGGATTTTGGAATCGTATACATCATGAATAATTACGGTAGGGATGTTATTCTTTCGAAGCTCATCGTAAATGCGAACACCGTAAATCGACTTACGCCGTGTAGTAACTACCAGCCCGTCAATTTCATGCGAAAGCATCATCCTTAACAAAGAATCTTCTTGTTGATGAAAATCGCGCGAAACGGTTACCATCAATTTTTTCCCGTACCTATCGGTTTGATCGGCTAGACCTTTATAAATGCCTGAGAAATAAGGACCGTCGACATCACGAATTAATAGTCCAATTTTGTTTGTGGTAGAAGATTTGAATGAACGAACCGGCTCTTTAAAATTTTTATTAGCAAATGATCCCTTTCCTACCCTACTTACGATCACACCCTGTTCATTCAGGATTTTCATCGCTTTTTTAATGGTAGACATACTCACATTATAAATCTCGGTAAGGCGAAGGTAATTGGGAATTTTACCCCGCTCGCCAAAGTAATCTTCTTTAATCTTGTCTTTAAGATCCTCGGCTACTATTTCATATAAATGCTTGTCGGTATCTGTAATATCTACCATAATCTTAGAATTTTAATGAGAGTCCCATTGTGTGCACATAGCCCAACTCGTCTCTGTCGCTGAGTGCATAATCCACCGAAATTTCTTCTATTGGTTTAATCCCAACTCCAAAACGGAGGTGACCAAGACCGTAGTTATCTTCCGTAAAAATATTACTATAGCCGGCACGTAAAAACAGCAGGTTTCTGAATCCATATTCCCCGCCGGCATTTACATAATTGGTGTTATTGTTAGGATAGACCGCATCCGCCGCAAGTATTAATTTATGATCTACGGTATGCAGCAAATCATAGGTAGTTCCAATTCTGAAAATGAGAGGCAAATCCCAGGCTGCTGTCATCAGATTTGCCGGGATACCATCGTTATTACCGGAATTTAGCGGGTCTAAATCCACCGGCACAAAGGTGTTGTCGCCACGTAATGTCATTTCACCGCCAAAATTGCTAATGCTGAATCCCAAATCTAACTTATCAAAGGGGGTTTGATAAAAGAATCCCAAATCAAGGGCCATAGTAGAAGCTTGCATCCTCCAAATCTGATTCTGAACAAATTTCAAACTACCGCCCAAGCTAAAATTATCGGTTAAAGCTTGTGCATAGGTAAAGGCAATACTGATGTCTTGAACTCTAAATTGTTCGCCTGTGCCATCCGGCAGGGTGATCGTTCGCACATCCATTTCGCCACTATCAAACATATTGATGCTCACGCCCAGATAGATGTCGTTGAGCTTAAATACTGAGGCCGCATAATATAATTTGGTATCTACAAACCAGTCGGTATTCTGGAATGTGACTTGATTCTGCCCAATTCGGGTAGCGGCTGCCGGGTTCCAATAAAGGGCACTTACTTCGTCGACGGCAGCAACATACGCTTCGCCCATGCCGATACTTCTGGCCCCAACCGGGATTTCTAAAAAAGAAGAAGCTGTGCTTCCAACCTGACTTTGCCCCATCACCGGAAGGCTGAGTGCAATAACAAAAACAAAAGGGAGTAATTTTTTGATCATGACTGTTACTTGATAATTGCGAACTTTCCGGTTTTTTCGCCGATACCGGCTGCTTTAACGTGATAGAAATACAGCCCATAGGCTACTTCCAATCCATCTTTCGATTGCAAATCCCACACGGCTAATCCATCATCCGATTGCAATTCGCGAACAAAAACTCCACTTACGGTGTAGATTCTGAGGCTAGCATTGTTGGGCAAATTTCTGAATTCGATACGTTGCTCACCACGTCCGGATAAGAATGGACGCTGCTCTGCGATAGTAGCGGCCACATAAGGATTTGGTACTACGATAATTTCATCGAGCAACTCGTCTCCTGCATTAGAATCAACCACCGAGGCAGTACTGTTTAGTACGTACGTATCATTTTCGCCAAAGGGTATTTGTGCATTCAGTTCAAATACATCGCCAATTCGTGGCAAACGAATTTGTGATGGTGGTAGATCTGTACCTCTGGAATCCACCGGTTTTCTGAAATCGATATTCCATGCTCTGATAAACCTGCGGTCATCCGGGTTTTCTTTAAATAGAAGAGTAATAAGCTCATCAGGATCGATGCGTCCATTTTCCGTAGAGTCAGGTTCATTAAATATAAATGGAATTTTTACCCCGGTATTGAATTCCGAAATTCTGAAGTTTACAGGAAATGAAAAAGCGCCTGATGTTGAAGTAAATGCCGAATCTAACACTTCGTTCTCGTTACCAATCTCAATACGCACTCGAATTGGCCAAACAGGTGGGTTTGGCACCGAAAATGTTGGCTGAGGTAGCGTGATTTGGCTTCTTAAATTGGTTTGACTGGTAGAGCTCCAGCCTGAATTTTGCTGGGTATTGGATTCGCTTGGATATTCATTTTCAAACGTAAAAATGAGTCCTTCATCTAACAGCTCAAACGTCCATGTGTCAACAAATTCGTCTTCCAGGTTAGTTGGAACCGGCTCGTTGTTTACAATCACTTCACCCGACTGCCCGAAAATGCTAAAACCAGTTGTTAGATATTCTACAGCAGAAGTATCTGTGCCGTCATATACAACAGGAACCTGATTAAATGTAATGGAGTAATTCTGATCCTTCAGTAGATTTTCATCCACAATAGTCGCTTTTACGACTCCGGTTGCTTTTCCATTTTCCTGAGCTATCCGGTTTTGGAAATCAACATCGATATCACCTAAAATTATATCGCTGGCAGGCGGGTTTGGACGAACTTCCACCGTATTCGGGTCGAAATTTGTAATTACCCCTTGAGTAAGCGTAATACTTGCCGGCGATTCGGATGGTGAGATCGGGAATAAGTTTTCCAGCTTAGAAATCCCTTTATCGAAATAGGTATTGTCGTAGCCGGCGTCGTAAGCAATTACCGCATAATAATAGGTACGACCATTTATAACATCCGTATCAACATAAGAATGCTGAATTCCGGTATCATCTCCCATGTAATAGTGAACCCCATTTGGGATACCAATCTCTTCGCCAAATTGCAAAGAGTGGTATCCCTCTAACCCATTAACTAAATCAAACTGGGCGATGGAGCGCTTATAAACGGCGTTACCGAATGCATCGGTTATGTCATCGGCATCGTTGAATTGCGGATCGGTTGATTTTATAATTCGATAGCCCTCAAAATCCTCGCCATATACCGGATCGCGTGATACTTCGGCTAATTCATCCCATACTAATGTAACTTTGCCATCTCCGGGAATAGCTCGAAGTTTAGGCTGGCGTGGAGGAACAGCAAACCGGTAATCGGAGTCATAAATTCGTTGAGCAACAGCTGACGATCGGAACATGGCTTCTTCATTTGCACCAAATACAAAGCTTGTTGAGAAGCGTTGCGTAGTATTCGGTGCCAGTTGGAAGGCTCCGGACCCGAAAATCCAGATTTGGTTTACTCCCTGACTTGGAACGTCGTAAAAACCAGCTTGAATATTTGGCCACACGGTTTCTTCGTCGTGGATGTTCACGTTTCCGAATAACGGAGCATAAAAACTGGTTAATCCTATCTGATCTGATTCATCGTTATCTAAACGTCCAAAATTTGGCTCGCCTTGATCCGGTCTTCCATTTCCTTCGGTTCCATCGGCATCAGGCCCAGGATAACTTTCTTGTTCCGGACCAATTCCATCGCTCCCAACATCATCGATTAATGCATTCCAGTCGCAGTCTTCATCTCCGCTCCAATGCTCTTGGGGATCGTCGTAATCGCCACAAGGTGCAAAGGCAAACACTCCCGCATCGTTATCGCGCGATTCATCTACAATACCGTCGTTGTCGTTATCTGTTAAATCAAAATCTAATCCAGGACTTTCTAAAAATTTCCAACCGATATATCCCGGTGGAATATCACGGAATTGCTGCCAAGAACCTTGTCCTGTGCTACTCCAACCAAATACAATATCATCGTCGTTATCGAAGCCGGCCGCGTCATCAGCAGTTCCAGAGCCTGCTGGGTTTACATCGGTATATCCACCGAAAAACAGTGGTTTGTCGTTGATATCTGTGGTGTATGTTTTATCTCCAATGTTGGAAACTTCATACTGCATAAACAGAATATCTTTCGCTAAAGCTTGCGCCCACTGGAATACCCGTACCCGAATTTGTAAGCCTAGTCCACCTTTAGTTTGATCGCCATCAATTGGATAATATTCGTATTCGGTGTTAGACAAATCGTCCATTACATAAAATACTTCCTGATCGGCATTAAATTGATTTAAACCAAAGTAGCCGTTCCAGTTTCCGTCCCATTCCGGGCCAACATCAGGCCAGGTAGCCGGCCAGCTATCAGGGTTTCGCGAGTTTGCAATTTCCGGTTCTTCCGTATTGCTATTGAAGTAACCCGGAACAGGCTGAAATTTCCACCGAATATTTGTGTTCGGATCAATGTCTGTGGCATCGCTGCTTGCACCGTATCCATCTGAAATTATGGTTACATTTTGTCCGTTCACATCAGGGGTTCGGGTTAAAATCATCCCGGTCATTTCGTGCAAATGTCCATGCCCGGTACCTTTAGGCCAAACTCCGGCTTGATTAATACTTCCGTTTCCATTTCCAACGGTTCCCCAGTTAGTGATGATCGATTCTACCTGATTTCCGGTTACATTAAAATCTACCCGGGCATCTTGGCTGCCTTGAGCTGGATCGATGAATACGTTGGAATCGTTTGTTTGGGCTAAGGCTGATGTTGCCATTAAAAACATAATCATCCACCAGCTGCTTATAACAGCCTTTGCGGTGGATGAGAGACGAATGCGATATGTAGAAGGTTGTGCGAGGTACAAGGTAGTTCTACTTAAAAATTGAGTTGAAAGCCTAGTTTAATAAGTCGTGGCGCCGGGTGCCGAATCGGGTTAGTTCGGAAATCAACGAGGCCATTAATGCGATCGAAACCATTAGCATTGTGTGCTTCGATTTCGGTGTTAAATATTTTAGGATCTCTATCAACCCTACTATAGTTGAAGAGATTATCTGCATTCAAAAATAACTGTGAATTGACACCTAAAATATCTGTTCTATAACCTACTCTTAAGTCCAATATAAATTCCGCACGATAACGAGCCAGGTTCCGAAGTACCGGTATATCAGTTCCATTTACATCTTGCGGTGTAAATGGGTAGCCGGTATGGAAAGTGCCTAAAAAGCCAACGGTAAGTTTATTTAGGTAAGTTATACTTCCTGAAATATTATGACGCTGATCCCAGGTAAGTGGCAGTAATTGACGAGTGGTTTCATTATTGTTCTGAGCGTTGAAGAATGCCTGTTTCGGATCAGAAGCATTACCTCGAACCGATTGGAAAGTGTAATTCACCGACCCCACTAATCCTAAATTGGTTCTGATATCAGTTGATAAGGTAATTCCACGTACCCGACCAAAATCAGTGTTCTCATATCGTCCCCAAGAGTCGCCTCCGACTCTAGACTCGTATAAAGTAGTACCCACTAATTCGCGGATGTCGCGATAATAAACAGTCAGATCAATCCCAATATATTCGCTTAATTGCTGCTGTAATCCGATTTCATAGGTATTTGAGCGTTGAGCATCCAGATTTGCATTACCTATGAATTGGGTAAAATTACTGGATTGTACTTCGAACTCAGGATTTTCATACAATCGTGCATACTCAGGAATCTGAAAAAACTGACCATAGGAAGCGTGAATCACACTATTTTCTGAAATAGGAAAAGCAAAGCCAATGCGCGGACTTAATTGCCATTTTACATCGGTAGCTACATAGGCCTGATCTTCGGGTAAGCCGGATGTGTTGCTGGGATCACGTAAGTCGACCGGTGTAACCGAGCGGGCATCAAAATAATCGAAGCGAAGCCCAACATTTACGATCAAATCAGAGATTTCGATTTTATCCTGAATGAAGGCAGCCATCTCGATGGGCGATTTCGAATATTTATTGTGTAAACGAGAAGAAAGTGGTGGAATGGTTCGTTCGAGATTATCAACTCGACGAGCCTGAATAAAAAACTCCTCAAAATTCAGTTCGTTGTAGCGATATTCAATTCCGGCTTTAACAAGATGTTCGTTGCCAAATTGTCGGGTAATATCGAAGCGAAGTGCGTAGGTGTTACTGTTTCGATCGAGGTAGTAATTATCTACTCCACCGGTGTTAAATACGTTTGCAGGCTGATTATTTCGACCATCTATAAATTTGTAACCTTCATCAAAAGGATCTTCGTATTTATACTGAGTAAAGGCCGTTGAGTAAGCCGTTAAGCGAAGGTTGTAGAAGGTTCTATCATCAAGTACATGGTTTAATACCAATAAATGGTTAAACGAAGTACTTCTTTGAGTTGGCATAAACTCCGGGTTCAAGCGATACTGATGACGGTAGAACTTAGCCTTGCTATTCGAACGAGTGAGTGAATAGGAAACATTTACATTTCTTGAAATTCGGTATTTCAATTTACCCATGGTTGTTAGGCCTTCGCTCGAATTCATAGGAACAAAGGATGAATCTCCGGTAGACTCAATCATCCAATTAGCGGAGTTATTGGAAGAAAAATCGGAAGAGTCGCTAGGCTGAAAAATATTTCTACCGTAAAGCCAGCCATTGTTATCGGTGTATTTTACGTTGGTAAAAAAGGTGAGTTTATCTTGAACTATTGGCCCCGAAAAGGAGGTTTCGTAGGATTGTTCGCCTAAATACGAAGCTTCTTCTAAGCCAAAAAACTCAGGATTACTGCCCGTGTTGTAGGTACCAATGCTACCGATAAAAGTACCTGAAAAATCGTTACCTCCATCACGTGTAACAATGTTGATAATTCCACTATTGGCTTGGCCATATTCTGCATTATAAGTGCCACTGATTACCTCTACTTCTTGAACCGCAGAATTTTCGACCGGGGTTGCCAAGGCATTGCTAAATGGATTTGATACAGCTACTCCATCCACATAATACTTAATTTCGCTACTTCGCCCACCGCGTATGTGCAGCGAGCCACTCTCACTTTTAGAAACACCGGCTTGCACCGACACCGTTTCAGTAAAATTTGCAACAGGCAAATTCAAGATTTCATCGCCACCTACTTTAGAAGAGGCTGATGTTTGATCTTTGGTAATTAACTTACGATTGGCAATTACCGTAATTTCTTCGCCTTCAAATACTTCATCTTGCATTACAAAATCGATAGTGGCGGTTCTGTCAACCTGTACACGAACATCAGTAATTCGCACCGTTTGAAAACCGATCATAGATGCCAGCAGGGTGTATGTTCCCGGGCGCACGTTCAGAATAAAATACTTCCCATCTCCGTCGGAAGCATTTCCTTTCATTTCGCCTTCAATTATAATATTCACACCGGGCAAAGGAATACCCTCGCTATCAACTACCGTACCTGAAATTTTGCCCGTTGTTTGGGCAAACAGGTTGGGCGAAAAGGAAGTGCCCAGTAGAATTACACCCAGAAATAGAAGTTTTTTAAGCATATTTGAAAAGAGAAATCGAGGCACGACCAGTGCCTCGATTTAAGCTTAGGGGTTCATTATTTAATCAGCAAAAGTTTGCGAGTTACGCGCATATCGGGTGTTTCTAAGCGGTAGAAATACACACCGCTCGACATGTTGCTACGCGCTTCAAATCGCACCGTATGTACGCCTGCACTTACATTTCCATTTACTAATGTGGCAACTTCTTTACCCAGCACATCATACACCTTAAGGGTTACGTTTGCAGGTTGCGGTAAGGTAAACTGTATGTTTGTTGATGGGTTGAATGGGTTTGGATAATTCTGCCCTAAGGTTGGAGTAGTTGGGAAATCAGCAAACTCATACCCTTCGGTAGATACTCCAACTTTTTCGGTAGTTAATGTGATTTCACCGCGCATCGCGAAACTTTTTGAATCCCTCCAAAGTGATGGCTGGTCACCTAGACGTAAAAACCGGTTTGCAGTTCTGGCACCATCAGTTTCGTCGCGGTCGGTTAAATCGGCATCAAAAGAGAATACTTTACCATCATCGGGCATAAACTTTGGCCAAGGAATTCCAAAATATTGGAATCGAGTTGATCGGTTATTTATTTCGCCGGCTAGGCTGGAAAGTGGAAGTTTCCACTCCATAATATAACCTGTTTCGTCGGGAGTACGAACTGCCGCAGCGGTGTTACCTTTAAAAATTACGGTATCAACATAGGCACCGTTATAATCTTCGGGATCAACAGGCTCATCGCCGTAAGGTAACGAACGCACTGTTAGTTGATAATCAGGTCCACGTGTGCTGGTGGTGTTATCAATATCATTTTTAATTCTGTACGTACGTGTTGCCTCGATGGTATCGGTGAATGCCGAATCGGTTCCCACGTTTCTGAAATTATACATTTCGAATTGACCGGCTCCCTCTACGTGAGGATTAGATGGAATATCGGCGATATCATATAATCCCAAATAAGCACTTAAATGATCGTAATTAAATGCAAGATTCGGCGTATCGCGTGTTTCAATCATCGGGGTACCTTCATCGCGTACACGAACCGCAAAATAAACATTCGCAGTATCCATTTTTATTGCAAGGTATCCACTAAAATCATCGGGGGATTCGGGTGTACCCTGAATCAACACCCAATTTGGAATATCTTGACTCAAACCCATGAAAGGCGCGTCTAACCAATCGCTTAAATCGGCATCAATTTCGACATCCTGATTGATTTTAAAATCTACGCTGTAAGTACGGCGAGGTGTATTATTTGGATTTAGGGTCATGTCTACAATCTTACCACGGAAACCAAATCTACTAGAGTATTTATCAAGTTTATTACTGGTTCCAAGCGTTAGTTTTTCTGTATCAGGATTACCACCTGATACTTCGTCTGCATCTCCTACTTCTGCATCCAAAGAAATAATTGCGCCATCAGTTGGTGTAAATAATGGCCAATCGAAATTGGCTAAGTCACCGCTTTGGTCAGCGAGTTTTCCTGCAAGCGACGCAAACGGCACCTTCCACTCCAGCGAGTATCCTTTTGAATTACTCCATAGTGCAGTAGCCACCTCTGTTGAAGCAATTTCGTTATTTACATATCCCCAGTTGTATGTAATAGGATTATCGGATGCACCATAAACAACCGCTCGCACCCCAATATGATGATCTGGCCCAAGGGTTGAATTCGTGTTATCGCTGGCGCCACTAATTCTATATGTACTGCTTACATTTACCGCCTGCTGATTAGTTGGATCAACAAGATTAAAACCAGATGAACCATTTAATAACTCAGCATGTGGGCTAGAGTATGCAGCGCCCCCAATGTCGTACAATCCAAGGAATACATTTAGATTATCATACAAGTTCAAATTCGCTGCATCATCTGCATTTTCGAATAGAGGCGCATTTTCGTCGCGCACATTCAAAGCGAAGTAAATATTATCGTCGTCCATTTTAATAGCCAACCACGCGCTGGCGTCACTTGGACTTGCCGGATACATTCCGGAATTACTAATTGAATTCACAATTTCGTAAGCCGGGCGATCTATGCTTAAAAACTCCCATTGAGCATCTTGCCAATCGGCTAAATCCCCATCTATTGTTATTGCCGTACCATTTAAAGCGATACGATACAAATTATCTACTGCCGGAGATTGCGCATAAGATATTCCTGAAATTAACAGTGCTAAAAGAAAGGCTGATTGTAGCTTTTTAACCATATAGAGGCCTCAAAATTAAATTCTACTTGATTATTATGCTTATTATGCACTTTGTTTATACTTAATAAGCACGTTCAACATATCTATCCTACATGAATTAATCAATATTGAAAGCGCAATTTTTAGCACTTCTTCTATTTTTTACAAATATGAAAGCGTTTTTTTGGCGCTCTATTTGTTTTTGATGAAGATATTGAAAGTTGCTAATTAGAAAATAAATGATTTATTTTTACCTACACTTTTATGCACATTATGACCTATAATTGTGCTTCTAATTACTTACTAAATGAATTCAACTACAGATAAGCAGGCAATTATTGTATCACATACCCACTGGGACCGTGCCTGGTACTTACCTTTTGAAAAGTTTCGCTATCGCCTGATTAAAATGATTGATCGCCTGATCGATCTACTCTCTGAAAACACTGAGTACCAATGTTTTATACTTGACGGACAAACCATTTTGCTTGATGACTATTTGGAGATTAAACCCGAAAATGCATCAATTCTCAAGGAACTTATATCTGAAGGGAAGTTACAAATTGGGCCCTGGTACATACTACCTGATCTGTTTTTGGTAAGTGGCGAATCTATTATTCGAAATTTGCAAATCGGGCATTCTATGACTGAAGAATGGGGAAGCAAAATGAAGGTTGGGTATGTTCCCGATCCATTTGGCCACATAGCACAACTGCCTCAGATCCTGCAAAGCTTTGGCATAGACAATTTCTTATTCATGCGGGGTATGCCGGAAGAAGTACTTGAGCAAAACACATTATTATTCAATTGGGTCGCGCCTGATGGAAGTACAGTTCGGTCTTATTATATGATCGATGGCTATCTCAACGCTTCAAATTTAGGACATAAAAAAGATATTGGTCGTTATGATTTAGCCAAGGCTGATATAGATCTTGCTGAAAAAAAAATCGATACTACCACAGAAAAACTGTCCGGTTTTTTCCCTGAGAATCTATTTCTTCTTAATAATGGCATGGATCACATGCCTGAACAACCTGAGTTACCAAAGCTCATTCAGCAATTGGGCGAAAGATCGGAATCACTGACTTTAACGCATGGTTCGTTCAGCGATTTTGCCGAGCTCTTGCCAGAGGTACCTGAGCACTTATCCTATTCCGGCAATTTAATAGGAAATCCAAACCACCCTATTCTTCTTAGTGTTTATTCTACGCGCACTTATCTGAAGCAACTCAATCAACAGGCACAGGGAATTCTTGAAAAGATTGCAGAACCGATTTCTGTAATCACTGCATCTTTGACTCATACTGAGGTTCCGCATCATATTCTTAACTACAGTTGGAAAAAGTTACTCAAGAATCATCCGCATGATGACATTTGTGGATGCAGCGAAGATGGCGTTCACCGGGATAACGAGGTTAGTTTCCGGCATGTACTGGAAAATGGAGAATCGATAATTACTGATTCTATCGAAACGCTTATGAAGCATGGTTTTGAACCGGCTGAATACCCAGAGAATGAAAACCAGCGATTTGTGGATATTTTTGCTTTCAATCCACATTCTTCTCCAATTAACCACTATTTCGAGACAGAAATTGTGTTCCCAAATTATGAAGGTGAAGAAGAAGAGGTTTTGGATGCCTATGAATTAAAAGCATACGATGCTCTTGGAAATCCACTAGAACTAGAGATTTTGGATACCGAAGCGCCTTACTTGAAGGCAGAGTTTATTCAGTTTACTTGGGGACGTAAATACAGTGTAGGTATTAAAACATCACTACCTGCAATCGGCTACCAACTCATTCGCGTAGTTGAAACAGCTATCCCTTTAGATTTGAGGGATAATACTTTGGTTGATGCCACCTTGGAAAGTGATCGTTATTCCATTTCTTGGAATGATTCAGGCTTACAAGTACGTGATAAAGATCTTGAACTATCTTTTTCTGACTTTATCACCTTCGAATATGTACAGGATAATGGTGATACATACTCCTTCAGCAGAGCATCTAATCCAATATATAGCACTTTTACCGGAGCCAGAGCCGGCAAAAGTAAGCAATCAATAATCGCTGATTTCAATCTGGTAGTTCCCGAAGATTTAAATAATAGCCGCAACATAGATCTTGATATTTCTGTTGATATCAATTTAAATAATGCAGACCGGATTGAGTTTGAAATCAATTACAAAAATCAGGCGAAAAATGGTCGCTTACGCATGTTGTTGCCCATTGGATTTAAAACTCGTAAGAGTTTTTCCGATGGCCACTTTATGATGTATCAACATGAAGTTACTCCAGAGATTTCAGCCGAGGATCACCAAAAACGCTACGAACAATATCCCGGAGAACTAAATTACCCAACACACTTTCAGGGCGATTTTTGTTTTGCTGAACATGACCACTTTAATACTTGGGTGGCTAATCGCGGAAATCATGAATATGAACTGGTTGATGTTAATAATTCGACGCATTTTGCGATTACACTGCATCGTGCGGTTGGCTTTTTATCGGTTAGTAACGGATCGATTCGGCGCCCTCATGCCGGACCTAAAATCAGCGTACCCGATGCTCAATGTTTACGAGCAATAAACGCGCACTTAGCTTGGGGAACTACTTCATCAAATCGCTTTGAAATTAACCAACAGGCTAAGCAATTTTCGCATCAGCCTAAAGTTCAACAATTGCCGGCAATGCATGGAGATTTACCCGTTGGAACTGTTCCGCGTAGTTTGCAATTCATCGCCATTCAGGATCCGGAAGTGCAATTATCATGCTTAAAAATGGCGGAATCATCAGAGGATTTAATTTTACGAGTGTTTAATCTTTCCAACAAAACCATCGACTCAAAAGCTGTATTCCATTCTTCATTTTCAAGTATGTGTTCTACTGATTTTTATGAACAATGGGATGAAAACCAGGAAACACCTGTACAATCACACGAAGTGCCGATCCGTTTAGAACCGAATCAAATTCGAACGATCAGGTTACGACCGTAATCATGGCAAAAAAACTCTACTGTTGCATTGCGCTCTTTTTTTTAGCTGGATTAATCTCTTGTTCTAAGGGCGATGCAGAAACACCTACTGTCGCGCAATGGAAGACCATAACTTTAGCCGAAGATGTGTTTAAATCCCAATATGTGCGCTTAAGTAGTTCCGCTCCCATTCGAGATTCTTACGAACAACGAAAACGATATGCGCGCACGCTTCTTGAGCGTAACATTGTTGCTGATTATGCCAAACAATTTGGGTATGACACCATAGAAACTATCCAACAATCGATTCAGCGTACTAAAGAACTTGCCGCCATGAAATATTACATTCGCGAGCAAGTAGAGCCAAGGCTATCGGAAACTACCGAGCAAGAGATTTATGATGCTTTCCTGCGTAAAAATGCTTCGGTTAAACTTGAACAGATTTATGCGCCAACCTTCGATCAAATCGAACAATATTCTCAAAAATTATCTGGCGACTCTTCTCTATTTCAATCGATGGCACAGCAATCTATGATTGAGGCCGGGGAACAACCGAATCAGTATCTAATGGGATGGGTAGGTTGGAATCAAATGGACTTAAGTCCGGAAAAAACGGCATTTTCATTGGCTATTGGTGAGATTTCCGAACCTGTTCAGTCATTATCGGGATGGCACATATTTAGAGTGGTTGACAAACAAGAAACCTTCTTTGCTGATCAGACAACCTTCCAAAATTCACGAGAAGTAATCGAGCAAGAGCTGGATCGTCGAAAATTCGAGGAAGAAAGTATCCGGTACATCAATAGTGTGTTAGAAGAAACACCGATTGAATTTTACCCGGCTAAAATCAACGAATTTTGGGAGTACCTGGAATCCCGACTTCCCTCCGATCAACAGCAATTGGTGGGATTATTGAATTCTGAAGTGATGTTGAATCAGGTTTTTTCAAATCCAGAGAATCATATACTCGCTCAGTTGAACGGTGAACCCATAAGTTCGCAGGATATTCTTGACCGACTTCCTACCATCCCTTATTGGCAATTAAATCAAAATTTACGTCCGGCTCTGGAAACCGTGGCCAAAGATATGTTATTTGCTCAAAGAGCTATGGAAGCAGGATATGTTGATGATCCGGAAGTTCAAAAAGAAACTAGCATTGAAGAAGTTCGACAGCTGTATAATTATTTCGCCGCTGATGTTGCCGACACATTGAATCTATCTCGGCTCGAAGACGAATGGTACATCAAACATAAAGATCGATATGTGTCCGATACCGAACTTAGCATCAACACCTATTCTTTTGACACCGAGCAAAACGCCCGTGAAGCACTCAAAGCCTTTCAGAGTGGGTTAGATTGGAGTACCGTGCTATCACAAAGTGAACAAATTATGGTTAGCGATTCGAGACGGCTCATACGTTCAGAAAATTCAAATCACCCCGCATTTTCTATCCAATATCGTCCTTCAACCACTGATAACTCTACGCAGCTTTGGGGACCCTATCAGCTAGAATCGGGTTGGGCATTCATCGAAATTATTGAAAGAGCCGACCAGTATTTCTCTAGGGAAGAAATCAGCGCACGCCTCAAAGCGGATATGAGGGCGAATATTCCCTCCATCACCCATTATTTTCTGCTGGAGCAAGCCGGCTACAAGGCCGATGAGGTAGTATTCAATCAACAATTGTTGAATGAAGTACTACCCTATCATTTCGAAAATTAAGTTTAATTGGTTTTTTCCATTTCGGAGAGTAATTGCCAGCACAAGTACAGTGCGCGCGGAACGTGAAAGCAACCCTTATACGGGCCACCTTTGAAATCATGCGTACGTTTGCCTTCACGATTTAAGTACCCAAACCATTCCCCAAATTCAGGATCAGAAAAATGCTCGAAGCTGTAATCCACCACTTCTTCAAACAATTTGAAATCACCTTCTTCTTTGGTGATGGAATAGTTTAAAAGATGCGCATACATGGCTTCGGTATGTGGCCACCACAGTTTCATATCCCATTCGAGCTGGACCGGTGAATGTCCTTCAGAATCAAGGAAATAAAACAGTCCTCCATGTTGATCATCCCAGCCGGTTTCATGCGACCAACGCACCATATCGATAGCCATTTTCGAAAGTGAATCGTCGTTGATGTGACGTGCCCAATGCTGAAGGAACCAACCAGCTTCAATAGCATGACCCGGATTTAACAATCGTCCGTCGATATTATCTACGAAATCGCCACTCGGGGAAACCTGTTCAAAAACTAATTTACGATCGCTATGCACATGCAATTTCACTCTGCGAATACATTCCTGAATTTCAGTTTGAAAATCCGAGAAATCGCCTCCGGATATCTCCTCAATCAAGTTTAGTAAAATCATAGGAATGGCGAGCTGACTCATAGGTTGCGCACCCTCGTACACCGGTTGGCCAACTTTCGTTAAATCGGAAGACCATCCCCAAACCTTTTCGAATAAACGTTGTGCTTCGTGCAAATACTTCGCTTCTCCACTTGCTCGGCTGTACTCTGCGAGAGCCATAATCCAAAAACACTCGGAAAAAATCTTGCGTTGCATCCAAAGTCCTTTTCCTTCTTCGGTAACAGCAAAATACACTCGGTCTTTTTCTGTAAACGTTTGATTGAGTAAAAAATCAGCTCCATTTTTGGCCATCTTCAACCAATTCGGGTTCTGATCCACGGTACGGTACAACTTGCTGAACATCCATGTTTGTCGGCCTTGCAACCAAACGTGTTTTCGGGTGTCATAAATCTTTCCTTTTCGATCCAGGCAATTGTAAAATCCACCGTTTTCATAATCCGGAGAGTGGTTTTCCCAAAAAGGAATCACCGAGTTGAAAAGTTCATTTTCAAACTTATTTTTGTAACTCGATATGCTTGATTGGTTCATAGTGCGTGTTGTATAACAGAATTAGATTAGATGATTTAAGGTAATTGGTAGCCTTGTTCTAACAACCAGTTTTTATACTGATCATACAATCCGTGAGCGGCCGGATACACTGAATTTGGACTCATAAAATGAGAAAACTCAAAGGTAATGAGGTTTTCCACTCCGGCTTTTTCTGCCAACTCCATCTTGTAGCGCAAGTTTTTAAACGGTAATGGGAGAAATTTGATGGGCATGTCGCGATCGAATGATTCCACATTACTCCAGCACTCAAGGTTGAACTCGTCGGCTAACTGCTTATGTGCCATTAAGTAATTCTGCAATTCATCATAACCCACTTGTCCATCCTGAAAGGCAACAATATCTATCAACCCTGAAATATGATCGAAAATTTTCCGCCATTCATTGGTGTGATCATCAAAACTGATAGCTTCATCCGAAAACTGTTTCACACCATGCACATACGGAGAGATTAAAATGGGCTGATCTTTTAGTTTTTTCAAATGGATGGATAATTCTTCGTATACATCCAATACTCCCTTTTCGTAACGGCCAATTTCATGACTTACATACCAGCCTTTAAAGGCTTTGCGATCTCCATATTTTTGAACCACTTCGTCGCAATAGGCCTTATTCACTTCAATTTCTTTTTGATAATCGCCATTCACCCAATATTTACCGGAATCATATAAACCGAAGTAGAAATTCATCCCACAGCGCTCGGCTTGTTCTAGAAATAAATCCATCAAATCATCATACACCGGAAAGGTATTCATTTCCTTTTTGAGCACTTCCGACTCGAACACCGTGTGTTGCTTGTATCCGGCACGTATTAAAATTACCGTATCAATGCCAACGGCATGCATAGCATCAAAATCTTTAGCCCAGTCTTTTTTTGTCCAGTTTTGGGATGGAATATCGTGCGTGATTTCGTCTAAGAAAGTTCCTTTCAGGATGGCCATTAATTGATCAGTCGTTTAAATGTTTGGATGAGAATGGGAAAGAACTTCGCGCTTTTTACAAATTATGTCCATTTATGATCTTTATGCTTCTTGATTTAAAAATTTAGTTCGGGTATCTACTACCTAAAACTGGTGGCGCAATGAAAAAAATGTTATTTCTGGCTGTTTTTTCAGCTTTTTTACTAATCAATCACTCAACACATGCACAAGACATAATATGGGCCGAGCTCACCGATTCTGTGCAACTTCCCGATGGTGTTCGCTACTTTGAAGGTACACGAAGTTCACCTGCTTTTAAAGGCTGGTATTTCGAAGTAGACACCAACAACGAAGATATTGCTTTGGTCCCCTATCTGGCAGCAGGTGGCACCGAAGCCATCACTAAGTTTGCCGCTCGTAAGAATGCGTATGCTGCCATCAATGGTGGGTATTTTGGAGGTGGAATTAGTTACTCAACCTTAATTCAGCCCGGCGAAGTACAAGCACAAAATGTGACTTCCCTTACGCGAAATTCACAGTCTTATCCGGTGATTCGAAGCATGTTTGGCATCAAAGAAGATAAAAGCATGGCCATCGACTGGATTTATCACTTTGGGGGTGGAATCGATAATTTATACCGATTTGATGAGCCAATGCCTTATGGTGGTTCAACATCAAGTCCACTTCCTGCCCCTGTTAGAGAAAATGGCGAATTATATAGCGATGCCTACATGGGCGTGGGTGGCGGCCCGATTTTAGTAAAAGGCGACACTGTTAATGTGAGTTACAACGAAGAAATTTTCTGGGGATCAGGAGTTGGCAGAGATAATGCAGATCCAAGAACCGCAGTTGGTTATACCGCAGATGGCAAAGCCATTTTGATGGTAGTTGATGGCCGACAAGGCTCGGTTTCAGTAGGAGTAAGTCTTACAGAGTTAGCTCAAATTATGATAGATCTAGGAGCAACTGAGGCAATAAATTTAGATGGTGGCGGATCAAGTCAAATGGTTATTGGTGACAAATTGATCAATCGCCCCGGAGGTTCTCGCTTCGAACGGCCGGTTGCCACTTTCCTTGCAATTATGCCGGCAGACTCCGTTCCTACTTTTCCGGTAGTAGGCTATGAACAAATTTTAGACACCGGCGATGAAACCGTTGAAGTTTCTAGTGGATGGACGGCTTCAGCAAACGCCGGTTACTACGGCGATACTCCTTCCTTAATCGCTTTAGGCGGTGATGGCTCCAAAACCGTAACGTTTAAACCAGACCTTCCGGCAGCTAATACCTATGAGTTGTACGGATGGTGGGTTTCTTCATCTAATCGAAGCAAAAAAGCTCCCTTTATTGTACATCATCAGCAGGGCATTGATACCGTGTATGCAGATCAAAGCACAGATAACTCAAAATGGGTGTTGCTGGGGGAATATGAATTCTCAGGAACCGACACCGATCAGGTAATTATCTCAAACTTTGGGGCTGCAACAAATAGCTATGTAGTTGCAGATGCTATTCGATTTGTAGGAGTCGAAAACAATACCGTATCGAACGAAATGGAAGATCAGATTGCCGGATTTGAACTTTTCCCTTCGTATCCAAATCCCTTTAATCCCTCAACAAATATTGAATTCAATATTCCGACGGCCGGTCACGTTAGCGTAAATGTTTATTCGATTAACGGTCAGCTTATTTCTACCTTATTCGAAGGCAGCCAATCTGCCGGCAGGTATCAACTTCGATGGAATGCACAATCGGCAGCGAGTGGCGTCTACTTATTGAAAATGGATTTCACCTCGGCTGGAACAACCGAGCATCAAATCCAAAAATTAACACTTATCAAATAAGGTGATTTCTTGAGTACCCTTTCAATTTCTGAGTTTAAAAAAAGCGTTTGGTCGTGGATTCCAACCCTCTATTACATTCAAGGTATTCCGTATGTGCTTATCGTTACCGTTTCGGTAATTATGTACAAAGATCTTGGGATTTCGAACTCAGAAATTGCTTTTTATACAAGTTTACTTTCGCTTCCTTGGGGCTTTAAACCGGCTTGGAGCCCGTTCATCGATATTTACAAAACCAAGCGCTGGTGGACCTACACCA
This sequence comes from Balneolaceae bacterium, assembly GCA_965228545.1. GTDB lineage: Bacteria > Bacteroidota > Rhodothermia > Balneolales > Balneolaceae > HXMU1420-13. The sequence goes on from OZ245822.1 coordinate 1,516,613, forward strand.
TGCAGGCTGTAATTGCAGTTTCTTTTGCCGGTGCTGCTTTAACACTGGGAACGCCCTACTTTTTCGAAGCTTCCCTGTTCTTCTTGTTTGTAGCTGCATTCTGTTCATCTACCCATGATATCGCCGCCGACGGTTTTTACATGCTGGCGCTAAGCGACGACAAGCAATCCTTTTTCGTGGGAATTCGATCTACTTTCTTTCGTCTTGCTATGATTAGCGGCGAGGGATTATTTGTAGTTCTAGCCGGTATTATTGCTACCCAAAGCGGAAGTTCTACCTTTTCATGGATTTCTATTTTAGGCATTGTAGCTGTGTTAATGTTGGTGATGTCGTTCTATCACCGTGTGATGCTTCCAACCCCTGATGGCGACTTTGCCGTAAAAAACGAAGGGGAATCGCCCTTTAATGCCATTGTTAAGACCTTCATTGATTTCTTCAAAAAAGATCAGATCATTCTTGCAGTACTTTTTGTATTGCTTTACCGTCTTGGAGAGGGACAGTTGGTAAAATTAGCTGCACCTTTCTTGCTAGATTCTCGAGAATTGGGCGGACTAGGATTATCTGTTACGGATGTGGGCATTATCAATGGAACTTTTGGTTTAATTGCGCTTACCATTGGCGGTATTTTAGGTGGGATTGTGATTTCTCGACATGGCCTAAAAGCCTGGTTATGGCCGATGATTATCATCATGAATTTGCCTAATGCCGCATATTGGTATCTGGCTAGCACACAGCCCGAATCCTACCTTATGATTGCAAGCTTGGTTTCTATTGAAAAATTCGGCTATGGCTTTGGCTTCGCCGCATTTCTGATGTATCTGATTTACATTGCGCGTGGAACATATAAAACTGCACATTATGCCTTCGGAACGGCGCTAATGGCCATTGGAATGTCGATTTCCGGTGCAGTTAGTGGTTTTATCCAAGAATATGTGGGCTACGAACAATTCTTCATCTGGGTATTAATTTCTTCGATTCCCATATTCATCATTACACCATTTATAAAAATAGATCCGGATTTTGGCAAGAAAAAAGAAGACGACGAAGCAGAAGCTTAAGTGTATGCAGCGCCCGGAGAGACGATACAAAATTACCAAACTTACGATCAATTCGTGAATTGATTCACAGAGTTACGACTATTAATTCAATGCTATAAGTACATGAAACAAATAAATAAAATTACCCTCATTCTCATCGCATTTGCTTTTACAGGCATACAAGCCAATGCTCAAATCACCGTTGTAGGTGACCCTGAGGTGCTGATTGGAGGCGATAATGCAGAATATATGAATCCCCGATGGGCTCCAAATGGCGAATATCTTGCTTTTACTTCTGCACGAAATATCGGTTTATGGATGGTTGATCTAACGACCAATCAAACCAAACAAATTACGAATGAAACCGCAGGCTTTGGCTTTTCCTGGTCGAATGATTCGGAGTCGATTTTAGCTCGGGTTTCAGAATATGAAAATCGTCGGAATAAACATGCCATTACCATTTATGATGTTGACAGCGGCACGCAAAATCGTATTACAGAGTTAAGAAACAGTATGCCTGCTATACCTAAATGGGCCAATGCCGATCAGAACATTGTACTAATTACTGATGAGAGCATTGAGGCGTTTGAATCCGGTAAAGAAGAAACACCTGGAGCTCAGAAAGCAGTAAATCAGCGTTTCTACGTGCTCAAATCAGGAAGTATTGCAACCGGACGAATTCCGGATAATTCCACTGCTGATATTTCTCCTTTCGAAGACGCGGAGTACATCAATCTTGAACTCTCACCGGATGGCTCTAAACTCGCTTTCGAAGTTTATGGCGGTAATTTATATGTGATGAATATTGATGGAACCGGGCTAAAAGATTTAGGTCGTGCCAATCGCCCTCGCTGGTCGCCCGATGGCGAGTATGTAGTAGCAATGGTGGCAAATGATAACGGTTATCAATTTACAGAATCCAATATTTACGCACTTGGTGTGGAAAATAATGCACGCATTAATCTGACCGAAGGCACTAATCTGATTGCCACCAACCCTGATTGGTCTCCAACCGGTGATCGGATTGCTTTTGACAGCCCCGAAACAGGAAACATTTACGTATTAACCATCAATAAGCAGTAATCAGGCTGTATTCATCATTTTAGTTGTTATGAAAAAATTTATCGCCCTATTCGCTTTTATTTTATTCCTCAGTCCTTTACATGCTCAGGAAGTTACAGGACTTGACGGCTTTAGTTTGTTTTTGGATCCGGGACACAGCCAGACCGAAAATCAAGGGTTATACAATTATTCGGAGGCTCAAAAAGTGCTGCGTGTGGGTTTAGCTCTTCGCGAAATGCTACTCTCAAGAACCGATATCGATACCGTGTATATTAGCCGTACAAACGACAGTCAGCAGGTTTCTCTATCCCAACGAACTGATTTAGCAAACTCATTAGCTGCCGATTTCTTCCATTCTATCCATAGTAATGCAGGAGCAAGCACCACCAATAACACCCTATTTTTACATGGTGGATGGAGATCGAATGGACAAACGGTGGAAAAAACGCCAACAGGTGGTAAAGAGATGGGTGATATCATGGAAGACATTCATACTGATGCCATGCGTATTCCAACCATCGGTAACTGGGCGGATCGGAATTTTTACCAAGGGGCGAATGTAAATCATCATACCAATCAATGGCCATACCTTTTTGTAAACCGCACGTCAAGTATGGCTTCGATTTTAAGTGAATCGGGTTTTCATACCAATCCTGAACAACAGATGCGGAACCTTAATGCAGAATGGAAACGATTGGAAGCGCAATCTTTCTTCTGGGTAATGTTGGAGTATTTAGGAGTGGAACGTCCTCAGCAAGGTATCGCTGCCGGTATTATCACAGATTTTGATAGTAACGAACCTTTAAACGGAGTAACCGTCTCCATTGGCGACTCTGTATACACCACCGATACTTACGAAACACTCTTCAACAATTATTCCGGCGATCCTGAAGCGTTAAAAAATGGTTTTTACTATTTAGAAAATATCGCTATCGACTCGGCTGAACTGGTTGTAGAAGCAGATGGTTTTTATAGCCAAACAATTTCTATCTCTATCGACTCCACCGACTTCACTTTTACGGATGTAGCTTTGATTTCGAGTGTAGCACCGGTGGTTGAGTCTACAACAGTTGGCGATGATAATACCATAAATCCGGGCGAAGAATTGGTTATTACTTTCAGCAGAGCAATGAATAAAGCATCTGTTGATTCATCTATCCAAATATCACCCCAAGCAGAATGGTCAAAGACGTGGAATAGCGCCGGAAATGAACTTACTGTCTTTACGGGGAGCTTGGCATTCGAAAGTAATTATACGCTTACAATCGACACCACAGCCTTCGATAACTCTCCCTTTGCCCACATGATTGACGGTGACAATGATGGAAATGAAGGCGGAATCTACACGCTCAATTTTGATACCGGGCAGGAAGACATCATTGCACCGGTTATATCTGACATTTACCCCACAAACACACGCTTTAGTGAACTGAATCCAATTGTAAGTGCTACTTTTAGTGAACAACTCGATACTACCGGAATTGACGGTTTTATTGAAGTGAGAAAAGGATCTTATGTGGTTCCCGGCACTATCAAATATTACGTTGTTGGCGAAAAAAGTGTACTTAACTTTTTCCCTTCCGAGCGACTCGATCCAAACTCGAATTACAAAATTGAGATCTCCGGTGCAATAAGAGATACCGTTGGAAACGCAATTGGTTCAAATATAATCCGAACTTTTCCAACCGGCGATCAGGAGTTTAACAGCATTACAAACATAGATGATTTTGAATCTGGTGTGAATTCTTGGTGGCATCCAGAACAAAGTGGTAGTACAACTAAACACACTATTGCCTCAAGAGAATTAACGACTGAGATTGTAAACAGATTAACTCAGAGCACTGGCGCTATGCTTTTAAACTATGAATATGATCTTAATGAGACAGAGCACCTCATTCGCGAATACCGACATGTAGGCTTACCAAGATTCTCAAACACTAAAATTTTACAATCCTACGTATTTGGTGATGGAAACGGTAATAAATTCAGATTCATGGTACGTGATTCTAACAACCAATTAGAAGGCAGTGAATGGTATACCATAGACTGGCGCGGATGGAAATTGATCAGCTGGGATATGGCTCAAGACAGTGTATTTGCCTGGGCAAACGGTAACGGTGTGATCAATGGAAATGTGTACGTAGATAGTTACCAGCTTACTTATACGCCGGGTAGCACCGAGTTTGGTTCTATTGTTTTTGACGATTTACGGGCTGTAAACCAAGGCAAAGCCACGTCATCTGAATTAAGCGAAACAGATGTTCCTACCCGGGTATCCCTAGAGCAAAATTACCCAAACCCATTTAACCCAAGCACCAATATAAATTACGCACTACCCGAGGCCGGAAATATCACTTTGGTCGTATATGACATGCTCGGTCGGGAAGTTGCCACACTAATTGATGGATACCAATCCGAAGGTTTTCATTCGATCAATTTCAATGCATCTTCTCTTTCAAGTGGGGTGTATTTGTACAGATTAACCACTCCATCGAACTCGGTAGTTAAAAAAATGACCTTAATTAAATAACTATTTAAACAGTTATTTATACCTCGAATAATTATTGGTTTAAAAGGCTCCACTTTCTCTGAAATGGAACCTTATTTTTTCCACAGTGTTATATACCTATCCACTTAGTGTAAGATTATCACAATAATGTGTAAGATTATATGAAAGTTGGTGCTTTTGCTTTTGATTTAATACATTGTTGCCGTGAAAAAACTTCGAGCACATACCGCTTTGTTTTCTTTGTTAACACTCTTGCTAAGTGTCAGTTTGGTATTCCCTGCCAATGCCATGATGCTATGGTGTTCGATGGATATGGACATGGGTGAATATCATTCTGAAATGTCGATGGGCAATGATGCAACTACTCACGTTGAGAAGAACGATAGTTCAAACATGAAGATGGAGCATTGCGAAAGTACATCAAGTATGCATGCAGAAGCTTCAACCGATCAGGATGAAGCACATTGTATTCTTGCAGTAGATTGCAATTGCAATATCAAGCAGCAAGAAACCCTGCCGGCTACCAGCATTATTACTCCACCTTCTCTTCATTTAAGTGAATGCAGCCTTTCACTAAGGTCAATCGAATTTGATAGTCAACTTCGGCAAGAAACTTTCCCTCCTCCTCTCTGGAATTCTTCCTCCTACTCTCCACCTATCCTATTTTTGGCTAACGAAGCCTTTTTGATTTAGACCTCAAGTTTGTTTTCTGATTCTATTCAGACCTCGGGATTCCTCTTTGCGGAAACTTTGAGTCGGACATTTCAACTGCTCAATTCTTCAGTATTGGCTAAATCAATTAATCATGTTAAATAAAACCATACGTTTTTTTCTTGAAAACAAACTAATCGCTGTACTGCTGCTGGGTACATTGGTAATCTGGGGTATTGTTGTTTCCCCATTTTCATGGAATATCGGAGCCCTTCCTAACGATCCCGTTCCGGTAGATGCAATTCCTGATCTGGGTGAAAACCAGCAGATCGTTTTTACCGAATGGGCCGGTCAGTCTCCACAGGATGTGGAGGATCAGATCACCTATCCGCTAACCACACAACTGCTCACCGTGCCGGGAGTTAAAACCGTTCGCAGTACTTCCATGATCGGACTTTCCTCGATCTATGTGATCTTCGAGGAAGATGTGGAGTTCTACTGGAGCCGTTCCCGTATTCTTGAAAAACTGAACTCCCTGCCCGCCGGAACCTTGCCCGCCAACGTACAGCCTGCACTGGGTCCGGATGCCACCGCTCTCGGACAGGTGTTCTGGTACACGCTGGAAGGCCGTGATCCCGAAGGAAATCCTACGGGTGGCTGGGATCTGCAGGAACTGCGCAGTATTCAGGATTTTTACGTGGGATATGCCCTTTCGGGCGCTGAAGGGGTGGCTGAGGTTGCTCCCATCGGCGGCTATGTGAAAGAGTATCAGGTGGATGTAAACCCGAACAAACTTCAGGCTTATGACATAACGCTCACGGAAGTATTCGACGCCGTGCGGAAAAGTAACACCGAAGTGGGTGCACGAACGGTGGAACTAAATAATGCCGAGTATCTGGTGCGCGGGTTGGGCTACATCAAAAGCATTGAGGATCTGGAATCGGCCGTGGTTAAAGTAGTAGATAATGTCCCTGTCCGAATCCGTGATGTAGCCTTTGTGACCATGGGTCCGGCCATGAATCGCGGTGCCCTGGATAAAGGCGGAGCCGAAGCGGTAGGCGCGGTGGTGGTTGCCAGGCAGGGAGCCAATCCACAGGCAGTGATCGATAATGTCAAGTCTACGATTAAAGAGCTTTCACCGGGATTACCTTCTAAAACCCTGGCCGACGGTACCGAATCTAAAGTCACACTGGTGCCTTTTTATGACCGTTCAGAACTTATCGGTGAAACGCTGGGGACGCTGGAAGAGGCACTGACACTGCAGATCCTGATCACCATTATCGTCATTGTGATCATGGTGATGAACCTGCGAACGTCCTTTCTCATTTCGGCAATGTTACCCGTGGCGGTGCTCATGACCTTCATCGCCATGAAGTACGGAGGCGTGGATGCCAATATCGTGGCTCTTTCCGGGATCGCCATCGCCATTGGTACCATCGTGGATATGGGCGTGATCTTGTCGGAGAACATGCTGCGACACATGGAAAATATGGATGAGAACGATTCACTGCTGGAAGTGATCTATCAGGCCACTGCCGAGGTTGCTTCTGCTGTGCTAACCGCCGTAACCACCACGATCGTCAGCTTCCTGCCGGTATTTACCATGATCGCCGCCGAAGGCAAGCTGTTCAAACCGCTGGCTTACACCAAAACCTTTGCCCTCGTCGCTTCCATCATCATTGCGATCACCCTGATTCCACCTTTTGCCCACTGGATCTTTTCGATCAACATAAAAAAGAAAGCCATCAAACTGGGCTGGAACGGTTTGCTGGTAATTGCTGGACTGGTGTTGCTCTTCAGCGGAAATGCCTGGGCCGGAATCGCTCTGGCAGGATTTGGTTTGATCAACGGACTTCCATTAGTGTTGGCCGGTACGTTCATTAACTCCACTCTATGGAATAATATCTGGAGTGTGATCATCGTCACCTGGTTGCTTGCCAACTACTGGCTTCCCCTCGGTGCCGGAGTGGCTGTAAGCTGGAATCTGCTGTTTGTCGTCCTCATTATCGCGATCATTTTGCTCTTTTTCTGGGGGGTTATCCGGTACTACGAGCATCTGATCGGCTGGTGCCTGGATCATAAGGCTGCGTTTCTGGGAATTCCCGGCTTCTTTGTGGTGCTGGGAGTAGTCATCTGGCTGGGCTTTTCCACCGTATTCGGATTCGTGAACTCCGGTTTCAATGCCCTTGGCTGGGATGTCTCTCAAACCTCCGTGTGGCAATCCGCAGAAGACACCTTCCCGGGATTAGGTAAGGAATTCATGCCCGCTCTCGATGAAGGTGCCTTTTTGCTGATGCCAACGACCATGCCTCACGCCGGTGTGGAGGAGTCGAAAGACGTGATGCGAAAGATCGATATGGCCGTGGCCGCTATTCCTGAAGTGGAAACCGTGGTTGGAAAAATGGGGCGTACCAATTCCGCCCTTGACCCTGCCCCCATCTCCATGTTCGAGAATCTGATCCAATACAAATCTGAGTACAAAACCGATGAAAACGGACGGCGCCTACGATTTAAGGTGAATGAAGACGGAGAGTTTGTCCGGGATGAAAACGATGAACTCATCCCCGATGAGGATGGCAAGTATTTTCGCCAGTGGCGCGATCATATTCAGTCTCCGGATGATATCTGGGAGGAAATCGTGGCCGTGACCAAAATTCCGGGCACCACTTCCGCTCCCAAACTCCAACCCATTCAAACCCGGCTGGTGATGCTGCAAAGCGGAATGCGTGCTCCTATGGGGATCAAAGTAAAAGGATCTGACCTGGAGGAGATTGAATCTTTCGGCCTTCGGCTGGAAGAAGTGCTTAAAGTAGTTCCCGGTGTGAACCCCTCGTCCGTATTTGCCGATCGGATCGTTGGAAAGCCCTATCTGGAAATTGACTGGAAACGGGATCAGCTGGCTCGCTATGGGCTGAACCTTCAGGATGTACAGCATTTTGTAACGGTGGGCGTTGGCGGAATGCCGGTCTCCACCTCAGTTGAAGGAAGAGAACGCTACCCGATCAGAGTGCGCTATGCCCGTGAATTCCGCGACAGCCCCGAGGCCATCTCAGAGATGCTGGTCCCCACAAAAACAGGAGCCCAGATCCCGCTCTCACAACTGGCGGAGATCGAATACCGGCAAGGTCCACAGGCTATTAAAAGCGAAGATACTTTTTTGATCGGATATGTGATCTTCGATAAGGCCGACGGATTTGCCGAGGTGGAAGTGGTAGAGAATGCACAGAATGTGATTCAGGAACAGATTGATGCCGGCTCGCTGGTGGTACCGGCAGGGATCAGCTTTGAATTCGCCGGGAATTATGAGAATCAGGTGCGCGCCGAACAACGCCTCAGTATCATCCTCCCTATCGCTTTAGTACTGATCTTTCTGATCATGTATTTCCAGTTTAAATCTACTGCAACTACCGGAATGATCTTCACCAGTATCTTTGTGGCCTGGGCAGGTGGTTTTTTGCTGGTGTGGCTGTACGGACAGCCCTGGTTTCTCAACTTCGATGTATTCGGGCAAAATATGCGCGACCTCTTTCAGATGGGGCCCGTGAATCTGAGTGTGGCAGTCTGGGTTGGATTTATCGCCTTGTTCGGTATCGCTTCGGATGGAGGCGTTGTCATGGCCACCTATCTCGATCAGCTGTTCGACCGCGATAAACCGCAAAGCCGGGAAGCCATTAAGAAGGTTGTGATCGAAGCCAGTTCACGGAGGATCCGTCCTACACTCATGACTACCGCCACTACCATTCTGGCGCTGCTGCCCGTGCTTACTTCAACCGGGCGGGGTGCTGATATCATGGTTCCCATGGCTATTCCAAGTGTGGGAGGCATGCTGTTGCAGGTCATCACTCTGTTCGTGGTCCCTGTTCTCTACGCCCTCTGGAAAGAATTTCAACTATCAAGGAGTACAAAATGAGATTACGTTCAATGATGTCAATTCAACCAGGATTATCCCCTCTTGAGAGGCCCCGGCTATCGGGAAGGGGTCTGTTGATCCTGGGAATGATGTGCATACTCAGCACTTTAACGACAGCCCAAACCCTGCAAACCTATCAGGAAGAAGCGGCACTGAATAATCCTGAACTGCGCGCGGGTTATCTCAACTACCGTGCAGCATTGGAAAAGAGCCCGCAGGTAAGCGCTCTGCCAGATCCGGAGCTTGGCTTCATGTATTTCATCAGTCCGATAGAAACCAGACTGGGGCCTCAGAATGCACGTATTTCCGTCACTCAGATGTTTCCCTGGTTCGGTACTCTTTCATCCAGAAACGATGCAGCCATAGCGCAGGCTAAGGCAGCATTCGAGTCCTTTCGCGAGCAGAGAAACCGCCTGTTCTACCGAATGGAACAGCTTTGGGGAGAACTCTACGAGATCAGAAAGGCCATTGAAGTTGCGAACGAAAACCTGTTGATCGTGAACACCCTGGTTGAGGTTTCCCTGCGTAGGTATGAAAACGGGCTGGTAAGTCAGGTTGACGTGCTCCGTGCTCAGATCGAGCAGGAAGACATCCTCACGCAGATCGCTTTACTGGAAGACAATCGCGGAGTACTCCGGACAAGATTTAACGAGCTTCGTAATACCGACCCGGAGGCACCCATCAATATGCCTGACACCTTGTTGTTAAGGGCTGCTGAACTTACAGATGAAGAACTGATGCAAAGAATCACCCTGCAAAATCCGGAACTCGAACGACTCCGATATGCCCGGGAAGCGAATCAGGCCCGTCTCAGCGTCGCCAGGAAAAACGGTGCTCCCTCTTTCGGCCTCGGATTGGACTATATCGCAACCGGAGAGCGCGATGATGTGGCTTCCCTAACCGATAACGGAAAAGATGCAATCATTGCAAGGGCATCAGTTAAAATTCCCCTGTTCCGTAAAAAATATAATGCGCAGGTCAGGGAAGCCCAACTCATGGTTGAATCAACCGGAGAGAGTATACAATCTCGTGAAAATAAACTGAATACCGAGCTTGAGGCTGCCCTTCGTGACCGGAACGATGCTCAGCGTAGGTTCGAATTGTACGACCTGAAACAGATACAACGGGTACAGCAGGCCATCAATATCCTGATGGAAGCCTATTCTGCAGATAACACCCAGTTTGAGGAGATCCTGCGCCTGCAGCGCAAACTGTACGATTACCAGCTTAAGCGCATTCAGGCCCGGGCAGACCGCTTCAAAGCTCAGCAGTATATCGAATATCTGACCGGAGCCAACAATGTAAGCCCGGACGAACTTTAACGATTATCACTACAAACACCACCATTATGAATACTAAGAACCTGATTATATACGCCGGACTGTTGCTCGGCGGACTCCTGCTGGGCTTTCTCTTTTTCGGAGGAGACTCAGAGCAGCAATCGCTGGATGAACACATTGCGGAAACACATACGGACGAACAAGGAAACGTGGTTTATACCTGCAGCATGCATCCGCAGGTTCGCCAAAGTGAGCCGGGAAACTGCCCTATCTGCGGCATGGAGCTCATTAAAGCGGATGATACCGGGACTGCTCCCGCTGATCCGAATGCCCTGGTCATGTCGCAGGCAGCTATGGAACTGGCAGACATCCAAACCACCCCGGTCACTCGCGGAAATCCCGTTTCCACCTTGTATGTTCCGGGCAAGGTCGAACCCAACCGAAATAACGTATCGTCGGTTACGGCCCACGTTCCCGGAAGGATCATTGATCTGTACGTGGACTTTGAAGGAGCCTATGTTGAGAAAGGAGAAAAAATGGCTTCTTTGTACTCACCCCAGCTCATCGCCGCACAGCAGGAGTTACTGGAGACGGTAAAGTTTAAATCTCAGAATCCCGTTTTGTATCAGGCGGCCCGAAAAAAACTGGAGCTATGGGAACTGCCCGTTTCGACCATCAATGAAATCGAAGAAACCGGGAAGGTCATGGAAAGCGTGGATATTGTTTCGCCGGTTTCGGGATACGTGACTCAGATCAATGCAGAGCGCCAGCAGCACCTGATGGAAGGCTCCATGATGTACAAGGTTGCCGATCTTTCATCGGTATGGGTGATGTTTGATATCTATGAATCTCAGTTGTCCTACGTTGAGGAAGGACAAACCATCACGTTTACCACGGCGTCACACCCGGGCAAGCAATTCCGGGGCGTTATCGATTACATCGATCCATTGCTCAATGATGGCTCAAGAAGCCTGAATATCCGGGTAAAAGCAGAGAACCCGGATGCCCTGTTGAAACCAAATATGCTGGCGGAAGGCGTCCTTAAAGCAGATTCCGGGCAAGAAAAACAGCTGCTCGTTCCCCGTTCGGCGGTTATGTGGACCGGTAAAAGATCCGTCGTTTTTGTGAAAGATCCCGTGGCTCAGGAACCCACCTTCACCGCCCGTGAGATCGTGCTCGGAAACCGTGTGGGCGATCATTATATCGTAGCTGAAGGCCTGGAAGAAGGCGAACAAGTGGTCACCAACGGCACCTTTAAGCTGGACAGTGCTGCCCAACTGGCCGACAAACTCAGCATGATGAACCGTACCCCCGGAACCGGAGCGAACCGTACCGGGCACGAAGGACATACCATGCCGGGCGACTCAGAACCGGCCCGGGAACGTGCTGTAACGGACGAAACTCAGGATCATTCCGGCCATCAGGATGTGGAAACCAGTGCAGTGCCGGATGCTTTCAAAAATCAGCTGCTCAGGGTGGTGAATCGCTATCTGGAACTTAAAGACGCGTTGGTTGAGACCGATGAAACCAAGGCTAAGGTACTGGCGAACACCATGCTGACTGCTTTATCGGGGGTAGATATGTCGCTGTTGCAGGGAGATGCCCATAATGAATGGATGCGATTCCTGAGTGCGCTCGAAAGGCACGCCAGAACAATTGCCGATGCAGAAACCATCGAACGCCAGCGGACTGCGTTTTCCACACTTTCCCCGAAATTGATCGAGACAGTGAAGCACTTTGAGGTTCCCGGAGTGTTTTACCAGCAATTCTGCCCGATGAGCAACGACGGCGAAGGTGCTTACTGGTTAAGTGCCAGCGAAGATATAGCCAATCCCTATTACGGCGATGCCATGCATAATTGCGGCGAAACCATCACCAAAATCGAATTTTAATCAAACCCATACTGCTATGAAAATCATATACGCCATCATTCTTTCTGCTTTATTTATTGTCAACCCGGTGCAGGCACAGCAAAATACGCACAGCCATACTCCTCATCTCGATGTGTTGGTTGAGCACTATCTGAACATGAAAAACGCCCTTGTGGCAGACGACTATGAGAAAGCGATAAAGGCGCTTCAGAAGTTTTCGGAAGAAGCTCGTACTAACACCGAAATGAATGATCATCAGGAACATGCTGCCAAACACCAGAAACACCATGGCCTGATGCTTGCTACCCTGGCCGCAGCTGACAGCTCGAAGTCGATTGAGGAATTCCGGGATGCATTTGTCGGGATCTCAAAAGAACTATTGACCGCTCTTGAAAATCAAAACTACGAACACCCCTCGTTGTATGTTCAGTTCTGCCCCATGGCCAACAATGGTGAAGGCGCCAGATGGATCAGTGATGAGGAAGCGATCGCCAATCCATTTTATGGCCAGAAGATGCATAAATGTGGCGAAACCGTAACCAAAATAGAATAAAGGAGCCATCATGAACCACGATCAATCTCAGCATAATCAGTCTTCCTCCGGTCACGAACACCACTACGAGCATACCAATCATAGTGAAGATCACGGAGGTCACGATCACCACGAGCACCATGCCAATATGGCCCGGGATTTTCTGAAGCGTTTCTGGATTTCACTGGCGCTCAGTCTGCCTATTATTGTCCTCTCACCGATGATTCAGGGATTCCTCGGACTCAGAGACACGCTATCGTTCACCGGAGACATTTATGTTTCATTTGTGCTTTCGAGCCTGGTCTTTTTCTATGGCGGCTGGCCTTTTCTCAAAGGGCTTGTCGAAGAGCTCAGAGATAAACAACCCGGTATGATGACTCTGATCGGAATCGCCATAACCACGGCTTATGCATATAGCACGCTGGTGGTATTTGCTGTAGAAGGCAAGATCTTTTTCTGGGAGCTCGTCACATTGGTGGATATCATGCTGATAGGGCATTATATCGAAATGAAATCGGTAATGAGTGCCTCCAAAGCTTTGGAAGAATTAGCCAAACTGATGCCCTCTGAAGCGCATCTTCTGCAGGATGACGGTTCTACTAAAGATGTAGCACTGGATGAGCTCAACTCTGGAGATCGGGTAGTGATCAAACCCGGAGAAAAGATTCCTGCTGACGGAGTCGTAATAAAAGGTAGCAGTGCGGTTAATGAATCTTTAATGACGGGAGAATCAAAGCCTGTTACCAAAACAGAGGACGATGAGGTTATTGGAGGCTCACTGAATGGGGAAGGATCCCTCACAGTAGAAATCAATCGTACCGGAAAAGACTCGTTTCTTTCTCAGGTAATTGATCTTGTTAAACAGGCACAAGACAGTAAATCCAGAACCCAGGATCTGGCGAACCGTGCGGCCTTCTGGCTTACTATGATCGCGCTGGGAGCCGGACTGCTGACCTTTTTCACCTGGACTGCTTTCACTACACAAGACTTTGTCTTTGCACTTGAACGAACCGTAACCGTGATGGTTATCGCATGTCCTCACGCCCTCGGACTTGCAGTGCCTCTGGTAGTTGCTGTTTCCACAAATATGGCTGCTCAGAATGGATTTCTGATACGGAACAGAACGGCTTTTGAAGAAGCCCGTAATCTTGAAGCCGTTGTATTTGATAAAACAGGAACGCTCACCAAAGGGGTTTTTGAAGTTACGGATATTATCAATTATACCAATTCCTACAACGAAGATCGTATTCTGCAACTTGCCGCCTCGCTTGAACAAAACTCAGAGCATCCAATTGCTCAGGGGATCATGAATGCAGCAGATGAGTATCTGGAAATCGAGGATTTCAATTCGATTACCGGAAAAGGGATTGAAGGACAAGTAGACGGACTTTCTGTAAAAGTAGTAAGCCCAGGGTATCTCACAGAGCAGGGAATAGATCAGCCTGATGAGCAATACCTGCAACTTTCTGAACAAGGGAAAACCGTAGTATTTGTGCTCGTGAACGACACTCTTGAAGCAGCCATTGCTCTCGGAGATACCATCCGGGAAGATTCCAAAACCGCCATTGCCCGGCTTCATGAAATGGGTATTCAGTGCATCATGCTTACAGGCGACAACAAGCAAACAGCCGCCTATGTAGCCAAAGAACTGGGTCTGGATGACTTCTTTGCTGAAGTATTGCCCAATGAGAAGTCAGACAAGATTAAAGAAGTGCAGCAAAGAGGACTTAAGGTTGCCATGACCGGAGACGGTGTTAACGATGCTCCTGCCCTGGCCCAGGCTGATGTTGGGATAGCTATTGGTGCAGGCTCAGATGTGGCTGTTGAAACCGGCGATATTATCCTTACCCAGAGCAACCCTAAAGATGTAGCTGCTTTAGTCGCACTGGCCAAAGCCACATACAAGAAAATGGTTCAGAATTTATGGTGGGCTACCGGATACAACGCCGTGGCCATTCCCCTGGCTGCTGGTGTACTGTTTTCCTTCGGGATCATTCTGAACCCCGCCCTAGGTGCAGGGCTTATGTCTCTGAGTACGGTTATTGTAGCTATCAACGCACGCCTTTTAAAACTGGAAGATTAACTAAAACGAACCGCTATGAAACTCATTAAAGCTTACATTCGCCCCAGCCTCATAGAAGAAGTCTATAAAGCACTCAGGACATCCGGGCACTGCTGTATCACCGTTTTTAAAGGTGAGGGGGCGGGACAGTATTCTGACCCGAATAAAGAACATGGCTCGTTAGACTTTCCTGCCATGCATTCACGGGTCATTAAAATAGAGATTGCTGCCCAGGACTCCTCTGCGCAATCGATCATTGAAACGATTCAACAAACTGCTTCAACAGGTTCTTCGGGAGACGGAATCATTTTTGTTTCTCCTATTGAATCCGCTATGCGCATCCGGGATGGAAAAGAAGGCGCTGAAGTACTGTTATAACAAATAGGTGACATGATGAAAAAACATATGATATGGATGCTTATTGGTTGTGTTGTTCCTCTTTTGCTCATTTTTATGGCACCCGGCTTCGGGCTGGATAACTCAGTTTCATTCTTCGTTTTCATTCTTCTCATGTTCGGCGCACATCTCATGATGCTTCGTGCCTACCATAAGAATGACCACGAAGATTCCTTGTAACAAAAAAAGGAGACACAATGGAAAACTTAAGTATAAAACGACTTGGAATGGCCGTAGGAATCTCCGGGGCCCTATTATACCTGGGGTGTATTCTACTTATGATAACGGTTGGAAGAGAAGGAACTATCTGGTTCTTTAACAGCCTTTTGCACGGCCTTGATACAACTTCAGTCATCAGAATGGATGTTCCCTTCTGGCAGGCTGTGTTAGGCATTCTTCAAACATTCATTCTTGGTTGGCTGATCGGAGCAGTTATTGCCCTCATTTATAACCTGGGCTCCCGTAATCAAGATGAACCAACTGCAAGCTAACTAATTTTTAATCCTAACCTTACAAATAAGGATAATACTATGAGAACACTTAAACACTTAATACTGACACCGCTTTTACTGGCTTTATTCATCAGTTCTGCGAATGCCCAGCAGCATAATATGCATCAGAAAAAATCACAGATGATGGAAATGATGAAAGACTCTACCATGAGATCTGCAATGATGGATCAAATGATGAAGAATCCGAAAATGCGAATGCAAATGATGCAAAAAATGATGCAATCCATGAACATGGACAGCACCATGTTGAAGGGAGAAATGTCTCAGATGATGAATAATCCTGAGATGAAAAAGCGTATGCAGACTCACATGCACATGATGCAGTCTATGATGAATGATTCGAAAACGGAGAAACCCATGATGAGCAAAATGATGGCAGATTCTTCAATGATGCGAATGCACATGATGTGCATGCAAATGATGCAAAGCGATATGGATATGAAGATGAAACCAAATACGAACCAAAACCATTAATAACAATAGTGTCCGGTGAGTAATGCCGGGCACCTTTTTAAAGCTAAAAAACTGGTAACTATGCATTGGACAAACGGATTCGGCGGAGGCTGGATGATGATATTTTGGGTAATACTAACAATCGCAATCGTTCTCGGACTCTTTCAGATGTTCAGAACTACAGCTCAAAGCAATAACGCCAAACAGGAAAGTGCGCTCGAGCTATTGAAGCGACGATATGCAAATGGAGAGATCTCAAAAGAAGAATTTGAGGAAAAAAAGAAAGACTTATAACAGCATTTGTTTTTAAAAGCCTCGAATAATCATTCTATAAGCTAACTAACCTGCTATGAATACTACAGAACACAACAACAGAAATTATCTGAAATTCTTCGCGATGATCGCTACCTCAATGATCGCGATGTTTTTTCTGATGTATGCTCACTCTTATAAACTAATTGACCATGCCTGGTTTAGTGAAACCCGGTTGTTTATGACCCTGATTATGGGAGGTGCCATGATCATCATCATGTTGTCTTTTATGCTGGACATGTACACGAATTCGAATGCGAATAAAGCTATCCTTGCAGGAGGGCTGATCCTGATAATTACCTCAGTATGGCTGGTTAGAAGCCAGAATACGGTAACCGGAACAGATTATATGGAAGGAATGATCCCTCATCATTCTATTGCAATCTTAACCAGTGAACGTGCCAACATCAAAGACCAGAGAGTTCGCAAACTAGCTGATGAGATCATAAAGGCACAACGGAGGGAAATTAAAGAAATGGAATGGTTGATCCGGGATATCAGGGAAAATGGGATTGCGTTAACAAAAAAAGACGCCGAGTCTCGCCCAATCCCTAATTTCTAGTTTCAACTCAACATAGTCTACAATTCAAATAACTCAAATTAATTTACAATGGAACTACTACCAGAATGGGCCCCAAATATTCATCCACTATTGGTTCATTTTCCCATCGCTTTCTTAATTCTTGCATTTGGTTTTAATCTATGTACCTTTTTTGTGCCAGAAAATTGGTGGGATGAGAAAAGAAATACACTGCTTTATTCGATTGGTGCAGTATCAGCCATTGCAGTTTATTATTCAGGGAAAGCAGCTGCAGATTCAATTTTTTTACCAACGCAAGCACAAACTACCTTAAGTTCTCATGCCGACTGGGCAACTTGGACAGTTTGGTTTTTTGCAGGCTATGCGATAATTAGGATACTTCTACACTGGCGTAAGTTATTTGATAAAAGAACAATAAAAATTGCGTTACTGGTTCTTGCAGTGCCGGGAATTTACCTCATATTTGAAACTGCTGAATACGGAGGAAAAATGGTGTACGGATACGGTGCAGGTACCGGCCAACTCTTATCAGAAGAAATTCCTACACCTTCACACGCAGACACACTTGAATCTAATTCTGAAAGCTCTTTTGTGATAGAAGAAAGTGGAAATTGGAATTGGGATATTAGATCTAATGGAGTATCCGAACTCATTCAAAATTTTCATTGGACGAAAGGCTCTATCCAATCACTATCACCTAAAATTATTTCTGGTTCAGATAATTCATTTTTAAATATAACTGCATCTGAAAATGAAAATACTTTTGTTAGTCATGGCAATTACAAGAACATAGAGCTGGATATTTACCTTAATATGGATGAATTGGATGGAGAAATTCAGTTGATTCATCATTATCAAAATGAATTAAACTATGACTTTGTAACCATTCAGTCTAATGGTAAGGTCTTACAAGGAAGGGTGTCACAATCAGAAACAACCATTTTCGAAGAGTCGAGCGAAAGATTCTCAGGAATGCTTTTTGTTAGAGTAGTTGCTAATGACACCCATTTTCGCGGCTATATCAACAAAAAAATGATTGTTCATGGCCATGGGGATGCACCGAATCCGGGAGCCGTGGGTCTAACCATATCCGGGACAGGTTCAATTTTGATTGACAAAATTAAACTTACACAACTATAACTATTCAAAATAAACAACTACTACTATGAAATATCTACTTTTCATTTCTACACTATTTTTTTCTTCCACATTTACATCTGCTCAAGAAATGAACCACGATCATGATGCAATGATGGAAATTAATGAGGTCAAAAAGGTATTATTTGCCTATAAATCCGCTTTAGAAAATCTTGATGTAAGTAACACACTTCATCTATTTGCGGAGGACGCAACCGTCTTTGAGAATGGAAAATTTGAAGGATCCTACCAGGATTATTTAGATAACCATATCGGGCCTGAACTTGGCCATTTCAAGGAGTTTAGCTTTGATGATTATCAAGTGACAGTGCGATTAGAGGGAAACCTAGCAGTAGCACATGAAACATATATCTATAAAATAGTTTTAGATGGTGAAAACCCAAGGACTGTGGAACGGAAGGGTGTTGCTACATCAGTTTTAAAGAAATTCGATGATTCTTGGAAGATTATTCAAAACCATGGTTCCTCAAGAGCTAACCAATAACCATAAACTACTACTTCTTGATCAATTTAAACGCTTATCCATACTTCAAAATTGCAGTTTGTGCCTTTATATTAAATACCATTTGGGAGTTTGCACAATGCACCATTCTATATAATATGTGGGATTGGACATTCATCAAAGCTACTGTTTGGATGTGGGCTGCAATTATAGGAGATGTTTTAATAGTGTTGGCGTTGGTTAAGCTAACCGAGCTTGTGTTTTCCAGATCATTTTTCCAACAATTCCAGCGTAAAATGCTATTCGGATTGATAGCATTCAGCTTTTTAGCAAGTGTATTTTTGGAATGGATTGCTGTATATCTAGAACTATGGACATATTCTGAGTTAATGCCATCTGTTAGGATCTTAGATATTCATATTGGCCTTTCGCCTATTACACAGATCACCCTATTACCTGCCATTTCTCTTGTTATGGCAATTGTTTGGCTTCAATTATCTTATTTTAAATGCAATAGAATTAACTAACTCAATTGAAACTCAAAAAAAGGATAACATGAATGAATTTCTATCTCTTTATTCCGAATCTGCAAAAACCGCTCTCGGTTTCTTCTGGAAATCGGGGTGGGCTTTCATTTTAGGTTACTTCGTTTCCGGTATGATTCAAGCCTTTGTTCCAAAAGGCAGTTTGACAAAGTATATGGGCGAAGCCAATGCCAAAAGTATTTCGCTTTCAACGTTTTTTGGTGCGGCTTCTTCATCCTGTTCCTTTGCTGCGCTTGCTGCGGCACGCGCGTTGATTAAAAAAGGTGCCCATTTTATAGCCGCAGTGGCATTTATGTTTGCTTCTACCAATATGGTAATCGAGCTGGGAATTTTGATTATGATATTCCTTGGCTGGCAGTTTCTGGCAGCAGAATTGATTGGTGGATTGATTTTGATTGCCATCAGTAGTGTACTCATCAAACTCACTTATCCAAAAAAATGGATGCAGGCAGCTCGAGAAAAAGTTGAAGATGAAGGCGAAGAAATGAACGATGACTTCGATTGGAAGCAACGCATCAAAAGCAAAGAAGGTTGGCAGTTGGTTGGGCACAAATTCGTAAACGACTGGAAAATGGCGTGGGAAGATATCTTAATTGGTTTTTCTATTGCAGGTTTTGTTGCAGTGTTGGTTCCCGGAGAATTTTGGGCAGCGTTGTTTTTGGTGGATGCCACTCACCTTCCGGATTGGCTGATTGCTCTAGAAAATGCGTTGATAGCGCCCTTTGTGGCGGCTTCTACATTCATTGGGTCGATGGGTAATATTCCTTTAGCAACCGTTTTGCAAGGAAATGGTGTGCTGTTTGCAGGAATCATGGGCTTTATTTATTCAGATTTGATGGTTCCCCCACTTGTAAGCATTAACGCGAAATATTACGGATGGCGGGTAGCACTTTACATTGCAGGAATCATGTATATCAGTATCGTTTTAACTGCATTAATACTGAATAGCGTTTTTGGATGGCTGGACATCATCCCAGAAACTCAGCGTGTTGTTTCTGAAATCACACAGTTTAAGATCGACTATACCTTCTGGATGAACCTGATCTTCGTATTCATTGCAGGTTGGTTAAGCTGGCAAAACAAGCAATATTTGAAAGATCATACCATGAAGATGATGCAAATGGAAGGAAGTGGCCCGATCAAACGTGGGGTTGTTTACACGTTGATCGGGATTAATTTAGTGGGAATCCTGCTGTTTTTATTTTTCTGATACCTACTTATCCGGCATTGCTTCTAAGGTTTCTATAGTAGCATGATTTAAATAAAACTCTTTCAAACCTTCTACTATCTGCTCAGCTATTCGCTGCTGAAAGTCGGGATCCATCAACATGATTTCTTCCTCTGGGTTGGATACAAATCCTGTTTCAACCAGCACGTTGGGAAATTCGATCGGCGCATTCAATGAAAAATTAAAACTTCCGGTAAGGCCATAATCCTCTAAGCCAAGCTCCAGCATTTTATCATACATAATTTCTGCTAACGGCTTGAACGCAATGTGCTTATAAAAGGAACCGGTTCCTTTAATATCCAGCGGATTACTGCCATATCCTATTGAGTTTGCATGGATACTCACTAACAAATCGGCACCGGAATCGAGTGTCATTTCTCTACGCTCACTCATATATACATACGAATCATCGGTTCGTGGCAGAACTACCGTTACGCCTTCTGCTTCTAACAAGTAGGTGAGTCGCTCGGTTATTTGTAAGGTAATCACTTTTTCTTCGATGCCGCTCGCACCAAGTGCACCTCTGCTATCGCCACCATGTCCGGCATCCACCGAGATAACTCGACCTGTAAGCGGGTTTAACGGATCGGAAATTACCGGTGGACGATTCACTTCGATATTTAATATCGAACCCCAACCGTATCCAACCGAATATCCCCAGTTATGGCTGTGCGCTAGTTCAATCTCTAAACGAAAGCGATCATCTTCAACCTGAACCCAATTCAATTTCTTTATGCCCGAGCTACTCTTGTGCTTTATTTTCCAATTGGTATTGGAAGTTGCTCCAAAAACATCCACATAAATCATATTTGGGTTTATGTCTTGCCAAGTGATGTACGGCAGTTTTTCAGAAAGCGATAGTCGAATCAAATCGGTTTCAGAGCGACCTGATATTCGAATATTGCCGGTAAGAGAAGATACTGCCGTTCGGCGCTCTTCTAGCAATTCAACAAAACGGATTGGAATCCAGGCACTCAAACTTTCAGACAATCGCACTCGGTAATTCCCTTTCTTTTGCCCGTCGATGTTGAGCAACACTCCTTTATCCAAAAAGCCGTAACGAGCACCGCCTAAGCGATCGGTTCCCATCCCAATATTCAAGTAGGCATCATCAACTACCACTTCGGCCACTCTGGGAGTACCGTTAAAGGAAACTGTGTGCTCGCTTTTCTGCTTTTCATAACCGAAGAGTCCTTTTTTCATCTTAAAAGTGATAAACTGATTGTACACTACGTCACTATCCAGCACTTTGTAAAATCCACGATACAAACCCGGATAGCCGGCTTCATCTTCCGAAACTTCCTGCATAGGAATATTTCGTTTGAATCCGTCAATATTGAACACCACACTCTGCCCCGGTGTACCAACGAACTGAACTTCTAACAACTCTCCGGCTTTCAGCCACAAGTCGCTGTCCGGTTTCATGTTAATGTTAGAGATTACTTTACCATCGAACTCAGGAATTTCGCTTTGAGGACGCACCAACATTGCGTTGTAGTTCAGTTCTTCTCCATTTAAGGTTACTCTGATGTGAATTCCTGTAGTGTCTTCTGTGTGAGCAATCATATCCACAAAAGCGCCGGTTTCGTATACTTTTACTTCCTTGCCGTTTACAAAAGCTCTGGCATCGGGATGCGTATTCGCTCCGATTCGATATCTTGAAAAACTATATTGTACCGTATCGGTTTCGGGAATTACGATGTTCAGATATAATGAATCTGAATTCGAAGCCGCAATTCTTACCATATTATTTTGTGCAATTGCAGAGGATGCTACCAGCAAGCAAAATACACTTACCAGAAAAAGTTGATTTAATACACGCATAGATTTAGTTGTAGAGATAGTAGGCTTTAGATTTTTCACGGAAGGTTTGCACATCTTTATTTAGATAGGCTTCGATATCAGAAACCAAGTAGTTCTCGCCAAAAAGCTTTCTGATTTGATCGGTTCCATTTACTTTATCGAACATCGACCATCGGTTTTCTGCTTGTGCAAATACATCCACATCAGGATATAATTTGTGATGTACCTGCATAAAATAGAACTGAAGGTTCATCAATTCTGCTTCTTCTATATCAGAGAAGTGAATTTGTACACCGTGTAATTCTTTGCCTTGATGTTTCCCGTAAAAGGGTTTGAATACAGTTGGCCTGAAAATAACACCGGGCAAATTTAAGGCATTCATTTCGGTGGCAAGTTTAGCTTCATCGATCCAATCTGCGGCAAAAACTTGAAATGGCAAGGTGTATCCAACTCCTTCCGAAAACACTCCCAATTCACCCATAATGCCGGTTGCGACGTAAAAATAGGCCGAGTATTCATGCGGAATATGCGGAGAAGTTGGTACCCAAGGCAGTCCCGTTTCATCGAAGGTCATATTTCGGTTCCATCCTTCCATTTCAACTACGTCCAGGTTCACTTTTTGTCCGCCTTCGAGCCAGCCTTCGTCATTGATCATTTTTGCGATTTCGCCGGGAGTTAATCCATAGATATAAGGAACCGGAAACTGACTTACAAAACTTATATATCCATCTTCAACAATATTTCCTTCGATTTTATATCCTCCCAATGGATTTGGACGATCTAACACTACAAAGTCAATATCATGTTCGGCGGCAGCTTCCATTGCCAAGCCCATTGTACTGATGTAGGTATACGAACGTACTCCAATATCCTGTATATCGTACACTAAAACGTCAATTCCTTCCAGCATTTCCGCATTTGGTTTACGAGTATCGCCATACAATGAAAACACAGTAACTCCTGTGCGTTCATCTACATAGGTTTTTACTTTATCGCCGGCTGCGTATTCACCCCGAACCCCATGCTCAGGTCCGTACAAAGCTGCAAGTTCAACTCCCTCCGCCTGATCAATCAGATCAATGGTAGAAACTAAATTGGCATTTACTCCCGTAGCGTTTGTGATTAATCCAACACGCTTTCCTTCTAGTTGCTGAAAATTATTTTCTACCAGTACTTCGATACCGGTTTTAACGGTAGCATCTTGCTGTGCTTTTGATGAATTACATCCAATTAAAAGTGCAAAAATCAGACATAGAGAAGCGAATCTTATCATAAAAAAGTGAGTTAATTTTAGGCCTTAGATGAAGGTATACAATCTATGTTAAAAGTTCATAGAAGCGTTAAAATTTTGAGTTTTTTACTGTAACTTAAAGCTATGAATGACAAATATTTACAAATCGCACGGTCACAAAGTACACGCCGAAAAGTGGCTCAGTTATTCCTCATGGGATTCCGGGGATCAGACCTTTCGGAGAATTCAGAAATTTTAAAAGAAATTGCAGAGGAGAATCCCGGCGGAGTTATCTTATTCGATCGGGATATGGTGCACAAAAAACCGGTACATAACATACAATCGCCGGAGCAGTTAAAAGCACTCACCAAGAAACTGCAAGAAACTGCCGAGTCCCCACTTTTTATAGGTATAGATCAGGAAGGTGGAATCATTCAACGGCTAAAACCTGAATACGGATTTCCTGAAACTAAATCGCATAAGCATTTAGGTGAAGATGATGATCTTGCATACACCCAAGAACAATCTGCTTTAATTGCTGAAGTTCTCGCTGATTCAGGAATCAACCTAAACTTTGCTCCCGTGTTAGATTTGGCCATTCAACCTAAAAGTATGATCATAGCGGGAAGAGAGCGCTCTTTTGGGCGATCCGCGGAGAAGGTAACCAAACATGCCGAAGCCTATATTCAGGGACATCAAACCAAAAACATTCTTACCTGTTGTAAGCATTTTCCGGGACATGGAAGCGCCCTAGGCGATACACACGCCGGTTTTGTGGATGTCACCGAAACCTGGCTCGAAGAAGAATTGAATCCCTACCAAACCCTCATTAAAAAAGGGATGTGCCCCATGATAATGACAGCGCATATTTTTAATGCTAACTGGGATTCTTCTAATCCTTCTACCCTGTCGAACAAAGTTTTAACCGAGATGCTTCGTGGAAAACTGGGTTTTGAAGGAGTAGTTATATCTGACGACATGCAAATGCGAGCGATCTCAGACCATTACAGTTTGAAAGATTCTCTGAAGCTTGGGATAGATGCAGGACTTGACATGTTCTGTTTTGGAAATAATCTATTACCGGAACCTGTTAAGCTTTCAGATGCCATTGACGCTGTGGAGGCGCTAATAGAAGCAGGCGAAATTACCGAAGAAAGAATTGAACAATCGGTCGCAAGAATTTTCGAATTGAAAGCAACGCTTAACTGAGCTTAGTCTTAGCGAGTGTGATATTCCAGGATTCCTTCAATAGGTTTTTGGATGATCACTTTTGGTGGTTGCAAGCCTCTGTCACTTAGAACTTTTGTAAGTGAATCTTGGTGTATTTTTGCGATAGAGCCAACGAAGCCAAGATTTTTATTCCGGATCACATCGCCGAAGTACCCAAGTTGCTGATCTACAAATTCTGAAAACCCGTCAGAAACTATTTTTTTGATAAATGGATGATCAGAATGATCGGCCAGCATTCTTGCAAAAGAAGCTACAAATCGATTAGGCGCCGGTTTTCTATACACATGATCCAAAATATCATCCAACCTCATCAAGCGCTGATTCTCAAGATCCCGTCGTAAGTCCTCCGGCATGGTTTTATAGAAATAGGCGCGCAATAAAAGTTTGCCGAAATATCCACCTGAGCCTTCATCCCCTAAAGTAAATCCTAAAGATGGAATACTATTAGTGATTTTTTCCCCATCGTACAAACAGGCATTCGAACCGGTACCTAAAATGCAAGCCACGCCGGGTTCATCTCTAAAACAAGCAAGGGCAGCTCCCATTAAATCGGAGTCCACACGAACAGATGCATTGGGAAAACATTCATTTATAGCTTTGGTTACTTTAAGTTGCTTAATTTGAGAACTGCATCCAGCTCCATAAAAAAAAATCTTATCTACTGCAGATGGAATTTTTGTAGCCACTGCTTCTTTTACAATTTCCGAAATGGTGGTACTATCTTTGAAATAAGGATTCAATCCCTCGGAATAGAACGTGTCTTTTTCTCCATCTGAAGATTGATAAATCCACTCTGTTTTGGTTGATCCGCTATCGGCAACAAGTATGCTCATGGTGCGCTTAATTAATTGTTGCAAAAATAGTTAAGTAGTGTTTCTATTGCCATACAGAACTCGTTATTTATAGCATCTTTTAAACTATTTACTTTTCGATGACAACACTAAGTGGGATTTCTTCGGGCAAACGTTTAGTCTCTTTGGATTTCTTTCGGGGAGCTACTGTAGCAGCAATGATTTTGGTAAATAATCCGGGCTCTTGGTCGTATATGTACGGCCCATTGCAACACGCTCCATGGCATGGCTGGACCCCAACTGATTTAATTTTTCCATTTTTCTTATACATCGTTGGTGTTTCTATTGTATTGGCTTTTACCAAAGCACAAGCGAAAGGTGCAGCAACCGGCGATTTAGCCAAAAAGACGCTGATTCGAGCTGCTAAAATTTTTGGATTAGGGCTCGCACTCTCAGCTTTTCCCTACATCTCATTTAAAGCCGGATTTTCACTGCACCCCAATTTAATTGACATTCGGATTCCTGGCGTACTTCAGCGTATCGCTATTTGTTATGCAGTTGGAGCATTCCTGTTTTTATACACAAAACCTAAGACTCAGATGATTACTCTTGGTGCTCTTTTGGTTGGTTATTGGATGGCAATGACACTCATTCCGGTTCCCGGTTACGGAGCGGGCGCCATCGATATTCCCGAGGGAAATCTTGCTGCTTATTTCGATCAACTATTTTTGAGCGGCCACACTTGGAAAGAAAATTGGGATCCTGAAGGGTTGCTGAGTACGTTTCCTGCAATTGGCAGTACGTTAATGGGAATCTGGACCGGGCGGATGCTAATGAGCAATCATGAAACAGAGTCATCACGAACGCTTCAATTTTTTATCTGGGGTTTTTTGATGATCGCCCTTGGCTACATTTGGAGCTTGGTATTTCCAATCAACAAAAATATCTGGACCAGCTCGTATACTTTATTTACAGGTGGACAAGCAATGTGCTTTTTTGGCTTGGCTTACTGGTTTATCGATGTGAAAGAAAAGAAACGTTTTACTGATTGGGGCGTTGCTTTCGGGATTAATGCCATCACCGTATTCTTTTTAAGCGGTATAATCGGCCGATTGATGTTTCTCATCAGATTTAGCGTGAATGGTGAAGATTATACGCTCAAATCATGGTTATATGAGGAAGTATACCGCGCCATTGCTTCACCCATTAATGCATCGTTGTTGTATGCGATCATGTGGATTTTCCTTTTTTATCTTCTTGCTCGTTGGATGAAAAAGAAGAACATAATCATCAAAGTTTAAGCTACTCCGGCTAAGAAAATAACCAACAAAAGGAGTATTAAAGACTTTTCAGCCGGTAATTTCAGCTCGGTATAAACTATCCTGGCGGGCGTTAAATTCTTCCCGTTCAAGAATGCGCTCTTGTTCCAAAGTATCTTCCGGCTCGAGTTGATGGGTCCAGTTGTAAGTAACTGCTTTCCAGCTTTTTATATCGTTTTTGCCAAGCGTAAGCACCGTATATCCCGGTTCAAAACCCAGCCAGTTTCCGCCCCACCACGCCGCAGAACCCGATTGACTGGTAATGTACCAAACATTATTGAACCTGAAATCTTCGCTCATGTGGGTATGGCCTTGGAGCATCGCTTTTACGCCATGTCGCTCCAGAATATTCCTAAGCTCTTTATTGTCTTTAAGTACCAAATGATTCATCGCCTTCAATTCCTGATCAGCATTAATCTGTCCAAGATGATTAAAGGCCGCGTAATGCGATACCACAATAGTAGGCATGTCTTGATGATCACCTAAATCGTAGCGTAGCCAATCGAGCTGTTCTTGTCCTATGCGTTGTTCGTATGCAGGACCATGTTCCATCTCAATTTCATGGATGGAGTTGAGAACCACAAAATGCCAACCTTTATGATTGAATGAATAGTATGCGCTGTCCATCCCCAGAGCATTTAAAATATGCTTTTGTCCAATCCCTGGATGATCAGCCGGCACTTTACGACGGGATGAGAGTCCGAGCACATCATGGTTTCCTAAACACGGATAATAAGGAACATTCAAGTCGCCGCTTATTTCCTTGAATAGACGAATTTGATCTTCATACTCATCCATTTCGTTGTATAAACCGTCGAACACCATATCTCCTCCCATCAACACAAAATCAACAGAAGGAGTTAATTCATTGATGGAATTAACACAAGCTTGGTAGCCTTTATGTCCTTGTCGGCGAGAGGTAACGTGAGTATCGGTAAGATGAACAATATTAAATTCATCTTCATCACTTGGTGAGCAGTTGGTGGAGAGAACTCCGCCAATACCAACGGTACCAAGACCAAGTTTTTTAATAAAATTACGGCGGTTCGATTTCATGATTTACTTGATGAGCATCATTTTTCGATTTAGAGTAGTCCCCTCATATCTCAGTTGATACACATACACACCTGTAGATAAACCGGAAGCATCAAATCGGAATGTGTGTGTACCGGCATTTAGCAAACCTTGATGAACGGTAGCTACTTGTTGCCCTAATAAGTTGTACACAATGAGAGTCGCAGCACCACTTTCGGGTAGAGTAAAACTAATTGTAGTTTCCGGGTTAAATGGATTCGGATAATTTTGATTCAACACCATCGCTGATGGAATTTCATCTTGTTCTTCGTTGCTAACTACAACGCCCGCTTCTATCACTTCAGTTGGCTCACTTTCCACATTATTTCTACTTGCCGAGGTAACGAAGTACCAATAAGTGTGTTCTGATGGAGGTGCAGTATCCGTATATGAAGTTTGTCCGGTAATAGCAATCAGGTTTTTAGGTGAACTCATTGCATCCGAAGCGCTCGGTTTTTCTGAGGCGTCCACACGATAGATGGCGTATTTGAGCAGCGTATCTTGATGAGCGCTTGCACTTTTTGTGATCACATCGGTAGAAGGTCGATCCCATGAAAGATGAAACTTGTTCTGTGCTTCAGTGTCTCTATCAACTAAGAATAATTCAGGCGTAGCTGGGGCAGTGGTATCCTTCCAATCCATCGTTGGTTGAAGTGCCGGATATCGGTAGAAATTCGTTTTTAGGGAATCGGCAAATCCCTTTGAACTATACGTGGTAATATTGCTGGATCGGAAAAACACACTTCCCGTAATCTGTTCATTACCTCGGTTATGACGTACCTGCCGGGGAATTTCGTTAGCGTTGAAGAGTGTACCTGAGAATGTACTACTACTCGCGCGATATAAACCATGTCCGGGATAAGTATGCAAACCGTTTTCTGATGCTTTTGATGCCCACCAATCGGCTAATTTCTTATAGTCCTGCCCGGTTCCGAATCGGCTAATTGCCCAATACAATTGCGGGGTTATATAATCAATGGTTTGTTCTTCGAGCCACGCAACGGCATCTCCATAAATCACACTGTAAGCGTCCATACCGCTAATTCCGGAGGGTACACCGCTTTTCCAGATTCCGAAAGGACTAATCCCAAATTTAACCCAAGGTTTTACTTGTTGGATGGAATCGTGTAAAGCTTCTACAAAAATATCGATATTGTTTCTTCTCCAATCTCCTTTGTTATCAAACCCTCTTGGATACTGTGCAAAGGTAGAATCGTCCATTTCTTCATTATCGTTGCTTGCCATGTGATTAGGTGGGTAAGGATAGAAATAATCATCAAAGTGAATCCCATCTATATCATAGCGATTTACTACATCCATCACCACTTGCACGTTGTAATCGATTACTTCGGGTATTCCGGGGTTCATTATGGCAATGGCATCGTTCATCACCATAAGCCACTCAGGGTGTTTGTTTGCTACATGAAGGCTATCTCTAGCCGATGTTCCTTTTGCTTTAAATTCGCCATTATCTGATTCATATCTTTGCAAAAAAGGCCCTAATCCTTCATACTCATTATTAATACTTTCGAAATTAACTTTTTGAGTAAAATCGCCCGGAATTGAACGCATTGCTCGATATGGATTTAGCCAAGCATGTAATTCCATACCTCGTTTGTGCGCTTCTTCTATCACAAATTCGAGTGGATCCCAATACGGATCCGGGGCTTTCCCTTCTTGCCCGGTTAAATACCTCGACCACGGCTCCAAATCGGATGCATAAAGTGCATCCCCTTCGGTTCGGATCTGAAAGAACAAGGCATTAATGCCCACTTCTTTCATATCGTCTAAGCGGTCTGTCAAACTTTGCTTTTGAAAACGAACAGGTAATTGCCCAGAAGCCGGCCAGTCTAAATTGATGACGGTTGCCATCCAAGTTGCACGAAATTCATATTTCGGTGGCTCATTATCTTGTGCAGCTAAATGAAAAGGGAGGCTTAAAAGAAGTAATAGTGCGGGTAAAAATCTGAACTGCATAACTTTTTTGTATAACAGAGTGGAATAAAAAAGGCAGCACAGAATGCTGCCTCTTTGGTAACCTATAACTAAAATTATTTAATTAAAGTCATTTTGTTTGTCAAACGTACACCGTTTGATTGCATTACATAAATGTATACACCGGAAGAAAGATTTGAAGCATCAAATCGTACAGTGTGCGATCCTGCATTCATACGACCATCGATGAGTGAAGCAACTTCACGTCCTGTCATGTCATATACCTTTAGGCTAACAGCGCCCGGCTCGTTGATAGAGAACTCGATGTTAGTAGAAGGGTTGAATGGGTTTGGATAGTTTTGCTCAAGCACATAACCGGCAGGAATACCACTAATGTTTTCAACTTCGTTAGAAGAGAATACTTGATCGGTAGTGAATTTTTGAACGTCATTATCTGTATCCAAGCCGTTAAATCCAGCTACATAGGCAACAGTACCATCAGAGGAGAAGTCTAAACCACGAGGTCTAGCATTATCAAATCCACCGGCAATGTCAGCGCCTGCAGCCCATCGAATACTATCTAGAGGAGTTTCATTTGAACCAAGCTCAGCAGCATCAAATGCATACCATGTTTGTGGTTGCCATGGTTCATTTGGCACATCATTTAATGAGCCAGAACCTACCCACAAGTAACCTGTTTTTGGATGGATATCAAAGCTTTCAACAGCCATACCTCTAAGAACAGTATCAGGAGTTGCATTAAATCCACTGAATTCATCTGGGCGAGTGTACTTTAAAACAGCTTTGCCAGTGTAGCCAGCCCACCAAATAGTATTTCCGTCAGGAGCAACTTGGAAGTCACGAGAAAAACCAGCTGAAAGTGTAACTACAGTTTCAGGGTTTTCGAGATTGGAATCGTATTTGATAATAGGTGCATCTGTAGCAGCTACATTAGAAACGTAAATGTTGTTTTCTGCATCAACAGAAGCTTCTGTAAGAGAGGATCCATTAACAACAACCTTTGCAACTGCTTTAACGGTCTTGTAATCCACTTTTATCAGACGATCGAAAGAGGAAATAATGATATTTCCATCCATATCAGCCTCAATGCCCCGACCAGACATAGCTTCATAAGACTCACCGTTCCAGCGTCGATATAATGTATCAGCAGGAGTTGTTCCATCTGCGTATTCCACATCGATTAATGGAGAGAATTCTGCTGGAGTTCCATCTGCATTGTATACATAAATTGCACCTGTTACTACTGTATCAGGAATACCATCAGCACCAAGATCTCTTTGGGCAATCATGGTTTCATTTGTCCAGTAGTAAGGCATAATCCAGACTCTATCTTCTCCATCCACAGCTACACCGTGATTTTCGAAGAAAACGTCTGTTCCCATTGCTTTAAATGATGTGTCTTGCTCCCATTGAGCACTTGCCATTGCCGGTATCAGCAACAAGCCCAAAAGAGCGAATAATTTATTTATTTTCATATTTAATTCTCCTAGTATCAGTGTATCGATAGATTATTGATTTAATTATAGTTTATAGGTTAGGGTTCATTTAAAATCCGAATATACCTGATCGGGTTCGATCATACATATCCAGAAAATTAATGCTCGTTTCTTCGCCTCGAATTGCAACAACGGCGAATTTATCATCGCGCCATGTAATACTGTAGGCGCCGTCGGTAATCATTTCGTTATGTAACTGTTCATGCCTGCCATTTGGGTACACTTTTACAATACTTGGTTTACTTACATTGTCGATTTCAGGACCTGTAGCTATTAATAGTTCTCCATTGGAAGCTAATATCATAGAAGAAACAATGCCTTTGTAGTGGCTACCGAAATCAAAATAGAGCTCTCCTGCTCCAATATTTCCTGATCCATCGATAGTAAATTTCCACACGCTTTGTGTGCTGTCAATTTCTCCGCCAACATACAATTCATTATTGTTACTGTAAAATGCTACAGCCGACAAATTACCATCGAATGGAAATTTGGTTTCTGCTCGGGTCGTCGCATTAAAACGATGAATTTGATCACTATCACGACCTACTACCCAAAGGTATCCGTTATTATCAAAAACCATATCACGGATTTTAAAACTTGAGGAAGACGATGCCGCCCAAACTCCTTCTCGAGCTCCGTCGCCGAAAGTTTTTCTAAATATTGCTCTCAAGCTTTGTTGCGTCATAAATAGTTCGTCATTAGGACCAACTAACATAGATGAATAGGCTTGGAACCTTAAATCTGATCCTCCAGTGCCTCCGGTATATTCAGCTGCATCTTTTGTAACCACGCCATCAGGAGTAATTTTTACATATTGAGTTACATTATTAGTAGTAACAACCGTGTATATGTTATTTTGGCTATCTACTGCAAGTGCTGAGGTGGGTTCATCGTCCACAGTTAAACCCGGATAAATACCAAATGCATCGAATAAGGTGTACTGATAAGGATCGCTGAAAAATTCTTGTCCTCTTAACGCTACACGTACATCCAAATTTTCGCCATGTCGAACACCGGGGCGAACAATGAGTTCAGTTTTGGAAATACTTAACAAAGTACCGGGTGCCCCACCAAAATCAATGATTAGGCTATCGAGATCGTTTGAGAAATTTGTTCCGGTTACAATTACTGAATCTACTCCGGCAAGGTAGCCACCAGCAGGACTAATATTAGTAATTACAGGTTTTGGTGCTGTTGATTCATATTCAGGGTCGTATACACTAAACCCATCTTTACATGAATAACCACCCGCAACAATTGCAATAACAAGGAGGGTAATAACTGATTTTTTGAACTTCATTATCTAATACCTGTTAAAATCCTATTTGTGCACCAAAACGTTGAACATCTCCAAATACGCCAAACGCGGTGTATGAATAATCTACACTAAGAGTGAGCGAACCAAGAGGTTGTTTTACTCCCATTCCTAAACTGAAACTCTCCTCATCTTTAGGAAACCCGTAACCACCTCGGATTACAAACCGGTCTACGAACGTATATTCTACCCCGAACATTAGTTGTTCATCGTAATCTCTAGAGTTGTTACTATCAATGCTTAATAATAGTGAATGAGTGTCTTTATCTAGTTCGGTGAAATCTAATACATCCATAGAAACCCCCATTTTAAATGTGAGTGGCACTTCGGCAGACTCCGTATCGAATTGTGTTTCTGGACCAAAGTTTCGAATAGCCATTGCTAAATTCAAACTTTCAAGCCCTGTTTTATATAAAATTCCGAAATCGATAAGGCTTGTAGTAGCCGAAAATGATTCAAAATTAAATCCACCCGCACCATCCAAACCAATTGCCACAGATCCTAATTCTTGGCGACCATATCGAAAGTTTACTCCTACTGCAAATTTTTCTGTTAGCGCGTTTGCATAGGATAAACCCAGCACCATTGCTGATGGACTGATAGTTCCTAAATCTACATAACCATCAGGATCGGTTAGTGAGAAGGCCGTTGATTGAATGTCTCCGTAGTCAACTGAAATTACGTTAAACCCGAAAACACCAATTTTTCCTGATCCAGGTTTATAAACTATAGAGGCTGAACTATGATAAATATCCGCGATCCACTGCACAGCTCCAACTGTTGCCGAGTATTTCCCATCAAATTGAGACATGGTAGCCGGATTGTAGAG
This sequence comes from Balneolaceae bacterium, assembly GCA_965228545.1. Classification (GTDB taxonomy): domain Bacteria; phylum Bacteroidota; class Rhodothermia; order Balneolales; family Balneolaceae; genus HXMU1420-13. Next base: position 1,550,158 of record OZ245822.1, read on the forward strand.
TGCTCCATAAGCACCCATGTCAAGTGATGTAACAGCGTCCGACATCCCGGCTGCACGAGCTGAAGGCGAAACACTTAAAAATTTCATCGAAGTTTGAGCTCTTTTCGATTGAGCTTCTGCATATCCGGTAGATATTAAACTAACCAGTGCAATTAATATGATACTTTTAATTCTCACGCTAATACCTACCTATAGAATAATTACAATTTTACGGATGGTTTCTTGTCCGAATTCATCATCAAGAGGATCTTTATTGATGAATCGTGCGATGTATATTCCACTTACAACTTCCTGACGAGAATCGGTTTGTAAATTCCATGAAGTGGCTCCTGAACCATTATCATGCTGAATGGTTTTTATTCTTTCACCAATCTCAGTGTAAATTTCAATGGTTGCAATTCGGGGGAGCCCTACAAAATCAATCCTACCAAAGTCGATATTTCTGTCAAGATCTAAGCTAAGATCCGATGACGCTCTTCTACTATATGGATTGGGGACTACTCTGATTTCAGATAATAGCTCACCTGGAGGGCCCAATAAACGTACAGGGTCGTAACTCTGAGAATAATAACGATTACTGATTAAACGATCTCCCGTAGGTGTAAGCCCTGTATTATCTGAATTCTGAGCGCCTACACTTACTATATAGTAGTAGTAGTCGCGCCCACGAATGGGAAGATCTAGTAAAAAAGCTCCCGGATTTGATAACCGATCTGCTTCACCATCACTAATTCGACGTTCACTTGCATCTGCTTCGTACAGTAATTCATACTCGTTATCAACAGCACCGGTAGTTCGGTAAATCTGAAATCCATCTAGATTTGAAACATCTCCATCATATTCCCATTCCAGCCGGATACCGTCACCAGCTGAAAATAATTGAAAAATACTTGGAGGCTCTGGTGGTTCCGGTATTGAATAGTCCGATCTGAAATTCTCAATGGCACGTTCAAAAGTTTGAAATAACGAATCTCTACCTTGGAATACTACTTCATTTTTCTCTATAGCACTAATCTCGCCATTTTTAAAAGCTGCTCCGGTTGTATTAGCTAATTCACGTGAAATCCCGGATGAAGCTTCAGCAATTACTATGGTAACACTATCACCAAAAGCCAGGTCGTATGGCCCATATCCGTAGGTATAAGCTTGTCCACCACCTTCTCCTAACGATGGGTCTCCGCTAGGATCAATAAATCCTGCATAGCCTGCCGGCTCTACAACATAGGCATGTCGCGGAACAACTCGACCACGACTCATCATCGCATATTCCTGCTCCATTTTATTGGCATCAAATGGGTCGTTGTTGAAGTAAAGAGGATCATCATTATGCTCGTAAGCCATGGTAAAAGGCTGATTTGGATCATCCGCAGGATTATCAACCGATCCGGGAGCTTGTAAGGTAACTGTACCTACAAAATGGTAAGCGCCAAGCCTACCGGTAGTATCATCAGGGGCTAAAAAGCCACCGGTTGTATTCGGCACAAAAATAGGAGCTCCAATATTATCGTAGTCTACATCGGCATTAGGCCAGTAACCATGCCAGGCAAAAGAAGCTCTGAAATCTTCCGGTTCTTCCGGTCTCCAACCATCCCCACGTTGATCATTCATAGTATTAATGCCCCAACCGGAGGCATTACCAATGGTAAATCGGGTAGCTTTAACCGGTGCCATTCTATTTAAGAAATAAGGAATAAAACCCTCTAAGTCTTGACCCGGCAACTCAATCTCAGGATCCGAATCGGTATTTCCCGTGTTGATAAAGGTGTATTCTAGTACGTGATAATTGTCATGATACTGTTGGCTGAATTGCTTGATGGTACGTTTTACGGTAACACCAATTAAGGTATTTACCTCAATCCGAATTTCTCGGTCAGCGTCAAGATTTGGATCCACACGGTCGTTTTGCACATCTTTAGATGCCGATAAAACACCGTCTACATACACTTCCGGTGGTGGAAACTTACTCACTGTTTCAATACTAACCGGATAAAACTCTCCGATACCTGTTACTCGAGGTCCAACATGTACAACCCTGGTGCTCCAATCTGTAAATCCATCATTAAAATTCTGAACACCAAGCCAAAACCCTTTCATGGCCATGGCATCCTGCCCAGAATAAATAGCCGGCCACTGCCAACCGCCTTGTTGAGCATTAATGAAACCACTTTCGATCTCAGAACCTATGCTTGCATAGTAATTATGAAATGAACCTGCAGAAAGCCATCTGTTTTCAATTTGAGCCTTTGTCTCAGCTGTAAAAAAAACTGCCACACAAAGAGCACAAATAGTGATATACAAATTCTTATTACTCATATTAATTGTCTTTATATACTTACCTAATTAAAATGAAAACCTGATGCCGAAACGGATGGTTCTTGGATCAAGGAAGTTGAAAAATTGTTGGTCTGGCATGTTGATATATGCCTTATCGTCGAGTACTTTATCTACGAAATCGCTATCGGCCTCAATAAACTGTCCTTCTACATATTGATAATAGGCTCTTTCATTAGTATTGAAATACAATGCTCTACTATTTGGGTTTGGGATAGTTGATAAATCGGTAGAAGCTTCGATCGGCACAAATTCAACGCCGGCCGGGCGGTAGTCACCTGGTTTATCTGATCCCGGTACACTTTGATTTAGAACGCCAATTTCATCCAGTTTGTCTTCCGGTAAGTGTAATGATCTCATATAATCTAGGTAATCGTTACCATCAACTAATCCGGAGTTGAAGATATTAAAATTTCTACGATTCAATACATTGGAGATATCTGCGAAGAAACTGATGTTCGAGCCATCCTCTAGGAAGAAGTTTTTAGTCAATCGTAAACTTGTAGTCCAGTTATCTCTATACTTTAGATTATTGTCTACTCCGGGAATATCACCACCACCAGTGTAAGTAAATAGTGAGCCCGCTTTCCAACTAACGATAGGTACTAACTGCCAACCACCTAAGGGATGCCCACCAAGTAATTCCGGGCCTAAGTTATTAGGAGTAGTAAAGAAAAGCTGTAAACGTGCAAACGGGCGTGGAACCGGTCTTGTAATAGCGTTGGAATTTGTTTCCCGATCGTATTCTCGCTGCTGAAATGGGTTTTCATAGTTAACCAAAGTTCCAAAGAACCCACGTTTTTGCACATCGTAGGTATAGTTTATCTCACCTCTAAAATACTTGCCACGTTGTTTTCTAAGCGTAAACTCGAATCCACGTATATCTCGATAGAAAAATGGCTGAATGGTACTGTAAGAGAACCCTGCTCGTGCAACATACGACTGTGCTGCCGGATCGTTTGTAATATCTTTGTAATAGCCACTAATTCTTACTAAGTAGTTGTCTAAGATATTTTGTTCAAAGCCAATTTCGTAAGCTACCGTTTTAGCAAGTGGACTATTAGGCGTAGCTAAACGGGTAAGAGTATTCGTATTTGGTTCAATTCTTACTAAGTAAAGTGTAGCGGGATCAGGCAACTGTAGAGCATGCCCGTAATTAAAGAATAGTTTACTGTTATCTGTAATAGGGAAAGAAACCCCCACTCTGGGCTGAACAAATAATTGTGCTTTTACAGGAGAAGTTGATACAGTATCTAAAGCAGGAGCAAAACCCGGAGCGAAAATTTCGGAATATGGATCATAATCGTACCAGTCTACATTGGGATTAACGTAATCAAAACGTACACCTAGGTTTGCAATCATACCATCAAACTCGATTTTATCTTGAACGAATCCTGCAATTCTAAAAGGTTTATTATTCCAAGTGTTATTTACGTTGCTAGATTGCAGATTTTTATCAAAACGTCCAAAATTTACATCACTGTGTGTTCTTATGAGCTCTAGACCGGCTTTAACTAAATTAAATCGATTTACCTGACTCGTAATACTTGCTTTAATAGTCAGATCAGATACGCGACTACTATCCCGAGAGGTACTCATACCGATACCCATTCGCATTCCACTTGCTATACCGAACGAAGTACCTTCAAAAAAGCCAAACGGACCCTCATCAAACCCTACACCTCCAATTGTATATGCTACCGTGGTGTCTCGAAATGCACCGGGATTTGTAGAGTTCTCTGAGATGTAATTATTGATTTGAACCTCATAAAACGTATTCTCACTTAAAGAGTGGGTGAACTCTGCACCAATATTTGCATTGATTCTTTCAGATGGAGCCCAATAATCACTGGCATACAAACGGGTATCAATAAAACTAACTTGATCCATTGCGCTAGAGATACCACTTGGTGAAACAAAAAAGCCAGGATTACCCGATTGACTTGCTCCCGTTCCTGTTTCGAGACTGTACAATCCTTCAACCGATAATTTCATCCCATCAGCGATGTTACTGGTGAGCTTGGTTTGAAAGGTAGTTTGCTTATAGCGATCCTCAGAAAGTGGAACAATATACATCGTTTGAGTTTGCCTGATGGAAGAGCTAAACCGAAGATCACCCAGTTTTTCGCTTATTCCGGGAACCGGCCCACCAATTGTTAAATCGATTTCATAATCAGGATTTGTGATGGCAAAGTCTTTGCGATGTTGCCATAAAAAGGCTTGTTGTGCGGCCTCCGGAGTTAAATCGTTGTTTGGATTATCATCTGCCAATAACGATTGCGAGAATGCATTCCATCCTTGAAACTCGGGATAACTGTCTCGGGTATATTGATCCCAAGCACCGTTAGTGGTTCCCGTCCAGGCAACTTCATCATCTAAATATGGCCTTAACCAATATGAATTAGGATCATTAATGCGCTGCCCTACATTTTTTGCTTGTGGTGGTGTGTAGCGTACAATTCCATCTACTGTGTAACGATCGGGATTTCCTTCTTTACTGGTAACATTAATCAAGCCGGATCGAAGATCTCCATATTCTGCATTAAAGCCTCCGGTTTGTACCTGAACAGATTGTATTGATGTTACACTAACGCCAGTGAATGGGCTGTTATCCCTTCCTGATCGAAGATTAAAACCGTTAAGATTAAAGGCTACCTCATCGGAACCGCTACCACGTATGCTTAAGCCTTCTACCCCTGCTTGCAAACCAATAACACTGGTTACACTAGTTACAGGCAGTGCTTTGATGTCATCTGTACTAATATTTGCCTGACTGGAAGAGACATCTTTTCGTACAACCGGCTGCTCGGCTGTAACAACTATTTCTTCGCCCTCAATAGTTTGTTCCGACATAACGAAATCCTGACGGGTGGTTAAGTCGGTGTTCACTTCCACATTTTCAATCAATACGGTTGCAAACCCAATAAACGAAGCGCGAAGCGTGTATACGCCCGGGTCAACATTTAATATTTGATAATAACCATCGGCTGTAGAAGCAGCACCTTGTACGGTACCTTCAATTACAATACTTACGCCGGGTAGTGGCTCACCTTCACTGTCGGTAACAAATCCTGTTATTTTACCTGTTTGAGCAACAATTGAGCCCGAACACAAGACGAAAATGAGAAGTGTTAATAGCTTGTATTTTATCATAGTGAGATTACAATTGAACCGTTCGAGATGTACCTATCCGGGACCCCAGATTTGATAAATCTTTGATGTAGGAATTGTATCAAAATATCAACCACAAAGGAAAGCCCTGATTCAAAATTCATTCAAAAAAATGTATAAATCCCGTTATCATTTTAATTTTGCAAAATATCTATGAAAAAATTCTATTTCTAAAATTATTGCTGTATGTTAGCTGATTGACAAGCACTCTAATCACCCATCATTCAGCACTTTAAGGCGTTAAATACGCTAAATCTTGTGCTCATTGTGTACTCCCACAATTTCTTTTTATCATCTTTTTTTTAAAAAACTGTGCGTGGAATGGATCTTACCTACTCAAAATATTTAGAAGTCGAAGCACTTACTTCTCTCCAAAATTTACAATCGAATCCCAAAGAACATGATGAGATGCTTTTCATCATCATCCATCAGACATATGAACTTTGGTTTAAACAAATCTTGCACGAATTCGACAAGCTTAGAAATGACTTGCAAAAAGGTGACACTTGGCGCGCCATTAAAACACTGCGCCGAATCCTTACTATAATGAAAACATTGGTTTCGCAGGTTGACATTCTCGAAACTATGACCCCACTAGAATTCAACAGTTTTCGATCTTTTCTTGGGCAATCTACAGGTTTTCAATCGGTACAATTTCGAGAGATTGAAATCCTTTGCGGATTGCGCCTTCCTCTAATGTTAAAAGTACATGAAGGAGACACCGAAACCATAGAATTATTAACATCTCGAATGAAAGAGGCTACCATTTGGGAGAGCTTTGGTTTATACCTCACTCACCACGGATTTTCAATTAACCCTACTCGCGAAAACGAAATAGGATTATTGTACAACCCATCAGAAGAAATACAACAACAACTGGTTAGGGTGATGAAAACAGCACCTGAACTAGCTATAGTTTGCGAACTTTTGGTTGATTTTGATGAAGGCCTGCAAGAATGGCGATACCGACATGTGAAAATGGTAGAAAGAACAATTGGCAGGAAGAAAGGTACTGGTGGTTCTGCCGGTGTCGATTATCTCAAAAAAACTACTAATCAAGCTATTTTCCCCGATTTATGGGCAATTCGAACAGAATTTTAGCATAGATTTTTCATCTTTCGAACTATCAAATGCCCGAAAGAAGTACCTTACTCTCTTGACCTATAAAAATTATATTCCATATGTCTGAAATTGACCTTCTAGCAAAACGTCTCCAACCGCATTACTCACGTTTTGATGTAGCCAATCGGTTACTTTTTACAGGACACTCGCACCAAGCTTGGCCCGATGTAGCCAGAGAAGGACAGATTGAATACTATGACGTTTGTGCCCGTGAAGTGGATAAAAAATGGGGGGTTGCTGCAGAAAAGACTGAGATCTTACGAAATTATCTTCGGGAATATTACGATGATCCGGATGGTTTTTATTGCCGCGAAGAGAGTACACATTTTCTGATGGTGAGTTTAATGAGCAGCTTCGATTTTAAGAAAAAGCCAAAAATCATCACAACCGACAGCGAGTTCCACTCTATGCACCGGCAGCTTAGAAGATTGGAAGAGGAAGGCCTTGAAGTTGTACGTGTGCCAATTACCCCAGACGATGATTTTGCTACGCGAATCATTAACGAAATAGATATCAAGACTTCGGCAATTATGCTGTCTCGAGTGTACTTTCAAAGTTGTTTGATCAACACGCACTTAACCGACATCGCCGCAGCGGCTAGAATTCAAGGGATTCCGGTAATTATTGATGATTATCATGGTACAAATGTAGTTCCATTATCATTACGCGAAGCCGACCTCGAAGATTGCTTTGTATTGATTGGTGGCTACAAGTATTTGCAATGGGGCGAAGCCAATTGTTTTCTTAGGTTTCCTAAAGATTGCGATTACCGCCCGGCAATTACAGGATGGTTTGCATCCTTTAGCACCCTCGAACATCCGCGAACTGATGCTCCTGTTCAATACGATCATTCGGATCAGCGATTTGCAAGCGCAACGTATGACCCTTCTTCTCAGTTCAGAGCAGCAAAGGTTGTTGAGTTTTTTAAGGATCAAGGACTCACTCCAGATGTGTTACGCGCGCAGTATGAAGCACAGGTGGGGATGCTTCGCAGCCTATTTCTAGAGCAGGATTTCGACCCAACTCAAATACGACTCACACACAACGCACCTCTTTCAAGAAATGGCGGATTCTTGTCGCTTACTTCACCTAAAGCAAGAGAGATTAAGGCTGATTTAATGGAACGGAATATATTTACCGACGCACGAAATGAGATATTACGATTAGGTCCGGCTCCCTACACCACCACTGCTCAAATCCAAGAAATGATTGGGGAATTGAAGGTATCGGTACAGAAAATTTTGTAAGGAATGGGTTTGGGAGTCATCTAACTGTTGAGTTTTAGTTAGAAATTCCAAAATCCAAATTCCAATGCCGAAGCAACAATGTTATTCAACTTCCCCAAAAAATGGTATACAGCCACTGGATAGCAGAACATTTTCATTCGCAGAAAATACACGAACTTTTTTGAGATCAATCAAACTTGATTTCATCACGATAGATGATGCAAAACAGCTATCAAGATCAGCTGGCTCAGTTGGTGCTAACTATATAGAAGCCAATGAATCATTAAGTAAAAAAGATTTTATCTATCGCATTAAAATTTGCAAGAAAGAAGCAAAAGAATCCATTTATTGGCTAAAACTGTTACCAGTATATGGCGACCCAAAAATTGAAGCCCAAAAAGAAATACTTATTAACGAGGCAACTCAACTAGTTAAAATATTTTCTTCAATCGTCAATAAATGAATTACTAGCTTTAACATTGGAATTTGGATTTTGATAATTGACCAAAAATGAAAACTTAAACTTGTACCTCACATAATTTGCACATATATTTATTTGTGATATAGCATGACACAAACTGACACCTTCCCCCCTTACATTTGAGAAAAATCAACAAAGCACAACATTATGGCTGACGAAAACAAACTTAAAGCATTAGACATTGCCGTTGGGCAAATCGAAAAACAACATGGAAAGGGAACCATTATGAAGCTCGGGGACAGTGCATCGCAAGATGTAGATGTGATTTCTACGGGTTCTATTATGGTGGATTACGCATTAGGAGTTCAAGGGGTTCCAAGAGGAAGAATTACCGAAATTTATGGTCCTGAAGCCTCCGGTAAAACAACACTCGCACTTCAAGTAATTGCACAGGCACAAAAAAATGGCGGCTATGCTGCATTTATTGATGCCGAGCATGCCTTTGATCCGAGATATGCACGGGCATTGGGTATTAATACCGAAGAATTATTGGTTTCTCAACCCGATAGCGGCGAGCAAGCACTTGAAATTACGGAAACACTTATTCGGTCGGGAGCCTTGGATGTGATTGTAGTGGATTCGGTAGCTGCTTTGGTTCCACGTGCAGAATTAGAGGGGGAAATGGGCGATTCTCATATGGGGCTTCAAGCGCGATTGATGTCGCAAGCACTAAGAAAGATTACAGGTATTGTAAATAAAACAGCCACTTCCTGTATTTTTATAAATCAGGTGCGTGAGAAAATTGGGGTTATGTTTGGAAATCCTGAAACCACAACCGGTGGTAGAGCCCTTAAATTCTACTCATCCGTTCGTTTAGATATTCGAAGAATTGGAGCTATCAAAAAAGCCGATGAAGTAATCGGTAACAGAACGAAAGTAAAAGTAGCTAAGAACAAGGTGGCACCCCCGTTCAAAGTGGTTGAGTTTAACATCATGTACGGAAAAGGGATTTCCAAAATTTCTGAGATTCTGGATCTTGCAGTTGAATTCGACATCATACAAAAGCGTGGAAGTTGGTTCCGTTATAATGGCGAACCTATTGGCCAAGGGGCTGATGCAGCCATGCAATTTTTAGAAGAAGACCCTGAGTTAACCGACAATATCGAAAAAGCGGTACGTAAAAAGCTGAATGGTATTGAAGACGAAGAACTCGTATCTGAATCTGCTGCACCGGTTGAAGAATAAGAGCAGCTTAATAGTTGAACTTGGTAAGGCATTTACTTTGGTAGATGCCTTTTTTTATAACCATTACATCCGTTGATAAATCTGTTTCAAAATTTTGTTGTACAAAATAGAGGGCTCGAACGGTTTCGTGATAACATCATTCATTCCACTTTCGAGACATTTTTTGGCATCGTCTTTAAAAGCATTGGCTGTTAGCGCGATAATCGGAATTTCAAGATGAAGCTCGTTACGGATATGTTTTGTAGCTTCCAATCCGTCCATAATTGGCATTTGCATATCCATCAAAATAATATCAAATAGCTTATTATCTAGCTTTTCGATGGCTTCTTTTCCGTTTTCGGCCCAATCATATTGCACCCCCCATTTGTCAAGCAATGTGAAGGCCAGCAATCGGTTTATGCGATTATCTTCAACAATCAGCAAGTTCAAGCCTTGTAAATCTATTAATTCAGATTCGAGTTTCTCTTCTACTTTAACCTCAATCTTTTCTGCTTTCTTTAGAGGTAACCTCACTTTAAACTCAGTGCCAACACCGGCCGTACTTTGCACATCCAACTCTCCACTCATCATAGATACTAAATGCCTGGTGATGGCTAATCCAAGTCCTGTTCCCCCGAATTTTCGAGTTATACTCGTATCGGCTTGAGAAAAAGCTTCAAAAATTGAATTCAGATTTTCTCTAGATATTCCAATACCAGTGTCTTTAACTCTAAATTCAATGATATAGGTCTGTTTTATAGATTTAGCCAACTTCACGCTAAGTTCAACCCTGCCATTAGGTGTGAACTTGATTGCATTATTAATCAGGTTGGTTAGAATCTGGTTCAACCGATATGGATCGCCAAAAAGTGCATTCGGTATATCAGAGTCTACGGTATAGTGGAATTCTATTCCTTTTTGATCGGCCAATAACTTTTGGGCATAAAATAAGCTATCAAGCATATCATTAAGGCTAAAGCCGAGTTGCTCAAGCTCAAGTTTACCCGACTCTATCTTCGATAAGTCGAGAATATCGTTAATCAGAACAATCAGGTTCGAAGAAGATGTAGATATAGCATTCAGATATTTTGCCTGCTCACTATTAATCTCTGTTTGTTTCAGCAGTCTAGACATCCCGATAATGGCGTTCATTGGTGTACGTATTTCGTGGCTCATGTTAGCCAAAAATGCCTCTTTTGCCTTTGATGATGCCTCCGCTTCTACCTTAGCTTTCTTTAAATCTTCTCTGATTTTTCTAAACTCAGTGATGTCTCGAGCGATGGCAAGAATACCATCATACTTACCATCCTTATAAATTAATTGAACTTTTTGCCCTACCCAGATTTCCTTATTCCTTTTATTTTCCATAGGAAATTCTAGGTAAGTAGATTCTCTACCATCACGTACTTGTTTAATATAAAATGCTCCAACCCTTTTTTTAAAGTCTTCGCGAACAACATCGAGATATTGCATGTTGTACACCTCATCTTCCGAATAGCCCGACAAATCAAAGCCTATTGGGTTCACATAAGTGAAATAACCCTCAGCATTTACCCGATAGATGATATCTGGAGCTGTTTCTACCAAGGTTTTGTACGCTTGCCTGCTGTATCTAAGAGCTTTTTCGGCCTCTTTTCTTTTTTCAATTTCAAGCGAAATGAATTCAGCCACCTTAAATAAATCATTCGAATCCCAGTCGGCATCATCAATCTGAATTTTACTAAGATTGTTTGTTAGCTTTTCAACAACCTGCATTTGTAGCTGAAGTTCTTCTCTAAGGCGTGTATTTGTTGTAGACAGTTCCTCTGAACTAAGGTCCATCGCTCGTTCTAATAATTCGCGGTCACTATCATAATGACCATACGATTGATCGATTGCTTTTAAAAGCGCCAAAACATCTTTTGAGATATTGTCGATTGAACCCAGATATTTTCGAACCTGACGTTTAAGTAGTTTATTATTTATGATTCCAGTGTTCTTCAAACCCGTTATTTTTCTGAATAGGTAGTAAGGGTCATGGTTTGGTTGTGTAAATCGCACGTGGCCCCAACAGAGCTTGGTGCAAGCTCTCCATAGGAGTAAAACCCACAATAAAACGCATCATTCCCAAAGATTTCCTCTACGGCTTCTATCTCCTCTTCAATTCTTTGATCTAGAACGACTTTTCGACCAACACAACTAATTAGTAAAATGAGTTCGGGATTCACCGGCTTCTCGTTAAAATAAAATCCATCGCTTGCTGCTTTAGATGCTCCATCGATAAGCCGATCAAAGTTGGATTTCATAAATCGTACAGTTGCCCCTTCAGGAATATCGCCGGCAAAAGTCATCGATTGCTCAATTTCATCCACAGAAAGTATGGTTCTTACCAGAGTTGGGGCATCTTTGGAAACTCGCATACTTAGCGGAAAGAGTAAGGCTGATCCCGGTAGTTCTTCGGCTTTAGGGCCCAGATATTTTTTATACAGTTTTAACGCGTTCTGGTCATCAACTTCATACAAAATATTCCCAACCGATTTAGTAACTATGCGGTGCGGACCGAATTCATCCCACCCACCATGAGAGCCAAAACCTATTTTAATATGCTCGCCATAGAAGCCAATGCCAACAATATTTCCTTGTCTTACATCACCATTTAAGCCTACTAATGTACCTTCAAAATTGGTCCCGACTCCCGCAAGTCCACCAGTTACCGGAACCTCTATGGGTAACACCGAATTAGATCCTTTCACCAGTTCAGATCCATTCACTAATTGCCCATCCGAAATAATTAAAACATGTTTTAACGCAGGATTCGATAGTTTTTCTGCAATCGCTTTTCCTGCTTTTTCGCTACTTCCATAGTCCTCATAATTTACGATTACGGGCCTAATAGTGGATTTTTGGAACGTTATTGCTGTAGCAACAATCGTATCGTCGTTCACTATCAAACCTGAAATTTCACCCGCAGTGCTGCAAGATATAATACTTGCATAGGGAAACTGTGTAACTAATTGAGCTAATGCTTTTTTTGCACCAAGTTTCGATTTAGCCCCAAAAGCGAGTACTAAATCACATGTGGTAGAGTTGAAATTTTGAGAAGATTTTATTTGTGTCCAACCCGATTCATCTTTGTAAATTTGCTGCGCAATTTCCATTCGCCGTTCCAATAATTGTAATTGTATTAAATGAAACCAAATACCAAACGGGATACCATTAAAATATTTGAATCAATCGGTAAGGAAACTGCCCCCATAACCTGCATCGAAATTCAGAAGAAGAATTCATTTCGCTATTCCATTTTCGTCGAGAACCAATTTCTAGTTGGTGTTTCGGAACAAACACTCCTCCATTTTAATCTCAGAGTGGGCACTCAAGTTAACAATCAACTACTTCAAGCCATTGATGCCCATGAGCAGAAGTGGCAGCTCAAAGATTTTTTTATCCGACTTCTTGCAAGACGAGATCATTCTCGCCTGGAATTAGTACAGAAAGGAATTAAAAAAGGATTCGCACAATCCGAATTCGATGATATACTTGATGAGCTTGAAGAAAAAAAATATATCAGAAACGATGTTTTTGCACGCAAATTTGCCCACGATAAATTTCATTTCAACCATTGGGGAAAGCAGAAAATACGTATCGAGCTTAAGAAAAAAGGTCTTAAATCGCATGATATCGATCAAGCGCTCGAAGAATTAAGTAAGCAAGATATCCTTGATAAAATGGAATACTTGGTGCTTAAAGCCAAGCCTCGATTTCTTCGGGCGGAAAAGTCGAAAAGAAGGAAGAAAATATTCGATTTTTTGATTAGAAAAGGCTACGATTCAACCCAAGTGATGAAAATTTTGCCATCACTGCTTAATAAGCTCGAATCATGAGAAATATTACCCTTGAAAAAATAGTACGCTTTTTTATTGGTGTTACCGCCCTGGGCGTGCTAGGGCTTATTCTATATAATTACAGTACACTGGTAGCTTATGTTGTTTTGGCAATGATCTTAAGCTACATCCTCGATCCTTTTGTAAACCGGCTACAGCGCATGGGCATGAACCGAACATTTGGAATCACTCTTACTCTTTCAACCGTTATTCTTCTCTTGGTTTATATTTCTACCAATGTTTTTCCATTGTTTGTTGGTGAAATGATCGAGCTAACTGAAAACCTTACCATCGACAGGATTGAACAAATTGCCCGAGATGTTGAGGTAAAACTAACCGAAGAATTTAGTTTTATACCTCCGGGTTTTCTGCAAGATAATGTTACACAGATTGCTGCAGAATTATTCGATTTAGGAAAACTCTCTACCGTTTTGGGGGATGCTGTTGGCTTATTCACCAATATTTTTTCTGCAGTTTTAGTAGTTCCTTTTGCAGCTTTTTTCTTTTTAAAGGATGGAAGTAAAATACGTCGCGATGTGCTTCAATTAGTACCTAATAAATACTTCGAGACAACACTTACTTTAATCGATAAAATCGAAAAACGATTAGGTTTGTATTTCAGAAGCGTACTGGCACAGAGTTTTATAGTAGCGTTCCTTTCTTGGACTACCTTAAGTGTTGCCGGACTAGAAAACTCGTTATCGGTTGGCATATCTGTTGGAATTGCGAATACCATTCCTTATTTCGGTCCCATAATCGGGTATGTACTATCAATCATTGTATCCATTATCGAAACCGGAGATTTTTCGCTGGTTCTCGTTTGTATGATTGCCATTTTCATTGTGCAACTAACAGATAATTTGGTATTACAACCCTTCCTTTTTTCACGTTCTGCGGATATGCACCCGGTTGCAATTTTGTTCATTATCCTAATTGGAGCAGAAACAGCCGGAATACTCGGTATGTTAATTGCAATTCCATTGGCAACGGTTGTAAAAATTACCGTAAACCAAATCTCATGGAGCTTCAACAATTATCAGGTGTTCAGGCTTGATAACTCTCCCGCATCAATCAACAGTAGTTAGCAGGAAATTTGGGTGTAACATCCCCCATTTTCTTCCTATCTTTCAACCCGCATATCCACAACGCTCAATTCGTGAATAACTTTGAAGAATATTGTCGTTTTTGCCTCAGGATCGGGCTCTAATTTTCAATCTATTATTGATGCAACCCTATCCCAGCAAATTCCGGGCAAAATCACTGGCTTAATTACCGACCGGGATAATATAAAAGCTATTGAGCGGGCAATAATGCACCAAATACCAGTTGTAGTTGTGCAACCAGCAGCTTTTGAAAATGAAAATGAATTTTCCAATTCCATGCTCCATGCACTAGATTCTTTTGGTGCTGATATTATTGCTCTTGCAGGGTATTTGAAGAAAATTCCGAACCCTATTATCACTAAATTCAAAAACAAAATTCTAAATATTCATCCATCTTTATTACCAAAATATGGTGGAAAAGGTTTTTATGGAATTCGCGTGCATCAGGCTGTGATCGACAATAACGAAACCGAAAGTGGATGCACTGTTCATCTTGTTACTGATATTTATGACGATGGTCCCATACTCGGGCAATCAAAGGTTACACTCTCAGAAAACGAAACAGCTGAAAGTTTGGCAAAAAAAGTTCTTGTTCTAGAACACACACTCTACCCAAAAGTAATATCCGATTTCATCAAAACCATTTCTTAATCATGGCTTTAAAACCTCTGGCACAATTACCTGAAACCCCTCTCACCATTAAACGCGCTCTTCTTTCAGTGTCCGACAAAACGGATATCATTCCTTTAGCTGCGGCTTTACATAAAAACGGCGTACAACTTATTTCGACGGGTGGAACAGCTCAAATAATTAAAGAGGAAGGCATACCCGTAACGGATGCATCGGAAGTAACGGGATTTCGTGAATGTTTAGATGGCCGTGTGAAAACATTACACCCACATATTCATGGCGCACTATTAGCTAGAACAAGTTATGAACCTGATAATTTAGAATTAGCAGAGCTTGGAATCGAGCCCATCGAATTGGTTGTTGTAAATCTATATCCATTTAAAGAAACTGTTAAAAAACCCGACATCAATCCGGCAACAGCTACCGAGTTTATTGATATTGGCGGCCCCACTATGATACGGGCAGCCGCAAAAAACTTTGCTCATGTGTGTATTCTTAGTTCACCAAAGCATTACCCTGCATTTATTGATGCATTGAATAGCGAGAAAGGTATCAGTTATGAGATGCGCCTTAACATGGCAAAAGCAGCATTTACACACACCGCCGATTACGACGTTGCAATCTCCAATTACTTTAGCAATTTGTTACAGGAGAATCCTACTCAGCAGTTTACCGTGTCTGAACCTATGGCACACCCGCTTCGCTATGGCGAAAATCCTCATCAACAAGCTGCGGTGTATGGTACCCAAGGTGAAATCATCGATTGCTTTCATGGTAAGCAACTCAGTTATAATAACTATCTGGATGTGGATGCCGCACTGAACATAATATCTGATTTCGAATCATACGATCCTACGTGTGCAATCATTAAACACACTATACCTTGTGGTGTAGGAACAGCACCAAAGTTGAAAGATGCCTACAACAAAGCCTTCAGTACAGATACCGTTTCTCCCTTTGGTGGAATTGTAGTGGTTAACCAACCCCTTGATCTTGCAACTGCCGAGGCTATCGATAAGATCTTTACCGAAATTATTATCGCTCCTTCGTTTAACAAAGATGCACTAGAATTACTTACTGCAAAAAAGAATCGTCGTTTAATTCGAATCAAGAAGAATGTGTCGAAAAGTGAGACCTCTTCATACCGTTCTATTTTCGGTGGAGCGCTCAAACAGGATGCTGATCTCGAAGCAATCGACCCTAAATCATTTAAAGTAGTAACCGATCGAAAACCTACAGATTCCGAATTACAAGATTTACTTTTTTCCTGGAAAGTTGTTCGGCATGTAAAGTCGAATGCTATCGTATATGCGAAGGATGGGCGAACCTTAGGAATTGGGTCGGGGCAAACTTCTAGAGTAGATTCTTCAGAAATCGCTGTTGCAAAAGCCGAGAAAGAAGGGCTCTCGCTGGAAGGTGCGGCCATTGCAAGCGATGCATTCTTTCCATTTTCGGATGGTGTTGAGGCCGCTGCAGCAGCAGGTGTGCGTGCTGTAATTCAGCCGGGTGGCAGCATTCGTGATGAAGAAGTTATTGCCAAAGCCAACGAACTTGGACTGTGCATGATTTTTACTGGAACTCGGCATTTTAAACACTAAAACCCTCGAAAAACAAAGTGAATACTCACATTCGCAAATAGAGTATCAAAATTGTATTTTCAACCGAATTAATATCGTCATAAAAACCTATAGTTAAGCACCTGAAATGTCCAATCGGCAAGGCATCCCTTCCCCATTTTCTATCAAAAAACAGCCTAAAAAAGGCTTATTCGATTTTTTATATACCGACATCGCAATTGATCTTGGTACTGCAAACACACTCATTTATTCGCGAGGCGAGGGTATTGTTTTAAATGAACCGTCTATTGTTGCTCTAAATCAACAGGATATTCCTGTAGCAACCGGGCACGAAGCGCGCTTAATGCACGAGAAAACACACCGCAAAATCAGAACTATTCGTCCCCTTCGTGATGGTGTAATAGCCGATTTTGAAGTTGCCGAGCAAATGATACGCGGCATGATCAAAAAAGTAAAAGTGAAGTGGTATTCCAGCACGCGGCAGATGGTTATATGTGTGCCAAGTGGAATCACGGAGGTTGAACGACGTGCTGTTCGCGATAGCGCTGAGCATGCCGGAGCAAAAGAAGTATTTTTAGTGGATGAGCCCATGGCCGCCGCCATTGGTATCGGGCTTGATGTACACGAACCGGTTGGAAATATGATTGTGGATATCGGAGGTGGAACCACCGAAATCGCAGTAATTGCACTGTCAGGAATTGTTTACGCGCAATCTGTTCGGTTAGGTGGCGACGAGCTAAACGAAGACATCATCAATTATTTCAGGAGAAACCACAATTTGTTGATTGGCGAGCGAACTGCAGAGAAAATTAAGTGTGAAATCGGTTCGGCAGCTCCACTCGACGAAGAACTTGAAATGATTACTAAAGGCCGTGATTTGGTAAATGGTGTACCAAGAACACGACACATTACCTCTAAAGATGCGCGTGAAGCAATGGCCGAATCAGTAAACACCATTGTTGAGTCGATCACCAAATCGCTGGAACAAACCCCACCCGAATTATCTGCGGATATTCTTGATCGAGGAATTATGTTAACCGGCGGTGGCGCATTATTAAAAAATCTCGACAAACTGATTATGGAAACAACCGATCTTCCTGTACATATCGCCGAAGATCCACTAACTGCTGTTGTTCGTGGAACGGGAGCTATTTTAGAGAATCTCGAGTATTATCGACCAGTAATCGACTCATAACCATGCTGAATGCAGTTTAGAGTATTTAAAGTTGAAAACGCTACCGATTATATAGTAACTGCGTTAATTCTTGTATTTGCCTTGGCAATTGCAATAAATCGCCATCAAGATGGGCTAAACACATTGCGTCAACTTTCGATTACCGTAGTAAGCGTAATCGAAGAACCGTTATCAAATATCAGAGTTTACCGACAGGCATTGCGAACAAACACGTATTTGCAAGAACAGAATATTCTTTTACAGGATGAACTTAGCCGGTTACGCGCCATCGAACAAGAAAATGACGAGCTAAAGAAGCTGTTGAATTATCAAAATAGCAGCGAATTTGATCTTCAACCAGTTCGATTCGTTACTAAAACTCTAAATGGCATCAATAACACTTTTACAGTAAATGCAGGTTCAAATGAAGGCGTCGAAGTTGGTATGCCTGTAATAACTTCCGATGGCTTGGTTGGGAAAGTAATTATTACCGCACCTGATTATGCACAAGTTATGCCCTATTTCAATAATTTGTTTCGAGTGAGTGCCCGAATTCAACAAACTCGTACGATGGGAATTGTAAGCTGGCAGGGCGAGAATATGTCGGAATTAGTAATGAACTTTGTACCCAAAACAGTACCAGTAGATTCAGGCTTTGTTGTAGAGACAAGTGGCTTTGGGAATGAGTTTCCGGGTGGCATTCCTATTGGCACGGTACTTTACACCGAAGAAGAGGAAGGAAAAGACACACAACGCATTTACCTCACACCGTTTACGTCATTATCGGAGGTTGCCGAAGGTTTTATTATCAAATTTCAGCCCGATTCTACACTCGATTCGCTTTTAATTGAAACAGAAAGTTTATTTCGATGAGTAATCAAATAGTTCGACATATACTCTTCGGAATCTTTTTTGTACTGCTGGATGTACTGTTCTTTCAGCACTTATCGGTATTTAATGCTACTGCAGATCCGCTTCTGTGCTATATACTTTGGATTATTCAAAAATATGATCGCGTACCCATTCTAATCATGGTGGCTTCGCTGGCTTTATTGCAGGATGCGTTATTTGATTTCTGGGGGATTATGATGTTCTCCAAAACGCTCACTATCTTTTTGATCTACAACTTTATCCGACGCCGTTCGGAAGCCCAACTCTTACTATGGCAAATATTCCTGATAATTTTTTTAAGTGCGCTCATCCACAACATAATTTTATTTGCCTTAAGTAGTTTCTTTAGTGCATTTGCCACTTCGTATTCTCCAATTACAATCATGTTTGGAAATACCTTTTACACCGCTTTAATTGGTTTATTAATCTATATTTTTAAAAAACGCTAGAATGGATTCGCGTAGCTCAAATAGAACCCGTACTTCCATACGTGCTTTACAATTCATCATACTAGGGTTGTGCCTTGTAGTGTTGGGTAGAGTATTTTATTTGCAGATAATCCAGTACGACACGTACTCGGTGCTGGGTGAAGAGAACTCTATTCGGCAAGAATATGTAAGCCCTTCACGTGGTTTGATATTCGACCGCAACGGAGTACTTCTGGTGGATAACGAGCCAATTTTTACCATTACCGTAACTCCATCAAAGTTCGATCGTGATAATATTCCGTTACTTGCCGATTTAATGAATGTATCGGATTCTGTAATCACCGAAAGAGTAAATGAAGCTCAACGTTATAGTTGGTATAGAAATTCTCCCCTGCTTACAGATGTAGATTTTGAAACATTCTCCAGAGTTCAGGAAAACATCTGGCAGCTATCCGGCATCGGGCACGAAATTGGAAGTAAACGGCATTATCCTACTGAATTAAAAGCTTCCCATCTGTTTGGATACTTGCGCGAAGCTGATCGGCAGGAATACGAGGCCTCAGATGACTTAAGGCTTGGCGATAAAATTGGTAAGAGTGGACTGGAACTTGTGTATGAAAACAATTTACGTGGCGATCTTGGGGTAGAGTTCTTACGAGTAAATGCCTATGGGCAAACTATTGGCGAATACGAAGGAGAACGAGCCGGTCAAAATCCACAGCAAGGCGATAACATCATTACAACTATTGATGCCGATTTACAAGCATACGCCGAAGAATTGATGCACGGTAAAAGCGGAGCCGTTATTGCCATGAACCCAAATAATGGCGAAATATTAGCCTTAGTAAGCAGCCCAAATTATGATGTAAATCGTCTTGCAGGGCGCCTAGATCGTGATTACTGGGTTGAAATAAATACCGATACAACCCGCCCTTTATACAATCGAGCGATTTCCAGCAGGCAGCCACCCGGATCAACTTTCAAACCCTTAATGGGCATGATCGGATTGCATTTGGGCCATGTTACCGAAGAAACTATTATTGCAAACAGAGGAGGCTATCAGAGAGGAAGATTGTACCGCGATATTGCCCCATTAGGCGATTACGATCTCGAAAGAGCCATCGCCTATTCTAGTAATACCTATTTCTATGCATTGATGGATAAAATTGCAAGTAATGGCCAGCTTAACCAATGGCATGATCTGGTACAAGAATTTGGACTTGGTGTGCCTAGTGCAATAGACTTACCGAGTGCTAATCAGGGCATAGTTCCAGACAGTGCTTTTATGGATCGTTGGTTTGGAAAAAGACAATGGGGACTTGGCGACCTTATAAACCTTGGCATCGGGCAAGGAGTACTGTCGGTTTCGCCACTGCAAATTGCACAAATGACAAGCTCTATTGCTAATGGTGGTTATAAAATTCAGCCGCATATAGTGCATTCTATTCAACGTAGTAACGGTACTTTCGAATACACACCCATTCAACATGAACCTATTGATTGGGTGAAAGAAGAATACCTCGAAATAGTGAGAAACGGAATGCGTAGAGTTGTTGAAGAAGGTAGCGGCCGTTTCTATGCAAAAACGGATAAAGTTGCCATAGCAGGGAAAACGGGCACTGCGCAAAACCCACATGGCTACAGCCACGGTTGGTTTACCTCATTTGCACCTTTTGATGATCCACAAATAGTAATCACAGTATTTTTAGAAAATGCAGGCTTTGCATCGACATCTGCTGCACCTATTGCTGCACTTTTACATGAAAAATACCTAACCGGCGAGGTGAGTAGAAATTACGTATACAATTACGTGATGAATTGGGTTCCAAAAGAAGATAACTCGCAGAGGTCGGAATAATGAGTAATCCACGTGAGTTTAACTGGGTAATACTAATTACTTGGGTGCTGCTTACTGTTATCGGTTTGATTGCCATTTACAGTGCTACACAAGGCCCGGTTTCTGAGTTTTTACCGGCAGTAATTCAGCTTAACTTTATAAAACAGCTGGTTTTTGTGGTTCTTTCAGTACTACTTATGGCTGCCGTGCAGTTTGTATCTCCCAGAACATTTATTCAACTTTCCTATGTTGCTTATTTTGTAGGCATCGTGTTAATGATATTGACTTTATTTTTTGGTAACGAAATAAATGGTGCAAAAAGCTGGTTTCGAATTGGCCCATTTGGATTCCAAAGCAGTGAATTCATGAAAATTGCTACCATACTTGCGGTAGCCAATTATCTAACAAGCCGTAGAAATATATCGGTCGAAAACATTCGTTATGCGTTAACCTCTGTACTAATTATTATTATTCCAACAGGGTTAGTAATCGCACAAAATGATTTTGGAACAGCCATCATTTTTATTGCCTTAATTCCGGTAATGCTTTTTTGGTCTGGGCTACCCTATGGTGTTTCACTTTTTATCGTATCCCCAGCAATTATTCTATACTTAACTGTACTAAATTGGCAACTGGGTTTGTTGTCGGCTGTCGTTTTAACGGGTGTCGTGTTCTTCATTCAGCGAAGAAAATGGCTTACTATTACATCATTTATAACAGGAATTTTAACCGTTCTTGGGGTACGACTTGCGCTAACCGAAGTACTTCAACCTCATCAGATTGCACGCATTACAGCCTTTACCAATCCCTCTTTCGATCCAACCGGTGCAGGGTGGAATGTGATTCAAGCTAAAACAGCCATTGGTTCGGGTGGCTTAAGTGGAAAAGGGTTTCTGGAAGGAACTCAAACTCAGTTGCGTTTTTTACCCGAACAATGGACCGATTTCGTGTTTTGTGTAATCGGCGAAGAATTTGGCTTTATCGGCGCTGGATTAGTTGTACTATTATTTATGCTATTATTTTTGCGGCTACTCAGGATTGCAGGAACTCACAAACATCCATTTGCCCAACTTGTTACTGTAAGTGTTACAGCCGTGTATTTCATCCACTTCTTCATCAATGTAGGAAGTGCCACTGCCTTACTTCCGGTAATTGGAATCCCCCTTCCTTTTATCAGCTATGGTGGGTCTGCTTTTTTAACTAATACGTTGATGCTTGCTATTATCCTTAATATGGATTTCCACAAACGCGAATTCAGTATTTATCGCTGAGTTTTATACACTTTTTGCGTACCCAGTTTAAAGCTTTTCCGGTGGTGCGGTGTAAAACCATATTTTATCAACCCTTTTTTATGAGCCAAAGTGGGATAACCAACGTTACTGTTCCACCCAAATTCGGGGTATGTTTTGTGAAGCTCCTTCATAATCGCATCACGATACACCTTAGCTAAAATGGAAGCCGCGCCTATGCTCATGCTTTTATCATCCCCTTTTACCACGCAAGTGTATGGTATAAGAGACGAGGTATAACGATTTCCATCCACCAATAAATAATCGGGTTCGGCCTTACTGGCCTCAGCACATAAACGCATCGCTTCTATTGATGCCCACAAAATATTTATCTCATCAATTCTTGAAGGCGGGCTTTCTTGTATTGTCCAAAAAATGGCCTTCTCTTTTATGTGTTTCACCAATTCAATCCGTTCGTATTCTGGAATTTTCTTACTGTCTCGTATTTCCGGAATATTCGTATCGGGATGAAATATTACACCGGCAGCAACCACTGGTCCGGCTAGGCATCCTCTGCCCACTTCATCCACCCCCATCACGCGCTGAAAGCCTTCTGCCCAGAGCTTTTTTTCGTATGCCAGACGATTTTGCGTTGCATTTTTTTTCATAATGAAAGATAGATACAATTCTACTTTTCAGGAACTGTTCTTGTAATCTTTGAATTGTTTAAACAAAAGGAATTACATGGATTTTAGATACTTTGAATGGGATGAGCGCCTTCACTCGAACAAGGGAAAATCTCCGTTCGAAACGCTTTGGGATTTATTCCAACAGTTACTCACCATTGCAAGCGGTGATGTTAGCCAGGCCTTGAGGTGGCTAAATGAGCTTGATAAGCAGTATCGTATTACCGATCAGTTTGATGATGAATACGGGATGGGTGATTTCATCGAAGAGATGATGGAACGCGGATATATCGAAAACAATAACGAAGGCAACGAAATTGTAATCACCCGAAAAACTGAGCGCAGTTTACGTAAGAAGTCGCTGGAAGAGGTATTCAAAAATTTAAGCAAAGGAGGATTCGGTAATCATAAAACTTCGTTTACAGGCCGCGGATTAGAGCGACAACCGGAAACTCGACGTTGGAGTAAGAACGACGATATTGGACAAATTGATTCGGCAAAAACAATGCTAAATATGCTCCATCATTCCAGCATTGATAATTTTAATCTGCAAGAAGAGGATCTTGAGGTTTATGAAACCGATCACTACACCTCTGTGGCAACAGTACTTCTCATCGATTTAAGCCATTCGATGATTCTATACGGTGAAGATCGCATTACACCTGCTAAGAAAGTAGCTATGGCGCTCTCTGAACTAATTATGAACAACTATGCCAAAGACTCGCTCGACATAGTAGCATTTGGTAACGAAGCGTGGCAGATTTCTGTGGAAGATCTCCCTTATTTGAAAGTAGGGCCTTATCACACTAATACTAAACAAGGCCTCGAAGTAGCCCGGCATATTCTGCAACGGCGCAAATATTCGAACAAACAGATTTTTATGATCACCGATGGAAAACCTTCCTGCATGGTTGAAAATGGAAAGCTATACAAAAATAGTTTTGGCTTAGATCGTAAAATTGTAAATAAAGTACTGGACGAGGCTGTTAAATGTAGAAGAGATAAAATAACTATTACTACGTTTATGATAGCCAGCGACCCTTACCTGCAAAGTTTTGTACGCGAGATGACTGAAGCCAACAAAGGAAAAGCCTATTTTGCCTCGCTTGATAATTTAGGTGGCTATATTTTTGAAGATTACATTCGAAACCGGCGAAAAAATGTGAAATAAAAAAACCCTGACTCCACGAGCAGGGTTTTAATTATTACACAACTGAGAGGTGTCTTAGAACATTCCCAGTTCTTCCATCACAGCTTCAGTGATGTTATACTTAGCGCTATAATCTTCAGACGCATAAAGAATTACAAGATCACCGGTAGATGTTGTCGTATTCAACACGTAGGTAAGTTCCATCCGCTCAGCTACTACATTTATGGCATTCCCGATTTGCTCAAGAAGTGGCCCAACTAATTCCTGGCGTTTTTGTTCTAACTCGGTTTCAGCAGTTTGCTGTGCTTGAACGAGTTCTGCTTGCAACTGGCCTAAACGCTCTTCTTCCTGTGCCTGTGCTTCAGCTGAAATTACTCCAATTTTTTGTTGGTAAGTAGTTACTTCCGCTTGGAATGCTTGCTCTTTTTGCACCAACTCTTGTTGCTTACGCAAAGCAAAATTCTGAATGCGTTGCTGAACCGCTTTCATTTCCGGCATGTTAGCTAAAATAGCTTGTGGATTTACATAACCAATTTTTACGTCATCGGTACTTTGTGCAAATGTAGTATTTGTAACTCCAAACCCGAGTACCATTACTATGGCAGCGAGCGATAATGTGATTGTATTTTTCATTGTGTTCATTAATGGTAAGTAGTTTCTTTTAATCTTATTTAAGCTCTTCAAGTACTTGGTTGGTAATATTTAAACGTTCTGCATTCGCATAAAACACTATGGCATCTCCATAGGAAGTCCCTTCATTTAAAACCAAGTCGATATCCATACTTGTTGCAATTTTTTGGATTGCGGCATCCATTCGCTCGATTATAGGCTGCATTAATTGAGCTCTTCGCTGTCTGATTTCATTCAAATATGAATCTCGTTCGGTTTCTAAATCCTGATTTTGTTGCAACAAATCTTGCTCTTTAGCCTGTTGTTGCTCGGGAGTTAGTGCCAATCGTTCAGATTCATAATCAGTGAATGCTTGTTGTAATTGTGTTGCTTTGGCGATGATTTCCTCATCACGCTGTGCTATAAGTGCCTGTATTTGCTGATCGATGGCAGCCACTTCTTCCAATTGTACCAGAACCTCGTTAGGATTCATGTATGCAATCTTTACTTGAGCTTGCACTGCCCCAAAAGTTGCTACAATTGCGATTAGTAATAGTATCCGTTTTTTCATTTGCCTTATTTTGCGCGATAAAATACCGCTTGTTCGTGTAAAGTGTTTATTCAATGTCGATGCCAAGCTCGATGAGAATAGACTCATTTAAATTCCATTCGTTGCGGGCATATACCATGTAAATATCTCCCGATCGGTCGAATACAAAATCAAATCCCTGTTTGCGTGCCACTTCGCTTACTGCGGTAAAAATTTGCCTCATAATTGGTTCCAGTAGTTCATCCTGGCTTTGAAAGTAGTCTCCATCGGGTCCAAATTTCTCATTCAAGAACGCATCCCTTGCTGATTTCTTTTGTTCTATTTCTCGTTTTTTTTCGGCCCTGATGTCATCGGTATATAGAATTTCTTTAGCAGCGTAATCTTCCTCAAGAGCCATTATCTCTGCTTCCATCTCTTCGATTTCTTGCTGCCAGGCATCACTTAACAATTGTAAGCGCTGTTCAATACCAGAATATTCCGGAATGTTTGAAAGAATAAAGTCTGACTCGAAAAATCCGATTTTCTGATTCTGAGCCAACACGTGGGTACTGCACAGTATCAGAAACAGAATAAAGCCAATATGTAACGAATATTTATTCATTAAAATGGTGACCCAATGTTAAATAAGAATTCCCATTTACCCGGTAATAATGTTGAGTTAGCCGACTCGCCTTGTACACCGTCTAGGCGGTAGCCATAACTTAAATCAACCAAGCCAAGTACGGGCAAAAATACACGTGTACCCACACCCACCGAGCGCTTAAGGTTAAACGGATCGAAGTTAGCAAAATCTTCGTACGAATTACCCGCATCCATAAATACATAAGGTATAAGTTGTAACTGCTCGGTTGTTACTGCCGGATATCTTAACTCAAGAGAGTATTTAGAATATAATCTACCCCCAATTTTTTCGCCATCAACAATAGGTGCAATACTTTCGCTTAATCCCCCCGGATAACCGCGAAGGTCGATATTATCGTATAAGAAACTTTGGCGTTGTTGTAGCTGGGTTCCACCAACTAAGAATCGCTGAAAATTTGTTCTTTTCGATTGTGTCAGATATCCGATATATCCATAATCAGCTAAACTAGTGAGTACAAGCTTACCCGCAACAGGTACGTGATGCTGGAATTCTGATTTGAACTTATAGTATTCTGAAAAACCTGGAACTGGTGGCGCAAGCTCGCCAGACAAAGTAAACTTAGATCCGGAGTTTGGCGAAATGAAGTTATCCAAAGAGTTACGCTCCAATACCTGACGTATTGAAATGATGCTTGAGGTTCCTTCAGCTAAAAAGGATGCTGTACCTTGCACATCATAAAGCTGATATCCTAATACAGTTCTGGTAGAGAAAAAGTCATCTGGCCAACGTAGCCGTTTACCAAGACTTACACTTGCTGAGAAGAGTTTATTTCGCTCACTGGTGGTGCTGTAATTGATAAGATTGTACGATAAGTTCACCCCTAGCGAAGTTGGCTTACCGTTCAACCAAGGTTCAACGAAGCCAAAACTATAACTTTGATATCCGGTACCTGTTACCTGTACTCCTAGCGAAAGCGTTTGTCCATCACCAGATGGAAATGGGGTGAAATCACCTTCAAATGCACGTTTCAACGAGAAGTTGTTGAAGTTCAATCGGGCCGAAATAATAGCTCCTATAAAACGACCACCATAACCTCCCGAAAATTCGAAGTTACTGGTGCTTTGTGATTCATCTAAATCAAAAGTAACGTCAACAGTTTTATCTTGTTGATCAGGGATTACATCGGGGGAAATATTTTCGGGATTGAAATACCCTAGCGTACTTAATTCACGAATAGATCGAACGATGGCATCTCTACTGTAGGTGTTACCGGGAACTGTTCTTAAAGTTCGGCGAACTACATCATCGTGAGTTTGAGTATTTCCCGAGAAAGATACTTCTCGGATCGTGGCAATTTCGTCTTCATACAGATCGAAATGAATGTCTAAGGAATCTTCTCCAACTTTAGTTAGAGTTGGAAATGCCTGGAAGAAGAGATAACCAATGTTTTGATATAAACTATTTAAATCGGTTGAGGTTTTATTGAAATTAACGTTCTCTTCATATTTCTGCTCATTAAACACGTCTCCTTCTTCAAAACCAAGTGCATTGGTAAGCTGTTCGTCGGTGTATACACTATTACCGTCGAAGGTGATATTTCGCACTTTGTACTGCGGACCTTCCTCAATAGTTAATCGAACCTTTACCCCTTGTTTTTCACCATCGGCATAATCAAATACCCACACAGAGTCGGAAACAATACGTGCATCGATATATCCCTTTTTGCGATAGAGTGCCATCAATTTTTCCTGCCCTTCTTCAAAGTCCTCCTCTTTGTACACTTTCTTACCAAAGATTTTCCAAGGGGCATCTTCTTTTAATGGTTTGATATTTTTTAGTAATGTTCGGTTCGAAAATGCATCAGCACCATTAAAAACGATATCTTTTACTTCCAGTCGAGCACCTTTATCTACTTCAAAAACAAGTATCGACCGATTTTCAATTTCTGATGGATCTACGCGAGTATCAACCTTCGTAAACCAAAAGCCTTTTTCTCTAAAAAACCTACGGATGGTAGATTTCGACTGCTCAACGTTTGCATCGGTAATTGCTGTACCCGGAATTAATATAATTTCGTCCTTTAAATCTCTTCGCTCCGATCGTTTAACACCCTCTATTTTATATTCTAATAATCGTGGCTGTTCTTGAACTCTAATTAATAAATGCACACCGGTTGCCGTTTGTTCGGTTATAAAAACCTTTACATCCGAAAATAGCCCAACTCGGTATAAACGCTTTATGGCATTTGGGATTTCATCGCCGGGATGCGTAATCGTTGTTCCCTCGTTCAAAGAACTGGCATTAATAATGAACTGAGTTCGAGTGGCTTCGTTACCTTCTACACTAACACTTAATATGGTGTATTGCTGAGGGAAGGTTTGCGTTGGATCTGAAATTTCAAAATCCTGTGCGAGGGTGAGTTGAGAGTATCCTGCGAGTGCTAAAGTAAAGATTGCTAAAAGTAAAACTCGATTCGTGAAGTTTGTCACGCTAATGCTTGCCTATTGATGATTCGTTTAATTTTTCTGTAAACGGGAGTTATTGGCGTTTTCGTCTTCACCATTTTTAATTTTCCCAAATCTACGATCTCTTTTCTGAAACGATTTAATTGCTTCATATAACTGATCGCGCCTGAAATCCGGCCAGTATCTCTCTGTTATGTATAATTCTGAGTATGCCAGTTGCCAAAGTAAAAAATTACTAATCCGATATTCTCCACTCGTTCTGATAATCAAATCCGGATCAGGCACATTGGCTGTAGAAAGATGATCGGTAATCATTTGATCGTTGATTAACTCTGGATCAAGTCGACCTTCATTTACGTGCCGAGCAATTTTTTTTACTGCTTCGGTGATGTCCCATCGCCCAGAATAACTCAATGCTAAACATAATTGTAACCGAGAATTTCCTGCGGTAAGATCGATGGCTTCCTGAAGCTCGTCCTGGCAATCTTCAGGAAAACGATCCATTTGGCCGATGGTAACCAGCCGTATATTATTTTCGTGAAGTTTATCAGCCTCTTTTCGTAACGATGATACTAAAAGCCGCATCAAACCTCGTACTTCTCCGGTAGGCCTGCCCCAATTTTCGGTAGAAAAAGCATAAAGCGTTAAATACTTTACACCAAGTTGTGCACAAGCTTCGGTAATATCACGTACCGAATCTACTCCAACTTTATGCCCATGAAGGCGAATACTGCCCTTTTTCTTAGCCCAGCGACCATTACCATCCATTATTATGGCTATATGCTCGGGTATTTCACCGGCATTAGCCAACAAAGATTGTTTTTCTTTGTCGTCTTTGGTTTGAACTTGTTTTGTAAGAGTAAGCTCTTTCAAAGAGAGTGGATTAATGACTGATTTCAAGCCCTCAAAATTAGAGTATTACTCGTCTTTAATCAAGCTTTAAACAAGGCTCAGGAGTCTAATTTACGCCCCAAATCAATCATTTCGAGCAAAGCCAGAGCGGCTTCTCCCCCTTTATTGCCTTTACTGCCGGCTCGATCTAAGGCTTGTTTAACATCATCGGTAGTAAGTACACCAAAGGCTACCGGTTTTTGATAACGTAGATTAAGATCGGTACATCCTCTTGTTACTGCATCACAAACATACTCAAAATGCGGGGTTCCGCCACGAATTACCACTCCTAATGCAATCACACCATCTACTTCTTTTTTCTCGAGCAGAAACTGTACGGCTAATGGAATTTCAAAAGATCCCGGGCACCGAGTTACAATGATATCTTCTTCTCGTATTCCATTACCAGTTAATGCATCTAATGCACCTACTAGCATCTGTTCGGTGATGTTCGAATTCCAGCGCGAAACTACAATGCCAACCTTTGCCTGTTCAGGGTTGGTTTTTCCTTCTATCAGTGTGTATGCCATGTTAATTTGCTTCTACAATTTGTTTTCGTTGATTTGTCATACGTTTCATTTTATCTACATATTTTGCCGCAATACTAACGGTTCCAATATGAATATGGGCGCGATCCACACTTCCATGATAATCACTCCCACCGGTCATCAGCAAATGGTGTTGAGCTACAATTTCAGAATATTTTTTCTGTAGCTCGTAATTATGGCTTGGGTGCACACATTCGAGCCCATCAATGCCCGCCTCAATAAAAGATTTGATATTCTCAGAACTATATAACTTACCGGGATGAGCCAGTATAGCTGCTCCACCGGCTTTTTTTATTGCCTCGATCACCTCAAGATAATTGGGATATTGGTGATCAATACCTCCGAGCTGTTCGGTACTTAAATACCTGGAAAAAGCTTCAAAGTAATTTCGAACATACCCTTTCTTTATTAACAATTGAGCTACGTGTGGTCGCCCAATATTTGCTCCATTTGCTTCGGCACGAACCTCTTCGTAATCAATATCAACACCGTGGCCGTTAATGGTTGTAAGTATGCCCTTTATTCGTTCCCTGCGCCCTACTCGTTGCCGAAGTAATAACTGTGTAAATGCTTCCGATTCGAAATCGAAACAATAGGCCAATATATGAGCCTCATTTCCTTCGAAAGAAGAGGTTATTTCAACGCCGGGGATTAATTCAATGTCTAGCTCATCAGCTCGATCTTTCGCCCGCAGGTAACCTTCGATGGTATCATGATCGGTAATTGACAGCGCTTGAAGATTACGCTCTTTTGCCACCTCAACGGCTTCGTGAGGCTGTAAGCGGCCATCCGAGCACGTTGTATGGATGTGAAGATCTGCTTTGGGTAACATTAGTTGTTACCACTCAAAATGGCTTCCATTTCAGATGTATCATACATCAATACTAATGCATCTTGTAGCTGCTCGTCGAATCGAAGTGAAGCCTTGGTGCGCTCGGTTTGGCCATTATATCTCGATACTAATTCCAAGAATAAAATTTCGCGTATCAATGCTTCGTGCTCTTCAAACATCTGTTGTTTTTTTATTTCAATTGCAGTTTGAAGTCCCTCAATGTGTGATCCTGCACCTTCAATTTCTCCTATACTTGCCTGTAATTCGTCTAGCAAATACTGCTCCTCTAAGTTCATGTTAAAGTTGCTGATTTGCAGAAACCTCAAAAAATCTTCGTAAATCGCATCCGATAACTCAGAGGCATCGAATGTTTCGTTCTCATTCTCGAATTGGGTTGCAAAGTCGAATATACTTCCTTGTTGGTATAAAGCCACTTCAAGTAAACCAGCTGTTTCACTTGCCTTTTCGATATCCGGCTCAATTCCACGCCCTTCGTTTACTTGTCGACCATTTCTTGTTTTAAACACTCGGTTTGCGATTTCTTCTCTGCTAATGGATGCATTTCTGGCTTTGTGCGTATACGCTACCGACTGAATACTTCGCCCACTTGGTGTATAATATCGCGAGATTGTGATTTTAAGAGAGGTATTATATGGCATGGGTTTCACAATTTGAACCAAACCCTTTCCAAAACTTCGTTCCCCAAGAATCACTGCACGGTCTAAATCCTGAAGAGCGCCTGCAACAACTTCACTTGCACTTGCACTACCTCCATTCATCAAAATGACGACAGGTTTATCGAATAACACAGGTTCTTGTGTCTCGTAGCTTTGGTTGTATTCGGCAATACGGCCTCGAGTTTCTACCACGGTGATACCCGGTTCCACAAATTTATCGATGATTTTTACCGCTTCTTGTAAGATACCACCGGGGTTATCTCGCAAATCTAGCACTAAGCCTTGCATGTTGCCATCGGCATTTAGTGCCATAATTTCATCCCGGATTTCATCGCCCGAGTTCATCCCAAACTGAGATAGTCGAATAAAGCCAATGGTACTATTTACTCCAATCCGATCGGCATAGGTTACGTTTTTTACTTCAATACTTTTTCGCTCTATTTCAAACTCTAGGGGTTGGTCTAACCCAAAACGTTGGATGGTTAACACAACGGTAGAGCCGATCTCGCCAACGGTTAAGTTCTGAACTTCTTCGGGTTGTAATCCTTCCGTCATCACTCCATCTATCGAAATAATAACGTCTCCTGCTCGAATACCCATATTATCAGCCGGACCGCCCTCGGTTGGCGCTACCACTACTACTTGACCGTCGCGATAGCCGGCTTCAATTCCGATTCCTGCGTAATTGCTACGAGAGAGAATTTCGGCTTGCTCATTTTCAGATTCGTTATAGTACACCGTGTAAGGATCCAGGGTCTCTAACATCGCATCCAAACCATTACGCATCAGTACCTCGGGATCCACTTGATCTACATACTCAAGGGCTACATTCTCATATGTTTCGCTAAAAATGGTAAAGTTCTTTTTGATCAGGAAATAGATATCCGTCGGCTGAAAGGCAATTGTAAAAGCACCAATAACAAGTAAAATGCCGGTAATTTTGTACCTGGCCGACCAATTTCTCATTGTTTATATCTATTTAATTTTTAAAACCTGACCTACATAAATTCTGGATCCCGAAAGATTATTTAATCTTCTGAGTTGAGAGATAGAAACACCATGTGATTCTGCGATTTGGCTCAATGTATCGTTACTTCGAACTGTATACGTTGCTCCATTATTGGATGAAGAAGACGTTCCGGCCGAAGCAAAGATATTTTCTCCTCTCTTTTGCTTACTCTCGATATTCTGTTTCTCTCTAAACGATAGAGTATTCACATTTTCGTAGTGCGATTTAAGATTATTAGGCACATAAACTTTTAAATTTTGCCCAACTCGAATGGTATTACCAATGCCATTCCAACTGCGAACCTGCCATGCCCGCACATCATACCATTCTGCAATATGCCCGATAGTATCACCTGTTTTAACTTTATAGGTAAGGCTGGTAGAGTTTGCAGGAACATTTACTGTTCGGTTTGAGGCACGGGTAGTTGTAACTCCATTTCTTTGGTTCGATGGGCGGCTTGCACTTAATTGTGCAGTGCTTCCCGCAGGCAGCGGTACTGCTAGTATTTGCCCGGGATAGATGGTAGTGCTTAGATTTTCGTTACTTGCAAAAATTCCACTTACGGTGGTTCCATATTTACGCGCAATTAACCCTATCGATTCGCCACTGCGAACCGTATGCATGGTTATACTTTGGTTCGCCGATTCTTTGGGGATATCGTCATAAGCTGCAAGAAACTCATTTTTGGTTCCTACCGGAATTTTCAAACTGTATTTATTACCCGGAGGTGTTGCCCAACGTAACAGCTCAGGATTTAACCTTTTTAGTTCATCTGTGCTGATATTTATTGCAGCAGCGAGTGCATCAAGCGGCATTAAACCATCAACCTCTACCAAATCGTAGGCATAAGGCTCTTGGCCATAACGCTTTTGGAATCCAAATTCCTCGGGCGACATATTGATCAGCGTGGTAGCAATAAATCCGGGCACATAACCTCGCGTTTCACGTGGCAAGTATGGATACGCTGCCCAGTAATCTTTCACCCCACCTGCACGCCGAATTGCTCGATTCAGGCCTCTGGGGCTGATGTTGTAATTAGCCAAAGCTAGGTGCCAATCGCCCCAGATGTTGTACAAATCTTTTAAATGGCGCGCGGCTGCACGTGTGGCTTTCTCCGGATCACGCCGCTCATCTACCCACCAATTTACTTCCAAACCGTACACGCGTCCGGTTGCTGCTATAAACTGCCACATTCCAACGGCTGAGGCCCAGCTACGAGCGGTTGGGTTAATTCCACTTTCTATGTATGCCAAATACACCAATTCAGGTGGTAATCCTTCTTCAGCAAAAATTTTGTCCATCATCGGCTTGTATACTTCGGCACGCTCTCTCCAGGTTTCCATTACTTCCGGCCTGCGAAGTGTATAATACACTAAATGCCGGTTTACCTGCGAATTTTGAAAAAGTGGTACCTCAGTTTTAGGGATGGTGGCTTCTACCGGAAACTCAAAATTCTCGGTGATGGTCATCTCATCGTCTAAAAAATCCTGCTGAATGGTAAAAATCTCACCTTGCGGCTCATTTTCGTTTTCAGTGATTCCGTAAAAACTGCGATACTCGCTTACCACAATTCTCGAGAGTTCTGCAAATCTACGGTCGTTTCTAATCTCAGGATAATCATCCAATAATTGCTGCGATGCTTGGATGGCGTCGTTAATATGCTCTTCCGCCATGATTGGATTATCATTAACCTGCGCTTCTAACGACAAAATGTGAATGCGGTAGATATCAGAGACCCGGCTCATTACATCTTTTTGAAAACTATCTAATTGAATAAGCGCCGGTTGAAGTGGGCTTTCTTCCAGTCCGTTGTTCTTTTCCATTGGATTGTTGTAAGGCAACAATCGTTGAGGCATATCATTTTTGATAACCTGTGTGGAATCTTGTGCTTGGGCGATGCTCGCTATTCCAAAGGAGCATACTAAAATTACCAATAGAGACTTCTTAACCATATAAATACTGTAGATTATTTCGACTAATGTAATAATTATCGTTTAAAAAAAGGTAGAATACCAATCGTGGGATTACAATATGCGCATTGATGTTAATTTAAATCAGATTGCACACGTTCATTTCTTGTTAAATACTTTTCGGTGCCGGTCCATTGCTGTACAATCGGCCATCTTCGCCCAACGCCAAAAGCTTTAGCAGATAGTTTAAGTCCGGGAGCCGCTTGATATCTCTTGTGTTCGGTACGATCTACCAGCGAGAGTACTCGATCGACTAGAGGCTCCTCAAATCCATGTGCTATAATCTCCTCTCTTGATGCCTGTTCCTCGAGGTAGTATTGCAAAATGGAATCTAAGGTTCCGTAATCTGGTAAAGAATCTGAATCTTTTTGATCGGGCCGTAATTCAGCACTTGGTTCTTTGTTGATAATGGAATTCGGAATCATTTCATTGTGATAATGCTCATCGTTTAACCAACGGCACATTTCATACACTTCGGTTTTATACAAATCAGAGATTACGCCCAATCCACCTGCCATGTCACCATATAGTGTGCAATAGCCAACAGCAGTTTCGGATTTATTACCAGTATTTAATAGCATATGGCCAAATTTGTTTGAAATCGCCATCAATAGATCTCCACGAGAGCGACTTTGAAGATTTTCTTCTGCCACGTTAGGCTCTGTTCCTTCAAATGCATCCGAAAGTTGATCAATAAAAGCATCAAACACAGGTTCTATTGAAATATTTATCAATTTGATACCGAGATTCTCAGCAAGTTTTTCTGAGTCGGTAACACTTCCGGTGCTGGAATATTGCGAAGGCATTGTTACTGCTAAAACATTCTGCCTGCCCACAGCTTCGGCAGCAATTGCAGCAACTAAGGCCGAGTCGATTCCTCCGCTTAAACCCAAGATCACTTTATCTCCCAATTTCGACTTTCGCAAGTAATCGCGCACACCCAATACTAAGGCTTGATACATCGTTTCTATGGGATTTGGGGCACTGCGTTCGCAATCGGCGTACTTTCCGGCTTGCAGTTTTTGTTGATCGGGCTGGTAGTTCACATCAACAAATGTTGAAACGAATCGCTCATCGCGGGTTACAATGTAGCCGTCGGGCGCCAGGGCGAGCGAATCACCATCAAAGATAAGTTCGGTGTTTGCTCCAACCTGATTCACATAAAAAAGCGGAAGGTTCAATTCTCGTGCATGTTTCTGCAACATTCCTACACGAGAAACCGGTTTACGTTTGGTAAAGGGCGATGCCGATATATTGATGATAGCCCGTGCCCCTTTTCGAGCTAAAACTGCGGCAGGATTCACCGAATAAGTGTGGTACTGAATTTCGTTATCGTTAAACCAAATATCTTCGCAAACGGTTACACCAAATGGCACCCCTTTAATCATCACCGGGTCAAAAGTGTCGCCTGGTTCGAAATATCGGAGATCATCGAACACATCATAAGTAGGTAAAAGAGCTTTATGAACTTGAGCTTGTACGCTGCCTTCAGCTGCCACAATTGCTGTATTAAAACAATTACGCCCAATTCCACTTTCGTTTGGAGTAAGGCTTCCAAAAATAACGGTACACGTTTTGGACGCTGCCACAATTTCTGCATTCATTTTATAGCATAAATTGCGAAATACCTCGCGTTCGATTAAATCCATTGGTGGATATCCACATAACGCCAACTCTGGCAAGATCAACAGATCAATCCCGTCTTCCTCGGCTTTGCAGATAGAATCGAGTATTAAATCACGATTACCTACCAAATCACCGATAGTAGGGTTCAACTGCTCTAAACGAATATGTAATTCTTTTTCTGACATCTAAACAAGATAGGTATAAAAGAACCGCTAAATCGAGGCTGAATACGTGCTTTTACTTAACCAAGAGCATTTTTTTGGTTAAGATTCCCGATGGAGTTTCCAGTCGATAAAAATACACACCGCTCGAAAGTGCTGTTGCATTGAACTGAACAGAATACGAGCCAGCGTTTTTTGTTTCATTAACCAACGCAGCTACTCTTCGTCCGGTAACATCAAATACTGATAGTTGAACTGTACCTGCTTTATCCAGCGAATAGCTGATGGTTGTAGAGGGATTGAATGGATTTGGATAGTTCTGATTAAGTGTATACGTATTGGGTGTAAATTCGGCAAAATCTTCGGTTGAAACTGCTTCGCCCCATTCGAACCGAACCCAAACCGGAAAGTGATCGGAGGTAGTGCTTAAGTAACTACCAATATAAGTTGGGTTTTCTACTTGCTCGGTACCCTCGAAGTATTCGTCGCCAAGTTCTGATGAAAAGACAATGTGGTCGATCATGCTGGAGCTGGAAAAAGAAGTAAATCCTCGCTCTTCCAGCGATCGTGTTACAATGGTATACTCGGTATCCTGATCAAAATTAGCATACGGAGAATCGTTATTACCCACGGTTGATTGTAGAATTTCATCATTGAAATCGCCTAGAAATATCACATTGTCATCGGAGTGATTTGCATCGATGTATGCTTTTAATTGATTTGAAGCATTTAATCGTTGAGTATAATCAGACTGCTCTCCAAACGCTTTGGCATGTATATTAAAGGTGTGGATTTCCCGAACCTCGCCATTGATAGTTGCATTAAACTTGAAGTAAAACGGAAAACGCCCATTGGCCCAATCAGATTGATTCATACCGTTGGTAATTAACCGAGATTCACGGCGCTGAACCGTAGCCGTTTTGTATAAATAGGCGGTTCTTTGTGTTTGGCTGTAGTTTGCTAAAATGCCATCATATTCTGATAAGTCGGCAATCAACGTATTAAACAAGCTGGAACTCGATATTTCTTGCAAGGCATACACATCGGCATCCATAGTGGTTATGAGTGTTTTTACATTCTCGAGCTGTAGAGTTTCATCCTCCGGACCACTGCCATCTAACCCAAACCATTCCACGTTCCACGTTACTATATCAAAAGTTACATCAAGTGGTGTATCTTCGCCGGGCGTTACAACCGCTTCGATGTCTAAATCTTCTACAAAGCGTGGTAAAAGTTGGTAGATGCCGGCAAATTTCCCAATCACGCCGGTTACATTGGTAGCCTCGGTTGGTGCTTCTGCATCTACTAAATTGGTTGAATTATCGATTCGTAGTTCTGCCTGTTCGCTACCGTCGGTAATTGTGTAATTAGTATTTGCCTGAAATACGCCTTCTGCTTCTATCGAAACACTCGGAATTGTAACTAATTGCGATTCGAAAGCACCGGAATTCATTTGTGTTATATCGATAATTGTTGGCTCAGGTTCTACAGCTTCAACTTCAAATACTTCGAACAGAATGTTATTATCATTATCGGTAGCGGAAATTTGAAGGAGAAAATCAGAATCAGGTCCGGCAATGGGCTTAAATACATTTAAAGGACCTGTTACTTGAATAGAATCTCCAATAGCTACAGCTTCATGTAAGTCTGGCCAGAAAACAGCGATTCCGGCTGTACCATCCTGCAAGTACACAGGACCTTCAAACTCGTTGGCTACAGTAACTCTACCTTGAACCGAAACTCTTGTTCCGAGGGGTAATTGACGAGCATCTGCAATAGATATGACGTCGCCGTCCTCAATTGCATCTCCACTTATGTTTGCAGTGA
This sequence comes from Balneolaceae bacterium, assembly GCA_965228545.1. Taxonomy (GTDB): domain Bacteria; phylum Bacteroidota; class Rhodothermia; order Balneolales; family Balneolaceae; genus HXMU1420-13. Next base: position 1,587,966 of record OZ245822.1, read on the forward strand.
ACGTAGCTTGATTTACCGCATTGGATAAGAGTGTAAACTGAGAAACATCATCTCCGGCTGCATCCGGTGTATAAGTTAAAGTAAGTGATACCGATTCGTTAAACGATAAACTATCGGCTGTTGGGGCAGTAAGTGAGAAAACAGAACCTGAAACATACGCACTGTCGATACCTAATTTTTGGTTCCCTATGTTTTTTATGGTGATAGTTTTAGCACGCTCAGTTCCAACCAAAGTAGTTGCAAAGGTGATATCTCCCTCGTTAGCGAGCTCAATATTTTCTACGCTTACCAGTACTTTTGGCTCTTCGGTTGGCTCGATGTAATCGGTGATTAAAACATCATCGATGTTTACGCGGAATTGATTACTAGATCCTGTTCGAGTTCCACTTGTTTTAAGAAATCTAATTCTTACACTATTTGGTTCAAATACTTCGATCGTAAAAGATTCAAATGAATTTGTTGATGTTATTTGATCTCCAAGATCTGTCCAAGTACTACCGCCATCAGTCGACTTTTGCAATTGAATTGAGCTATGATTCCCTTTGTTACCATCAGTGAGATAAGAACCAAAAAGGAAGCTAACTTCTCCAGCATTTTCTTTATCAAATGCCATTTCAAGTACAGATCCTTCATCACGCATTCTTACTGATACTAATCCATTTTTTTGATCATTTGTTAAATCACCAGTTAGTGCGTCATTTAAAATCCAAGTTCCAGTCGATAAATCAACTGCCCCATTTGAATAAGAACCTTTCCCTCCCGATTCAAAATCTTCAAATAATTGTGCGTTTAGTGGTGCTGTACAAAGTGTGATCGCAAACAGGATCGCTGCGCTTCGCAGAATCGATTTCATAATTACCTTATGTCCTTTTAAAAAATGAATAGACAGAAAAGATAAGGAGACTATTGTTACGATATTGTAAGAAGTTTGCACTTTGGCATACATTTCAAAACCATTGACCTTCGAAACGAGGTATGCAGTATGCAACCATTGTTTATTCGATTTTAACCGCTGATTTACTAGATTCATCCACCTAACCAATTCAAATTATGCGCTACTTATTTACCCTACTATTTCTTTTGGCTTCTGCATCTGTAGCTGCTCAAAGCGGAACCGAAATTTACCTCTTCGATTTGATTAAATCGGATGCCGGTTATTCGGTGGATAATCCCAAAAACATAACTAACAATCCCGGTTACGATAATCAGCCCTCATTTTTGCTCGATGATTCGGGAATCCTGATGGCAGCAACTCGCGAGGGCCAAACCGACATTGCGTTATATGATATAGAAAACGAAAAGCTCAACTTCTTAAATCATACGCAAGATTTTTCTGAATACTCTCCGGTTCAAACTCCGGATGGATTATACATCTCTTTCATCATTTTAAGAGAGGATGGCGCGCAACAATTTTGGAAAATCACACCGGGTAGCCCGGATCCTGCCATTTTAGAAACAGAACGTATTGTTGGTTATTACGCCTGGTACGATTCGGAAAGTTATCTCAGTTTTGTACTTGCTACCGAAACCCATCCCGCCACCTTACAATATCACCATACAAAAACGGGTGAGAAGAAAATATTGGCTGAAAACCCTGGAAGATCTTTTCACAAAATGAATACTCAGAATGCCATCGCCCATATCGTAAATAAAGAAGAAGTGGCTGAAATTCGAGCTTATTTCCCTGATAATGAGACATCAACTTTTATCACCAATACATTGCCCGAATCAGCGGATATGGCGTTAACCGCTTCAGATGAGATCATTATGGGAAGAGGTTCAGAACTCTATATTTTTTCTGATAACCGTTGGAAAAAATTTGCTGATCTAAGTGAGCTAGGACTTACAGGAATTACTCGTTTGGCAGTTTCTAATGCCAGCGATAAACTTGCAGTTGTTGTTGAAGAATAAATTTAAGCACTGATGAAAACTCCCTTAGTTCCGCTACTTACCTTCGCACTTTTACTTTCGAATTGTACCAACAGCTCCCTTTCAGAAATTGAAGAGATCACCAAAGATTCGCCTAATATTACAGGTAAGGCAGAATTTCTCGATTCTCCATTTGTCACCGCAGGAAATCGAGTGTACATGGTTGGGCATCAAAATGGAACGTTCCCACCACTTGGCTGGCATATTGATGGAGAAATGGGCGGAATTTGGAATCACCCCATCAAATTGTTGGATGGCTTTAGCACTGCAATTACGATAAATAACGAAGAACCAATTACACTTGATAATGCGGTTGCTTTTACAAATTATCCCTTCGCAAATCGTCTTGATTTCCAACTTCCTGAGCAGCAATTAGAAGTGCAGCAATGGAATTATGTACCGGATGATGTAGAGGGAATCATTATCGAGTATGTGTTCAAAAACAACTCTGATGAGAATAGAACCATTCAAGTAGAATTCACGGCTTTTTCTGATTTACGTCCTACTTGGTTGGGTGAAAGAACAAATATGATTGATGCTTTTGACCGTGCTGAGGTTGGTGGAGATATTTTATTTTTTAAAGATATCGAAAACCCATGGTTTGCAGCTTTTACTTCCGATAAATCAGCAACAAGCGCCGCAAGTTATGAGTCTACTCACCCGGGAAAAGGAATTGCCGGCTCTGAAACCTACAGCTTAACAATAATGGCAAACTCATCGAACACTCAGCAATTTTATATAGCAGGGTCTTATACAGGTAGAGAATCGGTAATAAGTACCCTCGATGAACTGAAAGAGAATTCGCATCAATTTTTGACGGAAAAAAGAGATCGATATGCCGAACTACAAAATCAAACCAAACTAACCATACCCGATAAAGAGCTTCAGGAAACCTTCGAGTGGCTAAAATATAATTCTGATTGGTTGGTGCGAAAGGTACCGGAAATTGGGTCGGGCATCGGAGCAGGAATCCCTGATTATCCATGGTGGTTTGGCGTAGATAGCGAATATGCCTTACAAGGTTATATGATGATTGGCCAAACAAAAGCAGTGTATGATACTATCGAATTGTTAGATTCAGTTTCGAATGCAGTAAATGGCAATGGACGGATTATCCACGAAATGAGTACCAATGGTGCGGTATTTAATCCGGGAAATATTAACGAAACACCACAATTTGCCACCTTGATTTGGCAGATCTATCGGTGGAATGGTGATCGGGAGTTTCTGGAACGTTATTTCCCCACGATTGAAGCCGGATTAGAATGGCTTCTCGCTGAAAATGATGACAACAATAATCTCTTCCCTGATGGCTATGGGATGATGGAAATACATGGATTAAGCAGCGAAATGATTGATGTAGCATCCTACACTCAAAAAGCTTTTATGGATGCCGCCTTTATGGCTGAGGAATTAGGTAAAACTGAACTAGCAGCAGCGTACCGCAATAAAGCAACCGAATTGGCGAAGCGAATTAATGAAGAGTTTTGGTCGGAGGAATTCGGAAGCTATGCCGATTTTATCGGTACGGATGAACAAGCACTACACTTAATTGATGATGCGATTATTCGGGCTGATACGCTAAATAAACCTTGGGCCGTAGAAGAACTAAAAGCAACGCGACAGGCCATACTAGACAATCCTTCGGATGATGAACGACCTTTTGTAGTTCACCATAATTGGGTAGTAAATACCCCTATGGAAGTTGGAATTGCCGATCCTGAAAAAGCGCTAATTGCTTTAGAAACCGCCAAGAATTTTGTAAATCCATTTGGGATGTTTGTTACCGGTATCGATCGGGATGAATCGGCCGGTTCTGACGATGGGTCGTTTAAAGGAAGCGAAATATTTTCATACACGGGTGCAGTAATGACTTTACCAACCGGTGTTCAAGTGGTTGCAGAAAACAATTATGGTCGCCCCGATCAGGCGTTGAATTATTTACAACGCATCACGCGTACATTCAGCTATGCTCTACCCGGTAGTATGTATGAAGTATCTCCGGATTACGGTATGATGACCCAAGCCTGGAATATTTACAGCTATGCCGTTCCTATTGTTTCGCAATTTTTTGGAGTGCAGCCGATGGCCTCGGAACAAACAATTTATTTGAAACCACAAATGCCAAGTTCTTGGGAAGAAGCTAAACTAGAAAATGTGCTCATTGGAGATAAAACCTTCACTTTCGAGTATTCAAGAGATGGCGAAAAGGAACAAATGCGAGTGATACAAGAAGAACCGAATTGGAGAATTGCTTTTGTAAACGAAGGTGATACCACAAGGTTTACAGCTCGTATTTCGCAGTTTAATTGGTAACACGACATTTGGCAAGCAAAAGCGCAACTGATGAATGCTAACCAACTGTCATTCCCACGAAGGTGGGAATCTACAGCCATATTTAAGCATATCAGCTTTTCATAACCTCAGATTCCTGCCAAACCTGCGTTATAACTTCGGTATGCTTGCTGTGCAGGAATGACGATAAAGCGAATAGGTAGAGCTACTATCAATTTGACTACCCCGAAATAATAGAACAGCAAATTAACCCCTCCATCTGTCGGGCAAGTGCACGGCTGATGGATTCTAATCAACGTCATTCCCACGAAGGTGGGATTCTAAAGCTATATTAAAGCACGTCAAGTATTAATAGCCTCAGATTCCTGCCTGCGCAGGAATGACACTTATGGATTTTTGCTAAACACTCCTAAACGAAAAAGGCTGAGTTTTCACTCAGCCTTCTTTATTCACTAATCTTAGATTGAGTTACTCTCTCGTTTATCTCAATCCGTTGGGTACACCTTTGCAAATTCGGCTAACAGCATCGTGGCTGTGCAGGCTTTCTAAATGCGCGCATCGAACTACAAAATCCCTGATACTGTTGTAACTATCCAGCTCTTCGTAAAGCAATCGGGCGGCATCTTCAACAAATTTTTGATACGCGCCATTGAGCTCTGCAAATGCCTGCTCATCCTCGCGCTTAACCATCACTTGAGTTTCAGTTTTGAGCGCTTCACGACAAACCTGAACCAAATCTTCTACAAAAAATTCATCACGTAAAGCAACGGTAACTTCAGCTTCACTGCGCTGGCTATGTGGAATGGCTGCTACTTCGCGAGTTTCACGTGCATGTTCGGCTAATTCATACGAACACGGGCAAGCGCTACTATAAACAAACTTCAAGTGCATGTGTTTGTGATAACGATCGTAGTTGTCTAAATGTCCCTCAAAGGAAACTTCGTAGTACTGATATCCTTCCATGTCCGAACGAAGGCTTTCCATAATCATAGGGTACGAAAATGATAATCTTAGAAAAGACTCCTGTGATTCAAGATCTTCTTTGTAGGCTTGGAGAACTCTTTCCAGCATATCCAAAGAAAACACTTCATCCTTGAATTTATAGAAGGTGCGCATGATTCGGCTCATGTTGATACCCTTTTTGCCGGCATCCAAACTTACATAGCCATCCACAGAGGTTTCTAGCGTGATGGGTTTACCATCTCTGGTTTTAAATCTTAGCGGTAAACGAAAGTTAGAAATCCCAACCTGTTGAATTGGAACATTGGCGCCTTCAATTAACGAAGCCGGACCATTTTGTAAATCCGGTAATGACTCTTTGTACTCTGGGGTAATAGTAAATGTAGGATCGTAAAATCTACGCACTTGGTTTGAAATCATAGCTCTTGAGATAGTCGGTTATTTAATATCAATCTGCCTGAAAGGACAATATTCGGCTATGTTTCGTTCGGTTTCGAATAATTCTACCGAGTAAAGCACACTCCCTTCTGAGGCAACAGCTTCCACCTGTTGTTTCAATTGATTGTAGAAAGCTATTACCAAATTTTCTGAAGTTGGGATGATTCCTTTCAAAAAAGGAACGTCAATATTTAGGTTACGATGATCACAGGGATCCAAAATTTGATCTTTCATGATTTGCTTTAGCTTTCCTAAATCGATCACATAGCCAGTTTCAGGATCCGGAAGACCAGCAACCGTCACCTTTATCACATAATTGTGGCCATGCCAATTAGGATAGTTGCATTTTCCAAATGTGGATGCATTCCATTCGTCGCTTTTGTCGGGGTTATGCAGCCTATGAGCTGCATTAAAGTGTGCTTGTCGTGTTACAAATACCAAAATATTAATACTTAGTGAATTACAGCCCAACGAGTTAGACCGGGAAATCTAATGATTTCGCAATTAATAAATCTTTTGAAGTCCTACTTCGTTCGACCTCGTGTACTTTTATTTATCACACCCTCAAAGTTTATTCTCTTCCAATTGCCTCACAGGTATGAGTTCATCTATTTTTCATATTCCCATCGTAAAATTGCGATGAATTAAATCTAAAGTGACATTACTATGAAAATAAAAGTACTCGGGCCAGGCTGTCCAAAATGTAAAACAACTTATAACAATGTGATTACATCGCTCAATGAGTTGGGAATAGAAGCTGAGGTCGAAAAAATCGAAGATATTCAGGAGATGATGAAATATAATGTGCTAACTACTCCTGTCTTAATTATTAATGAAAACACAAAAGTGAAAGGTAGAATTGCCCAGGTCAAAGAAATCAAAACATTTTTAAGTGACTTATTATGATTGCGGAAATAATTGAAATTTGCCCAACTACCACCCGAAAATGGATTCAACAAGGAGCCTTGTTTGTTGACGTTCGTGAAAAGAATGAAGTGGAAGAAGTAGCTTTTAAAGTGGATAACTTGCTGAACATCCCTTTGTCAGAATTTGAAAACCGATTTAGAGAAATCCCAAAAAATACTTCGATTGTAATGGTTTGCAGAACCGGTGATCGAAGCCTGAGAGCAACCAATTACCTTCTTAATGCAGGCTATAATAATAAGAGGGTTGTAAACATGAAGCATGGATTGGCTCATTGGATACAGAAGGGATTTGGTACGAACGGAGAATTAGAAACTGGAAAAACGCAAAACGGGAGTGTAATTTAAACTCTGTCTGATTATTTATTCGGGTTTGGGATGTCGATTTATATCCAATGGCAAGCGCTCACCAAATCTAATTGCCAGCTGCTGTACAGTCAAGCTCCAGTTTTGCAGAGGCGAGGTCCATTTTTTCTCAATGTTTTTAGTCGCCAGGTACACCAGTTTTAACAACGCCATATCACTGGTGAAAGCGCCCTTAGTCTTGGTTACTTTTCGAATCTGGCGGTGATAGCCTTCCACAGCATTTGTGGTATAAATCAGCTTTCGGATTGGAGCCGTATACTGGAAATAAGTGGTTAGCTTTTCCCAGTTATTCTGCCAAGAGGCTATAACAATAGGATATTTTGCCTCCCACTTGCCAGCCAAGTTTTCCAGCTCCATCTCGGCCATATCTTTGGTCTCGGCTCGGTATACTTGCTTGAGATCCCGCATGAACTCCTTCTGATCCTTACTGGCCACATACTTGCAGGAGTTGCGGATCTGATGGACAATACAGCTTTGAACTTCGGCTTTCGGGTAGACACTCCCAATGGCTTCGGTAAAGCCTCTCAGGTTATCCGTACAGGCAATCAGGATATCTTCCAGCCCCCGGTTGTGCAGATCAGTGAGCACCGATAACCAAAAGTTGGCTCCTTCACTCTCCGAGATATAGGTGCCCAACACCTCTTTACGACCTTCTGGATTGATGCCCAGGATATTGTAAAGCGCTTTATGCTGCACCCGCCCTTCATCGCGCACTTTGTAGTGCATGGCATCCAGCCACACAATACAGTAGACGGGTTCAAGTGGGCGAGCCTGCCAGGCTTTGACCTGGGGGATGATTCGGTCGGTAATCTCCGAGAGCACCGTGTGAGAGATCTCACTGTCGTACATCTCCTTGATGTGGGTACTGATGTCCCGAAGGCTCATTCCCAGCCCATACAAGCCAATAATTTTGTCGGCAAGGTTATCGGCCAGGATCGTCTCCCGCTTTTTTATGATTTGTGGGGAAAATGAGCTTTGCCGATCCTGGGGCGTGTCGATCTGGAAAGTTCCTTCGGCGCTTTTGATCGTCTTGGTCCCCTTGCCATTTCGTTTATTTCCTGTCTGACGCTCCTCCTCACTCAGATGAGCGTCCATCTCCGCCTGCAAAGCGGCTTCTAAAAACTGCTTGAGCATCGGTGCAAACGCCCCGTCTTTGCCAAGCAAAGGTTTACCGGATTTAAATTGCTCCAGCGCTTTTTTTTGTAATTGGTCTAATTCTTCCTGTGTCATGACGGTCTAAGTTAACTCTATTTTTGGTTACTTAGACAGAGTTCAGCTTACACTCTCCGCAAAACAGTGATTGTTGTAGTAGCGGCTCATGCTGTTGATTCGATTTATTTAATGCCTACCCCTTATGTTTGAATGGATCCAACATCTTGCAGATTGGCTTGTATATCAAGCATTCGGTTTTGCTGCTAAAAGTCATTTCGGTGAATCACTAAACTTCTTTATTTACGATAGTCTAAAAGTTTTGATTCTACTTTTTTTGATCGTTTTTTTGATGGGTACTGTTAATTCGTATTTCCCCACTGAAAGATTACGTTCAATCTTACAAAAGAATAAATTATATGGATTGGAGTATATCCTAGCGTCAGTTTTTGGTGCATTAACTCCGTTTTGCTCCTGTTCTTCGGTTCCTTTATTTATAGGATTTGTTCAAGGCGGTATACCACTCGGCGTTACATTTGCCTTTCTTATTACTTCACCATTAGTTAATGAAGTTGCTATTGCAATGTTTCTCGGGATATTTGGGGTTAAAATAACGTTGATTTATGCAGGATCAGGCATCCTACTTGGCACCATTGGTGGATGGCTACTTGGGAAATTTAACCTCTTTCCATTGCTTTCTGATTGGGTTCAGAATATTATCGATGAACGAGAACGTCAGAAATCTGAAGATATAAACGAAAAACATTCTTTTATTGAAAAATTACCTGCAATTACTACAGAGGCTAAGAATATTGTAAAAAGCGTACTGCTTTATGTAGTAATTGGTATCGGTATTGGCGCAGTAATGCATGGTTATGTGCCGGAAGATTTCTTTACAGAATATCTAGGCAAAGAGAAATGGTGGTCGGTTCCGATTGCTGTGTTACTTGCTGTTCCAATGTATGCCAATGCTGCTACGATTGTGCCTGTAATCGAAGTATTTGTTGTAAAGGGAATCCCTCTTGGTACAGCAATTGCATTTATGATGGCAACCGTTGGTTTATCGTTACCCGAAGGTGCACTTCTCAAAAAAGTAATGTCGTGGAAGTTGATTACCATCTTTTTTGGGCTGGTAACTACCTTTATAATTTTTCTAGGGTTCCTGTTTAATCAAGTAATGTAGAATCACTATTTATATTTTATGGCATAAAAAAAGAGGAGCCTCAGTTCCCTGAAACTCCCCTTGTGATCAGCACACCTCACAGTGATGTGAGACGTTTCTTGGAGTAGATTAGTGATTAAGTGGTCATCTTAATGTCTACTTTGCACTATGTTACAATTAATTATCGGTCCATCGCACCCACGTACCCGTTGCCCAGTTTGTTGTACCAAATGCACCAATATGTGTGGCACTGGTGTTAAAGAAACCATCCGAAGGAGGTGTTGCACCAACTGTAGGTTGTGAAACTGAAAAATCAAATGAAGCGGCATTATTAAAGCCTGGATCAACAATGGTAGTTACAACACTGAAATCGGTAGAATCTGCAGCAGAAGCAAATCCATCGTTGTTAAAAAGTAAGGTGTTGTTAATAGAAAGCGAGGATGGGAAATTTGATCTGGTATCTTCTTCGATCTTAAAAGCTAATCCATCAAAATCGGTAATCACAAAGTTTTCAAGCGTACCCTCAAACTCTTCACGTAAACGCATTCCGTAGTTTTTGTCTTCAGCGTCTTTTGTTGATCCATCTTGCCTTAACCCAACTAAAGTAACGTTATATAGGGTTGGTGAGGTTGCAGCTCCGCTACCAAGTGTTTTTCTACCATCAGATTCAAATCCATTATCGGCACCGGCTGTTTGAACCGCTAACCAGTACTGTCCTTTCCCATTCCAGCCTTCGTCCATATCGAAAGAATCATCATCATTAAATGCTGATACCAAATATTTAGCATTTACCGATCCACCAAACCATTCAAAGCCGTCATCGGTACATTTATACACCTGAATGTATTCCAGTGTAGTTCCTGAGCCGACAGAATACATACTTAATCCATTTAGCTCAGACCCTTCGACAAAAGAAAACCCAACATATTCGATGCGCACATACCTTAAAATGCCACTATCATCGGCATTGTTATTTCCACCGTATTGAATGGCATCGGGCAAACCTTCTACTTCACCTTTCCCACCTTCAATGTTATTTACCCCTTCGCCTGCTAGTACAATACCACCCCAATCTCCGGGTTGTTTATCTGCCCGTGCAGAAGTAAATACAATAGGATTATTTGCACTTCCTTCAGCAACCAATCGTCCACTGCTTCTAGGCGAATCAAAATTAGTATCATCAGCCGGCAAAGTAATCAGTGCCCCAACTTTATCAATATCGTTATTATGATATTCGAAACTAACAGTTACGCCTGCCTCTATGGTTAATGTTACCCCCGGTAAAACGTAATATTGCCCGGTAAGTGTTTGGTCTGTATCCCAAATTGTATCCTCGGTAATTAAGGTACCGGGTAAAGAACTATAGATTTGTGGCAGATCGTCCACATCTCCATTTCCGGTAGATGTTTCTTTACAAGCTGAAGTTAAAAACAGAACGCTTAGAACTAGTAATGAGAGAGTATTGGTGATTTTTTTCATTTTGTGATGTAGTTATTGTTAGTTGAAATTGAGGCTGATACCAACAGAAAACGATGTTCCAATTTCGAATCTGTTAGTGATGACATCACCTTGTTTGTAGACAATGTCGTCGCCCAGCAAGTTTTCGATACTCACATTAACTGAGGTGTTTCTGATCTTTTTTGTTAACGATAAATCTAGCTTGTTCAACGGTTGTTCGTATTCGTCGTCGGGCTGTTCGTTATTTCCTACTGCTGATATTCTTTTCCCAAAGGTGTTGAAGGATACTGTTAAGTCGGTATCTATATTGGGTATTGCATAAAATGCATTCACATTTAATGTGTAGGGAGATTGCCCATACATCGAACGTTCGGTATTTGCTAACCGCCCTACTGCTTGGCTGTTGTTGTAATTAACCTGAGACAAGATGTAGGAGAAATTTGTATTCACACGTAAATTCGAGCTTAAATCTTTTCTTCCTTCGAGTTCAATTCCGTACAGATCGGCAGTGGCAACATTGTCGTATCGCACTTCATTGTTTTGTGTTATGCGATAAAAGATTTCGATCGGATTTTCGAACTTTTTATAAAAAGCACTTATAGCAAGTAATTCACTCGGATTTGGGAACACCTCGAATCGAAAATCATAATTATAGATTCTGGTACGCTCTAAATCAGGATTACCATAAACTGTTCTGCCGCCAACAAAATCCTGAAAATTGAAATTGGATAATTCCCTGAATTCGGGCCGCGCAAGAGTGATAGAAAATGCACCACGCAGGTTTACATTCACAGTTGGACGGTAGGTAGCATTTAGCGCAGGTAAGTAATCCAACTCTGCTATAAGTGATTCATTATCTATAAATTGTGCCGAATACTCAGCGCGTACACCACCTTCAATATTCCAATTGTTGTTCGGGCTCCAATTAACAGATGCGTACCCGCCAAATAATTCCTGATATCCATCGTAAGAATCTCTAGAACTTGACGTTTCGATTAAATCAAGTTTACCGGAGTTAAGATTATCGGCTGTAAAAATCTCCTCTGGTGTTGCTGTTTTTTCTTCTTGTGGGAATTTATTGTTCAAATCCTGATACACCAGTTTGTAGGAACTAAAAGAACGTTCTTTAAGGAGTCCAATCCCACCCGTTTTAACCGTGATATTTTCGAAAGGATCTAGGGTATAATCTAATTTAGCTGTGTAATTATTGTCGTCTTGAAATGAAAAGAAGTGCGTATTTCCTCTGAATGGAAATATAATTTCATAATTACCATCAGCATTTTCTCCATATTGGGTAGTTCTACGATCTGGGAGATCTCGAACCGCTTTCGCATAAGTAAAGGCTACTTCGAGTTTTGATGAAAAGAAATCCTCAAAAAATGTCTCTCCATTTAAGGTACTTGAATAAACCGCTCGCCGATCAAATTCAGCCACCGTCTGTCGATTTACACCATCAAAGTTGTAGTATGTGCCTACTATCTCAGAGAATGAATTGTTTAACGAATTCGAATACAGGTTTTTTATACCTAATTTTATTTTACCAGATGGCTTTACAAAAACATTTAGCATTGCACTTACATTTGATACTTCTGTACCTGTATTTCGGGTGTATTCAGAGCCGAGGAAAACCGAATTTGTTGTTTCATTAAAGTTGTTGATGTACCGAAGGTTTTCATCAAATCGAGCAGTGGTTTCGTATTTATAGGAGAAATTTGAAACCACACCAATAGGCATTTTTTCTTGGTTCAACACATCTGCGTAGCTAATACTTAACTTCTGACTTGGCAGTGAGTTTATTGGTTTCGATGACCATGAATCGTTTAATGCGTTTGCAATACGCACTTGCTCTTGTGTACCCCCTACTTCGCTATCACTTATGTCGGAAGGCAGGCTTCTAAAACCGTCATCATACCCAAGAAAATCAGTTTCACCGCCATTGTAGCCTAAGTAGTTCTGCAAAGAGTAATGGGTATTTATCTCGGTACTGTACGATATTCCAAGATTTCTATCGTTTGGAAATTCTTTGGTTACAATCTGAACCGATCCACCAGAAAATTCACCAGATTGATCGGGAGTAAAGGTTTTTTGAACAATGATATTCTCGACAATACCACTTGATAAGATATCTACCGGGGCTTCTTTTTTATTCGGATTAGTAGAAGGAATAGCAGCCCCATTTAACTGTACATTACTGTAGCGATTGCCAAGCCCACGCACATAAATATCTTTACCGCCAACCACCGAAACTCCGGCCACTTTTTTCATTGCCGAACCAACATTACCATCAGAACCTTTCGAGATTTCTTCGAAAGAAATACCGTCCTGAACAGGAATTGATTTTCTCTGAATAGATAATAACCCTGCTTCGTTACTTTGTACTACATCTGCAGTTACTATAATTTCTTCGAGTAATTCAGATTCGGCTTGGAGCGCTACGTCTAACACTACGGTAGCTCCCTTTTCTACAACCACGCCAGTGATGCGTTGCGTTGAAAAAGACAGGTAACTTACAACAAGAGTGTAAGTTCCGGGTTCTACATTTCTGATGGTGTATCTGCCATCAATATCGGTGGCTGTACCTTTAATAGTACCGTCAATTACAACGTTTACACCGATCAAGGTTTCACCGGTTTCACTGTCTACTACAGTACCGGTGATTTTGGCTGAGCTTTGCGCTAGAAGATTTGATGTGATTAGTAAGGCAAAGATCAGTACGGTAGTGATTGTTATTTTATTCACGAGTGTGTGCTGATATGTAATTTATGTTCACGTTTCGATCGTGCACAAAACTACATCACACTCTTTTCCGTACTGTTACCGGCTGTTTATCCTTCTGTTATCGGATAGTTACCTCAACGTTATCCTTGAATTACCTAAATGTTAAGTGCCCAAAGAAGCGGCCTTTAAACATTCTTTTCTTCAGATTCAACAGAATCGTTGTCCTCGTCAGAAATTACTGTGTTAACGTTATCTCCGATTTTAGACTTGGTATTCTCTTCTTTTTCTTCGGATTTATTCTCATCAGATTCAGATTCCTCATCATCTTTAGGTTCTTCGCCATTGGTATAAGCCTCGTAATTTGTTGGCTTATCAAACGGACGTTTTCCAATCAATTTTTCAAGATCCGACTGGAAAATAATCTCTTTATCAAGCAATTCTTTAGCTAAGATCTCAAGTTGATCTTTTTTATCGGTTAACAGCTTGATGGTTCGTTGGTAAGCACTATCTACGATTTTCTTTACCTCTTCGTCAATGATTTTTGCAGTATCTTCAGAATATGGTTTATTGAAATTGTATTCACTTTGTTTTGAATCATAGAACGAGATATTACCAATCCGATCATTCATACCATATACGGTAACAATACTGTATGCCATTTTAGTAATGCGTTCAAGATCACTTAAAGCGCCGGTAGAAATTTTACCGAAAATGATTTGCTCGGCAGCTCTCCCGCCTAATGCCATACACATTTCATCTAGCAGCTGATCGGTTTGATGTAAGTACTGTTCTTTTGGCAAATATTGAGCATAACCTAAGGCGGCAATTCCACGAGGTACAATAGAAACCTTAACCAATGGATCAGCATGCTCTAGGTACCATCCTGCAACCGCATGGCCGGCTTCGTGATAGGCTACAATCTCTTTTTCTTCTGGAGATATGATTTTGTTTTTCTTCTCTAAGCCACCAATCACACGATCAATCGCATCATGGAAATCATCCATATCTACCGATTCTTTATCGCTTCGTGCTGCAATCAAGGCTGCTTCGTTACAAACGTTAGCAATTTCTGCGCCGGCAAAACCTGGAGTGGCGGCAGCTAATTTTTTCACATCTACCTCTTTGGAAAGTGTAAGAGGCTCGAGATGAACTTTGAAAATAGCTTTACGGCCTACGATATCCGGTTTATCGATAGAAATTTGGCGATCAAAACGTCCCGGACGTAATAGTGCATTATCTAATACATCAGGGCGGTTGGTTGCTGCTAAAATGATAACCCCCGAATCGGTGGCAAATCCATCCATTTCTACTAAGAGAGAGTTTAAGGTATTCTCGCGTTCATCGTTAGCCCCGGGCATTTGTCCACGGCCACGAGAACGCCCAATTGCATCGATCTCATCAATAAATATTATACAAGGCGCTTTTTCTTTCGCTTGCTTAAACAAATCACGTACACGAGCTGCCCCAACCCCGACAAACATTTCCACGAAATCCGAACCGGAAAGTGAGAAAAATGGTACAGCAGCCTCACCGGCAACAGCTTTTGCAAGTAGTGTTTTACCGGTGCCGGGTGATCCCACCAAGAGCGCACCTTTTGGAATTTTACCACCAAGTTTGGTGAATCTACCTGGATTTTTTAAAAATTCGACAATCTCTTTTACTTCTTCTTTTGCTTCGTCTAAACCGGCGACATCTTTAAATGTTATTTTAGTGTCTGTTTGCTGATCGTACAATGAAGCTTTGTTCTTACCAATATTTAGTACCTGTTGCCCCGGGTTCATTCTTCTGAAAATGAATACCCAGAATCCGATGGCAAGTGCAATCATAATTAACCACATGAATACACCACTGAACCAGTCTTCCTCAATACGTACTTCGTATTCTACATTGTGTTCATCTAAAATTGGGCGGATATCATCTCCCGGAAGCATAGTAGTTACAAAAGCTCTGAACTCTTCTCCTGATGCTGAAGGGATATTGAGTGGATTATCCGACTCTGCGGGCGGAGTTATGATGCCATCGCTTATGGCTTTGTCATTATACTTACCAAAAATATCAACGCCATTTTTGATAATGATTTCCTCTACGTAGCCATTCTTGACGTCAGATAAAAATTCGCTGTATTTGATGCCATTACCAGGCTCAGGATTTAAAAACAAAAACTGAACAAATATCAAAAACAGAATGATGACCAGAAATCCCCAGGTTGGAAACTTTGGGCTGCCGGGTTTATTACCACCGGTTGGTGGTTTAATTGTTTTCTTTTTATTGGGCTTATTCTCAGCCATTAAATAATCTCTTAGTTTTATTTCCAATATAGGCAATCCCACTTTTATTTATGCAGGATTCGAGGAACATATGAGTGGCAAAAAACGTGCCACCAAATTTGCTATGACAATTCATCAAATCCAATTAGATCACCTTCTGCCGTCTGTAATATTAACCCATCTTCTTTGGGTGTCATTCGGCCGATTACAGAAAAATCGTTAAAATGTTTAATGAACTCCTCTACATCCTTTTCCGGTAATGTGAAGATGAGTTCATAATCTTCGCCACCGAAGAGTGCATATTTATCTACATCTTCTTCCATCTCATCAGCAACCTGCCGGGTTTCAACAGCCACAGGTAAAGCAGCCTGATACAAGTGTGCACCTAAGTTTGATTGCTTACACAAGCTTGTAACTTCCTTGATAATGCCCTTGCTTAAATCGATCATGGCACTAGGTTTTATGTTATGCGCACGTAGCGTCTTAATTACATCTAGGCGTGCTATCGGCAATAACTGCCGTTCTACTACAAATTTATAATCACCAAGATCGGGTTGCGACTGCTGATCGCCGTGTTCCTGCCAAAATTTCTTTTCTCTCATCAGTATTCTTAATCCGGCTACAGCAGCACCAATATCTCCGGTAACACAAATTGCATCACCTTGTTTGGCATTTGCACGTGTAACAAGTTCTTCTTCTTTCACTTCTCCAAATACTGTAAAAGAAAACACCGCATTCTGATGATTTCCCGTTAAATCCCCTCCCAAAACAGCAATCCCGAATTGCTTACATGCTTTGTCAATTCCCTCATATAATTGCTCAATCATCTCAACCGACATGCGGTTAGGAAGTGCCAAATTTACAAGTAATCCTTTTGGCTCTCCATTCATTGCGATAATATCAGAGACTACAGCACTAACCATTTTGTACCCAAAATGCGTAAAAGGCATATAGCTTGGATCAAAATCTGCTCCTTCAACGAAAGTATCAGAACTTAATAGTTGTAGCTTTTCTGAAGTAGCTTTAATAACGGCTGCATCATCGCCCGCTGCACGAATAACCGATTCAACAGATGCGCCTTTATATGCTTTTAACTTTTCTAGTAACTGTTCGCGACCGATTTTTTGAATAGGAGTAAAGTGGGTACTCATAAGTGGTATAAATTAAAAAAGGCATCCACGTAATACGCAGATGCCTGAATATGTTGAACGAGAAAGGTTAATCTTCGCGTTTGGTTGAATAATTGATTCGGAAAGTACCTGCCTGCTGAAGTTCTTTTTGAACATCAGAGAGTAATTCGAATCTTGAATTCTGATCCACACGAAGCGAAACGATTAATCTTGGCTCCTCTAACAGTTTATCGTACATAAGATTTCGGATTGCACCGATATCATCTACGATTGCATCGTCGATTTGCACTTTATCTTCGCCAAGTTCATTACCTGGTAAACGCTCAGGCCCCATGTAGATGTATGACACTAATCGTTTTTCTTCGATTTTCTCGATATGTGTTGCTTGAGTGAGATCAAGCTTTACTTTCAGTGTAACCTCACGAAGTACGGTGGTTACCATGAAGAAGAACAGAAGCATGAATACTACATCAGGCATGGCTGATGTAGGAATTTCCTGCTTGGTTCCAGCTTGTTTCTTTTTAAAATGACCTGCCATTATCCTTCCTCCGCTGCAATTGAAATTTTCTTAGGATACATATCCTGAATTTGCTCTCGTTGAGGTGATTCCGGCTGAAGTCGGTCGAATTCGACACCATAATTTGCTCGAGAAGCTGCATCACGTAACTCTTTGTACGCACCCATTACTTCATCCAGCATATCAATGTAGATACCGTAAGGTGTTTCTTTTTGAGTTTTTAGCGATACAATTGCGGCTTCAGGTGAAACAGCAAGAGTTTCAAGGTTATTAGGATTGTCGATGAATTCTTTCAGCTTTTCACGAACTTCTGTGATTGAAGTGGGTTGCTCATCCATAAGGATTAAACCCTGAGCATTCACGAGAATGTTCATCTGATTTCGTTCTCGAATAGGTGGTGGATCCACTTCCTCATCTAGAGGCGGAGGCAACACCATCCCGATCCCGGTATCCACATTAATAGTGGTGGTAACCAGGAAGAAAATGAGCAGCAGGAAGGCGATATCAGCCATCGACGAACCATTAATTTCCGCTCCTTCTCTTTTTTTCTTTTTTAATAGCATTGGTATGCTCCGGTTTTAAAATTTAAAAGTACCGCGTAAACCTGTGAATACCACAGAAACAACCATGATACCCATCATCGTCATTGTTGTAAGTACACCGGCTTTAGGTATATCACCTAGCACACCGTAAGCTACTCCAAAAATGATGAATGGTACCGCCATAATAACAATACGTTTTACATCCTGTTTTCCTTGTGCAAGACTTTTAATTCCCGATACAATCATCGAGACAACGCCTAGCCCAATTAAACCCATGGCTCCAATAACGGCTATTTGTACAATTACACTGCTTTCCATAAAGCTTCTCCGTTTTGGGGTTAATTATTCAGTTTCTGAGTCGGTTGCAGCTTCTACTGCAGGAACAAGGGGCTTACCTTCTTGTAGTAAAATAATAGAATCGATAAGAGTTATAGAGCTTTCTTCCATCTCAGCGATCAAGCGATCGATTTTAGAAACACAGTAGTTGTAACCGATTTGAAGAATAATACCTGCAATTAGACCACCAGCAGTAGTTAAAAGTGCAGTTTTAATACCACCTGCTACAATAGATGGAGAAATGTCAGAAGCTGCTTGGATGTCATCGAAAGCCTCGATCATACCAACTACCGTTCCAAGGAATCCAAAGAGTGGAGCAATAGCAATAAAGAGTGATAACCAAATAAGCCCTCTTTCAAGAAAACTCATTTCGATAGAACCGTATGCAGCAATGGCTTTTTCAGCAGCATCGATTCCTTCATGTGAACGCATTAAACCAGCTTGAAAAACAGAGGCAACTGGTCCACGAGTTTGTGCACAAAGTTGTTCTGCGGCTTCAACACCACCTTCCTGAAGAGCTTCCTGAACATTTACAATAAACTTACGTGTATTGATGTCGGCAAGGTTAAGAGTAATAATTCTTTCAAGAAAAATAGCAAGACCCAAAATCAAAGTAATAAGTACGGGCCACATCCAGCCACCATCATTACCTTCATTAAACTTCTCAACAATTAGATTAAAAAAGCCTTCGTTAGCTGGGGCTTGTAATAGAAAGAGAGCAATCGACGATGTCATGTTCACTCCGAATATTTTAAATGTTAGTATCTAAGATTAGTGAAGCGAAAGGATATGCCATTTTGAAATAAATGTCAAAACGCGAAAACGCATAAAAATGAACATTTAGACAATAATTAGCCGTTTTTTCATCCTTTTTTCACATTGCATTTTTTGCAGAAAGTAAATACCTAGAAAATAGCGCTTACAACCAGCTTTAAGGTATGAATGTTAGGACGCCGGGCTACAGTACGGCCATCGTAATTAAATGTAATACGCACCAAATTACTTACCCGGTAACTCGCATTCATGCTCCAAATGAAATGCTTCCCAGCCCCTGTGCCTTCGGTTAACTCAAAATTTGTAAATGTATTGGTTTGGCCCATCACCGATGTATTCCTGAATTCAACATTGCTTCCAAATTGTATTTTATCAAATAAGTAAGCTCTAGAGGTGACCACAGTTCGATACAGGGTGGCTCGGGTGCTTGTACCCGATATATTCTTATTTACTTTCGACGAATAGCCAAGTCTTAATCCCAATTGTAACGATCTGGAATAGCGATATCGGTAGGCAGGTTCAATTTCCCACGTTTTGATATTAAACGTACGTTGGTTCAGGGCGTCACTTTCATTTTGTTTTGTTGAATTTGAGAGTGAAACAATTACAGCTTGATTGTTTTTCAGCGCAAAATCATTCTCAAAAATCAAGTTTCTATCATTGCTTCTCACAACTTCTAAGGATCTGCGGTTTAACGATCTTGAATTACTCACAAACACAGAACTTTGCCATCGTTTTGCCGGATTAATTTGTACCCTCTGCGTCCAATTTAAACGCCCTTGAATGGTTAAACTATCATTTCGGAAGGTGTCAAATCTCATCAAATACACTTCTCGTTCATTTGGGTTAGTTGTATTCTCGATCACATCAAAGCGACTTTCTAGCTGTAGCGTTTGTAATACGTTGTGTTTACTTGAACGAGATTGATTCGAGTGAAAGGGCATCCATTCCACCCCATTTATGAAACGCAACTCGGTAGCAGGCACCAAATCATCTGAGGGTAAATATTGTAGAATATACGTGCCTTCATTAGGCGATAATTCCGGAAAAAACTCATCAATCTCCTCCACTCCATTTTTATTTGCATCAATCCATACGTATTGGCCTAATTCTGAACCTACTTCAAAATATGATTCCTGCACCAACGACTGCCGCTGTGTACTTACTGAATAGCGCGATTGCATATTTAAACGATCGGTTTCGAGCTGATTTTCGGAGCTGATTAATAGTGCATTGCGGTTTCCAACACCTTGCTTAATGATAGCTTCTGTGTATCGTTTATTTCTGAATCGCACTTTATTTTGGGTTGCAAAAATGTCGCCCAGTTCCAATTCCAATTCATACTGCTGTTCAATGGCATGGTATTCATCAATAAATGTACCATTTTGGGCTATGTCTTCCTCACGGTAGGCCAATCCGGCTGAAAGTATTGCTGAATCTAGGCGATATATTAATCCAGGTGCCACTTCGAAAAAGCGAAAGGAATTGTTTTCTAATGCGCCTGCTTGGCTTCGATTTCGTTTATCTTCCTGTTCAAAATTTATCATACCAACTAACCGGTTTGTAAACTTTGTAGTAATGTTTGATTGTTGTTTGAGCCACGCATCGTATCTACCATTTATATCGAGCCGAGTTCTTGCAAATTCTTGCTGATATCGCACATTGGTGGCTTTAATCGCTTCTGAAGTAACGCCCGCCTCTTGCCTCCAGCTCTGCTGCCCAGGCAGAGATAAGCTACCGGCTCCAATACTGATTTCAGTATTATCATATATCTCAGCAGAAATATTCATTTCATCGAGTTTCTCTCCATTTACTTCAGACTCAACAATATTCCAGCGTCGGTCAAATTCTATTTCTCGTGTTCGTTCAAATGCCTCAAAATTGGATCCACTTTGGCGATGTTTATATTCAACATCAAAAAGTGCCGGGCCCACTTCCATTTCTTTTACTTTAAAACCACCTATAAAAGCAAGATCGGTGTTATCTTTATCATTTAGGGCAGAAAACCGATTTTGATCTACATCACTAAACGCTACTTCTCCATACCATTCCAAATTATTACTAATTTTATACGATCCCGTAAGCGAAACCATCTGATGTTTTTGTGGCGCCGGTAAGTTTCTAAACGGTTCATAGCTACCTTTTCCGGGGCCTCGCCACTCGTATAAAAGTCCGTTCAAAGTGTTTCCAACACGCACATAAGAACCATTTCCTTGCCCAACATTCGAAAAGCGAACCGCAAGATTTGAAATTCTTGAATCTGGTGTGTTTTTAAATATTTGATAGGTTTGCCCTAGTACAACGGTATCTACCAAAGCATAACGGATATTGAAGGATTCATCATCAGGGTTTTCTATTATACCCGAAACGATGGCATTCTGGGTATTATCGCCTACCGATTCGAGCACATCAATATCGTTGGCAGATAAACTTTGTTGGGATAGTAAGTCGTTGCCATCGGCCATACGGGTTACACTCACTCCCAGCTCGAACCGGTCATCCCACATTTTTTGGGATGTTTCTGCGGCAACTAACGTTCTACTGAATTCTTGATCCACATACTCATATTCTACAAAAATTCGCGTCTCATCTTTAATAAATACTTGTTCGGTGAAGTAAATCTCCCCTAATCCATAGTCAATAATGTATTCGTTTTCTTCTCCTCGGTTTACTAATTGCCCATTTATGTAAACACGTTCGGTACCCGCAAGAATAATCACAAAAGGCTGGTTATTTCTGCCGGTAAGTCTGTACGGCCCCTTAACCCCTTCTATACCTTCGAATTGTTGCGAAGAAAATGTTCCTCTAACCGACGAAACAGCAAATGTTGTTTGATTACTACCTCCGGAATAACTCCCCGATGCACCCTGTAATCGTCTGTTTAATTGCCCAAAAGTTGTTTTGGCGAATTTTACATCCACGTCTCCCATCTGCAATTGTGCTCGCTCCGAGGTTAAGCGAATCAATACTCTGTCAAACTCACGAATACTTTGTGTGGTACCGTCCGGCTGAAACGGTATGCTCTGATCGGTAATAATCGCGTCTAAAGTGATGTCATCGGTAAGTTGCCCGCTAAGTTGAAACTGAAGTCCGCTTTCTAATGCAAAATCCTGATTCGATCCTACAATTATTCCTCGGCTTAAACTCCCCGACTGCTCAATATTCGAAGTGTATCGGTTTTCTGAAATCGAAATGGCTTTGTTGGTGGAGTCCTGATCATTCGATACTGGGAAATAACCGGTTGGTTTATTCTGCTGATACACTCTTCGTAAGCTAGTGGGTATCCGACCATAAAATATCTGTAAATCACTTTGGTTAAACGTAACTGTTGAATCTATTTTGGAGATGTAGATAAACCCGGTATCGCGATTATAACTCCAAGAGTTAACAAAATTACTGTCGGGATAGGTTTGGATAAGAATGGAGTGTTGATCGAGCCAAGTATCCAAAAAAAGTGATGTATCAGCTTGTGGAATTGAAATCGTAAACGACTCAAAAAGGAGAGATTGTGCATGAACCGATTTGGTGATCGTACAAAGCGAAAATGCGACACATAATAAATAAGCTACCCGTTTTCCCATGGGTGGTAATCACATTCAGCAATCAAAAATTGCATTAAGCAGTTAAAAACTATGGTAGCTGTATTCTGGCTTATTTCGAATTAAAAGCGTTGAGTCCTTTCTCTAAAAAAGTTACAAATTTTTCGGATGCAATGTAACCTAACTCCTGAGCGAGTACTCGCTCGTTAGCCGGATCTAAAATCACATACGTCGGTAATGCTACATTGCCGGTAAGCGAAAATTGCAACTGTTGATTCTTTTGAGCGTCCGCACCGCCATCGGTGTATAGCTTAACCAGCTTCATTTGGTTAAACCGCTCCCGAACTTCGGCCAGTGGAAACACATTCGATTCCATTGCTCTGCAATTCGTGCAGGTGTAGCCGGTAAAGTCGATGAACACGGGGATACCTTCTGTTTTAGCCGCTTCTATAGCAGCAGCATAATCTGATTCCCAGCCATCATCTGCGGTGATATTTCCAGTTCCGCCCATGGCTGCAATCGTTCCTACTACACTTACATCCGTCTGCATTTTTGGTGGCAGCCAACTGTCCCAAATTCCTAACGAAGCTCCCATCAATCCGGGAATCAGATAAAAACTGAACATTAGAAATGGCATGGCAAGTAACAATCTCCCGGTTGAAATATACTCCGGCTTTTTTTCGTGTTTGAGTACAAATACACCCAAAAGATATAAACCGGCAATTAAGAAAATTGCAATCCATAAGGCAATGGCAAACGGACGACTGATAAGCCCCCATCCTAATACCAAATCCACATTTGAGAAGAATTTGATTGCAGCAGCAAGCTCAATAAACCCCAACAATACTTTTACCACATTCATCCAAGAACCGCTTTTTGGTAGCGATTCTAGCCATTGCGGGAACATGGCAAACAGCACAAATGGACTGGAAAATGCAGCAGAGAAGCCTATCATCCCAATGATCGGATAAAACCACTCTCCCCCGGCTGTTGCAGCAAATACAGCACCCACGAACGGCGCTGTGCACGAAAACGATACGGCAGCAATCGTAAATGCCATGAACAGAATTCCCACAATTCCGCTGCTTTCGTTGCTTTTTCGATTTAAAAAATTTGTGAGTTGATGCGGTAACTGCAGTTCGTACATCCCCAATAAACTCAAACCAAATGCTACCAACACAACGGCAATAAATGTGTTAATGAATGGATCGGATGCGAAATTCTGTGCAGCAGATGCGCCAAAAATTGCGGCTAATACAAAACCGATTAAAGTAAATGTGATTACAATAGCAATTCCGAAAATTAGGGCATGCCCTACTCCTTTTTTGTTACCATTTTGTTTTGAAAAATAGGAAACTGTGAGTGGTATCATCGGAAATACACACGGAGTTAATAAAGCTGCGAACCCCGCTAATAGTGCAATCCATAAGAAAGAGAAAATACCATCGCTTCCAAGTCCAGAAGAATTCGACGATACCGTTGTTTCATTCGAAGAAGCTCCTCCAATAGCAGCCTCAATAGGAGTGTCAGAAACACCAATAACGTCAACAGTTACTATAATAGATTTCCGAGTTGGGGGCAGGCACACTCGATCGTCACAAACTTGATAAAACACTTCAATATCAAGTGTTTGGGTACCGGTCATTTCTGTTTTTACTGCAATCGGAACCTCAAATTGTGCAAAGGTAGAGTGCCAACCTAATTCGGCTTCAAAATTTGGATCAAATTCTATGTCAGCTTTAGATTCTGTTACTTCATTTGTAATAACAAAATTGCCAGATTTTGCAGAAAACGCTGTAGGATAAGGTCCTGCATCAGGATCATTTAGCACCGAGTATAAATGCCATTCACCTTCGATCGAGGCATCAATTAGTATAGAATAGCTATCGCCCGCTATTACCTGCTCCGGTGCATCAACAACCTCAAACTTTACAGGGTCTGGTATTTGGGCAAATAAAAAAAATGGGGACAACATCAAAATGATGATCCCCATTAAACGTGTTGAAATATTATTCATCGGGGTGCTTGCTGGTTTATCAAAGCGTTAGTGAATGATAAGAGGCTTGGCTTGGCTTTCAAAGCCAACGAAATAACAAAATTGTAACAAATTGCTATTCCTCATCATTCGTGCAAACCGATGAGCGGGTTAGTCTTCTTTAACTACCCAGAATTTTACTTTTGGCTTCAATTCACCTAGCAAATTTACAGTAGCAGTGTACTCACCAAGAACTTTCACATCAGAATCGATAGAAATATCGCGGCGATCTACCATAATATCTCTTTCCTGTAGTGCTTCCGCAATTTGTACATTAGTTACAGTACCGTGAATTTTATCATCTTCACCGGTAGTTACAGAAATAGTAAGCGAAGTAGCTTCAAGAATTTTGGCCAAGTCTTTTGCTTCTTGTACTGTTAATTCTGCCTGAATAGCCGCTCTCTTTTTCATGAGCTCTAGCTCAGCAATAGCACCTTTAGTAGCTAAAACTGCTTTTTTCTGTGGAATAAGGTAATTACGTCCGTAACCGTCTTTTACAGCTACAAGATCACCGGCACTACCTAATTTATCGATGTCTTCTTTTAAAATAACTTTCATTGTATTACTCCCTAAGTATTAGCGTAAGTTTTCAGCTACGTATGGCATTAATGCTAAGAAACGTGCACGTTTGATAGCTCGTGTTAGCTGACGTTGGTGTTTAGCGCTGGTTCCTGTAACACGACGTGGAAGAATTTTTCCTTGGTCGTTAGTGAAACGTTGTAGTGTGTCTACATCTTTGTAGTCGATGTACTCTAAGCCAGCCTGAGTAAATTTACACTGCTTAACTTTGCGTACGCTTTTTTTTGGGTGTGATGGATTCTTAATCATGAGAAATTTCTTTAAATATTGCGATTACCCTTCTGTTTCTTCTTCAGCTACCTCAAATACATTCGGCACTGCATTTTTCTTAACTAACTCGCGATGACGCATCATTTTAGCATCAAACTTGAGCGTAAGGTAACGCATGTAGTTGTCTTCAATACGTAAGAAACGCTCAACAACAGGTATAGCTTCGGCGGGTGCTTCCAGATACATATTCACATAGTATCCGCTATTTTTTTTGTCGATTTCGTAAGCGAACTTACGTAAGCCCCACTCGTTTACTTCTTCAATATCTGCGCCATTATCGGTGAAAAGCTTAGTTACTTGATCAACAGCGGCTTTTGTTTGTTCTTCTTCCAGAACTGGGTTTACGATGTACGTAAACTCGTAATAGTTTTTACTCATAATGTTTCTTTGGATGTTTCCGATTTTTTGAAAACAGTTGCTCTGGATTTTCCGAGCAACAGAGAGCCTTAAATATACACAAATTCTATGCTAGTATGCTAGATTTGGTAGAAAAAAGTTTACCCCAGTATGGTTTCAATTCTCTGAGCCAGCTCGATGTCTTTTTTGCTTACTTTATTTCCAATATCGTGTGTTTGTAACGCAATGCTAACTTGATTATACACATTGGTAAGATTAGGATGGTGTCCCAAACTTTCGGCTTCAAACCCTACTCTTACAATAAATGTTAGTGCTTCTTTGAAGTCTTCGAACTTAAAATCTTTAGTGATGGTATCGTCCTTGAATATCCATCCATCTAAGGATGATAACTGTTCTTGAATTTTTTCTTCTTTTAATGGTTCCATAGTGCTTTTTGTATGATTATCCTTGCACACTTAACATAACTAACTCCATTAACGTTTTTAGGCTTAACAATCTTTTAATCCGGATTCTTTTAACTACCTTAAACCTACTTTTTGAAAGCTCTTGAGTTATGCTATTTTCTGTCCGATAAGAGTTCAAAACCAAAATTCTTAGAGATGCCAAAAAAATATACGCTTACACTAAAATTCTTTTTTCTTTTGTTGGGGATCACATTCGCGCCAGAGCTATTGCTTGCTGCTGAGGGCTACGGAATTGACGGCAGTGGGTTAAACCTACTTTGGACTATTCCATTCGCCGGGATATTATTATCTATAGCAATTTTCCCACTGGTAAACGAAGAGTGGTGGCATCACAATTTTGGAAAAGTATCGGCATTCTGGGGTATTTTACTAGTTGTTCCAATGATTATCACCTTTGGTTTTGAAGCTACGTTATATGAAGTACTCCATGCTTATCTGTTAGAGTACTTTCCATTCATTATTTTACTCTTAGCGCTGTTCACAATTTCAGGTGGAGTTAGAATTAAAGGTTATTTAAAAGGTACCCCTGAAGTAAACACCGGTATTTTACTCATCGGTACTTTATTGGCAAGCTGGATGGGAACTACTGGTGCTGCGATGCTACTAATTCGTCCTATTCTTCGTGCTAATGCATGGAGAAATACCAAAAAACACATCGTTATATTTTTCATTTTCTTGGTAGCTAATGTTGGAGGTTCTCTAACTCCCCTTGGTGATCCACCGCTATTTCTCGGTTTTTTACAAGGGGTAGATTTCTTCTGGACTACCACCCACTTATTCTGGGAAATGGCCTTTGTTTCGGTAGTACTACTCGTAATTTATTACGCATGGGATAAGTATCTGTTTAAGAAAGAAACCAACACTCCTCCGCAAGACGACGGCACGGAACCACTTGGGCTGGAAGGCTCGTTCAATCTATTCTTAATTCTAGGTGTAGTTGGCGCAGTATTGTTTTCAGGCTTAGTTCACATCGGAGAATTCACTGTGTTTCATGTGCATGTAAAAATTGAGAATGTTGTACGCGATGTGCTGCTACTTGGCTTAACTTGGGTGAGCTGGCATTTTACATCGAAAGAAAGCCGGGCAGCCAATGGATTTAACTGGTTCCCGATTCAAGAAGTTGGCAAACTATTTGCCGGTATTTTCATCACTATTATTGCCCCCATTGCTATGCTTAAAGCTGCCAATAATGGTGAGGGAGCCCTTCAATTTGTAAATAATGCTGTGTTCGACAGTTCCGGCGATCCTATCAACACCATGTTCTTTTGGATAACCGGTATTCTATCTGCCTTTTTGGATAATGCCCCTACTTATCTCGTATTCTTTAATGCTGCCGGCGGTAGTGCCGAAGTGCTAATGAATGAAATGACTCAAACGCTTGTAGCAATTTCATCAGGGGCGGTTTTCTTTGGGGCGCTTACCTACATTGGCAACGCACCAAACTTCATGGTAAAATCAATTGCTGATCAAAATGGCGTAAAAATGCCAAGTTTCGGTGGATATATGATCTGGTCGGTGGGTATATTAGTGCCTGTATATTTATTAGTCACCTGGATATTCATATAACATTTTGCAGGCCATTAACTTTTATTTCAGGGCGATAATCATTATCGCCCTTTTTTATTTTGGAAACACCTATCAGTTACAAGCGCAAACCAATGCTTCCGACTCCACCGAGTTTGCCTTTCTACCGGCAATAGCCTACAACACCGATCTTGGGTTAATTGGCGGAGGCGTGGCAAACTGGTATGTTCACAAATCAGAAGTACAGCCATTTTATGGATTTATCAATTTAAGTGCTCTACTCTCAACCAAAGGTCTTGCTTCCTTTTCACTACTCTATGATAAACCTCAAGCTTTTAACAAAACTTTGCGATTAACCACAGAAATTTTTTCGTCTAGGTTTTTTGAGGATGCTTATTTCGGAATTGGCAACTACTCTCAAATCGAAGAACCTCCAAGCAATGCACCCGATTTCTATGAATTTAAATCCTTTGCAGTTGGATTTCGGGTAAATGGTCGGCTCCTTGTTGTTCGTACAGCAATGGCCAGCCAGCTCGATGCCAATCTTATTGTAAACCTTAGATACGAAACCCCTTGGGATAACGGCTCAGACCGTTTACTTACACTTCAAGCGCCGCTTGGGATTGATGGTGGTACAACATCGATGCTTGGTGGCGGATTAATTTGGGAAGCACGAAATTCCGAATTTCAGCCAACTACAGGAACCTACGCACGCGCGCAAATTGAAGTAGGTAATTCATTTTGGGGCAGTTCATTCAATCTATCTGTATTTGAAAGTGAACTACGCCAATATTATACGTTTTTTCTGATCAAAGATGTTACCTTCGCTAACCGCATTTACTCCAGATTCACAAATGGTGAAGTACCCTATTGGAAACTATCCTATGCCGGCGACGAAGAAACCCTTCGAGGTTATGATAGCAGACGGTTTTCTGATGATCATGCAATTATTGTAAACACCGAACTCCGCTTTTGGTTAGTTGAATTCCCTGAGTTTGATACCCGATTCGGAGGTAGCTTTTTTATGGATATTGGGCGTACATTTGCTCAAGGAACCCACTTCCAAGCCATTCAAAACGATTTAAAAACAACCTTCGGGTTTGGCACCTTGGCTTCCTTTTTTACCCCAGATTTCATCATTCGAGGAGATTTTGGCTTCTCTGCCGAGGGAATGGGTGTTTACTTCACAACAGGTTTTATGTTTTAATCACATACTCTGTTACCGTTACTATGATAGCTAATCATATAAACAAAAAGTACATCAAGCCGCTACCACCTACCAGCCAGCAGTAGTAGGCAAAGTAATGAAAACCTTGTTTCTTTAGTATTATGATTAGGTATTTAAGTGCATAATAGCCCGAAATAAATGCAGTAAAGAATCCTACCAATAAACTAGATATTTGCGAACTACTTATTCCTGCCTCCAACACCTCTCCCATTTGTAGAATCATTGCTCCGGCTATTACAGGAATCACCATTAAAAACGAGAAATTCGCAGCTTCCTCTCTGCTTAC
The DNA here is from genome assembly GCA_965228545.1 of Balneolaceae bacterium. Classification (GTDB taxonomy): domain Bacteria; phylum Bacteroidota; class Rhodothermia; order Balneolales; family Balneolaceae; genus HXMU1420-13. Next base: position 1,617,212 of record OZ245822.1, read on the forward strand.
CCCTAAATACAACGAAGTTGAAATAGTTGATCCGGAACGACTTATACCCGGAATCATGGCAAACGCCTGAGCGATACCGATCAAAATTGCACGTTTGGTAGTTATTTCACCCGTTGGATTCTTACTGAATTTGGTAAGAAATAAAATAATACCTGTAACTATCAGCATCCCACACACCAATATTGGATTCATAAATATCCCTTCAATATGATCTTTGAGTGTCATCCCAACGATGAATGCCGGAATCATGCTGATTAATATGAAGCCAATTACCTTCACATCTTTCTCTGATTTAGCCTCCATTGGAGATTTTATAAATCGAAATAATGCTTTGATGAGATTAAGTATCTCTGTTTTGTAGTAAATTACGATGCTGCAAAGCGTTCCGAAGTGTACAACTACTTCAAAAGTAATCCCCATTTCGGTATCGCCCCCCAGTATATATCGCCCTAAAGCAAGATGACCGGAACTACTGATTGGTAAAAATTCTGTTAACCCTTGGATGAGTCCCAGTAAAAAAGATTGTAAAATGTCCATTGACGTTTGAAGGTTAAGATGAAAGGCGAGAAATTAAGAACTAAATGAATAGATAACTACCAAACTTATATAATGAGCGAGCAAACAATTGACATGGAAGCATTGCAGCAGAAAATTGAAAGCAGCAGTGCATTTATCGATGATATTAGAGTTGAATTGGACAAGGTAATTATTGGCCAGCACTATATGATCGATCGGTTATTGATCGGATTATTGACAAATGGTCATGTATTGCTCGAAGGTGTTCCGGGTTTAGCAAAAACACTAACCGTTTCTTCGCTGGCTAAAGTTATTGATACAGACTTTCAGCGAATTCAATTTACGCCGGATCTTCTCCCTGCCGATTTGATAGGTACGCTCATTTACAATCAGAAAGAAGGTGATTTCTTTGTAAAACAAGGACCTATTTTTGCGAATATTATACTTGCGGATGAGATCAATCGTTCGCCGGCTAAAGTACAAAGTGCGCTACTTGAAGCGATGCAGGAAAAGCAGGTAACCATCGGCGAAGAAACTTTTAAACTTGACGAACCATTCTTAGTACTTGCCACCCAAAACCCGGTGGAGCAAGAGGGAACCTATCCTCTACCTGAAGCACAAGTAGATCGGTTTATGCTAAAGTTGAAAATTGGCTATCCCACCGAGAACGAAGAACTCGAAATCATGCGCCGGATGGCAAAAACAGGAGCTAAAACGGAATTGGAAAAAGTAGTGGATGTATCCACCATTTTGAAGGCTCGTGAAACCGTTAATGAAATTTATATTGACGAAAAAGTAGAGAAATATATTGTTGATCTAATATTTGCTACTAGAAAACCCAAAAATTATGGATTAGATGATTTGATGGATTTGATCAGCTTTGGCGCTTCGCCACGTGCTACCATCAATTTAAACCTCGCAGCACGCGCACAGGCGTTTATGGAGCACCGAGCCTATGTAACACCCGAAGATGTGCGCACCATAGCGATGGATGTACTCCGGCACCGCATTATCCCAACGTTTGAAGCCGAAGCCGAAGATATCTCACCCGAAGATATCGTAGAAAAAATTATGCAGAACGTATTAGTTCCGTAGATACATTTCTAATTTTTAAAATTTCAATAATTCCATTATAGTTTATTGTATAAAATACATTAGACGATAGAGAATTATGAAAATTAAAATGGTTCCAAGGGGAAACATTTCAAGCTCAAGAAAAAAAAGCTCGAAATATTCACCATTACTCGATGCCTTATCGAAATTGAAGCCCGGTGGAGATGCCGTACAGGTTAAATACGCTAACGAAAAAGAATTGAGTTCTGCCCGAAATGTAGTGTACGCCTATAATCGAGAGAACGATAAAAAGGTAAAGAGTAAGAAAGATTCTCAGAATAAGATTGTGTTCTTTTATTTGAAGTGACTTCAATCACAAAAAAAGCCCTACTTCTTTCGAAACAGGGCTTTCTAATTTCAATAAGAATCGAGAAGAATTAATCTTCTTTCTTCTTCTTTGCTTCAGCAGCTTCTTCAGCTTCCATCTTTTCTTTCAGCGCAGCCAAACCACTCATTTCACCCAGTGTTGGAGCACCGGTTTCCATGTTAGCTTCTTCTTCGGCTTTCTTAGCCGCTTTTACTGCTTTTTTCTGATCAGAATCGAGCTGAGATAAATCGATAGACTTTCCTGCTTCGTCGAACTTCAATACGAATGCTTCAACTTCCATTCCTTCTTTAAACTCAGGCTCTACCGCTTTCGTTAGATTTAGGAATGCTTCAGCACCGTTGGTAAGCTTCACAAAAGCACCACGATCGGTTACTTTCACAACTTCACCTTTAACTTCGGTACCCGGAGTAAGCTCTCGTGCATAAATCTCCCATGGATTTTCAAGCACTTGCTTGTGTCCTAGCGTAATACGACGGTTATCGAAGTCAACACCTAGAATAACAACCTCGATCTCTTGATCTTTGGTTACTACTTCGTTCGGGTGCTCCACTTTATCTTCCCAGCTAAGGTCAGATACGTGAATTAAGCCGTCGATACCAGGTTCTAGCTCAACAAACACACCAAAATTAGTGAGGTTGCGAACAAAACCTTTGTGCTTCGAACCGATTGGGAAACGCTCAAGGATATCAGCCCAAGGATCGTTAGTTAATTGCTTCACACCAAGAGAGATTTTCTTCTCATCTTCGTTGATGTTCAATACAATACATTCCACTACATCGTCTTTCTCAACAAGTTGAGACGGATGCTTGATGTGCTGAGTCCAGCTCATTTCAGAAATGTGAATTAAGCCTTCTACACCTTTTTCCAGCTCGATGAATGCACCGTAATCGGCAATAGACACCACGCGTCCTTGAACTTTCATGTTCTCAGGATATTTACCATGGATTTCTTCCCACGGATGCGGCTGTAATTGCTTCAAACCAAGAGATACACGCTTGCTGCGCTCATCAAAGTCGATTACCGCTACGTTTAAGCGCTGATCTAATTGTACGATTTCGCTTGGGTTGTCAACACGTCCCCAAGAAAGATCGGTGATGTGCAATAGTCCGTCAACGCCACCAAGATCGATGAATACACCGAAGTCGGTAATGTTTTTAACGGCACCTTCAAGAACCTGACCGGCCTCGATAGTATCAAGAATTTGCTCTCTTTGTTCTTCAAGATCGCTCTCGATAAGTGCACGGTGAGAAACAACCACATTTTCTGCAGCCATATTTAATTTAACAACGGCAAACTCCATGGTTTTACCTACGTAAGCATCGAAGTCGCGAACCGGACGTACGTCGATTTGCGAACCGGGTAAGAAGGCATCGATTCCAAATAAATCAACAACCATACCACCTTTAATGCGGCGCTTGATAAGTCCTTCAACCACTTCACCGGTTTCGTGAGCACCTTCAATTTTTTCCCAAGCAAGTAAGATATCTGCTTTACGGCGAGAAAGAATTAACTGACCTTCTTTGTCTTCTACACGGTCTAGGAATACTTCAACTTCATCGCCGGGAGCCATGTTTTCGAGCGATTTGTTCGAAAACTCATTTACGGCAATAATACCTTCCGATTTAAATCCGATGTCGATTACTACATACTTCTCATCAATAGATACAATTCGACCGGTAACAATTTCTTTTTCTTCAATGGTGTTTAATGTATTCTCATACATGCCCATCAATTGGTTGTACTCGTCGGCTGTGTATTCGTCCGATGGGCTATCCAATTGGTCGAAAGTATAAACTTCGCCTTCAACATCACCGCTAAACACATGCGTTAGGGCTTCTTCTTTCACTTCTTCAGCAGTTTCTTCGGCGTTCTCTTCAGTGGAGGTGGTTTCTTCAGAAACAGGAGTTTCTTGAGTTTCTTCAACTACAGCTTCTTCGGTAGTTGCTTCTTGTTCGATGGTTTCTTTTTTGTCTTCTGACATTATAACTGTTTGTTCATGTTTTACCTCACAACCGACTTTCGGGAGTGGGATAAGGTTATTGTTTGGGTGCAGTTTCTAAATGTGGACGAATGTGTGCACAAATAAATTCTACTTGTTCTTCAAAAGTAAATGAAGTGGTATCAATTTCGATAGCATCCGGTGCTTTCTTTAGTGGATCTGAATCTCTGCTGGAGTCGACGGCATCTCTGGAGGCAATATTCTCTCTAATTTCTTCAAGAGATATATTTTGATCGACCATTTCTTTTAGCCTGCGCTGAGCCCGAACTTCTAAATCTGCGATCATAAAAAACTTCAATCTAGCATTCGGGAATACTGCCGTACCTAAATCTCGCCCATCGGCAATATAATGATCGTGCTCTACTGCTTCATGCATTAATGCATTTACGTAGGCTCGCACTTGAGGCATTGCGGCTACGGTGCTAACTGAATTATTCACATCCTGAGAGCGAATTTGTGAGGATATATTTTCATCACCAACAAATACATTAAAGAAAGCATCAGAATATGTAAAACTGATATTGACTTCATTCAACGTATCAAAGAACTTGTCTCTGTTATGATTGGCTTGGTTATAAATCAAGGTGACAGCACGATATAAGGCACCTGAATCCAAGTATTGTATCTTTAGCTTTTTGGCTACCGCTTTCGCAGTTGAACTTTTACCGGATCCTGCCGGTCCATCTATAACTACTATCATAACAGAACAGCTAAATTAAGTTTATTCCTTTTTATATTCAATCATTTCTTGTTTAGTATTTTAGGAACCCGTAATTTTACAGACTTCAAAACTTTTGGACATACAAAGAGAAAATTTAATTATCCATGCCACAAAATAAATCAGCTATCAAGCGTGTACGACAAAACAAAGTTCGTAACGAGCATAACACTGCACGTCGTTCTAAAATGCGTACCCTTGTAAAAAAAGTACTTACTGAGACTGATAAGGCGAAAGCAGAAGTAGCTCTTAAAGATGCTGTTTCTTACCTAGACCGAATGAGTGTGAAAGGTATTGTTCACCAAAACAACGCCGCACGTAAAAAAGCTCGTCTTACCAAGTACGTAAACAATTTGTAACTCCTTACCGAACCCTAGAGGTAACCACCCATGAAAAATTCAAAAGCAATGCTAGTAATTTTAGATGGGTTCGGAATCGCGGAGAACCCCGAGGTTAGCGCTATTGATAAAGCGCACAAACCGTTTTATGATTCACTGGTAGAATCGTGCCCACGCACTCAATTACTTGCAAGCGGGGAACAAGTAGGACTTCCAGATGGCCAATTCGGTAACTCCGAAGTTGGCCATTTGAATATTGGGGCAGGTCGTATTGTTTGGCAAGCTCTGTCTCGCATCAATAAAGACATTCGAGATGGCGATTTCTTCGAAAATGAGGAACTACTCAAAGCCATTGATTCTGCCAAAAAGAAAAACAAGATCCATTTAATGGGTTTGTTCTCCGATGGCGGCGTACACAGCCATAACGATCATCTTTTTGCACTTCTTAAGCTTTGCAAAAATCACGGTATCGAAAATGTGTACGTACACGCTTTTACTGATGGGCGTGATACAGCTCCCGAATCCGGAATATCTTACGCGAAACAATTTCAACAGAAAGCAGACGAAATTGGCGTTGGAGAAATAGCTTCCATTGTAGGTCGATACTACATCATGGATCGTGATAACCGTTGGGAGCGCGTTCAAAAAGGGTACGATTTATTGGTACACGGCAAAGGCACATCGTTTAATTCTGCGGATGAAGCCTTCGAAAGTAGCTATGCGAACGGCAAAACCGATGAGTTCATTGATCCTGTGTTATTGAATTCGGATCAGAAATCAAGAATTCAAAAAGATGACACGGTAATCTTCTACAATATTCGGGGTGATCGGGCAAGAGAAATCACCAGAGCATTTACCGAAAAAGGATTCGATGAATTTGAAGCAGTTGCTGATTTAAATCTTCATTACACATGCTTTACTCAGTATGATGCAACCTTCGAGCACGTGCATGTTGCCTATCCACCACAGATACTTACCAATACTTTAGGCGAATGGGTGAGTAAAAAAGGACTGAAGCAATTTCGTATCGCTGAAACTGAAAAGTACCCGCATGTAACTTATTTTTTTAATGGTGGTGAAGAAGTGCCTAATGAAGGCGAAGATCGTTTGGTGATTCCTAGTCCAAAAGTTGCCACTTACGATTTACAACCGGAAATGAGTGCTCCTGAAGTAGGCGATGCTTTGGTTGAGCAACTTCAACGAGATTATTACGACTTAGTAATTCTGAATTTTGCTAATCCCGACATGGTTGGGCATACCGGCGATATGAACGCAGCCATCGCAGCAGTAGAAGCGGTAGATCTTCAACTTAAACGAGTAGTAGAAACAGCCAGTGAGCATGGATACCGAACGTTGATTATTGCTGACCATGGAAACTCAGATCAAATGACAAAACCTGATGGTAGCGCACACACCGCGCACACCACAGCTCCGGTTCCCGCAATTATCGTAAATCACCCGGAAGATATTACGCTAAAAGAGGGAATACTTGCCGATGTAGCGCCTACTTTGCTTAAGTTGATGGAGATCGATCAGCCTGAAGAAATGACAGGCACTCCCCTTTTTTAAGCAAACTAACGTCATTTAGTTTGCATTTACTTACCTGCTCTCCTACATTCGTACCGAAATGAACTAATTTTTGAATTGGCTCGTTTTTTGCCCTAAAGAGTATAGAATTTTTCATTATATAAGGACTTATCACATGGAGGGTAATTTTTCAAGTAAAGTTCGTGACGTCATACAATTTAGTAGAGAGGAAGCTTTACGACTTGGTCACGATTACATTGGAACAGAACATTTAATCTTAGGCATTGTTCGCCTGGGAGATGGTGTAGCTGTACGTATATTAAAAAATCTGGATTGCGACTTATTTAAGCTCAAAAAAACAATTGAAGATACAGTAAGAGGCACCGGTGGCTCGGTTACTGTTGGTAATATCCCGCTAACTAAACAGGCCGAAAAAGTACTTCGAATTACATATTTGGAGGCGAAGCTCTATAAAAGCGACACGATTGGCACCGAGCATCTATTATTATCTCTGTTAAGAGATGACGAAAATATTGCGGCTCAAATTTTACAACAGTTCAGCGTATCCTACGACGCTGTTCGTGAAGAACTGGATTTAATCATATCCGGTAAATCTCGTGAAGATTCTGACGAAGGCGATGCAATGACAGCAAGTGCAAGTACTCCTCCTTCAAAAGGTTCTCAGAGTTCCGGTAGTGCAAGAGAAAAACGAATGGACAAATCGAAAACCCCCGTGCTCGACAATTTCGGGCGCGACCTCACTCAAATGGCCGAAGAAGGAAAATTGGATCCTATCATTGGCCGTGATAAAGAAATTGAACGTGTGGCTCAAGTATTGAGTCGACGTAAGAAAAACAATCCGGTTCTTATTGGAGAACCCGGTGTTGGTAAAACGGCAATAGCCGAAGGCTTAGCTGCTCGAATCATTCAGCGAAAAGTATCGCGCGTGTTGTACGACAAGCGCGTTATTGCGCTCGATCTTGCTGCCCTTGTAGCCGGCACAAAATATCGTGGGCAATTCGAGGAACGCATGAAAGCGGTGATGACTGAGCTCGAAAAAACAGATAATGTAATCCTGTTTATTGATGAGCTTCATACGATTGTTGGCGCGGGTGGCGCGAGTGGCTCACTCGATGCATCGAACATGTTGAAGCCTGCCCTCGCTCGTGGAGATATACAGGCCATTGGTGCAACTACTTTGAATGAATACCGACAATTCATCGAAAAAGACGGTGCCTTAGAACGCCGGTTCCAGAAAATCATGGTAGATCCAACCACACCTGAAGAAACGGTTGAGATACTGAATCAGATCAAAGGTAAATATGAGACGCATCATAGTGTAAACTACACGCAGGATGCCCTCGATGCCTGTGTGAAATTGACCGATCGTTATGTAACCGATCACTTTTTACCGGATAAGGCCATTGATGCCTTGGATGAAGCAGGTGCGCGTGTTCATTTGGCAAACATCACTGTTCCAAAGCATATCATCCAATTAGAAGAAGAAATTGAAACCACAAGTGCCGAGAAAAACTCGATGGTTAAAAAGCAGCGCTTTGAAGAAGCTGCCCGATTACGCGACAAGGAAAAGCGATTAATCGAAGACCTTGAAGTTGCTCAGCGTGAATGGGAAAAAGAAAGCGAGAGCATCGTTTTTGATGTAGTTGAAGAAGATGTTGCTTCTGTAATTGCCATGATGAGTGGTGTTCCTGTAAATAAAATCAGCCAGAATGAAGGACAAAAACTTCTGAAAATGAAGGAAAGTCTGAAAGGTAAAGTGATTGGTCAGGATGAAGCCATTGTTAAACTAACGAAAGCCATTCAACGAACCCGTGCCGGATTGAAAGATCCGTCGCGACCTATCGGTTCTTTTATTTTCTTAGGACCAACCGGTGTTGGTAAAACGGAAATGGCGAAAGTATTGGCCCGTTATCTATTTGATAAAGACGAAGCACTTATTCGTATCGATATGAGTGAGTATATGGAGAAATTTTCTGTGTCTCGCTTGATTGGAGCGCCTCCGGGTTATGTTGGCTATGAAGAAGGTGGTGTACTTACCGAGAAAGTTCGTAGAAAACCATACAGTGTTGTTTTACTCGATGAGATCGAGAAAGCTCATCCGGATGTATTCAACATTCTGTTGCAAGTATTGGATGATGGAATTCTGACTGACAGCCTTGGCCGTAGAGTAGATTTTCGAAACACCATTATTATCATGACGTCTAACATTGGAGCGCGTGATATTAAGAATATGGGTAAAGGCATTGGTTTTGCTGATATCAACGAAACAGCCTTCGATTACGCTAAGATGAAGACTACTATTCAGGATGCCCTGAAGAAAGTGTTCAATCCGGAATTCCTGAATCGAATTGATGATGTGATCACCTTTAAGCCACTCGAAAAAACAGATATCTTCCAGATTATCGATATTCTTTCTGTGGAGCTATTCGATCGCATTAAAGAGATTGGATACACTGTGGAAATCACCAAAGGTGCTAAAGACTTCATTACCGATAAAGGCTTTGATCCGAAATATGGTGCTCGTCCGCTTAAGCGAGCGATACAGAAATATATTGAGGATCCGTTAGCAGAAGAACTACTGGAGCATAAAAAACCGGAAGGTTCAACCATCAAGATCAAAATGAATAAGTCGCGCGATGACTTAGAATTTGACTGGGTGGAAGTGGAGGAAAAAGCTCCGGAAGCATCAAATGATTCTAGCGACGAAACCAAAGACGAATCGGAAGAGGCGAAAGCCTAAGCAATATACAATAATCAATATTGAATAATCAATGTACAAGTATAGCCCGCCTCAGTGAGTCGGGCTTTTTTTGTATCTAGTCATTGCAGGGAGCAGAAAAACTTTACTTTGAGATTAGATGTGGCCTCATCGAGATGCCTATGGCACAAATTCTATATTGAACCACTGAGCTCACAGAGAACACGGAGTTTTTTTGAAGATATCTTGTTCCATACTACATATATTCAAGCCGTTGCGAGGAGCCCAGAAACTCTAATTAGCAATTGAAAGCATTCGACGCGGCAATCTTAAGTTAATGGCAAAGGTCATTTTGATACACCACTCTCCTTTCGCCATGTCCTCTTCAGATATTCTTATGGTGTAATCTGATGGCAGATAACAGTTTTATGCCATTTAAAGTACCTGACGTTAAATCTGTAATTTCTCTATCGGACTTTGGATTTCCTTTACACTGCGATTAGTGACATGTGTATAAATTTGAGTGGTAGAAATGTGTGCATGCCCCAGAAGTTCCTGAATAAATCGAATATCGGTGCCATTGTCTAACAAATGGGTAGCAAATGAATGCCTGAGGGTATGCGGTGTTGCCTTCTTTGTTATATTGGCAAGATTCCGGTGTTTCCTCATTAAACTTTGTATCGAAGAGCTTGAATACTTACCACCATTCTGACCTTCAAAGAGATATGTTATTGGATTAAAGGCTTTAACATATTGCCGAAGTAATTCTAATACTTTAGGCGACAATAGGGTATATCGATCTTTCTTTCCTTTCGCTTGATGGATTCTAATTTGCATTCGATTAGAATCAATATCACTAATCTTCAGATTCAGAATCTCTCCTATTCTTAAACCGGCCGAATAACATAGAGTGAAAATGGCTTTATGCTTCAGATTTGTAAACGTATTTAAGAATCGTTGCACTTCTTCAATCGAGAGCACTTCCGGGATGGTTGAAGGTTTTTTCATTTTGATATTAAAATCAAAATCTATGGGTTTATTTAGAACATCATGATATAAAAATCTGACCGACGCTAAATGTTGTTTCATTGTTGAGTAGCTATACTTTAGTTCGGTTTTACAAAAGCTAAAATACACCCTAAGGTCTTCCCCAGTCACCTCAGTTAGTTTATTATTACTTACGTATCGCAAAAACAAATGAATACAACTTAGATAGGATGAAACAGTTTGATCACTAAAATTTTTAAGAATAAGCTGATGTTTGTACTTTGAAAGTAAATCGTGTTTATTCATCATATTCTAATTATTTAGTAGAATATGATGAATAACACTTAAAGATCAAACTGGGATATAATGAATAGCGCTCAGCATATTCCAATGTTACCTGCAAGCTATAAACACGATCTAGATGAATAATGATTTGACCCTAGAATATGATGCCTTTTTAAGGTCATTCAAAAGAAACTCCGATGTTCCACATTCATTTTTGTTGGGTGCAGGAGCTTCAATAAGCTCAGGTATACAATCCGCTTATGACTGTATTTGGGAGTGGAAAAAAGACATCTATTTATCAAAGAATGTAAATGCTTCAGACTTCTTTAAAAACTACAAGGAAGAAGCAGTTCGAGAGAGCATACAGAGGTGGTTAGATAATCAAGGAGAATACCCTGAATTAGATTCAGATGAAGAGTATTCCTTTTTTGCAGAGAAAGCCTATCAAATAGCGGAAGACAGGCGAAAGTATTTTTTAGGACTAATTGAAAACAAAGAGCCATACATCGGCTATAAGTTACTTTGTGTTCTAGCTAAAGGAGGGATTGCAAAATCAATATGGACAACCAACTTTGACGGTTTAATGGTGAAGGCAGCACATCAAAATAGTCTGACACCAATAGAAATAAATTTAGATAATGTTGATCGACTCAAAAGAACGGAAAGCAGCAAAGAATTACCAACCATTGCTCTGCATGGAGACTACAAATTCTCTTCTCTCAAGAACACGGAAAAAGAGCTTGATTCTCAGGAAGAGGCTTTCAAAGAGCATTTAGCTAACTATCATATTGATAAGAACCTTATCGTTATTGGGTATAGTGGTAGAGATAAGTCTCTTATGTATGCTTTAAAACATGCCTTTACAAAAGATGGAGCAGGAAGACTTTATTGGTGTGGCTATGGTGATACAATACCTAAAGAAGTGAGCGAGTTGTTGAGGGAGGTTCGGAAATCAGGAAGAGAAGCTCACTTTATTTCAACAGATGGATTTGATAAAACCATATTACACTTAGCAAAATCAGCCTACGAGGATGATAAAGAGGTAAACAAGAAAATTCAAGAAGCCTTGGAACTAACGGAGGAAGATTCCTTTTCTAAGACAGATTTTAAATTGAATTTCAGGCAAACAGGTAAGTTTATAAAGAGTAATCTTCACCCTATTGTCTTCCCCAAAGAAGTTTTCCAATTTGAGGTAAACTATGGAGATGAAAGACCGTGGGCTTTTTTAAGAAAGCTAACTGCTGACCATAGTATTTGTGCCATACCATTCAAAAGAAAAGTGTTTGCTATTGGAACACTTACAGAAATTTCAAAGGTGTTTAAACATTGTTTAATAGGTGAAATTAAAAGAGCACCTATTAGTAAGGGGGATATTGAAAAGGTTTCATCTTTTAAGACTCTAATGCTGCAAGCTATTTTAAAGCACTTTACGTCAATTTCAAACCTGTCTTCTAACTATAAAAACAAGGTATGGATTAATGATAAAAAAACAGAATATAATGGTATATCTGTTTACAAGGCATTGGCTGTTTCATTGTATTTCGATAAGAATAACTCATACGGTTATCTAACATTTACTCCAACTGTCCAAATGGAATCAGATGGTGAAATTGAGAAGCTTGATCGGCAACAAATCGGAAAACAAGCGTTAGAAAAACTCTTCAATAACAAATATGATGAACTGCTAGAATCATGGAATACAATCCTTTTTAGTTCGTCAAAAATTAAGTTTGAATTTCCTGCCAATTCAGGAAGTGGATTTGAATTTATAATATCTAAATCCACCGCTTTTGGAGAAATTGATGTGCTTGATCCCAATTTTAGATTTTATGCTCCCAATAACTACAATAACAAAAAAACTCTTTTCAAAGGTGTTCAGTTCTTAGAACCTCAGTTGATCTTTAAAAATATATCTTCTAATCAGGATTTTAGAGATTACCACCCAATGAGAGGGTTGATTAAGAATAGACCTTATGACGTAAATTTAAGTGGTACTATTTTGTCTAAGGAAGTAAATCTGTCAGTAATTTGTGGGGCGACTTACTCCAAACAACTGTATGACTTCTTATCTAAGCTCAACTCTAAACATGAAGCAGGCGGAGTTAATCCTGATTATTTAATTGATTACTCAGGCTTTTCGAACATCTATAATTTGCCCTTAAACGTTCCAAACTATGAAGCTAGTGAGAAATGGGTAAACATAGACTTTCGTGGTCAAAATGAGAAGGAAAACCATGAAAATGCAGTACAATTAGCAAGACTTATTACCTCTAAAATTGAACAGATTTCAAATAGCCAAGGGCAAAGTACAATCGTTGTTTTTATACCGAAAGAATGGCAACCATTTGAGAGCTTTGTGAACGAAGAAGAAACGTTCGATTTACACGATTACATTAAGGCATTTGCAGCCACAAGAGGAATATCGACTCAGTTAATTCGAGAAAAGACACTCAGCGATAATTTAAAATGTCAAATATATTGGTGGTTATCGCTATCCTTTTATGTTAAAGCCCTTCGAACTCCTTGGATATTGAATAATCAAGAAAGGGATACTGCCTATGCAGGAATTGGTTATAGTGTATCAAAAATAAAAGATCAAACAGAAATAGTTATTGGATGTAGTCATATATACGACTCAAATGGACAAGGACTAAAATACAAGCTCTCTAAGATCGATGATTTTTTCTTAGACAATCAAAACAACCCATTCCTGTCATACAATGATGCTTTCCAATTTGGTGTTTCAATCCGAGAATTATTTTATCAATCCTTAGATAAGTTGCCTGAAAGAGTTGTAATTCACAAGAGAACACGATTTACTACAGATGAAGTTAACGGCATAAAAGCAAGTTTACACAAGGCAGGGATTAAGAAAATTGATTTAATTGAAATTGCCTACGAACATGACGCTCGCTTTGTTGCCATGAGTGTTTACAATAGACAACTACAGGTAGATAAATTTCCTATTTCAAGAGGAACTTGTTTAGTAACAAACAAGCATACTGCCTTACTTTGGACTCACGGAATAGTTCCTTCTGTTCGTCAACCTAACTACAAATTCTATTTAGGTGGCAGAAGCATTCCTGCTCCAATAAAAATTGTCAAGCACTACGGAGATTCTAATATTGATGTGATTGCAACTGAAATCCTCGGTTTAACTAAAATGAATTGGAACTCACTTGATCTTTACTCAAAACTACCTTCTACTATAGATTCGTCTAATCAAATTGCTCGAATAGGTAAACTATTATCAAGATTTGAGGGAAGAACTTATGATTACAGATTATTTATATAAAAAAGCCAGCAGGTAACAAGGTGTATAGTGCATACCCTGCGGGATACGCACCATACAATAAACGTTGAATATCCTATCAAAAATAAGGCTCTTTAGCAGAGCTGAAGAGCCAGAATTTTTATCGAATTGGGTTTTAATCGTTCGTCATACGTCGTTGGTCTTTCGTCGCCTACCGCTTCAACAAACTAATCGCGAATCCACCTCCTTCAGCGAGTTGAATTGTCAATGAAGAGGATTGGTCGATCTCAATTTCTTCTATATCGATGGCCGTAGGGTTGTCATCCCAATGTGAGTCGGCAGCATCTTTATAGATGATCACGTCATATTCGGCATTAGCATCTAGAAAGTCGAAATCGATGGTTAGCTCACGTGCTTCTTCATTGGTGATACCACCTACAAACCAGTTTCCGGTTTCGCGTTCTTCACGAGCTAAAGTAACGAAATCGCCCACTTCTCCGTTTAACACTATGCTTTGCTCCCAATCTACTCCTACATCACGGATAAACTGGAACGCCGGCTGACCTTCGTAATTCTCGGGTAAATCTGCCGCCATTTGTACCGGACTGTAAATCACTACATACAACGCCAATTGCTGAGCAAGCGTAGTACTTACCTGATTATCATCCCGATATGGATCGAGCTTGATGTTGAAAATTCCCGGTGTGAAATCAATCGGTCCGGCCAACATGCGGGTGAATGCAACTTTTGGTAAATGATCGGGTGGATTTCCGCCATCTAATGACCAAGCGTTGAATTCTTGTCCGCGCAAGCCTTCGCGGGTAATTAAATTTGGATACGTTCGGCGTAATCCGGTAGCCTTTATCGGCTCATGAATATTTAGCGCTACCTGATATTCCGCGGCCTTCATGGTCGAGTAATTGTAATGGTTTACCATCCACTGTCCGTGATGATATTCTCCATCCGGAATAATTGGACCAACATACCCGGTTTTTACGGAGTGCATGCCATATTTCTGCATTAGTGCATACGCAGTATCCATTTGTTGCTCGTAGGTTCGAACCGCTGCAGAAGTTTCGTGATGCATGATAATCTCCACACCACGTTCGGTAGCATATCTAACCACTTCGTCGATATCATAATCCGGGTAAGGAGTAACGAAATCGAACACACCTTCACGATCAGGGAATCCAATCCAGCGATCCCATCCGGTGTTCCATCCTTCAATCAGCAATCCTTTAATGCCGTTTTCGGATGCAAAATCAATATAACGTTTCGCATTTTCGGTGGTGGCACCATGTCGGACAGATGTTGCTTCGTCGGTATTCCAAGTGCTCATATCCTGTGTTTGCTCATAATCCCAGGTTGCAATCCCTAAGTGCATTTCCCACCAGATTCCCATGTATTTCATAGGAGTGAACCAGCTTACGTCGCCCAGTTTATTTGGCTCGTTTAGGTTTACAATCAATCTCGACTCTATCAAATGGCCGGCGTTATCTGTAATCTGAATCGTTCTCCAAGGAGTTGCAAAAGGAAGTGCTCTTTTCACAGCATGACCAAAACGATCTGATTTCACAAGACTACTTTTCATGGATAGATTCGTTGTATCAACCAAAAGCGTCATTCCCGCGTAATCCCACAAATTGGCTTCATGAAAACTGAGATGAGTTCCATCATCCATTCGCATGGTTACCGGAGTATTCACTGAATTTTCGGGGATGTAAGTAGCAATCAGATTTGCCGGATTTGAACGGTATGGATCCACTTCGATCTCCGAAAATTTCGATTCGGTATATAATTGCTCATAAATATCCCAATCACCGGGCTGCCACCAAGTGGTATGGTCGCCTGTTAAGTTAAACTCAGTGCGCTCATCAGCAATGGTTAACGTATCCTGTCCATCCTGCTCATGGAAATAATATCGGAAAGCTACACCGTCATCATATGCACGAAAATAAAGGTCAATTTTCCGATTTGGAGAAAATTGCTCTTCCAATTCTACCTTCATTTCGTTGTAGTGATTTATCACTTCGCGCTGCTCGCCCCAAGGCATTTCCCAGGTTTCTTTTTCGGTGGATTTCTCACCCCCAATCATCACTAAATCCTCATTTAACGGTGCTTGATCGTTAAAATCAAAACCAAGCGCTGAGGGTTTGATAATTTCTTTTCCATCTTTAGTAACACTGTAAATTGGCACGCCTTGCTCGTTGAGCTGAAATTCGATAGCCAAATTGCCTGATGGAGATTCTAATTTAGTGTCGGTTAAGTTATTAGAACACCCGAATATTGCAGTTACTGCAAGTATCATCAACACGGTGAATAGTCGTAACATAGTACTATCGTTAGTCTAGTTGTGGTTTTAAAAAACTGTTTTCTTAGAACTGCGCTCTAAGATTGATCATTGAATCAAGGCCAAGTAGTAAATACCTGCCATTACCCGTACGCTCCATAACAATTTGATGAAGTTGCTTCATCGTTCCGTTAATATCTTTTCGAGCTATTTTTCGGGCCGATACATTTACCGTATGTGCCTGTAATTCTGAATAGGATTGTTCGCCTTTTCCGGTGAGTGCAATTATGGTTTTATCCTCAGGACTGTAATTAGCATAGATAACACTTGTATTTCTAAAGCTGGTAGAACCTACTCTTTCTTTACTACTGATTTCATAAGCGGCTGCTCGTCCACCGGAATAAATAGTAGCAAATAATCCGTTTTCTGAAAATGTCACCCCTTTTACATCCTGATCGAATTCTATGGTCGCAAGTATATTTCCGAACTGATCTAAAATCGTAACCTCATCATCGGTTCCTTCTTTCATAGTCGTAATAGCAATCAATTCTCCATTCGTGGATATATCAACACTTTGGATCGCACGATCCTGACTCGAAAACACATCAATCACTTCCATATTTGCCAGTACAAATTTTGCACGTGATCCCGTTTTTCCATTTCTAATAATCTTTGGATTGTAGATCACTTTAGTTTTTCCGTTTACATCTACAACAAATTCAGAAATGGCTTCGCCGCCTTCGCTTTGGGAGCTGTTTGATACTGATTTTCGAATATTTCCGAAAGAATCATAAAACAAGAAATTGGCAATATTCTCGCGCACAACCACACTTCCATTGGGCATGGCATAAGCTTGCAATGAAGGATCAGGTTCTGCGGGTAAGGTGTAATCTGCTTCTAAGATGGTGGTTGCTCCTTCTGTTACTTTCAGGCCATTTCCCAAAACTGTGGCTTCTACCATATTTTTGAAATAGGTAGAAGTAGTAACATCAAGATTTTGTGCAGATACACTTAAAAATGGAATTGTAAGAAATAAGACAACAAATACACTTCGTAACATGGAGCATTTAAATTAAATTAAGGCTTTAAAGAAAGGGATTTTTCAAACAAAGTGCTTTATTTGCTAAGGCTTTTTTTAGAATTGCCTATCTTCTACGATACTTGAAAAATAACATTATGAATTATCATCTAATTACCGGCGGTTGCGGATTTGTTGGCCGCAATTTTGTAAAACGACTTTATAACACTACCACCGACACCATCTTATTTGTTGATGACTTATCAGTTGGAACCCATCCTTCAACCTGGCTGCCGGATGGAACTAGCAGCAGAACTACCAAAAACGGTCTTGAATACTTTGGTGATGACGATCGACTCATTTTCCTGAAGGCAGATATCCGTGTTCTTCTCGAGCATTTGATCGAAGACAGCGATTATTTGAATAAGACCTATGAATTACCAATCAAAGGATTCAAAGATGTGTTTCACTTTGCGGCAATTGTTGGAGGGCGTGCTACGATTGATGGTGACCCCATGAAAGTTGCTCTCGATTTAGCCATTGATGCACTCTTTTTCCGCTGGATTTGCCTAAATAAACCCGAGCGAGCATTATATCCAAGCTCCAGTGCAGCTTACCCTGTTGATTTGCAAACCGAATCGGATGCTATTGCCTTGTCCGAAAGTGATATTGATTTCACGCGCATGGGGCAACCTGACATGACCTACGGCTGGTCCAAATTGACCGGCGAATATCTCGCTTCAATTGCTGCTAAACATTATGGGGTTTCAGTAACGTGTATCCGCCCATTTTCAGGGTTCGGGGAAGATCAGGATCTTTCCTATCCGGTTCCGGCCATTGCCCGACGTGCAGCTCTTAAAGAAAATCCATTTGAAGTTTGGGGAAGCGGTAAACAAGGTCGTGATTTTATCCACATTGAGGATGTAATGGATTGTACGCTCTTGGCTATGGATCACATCAAAGACGGAAGTGCCATTAACATTGGAAGTGGCAAACTTACCTCCTTCCTCGATCTGATTCAGATTTTCACTTCTTTTGCAGGATACAATCCCAACATCAAACCATTGCTCGATAAACCGGTTGGTGTACATTCGCGATACGCAAACATGGATTATGTAACCGAGAAACTAGGTTGGAAACCAAAATTGAGTATCGAAGAAGGAATGCGCAGAGTTTACGATGTAGCGGTAAAAAAATACACCTGATATGCCAAAAATCGTATGCTTTGGTCCGGGACCAAAATTTAAAGGCGGTATTTCGAATTACAATACCTCGCTGGCTAAAACATTAGATAAAGATCCTGATAACGAGGTTTATATTGTTTCGTGGACAAATCAATATCCATCCATTATACCAAGAGAGTTTGTTGACAAATCCAGTAAATCTGATTTTTTAGAAGGCACTCGCATTCAGGTAAAGTATCTTACTAATTATAATAATCCATTTAGTTGGCGAGAAACTGCACGTTATATAGCTTCATTAAATCCTGATAAAGTCATTTTTCAATGGGCGATTTCTATCCAAGGCATACCCATGGGTTCGATTGCTAAATGGCTGAAAAAGCACTCAACTGCCGAGGTGATATTTGATTTGCACTTTGTGGTGCAAAAAGAAGGAAGCACCATTGATGAGCGACTCACAAAAATGGGCATCAAACATGCGCACACTTACATTACGCATGCCTACAAAACCGTAAAAGAATTACAGGCTCTATTCCCAAAAATGGATATGCTGGTTAACGAAAACGGGGATCGTACTAAAAAATCGGGACAACGAAGTGTGATCAAACTATTTCATCCGGTATATGATTTGTATCAGCCAGATCCAAACTTTGATGTTGAAGCCTTCAAAAAAGAATTGGGTTTAAAAGAGAATGTGTTTTTGTTTTTCGGATTTATCAGGAAATACAAAGGGCTACATAATGCCATTAAAGCATTTAAAAATGTAGCTGAACAGCGAGACGATGTTTCATTCTTGATTTGTGGTGAGGAGTTTTGGGCTACGCTCGACACCTCCAAATTCTCAACTAAGGTAAAACGCTTTTTATTCGGCATTGCACAGTCGTTATTCTTGAAAAACAAAGAAAGTGAACAGGATTATCGGCCGCTAAAATTGGTGGATGAACTAGATCTTTCTGATTCGGTGGTAGTAAAAAATGAATTTGTTCCCAACGAGGATGTTCATAAATATTTTCAGGTGTCTGATTGCAGCATTCTTTACTACCTCACTGCTACCCCTTCCGGCGTTGAATCGCTCACCTATAACTTTGAGTTGCCTATATTGGCAACTAATGTTGGGCATTTCCCTGAAACTGTAAAAGATGGTTTTAATGGCTATTTAGCAGAAGCAAAGAACATAGATTCTATGGCAGAACAGATGCTCAAATTTCTGGATCACCCATTGCCAACACAGAATGTAAGTAAAGCAGCCGAGTATATGAGCTGGGAGAACTACGTAAACGCAATTCTGAGAAATTAAATGAAAATTATTAATCTTTTTTTCAATTCAGTATTGCCTTCCAACCATATAAAATCTTATCTTTCTAGTCTTTGAAAAAAGGCGGGGAGTGGCGCAGCCCGGTAGCGCATTCGCTTTGGGAGCGAAGGGTCGCAGGTTCAAATCCTGTCTCCCCGACAAATAGCTGGAATCCTTGAAAAAGGATTCTGGTTTTTTAGTTTATTGATAAGTAATAGTTGGGCGCCCATCAACATGGTCGCACTCCTTTAGGAACGGTTTCAAAGCATGCGCTTTGCAGCCTTCCGACATTGACATATTTTTAAGCATAAGTTGGGCGCCCATCAATATGGTCGCACTCCTTTAGGAACGGTTTCAAAGCATGCGCTTTGCAGCCTTCCGACATTGACATATTTTTAGCATAAGTTGGGCGCCCATCAACATGGTCGCACTCCTTTAGGAACGGTTTCAAAGCATGCGCTTTGCAGCCTTCCGACATTGACATATTTTTAAGCATAAGTTGGGCGCCCATAGCTCAACTGGATAGAGCAACTGCCTTCTAAGCAGTAGGTTTCAGGTTCGAGTCCTGATGGGCGTACTACTACTTTAAAGGCGACATGGCCGAGTGGCTAGGCAGAGGTCTGCAAAACCTCGTACGGCGGTTCGAATCCGCCTGTCGCCTCAAACATTCGGGTTTAGTTGCTCGCTTTGTTCATTGAATTTACTGATGCCGCGTTCGTCTAGAGGCCTAGGACGCCGCCCTTTCACGGCGGTAGCACGGGTTCGAATCCCGTACGCGGTACACTTTTTTTAGAATCATGCCTTCGTTTATACTTTATTTTATAATCGTGTTCTTTGTAATCTGCACTTTCGGATATTGGTTGTTAATTACCATGACGAATGCCAATTACGATGATGATTCTAAAAAAGATAAGTAGATGGAGCCTGTAGCTCAGTCGGTTAGAGCGCTAGTTTGTGGCACTAGAGGCCGTGGGTTCGATTCCCATCAGGCTCCCCATTTATTGATTTTTCTACGCCGCGTTCGTCTAGGGGCCTAGGACGCCGCCCTTTCACGGCGGTAGCACGGGTTCGAATCCCGTACGCGGTACAAAGCCGGTTAGCATTGCTAATCGGCTTTTTTATTTTGGGCAATCAGGCCTTTCTGAAAGACAATATAAAGACGTATAAAAAGCCGGATACCAATAATAAGTGGAAGGGCAAAAAGAATAGCCCACCAAACTTAAAATCAACGTAAATGGCTGCCATAAAATACAAAGCTAAAAGTCCTTCTACATATGTAATTAGCGGCACTTCACTCGGCCGATACACCTTATCTTTCCACTTATCATTGTTAGATGTGATATTGTATTTCGACGTTCGATGGAAGAACACTTTTTTACTGATGAATCCCTCGATCATACTAGTGATTTGAAAAGCCATCATTCCCAGTGTCATTAATGTAAATGGAACAAATGAAACGAATGTTTCTTTAAACGCTTCCCACTTCGATTCCCGATTGTACATACGCATTACTATATACGCATATATTGGTGCCAGAAGAATGTTTATGAGTGCGATACTAAAGTAAGATAGTGTTTTATCGTAGGTATCGGTTTGATGGAGTAAAATCGTTAACGGAAGGCTTAGCATGGCTATTAAGAAAATACCCGGAATGATTGCAAAATTGAACAAGTCGAAGTAAACATGCATTTTATCATTGAACGACATTCCCTTTTGCCGGATGGATGACCATAGTTTTCGTACAACTTGAGCTTTGCCTTTGGTCCAACGATATTGCTGGGCTTTAAAATCGAGCATGGTAACGGGGATTTCAGCCGGAGCTTCAACATCTACATCGTAAATTACTTCCCAATCTTTTAACTGTGCACGAAAGGCCAAATCTAAATCCTCAGAAAGTGTATCAGCCGACCAACCACCTGCGTCTTCAATGGTTGTTTTTCTCCAAACGCCACCTGAACCGTTGAATCTTAAGAAGAATTTTGCCAATGATCTTGCTTGCTGCTCAATCACAAAAAACATATCCAAAAAGATAGACTGCGATTTTGTTAACACGGAATAATCACGGTTAATGTGCCCCCATCTACCTTGAACAATACCAACTTTTTTATTCTGGAAATAAGGTATTGTTCGCTTTAAGAATGATGGGTTTGGTCTGAAATCTGCATCAAATATTGCAATGAACTCGCCTTTGGCATCCGGAGTTGCATCGGCAAGTGCCCCCGCTTTAAATCCATGGCGGTTATCACGATGAACAGCTTTAATATCTACCCCCTGTCCGGTCCAATATTGAACTCGTTCATTAACAATTTCAACTGTATCATCGGTTGAATCATCCACAACCTGTATTTCTAGTTTATCTTTTGGATAATCTAAACGGGCACAAGCATCTATAACTGCCGAGGCCACATAGCGTTCGTTAAACATTGGCAGTTGAACTGTTACCGATGGTAAATCCTTCTCGGTCATTTTCGGCAGGCTTGGATGAAAGCGTTCCTTTTTCTTCGGAGTACTAAAATAATACAGTAAGTGAAATTGCCCGAAGGTATATGTAGTTATAAGTATTACTCCAAATGCATATAATGCTACTACTAACTCGGGAATGTATGATGGCCACATAAACTAAAACTGCTCTGTACTTGATGAATGCTAAAAGGAGTACCCTGTTCCCAAATAAACTCCTGTTCCTATTTCGGAGAATCCCATCTCATATTTGAGAATAAAATCCGGTGTAAAGATAGACATAACCCCGCCTAAACCCAATGAATGAATGTGATTTGATAGTATTCCACCCCAATCATCATTTTGGAAAACACGACCTCCATCTACAAAGAAATTGAGGCCTAAATTTATATTCTTGTATTTGATTGGTAGCAACCATGTTCTCGCTTCTAGTGAGTAAGAGATTGCATTATCGCTGGAAAATCGACGGTAGTAAACGCCTCGTATATTATCGGAGCCGCTTAAACTTGGTAAAAACCAATAAGGGGTGTCGCCAATTGTGTTTTTTAGTGCGAACTTAGATGCTAAGGTAAGCGAGCGCCCTTTGTATTCGAGCACCGGTAAAAATCCAACAAAAATAAAGTAGTTTTCTGCCGTTACATGTGTGCTAATTAAAGGTGGTGCTACTTTTGTACCTACATCAATTTTATACCCTCGCTGGGCTACAAATTCATTATTTCGCCGTTCCAGCACTAATCCTAGCTCCATCAAACTTAAGAACGCGCCATCATAGCCGGTAAATTTTTGCTGTTCCATGAATGAACTTTCTGCCAGATCCCATGGCGACTCATAGACCAAAATTAAACCTGTTTTTAAATCGAAGCGCGAGATTCCTTCACCAAAACTAATCGGGAACCTTGTTGAAATTCCTGTTGATGCCCGGAATGTTTTGAATGAATAATACTTACTGGTATCAAATCGTGCTTGACTGAATTCTACTTCTTCGGTATCGCCAAAAAAGTAATTCCCAAAATTCTGCGACAGTAAGACATCCATTCCGGTTCTAACATCTGTTCCAAACGTTCTTACCTGATCGCGATACATATACAACCCAAAAGCGCCATTGGTACGGTAGGTGGCATTTACGCGAGTGTAGCTATCGAAAGGCTGCATTACACCATAATCATAAATCTGCACCTCCCCGCCCATGTATAAACCATCATCGGTATTAAAAGATAGTAATGGCAGAACTCCATATTTAACCCCCGTGCGGGTGGAATCTTGAGCGTAAACAGTGCCTAAAAAAGTAATAACAAAGAATAGCTGAAAAAGTAGTTTACCCATGCTTATCTATAAGACGTTGCGCCTCTATTTTAAAATAATTGTCGTTGTGTTGAACATTTTCTAATTCAAGCACTTGCTTAAAATGGTACAACGCTTGTTGCTCGTTACCGGATTCTAGATAAGCCATTCCTAACCAAAATCGGTGTACAGGTATATTATCGAGTTCCAGTGCTTTATTGAAATAATTAATGGCAAGATTAAACGATCCCTCGGGAGAGGTTCGAAATACTAGTTTAGATAGTTTTCTCACGAACCAATTCAACTTGGAAACCTCGAAATGCCATCTTCCTAAAATATGATAGGCACGGTCGTTTTTTGGATTTATTCGAACGGCTTCTTCTGCATAAATACGAACAGAATCGGCTAAAACAGCTTTGCCTTTGAGTCGAGATACGGAAATGATAGCCGCAAAGGCCATCGACATTTGTTCATAATTCAGATGTTCGGATGAGTCTTGTGATAACGCTAAGCGCGACCACTCTAATGCCTCATCAAATATATCTCTTTTATCTTGTTCTAACTCTAATCCCTTATCGTCGTAGTTTGTATCGCCAAGCTCTAGCATTCTAAGCGCGAGGCGGCGTGTAATTGCGCTAGATTCGCCGCATTCATTTACATTGTTTTTAAGATATGTAACTTCTTCTAACTGCCCCGATCCCTCTTTTACTTCATCAGAACGGTTTAGCACATAGGCTACACAAGGTTCAAATTGATTGTACTTTTCATTTATGGTTGCCTCCAGATTCTGACCTGTTTGAGCAATTAAATTGCTACTCAAACTAAGCAAAACTAGTAATGCTATTAAAAAACTGTGTACTTTAGGATTAAACAAATCAGGCGTATTTCTAGTTATTTTGATTACTAAAGCGAGAATTAAAGACTTTATTGTACCCAAGCTAAAATATGGAGCTTCTTCGGCAGTAGCTACCTCAATCGACTATTTGGTATTTTTTTCTGTGGTCCATCTATTAACCGTTAAATACACAACTTTAGCTCAAATTTTGGCTTATTCATGTGGTTTGTTAACTAATTTTTTTCTTCAAAAGAGTTTTGTTTTCGAATTAAAGCGAACGGTTTCAAAAACCTTTCAACTCTCACTCACCTTCTCATTATTGGGCTTAATTATTAGTAGTGCACTCATTTACTTATTCAGCCAATTTCAATTCTTTCTCGAATATCTGATTCTAACCAAAGTGATAGTGACGGGAATTATGTTTGCCTATAATTTCTACACCAAACGCTTTGCCTTTGAACGAAAAAGACTGGACGATTTTAAATCCCGAACCGAAAATCAATCCTCAAAATAATCGTTCTCGCCTACAGTTTCGGTGCTA
Organism: Balneolaceae bacterium; assembly: GCA_965228545.1. Lineage (GTDB taxonomy): Bacteria > Bacteroidota > Rhodothermia > Balneolales > Balneolaceae > HXMU1420-13. Next base: position 1,641,895 of record OZ245822.1, read on the forward strand.
AACCATTTCAAAATATCCGGTAGTGGTCGATCTGGAACTAATACGGTGTCTTGTTTCACCAAAGCCTCGAAGTAAATATCCATGTTTTTTCCATAGGCTGATAAATCGGGAACACTCGAAGTGTCGTATGGATCTACTGGGAAGTATACATTACCATAAGCATGTGCAATCACAGCTTTTACGCTATCATCCGGCGAGAATAATATACTCATTAGAACGGTATCCCAATCATTATGCAACCCGTTTGATAGCCCAAATTCTGTGTTAATATCCAATAAATAAGTTTCCTGTGCCAAATGCAGACCAGGTTCTAAGCGTGCCAATTCTTGCTTAAAAATATCCAAGTAATTATTCCACTGCATTGTAGCTTGAATTGCCCACCCAATTTGCACAACAGCAATAACCAAAAATATCCGAAGCGATGCTTGGAAAATTTCTTTAGGAAACTTGATCTTCTTTTGAGCAATGAAGAAAGCACAAATGGCTAGAACTGCAGTAAAATAGATGTTCAGCGATCTAACTTGTTGATGAGTTTCCGGAGCAAGACTTTCTGGCCAGATTAAAGGCATCAACAATACCGCTGATGCAAATATGTACAAAAATGGAATAGCTACCTTTTTTGTGGTGTTAAATAGGTGAGGCTTCCACACGCTTATGAAAAAATAACCGAAGGCAAACAACGATAAAAACTGAGGCCAATGCGGGTAAAATTCTTCATCAAAAACAAGAAGGAAACCAATAATAAACGTTACGAAGCTGGTTTTGTCCTGAGGATCAAGCACGGATAGAAAAGAAAGAAATGCCCCGGAAAACATGTATAACCCAATTAGGGCATACATCAATGTTTTGAATTTATCGGTTTCTTTAATTGTCCAAGCTTTCCAAAAAGCCATAATACCTAATAACGGGCCAAGGATAAGCATACCTTGATATATTCGAAGAAGCGGCCAACCAATTAATACTATTACAACAATACTCCTCCAGCTTCGATGGAAAAGCATCAGGTTGAATATCACCCAAAATATTGCGGTTAATAGCCTGCCGGGCGTAATTGGAAAAAACTCGGTATTGAAATAAAAGCCAAACATCCAGATCAACGGGAAAAGGAAATAAGCCTTCTTTTCTTTCGGTATAATAAACCAATTGGCAACTAATGAGATTAATCCAAATGAGAAATACCAAAAGGTGTGAATTCTGGCGAGTGTAAAAATATCGGTAATGCCACTTTTAATGGATACAATTAGTGGAGTATGCTGTACAAAATAGGCGAATTGCCGATCCCAATGCCAGTGAACAGGTTCAACAACTTGGAGAATGTGTGTAAAAAAAATGGTGCCATCGGGATAAAAGATCCGGGTAGACCAGGCAGCAAATACTACATAAATAAGCTGTAAAACGAAGATACCAACAATCACCCAGCGGTATTTCGCCATCTCTTGAGCTAATTCTTTCATTAACTTGTTTGCTTTATCTGTGCCTTGATACCCGGCTTTTGCTGTTCAACATGATTTCGATTGATGAGCTCGCCGAGCAAGCCGGTACTAAAAAACTGTACCCCTAAAACCATCAACAAAATTCCTAAAAACAATAAGGGGCGATTTCCGATGCCGGCATTCATAAACAACCTTAAGAATGCTAAATAAATGTTGATTGCACCGCCAACAATAAGTAACAACACGCCAATGCTTCCGAAAAAATGCATCGGTTTTTGCAAATATCGTTGTACAAAAAGTATAGTAATAAGATCAAGAAAACCGTTGATAAAGCGTGAAAGCCCGAATTTAGTTGTACCATATTTTCGGGGATGATGCTTTACTATTTTTTCTACGATACGGTTAAAACCCTGCCGTTTTGCTAACACAGGCACATACCGGTGTAGCTCGCCATACAAATAGATATTCTTTACCACTTCGCTTCTATATGCCTTCAATCCGCAGTTGAAGTCGTGCAACTTTATACCCGAAGATACCCTGGTTACATAGTTAAAAAACTTTGAGGGCACTGTTTTTGAAATTGGATCGTAACGTTCTTTTTTCCAGCCGCTAACAATGTCGTTTCCCGCTTTTAGCATCGCAATCATATCCGGAACTTCGTTTGGATCGTCTTGCAAATCCGCATCCATTGTAATTACAAACTCACCCTTAGCTTGCTCGAATCCAGCTTGCAATGCCGAACTTTTACCTTGATTAGTTCGGAACGATATCCCGTTGATATATGATTTTTCTTCAGCTAACGCTTGAATTACCTTCCAGGAATCATCGTTCGAACCATCATCAACAAATATGATTTCATATTCATATTTTCCTGTAAGGCTTTTTTCAATTTCAGAAACCAGATCAGGTAACGATTCGGCCTCATTGTAAAGAGGTACAACGATGGAAACCTCGGGGTGAATTGAATGTTCAGTTTTCTGCAAAATGCCTGCTTTTAAAAAACGGTTGAATTGGTTTAATTCCTGTAGATTGAATTGACGACAAAATACACTTTCTGTTATCTATGAAAAAATTGTATTACTCGATGGGCGAAGTGAGTGAACTCACCGGATTAGCCCCTCATGTACTCCGTAATTGGGAGAAAACATATACCCAGCTTAAGCCCAAAAAAAACAGTGCCGGTAACAGAGCCTATCGAGATGAGGAAGTGCAACTGATATTCAAAATAAAAGATCTGCTTGAAGAGAAAAAGTTCACAAGTCAGGGTGTTAAAAAAGTGCTTAATGGGGAAAATGATGCCGTTGTTGTAAAACCGGTGGTACCTTCTGATATCAAAAAAGACCTTACCGAGATGAAGGTTTTTCTCAACCAATTGCTGGAGAAGCTGTAGGCTGGCTCGCGTTAGATACCATCAAAATCATCAAAAATTGTGTGCATATCATAAGCGCAATTCCTACCAAATGTATCACTTGTAATGGGGCTGCCATTGCTAGATATTCAAGGCCAACGCCAACAACAATTTGAGTGATGATAAGCGCAAAATTTGCAATCCCGAGTTTGTAGATCACTCCACCTATATCATTTCTCCAGAATATACTCATCAAATACACCCCGGCTATCAGTATTATCCAGGAAAAACTTCGATGAATAAAGAAAACAATACCCGCTTGATCTAACCATCCTGATCGCTCAATATCTGTAGTTAATTTCACTGCATCTACCACTTCACGTACCTGAGTTCCAAGTACCATTTGTACTGTTGTAAAAACCAACAGTACAATACCAGACCAATAGATTTTCCTACGAATTCCCTCCTCTACTTCAATCACAAACAGTGATTTTGTTGCCCTGAATGCTCCATACAGCAATACTGTAACAATGATCATCGCAAAAACCATATGAATGGTTATTGTACCAGGGAGCAAATTTGTACTCACAACTATTGACCCCAACCAGGCTTGAAAGAGTGTTAAAATAAATGCAGTAAATGCTGTAATTGGAATTATTTTGTCGGTTTTCCAATAGCGAAGCGAAGTAATGAAGGTGGCTAATACCAAAATCCCGATAAGCGCACCTACTAGTCGATTCACATACTCTATCCAAGTTTTTACGGCATTAAACTCTTCCTCTTTTATCACGTTAGGATCGTTTTCGATAGTATGTGCGAGTTCGTTAAACCCAAGTGAGTTCAAATAGCTTACTATCTTTTTATTCTTTTCTATTCGTTGCTCAACAAATACCTGTTTGTAGTTCTCAGGTAATTCAGAAACATGAGTAGGAGGTATAAACTGCCCAAAACATTTTGGCCAGTCCGGGCATCCCATGCCGGCACCTGTTGCTCTAACTAACCCTCCTACAAGAATTAAAAAAAGGGTTGCAAATACTGTGGCAATGGCAACTTTTTGGTAGATGTTTAATTTCATGAACAATTGCGAAAAAAAGTTTTAAAATCCTTATTTTTGGGCGCTATAATTTACGTGTCTACCCAATTAAATACATGAATTCAACTCAAGATAATATCGTTCAAGAGCGTTCTCTAAGGGTCGTAATTGCTGATTATTTCCAACTCACAAAACCCGGAATTGCGTTAGCTGTGCTTATGAGCATGTTAATGGGGTTTATTCTTGGCAGCAGCGGAAGTGTAAATCTAATACTGATGTTACATGCTATTTTAGGAACTTTTTTAATAGCTTCGGGAACCAGTGCACATAATATGTTTATGGAGCGCACTTTTGATGGTATGATGAAACGTACCGAGCAACGTCCACTTCCACAACAGCGTATTTCTGCCAAAAATGGAATGATCTTTTCGCTCGTCTTGATTTTCACCGGGCTAACTTATCTTGTTTTAGTGGTAAATCCGGTGGCTGGTTTGGTTTCGTTTGCTACCACTTTGATTTATTTAGCGGCATACACACCTTTGAAGCGAGTTTCAGCATTTAATATTATTGTTGGTGCTGTACCTGGTGCACTACCACCAGTTGGCGGTTGGGCTGCTGCTTCCGGTAATATCACTGAACCGGGAATGTGGCTATTATTTGCTATTGTTCTATTCTGGCAAATTCCGCATGTAATGGCTATCGCATGGAAATACAAAGACGATTATTTTGGGGCTGGATTTAAGATGTTACCCAAAAATGACCTCAAAGGAACAAAAACGGGCTTTTATGCCGTGCTTTGCACACTCCTACTGTTTCCCGCATCCTATGCCATTAATTATTTTGATCTCGCAGGGATGCCATTTCTTGTATCAAGCATTGCCCTCGCCCTTGTTTACCTCTGGTATAGCGTTGAATTTGCTAAAGATCGATCATTGATTAATGCTCGAAAACTCATGTTCGCATCTATCGCTTATCTTCCTTTATTCTGGGTAGTTTTATTTATCGATCGACTGTTTTAGTTTTGATGCACGTGATTGTAATCGCTAATCACCTGTTTTAGAAAATCGTCAGCGTTTACTTCCAGTTTTTTGATGTCCATTTTCATTTGGATGATATTGGCAGTTCGTTGTACCATCACAAACCATGTTGCATATTCGTAGCCTTTGCGTGATGCAAGCACTTCTTTTATAGTTGTGATGTCTTTATCTGAAAGGTTTTTTACCTGCGGGTAGCGTGCTTCGTATTCATTTTCCAGTTCTGAATATAAAGTATCGCTGAGTTTCACTTTCCTTCTGGTTTTGATCACTGCTGTTTTGGCGGCAATATCGCCGAGCCGTTGCCCTTTTCCATTTAATAACACAGTCATAAATGCAACTAACCCGGAAGTAAATGAGATTTCAACCAACCGAAACAGCCATCTAATCAAATAATTCGCAAACGAAGGACTTGTACCATCAATGCGTACTACTTGTAGGCCAAGTGTCCATTTCCCAAACGACTTACCATTCCATAGAACTTCGCTAACTAAGTGATAAAAGAAAGGTACGATGGAATAAATAAGAACTAGTACCCATTGTTGATTCTCGACAACCTCGCTGCTTATGAAGTTCGATTCTTGTAATGCACCTAGCAACATTTGCATCAATAAGAGATATCCAACAATTACAAAACCATCCAATAAGAAAGCTAAAAGTCGCTCTCCTACCGATGCGGGATTGTAAGCAAGTTGCACGTGTTGGGTGGTTTCTACTCCAATTGGTTGCATAAAATTGATTCTAATAAACGCTGAAAATTGTTAGTATCTTAAAAAAGATACAGCATTTATCTACAGAAAATAACCCCAGACCAAATCGAATGCGTGAAGTCACTTTTTTAAGAAAAAACGCTGATAAGTGGAAGGAATTTGAGCAGATTCTAAAAAAGCATAAACAGTATGATGGCGATCGATTATCTGAACTTTATATAGAGCTGAATAACGACCTTGCCTACGCTCAAAGTTGTTATCCGGGCAGTAAAACCACTCAGTATTTAAATGACCTATCCATTCAGGCACACAACACTATATACAAAAATAAAAAAGAGAATAACCATAGAATAATCACATTCTGGACCAAAGAAGTACCCGAAATATTCTCGCAGCGTTTAAAAGAACTATCAGCTGCTGTAGTCGTATTTCTACTATTTTGTGCCATTGGAGTAATTTCTCAACAAAACGATCCTTCTTTTGCACGTACTATCCTCGGCGATGCCTATGTAAATATGTCGATAAACAACATTCAGGAAGGTGATCCGCTTGCGGTGTACAAGTCGCACACTCAACTCAATATGTTTTTTGCCATTACCTTCAATAATATTCGGGTTTCGTTTATCAATTTTGTTTTAGGCATATTCACAGTGTTTGGTACTGGCTGGGTAATGCTAAAAAACGGTATTATGGTTGGGGCATTCATCAACTTTTTTGCTGGTTACGACTTATTATCAGAAGCAATGTTAGTAATTTTCATACATGGAGCTTTAGAATTGAGTGCCATAACAATTTCAGGCGCTGCCGGCTTTGTGTTAGGAAATAGTTTCATCTTTCCGGGTACTTTAAGGCGCTCAACAGCATTTGCCAAAGGCGTAAAAGATGGGTTAAAAATGTTAATCAGCCTGGTTCCGGTTTTTATAACCGCAGGCTTTTTAGAAAGTTATGTAACTCGTTACACCGAAATGCCGATCTGGCTGAGCTTATTTATTATTATTGGCTCTTTTATTTTTATAGGAGGATACTATTTCGTTCTTCCTATTCGCATATACTTAAAACGAAAACAAAAACATGCAATCATTCATCCATCATAAAGTTCGTGATATTGGAGATATAATCACCGATTCATTTCAATATGTTCGCGAACACTATCAAACGTTAGGTAAAGCATTACTCTTTTTTGTACTGCCGCTATATATTATTCAATTTTTTTTGCTTAAAGGCTATACAGATCAACTTTTCGCCAGTTTACAGGCTAATACATTCAACGACTTGGGCTCACTTTTTGACGGCAGATACTTTTTGGGGATATTAGTTTCCATTTTGGCAAGTGCTACATTAACGGTAGTAACCTTAAAGCATTTGCAGCTTACCGAGCACGGCTATGAAGCCACGCCAGAAGAAATCTTAGAGGATATTATCCCTAATGTATTCAAGTATATAGGATTGTACATTATTTTATCCATTATGCTTGGCTTTTCGTTATTATTGTTTGTTATCCCTTTCTTTTTCTTTGGTGTAAAGTTTTGTTTGAGCACTTCTGCACTAATCCTTGAGGAAACATCTATTGCAGGAGCAATACAACGTTCATGGGAACTAACTGCGAACCACTGGTGGTCTACATTTGGTGTTCTTTTGGTGATGTACTTTTTAATGATGCTTGTAAGCTACGCGGTACTACTTCCCATTTCTATCCTCACATTTCTAACTATAGATTCAGGAGCCGCTACTGCAGGCGGAGCTGGATTTGTAGGCAATATATTTATGATTCTTAATGGCATCTTAACAGCTGTAACCTCATTAATTTCTACCATACTGTTTATCGGCATTGCTTTGCAATACTACAACCTGGTTGAGCGCAAAGAAGGTGGCAGCCTAAGAGCTAAAATTGAGGATTTGGCTGATTAACCTGATGATAAAACCAATTGCGTTTATCCTGTTATTAATCTTTTTGCTTCTCCCTTCTCTGGGCTTTGCGCAAAGTGTTCGGGTAGATTCTGCCTCAGCTGTTGAATTACGCATACCAGAGGAATCTAAGATCGAAGCTTATGCCAATAACCCCGATTTTATTTACCAAGAAGTAGCTGAGAATCCAAACTCACTAGGTCAGCGCATTTTTAGTTTCTTAATCAACACTCTACTACGGATTTTGAACAATCCCTTGGGTAATTTTTTTATGAAAATGATTCTCTTCATTTCGGTGATTGGCTTGGTATTCGCACTCATTAATCAATTGATGGGTGGCGAATTAATTACTCTGTTCAAGTCGGATAAGAACAAGGGGTTTTCACTCGGCATAAATAAAGAAGAATTAGAAAACACCGATTTTGAACAGCTGTTACAACAGTCTCTTCTGCAAAAAGATTATCATGCTGCTACCCGCTATGTGTACTTGATTTCGTTGCAAATGCTTGCCAATAAAGGGTTAATCACTTGGAGTCTGGAAAAAACAAATCTGGACTTCCTTCACGAACTCACAGGGCACCCCCTGAAAGATGAGTTTTCAACTCTTACCACCACTTATGAATATGTGGAATATGGCGATTTTGAAATCAATACTACTCAATTCAACCGTTACCGTGCAGTTTTTGAGCACCTGAAAAGGCAGTTGAATGAATAAATCGGATCGTAAATATTTAATCGGATTAATTTTGGTAACACTAATTGCTGTTTTTATCCGATTGTTACGCCCGGCACCTATTGATTGGAGCGAGGGGTATTCAGCCACCGAAAAAAAACCGTTTGGCAGCTATATCCTGTTTAATGAGCTTCGTACTCTAGTTCCAAAAAATGAGATCGAAACCTCTGTTAGGCCTGTATTTGAAACATTTTTTGATAGTTCTTCGGCGAATTTAATCTTTGTTAATTCTAGCATAACCTTCGACGAATTTGAAACCGAACTTTTGCTCGAAAAAGTGAAAACTGGCAGTTCGTTATTCATTGCGGCATGGAATGTTGAAGGTGCACTAGCCGATAGCCTAAGTATCTCTCTCCAAAATGGATTCCCTGGAATTAACCCAAGTATTAGTTCACTGGATTCTTTGCTTCAAAGACGCGTGGATTTTTCAAACCCTGATTTAAATAATGCTTCCGATTGGGAATTCCCATCTGGCTTGGTAGAGTCATATATCGCTGAATTTGATACCTCGAACGTCTTAGTTTTAGGCAAGGTAGAAGCTAAACGAGTCAATTTCATCCGCCATGCGCTCGGAGATGGAGAAGTTTTTGTGCACTCGAATCCTTTTTTGTTTACGAATTATTTTCTTCGAGATGTAAACCGGTTCGATTATGCATTTAAAGCTCTTTCATACCTTCCGCAACAACGCACTGTTTGGGATGAGTATTACAAAGCTGGCCGACAACAACTTAACAGCCCTATGGCCTATGTTGCTTCGCAGCCAGGGCTAAGTGCGGCATGGTTTATAGGGGTATTCGGTTTAATTATATATCTAATATTTGGTTCGAAAAGAAAACAAAGAATCATCCCCGAACTAACACCTGTAAAAAACAGTAGTGTTGAGTTTGCAGCAACTATTGCTAATCTATACTTAAATAATGGAACACACTCAGAATTGTTGGAGAAGAAAATGCTCTTTTTTAAAGAATATCTCCGAACAAATATTGGTGTTCCAACCAATTTCGAACAGTCTGACGCAGAACAGGTGGCACACCGATCTGGGCTAGAATCATCGAAAATTCAAACACTCTTTTCTGTGATTCGGTCGATCAGTGAAAACACCGAAATTTCAACCGAGCAACTTAAACAAGTAACCGATCAAATAGATTGGTTCTACAAACATTCCCAACGCTGATGGAAGATCAATCCTCAATTCCTTCAAACGAAGAAACGTTTAAAAACCGCATCAATTTATCTGATCTCGATGACATGGTAGATCGAATACGTGCTGAAATTCGCAAAGTAATTATCGGACAAAACAACTTTATTGATTTACTTATTTGTGGATTATTGGCCAATGGGCACGTACTGGTTGAAGGTGTTCCAGGTGTTGCCAAAACACTCACGGTTCGAATTCTTGCCAAAACAATTGATACCGGTTTTTCGAGAATACAATTTACTCCCGATTTGATGCCCGCTGACATCATTGGAACTACAATTTTTAATACGAAAAACAGCGATTTCGAATTCAAAAAAGGGCCAATTTTTTCCAACCTTGTATTAATTGATGAAATCAACCGGTCGCCTGCAAAAACCCAGTCTGCCTTATTCGAAGTGATGCAAGAACAGCAAATTACGGTAGATGGAAACACCTATCTGATGGAACATCCGTTTATGGTGATTGCCACTCAAAATCCTATAGAGCATGAGGGTACCTATCGTTTACCCGAAGCACAATTAGATCGCTTTTTGTTTAAAATTGATGTGGGTTATCCAACTCTTGAGGATGAAGTAGCAATTCTCGAGGGAAGTTATGAACGAAAAGCCGCGCCTGACACTCACCAAATTAATGCAGTAATTTCATCTAATGAACTCAATCAGCAACGTCGGTTGGTTCAAGAAGTACATGTTGAAAAAGAACTTATGAGCTACATCGCACAGCTCGTTCAAGAAACACGTAATTCTGCTTCTATTTTAATTGGAGCCTCACCACGGGCTTCTGTTTACGTTATGAAAGCGGCCCAAGCCTGGGCGGCCATGCAAGGTAGAGATTTCATCACGCCTCAAGATGTAAAGGAAGTATTTGTTCCGGCACTTCGCCATCGAATTTCACTTACTCCCGAAAAAGAGATGGAAGGAATAACGCCGGATGCAGTACTTAAACAATTAACAAATAAAGTGGAAGTGCCTCGCTAGTGCTGTTTATTCGAAATTTATACATAGCGCCTCCCTTTTACTTTTCGCTTTTCCTAATAGCAATTCTGTTCACCATCGGTTTTTTTATAGACGTTGTTATTGCTATTGCAGAGATTGCCTCTATCGGATTGGGGGTTTTCTGTGTCGCCGATCTTGCAATTTTATTTGGTAAACAATCCGGTGTAGATGCAACGCGTATTACACCACAGCGACTTTCTAATGGCGATGAGAATACAATAAAGCTTCACGTGAAGTCGAAATATGGTGTTTCTACTTCAGTGGAAATTATAGATGAAACCCCGGTTCAATTTCAGATTCGCGATTTTTCAATCCAACAAACGTTTTCCCCATTCAGTGAGCATCAGTTTTCGTACACACTTACACCGGTTAATCGTGGAACTTTTGAATTTGGAAGCATTAATCTCTTTGTGCAATCTAAGGTTTCTTTATTCAAACGAAGATTTACCATCCCCGAAGAAACACAGGTACCTGTATATCCCTCCTACATTCAGATGCGAAAGTTCGAGATGTATGCTATTTCAAATCGCCTGACAGATTTAGGTATCAAAAAAGTTCGTCGGCTTGGCCATACCATGGAATTTGATCAAATTCGAGAATATGTACGTGGCGATGATATTCGATCTATTAATTGGAAAGCAACCGCTCGAAGCAATCAGTTAATGATCAACCAATATCAGGATGAGAGATCGCAACAGATTATCAATGTGGTGGATTTAGGTCGTGTAATGAAAATGCCTTTTGATGGTCTACAACTGTTGGAATATGCCATAAATACTAGTTTGGTGCTCTCTAATATTGCGGTACTAAAAGAAGATAAAGCAGGCTTGATTACCTTCTCAAACAATGATTTAAAAGTAGTATCCGCAGATAAAAAACGTACCCATGTTCGCAAAATTCAACAGGCTTTGTATAATATCGAAACAAATTTCATGGAATCGGATTTCGATAAGTTGATTTTGGCTCTTAAAACTCATGTGAAGCAACGTAGTTTGATCCTGCTTTATACCAATTTTGAGACCTTAAGCAGTATGGAGCGCCAACTTCCCTATTTGCGGAAAATTGCAAAGGATCATTTGCTCGTTACTGTCTTTTTTGAGAATACCGAGTTGACATCCCTAACCCAAAAAGATGCTCAAGATGTATCCGACATTTACCTGAAAACCATTGCCGAAAAGTTCAGCTTTGAGAAAAAGCAGATTGTTAAGTCACTAAATCGATATGGGATTCATACTATCTATACCCCACCAAAAGAACTCTCGATAAACGCAATCAACAAGTATTTAGAATTAAAAGCTCGAACTTTAATCTAGTTCGCATCAAAAAGCCTAAGCACGTCTCGGAATTCGAGGTCTTCGATACCACGATTACTTAAATCTTGATAGAAATCTTCGGGAACTCCCTGATTGTACAATGCTATTGCGCCTCGAAAATTCATCTCATCAAAGATATTGGCATCACCCATAGCTTTAAAGTAACTCAACGGAATATCTTGATTATTTAAAGCTATAATTCCTGCTGCATTCATTTCATCAAATAAATCGGCAGCTCCAAGAGCTTCAATAAACTCTAGTGGAATGTCTTGATCGTACAATGAAATAATACCGTTAGCATTCATTTCATCGAATAAGTCATACGAAGCCAAAGCCTGAACATATTCTACGGGAATTCCTCGGTTATACACACTAATCAACCCATTGCCTGACATTTCATCAAATAAATCAGTTTGACCTAGCGCCAGAACATATTCGGACGGTACCTGACGATTATATAATCCGATAATACCTGCTGCACTCATTTCATCGAAAAGGTCAGAAGCTCCAAGTTCATTCAGATAAGTTTGAGGAATGTTATTATCAAATATGCTGATGATTCCGGCCGATGACAGATCATCGAACAAATCAGACTCTTCCAGTACATTAATATAATCGAGGGGAATGTTTCTGTCGAATAACGCTTGTGCATTTGATACCGATAAATCGCCTGTGATGTCAAAACTACGTAAGGCAGTAGCATAATCGAGAAAACTTCCACTTTGTTCGAAAGCTTCAAAGGCTTGTTCTTGAGAATTGTTCGAAACAGGTATCGATTGTTGAGTGGGTAAAACCGGAGCCGGTATCTCAGTGACAGGAACTTCGGTTAGCTGAGTTTCTCCATCTCCAAAAAAACGCTCGAATTGACCGAGTGGATTCATTAAATAAATAAAAACAATGGCTACAATAATGAGCCAGAATCCATATTTCCGTTTAATTTCGTTTTCTTCGGATGAATCTATAGATGATTCTGATGTTGATTCCGATTTCTTTCTTAAATAATCATCCAGATCAAAACCTTGATCATCACTATGCCGAACCCTTTCTCTATTACTCATACTAGATGTATTTAATGTGACTCCACCTAGCACGATGAAGAATGCTAAAAGTTACGAAATACCATGTTATTCGTAGATTGATGGATACTTTGACGGCTCACATTCCTGCATCATCGAATAGATTTCATCAAAGATGTCCTCAGCATTAGGTTTACTGAAGTAATCGCCATCCGAAGCATACGCAGGCCGATGTTCTTTAGCGGTTAAACAGCGAGGTTCAGAATCCAGATAATAGTACGCATTCTGAGTTTGCAATACATTGTGCAGGATAAATGCAGAAGCACCACCCGGCACATCTTCATCAACAATTAACAAACGATTCGTTTTCTTAACAGAATCAGCGATGATGTGGTTGATATCAAATGGCATCAAGGTGCGAACATCTATTAATTCAATGTTTATTCCCACTTCTTCAAGCTGAGGAATAATCGACTCAATAATATTAAACGTTGATCCATAAGAAACTACCGTGATGTCGGATCCTTGATGAACAATTTCTGGCACACCTAAAGGGGTTGTAAATTCACCAATATTATCCGGTTGCTTTTCTTTTAAACGGTATCCGTTTAGCGGTTCGATAACAATTGCTGGGTCATCTCCTTTTAAGAGTAGATTATAAAAACCGGCAGCTTCCGTTAAATTTCTTGGCACACATAAGTGTATTCCTCGCGCACCGCTTAATATAACACCCATTGGTGATCCGGAATGCCAAATTCCTTCTAGCCTGTGCCCTCTGGTACGTATAATAACCGGAGCGGCTTGACGACCTTTGGTTCTGTAGCGTAAGGTTGCAAGATCATCACTTAATACATAAAAACAATATAAAAGATAATCGAGATACTGAATTTCTGCGATGGGTCGCAAGCCCCTGAGCGCCATCCCGATGCCTTGGCCTAAGATGGTTGCTTCACGAATTCCAGTGTCCGCTATTCTAAGTTTTCCATACTTTTCTTGAAGTCCTTCAAGCCCTTTATTTACGTCACCTAATGCGCCTACATCTTCACCAAAAGTGAGTAGATTCGGATACGCGTTGAAAAGCTTGTCAAAATTATTTCGAAGGACGATTCGGCCATCAACCATATCTGATGAATCAGAAAATTTTGGTGCAATATGTTCGAAATTTAAGGGTGATTTTGGAGTCTCGCTAAGCAAATGGCTGTTATAACGATCTTCATTTACGGGCTTATTCTCATTCAACCAATCGATTAGGGCTTTGCGAGCCACATTGCTACTTCCAACAGAATAACGAACTGCTTTTTTCGCAACAGGTAATATATCTTTTCGAATTGCATTGGGTGAAGCTTTTAGCTTACGTTCGAGGGCACTAAAGCGATCATCTTTTAGTTCCTTTTTTAATTCACCTACATTAGAAAGCACAAATGCTTTTTCTTTTTTCATTGGGTTGATGTAGGCTGCCCAAGCTTTCGCTTTCGCTTCGTTTACTTCTTCAAGAGCCTTTGCTTCTATGTCATCAAGTTGACCTTCTGTTGCGATTTTTTTAGCGAGGATCCACTTTCTAAGTTGATTGAGGCAGCAATATTCAACCTCCCACTCCAGACGTTCTTTACTTTTGTAGCGCTCATGCGAACCTGAGGTTGAATGCCCTTGGGGTTGTGTTACCTCTTCTACGTGCACTAATACCGGTACATGTTGGTTGCGAGCTATTTCTTCTGCTTTTTCGTACGTCGCAAGCAGTTGTGGATAATCCCAAGCTTTTGCAGTTAAAATTTCGAAACCAGGCTCATCTTCAGTTCTTTGAAAGCCAGATAAAACTTTTGAAATACTTTCTTTAGTTGTCTGATATTTTTTAGGCACGGAAATTCCGTATCCATCGTCCCAAACCGACATCACCATTGGGAGTTGCAATACACCTACTGCGTTAATTGCTTCCCAAAACACCCCTTCAGAGGTAGAGGCATCACCAATTGTGCCAAAAGCAATTTCATTTCCTTTATTCGAGAATTTTGACCACTCTTCGCCCTCGAGTTCTGGAACGTTTCTGTAAATTTTGGACGCCTGAGCCAGCCCTACCAACCTAGCCATTTGCCCCGCAGTAGGTGAAATTCCACTCGAGGTATTTTTATTTTTTGTTTGATCTACCCAGTTTCCTTCCTCATCAATTAACTTACTTGCGTAATGCGAATTCATCTGGCGACCGGCAGAATTTGGATCTGCATCAAGGTCAGGGTGTGCATATAATTGCGCGAAAAACTGCTCTACTGTTACTCCACCAATTGCCATCATCAATGTCTGATCACGGTAATAACCTGAGCGGAAATCACCTTTGCGAAATACTTTAGATAGCGCAATTTGCGGAATCTCTTTACCGTCGCCAAAAATTCCAAATTTGGCTTTACCTGATAGAACTTCTTTTCTACCAATCAACGACATATATCTGCTTGTCCAACCTAATTTGTAGTCGGCAAGAATCTCTTTCTTTTCAGCGGCAGAGAATTTACGTCGGGTCTTTGGCTTAACTTCTATCATGGCAATGGTTTGTGCTTACTTGACTATTTGGTATCAGTGAAAGGGCTTTCAATATACGATTTCATGCACTTTTTTTAAAACACAGAATCGCAATTTGAAAGCCTGGTTTATGCTTCAAACATAACTAAATCATGAGCTTACTTTATTCAGTAAATCCTCCTTTTGTCATCTTAATCGGATCTAACGCATCTTTTAATTCCTGCTCCGATAAATCGGTCATTTCAAGAGCTACATCTAGCAAGGCACGGTTTTCGGCATAGGCTTTTTTAGCTATTTTTGCTGCCAGATCGTACCCGATAATTGGGTTTAAAGCAGTTACCAAAATTGGGTTTTTACCTACTTTTTCCGCAATTACATCTTCACGAACGGTGAGCTTTGAAACTGAACGATCAGCAAAATTTCTGGAAGCATTTGCCAGTATATTGATCGATTCTAACAAATTATGAGCTACCATTGGTAACATCACGTTGAGCTCAAAATTTCCATTTAGCCCACCCACAGTTATCGCAGCATCGTTTCCAATCACCTGCGCACATACCATATTCATCGATTCTTCGATTACCGGGTTCACTTTACCCGGCATGATGGATGAACCCGGCTGTAAAGCTGCCAGTTGAATTTCGCCAATACCTGAATTTGGGCCGCTATTCATCCAGCGTAAATCATTGGAAATTTTCATCAAACTTACGGCAATGGTCTTTAGCTGCCCGCTTAATTCTACGGGAGCATCAACAGTAGCTTGAGCTTCAAAGTGGTTCGTAGCCTCTTCAAAAGTTTCTCCGGTCAAATCAGAAACGGTTGCTGCAAATGTTTTACCAAAATCTGAATGCGTGTTGATTCCCGTACCAACTGCAGTTCCACCTTGTGGTAATTCTTTTACACGTTCCAGTGCAGCTTTAACACGTTCTATCCCTAATTCAAGTTGGCGAGCATACCCACTAAATTCCTGCTCGATAGTAACCGGCATTGCATCCATAAGATGCGTACGCCCTGTTTTCACCACATGAGCGTTTTCCGCACCTTTAGCTAAAAAAGTATCTTTTAGATGATGTAGAGCAGGAATTAGATTTCTCTTTACGGATAATACAGCAGCTATTCGAATCGCTGTGGGAATCACATCGTTTGAGCTTTGCCCAAAATTTACATGATCATTCGGATGGATTCGCTCCTCACCTTCTTTTCCCTCATTAGCAATGTGGCTGATAACTTCATTCGAGTTCATATTACTTGATGTACCCGAACCGGTCTGGAAAATGTCAATCACAAATTGCTCATCGTGTTTTCCTTCAATCACTTCTGTTGCTGCATTCATAATCGCATTAGCTTTAGCTTCATCTAGTAAACCAAGGGATTTATTTGCAGATGCCGCAGCTTTTTTTACCGTACCAAGTGCTTCGATAAATTCGCGACTAAATCGAATGCCTGAAATTGGAAAGTTATCATTCGCTCGTTGCGTTTGTGCACCATAGAGTGCGTTAACGGGCACTTTGATTTCGCCCATACTATCTTTCTCGATTCTGTAATCGCTCATAATTTTTGATTTTCTATTAATCTAAAATGTTGGTTTATCGCACTTTTATGTAATCAACACGATACGCTAACTTCACATAAAAGTATGAACATGATGTGAAGACTATAACGCCTTTCTGTACATCTTGTATTTCTTATCTACTCTTGCACCCAAGCGTTCGGCAACACGTATCATATCCACGTTATTATTCAGCACCCAGCTGATTTCTGATCGATCGTAGCCTTTAGTTTTTCCTCGTTCTATAGTGCGCTGATTTAATAACGCCTCTATTCCTCTGCCTTGATATTCAGGCAATACACCCATTAATGCCGTTCGTAATTCACTTATTTTTTTTCGCCCAAATAGTAGTTTAAATATCCCAAATGGAAATAATTTTCCATTCATGGTTTTGAACAACACATTCAAATTTGGGATGGAAATTGAAAACCCTACTGGTTTTCCATCAATCTCGGCGATGTGGGCAACATCAGCGTCTAATATCAGTTTAAAATCGTCGGCTGTGGATTGTAGTTCAGCTTTTGTTAACGGCAGAAACCCCCAATTATCTTTCCATGCCTGATTGTAAATTTCACGCACAATTTCTACTTCGTCTTTAATTCGCTTCATATTAACCTGACGAAAACTCAATCCGGGATTTCGTTTATGAACAATTTCGGTAGCCCGTTTCATACGATCAGATGCAACATCATTCTGAGAGATCATAAACGCAAGCAACTCCATTTCAACTTCGTATCCACAAGCTTCTACCAACTTTGGGTAAAAGGGCTTAGAGTAAGGCATCATTACAAATGGATCGCGATCGAAACCTTCGGTTAAAAAACCAATCATATCCATCATTCCCGGGCTTGCGGGCCCAAGCACTTTCGTCATTCCTTGATCGCGGAGCCAATCTTCGGCTACTCTAAACAGTAAATTTGCCGTTGGTTGATGATCGATACACTCAAAAAAGCCGAAATGTCCGGTTTTTGTATTGTGATATTCATTAAATCGATGATCTACTGTAGCGGTAATTCGCCCGGCAATTTTTCCGTTATGTTCTGCTATGAAAAGTGCGATGTCGGCATTTTGATAAAACGGATTTTTCTTTGTGTCGATCAGTTTTTTTTGATCCATTCGCAAAGGCGGCACAAAGTGCGGATCGTCTTGATAATGTGTATAAGGGAATTCCAGAAATTTCTTTTTCTCGTCATCGGTTGTGACGATGGTAATTCCCGTTGTATTCATTATCCCTGATTTAGCTGGCTGAATGTCCGTTATTATCGATGATACCATGCTTGATGCCCACTTTTCTAAATGCTTCAAGAATACGATCAAGATGTGAATCGGTATGGCTGGCCATGTAACTGGTTCTCAGTAAAGATTGGCCTTGTGGCACTGCCGGGGGTATTACCGCGTTAGCATATACTCCTTCTTTAAATAAATCCTTCCAAAATTTAAAGCAGTCCATCATATCCCCAATAACAACAGGGATAATGGGCGACTGGCTCGACCACACATTAAAGCCGAGTTTTTCGAGCTCGGTGCGCATGTAAATCGAAATTTCTTCCAGCCTATCTAAACGCCATGTTTCTTCTTTTAAGATTTCGAGTGCGGTTAGTACTGTTGCAACGTTAGCCGGAGGCATAGATGCACTAAAAATATGGGCTGGCGAATGATGACGAATGTATTCGATAACAGTTCTATCCCCAACAAGAAATCCTCCCAGGGAAGCAAATGATTTGGAAAATGTTCCACTAATCAAATCAACCTGATCAGTTAATCCAAATACTGAGGCCGAACCTCTCCCGCCTTTCCCAACAACACCAACTGCATGGGCATCATCAAGGTACAAACGGGCATTAAATTCTTTAGCCAATGCAACTAATTCAGGCACTTTAGCCAGTGTACCCGACATAGAAAAAACACCATCGGTTACAATAATTTTACCGGCACTAGGATCTGCTTGTTCTAAGAACTTTCGCAACTGATCCATATCATTATGCTTATAACGCACTGTTTTAGCATTAGAAACTTGTGTACCAACCACAATACAAGCGTGATTATCGCGATCTGAAAAAATAATATCATTTCTTCCGGCGATGGTTTGGATTGCTCCTTCGTTGGTTTGGTAGCCCGTACTAAAAAGTACACACCCTTCCTTGCCCATGAATTCTGCAAGTTTGTCTTCTAATTCAAGGTGGATATCTAACGTACCGTTTAAGTACCTTGAACCGGTGCAACCTGTACCATATTTAGTAAGTGCGTCTTGCGCTGCTTTTATAGTACGCGGATCGTTGGTGAGCCCTAAATAATTGTTAGAACCGGCCATTATAACTTCCTGACCTTCAATTTCTACGATAGTACCATCGGTGGCCTCGAGGGGTTTAAAATACGGGTATAATCCCAAAGCTTTTACTTCATCAGCCCGCGTAAAATTGTGTGCTTTTTGAAATATGTCTAGAGTGGCCAAATTTTTTGTTTCGCTCATGCGATCCGTCCTGTCCAAATAATCGAATAACGTTGAATATAGCTAGTATTGAAATTCAATCAAATTTACCAACTAGCTATTATGAGTGCTGTGATCTTTTATAACCTTGCTAAGATAAGAAATATATCGATCAGCGACTCGTTCCCAAGCAAAATTTTGCTCTACATAGTTCCTACTGCTTTCGCTTAAGGTAGAATAATCAGATGTTAAAACCTTGTCAATTTTAGTAGCGAACATGCTGGAATCGCGCACGGCAACTTTGAAGCCATTTTGGCCATCGCTAATCACATCTTTAATGCCTTCAAGATCAGCAGCAACTGCAGGTGTTGATGCTAAATTGGCTTCGAGCATTACGATCCCAAATCCTTCCATATCTCCATCAACCGGGATGTTTGGCATGACAAATACATCCGCCGCTGCGTACGATTTACGCAATAAATCATCGGGTTGTTTTCCAACAAAATGGAGCGAATCTTTATACTCTAATCTGTCTTTGAGTTGCAATAACAGTTCGTGTTCGGGACCATCACCTACTGCCAGATATATTACATCCGATTTGATTTTAGGGAACACTTCAGTAATAAACCATTCGTGCCCTTTACGTTTTACCTGCCGCCCTACCGTTAGCAGCAGTTTTTTTCCATCTAAAGATAATCCAAATACTTGCTCCAGTTCTTTTCGAGCTTCAATTTTATCTGGCGTTTCTTGGATATGCGCCATATCAAACCCATTGGGCAAAGCAATTCCTTTATCAGGATGCATTCCTCGTTTGATACATTCCTCTCGAGTGGCTCTGGAAACGGAGATTATCCCATCTAAAGCATCAAACACTTTTGGTACAAAATTCTGATATAGCCCTATGGGCATCTTTACATCTTGCCCGTGATTGATCGTAACCATAGGCACAGTTATTTTTGATCGTGTAAACTTTGCCAGTGTTGCTGTTACCATCGATGAAAAGAGAATCACATCCGGTTGGTAGTCATCCACAATTTTAGGGAGTTTGCGGATCAGTTTTAATAAAAATACAGCTGTTCGGGCTTCAATCCCTTTCCATGGTGCATGCTGAATTATCGTTTTGATCTGAACACCTGGCTTTTTTTTCAATTCTTCTACCAATTGCATGCTTACCCGCTGCATACCGCCAATGCTTTTAAGTGGTGCATTTTTTGGCGGGTGCAAGTGCGATATGTACAAGATCTTCATCATGAGGCCGAAAAATTCTTTATAACCGATTTATAGTTTTCTACGAGCCCACCATTGATCGAATCCCACTGATAGTCCATCGCAAATTCCCGTGACTTCTTACTCATTGAACTTCGAAGCTCTTCGTTTTCTACAATTCTATTCAATTTCTCAGTAAAATCAGCTTCGTTTTTTGGTTCGGCCCAAAATCCATTTACTCCATCTTCTACCAACGATTTGCTACCGATCGCATCAGCAACCACACAGGGTAGTCCACTTGCCATAGCTTCTAGTGTTACGTTACCAAAAGTTTCGGTATGCGATGGAAATAAGAAAATATCGCTACTGGCATATGCTCTTGCTAATTCTTCTCCTTTCGCAAAACCCGTATAGTGGGCAACCGGGAGAAGCTCTTTTGTTTCTTGCAAAGCGGGGCCATCACCCACAATTAACGCTCGTACTTTAGAGTTTGATACCTGCAAATTTTTTACCGCTCTGATATAAGTGCGTAATTCTTTTTCCCATACCAAGCGCGAAACAAAGCTCACTACAATTTCATCATCTTTAAAACCTACCGATCGGCGCCATTCTAAATCTCTTTTGCTCGGGCTAAATCGCTCTAAATCTATTCCACGCGCCCAGATCTTCATATTGCTTTCCACTCCTATTTCCTCTAACTCGTCGATCATAGACTGAGAGGGCACATAGGTTTCTTCCACTTTTTTGTAGAAAGATTTCATGTGCCATTTAGCGGGCAGAAAAACAGGCATCAAAAACGCTGCGTAATAAGTTGCATAGCTCAAAAAATGAGTGTGATAACTAGCTACAACCGGAACATCATGCTTTTTGCCCCACTTCAAAGCACTGCTACCCAAACCATCGGGGGTGGCTATGTGTATTAACGTTGGGTTGAATTCCTCTAAACGTTTTTTTGCCCAACCGGGAAAATGTGTGGCAATTCTATACTCAGTTCTTCCGGGAACCAGCATAGGAATGGATGGAGTAACCACCAATTCACCACAGTGCTCCATAGGTGGATTCTTTATACTGGGCCCAAAAACCAATACCGGGATATTTTGTCTCTCTAAATAAGCCACCAGCCTGTTTAATGTAAGCGACACACCATCTCTGATGTGATTATAATTACCGGTAAATAATGCTACTCTCAGTTCGTTCATTCAGTTTAAAAGCAGTTCGTAGATTTGTATCTTCGAGGCTGTGCGACTATCCAACGATGCGCTAACCATTTTTCAAAAATCCGATAAATATACACATTTATGAGAGCCTTTGTTACCGGCGGAACCGGTTTTGTTGGCAGTCATCTGGTTGATGCACTGATCGAATCTGATCAATATTCGGAAGTATTGTGTTTGGTTAGAAGTTCTGATAAGTGGTTAACCGGAAAAGCCTTTACTAGAGTTAAAGGCGATTTAACCGACTTACAAGTACTAAGTTCCGCGTTGGAAGGTGTGGATGTAATTTTTCACGTGGCGGGTGTAGTTAGCGCTCCGAAATGGATGGATTTTAAACTAGCTAATGTTGATGCCACTGAAAATCTGCTACGCATTGCGCAAAAGAAAGGAATTAAAAATTTAGTGATACTTTCTTCCTTAGCAGCAACCGGACCCAGTAATGGTACACCTATCACTGAACAAGCACCGCGGCGCCCGGTAAGTATGTATGGTGAGTCAAAAAAAGAAATGGAAGAAGTTATTCTGAGAACTGCATCAGAAAATGACAGTATTAAAATTATTCGTCCACCTGCCGTTTTTGGACCGCGAGAATCTGATATCTACACTTTTTTCAAAACATTTAAGCTTGGGATTTGCCCAATGGTTGGCGATGGGAACCAACCAAAGCTCTCTATGGTATACGTTAAGGATTTGGTAAACGGTATTATGAAAGCCGCAGAATTCACAAAAAAAGGAACACATATTTATTTCATGGGTGGACCTAAAGACGCTTATTCGTGGAATCAGATTCGTGAAATCACCTCAATAGTTACTGGATGGAAACCAATCCCGATAAAATTGAAGTCTGATTGGATTAAAAAAATTGGCTTGATAGTTGAAAAAGGCGCTGGGGTTTTTGGAAAATATCCGGTGCTGAATGAAGAAAAGACCAAAGAAATGACGCATGAATGGGTTTGTTCATCAACGAAAGCAAACAAGGAACTAGGTTATTCACCAACTACGACATTGGAAGAAGGTATTTCGCGCACCATCAGATGGTACAAAAACAATAATTGGTTGTAGAATCACAAAATAAGCATATGCATAACATCACCACTGCAATTCTAATCCTTCTGATATCATTTTTCAGTGCTCAATCGCACGCACAATGGTCGCAGGATTACGAAAACCTTATAGAGATTCCCAACATCAAAGCTTTAGATGCCTCTGCCTCTCATTTGTACGTGTTATCCGAACTTGAAGGCATGGCAGTTTTTCGTGTTTATGGTGATTCTTTACAATGGCTGTATACCTCATCCGGAATGCAACGCCGAGGAAATATCATCGAATCAGACATTCGTTTCGCCTACTTGTATGGAAATTCTACGCGATTGACTGTTCTGGAACCTACCTCTGTACTTGGGGTTTTTTCATCTACACAATTGCCTGTTGTGCCAAAAGGTGTAGCTCGTTTAGCCGACAAATTATACGTTGCACTTGGCGAGGAAGGCTTAGGTGAACTACCATTAACCTCTCCCGATGAATTTGATTCGGAAGCAACTATCGTTGCAAATGGCACAATAGGACGAGTTGCTGTTTTAGACGTTGTTTCTTCGTTGTTATCAAATCAGCTTTTTGTGTTATCTGATGATCGAAAAATTCACTCCTTTCAAATGGGTGATAATGGCTTAGAGCCGATTAGTTCTTTGTCGGTAAGTGAAAACTTAGCTAATCTATTTATTCAAAACGAAAAACTATGGGGTTCCACCGATAATGGCGATTTGTATACAGTTACTACAAATGGTTTGGGGCGAAAAATAGGAGCGACAAATACACCAATTCTTAAAGTTGCTGAGTTTGACAATACATTATTCGTGCGTACTCAAAATGGACAACTTTGGTTATCGGAAAATAATGAAGCCTTACGATTATGGCAGGCAGAAAGCCAAAGCGGTAATTATATTGCTAAAAGTACCGAGGCACTCTGGATCTCAATTTTTGATAAAGTAAGTCCATTGCAAAAAAATGATGACGGATCAGCTCCAATTTCGACCTCAGGAACCAATTCAGGTACGTTCCGTCTTAAATCAATAGACAACAAAACACTTACTTTTCCTCAGCCGCTTATTACAGCTATCGAACTAGAATCCGGCGACCATAGCGATGTAACTTTTACCTACAAATCGCCGGTTGCTAATGCACGTATCCAAAAACAAGGCTTTTACTGGCAACCTTCTGTCAACCAAGTTGGAATTACTCCCTTTACTATTATTGGAACTAACAGCAAAGGCGAAATCGATAGTACTAGCTTTACTGTAGAGGTACGAACATTTAATACTCCGCCTCGATTCAGCCCAGTTCGTGGCTCTACAATCGCAGTTAATGATCCTTATCAGATCACGTTTAATGCCATCGATCCCGAAAATCCTTCAAATGGGTTAATTCGATATTTAGGGGTTGATCTACCGGAAGGATCTACACTAAATGAACAAACAGGCGAGTTTAATTGGACGCCCAACGAACGGCAGATAGGCGATCAATCGTTTAGAATAGTAGCAACCGATGAGCAAGGAACTGCGTCATCCATCGAAGTAACCTATAAAGTGATAAATATTTCACGAGGCGAATAGTCTTTTTTGAGCTCCGAATCGATCTTTACATCTTCCGTTTTAAGTTGGTATGCCGAACATAAACGACCAATGCCCTGGCGTGAAACGAGGGATCCATATAAAATCTGGATTTCTGAAATCATGCTTCAACAAACTCGCGTAGATCAAGCTTGGCCATATTTTGAGCGATTTATTTCAGAATTCCCCACTGTTTTCGATCTCGCAAAGGCCGATCAACAGCAGGTTTTAAAAGCCTGGGAAGGATTAGGCTATTACAGCAGAGCACGTAATCTACACGCTGCAGCCAAAACGATTGTGGATGAATATAGCGGCAGACTACCCGAAACCTACGACGAAATTATCAAACTGAGAGGAATTGGACCTTACACAGCAGCGGCCATTACCAGTATAGCTTTTGGAAACCCAAATGCCGTGGTAGATGGTAACGTGATTCGTGTAATTACCCGTTTTTTTGGGATTGAGGAGGATGTCCGCTCCAGCAAAACTACTAAACAAGTTCAGCAACATGTCGATCGGTTAATAAGTAATGATCGCCCAGCTGATTTTAATCAGGGGATGATGGAAATTGGTGCCACTATCTGTAAGCCTACTAATCCCGACTGCAATAATTGTCCGATTTCTTTTGATTGCATAGCCTTTAAAACTGTAAAAACAGATGTAATTCCCTATAAATCGCCAGCAAAGAAAAAGCCACATAAACATATTGGTGTTGGTATCATCCAACGTGATGATGGGAAGGTACTCATTACACTTCGTCCGGAGGATGTGATGCTTGGTGGATTATGGGAATTTCCGGGTGGAAAACAGGAAAAAGGCGAAACTATTGAACAAACGGTGGAGCGTGAATTAGCAGAAGAGCTCGGTGTTGAGGTAACTGCCTATGAAGAATTTATGACCCTAAAGCATGTGTACTCACATTTCTCCATAACTATGCATGCTTTTTTATGTAGGTTGATTTCCGGCGAACCTAAACCTAAATCGAGTCAGGAAATACGTTGGGTAGATATTTCTGAATTGGAGCAATATCCCTTTCCGAAAGCAAATAAGAAGTTGACGGAAAAGTTGATGAAGTACGATAATTAATCCGGTATAATTACATGAAGCTATTGCGTATTACATTGTAATACATTTTATTTCTGCTATGAGTACAACAATTTCTATACGAATCGATTCTGAGTTGGAATCTATGCTCGATAAGGTATCAAGATCATCAGGTAGGCCAAAGAGCGAGGTTGTTCGCGAAGCACTGCGTCGTCAACTAACTATTGATTCTTTTCAACATATCAGATCGCGAATTCTTCCATTTGCTGAGTCACAAGGCTTACTAACAGATGAAGATATTTGGCGTGAAATCTCTTGAGAGTATTTGCAGACACAAATTTTCTGATTAGTGCATTTGCAACTCGTGGACTAAGTGCAGATGTTTTTCAGTTGATATTATCCGAACATGAACTTGTATTTGGAGAGTTTATATTAAATGAATTCAAACGAGTAATGTTGACAAAAATCAAACTTCCTGAAAAGTATATAGATGAAGTTGAACAATTACTTCGGCAGTTTGATGTCCATGAGATTCCTGAAAATAAATCAGAAATTATTATACACGATGAAGACGATCGATGGGTTCTTCAATCTGCAATTAATGCTCAAGCAGACATCTTGATTACCGGAGATAAGGATTTATTGGAAATAACTGATCAAATTGAAAAGCCAAAAATCTTAACGCCAAGACAATTTTGGGAGTTTGTACAATCATAATATGCCCAAAAAGCTCAAAATCCTCTCTAAAAAAAAGCTACTCGAACTAAAGCCTTATCTGGATAAAGTGGTCGAGATTGTCGAGACCCCAAATTACATCGATTCCGATCCCATACAATTCATGCATGCTTTTGAGGATAAAAATGATCAGAATTTGGCCGGTTTTTTTGCAGCGATCATGGCTTGGGGTCGCCGCGATATTGTAATCGCCAAAGTGGATGATTTGCTGAATCGAATGAATTATCGCCCCACCGAATTTATCTCCACCTTCACTGACTCGGATGCTTCTGCATTTGATGGATTCAAACACCGCACATTCAAGCCAGAAGATATCTACTGGATGGTAAAAGCACTTCAAGCGGCGTTTACGGAATTCAATTCTTTTGAAGGATTTTGGGCAGATTGTTATAAGCAATCAAAAGAAGAAGGAAGAGAACTCATGGCTGTTTTTCACCAACGATTTTTTGAATTTTACCCGGAAACACCACAACGCTCTAGAAAACACCTTTCCAACCCAGAAAAAAACAGTTCAGCCAAAAGAATGTACATGTACTTGAGATGGTGCATTCGCAAAAGTAAAGTCGATTTAGGAACAATGTCATTCATGCCGGCATCCGAATTAAAAATACCATTGGATGTTCATGTTGCCCGACAAGCTCGAGCTTTAGGGCTTTTATCTAGAAATCAAAACGATTGGAAATCGGTGATGGAACTTATGGAAAAGCTTAGAATTCTCGATCCAACTGACCCCGCCAAATACGATTATGCACTTTTCGGATTAGGAGTACGCCCCGAATTGGTAGATGAGAAATATTATGTGAACGATATACAATGATTTTACTGATATAATGATTACATGATTACTTTTTTAATGGATTGCCCTGCAGCTTCTGTTTGAACGACTTGTTATATACTCTCTTAAATTGCAAACTTCTGGCACCAAAATTTATCAATAGACCGACTTCTAAGTCATATGCCTCCAAATAATTTATCGCTTGAGAGACATGAACATCTTGTAATTCTGTAACTGCTTTAATTTCTAGCGCGATTTTATCCTCTACAAAAAAATCTACTCTTCGCTTTCCGATGGGTATATTTTTGTAATATATAGGCATTTCCTGTTCTCGCTCGAATGATAAGTTTGAGTCTCTTAACTCAATTTGAAGTGCTCTTTGGTAGATTACTTCCTAAAAACCATTACCCAATGCAGTATGAACAATCATAGCTGCTTTTATTATTCTACCTGTTAAATCAGAATATTTATACTCAGTTTTGGTCATTTAAATCATTAAATCAAATAAATCCTGTTCAGAAAACAAAGAGTTGGTAAATGATTTAAGTCCTAGAATACACTCAGAATTACACCTCTGTATATTCGAGCTAATTTTTTTTATCTTTCAAGTTCTCAATAATGAGAAAATAAAATAAACGAAAGGATGTGAGACTCCAATGCTAGGCGTTGAAGTTAAAGACAACGAAAGTGTTGAGCGCGCAATCAATCGTTTCAAGAAAATGGTAACTCGTTCTCGAATCTTGAATGAATACAAGGATCGTCAACAGTTTACAAAGCCATCTATTTTGAAGCGAGAGGCTATGAAAAAAGCCGTACGCGAGCAACGTCGCCGTCAGCGCGACAATTACTAATTCGTTGTTTCACGAATTACGGCCCTACCGATTCATCGGGAGGGCTTTTTTTATGGCGTCTCGCAAGTACTTCACTCCTTGCCCTTCTTTTGATAACGGTGCAATATTTTCAGAAAAACCTAATTTTGCAGCTTCTTTAATCCGCTGCTCGATATGCGGAACCGTTCGGATTTCGCCAGCAAGCCCAACTTCCCCAACAAAGGCAACCCGCTGGTTAATAGCTTTATCAATTAAACTGGATACGAGGGCGCAACAAACACCTAAATCACCGGCAGGATCGCTCAGTCTAAAACCACCAGCTACATTCAGATACACATCCTGATTGGCAAAACTAAATCCGGCTCGTTTTTCTAAAACCGCCAGAAGTAATAACAAACGATTTCTATCAAAGCCATTAGCTGTACGCTGTGGCGTCCCAAAACTGGTTGGTGTTGCCAATGCCTGTACTTCAATTAATAGCGGTCTCGAGCCTTCCATCGTACACACGATAGCATTTCCACTGACACCTTCTGTTTTATCTGATAAAAACAGTTCAGATGGATTGGATACTTCTCGAAGTCCGTGCTCGAACATTTCAAATACACCCACTTCTTGCGCCGGACCAAATCTATTTTTAAGTGATCGCAGTAATCGATAGGTGTAATTCTTATCCCCCTCAAATTGTAGCACAGTATCTACCATGTGCTCTAATACTCGTGGACCGGCAATATCCCCTTCTTTGGTAACGTGCCCAATTACCAACGTGGTGATATTCTTTTTCTTAGCAACCTGCTGAAACAGAGCCGCGCATTCTTTCACCTGCTGAATAGAACCCGGCATGCTAGATAATTCCGTTCGATACACCGTTTGGATGGAATCCACAATCAATAAGTCAGGATCTACCTTTTGTGCCTCTTCAATGATCAGGTTAACCTGTGTCTCGTTGTAAACAAGAAGATTTTCTGATTGCACCCCTAATCGTTGTGCACGTTGTTTTATTTGACCAGCTGATTCTTCTCCGGCACAATATAGTATCTTAAGATCTGGATTAGATTTAGCAATTTGAAGAGTAAGCGTACTCTTTCCAACTCCCGGTTCACCGCCAATAAGAATATAAGCTCCCGGTAGAAATCCTCCTCCCAACACACGATCAAATTCAGAAATGTTACTTAAAAAGCGCGATTTTTCTGAAGTCTCAACTTCATTAAGCTTTTGAGGTGCTCCCGCCGCTTCAATACCAGCAACCTTCGCTTTGTGCTCTACGTCTTTTTTTGTGGATGTCTTTTCAACAAAAGTATTCCATTCATTACAACTGGGGCAGCTTCCTAACCATTTGGGTGAAGTATGTCCACAAGAAGAGCATTCGAACAGAATTTTTGTTTTTGCCATCAGTCCTTTTTCTGAATTTCTTCAACCTGCCTATTGATGTAATAAGTGGTAGCAGCCAGCCCCACACCAATGGCAATATAATAGCTGATTACTCGCCAAAGGAATAACGAAAGTCCAATAAACGACTCCCTAACTTCCATGGCTATTTCTGAAGGTGACATAAACAAAAGCGGACCTTGGAAAAGCACGAACAATCCTTCTACGCCTCCACTTCCACCCGGGGTTGGTACAACCAAGAAAGTAAGATTCATTGCTAAGCTTCTAAGTATCGACAAGATCTCGGGCGCCGGCAGCAAACTCAAAATAACAATGGTTGGAAGTGCTATTCTACATAACCAAGAAGAGGTAGAAAACAAAAATGCTTTCAGCAAGAACGAGAATGGCTTTTTACGCAATTGGTGCGCATAACTCTCCAAATTCTCCGCTTCGGCGCTAATCTTTTCTTCCCATCGATTCAGAAATGGAAGCCGAAATACAAATTTTACTACTTTTTTTATAGCAGCCGGATTTACCAAAACTCCGTATGCCAGCAAACCTGCATAGCTAAGCAAAAAGATGTACAGGATTAACATTGAGGCTTCACCAATCATCCCAGCTTCCGGTGGAACTACCTCAAAATATATCCCAGAAATCAATAAAATCGGAATTGCGAGAGCAAACCAAATCTGGTCTAAAAGTACACTGTATAATATAATGGCCGTAGCCTCACCTAATTTTAACCCTTCTTTGGTCATGGCGTAGGTTGCCATAGGGGCACCACCAATGGTAGATGGCGTAACAGCAGAAGTAAAATCCCATGTCAACGTAATTCGAAAAGCGCCCAACCAACTCACTGTTTGCTCTGATAATACCCGAAATTTTGCTGCGGTTGCCCAAACTCTTAAAAATGATACAACCAGAGCTATGAACAAACCCGGCATCCGCTTGGGTGCAAGATGCGTTAAAATACCCGGTGTATAGGTATAATAGATTACTCCTGCCATCGTAAGCAAGCTTAACGATAACGAGAGCGCGATATATCGCTTAGATATAAAGCTTTTAGGTTGTTGTATGTTTATTCCGTCTGTACTCAAGTGCGAGAAATGGAAATCAAATATAAAAAAAAAGCCACGACGTGCGTGGCTTCATTTTCGTTACGATGCGAATTTACGCAATCGTTACATCATCATTCAAATAAACATCCTGAATGGTATTTAAAAGCTTTACGCCTTCTGCAAGTGGGCGCTGGAATGCTTTACGGCCACTAATCAAGCCCATACCACCGGCACGCTTGTTAATTACAGCAGTTTTAACGGCATCAGCAAAGTCATTTGCGCCGGAAGCACCACCAGAGTTGATTAAACCTGCGCGTCCGGCAAAACAATTAATCACTTGGTAACGGGTAAGATCAATCGGGTGATCAGAAGTTAATTCGCTGTAAATGCGCTCATCTAATTTCCCATAGCTGGAATCACCTGTATTCAATGCTTTAAAACCACCGTTTACATCCGGCTGTTTTTGCTTGATAATATCAGCGCCAATGGTTGTACCGATGTGATTCGCCTGACCGGTTAAATCAGCCGATGTGTGGTAATCAACACCGTCAACTTTGAAAGCGTTGTTACGAGTATAGCACCAAAGAATAGTTGCCATACCTAGTTCATGAGCGTAAGCAAAAGCCTGAGCTACTTCCTGAATCTGACGGTTTGATTCGTCTGAACCGAAGTAAATAGTTGCTCCAACAGCAGCTGCACCCATATCGTACGCTTGGTCGATTGATCCAAACATGATCTGATCGAAGGTATTTGGATAAGTCATCAACTCGTTGTGGTTGATTTTTACGATAAACGGAATCTTGTGTGCGTATTTACGCGAAACAGATCGAAGTGCACCAAAAGTAGAAGCCACACCATTACAGCCGGCTTCGATGGCTAACTTCACAATATTCTCAGGATCGAAGTAATCCGGGTTTTTAGCGAAAGATGCACCACCTGAATGCTCAATCCCCTGATCAACCGGAAGAATAGAAACATATCCGGATCCACCTAATCGTCCGGCTTCCATTAACCATTGTAAATTCCCCAACACTCTATTGTTACGATCGGAATGATACCATACTTCATCTACATAATTTGCTGATGGTAATGCTAAGCGATCTTTACTTATTGTTTTACTTTCATGCTCCAACAGGTACGAGGCCTCATCTCCTAAGTACTCTGCAATTTTAGCTGTATCAAGTGACATATCTTTCTAATTTGTGATTAATCATTTGGTGCAAAAATATAGCAGATAATCGTTGGAACTACTACTGCCATTCTGCTCCGTTTCGGGATTTATTTATTCGAAACGCCACAAAATCCGTATCTTTTATAAATTTTTGATGAACCATGAACATAGGCCGAATAGAACTTCCTGAGAAACCGCTTTTCCTCGCTCCGATGGAAGATGTTTCAGATTCTCCCTTCCGACAAATTTGCCGGGAAAAAGGAGCAGATATCGTTTACACAGAATTTATTAGCTCCGAAGCGCTCATCCGCGACTCCGATATAGCAGTCCACAAGATGAGCTATACTGAGAGCGAACGACCACTCGGCATTCAAATTTTTGGTGGTCGTGAAGAAGCCATGTATGGCGCTGCGAAAGTAGCTGAAAATAACAATCCCGATTTGGTAGACATCAACTTCGGATGCCCCGTTTATAAAGTTGTGAACAAAGGCGCCGGGGCTGCATGCCTAAAGGATCTTGGTATGATGGAGCGCATGGCAGGCACGGTTGTGGATGCGGTCGAATCAAAACCGGTTACTGTAAAAACCCGCTTAGGTTGGGATGACAGCACCATCAAAATTCAGGAAGTTGCGCTGATGCTTCAAAAACTGGGAGTGAAAGCTTTGACCGTTCACGCCCGTACCCGAGCACAAAAATACAAAGGCGATGCGCGCTGGGAATGGTTGAAGAAACTCAAAAACACACCCGGACTTGAAATCCCCATTATCGGAAATGGAGATGTAACTACTCCCGAACTTGCCAAACAAATGTTCGAAGAAACAGGTGTGGATGGTGTAATGATTGGTCGTGGTGCAATTGGAAATCCGTGGATTTTTGAGCAAACCCGACATTATTTAGAAACGGGAGAACTACTCCCTGAACCCACTCTACAAGATCGACTGGAACTTACCGCCGAACAGCTCCGCAAATCGGTGGCACATCAGGGCGAGCGATATGGGGTAATCATCATGAAAAAACATTACGGGCAGTATTTGAAAGGCATCCGAAATGGGAAAAAACTCCGACTTGAGCTCATGAAATATGATACCATGGATCCAATCCTCGAAATTCTGCTCAACTACAAAGAAGAAGAGTTTTTTGCGGTTGTTTAGGAATCGTTATTAGTTACTGGTTACTGATTGTTGGTAACTGGTTACTGGTTACTGGTTACTGGTTACTGGTTACTGGTTACTAGTTGTCGATGCCTAAATAAGGTTGACGTTTTTAATTGATAATTGAATCCTCTTTGCCTATTCTGAGGCTGTCTTGATGCGATTTTGAACCAACCTTTTGATTATGGCAAGACAGAGTATTTCTCTTACCGAACCTAATGATCTTTGGCTA
Organism: Balneolaceae bacterium; assembly: GCA_965228545.1. Lineage (GTDB taxonomy): Bacteria > Bacteroidota > Rhodothermia > Balneolales > Balneolaceae > HXMU1420-13. The sequence goes on from OZ245822.1 coordinate 1,674,485, forward strand.
AAAAGCCAGGTCGAGAAAAAAGAATATTCAAGCAAAAGTGAATTAGTTAATGATTTAATCCGTCAGGCAAGAAATCAACAGAGTCAGATAGATTTTGTAAAGCTTAAACTGGAAAAAGCTGAGAAGAGCGGTTTTACCAACGATGGGAAGAAAGATATTCTTGAGGCTTCCAAAAAGCTTTTGAATGGCTAACTATCATTTAAGTAATCAAGCCAGAGAAGATCTAATCAGAATTCATCAGTATGGGATTTACAAGTTCGGAGAAGCTCAAGCAGATAAATACTTCAATCAGTTTTTCGATTTATTCGCACTTATCGCAGAAAACCCGACTTCGTTTGAATCTGTTGATTTTATAAAGCCCGGCTATCGCAGATGTGTATGCGGAGTTGATAGTATTTTCTACCGAGTAAGAAATAATGTTGTAGAAATAATGGCCATAATCGGTAAACAAGATATAAACCTAATACTTTGACAATCTACCCTAAGGTTGATACCAATTCCTCATTCTTAATTGACAATTGAACAATTCTTAATTGCACCGAATCCTTTTGGTGATTTCTCCGTACTCCACGCGCAGTTAACTAATCAAAAGAAGAATATGCTAGCCAGAATTGGACGAATTATAGCCTCGTTATTTGGAGCTGCAGGAGTTGCAGCCGCACCCGTTAAATCCATCGCCGCCATCGTACTTTCGATGATTGTGCCCTACCTACTTTACGCTTTCCTAGGCGGATTTGGTATAGCTTTAGCCTTCGTTGGTATCATTTGGGCAATCTGGTATTTCGCGAAAAAGAAGTGATTTCGTTATTGGTTAATCGTAATTCACCATATTAGAAAAAAACGAATAACGATTACACGGTTAAGGATCAAAGATAATCCCTTCCAAAAAACGGCTTCAGTACTTCAGGAACGCGCACTTTTCCATTCTCTTCTTGATAGGCTTCTAAAATAGCTGATACAATTCTTGGCAAAGCCAGTGCCGATCCGTTTAAGGTATGCACCATTTCGGTTGATTTTTCACCCGTACGATATCTCAGTTGCATTCTACGCGCTTGGAAGCTCTCGAGATTTGAGCAAGAACTTACTTCTAACCAACGTTGCTGACCCGGACTCCAAACTTCCAGATCGTACTTCTTTGTTTGCGTAAAGCCCATATCCCCCGTGCACATCAACAAAGTTCTGTAAGGTAGTTCTAAAGCTTGTAGAAGTTTCTCGGCATGCCCGCGAAGGCTCTCTAATTCATCATAAGAAGTTTCCGGCTTTACGATTTTTACTATCTCAACTTTATCAAATTGGTGCAATCGATTCAATCCGCGAACATCCTTTCCATAAGATCCTGCTTCCCTTCTCCAGCATGGTGTATGGCACACATAGTTGATCGGTAAATCGCTTTCTTTCAAAATCTCATCCCGATGATAATTCGTTACCGGCACCTCCCCTGTTGGAATCACAAAAAACTCGTCTCTTGGTATGGTGTACATCATGTCTTCCTTATCGGGAATTTGTCCGGTTCCCCGTGCGGAATCTTCATTCACAAAATAGGGAGCCTGTAACTCGGTAAAACCGGCAGCAACCCCTTCATTAATAAAGTAGTTAATTAACGCGCGTTGCAACTGCGCAACAGGACCAACATAGAATGGAAAACCTGCACCGGTTACTTTCACGCCTCGTTCAAAATCTACCCATCCATATCGCTCTACAATTTCCCAATGCGGTTTGCGCCACTCTTCGTTATTTGGTGTTCCCCAGGTAGCAAATACTTCATTATCCTCTTCAGTATGGCCAACAGGCACACTTGGATGAGGAACATTTGCAATTTTGTAGAGCAATGTGTCTCGCTCTTCCGCCAGTATTCTCTCCTTTTCTTCAAGTGCTTTTACTTCTTCCTTGAATTTCCCGGTTTCTTTAATAATGGCCTGGGCTTCTTCTTTTTTTCCCTGCCCCATCAAGATGCCAATTTGCTTAGCCTTGGCATTATTCTCACTTCGTAACGTATCAAGTTTATGTACAAAAGCTCGCCATTCCTCATCTTTAGCAACTACTTGATCAACAACTTCAGGTTCGTTTTCCCCTTTATCGATCATCCCTTGTTTTACGGTTTCTACGTTTTCTCTAATGAAGTTTATGTCGAGCATTTCAGAAAATTATCGGTTTGTTTTAGCACCAAAGATACAGCAGTTTTCACTTCCTTTTGAAGCGTTTTTTTCTTCTAATATGCTATCACATTTGTTTGTAAAATCATCACCCCAACCATTGCCAACCTAAATAATTTAGGTTATTTTTGATGATTGTTAGAATTTTTAGGAAATAGCGAGTAAAACATGAGCCAAATGCTTGATGAAATTGACATTGCAATATTAAACCACCTACAAGATAATGGGCGTGCGCAGCGCAATAAAATTGCTGAAATGGTAAATTTATCTGTGCCTTCAGTTTCTGAACGCATGAAAAAGCTGGAAGAGCGTGGTTTAATAAAAGGATATTATGCTGTATTGAGTGATAAAAGCTTCAACTTTGATATATGCGCTTTTCTATTCGTACAGATCGACGGATCTGAGAATTACCCGAGCTTCGTAGATAAAATTCAAAATGAGCCGGAAGTACTGGAATGTCATTCTATTACCGGCGAGGGATCTCATCTTTTAAAGGTAAGAACGAAAAACACATCGTCGTTCGAGCAATTACTTTCCAGAATTCAATCGTGGCCCGGTGTAGATAAAACTCGCTCAAATTTAGTGTTATCAAGTTTTAAAGAGACAAGAAAATTACCTATCGAGCAAGCTACCGAACTCATTAAATCGTAACTTACATCATCAAAAAAGTACGGTAAACGCTGTATCTAACCGATACATGAAGAATTATGGACAGAGAAGTATTTCAAGCACAATTTGGATTATTAGGTAAATCAGAATCGATGAAACAAGTGGTCGATAAGATCATGCAGGTTTCTAAGGCTGATATTACCGTGTTGTTACAGGGAGAGAGCGGGGTTGGTAAAGATGTAACTGCTCGTGCCATTCATGGTCTAAGCTCACGAAAGCATAACGATTTAGTGATTGTAAATTGTGGCGCAATTCCTGAAGGTATTATCGAAAGTGAGCTTTTTGGCCACGAAAAAGGTGCTTTTACCGGAGCTAACGAAAGTCGCGAGGGTTATTTCGAAAAAGCAGATGGCGGCACTATTTTTCTTGATGAGATTGGAGATACCCCAAAAAATGTGCAGGTGAAACTTCTTCGAGTGCTAGAAAATGGTGAGTTTTTCAGAGTTGGGTCCAGCAAAGTGCAGACTACAAATGTGAGGATTATCGCTGCTACAAATAAAGATCTTTGGCAGCAGGTAGAAGAAGACGCTTTTCGCGAAGATCTGTATTACCGCCTAGATACGGTTCAAATACATTTGCCTCCTCTTCGCGATCGACAAGAGGATATCATTGAAATTTTTAGAAAGTTCGTGCAAGAATATTCTACTCGCTACGATTCGGTTTTTAAAGGTTTTTCTGATGAAGCTCGTGAACTATTAGTTTCCTACAGATGGCCGGGAAATATTCGTGAATTACGAAACGTAGCTGAACAATTAGTGGTTCTTGAAAAATCGCAATTTATAGATGCAGAACGACTTCAAAAATATCTAAAAGGTCGGCAACGTAGCGGATCAGCGGATAACCTCCCAATGGTTTCCGGTCAGAAAAAGCATGAGACCAGCGATTTTGAAGAAAGCTTTAGCAAACGCGATCGTGAGTTGATTTATCGAGCACTTGTTGAGCTTAGCAACGACATTGGAGATGTAAAAAAGATGCTGGCAAACTTCTTATATAGCTCGTTTTCTAACTCGAATAAGCAACTCCCCGCACTCCCTGAGATTTCTACCGGCGGGCTTGATGCTGCAACCGAGCAACTAATAAAATACAGCCCCGATATAGATACGCCACTCGGAATGCGCAATATGCCGGAAGAGAACATTGAATCTGAGCCTGAAGTATATGAAGAGAGTTCTGAAATTGAAGAATTTTTTAGTTCGGATGAAATACCATCAATTGAGGATACTGAGCAATTCTTGATCAAAAAAGCGTTGGAAAAATTCGATGGTAATCGCCGGAAAGCTTCAGAAGCACTTGGTATCAGTGAGCGAACGCTATATCGTAAACTTGATCAATATGGCCTTGCGTAAAATCATCTACCTTTTACTTATTGCGGCATTTACATTGCAAACTGCTTGTCTCCGCTATAGTTTCACAGGTACCTCGATACCCGAAGATGTGAACTCAATTTTCATCCCTTTTTTCCCCGATCAATCTAATTCTGGCATAGGTGACCTCTCGGATCGTTTAAATGATGTTTTACTACAACGCTTTGTTAACGAGAGTAAGCTCACATTGGCCAATAGCGACCAAGATGCGGATGCCATACTAACCGGGCAAATTGTTAGCTACAGTAATCGTCCATTTAGTATTGGAGGGAATGAACAGGCGAATCAAAATCAGGTTCAAATTGTGGTTAGAGCCACGTTTTCTTATACAAAAAATGCAGAAAGCGAGTGGGAAAGCAAAAGCTTTACAGGAACCTTTACGTTCGATCCCACCGATGATCCTATTGAAGGAGAAGATAACGCCGCAGACGAAGCACTCGAGCAAATTGCAAATAATATGTTCACCGAAGCAGTAAGTAGCTGGTAACCATTGTTTAATATTGGCAAGCGCTGTATTATTGCCATCCATGCAGCAAATTCCATTTAACATACCAAAATCGCTCTCCTCATTTGTAGAGGTTTTTAATTCCGATCAGGATAAGGCAATCCAAAAACTTCAAAAACAGGTAAAAAAGCGCGATCCGGATGCTGTTGGACATTTTCTACTTGCCTGGTTTTATCATTTAAAAGATGATCAGAAAGCGGCTATAAAAGAAGCTTTGATTGCTAAAAACTATGCCCCCGGCAGCCCGCTAATGGAGCATTTGCATTACTTTTTAGTGCATCCAGAGAAATTTGATGCTAAGGTGCCCGAACACCGCTATTCGGAAAGAACAAAGCTAACGCAGGGTAACCGCCGATCGCCGGTGCTGGATTTAGATCGCCTAATTGAAATGCTGGAAGCCGTTGAATCTCAACGTATTCAAATCCCGTTAGATGATGATGGCGAAGTTGAAGATTTAAGTGCCGATGCGAATAATATCGAAGATATTGTTTCTGAAACCTTGGCTAAAATCCATATTGCGCAGGGCAATAAAAAGGAGGCTATAAAAATGTACGAACGATTAGTGGTTGCCGATGTGGATAAAGCGGACGAATATCAACAGAAAATAGAAGACTTAAAAAAGGATTAGCCGTTCACAAACGGATTGAATTTCTTCTCGTGCGCAATAGTTGTAGATGGTCCGTGCCCGGGATAAATTTTCGTGTCTTCGGGTAAAGTATACAGTTTGGTTCTTATCGATTCGGCAAGTAAATCCATCGAACCTTTGTATAAGTCGGTCCGGCCAATACTCTCTTTAAATAGCGCATCCCCTGCAATACAAAAACCTATTTCCTTTTGATAGAACGTAGTATGATCGGGTGAATGCCCCGGGGTGTATAAACACTCAAACTTAAAAGATCCGATGTTAAACGTGGAATCTTTCGGCAACGGTTGTGGCGTAAAACTGAAGCCTACTTGCCTTAATCCAAACATCGTTGCTTGATTTCCAAAATTTTCCCACAAAAACAGATCATCAGTATTAAGGTATACAGGCACATCATAATCTTTGAGTACTTGCTGCAACCCTAGTACATGATCAACATGAGCATGCGTTAGTAGGATTGCAATTAACGAGGAACCCGAGTTCTCGAGATGATCTGTAAAACGCTGATATTCTGAGGGAGAAGAAAAACCGGGGTCGAACAAAACAGCTTCTGCATTCTGCTCGAGCAGATAAGTGTTTTCGAGAAAAGGCCCAACTTCGAATATTTCTATCTTCATTGTTCAGATATAAAAAAAAGGATGCACCCATACGATACATCCTTTTGAGATCCATGGAGAAATAGGATTATTTCTTCTTGTACATTCTTTTGAAACGATCCACACGACCAGCCTTGGCGGTGAATGCTTTCTTAGTATAAAACGGGTGATTTTTAGAATCAATCTCCGTTTTGTACACACCATCTTTGGTGTTTATTGTACTTCTTGTTTTGATTTCTGAGCCATCGCTCAGTACAACAGTAACTTCTTTGTAATCTGGATGAATACCTTGTTTCATGTCTTGGCTATATTCAATTTTGCGAAAGGCTTTAAATATACGATGATCTTTTCGTGATATCAATTACTATATATCAAAATCATTATAATCCTCATCTTCCATATTATTAATCGACGAGAACATCGAACCTAGCATATCTGAATAGGTAGTATCATCATCCATATCTTCTTTGCTCAGCATAGAATTCTGATGCAGTGCCTCCAGCACCAGATCCATCACTGCGTAAATATCATCATCGCTGGGAGAATCGAGTTGCGAAACAACCAATGGTTTTAACCCATCTATCTTATCAAGTGTTTGTTTGTATGCTTTGGTTGGAAGTACATCCGGCAAATTTACTTCATTGCCTTTAGTAAACCAGGCAGTGATTGATTCATATTTCGATTTACCATCGCCATTTCGATTTTGGGGATCAGGGAAATAGAGCTTAAATGTTTTACTTATTGCTTTTCCAATAATGTGCTTTGCAACGTTGATAGCTCCCTCTTGCTCACCTTCGTACACAAGTTCCAGCTTTCCGGTTAATGCAGGAACCATATGATAAATATCGGCAATACGAACTGTTGCTTGTTCTTCGCCATTAATTACTGCACGTCGTTCAGCGGATGACAGGATTTGTTCCATAGCTGTGATGGTCATCCGAGTTGAAACTCCACTTTTTTGATCCACATATTCTGATTCTCTTGCTTCAAATGCCGCTCTTTCAATAATTTCACGATATACATCCGGAATGGTGACTACGGGCGCGTTTTCCCGATGGTGCCAAGCTTCTTGTCGGGTAATGTTAATACCTGTATTCAACTCTTTCGGGTAGTGAGTGATTATCTGTGCATCAATACGATCTTTCAATGGAGTAATTATATTGCCACGATTGGTGTAATCTTCGGGATTGGCTGAAAATGCCATCGAAATATCCAGAGGAATACGCACATTAAAACCACGTATTTGAATATCTCTCTCTTGCATGATATTTAATAAAGCAACCTGAATTCGAGGTTGCAGGTCGGGCAACTCGTTAATAACAAAAATTCCACGATTCGTTCTTGGTATCAGTCCGAAATTAATGGCGTTTTCATCAGCAAGATTCAATTTTTTAGTAGCCGCTTTTATAGGATCGATGTCACCTATCAAGTCAGCTACGGTTGTATCAGGTGTGGCTAGTTTTTCACCATACCGATGATTTCTATGCACCCACTCTATTGGTGTTTCGTCGCCTTTTTCTGCAATTAAATCGATGGCATACTTCGATAATGGGTTTAGCGGGTCATCGTTAATTTCAGATCCTTCAATTACCGGCATAAATTCATCCAAAAAATTAACAAGTGATCGTAAAATCCGTGTTTTAGCTTGTCCTCTAAGTCCAAGTAAAATTAAATCGTGGCGAGAAAGTATAGCGTGTTGTATCTGCGGAAGCACTGTTTTTTCGTATCCCAAAATCCCATCAAAAATTGGGGTTCCTGATCTAATCGCAGAGATTAAATTCTTCCTTATTTCATCCTTTACTGAAATAGATTGCCAACCGCTTTTCTTTAAATCACCTAATGTTGTTATACCCGGTTTCGTAGTAGTCATATCCTGCTTTTAAGTTTGTTAGTTGTACAACTTTTCCATTTAGGATATCATTCAACACTAATCAGATAATTCAAAAGTATTTTTAAGAGCTTCGGTTTTAACCAGCGTTTCTAACCATTCGTCTCTTGGATCAGAATCTGCAGTAATTGCTCCGCCTACCGGATAGATAAGTGAATTTCCGGCAATCATCGCAGTTCTGATTACCACATTAAAGTCAAAATCCTGTTCAGGAGTAATATAACCGATGGCCCCAGAATATAGTCCGCGTTTATAGCTTTCGAGTTCCTCTATAATTTCCATAGCTGCAATTTTTGGTGCGCCCGTCATCGATCCCATTGGGAAACAAGCCTCAATCAAATCAACAGGGTGTTTACCTGGGGTTGCGGTAGATGTAATGGTTGATACTAACTGGTGCACCGTTTTAAAGCTCTGCACTTCAAATAATGACTCCACTTTAACACTTCCCGGCTCCGATATTCGGTTTAAGTCGTTCCGCACTAGATCTACAATCATGAGATTTTCAGCGCGGTTTTTTTCCGATTTCAAGTCTTCAATACTGTATGTGCCATTATTTGGAATTGTCCCTTTTATGGGTTGCGAAAACATGGATGATCCCTTTTTCCGAAGAAATCTTTCCGGTGAAGAACAACACACTTGTACGCCATCAAACTGCATATAAACTGCAAAGGGAACTTCCCCTCGCTCGCGCATTTGTTTATATAGTTCAAATGCATCGCCTTCGCAATCGAATTTATGCGCGTAGGAATAATTTACCTCATACACATCTCCCTCATAAATGCGATGTTTTATAGCTTCAACGTCTTTTTCGAAGTCTTCTCGCTTGATGCTTTGATGGGCATGAATTCTAAATGGTTTTTTTTCTTGAGGCTGCCTAAAATTATCTAGCATTTCAATCGAGCCTTTTAAAAATGTAACTACTCCTTGAGCTGTAACTTCGATTAAAACAGAAGGGCACATGAAGAACAAATCCGGAATGGTAATCAGCGATGGATTTGAAGTAGCTATGGCCTCACTAAACGATTTTAAATCATAACCTAGAAATCCAAAAACCCAATCTTGGGTCTCATCTACATACTTTTTGAGAGCCTGCCATGGATTCCCATTCATCCTAATTTTTTTCCCAAAGTTCGTTCTTTCGATGTGATTACCGAATGCAGTTATCGAAGACATTGCATGTACTGCCACCAACGATTTTGCACTTTCTACGTGATCTCTTTTTTGAGATTCTAACACGCAAACTTCCACCGAGTGTGGTAGTGATGCTATTAATTGCTCTATATGTTCGGGTATTTTAGGCATACGAAATATTTCAGGCTCAATGATAAGGCTTTTCGGTTTTCTTTTAAGTGTTTTCGTATCATCGAAAGCAAAAACTCGCATGCTCTATTCTACTTTTCTAAAACCCTACCTATTTAATAAAGACGCCGAAAGTGCACATGAGCTTGCCGTTGAATGGGCAGAACGCACATCAAAGTCTGCGATATTGAAATCGTTATGTAGAATGGTATACGGTGGTAAAGATACCGGCCTGAACAAAGAATTTTTTGGATTGAATTTTCCCAATCCAATTGGTTTAGCTGCCGGTTTTGATAAAAATGGTGTAACACCAATTGCCATGCAGGCCATGGGCTTCGGTTTTGTTGAAATTGGGAGTATAACAGCTAAAGCCGCTGATGGAAACCCAAAACCTCGAGCGTTTCGTTTGCCCGAAGATCAATCCTTGATTAACCGAATGGGTTTAAATAATCAGGGCGCGGATGTGATTATTGATCGGCTAAAAAAACTGAATTTATCGATACCACTTGGTATTAACATTGCAAAAACCAATGATGCTGCTATCCATGGGGAAGCCGCCGTTGAAGATTATGCATACAGTTATCGAAAAGCATCGGAAGTTGCAGATTACATCACCGTGAATATCTCATGCCCAAATACTGGCGAGGGTAAAACTTTTGAAGACCCGGATGCTTTAGAAGCACTTTTAAAGGGGCTGCCTTTAACCGGTACAGACCGAATACCGACTCTGGTAAAATTTTCGGTTGATACTGCCAAGGCTGAGCTAGAAAAGCTTGTGGCTTTATGCGAATCGTATGGAATAGATGGTTATGTGGCTACAAACACTTCTTCCGATCATTCGGGGCTTTCAACCGATACTAAAACGTTGAATTTGATTGGAAATGGCGGGTTAAGCGGTGCTGCAATTCAAGCAAAGAGTACCAGGGTAGTTGGTTGGCTTAATGAATTTCTGCACGGTAAAAAGCCAATTGTGGGTGTTGGAGGAATCAACGATGCACAATCTGCTTTGGATAAAATGAATGCGGGTGCCAATTTGCTTCAGCTATATACCGGCATGGTATACAAAGGGCCGGGTTTGATCAAAGAAATTAAGCAAGCGTTACAGCAACGGTAATTATTTCGGTATCACAAAATCGATATCGCAGGAAATCATCTGTGCTTCCCCTTCAATTAGAATAGGTTCGAAGGAAATAAACGATTCGATTGCATTTTGATAGGCTGTGATCAAACGCTTGTTTTCGGTTTCGGTAATAGCTTCAAAGTTATCCACTACTCCGCGTTGGTTAATCAAAAACCGGAATGTAATAAACTCTTCCTCTGTGCCTTCCGGTACGTTAAGCACTTGATTAAACATACCTATTCCCCCTCGAATTTGGGGTTCTACTTCCAGTTCGGCGCAACTAAAATATCCTGAATCATCAAGTGGCAGAGCCTGGGTTGAGTCGTTTATCTCAGGCGACATATCTGGAATGATTTCCTCAATTTTAGGCTCAGGAAGAGCAAATTCTTTTTGCCAGATCCGTACCGTTTTCAGCAGCGATGAGGTAGTAAACTGTCTTGTAAACGTTTCGATAGTAGTTCGCGTAGAATCCCAATACACTCCTTCATATGGATAAAATTCTTCGAAGTCAGGTTTAGTTAGTGATGAATCCAACATAGCCTCAACATACACACTATCTAAGGGGCTTAACGTAATGGTGGTGTCATTCACTACGCTTTTAAGTGAATCTTGAAGCTCGCCAAATTCTAGTTGATTAAACGTCCATCTTTCATTTGCATCTACCCATAAAGGATATCTTGTTTGAAACACTGAATCACTTTTTCCCAACTCTATATAGATTGAAATCACATCATAAAAAGCACGATCGCTAAAAGCTTCCTGAGTATTATTTAATGCTAATTCTGATAGTGCTTTTGCTTTCGTAGTATCAGGTAGATTCTGTCTTGTAATTAATGCCCTGTATTCATCTCGGGGATTCGCTTCGTTGTAGCCCATCACTTCGGGCCGTTGTAGCTCATATTTGTCCACCACACGGCCGGTATACTCACTTCCGGGGAAAAGCTCGATCAATTCACTTGCCAGAGCTATGGCTTGATTTGTGTTTCCCTGAGCATCATGCAATTCTGTTAGAGAGTACAGCGTAACTGCCTTTATATCACTTTTCGAGTTTCCGGTAATTACTTTCTCAAAATAATGGATGGCACTATCCGGCAGATTTAAAGACAGGAAGAATAAATTACCAAGTTCATAATGCATCTCTCCTTTCAACTCACGAACGGAGTCTTTTGCTTCCGGAGAGAAAGGGATCCGACTTATGTCAATGTTTACCTGAGATGCAAGATTCTGCTCGCCGCCATTGGTAGTATTATTTTGGGCAAGTACACTGTCTTCAACTACTGTATTTTGTATCAATGCACTAAATCGCCAGTTATCTACCAAAGGTCTCGTTCCCCAAACAGCGCGAAATTGTTCTTTCGCTTCGGCAATTAATAATGGATTCTGGATGTTCAGAAAACCGCTTCGAGCATTGCTTGTTTCTGTATCCTGATCAGAGGCACCCACATTAACCATGGTGTTTCTTCGCTCTTCCTGTTCGCGTTGAAGTCGTTCAAGTTCGGCTAGTTTCTGGGCTCGTAATTCTTTCATCACCGAATCGAAAGCTTGGTCGGATAAGGAACCCAGCCAAAGTAAACTATCCTGCTCATGAATGCGGTATTTGAGATCGGCATATTCGCCAAATGACTGTGCCAACTCGCCAGCATTATAAGTTTCGGGGAGTTGGTCTTCGGGGATATTTAGCCGGGCTGAGGAATCGTAATACGCTGCTGCCAGCGTGTAATCATCAAAACTATATTGATAGAGCTCTCCGAGACCATTATAGGTTAGCGCTTTTATCTTTGCATCCGGTTTGTACAGTTTATTTCGTAGTAATTCCAGATAGATTTTTTCGGCTTTTTCGGCATTTCCTTGAATTTGCTCAGTTCTGCCCAGTTCGTAGTTAAGCTCTGAGATAAACTCGGTATTCTTATCATCTCGAACCATACTCGAAAACACTTTGATTGCTTCTTTTGTATTACCTAAATCGCGCGCAACTTCTGCTTTCTTTTTCTTTGCAGCAAATTGCAGATCGTAATTTGAATAGTATCGCTCAACCTGATCATAAGCATCGAATGCAGCTTCGGTATTTCCCAAAATCTCATTCAATTGTCCTAACAAGAAAAAGGCTCTTTCTTTTTGTGCGCGTTCAGGAAGCTCGGCCGCGCTTTCTGATAACAAATCAAGAGCGTTTACATAATTTTCTTGTTCAATGTAATGCTCTGCCAAAATAGTTTTAGTTTGATACTCCAGCGGGCCAACCCATTCCCCTTCTAGCAACGAGAGTTGCTCGTTCAGGTACTGTATTCCTTCCGAAAAAGCTTTTAATTCGAGCAACACTCTACCTCTCCAAAAAATTGCTTGCTGCTTTAGCTCTTCCGATTCTGCGGTTATGTACAATTCATCAAACTTCTGTATTGCGTTAAAATACTCACTCCTATAGAAATACGATTTACCAATTATCTCTAAGGCGTTATCTACCCATTTGGTTTCTTTATATTTCCGCAAAACGCTTGCACCTTTATCGATGGCGTTGGCAAAATCAGAAGCTCCGGCTCCCTTTGGAGTTTCGTACACTCGAATAGGTTGTAGTGTATTGTACGTCCGCGCTTGATCTCTACTTTTCTTTAGGCCTGCATTATAGCTTTTCTTGGCATTGTAATAAGTATTGTAATAGGCATTAAAATCGCGAAAATTCGATTTAAACGTGGTTTTACACCCCGATACAGCTATCACCAATACCAATAATAAACAAAGCTTCCTCATTCGAACTAATTTTGTGTACTCACAACGGAGATTACTCAGTTATGGTACTAACAGTAATCATATTTGTGCGGCCACGTTTAGCGAGTGGGATTCCCGTAGCAATTACCAAACGCTCGCCGGCTTTAACCTGCCCAACATCTTTGAGATAGTTTTCCATTAGAGCCACACTTTTATCAGTGTCAAAGAGTTCATCAAGCCGTACAGAACGCACACCCCAAACAAGGTTAAGTTGCCTTCTGATTTTCTGTGATTCTGTAAACGCAAAAATTGGAACACTTGGTCTAAATTTCGCTATTCTTCGGGCCGTACTTCCACTATGTGTAATGGTACTTATTACTTTTGCACCTACATTGTTGGCAATAAAAATACAGGAATGTGCAATGGATTCAATTATTTGCTTTTCCTCTACCATCGGCTTTCGGTACTCCAAGCTATTGTATAAAGCATGGGTTTTCTCTTCTACTTTTCTACAAATACGGTCCATCACATTTACGGCTTCCATAGGATACTTTCCTGCCGCCGTTTCACCTGATAGCATTACTGCATCGGTACCATCCAGCACAGCGTTAGCAACATCAGAACTCTCGGCACGGGTTGGGCGCGGGTTGCTGATCATGGAATCCAGCATTTGAGTAGCTGTAATAACAGGTATCCCTTCTTTTCTGCATTTTTGGATGATTGTTTTTTGGATAACAGGCACTTCTTCGGTTGCAATTTCAATTCCCAGATCGCCGCGAGCAACCATTATGGCATCCGATGCTTCAATTATTTCGTCAATATTATCGATGGCCTCGGGCTTTTCGATTTTCGAAACCACTTTAGCCTGACTTCCCCCCGCTTCCAAGCGTTTTTTCAGGTCATACACTTCGTTGGCGGTTCTAACAAAAGAAAGTGCCACAAAATCGGCATCCTGCTCAATTGCAAAGTCTAAATCTTCAAGGTCTTTATCGGTTAAGGCCGGTATCGAAATCTTTACATTTGGTAAGTTTACACCCTTTCTTGACTTCAATAATCCGCCAACCACTACTTCGGCTTTTAAATTACGGGCGTCTTTTTCTATCACTTTAAATTCAAGTAGTCCGTCATCCAGCAGAATCATATTCCCAACTTCTGCTTCGTCAACCAATTTTTTATAATCAATAGGAATTATGCTTGAAGTGCCTTCTACATCTTCACCGGTTATGGTGATGATTGAGCCATCTTTAAGTACCTGACCTCCATCTTTCATTTGTCCAACTCTGATTTTTGGGCCTTGTAGGTCCATCAACACCGGGATACTGTAATCGTATTCTCTGGCAGCTTTTCTGATGTAGCTGATACTTCTCGCATGAATTTCGTGCGTTCCATGCGAGCAATTGATACGGGCAACGTTCATACCATGCAATAACAAGTTTACGATCGTATCGTAGGTATTTGTTGATGGGCCAATGGTACAAACAATTTTAGTTCTTCGAACTGGAGTCATAAAAGACGAGTGTTTCTTGTGAGTGAATGTTTTGTTTATATAATTACTTAAAATAAATTAAATGAATAACCTTTATAAGTTTGTTTTGATAAACAAACCCAGTTTTGCATTTAAGTATTTAGCACCTCTATAAATGAACCGTGTATTAACTTTTGTATTTAACACAAGGTACACCAAAGGTACGATTTTTCTACTTTTGAGCCTATTTCTCATTCAATGTTCAAGCAGATACGTTGAGGGAATAGATAGAGCGGGTACTTATGAGTATAAACCCGGATTCCCTGAAGTAACTGGTGTATCGGCTGGTATTGTAGATGAAGATACCGACAGTACCTTCATAGACCTTACAGTTGAAGTAGTTTATAGCAGCCTGATTTTTAAGCGAAATGGTGCAAATTTTGAGGCCAACATGTTGCTTGAGGTTACCATTTTTAAAGATGACTCGGAAAATGAATTGATAAAAAACTATCAGTATCCACTAACTGCCACTTTACAAAACCAACGAGAAGCGAACAGCAATCAAACATTTATATTTTCCAAAAATTATGCTCAACCACCCGGTAATTATCTAGTAAATATATCTGTAACTGATTTGAATACGGATAAACAAACCATTAGATCAACTAATGCTTACATACCTGATCCCACTGATGATATTTCGCACATCACCAATGTACAGGTTTTTACTAAAGACACTTCTATAACAGATTCTTTCACACCTGTTACATCATATGATCTTTCGAATTCAACCGATTCATTGCTATTTCGCTTTCAGGTTACTAATAACAAAGCTGGCCAGCCTCTTCTGCTCAATACTCGTTTACTGAAATTCCGATCAGATACAAGTGCTGCTCGTCCGCTCAGTTACCCAAATTACACGCCATCAAGCTTACCGTATATTGGTATCAGCTATAGTAAATATGAAGTGATCTCAACTTCTACTCGATTGATCAGCCAAACTGGTAATGTATCCATAGAATTTTATTTCCCAGAGTTGGAACGTGGAAATTATCGATTTGAAGTGTATACCGATAATGAGGACTCTGAGCTCAGGTTATACCGAGCCAGAGAATTTAGTTTAAAGAGTAAAAACTACCCATCGCTGCGATCTGCCAGAGAATTAGCTGCTCCTTTAATTTATTTGATGGAAAAAAACGAACATGAGGATCTCATGGCTGTATCAGACCCGATTAAATTGAAGCAGGAAATTGATCGGTTTTGGTTGAAAAACATTAAAAATCAGCGAAAGGCTCAAAATGTAATCGAATTGTATTACGAACGAGTTGAAGAGGCAAATAAGCAATTCTCGAATTATAAAGAAGGTTGGAAAACCGACATGGGTATGATGTACATTTTGTTTGGCCCACCCAGATATGTTACTACTTCAATTAATGATGTAATTTGGTCATACTCAACTAATTTGGCCGATCCTGAAACCAATTTTTTATTTAGAAATCCAAAAGTAAAGAGCAAATTTTATCCATTTGATAATTACATTCTACAAAGGAACCAGCAATACTTTAGCCTCCATTACCAACAAGTTCAAGATTGGCTATCTGGTGATATTTTAAGGGATAATTTATAATAGTAGCTGCTTTTTTGGCTCTGCGTAATAAATCATATAATTTGTAGTTACATAAAAAAGATACCATTCTATGCAATTTAGGTCAGCTGTTCGACTACTTATTATTCTTTTCTTGATCTCTTCCGCAGCTTGCTCTTCCACTCAACAAAATATTGAGCGTGGAAGTGGCTACACTTTTAGAGTTGGATATCCTGAAATACGACTGTCGGCAATCGGAATAATTACCGACGACGACCAACCAATGATAAGTACTGCCGCAGAGTTGATTATTAACTCATTCATTTTCAAAAATGTAAGCAATGAGAGAGTTGCAGAGGTTCTGCTTGAAATAAGAGTTATTAATAAAGAAACCGGTGCACTCTACAATTACTCGGAAACCATAAAAGTAACTGATAATGAAGAATTAAGAGCATCAGGGTTAGATAGCTTTCAGGTACAAAAGAATTTTCAGGTGGATCCCGGTTATTACGAAGTATATGCAACGGTAACTGATATGAATTCTCAAAAAGATATATCCATCAAAACGGAGACCTCCATTCCTGACCCTGATAACCCAACTGTTAATCTTACTAGTATTTTATTGCTAACTAAAGACAATGATGGCGCTGCTACGGGCTTTTACCCTACTACTACCTATGATGTACCCTCAAAAATGGATAGCCTAAGGTTTGAATTCCAAGCAACAAATAACAATTCAGAAAACCCGTTAATGATTCGCGCTAAATTGTTACGGTTTGAGACTGATACACTGCCAGCACAACCTATGAGTTATAATAATTATACTGTTGGCTCTATCAGGTACAGAGGTATCGATTATCGAGAAGATGAAGAAGTGGCTAGTACTACTCGTCGGCTTACACAACCAGGCAGTGTTTACATAGAATTTACATATCCAAATCTCGAACGTGGTAACTATAGGTTTGAGGTAATTACCGAGAACTCTAATGGAGAGGAATTATATCAGGCCAGAGATTTTAGCATAAAAAGTAATAATTACCCTGTATTAAGCAATGTGAGAGAGCTAGCAGCACCACTCGCTTATTTGATGAATGAGAAAGAGTATAAAGCATTAATGCGTATCCACGACGATAAGAAATTAAAACAAGCTGTTGACCGATTTTGGTTGGAGAATATTGGCAATCCTAATATCGCACGTCAAGTCATTCAGAAATATTACGATCGTGTAGAACAAGCAAACAAACTATTTTCGAGTTATAAAGAAGGATGGAAAACTGATATGGGTATGATTTATATACTATTTGGTCAACCGTGGTATGTAGATGAGACTGTACGAAGAATGTCATGGTCGTATTCTTACGACATTAATGATTTTCGAACTAATTTCTTTTTCTTCAAACCAAAACAAAAGAGCTCTTATTATCCTTTTGATTACTACATACTGAACCGTTCGCCTGAGTACTTTAATCTTGAATATCGGCAAAAACAACTCTGGTTAACTGGGCAAATCTTAACAGATAACCTCTAGAAACACATTTCTTTGTAGCGGCATTAGAAGATATTTTAAGAGTAGAACAGAATGCGCTTATTGGACTAGAAAGTTAAGGTACTAACGTTTTATTAGTTTGTATCCGGCTCTACCCAATCCCAATTTATTGAGATGCTTTCCTTAGAACTTTAGAAATTCTTTTTCAGGTTTAAGTACTTTTAGTACAACTATAATGTTAGCTCATACAAGTAACTATTTTGGTATACCTATATAAAAGTTATTGGTAACGTGTTTGTTTAGTAAAATAATTGAAACCCATCTCTAAAAGCTTTAATCATTATCAATTCAATTTGGTCATGAAGAACAGACTAGCATCAAACATAAAAAAAGCCTGTACACAATGTGTACAGGCTTTAATATCAATCTAAGTACTAATTCTATCTACTATTAGTTCTTAGTTGCAGAGAATTGTACTTCAGCTGGTGCACCACCACAGTCGCTATTTGCATTGTCAATGATAGTGAACGTGAATTGACTATCATCATCAACATCAAACGAAGACTTAGTTTCATCTGGTACATTTCCAAATACAAGACCTATACCACATCCTACAGAAGGATCAACTGAACCCGGGAAAGAAACCCAGTTATCAGCGGCGGTAAACGCTTGGAAATCTTGGAACCGGAAGAAAGTAAACGGCATATCAAAATTGAATCCACCAAATTGAGGTAAATAAGCCACATCACGAATAACACGACCATTTAATGTATTTGAAGGATCAATTTGAAGTTCACCTACAAATGTAGCACCGAATAGTGGGTTAAAAGTAGCACCGTTGTTTAATTGTGTGAATGTATACTCACCCAAGAAAATAGTTTCGGGGATACTTTGTACTACACCTGCACGTGCGAAGTAAGGAGACTGGTAGAAACCACCGGTTACAGCAGGACTGGCATCGGTATTAGTAAACTCAGTTCCATCTTTAGTAGTAAGTACCCAACGAATCTCAAAATTATCACCTAATGCTAAGTCATTAAGAGTGATATTTAAGTAAGCTAAAATTTCGTTAAGTGTTACACTAAACTGTGCACTTGGCAATCCAGAAGCTTCACGGGTAGTGAATTGATCAGCTGTATAAGTCTTGATAGGATCTTTAGGCTCATCAACACCTGGATTAGTTCTGTCTGCAGGACGGAATGCAACGTAGAAATCTACTTTTTCTACATCTGCACCATTGTTTACATCCTGAATTTCACCAGTGAAGGTATAAGCAGCGGCAGCTAAATCAGCCACGTCAAATCCTGATGACTCAACAGAAAGCACTCTTAAGAAGGCTCCTGTATTGGCCAACGTTTCATCCAGTGGAATTGGAAGCTCAGGATCACCAACAAGAGCATCACACTGAATCAACGTGGTTACCACCAACATTGAAGCGATTATATACTTTAATTTTCTCATTTCGATTATCCTGATTTTAGAAATTAAACTTTGTACTTCCCTTATTCGGATCCCAGAAAGGACCTTGTAGGATGTCAGCATTAGACTTTTGATCAACATTCTCGTTTCTCTCAGTCATATTGGCTGGATAGAGAACAGATCTGTACCAGTTACCTGGGTTTGGTGAACGTGCAGGCTGTAAGTTGTCATCTCTATCAGGGAATCCTGTTCTACGCATTGCATTATAAGCTTCATATCCATTAGGGAATACTGCAAAGTAGTACTCACGGATAATTTGGCGCAGTTTGTTAGTGTTATCAGCGGCATCCCAGCGAGTTGTAACTGCTCCAATGTATGTATCCACTGCAGCTTGCGTAATTGCAAATGGAGTCGCATCAGCTAGGTCTTCGCCAAAATCTGCAACTTTGTCGAACGAACCTTGCATTGCTGCGTCTAAAGCTGTTTTTGCAGCAGCAGGATCGTTGTTCATTGTTAATTCAACTTCAGCAATCATAAACTGAGTAAAGAAAGATAACATGATTGGCTCGAAACCTGCACCACCAAGTCCGTCACCACGATCAGCAGAACCTCCGGTAGAACCGTCGAACAAACCACCTACTGGGTAAACACCCCAAGTAGTTCTTAGCTCTCCATCTGGTGGAATACCGTCATCGATCAAATGATCGCGACCCCACCATCCATCACCCAACAAACAATATGGATCGTCTGCATCAAAGTGTGGAGGAGCAAACGAAGCAATACAAGTATTTTCGTTTATGTCCTGAGTATCAGAAGTGGTTTGACGGTAAAAGTAATACCGCATACGTGGGTCCATGTCATCCTTATCATTTAACATCATGTTCATATAACCAACCGACATATAATCACCGGCACCGGTGTTATCGATATAGTTTCCTGAATACTCTGGATGCCGAGAATCAGGATCAACTTCATTCAATGCATATTGAAAAACAAAGTCTTGAGACTCGTCTATGATCAATGAATTAGCTGCATCAGCCACAAGAGCAGTAGCACCTGCAGTATTTCCGGTATTTAAATGAGCCTTAAGCTTAAAGGTATTAGCAGCTCTTTTCCAATACGCTAACTGATTCGCAGTGCTTTCGTCACCGTAATAAAAGTCGTTATCTGGAATTGGAGCAGAGTTTGCGATACCATCATCGATATCTGCAATACCTTCATCTAACAAAGCAATTGCTTCGTTATAAATAGACTCACCACTATCCAAAGATGGATTGAAGTTGGTTGCATCTAACGCTTCTGAGTAAGGCATGTCGCCAAACATATCAACCAGAACAAGTAATGTGTAACCTTTTAGAATTTTAGCCATTCCAGCATGGATGGTAAATCCTCGCTCTTCAGCGATAGGTAAAAGGTTGTCAGTATCTTTGAACTGATCATTATATGCATTTCCGTATATACCGTTAAAAGAGTTAGGCGAGAACGCGTTTGCGTAAGTGTCACCGAACATGTAGGTCATACGGGTCATTTCTCCACCAACAGAAGCTGCTGCTCGATATACTGAGCGAGCTTCTAATTGTATTTGGTTCAACAAGAAATCCGGATCTACAGCTGATGGCTGTAGAAAATTCGGACTGTCTAACTTATCGTCACCGATAATCTCGCATTGTACTGTAAACAGTAGCAAGGATGCGAGTACGAATAAACTATTTCTAAATTTCATATCAATAATATTTTTCAATGTCTCTTATTAGAATCGGAATCTTACACTACCACCGAATCTGCGCGCTGCAGGACCGGTTAAATAGTCAAATCCACGTGAGTTACCACCGATTGAGTTAACATTCGGGTCGAATCCACTACCTTCAGGCACATTGAAAGCATACATCCAAAGGTTATCACCAGTAACTGATAGGGTAATCTGCTTAAATGGAGTATTACCTAATAAGCTAGTTGGCAGATCGTACGATAGTGCCACGTTCGCTAAGCGAATGTGAGTCATATCATAAACACGTAGTTCATCTGCACCAAAGCCGAAGTTACTGAAGAATACACCACTCGGTGAGATCTGAACAGTATTCGCATCACCAGCTTCGTTAACACCTGGTAAAATGAATGTATTGTTTCTGTCAACACGATCGGTATCGGATGTTAATCCACGAGCCATAAGTGTACTAATCCATGTAGAGAACATGTCTCCACCTTGCTGATAATCAACCTGGAATGAAAGAGAAGCACCTTTGTAACGGAACGTATTGTTTAAAGTAAGATCCCAATCTGGGTTTGGATCACCAATAATTCCAATATCATTTTGCTCGATATAGTTACCGGTAGAACCTACAATAGGTGTTCCGATGACTGCGTCTGCAAAGTTTGGATCACTGTCTTTAAGTTCTTGAGTTACTCGCTCAATTTTAGAACCCAGCATTACACCATAAGGCTCGCCTTTGATAGCAAAGTTTCCAAGAGTTGTGAAACCACCACCAATCTGGATTCTGTTAAGACCAGCACCAAGCTCAGTTACCTCAGAACGGTTAGTAAAGAAGTTAGCTTGAATATCCCAACGTAGATCAGACTGAATTGGAGTAGCGTTAAGTGTTAATTCTAAACCTTGGTTTTGAACTTCACCAATGTTAGTCAATGTTGACGTAAATCCTGTTGCAGGATCAAGATCCGCATTAGTAATCAAGTCAGTAGTAGTTCTTGCATAGGCAGAAGCACTTAAACCAACACGATCGTTAAAGAAACGAATATCAACACCACCTTCATATTCTGTGTGTAACTCTGGCTTTAAGTCAGGGTTACCAAGGAAGTTTGAAGTGAAGTTAGTAGTTACAACAGAACCATCGTTATATGCAAAAGCACGTGCATTAGTACCTAGGGTACTTCTTGTTGAGTAAGCACCTGGCTGACCAGCTGAGCTACCAACACCTGCAAAGATTTTTAAGTATGTCAATGCATCAGAGGTGATATCTAAGTGATCGGAAAGTACATAAGAAACACTAGCAGATGGATAAAAGATCGAACGGTTATCAGCTTCTAACGTTGAGAACCAATCGTTACGTCCAGCTACGTTTAAGTAAATGAAGTCTTGGAAACCAATAGTTGCTTCTGCAAATACACCGGCATTCTCAGTTTCTACAAGTCTTTGGAAACCATTTCCATTACTTAAGGAGTTACCGGACGATGTATTCAAGAAATTACTATGGTTAAAGAATCCAGTAACAATCATTTCTACACTCTCAAGTCCTTGTCTCTCAAATCTGTTAGAAACATATTGAGCACCTAAAGTTGCATCAAGAGATACATCTTCACTTACCTGGAATGAAAGTAATGCATTGATGTTATGATCCCAAGCAACACTACGTTGTGAAATTGTTTGGAAATAACCATTAATGTAGTCAGCCGGCTCAACACCACCTGCATCCTGGAAATACTCCTGATACTCGTTATAACTGTCGTACCCTAAACGGTATACTAAGTTTACGCCATCAGCAGCTTTGAAATTCATTTCAGTTTTACCGTAGTAGCGATCGGTAAGGTTGTTATATCCTGTGCGTTCTGCAATCCAACGTGGGTTAGGAATATCGTTACCAGAACGATAGTATGCCGATCCACCTGTAACTGGATTAATGTATGGAATACCACCTAGATCGATAGATCGCGGAGTAAACATTACATAACCAAACACCCCAGGCGTACCACCTGCAGCAGCAGGACCTGAACCGCCACCAGCAGAACTAGGAGGAGTATTTACATCGGTTAAACTGAAGTTAAAAGTTGTTTGAGAGCTTAATCGCTCACTAATTTTGTAGTTAGCACCAATAGAGAATGCGTCACGAGTTAAATCATTATTAGGCGTGAACCCTTCTTCACCACTGTGAGAGTAGTTTGCATTCACTCGAAGATCGTTTGTTCCACCAGAAATATTCAAACTAGTGTTAGACGCTAAACCTGTACGGAAAAATGCATCTAGTGGATCTGGTTTTGCTTCGTATCGGTATCCTACACCTACTAATTCAGGGAATGCTTCTGCTTGAGTAGCATTTTGAAGTAAAGGATGCTCAATTAAGATAGTACCATCAGCATCAGTTCCAATGTAATCTGAACCAAACAAAGAAGCGTTATCTGTATCGAAACGAGGACCCCAGTTACTAAAGAACCAACCGAAATTCTGATCGAATCCACCACCATAAGTATCTTGATAGTCAGGTCGAGAAGAAATTTCAGTAGCGTAAATAGATTGATCTACAGTTACAGAGAAACCAGCAGGAGCATCGCCTGATGCGAATGATCCAGACTTTGTAGTAACAATGATAACACCGTTACGCCCTTGCTCACCGTAAAGTACAGTAGCGCTTAGGCCTTTAAGTACAGTTACATCAGAAATATTGTTTGGATCTAAATCAAGGAAACGGTTTGGAGTAACCTGCTGCCCACCACCAGTAAAAGAACCACTAGTAGCGTTGGAACCTCCATCGAATCGTACACCATCTACAATCCATAATGGCTGGTTAGAACCAGAAATAGATGTTAGTCCGCGAATTACGATATCGGTACCAGAACCAGTTAAACCACCAGAAGAAGTAATATCAACACCCGGTAGTGATCCTGAAAGTGAACGAGCGATGTTTGGATCGCTTCTGTTTTCGATTGTTTCAGCAGAAACTTCAGCAACACCGTAGCCAAGTGCCCGACGCTCGCGTTGAATACCAAATGCAGTTACTACCACATCATCCAGACCGAATACATCGGATTCTAGAGCAATGTCGAAGTCTACATTTTGATTGCCAACTTGGAGAGTCGCTGTGAAAGTTTGGTAACCAACGAATGTGGCTCTTACTGTATATGTGCCTGCGGGAACGTTATTCACAGTGTAATCACCATCAACATCAGATGCTGCACCTCTCTGCAGCTCCGTGATCAGGATATTTACACCAGGAAGAGTCTCCCCTGTCTCAGCGTCTGTAACAGTACCCGAAATGGATACTTGTGCGTACAAACTACCAGACAATAAGGCAAAAACTAACAATGTTAGTAGCTTTTTGAACATAGATGACCTCTTATGTTTGGTTTTTGTTTTAGATGGAATGAATCCCACCTTAAATAGTATTAGATGAATTTAATTGACTCAATAGTTAAGTACAATTGAAATATTGCGTGCTTAAAAAGTAACAGGAACAACGTATTTGAAGATATTTTTACAATCAAATCTGTCCTTCCTTTTAAATTAAACACGATTAGGCGTACAACTTATTAAGTTGCAATTGCAATTCCAACAATCATCTGATAAAAATTAACCTGCCATTATTCTATAATGAGATAATAATCAAGGAAAATATCAGAGCATTTCAACAAACCAATTATACTGACATGAGCAATCAAAACTGGATTCAATTCCTACCATATGTAACGATTCAATAAAATATTATTGCATTTCGGCTGATATAGTGATTATTAATAGCGCTTATACATTGATATTACACACCCTAGAAAATAATTATAAATATTGTATCCAATAAAGTGGATCAGTCAACTTTCATTTAAAATACTTATTAAACCTTTTTCTACTCTGCCTACAATGTGTGATTTGAATAGCAATTTTAAACATTCGATGAATCGTAGCAGAAAAACAAAAAGACTCTAACAGACTATTTTGGATTCCCTAAACCCAATCAGGAAGCATGTTGGCTTTCAGTCGCCAGTATAATTGATGCTTATGAAATGTGCGTAAGAAGTGATCACATCGTCCATTTTTCTAAGCATTCGGGTGTACAAATCAGAATTGAGCGTATACAATAGTATGATACCCGCTTCACAGTGTGTTTATGCCCTAGAACTGTACCCAAAAAAAAACGTCGTTCTCAATAGAAAAACGACGTTTTAAGTAGTGGCGGGGACAGGATTCGAACCTGCGACCTTCGGGTTATGAGCCCGACGAGCTACCAGCTGCTCCACCCCGCGATGTAGATTTGTAATATAAGGCTCATTCACATACAACTTCAATCCTTTTTTCAAGAAATTATAAGTTATCTATGCAATGGTTTGTTATTTTCATGCAAAAAAAATAGGAGTCAAAATTACATCAATGATATCATCAGAAAAGGCAATTCAACTCGAGGATAAATACGGAGCTCATAACTATCATCCGTTGCCGGTGGTTTTAGCAAAAGGCAAAGGGGTGTTCGTTTGGGATCCGGAGGGAAATAAGTACTTCGATTTTCTTTCTGCCTACTCAGCCGTAAACCAAGGGCATTGCCATCCCAAAATAACCCAGACACTTATTGATCAAAGTAAAACACTTACACTTACCTCTCGAGCATTTTACAATAATGTATTAGGCGAATACGAACAGTTTATGACCGAATACTTCGGATTGGAGAAAGTACTCCCAATGAATACCGGTGCCGAAGCCGTTGAAACTGCTATAAAAATTGCACGCAAATGGGGCTATGAAAAAAAAGGTATCGATGAGAACCAAGCGGTAATAATTGTTTGTGAAGACAATTTCCATGGTCGAACCACTACCATCATTTCTTTTTCTAACGATCCAGATGCAAAAAGGAATTTTGGGCCATACACTCAGGGATTTGTCAAAGTAACCTATAATGATTTGGATGCTCTTGAAGATGCGTTGAAGCATCCGAATGTGGTTGGCTTTTTGGTTGAGCCGATTCAAGGCGAGGCTGGAGTTGTGGTGCCTAATGATGAGTATATACATAAAGCAGCAGAATTATGTCGTTCAAATAATGTGTTGTTCATGGCTGATGAAATTCAAACCGGGATTGCCAGAACTGGAGCTTTATTAGCCATTTGTGGAAAATGTACCTGCGAACATACGTGCGAACGTGGCTCAACCTATACGAAACCAGACATTTTAATTTTAGGGAAAGCATTATCAGGTGGGGCGTACCCTGTATCTGCAGTTTTAGCTGATAATGAAATTATGGAAGTGATACAACCAGGGCAGCATGGTTCAACCTATGGCGGAAATCCTCTTGCATGCAAAGTTGCAATGAGTGCCTTAGAGGTGGTTAATGAAGAGCACTTGGCACAAAATGCAAGAGCATTGGGTGAATTATTCAGGTCAAAAATGCAGACTATCGTTGATTCAACCGATCTATTTGTAAAAGTGCGGGGCCGTGGTCTTTTAAATGCAGTTATTATTAACGACTCTCCCGATAGCGATACCGCGTGGCGATTTTGTCTGGCTCTAAAAGAAAACGGATTACTTGCCAAACCAACTCATGGCAATATTATTCGGTTTGCACCTCCATTGGTTATTACAGAGACAGAACTACTCGATTGCGTTGCCATTATCGAAAAAACGGTTAAAGAATTCGAACAATAAAAGCGCTTTTTTAATTGAGTACGATCTGCAAGTTTGCTAGCTTCGACAATCAAAAAATTTAATCCTCTAGAATACATTTTAATGGCTGTTACTCAATCAATTCATCCCGAAGAAGTTCGAACTATCTTGGGCAAGCATTTGCTTACTGATGGCTTCGACATGGTGCTAGATCTTCAAAAAAGTAAAGGTATCTACTTACATGATAGTAAATCAGGTAGAGATTATCTCGATTTCTTCACCTTCTTTGCTTCCAATCCGTTGGGCATGAACCATGAAAAGCTTGCCGGAGATGCTGATTTTGTTGCAAAACTAGGCCAAGTAGCTATTAATAAGCCATCAAACTCTGACGTATATACCGAAGAACTTGCCGAATTTTTAGACGCGTTTAGCCGAATTGCTGTACCATCTACTTTACAGCATTCTTTCTTTATCTCTGGAGGAGCATTAGCTGTTGAAAACGCTATGAAAGTTGCGTTCGATTGGAAAGTGCAGAAAAACTACCAGAAAGGATATCGGGAAGAGAAAGGCCATAAAGTTCTGCATTTCGAGAAAGCATTTCATGGGCGCTCTGGGTACACTCTATCTGTAACCAACACGGTATACGATAAAGTAAAATACTTTCCAAAATTCGACTGGCCTAGGGTGATTAGTCCTGCAATGAACTACCCTGCCACTCCAGAGCATATTGAGTTGGTGAAAAAAGATGAAAAACTAGCCGTAGCTCAAATTGAGCGTTATTTTCAAACCTATAAAGACGAAATCGCCTGTATTTTAATCGAACCGATTCAAGGTGAAGGCGGTGATCGACATTTTCGCCCTCAATTTCATGAAGCTCTTCGTCAATTAGCCGACAAGCATGAAGCACTACTCATCTATGATGAGGTTCAAACCGGTGTTGGACTCACCGGTAAATTTTGGGCTCATGAACACTATGTAACTCCTGATATCATTTCATTTGGAAAAAAAGCACAGGTTTGTGGCATCCTAGCCGGTCCCCGCGTTGATGAAGTTGAGAGCAATTGCTTTAATGTATCCTCTAGAATCAACTCAACCTGGGGAGGTAATCTTGTAGACATGGTTCGTTTTGGTAGAATTCTTACTGTGATTGAACAAGATAATCTGGTAGAAAATGCTGCAACCGTTGGTAAGTATCTTCTATCAAAATTAGAAGCCATGGCCGACCAACATGAATATTTAAGCAATGCCCGCGGCAAAGGCTTGATGTGTGCGATCGATTTACCGGATAGTCATTCACGCGACGCGGTAATTAGTGAATGTATGAAGCATGGCATGATGATTTTATCCTGTGGTGATAATACCGTACGCTTCCGTCCACCGCTAACGGTTACAACAGAACATATTGATGAAGGCCTGCATATTCTTGAAAACGCATACAAAGCAGCATTAACCCGCTGCCCGGTGGCTCACTAAACCAATTGATGGCTTTCGGGCTGCATCACTACTTCATTAACAACAGCAGTTGACGGCAGCGATAACGTTGCCGTTACTGTTTCCGCTACCGATTCTGCACTCAGCATAGCTTCTTTTTTTACCCGCATTTGTACTCGCTCGTCATCCCAAAATGGTGTATTAACCCCACCTAAGTAAAACAGGGTGAAATTTACACTTTCTCTTTTCAATTCTTCAGTAAGAGCTTTTGTGAAGCCTTGAATAGCAAACTTCGATGCGGAATACACTGAAGAATTCTTCATTACAAATTTACCCATTGTACCGGGAAACATGAGAACATGAGAATTCTCATTCATGTATGGAAGCAAAGTTTGGGTAACTAAAAATGTACCATAAACATTAACGTCTATAATCTCTTTGGCCGCTTGATATTCAATGTCGCTTATTGGCTGAATGATCCCTTGACCGAATGCATTTACCAACACATCTACTTTTCCTAAACCGTCTTTTACTTGTTCGGCTAAATTTTTTACCGAAGATGGATTGGTTACATCCACATCAATAGCGTAGGCATCTCCACCATTTGCATTTAGTTCTTTGGCAATTTCTTCAGCTTTAGATCTATTGCGCCCGGCAATTACAATTTTAGCGCCTTGTTTGGATAGATTGGATGCAATTGCAGAACCAATTCCTCCGGTTCCACCTACAATAAGTATTACTTTATCTTTCAATGTTCTCTTCTTTCTTGATGAATAGTCACCCTTGTAAATGAGAACACCTTATATTTTCGTTCCGATAAACTACAATTGCTTCATTCAGCTCGTCGATAAAAAATACGCCAGTTTAGTGTCCACGTCTCACCGCCATCAAACGACGACTCCCAATCCCATTTCAAATTATCTTGTTCGATGTCGTAGAATCTCATTCTTTGGATCAGAGTTCTACCATCCGCTAACGTTTGTTCTTCCGTCTGAAAAATTCTTTGTCCGTTTTCAACAACTCCAGTGAAGTCGAAATAACTACCTTGATTATCAGCCCAAGCCTGCTTCCAGATATTTGTTTGCGGATTATATACTGATAATGATGTGCCTTTCATCCCGGCGTAAGCACCTGTAAGCGCACGAAAATTTTCTTGAATTACTACTCCGTCTAGCGTCTTTTCAATCAGATTGGTACCTGTACCCTCTGTCCCATCCGAATGTTGCCATGTTAACTCCCAGTTTCCAATCCAAAAGTCGAAATAGGTTTCAGGAGATTGTGCGCTTACCAATGTGGTAACACTGCAAATAAAAAAGAGGATAGTTTTCATAAACATTTTAGGTTCACTTTATGAAAAACTATCCTCGAATAAAAATGTGATCAGCTAATTGGGCTATACTTCCATTGCATTTGGGATCACAGAGTCGTGGATGGTAGCCATTTCGGCAACATCTAAAGTATCAATACCAGAAATCGCTAAGGCACTTCCTCCAGCTGTTCCCAGCTGATAAGCGGGTACATCAGCATCTTTGAAATGAGTTAATGCGGCATCTACTTTCGCAGTTGATACAGAAATAACAACTCCTGATTGAGCTTCGCTGAACAACACTTCATGGGTGTTTCCTCCAACAGAGGATAAATCAACATTGGCTCCCATATTACCAAAAATACATTTTTCGGCCAGAGTAATGGCTAATCCACCATCCGAAATATCGTGAGCGGAAGAAACTAAACCAGATTTAATCGCTTCTAAAAGTGCGTTTTGTAACTTCACCTCAAATTCGATATCCAATTCTGGTGAATCTCCGGCCGTTTTACCATGTATAACTTTCAAATATTCGGTAGCACCCAAGCCTGATCTTTTTGCGCCTATATATATAAGGACATCCCCTTCAGTTTTTAGCGCCGGAGTTGTAGTGTGATTTTCTACATCTTCGATCAATCCAAGCATCCCGATAATTGGACTTGGGAAGATAGCTGATTCCGGATTTTCGTTATAGAAACTCACATTTCCACCGGTAACCGGAGTATTTAGTGCACGGCAAGCATCGCCCATTCCGGCTAATGCCTCTTTAAATGTCCAATACACTTCCGGTTTGTAAGGGTTCCCAAAATTCAGGCAGTTTGTGATTGCGAGAGGTCGACCGCCGGAGCAAACCACATTTCGTGCTGATTCAATTACTGCTATTTGACCACCACGACGTGGATTCAAATACACATATCGCCCGTTACAATCGGTTTTTGCAACCAATCCCCGATTTGTACCTTTAATTCTTATTACTCCCGAATTTGATGCTCCGGGTGCGGTAACTGTATTCGTTCTAACAGTTGTATCATATTGTTCATGCACCCATCGTTTTGAGGCCACATTCGGCGAGTTCAATAACTTTTTGATAGTATCCGCATGATCAACAGGATGATCTAGCTCATCAATATCAAAATTCTGAGTTTCTTCTAAGTAAGCCGGTTTTTTAGTTTCGCGTACGTATTGTGGGGCGCCACCACCTAACACCAAATGCTCAGCAGGGATTTCGGCTTTCACTTCACCGTCTTTCATATAGGTAACTTTACCGGAATCCACTACCTCACCAATTACTACACCGTGGAGATCCCACTTTTCGTACACATCAATAATTTCTTGTTCGCGACCTTTTTCAGCTACAATTAGCATGCGCTCCTGACTTTCAGAAAGCAGTAACTCGTAAGCGGACATTCCTTCTTCTCGAGCCGGCACTTTGTCGAGATCAACAATCATACCTTGTTCGCCTTTTGCGGTCATTTCACTCGTTGAACACGCAATTCCAGCCGCGCCCATATCCTGCATACCAATTACGGCGCCGGTTTTTAAAGCTTCTAAACTGGCTTCGAGTAATAACTTTTCGGTAAAAGGATCACCCACTTGTACACTTGGGCGTTTTGCTTCACTTTCTTCGCTGATTTCTTCCGATGCGAAAGTTGCACCATGAATTCCGTCCCGACCGGTACTGGCACCTACAATAATTACCGGGTTTCCAATTCCTTTTGCAATGGCCGAAGCAGTTTCACCGGCTTTCACAATACCGATACTCATGGCATTTACTAACGGATTGCCTTCGTAGCTTTCATCAAAATACACTTCGCCACCAATAACCGGAATACCAAAAGAGTTACCATAATCTCCGATTCCTCGAACCACGCCATCCAGCAAAAAGCGCACACGTGGATTTTCCATACTTCCAAAACGAAGCGAGTTTAAACTTGCAATTGGTCGCGCTCCCATCGTAAAAATATCGCGGTGAATTCCGCCCACCCCGGTTGCCGCTCCTTGATAAGGCTCTACGGCTGAAGGGTGATTATGACTTTCAATTTTGAATGCGCAACCTAAGCCATCACCGATGTCCACTAAACCTGCATTTTCCTCTCCGGCTTCCACTAATAAATGCTCGCCGTCGCGTGGTAATTTCTTTAGCTCGATGATCGAATTCTTGTACGAACAGTGCTCGCTCCACATCACCGAGTACACGCCTAACTCAGTAAAAGTTGGAGTTCTACCAAGTTTCTCCTTTATCCATCCGTATTCTTCTTCGGTTAAGCCGTGATCGAGAGCGAGTTCTAAATTAACTTCCGGTTCGTTTACAATAGGTTGAGCCATAGGGTATGTTTGCAGATTCGTTGGGAATGAAGGGCAGAAAATACGATGAATTTGGCTTTAATGAAGCCCTTCTTTTCCACAGGTTATCCGCATATAAGAAGATCACGAAGTTTCTACAGGCAACTTTTTGCTGATCCAACCGGAAATGCCCGCCGATAGCACTTTTACATTTGTAAAGCCTTTACTTTTTGCGAGCTTGGCTGCATTAGGTGCTTTCCGGCACATAGGGTTGGAGCAATAAAATACCACCTCAGCGTGATTGTCAGCAGGTAACTCTTCCCCATTAAATGTTTCGTGATTTAGGTGGATGGCGCCAGGTACATGACCGGATGCATATACTGCCGAAGAATTCAAATCATATACATGAACGTTATTCTCTTGAATTGTAATAAGTAAATCTTTTGGTGAGATGGTTTTTAAACCCATCAATCGTGCAATCATAACATTTTAGTTGGTTAGCTTTTAATGCGTTCCTGTTTCGAGCTGTCTCCCATTATGTTGCAGTTATTACAGATTATTCCCCTCTTTTTTTAAGAATTATTAATTCCGGTATTGCAATTGTCGGAGGCTGTTCTTAAAATCTAATAACGATATTCGAATATGAATATTAGAATTAAGTAGAGGCTATGAAATTAGTATCACAGGGCGCCCAGTACGCTATATCAGCGATTATCGCTATTTCTAAACACGAGAACGATGTGATTTCGGCCTCCGAACTTTCGCGTAGTTTAAACTGTCCGGCCGCGTATCTCTCTCAGATTCTCTCAAAACTAAAAGCTCCGGGTATTTTAAAATCCCAGCGAGGGCTAAATGGTGGAGTTTATCTGGCAAAACCGCTGGAACAAATTTCTATTTATGATGTGGTTTCTGCCATCGATGGTGAAGAGTTTTTTAACCTGTGTTTTATGGGAATTGAAGGCTGTGGACACATCGAGCCCTGCCCCTTCCACTTTTTTTGGTCGCAACAGCGCGAGAATATAAAAGAATGGTTGCAACAAACCACCTTTGATGATGCCGAGAAATTAATGACTCAGGCCTGGTTCGAAGAACGACTCACCTTCTCGAACGGGATCGCCTAGGTGCAGCAATCATCTGTCATATCAAAGTCGAGCTGTTTCCATTGCGGGGAAACCTGTAACGACGAACCTCTAATGCTAGAGGATAAATCGTTTTGTTGTGAGGGGTGTAAAACTGTATTCCAGATATTAAATGAACACAATATGTGTTCATACTATCAATTTGATGAGCGTGCAGGTAACACGGTTACGAGTGGAATTGCACGTAAACGCTTCGAGTATCTGCAAGATATTGATGTAGAACATAAGTTGGTCGATTTCAAAAATGGCTCAACTACTTCGGTTACCTTTTTTATCCCAAATATCCATTGTACCAGCTGTGTATGGTTGTTGGAAAATCTCGGGAATATCGACTCGGGTATTTTAAAAGGCACCGTCAATTTCATGAAGCGTACAGTTACTTTTCTTTATGATGACGCTTCTACCTCACTTCGTGCTATTGTAGAATTACTCACCACCATCGGGTACGAACCAAATCTTACCTTAGATCAGCTGGATAAAAAAGAATCGGGCACTATTGATCGCAGTTTATGGCTTAAACTGGGCGTAGCTGGTTTTTGCTTCGGCAATATTATGCTGTTTAGTTTCCCGGAATATCTAAAAATGGATCAATCGGGTTCTTCCGAGATGTTTCGTTATTTCTTTGGGGGCCTCAATATCCTGCTTTCAATCCCCGTTTTATTCTACAGCAGCATCGACTACCTAAAATCGGCTTGGGCCGCACTTTCTCAGCGTGGCGTCAATCTCGATGTTCCCATCAGTATTGGGATTTTAGCCCTGTTTGGCCGCAGTTTATACGAAATATTAAGTAATACCGGTGCCGGTTATTTCGACTCTTTTACCGGATTCATTTTCTTTTTGTTGATTGGAAAAGTGGTGCAGCAAAAAACCTTTGCCCGCCTCTCTTTCGATCGAGATTATAAGTCGTACTTACCCATTTCTGTAATTAAACTAGTGGGAGATTCCGAAGAATCCATTCCGGTAGATAAACTGGAAATTGGTGATCGAGTGTTACTTCGCAATCAAGAACTTATCCCGGCTGATGCTGTACTCGAATCGGAGCAAGCCGCCATCGACTATAGCTTCATCACCGGCGAAACAGAGCCTGTATCGGTTGTAAAGGGTACCAAAGTTTTTGCCGGGGGTAAAATTATTGGATGCAATGCCGAGTTTCTGATCGCCAAAAAAGTGGAACATAGCTATCTAACCCAACTTTGGGAAAACGAAGCGTTTGCAAAGAGAGAAGAAGAAAAAGTAATTACCTCATTTGCGGATCGAATTTCCCCTCATTTTACACTCACTGTGTTGATTATCGCTTTTGTCTCACTAATTGTTTGGCTTCAAATTGATGCAAGCAAAGCTTTTACCATCTTCACAGCGGTGCTTATTGTAGCCTGCCCATGTGCATTGGCACTTTCCACTCCTTTTACTCTCGGCGCCGCCGTTAATATTCTTTCTTTAAATGGATTATATGTTAGGAGCTCCAACGTACTTGAAGCTCTAAGCCGAGCTACTACTTTTGTATTTGATAAAACAGGTACCATCACAGAATCTGAAAAATCGGAAGTACGTTTTATTGGTGGCGACTTATCTCTAGAGGAAAAGATCTTCATCAAATCTACGGTAAAGCAGTCTATTCATCCCCTTTCTAAAATTATTACCAAGTCGCTAACTCAGGAAACCAAGCTTCCTGATTTTGTGGAAGAGATTCCCGGTAAAGGCTTGATAGCACACTATAGAAAAGACGTAGTACTAATCGGGAGTAAATCATTTCTAGCCGAGCATTCTTCATCAAGTATCTCCGGATTTGTAAACACGAATTCTGCCGGATCTTTGGTTCATGTGATGATTTCCGATTCTTATAAAGGTGCATTTCTTTTGGAAAACAAACTCAGAGACGGCATTCAGGATGTGCTGGCTACGCTTGGAAAACAACAGGATGTGTACCTTGTATCAGGCGATAATGAAGCGGAAGGAAAAAAATTAAAAGAAGCCTATCCATTTTGGACGGAGATGTTATTCAATCAATCGCCGATGCAAAAACTGGAAGTGATTGATCGCCTGCATCAGCAAAAAGAGCATGTTGTGATGATAGGAGATGGATTGAACGATGCCGGAGCGCTTAAAGCAAGCGACTTCGGTATCGCCATCTCTGATGATATGAGCTCATTTTCGCCTGCGTGTGATGCCATCGCAGAGTCAGGCTCGCTAAAAAACCTTGCTACATTGGTTGATTTTAGCAGATCAGCATTTCGAATAATCGTAGCCAGTTTTGGCATCTCGTTGCTGTACAATCTCACCGGATTAGGATTCGCAATAACCGGCAATTTATCGCCATTGGTAGCAGCAATCATCATGCCCCTAAGCTCGGTAAGCGTGATGGCATTCACGAACATTGCCACTCGTATTAAAGCAAACCAAATGAATCTGAAAATATGGGCGTAATTATCTTTTTGATCTTATTTAGCTTAATTGTGGCACTCACTTTTCTGTACGCCTTTTTCTGGGCGGTTAAATCGGGGCAATTCGACGATCCTCAAACACCGGGTATTCGCATGCTTTTCGATAATGAAACTTCTACACAAAATAATCAAACACTAACCAAACGAGGGGAATAACCATGTCAATGGAAACCTTTCATTATGACAACAAAATAGTACGTAATTTTGGAATTGCGACTATCGCTTTCGGGGTAATTGGATTTCTAGTAGGTCTGATTATCGCATTAAAACTTTTTTTACCGGACTTTCTGGGATTTATCCCTGAGCTGTCTTACGGTCGTTTGCGTCCATTGCACACAAACGCTGTAATTTTTGCTTTTGCCGGTAATGCCATCTTTTATGGAGTGTATTACTCACTTCCAAGATTGTGTAAAGCTCCTATGTGGAGTCCATTACTCGGTCAAATCCACTTTTGGGGATGGCAAGCCATTATACTGTCTGCGGTATTAACCCTTCCTTTTGGTATTACCACCAGTAAGGAATATGCAGAACTCGAATGGCCAATCGATATCGCAATTACCTTAATTTGGGTAGTATTTGGTATCAATATGATCATGACAATTTTAAAGCGTCGTGAAAAGCATTTGTATGTAGCCATCTGGTTCTACATTGCTACTTTCGTAACTGTAGCAGTGCTGCACGTAGTAAACTCATTCGAAGTTCCTGCTACTATGTTTAAGAGTTACTCGCTGTACGCCGGCGTACAAGATGCATTAGTACAATGGTGGTATGGGCACAATGCAGTGGCATTTTTCTTAACTACTCCGTTTTTGGGAATCATGTACTACTTTATTCCTAAAGCGGCGAATCGTCCTATTTTCTCTTATCGCTTATCGATCGTTCACTTCTGGTCGTTGATATTTATTTATATCTGGGCGGGTCCGCATCACTTGTTATATACTTCGCTACCAGGCTGGGCACAAGCATTGGGTACCGTATTCAGTATCATGCTTATTGCACCGAGTTGGGGTGGTATGTTAAATGGTTTATTAACTTTAAGAGGAGCGTGGGATCGCGTTCGCGAGGATCCGGTACTGAAGTTTTTAGTTGTTGGAGTAACTTCGTACGGTATGGTTACATTCGAAGGCCCTATGCTTTCGATTGCCAATGTTAACGCGATTGCCCACTACTCAGATTACATCATTGGTCACGTACATAACGGTGCCTTGATGTGGAATGGTGGTTTAGCCTTTGCGATGTTGTATTACATCACGCCAAAGATTTACAAAACAAAATTACACTCTATTAAGCTGGCCAATATCCACTTCTGGTTTGCCACAATGGGAGCAATTTTCTATGTAATTCCAATGTATTGGGGTGGAATCACTCAATCGTTAATGTGGAAGCAATTCACTGCCGAAGGTTTCTTACAGTATCCAAACTTCCTCGAAACTGTAATTCAGATTGTACCTATGTACCATTTACGTGCATTTGGTGGTAGTTTATTTATTATTGGTGCAGTTGTTGGTGCATACAACGTATTTAAAACTGCACGTAGTGGTAGCCTAGTTGCTGAAGAAGAAGCACAAGCTCCGGCAATAATCGATCCTGCTGCTGGTACCGAAGAAAAATGGCACCGTCGTTTAGAAGGACGTCCATTAAAGTTCACCATGCTTGTACTTGTAGCTATCTTAATTGGTGGAATTGTTGAGTACATGCCAACAGCTCTGATCGAATCTAACATCCCAACCATCGAAAGTGTAAAACCATACACTCCTTTGGAAGTGGAAGGCCGTGATATATACATCGCTGAAGGTTGTAATAACTGCCATTCGCAGATGATTCGCCCTTTCCGTTCTGAAACTGAGCGCTTTGGTGAATACTCTAAAGCCGGTGAGTTCGTGTATGATCACCCATTCTTGTGGGGCTCGAAACGAACCGGGCCTGATCTGCATCGAATAGGTGGAAAATATCCTGATTCCTGGCATTTACGCCATATGTACGATCCTACGTCTACCTCTCCGGGTTCATTAATGCCTGCATACACCTGGCTTTTGAAACAAGAAATGGATGTAGAAACGCTGCCAAACCGTATTGGAGCACTACGAACTGTTGGGGTTCCTTATGCGGATAATTATGAAGAACTCGTAATCAAAGACGCTAAATATCAGGCAGAAATGATTACTCAAGGTCTTCGCGAAAATGGCTTTGCTACCGTTGATGGTATCGAAATTACCTCTGATAAAAAGATCATCGCTTTGATTGCTTATCTACAACGTTTGGGTGTAGACATCAAAGGAGAAAACGATCCGTTTGCGGGCTTGCCTTCGAACGAACGTATGGGCGCTAACATCAAAACCAATTAAGCTATGTATAAAGATGTATTACGCTCCATGGAGGGCATCGACATTTACCCAAGTATTTCACTCATCCTATTTTTCGCATTCTTCATTTTGCTGGTGGGATACTTAATTCGAACCGGGAAGCAGCATTGGGATCATGCTGCTAATCTCCCACTTGAATCCGACGAAACTACAACATTGAAATTTGAAGAATCATGAAAGTATTTGACGACGAAAAAGATCTGTTGATGGATCATGAGTATGATGGCATTAAAGAGCTGGATAACCATATGCCAAAGTGGTGGCTGTATTTATTCTACTTTACCATAGTTTGGGGTGTGTTGTACTTTTTGTATTACACAGTTACCGGCGTTGGTATGGATCAACACGAGCAATATGCTGCTGAAATGGCTGAAGCTGCCGAAAAGTATGGGTTCAGTCAGGATGGCGAAGAAGCAATTGCAGCCGTTTCATGGAGTTACGAAACCGACGAAGCTTCCATAGCAAACGGTCGCGAAATCTACATGAGCACCAATAATCTTTGTTTTACCTGCCACGGAGCTGCCGGTGAAGGAATGGTAGGTCCTAATCTCACCGACGATATGTGGTTACACGGTTGTTCGGCCGAAGATATGGCAACAAGTATTGCAGAAGGTTTTCCTGATAAAGGGATGATTGCCTACGGAAGTGGCGCACGCATTTCTGATGATGATATGACCGATTTAATCAGTTATATCGCATCGTTACAGGGTACGGCTCCGGCTAATCCAAAGCCAACCGATACAGAACGCGCTACAAATTGTAGTATTAATTAATTAATCAATTAAAGATCGAGCAGTACGATGTCTGAAATAGACGAACGCCGTATCACAAAAGACAAATATCGAGATCACCTTTCTACCGTAAACGAGAAAGGTGGCCGTAACTGGATTTATCCTAAAAAACCCAGTGGCAGGTATTATAAAGCACGAAACATCTTTGCTTTGTTCTTACTTGCGTTCTTTTTCTCGGGTCCGTTTATCGAAATAAATGGACATCCACTGCTTATGATCAATATTCTGGAACGAGAGTTTGTAATCTTTGGGGTCGCTTTCTGGCCCCAGGATTTACACCTTTTGGTTTTCGGGATGCTGGCCTTTATTATTGGTGTGGTACTGTTCACAACCATTTTTGGAAGGCTATTTTGTGGATGGGCTTGCCCGCAAACGATATTCATGGAAATGGTATTCCGCCGTGTTGAATATTGGATCGAAGGCGATGCTTCTGCACAAATCAGACTCAACAAAAAACCTTGGGATGCGGAAAAAATCCTTAAAAAAGGGTCTAAACATGCCATCTTTTTCGGCATGGCTTTTCTAATCTCGAATATGTTTCTGGCCTATGTAATTGGCGATGATGCTTGGTTCGAACTGGTTACCGATCCACCAAGTGAACATTTAGGCGGATTATCAGCCATGGTAATTTTTAGTGGTGTATTCTACGGCGTGTTTGCATTTATGCGAGAACAAGTATGCCATTTTGTATGCCCCTATGGCCGAATGCAATCGGTTATGCTGGATAATAACTCCATTAACGTGATGTACGATTACAAACGTGGAGAAAGTAGAGCTCGGGTGGGTGATCGTAAAAAAGTAGAAGCTGGTAAAGCTACCCTGGCCGATCTTGGGCTTGAACCTGACACCACATTCGGCGATTGCATAGACTGTTTCCAATGCGTGAAAGTGTGCCCAATGGGCATCGATATCCGAAATGGTACTCAGCTGGAATGTGTGCATTGCACGGCTTGTATTGATGCCTGTGATAACGTGATGGATAAAATCGATAAACCGCGTGGTTTGATTCGTTACTCATCCGAAAATGCAATCCGAAATGAAGAACGAAAAATCATCACACCACGCGTGATGGGATATTCTGCGGTATTGGTAGTTGTTGTAGGCGTTTTTATAACACTCATGAGTATGCGCAGCGATCTTGAAACAACCATACTGCGAGAACCGGGCACCCTATATCAAGAATTATCTGATAATCGATACAGCAATATCTATGGTGTTAAAGTTATCAACAAAACATTCGAAGAAATTGATTACGAGGTTCGACTTGAAGAACCTGCCGGTGAACTCGTTTCTTTAGGTGCTATAAACCAAATTGCAGGACAGAGTTTAGCGGAAGGTCGCTTTATGATTCAATTAAATGGCGATCAACTTACAGGACTTCAAACACCGTTAACCTTTGGCATTTATGCTAATGGGGAACGCATCGAAACCGTAGAAACTGCCTTTTTAGGCCCATCCAATTAACCATTATTAACTATAGAGGAACACATGAAATCATTTAACTGGGGCAAGGGAATCACGTTAGCAATTGCACTATTTGTGATTGGAACCTTAAGCGCTGTGAGCTATATGATTAGCCTGGATTTTTATCTGGTAAATAACAACCATTACGAAGAAGGCGTGCAATATCAGCAGGTCATCGACAGCAAAGCACGAACAGCTGCGCTCGACGAAGAAGTGGTGGTTCTATTTGATGAAGAACGCATCGCTGTAAAAATTGTATTTCCGGAAAACGTTGTTAAGCAAGCACAATCCGGTGATATTAATTTATACCGACCCAATGATGCTAAACTCGATTTAAAATTACCTATCGAATTCGAAGGCGGTGCAACACACGTTATTCCAATGGAGCGAATGGAAAAAGGTAAATGGGTACTTACCATAAACTGGACTATGAATGACCTTGATTATATTACAGAAAAGGTTATTATCATCTAAGCGCAAATCAACTTTATACCCGTGCGTTATGCATTTCTCCAAGGCTTTTTTGGGGTACATCACTTTGAAGAAATGTATGATGGCACGGGTATTCTTTTTTAGGTAAATCAGCTACATGGAACTTTGGACAGCATTGGTTCTCGGATTTGTTGGAAGTTTCCATTGTGTGGGGATGTGTGGCCCCATCGCCATGTCAATTCCAAGATCATCACACTCATTTCTTGGTTTAACCGGTTCTGCTCTAATCTATAACACCGGACGAATATTAACTTACGCAGTATTTGGTTTACTCTTTGGGTTATTAGGAACCGGAATTACCATTGGAGGTTTTCAAGGTACACTTTCAATCATCCTGGGCTCATCAATCATACTTGGTGTTTTTTTTGTAAAGTTTTTTAGAAGAAAAACTGCAACTCTATTACAAAAGCCTACTGCCTGGGTTACTTCGATGTATGGCAGATTACTTAGAAAGGAGTCGAACTTTACTTTGTTTGGTCTTGGAGTGCTCAATGGGCTTCTCCCCTGTGCGTTTGTGTATTCCGGTTTAGCGGCCGCCGTACTCACTTCTTCCCCTATTCATAGTGCCTCATACATGGCTTTATTTGGCCTTGGAACCTTTCCTGCTATGTTCTTCATGTATCTATCGCCGAATATACTTTCTCAGGATCTACGGCAAATGATTCGCGATTGGATCCCTTACTTCGCGTTTACCTTTGGAATCGTTCTAGTGCTTCGCGGTTTAATCTTGTTCGATCTTTATGTGCCTGATGCTATAAGCGAGCGTGTTTCTTCGTTTTGTGTATTTCCCGGGACTACAATGGATTGAGCTATGAGATTAAATATAACGAACAAGCTACACCTCGCATCCAAGCTCCTGCTTGGGTAACGCATTCTAGAAGCTCTAGCTTCGCAGCTACTTCGCTCAATTAAAAACGACAGTAATGGTTAGCACCATTTTTACTCGATAATCCATCCCAATCATCGGTCAGACGGGGAATCCGTCAGACCGAAAGCCGAATATATTATCAATTACTTATAACATAAATGATGCTTAATTCTTAATTGATCATTGAACCATTCTTAATTGAACCTCTTTTATCCTGCTATTCTTCACAATTTATTCTCAAATATATCATACACTCATTTTAAGCGTAGTGCATCAAATTTACGAACACTAAATGGGGTTAGCTATGAAAAGCTCATTATTATTTATGTTACCAATATTGGTATTTATTGCACTTGGAAACTGTGGCATCCTAGGGGGGGAAGACGAAGAAAAACCCATAGTGTGGGAAGAGGAAAGTTTGGAGGGCTTGGTGGTTTATGGATTTACTTCAAGTGACACTGTATTACATCTGGTAAACTTAGAAAACAGTACAGTCACCAATATCTTTGGGTTGGAACGGATTCAATCTGTAGCATCTAATGTGGGTGGAGAACATCTATTTGTATCTTCCGGAAATGGGAAGTTTGGTGGAGATCCTGGATACATTTCTATGATAAATACCAGAGATTGGAGTAGTGAGATTATATATGATCGTTCCGTAGAATTAGAAACTTCAGGTGAACATATATACTTTATCACAAAACATAACCACTTAGGATATAATGATTCAGGCAATAATAATGAAGTATCTCATAACAGAACATTAGGGCGAATAGAACCATCAACTGGCGATGTAAAGATTATCGATGATATTGATATTTTTGTATTTGGAATGAGTGACGATTCTGCCTTTGAAGTAAATGATTTGAAGCAAGAATTGTTTGGCTTCGATGCTGAATTTAGATTGTTTAGATATAGCTTTATTACTGGCAAATCAGAGTTGATCTTTCAAGAATTTGATTATTTAGACCATGGCACGTTTGAGTTATCAAAAGATGGGAATACATTATTCTTTGCCAATGGCCCTGTATTAGACATCAATAAAAATAAACAAATCGGTACAATAGAATTTGAAAGGCCTAGTCACCTCATTGCAAGAGCAGACAAGAGAGAAGTCTACATATCGGACCCTCCGACTTATTCAGGACCGTTCAATATTCAGCCAAAAATGACGGTATATAGTTTAGAAAGGGATTCAATTATCGATACGATAGATGTTGGTACTGTTAACTACAGAATGTATTTATCACCCAAGGAAAGATATCTTATTACGCATAATCGTAGAAAAATATTCATCATTGATCTGAAAACTAGAGAGTTAGTTAAAGCTATTGAGCTAAAAAATGAGGTATCGAATTTTGAAAAAATTTATCTGTTTAACCAACCAATCACCAAAGGGGATACAAATGAAGACATATATATTGAATAACCCGCTTTCCCCTCGTTCCCAAGCTCCGGCTTGGGTAACGCATTCTAGAAGCTCTAGCTTCGCAGCTGTTACCAATCCCCGAACATCGGTCAGACGGGGAATCCTTCAGACCGAAAAACGAATATATTATCAACTACTTATAACATAAATGATGCTTAATTCTTAATTGATCATTGAATCATTCTTAATTGAACCTCTTTTATCCTGCTATTCTTCATAATTTATTCTCAAATATATCATACACTCATTTTAAGCGTAGTGCATCAAATTAACGTACACTCTAAATGGGGTTAGCTATGAAAAGCTCATTGTTATTTATGTTACCAATCTTGGTATTTATTGCACTTGGAAACTGTGGCATCCTAGGGGGCGAAGACGAAGAAAAACCCATAGTGTGGGAAGAGGAAAGTTTGGAGGGCTTGGTGGTTTATGGGTTTACTGCAGGTGATTCAGTTTTGCACATTGTTAATCTAGATAATAACGCCGTCACTAACATTTATGGATTAAAGGGAATTAGATCTTTTTCATCTTCGACTAATGCAAAAAATGTATTCGTTTCTAGTGGTTTGGGTAGCTTTGGAGGTGATCCTGGTTATCTAACAATGATAAATACAGAAGATTGGAGCAGTCAAATAATTTATAACCGTTCAACCGAATTAGAAAATGTAGGTAATGAAATCTACTTTATTTCAAAACTCGGACATTTGGGGTATGACCATACAGGTAATAATATTGAAGTTTCGCACTCTAGAACTTTTGGTAAAATTGATGTTGTAAATGGAATAGTTAAAGAGATTGATGAAATAGAAGTTTTTGCATTGGGAATTGGTGACGATTCGGGTTTCGAAGTGAATAATAATCAAGAATTATTTGGGTTTGATGCTGAATTTAGGCTATATAAATATGACCTAACAACGAGGCTGAAGAACCTAATCTTTCCAGAGTTTGACTATTTGGAACACGGTGAATTTGAATTATCAAATGATGGCAGCACTCTTTTCTTTGCTCAAGGTCCTGTTTTAGATATAATTAAAAATAAACAGATTGGGTTTATTCAGTCAGAAAGACCTAGTCATTTGTTAGCAAGAAAAGATAAGAGAGAAGTGTACATTTCAGATCCACCTACATATACAGGAGCTTTTAATATAGTACCTAAACTGACAGTATACAGTCTAAAACAAAATTCAATTATTGATACGATAGACATTGGGTCAGTGAACTTTAAAATGTATCTATCACCTAAGGAAAGATATCTTATTACGCATAATCGTAGAAAAATATTCATCATTGATCTGAAGACTAGAGAGTTAGTTAAAGCTATTGAGTTAAATAATGAGGTATCGAATTTTGAAAAATTCTATCTGTTTAAACAACCAATCACCAAAGGGGATACAAATGAAGACATATATATTGAATAATCCGCTTTTATTAACGGCAGAAAAGAATTAACCCAACAATTCCTTCTGTAGCATATCAAAATCATCAAACACCAAATCTGCTAATTCTTCCCCTTCTTTACTTGGGTGCTTACTAAACCAAGCAACTTGCCAGCCGGCTGCTTTTCCGCCTTTCACATCAGACGTCAGTGAATCGCCAACATAGAGAATCTTGTCGCGATCAACGCCTGCTAGCTCGCTGGAATGATCAAAAATTTTTGGGTGGGGCTTCATCACTCCTACTTCTTCCGAAATGACAATCTGTCGCGCTGTTTCCTTGAATCCAAACTGATCAATTTTTAACCATTGTGTTTCTGCAAAGCCATTGGTTATGATTCCAACAGGATAATTTTTAGCAATCGCTTCATAGGCTTCTTTAGCCCCATCCACCCACTCCCAGTGATTGCGGTAATAATTCATATACACCTTTCCGGCCTCTTCGTATAACGTGGCGTCAATTCCTAACTCAATGAAGGTTTCCTCAAATCTTCGGCGATGCAAAATATGCCGATCAATCTCACCACGTCCGTATTCTTCCCACAATCCTTTATTTATGTGATGATAGGTGTCGATCAATTGTTGCCGTTCAATGTTTTTGAATACGTCAAAATGCTGGTGAACATCCGCAAGAC
This sequence comes from Balneolaceae bacterium, assembly GCA_965228545.1. Lineage (GTDB taxonomy): Bacteria > Bacteroidota > Rhodothermia > Balneolales > Balneolaceae > HXMU1420-13. The sequence goes on from OZ245822.1 coordinate 1,718,761, forward strand.
CTGCTTGTTCTGCCTTTTTGTGGTCTAATAAGGTGTCATCTAGGTCAAAATAAATGAACTCTGGGTTTAACTCAGACAATGGAATAATTTTTGATTAGAATTAGAGGAAACAAAACCAAATCAGTTTTGGCTCGTATAGCGGGCGCAAAGTTAACAATCAAAAATCACAATCATGAAAGGGAAAGTAATAATAATTGTAGTTGTACTAGGGCTATTGGCGTTTTTTGGCATTAGTGTAAATAACGGGCTGGTTGAGCGAGAGGAAAATGTGGAAAGTGCATGGGCACAAGTTGAAAATCAATATCAACGCCGGGCAGACTTGATTCCAAACCTTGTTAATACGGTTCGCGGCGCTGCTGATTTCGAACAGGAAACCTTAACGGCAGTAATTGAAGCTCGTAGTCAGGCAACATCCATCAATGTAAGTTCAGATGATTTAAATGATCCTGCAAAACTACAGCAATTTCAGGCGGCTCAACAACAATTGAGTGGTGCTCTGTCTCGACTGTTAGTTAGTGTCGAACGCTATCCTGAATTAAAAGCCAACAATAATTTCCGCGATCTACAGGCTCAGCTGGAAGGCACTGAGAATCGAATAGCAACCGAGCGTAAGCGTTTTAATGATGCGGCGCAGAGTTATAACACCTCCATTCGAAAATTCCCGACCAGCATCATTGCTTCCATCGGTGGTTTTGATCGAAAAGCCTATTTCGAAGCCGAACAAGGTGCCGAACAAGCTCCTACAGTAGATTTTTCAAATTAATTTTAACGACCACCGACGAATGACGAACGTCTTTGATACGTTCGTCGGTCGTCGTTAGTCCATCGTCTTTTAAGCTATGGCTCGATTATTATCCAAAGAACAAGAGAAACATGTAATGGCTGCCATCAAGGAAGCCGAAACTAACACATCGGGAGAGATCCGTGTTCATCTGGAAGATCGGTGTAAAGCAGATGATCCCATCAAAAGAGCTATAGAAGTTTTTGGTGAGTTGCACATGCATGAAACTGAGCTCAGAAACGGCGTAATTGTATATGTAGCCATCAAAGATCATAAAATTGCGGTCTGGGGAGATGAAGGCATCCACACAAAAGTTGGCCAGGATTTTTGGAATGATGTGTTAAAAAGAATGACGAAATACTTCCAAGCGGGAGATTTTGAAACCGGACTGAGTGAAGCCATTCTATTAATCGGGGATAAATTGAAAGCTAACTTCCCATATCAAAAAGACGACCAAAATGAGCTATCGGATGACATCAGTTATGGAGCAAAGGATGCGTAAACTTATTTTATCAGCCTTAATCGTTCTTTTTTCATTGCCTGTTTTAGGGCAAAATTTAGATTTTCTACCTCAGCGACCTACAGGGCATGTTAATGATTATGCGAACATGCTCAATCAAAATGAGGAAAATCAACTCGAACGCAAGCTAAGAGCTTATCGCGACAGTACCTCAAATGTGATTGCAGTAGCGATTATTGAAAGTTTAGAAGGAAATTCCAGAGAAGAAGTGGCTTCCGAGTTGTTTAATAATTGGCGCATGTGGGAAGGCGATAGATACAACGGTGTGCTAATCTTGATTGCAGAGCAAGATCGGGAGTTAAAAATTGAAGTTGGTTATGGACTTGAAGGTGCAATTCCGGATGCCATGGCTAACCGAATTGTTCAGGATATTCTGATTCCTAATCTTCGCAGTGGAACCGTGTATGCAGGACTTGATCGTGCTTCTGATGCCATGATTCAGCTCGCAGCTGGCGAATATGAAGGCTTCGGCAGCACCTATGATACTCGCGGAAATGGTGGCTCTGGCATTCCTATCGATGTTATCATAATAATCGTTGTTATTATCATCTTTCTGGTTTCAAAAGGTGGTCGACCTAGAGGTGGAAAACGAACCATAGGAGCTGATGATGTAATAGAAGCCATTTTCTGGAGCCAGATTTTTGGCGGAGGCAGAAATCGAGGTGGAGGTTCCGGCTTTGGTGGAGGCGGAGGGTTCGGTTCCGGTGGAGGAGGTGGATTCGGCGGCTTCGGCGGAGGCGGTGGTTTTGGCTCAGGCGGTGGCGGCGCCGGCGGAAGCTGGTAAACCGCTTTGCGGAATGAGTAATATTAAATGCTAAATTTTGAATGATTCTCATTTAGCATTTAACACTTAGCCTTCAAGAGCTTGCTCTAAATCGTGAATGATGTCTTCGGCGTCTTCAATTCCAACTGCAAGACGAACCATTCCATCCGTAATTCCAGCTTCTAATCGTAAATCAGGATCCATCACCGAATGAGTCATGGAAGCAGGATGTTGAATCAATGTATCAACTGTACCTAAGCTAACAGCCAGCGTACATAGCTTAACAGCATTCATAAGCGCCTTTCCGGCTTCAAATCCGCCTTTAAGTTCAAAAGAAAGTACTCCACCAAACCCATTACTCATCATTTCGCAGGCCAATTCGTTTTGAGGATGTGATTTCAATCCCGGATACCAAACGCATTCTACCGCCGGGTGCATTTCAAGAAATTGTGCCACTTTCATTCCATTTTCGGCATGTTTTTGCATGCGAAGTGGCAAGGTTTTAATGCCATTACTCAGTAACCATGCATCCATAGGAGCAGCGATTCCACCTAAATTCTTGCGAAATTTGTGCAAGTGTGTTTCCTCGATCAACTCTGATTTAAGAACCAACGCCCCACCAATCACAGAACCATGTCCGCCTAAATATTTGGTGGTAGAATGCGCAACAATATCAGCACCATATTTCAGTGGTTGAATGTGAAATGGCGTTGCAAACGTATTATCGACCATCAACAGCGCACCATGTTGATGTGCCAACGCGGAAATTTGTTCGATATCAGCAACCGTCATAGTAGGATTAGCGATACTCTCAATGTATACAAGTTTGGTAGATGGATTTTGCTTCAATTCCATTTCCAGTAAAAACAAATCGCTCATGTCAACAAATGATCGACTCATCCCTAATTCTGGTGCCTCCAAATCCAAAAACTGGCTAGTACAGCCGTATAGCGCATCTTGTGCAACAATATGCCCACCTCTGGCTGCTGCGATGATCCCGGTTGTAATGGCCGCCATTCCACTTCCAAAAGCCATTCCGGTGTAAGCATCCACATTTGGCAAGCCAAAAGATTCAAGCTCAGCAATAGCACGCTCTAATTTTTCTACCGTTGGATTTCCCAGCCGCGAATAAATATGCGAAGCTCCACCCTCTTCACCCTGAAAAGCTTTAGCACCTGCATCAACATCCCTAAAAACAAAAGTCGAAGTTTGATAAATCGGATTGATATGAGATCCATATTGATCAAAATCGCGCTCACCGGCATGAACTGCGGCAGTTGCGAAGGTAGCTTGCTTTTCTTTGGATGTAATCATGGTATCGGAATATTTGTTTGTTCTTTTATCACATTTAGCACAATGCTGGTATACATGCGTTGAACATCGGGCAAGGTTGCCAGTTTTGTTCGCATAATTCTCTCGTAGTCTTCCACATCTTTAGCTACAATGTGCAGCAGAAAATCGCCATCACCGGTAGTGTTGTAACAGGCCAGTATTTCCGGAATCGCTTTAACTTCGCTGGTAAATTCATCCAACAATCGAAGCCGGTGTGCACTTAACGTAATGGTAACGAATGCATTTAAACCCAGATCAATTGTCTCCGGATTTACTTTCGCTTCATACCCACTAATCACTCCTTCTCTTTCTAGGCGACGAACCCGCTCAAGTGTTGGAGTGGTTGTAAGATTTATGCGTTCAGCGAGATCTTTATTTGAAATCCTCCCTTCTTTTTGAAGAATTCTTAGAATCTCTTTGTCTACATCGTCTAATCGTACGGTACTCATTGCTAACTATGTGTATTTATACTAATAAATATGATAATCAAAAGATAGATCATCCAATGATCAAGCTTATTTTAGATAAAAACACTGTATAAAACAAAAAAGCAGAATATCTAACTATCTCTATACCCTAAAATGCCTTGAGATAGCAGATGATTCTGCTTTCGTACTTAATCAGGTTCTTTTTAACCGACTACATCTTCCGATAAAAGCCCTTTTCCGTGCGGGGATTGCACAGTTTCTGCCATAAACTCTTGCTGGCTAAAGTCATCAACCTGAATAGCATCGTTTCGAGCAATCTCAGCTTTTCTAACTTTTTCAGCCTCTTCGCTGGTGATGATCTTCTTCTCTAATGCAGGTTCAATCATATCTATGACTTTGCCTTTTGGAAGTTCACGCTTTTTAACCGCTTTGTAGAGTTTTTTGTAGATGGCATCTGCATCATGTATTAAACGCATGGTATGTTCGTAGCGCCCTACTGCATCGGTTGGATCATCAGCAAGGTAAATTCCACTCGTTAGATGATCGCGTTGTTCGCCCACTGTTTGCATTGCCTGTGCCACCTGATGGCCCAATTTATCTGATGGATAGGTTCCAATCGGATTTAACCTTCCCCAAACACCTGCTAGTCGGAATACCCAACTTAATCCCGGTACTTTGATTTCACTCAAAATTCCTTCAAACGCCAACTGCATTTGATAGAACATGTAGTTCATGCTCCAGTGAAAGAAAGCTTCATCTTCTTTTCTCCGGCCTTCTGCTTCAAATCTTCGAAGTGTAGATGTAGCCAGATACATATTACTCAGAATATCTGCATAACGGCCGGCAATCTTTTCTTTCATTTTGAGCGCCCCACCGTAAGACCCTAAAGCTATATCGGCTAAAAATGCGAAGGAGGCAGAAGCCCATGCTAATCGACGGAAATACTTAGCGGATGGACCACTTACCGGTGAACCGGCTAAACGTCCGCGTGTTATACTGAGCAAAAATGCTCGAGCTTTATTTCTACCAACATGGCCAATATGTGCCCAGAAGTTTTTATCAAAAGCTTTGGCATCACCGGAGGTTAAGGCATTAATTTCGTTAAGCGCATAAGGATGGCATCGAATTGCTCCTTGCCCGAAAATCATCAGTGTACGAGTGAGGATGTTAGCCCCTTCCACTGTAATTGCTATTGGCAGAGATATGTAGCCATTTGCAAATACATTTCGAGGTCCTCTGGAAATTCCTGATCCACCCACAATATCCATTGCATCGTTGATGATCTCGCGAGTACGCTCGGTGAAATTGTATTTAGCAATTGCCGTAATTACAGCTGGTTTAGCTCCTTTATCAAGTCCACCGGTGGTATATTTTCTGGCGGCTTCCATCATGTACGTATAGCCACCAATTCGAGCCATCGGCTCTTCAATCCCTTCAAATTTTCCGATATTTAAACCGAACTGTTTACGGATTAACGTGTAAGCTCCTACTACTCTGGAAGCTAATTTTGCTCCTCCCAAACCTTGAGCCGGAAGTGAAATCCCTCGCCCAACAGCTAAGGATTCCATCAACATACGCCAGCCGTTACCGGCACCTTCTTTACCTCCAATAATGGCGTCAATCGGCACTACAACATCATGACCTTGTGTTGGGCAGTTATAAAAAGGCACGCCAAGAGGATCATGGCGTCTACCAATAACTACACCTTTTGTGTTGCTAGGAATTAACGCACAAGTGATTCCAAGATCTTTTCCTCTTCCTAGTAAATTTTCCGGATCGGATAACTTAAAAGCTAACCCCAAAACGGTTGAAATTGCAGCGAGGGTGATGTACCGCTTGTTCCAATTGAGTTTAAGATAGAGCTCACCATCTTCACCTTTAAACACGATTCCATGAGCTTCCATGCCGCCCGCATCAGAACCCGCATTTGGTTCTGTAAGTGCAAAACACGGCATTTCTACACCGGCAGCAAGTCGTGGCAAGTAATATTCTTTTTGCTCATCGGTTCCATAGTGCATCAACAATTCGGCCGGACCTAAAGAATTTGGAACCATCACTGTAGTAGCTAGTGGCCCTGATCGCGAGGCTAATTTCGCAACAATTGCACTATGTGCGGTAGCAGAAAATTCATGTCCGCCAAATTTTTTGGGGATAATTAAACCGAAGAATCCCTCTTTACGCATATACTCCCAGGCTTCATCGGGAAAATCCTTATCCACAAAAATATCCCAATCGTTTACTTTCGCGCAAAGCGCTTCCACCTGATTATCTAAAAAATCTTGTTCATCTTTTGTTAACTCGGGATATGGTTCTGCGAGTATTCGTTTAAAGTTAGGTTTACCGGAAAAAAGCTCGCCATCTACCCAAACGGTGCCCGCATCAATGGCTGTGCGTTCCGTTTCCGAAATGGTCGGAAGAAAATTGAGTGCCTCCATGAGTTTCATAATCGGTACGCTTACCAGCGTTCTTCGAATTGGCGGCACATTAAATACAATGGCTAACACCGTGTAGGCAATGGTAAGCCACATAGGTGCATCTAAACCAAATAACAGACTGTAACCGGCTATTGCCCAAATCCAAAGTGGACTTCCGGTGTAGGCGAGTACCATTGCCAAAACAATGGCAGAAACAACTACTGCTACCATGGGAAATTGATATAAAAACCCAAAGTTTTCTAAAAGTGTATTCATGATGAAAAGATTAGTTTGTAGTAATGCGTATTAAAAACCCTTGTACAATGTGATCGATAGACTCTTCAATAAACTCATTTCTATCAATTCGGCTATCTAATCGCTGATTATAAACCACGTCAATTATTCCATGTAGTTGAGCCCAGATCGAATAGGCGGCAATCATTGGATGATCCAATTCCATTACACCTTCATCAACTCCTTGTCGAATAACCGATTCAAGTAATGCGTAACCTCGACGGGCTTTTCTAAATTTCTCTTTTGGATAGCGCCCCATAGCTTCGGGACGAACCATATAGATTACCTGATATTTTTCCGGTTGGTCTAATGCGAAATCAACATAGCTACGAATGATGGCCTCAAATTTGGCTATGGTTCCACTTACTCGCGCTGCTCCTTGTTCGATTGATGCACTCAGTTCTTCTACCGATTCTTCGATAATAGTATGTACCAGGTGATCTTTGTTTTTGAAATACAAGTAAATACTCGTGGCAGAAACACCAATTTCTTTTCCAATTTTGCGCATAGAAAGGGAATCATATCCCTTTGAAAAAAGCACATTACGACTAGCTTCGAGAATTCGATCTCTTAAAGTTGATTGATTTTTCGACATCTGTACATTTGGTTAACACTGTTAAGTTACGCTATTGAAGGAGAAAATCAAGACGCTAAAACTGATTGGTAAAAAAATATTATCCTCTGAATCTTAATCACTCCTAAACGTGAGACAGAAATAAACAATGCGAACCAAACTTCTAATAAGTTCACTTACCATACTATTCAGCTTAATTAGCTTTCAGCAAATCGCAAAAGCTCATCCTTGGGGTGGTTTAGTAGTTGATGGAGACGGGAATATCTATTTCACCTTTACTTGCCCAATTGTTGACGATCATCATTACGCCTGTGTTTGGAAACTTGATACGGAAGGAAACTTAACTCAGGTTTTAAAATCTCAACATTCCCCATCCGATATAATTCTTGCCCGAGCTCTGAATAATCAGATTTATGCTGCTGAGCGATCAGGACAATCACCCAACTACAGAAATACTCTCTGGAGATTAAATACCCAAGTAGAACCTCCTTACTTCTACCGTGTAAACTCCTCGAATGATTTTCACATTCAAAGCTACGCAGTTGCGGATAGTGCTAGACTTTATTTTACACGCGATGGAAATCTATACAAAATTAATAACCAATCAACGGTAAGTGAAATTGAAACTGGTCACGCTTTAAGAAGAATTGACCTGCTCTCATTAGACAGCAATGGAAATTTATATCTCGTAGCCGATAATAACCTATACAAGCAAACCGAAAACGAATTTGAACTTATCTCACAATCACTGAGAAAAGAAAACCCACCTAACATCCCGTTTCGTGGTGCAAATATTTTGTTTGATATGTGTGTTGATGAAAATGGCTGGGTTTATTTGGCCTATTATGGGAATCGTGAAATATTAAAAGTAGACCAAAGTGGCGAAATATCTTCCATTATTACTGCTGAAGGGCCTTGGTCGCCGAGCGGAATCGATATTTATAGAGGTGAATTGTACATACTGGAATCAACTATGGGTGATGGAACGTGGTGGAAATTTTGGCAACGCAACGATGACTTACTAATCCCACGTGTTCGAAAAGTTGATGTTGATGGAAAAGTATCCACCATTTTCGAATATCAACCGGTAGATTAATCTAAAGAGAATGATAGAAATCGAATCGTTCGTCCTCTTTCTAGGTGCAACCCTTCGTAGTAGGTTCGAATTTGAAGAACCGAATCATCGGGGCAGTCTCGATGTACATCTTCAACATTTCGATGTAATGTAAATCCATGTTCCTCAATCATTTCTAAGGTGTAAGTATAAAGCTCAGGACTATCGGTTTTTAGATTGATCGTACCGCCCGGTTTTAATAATGGTCGATAAATGTCTAGGAACTTAGGCGAAGTTAGTTTTTTTCGGTCTTTTTTGAGTTGAGGGTCCGGAAAGATGATCCATATCTCATCAACCTCATTTGGAGCAAAGTAATCGTACAGGTGATCGATGTAAGCCCGGAAAAATCTAACATTTTCTAAATTATCCTCAAGTGCTTTCGTTGCTCCTACCCACAAACGATTGCCTTTAAGATCAAATCCTACAAAATTTTTCTCAGGGTACATTTTACCCATTCCCACCGAGTATTCTCCCTTACCACAGGCCAGTTCCAGAACAATTGGGTGATCGTTTTTAAAGATATCGGAATTCCAAGATCCTTTTGGAAAAGGATTGGCACTGTTATAATGTTTCCACAAAAACACATTATCCATGTGTTCCAGTGCCTTCATCCGTTCTTCTTTTATCTTCGGCATTTATGGGGATAAGCGTTTAATATTCCAGCTTCCCTCACTAAATGAATATGCAATCCGATCGTGTAAACGAGATGGCCTGCCTTGCCAAAATTCGAAGTAGGTAGGCGCTATACCATAACCACCCCAGAAACTTGGCTTTGGTACATTTCCTTCTTCAAAAGATGCTTTCATTTTCTGAAATGTTTCATCCAAAAATTCTCGGTTAGGCACTTCTTTACTTTGATGAGATGCATGCGCTCCAATCTGACTCATGTGTGGCCGAGATTTAAAGTATGCTTCGCTTTCTTCTATCGGTAGCTTTGTAGCAACGCCATCAATTCGAACTTGTCGCTCCAATTCACCCCAAAAAAAGCACATCGAAACATTTGGATTAGCCTCGATTTCTGTGCCTTTATCGCTACCGTAATTGGTATAGAATTTAAATGCTTTGCCTTCTAAGCCTTTAAGCAACACAATTCTTGAATGTGGCTTCGAATTGCTATCAACAGTAGAAAGCGTAAATGCATTGGCTTCGCTGACTTCTGCTTTTAGTGCCTCTTCAAACCAAATCTCGAATTGGGCAAAGGGATCTGCTTTTACATCTGATTCATCCAAACTGTGCTTGGTGTAATCGAGACGGAGATCTTGTAGTTCTTGTTCTTTCATTTCATCCGAAATAGTCGGGCTCATTACCCGGTTTCCATTTAATATTACAACCAATACTTGGGATTTGCGGCTCTACCGGCTGTTTTCCTTCCATAAGTGCTGCAATAGCTTCCTGCAAATCCTTACCGGTAACTTCTTTACCGTTACCCGGCCTACTATCATCGAATTGACCGCGGTAAATTAATGCTAAATCCGCATCGAAAAGGTAAATATCCGGAGTACAAGCCGCTTGGTAAGCTTTAGCTACTTCCTGTGTTTCATCGTATAAGTATGGGAATGGATAGTTTTCCTGCTCAGAAACTTCCCGCATTAACTCAGGCGAATCTGCCGGATAATTCTCAACATCGTTCGAGCTGATCGCTATAAACGCAATTCCTCTTTGTATATACGAGTTTGCAAGCTCTACTAATTTTTCATTTATATGCTTCACGTATGGACAGTGATTGCAAATAAATAAAATTACAGTGCCCTTAGATTTCTTTGTGTATTTATATAATTCTACATTACCACCTGTAACACTCGGTAATGTAAACGATGGGGCTTTAGTGCCTAATTTTACCATCGTTGATTCAACTGCTGCCATTTTTATCTCTTTCTTGTATCCTAATTATCATATTTGATGAAAGCCAATGCTTGGGTACAATATACAAAAAAAAGACGGCTAAGTCTTTCGTTGTTTGATATTTAGTAAGGTGTGGATATAAAAAAACCCGATACCCAAGTGAGAAGAAATAGTGGTCATCTATGTTCTAATTAAAAATCTCGATGCGGGTATCGGGAAGCTACACCTGTAAGACGTTGTAAGCCCTAAATAGTTTCCCTCAATACCTTAAATAATTGTAAAACAAATTCAGCCGAACAAACCAAGCTGTTCGCCATGCGTTTTTACAAAATGATTTGTACTAAGTTGCATCGATTTTCGGTTTAACCCCAATCTTTTAGCATGTATCTCGAATGTTGTTCTGATATGCTTGTAGAACTCACCTTCACCTTTCATTCTTTCGCCAAATTCGGTGTTATTAAGCTTCCCGTTTCGCATAGCTTTGATTCTATTCAATACCTTTTCTCTACGATCTGGAAAGTGTTGTTCTAACCAGGTTTCGAACTGATCTTTCACCTTAAAAGGCAAACGCAAAATTATAAATCCTGCTGATGTTGCCCCTGCATCAGCACTTGCACGCAAAATATCCGGTAGTTCATGGTCGGTTAAACCGGGGATAACGGGCGCCACATTTACCCCAACCTGAATTCCGGCTTCAGCAAGTTCCTCAATAGCTTTAAGCCTTCTTTTTGGGGATGAAGTTCGCGGCTCCATTTTTTGCCCTAGCTTTTCATCTAATGTAGTAACTGAAAGAAAAACATTTACACAATTGTAGGCAGCTAATTTTTTTAGTAAATCTATATCTCGAGTAACCAGATAATTTTTGGTGATAATTCCAACCGGTGCTCTAAACTCAGAAAAAACTTCAAGACATTGCCTGGTGATTTTTAACTTACGTTCTATTGGCTGGTATACATCCGTTATTCCACTTAGTGCAATAACCTGTGGGTTCCATTTTGGTGACCTAAATGCTTTTCTAAGTAAATCAGGTGCATCGTACTTCACCATAATCTTGGTTTCAAAATCTAAGCCTGATGAAAATCCTAAATACTCGTGAAATGGCCGCGCAAAGCAATAAACGCATCCATGCTCGCATCCGCGATATGGGTTCAACCCCGCTTCAAATGGCACATCGGGACTACTATTGAAACTTATGATATTCTTAGTATCATCCTTAAATAATTGAGTTCGGTAATTTGGCTTTTCATCTTCGTGATATTCAATATAATTTCCTTCGAAACGATTAATTGGATTATCACTACTGCCTCGGCCTTTTATTGCAAGCTTTTTTATCATTCAAAATGATACACATATATTACACATATTTCAAATAAGGCATTTCTATGTCATACCAAATCACCCATTTTGTAAAAGCACTTACCTGCTTACTGCTATTAGGTTTACTTCCACAGATAATACTGGCTCAATCCACTAAAGAAGAATTACAAGAAGTTTATTTGGAGATACTGGAATCGCGTAATTTAAGCGGTTTTGTTGATGAAGATGGAGATATTCAATTCGAGTATATGGATAAGGCCTATTTCATCGGAGTGGATGAAAATGATCCCGAATTTTTTCGCGTTGTGATGTTCAACATCTGGCCGATCGCAGATTTATTGGAAGGAAACAAAGTACTATTAGCATTGGATAAAGTCAGCCGAGATCACAAAGTGGTTAAGGGCTACATCCACAGTGAAAATGTTTGGCTTGCCATAGAAATGTTTGTGGAATCACCACAAGATGCAGCTAATTTTTTAGATCGTTGTTTACAATCATTGGAAGAAGCGGCACTCACTTTTGTTGAAGCTATGTAAGTGCCTCATCTTTTTTAATTCATTTTTTGATAAACTTTCTGCCCGGCCAACCAGGTTTGTAACACATCAATTTGCCAGATTTCTGATGCATCAACTTCAAAATAATTTCTGTCGATGATAATAAAGTCTGCCCATTTACCGGGTTCAAGACTACCAAGCACTTCTTCTTGATGCGCTGCGTATGCGGCATCAATGGTAAACGCTCTAAGTGCTTCGATTCTACTCATGGCTTCTTCCGGGTACCAACCACCTTCCGGCTCGCCATCATGATCCATACGTGTTACAGCAGAATAAAGTCCGAAAAATGGGTTCGAATGTTCAACTGGGAAATCTGAACCTGCTGCAACCACCGTTCCCTGATCTAAAAACTTTTGCCAGGCATATCCGCCTTTTATACGTTGCGGCCCCACGCGATCTTCGGCCATATTTTTATCGCTGGTAGCATGGGTTGGTTGCATACTTGCAATAAGCCCTAAATCTTCGAAACGCGGAATATCTTCAAGAGCCACTATTTGTGCATGTTCAATTCTATTGCGCAAATCGTAAGTCTGATGTGTATTTTGTGCAAATTCTAGAGCATCTAAAACCTGTCTGTTACCCGCATCGCCAATGGCATGGATATTTGCCTGAAAACCTTTACCCACTACTTTTGCGGCCATTTCGTTCATTTCGTCCTGCGACACAAACAATAACCCGTAATTACCAGGATCATCCGAATATGGCTCAATCATAGCGGCACCTCTGCTTCCTAGTGCACCATCAGAATATAGTTTCACGCTTCTTAATGATAGTAAATCGTTTGCATACGATTCGATTGGCCCATTTGCCGAGAGCGTGTCAAAAATACCCCCTGCGCCGGAAATCATCGTGTAGATTCGGGAAGTTAACTTTCCATCGTCGGCAAAATCTTTATAGAGTTCCCAGGTTTGTACTCCTGCGCCGGCATCATGCACACTTGTAAGTCCCATTCGGGCCAGTTGCTTTAAAGCTTTATCCAATGCCAACGAACGCTCTAATGGTGTAGGCTCTGGCACAACTGCATTGATGTATCCTTCGGCAGCATCGATAAATATCCCGGTTGCTTCTCCATTATTGTTTCTGATGATTTTCCCCCCTTGCGGATCGGGAGTATCTTTACTAACTCCTCCATATTGCATAGCCAATGAATTTCCCCAGCCGGCATGCCCATCAACTCGGCTTAACCAAACTGGCCGATCAGGCACTACTCGATCTAAATCTTCAGCTGTTGGAAATTCGTTTTCCGGCCAAAGTGTTTGATTCCATCCCCTTCCTAAAATCCAGTCTAAATCGGGGTTCGCATCTGCATATTCCTTAATGGTTTGCAGTGTTTCTTCGAGGGTATTTATCCCCATAAGATTTACTTGTAATTCTTGATACCCCAAACCCATTACATGCCCATGAGCATCAATTAAACCAGGCAAAAGCGTTTTTCCCTCTCCATCAATCTGTGTACCTTCATACATCGAAACAAGATCTTTGCTGCCTGTTGCAATAACTTTTCCATTTTCGATTACAAGCGTGCTAAATTCGATAAGTTCTCCATCACTAAAAGTATACCCATCCACATTATGAATGATGGTTGTGTTAACAGGATTTTGACAGCCCAAAAAAATAAAAAGTGCTGTAAGTAGTAGTAAAAATTGCTTCATAGTTTTTTTTGCTGAAAATACAGAATATAATGTGTGAAACTTGCTCATTTGAGAGGTTTTACATTCTCTAGCTTTAATTGATTTTAATTTAATTAGCATTGGTGTTTGTTTACATTCGATGGGCTAAAATTTTTTTAATGCGAGCAACACTACTTCTCTTATTACTTTTTACTTCGGGTTCGGGGTTTGCACAAACATCGCCGGAACTTGTTCGCAGCGATACCTCTGCATTTAGTATCTACACGCAACAAGCTGAGCAATTTAAGTACACGAACTTAGATTCTACGTATAAGTACGCAAATCTGGCACTAAGTGTGGTATCAGAGGTCGCCTATCCCGACAAAACAGCTTTGGCACTTGGCCTGGTAACCTGGGTACATTTTATGCGCGGTGAATATGATTTGAGTCTCGAAACTGCAGATAAGGCATTGAGCCTGGTTTCTGACGCACCCGGTTCTGAGAAATTAAAAATTGATTTATTGCACGATCAAGGTACTATTTATGGTGCCATGGGGATGTATGAATTGAGTTTGCGCAAATTTTATGAAATCCTCGACTATTACGATCCTGAGAAAAATCCCGAAGGCTATTATGTAACCTTAAGTAACATCGGTGTGATGTACATGAAGCTGGAGCTCTTCGAAAGTGCATTAGACATTTTTCTGCGTTTGGATGGAGAAATGCCTACCGACCTTGCAGCCCGGGTTAGTATACCCGTGAACCTTGGTTACATCTATTACGATTTACGCGATTTTGACAATGCAAAACTTCAGCTCTATCGGGCTTTAGCTCAGGAAGGAAATATCGACCCGCGAGTGTATGGGTTATCTAACTTTAAACTTGGTCAGGTTTTAAATGCAGAGGGGAATCATGATGAGGCCATTGCTGCTTTTAATGCCTCTATCGATTTATTTGAAGCGAGAAAGAATGAACTTGAAACTGTTCAGTCTTTAAATGGACTGGCACAAGCTTATCTAGGTAACGGGCAGCTAAACAACGCTCTTTCCTATGCCCAAAACGGCTATAACATTGCTGACCGTTATAATGCCATTCCCGAAAAACAGGCTACTTTACAAAGTCTTTACCAAATCACAAAGAAGATGGGCAATATGGCCGATGCATTATCTTACCATGAGGAGTATAAAGCGATTAGTGATTTTTTAAAGAATTCGGAAACTAACTCGCAAATTGCCCGCATTGCATCGGAATATGAGTTTAGACAACGAGAAGCTGAACTATTGGCGGCAAACAGGCAAGCTAATCTGATGAATACAGCAAAAATAAAACAGCAGCAAACCTTGCTATTTGCTTCCCTCACTACCATAATTTTAGCAGCATTAGCCATCATAGGCATGTACCGCAATTTCAAGCAAAAGAAAGAGAATAATTACTTACTTAATCTAAAGAATAAAGAAATTGAAGATCAGGCTGAAAAACTACGCCAGTCAAACCGGGTGAAAGATCGTATTTTTTCGATGATAGCACATGATTTACGCGGCCCACTCAGCTCTTTATATGGCGTAATAAGCTTAATCGAAATGAACAAAACCTCGCAAGAAGAACTCGACCGGTTAATCCCTAATGTTGCACGGAGATTCAAATACACTTCTACTTTACTAAACAATCTGCTACAATGGGCGCAAAGCCAAATGGAGGGGTATAAAGTAAACTCAGAAGTATTCGATATATCGTTGATTTTCAAAAATAAACAAGCTCTGCTTCAAACAAATATCGAAGATAAAAACCTCCAGATAACTTTACCTGAAAGTGAAATTCTGGTTTTTGCTGACATGAACATGATAGACCTTGTTGCACAAAATCTATTATCTAATGCAATTAAATTCAGCCATCATAATGATATAATTTGTATACAGGCCTGCCAAGAAGGTGACATGGTATCGATTGCAGTAAAAGATAACGGCGTAGGTATTAAAGAAGAGTATATTCCTCATTTGTTCAGCGACTCGTTTTTTACCACTAAAGGTACAATGGATGAGAAAGGGACAGGATTAGGCCTAATGCTTTGTAAAGAATTTATCGAAAAAAACGGCGGAACCATCACGGTAGAAAGCAGTTATGGCGAGGGTAGTACCTTTAGGTTTACTTTACCCTTGGCTATTGAATAACTGCCGTTCGCTACTTTGCCAATACTGCTCTGTGATGAATAGAGGCTTACAGTTAATTACCTGAATCTGATGCTGATTAAAAAAACCAATATCAGACAGAAGTTGCTTATCATTTTCGTGTTCGGGATCTGAACCCAGCCTTAATTTACCGCCTAGTAGTTTAACTCTGTAAAAGTGTTCGATTACATGAAAATCGCCCTCTATAATCTCATTCACATGTAGTAACCCACATACAGTTACTCTCAAATTGGTTTCTTCTTTAAATTCTCGAATCAAAGCATGTTCTGCCGATTCCCCAAAATTAACTCCTCCTCCGGGTGGAATCCAGATATTTGTATTAGAGATGGGCGAGCGAAGCTTTACTAAAAGTAGTTTACCATTATCTTCCAGAATACCACCTACTCTGAAACGGATGTACCCTTTGTAGCGCAACGGGCTACTCATTATCCTACTGGCGCACCTTTTTTTAGCTTCTTATCGAGTTTATTCGATTTCGCATATTTCAAGCTGGCTTTTACAAAATCAACAAAAAGTGGTTGGGGGTTATTTACCGTTGATCGTAATTCCGGGTGGAATTGAACACCCACAAACCACGGGTGATTCGGTAATTCGATGATCTCGACCAAATCTCTTTCCGGATTCATCCCTACCAATTGCATACCGTTTTCAACCAGTTTATAGCGCAGGTTGTTATTTACCTCGTAACGGTGGCGATGACGTTCGTATACCAACGAATCGCCGTATGCTGCATAGGCATTAGAGCCTTCTTTAAGTTCACACGCATATTTACCCAATCGCATTGTGCCACCCATATTTTGGATATCTTTCTGATCCGGCATCAAATCAATAATGGGATATTCTGTATTTTGATCAAATTCAGCACTATTTGCAGATTTCCACCCACACGCATTTCGCGCATATTCAATTACCGCACACTGCATTCCCAAACAAATGCCAAAAAAAGGAATGTTATTAACTCGTGCATATTGCACAGCCGCTAATTTCCCATCAATTCCACGTCCACCAAATCCGGGTGCTACTAAAATTCCAGAGACCGACTCTAGCTCTGCAGCAACATTTTCATCCGTTAAATTATCAGACTGTACCCAACGAACTCTTACCTTACAATCGTTTACCGCACCACCATGAATAAACGCTTCAACAATAGATTTATACGAATCATGATGCTCAACATATTTACCCACCAGTGCAATTGTAATTTCTTTCGAGGGATTGATCACCGCTTCTACAAATCCCATCCAATTATCCAGATTAGGCTCGGTAGTTTCAAGGTTAAGCTTTTCAATCACACGCTGATCAAGGCCCTCTTTCTTCATCAATAGCGGAACTTCGTAAATTGTTCGAGCATCTAGCGAACTAATTACATCTTCTATCTCAACATTACAAAACCGAGCCACTTTACTTCGAATCGACTCATCCAATGGATGTTCTGATCGGCAAACGAGAATATCAGGCTGCAATCCACTTTCTGATAATGTTTTAACCGAATGCTGTGTTGGTTTAGTTTTTAACTCTCCCGCCGCAGCTAGATACGGAACTAAAGTAAGATGAATGCTAAGTGTGTTTTTTCGACCAACGTTGTAACGTAATTGTCGAACAGCCTCGATGTAGGGTAGACTTTCAATATCGCCCACTGTACCGCCTATTTCTACAATAACGATATCATAATCGCCCGATTTACCAAGCTTGAGTACGTGCGATTGAATCTCATCGGTAATATGAGGAATAACCTGAACTGTTTTACCAAGATAAGCTCCCTGCCGTTCTTTGTTAATTACATCATTATAAACTCGGCCGGTAGTAACATTATTCGATTGGCTGGTTGTAATATCTAAAAAGCGCTCGTAATGGCCTAAATCTAGATCCGTTTCGGCACCATCATCGGTTACGAAAACTTCTCCATGTTCGTATGGGTTCATTGTACCCGGATCCACATTAATGTAGGGATCGAGTTTTTGGATAGTAACACGCAAACCCTGTGCTACTAACAAACGGCCTAACGAGGCACAAATAATTCCTTTTCCTAGCGAAGAAGTTACCCCTCCGGTAACAAAAATGTACTTAGTGGACATGAAGAAGAGAGTGAAGTTGATGGATGGAAAATATAGGGCACTTATGCACGATCTTCAATTAGAGAGGGCCGGAAAGCCAAATTAGTTACTCACATGTTTTCCACAACTTGTTTTAGCACATCGGGATAATCCGAAAAGATACCCCGAGCGCCAGCCTTGGTAATTTTTTCCATCAAAGTTTTGTCGTTCACTGTATAGATAAAAAATGGAATGTTGTGTGTTGTAAGTTCCTCAATCCATTCTTCAGAAAGCTCTTTGTAACTGCAATTAAAGGCATCTACAGTGTATTTTTCTACTAATTCTTTTGGGGTTAAATTGCCAGACTGGCTCTTTTCGTACAGTAGTGCTTTAGGCATCTCCGGATCAAGCTCGTTTAAGTGTTCCATCACACGATAATCGAAGGAGGAAAAAATTACCTGATCTTCCATTCCTGCGTTATACACTAACTTTAGTGCTTTATCAACAATGCCATCTTTGGCTGTATCTGTTACCGCTTCATGCTTTATTTCGATATTTACCGCAATCTTATCTTTGGTGTAAGTAAGCACTTCTTCGAGCGTTGGGAATGGCTCTCCTTTAAATTTCTTATCAAACCAGGCGCCTGTTTCTAAAACTCTCAAATCTGCGAGGGTAAAGTCGCTAACATCTCCCTTTTTACCTGTGGTTCTTTCCAGATTTTGATCATGGATTACAACAGGAATGCCATCTTTGCTCAGTAGCAGATCCAGCTCAATCATTTCGGCTTTCATTTCGATAGCCATTTTAAAAGCAGAGTGGGTATTTTCGGGAGCGTAGGCACTCGCACCTCTGTGGGCGATCACTACAAAGTCATCGTTATTAGAGTGTGGTAATTGAGGTAGATTTACTTGTGCCACTGTTTTTGAAATAGCTCCGGTTAAGAATAGTATAGCAAACAGTAGGGAATGAAATCTCATTGCATCAAATTATTTGTGAATATTTTTTCCAAAATACTCATTTTTTGATGCACAGTATTACAATTATGCTTAGTAAATTAGTATCACTTAGTTCTGATTATTAATAACGCGTTTGATAGCTTTATTAATAAGTGAATCGAACGAGTTGGAGCGGCTGAAAACATAATAGGTAAAGTATATACCTGTTACGATTGCAGTACTACCGATAACTGACATTAATGCTGCTAATAATACGGGTTGAACCATATTTAGCACAGAAAGCGCTACCACGGATGAACCTAAAATAATCTGAAACAGAGCTGAGAGAAGATGCAATCCATTCACAGAATGCACTTTATCAAAAAATACAGAAAAACTACTAAGGTGCCCGGTCGGCATATCGATTTTACTCGTGTCCTCTTGAACGAAAGAATACTTTTCTTTTGGTTCCTCGTGCATGTCCTTTATTTTTTTTCGAAATACGACCATTAACGATTTATTATACATAAAAGAGATTTTATCTAAAACTAATATGTCAAATTCCGAGAATTTTTACATTTACGGCAGAAAGCCCGTAGAGGAACTTGCCGAAAACAACAGTAACTCGGTAAACAAAGTTTTTATAAGGAATTCTATTCCGCCAAATTCCTATAAAAATCTCTCTTCTACTCTTAAAGCAAACTCTATACCGTTTGTTACAGTTCCGGAGAAAAAATTAGAATCGCTTGTAGGACACGTAAACCATCAAGGCTTTGTGGCTCAACGATCTGAGCTGGAATACACTAATTTTTTCGACTGGATTGAGACCATCGATCTTAGAAACAATCCTGCTGTTTTTCTACTCAACGGTATTGAAGACACCCACAATTTTGGTGCAATTTTACGCACCGCAGCTGCCGCTGGAATTGCAGCAGTAGTAGTTCCTTCCCACAATCAGGCACCTTTAAACGCAACCGTATTTAAAACCTCGGCCGGTACTGCTGGTAGAATTCCTGTTATTCGGGTTCAGGATAGCAATCAAGCATTTAAAGATTTGAAACTCGCAGGCTTTGAAATTCTCGCCCTGGATGGACAAGCAAATACTACTTTATGGGAGGTTGATTTCAACGCTCCATGCGCTTTTGTAATCGGTAATGAGGGACGAGGTGTAGACAAACGTATCTTAAAAAATTCTGATCAAACTCTAATGCTGCCAATGGAAAATGATGTTGAATCGTTAAATGCCTCAGTAACAGCGGCATTAATTGCCTACGAGTGGAAAAGAAAACGATTAATATAGTAAGTATGGTTGCCTGATTGTTTGAAAGGCTTGAAATTCCGGCCCCCAAGAAAAATTATCACTAAGTGAGTCGATTCGGGTTGTGCCGGCTAATAAATATAGATGCTCTCGTTGGGTAATATGTGGATTATGCACTCTTAATATTTTTAGTAACGACAACCCAAATTCAACAGGCTCCGAAAACTCTAACGTCATTTCTATTTTTAAGCCGTTTAGGTGAACACCTTCAAATTTTGGGTAGCGTGACTTCCCCGGCATTGAGCGCGGAGTAAAACTGACCGTATCGATACGAACATGAAATTTTTGGGCTAATTCGTAGATTTCTTGCTCAGGGATATTAAGATTTGGCCCGCCTATAGTTAGAAATGGATCGTCTGTTCCCCGCCCCTCAGAAATACTCACTCCTTCAATAAAACAGGTGCCTAAGTACACATAGGCGTGTTCAAAAGTTGGCAAATTGGGAGAAGGTGGTATCCACCTCAACCCTGTTTCGGGCCATCGCATATCTCGTTTCCACCCCTCCATTTTTATAACTCTCACTTTAGCTTCACCTGTGAAATTATACCAATCTTCACCTATGCCCATCAGTGCAAGCTCGCCTAGGGTCATCCCATGTGCTATAGGAATTGGATGAGAACCAACCATAGATGTAAATTCATCTTCTAGAACCCAACCGGAAACATAATTTCCACCGGCGGGATTGGGTCGATCCAGAATCCATACTTCTTTATCATTTTCTTCGGCAGATTCGATCACATTTTTGAGAGTGGTGTTATATGTGTAAAAACGTGCACCGACATCCTGCATATCAAACAATAGAATGTCTACTTCGGCGAGCATTGTTGCAGTTGGCTTTTTTATTTCGCCGTACAACGAAAATACCGGCAAACCCGATTGGGTATCTATACCATTTTCGATGCGTTCACCATCAGAATAGTTCCCCCTGAAACCATGTTCGGGTGCAAAGAGTGCTGTAATGTTTACTCCTTCATTAATCAGCGTATCCAGAACATGAATATCACCAATTCTAGCTGTTGGATTCATCACTAAGCCTACTTTTTTCCCACGAAGCTCATCGAGATGATGCGCAATTAACACTTCTGCGCCGGTTTTCACCTTCCCGGTTGGTTCAAATTTAGTATCGCAGTTTAAACTTGCGATTATCAAAAAGCTTAGAGTTGCCCAAAAAATATTCATCCATAAAAAGAAAGCCTTACACTACATTAGTGCAAGGCTTAAATAAAACTTCTTTATGTGTATTAGCTGTTGTTAGCTACCACATCTGATTCGGCGAAAAAGTAAGCCGCTTCGATTTTACCATTTTCCACAGAATCCGAGCCGTGAATGATATTTTCACCAACAGAATCAGCAAAGTCAGCTCTAATTGTGCCTGGCTCTGCATCCGCAGGATTGGTAGCGCCAATTAGTGTTCTGAAATCTGCAATCGCGTTTTCTTTTTCAAGAATCATGGGCACACAAGCACCGCTACTCATAAATTCAACCAAATCAGTAAAAAACGGACGTTCTTTATGCACTGCATAGAAGCCACCGGCGGTGTCTGCAGTGAGTCGAGTTAATTTCATGGCCAGGATTTTAAAACCCGCATCCTGAATGCGTTTTGTTACTTCTCCAATCAACCCTTTGCGAACACAATCAGGTTTTAGAATAGTTAATGTTCTTTCTATTGCCATTGTTTACTTATATTAATTTTTTGTAACACTTAAATGAGGAATCCCTCTTCAAAACAGCGACAAAGATACGGGTTAAGACATTAAGTAGTGTAACCAAATTTGAAAAACGAAGGACAACAAAAGCTATTCAATTGGTCGATACAATTAGCTGCCACACCGGAGCAATTATGGCCATTCATATCGGATACAAACCAGATATTCCGGTTAATGGGTGCTCCTTCTGTAAAACGTACTCAACTTACACGTTCTGCGCCTAAGGGCTATATTGAAGTTACTAATTCACGAATCAGTTCGTACTCGCTGTGGGAGCAAGAGCCCTACTTTTGGGAAAAACCATATCGATTTGGTACCACACGATATTATAAAGTGGGGATTATCAAACAGCTTCGCTATCAGGTTGAACTAAAGCCGAACACTGAAGGCACATTATTAAACACTCGTATTTGGCTTACCCCTTCTAAAGAACGCTTATTTTTTCTTGCCGTTTTTTATATCGAAAAAATTCTAAAACTTCGCTACTTCCGCATTCTAAAGGATTACGATAAATGTGCAACACAACAGCTTTTACGCTACGAGATTAATAACAAAAAGCCACTTGTACGTGGGGCTGAGTCAAGAATCAGCAGAATTACTAAAACCTTGGTTGCAGAAACTAAGCGTAAAAGAATCATCAACCACTTGATTCAATATATAACAAAAGCAGACGATGAAGATTTAATACGAATTCACCCTTTTCATCTGGCTGAGTATTGGGGAGAAAAAAAGTATTCGGTGCTAAATGTATTCTTACATGCTGCAAAATTAGACTTGCTGGATTTTAATTGGGATGTATGTTGCCCAAATTGTAAAGCGCCCAAGTACACCGTTCGAAAACTCAAAGAAATTCGTACGACACATTTTTGTGAGGAATGCGATCTGGATTTTGAACTGGATTTTAATACAAACACGCATATGGTGTTTACTCCCCATCCTCTTATTCGGAAAATTTCGCATCATAAATATTCTTTTGGAGATCCTAACTCGACTCCGCATAAACTTTCACAGCACTTCCTAACCCTTGGCGAAGAAAAGTACCTGGATGTAAAACTAGAGGAAGGTACTTACCTATTTAAAAGTAACAATCATAAAGGACATTTGGTGTTGCACGCCCGCGAAGATGGTATTGATACCTTTTCGTTAGTTATTACCGACGATGACTTTAACGGACAAGAGGTTGAGGTTTCAACCACGCCAAACATCACGTTAGTGAATAACTCCTCACGCAAACAAGTGGCATTCATCGAAAAAAAAGATTGGAAACAAGAAGCTACTTATGCCAGTGAGGTGGGCTCTGCCCATGACTTTCGTTCGCTCTTTCCTCGAGAAACGCTAAAAGAAGGCACCAACGCTAAAGCGAGTGAGGTAACCATGTTATTTACCGATCTCATGAATTCCACCGAATTGTACAGAAGCGAGGGAGATGACTTTGCCATTGGCCGGGTGATGAGCCACTTCAAAATTATACAACAGATTATAGCTGAAGAGCGTGGTGGAATCGTTAAAACAATTGGCGATTCGGTGATGGCTGTATTTAGAGAACCGGTTTCTGCATTAAAGGCGGTAGAAAGAATTCAACAGATTTTTACCGGTTCAACGGGCATTGGAGATTCGTTTAAAATTAAGGCCGGCATCCATTACGGCGATTGTACAACCGTAAATTTGAACGATAGAACCGATTATTTTGGCACTACTGTAAATATTGCTGCACGTTTAGTTGATATCGCAAAAGAAAAAGAAATCATAATCTCTGAAGCCGTTTTCGATCACCCCGATGTGCAATTGTATCTGGCAAAGAAAAAAGATCATCTCTTTGTGAAAGAAAATCAGATCGAATTAAAAGGCTTTAAGGATGAAGAATTCCGCATCAAACAAATTCGATTAGAGCGCCCTACTCTTCGATTGGTAGTATAACAGCAAGTTAATTACGCTTTTCCTTTTTGCTGTGTACCTTACGGGTTCACAAACTCACAAATAATGTCAGTAAAAAAACAACATCCCTCCATCGCGGATTCTACATTCCCGATGCGACCCAAAAAGAATATTGCTTTAATTGCCCACGACCATCGGAAAATGGATTTACTGGATTGGGCAGAATACAATAAAGAAAAACTATCAGGTCATAACCTTTTTGGAACCGGAACCACAGGATCTCTAGCTGCCGAACGATTAGGGCAACCCGTTTTCACTTTCAAAAGTGGTCCTCTGGGCGGCGATTTACAAATCGGTAGTGCAATCATAGATAACGAAATTGATATCATGATTTTCTTCTGGGATCCGCTGCAAGCTCAACCGCATGATGTAGACGTTAAAGCACTGCTCCGAATTAGTGTGGTGTATAACATTCCAATTGCCTGTAACCGTAGTTCGGCAGATTTTCTGATTAGCTCGCCCTTGATGGAAACTCCGTATGATCGCTTTATTGTAGATTATAGCCGAAGATTTAATAAAGATATTGAATAATTGTGCCTAACCGATTAGCCAAAGCTAAAAGTCCGTATTTACTGCAACATCAAAACAATCCTGTTGATTGGTATCCGTGGGGAGATGAAGCTTTTGAAGCTGCAAAAGCTCAAAACAAACCCATTTTTCTTTCGATTGGATACGCAACCTGCCATTGGTGCCATGTAATGGAGCATGAAAGTTTCGAAGATGAAGCCATTGCTGAGTTGATGAACGAAGCTTTCATCAACATAAAAGTTGACCGCGAAGAACGACCAGACATCGACGCAACCTATATGACGGTATGCCAACTAATAAACGGGCATGGGGGCTGGCCACTTTCTATTGTGATGAATGCGGATAAAGAACCTTTTTTTGCTGCTACTTATATCCCTAAAGAAGCTCGGTTTGGTAGGATTGGAATGCGACAATTAATTCCCGGAATCATGGGAATGTGGAATAATGAGCCGGAGCGCATAGAGAAAGCAATTGCTCAAATCAAAAAAGGATTCGGGCAAACGCAGGAATTTAAACCCGGACACTTTCCCGGTACCGAAGCCATCGATTATGCCGCCGAACAACTTGCCCAAAGTTTTGATAGATCTCATGGTGGATTTGGTTCGGCACCAAAATTTCCGTCACCGCATAATCTTATGTTTCTGTTGCGGCAATATCATCACACCGGAGAGCAGCGATTCTTAGACATGGTTTCAGAAACACTGATTGCTATGCGATTGGGTGGACTTTGGGATCATGTGGGCTTCGGATTTCATCGTTATAGTACTGATGAAGAGTGGTTACTCCCTCACTTCGAAAAAATGCTTTACGATCAGGCTTTGTTGATGATTGCCTATACCGAAGCTTGGCAACTCACCCATGAACCACTTTTTAAACAAACGGTAGATGAAATTGCCACTTATGTACTAAGAGAGCTTACACATCCTGATGGCGGATTTTATTCAGCAGAAGATGCCGATAGTGAAGGCGAAGAAGGAAAGTTTTACGTGTGGAGCGCTGATGAATTAAAAGAATTTTTTCTAAAAGATTATGATTTCATTGCTTCACACTTCAATATTGACGAAGTAGGAAACTTTGAAGATGAAGCCACCAAACAAAAAAATGGGACTAATATTCTTCATCTAACCACGCCGCTTAATGCTGAACAACAGGAAAAGTGGGATAAATGTAGAGCCGGATTATTCAGAGAAAGAGAAAAGCGTGTTCGTCCATTACTCGACGATAAGATTCTAACCGACTGGAATGCCATGATGATTGCCGCTTTTGCTAAAGCTGGAGCTGTGTTCAAAAATTCTGATTACTTGAATGCAGCAAAAAAGTCTTGGGATTTTATTCAAAATCAGCTAATTCATAAAGGACAATTATTGCATCGGTTTCGCGATGATGAAGCAGATATAAATGCATTCGCCGACGATTATATTTACTTAGCTTGGGCTGCATTGGAATTATACAACGCAACATTTGAGCCTGAGTATTTAGAAAAATCTGTAGATCTAGTTCATCAAGCTATTGAGCATTGCTGGGATGCAGAGCTTGGTGGCTTCTATCTCACCAAAGACACCACTGATCAGGCTCTAGGCTTGCAAAAGCAGATTTATGATGGGGCCATTCCATCCTCCAATTCATTGGGTCTTTACCTGCTACTTAAATTGAGTCGAATCACTGAAAATGCCGATTGGATGAATAAAGCTGATCAATTAGGAAAATTATTTTCAAGTGAATTGATACGGTCGGGTTCCAGCATAACTATGGGTATGATGGCTTTACAGTTTCAGATGCATGAACCCGGTGAAATTGTAGTAGTTGAGGGTAATGGCAAAAATCCAGAAATAAAAAATTTCCTAAACACTACATTTTTACCTTCTAAGATTGCGCTTTGGAAATCAGAGGATGTTGGTATTCACGCCATCGCTCCATTCACCAAGTTGTACTCACCTATTGAGAATAACACAGCAATATATGTGTGCAAAAACTATACTTGTGAGGCTCCGGTTAGCAATTTAGATGATTTGGTGGCATTATTGTCTCATCGAAAACAATCCAACTAACAAACTACTTCGTATTCATTAGCAAATAGCCATATATGCTCTTTTTTTTTATAAGTCTGGCCGGCGAATTTCTGGTCAAAAATGATAAACGTGATCGCGCATTATTACGTCAGATTGTTGCCAAAGAACCAAAGGCATTAGGCGAATTGTATGATCATTACAACCGGTTGTTGTTTGGGTTGCTGCTTTCCATTCTAAAAAAGAGAACCGAAGCTGAAGATTTACTTCAGGAGGTGTTTACTCAGATTTGGGAAAAAGCAGATCAGTTCGATGCGGCATCAGGTAGTGCATATACCTGGATTTGTACCATCACAAGAAATAAAGCTATCGATCGATTAAGATCGAAAGTTTATAAAGAACAAAAGAAACAGAGCTCAAGCTTGGATGACGATGACGTACATATAACATTGTATTCATCAGAGAACAATCCACTTGAGGATACCATTTTAAATGAACGTGCAAAGTTGGTGAAACAAGCCATGGAACAATTATCAACCAAACAACGCGAGGTGATTGAAGTAGCCTATTTCGAAGGTAAAACTCAGTCGGAGATTTCCGAAGAATTTGATGTTCCACTAGGCACCATTAAAACAAGAATGAGAGACGCAATGATTAAATTACGAACATTATTGGCAGATGAGGCGGTATAATGAGTGATATAGACAACAAGTTTGAAGAATATAGTGCAGCCTCTGTGTTAGGTGCACTTTCTGCAAAGGAAGAACAAGAATTTGACGAACTCTTGGCAAATGCTACCGAAACTCAACTTCTGTTACATAATGAAATGAAAGCTATTGCAGCTGAGCTTGCACTTGGTGCTAATCCCGAAAAACCAAGTCAATCGGTTCGAGATGAACTTATGGCTATGGCATGGGCATCGGTAGAGCGTAAACAACAAACCACTATTTTTAATATTCCGGTTTCCAGATTTAGTATAGCGGCTTCGTTTATTCTACTTTTAACTACAATGGGTTTATTTTTCTACAGCCTCCGTTTGAACTCTGATATTGAAATGAGAAGTCAGGTTATAAATGATCAGGCGATTAAAATTCAGCTACTGGAAACCGAAGTTGAACGTAAAGAAGCGCTGTTAACAATACTGGAAGCCCGGGATGTCGACTTAATCCTAATGGATGGTTTGGATGTAAATCCGGAGGGATATGGAAAAGTAGTTTGGGATAAGAACAATGGCCGTGCGTTACTTCAGGTGGCAAACCTTCCGGAAATACCCACTACTCGCGATTACCAGCTTTGGTTTATTCTCGATAATCAACCCATTAGCGCCGGTGTTTTTGCAGTTCGAGACTCAGAACGCGACGATTTCTTTACCATAGAGAATCTTTCTAATGAAGCAAACGAAGGGGCTTTTGCAGTTTCGCTTGAACCAAGAGGGGGCTCACCACAACCAACCGGAGATATTTTCATGTTGGGCGCCATGAACTAAGCGCATTTAAATCTTTCAGGAACAATATTCTATTATATAAGTAAAATTTTAATAGGCACCTATCGAACGATATGTGCCTTTTTCTTTTTGTGGATGATGTAAACCAATCCAATCATCAAGAGTCTGCGTATTCATTCACAGTTCTACCCAAATTGGGTTTTAATTATAAATAAAACTAACACTTATGAAAATGACAAAACAGATACTATCTATTTGTACAGTTTTTGGCTTGATGTTAGTAGGAATGACATCCTACGCACAAGCTCAAACTGAATTTACAGCACACCTTAGCGGAAGCAGTGAGGTACCTTCCATTGTAACCTCTGCCAGCGGTAGTGTTACCGCAACCTTAAATGGCAGCCAGCTAGTAGTTGAAGGTAGCTTCGAAAATTTAAGCGGCGATTATGCAGCAGCTCATATCCACTCTGGTTTGGCCGGCCAAAATGGTGGCGTTGTAGTGGCGTTATCTCCAACCATTAACACTGATAACAAAAGCGGTACTTTTTTAGCTGCAAGTAACACTTTCGAACTTACTACCGAACAGCAAGCTATGCTTGAAAAGCAGGGAATGTATATAAATGTGCACAGTGCAACTTTTGCAAGCGGTGAATTACGCGGGCAATTAGTACAAAGCGCAGATGCTTATTTCCGAACTAACTTATCCGGTGCTTACGAAATGCCGGCTGCTAAAACCATGGCATATGGTGGCATGGTGTTTCAACTTAAAGGAGACACTTTAATCGCCTCAGGTTCATTTGCGAATCTTTCCGGTGAATTTGATGCCGAAATTGCAGGAGGATCTCACCTTCATATGGGTGAAGCCGGTTCTAACGGAAGCGTAATGATTTCGTTGAATGCAACTTTATCGGAAGACAAACTTTCAGGTACTTATTCTCCTGAAAACAATCGATTCGAGCTTACTGCAGAGCAGAAAACTGCGCTTATGAATCGAATGATGTATGTAAATATTCATACAAAAGCGTATGGAAGCGGTGAATTACGCGGCCAAGTAACTCCTCCTGTAACCGCTGCATTTTATGCAACCTTATCAGGAAGTGCCGAAGTGCCAAGTGTTAAAACTGAAGCTTCAGGCGCCGTTTTAGCCGAAATTCAAGGTGATTCCCTTTTCCTATCCGGTTCATTTGCAAATTTGAGTTCAGATTTTGATGCCAACGTAGCTGGTGGATCTCACTTACATAATGCACATGCCGGTACAAACGGTGGTGTTGACTTTGTATTAACTGCCGATGTTGCCGCTGATTTAAGATCGGGTTCATATTTAGCATCAGAAAATGCTTTTGAACTTACTGCAGAGCAAAAAACCGAGTTAATGGCTCGTAATTATTATCTGAATATCCACACCAAAGAAAATGGTGCTGGAGAATTGAGAGGACAGTTATTAGCCGAAGCAACAGCCTACTTCAAAACTACTCTTTCTGGTGTAAACGAAGTACAACCGATTGTAACTAATGCAATGGGTAAATTGAATGTTGAGGTAAATGGTAATGTAGCTACAGTAGTAGGTGGGTACACCGGCTTAAGCGGTGCAATTGATGCCGGAATAGCTGGTGGAGCACATTTACACAACGGTTCAGTTGATGCCGATGGCGATGTTTCCGTACTTATTAATACTACCGTTGAAATGGATACAGCTGGTACTTACACCGCTGCGATGAATACTATTGAATTGACTACCGAACAGATGACTGCCTTATATAACGAGCAGCTGTACGCTAATATTCACTCAACTGCATTTACATCCGGTGAATTACGTGGTCAACTTTTATTTGGCGATAATATGTTTCCCGACTCTTCGGAAATAACATCACCGGAAGAAGGTGCGATGCTATCCATTACCGGTAGCGGAACTACGATGTTTGAAGCAACCTGGACAGAAGCTACCGACGAAAATGACATCGCCTATATTTGGCAACTAGCTACCGACTCAGCCTTTACTAATATTATAGTGAACGCAAATGTTGGAGCTGAAACATCATTCATGGCAGATTTTGCCACACTTGATGGAATCCTTGCCGAGTTAGGAGTTAGCATAGGAGCAACAGCAAAAGTATATCATCGAGTATTGGTTAGCGATGGAAGCGATCAAACAGCAAGTGAACCTAGATCTGCAAATTTAGAGCGTGGACAAGTAGTTTCTAATCAAGAAGAACCATTAGGTGCTGTAGAGTCTTTTGAACTAGAACAGAATTATCCAAATCCGTTCAATCCTTCTACAAATATTGCATTCAGTTTATCTGAAGCAGGTAACGCAACGATTAAAGTGTATAACTTAATTGGGCAGGAAGTAGCTACAATCGCAAACGAGCGTTTTTCAGCTGGTTCTCATACCGTACAATTTGATGCAAGCGCACTTGCATCGGGTGTTTACATTTACCGATTAACCTCCGGTACAAATACTATCACCAAGAGAATGACACTAATTAAATAGTTGTCACTCCCGGATAAAACAAAAGCGACTCCATTAGTACGGAGTCGCTTTTCTTGTTTATAGAATCTTATTATTGATGAATAATTTAGTTGCTCATCATGGCTTTCATGATCATTTCCTGAAGGCTAACCAGTTGAAGTCCGGCAGGCATTTCTACCATATCTTTAGCAATTCGTGATTTTTTAACCTTAGTAACTTCGAAAATGGTTGATGTCTCTCCCTTTTCAGTGACCTCAATCAATAACGGAAAATTTCTAGACTTAAACTCCTGAGTCATCTGATTAACCTGCCCGGACATTGAACCGGGCACATTTTTCCATGGTTCTGAAAGCATTCCCCAATCGATATCTAAATCGTTTGTTAACCAGATAGATAGGTAATTCTTTTGCTCTTTCCCGTACACGCGTAATTCTGTGGCTTGCAATCCTTCTATGGTTCTCACTTCGTTGGTGTAGATATAGTTCATATCAGAGTCGCTTTTATCCAATTCGCCGCCACTCATCATGTTTATCATAGAAAACATGCCCTCTAACTCTTCCTTGGTAAATCTCAGGGCTTCTTTCTCTCCCATCATAATTACAAAATCGCGCATGTCGCTGCGAATTAGTATTCCGCTTGCCTCCATCATGCCATCAGAAATATTGATTTTATCCTCCCCTTTGATAAGTATACGCTCCTGAGTAGTGTATAAATTCACCACATTTTCTTCGGTGATGTCACCATTTTCCTGATTATAGATGGTCATGCTGATTTGCCCTTCAAATTGAGCATGTACTGTTTGAGAGAAACTGAACATTGCAAAAATCACCATGCTCATTAAGTAATTACGAACTTTCATAAAGTCTGTGTTTGAGTTAATTAGAAAACAATCGCTTTAACGAACGCTGGGATAAAGTTGTTTCGTATCAGGCGGAAACTAAATCTTCGAAGCCAACGCTAACTTTTTTAATCCAACCGCCGGCTACCACATCATTTCCTTCGTAACAAACAACAGCTTGTCCCGGAGTTATGGCTTCTCTACCTGCCGGAAAATGGACTTTGACTTCATCATCAGCGGTTTGAGTGATGGTACCGTGCGCACCTTCATCGTTGTAGCGAATTGCGCCAATAATGTCCATCCCTCCATCAGGAATTCGATCGTATTTAATCAGATTTAATTCCCGTGCAATCAATGTGGAACTGATCAAATCTTCTTTATCACCAATAGTGATGGTGTTCGTAAATGGATTGATATGTGTAACATAAACAGGCCGCCCCATTGGAAGATTTAACCCTCGTCGTTGGCCAATGGTGTAAAAAGGATAGCCTTCGTGTTCTCCTAAAATATTTCCGTCCTGATCAACAAACTTACCACCTTTTAACTGTTCAATAGCTTCGGGTTTTTTGTCTTTTAGGAATCGACGATAGTCGTCATCCGGAACAAAACAGATTTCGTACGAGTCCGGCTTATTTGCAACATTTAGCAGGCCGTGGTCTTCAGCAATTTGGCGAATTTCTGTTTTAGAGTATCCACCTAATGGAAAAATAGTGCGGGCAAGATGCTCTTGAGCTACGCCCCAAAGTGCATACGACTGATCTTTGCGCGGATCTAAGCCTCGTGAAATTACATAGCGATTATTTTCTTCCCGAACTCTAGCATAATGTCCGGTTGAGATGAAGTCACAACCTAAAGCATCGGCACGTTTTAGCAGCGCTGCCCATTTAATGTGTGTATTACAAAGCACGCAGGGATTTGGGGTTCTTCCGCCTAAATAATCATCCACAAATCGATCGATAACCCAATCGCCAAATTCTTCACGAATGTCGACGATAAAATGCTTAAAGCCCAGATTCACAGCAATATGGCGCGCATCGTTCATGCTCTCTACGGTGCAGCAACCTGTTTCTTTTCCATTATTACCTCCACTTCGGTGGTAATCCCAAGTCTTCATGGTGATTCCAATCACCTCATAACCTTGTTCATGAAGCATTACCGCTGCAACCGACGAATCAACACCGCCACTCATTGCAACCAATACTCTACCTTTTTTACTCATGGTTGTAAACCTCTTGATTAGCCTTTGAAGATACGGTTTTTTTATTTCAGGATTGAAATACGTTGATTGTTATTGATTATCTAATGGATAGTTTTCTCTCTAATGATTTTTAACCAATTATTCTGCTAGTTTAAAAGCTACTCATCAATATATCGCACATGAAAAAACTTCTCATTTTCACTTCGCTTTTGGTGCTCGCTTCTAATGCTGTTGCACAGTCTATACCGGTTCAATTGAATCAAAATTCTGATGGCAGTTGGCAATTATTACGAAACGGTGAACCTTATTTTATACAAGGTGCGGGTGGAGGCGGTTCTCTCGAGCTGCTTGCCCAATATGGGGGTAATACTATCAGAACCTGGGGAATTGGCGACGATACAGCAGTTTTACTTGATGAAGCTCATTCGCATGGACTTTCTGTGATTTTGGGCCATTGGTTGGGACACGAACGCCACGGTTTTGATTATGATGATGAGGAAATGCTTAAAGAGCAACGCGAACAAGTTAGACGTGATGTGTTGCGACTTAAAGATCACCCGGCAGTATTAATGTGGGCACTTGGCAACGAAATGGAGGGCTTTGATGATGGAGGTAACCTCAAAATTTGGAATCATGCACAAGAACTCGCGGCTATGGTTAAAGAACTTGATCCCAATCACCCTATCATGACGGTAACGGCAGAAATTGGTGGTTCTCGTGTGCAGGCCGTTCAAGAAATTACTACTGACATAGACATCCATGGTGTAAATACTTATGGTGGTTTGCCATCTATGATTGATCGATATAAAGCTGCAGGCGGAACCAAGCCTATCATCATAACCGAATTTGGTCCACCGGGTACTTGGGAAACTGGAACAACTTCTTTCGGGGCACCAATTGAATTAACCAGCACACAAAAAGCATTGGTTTATCGTGATGCATATCAGCAAGGTTGTCTTGATCACCCGGATTTATGTCTTGGCGGATTAGCGTTTACCTGGGGATCAAAAATGGAAGCAACTGCAACTTGGTTTGGTATGTTTTTACCAAGTGGCGAAAAATTAGCTGCAGTTGATGCTATGGCCGAAATCTGGTCTGGTAATCCACTAAAGAATCTTTCTCCGGTAATCGAACGTTTTGAATTACAAGGCCTAAACCAACTTGAGGCCGGCGATCTTTTTGAAATACAATTGAATGCATACGACCCTGAAGGAAAAGAATTACGGGTTGAATGGATAGTTCGCGGAGAGGCAAGTGAATACTTTACCGGTGGAGATGTACAGCAAACTCCATTTGAATTGGATGGAGTAATTATCGAATCGAATAACGAGAGCGCGAAACTAAAAGCGCCCACCGAGGGCGTATATCGTATCTACGCTAAGGTATTTGACCCTGATGGCGCGGCTGCTGTGGCAAATATTCCGGTTAAAACTACCGGCAGAACTAAGCCAGTTCAATTGGCTCTCCCACTCGCTGTGTATTCTGATGAGGCTTCACAACCTTGGTTTACTTCCGGTTGGATGGGAAACACAGAAAAAATTGAGATGGACTTAAATTCGACCGTTAATCCTAATAGTGGAAAACATTCACTCGAAGTAAAATATCTGGGATTTGATGGTTGGGCTGGGGTTGCCTGGCAACATCCGTTAAACGATTGGGGACAATTACCGGGCGGGTTTAATCTCAACGGGGCAGAAAAACTAACTTTCTGGGCGCGTGGTAAGAAAGGCGGCGAAAAAGTGAGTTTTGGAATTGGAATTTTAGCTGATGACGTACCTAACCATGATACAGTGATGAAAGAGTTGAATGAAGTGAAGCTTTCGAATAAATGGAAACAATATTCAATCAATTTGAAGGGTGAAGATTTATCTCAAATCAAAACGCCTTTCTGGTGGAGACTCGCTAGCCCCGGATTGCCTGTAACTTTTTATCTGGATGACATCCAGTTTGAATAATTCCATTGAGTTAATTCTCCCATATTATTCATCATAGATTAGGTTTAAGTATCACTTTATTCATTTTTAATTATCATTAGTTATATATAATGAATTTCATTTGGAAACCGCGTTACCTCTACCGTATATTTATAGGAGTTACTTCAAACAAAAGCAGCTGGCAGCATTAGCCGGCTTTTTTTATGTCCGGTTTTCAAGCCATCTTTTCTCATAACCGACATCCTCTTTTTATTATGAAATTTTTCCTCTCACTTTTTACTACGATTCTATTTGTAATCCCATCAATAGCTCAGGAAGCACAATTTCCGATCATCGAAAACTTTGGCGGTATTTACGAAATAGAAGAAGCAACTACGCTTGATTCTCAAATGGAGTACAAGATTGTGATCGATCTTAAAACGCTTCAACGCGATAAAGAGAGTATAAATCCCGGTTTAAATAACGTTGCCCGGATGATGAACTTGCATGGGTTAGGCGGAGTAAACGCTGAGAATTTAGATGTAGCTGTGATTGTTCATGGTGGTGCTACCGATGTTATCATAAATAACGAGGCCTACCAAAAACGATACGAGCTGGATAATCCGAATATCGAATTTATTGCTATACTTAAAGAAGCTGGTGTTAAGATCTATGTGTGTGGACAGTCCTTACTCTCGCGGCAGTATGCACGAAATGAAGTGAATGAAAACGTAATTGTAGCGCTATCAATGCTAACCACATTTACCACTTATATGCACAATGGATATGTGCCTCTAGTATTCAACTAGGTCATATACAAGTACGGTTTCCAAGGCTCTTGAACGCTACCATTGTAATCTCTGAAAAAGGTAATCGGAACAGGCCGGTACGGCTTTTTCTTAAGTGGCATTTCTGCCTCTTTCGGCGTTTTGTTCCCTTTTTTCACATTACACTTTTCGCAAGCAGTAGTTAGGTTTTCCCAAACATCGCCTCCACCTCTACTTTTAGGAATCACATGATCGATGGTAAGATCCGATTTCTTTCCACAATACATGCATGTGAAATTATCACGACGCATGATATTTCGCCGAGATAGAACCACTTTGGTATAAGGAATTCGGATATAATTGCGTAGCCGAATTACCGATGGAAACTGAAATGCCTCTCTGATGGTTCGTAGCTCTTTCTTTGGGTTATCGTGTAATAGTTCCGCTTTATCTAAAAAAATAAGCTTCATAGAGCGTTGCACCGAGCAGATACTCAGTGGTTGATAGTCTTGATTAAGCACAAGTACGGTCGCGTTCATTAGCAAAACCTGTTAGGGTTAAGATTAATAGTTTGTAGATGTTTTCTTTCGAAGAGAACGCAGGATATGAAGCCATAAAAAAAGGCGTGCCAGTAAAACTAGCACGCCTTATAATGTCATATTTTGTCTTTAATATCAAATACCAATCAAAGTCAGTAATTCAGTTCTTACATCATCGTTAATTGAAATTGCTAACAGAATAGATACAAGTAGACCGAACAATGCGTAGGATAAGTCTTTAAATATAATTTTAAGCACTTTTGGCATTGGTTTACCAACATCCATTGCCCCCATTATACTAAGTCCTAATTCTCGACCGGCTAGCAAACCTAAGAATACCCATGTAGTACTCATTGGAACGGTACTTATTGTTAATTTATATGCAAGCAGTAATGCATATATAAAATCAATGATGGTAGCTGATCGGATATCAGTTACCCGAGATTTTTCAGTTACAATTTGTTGGATTTTATCCCCTCTCAAGAAGAAAAGAACTCCTAATCCAAAGAAAATAAACGCTGCGAACCCAATAAATTCGCCCAATGCTAAAGATCTTGGTAAGTAAACTGCAATATTTGCTGCATCTTGCATTACCCAAACACCCCAAAGAGTACCCGATGTAAGCCATTGAATGGGCAACCAGATTTTTGAAGCCTCAGTCCCCGAAAACTTTTTTTCTACTGTTCTGGTAACTACCAGCCATACTAATAACCCAGAACCAAACGCAAGCCCATAGCCACTTAAACTCTTTCCTAATACCGACGTAATAGCAGCTGCGTCGGTCGCGAAGCAGCTTAGAATTAAAAAAGTTGTAGATACTGGCATTCTCATTCTTGTTAATATTAACAAGAATATAGGGGCTGCTACTTGTAGAAAAGAAAAATCGGTTGGTGCCTTATCGAAACCTTTTGAAGACAATCGCTGCCAGCTTACATCACCATCAAACTGTACCCAACTCATGGTTACAACAAGCAAGAAAATCCCACCAATAAAAAGCCACAGTACCCACCATTTTTTATCATGATTGGAGGCCAGAAAAGTTCCGATAGTTTGTATGGAATCGTTGGCGATGGCTGAATATCCTGCAAAGATAAAACCAACCCACATTGCGACCTCTCTGTATGGAGTTGCAATAGCTGCTACAAAAAAGAAAAGGCCTATTAAGCCTATAAAAATCTGTTCCTGTTTAATTATGTTGTAGAAACTGGTTGGTATTAAGCTTTCCGCAAAGCTTGCTCCATTCCTATTTCCATTCCCTGATTCGTTATTTGCCATGTATCTACTTTTATATAAACGCTGATCAATTATAGATTCTGCTAAACTTATGCAGGACAGAAATTACCCGTAGTATGTTACCATAACATTAAGTGAACATTACCTGTTAGTAACATTGTTATTTCATGCAAAGGGTACATCAACTTTTATGACAGAGGTTTTGCAAAATATTCGTTTTGTAATATCCTACTTTAATGATAGTATTGTGGCGATAAGATTTATGGTATGAGCTTTAAAATTATATATGAATTAGCCTCAACGTACGAGGAGTTAGAACGAGTTGAACAATTACTAAACGAGCTTCAAGATAAGCTTGGTTTTAATGATGAGTTCTACGCTCGATTGATGCTTACCGTAAGTGAAGCAGCAACCAATGCTGTTGTACATGGTAACGAGCTCGATGCAACAAAAAAGGCAACCATTGTTGCCGAAGCAGATGATAGCACTCTCACTATAACAACTACCGACCAAGGAGACGGCTTTGTTCCTGAAGAAGTACCTAATCCACTCGCCGAGGAAAACTTGTTAAAAGCTTCTGGACGAGGAGTTTTTCTAATGCAAGAGTATGCCGATGAAACCGAATACTTAAACGATGGACGGACATTGGTTTTGACATTTAATCTTTAGTTTTGCAGCCTACTCTGTTCCTGTTAACGTTTTTAATGCTACGAAACCAATTTTTGAAAATATTCGGGTATAGCTGTTTCAAAGCTTATTACTTCTTTTGTAGCTGGGTGTTTGATACGAAGTGAGGCTGCATGTAACGTTAGGCGTTTTATTCCCTTTTCTTTACCACCATACATTTTATCGCCTACCACCGGATTACCCCTTTCAGAAAAATGGACTCTAATTTGATTTTTTCGCCCAGTAAGCAGGTTTATCTCCAGCAAGCTGTATCTCTCCGACTCCTTAATCACTTTGTATTCCGTCTTTGAAAGCCTGCCGCTTTCTCGATCTTGGGTGGAATACACTCTATGTATTTTGTTCTCGGTTAAGTAAGAGCTGATAATTCCAGTCTTTTCGTTTAATACCCCATGAACTACCGTAAAGTACGTTTTCTTCGATTGTTTCCAATGATGTTGCAAATACTCTTTTACGATATCCGATTTTGCAAAAACCATAATTCCTGAGGTATCGCGGTCTAAACGGTGAACAACAAACACCCTATTTTTCGACTTAGAATTACCCTTTTGCACATAATTATTTAGCAGTGCAAGTACAGTGTTATCTACCTCTGATGCATTCGCAACGGTTAATAATCCGTGTATCTTTTCAATTACGATGATTTCATAATCCTCATAAATGATAGAAATTCCTTTTGGATGATATCGTTTTGGTGAGGGCTTAAACTTTTTCCGCTGATGCTTCATTACCCAGAGTAGAGAATTAATCAATGGAAAAGTTATTTAATTTTGATTGTGTCTTTTGATCTTAGGTAGAACTAGAAATAATAAACCAGATTTATTTCTTCGACAGCGAAAATTTGGTATAAAAAACGAATACTTGCTTTGTATCAGAATTGGTAAACAATTTCTGTAAACGATGCTGAAGTCCTAACTCGAGATCGCCATTTCCTGCCGGCATAGTAATCCCGATATACATACGGTTTTCTCCAGAAGTGTCGTCACTATTAAACGATGTGTGAAATTCATCATACAGCTTAAGTGTTTTTTCATCGTCTGATAAAGGAACTTTATGTTGTAATCTATAGCGGATTCGATTTACATAGTTATTTGTTCTAAAACGCTGTTCAACTCGAATCCGATTCGACATACTGAGCCCAAAAAGGACATTTGTAAACTCAATTTGTTCCAAAAACCGATGCTCATATTGATATCCGTCTACAAATGGCGTTACAATTCTATACTTATAACCGCCTCCAATCTTAAAATTCGAGTTACCCGAATACATTGCAATCAATGCCGACTCGAAGTACCTAAGCGAAGAATTTTCATCTATATTACTCACTGAATGAAATGAGTGGAAATTTGCACTGATTTTAAGATCCTCAGTTTGCATCCATGAGTAACCAAATTCAGGTAACCCAATTAATTCCGGATCTTGTGCTTGCAAGAATTGGGGTAGCATAGCCAAGAACCCTATTAGTGAAATAGCGCTTAATTTCATTTAAAAATATCCCGAATTGTGGCCTATATCTAAGTCCTTATAACAACTCTAAAAGAGAACCTAAGAATTTACCCGACTTAGTGTTAGGCCAATGTGTACTGATCTTTATTCTGCTAATCTCGGGATTATATAATTCAGAAAAAACTTAAATTTCAAATCTTTGCATTAGGCTTATAATCAAATCAAAGACTAGTGGATCTTGTAAAAAACGTACCTGAGCTACCCCAAAATTAAGAAGTGCTAGTCGTTAACTTTCTTCAGCAATTGTCCACTTAATCTAAGCAGTTCTGTTTCTGCTAGTTTCGCCTCGATTTTCGCTGAAATAAGTCTGTTTTCGGCATTCAATAAACTCAACTGAGCTTCACGCAACTCCACCGAATTGATGGTGCCCAAACGATAACGTTCTAACGCGATATCCAAACTCTCCTGATTGATACTGAGGTTTTCTTCCTCTAATTGAATCAAAGCTAATGCGTCATTATACGCTTCAAAGGTTTGAACAATTCGCGCAGTTATCTCAAACTGCTGCTCTTCATTTCTAATTTGCTCGTTCTTAAATTCAACGCTGGCATTTTGCCTTCTTCTGCTCTTATTCGATCCATCAAAAAGATTGACTCTTGCAGTGATGCCATAACTAAATCCGGAACTCTCGTTCAACTCACTAAATCCTTGCGAAGCTTCTACTCGGTTAAAACGATAGCCACCACCTAAAGTGATCTGCGGAAACCATTCGCCGGTAATTTCTTTGATTTCTGATGCAGCTACCTCTTCGCTCAGTCGCGCAGAAATTAATTGAAGATTTTGCTCGTTGGCAAGGTTTAACACCTGATCTAAATTTAATGGATCCCCTAATTGAATAAACGACTGAACATTGAATTTTTGGTCCACAGGAATGGCTAATATTTGATTTACAAGCACTTTAGCTTGTTTCAACCCGGTTCCGGTTCTAATTAGTGCAGCTTGATCAGCATTAAAATCGGCCTGTGCTTGCAATAAATCGTATTTGGAGCCCGAGCCTAAATCTAACTTAGTCTCTGCAATTCGGATACGTTCTCTGCTTATTTCCAGTGTATTTTCAAGCACATTATACGCCTGTTGTTGCCCTACGATTTGAAAATATCCGCTAATAATATCAGATAAAATCGCCTCTATCTGAAGTTGAGTTTCCAGCTCAGAGCGTTCGCTTTCTATCTCCAATCGATCTGCAACCGCAAACATAGATAGACCATCAAAAATGGTCCAGTTTGCGTCTATCCCGTAATTTATAACAGTTGTTTCTGCACCTCTGTCATCTCGGTCGGGGATGGTACCGGCAGCAAACACGGTTCTATTATCCTGAATCCGATTAGTGAGCGATGCATCGGCAGTTACCGATGGCAAAAATCCTGCATTTCCGAGTGTGTTATTATTGGAAGCAATTGCCTGATTATTTCTGGCAATTTGAATCGAAAAATTATTTTCAATCCCTAAACGTATTGCATCATTAATATCTAGGGTATCGGCTTCTTGAGCAAAAAGTGCACCCGGAATAAGCATGATGGTTACGAACAAAAAAGGTTTAAATACTCTCATATTAAACTAGCTGAGCCTCTTTTCTATATTCTTCTTCTGCTTCGCGGATTGTTTCTGCATCAATGATGTCGTTATCCGATTTAACCGGACTAAACATCGAGTACATAGCCGGAATAACATACAGCGTTAAAAAACTACCGATAATCAATCCTCCAATAACAGCAATACCCATCGAAGTTCTACTTTCTGCACCTGCACCTAAAGCAAGTGCAATGGGTAAGATGCCAAGAACAGTAGATATGGATGTCATCAAAATGGGACGGAAACGAGCTGCTGAGGCATCCATAATGGCTTCTTTTATCGATAAACCTTGTCGCTGTCGTTGATTGGCAAACTCTACGATCAGGATTCCATTTTTTGTAACCAATCCAATCAACATAATCATCCCAATCTGGCTGAAAACGTTTAAGGTCTGATTGAAATACCACATACTTAGTAGTGCTCCCGCTAGTGCTAACGGTACGGTTAACATAATGGTGAACGGATCTCTGAAGCTTTCGAACTGTGCGGATAACACTAAGTACACAAGCACCAAAGCGAGCAAGAAAATGAATAATAAACTTGAAGAACTCTCAACATAATCTCTGGATGGACCACTTAACGAGGTCGAGAATGTTTCGTCAAGTACCCGATCCGCAATTTCATCCATCACAGCGATACCATCAGCAATTGTATTTCCCGGGGTAAGACTCGCTGAAATAGTAGCAGAGGCGTATCGGTTGAAGCGGTACAATTGTGGAGGACTACTTTGCTCATCTAATTTTACCAAGTTATCTAACTGAATGAGTCTTCCCTGATTATTTCGCACATACAAACTTCTTAGATCTACCGGTTCGTCGCGATCATTTCGCCCAACCTGCCCGATTACCTGATACTGTTTGTTATTCATGATGAAGAAATCGAAGCGCTGTCCTGATAAGGATAATTGCAATGTTAAAGCGATATCCCGAACGGAAACTCCGAGAGCTTGTGCCCGATCACGATCTATTTCGAGTTGCAATTCGGGTTTATTGAACTTTAAATCCACATCCTGATAACCAAAGGTAGGATCTTCACGCACAGCTTCTAAAAAAATAGGAATTGCCTCCTTCAGGCGTTCGAAATTCTGATTTTGAAGTACATACTGAATAGGCAATCCACCTCGTGAACTTCCAATAGTTTGTTCCTGAGATACAAAAGTTTGCGCACCACTTTGCAGGGTTACCAATTCCGAAAGCTCGTCTGCTACCTGCATCTGAGATTTTTCGCGTTGTTCAGGATCCTTTAGAATTGCAAATGCAAAACCGGAATTCACCGAACTTGAAGCCCCAAAACCCGGTGAAGTCACTGAGATTACAGCTTCGGCTTCAGGCACACTGTCTTGAACCATTTGAACGAGGCGATCCATGTAATTATCCATGTATTCGTACGAAGCACCTTCCGGAGCCTGTGAAAACATACGAACCCTACTACGATCTTCGAGCGGGGCAATTTCTTTCGGTATATAATTCGCTAAGCCATAAATAAGTAATCCTGAACCGATAATAATTACAAAAGATACCCATCTGAACTTCATAAAACTTTCCAGTGATCGCTTGTAAGCATTATTGATTGCTACAAAAAAAGGCTCAGTGAACTCATAAAAACGATTATGATTTTCTCTTTTCTTAAGCAATTTCGTAGATAGCATTGGGGTAAGCGTCAACGCTACGAACGATGAAATCAAAACTGCGCCGGCAATCACTATTCCAAATTCCCGAAATAAACGACCGGTAATTCCACCTAAAAACAGGATGGGCATAAATACCGAAACCAAAGCGGCGGTTGTGGCAATAACTGCAAAGAATATTTCTTTCGAGCCAATAATACCGGCAATGGTAGGTTCTTGACCGGCTTCAATTTTACTGTAAATATTTTCCAGCACAACGATGGCATCATCCACCACCAATCCGATAGCCAGTACAATAGCGAGAAGCGTTAAAACATTGATTGAAAACCCGGCGATGTACATCACAAAAAATGCACCAATCAAAGCAATTGGAATTACTACAACCGGAATAATGGTGGTTCTCCAATCTCTCAAAAACAAAAAGATAATGGTGATTACCAGAATGAATGCAATAAATATGGTTTGTTGCACTTCGTTGATTGAAGCCCGAACATAAGTGGTGGTATCAAAACCTGTGGCTGTTTCTATATCAGCAGGTAGATCTTTCTCGATGTTGGCAACACGACGGTAAAATTCATCAGCAATTTCTATTTGATTGGCGCCGGGCTGCGGTATGAGTACAACTCCTACCATCGGAATCCCATCTCTTTTTAAGATAGT
The DNA here is from genome assembly GCA_965228545.1 of Balneolaceae bacterium. Taxonomy (GTDB): domain Bacteria; phylum Bacteroidota; class Rhodothermia; order Balneolales; family Balneolaceae; genus HXMU1420-13. The sequence goes on from OZ245822.1 coordinate 1,761,402, forward strand.
GCGTTCATTTTGTGGGCCAAGCTCAGCGTATCCAATATCACGCAATCTGATGGTGCTCCCATTCGATTGTTTAACAATCAGGTTATTGAATTCCTCTACCGAGGTCATTCTACCCATCGTTCTTACCGTAAGTTCAGTAAGTTGTCCTTCAATTCTTCCGGAAGGCAATTCCACATTTTCGCTGAGCAGTGCACTGCGCACATCCAACGGAGTAAGATCGTAAGCAGCAAGTTTCATTGGATCGAGCCATAGGCGCATCGAATAGGTCTTATCACCCCAAATCTGAACATTACTTACTCCGGGAATGGTTTGAACTCGTTCTTTGAAGTAGTTATCTGCAATATCGGTTAACTGAAGCAGATTCCGCGAATCACTTTTAATATTGAAGAAAATGATGGGAAAGGAATTTGCATCTGCTTTGGTAACTACCGGCGGATCGGCATCTGGAGGCAAATTACCAACGGCTCGTCCTACTCGGGATTGAACATCACTTGCTGCTGTTTCCAGATCAATGCTTAACTCAAATTCTACGGTAATGGTACTTCTACCCTCTCTACTCACGGAAGTCAGATTTTTGATTCCGGCAATTCCGTTTATCTGATCTTCGAGAGGTTCTGTAATTTGCGATTCGATTACATCCGCATTCGCGCCAATGTAACTGGTGCTTACCGTAATGATTGGAGGATCCACCGCCGGATATTCCCGAACCGGTAAATAATTAAATCCGATAATCCCAAACAGTACGATTACAATGGAAAAAACGGTTGCCAATACAGGTCTGCGAATACTAATTGATGATAAACTCATATTAATCCACCACAGAGTTTACCTTTACCTTCATACCCGGTCTAACTTGAAGAAGGCCTGTTGTTAACACCGTATCTCCCGCCTGAACTCCATGTGTTAGCTGAATTTTTCGATCGGTTCGGATTCCCGTTTCCACACTTTGTGGTTGAACAACTCCATTTTTAAGTAGAAATACTTTTTGTCCTTGAAGTTCGGGCACCAGAGAAACCGTGGGTACGAGCAACGCACCATTTATAGTATCGAGGGTGAGTTCTAAATCAGCAAATGCGCCGGGCAGCAATGCACCTTTTGAATTTTCGGATCTCGCTCTAACCTGTAAAGTTCGCGTTTCTGTGTTAATGCGAGGCTCTTTTGCATACACAATTGCAGATAGTTCTTCATCAATACCTTGTACACTGAATGTAATTTTGGATCCGACTTTTACTTGAGCGGCGTATCTCTCAGGGACCGAGAAATCGAGTTTTATCGGGTCGATGTCTTGTAAAGTTGCTATACGAGTTGTTGGTGAGATGTAGCTTCCGTCACTAACGTACTTCAAGCCAAGAACACCAGAAAAAGGAGCTCTTACTTCAGTTTTATCGATTTCAGCTTGAATCAAGGTAACTTCTGCGCGTAAAACATTTACCTCGTTCATGGTGGCATCATATTCTTCCTGACTTATCCCACCTTTCGATAACAATTGTTCTTGACGACGCTCTCTCTCCTCAGCCAATTTTAATCGAAATTCCGCTCTGGTCAACTGAGCTTGTAAATCACTATCGTTAATTTTGACAAGCAATTCACTTTCTCTGACAGTTGCTCCTTCATTCAAATATAATTCCTGAATAATTCCCGGGCTCTCAGCCGTTAATTCCACTTCTTCGTTGGGGATGAGTGTTCCCGTAGTAAATATCTTGTTGTCTAGGGTGTCCGCTTTTATAACAAAAACATCCACCAATAATGGGCTGTTACTACTACCTGAAGTTGAGGCAGCGGACGAATTATTGAAGTAACCCTTTACTTTTGGATAGGCAATGATCATTAATACAACGGCTATACCAATGATGCTTATAATTCTTTTCATGAACTATTTTCGAGATTGATGATTTTCGCTAACGTTAACTGCAATAAGCGATTAATAAATCCTGCTTTCTAAATTCTTCTTGTAAAAAAATATTAGGACTAATACTACATGACACAAAAAAAGCCGACTCGAGCAAACGATTCGGCTTCAGAATTAAGACTCAAAATGATTAGTTTAATTGAGCGTCTAATTGCTTAGTGAGGTGTGTTTTTGGAACAGCTCCGATGATTTGGTCAACAACTTCACCGTTTTTAAAAATTAATAATGCCGGAATCGAACGAATACCGTATTTCACAGATACTTCCGGATTTAAATCAACATTTACTTTTCCAATCTTTGCTTTTCCGTCGTATTCACCTGCCATCTCTTCTACAACCGGACCGATCATGCGGCAAGGTCCGCACCACTCTGCCCAAAAATCAACCAATACCGGTTGATCAGATTTCAAAACTTCTTGTTCAAAATTTCCATCAGTTAATTCAACTGTCTTCGACATGATTTTTCCTTTTGTTTGATTAAATAAGCTTTTTCAAAAATTCGATACAAATATCAGAATTATTTTTTACTCACACACATTGGTATTCGTTATCAATTGCATTGCGTTCGCTTATTGAACTTCGTAGTACTTATCCGGTTAAAAAGAGCTCAACCGATTCATCACCAAGTACTTCCCGTAAGCCCTTAAGTAGTTCATCAGAAGGTTCAACCACAAAATTTCGCAAATTCATTTTGATTGGGGCGTTCGCTTCTTTGCTGAACACATTCAATTTCACCATGGTGTTTCCTTTGTTCAATTCGAACAAAGTTTCCATTTGAGTAAGGTCATTCGAAGTAATCTGCTCGGTTTGAATGTTCAGTTTCAAGCGTAGTTTATCCTGAAATTTTTCACGTAGATTTTCGATCCGCTCCATATTATTTACAATCAGGCTATTTCCGCGCTCCCGCTTTGCATATTTCCCGGTGATGTACACCACGTTATCCACTTCAATGAGTGGAGCAAACTTATCAAACTCTTTGCTGAATACGGCCACTTCTAGAGAAGAATGAAGATCTTCCACCATCAGAAACGCAATCGGCCGACCTTTTCTATCCACAGCCTGTCGTTTAGAGGTAATGATGGCGATAAACCGAAGCTCTGAATCATGTTGAAGCTGGTTTATGAATTCATCACTCAGGTTCTGTTTTCCAAACAAACGGATGTCTTCTTTGTATCTATTTAGGGGATGTCCACTCAAATAGAACCCGATTAACTCGCGCTCTTTATTCAATCGCTCGATGCTACTCCACTTCGGAACCGGCTTTAGCTTAGGTTCTTGTAGCACTCCACCACCTCCGGCTCCACCAAACAAATTCCCTTGATTGAGTCGGGCTTCTTCCTGCTTTCGCTGTGCGTAGGCCACGATATCTTCCAAACCCATCAAAAGCTCGGCGCGATTGTCATTTAAATCGTCGAAAGCTCCTGCCTGAATTAAACTTTCCAGCGTTTTTTTGTTGCAGGTCCGCAAATCTACCCGAGAAGCAAAATCGAACACACTTTGGAAAATTCCGTTTTCTTCCCGCTCCTGAACGATGTGAGCAATTGCACTGGATCCCACACCTTTTATGGCACTCATCCCATATTGCACCCGTCCCTCTTTAGCCACAAACTTGCCACGTGCTGTGTTAATGTTTGGCGGATCAACCGGAATGCCCATTTTCTGGCATTCTTCAATAAAAGCCGCCACTTTCTTGATGTCGTTCATATTGTGGCTCATCACCGCAGCCATGTACTCAGCCGGATAATTCGCCTTAAAATACATCGTGTGATAGGCGACTACCGAATAGGCCGCCGAGTGCGATTTGTTGAACCCATAACTCGCAAACATTTCCATTTTTTCGAAAATGGCTTTGGCCGTGGCTTCATCCACCCCATTCGCTTTGGCACCTTCAACAAATTTCGGCTTCTCCTTCTCCATTACTTCGCGCTTTTTCTTACCCATCGCACGTCGTAATAAATCCGCTTGTCCTAAACTGTAACCGGCAAGTTTCTGTGCCACGTTCATGATCTGCTCCTGATAGATCATGATTCCATAAGTTGGCTCCAGAATATCTCGTATTAACTCGTGATCGTATTCGGCTTCTTCCTCGCCATGTTTTCTGCGGATGTAATCAGGGATGAATTGCATCGGTCCGGGCCGATACAATGCGTTCATCGCAATCAAATCGTTGATGTCGGTAGGCTTCAGCTCCTTCAGATACTTCCGCATCCCTTCACTCTCAAACTGAAAAGTCCCAAGTGTGCCTCCTTTTTGATAAAGTTTATAAGTCACTTCATCATCCAAAGGAATTTCATCGAGATCGTATTCCTTGCCATGATTTTCTTTCACATACCCGATGGCCGTTTTCAGGATAGAGAGAGTCTTCAATCCAAGGAAATCCATCTTCAACATTCCCGCGCTTTCGATCACGCTTCCATCAAACTGCGTAACGGTAAGATCGGCGTCTTTGGCAGTGGTAACGGGGATGTATTCCGTCAAATCATCGGGAGCGATAATCACCCCGGCAGCATGAATTCCGGTATTTCGAACCGAACCTTCCAGAACGTGCGCCATTTTCATGGTTTCAGCTTCCAGTCCTTCTCCGGCTTTGATATCGCGCAATTCTTTCACTTCCGAAAAAGCATCATCCAGCGAAGTACCCGGACGTTCAGGCACTAATTTCGCCAATCGATCGGCATCTGCTAAAGGTAAATCCAACACTCTAGCTACATCACGAACCGACGATCGAGCTGCCATCGAACCAAAGGTAATGATATGCGCCACCTGATCTTTTCCGTATTTCTCAACTACGTAATCAATCACGCGGGCACGACCGTCATCATCAAAATCGATATCGATATCCGGCATCGAAACCCGTTCCGGATTCAGAAAACGCTCAAAAAGCAGATCGTATTTCAATGGGTCGATGTTGGTGATTCCCGTGCAATACGCCACCACCGATCCGGCCGCAGATCCACGTCCAGGACCAACATACACGCCCATATCACGCGCTGCTGCGATGAAATCCTGCACAATCAAAAAGTAACCGGGAAATCCCATGTCTTTGATGATGCCCAACTCGAGCTCTATCCGATCGCGTACTTCCTCCGACATTTCCGGGTAGCGCGGCTTGGCTCCTTCGTAGGTCAGATGACGTAAATAATCATCTTCGGTCTCAAATTGTTCGGGAATTTCAAACTTGGGGAGAATCACATCCCGCGCGAGTTTAACTTCCTCGATTTTATCCACGATTTCCTGCACATTGGCAATAGCCTCAGGCATGTCCTGAAAAAGATCGATCATCGCTTCGGTATCCTTGAACCAGAATTCCTGATTTGGGAATCCGTAACGGTATTCACGACCTCGACCGATTGGAGTACTTTTCAACGTGCCATCGTCGATACAAATTAGAGCATCGTGGGCATCGGCATCCTTCTGATCGATGTAAAAGGTGTTGTTGGTAGCAACGAGCTTTACTCCATACTTCTGCGAAAATTCTCGGAACACTTGATTTACTCGTTGCTCTTCATCCAATCCGTGATTGATCACCTCCAGATAAAAATCATCGCCGAATGTGTCTATCCACCACTTTAATTCTTCCTCGGCAAATTGCTCCCCTTTGTTCAAAATCAAATCGCCCAACACACCACGAGTGCCACCGCTTAAACAAATCAGATCATCTTTGTGGGCTTCAATCACTTCCTTATCTATCCGCGGAAATTTATAATAATACCCTTCCGTGAAGCCGATAGAGCAGATTTTGGCCAGGTTTTTATATCCGTTCTGATTTTTCGCCAGCATCACTATCTGGAAGCGATGATCGCGATGCTCACGCGTAAACTTCTTTTTATGGCGATCTTCAACCAAATACAATTCACAGCCAATAATTGGCTTAATTCCTTCAGCGTAGGCAGCGGAAGTGAACGAAAACGCCCCGTACATATTCCCCAAATCGGTGAGGGCAACAGCGGGCATTCCAAATTCTTTGGCTTTGGCCACCAGTTCTTTAACTCCAGCCGTAGATTGAAGTACCGAAAATTTTGAGTGATTGTGAAGATGGGTAAACACCACATCTTCGGAAAGTTCAACCGCCGGTTCGACGTCTAAATCGCTACCGGAATCGGCCTCCGTAATTTCGCTGTCTTTTTTTTTCAGCCTTGATGGGGAAACCAGATCGATGTAATGATCCCGAACGATATAGCTTTGAGCAGGTTCATACAATCGGGCATCCAGCGGGAAATTCACTTTGATGATTCCCATTCGCACCAATTCTAGGAACGCACGGGTGGTTGCTTCTACATCGGCGGCGGCATCGTGAGCGTCTTCAAAGCCTTTATCGAACAACTTATGGTGCAATTCACCAAGCGTTGGCCACTTAAATCCTCCCCGACCGTTCGGGATACCCACAAATTCGGTGGATTCATCTTTGGTATCGATTTTGGGCTTATCCATGATTGCCGATGGAATCCGCTTTCGCAGAAACTCAGCACCCATTACCGATTCATCGAAGCTTACATTATGCCCAACCAGGAAATACGATTTGTCGATGTCTTTTCGGAAGATTTGAAGCACTTCTTCCAGATCATGGCCTTCGTCGATGGCGCGTTGGGTAGAAATCCCGTGGATCTTCTCCGAATTAAAGGGAATGGTAAAGCCTTCGGGCTTAATGATGTAGTTCCCATGACTAACCAACTTCCCGGTGTGATCATGCATCTGCCACGCTAGTTGCACCAGTCTCGGCCAATTGTCTAAATCGGTGATGGGTGCGGAATAATTACGTGGTAAACCGGTGGTTTCGGTATCAAAAATCAGGTACATACAGGCTGGAAATTCGTGCGTGATCTACTTCGTTGCTAACAATTTAATATAGGATTTGAACCGGCCGATTTCAGATGAAGTTTTCCACAATTCTAATAGCAGTTAACAAAAATCTTTTCAATATTTATTATAGATAATAAAGGTACCTCTCCATCGATAAGAGCCCATGGGGATCTTCTGAAGAGATAGATGGAGAGGTCATTTTTAATAATATTCTTTCTTCCCTTCACTGAATATTTCAAATTCACTAACCAAGCTATTATCAATCAAATTATAAGAGCGTTTATCATTACTCTCCCATTTCCTGTAGATAGCCCAACAAGCATAATCTGAAATTTGTAAACACATATTTGATTTAGAAGAATGATGCATTACTCTAAATTTTGCCTGTGCTTTTAAGTTCTTCTTCAAAAGTGTTTTTATTTCTTTTTGAATTGCCTTTCTCTTTCTTTGCAGGGGAATAGTATCGGTTAGAACAACAACCTCATCGTACTGCTGACAATTAATATTTTTGAAAACATAGCTTAATAAATAACTCAGCATTCTTGGATAAAATGCGATATCACTTTGTAATTTGGGATGAGTTTTCCTCTTTTCTACTATTATTGAGTCAAACCTGTAATATTGAATGTTTTTAGAGATAATATGAAATACTCTATCTCTTACAGGTTGCTTATCCTCGGATGCGTGGAAATACTCGATATCAAGTCCAAATTCTATTAAATCGTATTTCAGACTTATTAAATCATTTAACCCATTAAATGGTCTTTCAAGAGTTAGAGATGTAAGTATGAAATACTCTGATCCTTTATCACTAAAGTCGAGATTTCCTGCTTCGTCCAAAAATAGATATATAGATTTACTCAATTGATATTTTGTTGATTCAATGTACCTAATAATCTAAGATTTGAGCCAGCCGATTTCAGATGAAATTTTCCACAAATCTTCCCCACAAAAAGTAAGATTAATATTGACTGTACATATTTTATACATATATTATGTGTGGAGGAAAAACTATGAGCAACTGGACATCCTATCAGGTTCAAAAAGACCGGGAGGACAATGATTTACTACAGCTTTCGAGGCGAATTGAGACCGGATTTCCGTCACCGGCGGGCGATCATCTCGAACGCGCGTTGAATTTGGAAGAGCTGATTGTTCGTCGGCCTACTTCTACTTTTTATGTTCGTGTTGAAGGTGATGCAATGAAGGCCTCAGGCATCCACGATAAAGATATTCTGGTAGTTGATCGGTCGCTGAATGCCACCAATGGATCCATTCTAGTAGTTACGATCGACGATGAGGTGCTCATCCGCAGATTAATCAAACAAGGTGATCGTCGATTCCTGGTTACGGATGATGCTTCGATGCCACCCATCCCAGTGGAGCACAATACCCAATGGATGATTTGGGGAGTGGTTACGTATTTGATTCACAGGTTTAGTTAGCAGAGTACCAAAGTGATACAGTTACAAAGTATAATTTCAAAATAGATGAGTATGAAAACTGAGATAAAAAGGAAGAAATTGAACAAAAGTGCTATCACCATATTTTCAGATTTTGGAATTAAAACGTTTAGGGATTTGAAAGTTTGGCAAAAAGCGATGACACTTGTTAATAAAGTTCATGATGCTACTAATTATTTCCCTGATTCTGATCAAAATCCATTGAGTAATCAACTAAAAGCTAGTTGTATAGCAATCCCTTCATTAATTGCAGAGGGATTTCGATTGAAGGAAAATGGTGAATTTGCAGAGTTTCTAAACCAAGCAATTGGTCATTTATATGCGGTTCAAACTCAAATAGAGATTGCAGTAAATCTTGAATACATGAAAAGAGAGTGGTTTAATGTGTTGTATGAAGATAGTCGTGAACTTGAGCGTTTACTCTCTAACATGATTTTCAAACACGAGTAACTCTAATACTGATCTAGTCTATGCTTCACTTCGGTTCTCGAGCCTAGCTAGAGAGCCTTTTGTAACTCTGTAACTCTGTAACTCTGTAACTTTGCTGAATCCAGAATCCATATCAACACCAACCACCGTCTACGCCATGATCGACTGCAACAATTTTTATGCGTCTTGTGAGCGGGTGTTTGATCCTAAGTTGATTGGAAAGCCGATTGCGATTTTATCCAATAATGATGGCTGTGTGATTGCCCGATCGGAGGAAGCCAAGGAAGCCGGAATCGAAATGGGTGCGCCGGAATTCAAGTACCGAACTCAGTTTATAGAACAAGGTGTAGTGGTTCGGTCTTCGAATTATGCATTATATGGGGATATGAGTCATCGGGTGATGGAAACGCTGCGATACCTCACGCATGATATCGAAGTGTATAGTATTGATGAAGCCTTTGCAGAGTTATCAACCAATATTTTTCCGAATCTAAATGAATATGGAAACCTGATCCGAGAGACTATTTTTAAGTGGACAGGTTTGCCGGTTTCGGTAGGAATAGCATCTACCAAAACACTGGCAAAAGTGGCCAATCATATTGCAAAGAAAAACCCCGAACATAATGGCGTGTTTGATTTTACAACCGCCCCAAATAAAGATGAATTGCTTGAATCATTTCCGGTAAATAAGATCTGGGGAATCGGTCATGGTTTAACCATTCGACTTAATCGATTTAGTATCCAAAATGCTTTTCAGTTGAAGCAATCCATCAGCAATAAAAAATGGGTGAGAAAGCAAATGGCGGTGACCGGATTACGAACCGTTCTTGAGTTAAACGGCAAGCCTTGTTCGGGACTGAGTGTGGGTCGTGATTCAAGAAAAGGTATATTGTCCTCGCGCATGTTTGGTAAGCCGTTGTACGATTTGGAAAGTATTCAGGAAGCACTTTCAACTTTTACCACCCGAGCAACTGAAAAGCTTCGGGCTCAAGATTCGGTGGCTTCATGTATTCAGATTCAGCTCATCGGCGATAAGTACGACAACCTTCGGGGTAAGTATAAATTCAGTGCATACTCGCCACTTCAAATACCCACAGCGCATACTCCTACGATGATTCAAATCGCAAAAAAGCTGGCTGAAAAAGTGTTCGAACCGGGTAGAAAGTATAAGAAAGCCTCGGTAATGTTAACAGGCATCATCCCACAATCTGAGGTACAGATGGATTTATTCGATCCCGAGTTATATACCCAAAAACAGCATCAATTGATGGAATGCGTGGATAAAATCAATGCCAAGTTTGGGAGAAATCACGCTGCATTTGCTGCTACGGGATTACATAAAGAAGGAGATCATCGGAATAAATGGTTGATGAATCAGAATTACCTAAGCAAGCGATACACAACACGATGGGACGAGTTGATGGTGGTGAAAGCAGGGTGATGAACATTGAACATTGAACATTGAACATTGAACAAAATTATTCCTAATTACCCTATTCCTAATTCTTAATTAATCGCTCAGCTCTGTATTTTAGGTTAAAAAAAACGATGTCTCTTTTACTTATTGCCAAAAACCGAGATTTGAATGCGTTAAAGGAATCTCTTCTGGAAGTAGATCCTAATCTTGATGTTGAAATCTGGCCTCGTGTGGAACATAAAGAGCGTGTTACTTTTGCGGTGAGTTGGAACCACCCGGAGAAAGTGCTTCAAAACTATTCAAACTTAAAAGTGGTAAGTAGTCTGGGCGCCGGAGTTGATCATTTACTTAAAGATTCATCCATTGATGAAAATGTAGCTCTAACGCGTGTGGTAGTCCCATCGTTAAAAGATCAGATGGCAGAATATGTGCTTAATGCTGTTCAGAATTATCGTTTAAATACTTCCAGGTACGTTGATCAGAAGCGTGAAGGCTTTTGGAGTGCTCACGACTCTGTGCCTAAATCAGAGTGTGTGGTTGGTGTGATGGGCTTGGGGGAAATGGGAATGGAAGTTTGTGAACGGTTATTGGTTAATGGTTTTGAGGTTATAGGTTATTCTAAGACTAAAAAAGAAACCGAAGGCATTAATACCTTTTCATCCAAAGAAATTGATGAATTTCTAGCTCGAACGAATATCTTGGTTTGTTTGCTGCCGCTTACTGAGGAAACCGATGGTATTCTAGATCTTGAATTATTCAAAAAGTTGAAGAAGCCTGCTTATCTGATTAATGTGGCAAGAGGTCAGCATTTGATTGAGGAAGATTTGATTTATGCTTTGGATACCGGCGTATTGGAAGGTGCAACACTCGATGTATTTGAAGAAGAGCCCTTACCGGCGAATCATTTATTTTGGAATCGACCGAAAATTATGATTACTCCACATGTTGCATCCATCACTGATCCTAAAGAAGCGGCCTCCCTCATCGTAGAAAACTATAAGCGTTCACTTTCGGGTATGGATTTGTTATTTGAAGTAGATCGGGCGAAGGGTTATTGATGCAAATCCCTTAGCAAACGGGCACTATGGATGATCGTCAGTATTTCGATTTGATTGTCCAGGGTACTATAAATTACTCTGTAAGGATGAACTTGAAATTCTCTAACATTTGGATCATTCTCTTCAGGAACAATTCGACCAGATAGTGGCTGAGTAGATAATAATTCTACATTTGAAATTAACGTCTCTACAAATCTGAGTGTGTAAACAGGTGAATCTAAGGCTATATATTCGAATATGGCATCTAGCTGGTCTGAAGCCCGTTTTGACCAGACAATCATTTCACATTATACTTAGCTTTTATATCATCATGTGAAACAATATTCCCGGAACGGATATCCTCTTTACCTCTCTTAATTGATTCCCGAACATATATAGCGTACATGACATCTTCCCACTCAGCATTTTCATCGAGCTTCTCTGCCATTTTCTTTACTTCATCTTTGATATTCTCAGCCATCTCTTTTTCCATTTAATTAACTCAATAATCTAGTTAACAAATACCCCAACCAAACGCAAAGTAAGCCAATCAGAACCTGTCCGCCGGCATTAATGAGTGCGGCAAGCATCTCTCCTTGCTTGCCTAGTAGAAAAGTATCGTTAGCGAAGGTTGAAAAGGTGGTGAATCCGCCTAATAAACCTACAAACACGAAAAGGCGAAGTTCTACATTCATCCAGGATTTTAGTTCAAATAATCCTGCGAGAAATCCAATCAGCAAACAACCGAGTATATTAACCGTAAATATGCCAACCGGAAATTGTTCGGGTTTAACTTGATGCTGAATGGTGACAGATAAAAGATATCTAGAGACGGCGCCTATAAACCCGCCGCCGCCAATGGCTAAAATCTTCCAAAAAGTAAGGTACATTTTAAACGTTTACCGAATGAACCCAACCGTGGCGATCTTCGATTCGTCCGTACTGAATACCGGTGATTTCATCAAATAAACGCTTGGCAAAATCACCAATTTTACCGGTTCCGATTTCAATTTTTTCACCATTATGCTCAATCAGTCCTACCGGTGAAATTACAGCTGCCGTTCCAGAACCAAATACTTCTTTCAGCGATCCATTTTTAGAAGCTTCAAATACTTCTGAAATCGAAATTTTGCGTTCTTCTACCTTAAGGCCCCATTCTTCGGCAAGTGCAGTTACCGATTTTCTCGTTATTCCCGGCAGTACAGACCCTGAGAGTTCCGGTGTGACCAGGGTGTCATCAATTAAAAAGTGAATATTCATCGTACCCACTTCTTCGATAAACTCGTTGTGATGAGCGTCTAACCAAAGCACTTGTGTGTAGCCTTTTTGGGCAGCTTCGCGTGCCGGTAAAAAACTCGCCGCGTAATTTCCACTGGTTTTAGCTTCCCCTGTTCCGCCTTTTACCGCACGAACAAACCCATTTGGAGTGGTTAACGAAACGGGATTAAATCCTTCGGCGTAATAGGCACCTACCGGACTTGTAATTATGTAATAGCTGTATCTGCTAGAAATACGAGCTGCAAGATAATTCTCGCTGGCAAAAATAAACGGCCGAATGTACATGGCTGTACCTGCCGATTGCGGCACCCATTTTTTATCGAGTTTGATGAGCGTTTCAAGTGCCGAAATGAAGGTTTCGTAATCGGTTTCGGGGATACACATTCTGCGGCAAGAGCGATTAAACCGTGCGTGATGCTCATCCGGACGAAAGATGTTGATCGTCTTGTCATCCACATAAAACGCCTTCATTCCTTCAAATACAGCCTGACCATAATGAAAAACATTCATTGCCGGCTCTATTTCGATGGTGCCATAGGGTTTAACCTTCGGCTCATTCCAAGCTCCATTCTCGAAAACCATTTCGAACATGTGATCACCAAAAAGTCGACCAAATTGTAGGTTCGAAAAATCAACTTCACTGATTCGGCTGTATTCTGCCGGTTCAATTTTAATCGGTGTTTTAGTAAGTGTCGCGCTCATAATTCTATACTCTTTTTCATGGATTTGGCAGGACCGTTAATATACAATTTTTTGCTCGCTAATTCATTAGCCGGTGCTCTGCATAGCAGCTGCAATTCCATTAATATTTAAGAAAATCAATTCCATGAGTTCTTGTTTACGTTCTTCATCTTCTGCATCATCCCACTGTCGTAATAATTCGCTTTGTAGGATATTTAACGGATAGGTAAACGGATTTCTGAATTTTATGGAGTTTTGGATTACCGGATTATGATCCAGAATGTTCTCCAATCCCGTAATTTTTGTGATGTTTTTACAGGCTTTCTCAAAGTCATCGGCAATCATGGTGTGGAAACGTTGATTTTCTTCCCGGTTATAAACCAAAGAAGTAGCTAAATGTGTCCGGGCGATTTCGCGTTGAGAGTTGTTCATCACGGTAAAAAAGAAACTCCACTCTTTCTGCCAGCGACTTATTATTTCTAAAGCATCGGGATATCGATCCAGTACCTTTTCTAATCCATCTCCGATGCCATACCAACCCGGCACATTATATCGTAACTGTGTCCATGAAAAAACCCACGGGATGGCCCGAAGTCCTTCAAAACTTAGCTTTCCACCTTTTCCTCGGGAAACGGGTCGCGATGCAATAGGCAAATTCCCAATGTGCTCGATCGGAGTGTGGCTTACGAACCAATCCCAAAATTCTTCATTTTCTTTGAGAGAACGGTAGCTTTGCATCGTCTCGCGAGCCAGATCTTGCATCATATCCCATTCATAATCAGAATCACTAAGGTATCCAGGCTTATCTTTTTGAGCCCGTACCGCACCGGCCATAGCATTAACCAGCTGCTCTAAATGGCGATGTGCAATTGCTGGCAATGAATATCGGAAGGAAATCACCTCGCCTTGCTCTGTAAAACGGATTCTACCATTATTGGCTACCGGTGGCATTGCAGCAATGGCTTTGTTCGATTGCCCTCCACCTCGGCCAACGGTTCCACCGGTACCGTGAAATAATCGAAAATCGACATCGTACTCGCGGCACACCATACCCAAATCGTACTGAGCTTTATTAAGAGCCCAGTTTGCCATCCAATACCCACCGTCTTTATTACTATCAGAGTAACCCAGCATAATTTCTTGGAAATTACCTCGCGCTTTAATTTGCTTACTAAACAACGGATGTTCGAAAATGTGCGCCATTTGATTGGAGCTTTCTTCCAAATCCTCAATGGTTTCAAATAGCGGAACTACATCCAGTTTGGAATGGATTTCATCGCCCTGAATGCTCCACAAGCCTAACTCTTTGGCAATAAGCAATACTTCGAGCATATCACTTACGCCGTGGGTCATACTTATGATGTAACTGCCAAATGAATTTGGATCGAGCTCCAGCATATCCCGAATTTCCTCAAACACCGACATCACTTTAACTGCCACTTCAGAACGCTTGCTGTTAAATGGGCTTAACGGTCTTGGGTTACTCAATTCCTGCTCGAGAATCTCGATTTTTTCCTCTTCGGAAAGATCAGCGTAATTGTCGATTACTTTCCCTTTCGTCAACAATTCTGAAACGGTTTCTTCGTGCAATGCGCTGTGCTGACGTACATCTAAGGAGGTTAGATGGAAACCAAAAGTATTGGCACACACCAGCAAATCATGCAATCTACCCTGCTCACTCAGTCCTTCTAATCCGTTTTCGATCAGGCTTTTTTTGATAAGCTCCAGATCGTTTACAAAATCTTGCGCCGTGTACTTTTGCCCGATTTTCATCACTTCATCTTTATCCAATCCCAACGCTGCCTGCTGTTCGCGGATGTATTGCATCATATGCGTAAGTTTTCGGCGATAGGGCTCCCGCTGATATCGTCTTTCATACAAATCGCTGAGTGGATTTACCTTCTCTTCGTAACGTAACGATTCACGCAGTTCATCCGAAATATCGGTTTCTTTGTACGAAATACTGAGGTAGCGCCGTAAGTGATCGAGTTTTTTCAGGTACATGGCAAATACCGTTTTGCGCTGCTCCATCAATGTTCGCCAGGTAACGGACGAGGTCACATTCGGATTACCATCACGATCACTCCCAATCCACGATCGATATTTTAGAATGATGGGAAGCTCGCCTGAATCGCCATAATATGTTTCCAGAGCAAGGCGAATATCTTTGTAGAGCGTTGGAACTACATCCCAAATGGTATGAGTAAAGAAATACATTCCGTTTTCCACTTCATCTTCCACCGACATCCGTTCGGCGCGTACTTCATCGGTCATTATCAGCAATAACATCTGATTCACGATTTCGCTTTTCGTGATTTTGGTTTCTTCAACAGTAAGATGTTGATCTCCAAGTTTTGCTATTAATCGACTAATCTCATGCTGCTTAGTTAGCACACTACGGCGGCGCGCTTCCGTCGGGTGAGCGGTAATAGTGGGTTGAATATCCATCTGCCGAAACACATTTAGCGCTTCATCAAGCGATAAACCCGATTCTTTCATTTGATAAACTGCCTGCAGTATACTCTCATTTCTTGGATTTTCAGCCGTTTCGGCGTGTTCCCTGCTTCTGTTAATTCGGCTGATTTCGTGTTGCTCCAGTGAATTCACCAAATGGAAGAATGTGGTATAAATCCGTAGAAACTCCTTTAATTCTTTTGCGGATGCAGTCTTTACAAAACCTCTCAATTCTTCCAAAGCAACTTCATCGCCATTATCCAGAGCATCAATTGCCTTTTGAGGTAGCTCCCCAAGTATTTTGATAAAATCCTCTCCTAAACGTTCGCGACAAACAACTTCAAGCAGTTGTGTAAGTGTGGTTATGTTTTTTGCCAGATGTTCATTTATTTCGCTGGCTTCAGCCAATCGGCGTACAGTCTCTACCCAATGCATATTATTCTCTATTCTTCGATGTGTTGTAGTGTGAGTGTGATCATCTAATGTAAACAAAAAGTTTGGGGATTATTAGGATATCAATTATCAATTATCAATTATCAATTATCAATTATCAATTATCAATTATCAATTAAGGATGTACCTTCTTGTTGTGCTAACCAAAATTGAAAATTATGGATGATACATTAACTCGATGCGAATGGGCCGAAGGTACTTTTGAGCAATACATTCAATATCACGATGAAGAATGGGGTGTTCCGGTTCATGACGATAGAAAACATTTCGAGTTTTTGATATTAGAAGGAGCCCAGGCCGGGTTAAGCTGGGCAACAATTCTTAAACGCCGTGATGGATACCGGAGAGCTTTTGCTGATTTTGATCCTACAAAAGTTGCTCGGTTTGATGAAGCCAAAATTCAAGAATTGTTGCAATTTGAGGGGATCATCCGAAATAAATTGAAAGTGCGAGGTGCAGTAACCAATGCCCAAAAGTTTCTGGAGATACAGCAAGAATTCGGATCCTTTGATGCTTATATCTGGGAATTTGTGGGTGGAAAGCCGATCGTAAATCATTGGCAATCGATGAGTGAAGTTCCGGCTACTTCCCCCGAATCCGATACCCTAAGCAAAGATCTAAAAAAGCGTGGATTCAAATTTGTAGGCAGCACTATCATGTACGCTCACATGCAAGCCTGTGGATTGGTGAATGATCATACTATTGATTGTTTTCGATTTGATCAGGTTTGATCAATATTCAATAACCAACAACGAATAATCAAGGATCATCTGTTTATAACCAGATTCTATCGAAAGCGTCTTCTTAACTTTACACTTTTTTCTACACACAGTAATGTGTAATTTTAAATAAAAAGTCATGCCTACAAATCTAGCCATCGATGATAAGCTAATTAACGAAGCTAAAAGGATCGGAAATCACAAAACTAAGAAAGCCGTAGTCACCGAGGCATTGGAGGAATACATCCAACGCAGAAAACAACTGGAAGTGATCGAACTTTTTAATTCCGTCGTTTATGAAGATGATTATGATTACAAAGTTCAACGGAAGAATTCTTGAAAACTATTGTTGATACTAGCGTTTGGTCGCTTGCATTAAGAAGAGATTCCTCAAAAAACTCTGAAATTAGGGAGAAACTCGAATTCTTTATTTCGAATCATCTCGTTCAGATGATAGGACCTATCAGACAAGAATTATTATCAGGTATTCAGCAACCCTTACAATTTGAAAAATTGAAAGCAACTTTGCAGGCTTTCCCTGATTATATCATCAAAACAAGCGATTTCGAACTTGCAGCTCAATTCTACAATTTGTGCAGAAAAAGTGGAATTCAAGGTTCTAATACTGACTTCTTAATTTGTGCTATAGCCGTACATAATGGTTGGCAAATTTTTACTACTGATAATGATTTTCAACTGTTTAATAAAGTCATCCCACTTACTTTAGTAGAGATTTAATGAACACTCTATATTCAACAAGTGCTATAGGCATCCTGTGGAAGAGTTATGAGTGGATACTGAATATTAAATGTTGTCTATTGAATATTGATACCGCTAAAACCGATACGTATAACTCACTTTCATAATCCCGGCTTGATTAATGGTTTCATATCGGCCCAGAGGATTTTCTTCCCAATTGTGATTATACACAAAGAATAAGTCCGAGCCCGGAGTGATTATCCATCGTAACCGATTATTCATTCCCACTTCATTACTTAGATTATCATATTGAACATTGGTGGTAAGGAACAATTCGGTGGTTAAATCCCAAATTCCTTCAAAAAGAAAAAGATTCGCATTAAAATCGCCCTCCGGTAGCCTTATCATACTTCGTTCGAAGCTGGGAGTAAGCTCAACTCCCGGAATGGGACGTAATCGAATGCCTCCTTCAATTTCTGTATAAGTACCCGACCAAAAACCTCCGTACTCAACTTCAAAACCGGCTGAAACTTTTCGAAACTCTGCTGTTTCGGCACCCAATTCTGCTACCCAATTTGTATAATCGCCGGCTGGGATAATTATGCTTCCATCCCGTTTGATATCGAAAGGGCGATCGAGCAACTCATAGTTTCTACCCACATCTAGCGCGATTTCTTCGCCTGATGAAAACTGCACTTCGCCCAATGTGAAAATTAATTCCTGAGTTAATAATGTGAAATCCAGATCCATAAGATGTTCGAAGCGAATACCCCACTCAACCTGATCAATAACTTTACTATTTGCAAATTGAGGAGCAAAACCAATCGAAGGTTGAAGTCGGCGAAAACCAACTCTACGCGCAAAACCAACCGCCGGATCAAAAGCATCTCCAAATTCGCGGTACGAAACATGACCAAACCACGGTCGGTTTGGGAAATTTAATCGGATTCCACGTGAGGATCGATCGGAAATGGAGGTTGAATCATCGCTTACAGTTGAAGGATTGTGAAACACATAAAAGGCCTGAAATTGTAGGTTTTTATCGCCAAGAAAAGTGGATGTGGCAAGCTCTAAATCTGTTCCAAATGTATGTCGATCCTGAATATCTGTACCTTGAAGTTCATCCGTTGATCGCCGTGTGTAAATAACACCGATTGTACTTTCTTGGCCAATATTTCTCTTCGCACGGGCAACGGTAAAATTCTCCACGGGCGTGGCACCACTTTCTCCTGTTTGTACATGCATTAAGGCCAGATTATTCGAGCCCACATTCCCCAGTAACCTAGCGCCAAAAGTAATTGGAATGGGATTCCCTTGATCTAAGCCAATTCTTCGACTGAAATATGGGTTTATTCCACTGCTTGGTGCGAACGAGTAGATATTAGCTCCCTCCAAAAAGAAATCTCTGCGCTCAGGAAATGCAATGGCAAAGCGAGTTAAGTTTACCTGTCGTTGATCAACTTCGGCTTCTGCAAAATCGGTGTTAAACGTTAGGGATGCCTTTAAACTTGGCGTGATACTGTAGTTGATATCTAGCCCTGCATCAGGATTAATTTCTACTTCAGATTGGTTTATCGTTGCATCTTTAGAAACGGGTAAAATCCCAAAAGGAACTACTTCTAAGCCTAACCCTTGAGAAACGCCGGTGAGTCCGCTAAGCACACCTGCGTTTTGTGGTCGTGAAATCCCTTGATTTCGTCTATGTCCGGTCCATAAAACTGTTTCGTTTTTCCGACGGATTACACGCATGAAGTTTACGCCCCATTGTTGGCTATTTTCATCAAAATTAAGCGAACTAAACGGGATTTTGATTTCGGCAGACCATCCAAATTCGCCGATGTATGTTCGGGCATCCCAAATGCCGTCCCAACTCAGATTGATTCCGCCACCCTGACCAGTACTCACCAAGCCATCCGTGCGCATTCCGTTTGGGTTGATTTCCATGAAATACGCATTCCTCTGATCGTTGAAGGTGTCAAAAATCCACACAAAGCGCTCATCTGCAGTAATTCGCTGATCCCGTCGTTTTTGAAAAGCTTTAATTTGATCGGGTTCGCTATCAAATAATATAACCCCGATGTAAAGGTTTTTATCGTCGAAGGTGATTCTCACCTCTGTTTTTTCAGTTGCAGCCGCACCTTCTACAGGAGCTTGTTGGGTGAATCCTGTTGCAGCAGGAATACTGTTCCAGAACAACTCATCTAGCTTTCCATCAAATTTAAAATCGGATTGTTCCTGCGCACTCATCCGAACAGACTGAATCACTTTCGAATCGGAATCATCTACAAATTGAAAAGCCATCACCGATTGAGTAGACAGTGAAATAAATAACAGTAATAAAAAAGCGCTTATCGTTTTAATAGCTTTCATAAATGTCCTAATATTGTTGTCGCACAAAATAATGAACTCTGATCCTTCGCTCGGTAAAACTTTGTGATTGCACTACACTCTTAATCATTGCCATGTAATGAAGAGTTAATTCTGCCACGAAAGAACTAAAACACGGATTTTGCATGTATTAGTCTCAATCTTCAAATCGTAATTCGTTACTCGTTATTCGGAGGTCGTTCACAGCCATGAATCGTAATTCGCTACTTGCTACTCAAACTTCATCGGTTCGCTAAAATCCTCTACATTCCGCCTATGCAAAATCAATCTTCTACTCTCGAAAACGAAAAACTTCCACGACAGCTCGGCGTTTGGGGCATTTGGTTACTTGTAGTTAACGGACTAATTGGCGCCGGAATTTTTGGTCTTCCAAGCGGTGCCTCAGCATTAGCAGGAGATTATAGCGTCTGGATTTATGTTATTTGCGCCACACTTATGCTTCCTGTAATTCTTAGTTTTGCTGAAGCAGGTTCATATTTCCGGGGCACTGGCGGACCGGTTCGTTACGGAACAGAAGCTTTTGGTCCATTTATCGGATTTCAGGCCGGTTGGTTGTATTACATGGCGCGACTTATTTCCTTTTCTGCCAATTCTGTGCTTTTAGTAGAAAGTATCGGCTTCTTTTTTGCACCAGCTGGGGAAGGCGTTGGGCGATTAATTGCTCTTGCCCTGATTTGCGGTGGATTGACCTTCGTAAATGTCCTCGGATCCGTTGAATCCATTCGCTCTTTAGCCATCTTTACCGTAATCAAATTTTCGGTGCTCATCTTGCTGGTTTTCGGAGGGTTGGTGATGCTGGGATCAGAAGTGCTTCCCTCTTTTGAACAATCTACTCCACTCTTTACCGAAATAGGAGCGGCCACGTTATTACTGATTTATGCTTTTGTTGGCTTTGAAGGTGGTGTAGTGCCTGCCGGTGAGACTAAAAATCCGGAAAAGGACATGCCAAAGGCACTCATCCTTGGTTTATGTTCTATTGTAATACTCTATATGTTCATTCAATTAGTAGCCGAAGCGGCGGTTCCGAATATAGCTTCTTCAGAATCACCATTATTGGATGCATCTTCAGCCCTATTCGGAGACATTGGCGCAGTTATACTGATGGTAGGAATTGTGACCTCAGTTACTGCAAATCTGATGAGTAATATGTTTTCCTCGCCGCGACTTACCTATGCATTAGCGCTCGATAAATCGTTACCGGGATGGTTTGGTAAGGTTCATCCAAAATTGTTAACCCCGGCAAATTCTGTTGTCTTTTTTGGTTTGATAACGTTCCTTGGCGCTGCTTTTAGTTCGTTTACCGTACTTGCTGCTATGACAGTCCTTTCCAGATTATTTCTATACATCATAACTTGTGCGGCGATTCCCAAACTGCGTTCGAAGTTTAAATCTGAGAAAAGTTTTGTTTTAAAAGGCGGCTTTCTCGTCCCAATTCTTGGAATCGTTGCCTGTATCTGGCTGATGTTTCAAGTTAGTTTCACCAATATTTGGATGACAATCCTTTTTATACTGATCGGTAGCGTATTATTTTGGCTAGGTCGACGAGGTAATTAAAATCTGGTTTCTGGTTGCTGGTTGCTGGTTGCTGGTTGCTGGAAAATAAAATCACACTTTTCACACCACGAGCTCACGCCTCACGCCTCACGCCTCACGCCTCACGCCTCACGCCTCACGCCTCACGCCTAAAAAATATTAGATCCAAGAATATAGATTCCCATTACCACTAGAAAATAACCAAAGCCTTTTTTTAGTGTTTTCTGAGGTACATAGCGGCCAACTCTTCCTCCAACAAAACTGCCGATGATCCCGACTACAGTGAATATTCCAAGCAACTCCCAGTTTACATCCAGGCTTTCTGCCCGAAGAACATCCAGGTATTTATAAAATCCCAGTGTGCTTTTAGCTGCAATTATGAACAGGCTTGTTCCAACTGCCACGCGCATATCAAGTCCGGCAACTAACACTAATGCAGGAATAATCAAAAACCCACCACCAACGCCAACCAATCCGGTTATAATACCTACAACGAGTCCTTCAATAATCAAAAGATATTTCGAAACATTGAGCTTCTTTTCCGGATCCGCATTGTCTCCATTTTTTATCATCATACCGGCTGCTAGTATCATCACTACGGCAAAGATCAATAACTGAGTAGTTCCACTCAAATAACTAGATAAAGCTGCACCACCGTAGGTCCCTGCCATTCCAGGTATTCCAAAAAAGATCACACTCTTCCAGTCAACTTCTTTACGAACAGCATAAGGAATCATGCCAACCATGCTAATAGCGGCTACGATTCCGAGCGACTCGGCAATCGCAACCTTTTCCGGTTCTCCTACTAAATAAACAAGTACAGGCACCGTCAAAATGGAACCACCAGAGCCGAGAAGCCCCAGTGAAATTCCAATTAATAAAGCACCCAATAGGGCCCAAAACATATTAAGCCTGTACCAAACGGTTAGTACGCTCTAACCAAGGCTCCACTAAATCATCTACGTAATATACAGTGTGGCCTTTTCTTTCCAGAAGTGAACTAGCCGCAGATGCCCTAGCACCTGATTTACAATGCACAATTACAGGTTGATTGGATGGAACTTCTTCCATTCGATCAAGCAATCGAGTATGTGCAATATTTAGCGCTCCTTCGCCATGACCATCGTCAAATTCTGATTTTTTACGTACATCCAATAAGGTATAGCCACCTTTTTGAAGTAACTCATCAACCTGATTAAAATTAACCGTTTCGGTTGATACCAGCTCAGTATCGCTATCCATCAAATCGGCCGGAGTGGCAAACCCTTTGATGTTATCTAATCCTATCCTGATCAGATCAACAACAGCTTCTTCCACTTTCGACTCGTCGATAATGAGGTAGATATCCTGATCTTCGTTCACATACGATCCTGCAATAGTATTAAAGGTCTTGTTCATCATTGCTAGGATGGAACCTTTGATATGCCCCGACATAAATTCGGTGCGATTACGGGTATCAATAACAACCCCATCACCATTCTTTGTAGCTGCAACAATTTCTGAAATAGCCATATAATTAGGTTTTGGTAACTTACCCAGCACTTTGGGGCCTAATTTATTGTCGCGCTTCATCCGTGCAAAATACAATGGGGGTTCCGGTTGTCCGTCGAGAATGAAATCGACGAAACTCTTTTCATTTATAGCAGATGCAATTGATTGATTAAACTTCTGCTCATATCCAACGGTTGATTTTGGCACAGCTCCAAGTGCTTTCCCACAGGCTGAACCGGCACCATGTCCGGGCCACAGTTGTAGGTATTCGGGAAGCGATTTAAACTTTTCCAAGCTTTTGTACATCACTTTTGCCGAACCTTCCATTGCACCAACTTGCCCAGCTGCTGTTTCCAGCAAATCAGGTCTACCCACATCACCAACAAAAACGAAATCTCCTGAAAGGATACCCATAGGTTTATCGGTAGCAGCTCCATCAGTAACCAAATAGCTAACGTGCTCTGGGGTATGCCCCGGACTGTGAACCGTAGTGAATTTTATATTACCGATGTTGAATTCATCACCGTCTTTTAACAGTTGATAATCGTATTCGCTTCCAATGATGTATTCATATTTCCAATCAGCATCGCCTTCGTCAGAAACGTACACTTTGGCACCTTTTTCAGCGAACTCTCTTACACCCGACAGATAATCTGCATGGATGTGTGTTTCGGCAACAGCTACAATTTTGAGCCCATGTTTATCGGCTAACTTTTCGTAGCGCTCGATATCTCTCATCGGATCCACCACGATGGCTTGCCCATTGCGTTGGCAACCAATTACATATGCATATTGTGCTAATTTCTCTTCAAATATTTGTTCAAAAAACATCTTCTTATCCTTCTAAATTTAACGTTAATGAGGGAGCTTGCTTTGCAGAACTCCATAAACCCCTGCCCCGGCAATGGCCGCCAACAAAGGCACAATAAAAATCAAATAACCTGTCCCGATTAAGGCATATAACGGCCCCGGGCAGGCACCAACAATTGCCCAACCAAGCCCGAATATCGTTCCACCAATAATATAGCGGGTTGTTAGGCTATTATCCTTAGGCTTGATAGAAATTTCATTACCACTAAAATCTTTGATATTCCATCTCTTGATGAGCTGCGTACCAATTAAACCAACCAAAATGGCTGAGCCAATTACGCCATACATGTGAAACGCATCAAACAAAAACATTTCTTGAATACGAAACCACGATACTACTTCCGACTTGATCAGAATGAATCCAAAAACGATTCCTGCTGCTATAAATCTCATGTCTCTCTTAGTTTAAGATTAGTGGTAAAATGAAATAGGTACTGATGATACCTCCTACGAAAAACCCAACTACTGCTATCAGTGAGGCTTTTTGAAGTGTGGCCAATCCTGTAATGGCATGGCCGGAAGTACAACCGGATGCGTATCGAGTTCCAAATCCAATTAAAAGTCCGCCCAGCACCAGCATTACAATTCCTTGTGTAGATCCTAGTACTTCCCAATTGAAAAGCTCAACTGGAACAAACCCACTGAAATTCGTGATGCCTAAATCTCGTAAGTGAGAAACAGTACTGTCGGCGATTTGGATGGTGTAACCTTCGGGCGTAAAAAACGATGCCAATACGCCACCCAGAATAATTCCAAGGGAAAGCTGTAAGTGCCACTTTCCTTTTGATTTCCAATCGTAATCGAAATATGGAAATTTTTTAGGTAACACCGCAGCACACATGTGCTGAAAACTCGATGAGATACCAAATGTTTTATTTCCTACAATCAAAAGCAGTGGCAGGGTAAGCCCGATTAACGGCCCCGCTACGTACCAAGGCATAGGTTGTGATAAATAGTCTAACATTGTTTGTGTGATGTTTGATTTTTTTGTTGCTCAAGGATAAGAAGATGTGCTATCTTGTTACAACATGTTATAACAAGAAGAATACCAAACCATTTTGATTGATTCCAGCATTCCACGTCATCAGCAAATTGCTGACCACTTACGAACCGAAATTTCTGAAGGAGAATTTGCTCCCGGCGATAAGTTACCATCAGAAAAAAGATTATGCGATTATTTTAAAGTGAGCCGGATAACCGTTCGACAGGCATTAAAGGCGCTCGAAAACGACGGCCTCATCTACAAAAAACAAGGCCTAGGTGCTTTTGTTCGCGAAGAACCGGCTTCGCCAAATCTAGTACAACTCACCGATTTCAACGAAGATATGCGCCGGGCCGGGCTGAGTAGTTCATCCAAATTACTATGGCATGGAAAAGTTGCCGGCGATGATAAAGTGAATTCCATTTTAGAAATTCCTCCTGAAAAAGCCTTAATGCGCTTAGATCGAATCCGTTTTGCTAACAATGTTCCCGTTGCTTTCGACAAAACCTGGCTTCCGGTAAGCTATGGGCATCTTTTATTAGATCAGGATTTAGAGCAGCGTACTATATATGAGATTCTTGAAGATGAGTATGACATTCCTATAAAAGCGGGGCGTTATTCTATTACCGCTTCATTAGCCACTAAAGAGATTGCCAAACATCTAAGAATGAACGAACATGATCCTGTGCTTGAAATTAATCGATGTTCTAGAACCATTGGTGGGAAGAAAGTGTATTTCCAAACGCGATATAACAATCCCAATTACATCAGTTACGAAATGGAATTGTTTAGAGCTGATGGAGAGGAAGGAAGTTCGCGCGATGGATTGCCTTTAAAGGAGTTTTGCCCAAAATTTAAGTTTTGATACTTAACACCGAATTCTATCTTAATAATTGTTAGCAATCGCAGATAAAGTTTAATACCATGGATAATTGGGACAATGAATATCCTGCCTCATCAGAATATGTGAATTTTTATACCGGATATGTTGAGTTAGTAGAAAAAGGGAATATCATCAACATTCTGAATTCTCAAATGCATGAGCTATATACCCTAATTAATACCATTCCCGGCGATAAAGCTTTCTATGCGTATGCTCCCGAAAAGTGGACCATCAAAGAAGTAATCGGGCACATGATTGAAACGGAGCGAATGTTCAGTTTTCGCATTATGGCCATCAGCCGAGGTGAAAAACAACCTTTACCCGGCATGGATCAGGATGAGTACATGGCCAATAACAACTACAACTCAAGAACTTTGGCAAATCTATCCAATGAGTATCTGGCTGTTCGCGTGTCAACGATTCACTTATTAAGTACCATGACCAAAGCCATGATCAATCAAAAAGGAAATGCCAGTGGATTTGATTTTACGGTTCGAGCATTAGCCTTTATCATAGCAGGACATGAACGGCATCATATGAATGTAATTCGTGAAAAATACTTAGCCGATTAAGCTGCAATTTCGGCTTCTCGTTGTAATCCTTTGTTGATAATCTTCGAAACTAATTCATTTTCATCAGTTATCTCATCCACCGAAAGTGGTTTCCCATTCTTTAGCCAATCTGAAACTGTTCGCTTAAAATCTTTATCGATAGAGTGGGCAATACACGCCCCCATCGGCTCCAAGGCAGCTGCGTTACACAACTGCTCGTATTGATTTTTGATCGGAATTGTAAGCAGCTTTTTTCCTAAAAACATGGTTTCGGAAGTAGTTTCAAATCCTGTTGAGGATACTACTCCATGACAGTCTTCTATGCTTCTTAAAAATGAATCTTTGCCAACAGGTCGTACCCACACGTTATTTTTTTTATATGCACGTTCGCATCCCGGCGCAAAGATGTGCCATTTGATCTCTGGATTTTGCCGAAAAATATTACTCAAAAACTGATGATCAAATGCCGGAAGATATACCGTTATATGATCACCACCTGTAGGACGCAAATCCTTGATTTTTTGCCGGATAATCGGTGGTTCAATAAATTCGTCGTATCGTTTGTAATGCGATCCGAGTGCCTCAGTGAATGGAGCAAAATGTTTGAGCACGCCTTCCGCCACCAGTGATTTTCGTAATGGCCTTGGCACATTGGGGGAAGCAAAGGCAGCCTGATGACTGATCGCAACGCAAGGAATACCAGCTTGTTGAGCAGCCCATGCTGTAACCGGCTCAAAATCGTTTACAACAAAGTCGTAATCGTTGGTAGGCAGCGCATTTAAATCGCGCAAAAAAGTAAGTGGTTTTAACTGCAATGCCGTTTCTAAAAAATCCACACTACCATTGCTATCGTACGTCAAGCTGATACCACGAACTTTGTATCGGATTTCGCCATCTAAATCCATGTGAAAATTGTAGCCGCTTATTAATACATCCACTTCGGCAAACTCTCTAAGTACCGGTAACACTACGCGCGCACGGGTAATGTGTCCGTGTCCGGTACCTTGAACTCCATACAGAATTCTCATCCGATTACCATTTTTGCATTAGAAGGGGGCGACTGCATCAACTGAGTAATTTTTGGATTATCTTTAAGAGCGGCATCGTTTTCATATTTATACAAATTCCATTCAAATCCATCGTATTCCAAAGCAGTAAGATTCTCCACCCAATCGCCGGAATTCATGTAAATCACGCTCCCCTCTCCATTTTCGTAGCCGCGAATTTTCGGTTGATGAATATGCCCACACACTACATAATCGTACCCTTCATCGATGGCCAATTCCATAGCCGTTACTTCAAAGTCGTCGATAAAATTAACGGCCGTTTTAACGCTGTCTTTGATCTTTTTAGAAAGCGAAATCTTACCGTAACCAAACTTTACCGATAGTTTATTTACCCAGCGGTTTAGCAAAATCAAAAGTTCATAGCCTTTTCCACCAAGCTTAGCTAACCATTTCGAATACTTCATGGTGATGTCAAAAATATCGCCATGAAAAAACCATACTTTTTCGCCATTCAATTCTAGTACTAATTTATCGCGAATAAAAAGAGGACCTAATTGCAAACTTGATACTTTTCGTAGCGTCTCGTCATGATTACCGGTGAGGTAGTAAATATCTACTCCATTGGTCATCATATTGATCAATGTTCGGATCACGTGCATGTGGGAATCCGGCCAATAATACTTTTTAAATTGCCACATATCCACGAAATCGCCATTTAGGATAACGCGCTTGGGATCAATCGAATTCAAGTATTGAATCAATTCAACGGCATGGCAGCCCACAGTACCTAAATGTACATCAGAGATAACTACCGTATCGATGGGTCTTTTCATAATCTGCAAGATGATTTAGTCGTAAATATCTCTCTACAATGTTAACCTACTATGCACTCATTGTTACGATATGGTTACATAAACCCACTTTTTTGATCTCCACAACAAACACTTACATTACAATACACCAACCCAAATTACTATGAGCGAAGAATCCGCAAAAAAGATAGTCCACGTT
The DNA here is from genome assembly GCA_965228545.1 of Balneolaceae bacterium. Classification (GTDB taxonomy): domain Bacteria; phylum Bacteroidota; class Rhodothermia; order Balneolales; family Balneolaceae; genus HXMU1420-13. The sequence continues at coordinate 1,789,456 of OZ245822.1, forward strand.
CATTTACCTGAAAATGAACCATTTAAAACACACTTAACTGCGGGAGATCACCAGTTGATTGCCGATGAACCAACAACCGTAGATGGAGGCGAAGATACAGGACCGGATCCCTACGATCTTTTATTAATGGCTTTGGGATCTTGTACTGTAATGACCATGAAAATGTACGCTAACCGGAAAGGTTGGGCACTCGGCGATGCGTATGTAGAACTTCGCCATCATAAAAATCATGTTGAAGATTGCGAAAATCCGGATAAACCGGCTTCTAAAATTGATCTGATTGAAAAAGAAATCATTCTGGAAGGCGATTTAACTGACGAACAGATAGAAAAACTCATCGATATTTCGAAGAAATGTCCGGTTCATAAAACGCTGCTTACCGAAACGAAAATCGAAACCATTCTTGGTTCTATTTGATTAAGGTCATGCTTTTAGTCTCGATCTGATTTCCGGCCTGAAGTCGGTAAATATACGTTCCACTCGATAATGCAGAGGCATCAAATCGCAAACTGTGATTTCCAGCGCTGATCCGCCGATCGATCATCGTTTGAATGATTCTTCCCTGCACATCAAACACTTGTAGGCGAACCGTAGCCGGTTGTTGTAAAGTAAATGAGATCGTTGTTACGGGGTTAAATGGATTCGGATAATTTTGATGCAGCTTAAAGCTTATTGGACCGGTAGAAGATTCATTATTCACGGTATTCGGGACATCCAAAAACGGCACCTTTTCGTGATCACTTCCTAATGCCGCCTGCGCATCCTCTTTACTTATTCCAAACCAATCGCAAAGCAGAGTGAGGTAAACCTGACGGAAATCATACTCATGCTGCATGTTATCAAATTCATCTAGATCATCGGCATCTAATTTAGGGTCCTCGCCGATTAAGCCGCCCTGAACAGTATCACCAAACACAAAAAGCGGTGCCGCCGTACCATGATCAGTCCCCGCAGCTCCATTACTGAATACACGTCGGCCGAATTCCGAAAACGTTGCGATAAGCACTTCTTCAGATCGACTATCTGCTGAGAGATCATTATAAAAATCGCTCACGGCTGTACTCAACTCGGTCAGTAATGCGGTATGATCGCCCAATTGATTGGCATGGGTATCAAATCCATCTAAGGAAACTAAAAATATTTTAGTGCCAAGATTTCCTTTTATCAATCTGGAAACGATAGAAAGACTTCTCCCCAAATTTTCAGAATCAAATTCTATTCGGTTCGAACTTTCGTCGTAGGCGTTTTTGATCGACTCCGCATATCGAAATGAATTATTGGCTTGTGTTCGCATGAATCGCATTTCGTCGCCATACACGGTCTCGGGCAAGCCATCCATCGAATAAATCACTCCATTCTCAACCAAATACTCTAGGATTCCAACATCGTTTAGTGTCATTCCCATATCCAACGCATCGCCTTTAAAAAGCAGTGATGATGCCCCGCCAATTTGTACCGCAAGTGGATTATTAGGTGGGTTTTCAACAAAATCAGGATTTTGATTCGCCAAATGTCTCCCAAGCCAACCTGTTTGCAGGTATTCGTCATGGTCGCTCGCACTTAGCCAAATATCGGTGGATCGAAAATGTGACAGATCACCATTTGGGTAACCCACACTTTGAATTACGCCCATTTTACCTTCCTCCCACAGTGGCATCAACGACTGCATGGCAGGATTTAAGCCCATCGTATCTGATAAACTTATTGCCTCATTTTTTGCTACCGAAATATCCCATCGGTAATTGTAGTACAGAGCGTTCTCGACAGGAACTACGGTGTTTAATCCATCATTTCCACCATTTAATTGGATGAGCACCAAAACCCGATTGGATTCCAATCCTGCAAGTTTTCGAAACAAAGAGGAACTTTGCAGCGCTTGTACCGGAGTATTGCCTAATACAAAGGCACTTCCTGCTGTAAATAATCCCAATCGGCGAATAAAATCTCTTCGACTACATAAATCATGATGCTCATGATGATGATGCCCGTCGGCTAAGCTGCTTCCCTTAATTTTTTTCATAATAGCTCTCCTCTACATTAACTGATATTCAGGAAGTTGGCGAAGGTGAGCCATCAACCTAAAAACCCGCCAATAAGCTCCGCTATTGTTGATGTCCCACTCATAATCAGGGATGCCGGCTAATAATATTTCGGGAAGTTGGTTTCGCTCTGTTTCGGGGATGTCTACGGCAATCATGTATTCTGCCAGATCGTAAGCAAGTTGGTACGGATCATTCGGATCACTCATACCTTTTGCAATTGCAATGGGATCTATGCCATATTCGTCATCGTTGTGATACAAATTGGCCAAAGTAAAACTCCATCGTTTAGGCAAGGTTGTGGTAGAAATCCAACTTCGATAACCCGGCCAGCCGGCTACATTTACCGGATTTAGTAAAAACTGACCCAACTCAAATAACTGATAGGGTTGCCAGCCACGTAAATCTCCGGCAACATCTTCGCCGGTTTCAATTTGCATGCCTAACATGTAATCGACCGGACTTTTTATCATGGAGCCCAGAAAATCAGTATCGAAGAAATGTTCGCTTTTCAGCAGTTTGCGAAGTACCGGTTCCAGTTCAAACGATTCTTGAATGAACAACTGAGCCAACTCATTCACAATGGTTTCATTTGGTGTTTCGTACACAAAATATTTATAGATTTTTGTGCAGATAAATCGAGCAATCTCTTGGGTACGTTCTTCAAAAATGATGTCGATAGTACCACTGTAATCGAATCTTCCTCGCCTCCCTAGAAACTCTTTGGTTCCTCCGTCGTGTAAATTTGAATTAAATATTGATCGTATCGTATTCCAGTTGAACCAATATCCCGTGAGAGCACGCGCCATTTCACGAATATCATTTTCGGTATAATTTCCAATACCCATGGTAAAGAGCTCCATGAGTTCACGCGCATAATTTTCGTTGGGATTCCCCACTCTGTTTTCAACCCCATCCAGATAAAAAAGCATGGCATCTTCCAGCCCAATATCATGTACAAAGGATTTAAAATTACCCAAAGCATTTGTGCGTAGCGCCTTTACATAACGATAAGCCATGGGTGCATGCTCGTATTTTCCGATTTCTGTAACAAAGTGATTATGCCAAAACAACACCATTTTCTCCCGAAATGGGTGTTCTTTCATCAATTCAGTCCATTCAGTTTGATATTCGATATACCGGTGATAGTTATCGTTGAAGTACTGCAAAATAGCTTCATCACCCTGATTCCAAGGCGGTCGGGTATCAATCCAGCCTGGTGGTTCGGGCATGGGAGCGTTAATCGCCTCGTCGATAAGCGTGTCTATCAGGGTAGTCGGATTTTGAGCTAAAAGGCTTTCTATTTGTGAGTAATGAACGCCGAATCCAAGTCGGCGCATCACATGAAATACACGTTTTTTATTCCATGGCATAGAGTCGCTCGGAATATATTCTGACAAACCGGTAGATAAGCCCTTCGCTCTCTTATTGGGATGGAAGGTTTTACGCTTTTCTCGGGGCTGATGAATTTGCTTTACTTTCTCGTGTGAGAGGTCGTTTTCGAACATAAACTACTCAGTTTTTAGGCACTTCTGTAATAAGAGCATTTTTCGTGCTATTTGCCACAACTTGATCATCAGTAATAATTTGGTAACCTTTAAAGCGTTCTGAATGTGAACTTTTAAATAACATATTCGGGTATGAAGTCTTCTAAAACACTATTGTTCCTTTCCATTTTACTTTTTAGCTGTACCATGTTCGATGGCTTATTCGAGGAGCCCGAACGCCTATGGGTTGAGGTAGCTTCCGGTGAACGACAGTGTATTCCTCCTGATTATGCCTCGCTGGATGAAGCTATTAGTCAACTTGAAGACAATAATATAGAAGTTTTTGACAGCGATGAACACAATCTGGTAGTTTGCAGAGCTTGCCATTGTCCTACAGGAATTACCTACCGCGCTTGTATCAACAAATCTGACCTAGAAGATGCTGAAGAATTAGGTTGGAGGTACATTCATGATGTCGGCAACTAATTTATATCTACACTTCGCTCTACTCTTTTCTATATTCGGCTAAAAAGTTATCAATGACGAAAGCAGAAACGATTCAACGGCTACAAGAGCTTGAAGTACGGTACATAAAATTTGGTGTTTTTGATATAGATGGGGTGTTACGAGGAAAGCTCATCAGTAAAGAAAAATTCCTTAGTGCATTAGATTCTGATGTTGGTTTTTGTAATGTGATTTTTGGCTGGGATGTAAACGATCAATGTTACGATAACACAAAAGTAAGTGGGTGGCATACCGGATATCCTGATGCTTTTGCTACTATAGATCCGGGAACATTCAGAACCATTCCCTGGCAGCATCATACGCCTTTTTTTCTTGCAGATTTTGAATCATCGCCGCAGATAAATCAGGTTTGTCCACGGTCGTTGCTAAAGCGAATACGAAACGAAGCCATTGAAATGGGATTTTTGCCGAAATTTTCTGCAGAATTCGAGTGGTTTAACTTTGCTGAAACACCTCAAACTTTACATGAAAAAGACTATCAAAATCCAACACCGCTTACTCCGGGTATGTTTGGGTATTCTGCTATTCGGTTGTCCCAACAACTTGAATATGTAGACCAATTATTTAATCAACTTTATGATTTCGGGATTCCTCTTGAAGGCCTACACACTGAAACCGGCGATGGCGCTTACGAAGCCGCCATAACCTATGATGATATTTTGATCTCCTCAGATCGAGCAGCACTATTTAAAAATGCGGTAAAAGAAATTGCAGCTTCGCATGAAATCATGCCAAGTTTTATGGCAAAGTGGAATCCTGAACTGCCGGGGTGTAGTGGTCATATTCATCAAAGTTTGTGGGACGAACATGGAAGCAATCTTTTTTTTGATGATAATCAACCGGATCGCATAAGTAAACTGATGCAACACTTTGTTGCCGGACAATTACACTGTCTGCCCAATATACTCCCACTTTTTGCGCCAACAACAAACAGTTATAAGCGATATGTTGCCGGCTCTTGGTCGCCAACTTCGGTTAGTTGGGGTATTGAAAACAGAACTACCGCCCTGCGGGTTATCAACCATAAAGAGCAATCGATGCGAGTGGAACACCGAGTATCGGGAGCGGATGTGAATCCATATTTAAGTATGGCGGCGGCATTGGCTTCGGGATTATATGGCATCAAAAACGAAATAGAACTAACTATTCCATCTACGAATGGGAATCAATATGCGGTTAAAGATTCGGTTCAACTCCCTAATTCTCTAGAAAAAGCAACCGAAGCCATGAAAAACTCAGATGTTGCGAACCAGCTTTTTGGGGAGGATTTTGTGGATCACTTTATTCGAACTCGTGAATGGGAAGTTCGTCAGCAAGACCTCTCGCTGCCGAATTGGGAAATGAAGCGTTATTTCGAAATCATTTAATAAATTCATTTTAAAAACAGAATCATGACATTCATCGATTTCAATGCCATTGTAAGTGATGCCTGGAAAGCTTACGATAATTCAAGACCTATTGCCCGTATCGAAGACATAAGTGCTAAAGTATCCACCAATCACGTATATCGAATTACGCTTAAAGATGGGTTTTCGGTGGTTGCAAAGTTATCATATTTTGGGCTCTTTGATCATTTCGTGGAAGATCATGCCATTATAAACGCAATGGCTAATAATTTGCCCGAACCTTTTGAAAACTTTCTCGCACGTTCACTTTTTAAGGGCAATGAGCTATTTGTACATCGTTATCAAACCGATTTGATCGATGCCTGGGTGGTGTTTTACCGACCGGTTAAAATCCTGAATAAATTGCCTCGAAAGCTTGATGAAAACCAGATTGTTCGATTGGGGATGGAAACTGCCCGCTTTCACGAAGCCTGTTTGACAATTAAGAACAGCCTCCCCGGTTCGTCAAAAACTATGATGGTTGATATAGAAGGATTGGAAGCAATTCTTGAAACTGATGAAGGCCGTTTTCAATATCGGATGCACCTTGATTTTATTAAAGAACAATGCGCGTTGTTTAAGCAAAATTATCGCGCGTTAGAGGCAAATACCCTAGAAGATATACCTGTTTTTGTGGATTGGAATATCGGTAATTTCTCTGTTTCGGATGACCTTCAGCTCTTTTCGCGCTGGGATTATGATTGGTTTAGAGTAAGTAGCCGAATTATGGATTTCTACTTTTTCAGTCGCGTAGTTTCCGAAGCCGGTGATCAAACTATCTTCAGTTACAACATAGATGTACTTATGCAAGAACGTTTTCTGATGTACCTAAAAGCCTATCATCAACGAAATCCTCTTAGCGAACGAGAAATTTTATTCCTGAAAGAATGCTATCGCTTCTTCCTGCTAAATTATGTAGTGAAATATGGCACTTATTTCTTTCATGAAATATTTGCCACTCGCTTACAAAAAGAAACCCTGGAGGTGCACTTGCCTTCTATCGAGAAAAAATTTAACCCTTCAATTTTACTCAAAGCTTTGAATTTATAACCATGAATTATCCATCATTTTTTGAAATTGCGAAAGATTTTCGTGTCATTATGCTCGACTCCTACGGAGTGGTGAAAAATCATAACGGGTTAATTGAGGGAGTAGGTAAAACGATAGACTGGATTAAAAACGAAGGCAAAACTTTTCGTTTGCTTACCAATGATGCATCTCGGAGTCAGCTACAGCAGAAAGAAAGTCTGGCTGGATTAGGATTAAAGAATATCGAACTCCATGAGATTGTTACCTCGGGAATGATGGCGAAACAATTTTTGGAGCAAAAAATTACAGAAGGTAAAATTGCCTATTTAGGCACCGAAAACTCAGCCGAATATATTCTTCAGTCTGGGTTAGAGCATATTGCTGTAAGCGATATTGATATAGAGAATCTGGACGAAATTTCCTGTTTTGTTTTTCTGGATGATGAAGGCTTTGACTGGAACCGAGATATCAATAAAACAGTAAATATTCTTCGTAAAAAAACCATGCCTGTTATTCTTGCTAATTCAGATAAATTTTATCCTGTTTCGCATAACGATGTAGCTGTTGCAACCGGTGGTATCGCAAAACTGGTTGAAAGCATGCTAAACCGAAAGTTTATCCACTTTGGAAAACCTGATTCCCAAATGTTTATGTACGCTTATGAGCAGTTGGTCGACGACATTGGCTTCATCGACAAAAAAGACATCTTGATGGTTGGGGATACGTTGGACACCGACATACTTGGCGGTAATAAATTTGGCGTTCAAACCATGCTGGTATTGTCGGGTAACACTCGTGCGGATAAAGCACAGCTGCAAATTCAGAGTAAAGGGATAATCCCGGACTTTATTTGTAAGTCTGTTATTGAGTGACGATGATTTGAAGGATTTAGGGATTTGCTTGATTTTATTGCATTTTCTTCCCAATAATAAATGATATTTTCAGGGGTAGATTATGTTATACAAAGAGTTAACGCATCGAATAATTGGGTGTGCAATGGAAGTCCATTCAACACTTGGAAATGGGTTTCAGGAAGTTATTTATCAACGATGTTTGGCGATCGAACTTACAAACAGGGGATTAAACTTTCATCGGGAATTCGAAATGGATATATATTACAAATCTACGCATGTTGGAAAAAGAAGAGCAGATTTTCTTATCGAGGGAAGTATCCTTTTAGAAATAAAAGCATTGATTCAGCTTGAAGATGCACATTTAGCACAGGCTATGAATTATCTTGAAGCTTACAAGCTACCCATTGGGTTACTTATAAATTTTGGCTCAAAAAGTTTGCAATACAAACGAATCCACAACAACAAAATAAATCAAGTAAATCCCTAAATCCTTTAAATCAAGGTCAATAGTGACTTGAAATTTGGTTTACCTCAACCATCAGCAAACAAAAAAGCCTTCCGAAGAAGGCTTTTTTAAAATTAATCTACAGCTGTTTCAATCTGTTCTAGCTCTCTTGGCTCGGCTTCTTTTACATATTGATTCATCCATTCGGTTTGCTCATATAACATGTGTAGCAGTGATTCCCTAGCCGAATAGCCATGACTTTCATGCGGTAACATCACCAATTTAACGGTGCCCCCTAATCCACTTACAGCGCCATACATACGCTTACTCTGAATCGGAAACGTTCCCGAATTGTTATCCACTTCGCCATGGATCAGCAGCAATGGCTCATTAATTTTTTCCGCATTCATAAAAGGCGACATTGTGAAATAGATTTCAGGTGCTTCCCAAAAGGTGCGCGGTTCTGCTTGAAAACCAAATGGGGTTAAAGAACGGTTATAGGCTCCACTACGAGCGATACCTGCTCGGAAAATATCAGAATGTGCCAGCAAGTTAGCCGTCATAAACGCGCCGTAACTATGGCCGCCAACGCCTACACGTTCTGGATCTCCGATTCCCATTTCGTCAATTTTATCCACAATCGCTTGGCCATTTGCTACTAACTGTTCAACAAAAGTATCGTTAGGCTGTTGGTCACCTTCACCAATAATGGGCATCGCCGCACTTTCTACTACGGCGAATCCTTCGGTTAACATAAAATGGGGTCCCCAATAACCAACGTTTGTAAATCTGTATGGAGAGGTTGTAACCTGACTCGCCGCAGCTGCACTTTTAAACTCACGGGGATACGCCCACACCAACGTAGGAAGTCGCCCATCTCGTTCTTTATCATATCCTGGTGGCAGATAAACCGTAGCGGATAGATCAACCCCATCAGATCGTTTATAGGTGATGAATTCCTTTTTTACATCTTTCAGATCGGGAGTAGGATGCTCAAAAAATGTAAGTTGTTTCATAGATTCCGCATCTAAATCACGCATAAAATAGTTGGGCTGCTCGGTCACAGATTCTCTACGTGTTATGATCTTGCTCCCCTCATCATCCAAAACTTCAACCAAATATTCATAATATGGCGCTTTTGAACGCCATAGTTCTTCTGCGTTGCCAGATATTAAATCAAAAGAAGTAAGAAATGGTTGATTTCCTTCCGGCGAGTATCCTTGTCCCGACATCAAAACCGCCGCTCCATTATCAACTGTATGGAGAACATAGGTACCATATTTTGATCGTTTGAACTCCGGCGTGCCCGGATCGGTATATCGATCTTCGATACTTCTATCAAATATGAGCTCTGTGGTTTTATTGGCAGGATCAACCATCCAAGTGCGGCCTTGGCGCGAAGGTCTCCAGTATTCGTTGGCCAGAGCAAATCCTTCCTCACTCCAAGAGATACCTCTATATCGGTATTCCAGATCAATAATTTGCGTAGGATTACCGGTTAAAGGAACCTGCTGCATTAAAATTCGATCTCTTTTCTCAACTTCGCGATATTGATCACCACCATCTAAGGCTTCTACCCAAACTAAGGTTGCCGGCTGATCTGCTCGCCAGTTAATGGAACGTGGACCTTCATAAGTTGACGAAAAACCAATTGGAATTTGATCTCGAAGTGGTAAATCAGCAACTACTGATACCAATTTTCCTTTACGATCGATGACACGGGTTTGATTTGGAAATCTGAAAACAGGAACTCTGTATGAGTAAGGAGTTTTAATTTCGGTTAGTAACAAATACTCGTTGTTTGGACTCAGACTGATTCCTGTAAAAATCCCGGCATCGCTTACAGCCTTCGCCTTTCCTTTGAGATCTACTTCCATAATCTGTGAAGTGAAATAGTAATCGAATAGCTCTTCATCGTGCTTATTTTGCAACAAATCTTGATAGGTGCGCGCCGGAGTAGCACTACCACTACTTTCTTCAACAGTAGGTCCGAACGGGATTATACTTTCCGTTGGAGCTTCACCTCTGTTTTTTGGTACAACCTGAACAAATATTGATTTCGAATCACGGCTCCATGTCATTGGTGTACCATAGGTATCGTTTATTTCTATATCACCAGTACGAGTTGCTTTTCCGTTTGAAGCATTTACAATCCAAAGTTCAATGCGATTACTAGCATGCAACAAAAATGCAGCATGTTTGCCATCGGGCGACCAATTTACGTCGGTAATTTTCGGATTATCCGGAAGTCCGGTTACTTCTACATCTTTGCCCGAAGCAATGGTGCGAAAGGTAATACCATTCATGGTTCGCGCTCGGGAAGGCCCCGAAGTTCTAGGATTGATTCGAATTCCAGCTAAACGTAATTCCGGTTGAGCAACTTCTTCGATGGAAGGCCTTCCGGGGCGATGTAAAAGCGCCATTTTATCACCAGCTGGTGAGATACTGATATATGGAGTCGCATCGCCATCCACTAAATCGGTCATAGCTTGCGATGGTTCCTGATAGCCATATTGGGCCAGCACATTACCGGAAAGCAGCAATGCGAATATCAAGGAAAGTACTGTACTGTTTGTTTTCATGAATTATGGTATTTGTTGCAAAGGATGCGAAATAAATCCACATAATTCAGAACTAGCAAGCAATAATCTGTTAAAAAATACTCTTAATTTAAGCTCAGTCTATACAACAAGATTGCCGCTCTTTTAGCTTGTCTTGGAAATTGATTGATATATCCTAACTCGTTTACTGTGTGTCCATCGGTACCGCTCATCCCGAGAGCATCAATGGCCATATCTACATAAGTAGCGGTAAACGAGACATCAGCAGCTCCTGCACGTAGTGGATTTACCGCTACCACTGCACCATAACCCAAATCTTGGCTTACTGAACTATAGATAGATAAAAGCTCGCGGTTTCCATCGGTTGGTGCCATTGGAGGATAGCCTTCATCAAATTCAATCACAGCAGATGTTTGAGGGAGATTTCTATTTACAATTTCTCGCATTTTATTTTTAACTCGTTCCTCCTGCTCTGGAGATAGTGCTCTCAAATCGCCGGCAACAATAGCTGTTTCGGCAACTACATTGGTTTTACCAAACGTTGTTCCGCTGCTTGAGCCATCGTCGTGAGTTACGGTAGTTCCGCCCATAATCCGCCCCGGATTGAAGGTCAGAAATTCTTCGCTTCTTAACTCTTCGTAAAAAGCAGTAAGAATACGGGATACCTCGAAAATTGCACCCGCACCAATGTCTTCGCGAAAAACCTGAGAGGAATGAGCCGGAGTTCCGGTAACCGTTAATGTCCACCCCATTGCACCTCTTCGCGATACGTTCGCAGTTTTGGGGTTGCCATCACCGTTCTCAAATCCTATCGAAATATCTGCCCATTTTGCAGCATCTATTAAGGCTTTTTTTGATAATGACAGCGGCCGCCCACTAAGCTCTTCATCGCCGGTAATTACAATCCTGATGTTCATATCTTCCAAGGCACCCACTTCTTTCAAAGCACGAAGAGCTTGCAACATGATGATGTTTCCACCCTTCATATCTGCAATTCCGGGACCCTTCGCGGTGGTGTCGTTTATCATCTCAAATTTTTGAAACGGACTATCCGGTTCAAATACCGTATCTAAGTGACCAATAAGCATAATATTCGGTGCTTCATCAGAACCGTAATGCTCTGCAATCAAATGCCCCGCACGATTCCAAGCTGCGCCATCTTCGAAGTATGCATTAAAGCCTAACTCACGGAAATGAGGCAGCATGTGCTCGGCAGTTTCCCGAATTCCATCAAAATTCATGGTTCCGCTATTGATATTCACCGATTCAATTAGCAGCTCCATACCATCGTCGTTGATTTTATCGATATGCTGTACCATTTTTTGCTCAGTGTCTGATAGCTGTGCAGCTACCGAAGACATCATAAAGATGGAAATAGCAAAATTGAGTAATAACCTTTTACGCATTTTATTCCTCTAATATTGATTCAGATTCATATTCCGACATTGGGATGCATGAACACATCAGGTTTCTATCACCGTAAGCGTCGTCAACACGAGAAACACTTGGCCAGAATTTATTGTAGCGTAGATGTTCAAGTGGGAATATTGCTTTTTCCACCGGATAAGAGCGTTCCCAATTATCAGTAACAGCAATACGCATGGTATGTGGTGCATTTTTCATCACATTATCCTGGCGATCCGCAGTGCCTTCTTCGATTTCGCGAATTTCGTTTCTTATACCGATCATGGCATCACAAAAACGATCTAATTCGGCTTTACTTTCACTTTCGGTAGGTTCGATCATTAATGTTCCCGGAACCGGAAAACTCATGGTTGGTGCATGGAAACCATAATCCATCAGTCGTTTTGCTACATCAACCGATTCTATACCTGCTGATTGCTTAAATGGCCGCAGATCGATGATAAACTCATGCGCAGAACGCCCGGTTTTCCCTGTGTATAGAATAGGGTAATGATCGTCTAACCGGTCTTTGATGTAGTTAGCATTCAAAATTGCTCGTTTCGTCGCCTCAGTTAATCCTGCCTCGCCCATCATTCTGATGTAAGCGTAAGAAATAGTAAGAATACTCGCGCTACCAAATGGTGCAGCAGAAATTGCCGAGATCGCTTGATTTCCACCTGTTTTAATTAATGTATGTCCGGATAGGAATGGAGTTAAATGTTTTGCAACACCGATTGGTCCCATCCCCGGGCCACCACCGCCATGTGGAATACAAAATGTTTTATGCAAATTGAGGTGACAGACATCTGCCCCAATTTCGCCGGGACTTGTAAGCCCAACCTGAGCGTTCATATTGGCACCATCCATATAAACCTGCCCACCATGCTTGTGAATAAGTTCACAAAAATCTTTCACCTTATGTTCAAACACTCCATGGGTTGATGGATAGGTGATCATCAAGGCGGCTAAGCGATCGCTGTATTTTTCTGCTTTATCAGTAAGATCTTCGATTGAAATATTTCCGTGATCGTCGGTTGCAACAACCACTACTTCCATACCGGCCATAACTGCACTTGCAGGGTTGGTTCCGTGAGCAGATGATGGAATTAGTGCCACATTTCTGTGATGATCACCGCGACTTTGATGGTACGCTCGGATTGTCATCAAACCGGCATACTCGCCTTGTGCACCAGAATTTGGCTGAAGTGAAACCGAATCAAAGCCTGTAATTTCTGAAAGCCAGTCAACCAGATTTTCAAACATTTCGTGGTATCCTTGAGCTTGATCAACAGGAGCGAATGGATGAATTTGTCCAAATTCCGGCCAGGTAACAGGAATCATTTCAGTGGTGGCATTCAGCTTCATGGTGCACGAACCGAGCGATATCATTGAGTGCACCAACGATAAATCCTTATTCTCGAGCTGCTTCATATATCGCAACATCTCATGCTCGGTTTGATACAAATGAAACACTGGATGCTCCATAAATGAACTCGTTCTCTCAAGTTCCTCTGGCAACTCTAGCACCATGGCTTTAGATGCACTTTTCACATCAAAGGTACTTTCAATACCAAGAGCTTTTGCAAATACATCAAGCACAAGTTGAACGTCTTCTAGTTCTTTTGTCTCATCAAAGGCAATACCAACTCTCCCATCCTCAAAATATCTGAAGTTTACTTCGTGTTCTTCGGCAATTTGCTTCAGATTTGGAGTGTCGGTTAAAACGGTAAGTGTATCAAAAAACTGTTTGTTTTGGAACGTTAAACCAAGTTCTTCGAGTCCAGCTTTGGCTAATTTAGTAAGTCCATGAATTTTTGAAGCGATCTTCTTCAAGCCATTAGGTCCGTGATACACCCCGTACATTCCGGCCATTACCGCCAGTAAAACTTGCGCGGTACAAATATTGGAAGTTGCCTTTTCACGGCGTATGTGCTGCTCTCTCGTTTGTAGCGCCATTCGGTAGGCAGGCTTTCCTTCAGCATCTTGAGTTACCCCAATTATTCTACCTGGAATTTGTCGCTTAAAAGCTTCTTTGGTTGCAAAATATGCAGCATGTGGTCCACCATAACCCATAGGAACACCAAATCGCTGTGTTGTACCAACAACGGCGTCTGCTCCCATCTCACCGGGTGGAGTTAAAATCGTTAAGCTCAATAAATCAGCTGCAACTACAGCGTGTACTTGTTGTTCGTGAGCTGCAGCAATCAAATTGGAGTAATTCTCTACTGACCCATCGGTAGCGGGATATTGCAGCAACATTCCATAGAGCTTAGGGTCGGTTACATCTAATGTTTTATGGTCGCCAACAACAATATTTACATCAATAGGTGTTGCTCTGGTTTTGAGAATATCTATGGTTTGTGGATGGCATAATTCGCTTACAAAAAAAGTATTCGCTTCTTTTCTTTTTGCGCCTTTGCGTTGGCCAAGAAACATACTCATAGCCTCTGCAGCCGCAGTACCCTCATCTAAAAGAGATGCATTCGCCAATTCCATTCCGGTAAGATCACTCACCATAGTCTGGAAGTTGATGAGAGCCTCCAATCTGCCTTGCGCAATCTCTGCCTGATACGGTGTATAAGCGGTGTACCAAGCCGGATTTTCTAGAATATTTCTGAGAATCACTTTGGGCACATGAGTATCATAATAGCCCATTCCAATAAAGGACTTATACATCTTATTTTTGGAAGCTAGTTTTTTGAATTCAACCAGAAAATCAAACTCACTAACAGCCTCCGGTAGTTTCAGTTTTTCGGAAAGTCTGATACCATCCGGGATGGTTTCGTTAATTAGTTGATCGATCGAGTCGGCGCCAATAGTGGCCAACATTTCTCGGGTGGCTGCTGCATCATTTCCGTGGTGTCGGTGGGCAAACTGCTCTTTCTCAAAGTTGATACTCATCAAGATTGAATCCTAATTTTAGTGCTGAATTGGAAGGTTTAGAAACTTGTATGCAGGCTAACAATTTTGTGCAATTACAGTTCCTGTAGATAGACGCTAAAAAATACAGAAAATCAGATTTAAATAAGCGTAAAATCATTTCCATTGATTGCAGAATCTCCGTTATTTATTAGCTCTTTAAATCAATCAAAATCGGTGGTATTGCAACATCTTGCTATGCAAGATGTAATCCGGTCTCAAACGAGGTATTTATGAAACGTTTTCTTCTATCGTTATGCATTCTAATTGCGCTAATTGGTATTCCAACCAACGCATTCGCTCAACAGGCGCACATTGTTGTGGAGCCAACTGTACTTACTTTAAATGTAGGTGATGAGGTACAACTTACCGCAAACGCAATTAATGCAAATAACGAGGTGATTGCTGACACCGTGTTGTTTTTCCTTCAAAGCCGCCGGAACCGCCGGGCAATTGGTGTTACCCGTGATGGCTTTATCACCGCGTATAAACCCGGAACTTTCGGCATCAGCGCCCGAACTTTTGGTGACACTCCACTTCGCGAAGATTTTGAAATAACTATTGCTTACCCGCCGATTACCTCGGTAACACTTACTGGTATTCCTAATAACCTCTACACCGGAACATCATTAAAAGTAACCCCGCAAATTATCGATGCTACCGAAGTTTTGCGTACTAATGTGGACTATTCTATCGCATCATCTAACCTGGATGTAGCCATTGTAGATGACTTCGACCAATTGAAACTACTGAAAAAAGGAAAAACTACGCTAACTATTGAAGCTGAAGGAGTTTCAAAATCAATTCAAGTGGATGTAAAAGAGAATCCTGTAAGCTCGCTTAGTTTAACGCACAATTACACCGGAAAAACGATTCGAACCGGAGATGTAGTAACATTTACAGCCACTCCCGAAGATCGAAGAGGGCGAACAGTTAGCGATATTCCGGTTAGTTATTCTTACATCGTACAACCTGATGATGATTTAGGTCAAGGTGCTTCGGCGCTTATCGAGCAGGATGGAAAATTCGTAGCCAATCACACCGGTGTGTATACAGTTATGGCACGATCTGGAAATCAAATCGCTGAAACCACTTTTCGCGTGGTGTACAGGAATGTACAACGTCCGATTCAAGTAGTTGGTAAAGGAATTGTTCCTGATGTAAAAACCTCCGATTTATGGGTTTGGGAAGGTGTTGACGGCCGGGATTATGCCGTAACTGGAACCTGGGGCGCACGTGGTGAAGCTTTTTTCTGGGATGTTACTGATCCAACCAATATTCACACCATCGATACCGTACAAGTTGATGCACGTACAGTGAATGATGTGAAAGTTTCTGAAGATGGAACCATCGCCGTAATTACTCGTGA
This sequence comes from Balneolaceae bacterium, assembly GCA_965228545.1. Lineage (GTDB taxonomy): Bacteria > Bacteroidota > Rhodothermia > Balneolales > Balneolaceae > HXMU1420-13. The sequence continues at coordinate 1,805,473 of OZ245822.1, forward strand.
AGGTGCATCGAATCGTAAAAATGGAATCATTATTCTGGATGTAACCAATCCAAGAGACGTTAAAATTCTAAGTGAATATACTGATGGTCTTACCGGTGGGGTTCACAATTCCTTTATTTATGAAGATCACGTTTATGCTGTTAATAATGGGCGGAAATACGACATCATAAATATTGAAGACCCAACTAATCCTTATACTGTAAGTGTTGTAGAACTGGATACTCCCGGGCATGCCATTCATGATGTGTGGATTGAAGACGGGATTGCCTATTCATCAAATTGGGGCGATGGTGTTGTTGCGATGGACATCGGGAGCAATAGTAGTGCCGATATGCCGGGAGCCGGTGGTTCTCCAGAAAATCCTAAATATCTGGGAAGTTACACCTACCCAAGTGGTTGGAATCATGCTGCATTTCCTTTTAAAAGTAAATCTACCGGCGATTTTTACATAGCCGCAGGTGATGAAGCTTTCCCGTATGGACTTAACATGAATGGACCAAATCGCGCAGCCGGCTGGGTTCATTTTGTAAAATTTGATGGCTGGGACAACCCCGAAGAAGTTGCACGCTATCAAGTACCCGAAGCGGGTTCTCACAATTACTGGATTGAGGACGATATACTTTATGCAGCTTTCTATAACGGTGGTTTGCGTATAGTTGACATCTCCGGTGAACTGATGGGTGATTTATACGAACAGGATCGCGAAATTGCATTATTCTTACCTACCGATCCGGAAGCTGCCATACCTAATTCACCCTTCACATGGGGACCTCAACCCTATAAAGGGCTCATCTTCTTAAGCGACTGGAACTCAGGTTTATGGGCTGTAAAACTCGGAGATACAACAACTGGAGGAACGAACTAATATGAAATTGAGGGTTCTGTTAACCGGAATATTAATAGTTTTATCGCATCGAGTAATTGCACAAGAATACTATGTGTACGTTGCTGCTGAATCTGAAGATGAAGTACATTTAGTGCATTTTGATGCCTCTACACGTACTGCAGAAATAGCAGAAACTATCCCGGTTGGCCGATTCCCAACAGAGATCGATGGTCCGCATGGAATCTCGGTAGCACCGGATGGGAAACACTGGTTTGTATCTATTGCCCACGGTAATCCCTATGGATTATTAGCTAAATATGAGACCGAAACCAATAAGCTAGTTGGCACCACAGAATTGGGAATGTTTCCTGCTACGATGGAAATATCTCCTAAAACCGGGCTTCTTTATGTAGTGAATTTTGATTTACACGGCCCCATGAGACCTAGCAACTTAATGGTGGTAGATCCAAATGATATGGAAGTTTTGGACGTAATTGATACCGGTGTGATGCCTCATGGATCAAGAATTTCTCCTGATGGCGCCTATAATTATCACGTTTCTATGATGAGCGATGAGTTAATTGAAATAAGTGCAGTTACGATGGAGGTAACACGTAAACTAAAACTTACTAAAGGCATGAATGCCATGGCTTCTGGCGATGAACATGCAATGCATCAATCAGCAATGAATAACTCAGGAATGAATCATAGTGAAATGATGCATAATCCCGTAGAAAAACCAACTTGGGTTGACCCGCATCCAACTAAACCACTGGCGTATGTTGCGGCAAATGGTTCTGATGAAATCATTGAAATTGATGTGCAAAAATGGACTATTACCCGACGATTTGATACGGGAAAAGCTCCTTATAATTTGGAAGTGTCGGAGAATGGAAAGTGGTTAGTTGCTACCTATAAAGGCGAAGGCTCGACCGGTATTTGGGATCTCGAATCCGGGAAGGAAGTTGCTAAAATTGCAAATACGCGTAGAGTTTCGCATGGTGTTACTATAAGTCCGGATAGCAAATATGCCTTTGTTTCGGTAGAAGGAATTGGTGGCGAACCCGGATCGGTTGAAATTATTGATATTGAAGCAAGAGAATTAGTGGATTATGTAGAAACCGGAAAACAGGCTGGTGGTATTTACTTTTGGAAGATGAGTAATTAAGTCTGCTTTAGGTAGATAGCATGACTTACATTTTTTCCTTCCCGATCTAACTCGGCAATTGTTTCTTTATCTAAGGGATCAATTACATATCCAAGTTTATCGGCGATTCCGATAATTAGTGGTTCAAGTCGGCCTTTATCGGTATTAAATTTAACGTGGGCACCCCCTGTTCGGAGATCAATTTTTCGGACTGAACGCCCTATCATATCGGCACATCGAATCACCTCTACCGACGAGAACATCTCTTTGCCTGTAATTTTCGGTGGCTTAAACTTCTTCGTTGAGATACTCATGCTCTTGATCTCACCGCTTCGTAATTCCGGCTGTAACCACTCTAATTGATGATCAAGCTTTGTTATATAGTAAGCTAAATATCGGCTGTGTTTATTTTCTATGCGGAAACTCAAATCAGCAATCCAGATATCGGTAACCTGCTCTACATCAATATCAAACCAAATAGATTCGTCTACAGGCTTCAGTATCACCCCTTTTCCGTCAGGATTATTGCGGATAAATTTAACAGGAAATGATTGCTCTAATTCATCAATCGAAACATCAACTTCGTTAGAAGGTTGCACACTCAGATAAAGTTCATCTTCCTCAACCGAAATAAAATCAGGGGCGCTGTTTTCCACTTCGCATTCTATAGTTTGGAACCGTAATAAAATGCGTGCTCTGCCGTCTGCAATTGGTTTTGTAAAAGCTTCTTCGACGATCGTATTAATACTCATAAAAGAATTTACTCCAATCGAAGTTAAATTCTTTAACTCTAATATTAATATTCTTTAATAAATTTAATGTTTACACCAGTCGGTCCGATAGTAGTTGTTTGGAGAACGCTTTGATCTCATCCCGTACCGATCTAAAGGCCGCTAAAACTTCTTCTTCTGTACCCTTTGCTTTTGCGGGGTCATTAAAATTATGATGAATTTGTTCAGAAGAACTTGGGAATACAGGGCAACTTTCCCGGGCATGATCGCAAACGGTAACAATCAGATCAAAATTTTCGCCCAGATATTCATCAATGTGATTCGAAGTATGCGAACTGATATCCACATCAGCCTCTGCCATTACTTTTATAGCCGTAGGGTTTACTCCATGAGTTTCTACTCCCGCACTTCTCACTTGTACGTTATTTCCACCAAAATAAGCTAACCAGCCATGCATTATTTGGCTGCGACAGCTATTTCCGGTACACAAAACTAATATTTTCATTTTTACACCAATCCGAGTTCTGTTTCTATTCGTATTCAAAGTAAATAACCCACATTACTTTAACTTAAACATGTCGACTACTGCATTAATTTTTACTGATAATTTCATAACTAATGCTACATTAAGTGATATTCTTTCTAAAGTAGGAGTTCAGGTGTTAGCGGTAGCCAACGATTGGAATAGAGCAAAAGAGGTGCTCGCTCAACATTCACCGTCTCATGTTTTTATAGATTATCAAGCCCTTAAGAGTTCTGAAGAAGCATTAACAATGAGTCGCTTCTTCCATTCTATATCTAATTCTGAATTAACATTCATGATGCACCAAAATCATGAAGAAGTAAAGCAAAAGCATTTCCTGAGTATATTAAGCGCTAACAATTTACCAACTCCATTTAACTCGCAAGATGTAAGAAATTTAATCTCTAAAGAAGCCATTCACTATTTCTACGGCGTCGATTATTAATCTGAATTAACCTTAACAACATGCTAATTTTGTTAGGGATGCGGGCTTACATTGCGTGTATGTTGGTAATAGCTCTATGGTAACTGAGCAATCCATTTCTACCCATTTTACGGCATGCACCGAAGTTCGATAGGTTGAATTTCCGAACTCTACATAGAACTCAGTTTCCTCATCCAACTCCATTTTACGTTCTACAACCTCAACGATTTTCTTAATTTTATGAGTATTCCAGGCAGCTGTTTTTTCAGATCGCTCGTTTTGCCATAACTGCACAATAGTTTCTTTATATGCATGCGTATTGCCTCCACAATCGGTCGATTTAACCTCTACATTTTTTATCTCTGTTAAGTGTAAATCACCGCGCAGTTCTTCTCCACTCGCAAGTTTAAATAGTACAGGCTTGTTTGATTGTTTAATGTGAGAAAGAAATTCAGATGTTTTCATTATCGTATTATTGCGATTAATTGATTAAAAAAAATCAACAGCAGTTTGTGTTTGCCGGCGATGCCAAAAAGTTATTCAATTGCTGGGTTAAGGCTTGCCATGCTTCAAGATCAATACAGTAGCACACTGCACTGCCCTCTACTTCTCCTTTTATCAAACCTACTTCTTTAAGTGCTTTTAAATGCTGGCTCACTGTTGATTGAGAAAGCGGAAGCTCATCTACGATATCGCCACAAACACAGCTTTGCCTACCTGCCAGATATTGCAAAATTGCGATTCTTGCAGGATGCCCCAGCGCTTTTGCTGTTGCAGCTAATCGGTTTTGAGTGGATGTAAAGGCAAATGATTTCGTTTTCCCCATATCGTAATATTACGATGATATATCTTTAGTAACAAACTAAAATTCTAACTTCATCAGCAGCGAAGCATCTGCACATAATTCGGAAAATTGTTTTGTGCTTCGAATGCTTTCAGGTGCGTTCGATCGTTCGCATTGTTTGTACCCAATCCGGGAAAAGAACCCATCGGCCGAATCGGTTAGTAAGTAAATGGGTTTTTTATCCTGTTGATATGCATATCGACCAACAAATTCTGTCAACTTAGTACCAATACCACAGGTTGCTTGTTGGTTTTTCACAGCCAAAGATCGCAGGAGAATGGCATCATCGAACTCTTCTAAGCCAACACAAGCCAAAAATTTATCATCATTGAAGTAACCGAAAAGGCGAACTGTTTCATTTAAAATATCATCGGTTGGCAGTTGGTATTCGCTCAACAATTCTTTTGCAAAAACTCTTTCTTCTGGTGTGAGCTCCTTAATCATGATACACGTGCTATGGGCCATTCTAGCAATCTCTCGGCATCATTTGCATCCAAATCATCTACAGTAAAAGATTTTCCACCAGCCCCTGATGCTGCCGTTATACTTACAGTTGCTAGATGTTTACGACGTTGAAAAGGATTCATCGAAATCTCTGAGATTTGCGCTCTATTTATTTTTACGATAGCAGTGGTTCGTGCCAGATTTCTAAACTGCATGAGCACAGTGTTTTCAGCCACTTCAATTTTTGCATCTTTATATTCGAGCCAGCCAAATAAAGAAAATGGAATTACTAAGGCACTTAGAATCCAAGCCCAATCAAAGAATATCCAAAGAACTGGAATCACAATTAGGAGTAGATAATTTGGTTGGCGGATATAACGAAACAGCGATCTTTTTGGCGGAACGATGCTTGTACTTTCACTCGGCGCTTCATCCATAAATTCCTCAAGAAATGAAGATAGTTTGGCACGTTTAACAAAAGGGAGCACAACAATTGAGCGATCATTTTCTTTTTGTTCAAATCCTGCACTCTCCACATACAGCATTCCATATCCAAAAGGCTGGCGAAGCACTCCTTCAACAAAGCGAAACGCTTGAACTCTGTCAAAAGGCACAGTTAATTGCTTTCGCTCCAGAAGTCCACTTGTAATTTGAAGTTCTTTCTCTTTCTTCTCGATTTTGAAATCGCCATAGCGAAGTATAACCCCTATAAACGACAACAGATAAGAGATCAATAAAATGAAAAGAATGCTCCAAAGAATAACTGTAAGCTGACTAAATCCCGGTAATAAACCGAAAATATAATCCATGTTTTCTTCGGTAATAAACTGATCTAGCTGCCCCGAAAGAGCACCTAAAATGGAAGCGATTACCCCAAAATTTCCCGAGGTTAACGCGGCATAAAACAAGTCTCTGTTTGAGAGTACCCATGTTTTATTACTCTCATTTGAAACAACAGTGTTCTCTAATTCACCCGAGATCTCAGTTAAGGATTCAGATTCCGCAGGACGTTGCACCTCTTTTTCTCTCAACAATGTACGAAGTTGAACGGCGTCGCTTCGGGTGATGGCACTAATAGTGGCTTTTTCGGTACCTCCGCCCGCTGTTTTAATTTCAACTTTAACCAAACCAAACATGCGCTGTATCAACCCTTCAGTGATATCAATTACCTGAATACGATCTTTGGACAGATAGAGTTTTTTACGAACGAAAACACCTTTATTTATTTGCAGCTCATCTTCGTGTACTCTAAAAGTAAATCGAAACCAGCTTACCACCCCAAGCACAAACGTGGCAATAGTACCAAAAAGCAAAAGCAACCAGAAATAATCGCCAGAGTTGCGGGATCCAAGCACAACAAATACAATAAAAGGAACAATATTTTGCCGAAGGACAATAAAGAGTTGCGTGACAGCTGCAATCGGATGTTGTCGCCTAAACTCAGACATCTTCTTTAACTTTTCGAACTAACTCTGAAATGATTTCTCTTAACTCGGTGGCTGTGTTTTCATCCAGTGCTGGAATTTCATGTGTAGTTGCAGCGGTAGACAAACTGATGGAGGACAAACCGTATGTTCTATACAGTGGCCCTTGGCGTGTATCAACATGCTGAATTCTATTAATTGGAACCACTGTTCTTTTAGTAACAATAATGCCACGCTGCATATCAATACCTCGCTCGTTTACATCATATTTCCAACGTTTCCAACGGATTTTTGGCAAAGCGAAAATCAAAAAGCAGTGAATTATCACTGCCAATGGAGCTGAAATTATTGGATATAGCATGCTAATTTCGCCATCCAATCTAAAAATGAGATAAACTAAAGCAGGAACAATGTATACCAGCGAGCCAAACAGAAACGCACTCAGTTTCCAAGCTTTTATGGCATTTTTATGAATTCTTTTGGTAGGCTCTGTGCTTATTGCTTGTTCCGTCGATTCAGGAAGGTTCATGATGAGTTGTTCGCTTTTCAGTTACACCAAACATAAGTATCAATCCGATGATAAGCATAATCAGAATCACACCCATTCCCCATCGTTGATCGCTCATTATCAACGTAACCCAACCAAATAACATGGGCCCGGCAAAAGAAGTTACCTTCCCCGAAAGCGCAAATAGCCCGTACATTTGATTTCTTTTTTCCACAGGAGCCATCCGCCCCATAAAGGTTCTGCTGGCTGCTTGAACCGGCCCCACAAAAACGCCTAACATTAATCCCCAAATCCAAAACCACAACACAGATTGCACAAAAATTACGGCTACCACAGGAATTATAAGTCCTATTAGCGACCAAAGAATGGTTTTCTTACTGCCAGATTTATCATCAAGCCATGCAAAGCCATACGAACCTAAGCCTGCCGTTAAATTGAGGGCGATACCAAAGTAAAATATATCTGCCGTTTCAAATCCAAAAGCACCGGCGGCATACACTCCACCCATTGCAAAAATGGTAACCAACGCGTCATTGTAAAATAAACGCGCAATCAGAAAGCGAAGAATATTAGATTCATTTTTTAGTGATTTTAGCCCTTCCCAAAGTGAAGAAACTCCGTTTTGAATGGCTTTTTTATACCCCATTTTTCGAGATGGCATGTCAGGGGTTTTTAGAATAAATGGAATCATGAAAATAGCGAACCAGATTCCTGTAAATAAAAACGTACTTCGCGTATGTTCAGCGTCAGCTTCATCTAGTCCAAATAGGTTTGAACCATTTAAAAACAGCACAAAATATCCTATAACCAAGCAAACGATACCGCCTGCAAAGCCAAGACTCCATCCCCAGCCACTCCATCGTCCCATCTTGGATGGCGGAGCTAAATCCGGAAGCATTGCATTGTAAAAAATAAGTGACAGTTCTACACCAACGGTACCCAAAAATGCTAGCACCAACGCATACATGATAAAATCGCTGCTTGGTTCGGCAAACCATAACATACATGTACTAATAATTGATAAACCTGCTAAGGTGTACACCCAAGGTTTACGAGGGCCACCAACATCTGCAATGGAACCCAATAAAGGAGCAAAAATTGCGATAACAAACCCAGCTAAGCCTATAGTAAACCCCCATTGAGCAGCGCCGGTGGTTTCATTTTCGGCGATTGAAGAGGCAAAATAGGCTGCAAATATGAAGGTTTGAATCATCACAAAAAAGGCACTGTTTGCCCAATCGTAAAAAGCCCAAGCCAACAAGCCTTTGGGGCGCTTATTAATATCTTCGATAGTTTTAGATTTTAGAGTTTGGGGGATCATCTAATTTGATTGCCAATTCTACCATATTACCACCACCTTTCAAAACCGAAATTACTTGCCTAATTAAACTTGCTAAATAGCTTTGGGTAAACGATAATGCGTTACTTAAAAAAATGCCTTCCCACATTAATAGAGATGTATGAGCAATTCGGGAATAGATTACAGTACTATTGAATCAATCGTTGGAGATTTTCTGTTACACAGCACTCATTTTGGGTGCCTTGTTGTAGACAGGTTAGGGCGGATTGTTTTGGCCAACGATACCTTTTTTTCAATTTTCCCGGTTTTATCGAAAAATCAAACCGGAATACCACTTCATGAAGTTGTGCACGAGCAAGAAAAAGATCGTGTTCATGAAGCGGTTGAGTATTTATTTGAGCATGGTAAGCTTTCCCAGACTGAATGGAGACTTTTGTCTTTAAAGGATAAATTTCTGTACGTAGATATTGAAGCGAGTCTATTCGAATCGAATGGACAACAATTTGCATTGGGAATTTTTATTGATCGAACAAGCAAAAAAAGCTTAGAAGCCGATATAAAGGAACAGTCTAAATCGCTGCAAAATATAAACGAGCAGTATGCATTGGCGATAAAAACCGCCCAACTTGGGATCTGGGAATACAACATTCAGACAGACGAACTCATCTGGAATCCTGAAATCATGAAGATGTACGGAGTTAAGGACGAGCATGCACAAATTAGCATTGAAGGTTGGCGGGAATTTATTCACGAAGAAGATCTTGAGGCTACCGATAATGAATTAGCCAAAGCCTATGCCGGAAAAACTGTTTTAAATGTTCGGTTTAGAATTAATGCCGGCGATGGCACTACGAAACATATCTCGGCATCGGCTGCACCGGTTTTTAATGCTGATGGCGAAGTGGTGAAAATTCATGGCGTAAATTATGACATTACTGATCTGATTGAGGCCGAATTTGAAATTACCGAACGAGAGCAATTATTAAGAAACATTACCAATCAGTTTCCGGGCTTTGTAGTACGATCTCAGGTTGACCGAGATGGTAATGAAGAACTACAATACCTAAGCGATGGAATACGTGATATTTTAGGTATTGATCCTGAGCATACTAAGAAAAACTTAAACGTTTTGTGGAACAGTGTATGCGAAGACGATCTTCCACGGATTAAAAAAGAAATGGCAGTGGCTATTGAGAAATCGGAATCGCTTACCACGGAAATTTGTGCACTTAATAATAAAGGTAGGAAAAAATATTTACGGATTTTTGCTACCCCACAGACTGATGAACATGGAACTATTACTTGGGATACCTTAGGTATTGACATCACCGATCAAAAAATAAAAGAAAGAGCCATTTATGAAAGTCAGCGCATGCTCGACCGCCTCGCAAACCAAGTTCCGGGCATGGTGTATATTTATGAGCTTTTGCCTGATGGCACCGACCGTTTCGAGTATTTGAGTAAAGGCGTTGAATCACTTTTTGGGATAGATAAAGATGAAGCGTTAAAGAATATCAACTTAATTTGGAATAAGATTCACCCGGACGATGTGCAAAAACTTAGTGATTCGATTCAGGAGTCTGCAGGCAATTTAAAGCCATGGGTTTCCACCTATAGAATTTTTGACGCCAAAGGCAACGTAAAACATATTCAAGGATCTGGAACGCCCACAAAACTGAAAAACGGTACCATTAAATGGTATTCGATTGGCCTGAATATTTCTGATCAGGTTAAGCAACAAGAGAAGATTTTAGAGAATAAGAAACACCTTAGCGTCATCTCAGAAAATTTCCCGGGCGTGATTTATACCTATGTTCGCCACCCGGACGGAAGTGACGAAATTACATATATAAGCAAGGGAATAGAACATATCCATGGTTTAAAAACCGAAGAAGCTTTAAACGACGTCACTAAAACCTGGGCATTAATGCACCCAGATGATGTAGAAGACTTTATGAATTCGATACTCGAATCATCAAAAAACAATACTCCTTGGGAAACTCAGTTCCGAAGTAGAGTAAAAGATGGCTCCTATCGATATTTTCAGGGATTTGGGAAACCTACCCAACTTTCCAATGGCTCGGTGTTATGGAGTAGTATATCTTTTGATATTCACGATCAGGTAATTGCTCGAATACAATTAAAAGAGCAGAAAGAACTGCTTCAAAGCATCACAGATCAAATAAGTGGCGTAGTACTTAAATACCAGTATTTGCCGGATGGTTCTGATCGAATAACGTACATCAATAAAAGAGTAACAGAATACTGGGGAGTTGAGGCCGAGGATGTAATCGAGGATATAAATGTTGGATGGGCACGGGTAGTACCAGAAGATATTGAGCCGATTCGGAAAAGTATTTATGAATCTGTTCAGGATTTGTCTGTGTGGAATAACTTGATGCGATTTATTTCAAAAACAGGCGAAATAAAATACCTACGAGGGGTTGGAACGCCCAAAAAACTTGAAAATGGCATTATTGAATTCGATGTAGTATTTATTGACGTAACTGATGAATATTTAGCGAGAAAAGACCTAGAAACGAAACAACATCAACTGGAGGTAATTGGTGAACAGCTTCCGGGTGTTGTATTTACTTACTTCAGAAAACCCGATGGAACAGATGGGTTCTCTAATATTAGTGATGGATTTGAAGAGGTGTATGGGTTCGATAAAGACAAAGCTATATCAAATCCACAGCATATTTGGGATCGCATACACCCTGAAGATTTACCAAAAGTAATCGATAACATTATTGATTCAGCTCAAAAACTCACAAAGTTTGATATTCAATTTAGAATCATTCATCCAGACGGAACTCTGAAATATGTGCATGGTTTTGCAGCTCCAACAAAAGTAGATAACGACACTACCGTCTGGAATGTGATAAATCTTGACATTACCGACCGCAAGCTGGCCGAAATCGAAATCGCCGAAAAGCAAAATCAATTACAAGGAATAACCAATCAAATTCCGGGAGTTGTACTTCGCTATCAATCGTATCCCGACCAAACCGAGAAACTACTTTATATATCAGATAGAGTGGAAGATACATTCGGCGTAACAATTGAACAGGCTTATGAAGATATACAAACTATTTGGGATGTAATTGTACCCGAAGATGTAGAATTGGTTAAAAATTCAATTGCTGATTCGGCAGAAAATCTCACAAAATGGAATCAAGTATACCGATACGTAACACCAGCCGGCACTATTGGATATTTGCAAGGCTTTGCTACACCTACCAAACAAGCTGACGGTTCGGTGATTTGGGACTGTGTTATAATGGACAGCACCCAACACGTAATGGCAGAAATGGAAGCCGTTCGATCTAGCGAAAAATTACGTTCGTTTATAAAAGCATCCCCTCTTGCAATCTATCAGATTAATGCGGATGGCGTAGTTACCGATTTCTGGAATCCCGCGGCTGAGAATATCTTTGGATGGCTTCGAAAAGACGTGATTGGTAAAAAACTCCCGCAAGTGGATGTTGCAAACGATAGCGAGTTTGCAACTATCATTCAATCTATCGAAAAGGAACATTCCCCACGGCAGCTAATCGTTAAACGAAACAATAAATTTGGGGAAGAACTCACGTTAGAAGTCACAGCAGGGCCTTTTTTTGATGAACATGGCGAACTAACCGATCTATTGATTATTGCTAATGATATTACCGAATTGCAAGAATATCGGAAAACGCTGGAAGCTGCCTTAAAGGAAAAAGATATTCTTTTGCAGGAAATTCACCATCGTGTTAAAAATAATCTGGCTATAGTAAGTGGGCTATTGGAATTGCAAGCCATGCGCAACGACACTGATCATGATATGAGTATGATTATCGAAGCCCGCAATCGCATACATTCTATTGCAATGGTGCACGAGCAGCTTTATCAGGATATGGATTTCAGCCACATTGATCCACGCGAATACTATCGCAAACTGCTTAAAAAATTACAGGCTAACACCATTTCCGATCCGCGTGATATCGAGTATGACTTAAAATTCGATATCGACCGGATCAACATAAATCGTGCAGTTCCACTTGGACTTTTAATTAACGAGCTTTTCACAAATTCCATCAAACATGCATTTAAAGATGGTACCGGTAAACTAACCCTGCATTTCACCCAAACTGATGATCGTATAAATGTGTACTACGAGGATGATGGGCCCGGTTTTGTGATCGATGAGATCAAACACAAAAACACCATTGGTTGGCAGTTGATTGAGACCTTGCTGGTACAACTGGATTCGGATTACACGATGGATACTGAGGGTCGATTTATGCTTGAATTTGTGTTTACTGAAGCATTGCATGGATCGCAAGCACACTACCATTAGTGTATTTAATCACTAACGAATTTATAGCCAAAACCGTGAACAGTAATTATATGTTTGGGATACCGATTATCCGGCTCCAGTTTTTGCCGTAACCAAGCAATATGCACATCCACAGTGCGTGTTGAAGGCAAGGCATCGTACCCCCACACTTCGTTCAATAATTGATCGCGGCTTAATATCATGTCAACATGTTCTACCAAAAACTTCAATAGTTGAAATTCTTTTGCCGAAAGTAGCACTTCTTGTCCATTTTTAGATACTCTCATACTTTTGAAATCAATTGCTACATCTGCAAAGGCATATTGCTCTAGGTTTACAGCTTTAGCTGATTGTTGTTTCTTTCGAAGTTGAACCTCAATTCGGGCCAGCAACTCCATCATCTCGAACGGTTTTTGCATGTAATCGTCGGCACCCAGCTTTAGTCCAAGCACTTTGTCAACAACTTGTCCCTTTGCTGTGAGCATAATAATTGGCGTTTGTACTTGGTTTTGCCGTAAATCTTTACAAACATCCAGCCCATCTTTTCCGGGTAACATCAGGTCTAAAATAATTACATCAAAGTCTTCTGAAAGTGCTCGCTCATAGCCCGTCAACCCATCCGAGGCAATTTCCACATCGTAGCGTTCTTCACTCAAACGATCCTGTATGGTCATAATCAGGCCTTGTTCATCTTCTACCAATAATATGCGTCCTTTTTTTTCCATGGTGATGTTAAGCCAGAGGTATAATTAGTGTAAAGGTACTGCCTTTGCCCGGTGTGCTTTGCACAGCTATTTCTCCTTCATGTTCTTTGGCAACCCGCTCTACCAAATTCAATCCAATGCCGTTTCCTTTAAATTGTTGCGAAACTGCATAATTCGCTCGATAAAAAGGCTGAAAAATTTTCTTTTGCTCATCTTCAGGAATCCCAATTCCAAAATCCTGAACCTGAATTCGAAGTCCCAAACCCGATTTAAATGAAGTTTCGTCTATACGAAAAATCACCTTTTCGCCTTCTTTACTAAACTTAATGGCGTTGCGTAGTAAATTTGTAATAGCCAGAAATAAAGCGTCTTTATCGGCATAAACTGCTGGTACTTTGGATACATTAGAACATTGAATTTCGATGTGTTTCTGACGGGCAATCGGCGTCAGTTCTTCCAAAATCTGTTGTACCAATGCATCTATTGGCACATTGGTAAAATTGTAACTCTTTTTTCCGGATTGGATGCCTGAGAATTCCATAATTTGGTCTACCATCTCACTCAGCCGTTTACTTTCCGACAGCATGAGTTGTGCATACTCCTGCTTGCGTTCTTCACTTTGTATCACTCCCTCGCTTAAGTTCTCTGCTGCCGAGCGGATTACTGTAATAGGTGTGCGTAATTCGTGAGAAACACCGGCTACAAAAAGCATTTGTTGGTCGGCCAACTCGCGAGAACGTTGCGCAAAAATAATGATCATCACTCCGCTGACCCCCAAAATGAGTAAAATTCCAAAACTGATAATCAAATTTCTGTTTCGAGTTTTAGTAACAAACTCATCCAACGACCCCGCTTTAAATGATAACCAAAGCCTCCACCCCGACTTTGAAACATTGCCCACAAATGCTGTGGTGATGCTGGTATCGCGTAGTGTCGAATCAATGTCGCTAAATAGGGAATTGTCAGTAAAATCAATATTTACTTCAGAACGCTCCTCATCATTATGCACCTCCCGATATGAACTTCTTTCGCGGGTTACAATGCGCTCGCTGTGAGAACTAAAGAAACTAAAAACAAGACTATCGCCTTGCATTTCCCGCGGATTTGTTTGTGCATCTAAGAGCATTAAGCTGGAGAAATTTACACGTTCCAAATACTTCGAAAATTCGGGAGAATCCTGCTCGCCACCCACACTATAATAGTGTTGGTTGTCCACTTCATCCACTATAGCCAATTGATATTGATCTTGAAAAGATTCTCCTAAATATCGCGAGGCAATTTCAGGTATCAATTGCTCTTTAATAGCAACATCGTTTAAACGAATTAGTACGTAATCATCTAATTGATTGATACTTAAACGTACTTCAAAATTTTCGGCTCCTTCATTTCGGTTCAATGAAACAAAATCGAGTACCTGCACAGGAATTTTCAAATAACTGGGCGATCCTAAATTTGGAAAATTAGATAAGGGTACACTGTTCGCTTTGCCATCTAAATGCGAGTGATTATCAAGCCAGATTTGCAACGCAGAGTCTGCTTTCACCTTAGAAATTATCATCGCTTCGGGCTCTGCCTGAAAAATAGTGACATCTTCCCCCTCATCTTTAATCAGATACACCTTATCTACAATCGAGATCTGAGGTTCGGATGAATACCATTTAGCAATATTTTCAAGGAATGCGATTTCCAGTTCCTGATCAGAATTATCGGAATTGGTTACCTGTAGGCGAAAAGCTCCATACACTTCAGAAAAAGCTTCATTAAAGTCGCTAATAAAATTTTCTGTAGAGGCTTCAATTCCATCGTTTAACCGTTGCCTTTCGGCATCGCTCACACTTCCCAACCAATTATATTGCAGCACGGCCAGCGTAACTAGTGCTCCTACTATTACAACTAAAAAACTATATGTAAACCATCGGTTCTGCATGCCCAAAAGTAGGTGCTTTCCTTGCTAAGTGAAAAGATTTAGCATCGATTTAACATCCTTAACAAACATTTTGCCAAGCCTTAACAACTCATAAGTATCACTTTCGAATATTGGCGCCGAACCAATAACCAATTCGAAATCAATGAAATTCTTCCACTATTTCCTGATCACAACGATCGGAATAATATTTGCCCAACCCCTACATGCACAAGTCCAGCGAACTATGACTTTTGATGCCTCTACTAGTTTTTTACTGCAAGAGTTGAACGCTATGATTATTGAGAACGATGAAGGCTTACTCGTTGAGATGATTATGGGACAACCTTCGGGAGGTTCTGAAGCAATGGATGACGAATTGCAACGAGGCGATGCTATTCTGATGGTGAATGGAAAACGGACTTCGTCGGTATCGGTAATACGGGAAACTTATGAAAGCTTGAGTAAGGGAGACGAGATCAAAATTGGTGTTCGTCGCGGGGAAACCCGATTCATCGTTCGAGCTGTGAAAGGTGATATTCCCGAAAATATACCCGGCCGGATGGTTCTCTCTTTTGATACCGACGAGGGAAACCCACCAACCTTGTTACCCGAACTTGGTGTACTGGTAACTGATAATGAATCAGGTATCCAAATCACATCTATGCTCGAGCCAATGCTTCCTGTTGATCTGCAAAATCAAGAACTAGACGATTATCTGATCCAAACTGTAAACGGCAAGCGCTTCGAGATGGCTCAAAACCTACAACAGTATCTGAATTCGCTTGAAGTTGGTGATGCTATTGTACTTAAAATTGAAAAAAATGGCTCGCAAAAAACACTCGAATTAGAAAAACAAGAACCACGCGGTAATGTTCACATGAACATTGATAATTGAGAGTAAACATGAATAGACTATTCCACATTTCGTTATTTACTTTGGCCTTTCTTGTTCTGTTGCCTGATGCATCTCAAGCACAAAGTCCTTTCCCTAATGCAAGAGACGATTCTTATCCATTATTAGGATTAAAGAGAGCAAAGAGTACGTATGATCGCGCTTCCAATGAACTAGATCGAAAAAAAGAGCTCTGGGAAAAAGAGCTGATCAGTGCCGAAGAATATGAGAATGCCCTAAATACCTATCAGGATGCTGAGGTAAATTATCAGCAATCCCTTTTGGTGTTACTATTCGAACAACAGTTTGTGAGTATCAGAAAAGCATTAAAAACTCAAAGCGATGACAATATAAAACGAGTATTGGTAACTCTCGAAAACACAACTAGTGCCACCGAAGAGTTTGAACAAATTGTGAACATGGAAGACGAACTTTTCCGATCACTTCAACCGGATGTGATTCACAATATTTATGTATCGCTGAGCAACGACGATGGGGCAATTATCAGCTCGCCATATGAAATAAAAATCGATCAGCTTAAAAGTGGTAAACCGGTAACTGTGAACTTTGATATGCTGCAAGATTTGGATGAGGTGACGGTTAACATCATTTATGGTAATGGTTCATCTCGCAGTCCTAAAGTATTCCTCGAAAAAGATGCTTCTGCAAATAAAGTATTGATTCAATCGGAACGCTTTTCGCAGGAATTGGAATTGGGCAGTTCCGCTACCTACGGCATGGGGCTAGAACTATTTAGTGGCATGGACGACACTTACAAACTGGAAGTGGTAAATCTGCCGGCATCTGTTACCCGATACTTCAACGAGCAAGGTGAACAAGGGCGAATCAGCCAGATTAAATTTACGGAATCGAAAAATACCATTCGGGCAAATTTACAAGTCTCCTTACCCGACCGACCCACCGCCGATGTGCCTATGGATCAACCCATCGATTTTTATGTAATGGCCGTTCCTGTTACTAAACTCGATGAATTTGCCAACCATCAAGGAATGTGGACGGAAGAAGATATTCGAGCACTTGATGTAGGATTTGTACGCCTGGAAATGATTCCGCGTGGTGTAGGAAGGCTCGTAGTAAAAGCCCCTCAATTGTATAACGAGCTGGAGTCGGAAGGTCCGGTTGAATTCACTTTTGAAATAGTTAATGAAGGCACGCGCCGACTTGATAATATTGAATTCGAAGTAAATGCTCCGTTTCAGTGGGAAAAACGTATCGAACCCAATGTAATTCCTGAATTGGGAATTCGTGAAGAGATGACCGTGAAAATGTATCTCTATCCGCCCGATGACATCAGTGTTGGCAGGTACGAAACCCGGTTAAGATCTACTTCATTGTCGGATAATCAACCCATTAATGCCGAAGATAAAACCTTTACCGTGCAAGTTGCGGCACAGGCGAATGTATTCGGAACTGCCTTTATCCTACTACTCATCATCGGGTTGGTAAGCGGCTTGGTAATTTTTGGAATTAAGCTTTCAAGAAAGTGATGTGAGACTAAAAATATGACCAACAATATCTCATTGCTCGATTTGAAAAAAATGACACTGTAAACCCACCTAACAGGCTCGAAATGAAGAGAGCTTAAAAAACCATTTTGAAATTGAACCCCAAAATCAACGAACCATGCAAAACTCAACGATACAAGCAGCTCCTTTACTTGAAGCGGTAGAACTCACAAAAGTGTACGAAGATGGTGTAAAGGCACTCGACAACCTGAATCTTATAGTGCGGGAAGGTGAAATCTACGCCATGCTGGGCGGCAATGGAGCCGGAAAAACCACAACGATCAATACTTTTTTGGATTTCATCCAACCTACATCAGGTCAGGCACTTATACATGGTGTTAACGCCAACGAACTACCTTTAGAAGCAAAAAAGCATGTTGCTTTCGTTTCTGAGAATGTACAACTCTACCCTAATTTTACGGCCATGCAGAACCTCGATTTCTTTGTTCGATTGGGAGGTAAAAGTCACTATAAACGTGCAGATTACGAACAAGCTTTGCAAAGAGTAGGCTTACAAAGTGAAGCTTTTGATAAAAAACTGAAAGATTTCTCTAAAGGGATGCGCCAGAAATGTGGCATTGCAATCGCCATTTTGAAAGATGCACCGGCAATTCTACTCGACGAACCCACGTCCGGTCTCGATCCTAAAGCGGGCAAAGAATTTACACGTCTTATTGCTGAATTAAGTGATGAGGGTAAGGCCATCCTTATGAGTACGCACGACATCTTCCGGGCGAAAGAAATTGCCGATTATGTGGGCATTTTAAACAATGGCGAGTTGGTTGCAGAGAAAACTCGCGCAGAGCTTGAAGGAGTTAATCTTGAAGATTTATATGTAGAGTACATGGCCGGCTACATGGATGAAACCGTTTTTGAAGGCTCACTTAGTAATAATCTTTCCTGAAATTTCTAATCGGTGTTCAACGCTCACGTGCGATACCTGAATACCAAAACCATGTAAAACCATGTTTAAACTCATTTTTCTAAAAGAACTTCGCGACATCATTCAAAGCAGTAGATTTACCATAAGTTTTGCTGTGTGTTCTGTGCTCATCATTCTTGCATTTGTAATGGGGGCGCAGAACTATCTGTCAAGTAAAGCTCAATACGATGCTGCCATTCAGGAAAATCGTAATCAGATTGCGGCTCATACCGATTGGGTGATGGTAGAACACTCTATCATGTTACCACCTCAACCTTTAATGACATTGGTGAATGGTGTTTCGAACGACGTAGGGCGAAATATTGCCATGAGCGGTCGAGGCGAACTTCGTGCCGAAAATACACGCTTTAACGACGAACCAATTTTTGCTGTATTCCGCTTTATGGATCTTGAATTCATTTTTAGCATCGTTTTGTCTTTGTTTGCAATCATTTTTGCCTACGATGCCATTAATGGTGAAAAAAACCGAGGTACGCTTAAACTTTGTTTTGCAAACCCGGTTTCGCGGGCAAGTTTCATTGGCGGCAAATTAGCCGGTTCTTTTGTAGGGTTAAGTATAGCACTGTTAATTCCAATCTTAATTGGTTGTGCACTTCTTCCAGTTTTGGGTGTACAATTAACTACTGATGAATGGCTAAGATTAACCCTCATTTTATTGGCCGGCATTGTGTATTTCGGAGTTTTTTTGGCACTTACTATTGCCATTTCTGCATCTACAGTAAAGCCTTCGAACGCATTTTTGATTGGATTAGTAGTATGGATTTTTGCCGTACTCATTATTCCAAGAACATCGGTATTGGTATCGGGAAGAATTGTTGATGTACCCAACGTGGATGAAATTACTGCTCAGAAAAACCGTTATCGAACGCAATTATTTGACGAAGATCGACCTAAAATGTCGAACTTTCAGTTGCCAGAAGGCACAGAAATTGAAAATGCAATGGGGGCATTTCAATCCTTTATGGGCGAGTTATCTACTGCAAGGCAAGAAAAGATCGATATTTTTAATGCTCGTTTAAATGAGCAATACACCAATAAAAAACGACAGCAAGAGCGCATAGCATTATTATTGTCGCGAATATCGCCAACCTCGGCATTTACACTTGCAACGATTGAATTGGCAGGAACCTCTCTGGCACTTCAAAATCAGTTTATGGATGCCGCTTACACATATCAAAACGCTTATGCTGATTTTATGCAAGAAAAAACAGGTTCAAATAGAAGCAGTGGTTTTCGAATGATTATGATTACAACCGGTGGCGATGAAGAACAGCCGGAGCCGCTAGACCCTGATGAATTACCACAATTCACCTTCGAATCGCATGATATTGGCATGGCTACGCAGGCTGGAATGATAGATTTGAGCCTGCTCATCTTGTTTAGTCTCATTTTTTTTGGCGGTGCGTTTCGTGCCTTCTTAAGCTACGATTTGAGATAAAACCCACATCATAAAAACTTTAAATAGGTACACGCATGTTTTCTCTACTAATTCAAAAAGAGCTGAAAAATATCATCACCAGTCCAAAATTTAGTGCTACTTTTTTGGTGTGCTCGGTATTAATTCTTATCAGCGTTTTTGTTGGAATAACCGAATACGAAAATGCAGTTTCACAATATCAAGCAAATCTGGAAATTGCCCGGCAAGATATTGAACAAGCAACCAGCTGGGGTCAGGTTCGTAACTTGCTTCATCGCCAACCTAATCCGGTTCAAATTTTTGTATCCGGTGTACACTTCGATGTTGGCCGTCTTAGCAGTATATCAAACTACAACGACGTAAAACTAATTCGTAGCCCATACAGCGATGAGACTTTATTTGCCATATTCAGAGTTATCGATTTTGCCTTCATTGTTCAAATTGTACTCTCACTTTTTGCCATTCTGTTTACTTACGATGCCATCAACGGTGAAAGAGAACAAGGCACGCTTAAACTGGCATTTGCTAATTCTGTGTCGCGGGCACAGTATTTAATAGCTAAGTTTTCGGGAATCTGGCTCGGGCTCATAATGCCGCTGCTAATTCCCATATTATTAGGGCTGCTATTGTTGCTGGCATTCAATGTGCCGTTAACATTCGGCAACTGGATTTCGATACTTAGTTTGATTGGGTTATCCGTTTTATACATCACCTTTTTTATTGTGATTGGAATATTAGTTTCTGCGATCACTCGATCCTCTTCTCTTTCCTTTTTATTATTGCTGGTTATATGGATAAGCGGAGTGTTAATTGTACCACGCCTTGGTGTAATGGCTGCAGGGCAGCTCGTTCCGGTTGAGAGTGTTGCACAAATAGAAGCCAAGCAGGAAGCGTATCAAAAAGCCCGATGGGATGATTATTCGGCTGAATTGACCGAAGTTTGGCAAGAAAGAGAAGCTCAAATGGAAGGCATGAGCGAAGATGAACGTAGAGCTTATCGTGATGAAATGGAATGGGCGTGGCTAGAAGAAGACGATGCTTCGCGCAAACGAGTTCAGGCTGATATCATCACAAATAACCGACGATTGCTGGAAGATTCTCATAACCGAAAGAAAGTGCAGGAGCAGCTCGCTTTCAATATTGCCCGTATTTCGCCGGTGGCTTCGTATCAGCTTGCAGCGATGAAAATTGCCGGTACCGATGTTGAGTTAAAATCTCGGTATGAAGAATCGATGCGAGTATATAAAGACGATTTTTCGGAATACATCAAGCGGAAGGAAGCAGAGGATGGCGGGCATGGCGGATTTAGTATTTCGATAGATAGTGAACAAGGTATGCAAATCGATTTTGGCCGAAATGATCAAACATTAGATACCAGCGAGATGCCCCAATATCAATCACCTGAACAACGAGTAGGAAATACTCTAGGGGCAGCATTGTTCGATTTCGGTTTTCTTGGGATGTGCATTGTTCTTGGCTTTGGTGGTAGTGTGTTTGCCTTTATGCGCTACGACTTGAGGTAGTTATTCGAAAAACTCTGTGGGAATTGTCTCGCTTATTTTTTCCTGATAATTCCGTCATAAAAAATAAAAAGCCCATCTCAATTACCATAAAGATGGGCTTAACCTAGGATTTAGAATCCGAGCCGGGATCTCTTAAACATCTCTTCCGGCTCTTCGCTCTATTCGTAAAACGGCTTCCTTTGCAAGCTCTCTAAGATCGTTTATATCTTCATCGCTAAACGATCTTTCTTCCGGCCCAACAACGCAAAAAGAGCCAATGGTTTGCCCTTTTGAGGTTATCATCGGAATGCCTGCATAGCATCTGATGCCTTCATTTTCAACCAAAGGCGAGTCTTTCACCAACTCATTTTCAAGTGCATTTTCTACAACAAAGGGCATATTTTCTTTAACGGCGTATTGGCAAAACGACCATTCCACATCGGTTCCTGAGGATTCGCTCATCCAACCGTCATTAATTCCAAATTTTGATGCCCAAAATTGCGCTTCATCCAATACTAGGCTAACCAAGCCGATTGGGAGGTTAAACCGCTCGGCAGCTTTTTTAGTAACATCATCCAGAACAATTTTTACCTCTTCCGAGAACAAATCTAAGGCTACAATCTCCTGTAATCTTTCCGGGTCTTTAATTACGTCTTTTACTTGTGCTTGAGTAATATTCATAGTGATCTCTATCTTTTTAATTATGCCGATTTCTTTGTGATTCCTTCATACGATCTAATTTTGATCAGTAATGAAGTTGCAGGTACGCTTGCCAGTGTATTCTTACTAGTTATTGCGTGTAATACGTTCTTTAGTTCTGCCAAATTTTGAGGCGCTTTAGTAAGTCTGCATGCTGTACATGCCTGCGTCCAAGCTTCCTTTGCCTTTGTTTCTCCAATTATTTTCACGATAGCGTTGTAAGCATCTTTCGCAGTAGGTGGTGAAATATTATACATCGATGATTTAATATTTTGGTTATCGGTACTTTTGTTAATTGCTTTATCGGCAGCTTTCAACAATCTGTTAAGTTAATTTTTATTAACTATTTATGGTGTTTTTCTGCCAATTTATAGCGTAAACTTGCCAGCCCTTTGTAACATCATCTTTAAGCAGCTTTTTAAATGCCGATATAACTATTTGCAGTTGTACCTACGTTTTCCTCTTCACCTAATTACTCAAAACTACTGTCGATTGCATCAAAACATGTTCAGGTTTTAAGAATGAGCCCCCACCGGGTAAATTTCGATGTAATGAACATTGCTAACATTGTATAGATTGCTCCTTTAATAAATCCAGTCCATGCATTTGCATTCAAGTAATTAATCCAATCGTGCAAGCCTAGTATTCCGAAAATCGGAACTATGAAAATAGCAGGCAGTACATAGGCAATCATTGGGTTCTGCCCAGATTCAACCAACCAAACAAGTAGTTTTTCGGGTATAATTTTTAACACATCCATACAAAACAGTAATAGTAATCCGGATAACCCTGCGGTAATAAATAAATAGCTGATGGTTGTAGGATCTTTTTTCACTCCACCTTCATAAGGCTCCATCAACATGCCAATAATCAATAATGCAGCGGAAAGAATGGTAATATCCTTTTCCGTGTGGCTTGTTCGTTTGGTTGCCAAAAGCGCAAAAATTAGCAGTAGCTGTATTGCAACAGTTTCAAATCCCCATCTAGCAAAAAGCCCCGTTAAGCTCACTAATACTATCAAAAATATGATAGAAACACTGACGACTGTTTTACGTTTTGCAGCCGGTTTTAAATGATCACCGTTTTTACCTAGTGATGCAAGAAGCCAATCTCCAACCAAACTCCCCGCTAAAACTATAATCAGATACTCTAAAAAACTCACTCGAAAAAGCCAGTTAATCTCATCGAGAGTCCATAACTGATTAGGCCACGACTCCGGCACCATCGCTCCAATTTTTAACGCCAAAACTGCTACGAGTATAAGCAACCTATAGAGCATATTATTTCTAGTAATCAACCATGCTATTGCACCAAATAGTGCTACGTTTGCAAGTACTAGAATGATAATGTCGCTACGGTTTAGGCTAAATTCGAACTCTCCCAATCCGAAATGTAGTGCAGCTAAGAACAGTACGCTCCCCATCAAAAAACTGTATTGTCCCGTAACTTTTGTATTAAAGAATTTCTGATACCCGCCAAAAGCCCCCAGTAATAAAACAAATCCAAGCAACGAAACAACCCAATGAAAAAACGATGGGTTAGTAGATAGTGAATACGGTTTTACATGTTGAAAGTAGATTGCAAAATAAGCGAGCAATAGAAATCGAATAAATATCTTTTGAACAATTGAACTAATATTATGCGACTGTTCTAGCCTTTTTCGTAGCGAAAATGGAAATGCGATTCCCATAGTAAACAAGAACATAGGAAAGACAAGATCTACCCAAGTTAAACCCGGTAAGTCGGGATTAAAAGCATGCGTTGGAGGAGGCAATTGAGCATGATACATCCATGCAGGCATTACTCCACCGTAAGCGATATAACCGGAGAGGATCATCCCTAAAATTGCTACTGCTCGTAGTAGGTCGATAGATATAAATCTTTGTGTTGCCTTACTCATAGCTCATTTACTTGTTGTAGATATTCTTCCATGTTCACTATTACCAATCTAGATTGAATCGAATAATTTCTTCGGCATAGGTTCTGGGATTAAACTTTTTGGCATACAATTGATTATCACGAACTGCCAGTAGTTCGAAATCGCGCGAAATTTCTAATACACCCAGTACTTCCCCGTCAGAATTGAGTACATACCATGTGTAATTCTCTAGATTTTGAGTAATTGTGGCCACCCAATGGTGGTCGTTTTTATCTATAAAGTAATGTGCAACTGCCGGCCAAGTATTAGGTGTATCGTCCCCTCGAATAGCTCTTCGAATATTGGTTTCTGTGTACTTCTCAATAGCATCAGATTTGTTGAGTGTTCGTTTCTCAAAAGGATAATACCAAGCTTCCAGATAATTACCTTCCCGGTCGAATTTTTTTACCAAAAAATCCTCCGTAAATAGCGTGTATAAGTTCCCGATTGAGTCAGTTTGTAAGAGCGTTTCCCGCTCGTAGGGCATCATCATAATTGTGATACCTTCAGATCCCTGTTCTACAAAAAGTTTTTTATTGGGATATGTAAGAAGTTGTTCTGAATACGTTTCAGCTTTGTAATCGGTACGAAAATAGAATAACTGCCGGTCGGTTGGGGAATTAACCTGCTGGAAACCCACCAAAAACTCACTCTCGGATAGTATCTGTGCTGAATATGGATTTAGAACACGCAGTGAATCGTTGTTAGAATCTTGGCTTGAGAATATTACAGAGGTTCTAAAATTGAAGCTATTTGCATCGAATAAAATCATAGACACTCGTTCTTCATCAAATGCGTACACCAAATTGCCCACTACCTCGATTATACCGAGTTTGTAGAATTCACCATCTCTTCCGCCGGATCTTCCCATGGTTGCAAGTGGAACCCCAGAAGAATCAACAACATGAATTTTATTTTTAAATACATCAGAGAAATAGATGTTTCCTCGTTCATCTGTTGCGATATCTCCGATTTTTGTAACCTTCGCGTTTTGTGATCCCTTGAAATCATAATCCTGTACCAAGATTATTTCTATTGCATTGGCAACATTAAAACTGCGAATATTTTGGAGATGCTCTACGTGGTTCTGTGTTGCTCGATCACACCCCAAAAAACCGCTAAAAAGAATAAAGATCAGTAGCCTGCGAATAATCATACCTTAATCTAAGTAGATTTTACCTAAGTGATAGCTACAAAAAAACCGAAGAAGATATAATACCCCCTCCGGTTCAACCTATAACTAATCAAAATCTATTTTCTGAAACGTTCGAATACTGCCCGGTCGAGCTCCTCCCTGTGGTTAGGGTGGGCAATTTCAACCATAGCTTTCGCGCGCTGACTTAAATTTTTGCCGTATAAACTTGCAATTCCATATTCGGTTACGATGTAATTTACATGGGCTCGAGTGGTTACCACTCCGGCGCCTTGTTTTAAAAACGGAACAATTCTACTAATGCCTTTATTCGTTTGTGATGGTAGAGCGATTATAGGTTTTCCGCCTTCCGATTTTGCCGCTCCTCGAATGAAATCCATCTGGCCACCCACACCGCTGTAATGGTACGTTCCGATGGAATCTGCACATACTTGTCCGGTAATATCAATCTCAACAGCGCTGTTTATGGCGGTAACTTTCGGATTTTGCTTGATCACTTTCGTGCTATTTACATACTCGATATCAAGCATGGCAATAGATGGGTTATCGTCGATGTAATCGTATACTCGTTTCGATCCCATCACAAAACCTGAAACAACTTTACCCGGGAATTTTTTCTTTTTCTTTCCATTGATAACTCCGCTTTCAACCAAGTCAATCACGCCATCGGCAAACATTTCGGTGTGAATTCCCAAATCTTTATGATTCACTAAACTTTTGAGCACAGCATTGGGAATTGCCCCTATACCCATCTGTAATGTGGCGCCGTCTTCAACCAACTCGGTACAAAAACGCCCAATTCTCATCTCAACATCATTTGGTTCGGGGATGATTTGCTCAGGAAGTGGATCATTGTTCTCTACCATCACATCGATGTCGTTAACATGAATGAAGCCAGCACCATGAGTTCGAGGCATATTAGGATTGATCTGGGCAATCACAAACTTCGCCGTTTCCGCCGCCGGGAGCGCCCCAACTACAGAAACTCCCATCGAACAGTATCCATGTTTGTCTGGAGGGGAAAGGTTTAGCAAGGCAACGTCGATGGGTAATATCCCTTTTCGCATTAAGCCGGGAACATCGCTTAAAAATACCGGGATGTAATCACCTCTTCCTTCATTTACTGCTTTGCGAACATTCGATCCCACAAAAAATACATTTACATGAAAGTTATCGGCATATTCTGGTTTTGCATACAATGCCTCGCCTTCGGTATGAATATGAACTACCTCTACATTTCGCAATTCTGAAGAGCGCCCCACCATTGCCTCTATTAATTTAAATGGTACGGCGTTCACCCCATGGATAAACACTCTGTCGTTCGACTTGATGAGTTTTACAGCCTCTTCTGCTGATTTATATTCGCCCATAGTTACACTCCATTAATTAATTCTGAATTCGAAGAAAGGATATCGAAGAAATATGAACTTCATATTAATTAAAAAAGCGATTTCGCCAGAAATCGCCTTTTAGTTTATTTGTTTATTTATGGTCAGCCTATACTAGTTTGCAAGCGCAACATTCCAAACATCATCATATCCGAAGTTCGATTGTTCCTCTGTTAGCTCCTTCATAGTTTTTTGGATAAGATTTATAATCATATCTTTTTGCCCGATTCTGTTTAATGCATTCAAATCGCTAAACTCTTCTCTTGAAAATGGAACGCCGGGACCTTCAAAACTCCCCTGCATCCAGGTATTTGCCATTCCATCGAAGGCTTGCGTTTGCCCTGTAATTTGGAAGCTCACCAAAGGCAGTAATACAATCTTATCATCGCTGTTTGCGGCAACTCTGTAATCGATCGATACACTTAAAAGAGCATCAAGATCCATATCCCGAAGAAGTGAGGGCATCGGAGCGGCGTCCGCAATCATGGCAGTACTTCGTTCGGATAAAATTTCACCTAACGATGCCGCCACTAATCGCTTTGTGTTTCTGAAATTTTTCTTGATGTATACTTTTGAGTTTTCATTTTCGGGTTCATAGAAATCAGCATAATTAGTATTTGATGTAATGGCATCCACATCTACTACGCTTGCACCAAAATCATTTTCCAGTATTTGAACCAGATCGGCGTACATATTCTCCATAAATTGATTCCAATAGCGATCATCCAGTTGTGGAAATTCGAAGGTGGTGGTAGTAGTAGTTGTCGTAATCACTTTATAGGAACCGTAATCGGTTTCAGATTCGCTGGTTTCAGTTTCCTGCTCGTAAAGTGTTCCGTTTATTGATAAAGAGGCCAATCCGATTCTGCCAATTTGGGTATTTAACGGGCGAGCATACCACGCATTTGAACTGTATGCGTTGTACGAGAATTTGCCGTTGTCTTCTTCTACACTTCCTTTTATGCGGATGTACGCTCTGCCTTCAACATCCCCATCTAAGGTAACCGGTTGGGTATCGAAGGCCGTGGAAGTTCGCTTGAAGTAAGTAAAAGGCTGATTCGCCGTTTCACGATTATCTTCAACAATAGATACTTGCAAGTGATTTTTACCAGTTGCCCAATTTGTAACATCTTTCCCGGTTGGGCCGCCACCTGTAATGTGCTTATGCCGAAAGGCATCTGCGGGGATGGTAATATTATTCTCAACCAAACTCGATTGAAAAAAGGCAAAGCCTTTAACGCCTACTGCTTTTGTAATTAAAGCAATGCGTACCCGCTTACCTCGAGCAGCTTCATTGAAATCAAGTTCTAGTTCCAGATCCTCGTTCATGTTAATGGTTGCATTCTCACGCATACCGTTTATACTTCGAATAGAAACAGAAGGAGCCGCTGAAATGGTGAATTCTGTAACATCCCCATCTACATTTTCTAGTCGCACAGTTTTTGGTGAAGTATCTCCTTCATCAAATAATGCCATATAAACTCCACCACCATAACCGGTTGCTTCTTTTCCATTTACTGTTACAGTACCATCCAGATTAATAAACCCAACGCTCCCGTCTGGTTTTAAAAGATGAACACCAACTGCGGTTTGCCCCTCTTGCCAATCTGCCTCAGCACCAATGGTAATTCCGGTTTCGGGCGAATACATATTCGACTGATACATACCAATTGCTGCCATCTGCCCAAAATCCTTCTCTTTTTTGGTCATTAGCTTCATCGCAACTTCACCCATTTTTGTTTGGATGGTTGCACAAGAACTTAAAAGTATTAGTACACTCAGTAAGCCAACGTAATTCTTTATCATGATATCACTCCGTTTAGTTTACGTTATGGTACCTTCTTGCAGGTATATTCTCTATCACCCAAACGGAGTATTCTAAGCATAAAAAAAGCGCGCTCTTTAGTAGAAACGCGCTTTGGTGTCAACATGCGAATATCCAATCAATTGCTTCCCGAATCTGGTATCGGTTCGGGCGCACTTTGTACCCAAATTCGCTTATCAAATATTTTTTGTCTGGGATAAATCTCATTTAATGTATCCGTTTCATACAATCTGCCATTTAGCATTACATGTGTCACGGTGTTGGTATTTTTAAGATCCTCCAAAGGGTTTTTATCCAGAACAACCAGGTCGGCAAGTTTACCTACTTCTATGCTACCGAGATCACCATCAAGACCAATGGTTTCTGCACCTTGCAAAGTTGCAATTTTTAATGCTTCGTGATTTGACAAACCTCCGGCAGCAACCGACCAAAGTTCCCAATGGTAACCCAATCCCTGTAATTGGCCATGGCTGCCTATCCCTAAAATTCCACCGGCATCGAAAATTTGTTTGGCTTTTTCTGCGTGCTTTGGAAACACCATCTCTTCATCAATTGCCCAGAAACCACGGCGCCGGGTTTTCCTTGCTAACTCGTCGTAGGGAGTGTAATAAGCAAGTTTTTCATCCCCATAAGGATTTTCCCGAGAATAATAGAACTCCTCACCCCAAGGTCCGCCATAGGCTACCAACATAGTTTGTGTAATCGCCATTTTAGAAAACGCTACAGCTTTTACTAAATCACTGTAAATAGGATAAATAGGTAAATTATGTTCATGTCCGGGGTATCCATCCAGCATCTGTGTCATGTTCAATCGCATATGCAAACTACCTTCTGTGGTTGGCATCAGCTTTAGTTCTTTAGAAGCCATGATTATCCACTGGCGGTGCTTTCGATTACCGACACGGTACATTTTGATGGTTTTAGTGTCAAAATATTCGCTGTATTGGCGTAATACTTCTTTGGTATGATCCAGGCTTTTTAATTTATACCCCCAAAAGCCCACGCCCGGCCCTGTAGAATAAATACGAGGACCGATCATCATGCCTGCTGTTACCATGTCGCCATAACTTAGCACATCCGTTGTTCCAGTTTGCGGATCGCGGGTGGTGGTAACCCCATAAGCTAGATTTGCAGCATAACTCCATTCCTGATCTTTATGAATTCCACGGGTTGATCGTAAATGTGCATGCGTATCTACAAAACCGGGTACTACCGTTTTACCACTCAAATCGATCATTTCTGAACCCGGTGGGGCATGTACAGTTCCTGATCTGCCCACACCTGCAATTCTGTTATTTTCGATCAAGATATCACCTCGTTCGAATACTTCGTCACCATTCATAGTTATTACCCGAGCGTTTTGCAACAACACCGTTCCTTCCGGAATATCACGCTCGAAAGGCACTTCAATGCGATATTCTTCTGCTTGATATTCGCTGGGTCTTTCGTCTTCATTTGATGATTCTTCCGACTCCTCCTTTGATTCTTCTTCAGCATCTGAAGTTGTTTCTTTGTCTGCTTTTTTGGCTGCGGCAACGCTATCAGAAAAAGCTTTCGCCTCATCCAAGTTATAGATAAAATGCCCTTTACCAAGCGACCAGTGAACTTTACGGCCATCCGCCGACCACTCAGGAAACTCCCCACCAATTACTGTAAGTTTTTTTGCGGGAAATACTGCATTGTCAGGTAAAGCAACTCCAATTTTAACCACTCTACCCGTTTGTGGTACAGTTGCTGTAAAAATCTCGTTATTAATTTGAGCCAGTACCTGATCTCCTACCGGTGCTTTTATAATTACACTTGCCTCGCTTGGCGATACAGGATCCCTTGTACCATAAACAGCACTTCCGGTTATAGTTACATGCTCTTTTTCGTCGGAACCATCCCAACGAATCGACACCAGAGTTCCATCATTATTGGTTAGGTAAATACGATCATCACTTTTAACAAAATGAGGATTGGAACGACCACTAGTTTTTGTAATAAAATTTACCGGGCCGCCTTCCGAAGAAATCCATGCATAATCGTCGGATGCTAAAAAAGAAGCCCAGGCTACACTCGAGTTCATAAAATCATATTTCTTACCGGTTGCAAACACAATGCGATCGCTGTTGTACGACCAAGCCGGTGAGCTATAAAA
The DNA here is from genome assembly GCA_965228545.1 of Balneolaceae bacterium. Taxonomy (GTDB): domain Bacteria; phylum Bacteroidota; class Rhodothermia; order Balneolales; family Balneolaceae; genus HXMU1420-13. The sequence goes on from OZ245822.1 coordinate 1,835,975, forward strand.
AGCAGCTTCATCTGTAAGCTTTTGGGGACGTACACGTCGAGCATTAGGATCCACCTTATAAATATGACCGCCTTCCTCCTGATTCCAGGTCACATAAGCTACGTATTTACCATCCGGCGACCATGTTGGGTGGGCTTCCGTATGTTCATGATTTGTAACTCGGCGCGGAGTTCCATTCGGCATGTCTTGCACATATAATTTATTGAGTGCGGTAAATGCAATCTGACTACCATCAGGCGAAGGAACAGCATCTCTGATTTGAGTAGCAAATACTTCCTTAGCATCGCTGATAGGATATTTAAAGGTCATATCCGGCCCCATTTCTAAGGCTACATCCACAACGAAGGGTACTTCCATCATGTCGCCGGTTTCGATGTTTAATCGAACAATTTTTCCTTTATGAAACATCACCAATTCCTGGCTGTTTGGCGTAAAATCCATTGATGGTAACACGCCTAAAGTAGCTTGAGATTCCTTATCATCGCGCTGAATGGGGTATGCTAACCAACGCTCGCTACCTTCTTCCAAATTTCGAAGCACTAATCCGGTTTCTGCTTCATAACGGCTACCGTATACCATCCACTTACCATCTGGCGAAACTGTTGGAGTAAAAGCAGAGCCATACCTGGAAATTAGTGTACTGTTATCGCCGGTTTTACGATCATAAACTCCAATTGAATACTGAGGAAATTGCGCATTGTAATTCCAAGCTCCGTTGCGCTGGCTGTAATAAATATATCTGCCATCGGGGCTAAAAGTCGGATCAATTGCTTTAAACCCGTTTGAAGGATCGATCAGTTTAATGCCTTTGCCCCCATCTTTGTGATATAACCAAAGCTTAAAATTTCTTCTGCCTCGAGAAACGATCGCATAATCCCCATCAGGCGACCATGCGGCATTTACCATTTCGTCATTTTCGTCACCGGCAAATTTTTGCTCTTCTTCTGTTTCTAAATTGATGTAATAAGCATCATCAGAACCGTCTTTGTCGGAGATGTAAAGAATATGTTTTCCATCCGGGCTCCATTTTGGATGTGAATCGTAGGCCATCCCGTCAGTAATAGATGTTGCTTTACCACCATCGAAAGGAATGGTGTAAATATCCCCTAATAGATCGAAAGCAATCATCGACCCATCGGGGCTAACATCCACCGACATCCAAGTCCCTTCGGATGTAGTAAATTCGAGCATACGCTCCGGATCCATCGGCAAATCCGGATTTTTCTTTTCAATACTTGTTGTATCTGTATCATTCTGAAAAGCAACAAGGTGGGGCGAAATTAACACTGTGAGTAAAAACAACGCTGATGTAAATATTCGAAATCGCATACTCTGTAATGGTTTAATTAACATGAAGTTGGAAATGTGATTAAAATTATTGAGCTAAAAGTGTAAAAATTTGAGAAGATTTGTTCTATATTAAATTATTAAGGGATGATTGAAAATTATGATTTAGGTCGGTTTAAGGAGTGACATGATTGACGAAGAACTTGTACAGCAGGCCGTAGGCAGTCCGCTCTACAACAGCAAATCTATACCTTACTGTATTACTACTCGGTCGTTGCGTTTTGTATTTGTGAATGAAGCCTTTTGCGAAATTTCGGGCTACACGAAAGAAGAATTGTTGAATAAAAGTGTATCCATCCTACTTGGGCCGAGAAAAATGGCCGCAGCGTTCAATGAGTTTTTTCATTTCCTTAAGCACCGAAAAAATAAGAAATTGGTTTGGCAGGTTACCGGGAAAAATGGAAAAAAACTGGTAGCTAAAATTGAGGGTATGAACCTCAAAATTGGTAATAAAAACTATACGCTAACCATTACTTTAGACCATACTGAGATTTCAGAATCTAAAGGCCTTGCGGAATCTTCTGAGGAAAAATATCGCCGCTTAACCGAAAATCTACCTCACATTATCTGGACCAACGATGTAACAGGTAAACCTGTATACATGAATAAAGTAGCACTCAAGTATTTTGGTAAATCGCGTGATGATTTCGCCAATTGGGATTGGCTAGAGTATTTCGATATTGAAGAAGCCCGTGAGTTAGAGCAAGAATGGGATATTGCCTCATCGTTGCAGAATCCTGTTCAAAAAGTTATCAGGATTAAGAACAAGAATGGGAGCTTTAAATGGTTTCAGATAATTCTGTTTCCTCAAAATAATGATCAAGATGAAACAACAACCTGGACTGCCATTGCCACTGACATCGACGACCGGGTTCTTGCAGAGAAAAAACTTGAACAAACCAATAACAGACTTCGATCACTAATCAATGCCTCTCCCATTCCTATTTACTCTTTAGATACGGGTGGTCGGGTTAAAGATTTCTGGAATCCTGCAGCAGAGCGTATTCTGGGATGGAAGAAAGAAGAGGTTATTGGTAAAATCACCCCTCTTGCCACTGCCAAGTACTATAAAGACTTCGAAAAGAATTTAAACCTAATCAAAGAACAGGGACAGTTTAAGGGTACTGCGAAACGAGAGATAAAAAATGGCTCGGAGGTAGATATCGAAGTACATAGTGGCTGTATTTACAACGATGACCAGGAAATTGAGGAGATCATTATTCTGCTACTGGACATTACCCAGCAAGAAGCCCAAAAAATACATCTTGAGGAATCACTCGCCGAAAAGAAGACCTTGTTGCAAGAAATTCATCACCGCGTTAAAAATAACCTTTCAATCGTTGTGAGTTTGCTACAATTGCAAGTGTTTCAATCATCAAATGAGGCAGAAAAAAGTAAGCTGATGGATGCCCAAAACCGGGTAATGTCTATTGCTATGGTACATGAGCTGTTGTATTCCACCGACGAATTCAGCAAAGTTGACCTGAAAGCTTACTATGACCAACTAATAAAAACCATTGCCTCAAACATGCAGGTTCAAGCTCGTGGTGTTATACATGAACTGGATATCACACTCGAAAATTTAAACATTAATCAGGCAATTCCACTAGGTTTATTGATTAACGAGCTCATTACAAATTCGCTGAAATATGCGTTTCCAACCATTTCCAAAGAAAGCAGAATTAAACTGGCCATACACCCTGATGGGGAGAATATCATAGTTTATTACATGGATAATGGTGTGGGATTTGATACAAATGAAGAATCTTTTAAATCCGGCTTAGGATTTCAAATCATCAAATCTCTTCTAAGTCAACTTGAAGCAAAGTATGAGATGGATACCACAGATGGTTTCAAACTGAATCTTTGTTTCGAGAACCATTTGAAGAGTAAGAAATCCGAACAGTTTACCTAATTTCTATTCGTGAGCAATACAGCTGCGCCAAATCCGGCACCAATATACACATCCTTTTCTGTATGATCGCCGTAGGCATTACTGCGTTGGTACGTAGTGTGAAAGTTAATCGCATACTTTTTGAACAGTTTTAATTCTATACCTGCACCAAGCCCATAATTTGTATAAAAACAACGAATTTTGTTATTAATGCATGCATCAAATCTGTACAATGTATTGTCGATGGCTGTACCTGCTAATCCATAAAATCTTAGCCATTTAGCTTCTAAGAGATCGCGCTGATATTCAATTCCTAACGAGAATTTTGCCTCGTCTTCATATTCACTTAATAACAATGCCGAGAATTTCAAATTGTCTACATAGGATAGATCTTGAACATAATAGAGATTCATTCCCGTTAAGGTCGACATTGCAAAGCCAAGATGTTGAGGCCTAAAAAGATCGGCGTTACTTTGGGCAAAAGTGTCTGGGCTGATAAAAAACATCAGCCCAACGAGCCAGATTTTTTTGGTAGAACACATCGTAATTTTCAACATTCAGTAACTTTAGCAATCCTCTACTTACCAGTAGATTGTATATTAAACATGGTTGTAATACAAAGCACTAAACTGTTGCCGTAATGATTTATTTTGCGAACAAAACTATCGTGTCAGCTTTTTGTAATGGATGCGATGCGGTTGATCGTCGGTGATACCAAGGCGTTGTTTTCTGTTTTCTTCGTACTCTTGATAATTACCTTCGAACCAGTAAACCTGACTATCACCCTCGAATGCCAAAATGTGGGTTGCCACACGATCTAAGAACCATCTATCGTGTGAAATTACTACTGCACAACCGGCAAAACTCAGCAATGCTTCTTCTAAAGCGCGCAACGTGTTTACATCCAAATCATTGGTTGGCTCATCCAATAACAGCACATTAGCGCCTTCTTTCAACATTTTGGCTAAATGTACACGGTTCCGCTCACCACCGGATATCTGCCCGGTTTTCTTTTGTTGATCGGAGCCACTGAAATTGAATCTAGATACATAAGCTCTTGAATTAACTTCACGGTTGCCCAGTTGCAGGATATCATGCCCGCCGGATATTTCCTCCCAAATCGTTTTCGAAGGATCAAGCGGCCGCTTTTGGTCGATATAGCCAAGTTGAACGGTTTCGCCGATTTCCATTTCACCCGAATCCGGTGTTTCCTCGCCAATAATCATTTTAAACAAGGTAGTTTTACCTGCACCATTCGGCCCGATAACCCCTACAATTCCTCCGGGAGGTAAATCGAAATTCATGTCTTCTACCAACAATCGATCATCGTATCCTTTAGCAATGTGGTTTGCGTTGATCACCTTAGTTCCAAGACGAGGTCCCGTTGGGATAAAAATCTGCATTTCTTCGCTGCGCTTTTCCTGCTCTTGTGATAACAGATCTTCGTAAGCGTTAATACGTGCTTTACTTTTGGCGCGGCGACCTTTAGGATTTTGGCGAATCCATTCCAATTCCTGCTGTAATGTTTTTTGTCGATTGGATTCCTGCTTTTCTTCCTGCTTTAGTCGCTCTGATTTCTGCTCCAACCAAGAGGTGTAATTTCCTTTAAAAGGAATACCCTCTCCACGATCTAATTCCAGAATCCAACCTGCAACGTTATCCAAAAAGTAACGATCGTGTGTTACCGCGATAACGGTTCCTTCGTAACGCGCTAAATGTTGCTCTAACCAACCTACCGATTCGGCATCCAAGTGGTTGGTAGGCTCATCCAATAACAACACATCCGGCTTTTTGAGTAGAAGTCGGCATAGTGCAACCCTGCGAGCCTCACCACCAGAAAGCACTTTTACACTAGTATCGCCTGGCGGGCAGCGTAAAGCGTCCATTGCCTGATCGAGTTTACTATCGAGATCCCAGGCATCCAAATGATCGATTTTTTCCTGTAATTTTGCTTGTTTTGCGATCAGGGCATCGAAATCGGCATCTGGATCTCCGAAAGCTGCGTTTACTGCTTCGTATTCTTTGATTAAATCTACCGTTTCCTGTACACCTTCCTCAACGATCTCCTTTACCGTCTTATCTTGATCCAATTCCGGCTCTTGTGGCAAATATCCAAATGTAATCCCTTTTTGTACACTGATATCGCCGATATAATCTTTGTCTTCGCCGGCAATAATTCTTAGTAAGGTAGACTTACCTGCACCGTTTAACCCAAGAACCCCGATTTTGGCGCCATAGAAAAATGATAAGTAAATGTCTTTTAGAACCGTTTTGTTGGGTTTGTGAACTTTGCTCACTCCAACCATGGAGAAAATAATCTTCTGATCGCTCAAGGTATTCTAGATTTGGGATTAGTGTTGATCGCTGTTTCGCTAAAGGTAAGGAGGGTTTCGGTGTTTTCAATGGATGAAATCTTAGAATCTTGAATGTTCAATTGTTCTACAACAATTCGCAGGACAAAAGCCCTCGCTTGTTTATGTTCGATACAGATTCTAAGATGCAAAACCTTTACTTCATGATCGTAATTCGATATAAGGTTTCGCAGATTTATTAATGAAACATTACCCAAATTACCATTTGAACCGGTGGTTCAACGAGGCATACCGAACAAGTTGTTCGGTACGAGGTGTATTCGCAACTCGTAATTCACTATTCCCATATTCCTACTTCAAACGTTCAAAGTTCGATTGCTCGATGTTCGATGTTCGATGTTCGATTGTTCAACTGTTCAACTGTTCAATTCCTCCTCACTTCCCCGTATATTAGCTGTTCATCAAGATTCTGATCTCTCCATTCCATGACCTATCTCTCGGTTGAAAACCTTTCCAAAAAATTTGGGCTAAAAACATTATTCGAAGACATCACTTTTGGTATAACCAAAGGGGATAAAACGGCGCTTATCGCACAAAACGGAACTGGTAAATCTACTTTGTTGCGGATTTTGGCAGGAGCTGAAGTACCTGATTCGGGCGAAGTGATGGTTCGAAACGGCATTCGGGTAAGTTTGCTGGAACAAGAGCCGGAGTTAGACGATGCGCTCAGCATCAACGAGTTTATCACTCATGGTGATAATGAGATGGTTAAAGTTGTTCGAAATTACGAACAAGCTGTGGAAGCGCAAGCAGAGAACTATTCCGAAGCCACTCAGAAAGCATTCGATAAAGCGCTTGCCGAAATGGATGCAAATAACGCGTGGGATTACGAGCAGCGGCTTCAACAGATTTTAGGTCACCTTAACATTCATGACCTCGATCAACAAATAAGCTCTCTTTCAGGTGGGCAACGAAAGCGGGTTGCTTTAGCTTTTGCCTTATTGGATGATCCGGATTTACTGATTCTGGATGAGCCAACTAACCATCTTGATGTAGAGATGATTGAATGGCTGGAGCAATATCTCAGTAAAAGTACCATGACGTTATTGATGGTCACGCACGACAGATATTTCCTGGATCGTGTATGTAATCACATCCTCGAAATTGAAGACGGAGAGCTTTATCACCATAAAGGGAATTATGAGTTGTTCCTCCGTAATAAAGAAGAACGAGAAGAGATTTATGCCACCGAAGTTGCCAAAGCCGGCAAACTTGCCAAGAAAGAACTCGAATGGATGCGACGGCAACCAAAAGCTAGAACCACAAAATCAAAATCCAGGATTGATGCCTATTATGAAACAGAGAAAAAGGCGAATTCCGGTAAGGTCAAAAAGGAAATCAAATTGGAAGTAGGCGTTTCCAGAATGGGTGGACAGATTTTAGAATTGAAAAATGTGTCTAAAAGTTATGGGGACTTAACCATCCTTGATGCATTCAACTACAATTTCAATAAGGGCGAAAAGATTGGGATTATCGGAAAAAACGGGGTAGGTAAAAGCACCTTTTTAAAAATCATCATGGGTGAAGAGACGGCAGATTCGGGTGAGGTTCTTGCCGGAAAAACCATGATTTTTGGCCATTACAAGCAAAGTGGACACAAGTTTAAAGAAGATGCTCGCGTGATTGATGTAATCAAGGAAGTGGCTGAAGTTATTCAATTGGCAAATGGCGATACTATTTCTGTATCACAATTTCTGGAACATTTCATGTTCGATTCCAAGATGCAATATACCCCGGTAGCAAAACTAAGTGGTGGAGAAAAACGTCGGTTAGGCTTAATGATGGTTCTAATAAAGAATCCGAACTTTCTAATTCTGGATGAGCCTACTAACGATTTAGACATTATTACGCTGGAGAAATTAGAGTCTTTTTTAGCCGATTTCGGTGGTTGCTTATTGATCGTTTCGCACGATCGCTATTTCATGGATAATCTGGTTGAACACTACTTTGTGTTTGAAGGCGATGGGGTTATCAAAGACTTTAACGGCACCTACGATGAATATAAAAGCCTAAAAGCAACTCAAGAGAAAGAAGCAGAGGAAAAGAAGGCATCTTCAACAAAAAAACAGACAGAGTCGGTAACATCTAAAAAAGAGCCGGAAATAAAGAAGCTCAGCTACAACGAACGAAAGGAATACAGTAAGCTCGAATCGGAAATTGAGAAATTAGAATCAAAGAAATCCGCTCTTCAACAAGAAATGAGTTCAGGATCCACCGATTATGAAAAGCTTCAGGAATTATCCGAAGAGTTTGAAACAATCAAAGAATTGATTGAGGATAAGGAAATGCGTTGGTTAGAATTGGCCGAACGGGCCTAACAAACTTTACCATCCAACTCTTTTTCCAAAGCTCTGTGGTTGGGTAGATATTTACCCATGAGCGCAAAAAATCTTTTGCTGTGCAATCGCTCCAAGAGGTGAACCATTTCGTGTACCACCACTAATTCGATCACTTCCGGTTTTTCTTTCGCTAGATGGAGATTTATCCAAATCCGATGGTCATGAACATTGCAGGTTCCCCACCGTGTTTTCATTTTTTTTATGCCAAACTCTCGCACCTTCACTCCCATAATTGGCTCCCATTTTTTTATCAGTTTACCAACCAGTTTTTTCAACTCATTTCTATACAACTGATCTAGTACTTTCTCTCTTTTTTCTGCGTCATAATTCTTTTTAATCCGAAGCATTATGTCATTATTATGCAAATATGCGAATATGTTTTTATTTACATAATCCACCTTTAAAGGCTTTTCAAGGCCGAAAAACTTATGTAGCTCACCTTCAAGAAATTGCTTCTTTGCTCTTTGTTCTACTTTTTTTGATAGGTGATTTCTGATCCAACTACTACGAGATTGCACAAAATCATGCACCACTTTTTCCGGCGTTTTAAGAGGCGCCGACACTCTAATCTTTCCCGTAGAGCGAGAAACTTTCAGGTAGATATTCTTGATGGGCTTGAAGGTGACTTCAACCTCAAACTCTGCAATTTGTGTATGAATAGTTCGTGGAGTTGGCTTCTTGAAAAACATATAAAAAAACCTGCTTCCTCAACGTATCGAAGAAGCAGGTTCAGCATTAATTAAATTAGTAATCCAGATCTATTATTCTGCCCGGCGTCCAAGGAGCATCAAGCCGTGTTAACTCTGCATCTATAGCAGGAATATCATTTTCCAGAATCGATTTAAGAGAGGCTATCACAGGTCGTAATTGCTCTTCCGCAATGGCTTTTACCATAGCTGAGGTTTCGGTAGGATCTTGCGTTGTTCCTAATCCTGATCCAATTGCAGTATTAATTCTGTTATTAAGGGATGGCGCCTGATTGATTTCAAGTGTTCGCTTTATGGGATCACCATAAATTGAGAGCCTCAGTTCTTCTAGTTTATCTTCTAACTCTTCGATTTTAGAATCGAGAAGCTCACTTTGAACCATTCGGTTTGCAGCCTGATAATACTCCAAACGATCGTTGATTTCACTAAAAGCATTTCTTGCACTATTAGCTGCTTTAGAAAGCTCCATAAGGTCTTTTTGGTAAGCGAGCACTGCATCAGGATTGGTTGCCGGTAATGTCACATTATTCAGCGATTTCACAACAAATGATACAGGTTCTGATAACATCGTCATTTCTCCGTCTTCCATTTTGGAAAGTTGTACCGTGTAAGTTCCGGGAAGCACCATAATGCCTGATTCCAGATTTTGTGTAGGATTAGCTGAATTTGTTCGTATCTGATCGGTATCAGGGTAACGTAGATCCCAATGAATTCGATTGATCCCTTTTCTACCCGAAGTTCGCAGCTCATTTACAATCTCATTATTTGCATCACGGATGGTAAACATCAAATAATCTTTCTCATCATCAGCTTCTGCTTCCAGTTGTTCATAGGTGGGATAATACACCGTTTCACCTTCGTCGCGCTGTTCTTTCTCTTCTTTTTTGCGTTGATCTTCTAACGACTGAAAGCTCTCTTTTAGGTAATAAGTAAAGGCTGCACCAAACTCAGGATTTTCGCCCAGGTAAAAGTCTTCCCCTTGAAATCCTTTGGGTCCTAACCAAGAAATGGTAGCACTTGCCGCAATTGGGCTGTATGGAATGTATTGAAATGCATCGCGCACGCTAAACAAATGCGCTTCGCTCTCTTCTACTTCTTTAGTGAAGTCGCATAGGGCTGAGTAATCATCTAAAATGTAGAATCCCCGACCAAAGGTGCCCAACACAAGGTCGTTTTCGCGTGTTTGAATATTGATATCACGGACAGCGATGGTTGGCACGCCATTAGCAAATTTCTTCCAATAGTCTCCACCATCCATGGTCATGAATAAGCTGAATTCAGTACCAATAAATAATAGATCAGCCACTTCAGGATCTTCTTCAATTGCATAAATTGAACCTCTTTCCGGAAGGTTACTCGCAATGGAAGTCCATCTTTTACCTTGATTTGAGCTTTTCAACAAGTAAGGCTTAAAATCACCTCGCTTATGATTATTAAATGCGGCATAAACTACATTTACATCGTGCGCAGATGGAATGATTTCATTTACATAGGTCATACTAGGAACACCCGGAAACTCGTCATACTTCGCCCAATTTTCCCCACCATCGGTAGATACATGAATGAGTCCATCATCAGTACCGGCATAAATCAGGTTTTCATCCAGTGGTGATTCCGCTAGAGCCACAATATTTCCGTACTGCGTGGTACTGGCGTTTTTGGCAACGGCATCCATCGGCCAAACCTTATCCATCACTTCCAATCGGTTTCGATCGATCTGTCGAGTTAAATCTCCTGAAATCTCACGCCAGCTTTGCCCTCTGTCATCGCTGCGAAGTACTCTATCGGATGCGTAATAAAGGCGCTTATTATCATGTGAACTCACCAAAAAAGGAGAATCCCAATTCCAATTGTACTCGTAATCGGCGCCGGCAGGTGGCTGAGGAATGATATTCTGAGTTTCTCCACTCTGACGGTCGAAACGATACAGGTTTCCGTATTGTGCCTGACTATAGATGATGTTCGGATCTTCGGGATCTACATGAGGTTCAAATCCATCACCAAGCAGTGTTACTTGCCAATCTTTGTAAGTTAAACCGGTAGGTTCAATCGAACGGGTAGGACCACCAATTGTGAAATTATCCTGAGTTCCACCGTAAACATTGTAGAATGGATAGTCGTTATCTACCGCAACTTTATAGAATTGTGTTACCGGAAGGTTGGTATAAAAACGCCAGGTTTTCCCGCGATCGTAGCTTTCATAAACCCCACCATCGTTACCATTTAGTAAATGATTTGGATTATCAGGATTAATCCACTGTGCGTGATTATCGATGTGCTTATTGAGTTCGCCAACATTCGAGAAGGTCTTCCCACCATCTTCAGAAACTCCCGAAAAGGTATTCATCACATACACAAGATCCACATCAACCGGATCGGCCACTACTTCCTGATAATAATTTCCACTTGACGAATAACTACTGCGCCGCTCCCAGCTTTCCCCACGATCGGTTGATCGATAAAAACCGCTTTTGCCTGTTTGAGCTTCTACTGTGGCATAAATCACGTCAGGGTTAGCAGGGGAAATATCCAAACCAATTCGCCCAATATCACCCGATGGCATGCCTTGCATGGTTTTACGGAAGTTATTCCCTCCATCGGTTGATTTATAAATAGCAGATTCCGGTCCACCACTGATGTAGGTGAATACATGGCGCCGGCGCTGATGAGCCGTAGCATAAATTACATCAGGATTTCGAGGATCAAGATGCACTTCGTTGATTCCAGTGTGTTCACTTATATCAAGAATTTTCTCCCAGTTTTCACCACCATCAACCGTTTTATATAGTCCACGATCTCCACCTGAACTCCAAAGTGGCCCTGTTGCAGCAACGTAAACTACGTCAGAGTCACGCGGATCAATTTCGATCATCCCGATATGCTCAGAATTTTTCAATCCCATATGTTTCCAGCTTTTTCCGCCGTCAATGGTCTTATAAACACCATCTCCATAAGCCACCGAGCGCTGATTGTTATTCTCGCCGGTTCCAACCCAAACTACATTATGATTATTTGGATCCATGGCTACAAAGCCAATAGAATACGAACCCTGAGCATCAAAAACGGGCTCTAGTGTTATGCCTCGATTGGTAGTTTTCCAAACTCCACCTGATGAGGTTGCTACATAAAATTCGCTGTGATTATCCGGATTAACGGCGAAATCAGAAATCCGCCCGGAAGTAAAAGCAGGACCAATACTTCTGAATTTAAATGCTGATAAAGACGTAGAATATCTTGAATCGCTTGGCTCATCTTGAGCCACCGCATCTAAAGAAATCGAAAAAAAGATAAAAAGTGCCACGAAGCACCCCGAGAATAAATTCCGCATAGTGTACCTAATTAAGTTAAAATGAACTCCGAAAATGAGAGTACAGAGTAACTAAATATGCAGGGATATGCTGTAAAATTTATCGGTTGATGTATTTTTCGGGGATGGGATGTGCCGGATTTTCTGATGACCAGAATACCGAAATAATCCACCATCGATTGCCATCATTAAACATTTGAATACTGTTTATTCCACGCGAAAAAACCTCCCCTTCTTTTGTACGGCGAGAATCGTATGCGCTAAATACATGCGCGATATTCCCAAATTGCTCAACAACTTGCCCAATTTCAGACTCGAAAAAACCATCTCGCTCTAAGCTAGAACCTGCACGTTCAATGTATTCTTCAGGAGTCCAGCTTATGTATACAATATTCCCTTCTCGATCGGTGTAAGTGGGAACTAAGCGGCCATCGGGTGCAAACAAATTCTTAAATCGATCCCAATCTCGAGCCTCACCGGCCTCTCCCGAAATAACTTCGTACAACGCATCTATTGTTGATTGAATGGATTCGGTATCACTTTGATATTGGCCAAATATCGATGTTGAGCAGCAGATAAGTATCGCTAAAAGCAGAAAGGATCTCATAGGATTAATTTTGAAGGATTTGTTCGATGCGGTGTTGTTCGTCGTCGCTTAACTCTAAGTTATCGATGGCTTCAACATTGTTCTCGAGTTGCTTGATACTACTGATTCCAATCAATGCAGTAGTAACTGCGGGGTGCCGTAGTATCCAAACCAAGGCGAGTTGCGCTAACGATTGACCACGTGATTCTGCAATGGCATTCAAGTCTTTGATTTTTTGTAACAGCTCTTCCGTAAGATCTCCCTTTTGGAGAAAACCATCTGGATCGGCGATGCGTGAATTTTCGGGAATTCCATGTAAGTACTTATTGGTCAATAGACCTTGTGCTAATGGCGAAAATGGAATGCTACCCACACCTTCTTGCTGAATCACATCAAAAATCCCTTCACGCTCCGGCTCTCGATGAAACATGTTGTATTTAGGCTGATGGATAATGATAGGAACACCCCAGGACTTTAGCATTTGGATAGCTTCATGCGCCCGACCGGCCGGGTAATTAGATATACCTGCGTATAACGCTTTTCCTGAACGTACAATCTGCTCCAACGCTCGCATACTTTCTTCTAAGGGCGTATCATAATCCGGGCGATGATGGTAGAATATATCTACATATTCCAACCCCATGCGTTTTAAACTCTGATCGCAGCTGGAAATGAGATATTTTCGAGAACCTCCATCACCATAAGGACCTTCCCACATCCCGAAGCCTGCTTTAGTGCTAATAATCAACTCGTCTCTACGCGCGTGGAAAATGGTTTTTAACGCTCGTCCAAATTGCTCTTCGGCGCTACCGGGTGGAGGACCGTAATTATTTGCTAAATCAAAATGTGTAATGCCCAACTCGAAGGCTCTTGTTAACATTTGATCAACTTTTTCAGGAGTTTGTTGCCCACCAAAATTGTGCCAGAGACCTAGTGAAAGTATGGGTAAATAAAGCCCCGAATTCCCACATTTGCGATAAGGAATTCGGTTATAATCGGGTTTAATCATCGAATTTGAAGATATTTTTGCCCCGAAAATAGGGCAATCAAACGCCAATTCAATATTTAGTTAAAACCGAATAATTTCGGGACGTTCGTTTCGATACGAAGTCATGGTTAATCCAACGGGGGCATTCACATAAGTGGGGTCGGCCACCACGTATTTTTGACCATTTGAGACGTGAAAATCTCCCGGCACATTGTGCGAGAACTTTACAGCCGTTGCTAAATGTCGGCTATATCGCAAAGCAACAACATCTAACCCAAGCAGATCCTGAACCAGTGTAGCGAAAAAGATAGCTCGGTCATCACAATCTGAATACGAATAATAAAATATTTCATCCGGCAGCATATATTTTTCACGGTCAAATTGCTCCTGATCGGTTTTATACTCAAAAGATGTTTGTACGAGTCGAAGTAAAAAATTAACGGCCTGCAACTCATTCATCGATTCCAAAATCGGTTCCAATTGAGTGTATAATTGCTTTTTTGTAGGCTCCGACATCGAAGCCGAAAAGAACACCGGCAAATCTGTTCTTGGGTAATATTCGAAATAAGAAATCAGTTCGCTGCTAACCGAAACCGGAAACTCATATCTACGATCTTTAAACTCAAATCGTAGTGTTTTTTGAAATGATTCTGACTGATCAGTAATAGTGGGATATTCATAAATCGAAAAGTCTAACTTGCGAACCTGAGCTTCATGTCCACCGGTATAGGTGAAAATAGATCCAGGATTTTGAAATTCGTCGTTATAGTTGAGTGGAAAATATTTTTCGCCGTCAAGGATGTAATATTTTTGATCGAAAATATTACCATTCACCGCAAATAGGTTATAAACTCTGTTTTGATCGTAACCCACTTTAGTTTTATATCCCGCCTTTGTGAGCAAAAACCAATTCATCAAGCGAACCAAATTCGGATGTTGTGCTCCAATTATATCCTTCGAAATGGAATTTATTAATAAGATGTAACCCCAATCGTTTAATGCCAGCTCTTCTTTTAAATCAAGAGTGTACTTCACAAACTCAGTATGATTCACGCTACTTACTTCTTCCCAGAACCTTGCAATCCTATCGTTATCTAACTTTCCGTTTCGGTAATATGTTGGATTCAATTTTCTCGATATCATCGTGGGGTAGCTGAATGGTATTGAATTAGAAAAGTAGTTTAGTTCAAATCTTTGAACATCAGTTTCTCCAAATAAATCGAACGCTAAATCTGATTCTCTTTCCCTTTCAAGTTCAATATTTGGGTTAGGTGTAGGTAGTTCGAAGGGACTAGTATCCAGATCAAATCCCAGATCTATAGTAATCTTCTCATCAATCAGCACATCTTCCGGGATTTCCATTTCAGTCCTTTCCGGTGCAGTATATACCGGTACTACTTCGGGCTTTATCTCGCTGTAAAATCCTGCTCCGCTTGATATACCTACTTCTTCCCAAGTGGTTTTAAGCATCTTGATGAACTCTTCATCAAATTTATCTTTGTAAGCCTGAAACTCTTCCTGTTGCTGTTTTTTCCATTCCTCAAATGTTTGGGCATTCAGATAAGTAGATGAACAAAATATCAAGAAGAGAATGACAAAGAACGATTTCATTTGTGCCAACATCATACCATTACCTGAATAATTATTTGAAATGAGGATACATATAAGAGCTTCTTTAAAACCAAACGTATGGAAATGTTCCTAGAATTTTAAACATAAAAAAACCCATACCACAATGCGTAGTATGGGTTGAATTTTGATGGAAATATCGATTATCCGATAAATCCTAGAACAGACTGTGGCCCGTTATTCGCCTGCGCTAAGGCTGAAGTAGCCGTCTGCTGTAGTATTTGCAATCTCACCGATTCGGATTGTTCTTTCGCAAAATCGGTATCCATGATTCTGGATTTTGCTGATTCAGTAGCCGAAATCGACTCACTTAACGTATCTTCGCGCAATGAAAGCGATGATTGCGTAATACCAATAGTATTTACATTCGATGCCATTGTGTCGATGGCAGAGTCAACGGCGCTGATAAATGCGTTGAAATCAGCAGCTGTTGCCGTAGAAGCAAAGCTAAAGGTACCTTGATCGGAAGCCGTAGCTGCAGTCACTGAAATTGCTCCACCTGAAGCGGCTCCACCACCGGCAGTAGTTGTAGCACCAAGCGATGCATCACCTGATGCAGCAAATAGTTCACCAACATTCACCGCATTAATTGTAGCGGTAATGGTGTCTTCGGCGCGCTCACCGGTTTGGAAAGTTAGAGTGATAGATCCACTGTTATTTGCACCATTCAACAACTCGGTATCTTGATAAATGGTTTGGTTCGCGATCTCGTTGATATCGGATCCAATAGCGGCAATCTGATCACCAATATATCCACGCTCGGTATCACCTAGCGTATCGTTGGCAGCTTGTGTTGCCAGACTTTTCATTTCGATTAAGCTATCCATTACGATATCGAAGCTCGATTCTGTAATATCAAGCACTGATTTAGCATCGCCCACATTTTGAAGCGATTGCTCCAGACCAGCCACACGGCTTTTCAATTTAGTTGCAATAGAATAGCCCGCAGCGTTGTCTTCTGCTTTATTGATTTTTTTACCCGTTGTTAAACGCTCTCGGCTGTTCGCCAAATCACGGTTTACACGGTTTAAAGATAACTGTGCATCAAGAGATTGCACGTTAGTATTTACTCGGTTTAGATCTCCAAAACTAGCCATATTTCTTCACCTTTTTTTTGTTATTAATTTATATAGTTTGCTCTGGTTGATATGTTTATCGATCTGAGATTTTCGGTCTTAAATTCTGAAATCAATTTTTTTTTAATAATTGCATTTTACACCCATTAACCTCACTTTTTTATCGTTTCAAATTCATTCATCGGAGGTTTTTCTTTCTGGTTTATTGAATTTTTTCAATAAAAAAACCCTCATCACTTTGAGTAATGAGGGCTATTCGTTTAGAATGTTTTATTAGATAAATTATCCAATAAATCCTAGTACTGACTGCGGTCCGTTGTTAGCCTGAGCTAATGCTGAAGTAGCAGTCTGCTGTAAGATCTGCAGTCTCACCGATTCGGATTGTTCCTTCGCAAAATCGGTATCCATGATTCTGGATTTCGCTGATTCTGTAGCCGAAATCGACTCACTTAATGTGTCCTCTCTTAAAGAAAGTGAAGACTGAGTAATACCAATGGTATTTACGTTTGTAGCCATTGTATCGATAGCTGAATCAACGGCACTGATGAATGCATTAAAGTCAGCCGCGGTTGCTGTAGATGCGAAGGTAAAGGTACCTTGATCGGAAGCAGTTGCTGCGGTAACAGAAATAGCTCCACCGGAAGCGGCTCCACCACCTGCTGTAGTTGTAGCACCAAGAGAAGCATCGCCTGAGGCAGCAAATAACTCACCTACATTCACAGCGTTGATGGTTGCAGTGATAGTATCTTCGGCACGTTCACCGGTTTGGAAGGTAAGTGAAATAGATCCACTATTGTTCGCACCATTTAACAGCTCGGTATCCTGATAAATAGTTTGATTTGCTATTTCATTAATATCCGATCCAATAGCAGCAAGCTGATCGCCAATATATCCACGCTCAGTATCGCCTAAGGTATCGTTAGCAGCTTGTGTTGCCAAGCTTTTCATTTCAATCAAACTGTCCATTACGATATCAAAGCTTGATTCTGCAATATCCAGTACTGATTTAGCATCGCCTACGTTTTGTAGGGATTGTTCCAGACCGGCCACACGGCTTTTCAATTTTGTTGCAATTGAGTAACCCGCTGCGTTGTCTTCTGCTTTATTGATTTGTTTACCGGTTGTTAGTCGCTCTCGGCTGTTTGCCAAGTCACGGTTTACACGGTTAAGTGAAAGTTGTGCGTCGAGCGACTGCACGTTGGTATTCACTCGGTTTAGATCTCCAAAACTAGCCATTATGGTTCACCTTTTTATTATTAATATTTACATATGTTGCTCTGGTTACATCAGTTATCGAACCCAAAATTGCCGTCTTAAATCGTAAGAGAAAAATATTTTATAAATATGCTAATAATTGATTTAATTAGCCTTAGAAACATATTTATGTTGTAAAATATTATATAACTGTACTCATCTATTTTTATACGCTAAAACAAAAAAGCCCTTATCACTGTTACGTAATAAGGGCTATTCGTAAAACTAATTATTAGATAAATTATCCAATAAATCCTAGTACAGATTGCGGACCGTTATTCGCCTGAGCTAAGGCTGAAGTTGCGGTCTGCTGCAAGATCTGTAGTCGCACCGATTCGGACTGCTCTTTCGCGAAGTCGGTATCCATTATTCTGGATTTCGCAGACTCAGATGCTGAAATCGACTCACTCAATGTATCTTCTCTAAGAGAAAGCGAAGATTGAGTGATACCAATTGTATTTACATTGGTTGCCATAGTGTCGATGGCTGAATCAACAGCGCTAATAAAGTTATTGAAATCAGCGGCAGTTGCTGTTGTCGCGAAGGTAAAGGTACCTTGATCGGAAGCAGTTGCTGCAGTTACAGAGATTGCTCCACCACTAGCTGAAGCGCCACCGGCTGTGGTTGTCGCACCAAGAGAAGCATCGCCTGAGGCAGCAAATAACTCACCAACATTAACCGCATTTACAGTCGCTGTAATAGTGTCTTGAGCTCGCTCACCGGTTTGGAAAGTAAGAGAAATTGAACCACTGTTATTTGAACCATTCAAGAGTTCAGTATCCTGATAGATGGTTTGATTTGCGATTTCATTGATGTCTGATCCGATAGCGGCAATTTGATCGCCAATATATCCACGCTCGGTATCGCCGAGGGTGTCGTTGGCAGCTTGAGTGGCCAGACTTTTCATTTCGATAAGGCTGTCCATTACAACATCAAAACTTGATTCTGCAATATCCAATACTGATTTAGCATCGCCTACATTCTGAAGGGATTGTTCCAGACCGGCCACACGGCTTTTCAATTTTGTTGCAATTGAGTACCCTGCTGCGTTGTCTTCTGCTTTATTAATTTGTTTACCCGTAGTTAGTCGTTCACGGCTGTTTGCCAGGTCTCGGTTTACACGGTTAAGTGAAAGTTGTGCGTCGAGCGACTGCACGTTGGTATTCACTCGGTTTAAATCTCCAAAACTAGCCATAGGAGTTCACCTTTTATAGTTTGTTATAATTATTGTGTTGCTCGGTTACATCAATTATCGAACTCAAAAAGTCACTCTTAATCTTTCAGAAAAATAAATATCAGCAATCGCACTTTAACTGTTAATACACAAGTTGTGATGATTAAGATGCCCAAACTGTTTATTGAACTCACTAATTCTGCCAAAACTATGGGTATAAAAAAGCCATGCACTGAAACTCAATGCATGGCTGTAAACTAAATCGGTTGCTCTTAGATAAATCCAAGTACCGACTGTGGACCGTTATTTGCCTGAGCTAATGCTGAGGTAGCGGTCTGCTGCAGAATCTGTAATCGTACTGATTCTGATTGTTCTTTTGCGAAGTCAGTATCCATTATCCTGGATTTAGCAGATTCCGTTGCGGAAATAGACTCTGACAACGTGTCCTCTCTTAATGAAAGGGAAGATTGTGTAATACCAATGGTATTTACATTAGTAGCCATCGTATCAATGGCCGAATCAACCGCGCTGATAAAATTGTTGAAATCAGCAGAAGTTGCGGTAGATGCGAAGGTAAAGGTACCTTGATCGGATGCAGTTGCTGCGGTAACAGAAATAGCTCCACCCGAAGCGGCTCCACCACCGGCTGTAGTTGTAGCTCCTAAAGAAGCGTCGCCCGATGCGGCAAATAACTCACCAACATTAACCGCGTTGATGGTTGCAGTAATCGTATCTTCTGCTCGCTCACCGGTTTGGAAAGTAAGAGAGATAGAACCACTGTTATTTGCACCGTTCAATAGTTCGGTATCTTGATAAATGGTTTGATTTGCTACTTCATTAATATCGTTTCCGATGGCAGCAATCTGATCGCCAATATATCCACGCTCGGTATCACCCAGCGTATCGTTCGAAGCCTGAGTAGCCAGGCTTTTCATTTCGATCAAGCTATCCATTACAACATCAAAACTGGATTCTGCGATGTCTAATACAGACTTAGCATCTCCAACGTTTTGTAATGATTGCTCCAGACCTGCCACGCGGCTTTTCAATTTAGTTGCAATTGAATAACCAGCAGCGTTGTCTTCTGCTTTATTGATTTGTTTACCGGTAGTTAAACGCTCACGGCTATTAGCCAAATCGCGATTTACTCGGTTTAGTGAGAGTTGTGCATCTAATGATTGCACATTGGTATTCACTCGGTTTAGATCTCCAAAACTTGCCATTATTTCACCTTTTTATTTTATATATGTTGCTTTGGTGATTAGCTTATCGAACTGAATAAATGATTCTTAAATATTTTCTATAAAAATTCATCATTTTTTTGAAATATAATTGAATTTTCTCGATCAATTATATCAACTACTTATTAAGTTTTATTATACGATTAAACAAAAAAATCCCACACCATAAATGGCGTAGGATTTTATTAATAAAATTGATTTATTTTAGTATCGTAGACTAGATAAATCCAAGTACAGATTGTGGACCGTTATTCGCCTGAGCTAATGCTGAGGTAGCGGTTTGTTGCAGAATTTGAAGTCGAATTGATTCGGATTGCTCCTTAGCAAAATCGGTATCTAAAATTCTGGATTTAGCAGATTCGGTAGCTGAGATTGATTCAGACAGCGTATCTTCTCTCAAAGAAAGCGATTTCTGAGTAATACCAATCGTGTTTACATTACCCGCCATCGTATCGATGGCTGAATCTACTGCACTGATAAAGCTATTGAAATCTTCGGAAGTAGCCGTAGATGCGAAGGTAAAGGTACCTTGATCTGAAGCCGTAGCAGCAGTTACCGAAATGGCACCACCTGAAGCGGCTCCACCACCGGCGGTGGTTGTTGCACCTAGCGATGCATCACCCGAGGCAGCAAATAGCTCACCAACATTTACAGCGGCTATGTTTGCGGTAATCGTATCCTGTGCTCGTTCACCTACCTGAAAGGTTAGGCTTACACTGCCAGAATTATTCGTTCCATTCAGAAGTTCAACTTCCTGATAAATGGTTTGATTAGCTACTTCGTTGATATCGTTTCCGATGGCAGCAATTTGATCGCCAATGTAACCACGCTCGGTGTCACCCAGCGTATCGTTGGCAGCCTGAGTAGCCAGGCTTTTCATTTCGATCAAACTATCCATCACGATATCATTACTCGCTTCCGCGATATCGAGTACAGATTTAGCATCTCCTACGTTTTGTAGTGATTGCTCTAATCCTGCAACGCGACTGCTAAGCTTAGTCGCAATTGAATATCCAGCTGAATTATCTTCAGCTTTATTTATACGTAGACCTGTTGTTAGCCTTTCACGGCTATTGGCGAGATCACGATTAACTCTATTGAGTGAAAGCTGTGCGTCTAGCGACTGCACGTTGGTATTCACCCTGTTAAGATCTCCAAAACTTGCCATATTATTTCACCTCTTGTTTTATTTCTGAAATACATTGCTTGGTGAAATTTTTATCGAGGATGAAAAAAACGATCTTAAATCGAACTAAAAAAAATAATTCGATCCATTTCACGGGCTAGTATTCCAAATTTAACAAGGGCTTAAATACGCGAGTCAATTCGAAATCAGAAAAAAAAGATTTTAGAAAAGTAAAATTCCTGCGCGCAAAAATTGCCCGAATTGAAAAATCCGGGCATTTTCACTTAAAAGGACGGGTGGTAATAAAAAGTCTAGAAAACCATACCCTCCGGTCAGGACAAGTATGGATTTTCTAGTCTACGTTGCTTGAATTACTGGCCTAAGAATCCAAGTACCGCTTGCGGACCGTTGTTAGCCTGGGCTAAGGCTGAAGTCGCAGTTTGCTGCAAGATCTGAAGTCTTACAGTTTCGGCCTGTTCTTTGGCAAAGTCGGTATCCATGATTCGGCTCTTCGCAGATTCGTTTGCCGAGATCGACTCAGATAGAGTTTCTTCTCTTAGAGATAGTGAAGACTGAGTGATACCAATTTGATTCACATTTTCTGCCATGGAATCGATTGCTGAATCGATAGCAGTTATGAAAGCGTTGAAATCGGCGCCTGTTGCTGTAGATGCGAAGGTAAAAGTACCTTGATCGGAAGCTGTAGCAGCAGTGACAGAAATTGCGCCACCTGAAGCGGCTCCACCACCGGCTGTGGTAGTTGCACCGAGAGATGCGTCGCCGGATGCTGCAAATAATTCGCCGATATTTACTGCATTAATAGTAGCAGTGATAGTGTCTTCTTGTCGCTCTCCGGTTTGGAAGGTTAGTGAAATACTTCCTGAGTTGTCTACACCATTTAACAGGTTCTGATCTTGATAAATGGTTTGGTTTGCGATCTCATTAATATCAGAGCCGATGGCCTGAATCTGATCACCGATATATCCACGCTCGGTTGAGCCTAAAGTGTCGTTGGCAGCTTGAGTAGCTAGGGCCTTCATTTCGATCAAGCTATCCATTACAATGTCGAAGCTTGATTCTGCGATGTCTAATACAGACTTTGCATCACTTACATTTTGTAGAGATTGCTCGAGTCCGGCTACTCTACTTTTTAATTTAGTTGCGATCGAATAACCGGCTGCGTTGTCTTCTGCTCGGTTGATCTTGCTGCCAGTAGTTAAGCGCTCCTGGCTGTTTGCTAAGCTGCGGTTAATTCGGTTAAGAGATAACTGCGCGTCGATTGATTGAACATTTGTTCCTACTCTGTTTAAATCTCCAAAGCTTGCCATAGTAAATCACCAATATAGTTTAGTTGTTGTGTAAATAGTTAGATAATTGCATACGTTAGTTGATAGAGTTATCGAGCGGGAATGGACGGTCTTAAATCATCGACTTAAATTTTTTTCGAATATTTTTTTAAAGCCCCTTTTTCTTCGTTTTTGATATTATAAACGGCGATTTTAGCTAAAATTTAATTTCACTTTTTATTCAAAAAATGCAGGAATTGAATTTTTTTTAGCCGAAAACATCGATTTCTGAGCGTGGATTTTTTTACGGGTTTTCAGTTTTATTTTATCGGAAATATTAAGGGACTTTTTGTGCTGCCACTAAAGCACAAAATCACGAAGGTTTGAAGTGCTGGTTGTACGAATAAAAATGACGATCAAAGCAAGAACCAACCATTCGTAATTCGAAAATTTACATTCGCAAATTCGTAATTCTTCGATGTTCGATTGTTTTTAATCAACGGAGCTTTAACGTAGTTGATCGATTGTTCCACAACATTACGCTGGACTAAAGTCCTCGCTTGTTTATGTTCGAGATCGATTCTAGTGTTCAGAACACATATTCCGTTATTGTCCTGATAAATTTATCATTGATGATTTATTAATCGAGCAGATTAAGTTGTATAAACTTTAAAAAAGAGGCTTATAAGTTGGATGTATATGAAGTGTTAAATAGACGCCTACAATTCGTACCTCGTAATTCTACATTCGCCTATTCGTAACTCTACGATTTTTTCAAAAAAAAACGCCTCCACATTTCCATGTCGAGGCGATTCAAGCAACATATTTAAAATAAAAGGTGAAATCGGTGTCCCGATCTACCAGTACTGTTTGCACAGTTTCTTGTTATCCGGTGGCAGCATGCTCACCATAGGTATCCGGCCACGAGTTGTTAATTAACTGTTGACGGTTACCACCGAAGCTTTTGATGGCTTCAATAATTAAATCCTGATCTGTGGTACTCAGCTCATAATAAAATGGTAAGCGAACCAAGCGATCACTATACCGTTCTGTATTAGCAAGAATCCTGCCATCATGTTTATTTTTAAAAAACTCTGAGCTGTGTAACGATTGATAGTGAAATACACTGTGAATTCCCATCTCACGAAGATGTTCAATCAAACCAGAGCGTTGAGATTCTGACTTACAAACTAAATAATACATATGGCCATTATTGGTCGCGAAATCCGGCATACTGGGCTGTTTAATCTCTAATCGCTTACACGCCTCTTCTAATCCTTTATGATATTTATTCCAAATTGCCATCCGCTTATGCTGAATGCGAATCAAATTACTTAGCTGCGCATACAAGAAAGCCGCATTTAATTCGGAAGGCAAAAAAGAAGATCCAATATCCACCCAGCCGTATTTATCTACTTCGCCACGGAAAAAAGCAGTACGGTTGGTACCTTTTTCCCAAATTATTTCCGCACGTTCTACGAACTCATCGTCGTTCAAAATCAACATTCCGCCTTCGCCGGCCATGATATTCTTAGTCTCGTGGAATGAAAATGTACCCAGGTGACCAATAGAACCCAACGGACTTACACTTCCATCAGCATGGGTATAAAAACTGTTTATGGATTGCGCGGCATCCTCCACTACTTTTAACTCATACTTTTCTGCCAGTGCCATCACTTTATCCATATCGGTTGCAACGCCCGCGTAGTGTACTACCACAATTGCTTTTGTTTTTTCGGTGATAAGTGCTTCGATGGAATCCTCATCAATTCCGGGATGATCAGCGCGTGAATCGGCGAAACGAATGACTCCACCTCGCAATTCGAACGCATTTGCGGTGCTCACAAAAGTATAGGACGGCATAATGATTTCATCGCCCGGCTCAATATTCAGTAGTAATGCACACATTTCGAGGGCATCGGTGCATGAGGTGGTTAGTAAGCATTTTTTAAAACCAAACTGACGCTCAAAAAACTGCTGCGTCAGTTTCGTATACTTACCGTTACCACTAATCTGACCATGATCTACCGCATCTTTAATGTACTCAAGTTCATTTCCGGTGATAAATGGTTTATTGAATGGTATATCTAGTCGTTCCATTTTTCCCTCCTAAGCGTTTATAAAAGCTGCCGTTTGACGTTCTCTTGTTTGTTCTAAAATCTGCTCGCAAGCGCTGATTAGCTGATCAGCTCGTTTTTCGAGAGAAAACTCACTTACAATAATCTCTTGATGCTTTTTCACCTGCTCATTCGATAATATTTCAAGTTCGCTCAGAGCTTTTACGCTTTTCAGTATTTGATAATCTGTAACCTTGAACTCATTTTGCTTTAGAAAATCCCAGCTTGGATTGGTGATAACCTGATCGTTTACCAAAATTTGTTTTCTCAATACGGTAGTTCCTCCACCATACATCGATCCCAAAATGTTACCCATGGCTTGTTGGCGATTATGCGCACCAATAAACATTGCGCTGGAAGCTAGCATTTGCAGGTATTCTTCGGCGGGAAGAAAATCCTTCTGTAACGAAGTTATATCGCTTAATCCAAGCTTCTGGATTCCGTCGATCAGTTGTGTTTCATATTCTTCACTTAAACTGTATGCTACTGGCAGTACAATTCGGTAATTGTGAATATCACTTTTCTCAGAAAGCACTTTCAAAACGGCTAAGTGCTCGTTTCCTTTATCTCCGGAATTACCAACTACAATAACCGGTGGATCTGATTTTTCGCTATTCATCGAAATATCGCCATATAAACCGGCGTAAGGATATCCAAAATCGAAGGCTTTTCGTCGACCGTAATTTGTAGTAAACACATTGGTATCTCCTTTAATAGGAGTGAAAATGCTGTCTACAAATCCTGCAATAAATCGCATAGGTCGGCCAAATTTTAGAGGATTGTAAAGATCTCCACCCCATAACACCCAACTGATATGCTTTTTAAAACCGATATGTTTTACCAGTTTTTTCTGCCAATCCTGGAAGATGCCGTGAAATATTATTCCATCTACATCAGCGGCAGTACAAAGCTTTTTAATCCGATCTAAATCGTGTTTGTGATTAAAAACCTCCGCATTGGGATTGTCACTCACATCAACAAAGAAATTATCGATGGCAGTATGCCTTTCGAGTAATAAATAATGCTCTTGAGATGACTCTTCTGCCACCTTCATCAACATATCATTTAAGCCTTTGGCATACGTATGATTGAAGCAAATATGAATGAATTTTCCATCGGTCGAACGGTTTGATGCAGGTACAATTTGAACCTCGCCCTTAATCAATAATTGTTCAGCAATGGTTTTTATGATCGGCAATGCATGCGGATTTCCATTTATCTGCTTAAGAACTTTTACCTCTCTTTGATCTAAGAAATATGTAGATGAATGTTGAAGTAACAACCAAGCTTCGGCTATTTTAATCTTCAACCAGTCGATTGCATTTCCGGTGATGATTTGCTCTTCTTGCTCTACGAGGGGCAACATAAAAGGTAAGCTTACATCCAAAGGCTGATTGGAAGTCATTGCGCGTTCGAACGTGCTTTTTAAAATGCTTGCGGCGTCTTTTTGCTTACCGATGTTCAAAAAAGCCCGACTCAAGGAACATGCTACCGGAAGAATTCCGGGATTTGCTGTGTACAAATCCAACAAAATAATAGCAGCTTCAACCGAAAGTGAAGCTTTTTGCGCATTGGTAAGCTGGTTGTTATGCTCTACTTCCCAAAGTTGATTTAACGCACGGAAATAATTTTTCTCCGCTTCTGATTCTCCATCACCAATCCAATTTAATACAAAAGCGGAAGCCCAAGGCTGTTCCTGAACTTCCTGAACGTAATTACTTGTTAGCTCAATTTGAGTTTCTGCTCCGGTAAAGATGAATCCTTTCTCAGCAAACCGGTTCAACCATTGCGGACTTAGTGCAAATAACCATCGAGCAGTAGATTGGTGCTCAGGCTCTACTGCCGAAAGCACGCATACTTTTTCAATAAATTCATAGATCGAATAACCATTGGCTCGAAGAAATTGAACCTGTTCATCATCAAACGCGCCTTGATTCCCTAAACAAATCAGAGGTGAATCTGTTGTAATCCAGCTCTGTGCTCCATTTAAAATTTGGGATAGATCTCCATTTACATCTACCATCAGAATCTGCGGGGATTCTTCAAAATGCCGATTCACAACAGCATCTACCGTTGTAGCTTGAACCGGTTGTGTGCCATGATCTTTATCTATCACTCCAAATTCTTCGACACTTCCAACTTTTAAGTAAGAAGAACCCTCGTCTTTATCCGCTGCCAAAGGCAAAGTTTCCAGCTGCTTAAATCGATTGAGTCTTTTACTCTCACTTAAATATTGAAAAATCTCTTTATTCGGCTCTAGTGTGATTACTTGCCCGGTTTTTCCAACCCACTTGGCAAGATGCATGCTTAATTCGCCGTATCCTGCTCCCACTTCCACTATACGATCGCCGGGGTGAATCATCTCGCTAAGTAATTCTCGCATTGTATTATTTCGATCTTTCCGCTCGACCAAGGCATAATGCGTTAAGTTTTCCTTCGACGGTGGAACAGCAAGCTTAATTCCATCCTGCCATTCGATCTGCTCATATTTTTGAAGAACGGGTGGCTCCAAACTCAAATCATGTGCATTGCAAAATGCTTCCAACTCTTCATCACCTAATGCTTTCACATCAATGTGATCCTGCCACTCGCCTTCTGCCAGATTATTTTGGTAGCCGTTTACGCGCTGTTTCCACATTGCTCTAAACGCATTGCTGAGGTGTGCGCCAAAACGTGCTCCATCACATAAAGGAGAATTCAGTAATTGATTGCGTAGACCTGCGCGCGTTTGTGCCAGTTTTTCTAAATCGGAAGCCAATTCAACGACTTTGGCTTTATAATCTTGCCAGTTTTCGGTAACCCAATCGCTGTTTCCGGTATTTGATAAATGCGTAACCGAGTGTCGACCTGCAAAAGTTGGTCCTGCACAAGTAACAACAGGTACGCCCATCCAGAGTGCCTCACAAGTTGTTAGTCCACCAGAATATGGCCATGGATCTAGCGCAATATCTACCTGATTATAGGATGCGAGTAAATCTTCGTGCATCGCATATCCTTCGAAAATGAGTCGGTTTTTTTCTATTCCATTTTTAGCAAACTGCGCTACTACTTGTTGCACAAAGTCGGCAGTATCGTATTGTTTACTTTTCAGAAATAGCTTACTGCCTTCCACAGCATGCAAAATCTGCGACCATTGCGCAATTAACTGATCGTTTAATTTCGATGGGTTATTAAAACAACCGAAGGTAATAAATCCATTATAGGATGCCGGGAGTTCAGCAACCTTAATATCGTAAGCCGGTGGTTCGTAGCACACGTAATCATCGGGCATTCGCACCAGTTTTTCGGTGTAAAATGGCTCCTCTCCTTTGGGCGATTCGTAGTGATCGGTGAGCAAATAATCCATGCTTTCCAAACCGGTGGTGTTAAACAAGCCTCCTACCCATTTTACGGTAATGGGAACCGGTTCGAGGGCTACTGTTTTTAATCGATTGAACGCAGAATGACCGGAGAGTTCTACCAGAATATCCACTTCATCATCGCGGATAATTTTAGCAACTACCTCATCATTATAACCAATAACGGTGGACCATTTTTCGCATCGCTTTCTAATGCGCATGGTAAATTCGTCGTGCACTGAATGCGTGTTATATCCATACACCTCGAATAAATCGGTGGGTAGATTTTCTAGTGCGCGGGTGATCATCCATCCTACCGGGTGTTTCCGAAATCCACCTGAAATAAAACCGACACGAAGTTTTTTATTCGGGTCAAGATTTTGTGGAACAGGTCGCTCATTTCTGATTTTCGGGGCATAGTGTGCATCCCATAACGCATGAGCATCAAAAATTTCTTCTTTAGTACGCTCGGGATTGTAATGGATTCCCATCAAATAATTCGACAACGATTCATGCGCATCAGGCGAATCTTTCAAGGCTTTCATGTAATTGTGTTCCGCCTCATTAAATCGTCCTACCTCTAATAAGCACAGCGCATAATTTACACGAAGACGTCCATCTTTTGGGTTTTCTCTCAATAATTGCTCGTTGATGCGAATCGCTTCACTATAATGTCCCCATTCTTTGTAAACCACTGCCAACTGAATGCGACAAAGGCGATTGTTGGGTTCGATTTCCAGTGTCTTTTTGATCTTTGCTTCGGCATCGGTGTACTTCTGCAACTTCAGATCAATTAATGCCTGGCCCAGATGCGCCTCGATATATTGCGGCTCCATTTGAGCCGAAATTTTATACAATTCTCTTGCCTTTTTAAAATCACCCTGATCGAAATAAATAGATCCAATTCGGTAAGCAATTCCTGCATTTTTGGGATCGATTCGATTTGCCTGAGTGTAGGCTTTCATGGCCTCATCCAAATTAGCCATTGCACGATGCGCTGCTCCGATATTAATCCAAGCCTCTAGAAAATCCTGATTCTTGGCTATGGCTTGATGCCCGAATTGAATGGCTTGCTCGAAATTCTGCACATTGTAGTAAGCAACAGAAACCAAATGAAAGGATTCTGGTTCAGTTCCGCCTGCATCCAAAGCACGAAGCAGATACTCTAACGCTTTATTATAGTCGCCCTTCTGCAATAAAGCCACCCCCATGTAATGATACACCATCCAAGGGCAGTTTCCACGCTTTATGAGTGGACGCAGCATTTTGATTGCTTTATCCGGATTTGGATGCTTCTTGCTTAAGAGTGCCTGCACTCGCGCTATTTCTACCTGCATAAAGTTACCAATTAGTTAGATTCTTTAAGCCTATTCCCAAAAATGATGCCATTGCAATGATTTGGGTTCGAAGTGAGCCGAAAGGTGTTCGAGAAATAGCTCGCCAAGTGGATTGGAAGCACCAAAAGCCTTTAACATCTCTGTTTAGTAACCTTTTGTAACCTATTTACTGGAATAGAGAAAACTTTTCCAATTATGAATTTTTTTCCGCTCTTAAGGTAATGCTTACCCGTGCTGATAACACCAATAACACGACCTGTGCCGAATCCATCTAAAAATGGGCTTGGCACAATAGTTGTCATAATCACTAACAAACTTGGGCAGGTAGGCAGATGCCGATATTAGAGTTCTTTAATACTACTGCAAATGTATTAATTAAATTCTGGGCTCTCCGATAACCTAAATAAGTTGTAAACCATATAAACGTCATGCAGAACGCAACTTTAGTATACCAACGACAAGCAATAATGAACGCATCGCCACTGAAGCTAGTGGTAAAGATGTACGATTTGGTGATTCAAGCGAGTTACCGCGAAGACGACAAGAAAGTTCGAGAGATTCTTTCCGGGCTTATTCAAGGTTTGAATTTTGATTACGAGCCTGCCGGACAGCTTTTTGAATTGTATCGCTATTGCCAGGAATTATCACGCAAGCGCAGGTTTGATGAAATCAGAGAGATTTTAGAGCCACTTCGTAACACATGGGAAGAAGTAGCTAACAACCAGGTGAACGTTCACACCTTATCTGTATAAACACTCAACAGCAATAATATGGCTTCCATATCCAGTTTATTTGCACAAACATCTTCTTACGAGACCTTCGTATCTCAGTTGGTTCAAATTGAGAGTCAGAAAAAGTTACGTTACGAAGCCGATAAAGATGATGTTAAAGAAAGCAAGACTGCGATTAGCACAGTTAGCAAAGCTATTTCTGATCTGGAAGCAAAAATTGCAGAGTTTACAGATGCCAGTAATAATTCGTTCGAGCAATTCAGCTCGTCGGTTTCTGACAGCAAGGTCATTAAAGTAAACTCCATTTCGGCGCTTGAGCGAGAAAATACGTTTAATATCACCGTTGATCGACTCGCAAAACGTGATGTAGCATTAGACGTAACCCGCACTGCTGATGCCACTGATCTCGCCGGATTTGGCGACGGTGAAGTTACCTTAACCATTGGCGATAAAACGGAAACCATCACAGTAGCTACCACCAAAGACGAAGGATCCGGTCCGGTTAGCATGACCAACCAGGAAATTCTGGAAGCTTTTGCCACCGAAATAGCCGACAAGTTTGGGGATGAAGCCAGTGCCAACGTTTTTAACACCAACAGCACCGATGTTCAATTTTCCATCCAGAGTTTAGAAACCGGATTTGATAACCGAATTCAGTTCAGTGGTGCAACCGGCGTATTAGCCGAGATTACCGGCGGAATGCTTGAATTAGTTCCTGATGCTGAACTTGACGCAGAGTTTACTATTGACGGTGTTACGTTCACTCGTGGCTCCAATAACGTAACTGATGCAATCGACGGCCTTGATTTCACTTTATTAGATGCTAGTGGAACCGAGGAGCAGATGACAGTTTCCCGCGATATTGGAAAATCTAAATCCAATCTCCAGGACTTCATCAAAGCATTTAATGAGGTAAACGAAACTATTCGGGAGCGAACGTTCATTAATGCTGAAACAGGAAATAAAGGCCCACTTCAACGCTATCGTTCGGTTCGAAATTTAAGTACAGCTTTACGACAAACAGCTATACTTAACGCCTCCGGCATTCCTGATGGCAATTTGAAAAACTTCACCGATTTCGGAATTAGTTTCGAAAACGATGGAGAAATGAAAATTGATGATTCTGATCTTTTGGAACAGGTTTTGCAGGAAAGACCGGAACAGATCGCTGCTTTCTTTCAGGATGCGACCTCGCCTATAGCTACCATGCTGGCACAGGCTGAGAGTTACACAAAGTCAGGTGGGATTTTATCATCACTAACCGACAGTTTGGATGATAAAATCGACAACCTTGATCGACTGATAGAGCGCGAAGAAGATTATCTGATCGATTATGAGGAAGAACAACGCAGAATTTTTAACGAACTCGATGCTTTACTGGAAGCCGGACAACAGCAGTTTGATCAGGTTGTACAGTTTGCAAGTGTTAGCGTAAGCGCACCTTCATTTATCTAAAACCATGAAACGACTAGAACATACCATATTGCGATTAAATGAGCTAAGTGATGGCATCTTATCTGAATTGGAAAAAGATGCGCCCTCACTCGAAACCATTCGTGAAGGCATGAATCAACGCGAGGAACATCTAAAAGTGCTTTCCATTATCCAGAATAATAAGAAGGAAATGGATTTGAGCGAACAGGAAGTAAAAACTCTTCGTCCACTTTTTGATGCTTTTGTAGCCATGAATGAAGAAATACAACAACGAATATCGGCTCTCTTAAACAACCAACTTGAAAAACTTGCTGTGGCAACCAAACAGCGTAAAGTTCAAGAGAGCTATGGGATTTCTAAAACTCCCAACATTTCATATTTTTAATATCTACTAAAAAACACCACCATGGAAATCAATAACCTATCAACCCAACTAAACGGATCCATCGATGGCGCAAAAGCCAACGAAGCCCGTTCTGCGCAAAAAGTGCAAGGAAATACTGAGTCGAGCAATTCCGCCGATAAAGTTTCCCTAAGCAGCACCGGAGTGCAAAGTAACGAAGATCAGTTTGCTAAAATCGAATTGGAAAAAGCGAACTCAGCTGCGTTTACTAAACTACGAGAATACAAAGCACGCATTCAGGAATACGATCAGGCCAGGCAGGTTTCTCCCGAAGCCGCTCGCGAAACCGAACTTGGCAAGATGCTGAACGATCCTGCTGTTTGGGAGAAAATGGCTGAAAACATGTTTCGTTAAGCCAATTACTTATTTATAGAATTTAAAAAGAGAGCCTAATGCTCTCTTTTTTTTTATCTGGCAATTTCATTGTTTACCATCCACGAGTGAACGCTAACAGCTGTAGCGACATTACCTCTGTTTAATCTAATTTATTTATGAAACGATCTATTCTCGTTATCGACGACGACGAACTACTTCTTGGGTTTATCGAAGAAATATTAACAGCTACCGGCTATCAGGTATCTGCATACAGTTCTCCGGTTAAAGCCCTCGATCATTTAAAGAAAGAGACGGTTGATTTAGTGATCACCGATGTGAAAATGAATGAATTAACCGGCGATGAAGTGCTGGCCGAGGTTAAAAAAGAGTATCCGAATATTGGCGTTATTATGATTACCGGTTTCGGAAATATCAATCATGCTGTAAGAGCATTGCATAAAGGTGCGTTTGATTACATCACCAAGCCATTTAAAGCCAAAGAAATTCTATTCCGAGTAAATCGCTTTTTCGAGGCCGATCCTGAAGAGGAAGCCGCAAAGAAAAAACCAGCTGCAAATGCTACTTCTGCGCCTTCTATTAAAAGCGATAAAGCAGAGGCTGTAAGTCCGGTTGATGCATCCAAAAAGGGAAAAAATCAGTTTATTGGAAACGATCCTCAGATAAAAAAGCTCATGCGTGTGCTTCCACAAATCGCTAAAAATGTGGCTCCGGTTCTTATTCAAGGAGAAAGCGGTACGGGGAAGGAAGTGTTTGCTCATCAAATTCATGTGCATAGTAATCGCGCTGATGGACCTTATATCAAGATTAACTGTGCAAATCTGCCCTCCGAATTGGTTGAAAGCACACTCTTCGGGCATATAAAAGGTGCATTTACCGGGGCAATTTCTGATCGAAAAGGCGCTTTCGATGCTGCCGATGGTGGTACGCTGTTGTTGGATGAAATCACTGAAATCGACATCAACGTACAAGCAAAATTATTACGTGTACTACAGGAAAATGAATTTTACCGCGTGGGTAGCCAAAAGCCGATCAAAGCAAATGTGCGCATTTTAGCTACATCAAATAGAAATATTGCCGAATCTATTGCGGATAAAGAATTCCGCGAAGATTTGTATTACCGGCTGAATGTTTTTCCGATTGAAATTCCACCTCTCCGTCAACGCAAAAGCGATATCCCACTGCTTGTAAACTATTTTGCCGAGCATTACACCAAGCATTATGGATTGGAGTCTAAAGAAATATCGAAAGAGTTGATGGATTATATGGTGGCTCAGGATTGGCGAGGCAACGTTCGTGAACTGAATAACAAAATGCATCGGGGTATTATTCTGGCGCAGGATAGTGATTCCATCAAAATTGAGCACATCAATAACGAAATGTTCTCTAGTGTGGATGAAAACCTGAGTAACGAGAGTATGGAAAGCGAAGACCTGCCGCTTATGTCGATTGAGGAAGCCGAAATGAAGCTGATCCGCAAAGCCCTTGAAAAAACGAATGGCAATCAGAAAAAAGCTGCGGAATTATTGGGGATTTCTGATCGAACGATCCGGAATAAGCTGAAACAGTATGGCGAAGAAGGGTGATTGTGGAACAGTTGAACACTTGAACATCGAACAGTTGAACATCGAACAGATGAACTTAGAACATCGATCTCTTTTTGGCATCTCGAACGGAGTGAGAGATCTAAAGAGTGACGAATAAGCAAATGTTGATTTACGAGGTACGAATTTTGTGATTCGAACTAGGGTCATGTCTTGAGTATTTATTCGCATGGACAAAGGTAATTTTTGTCCTCGAATTATCTAACATCTACAATTGCGAGGAGATCCTGACACACTTAATTGAACACTTCCAATCGAAAATGTGGCATAACAATCATCACTCGAAGTAAAAACTCAAGAACCCAGTTGTTTTTGTATTTCTCCCACCAAACTTATGAATAGCAACACCTTAAATTGTAGAAATATTCTATTAGTAGCATGATTCGGACAAAGCTTTCGAACTGCCTTTTTGCTAAAATATTACGTGCAAAAACCAATTGTATATTATCTTAGTTATTGTAAATTATCCGCGTAGTTGTAAAGAAATCTTTAAGCTACATCAATAATTAACTAAATGGGTTTAAAAATGGGTAATACACTTAAAAAAACAACTTTATATACGGTTAATCAATCAACTGGGTCGAATGGTACACTTACATTCAACGATAATACTACTGGGTCATACAAACCTAATGGTGGTAGTCCAACAGATATAGTCTGGGGTGAAGTTTGGGTAAATGATCATTGTGCTCTGTGGATATTATTTAAAGAAAGTATCGATAGAAATAACATTCGTATTTGGGGTGTTCAATTAGCTAAACAAGGCGATAGTATATCAGGAACGGGTATATCAGCTTATGGTAACTCCAGCCCAATTAGTGAAAGCGATACCTCTTTTGTGAATGACCAGTATACATTTAGTTCATCACAAACTTAAATCTGCCTAACACATAACCAAAAAAAGCAGGTCAATTGCTCGACCTGCTCTTCTGTATTTTATATAGTTAGATAAGGGCTACTTACGCTACTTTCGACGCAAGATTTCTTGCCTGCTCGAGGCGACCTGTTTTTACCAGGGTTACAATCAACCGACGGCGGAATTCGTCGTTTTGTGGATAATGGTAGTGTAACTCGGAATACACTTCGTACACGGTTTCGTACCATCCCTGCTTGATGAACATCTCCATATAATCGTTCAGCTGATTGGTTTCTTTTTCGGTTAAGTTTTTAGGGAATTTGCCCGCAAACAACTTCTTGAAATAGAATTCAGATTTTTCAAAGTCTTCCAACTCAATCGACAGGACCAGTAATTGCTGTACCAGCTTGTCTTCGAGGTTTCCTTCTTTTAAGTCGAATAATTCTTCCAAATGCTCCGATGCTTCTTCCAAATATCCGGCCTTAAAGGCTAGATCCACCAAACTAATCAGCGTTTCGTCGATGGTAATGCGTACATCGTAGTTTGCTCGCGAATGCAGCTTAATGCGCTCGTAAAAAGTGTTTTCGTAATACTTTTTGAGCGACATATACGCTTCTTCCCATTCTTTATTCAGCTGCGAAACTTTGAACTTAATCAAATACGGGAGGTTCTGAAAGGAATCCTCTGCAATAGAATGATCCGCCGCTACTAATGCCTGATCCCATCGAAACATTTCTGCGTGGCAACTCGCAATTCCGTTTAAGGCACTTAGGCGATCAAAAGGCAACACCATATCCGAATTTGCTAACTGACGATACTGCGCAGCGGCATGAATGTATTTCTTAGCTTTAAATAAACGATACCCGTTTTCGATGAACAACTGCGGCGCATTATTCGCTACCGATAGTTCCTCTTCGATATCCAGCTCGGCATTGGGGTTTCGTGTGGCAATAATTTCTACCGGTACATTCGATAGCGAAATATCATTGTTGATAATGCTTCGGGTGGCATCCGGTAAGTTCACACCATCAAACGTAAAACCTTCGAAATTATGAACCAGTCGCATTTGGTAATACTGATAATTCTTCTCACTACCGCGATGGATGATCAGCGTTGCCGGCCATTCTTTGGTATTGTTGGCAATAGACGCATCCAAATTGGGCACTCGCAAAAACTCATCGTCTTGCAAGAACATTTTCCAGGCATTGGCACCTTTGTTGAGCATGGCATTCCAAACCGAAGCTTTGGGCTTTTCGGCTTCATACTGATGCCAAATCACTTTCTGCGTGGTCATTAACGGAGTGTGTTCCGGTGTGGCAACAATTACCGAATTGAAGGTAGCTTTCAGCTCCTCAAGTCGTTCCTCGGTTAGATATTTAGTATCGCTCAGGTACCAAACTACATCTACCCAATTCGCTTTCGTATTATTGTTTGTATTATTTTGAATGTTGTTCATTACAACAACCTCTCTGGTTTTGTTCTTGGTTAGATATAGTTCAACAATGAGTTGTTAAACATTCTGGTGTGAACGGCCATGGCCGATTCGTAAATCGTTTGATTTTTCTGCAGATCAGAAATCGCTTGTGCATAATCGGTATCCACCAACTTGCTGATCTCTGCTTTTTGCGTCACTTTGGTGTTTTCGTACTGCTCGTACATGTACTCCATGCGGGCAATGCTATTTCCTAATCGGGAAGTGGCATCGGTGGTGTGATCAATCAGCTCGTCGGAAGCAGTTATTAAATTGTTGAGTGCTTCACCATCATCCGCCCTAAGTGCGGTTTCAATATTTTGGATGATTTCGAAGAAATCGCCTTCATCCGTGTTTCGTATTTCTGTTCCGGTAATGCTGATGTCGATGTTTACGTTATTATCGACGGCTACCTGAAGCGGGTTTCCATTACTGGTGTCGGCAACTCCACCGGTTGCGGTGGCATCAAGCGTAAACGGTTCGTTGGCACTGTTTGTACCGGCAAATAAATAGCGATCTCCATAACTGAGATTAAAAGTTGCAATCAGTGAATCGCGTATACCTGAAATCTGATCGGCCATGTTATTCCGATCTTCAGCACTATAAGTATCCGAGGCCGACTGCACCAGAATTCGCTTTATTTCGATCAAATCATCGATCGTTGTATCCAGCGCATCCTGTGCCAATCTGCTTTGGCGTAGTCCGCTGTTGATGTTATTCTGAAATTGCTCCGACTTGCGAATATCTTCTTCAATAGCTCTGCTTCGCTGAAAAGACACCGGATCCTGAGAAGGAAATCGCACCGCTTTAGAACTCGACAGACTCGATTGAATTTCGGCCATTTGTGTTCGATTGCGGTTTACATCCCGCATGAAATTGTCAAATACTATTCGATTCGTTACTCTCATAATTCTGCCCTTACACTATGCTTAATAGGGTGTCGTACAATTCCGTGGCGGTTCTCATCACACGCGCTGCTCCCTGGTAGGAGTTTTGAAACTGAATCATATTGGCCAGTTCTTCATCAATGTTTACACCGGCTTGCCGCTCTTGCTGTGCCTGTAACATGGCTATTTCAGCTTCTTTGGTTTCGATTTGTGAGCTGAGCGTGAAAATCTGTGCTCCCGGCTCACTAATAGTTTCGATGGCGAAATCGATGAGTTTTCGACCATTTACAATTCCGCCTTCCCTTATTTCATTGATTTGAGCAGCTAAATTTCCATTACCGGTTTCGCCAAATACCGTACTTGCAGCAATGTTGGTGGGGTTTGTTATCAAGTTTTGATTAACCTGAATGCTACCTGCGGTTGTGCCGGAAGGATCAAAGAAAGCGCGCGAAGTGGCATCATTCAATCCAAATCCATTTTGATGAAGAGCGTTTACTTCGGTTACAATGGTTGAGGCAATTACATCCAATTTAGCTTTCAGGTCCGGTATTCCTGATTCATACAATTCAATCTGAGCGCCCAATTCACCGCCGTTTACTTCCAGCATCGTACCGCCTGAAACGCGTAAATTCAATTGCTGCTCATTGGGATTGTACTCACTTTTGATGGGAAGAATTTTCTCATCATCCAGTACACGAACGCCACCAATTCTGATTTCAACCACGCCATTGTCGTTGGTTTTTTGGGTGAAATCCACAAGTTTTGATAGTTCTTCCAGTTTCTGCACCCGAAGATCAAGGCTGGAACTGTCGGGTGAACCAAGCGAAGCACTTTGAGCGATGGCTCCATTCAATTCGTACAACTCACTGAGTATTGTGTTTATCCCGTCGATGGTTGTAGATGTCGTTTGGGCGATCAACTCTCCTGTTTCAACTAAATGCTGATCCAGATTATTCAGTTTTGAAGTAAGCTGCTGTGCCTGAGTTAATAAACTGTTGCGCACGCTTATATCCTGTGGATCGTTGGCCAAATCGCTAAACATGTCGAAGAACGAGCTGATTCGTACATCTAAATCTCCGCCGGAGTCGGTGGTCATTGCGGCCTGCAATCGTTCAAACACTTGATTTTTGTACGCCATCGAGCCAAGATCCTGCCGATTTTGATTCGTCAGCTGATCGTTCATCTCATTGCGTAATCGGCTGGCTGTCGAAATATTTACTCCCAGGCCAACATTCCCAAAAGCCGAATTATAACTCACAGGCGTTCGATCTACACGCTGACGTGTATATCCCGGAGTATCGGCATTTACGATGTTGTTGGAGGTTACACTAAGTGAGCGTTGCGCGCTTGCAAGTCCACTTTTTGATATTTCGAACAGCGTTTTCATTGCGGTCTGCTCAGGCTTTTTGGTTAAGGGCCATTCCGGGCATCATGGAATGCGTGGCGCCGGTTGGACTGTAATGCTTGTTCTTTTCGGAACTTTTGCTGTACAGTGTTTCCAACATTTTGGCATTATTATTCATCGCAAATTCAAGCAATTCCACTACTTGATGATGCTTCTGCTGCAGGCGGTTTACATTCTCGTGAAGGATGGCCTGCCAGTATTCAATTTGTTTGGTGTATGCGGGAAAAAGCTCTTTTAGTGCAATCAGTTTTAGTCCTTTTTTCTCCTGAGTAGTGGATAAAATTGCACTGAGCTCTTGAATAAATTCCTGCTCATTTTCGGTGTACCGAATGGTTAAGGTTGAATGTAGATTTGCAAGTTCTTCTATCTGATTAGTATTGGATGAGATAATCGCTTCTATTTGGCGCTCCATTACGTCGATCATTCGATTCGAACTCTCGTGCAATAACTCCACTTTTTCCGAAATAGCCTGTATTTCTTTGGGCATGTTACTCATTGGTTTCCTCTTTGCTTAAGCTTGTTGTTTGTGATTGATCGACGGTATCCTGATTCCAGTATCTGCTCACCAGATCCGCCATTCCTAATTTTCTTTGTGCTGCTAATTCGGTGGCAAGGGCATCGGTTACAAATTCCCGATACATTTTATTGGCTCCGCCCATTACTCCTCCTTCAATTTTGAAGGAATCTTTGGTGAGTTCCTTTACCAGATGTTTAGCAAAAATCTCTTCGAATTGTACCGCAGCATTTTCACGCTCGTTTTTCTGCTTTCGGGCTTCAGATAATGTGGACTGCTCCAGCGAAAGTTGATTTCCAATATTCATAGTCTTCTACATTACAATGAGTTTACCACGCAACACGCCGGCTCGGTTTAGCGCCTGGAAAATGGCAATGATATCCCGAGGACTTAGTCCCAAGGCGTTTAAGGATGCAGCCAATTGTTGCACCGTAGTCTGAGGATCCAATACAATAGTTTGCGCCGGTTGCTCACTAATTCCTGCTTCCTGCTGATTGGCAACAATGGTTTGTCCCGTACTAAATGCAGGCGGCTGGCTAACCAACGGCGTGGTTTGAGTACGTACCTGAATGCTGCCGTGCGAGATCATTACATCATCTATAATCACATCACCCCCGGCTACAATGGTACCTGTTCGCTCGTTGATTACCACTCTTGCAATGGTTTCAACTTCAATTTCTTGTTCCAGAATAATGCTTGTGAACACATTCATCGCACCTTGATCTTGGAAGGCATCCGGCCAGGTTACTTTTACAAGGCCCGGGTGCTGCATCATGGCGAGTTCTTCATCAAAAGTTGCGTTGATTACTTCAACAATGCTTCTTGCGTTGGCGAAGCTTGGGTCGCGCAACACCAATCCTAGAGGTTCATCGGCGTTTAACACATATTCCTCGTTCATTTCTACGGTTGCTCCACCCGGGATCGTTGCGGTAAGTGTTTGATTACGGCTCACTCTGGCACCCTGCACTT
The DNA here is from genome assembly GCA_965228545.1 of Balneolaceae bacterium. Classification (GTDB taxonomy): domain Bacteria; phylum Bacteroidota; class Rhodothermia; order Balneolales; family Balneolaceae; genus HXMU1420-13. The sequence continues at coordinate 1,875,700 of OZ245822.1, forward strand.
CGGCTGTTACGCCACCAACTATTAACGAACCTTGCGCTTTGGCGTGCATTTCTTCTGTGGATGGATCGAACAAGGGCGTTTGTAGCAGCACTCCTCCTTGTAACGAACTAGCATCGCCTAAAGAAGAAACCGTAATATCAATTTCGCTGCCCGGGGCGTGGTAAGGACTCAGTTTTGCCGTCACCATAACTGCCGCCACGTTTCGGGTTCTAAGGCGTTCAGCGTCTACAGTAATGCCAAAATTTTCGAGCATATTGGCGATCGATTGAATAGTAAAAACAGCGCCACGGCTACTTGATGACCGATCTCCGGTTCTATCCAAACCGGTAACCAATCCATAACCAATCAATTCTTTGGTGCCTGTATTCTGGATTTCAACCAGATCGGAAAGGCGAGATTGACTGCGGGCATCCATCGAAAACATGCCAACTGCAATCATCAATAAAACTAAACAGCGAAAGATGTACGTTCTTTTCATGGTTCTGATCCTGATTAGTCGCCTAAGCTTTTTAATACAGCTGCTGCGGTTAAAATGGCTCCCACACTACCAAATACCACTTTTTTGATGAGCCCTTTAGAGCGCTTGTTGTCTTTCATGCCGCCCATTTTTTGGTAGCTGATCTGTGCGTTGGCGATGCGATATGAAAGCACTTGATTTCTACCGTCGATATCATTTTGTCGAACTGTTCCGGAAATCGACATTTCATGCACTTCGCCATTAATTTCGGTCTGGCGCTTTCCTTCTACAATCAGATCACCTCGCTCGGTCACTTCTACAATCTGTACACTTACAAATCCCTCGAGCAACTGGCGTTGAGTAGCCACATTCTTCTGGTCGTTGTCGTAATTCACGCTGGCGCCACTTCCAAATACCGGCTCAAATGGCATAAAATTACCGGATAAAGAACCGCTTGCTTGTCCGTTCACACTCGATTTCACGTTAGAATCGGTGGTCGAGCTCCCTTGCATATTTTCTTTTAATACTACCGTGATGATGTCTCCCACCCTCTTCGCTTTTACATCGCTGTATAGCGAAAACTGTGCGAGTACATCACCCGATAGTAATAGTATACCCAATATAGTTAGTCCGTAAAGGTTCTTGTTTAATTTGTACGTAGCCATTTTACTTCTCCGGCAGCTATAATTTTAGTCGTGTATTTTTTTCGTGTTTCCCGGCAGTAAATCTGTATTTCCTCTCCTGCACTGCCGTTATTTCTTGATTCGCATTGTAGTGTTAATGCAATCGTTCCATCAGAATAATGCATGTATACCGGCTCTCCTGCTTTTACCAGTATAGGGCTACTTACTTCGTGTGCCCGCACCGGATGCCCGGCAAGTAGGGTTCTTCGGATAGATTTCCCTTCAAGTTCATCGAGGGTTTCAACGAATCGATCTTTCCCCAATTCAACAGGTGTCCATTGAAGCTCAAAATCAGCAACACTAACGTTCTCTCCACTCTTGATGCGGCGCAGAGCAACAGGAATCAGCTGCTGAGTTTCAACCAACAGTTGAATATCTGCCGATTGTATACCTGCCCTAGAGCTGTAATTCACGGTAAACCGCGTGTACTTTTGAATACTTCCATTCAGCGACACAGAAAGCACGTCGTTGGGTTCCGAGGCCAAAACACTCCCCGGAATCCAACGTGCTTTTACGTCAAAACGCACTGCATCTTCGTCCAGATGCTTGCTGATGGTTGCCTCAGCCAGCTCCAGAATTCGTTCTTTAGTTGCATCGTCACCTGCCGTATTTCCGGTAGATGTCGGCGCGAACATAAAAACGAGTGCTATGAGTGCGTTAAAAATCACTGGGATTATCGTTTGATGGAGTTAGTAACTTGCATCATATCTTCTGCGGCTTGTACCATTTTAGAATTGGTTTCATAAGCGCGCTGTGCTTCAATCAATCGAACCATTTCGGTTACAATATCAACATTAGATTGCTCGAGGTAACCTTGGCGAACTACCCCAAACCCTTCTTCACCCGGGGTGCCGAAAAAGGCAAGTCCCGAAGATTCAGTTCCTACATAAAGGTTATCACCAATGGCTTCTAATCCACCATTGTTGGCAAATTTTGCGAGTTCGATTTGCCCCAAATCAACTTGAGAATTATCGCTTAATAAAGCAGTAATTGTCCCATCCTGATCAATTTCTACGGCTAAGGCATCGGTAGGGACTTCAATTTGGCCGGCTAAAGGCAAGCCCGAATTATTTACCAACAATCCGGAGGAATCTCGGCTGAAATTTCCATCGCGTGTGTAGGCTGTTTGTCCGTCCGGTAACTCAACCTGAAAAAACCCGTCGCCACTGATGGCTAAATCCAAGGCATTACCGGTTTCAGCTACCGAGCCTTGCATGAAGTTTCGGATGGTTGCTACCGCTCTGGAGCCATGCCCGATTTGTAGCATTGGTCCGTCGCTTGAGCTTCTGCTTGATGAACTCCCTTGTTTGGACGAAGCTATATTTTCGTAGAACAAATCCTGAAAAGCGATGGTACTTCGTTTAAATCCTGTAGTACCAACGTTGGCCAGGTTGTTTGCGATATTATCAACCGAACGTTGTTGGGCGCTCATGCCCAATGCGGCTGTACTTAGTGCTCTAAACATAATTATATGTGTTTGATTGCGAGTTCATTATAGTCGACCAAGTCTTGAAGTAACCTGCGACAACATATCGTCGGTGGTTTTGAGTGCGCGTTGTTGCGACTCAAATGTTTGCATGGTGCGCATCATATCTACCATTTCGTTAAGGGGCTGTACATTGCCCTTTTCGTAGTAGCCTTGCATCACCATTCCGGTGCCATCTTCTTTCAACTCAATCTCATCTTTCACTGTAAAGTAGGCGCTCCCTTGACGTGTAAGCAGCTGTGGGTCTTCCACATTCACTATTTGCAGTTTATCCTGCGACTCTCCGTTAATAAGCAGTGTGCCATCTTTTGAGATTTCGAGCACATTCTGCCCGCCGGTTTCATTATTTTTCTGAAACAGATCGGCTAATTGGATGGGTCCTGACTCTCCCTGAACTTTTGCTCCATTACTATTTACCAGGAATCCATCCGAATTCAGCGAAAAACGACCATCTCTTGTTAAATATTCCTGATCGTTCTGCTCTACTTTAAAAAACCCACTTCCATTAATCGCCACATCGAAAACATTGCCTGTTGGTTCCAAAATCCCTTGATCTAAATTTATCTGGCTCATTGGAACACTCTTCATAATCTCTTGACCGTTCAATTCCTCACGAACCATGCGATAGAACAGTTTATTCCCTTTAAATCCCGGAGTATTGATGTTGGCTAAGTTATCAGCCGTTACATCCTGGGATCGCTGAAGAACCTGCATGGCTTGCATCTGCATGTAAATTCGATCTAGCATGGGATTATTAAAAAAGTGGTGAAAGATTTAAGGTTTTGATGAAGGTGCCGATAAGCGAAACTTCACGCTCAAATCATCAAACTTTGTGCCACTAAATGTTTAAATCTTTTTAGAACACTCGTCGGCAGGCTAAATAATTAGCATAAAAAAGGCGTTTAATGAGCCAAAAAGCCTGTTTTTCGAAATCATTAAAATTTTCTCAAAAAGCTTAAGTTTTTATTTAACCATCCGAATAGCTGATAGAAAACTTTTCCACAAGCGGGAAAAAAAGGAGGTCATTTTCTTCCAAGCTCTCGCACAACAGAAACCAACCCTTTTCATTTTTAAGGGATAATTAGGCTATTGCATCTCCATTTGGCCAAAACCTGATAAAAAAGCTTTGAAAATATTTCTGTGGTACTGTTTTTGAATTAAGGGGTGCATGGCAGATAAAAGTTCAGATCAGGAAAAAACCGAAGAACCCACCGCACGGCGACTGGAAAAGGCACGTGAGGAAGGACAGGTTGCAATCAGTAAAGAGATATCATCCGTTGTGTTGATGATTGCCGCTTTGTTGATGTCTATGGGCGTGAGTGGCATGATGTACGATCGCCTTTCCTATATATTCGAGAGCTTCTTTTACAATTCGGGCTTTGGGTTTGAGGATCAAAGCCAAGCAGAGAGCTACTTGCGCACAGCATTATTATTCGGGCTTCAGATTGTGATGCCATTACTCGGTATGCTGTTGATTGTAACCCTTGGCGTAAATTTAGCACAAACTAAAGGCTTGTTTTCTGTAAAAGCATTGGAGTTTAAGGGGCAAAAAATCAACCCAATTGAAGGGGTTAAGAAAATAATCTCGATGAAAGGCCTGGTGGAACTTATCAAAGGGTTTTCGAAGCTCGGCATTGTGGGCATTATTGGGTATTACTCTATCAAAAATGATGTATCTGAGTATGTTGGATTTATTGTAGTTCCCATCGAATCAAGTTTAGGTGATATGGGTGGACATCTACTCAATTTTGTCGTAAAAGTATTGGCTGCTCTACTCATTCTATCCATTGCTGATGCCGTGTATCAGAAATATGAATTCAATAAAAACCTGAAAATGACCAAGCAGGAAATAAAGGATGAATTCAAGCAGATGGAGGGAGATCCACATGTAAAAGGCCAAAGAAAACGATTTGGTTTAAAACTAGTTCAGCAAAAACGTATGGACCATGCCGTGCTTGCCAGCGATGTGGTTGTAACCAATCCAACACATTATGCGGTAGCACTAAAATACGATCCGGAGCAAAATAACGCCCCCATTGTAATGGTAAAGGGCCAACGACTGCGAGCATTAAGAATTAAAGAATTAGCAAGAGAATACGAGATCCCTATTGTAGAAAATAAACCGGTAGCTCGGGCACTTTTTGCCACTGCCGAAGAAGACCAATTTATCCCGGAAGATCTCTACCGAGTGGTAGCTGAGATTCTTGCCTACGTATTTAAGCTTAAAAACAAACACAGACTTTAGAATAAATGAAAATAGGCGGCTTAAACTCAAAAAGACTTAAAGATACCTTCTTTCAAACGGATGTACTGATTTCGTCGGGTCTGATCATGATCCTTCTTATCATGATTATTCCCTTCCCAACTGCGTTGATGGATTTCTTTCTGGCGCTAAACATCACCTTCTCGCTGATTGTGTTGCTGGTAGCATTTTATGCCCTTAAACCCCTGCAATTTGCTGTTTTCCCCGGCATGCTTTTGATTTTAACCCTGTTCCGACTTTCCCTCAACGTGGCTACAACACGACTAATCTTAAGCGAAGGAAACGCAGGTAATATTATCGAAGCCTTTGGTGGTTTTATTGTACAGGGCAATTTTGTAATCGGGATTATCATCTTCTCGGTGCTGGTAATTATCAACTTTGTAGTAATTACCAAAGGTGCCACACGTATTGCCGAAGTAGCTGCTCGATTTACCTTAGATGCCATGCCCGGTAAACAAATGTCGATCGATGCCGATTTAGCCGCCGGATTATTATCTGATGAAGAGGCCAAATCAAAAAGAGAAGAAATTGCCCGCGAAGCCGATTTTTATGGGGCTATGGATGGTGCTTCTAAATTCGTTCGTGGTGATGTTATTGCCGGTTTGCTTATCACCTTTATCAACATTATTGGTGGGTTGATAATCGGAACCGTACAGCTACGCATGCCTCTGGCAGAAGCTGCTTCCACATACACCTTAATGACCATAGGTGACGGATTGGTGTCACAAATTCCGGCACTTCTTATTTCAACTGCTTCAGGTATGATTGTATCTCGTGCAGCATCGGAAGGAAATTTAAGTAACGAACTCACCGATCAGCTTCTAGGAAATCCCAAAACGGTTACTATTGCTGCTGTATTCGTGTTCTTTATGGGAATGATGCCCGGTTTACCGGTTATCCCATTTTGGGGGATTGGCGGCTTTTTACTGTTTATGGCGTTTAAGAATTATCGCAAAGCCGAGCGCGAAGAAAATGAAGCCATTGAAGCGGAAAAAACCGATGCCGTGGTTCAGAAAAAAGACGACCCGGTTGAGAATTATTTAATGATGGATACCCTTGAGCTGGAAATTGGCTACAGTTTAATCCCCATGGTTGAAGTAAACCAAGGTGGCGATCTTCTGGAGCGTATGACATCACTTCGCAAACAGTTGGCCGCCGAACTCGGAATCATTATTCCGTCCATAAGAATCAGAGATAACGTGCAGTTAGATGCCAATCGCTACACCATAAAAATGCGCGGGGTAGAACAAGGTAGTGGGGAATTGTTACCCGGTTATTATTTAACGCTCTTACCCGAGGATTTCCGACCCAATATTCAAGGGATTGAAACCAAAGACCCAACCTTTGGAATGGATGCCGTTTGGGTGAGCGGAAAAAATAAGTCGGAGGCGGAAAAATATGGACTCGCGGTAATCGAAGCCGGGGCGGTAATCACCACCCACTTGATGGAAGTGTTAAAGAAAAACGCCCACAAGCTCATCGACCGACAAATGGTGCAGAAACTGGTAGAAAATGTAAAAGAGCAAGCACCGGCTCTGGTAGAAGAATTAGTGCCCGACGGCATGAAAATCGGAGACATTCAAAAGGTATTGCGCCGATTATTGCGTGAGCGAGTTCCTATTCGGGATTTAATCACCATCATGGAAACGCTGGCCGATTATTGCCATCAAACCAACAATACCGATGTATTAAACGAGTACTGCCGGGCAGCTTTATCGGAAACCATTACGCGGCAATTTGTAACCCCAGAGAACGAAGTAGTGGTAGTGATGCTGGAGCCACAATTGGAATCGCATTTGATTTCGCAGGCGCAGCAAGGCACGCTTAACAGCAATACGCTGGGCCTCACTCCTGATACCGTAGAGCGGCTCTATCAGTCGGCATCGGCAACTTTTACCAATATGGTAAAAAAGGGATTTGAGCCGGTGCTACTTACCTCACCGATACTACGATTTACCCTGTTCGAGTTTCTGGCACCAATTTTGCCAGATATAAATGTGTTATCGTACAACGACATCAGCCAAGATATTCAGTTCAAGACTTTTGATCGTTTAACGATGCAAGCGCCGGAGCGAGCGATTCCAAATCCAAACTCCGGAACTCAATTACAGCCTACTACCCAAGAAAGTGAATTAGTATGATACTGAAGAATATTTTTGGCAAAACCGTTGAAGCCGCTAAGAAAACCGCCTACCAAATGTATGGCGATGACATCCTCATTCTGGAGGCATCTGAGGCTACTTCAGAGAGTCAGAAAGCCCGAATTACCATTTTCTCGGATAATGAAAAATCGGCTGAACAACCCGCTCAGGATCCTCGAAAAACCTTCCGCGAATCGTTAAAGCAGGAAGAAGCCGGAGTGCAATTTGAGCGAAGCGGTGTACGTATAGCAGCCCAAGAAAAGAAAGAAAGTTCTAAGTTAGCGAACCTGCGAAAGTATGCCACCGAGCAAATCATCAAAGAAAAGAAAGAAACTTTACAGAAAGAACCGGTACTAGCCGGCTCGACATTTTTACCGCAACAAGAGGAAATTCAGGAAAAAACTTCCGGGCAATTTTACCGCAGAGCAAGCCTACGACCGGCCCCTCAAAAAAATATTGAGGAAGAAGAAATTTTACGTGATGAAGCTCCTGAATCTGTAATTCCGAAAACAGCCGGAAAGTTTATCACACATTTCAGAGAATCGAAGCCGAAAGAAAGTCCCCGAGATTTATTGAAAGCCGGTCAATCGCCCATCGAAAACCAAAAAGCGATTAAAGCACTCCACAAACGATTTGACAAACTCGAAGCCCTACTGGACTCATCTCTTATTTCGGCGAACATCGATTATGCATGCCATCCGGTGTTTCAGCAATTGGTGCAAACCGGAATTAATACCAGCACCGTAAGCGGCTGGTTTAGTGAAATCATTAAAGGTGGCGTTGATCCTTTCGATCAAACCGAACTCTTTATGGCAAAAATTGCAGGCTTACTTCGCGATTCGTTGGGTAAAGCCGTGACCAAAGAGCCTTCACAGTTTATGCTATTTGCAGGTCCTTCCGGTTCAGGTAAAACCTCGCAGATTATGAAACTGTGTACGCATCCCGATTTTATGCTCAACAAAAAAGTAGCCGTAGTGAGCATTCATCCCCAAAGTAAATCGGGTGAAACGTATTATAGCATTCTTGGCGCTTTTTGTGCGGATCACGAGATTCCATATTTCGAAGTGCAAAAAGGCCTTGATGTAAGTGATCACTTAGAAGCTTGGAAAGAATTTGACCACGTGCTCATCGACACTCCTTCGCTGAGTATTGAGCAGGAAGAATCATTCAGAGAATATTGGAAAATCAGACAGTTGCTTACGCCGGTGACACCGCTGGAAGTTCATTTTGTGGTGAATGCGGCTCGCAGCAAATTCTATTTCGAAAGTGCAACGGCTAAAAATCACCCAATGCAACCCGACTATATTTCGATCACACATCTGGATGAAATCACCCAATGGGGACCGATTATTCCATTTATGAAAGAAATGGGTTGTGCGGCTCGGTATCTGAGTACCGGAACCAGCTTATCTACCAGTTTGATGGAGTTTAATCCACAGTGGTTTGCTCAAAAAGTATTGGAGGCCTAAACATGCAATTGTTTGAACCAACTGAGACTTTTGTTTTCTCGATAATCAGCGGAAAAGGCGGTGTTGGGAAAAGTTTAACCACCGTGAATATTGCGGCCATGCTTAACGATATGGGCTATAAAGTTGCCGTGGTGGATGTTGATCTGGGCCTGGCGAATTGCGCAACTATGTTCAATCAGCCTTTCCAAGCCAGCTTGTGTGAATGGATTTTAAATGAATGCAGCTTGGAAAAAACCTTTCATGATTGCAACGGAATTACATTGGTAACAGCATCGGATGATCCTCTTGATTTAAGAATTGACACCGACATCATCATGGATGCGTTGGATCAGGCGGTGTATGCTTTAAAACAAACCCACGATTTTATTTTGATCGACACTCCGGCCGGAGTTGGTGAAATGACGCTATGGTCGTTAGATGCCGCCGAGTTTGGTGTGTTGATTTTGGTGGATGAGCCTTCGGCCATCTCGGATGTGTATCGCTTGTGCAAATATGTGTACAGCATCGATCCAAGCTACAAATTTGGTAGTGTTGTAAACTTTGCGGAGAGCGAAGAATCAGCCGCTGATACCATCCATCGTTTTAATACCATTTTAACCTATTTCCTCGAAAAGGAAAGCGTGTATCTGGGTTTTATCCCGGAGAATGATCAGGTACGCAAGGCCGTGCGCAAGCAAAATACTTTGCTGGGTATCGACAGTGCGAACCCGATAAATAATGAGGTCGAATTCATCAGCCAGAATATCATTGCTGAGTCGACTTTACTCGTAAAACCACAATTAAAATTAGCTTATTAGTAGAGAGGAAACATTATGTTACTACGCCTTATTTTAGTGATCTCGTTACTTCTTTTTATGCTTCTTTTAATCTCAGGAGTTCAAATTGATGTGGCACTTTATCGTAGCTTACTCGTTTTTATGGGTCTGTTTACGGTAATGTACTTATCCATTTTTCTGCTAAATGTGGTTCGTGACAACGATTCCACCGAGCACGTTCCGGTTGGAGGAAATAACACTAACTCAGAGCAGGAGAACTAGCTATGGGAAACAAGACATTACAAGAACTGATCGAATTATACGCCGGTAATCCTGTTGATGGGCTTCGAAATGCAATCATTAGTAAATCGATGCCATTGGTACGCAGTATTATCGGTAAAATCAGCCGTCCGGATCAGCCGTTATCACAACGCGAAGATCTGGAAAGTGCAGCTATTACCGGATTACTTCAGGCAATGGATTCGTACGATTGCAGCAGAAATATTCAATTCAATACTTTTGCCTATTACCGCATTCGGGGTGCCATTGTAGATTATCTGCGAAGTATCGATCAATTGCCAAGAAAACAACGTAAAACCTATGGCGAAGTTCAAAAAGTGATCGAACAGCTGAGCCAGATTCTTGGCCGCGAGCCTTCCGATCAGGAAGTAGCTGATGAGCTGGATATGGACATCTCTGCTTACAATAAATTGTTATCTAATGTACAGCAACGAAATTTACTTTCTCTAGACAGCCCTGCCTACGACCAGGATTCATCGTCGTATTACGACACTCAGATCGACCCAAACAGCGAAGTTCCGGATAATAATCTGGAGAAGAAAGAGCGTACCGCGGCCATCATGAAAAAGATTGGTGAGCTGAAAGAGCGCGATCGCTTAATCCTGATGTTGTACTACTACGAAGATATGACCATGAGCGAAATTGCTTTATTGCTTGAGCTGACTGAAGCCCGAATCTCTCAAATTGTGGGGAAATTATTGCTTCAACTTCGCCAGGAGCTTACCAAAGAAGAAGTAGTGTATGTAGAGCATTAACAACTATGTTGACGCAGAGCGCCTGTAAGGTTCGTTAGAAGAGTCTAATCTTACAGGTATTTAGTTAAGAAAAAACCAACCGATAACTGTGATAGGAGACGAATACCCATGGAAGGCGTTGAATGTCACTTTTACCCAAAATATCACGATTAAGTAAGATTCCTGAGCTGCTCAAGCACAAGAAAGAGGAGGAAGAGCAGCAGCGAAAGAAAAAGAAGCGCGATCAGGAACGAGAAAGAAATGCCCGCTTTATTGTAGATGAAGTAACCATCAGTCAGGCTTCGAAAGCTCACCTTGAAGTCGACGTACCCAATAAAATGCCGAATGTGCCGGAGATCATTAAAGAAAAAGACGAAGGCAAAGGCGTTAAGCTGGATATTAAAGTTTAGAAAAAGGAACAGGGAAACGGTCGAACATTGAACAGTTGAACTTCGAACAATCGAACGGGGAAGAATTACGAATAGGCGAGTGTAGATTTACGAGGTACGAATTGGTGGAACTTACATAGAGCTTTTTGCAATTGAACATCGAATTCGGTTTGCTAACACGAACATTCCCTTTTGGCATCTCGAACCGCCAACCGGCGGAGAGAGATCTAAAGAGTTACGAATAGGCGAGTGTAGATTTACGAGGTACGAATTGGTGGAACTTACCTAGAACTTTTTACCTCGATACAATGCTCTGCGTTGGATCGTACACAGGATTAAGACCTAAGCGATATTTATAATCAGTGTATGATGAATCTTTGAACATCGAACGCACTTTGGTATCTCGAACCGCCAACTGGCGGAGAGAGATCTGGAGAGTTATGAAATGGCGAGGGTTGAATTACGAATTACGATTTTTTTGACATCTAATGTGGACGTCATGTTGGATAGTACTATTTCTTGCTCAACGTTTAGTTTTTAGGAGTTCCCTGCACCACCACATAGACTTGCGAAGCCACTTCGGTGGGCAGAAACACCTTTCCGCTGGATGTTTTCACCATATCCCGCTGGAAACCAAACTGGGCATCGTCATTCGGCAGGCCGGGGATTTCAATCTTCGTAAATCCTATCCCATTTCAATGGTAGAAATTGTAGCGGGTGCCGTAAATCCAAATATCATTCGGGGTGAAGAAATCAACTCTTAACCCAGTACGCTGGTTTTGGCGTAGCGGGAGCCCCCGATCAGACAGGTTAAGTACCTCATAATTCAGGGATTGCCCAGCCGCGGTCGCCAAAAAGGACTCATTGCCTATGATATATAACTGTAGCGAATCGGTTTCGGAGCAGCGGTAAGAAGCTACATCAGACACCCCGCCGTTAAAAGGACTCATTGCGTTCTCAAGGTAGAGGGGTACCCCAGTTGTATCTTGATTATCATACAGTTTATACCATTCACTTCCGGTGAATTTCCAAACCTGTTCATATATAGGCTCTCCGGGTAAAGAAATAAACCCTTGTATGTATATTTCACCATCAGAAACCCCATCCACCTGGGTAAGGTTAAACTCTGTAGGGGCTTTGCTATACACCCAAGGAGCCTGATAGCCGTTTTTGCTGTACACCATACCGTTGTCACCTACCGCCATCACAAAACCGTTGCCATCAGTCCATACCGCGCGGAGCTCTCCTTCGGTTTCAAACTGGTAGCCTGTCCATTGTTTGGTTGTATTGTCAAACTCACCTAAAGCTGGTTTTGGTGGTGTAATTGACCAATTTCCAACGGACACCATATAGCTACTGTCTCCGGTTACATCGTTACTTACATGCCGTATCTCTTCTACCGTGCCATTAATATCGGGACCCCATCTTTCTCCATTCCAGTGGAGACCTAAGTATCCTTCTGGGTTGTTTTGATCGTCATATTGTATAATACTACCCATCAAATAAGCATCGTCATCGGCAAAGGCCCATACCCCACCAATGCTGGAAGGGAACCAGCCCACGGTATCGACCTGCCAGGAGAAAGTACGGTTCCCTGGTGGATACTCACATTCTTTTATAGGCTCAATGATTACGGGATTATTCCTGCATGATCCACCGATTAATACAAGTGCAAATAGTGGCAGAAAAATTACCTGATTTCGAACAACCATGATTTTTACGATAATTCCTTCTGTTAATTAACTCTTTAATTGTAAACACGAGATGAAGTCAAAGATGTTTGGCTGGGAAAATTTATTTAGAACAAGGGAACAGTCGAACATTGAACGGGGAAGAATTACGAATATGCGAATGTAGATTTACGAATAACGATTTGGTGGAACTTACATAGAGCTTTTTGCAATTGAACATCGAATTCGGTTTGCTAACACGAACATTCCCTTTTGGCATCTCGAACCGCCAACCGGCGGAGAGAGATCTAAAGAGTTACGAATATGCGAGTGTAGATTTACGAGGTACGAATTGGTGGAACTTACCTAGAACTTTTTACCTCGATACAATGCTCTGCGTTGGATCGTACACAGGATTAAGACCTAAGCGATATTTATAATCAGTGTATGATGAATCTTTGAACATCGAACGCACTTTGGTATCTCGAACCGCCAGCTTTCGGAGAGAGATCTGGAGAGTTATGAAATGGCGAGGGTTGAATTTCGAATTACGATTTTTTTGACATCTAATGTAGACGTCATGTTGGATAGTACTATTTCTTGCTCAACGTTTAGTTTTTAGGAGTTCCCTGCACCACCACATAGACTTGCGAAGCCACTTCGGTAGGCAGGAATACATTTCCGCTGGATGTTTTCACCATATCCCGCTGGAAACCAAACTGGGCATCGTCATTCGGCAGGCCGGGGATTTCAATCTTCGCAAATCCTATCCCATTCCAATGGTAGAAATTGTAACGGGTGCCGTAGATCCAAACATCATTCGGGGTGAAGAAATCTAGGTCAAGGGCAAGCCTTTGATTTTGTCGCAAAGGCAGTCCCCGATCAGACAGGTTAATCACCGCGTAATTCAGGGATTGCCCAGCCGCGGTTGCCAAAAAGGACTCATTGCCTATAATATACAACTGTAGGGAATCGGTGACGGAGCAGCGGTAAGAGGCAATGTCCGTAATTCGATCGTGAGTAGGAGGAAGTGCTTCACGTAAATCAAGATAAATATCAGTTGTATCCTGGCTATCGAAAAGTTTGACCCACTCTTCATGTCCGTACTTCCATATCTGATAATAAGTGAACTCTCCAGGAACCGAAAGAAAACCTCGGAGATAAATTTCATTAGTAGATATTCCTGTAACATCAACAAAATCGAACTCTGTAGGGGCTTTGCTATACACCCAAGGAGCCTGATAGCCGTTTTTGCTGTACACCATACCGTTGTCACCTACCGCCATCACAAAACCGTTGCCATCAGTCCATACCGCGCGGAGCTCTCCTTCGGTTTCAAACTGGTAGCCCGTCCATTGTTTGGTTGTATTGTCAAATTCAGCAAGACTCGCTTTTTCCTGTCCTATTCCCCGGTATCCTACCGAGACCATATAACTGGTATCCCCGGTTACATCGTTAGAAAAATGGTTGATGTCTTCAAGACTTCCGTTAAGGTTGGTTGTCCATTCTTGCCCATTCCAATGCAAGCCATATGTGAATTCCAGTTCATCTTTTTCGTTTTTTTGCCAAATCAAGCCCATCACATAGGCATCGTCATCGGCAAAGGCCCATACCCCACCAATGCTGGAAGGGAACCAGCCCACGGTATCGACCTGCCAGGAGAAAGTACGGTTCCCTGGTGGATACTCACATTCTTTTATAGGCTCAATGATTACGGGATTATTCCTGCATGATCCACCGATTAATACAAGTGCAAATAGTGGCAGAAAAATTACCTGATTTCGAACAGCCATGATTTTTAAGATAATTCCTTCTGTTAATTAACTCTTTAATTGTAAACACGAGATGAAGGCAAAGATGTTTGGCTGGGAAAATTTATATATAACAAGGGAACAGTCGAACATTGAACGGGGAAGAATTACGAATATGCGAATGTAGATTTACGAATAACGATTTGGTGGAACTTACATAGAGCTTTTTGAAATTGAACATCGAATTTCTTTGTTAACCTGAACACTCCTTTTTGGCATCTCGAACCGCCAACCGGCGGAGAGAGATCTGGAGAGTTACGAATATGCGAGTGTAGATTTACGAGGTACGAATGTTTGGTGCCTGCTTACACCATTACTATAATCCATTGTAGCGATCTATCTATAAATTTTATGCGAATTAATCTGCTCGAAAAAAGAATATTGATTATATATTTCTAAAAACAAGAACGAAATATAGGTTTTGAACCTTAGAACCGATATCGAACATAAACAAGCGAGGACTTTAGTCCTGCGAGATGCAGAAGAATTACGAATAGGCGAATTTAGATTTACGAGGTACGAATTTTTGGTGCCTGCTTAGATCATCACTCTAATCCATCGTAGCGATCTAGTTTATAAGTATATGCGAGTTAATCTTATCGAAAAAATGGACATTGATTAAATATTTCTAAAAACAAGAATGAAATATAGGTTTTGAACTTTAGAACCGATATCGAACATAAACAAGCGAGGACTTTAGTCCTGCGAGAAGCTAAAGAATTTCGAATAAGCGAGTGTAGATTTGCGAGGTACGAATTATTGATTCCTGCTTACACCATCAAATACATCGCACAGTTTTGATACCTAAAAAAATTTTCCGCTTTACTCTTCGATAATGGAGCTTCTAAAATCAAAAATACCACCAATCATCACCCAATCACTTTATCACCAAATCACTCATCACTTTATCACAAAATCACTTTATCACCCAATCACTCCCTAATTCACCGGACCGGGCATGATCTCTCCAAGTATCCCTTCCAAAAAGAAAAACAGTTTCTGAAAAATGATGTCGAATGCGGTTGGCAAGTATGGGAGCACCAGCATGAACATGGCAATTCCCACTCCCATTTTTATAGGTAACGAAATAAACATCAGATTGGCCTGGGGCATGATGCGGGCAAAAATTGCGATACAGACATCTATTAAGAAAATGGCCATCATAAATGGTGAGGTTAGCTGTACACCCACCACAAATAAATATTTGGCAATGTCCAGCATATAAGGTCCTGCCAAGTGTACATTATGGTTGACGGCGGGCACGATTTCGTAGCTTCGCGCTAAAGCAGTTATATAGATTTTATCACCGCCAATGGTTAAAAAAACAATCACTGCAATCATCCCCAAAATATTGGCAACAATAGAGTTCTGACGCTCCGAAGAACTGTCTACCATCACGGCAAACGATAAACCGGTGTTGTAGCTGATCAATGTACCGGCCATTTCAAATCCTGCAAAAACCAACTGCCCTACCATTCCCATGGCTATTCCAACCAAAGCCTCAGCGGCGATGGCAATAAACACCGCTAAGGTGCCATCACTTGCGCTAACAAAAGCTTGTTCTCCGGGAATCACATAAAACAAAACGATGGTGGTTACCATCGCGAAATACAACCGAACCTGACGTGGAAACGCACTATTATTGAAAAATGGCGCCGTCATTATCACTCCACCTACCCTCACGAAAATGAGAAAGATCGATAATATCGCATCTATGGTAAGTGAATCAGCTCCCATGGGTTATCTGCGATCAAAGAGCGACTTGAGGAATAAACTCGAAAGCGCGTGTGGTAAAGTCGATGGCAAACTGCAGCATAAACCCGAACATAAAGAAGAGTACAGTAACCACCGCAACCATTTTAGGCACATAGGTTAGCGTCATCTCCTGAATGGAAGTAGCAGCCTGAAAAATGGCGATTCCTAAACCCACCGAAACGGCGGCAATCATCACCGGGGCACATAGTACAACTACGGCTGTTAACATTTCTTGAACCCAAAATAATGCAGTATCGATATTCATAATAATTACCTAAAACTTTCTACTAAAGATGAAACCAGTAAGTACCAACCATCGGTAAGTACAAATACCAGAATTTTAAAGGGCAGCGAAACCATCACCGGAGGCAAGAACATTATCCCCATTGCGAGTAAGATGGAAGCCACTACTAGATCAATCACCATAAATGGGATATAAATCATAAAACCGATTTGAAAGGCTATGCGCAGTTCGCTTAATACGAAGGCCGGAACGGCTACATACAGTGGTAAAGTTTCTGCAGAACCGATGGTTTCGATACCAGCCATATCCATGAAGTACAGCAGATCGTCATCGGAGGTTTGGCGAATCATGAATTGCTTGAGTGGAACCGCTGCAGCTGCCAACGCCTCCATCTGCGTCATCTGATCGTTGGTATATGGTTGAATGGCTTCCTGATTTATTTTATCAAAAGTTGGCTTCATGATAAAAATGGTTAGAAAAAGCGCTAATCCGATCAGCACCTGATTTGGTGGCGATTGCTGCGTACCTAATCCCATCCGCAGAAAGAAAAACACGATAATGATCCGCGTAAAGCTGGTCATCATGGTGATAAATGCCGCCCCGAAAGAAAGTACGGTAATGATCACCAACGCTTGAATAGCAGAAGAAAAATCATCGTCTTCGGCACCACCGCCTCCAATGGAAAGGTCGATTTGCGGTATCGAAGTTTGAGCTTCAACCTGAGTCGGAAGCATCAAAAACGAACATAGAATAAGTAGTAGCAGTGTTGGTTTGCCCAACCTGCGAGTTTTGTTGATAACCCGTAACATGGTAATAGTTAGTTAACTAGTTTAGTTAGTTGCCTAGCATTTTATAAATAGAGTTGAAATCACTTTCCGACAGCTCTTCTTCTTGTTTGGTCGGCTTCGATTTCCACTCGTTTTTAGGGTAGCGATGCAGCAGATTAATTGCATTGGCTGATACACCTACTACCCAAATCTCTTCATTAATTTCCAGCACTTTCATCTGCACTCCTTGCCCGATAATGTGCTGCGATAATTCATTGATGTCGGATTCTTTGACATCCGTTTTTTTCTTCTTTTTGCTACTCCAGGCCCACAAACCGCCCAGTAGTGTAATCATCACTAGAAAAGTGGTAAACGCATTTTGAAACATCGCCGGTTGTTCGCTCTCTGCTACTTCCGGATCCTGCTCCTTCTTGGTCGTTGACTCTCTGCGAACCTCTTGATTACTCTCGTTTAGTAATGCGCTTTTAATACTTGTGGTTTGTTGCTGCACTGAATCCTGTGCCGACACTAACACCGTGTTTTTTTGTGTCGGCAAATCCATTTTCGATACCAGAAAAATCCACAGAACCAGCAAACCTACGCTCACTGAAATTACAATGCGTAGAATTGTTTTTGGATCTTTGTTGGATTGATTGAGCAGGCTGGCAATATTCATTAGTTCATTTTCACTAAATGTTGCCGTGTTGTAATCAGGTTGGAAATTCGAACGCCAAAATGTTCGTCGATTACCACCACTTCGCCTTGAGCAATTTTTTGCCCGTTCACCATAATATCTACAGGTTCACCGGCTAGTTTATCTAACTCGATTACCGATCCTTTTGCCAATTGAAGCACTCTACCTAAAGGTAATTCGATGCGGCCCAGTTCAACCGAAACTTCCATTTCCACATCGCGCAGCATGTCCATGCTTTTGCCGTCTTCGCCGATAATATCCAGTGGGGCATCGTCATCAAAATCTTCGAATTCAATGTAGCTTCCGGAAATCTCTTCTTCTTGTTCGAAACCGGCTTCTTCTTTCAGTTCTTTGAACCCATCTTCCGGCTCATCATTTTCTTCAACGGGCTCTTCAACTATAATTTTTGCATCAGGATTACCGATTAGAATTCCGGCGTGCACATTTTCATCTGCTAAACCTTCTACTTCCAGTTTTGCATGTAAATATTCGGTGTGATGGAGTTGCTCAAACAACTGAGAGTGTTCCATTGGCTTGATTCCTTCCAAGTCGAATTCAATGCCGTCTTCAACCAGCACTTCTTTGAAGGTATTTCGGAGCTCTTTCGAGAATTTATTTAATAAATCAATGGTCTTCTCATTGAACGTCTTTTCCTCGATGCCAAGCATGATGCTACTCAACAATCCAAACCATTCTTTGTCAAGAATGGCTATAATATCCTGCTCGCTTATGGTATCGTGGGCCACCAAATAGATATCTTCATTACCCAGCGCCTGATATCCCGATTCGGTATCAATCATACCGGTGTCGGTAAGCGTCACATTGGTTTCTTCCAGTAGAACCGAAGTAAGGAAGTCTTCTATTTTGGGAAGGTATCGGGTAATTTGATCTTTATAATTTTCCATAGTTATACCAATTCCTGTTCATTAATTTCTTCAATAATCTCAAACACTTTAATGGCCTTTCGCCCTTGTTTTAAGCCCGGGTAGCCATTCATTTTGGTAACTCCGTTAACTTTAATTTCAAGGGGTTCGTCTGATTTCTGTTTTAAAGGGATCGTATCGCCTTCTTTCAAGCTCAGAATGTCATCTAGCGAAAGCACAGTTGTACCAAGTAGTGGCTGAATTTTTACGGGTGCTTTTTTAAGGGTACGTCGGTAATCTAGAGCTGCTTCGTTGTTTAAACGTTGTAGGTTTGCACCACGGTCTTTTTTTATGATTGAATCGTTTAAGGCACGTTTTAAAAACGAATAAGAGTACGATACACCTACTTCTACTTTTTCAACGCCCAGATCCACCAATATTTTTGCCGAAAGGGTTGGATCAACCGAAGCAAAATGCAAGTTATCGGGTTTGTTTTCGTACGAGGAGGACTCAACTTCGAAGCCCATGTATGGTTCCCAAGCAGCCTGAATTTCTTTGATCACGCTATTCATGATGCGTGAGATTATCTTTTCCTCGATGGTGGTGAGTACTCGTTTATGTGATAAATCAATACCGGGGCCGCCACTTTGCCTTTCTATGATATGAATACAAAACTCAGGCGGCATCGAAACGATAATTTCGCCTCCTAAAAGCTTACCCTGCAAAAGATAAATAACTGCAGGACTAGGTAAATCTTTTGTGAAATCGTCTGATGAAAACTGTTCTATTCTGTTTAGCGTAACGTCCACTTTATAGTTAAGCGAAGTACTGTAGATGCGCCCCAGACCACGTGCAATAGCATCGTGGATCTGCCCAATGGTGCGCATGATCTCTTTACTAAACAGTTTTGGGCGGCGGAAGTCGTAGGGTACTACAAACTTAACCTTGCCTTTCTTTTTGTTGGGGTTTTGGGAGCCCATCGGACTTAGGGTATTCGTTTATACTCATTGCAATACATACTTCGTGAAATACAAGTTTTGTACCGAAGTCTCCCCAATCGACGAATTAATTATGTCGGTTACTTCCTGCCTTAATACTTCGCGTTCTTCGGCGGTGGTAAGTTCGCTAACCGTTCGCGACGAAAACGCCTCGATAAGGTCTTGTTTTACTTTTGGGTTATTCGTTTCCATCAACGGAATATGCTCTAAATGCATCTCAAGGCTGATTTCTACCATTAAGTAGCGTCTACCGTTGGTGTTTGCAGGATTTACAACCAATTGCTCCATCATGTACGTACCCATTTCAGGTGGTTCCTCCTTATTCATCTTGGCGTATAAACTAGGGTAATAGGAATCAACGATTACGTATGCGAGATACGCCTGACCTGCAAGAATTAGCACCAGTAGGAAAATTTTTCCAATAGCTACCAGTTTATTAGGAGCTCCTTTCGATTTGGAATCGCCTTTTTTGTCTTTAGTATTTTTTTTGTTTTCTGCCATTTCAATCCTCTCTTATTGCTCCGAATACGAAGTTTCTATGCTAACAACATCTGTGTTATCGTCCACCGATTTGATTTTCTTATCTTTTAGATAAATTTCTACGCGTCGGTTTTTCCTCCTTCCTTCAGCAGTTGTATTTTCTGCAACCGGTCTAAATTCTCCATAACTGGTTGCTTTAAAATCTTGTGGATTTAGATTTGCCAAGCTTTGCAAATACTGTAGCACCGAAACAGACCTAGCAGCCCCCAAGTGCCAATTGGTTTGATGCACATTGCCACCACTTATTGGGATATTATCTGTGTGGCCTTGCACTTCCACTTCCCAGCGGTTGTTATCAATCGACTTGGCTACTTCGTTCAGTATTTGTTTTGCAGAATCCAACAAATCGGATGATCCACTTCTAAATGCCACCGAATCGTCTAAGGTGATCAGAAAACCTTCTTTGGTAGCTTCTATTTCTACACCTTCCATCTGTGCTGCGTTTTCAGCAAACTCTGCCATTGCCTGCCAGCGCTCCATTTGCTCTTCCAAAAACTCGTCGACCTGCTCCGGATTTGGATTGTTTTGCAAATCGGTTGTTAAGCTACTGTTATCCGGAAAAAAACCGGAATGCTGCTGGAAGTAAGAAATAAAACTGTTAAACGCCTGCTCTTCAACTCCGGGTGTCATTGTATACAACAGTACAAAGAACACCAGGAGAAGCGTCACCAGGTCGCCATAGGTCATTAACCAGGTTCCAGAATCTTCTTTAGGTTTTCCCATTCTTTACCTTGTTGTTCTTTCCATAACTTGTATAACTTTTCGTCTCGTGCTTTCATAATCTTAAGCCCTTCGTGGTGCTTCACGTATTCTGCACGTTGATGGGGTTCGATGTAGATAAGCATCTTTTTTTCCATGATTCGTGGATTCTCCCCTTCTACCATAGAAAGTACACCTATGCGGAACATGCGCTTTCTTTTCAGATCTTTCTCGGCAAGGTATTCCACTTTACCCGCTAAAGGCGCAAACAACATGTTCGAAAACATACTACCATAAAGTGTTGTTAACAGAGCTACAGCGATTCCGGCTCCAAGTGCCTCCGGATCTGAGAGGTTTTGAAGCATAAGTACCATACCAATTACAGTACCGATCATACCAAAAGCAGGAGCAAAATTACTCATGGCTTTTAGTACCGCCATTGCTGTGAACCCAAGATCTTCTGCACTGTTAATTTCGTCGGTTAAAATGCTGTTCAGACTCTCGGTTTTAAACCCATCAACAGCAAGTTGTAATCCGTTTCGCAGGTAGTCGTCCTTCAAGTGTTTCAGATCTTCATCCAACACCAAAAGCCCGCCGGTACGAACACGACGCGCAAACAAACTGATTAATTCCATGTCGGTTCGGAGATCGACGTTGGCGTCTTTCATCAGCTGCATCATAAACTGGAAGCTTTGTTTGATTTTTGCGAAATCGAAACTCACTAAAGTGGATGCAAACAGTCCCCCGGCAACAATAATGAACGAAGGGACATCAATAAAAATCAGAATACTCGATTTCGGCAAAATGGCCCCAAGCACTAAAACAATGCCAAGGGTTAAGCCTATCATACTCGATTTATCTAGCATATCATTCTCGGTCTTTTACTTTGATCGGGTACTAGCCCACCCGATTCCAAAGTGATTTGTGGGGTTCTTCAAATCATTATCGGCCGAATTTTGTGAGTTTTAAGAGCTTTGAAATAAAAAACTTTTAGAGAGGAGAAAGTATGCGTAAACAGTCACCAACAATTCGTAATTCGTAAATCAACACTCCCCCATTCGTAACTCTCTAGATCTCTCACTCCGTTCGAGATGCCAAAATGGAGCGTCGAGCTGTCAATATGAGATCGAAGTTCAAAGTTCAACTGTTCAAAGTTCGATTGTACAACTGTTCAATGTTCGATTGTTCAACAAAACAAAAGACCCCCATCAACATTTCGTTAAACGGGGGTCTTTAACCAACCTACCATGAAGTTCTACTAAAAACTTGTATTACTTATCGGAGATTATCTCTTCAAGTTAACCGCTTCTGTCAACATTTCGTCAGAAGTTGTAATTACTCTCGCATTCGATTGATATGCGCGCTGTGAAGTGATCATATTGGTGAATTCACGAGCAAGATCAACATTCGAACCTTCTAAACTGCCTGAGTTTATACTTGTTCCTGCGAGATTTCCTGCTGTATCGATAAAGGTTTCACCGGCAGCTGAAGTAGCGCGGAATAATCCGCCGCCAATCATCTCTAAACCATTCTGATTTTGAACCTGTGCAATGGCAATTTGTGCAAGTACTGCACTATTTCCGTTATCGTAAATACCTTGTACCTGTCCGTCGCCATCGATGGCAACATCAACCAATAAACCGGAACGATATCCATCCTGTGAAGTCACTTTCGCAGTATTTTGGCCGGAATATTGTGTAAAGCTGGTACCGGTGTTCTTATCACCAAGCGAAACTTCGAAACTGGTAGTTCCTGCTCCACCACCCGGCTCGAAAGTCATAGATAGCAAATCGCCGGAGGTCAATTGTCCGAGTTCATCAAAAGTTACAATTCCTGTTTGGCCTGCACTTATGGTTTCGCCATCGAGGAATTTGGCATCGTATTGCCATTCGTTGTTAGCAGTTTGTGTAAACTCAAGAATTAATGAGTGCGCGCGACCAAGATTATCGAATACTGTGGTACTCATCGTTTGGCTGTTGGTTTGCCCCGCTTGAGATTCGCCAAAGCCCGGGAAGTTAATAGCACCTGTTCCGGTAATGGATGTATTTGTGATATCAAGCTGACTATCACCTAATTGTGCTGAACGGAAGGTTAAAGCTCCATCAACCAATACCATTTCGCCTTCGCCTGCCGGTAAGCCCGCGTTGAACGAAGCTAGCATATCATCTAATGTATCGCCGGTTGTAAAGGTGTGAGATACGGTTGTTGCCGTTCCATCATTTAATGAAATATCAAAGGCAATTTGATCGCCATCGGCTAAATCGGTAAGTGTTTGCGATAAATCGTTAATCGCCGTTGTGCCGGTTGCCGGAGATCCATTTGCAGTGAAACCACTTTGAGCTTGTAGCACTTTGCTCTTACTGGTGTTAGCGTTTAGGTTACCTGCCAGCGTTACTAAATTGGTTTGTTTTGGTGGAAGTGGATTTTCAAAATCGATGCGTACGTTTTCCGGTGTTCCACCCGCTATGATGTTTCCTGATCGATCGGCGATGTAGCCCATCACATTATTACCGGCCTGATTTACTAAAAAACCGTCGCTATTGAATACAAAATTTCCTGAACGGGAAAGTAAATTTTCACCACCCGAGTTTACTACAAAGAAGCCTTCGCCGGATAATGCCAAATCGGTTGTAACACCGGTATTTTGCATCGCACCTTGAGCAAAGTTCCTGGTAATCGACGAAACACGCACACCCAATCCAACTTGGTTGCTAAGCTGAGGGGCAGATTCGCCGGCACCTTCGCGACCTAAATTCTGGTTCATCATCTCGGCAAACGTAATCGACGAAGATTTAAAACCTGCAGTATCAACGTTGGCGATGTTGTTACCAATCACGTCCATCTTTGCTTGGAATGCGTTAAGCCCGCTTACTCCTGCATTTAATGATTTTACTAATGACATGAGAGTTCTCCTGTTTTTAATGGCAGCATTTTTTTGGCTGCGAATGGTGCTCTCTTTTTGACGAGCAACCCGTTATAGTTATCTATTTATTTAATTTCTAATCTTCAGATTTGGGTGCAGTACCCACTTCTTCCACATCGCCGATAGGGATATCAATTCCATTTACCGACAAATACACGCCCTGCGAGGTATATCTAACCTTGCTGGCAAAACCTTCGATGAATGTGAGTGCGCCTACGTTGTTGTCACCATTTTTTGCAACAACTTCAACGGTGTAGTCGCCTTCGCCCATTCGCTCTCCATTATTGTTCAGGCCATCCCAAGTCCAGGAGCTATCGCCCGATGGAATGCCTGATAAACTTTCTCTACGTACTTCTGCGCCACTCGCGGTTCGTACTATAATTTCTACATCAGAAGCAGAATCGTTCAATTTAAAATTGATTTCGGCCTCGCCCTCACTGCTTAAGAACACTTGATCGCTTAAGGCACGGATATCTTTTCCGGTTAATGAAGCTGCCATTGAATTTGTTAAGCTCGAGCCCATCAAATCCTGGCTCATTGCCAGTTGATCAAGCCCATCATTTACACTAATCAACTGCTCAACCGAGTTGAACTGTGCAAGCTGTGAGGCAAACTCGGCTCCATCCATAGGATTAACCGGATCCTGATTTCTCATCTGAGCAACCAGTAACTGCAAAAACTCTTGTTGGCCTAAAGAGCTTTTGCCCTGTGCTTGGCTCGTCTGCTGTGTTAGTGCCGGGTTAATTCCTTGAATATTCATACTTCTGTGTTATGCGGTCCATTCCATTTGGTTGTATCCGAACGTTCGGATAGAAGTGGATAAACCGGAGTTAGTTTTACCTGTTTCTCCCTGTTGCAATTCGCGTGCCTGATTTGCAGCAATTTTCATTTTCTCATTTAAAATGCCCTTTTGTAGGCTTTCAGCATCTTTTTCGCCCGATGACTGATCGAATTGCAGATCCAGGTCAAGGCCCAATTCTTCCTTTAAATGGTCTTTTATTTCCTGCTCCATACTTTGCAATAATCGATTTAATTCCGGATTACTTGCTGCAAGCTTAACATGCAAAACACCATCAATATTTCTGGTCGTCAGGTCAATACTGTTGCCTTCTTCGAGCTTAAACGAGTGTTTTTGCCATTGTTCGGTTTTATTGGCCTGATCAGCTTTTAAACTTTCCTGAAGTACTTTGCCAAAATTATCCACAAGCGACCTTCTGGCCGAACTGTTCAGAATGGGCAGGTCACTTAATCGTAAAAAGCTAAAGGCGTTAGCTTCGGAATTTTTTACCTCTTTGCCTGATGTTGTTTCCACCATTAATTCTTTCAACATCAATTCTTGCTCGTTTGTAATAGCGCCGGATAGCATAGGAAAGCCGGTAATTTCTACATCGGAAGATGTGGTGATAAAATCGGCCGGAAGCTCTCGCGATGAAAGTATTTCCGGCCGCACGGAGTCAACTAGAAGTTTCAGTCTGGTTTCAGCTTGTTCGGTGTTGGATAATGCAAAACGGTGGCTTTTAACATCTTTGGTCACTTTTGCCAACGCTTTATTCTGCTGAATTACCTGTAAAATTTCACTGCTTTGCGTAGTAGAAAAACTGATCGGAAATGCAGGATTTGCAACTTCCTTGTTATTTTGAATTTGTTCAGTATTGCGGAATTGTTGCTGATTTAGCGTCTCGTTTGCCAGCTCAAGTCTTACCGGGTGCTGTACATTAATAACAGGCTCTTTCGAAAATTTATCTGAAGACTGAACTGAAGCAAGCGGTTGCTGTTCAGGCATTACCGTTCTTTCCACTTGGTTAGCATCAACCTGCTTATTCTGGGGAATTTCTTTCTCTTCGGGCTTGAGTGAGTTCTTGATCTCACCTGCTTTTGTAGTAGAAGTTTCGACACCAACATTCGAAGTAGATTGTTCTACCACTGATTTTAAACCGGAAGTGATTTCTAGTGAGGAATTACCAGTGTTGTTGCTTTTAGAACTAGCAACTTCCTCTACCATCTTGTTTACCGTTGACTCAGAATCGGCAATTGATTGTTTGCTCTGAACATCTGAAACCTCAGTTCTTAAACTTTTATCTACCTGACCACTAATCTCCTTATTCGACTGAAAGGATTGCTCTGAGGAATTTGCCGAAACAGCATCATTAAATGATGCAGCTTGCTTCTGGTCGAGAACTAAATTGCTTGTTTTCTCGGATACGAATTCGTTGCTAACCGGCTTTTTTAATGCTGATATCTGATCGCCTGAAATTTCTTTCGAAACCGAATCTAAGATCGGATTTCCAAGTGCTTGCTTACCGGTTAAAACATTTTTTCCATCCCCTAATACTGCTTGTTGATCTGTGTCTATTACTTGAGAGGCTGAGATGTTGGAAGAAATCTCAGCAGGCGTCAATCGTTCATCGTTACCCGACCCTTTGGATTGATTTGCCTCAGTATTATCAGCGTTAACAAGAGATGCATTGGTTACATAACGCTGCCCAACCTGATTACTTTCGTTACTTAAAGATTCTGATATAGAACTTTCTACTGTTTCCGAATTATCTTCAACAATGTCTGCTTTTCTATCTTCAAATGACTCCCCGTCTGATTGTTGTTGCACTGCTTCCCGTTCAGAAAAGTTAACTGGAAGCTCATCAGTTACAACGTTACGCTCGTTACTTCCTTCTTCAACTATTTTATCGTTTTCGGATGGATGAACACCTTTTGCTGATTGTTCATTTTCAGGTTCGCCGGACTCCTCAGTATTTAAAACATCCGAATCAGTTTCCTCCGGTGATGCATCCTCTAACGTAGATTGCGAGCTTTGCTCTTGGTTTACTATCGCTTTATGATTACCGGTTAAACTCTGATTCCCATTATTTCCCTTTGGTAGAACGGCCTGTTCAAAGGTTTTAAGTAGTGTTGAAAAAACTCCTTTTTCAACTTCACTTGCACCTTTAGACGCATCCGTTGCAGTTTTAGCTTCACTTGGGATATTTGGGATCAGGTCGCCGATCATAGCATTACTTCTGTAATTAAGCGAGCGGCACGCTCCGAATTCAGAGCTCTGAGAATTTTCTCTCGTTGTGTATTACCCGCCTCGGTGTATAATCGCACTAATTGATTGCTCGTCATTTTTTCCAGAATCGGAGCCAATTTATCTTCCTCCAGATTCAGTAAGCTTTTCACCCGATCTTTGAACGCTTCGTTATTCAACATTTCATCGATAGACGGTTCTTTATTCGAATTGTCTTCTTCCGAATCTGCGGGCACTTGATTTTGGTTTCTTACATCACTTGCACTTTGGAGGCCTTCTAGTCGCGCACTCAGTAAGTACACCATACGTTCGAGCGAATCCACTTTGTTCGACCACTTTCTATCCAGATCGAGAGCAAATTGGGCGCTTGTTAATTTCTCAAGTTGTGCCAGCGAATCGGCGGTTGCAATACTGTCTATTCTGGCGAGTGAATCAAGCGCCAACGAATCTACCATAGTTCCGTTTGTTCGTACAATCAAATCGTAACGATCGCTGTTAATCATTGGATAAAGCAGGTACACCACAACCAACATGATCAGGATTGGCACAACCAGGAAACCTGCAATTTTTACGATAGCTCCTTTACTCATTTTTTTTATCTGCTAAAAGATTGGGATGAAATTTCATCCATAAATTTTTGATCGCTTTTCGCTAATTCTTTCACAAACACACCTTGTTCGTTCTCTTTAACTTTTTCCAAGATGCTCAGCTTTTTAAAGGCCTCGGCGAGTTTACCTCGCTCTTCTTTCACCTTTTCACTTGCTTTATTCTCTTCTTTCTTCAAGCGATTGATGTGGTCGTTCACATGCATCAGATGCGCATTGTGTCGCTTTATAGTATGGATATTTGCTACTTCATCTTCTTGTTGGTTTTCAAGATAGTTTTCCAACTTTCCTTTAACCTCTGCCCGTAGCGATGTAATTTTATTCTTGTTGGTCATTTCCTCAGCAAGTTTTTGCTGCTGAACTTTTTCCTGATGCTGTCTTACTTTTAATACCGGTTCGAGAGAGAATTTAAACTTCATAATCCTAGGTGTGATTATTCAACAATTTTGCTTAGAGAATTCCAGAGATTCGTGTCAAAATCACTCTGGTCCATATCCTGTATCAAAAATGATTCCAAATCAGGATGTTTTTTTATCGCATTATCGATTTTTGGATTAGAACCCTTTACATAAGCTCCAATATTAATAAGATCTTCAGCCTCTCTATATGTGGCCAATAATTCTCTTGCTTTCATTGATGTTACCCGTTGCTCTTTAGTAACAATTTTGGGCATCACACGGGAAATACTTTCCAACACATCAATAGCAGGATAATGATTTTTATGAGCTAAACGGCGAGATAGCACAATGTGGCCGTCCAAAATCGATCGAACAGCATCAGCAATAGGCTCATTCATATCATCACTATCCACCAAAACCGTGTACAGTCCGGTAATACTTCCTTTCTTAGTTTTCCCCGGACGCTCCAGTAATTTGGGTAAAATCGTGAATACTGAGGGTGTATAGCCCTTTGTGGTTGGGGGCTCGCCAGAAGCCAAGCCAATTTCTCGTTGCGCCATGGCCACCCGTGTAACCGAGTCCATCATTAGCAGGACATTTTTTCCTTGATCACGGAAATATTCTGCAATAGCCGTTGCTGTAAATGCTCCTTTTACACGGCTCATTGCGGCTGTATCAGAGGTTGCTGCAACAACTACAGAGCGTGACAATCCTTCTTCGCCCAACGTTTCGTAGATAAATTCATGCACTTCACGGCCACGCTCACCAATTAGAGCAATTACATTAATATCAGCCGACGATGACTTGGCAATCATTCCCATCAACGTACTTTTCCCCACACCCGAACCGGCAAATAAACCAACTCTTTGTCCTACTCCAATGGTGTTCAATCCATCCAAAGCGCGCACTCCGGTGAACATAATTTCATTAATCGGGGCACGATCCATCGGTGATGGCGGATTATTCTGAATGGGTTGAGATGCGCTGGTTAAAACCGGACCTAAATTATCCATTGGCTCGCCATTCGAGTCAACTACACGTCCAAGTAAGTGATCGCCCACTCCAACATTAAGCGATTCGCCCATACTTTCAACCAGACAGCCGTTTTTCATCCCCACTACCCGATCGTAAGGCATTAGCAGAGTTTTACCATCTTTTAAGCCTACCACTTCGGCGCCAATGGTGGTACCTAAAATAGTTTGGATGCCATACATTTCTCCAACACTTGCTTCCAGGCCGGTACACTCTACAATGTTGCCCACAATACCGGATACTTTTCCAAATCGCTTAGCCGGCTTAACGGGTTGTTGAAGCGTATTTCGAACTAATTCAAACTGATTAGCGAGTGCCATGGCTTAATCCTTCCAGGTGGGAATCGGTATATTTTTCCGAAAATCTTTTAGAGATTGTTTCACATTTTTTACTACCACTTCCTGCGTAGATTCGAAGTGGAATTCGCCGGGCTGGCAATCCTCAGAAACTCTTATTTTTACAAAGGTTTCGGGAGCATATTCATCTTTTAGTTTCAGAATGTACTCATAGTCGTTTTCGGCCACTAAAAGTACGGGTTTCGACTGGTTATCGATGCGTTCCAGCAAAGGCCCTAGAGATAACTCCAATGTATTACGGAGATCAGGATGTTCGATGGGTACTCCAATTATCCCTTCCGCTATTTCGAAAGCAAGATCAAGTACACCGGGATCGATCAACTCTTGCCGTTTTTTCCATTCGTTTTGGCCTTGCTCTATCATTTGTTGCACAAGCGTTAGTTTTTCTTCTATCTCTTGCTGTGCTTGCTCAAAACCAGCCTTAAATCCTTCTTCGTACCCTGCCTGATGTGCTTCGGACCTGGTTTTTTCTACCTTAATTTTCCATTTCTGATCACGATCTTCCTGCGCTTTTTTTACAAGTTCTTCGGGATCAAGTCGCTGCTCTTTATTTGGTTCCGGCATTTCTTGGGATGCAATTTCCGAATCATGCTCATCGCCAAACAGCATTTTATAATTTAGCCGTGTACTGTCGTTTTTGTACCAGTTTATCTGATTTTCGTCAAGTACTCGTGGAGTTTTCATCGCTTATTCTACAACCTCTTCTTCACCGGCTTGGCGGGTACTAATTTGTCCGGCATCTTCAAGGGCCTTGATTTTCTTGATGATTCGGTTCTGCGCATCTTTCACCTCTTTCAACGGAACAGGTCCAAGTGCGTCCATATCCTCACGTAACATATCAGCTGCTCTCGAAGACATATTGCTTAGGAATTTGGAGGTGATTTCATCAACCACACCTTTTAAACCAAGTACCATATCCTGCTTGTCGAGTTCGTTGATAACAATTTGGATGGTTTTGTCGTCGAAGTGTGCTATATCCTCGAATAGGAACATCTGCTCTTTGATTTCCTGTGCCACATCCGGGTCTCTCTCGTCGATGGCTTCCAGTACGTTCTTTTCTACTTTTACATCTGCGCCGTTCAAAATCTGAGCTACGATACTTGTGCCGCTCTTTACGCGATCGCCCAAATTATCCATGCCGCCCATGTGCTCTTTAATTACCTCTTCAATTTCGTCGATTACATCCGGCGAAATGGATTCCATCATAGCCAAACGATAGGTTATTTCTCCCTGCATTTCTTTGTCGAGCAGGGCAAGTATTTCTGCAGTTTTTTCTACACGTAGTTGCGAAAAAATAAGAGCGGCAACCTGCGGATGCTCTCCCCGGATAAAATCAGCTATTTGTGAGGTCTTCGTTTCCTGAAACTCTTTAAATACGGTACTACCGGATTGAGCTCTCAGCTTCTTCATCATTTTCTCTGAGTCGCCACCCAGTTCGTTTAACAGCTGTTGTGCGTAATCCATACCACCGTTTATCACATACTGCTTTACTTCCATCAGCGTGTAATATTCCTGCAAAACGGCGTCAACCATTTCCGGACGGATGTTCTTCATACGGGCGATTTCGAGCGTTATCTGCTCTATCTCTTTTTCGGTGAGAGATTTCATCATCTCTGTAGCCGACTTTGTGCCCACGCTCATAATCAGAATGGCGGCTTTTTGTGGTCCGGTCAGATTCAGTTCTGCTTTTTCAGTTGCTTCGGCTGTTGCTGTTGCTTCTTCGCTCATGGTTTAATAGGTAGATAGTTAGTCTTCATCCGGCGACATCATCGCGCGTAGTATTTGAGCAGCCATTGCAGGTTTAAGCTCAACAAATTCTTTGATTTCATCTTTATTATAAGCCGGTTCTGCATCAACAGGTGCTTCCGATTCGGCGGGGAAAGTGGGCTCAATCGGATTTCCGTCTTCATCGAAGGCCGGTTCAAGCATTGCAGCGGCTCCGGCTCCTCCTGCCGGTAACGATTGCATCGCCGCGCCAGCCGGAAGTTCGGTATTTCCTTGGAAGTTCGAGTTGACCGCCATTTCGGTTTCGATACTCATTTTCTTTCTGATACCGTTGATCAGGAATAAAATCACCCCAAAGGTAATCCCGATAATCACCCATCGTATAATGTCGGTAGAGTAAACCGGTTGCGTTGCCATAAATGCATTTCCGCTTACATACTGTGTGGTAAAGAATTCTGATTGATTGATGGTGAGCAAATCACCGCGTTCGGTTTTTATACCAATGGCAAGCTCTACGGCTTCACGAAATTGTTGAACCTCTTCGTTAGAATACGGCTCAAAAGTAATTACCTCTTCTCCCTCTTCATTTACCGCTTTTACCTGTTTGTAATTAAGTACCACCGATGCCGTAATGCGATTTATTTCGCCTTCGCCTTTCTCATATACCTCTCGCGTACGATTTACTTCGTAATTTCTTGTTTCGATAAGGTTGCTGTTATCATTCGCTTGCACCACAATCGCATCTTGTCGGCGATCGATCGGGGTTAAATTATCAATAGGAACAGGTTCTCTCTGTTGATCGTTATTGGTTTGCTCTCTCTTTTCTTCAGAAATAACAGTACGGCTGTCTGGATCAATTAAATCAGATTCGCGCGTAATACGATCGAAACTATGCTCAACCGATACACGCAATATGCTGTTACCGGCTCCTAGCACACGATCTAGCATACTTTGCCCACGATCGGTTAGGTATGCTTCTGTTTTCTGGCGAAGCTGCATTTGCGTGGTTCCCATTGTAAACTCCGACTCGTAATCGATCTCATCTGTAAGGCGATTTCCTGCCTGATCTAAAATGGTGATATTGGTTGGTTCAAGTTCTTCAACACTTCCGGCTATCAATGCGGTAATGCCTTCAATCTGATCGGGGGTTAAACTTCTATTCGCTTTCAGATTTAATATTACCGATGCAGAAGCTTGAATAGTGGTTTCATCAAATGGCGAGCGTTCGGGCAACACAATGTGTAACCGAGAACTTTCTACCTGCTCCAAACTATTGATAGATCGCGCGAGTTCGCCTTCAAGCGCTCGCTTTTTGTTTACTTCCTGCATAAAATCGGTCATACCCAAGGCATTGGTATCAAATAACTCGTAGCCTTGAATGTCGGTAAACCCACCACCCATTGGGGCCAAATCAAGTCTCAACTCGTGTACTCTGTCGCTGGGCACATAAATCGATCGGCCGCCTTCTTGTAGGCTGTATTTTATCCCTCTGGTTTCTAATTCGGCAACAATTTCTTGTGCGGCTTCCGATTCAAGATTTCCGAAAAGCAGCATTTGATCTTCTTGTTGCGACCAGTAAAAAAGGGCGCCAATCATACCCAGAATTACTACAAACAACCCGATAAACATCATGCGTTGTGCGTTACTTAACGGGCCGAAAAAATCCTGAAAGAGTTGAAAGTACTTGTTCATAATTAGTTAGATCAGATCTGCATTCTGCTTAATTCCTGGTAGGTTTCTACCATTTTATTGCGCACTTCAACCATCATTTGAAAGCTCAGCTGTGCTTGCTGCATCGTTATCATCACATCGTGAATGTTGTCGGTTTTACCTGCCACAAAATCCTGTACACTGGCTTCCGAAGTTTTCATGGTGTCGTCTACGCTCTGAATGGCATCGGTAAGCATATCGCCAAAAGAATTGTCTATATCGCCCGCACTAATTTCATAGTGGCGTGGACTCAATTCAACATTTTGTGGTATTCCTAATCCTGATAGTTCTGGGATTGCCATAGTGAGTTCTCCTACTTATACGCGGGCATCGAAATGCGAGCCACGCAGCATTTGTTGTTCACTTACTCTGCCATCTACCGAATAAGATTGCATCGGTTTAGCCGCTGTAAATTTTTCCTTAATTAAGGAGTTTTCATCAGCAGTAAGCCTAGGTGGTTGTGGGGCTGCTGCTGCTTTACGAAGTGCACTGTTTTGTGCAATACGCTGTGTTTGTTGATTTAAAATCGGATTAATAGTACTCATGGTATTAAATCTCTAACGATCGTTTTAAAAGTTCTTTTTCAGCTTCGATGCTACTTAGGTTTGCCTCGTATAAACGATTGGCGCTCACCATTACAGCCATCTCTTTCACCATATCAATGTCCGGATACTTTACCATTCCGTTTTCGTCTGCATCGGGGTGATTTGGGTCGTATTCGTACCTAAACTTGTTCATTTCAACCACTTCAAAGCCGGGGCCAAGTCCGCCACGCTTCTGCCCAACTAAGCCGTCGGCCGATCGCATATGCTGCCTGTTAGTAGTTTTAAGCCCCGATGCCGCCCCTTCAAGAATGTCTAAAAATTGTTGTGTCTGTGGGGCTTGAGTTACTACCTCTCTTGGCCGATAAACATTATCAGACCCGGCTGGTGCAGAGGTACGGGCATTCGCAATATTTTGTGATGCCACTGCTATGCGCTCTCGCTGGAGTGCAAGGCCCTGAGCTGCTGTTTTAAATGTTGATGATAGTCGATCTGGTAGCATGATTGGTTAGATGAGATTAGCGATTGGTTCCTGTTATACCATTACGCACCATACTATAATGATGGCGTAATGCTTTGGTCACTAATTGAAATCGTAACTGAGTATCAGCCTGTTCGATCAGTTCATCTTCAAGAATTACTTTTCCGTCGGTTTCAAGTATAGAAGGATTTATTTCTTTTGCTCCGCCGGGGCCGTTGTTAGCCATTGCTTCATTTAGGGCGTCTTCGAAGTGAACTTCATGGCGCTTATAGCCGGGAGTATCCGCATTGGCAATATTAGTAGCGGTGATTTTTTGCCTAAGTGAGTAGGCGTCCATCGTTTTTGCTAATAAATCGCTATGGTTGCTGTCTATAAGATTCATAAGGCTGGGTTGATTGTTTTTTTCTCCCACACACAATAGTTGTGCCACACTGCGTGGAAGCCGATAAATAAGGGTTGGCCAATTTTTACTGCTCGGCCGAAGGGGAGAATTATCCTCTCACAGGTAAATTTTTCCACTTCTTAAAATTCGCTTAAGGAAAAGATTGGATACGCTGATAATTGAGTTAATCACCTAAAACGGCACAATTATAGATATGAAACAACTACCGTCTATTCAGTTTGATATGAAACCAATTAATGAATTTGATCAAATTGATAGTTACTATTCGGCAGGTTCAGACTTTTTATACATGGATGTGATAACGACGCTAATCGAGGATATTTCCTATCCTGTTTTTATTGTTAAAAACGGATCTCGACGTGTTTATACGTTAAACGAGGCAGCCCGAGAGGGCATTGATGCATCTATTGCTATAGACAAAGAGATTGATGAAATCCTGCAGTTAAATGAGAGAGTAATAGAAAATCAACCCACCGTTTTCTTCAACAACCAGTGGTATCTAATGTCTACCGATTCTTTTACAGCAGGCAGTGAAGTATATGATAAAGTTGAACTAAAAGCACATTCTTCTGTACCCGATGCAATAACCCTCGATCGCTGGAAACACATGATTGCCGTTATGTTGCATCGTTTCCGTTCTCCGTTAACTGGTATTTCAGGCTATCTTGATCTACTAATGACCGAGACCAAAGATCGTAAAACCATAAGCCGTGCGCTAAAGGTAGATGAAGGGGTAAATCACCTTGCAGATATAATGGACGAGTTGGAATATTTCTATCATATTCCTTCGAAGTTTGATGTGTCTAAACTAGAACCCATTGAGTTAACCTCGGTACTTAACCGGGTATTACTTGATATACCCGAAGAGCTTCGCAATCGTGTTCAGTTCTTAAAAACTACCGATGCTGAGCCATTTTCTGCCACTAAAGACAGTCTCGAAAAAGTTCTATGGATCCTACTATCCAATGCATTGTCTTACAGTAATGAAGGTAGCCCGGTTACTATTTCTCAGTTATCAAATAAAAGTATCCGTATTTCTAACGAAGGCCCTGCGATAGCAGAAGAAATTCGTGAACATTTGTTTCATCCTTTTGTTACGTCAAAAGCGAATAATTTGGGTATTGGGTTAACTATGGCGTTGCTTTACGCAAGCCAGTTTGGTGGCACAATCTTTCAAACTGAAAATGGCGAAAACGGAAGAATCTCATTTATCATTTGTTTTCCTTAACGCCTAACTAACTTAGAATAAATACTTAAGTTGTTTTTGTGAGCTCCGATAAGTGATTTAGTACAATCAATTTTCGGAGCATAAATGCAACAACAAAAATCTAACGACGCTGAACTAGCACACCCTCATGAATTAACACGTCCACCGCCTATTAATATCGAAAGCTCATTCTATTACAATGAGCTTTTTTTTTCCATCACCGACTCGAAGTCATCTATTCAATTTGCAAACGATGTTTTTTTAAGAGTAGCTAAATACTCAACCGACGAAATTTTAGGGAAATACCACAATCTTATCAGGCATCCTGACATGCCTAAAGCCGCATTTAAAATTATGTGGGATTATCTGAAGGCCAATCAATCGGTTGCCGTTTACGTAAAAAACTTGGCCAAAGACGGCTCCTATTATTGGGTTACCGCGTTGGTATTTCCCTGTAAAGGTGGCTATTTGTCTATTCGATTAAAGCCGGGCAGCCCGGTTTTTGGTATAGTAAAAGAGATCTACAGAAAAACGCTTGCCTACGAATATGAACTCAACAGTTCCCACTCCAGATCTGAGGTGGTTCAAAAATCTGCCGAATTTTTGCTCTCACAGCTCAAAGAGCGAGGATTTAATAGCTACGATCAGTTTATGCGTTATGCATTGCTGCAAGAAATTCTAAATCGAAATAAACACCTCCCCAAAAAGCGCCAAACACTAGCTAGGGAGCCTGGTAAAAAGCTATCGCTCGAAACTCTTGAAATGGTTAGCCTGATTTTATCCGATTTTGTTACTTATACCAACCAACTTCACCAAATCCATACCCGTTTGGATGAGCATTCTCACTTTTTACTTGATCTGTCAAAAAATATTCAGGCTATATCGCAAAATGCTAGGTTACAGTCTTCCAAACTAGATCGTGATGATCAATCGCTGTTTGTGGTGGCCGAGAGTATGGGCGAGCAAACCAAAAGAGGTGAGCAAAGCCTAGGCGAATTAATCACTAGCTTGCATAATCTTCACATGATTTTTTCGGATCTAAGTTTTGATATAATTTCGTCGGAACTTCAGGTGGAAATGACTCGAAAATATATGCAAGAGCTTAAAGACTCGGATAAAGTAAGCGTTCAGCTGATTAAAGAGGAAGAAGCAATTGATTTACTAAATAACGCCTTTCTACCACGTTTAAAACGTGTGTATGCTGCCATTCATGATATTCCGGCAAAACAAATAGAACTACTGGGTAAGCTTACTACGATTGAGCAGTTTTTGACCATTTTACGCTACATCTATGTTTCAGGTAAAGTGGAAATTTCGCGCCTTCGATCCTCAGAATTAAAGTTTGGGGAAACATTTGAGCAACTACGTGTGGAAATAGAGTCTGCCGAAAATCACTTGCAAACCTTACGGCAGGTAATGAATGAAAATACCCTGCTGTTCAATCGGTATGAGGGTTTAAACAAGCAATTGAGTTCTACCTGTATTAGCTTACATTAGTTCGAGGTTTATCAAACAAAAAGAGGCGGATCGTTAGACCCGCCTCTTTGTTTTGGCTAGTTCCGGGTAATTATGACAACCGAGCGTTACCCGTACCTTTTAAGTGCTCTTTTTCGAATGCCAGGGTAAATAGTGTCCCAAAATCATCCGTTAGGTAATTGTATTTACCATTTAGTTGGCGAACCAGCGTTTTTATAAGTTGAAAACTCAGCGGTTGTTTTTCGCTCGTGTAACCTTCCGGTAAGCTTTCAATATTGTCTTTTATTTCAACCATCACTTTTTTGCCATAGCTGATTAATCTGATGTTTAGTTGGGGCTGTTTATCTACCAACTTGCCTGCTTTTTTATAACTATTTGTAACCACTTCGTTAATAATCAGTGCGCAGGGATGTGCTTGATTAATGTTTAAAATGATTGGCTCTAGATCGTAATTTACGTTTAAGGTTGTGGTTTTGAGCTCGAACATTTCGGCAACAGAATCAACGATTTTGCAAATATTTTTGCCAAACTCCAACATTGTAAAACTGCTCGACTCATACAAAAGTTCATGCATGGTTGCCATAGTTTTAACTCTACCAACTCCGGAAAACAACTTAGTTTTAACTTCCTCATCCCCTTCATCAAAGGCTTGTAACTGCATGATACCTGAAATGATGGCTAGGTTATTTTTCACCCTGTGGTGTAATTCTGAAAGTAAAATCGATTTTTCCTGTACGGCTTGCTCAAGCTTAATCTCCGTTTCTCTGAAAGAGGTTATATCGTGCCCAACCACTATAAAATCGATCGTTGATCCGGCATTAATAGTTACCGGCGATATCTTAGCAGTAAAAATGTACCACTCTCCATTCTTCTTGGTATTAACGAGCTCGCCTTTCCAGCTTACACCGGCTTTAATAGCCTGTAATATTTGCTCGTATTCTTCGTGCGATGCCAGATCGGAAACAAGAAAGCCTAGTTCTTTACCAATTAATTCGTCTTGCGTGAAACCGGAAACTTTTTGAAAGTGTGGATTAGCGTATTCAATTACTCCTTTACGGTCGATGATCAACACAAACGACTGGCTTAGTTGTACCGCTTTGGTAAACTTTAAATGCTCTTCGGTGAGCGCCTCGTTATTTTGTTGAATCGACAACATGCCATCTTCAAGTATAAGTTCTTTTTTATAAGGTTCGTCTATCCGGTAATTGTTATCAACAAGCTCAAATCGGTTAACTTCTTTATCCGAATCAGGATCCAGAAATGAGAAATTGGCAATCAGATCGTCCCAAATTTTGTTGGCCATAGCTTTTTTCTTTTCAGAAACGCTTGGCTTTCCTGTATTAATCAGGCGTAAGGAAGAAACGACTTCCGTTTCAGTTTGTTCAATATGTTCGGTTTCAAAAACACTCTCTTTTTTACCTTCTTTTTTTCTAGATGTAGACTCTTTCACTTTAATACTCCCGTAGATTATTTCTACTACTTAAGGAATCTGCTTTAATTGTTATCGGCGAGATCGTGTTTTTGATAATAGGTTTATTTCATTAATTACTAAATAAATTTAAAACATATAGTATTGTAATTACTACGCATTTACACCTTATTTATCAAAAGCCATATTTACACTTTTTATTTTCTCTACATCCGGCTGCCGATAAATTTTTTCCGGTTGCTCAATAAAATCGTTAGCGGTGTACTTAGAGGTTCTCAGGCCTCTTGGTGTTGGTGTGCTCGAGTAAGCTGCAGCTTCGCTGTTCTGCCCAGTAATCATCGATTTTAACTCATCTACAACAGCTCGAAGTTCGCTGGCCTGTGCGGATAGTTCTTCAGCCGAACTTGCTGACTCTTCCGAAGCTGAAGCATTTTGTTGCACTACTTGATCCATTCCGCCAACAACCGAATTCAACTGCTGGATTCCAATGGCTTGTTCTTTCGATGCTGCCGATATCTCAACAATCAGGGTACTAACATCATTAATACTGGTTGCGATATCATTCAGGTTATTAGAAACCTCTACGGTTACTTCAGCACCGCGGTCGGAGCTCGATTGAGATTTCTGAATTAATGCTGAGGTATTTTGAGCTGCTTCTGCACTTCGTTGTGCCAAATTCCGTACCTCTTCTGCTACAACGGCAAATCCTTTACCGGCCTCGCCGGCACGTGCAGCTTCAACCGCAGCATTCAGAGCCAACAAATTTGTTTGAAAGGCAATATCATCAATCGTTTTAATGATTTTCGAGGTTTCTAACGAGCTGGTTTTAATATCCGTCATTGCTTCGTTTAACTTCGTGATGGCAACAAGCCCACTTTCAACTTTTGGCCGTGCATCATCCATAGAGCGTTCTGCTTCGGTGGTGTGCTCGTCTGTTTGTTTAATCTGCGAAGATATTTCTTCGAGTGAGCTGGTTGATTCTTGTAAACGTGCAGCTTGTTCACTCGAAGAACTTGCCAATCGCTGGCTTGATGATGAAACTTCGTTCGATGCAGAATTAACCTGTATCGACGCACTGTCGAGTGTATTAATGGCCTGCTCTAATGGAGTTACAATCTGCTTGCGAACAAACTTGGATACGACGAATCCAAAAATGAGTAGCATTCCAATTGCCGTAGCTCCTAATAGATAAAACACCCGATGCACACCGGCAATAAGCGTATCGTAATTAGATTCTACAACCAATCCCCAATTCAATTCAGGAATATAGGTGTAGCTGCCAAAAACTTTATCTCCCGCTGCATTTTGGTAGATCTCTGCCCCTGATTTTTTATTCTTAATTTGATTTGCCGCTTGGGTTGTCAAATTTTTATTACTACCAGAAAATGATGTTGACTGTGTAAGTGGTGTACCATTAGTATCCAGTAAATAAATTTCTGTGTATTCTTCTTTGGGAATGGTATTTACCATATCAGTAAGGGTAGACAATAATATAGAAGCGCCTACCATGCCGCTGTAATTGCCATTTGTTTGAACAGGAGCTGCTACAACCGAGAGTAAATTTTTTGTAACTACAGAAGGCTCGGGATCTGTGATTATATGTCTTCCTGCTTTTGTTTCTCTAACGTACGCTTTATCGCTTAGGTTGTAGCTTTCTGCTTGTTCATTGGGTAATAAACTAGTAGATCCATTAAGCTGAAGCGTTGATATTACGCCCATTCCCTTTTCGTCCAGCAAGAATATATTTTCGTAATAATCGTGCGTAGTGCTCAATTTCAAAAATAATTCGCCCAAAACTTCTTTGTTTTTAGTTTTTGAAGCATCTAAGCTCGCAACAAATAACACTTCGTCGAGCCGGGCATCCAGCCAATCAGAAAACTGTGCGGTATTGGTTTCTCCTTTTCCTTGCAGGTTTGCCAGAACCGAACCCTGATAAGCACCTTTGTATAGGTTATACACAACCTCAATGGTAATCCCCATACACACGATGAAAAGAGTTAGTATAAAAATATTGAGCTTCTTGCCTAGGTTTAAGCTGCTCCAGCGCTGCCAAAAGTTCTGCATGTTCGTCGAGATTTAGATATAAATTTAATAGTTAAAAGCGGTAACCAAGTGAGAAATCAAACAATTGTTGAAAGGCTTCATCCCCGGTTTTAAGCATTACATAGTCAGCCTTAAACTCAAGCGCTTTAACCGGTTGGTATACAATTCCGATAGAATAATCGGTATGCTCGTATTTCTTTTTGTCTGATATTTCCACGGTTCGGTAGTGAGCATCGTACGATTCAGCCCTGAGAAACCCCTTTACACTCGAGTCTTCCATTTTTAAAGGGAAGAAATCACTGAAATCATATCCTACTTCAACCAGAGTTCCATATTGTGCCG
The DNA here is from genome assembly GCA_965228545.1 of Balneolaceae bacterium. Lineage (GTDB taxonomy): Bacteria > Bacteroidota > Rhodothermia > Balneolales > Balneolaceae > HXMU1420-13. Next base: position 1,916,112 of record OZ245822.1, read on the forward strand.
ATCCAACCTTGCTATGAAATGCCTCGTTAATTTTATCCGACTCGCTGATGGTACTGTATACTCCTACCACTCTACTTTCAAATTTAGCAACGGTGTATTGAGTGTAAAATTCAGCCATTCGATAATCTGCACCGGATAAATCTACATTTTCGAGGCTACTATTCGATAATGCTGAATAAAAGAATGCGGTACCGAAAGTCCAGTGATAATTCATTGAGAATTTAAATTGACTGCCAATCGCGAGATTTTTGAGGGATGTACCCAAATCGGCATTACGAGCATTGTAAATCACTGTTTTAGAATTTAATTCGGCTGGATTCAAACCTGTACTCACCGTGGCTTTATAACTTACCTTTTTCGAAGGGCTACCGGAGACGCTCACACCAAGTTCGCGCCATGCATAACTCATATATTTTTCTACTGGCGATACCTCAACCGTTCCATAGGTTGAAGATTTACCGCCACAAAGTGGCACATTTATCAAGCCGGCCTGTATATTTAGTTTTTTACTGAATTTATACTTCGCATAAAAATTCGTGAGGTAAATATCGCCGCCATTATGTTCCTGATCGAAGGCGTGTTCGACCACTACTTTTGAGCCCACACTCCAGTGCTTATTTATGGTATATCCGGCCTTAAATGCCGCCTTATGCAAATCAAATTTTCCGGCATCTACATTGCCTTTTCCTGTTTTTTGAACCACATCGTTGTAGTGTAGCTCCGCCTCAGCATGGTAACTAAACTTCTTCTCATATTGCGCCTGTGCCGTTTGAGTTATTAAAACTAACAGAAGTACTAAACTATTGGAGCATCTAAGAATCTTCATTTTTTATCCGTTTATTTGTGTGTGTTTGGTAGGATTTTACTTGCATCTGATTTGTACCCTTATTGATAAATTTTCGCCATTATTTTTATCGGCCAAAGCTCTAATTCCTTGAGAAGTTGGATAAAAAAAAGGCGTTGCCCATTCAGAACAACGCCCTTATCTAACTATATAGGGTTATCATCAAATCATTTTTGAATCTTGAAAGTGATCGGTAATGTGTAATACACGCTAACCGGAAGCCCGCCATTGGTTGCAGGCTTAAATTTAACTTTCTTTATTCCTTCAATTGCAGCTTCGCCACAACCTGCGCCAATATCTTTTAGCACTTCCGGGTTTTTTACATTGCCGCTTTCATCTACAATAAATCGTACAAATACTCGCCCTTCCACATTGTTCATCGACGCCGCACGCGGATACTTAATATGTTTATACAATTCTTTTAGCCCGCCAACTATTTCTGGCATTACATCTGCCATACTTAACACTTCTGCTGTGTCTGCTTTTGCTTCTAGAATCAAGTACTCTTTTGCCTCTTCAGCTTGCACCTGGGTTGCTACTGCCAAAGCCAAAATCAAAATTATTCCGTAATATTTTTTCTCTTTCATCATTTTTTATAGATAGGTTTTGTAATTAGAATCTGTAATCCTCTCTCTCCTGTTATCGTACAGCGGGCAAAATTACTTAAGGTGTTTTATTAAGATTTTTTAATAATAAAACGTGTAGATAAAAAAAGAGTGCAGCCCTACCAAGACCACACTCTAACTAACTATATTGGGTTATCTCTATGCAATTAGTTTCCCATCTTAAAAATAACCGGTAAGGTATAGGATACTGCCACCGGTTCGCCATCTAAGAGTCCTGGGGTAAAATTCACTTTTTCTAAGGCAGCAATGGCAGCATTTCCGCAATCATCGCCGATATCTTTTAGTACTCTGGGGTTAATAACCTTTCCGTGTTCATCAACCACAAACTGAATGTACACTTTACCTTCGGTTCTGTTATTTAATGCAGTTTTGGGATAGCTGATGTTCTTATATACTTCACCAATTCCACCGATAATTTGCGGCATCTGATCCACCATGTTGTACACTTTGGTACTATCATCGGTGATTGAAATTTCAAGGTGTTTATAATCGGCATTGCTTGCCATATTATGTGGCGCTGCCACTACCCCACACATCAGTAATACACTAAGAATAAAAGTTGTTTTTGTCTTATTCATGGCCGCCTCCTTTTAATTTATGCTTTTATAGAAGTTCGTTGTTTAAAATTCGCTGAAATCGTCATCGCCTAATGGTATTAGCTCATGTGGTTCTTGCTTGGCAGAAGGGGCACCATGCCCGTTACTTGCGGGAGTTTTAGTTAACATCGGCTTGTAAGAATGTGCCGGTTCAATTTCTCTGTGGTATTCTGGGCGTTTCAGCTCGTTATTGAAAACCGGCGAGTTGGCCATATTCTCGAATCCTCCGCTACCGTTAATCCCAACCAATTGAGCCATTCTTGCTACAATATTATTTAATTCAGATGCCTGGGCGGTTAACTGTTCGGCTGCACTTGCACTTTCTTCGGATGCCGAAGCATTGCCTTGCACTACCGAATCCATATCGTTCATAACTACATTCATCTGGCTAATACCATCTGCCTGTTCTTTCGATGCCGCTGATATCTCAACTACCAAAGTGCTAACGCTGTTAATACTTTCGGCAATTTTTTCGAGGTTTTCGGCCACTTCGTTGGCTACCATTGTGCCTCGCTGGGTATTATCTTGCGATTTTTGGATAAGATTTGATGTGTCTTTTGCTGCTTCTGCACTTCGCTGGGCAAGATTTCGAACTTCTTCAGCTACTACGGCAAATCCTTTTCCTGCTTCACCGGCACGTGCAGCTTCTACAGCGGCGTTCAATGCTAATAAGTTGGTTTGGAAGGCAATATCATCGATGGTTTTGATGATTTTTGATGTCTCATCGGATGAGTTCTTTATTTCATCCATCGCTTTGTTCATGCGCGTCATTGCAGTTACCCCATTTTCGATCAATGGTTTTGCAATATTCATTGCATGTTCTGCTTCGGATGAATTTTCGTCGGTTTGCTTAATCTGAGAAGACATTTCCTCTAAAGATGAAGAGGTTTCTTCCAAGCTTGCAGCTTGTTTACTTGAACTACTTGCTAGTTGCTGGCTTGCACTTGACAGTTGCTCAGCAGAAGATTGGACTTCATCGGCGCCGGTAGTTAATTGCCCAATAATTTCTTTAAGAATCTGATTGATTGATCTACCAACATAGGCGCCCATAATGAATGCGATAATTACAGCACTTATTGAAACTATACCAACTGTAATTCGAGTTGTTGAAACCACGTCATGAGTAGAATTTGCATCATCAAAGGCTTTTTTCTGTGACATTTCGGCTAAAGCAACCGCATCTTCTAAAATATTCTCAAAAGCTAGTGTGCGCTGTTGCTCAGCTTTTGTCACCTGATTTCTGGAGGCAATCATAGCGCGAACCGTCTCAACATTATCGTTAAGTGTGGCAAGGGCAATATTCAGATAGATTTCTCCCTCCATCGAGTTTACGCCTTCTAGTAAAGCTCCAAAAGTAGTTCTTAACTCAATAAACTCATTTTCGATTGCGGCTAAATCTTCTTGCTTATCGAGAGCTTCGCTTTGCCATAGTTGATTCAATAATTCGGTTTGTTTTAGGATAGAAGCTTTCGCATTCTTAATTCGATCTGCCTCAGTAGCCCGCGCCGCGCCGCTAATCGAACTAAGCTCCGCTTCGGCTACTGCTAGGTATTCTTCCACACTAGATTTAAAATCGTTACTTGAAGAAGCCGTTTGATCTTTATATTTCAATAGTGCTTCATTTGCATCGTAGTATCCAAATATGGCATCATCAAAAAGCACCAGATTTTTTTCCAAATTTGCGATGTATTCATCGATGCCTTCGATGTCGTTTTCAGCAGCTAATGCTTTGGTAGAATTTACTTCCTCTTTAAGTCGCTCTAAACCGGTTTTTACTTTTTCCCAGGCTTCGGTATCATGCTTTTTAGCATAACTCATCAAGTTATAGCCAATAAATCGTCCGTCGTTTTCGATTTTATTAGCCAGTTGCCATTCAATTAAACTTACCTCCAGCAAACGCTCGGTATATTTGTTAATTAATGACAGACTGAAGATTGCGATTACTCCTACCAATACAATTGTTACTATTCCACCACCAGAAATCAGCATCATTTTACGGCTGATGGTCCATGAGCTGGACGAAACGTTGGTTGATTTTATATTCTGTACTATATCCTTGATGTTCATAAGTCGCTACTCTTTATTTTTAGCCCGATTTTTTAAGCCTAAACATTTTCCGGTGTGGCATTTTTAACTTCAGCCGGCACGTCGAATACTACCTTATGTACATCAAGGATCATTTTCACGGATTTCTCCAATTTTCCGATCCCCGATAAATATTCGCTGTTTCCGGTAACTCCAAAACTTGGGATTGCGTCAATCTGTTCTGTTTTCAAATCCGCTACTTCCGAAACCTTGTCTACAACAATGCCCATCAAATGCTTTTCTTCCTGAATTACAATGATGCAGGTTTCTTCGGTGTCCTCAACACGCTCTAAACCGAAGCGTACACGAAGGTTCATAATCGGAACAATTTTGCCGCGCAGGTTTAACACACCACGCACATATTCCGGCATTTTTGGCACAGGTGTAATCGGCAATAGCCCGATGATTTCCTGAACCTTCAGAATTTCAATTGCATATTCTTCGTTGCCCAAAAAGAAGCTTAAAAACTTACCGCCTTTTACGGCAACTCCATTTGAATGTGTAAGCTCTTGCTCTACTACTTGTTCTTCCATCATTTCTGTATTTATATCGTTTATATGATTGGGCATCCTCTTTAGGATTCCCAGCTATTATCGGGAGCAATCCGGCTTCCCTTAAGATGTAGATGTGAAATTCTTCACTTTTTTTTCGAAATGAGTAGCCCATTATTTCGGCTACTCATTTTATTTGATTTGAAGCTTGTTTTTCAAAAATCACTAAAGTCAAATTCGGTCTCTTTCTGCTTCTCTTCCGAAGCTTTTTCGGCTTGTTGGAACGGGTACATTGCCGGCTGATGCGGTTTTTTATTTTCGCGTCTGAAACTCATCGGACTTTTGAGCTGATGGCTTACCGGCCCCATACTATTTCCCGACTTTCCAACCAATGCTGTAATTTCGTTAACTACGTACATCAACTCATTTGCCTGGGCCGACAATTCTTCGGCGGCACTGGCTGATTCTTCCGAGGCACTTGCATTATCCTGCACCGACTCGTCCATTTGTGCCATCGCTGCATTCATTTGTTTGATGCCAATGGCTTGCTCTTTGGATGCGGTAGAGATTTCGGTTACCAAGGTGTCCATCTTATCACTGCTGGCTGCGATTATTTTTAAATTTTCGCTTACTTCTTTTGCCATCGTAGCTCCGGTTGTAGAACTAGATTGTGATCGTTTAATCAGATCGGAAGTATCTTTGGCAGCCTCAGCACTTCGCTGGGCCAGGTTGCGCACTTCTTCGGCTACCACTGCAAACCCTTTCCCAGCCTCGCCGGCTCGAGCTGCTTCTACGGCAGCATTCAAAGCAAGAAGGTTGGTTTGGAATGCAATATCATCGATGGTTTTGATAATTTTAGAAGTCTCTTCTGATGCGGTTTGAATATTGTTCATCGCCTCATTCAATCGCTCGATAGATTCTACGCCTTGTTTAAGTTGTGCATTAGTTTGCTTTACGGATTGCTCGGCTGCATCACAGTTTTCATCAGTTTGTACGGTTTGCGAGGCCATTTCTTCGAGCGAGGAATTGGTTTCTTCCAGGCTGGCTGCTTGTTCGTTTGCACCTTCTGCAATTTGTTGGCTTGCGCCTGAAAGTTGCTCGGCCGAAGAGTTCACTAACTCGGCGCCGGTTGTTAATCGTTCAACTATCGAACGTAGTATTCGGTTGATGGATCTGGTAACGAAATAACCAAGAATTGCCGTTAAAAATACGCCTAAGAGTAACCCAGTTAAACTTAATACTTCAACAAAATTCCCTCTTGTTATAGAAGCCGATACCGCTTTATCTGCAATCTCTTCATTTAATACTACTACATCATTTATGGCAGAGATACTCTTTTTCTTTGATGCTTTGTTATTATTCAAAAACTGCTCTCTAAGCATAATTAAAGTTTGCCCGGATTCCTGATTGGCCTTCAAGTTTTCGAAATACTGATCTGCGATTACCATAAAGGTTTCATGATCACTTTTCCAGATGTTGAAAGCAGTTTTAAATTCTTCCCATTCAATAGCTTCTTTTGGCGTTTGTGGCAAGTCTGCATAGGCTGCCCATTCTGCCTCAAGCTCACCCCAATGTGTAGATAAACTATTGCGAACTTCCTCTCTATCTTCAATAGTTAATTCCGAATTTTGGAGCGCTTCTTCTGCAGCACTGATATTTGCTAACGCCAAACTTACACTCTGTAATGATTCTACACTAGGCAATCGTACTGCACCAATTTCTTCGATGGCCTGCTGATTTTTTACTGCACTAAAGTAGCCCAACCCACCCAGAAGCATCGTAATTATGCAAATACTTAAAAAAGTGAGGCTCAATTTCTTGTTTAAAGTCCAAGTACTGTTGTGGTTATCTATGAATTGTTTCATTTGAATTCGCTCCTTACTGTCAAGAAGTCCCTAAGAATTTTATTTCGAGTAATACTCTATGTTTATAGTAATTATGTTTTCCAGCTACCCTAAAAAACCAAGCATTCCTCACCTTGCAGCTTCTTACATCTACTTTTAAAGAATTATTCGCGTGTTTTAAACACGCTTGCGGAATCCGCATAGATTGGAAATACTGCAAAAAGCAGTTTAGAATTCTTTAGCGCCATATATTCAGTTGATGCGCTTAAGTTTTCAACACATTCAGTGCACGAGTTGCGTGCAATTGGCAAAGCTTCCAACGCGTGTTATTTCTGCCGGGCTTAAACCGGCTGCTTTTTCTAACCTCTGAATAAGTGTGTATTCCCAGACTGAATTTGTCGGTTATTCAGGTACTCTATTTTCAAATTAAGCAGTTGTTACTGCTTTACATCTCTATCATTTACAAGCGGCTTAATTGCCACTAAGTTAGTCATGTTGTGATATACAATGTTTATCGACCCGATAGACGTTTAACCTTAACTTTTTTTCATAAATATTTAAAATAAAAAAACCCCGCAAGTTACTGCGGGGCATTAATTAGGTTAATAATATGTACAATATGCTTTATTGACTTTCCAGTACACCTAAAGCTTCTAAAATTCGCTCTCTTAGAACCTCTGGAGTAAACGGTTTGTGTACAAAACCGGCATTCATTTTCTGGATGATTTGGATTCTTTCGGGGTTACTTTCGGTTGAAACAATGAGAATTGGCAAGTCGATATACTCCTGATTTTCGCGCACTTTCTCCAACATTTCCATACCGTCCATCACAGGCATGTTTACATCTATGAAAAGGATATCCAACCATTCTTTACTTAATACTTCTAACCCGGCCTGGCCGTTGCCTGCTTCAAATATTTCGCCTACTTCAACACCACTATTGAGTATTGTCTTTTTAATCATACTGCGCATTACTGCACTATCGTCCACAACTAAAATATTAATAGCCATTTTCTTTTCCGTTTAAATGTGTGGTTCTAACACTTTTTTGTTCATGTGATTAACAATTGCCTCTGGAATCTTGTCCAACGGTAATTGATCGGTTACAGCACCGATGTTGTACGCCTCGCGTGGCATGCCATACACAACACTCGAGGCTTCGTCTTGCCCGATGGTGTATGACCCTTTATTTTTCATATTCATTAGGCCTTTAGCACCGTCTGCGCCCATCCCGGTAAGAATTACGCCCATGGCATTTAATCCGGCAGAATTTGCAACCGAATTAAACAGTACGTCCACAGCGGGGCGTTGGTGGTGCACCGGTGGTCCTTGTTTCAATTTCACATAGTAACGGGCTCCGTTTTTCTCAACCAACATGTGATAGTTTCCCGGTGCAATAAAAACGCACCCCGGCCTGATATGCTCCCCATCCTCTGCTTCCTTTACGTCTAGGGTGCAGAGTTCATTTAATCGGTCTGCAAAACTTTTGGTAAAAACAGGTGGCATATGTTGTACTACCACAATGCCGGGCATGCTAGGAGGTAATGCCGGCAAAATGTCGTTTAATGCCCGTGTTCCACCTGTTGATGAACCAATGGCAACCAACTTATTGGTAGTATGTACAAGTGTTGAATTTTTTGGGGTAATAGTTGGCCCAGCTATCTTTCGTGTTCCACTAAGCATACCCTTCTGGAATTTCGCCATTGATGCTGTTCGCACTGCGCGAACTATATCTTGTGTGATATTTTGTGTAGAGTATGCTGACCCAGGTTTACAAAGCACCTCAACTGCACCCAGATTTAATGCTGTGAGCGCATTTTTACTGTTTTTTGGAGTTAGCGAGCTTACTACAACAACAGGCATTGGTTTATGCTTCATTAGTTTAGAAAGAAAGGAAAGGCCATCCATTCTCGGCATTTCTAAATCCAGTGTAATTACGTCTGGGTTTAGCTTCACGATTTTATCTCGGGCAACATACGGATTCATCGCTGTGCCTATAACCTCAATATCGTGTTGCTTGTTAAGCTCTTCGGTAAGCAACTTGCGGACGAGTGCAGAATCGTCTACCACCAATACTTTAATCATCACTCATTCTCCAGATAAATTGAAATTTCAACGACACCCTCATCCAATAGTACGTTTACTTTCTGGTGATGCATCCCCATAAAAAGTGCATCGGCATTTTCATCAACCGCTGCAATTCTGGGTGGCTTAATCACGCAGATTTTATCGTCTTTTGCGAATAATGGTACAGTGTTGCCACAAATAATATTTGCTATTTCGCACAATGCACCTTCTTTTTCTTCTTGGCTCGGGTCGTCAATCCCCAGCATGTTTGCTGCAATTGCCGTTAACAACGATTCGTTTGGGCTAATCACCATCCCTCCTTTTGCTGCACCATCAAAGCCTACAACAGAACGAGTATTTCCTTCCGGGTACACCAGCTCATCTTCCTCAATTTCCCACTCATCCATCGGAAACATGAAGCAGGTTACTTCAAATGTATTTAATGCGATATCGTGTATGTTATCGGTGTATGTAGTTGTATTCATTGTTCTGTGGTAATTGAATGATGAGACATAGCCTTATACAAATCATGTATATCTAGGTTATCGTAATTATACACTAACACTTAAGGCTTCCTATTTTCATTGTTAATGTTTTTGGAGATTCACCTACGATGGTGGATTGTAGCGAAGTAGCTGCGTGTGCATTATGTAGGATAAAAGCATTTCCTTTTTTCGCTTTTCGTACTCATTTAAGGCTTCTTCGAAGGTTGCTTGCTCTGTGTAATTTAATGGCTCTTTACTCATGGCATTATCTTTATCCTACTCTAGCAGCAGAGAAACTTAAATCCGGAGAAACCCCGGTTCTTAAATTTCTTTGTGGCGAGTTAAGCGGCACTTTATTAATGGTTACCAAACCGTTATTCATCTCCAGTTCCATGGTTCGTGAAATGGAGCCCCCAACCTCCTGATTGGCGATCATATAGCCATTTTTCCATAACAATTTTCGGAAGGTGGTAAAATTTCGCTGCCCGATTTTGAAGTAATCCTCACCGGCATTTTGCTTCATACTGGCACCACCGGCAACGTTTATTTCCAGGTTTCTTTTGGTTGCACCAAGTGCAAAAATTTCTTTTAACAACAGTGCGAATCCGGTATCCACATACATTTCGGGTTTGACGGCCGCTTTTGCCGGATCTGATTTCGATAACGGTAACATCACATGCACCATGCCTCCAACTCCGGCTAATTTATCATAAACGGTAATTCCTAAGCAGCTCCCAAGTGCGTGCGTAATAATCATATCGTTTTGATTATTCGACACCTTTAAATCGCTTACGCCTACAACTTTTTTCATTCAATCATACCTTTCTATGTCTGTGTTAGCCCACTAATTATTTCGAATCAACTCCAAAATTGATGTTCCATGCAAAACTGAATTTAGGGAGCATGTCTACTTTATCGGTGTTCTTTTTGAACTTCTTAAGCCGTGCTTACCCGTTTCGGCTTCACCCATATACAAAAAAGGCACTCTGTATTGGAGTGCCTTTTAACTAACTATTTAACTCAACTTTTCTTTAGACTTTTTGATACACGGCCGGTGCTACGTTTTTAAAACCGAGTGCCGGAGCATTCATACTTTCCGAGTGGCCCAAAAATACATATCCATTGGGTTCAAGTACATCTCTGAATTTGGTAATCAGTTTTTCTTGGGTTTCCCTATTGAAGTAAATCATAACATTTCGGCACATAATAAGCTGAAAACCACCTTTTAATGGCCAGTGATCGTTTAGATTTAGTCGACCGTAGGTAATCATTCGGCTAACCTGCTCTTTCACTTTATACGAACCATCGGGTTGATGGGTAAAATATTTCCCCAAGTAGTTGCCGGGTATATCACCCACTTTGTGATGGGCATACACCCCAGACTTCGCAATGTTTAGTACATCGCGTGAAATATCTGTAGCTAGAATTTTCACCCCACGGTGGTTGATACTATTTTCAGCTTCCAGCAAATTCATTGCTAATGTTATAGGTTCTTCTCCCGAAGAGCAGCCCGCCGACCACCACTTTACTGAGCGCCCACGCAATGTGGGATAGATATGCTTTTCGATAAATTCGAAGTGCTTATTCTCGCGATAAAAAGACGTTTTATTGGTAGTGAGAACATCAACGAACGCTAAAAACTCATTATTGGGCTTTTCCGCCTCAATCAAATCCAGATACTCACTAAAAGAAGTAATTCCAAGCCCACGCATCCGCTTTGCCAGGCGGCTTTGAACCAATGCTTCTTTGCCCTCATTTATTGAAATACCGCAGTAATCGAATATAATTTTACGCACCTTTTGGAAATCTGTGTTCTTAAGAACTGCTCCTTTTATGCTGGGTTGTGCTGTTAATAAACTCATACGATTTACCTGTTTGATCAATTTTGCATTATGTGGTGAGTGCGGCTGTATCCAGAATCAGTCCAACACGGCCATCACCCAATATTGCTCCACCAGAAATGTGTTGCATGGGTGCAATCATGTTGATGGATTTACCCACCAGTTGCTGCTGCCCTATCACCTCATCAACAAGCAAGGCAAAACGGTCGTTGTTGTTCTTAATTACCAACAGCGTACCCGACATAATATCTTCAATAGCTTCTTCGATCTCGAACAGGCGATGAAGACGAATTACCGGTACCGATTTTCCTCGAAACGATACTTGCTCGTTTTCGCCCAATACGGTGAATAGATCTTCAGGATTTGCCCTAAAAGTCATATCGATATTAATAGTTGGAACAATAAATCTCTCTTGACCAACCCTGATCAACATGCCATCGGTGATGGCTAATGTGAATGGTAGTTCGATAGTAATAGTGGTTCCCACGCCCAATTCTGACGTTACCTCCACCTTGCCTTGCAGCTGTTCGATGGATCGCCGCACTACATCCATACCTACTCCTCGGTCCGATAGATCGGTTACTTTTTCTGCGGATGAGAATCCGGGTAAAAAGATGAGACCGTAAATTTCTGAATCCGTTAGTTTCTTATCCGGATCGATTAACCCTTTTTCGAGAGCTTTTTTCAGAATTACTTCTTTATTTATTCCACGTCCATCATCTTGAATTTGCAGCACTACTTTTCCACCCTCCTGATAAGCTTTCAAAGTAACTGTTGCAACAGCCGGTTTATCTGTTTGTGCACGCTGTTGTTTAGTTTCAATTCCATGATCAAGCGAGTTACGCAGCATGTGAATGAGGGGCTCGTTGATGATATCCACCATATTTCTATCGATCTCAGTGTCCTCACCTACGGTGTTAAATTTCACTTGCTTTCCAGCTTTTCTCGATAAATCACGAACCAATCGGTTCATTTTATGGAAAGTGGCTTTAAGGGGAACCATCCGAAGAGTTAAGCTTGTATCCTGTAGTTCACGCAATATTTTTGTAGCGTGATTTACTTTCTTCTGCAATTCTGAGTCTTTCGAAATATTCGGATCCTGCGCCACTACCGAATGGGCAATTACCAGCTCGCCCACCATATCAATTAAGCGATCGAGGCGGTTTACACTTACCCGAACCGAACTTTCAGCATCACTCTTTTGAGCATTATTCGTTTGCTCATTTTGGGGTTCATTCTCTGATTTTGCTGCCTGAACGGTGGTATCTGCAGGAGCATCAACACGCACTTCTTCGATATTGCCCGACTCAACTTCAGCTTCACTAGCAATAGGACGTACCACCCCTTCTTCTTTAGATAGTGCTTCGGCTGGTAGTACTTTATTTTCGGCCACATCAACCAGTACATTCATCATGCTTTGGTAATTAACCGGTACCGGAAGCGGATCGCCACCATTGCAATGCTCTACCGTACCTAATAGTTTTTTAATGATATCGATCGACTCGAAATTGATATCAGCACATGCACGATCGAATGGTAAATCGCCATCTCGCACAATACTTAGCACTGTTTCTACATGATGGGTAAATTCGGTAATGGGATCAAGCCCCATAAATGCCGACGTTCCTTTTATGGTATGGAAAGCTCTGAATACCGTGTTCACCAGTTCGTTATCATCTGGATGATCTTCCAGATCAAGCAGTGCGCTTTCGGCCGAATCGATTAACTCGCTACACTCGGTAATAAATTCGCCAACCATCGACAAATCAATATCTTCGGGAATTAAAAAAACTTTCGTGGCAGGTTTATTCACTTCATTATCTGTGCTATCTAAATCCGCTGTTTTTTCAACTGCTTCCGATTTGGGTTTCGGCTCAGCTGTCTGTTCTTTAAGTGATGGCTCATTAGGTTCATCAATCTGAGAGTCTTCCCATTCTTGATTACTGATTATCTCGCTGGCTTTTTCTATAAGCGCTGAAACAGTTTCCAGCCAGCCATTTTCTTGCTGCCCCGCAGAAAGTACTTGCGCTACAATGGTATAGGCTTTTCTCAATTCCGATGCTGCCTCATCCATTTCATCGTTAGCAGAATTCAGTAAATAGCCGGCGAGTAGCGCAACATCCTCTTTATCCGGCTGATCATCCATCATTAGTAAATGTGTGGCCAGATCGTCTAATGTTGAATTTTTTGGCACTTCCACCCCAGCGATCGCTTGCGGCCTCACTTCTACGTCTTTTGCAGAGTACGCTTCAATTTCTTCCTCAGTAATTACTGTATCTGCCGATTCGCCTTCGCCGGTTAGTGCTTTTTCAAGCTCTTCGTAAGCTTTTTCGAACGCTTCTACACTAACATCTACATCAGGCAGTAGAAACTCCCTAAATACGTTAATAGCCTGCATGGTAGTTGCTTTTACCGTAATGAAATACTCGTCCTTCTGATAAAGGTGAATAATTCCCTGATAAGCGATATCACTGAGTTTTTGCATCTGCCCGGAAATACTTTCAAGGCTGCTTACTACTTGTTCGAACTTTGCACCGGCTATAGCTACATTATCTCGGTCGTTGGGCCAAACATCTGCTAACAATTGAATAATACCTGCTACTTCTACAACGATATCTTCTTCTTCGAGTGATTCTGAATGTGCAGCCGTTGTTTCTTCTTTAGAAGTTGTAGCCTCCGTGTTTTCTTCATTGCTTGTAGTAGTTTTGGCCGGTTCTTTAGTTTCCAGCTCTTCTAGTTCTTGCTCAGAAATAATGGTATCAGCCGATTCTTTTCCACCATTTAGTGCTTTACTTAGTTCTGCAAATGCTTTTTCAAAATCCTCAACTTTAATATCCCCATCTGTAATGATGAACTCTCTAAACAAGTTTATAGCTTGCATGGTGGTGGCTTTGACCTCCATAAAAAAGGTGTCCTTTTCGTACAAGTGTTTGATACCTTTCCAAGCAAGATTAGCCAATTTTTGAGTTTGCCCGAAACTTTGATCAAAGCTTTCTATCACGCTTTCGAACTTAGCTCCGGCAACGGCTACATTTTCTCGGTCGTTGGGCCAAACATCTGCAAGTAGCTGGATTGTTTGTGCCAATTCGTCTACAACATGGTTATTATCGTTACTCATAGGATTCTGTACCTGATTCTGAGTGTTATCGTCGTTTTATAAAAAGCAATTATTTGGATTCGCTGAGGGCCATATTCAAAATGAAATCGCCGATACTACCTACAAAGCGCATTCTCGCAGATGGAGGTTTATTAGGCATAAACAAACGCAAATCACTTCCTCGTGTGGCAGTGGGTAACGACGACTGTCCTCGAAACCCTACTGTTTCCATATTTGCAGCTACTTCGCCAGCCAAAATGTTTGATAATTCAGCGACAAGATCGCCCATATCTTCACTTTCAATTGAAAGCTCCATCCCCAAAAATGCTTCCGAAATTTTGATGGCAGTATCTTTAGGAATAACTAGCATCAAAGAGAACGTATATTCTGGATTAAACACAGCAATATTGCCTATAATGCCATTTAATGGCCCGTTGTCTTCATCTTCGTACATGTACGAAGGCGGGTCGCCGGCAATAGATTCGAAGGTATTAATCACCGATTGCTTTACCACCTCAACTATTTCAACCGGTATTTCTTTCGCTTTTTTAAGTTGTTCTGTAATCATAGTTTTATCCCCTTATTTATTTAAGAATACTACTAAAGAAGCTTTTCTTTTCTTCTTCAGGCTCATCCGAAATCAGATTCCCCCGATCATCGAAAAACTTTGCAATAGCTTTACTCATTTTATCTGCTGTAAATGGTTTAGTTATATACTCATCTGCCCCACCTTCGGTAAGTGCTTTATCCACCTTACCCATCGACTTCTCTGCTGTTACCATTATAATCGGAATTCTATCGTAGCCCTGATCACGGACAGCTCGGGCAAACTCAACTCCCGTCATTTTGGGCATATTCCAATCCACAAAAAGCATGTCGATATCGTCGTTAAACTTTTCTAAAGCATCCTCACCATCCATTGCTTCTTCGTACTCAAATTCAGCCAAAGACACCTGATCCAATGCTCTTTTTACCTGACTGCGCATAATTTTGGAATCGTCTACTACGAGTGCTTTAATTTTGCTCATATAATCTCCTCTTTTGCTCGATAATAATAATGTGCCCATTGTGGGCTAAATTGGGGTTTTTAATTGGACATTAATTCTGTACGATGTATAAAAAGTCCGTTCATTCCCTCTTATCGGGTAATTATCTTAATCCTTAAGATTCAATAATCTTTTTTTGTTCGTCAATTCTTGGCCGATAACTCCAACAGTTAATGGTTTTTAACTAGCTGTTTATTTGAGATTGAATTATTTTCCTCAAGGGCAGAAAATTTTTCCACATGAGTATCAATAATGACGGGCGCGGTTCAATCTTAGCCGTTACCCGAACTTCTTACTTAAATTCAGGTACCGTTTACAAGCGTAGCGTAAGCGGTGTGGAAGAAAAGCAGCATGCTGAAAAGCAAGCACATTCTGGTGCAGGCAATGTACATGCAACCCGGCAACAGCCTGCTGGTGATTTTTTCCTTAATAATACAGCACAGGAAATTCATCAAACCATTTCTGATGGGTTTCAGGAACTCAGTTTTTTATCGCATCAACGAGCACATCCGTTTGCGTACGTTAACTCAAGCAGCCAACCGCAATCTGATTACAATCAAAGAGATTTAAAGCGCCATCAGAACTACTTTAATCAAATAATGAATTACGAGAATCCGGCCGGGAGCTGGATTGATGTTCAGGCTTGATCTCTGGATTTTACTAGCGGAATAGATAATTTAATTTGGGTTACCCCCTCTTCCAAACCCATATAGCTGATATTCCCGAAAATCTCTTTTGCGAGCTTTACACTGGTTAAAAGTCCTTCATCAAACGAATTATTGCTCTCAAATTTTTGGCTGATACTGTTCGCAGATTTAATAACCCGGGCAATTTCCACTTTCTTCGACTCAACCACCTTAAAACTGACTGTAAACTCCGCCGAACGATTCGATTGATTCGTTATTAAAGTTAGAGTTTCTTTTTGCGAATTACACTTTGAGGCGTAGTTGATAAGATTAAAAATAATAAGCTTTGTGATGAATACATCGGTTTGCACATGCAACGATATTGTTTTCATATCCAGCTTTAGGTCAGATTCGGTGAAATGCATTTTTGCGCATACATCCCGTACCAGCCAATTCAAATCAACATCCAGAAAAGTATCTACCTCGTCGGTGGTAACAAGATCTGATTCGTCGTTATAAATACCTTGGAGTTGCTCTAAAATGGTATTTACCTCCTGTATTCCGGTCTCGATTTTTTTACGGTAATATTCGATTTGCTCATAATCTGGATCAGAAATTAACGACATGTTAATTAGCTCCAAATATCCCGATATCGCACTCAAAGGCGACATAGCATTATGCATGTTTTGTCGCACTATACTTTTTTGAAGTTGATGCACTGTTTTCAGTTTTGAGTATTTATCTCTCAACTGCTCAACTTCTCCTTGATATCCAACGGAGCTGACTGATTCTACAATCTGTTCAACCAGCTCTTTTATTTTCTGTTCGTTTTGCACGCTCAATTCCTTTTAATCGGCCAACATATTTGTTGTATTCAATAACATAAGCCAACCACAAAAAAACAAATCTTATATAGTTAGTTTGATCGACGACCTGCCTTTTCCGAAAAATTTTTTCTTCCAACAAAAAAGATACCAATTTGTTTATATTAAAAAACATTAATATTACATCATTTTCCTAGATACTTCTCATAACACTATTTATCAATATCTTGCATTACGTGTTGAGCACCAGTGGTTTATTAATATTTTTTAATGAGATAAATTTTCAGGTGTCTTACACAATGCTCATTTTATGCAACCCTACAGAGTATTACATTGAATAAGTAAGTTCTAAATCTTCTTTATGCCCGGCTCTACCATTTCCATTTTATTGGCTCAAACCCCCGACGTTGTACAGCAAGCAGTATCATCGCTTAAAATAAAGGGCATTGAAATCGAAACGGGGTTTTTACGAAATTATCAAGATTTCACTAAAGCCTTTAAACGCCATCAATGGGATGTGCTCATTATTAATGTAGATTATGAAGAGCTTGACTATCAAAAAGTGCTACGCTCACTCCATCGTCGAAAGGCATTTACGCGGGTACTTGCAGTTGGTAAATCAAGATCTCGAGAGCAAATTCATGAATTATTAGATGCCGGATTTAGAGTATTTCTACCTCAGGTTGATGAAAAGCTAATCCAACATGTACTTCGGCAACAATTGGAAGATGCCATTCTAAATAATCGCCGGCGTGAGCTAGAGTATGAGCTCAACTATAAATCGCAGTTTATCGCCAAGATAAGCCATGAAATGCGAACAACGCTGAATTCTGTAATCTTACTTAGCGAAATACTGGCTGAGAACCGAAGTCAATCGCTAAAAAAAGATGAGATAGAATATATTGATCTTATTCACAGCTCCAGTAACAACCTGCTCGATTTATTAAACAAAATTTTAGATCTCTCTAAGATACAATCCGGGAAGATGGATATTCAGCTCGAGCAGGTTAATGTACATGAATTCTGTACCCGGCTTACCCGTTTATATATTCCTGTTGCTGCAGAAAAAAACATCGAATTCCGATATGTTAATCACCTTCCCGTTTCTCAAAAAATAAATACAGATCGAATACGATTGGAGCAAGTGCTCAACAATCTCATCAGTAATGCCATCAAATTCACAAACAAAGGGCATGTTAAACTAACCACTTATTTACCCGATGTTAATGAACTGGCAATGCAAAATTTAGATGCCAGCGATTCGATGGTGGCCTACGAAATATCGGATACCGGAATAGGAATAAGTGATGAAAAACGCACGATCATTTTTGAGAGCTATGTTCAGGCAGAGGGGCAATCCACCGAAAAGAAATATGGCGGCACCGGTTTGGGACTAGCAATATCCAAAGAAATTGCACACATACTTGGCGGGAAACTTACACTTGAAAGTGACTACGGAACCGGCAGTACCTTTACTTTATACCTGCCAAGCGATAGCCGTTCGGCAGTTGAAAGCAAGCCTGAAGTTGAAGTAGTTAAGGTAGTACACACCGATAGCGCCAGTGATGAAAAAAAGCCCAAAACCGAAAGAAAGAATTCGAAAGGAAAAGTACTGCTTGTTGATAATTCAACCATTCATAATATGGCGCTTAAAGAGTTCCTAAGCGTGGTAGTAAAAGATTGCGTTACGGCCGAATCTGCACAGGAAGCCTACGAAATTTTAGAAACTGAGGAACATTTCGATTGCATCATTTTAGACATGTACCTACCTGATGCCTACGGTAAAGATGTGCTGCATAAAATCCGTATGATTGATGAAAGAAAAAATGTACCGGTTATTATCTATTCCGGGAAAACCATAAGTAAAACCGAGCAAAAAGAATTGTACCTAGAGGCGCTCGCAGTAGTTCAGAAAAATGTGAATAGCTACAAAGTGTTGATGAGTCATATCTCAAACATCTTAAACGGCCAAACTTAAGTGGTTTCAACTGCCGGCTGAGAATTTATCTCATTCGTTTTATTGGCGTTAGTTTGCCTACCTTTTGTAGACATATCCAATTAATTGCATTAAATGTCACTCAACCTCTCAGCCTTTGCCACGAAACAATTTACCCAGCTTTTTGCTTTACTTATTATCGTTGTTTGTGCTCAAACCTCCGGTGTTGCACAATCCGTATCGGTTGGCGCCGGTAGTTACAGCACGAGCTTACCGTCAGGAGAAATTGGACCACAAAATTTTCAAGGCCAAAATATTTTGCCTAAAGTTTCCCCTAGCTTTCAACAACGGGTGCAAACTAATGATTTCTGGAGTAGCCTGATTTTTCCCTTTTTCGGGAATCCACACTCCGGTAAACTCATTGCCCATCCATTGGCAATGCAGGCAAATAACTCGGGATTGGAACTCAGCTATACCTCTCAACATGTTCTGGCCACAGCAGCCCCCGGCACCGATTATTTATTTCCTTATGTTGCGCAAATGACCGTTGGCATTTCGGGCTTAAGCGCCCCAAATACTACAACGTTTAGTTACGACGACTGGACCGTTACTGCCGAATGGATTGACGGCGATAAATCAATGTATGCAACCTTAGGGCATGGTCTCCCATTTGTATATTTCGAAATTAATGGTGGTGATGCCGCCATTTCGTTCTCGAGTAATCCATCGGTTTGGTATAATCAACATGGCGTTTTGGGGATAACTGTAGAAGGTAGACATTACGGAATTTTTGCCCCAACCGGTTCAAATTGGAATACTAACGGCACTTATACCTCTGCTTTAAATGGCAAGGATTACTTGTCGGTTGCTGTTTTACCAAACAACGCTCAGGCCACCCTCGAAGAATTCAAATCACGGGCTTATGCCTTCGTTACTAACAGCCAGGTTGAGTGGGATTACAACGAAACAACTTCGGAGTTGACATCCACATACAGCTACACCACCGTGCTTAAAGATTCTGCCGAAGGTATCGTCAACGAAACTATCTCTGCGTTATATCGCCACCAATGGATGCATGTAACTGAGGCGCTTACAAACTACTCCTACGATTCTCCTCGCGGTGAAATGAAAGTGTTTGCCGGTAATTCTTTTTCAACTTCGCTAAAATTTCAAGGGGTGCTTCCTGCTTTGCCAAATCAAGTCGATTATAACCCCGATATCTTAAAGCGCTTAGTCTCAGAAGTAGCCAATGAATCGTTGAATGCAGGCCCTTCTTATGAAAATGGAAAAGCCATGGCGAGATTTGCAAATTTAGTTCACATCGCCGATCAAATGGGATTGGAGACAGAACGGGATTATTTTCTGGCATCACTTAAAACACGCTTAGAAGATTGGTTTACGGTGGGTGGAGAGCAAGAATACTCATACAACGAAGATTGGGATGTATTAACCGGTTATCCTTCTGGATTTGGAGCAGACAATCAGATTAACGATCACCATTTCCATATGAGTTATGCAATTGTCTCAGCTGCTACTATTGCACAGTACGACCCCGCATGGGCATCTCAGGAGAACTGGGGAGGGATGGTTAACATGCTCATTCGTGATGCAAATAATTGGAACCGCGAAGATCCCTTATTCCCATTTCTTAGATCGTATGATATATATGCCGGGCATTCTTGGGCGGCAGGTCATGGTGATTTTGCCGAAGGCAACAATCAGGAATCTAGCTCAGAATCAATGAATTTTGCATCCGCTGTAATCTTATGGGGAGAAATTACCGGGCAAACCGAAATTCGCGATATGGGAATTTTCCTTTATGCCACCGAAACTACTGCAGTTGAACAATATTGGTTTGATGTGGACGAAGCTGTATTCCCTAACAATTACCCACATGATGCCATTGGTATGGTTTGGGGCTCAAAAGGTGTGCATGCCACTTGGTTTGGGGGCGACCCTGAGTTTGTGCATGGCATCAACTTACTGCCTATTACTAGCGGTTCGCTCTATTTGGGTAGGCATCCGGAACATGTTGTTAAAAACTACAACGAGGTAGTTGCAGAACGCGGTGGCCAGCCAAATAAATGGAAAGACATCTTTTGGCAATATTTGGCACTCGCAGACGCCAACCAGGCACTTACCTATTATCTCGCTGATCCCAATTACGAAGCTTTCGACGGAGAATCTAAAGCGCACACAATGCATTGGCTGTATAACATGAAACGTTTGGGGCAGGTTGACACTTTGGTTACTGCGAATATTCCAACTTATGCAGTATTTAAAAAGGGGGATGCCAACTCGTATATAGCCTATAATGCAGGAACAATCGATCGCTTGGTCACTTTTTCGGATGGGTACACCATGATCGTTCCTGCCGGTAAAATGCGCACCGAATCCACAGAGCAAGCAGATCCAAATGCACCTGTTGTACTACTGGTAGCTAATAAAACCTCCGGTAAAGCACCGCTCCGCATACACTTTGATGCCTCGAACAGTTTTGATCGAAATAACCTTAGTCTAACTTATAATTGGGACTTTGCCGGTCTTGGAAATAGTTCTGCAAGTGACACATCATTTACATTTACGGAGGTAGGTAGTTACACCGTTTCTTTAACTGTAACCAATTCGAACCAACTTTCTACTACTGATAGTATCGAGGTAAACGTTCTACCTTCGGGCACTGCATTTGGTGGAACTCCTGTTACAATTCCGGGCTCGATTGAAGCCGAAAACTACGATCTAGGTGGCGAAGGAATTGCTTATCACGATGCAGATGCTAACAATGCAGGACTTGTGTACCGTCCTGATGAAGGCGTCGATTTAAGTGCTGATGGTGGCCAGATGCATATCTACTGGATAGTAGCCGGTGAATGGGTAGAATATACGTTTGAAGTTGAAGAAGCAGGAGCTTTCGTGTTTAAACCTTATGTAGCCACCGTACCCGGCTTTGGTAATTTCACACTATTTGTTGATAATATTGATGTGAGTGGCAAACAAAGAGTGAACGGAACGGGAAGTTTTATCAATTTTCAGCCGATAGAAACTGATCCGGTTAACCTCGAAGCCGGCACGCATATTTTACGCTTAGAATTTGATACCGATTTCAATTCGGAGAAGAATAACTGGTTGTTCAGTTTAGATAAAATAGTAGTTGAAAAATCCGATGCGGTTTCTAACGAATACGATTACAGTAAACCCTCCGATTTCACCTTGTTGCAAAACTATCCTAATCCATTTAACCCAAGCACACAAATAACTTTTAGCTTACCCGAACAAGGCAATGCTGTTCTACAAGTTTTCAATATGTTAGGGCAATCTGTACAAACATTAGTTGACGAAGTGCGTTCTGCAGGGCAACACACCGTACCATTCGACGCCTCACACTTATCAAGCGGAGTGTATGTGTATCAACTCGAATATGATGGCAAAATTCTCTCGAATAAGATGATTTTGATGAAATAAACCCTCTTCTTTTAATAAAATTGAGCTTGTATCGCGCCAAAAGTGATTAGGATTCAATACATTACACCTGCATCAATCACTAAGCACAAATACCTCTCTTTAATGAAATTGATAACTCCATTACTATCTACTTTTCTTTTTCTGATTTCTACACCTCAAACTGTTACCCAAGATTGGCTCATTGAACGCTCCGAATGGGGCAGTACAGATTCGCTGGTTGAAAGTAATCGCCATAGTATTGAGTATATAACCATTCATCATGGCGGTGAGATTTTCGACGACGATAAAAACGTATATACCTATCTCAAAAACTTGCAATCGTGGAGCCGCTCAGCCCGGGGTTGGATGGATGTACCCTATCATTATATCATAGATCGGCAAGGCAGAATTTTTGAAGGCCGACCTTTGGATTACCGTGGCGATACAAACACTGCTTACGATCCAACTGGCCATGCACTTATTGTGTTGCTTGGAAATTTTGAGGAGCAAGAGGTTCGTGAGAAACAAAAAGAATCATTAAAAACGGTGACCGAATTTCTGGCTGATTGGAAATCTGTGCCTGCATCAAAAATCAAAACTCACAAAGATTATGCAGAAACACTTTGTCCCGGCAAAAAACTCAGTGAATATTTAGCAACGAACGATTGGCAGACCTTTTTAAAAGAACTCGAATCGCAATAATTCTTCGATTACTTCCTGCTATTTAATTTAATTCGTCAAGACCTTCTCTCATGGACAACAATGATATTTTCCGCCGACTCAGATACACTTTAGGATACAACGATCAGCAAATGGCGGAAGTTTTTGCAGAAACGGGTACAGCCATCAACCAAGAGAGTGTTACACTTTGGTTAAAAAAGCATGAAGATCCTCAGTTTCTTGCAATGAGTGATGTAATGATGGCAACCTTCTTAAATGGTTTGATCAACAAATTACGTGGCAAAAAAGACGGTCCACAACCAGCTCCTGAAAAAACACTCAACAATAATATCATTTTCAGGAAATTGAGGATCGCCTTCAATCTGCAATCCGATGACATACTTGAACTTTTTTCTTCTATTGATAAAAGTATTAGTGAACACGAACTGAGTGCTTTTTTTAGAAAACCAACCTCATCCAAATACCGAGAATGCAACGATCAATATTTGCGCTATTTCCTAAGTGGACTACAGAAAAAGTTCCAAGGCTCTAACATAAGCTAATTCAATTCCGCCACAAACGCACAAAAACACTAATAGTAGCGATCAGAGTTTTTAAAATTCGATCCCAAAATCACTCAACACTAAAAACTCAAAACTCACCACTCATCACTTAAAACTAATTCTGTTCCTCAGATTCCTCCACTCCTTCACCAACGGTAATCATAGAAAGAGGCACAAACTTGATGAATTGCTGTTTTGCCTGCTCCCAATCATCTACAATATATTTAGCCTTGGTTGACCCGGTTTCAGTGGCATAATCACTCATTATGGAATAAAGTTGCTCGAAATCTTTAGTGTTAAGTACACCTTTACCCACATACTCTTTGTTGATTTTAGAACCCGGATCTTCAAACATAAACAACACGCCACCGGTCATTCCCGCTCCGATATTGTCTGATGTTTGTCCCAAAATCACAACTGTGCCATTTGTCATATATTCGCACGCATGCAGTCCTGTTCCTTCAACTACCGCCGTAGCACCCGAATTACGAACCGCAAATCGATCCCCTGCTTGTCCGTGCACAAACAAAGTTCCACCGGTTGCACCGTATAACGCACAATTCCCGATAATGGCGTTGTCTTCGGGTTTATATGTTGCCTCTGCAGGAGGAACTATTACAGTTTTACCACCACTCATGCTCTTACAAACCGAATCGTTGGCTTCACCAATCAGCTTGATATTCACATCTTTGGTTTGAAAGACTCCGAAACTTTGTCCAGCACTACCTTTAAATTCCAGGCTTATGGTTTCGGTGTAAGGTTTCAGATCCGATTCCTTTCCATTGATTTTTGCCAGTCGATCTTTGCTAACTCGGCCTGCTAAGTGCCCGAATAACGTTGCCAATGCCGATCGATCCGTATTAATTATCGGATAGGATCGCTCTATCGATTCATTTTTATCGATAGCTTCCATCAAATCGCTGAGTACGGTTGCATTCAGTTCACTAATAGGCTCCGACAAACTTTCCTGCTCCGATTCTTTTTGGTAAGCCGGAGCATCTAAGAAAAATCCAAGATCGAGATTCAACTCGTTAATTAATTCGAGATGCTTACCGTTTATAGCTAGCAATTCGGTATCTCCGCAAATTTCCTGAAGAGAAGTTTTGCCTAATTCAGCAAGAATCTGCCGTACATCTTCGGCAATATACTTGAGTGTTTTTACGATGTGATCTTTATCGCCTTTGTATTTGGCTTTAAACTTTGGGTCGTGCGTTGCTATACCGGTTGGACAGGTATTTTTCTCGCAAATTCGTGCCATCACACATCCTTGTGCAATCAGCAATAACTTACCGAAATCGAATTCTTCAGCTCCCAGAATACTTGCTAACACAATGTCTTTTCCGGAAGAAAGTCCGCCATCGGTTCGTAAGACCACATGATCGCGCAAATTATTCTCTACCAATGCCTGATGCACTTCCAGCAAGCCGATCTCCCACGGTAATCCTGCGTGTTTCATGCTTGATAAAGAAGCCGCTCCGGTTCCACCTTCTCCCCCAGAAACCTGAATAGAATCGGCACCCGCCTTTGCAACTCCAACCGCAATGGTTCCGATGTTTACTCCGGCAACCAGTTTCACACTGACCTTTCCATTCGGATGGATTTGTTTTAGATCATTGATCAATTGCTTCAAATCCTCGATGCTATATATATCATGCAGCGGTGGTGGAGATATTAAATCGAAGCCGGGGTTTGCAAATCGAGCTTTAGCAATATCGGCATCTACCTTTAAACCCATCAGCTGTCCGCCCTCGCCGGGCTTTGCTCCCTGACAAACTTTGATCTGAATTTCCTCACCGGAAACTAAATACTCGGCGGTTACCCCAAATCTTCCTGAAGCAATTTGTTTTACAGAAGCCCCAACACCTTCTTTAAAGTAGTATGGGTTCTCTCCACCCTCTCCACTATTGCATCGACCTCCAATCTCTCTCATCGCCAGAAAGATATCGCGTTGCGATTCGGCACTGATTGCACCAAAACTCATAGCGCCTGATCCAAAGGTTTTTAAAATGTGTCCGGCCTCTTTCACTTCCGAAATATCGATGGATGTAGAAGCCGATTTTGGCTCAAATAAATGCCTGAGCGCTACCGGCTCATCTTCTAAGCCCAGTTTTACATATTCATTATATAACGCCCAATCATTGAGTTCTAATCCGGTATCACGCACCAAATCGTGGATCATTTTTGAGCGTGTGTTGGTCATGGAGTGCTTCTCACCCATTTTTCCACGTGCATGTTCTTTATACTGGAAACTCTTTATTGGTTTATAGGAATCAATGCTTTCCAAGCCTGAAATATCGGTTCGAGCCAGCACCATTTCTGCAATTTGATCGAGTTCAAGACCTCCAATCGGACTTTGAATTCCTGGGAAAAATTCTTTGATCACACTCTGGCCCAAACCTAAGGCAGAAAATAATTTAGCGCTTTGATAACTGCGCACCACAGAAATACCCATTTTTGCCATCACTTTAAGTAAACCATGCTCAAAAGCATGCAAAAGGTTTCTCTCTTTGGTATCAGCATCCAGGTTTTTAAGTGAACGATGGGCGTCGTTTCGAGCTGCATCTAACGCCAAATAAGGGCATACAGCCTGAGCACCAAATCCGATTAGAGCCGCCGCATGATGTGTGCTTTTTACCTCACCCGTATCAACTATAACTGCGGCATTCAGTTTTAAGCCTTCATCATTTAATGAGTTTACCACTTTACGTAGTGTAAGCAAGCTCGGTAATGGGGTATTATTGGCATCCGCTTGTCTATCACTTAAAATCAGAATGGTATGGCCAGCTCTAACTGCCATTATAGCTTCCTTGCTAATGTGCTCCAATCTGGATTTAAACCCAACCGAGCCATGGCTGCGATTAAAGGTAGTGTTAATGATGTATGGCACTACACGGTCTAGCTCCGTTTTGTTGGTGATGCAGCTGAAGATAAACTCCATCTGCTTCAAACTCACAAACGGACTTTTAATTTCATAGGCCGGAGCGGTTGGAATTAATTCTTTAGGCTCAAAAATATTCGGCTTTTTGCCTAGATAAACAGTGAGGTCGGTAACTACTTTTTCGCGCAAGTAATCCAACGGAGGATTGGTGACCTGAGAGAAATTCTGGAAGAAGAAATCAAAAAACGAACGTGGTTCGGTAGACAACACCGCCAATCGTGCGGTATCTCCCATCGATCCGATTGGCTCTTTTCCGGTTTCTGCCATCGGATAGATGATCTTATTCAGTTCCTCATCGGTATACGTAAAAAAGGGTTTTAAATGAGAAAAGGTCTCGTTGATGGCACCTACTTTTTCAGGAATTACCTTCACCCGTGGATTAAATGGGGCATCGTAATTCTCTTTCGAGTGGCTTGGATCCCTAAATAAAACGTCACCACTTGCTAAATCTAGGGTTACCCCACGCCCGGCATATAGCGTTCCTTTTGCTTCCACCTTGGCTTCATCTAAGCCAAATGTTCCGGCTTCGCTCGATAAGTAGAAATGATCTTTGGTGCGAGCCCATCTGCAAGGTCGAAAACCATTTCTATCCAATCGCGCCCCAATCGTATATCCATTTGCGTAAGTGATAAGTGCCGGACCATCCCACGGTTCCATTGCGCGACTCCAGAATTTATAAAACTTATTTCCCTCGGTTGCCGGAGGCATACAAATCGCTAAAATATCTTCTACATTTGGTATGGATGAACGATATCGCAACGACTCTACCATTTCGTTCAAACTTCCGGAGTCACTTATATTTTCGCGGGTAAGAATCTCATTGCGCTCGGCACCAATCATCTTTTCACGTGATTTGGCCCACGAACGATTACCGGCAATCGTATTGATCTCGCCATTGTGACCAATCAAACGGAAAGGTTGAGCTTTATCCCATGAAGTAGTGGTGTTGGTACTAAAACGGCGATGAAATAAACAAAAGCGAGTGGTGTACGCCGGGTTTTTCAAATCAAGATAAAATTCTTCCAGCGCATACGATTGTGTGAGCGCTTTATAAACAATAGTTTTGGCAGATAACGAAGTAAAAAACAGCGTTTCAGCCAAATCGGTATTATATAACTTCGATTTGGTAAGCTGCTTGGCCGTGTATAAACGCTTATCAAAAGAAAGCATGGTTTTAGCACGTTCGGGGCGCTTTATAAATACTTGCACAATTACAGGTACAGATTGTGCGGCACTTTCGCCAAGAACCTTTTTGTTTACCGGTACATCTCGGTATTCGAGAACATCCAACCCAAAGAGTGAAAAGGTAGATTCAAAAATCTTAAGCGCTTTAAGCCTGCGAGCTTTGTCGCGTGTTAGAAATAAAGTGGCAACCGCAACAGTATCAGCTTCATAGCCGAGCATATCAAAAGGAATGTCGGTCATAATTCCTGCGCCATCGCCGGTAAGTCCATCGGCGGCGCATGCGCCACGGTGCTCCACACAGCGCAAAGCATGTAATCCTTCTAATAAATGTTGATTGCTATATTCTTGATTGCGGCTGGCAACAAACCCAACGCCACAGGCAGACTTTTCGGGTCCGCTATAGCTTAACTTTTTATTGCTAATCATTGCAGTTGACTTCGTTATTTGTGAGTGAGAATCCCCAAAAAGCACAAAAATATGGGGTTTGTCAATGTTTGACAGAAATGAGTGCTCTATCACCTAACTAAGATTATTAGGCAAAATTGTACTATACAGGCATATTTTTACTTATCAGAAAGCATGGCTTTAGAAAGTTCAAAATCAGAAAAGCGCTTTCGCGCGCAAACCCATTACTTTAAAAATTAAGGATAGATATAATAATTGCCGAATAAAATAAAATATTAAATTTGTTGGAATTCTAATCTAAACGAACCGGAATACCGGCAGTTGCCATCGATTTTTTCAGATCTGCAATCTCGATTTCCTTAAAATGAAAAATGCTGGCGGCTAGAACGGCGTCCGCATTGGAGACAGAAATTGCATCAATACAGTGCTGAATAGTCCCTGCCCCACCGCTGGCAATTACCGGAATGGTTAGTTTCTGATTTACAATGGAAAGTAATTCTGTATCGAAGCCTGCCTTAGTTCCATCACGATCCATACTAGTGAGCAAAATTTCACCCGCTCCACGTTGCTCCGTTTCATTCATCCACTCGATAGCATCCAATCCGGTATCTTCCGTACCGCCTTTGATGTACACATTCCAACTACCGTTTGTACGCTTTGCATCTACCGCGGCTACGATGGCTTGCGCCCCGAAAGCTTCGCTGGCGTCATTAATCAATTGTGGATTTCTCACAATGCTGGAATTCAACGACACTTTATCAGCGCCGGCTTTCAATAGCTCTTCGATTTCATCCACCGTTTTGATACCACCACCCACTGTGAAAGGAATATTGATTTCTTTTGCAATTCGGGTAACGAGTTCGACCAGCGTTCTTCGTTTTTCAAGTGTAGCGGTAATGTCCAAAAAAACGAGTTCATCTGCCCCTTCTTCCGAATATCGTCGAGCGAGTTCAACAGGATCTCCGGCATCGCGTAGTCCTTCAAAGTTTACCCCTTTTACCGTTCTTCCGTTTTTAATATCGAGGCAGGGAATGATTCGTTTAGTGAGCATATTTGTTTAGTTTTTGAGATCGACTAAAGGTACGAGCTTTTAACCTGAATTAAACTTTGCTTCAGGTACTTTACACAAAAATTAATTGAATGAGTTATTCCATCACTGATTTAACAGTTTCTGCAAAAGAGATCATCAAACAGGTGTTATATGCTGATGAATCTCAGCTTTTGATTCCTCCAAAACTCGCCGATCAACACTTAGATATTTCAAAACCTCCCACCGAAGATAAATACATTGGATTATTTTCAAGTGGCAGTACCGGAAACCCAAAATGTATCTGGAATACCGAAGAACGGCTTTTATTAAATGGTCGTCTCACAGCTAAAACTTTTGGAGTAAAATCTTCCGACAAGTTACTTATGATGGCTGCTCCATGGCATGTGGCCGGCTTTAGTTGGGCATTAATGGCAGAGCAATTGGGTTGTGAGTACCAATTTGTTTCGACTAAAAAAGGTGAAGAAAAGCGCTGGCTGGAAGCCGTAAAGAAACACGAACCTGATTTCCTGATGACTGTTCCGGCAGTTCTCCGAGCACTTTTTGGGCAAAGATGGTTTGTACCCAATGTGGTTTATGGCGGATATCCCATCCGAAATGAAGACTATGCTTCACTTGCGAAACACTGTTCTACTATGATTCAAGGCTATGGACAAACCGAAGCTGGCGGGTTAATTTCCTGTTATCATCGATCTGCTAATCAAATCCCTAAACCGGATGAGCATCTGTGTCACGGCACTGTTATTGACGGTGGCCGATTAACTTGTGATGGAACCATTCATCATCCAAAACCAATCTTACTGCATTCCCCAACTGCATTTACAAACGAAACCTACAATACCGGCGACCTTGGTTATTTGGATGAGCACCGTAAAATTCACATTACCCCAGCCAAAGAGCGCGATAACAGTACAACACAAAAAGGAATGGATACATAGAAAACCAATTAACAGTTTTTTTATCAAAGAATGGCTTTCAAAAAGATGTAGAACGCCGTAACTTTGAAGCCTTTGAAAAAAACGGGCCCATAGCTCAGTTGGTTAGAGCAGTCGACTCATAATCGATTGGTCGGGGGTTCAAGTCCCTCTGGGCCCACAGGATTGAATATTCAATGTCCAACAAGCAATATTCAATAATCAGATTAAAAACCGCATTTATGATATCGTAGATGCGGTTTTTTGTTTTTTAGACTTGGGTAATCCCTCTCTAAAATATTTTACCAAGTTGTTTCGAGTCTGCAATTTCGTCGAAGAAAGGCGACAAAGGGTACAAAGGGTACAAAATTTTGTTGATATTCCTTCCGCTTTTAAACCCTGCCACCGCTGCAGAACTTTAACGGAAGCTCCACTTATAAAAGATCGTACATTCTAAAATCGGAACAGAGCTCCGTGTTAGCATTACGGAGTGGAACTTCGTACCGTGATAGGAATCTCATTCACTTTAGCACATATTTTGTTATAATAACAATTATTGACCAAAAAGAGTGAGTTATGAAAGAGATTACACTTAGAGTCCCGGATCAAAAAGTAGAATTTGTATTACAATTGATCGAACAACTTGGATTAGAAACCACCGAAGTTGATGAGATTCCGGAAGAGCATAAAGCCATCGTTAGGGAACGGATTCGAACTTCAAAACCAGAAGATTTGATTCCTTGGGAAGAAGCGCGAAAGCAATTTACTTTTAAGTAGAATGTCATATTCTACCATCCTTGATCCAAGAGCTCTACTTGATATACAAGAAGCCATTGATTACTACGAAGATCAAGAACCGGGGCTTGGAGAACGTTTCGAAAGTGCACTAAACCAATCCATTCTAATGTTAGAACAAACTCCTTTTTTCCAAGTTCGATATGATAACATTCATTGCTTGCCATTAAAGAAATATCCGTACATGATTCACTTTTCGATTGATGAAAACAAACAGCAAATAACAGTTAGGGCCGTTTTCAATACAGCAAGAGATCCCAAAATCTGGAAAGACAGAAAGTAAGATTGTTACTGGTTAAAGCACGAGCTTCATGACTATATAACCCAAACAGGAACTTAGGAATGAGGCTGATTTAATATTGGCAGATCCATCAGTCGTCGTGCACTCCTCCTTCTGGATGACTTTGTGGGAGATAGATTCTATTTTTTCTCTAATCACGTTAAATTTTCGACTTCAAACTATATCTCTGGCACTATCGTAACCAAGCAGGGACTTTAGTCCTGCTCCTCGAACACTACCCAAACCGGCAGTCAGGAATGAGGCTGATATAAAATTGGCAGATCCATCAGTCGTCGTAAACTCCTCCTTCTGGATGACTTTATGGGAGATAGATTATATTTTTTCTCTAATCACGTTAAATTTTCGACTTCAAACTATATCTCTGGCACTATCATAACCAAGCAATGAATTTAGTCCTGCTCCTAGTATTAACATTGAACAAATACACAATTCAACATTGCCTTGGCGATTTAAAAGCCCGACCTTTCCCACCGAATTCATCAACCTGTTAGAATGAGCGAAAGAAAATCACTTACTAAAAAAGACTACCAATTTTTAAAGGAACTCGAAGAACTGCTATACGAGCGGAAGCATGAAATGCCTAAAGGCTCGTACACCACATCGATGTTTAAAAAGGGCCTGGATAAAATCGCACAGAAAGTGGGCGAAGAAGCCGTTGAAACTGTAATAGCATCCAAAAACGAAGGCGACAAAGAAACCATTGCCGAAGCTGCCGACCTGCTTTTCCACCTAATGTTACTCCTCGCCGAAAAAGAAATTCCCCTTCATAAAGTGATCAAATTATTACGCAAACGTCACGACCGCGGTAACCATAAACACATCGGCGAATGATTAATTCAAAATTTTGAACTTAATATTTAAAATTCGCGAAGCGTATGAAGGCGGTTCTTTTTGATATGGACGGCACCATGATCGACAATATGATGGTGCACCATAAAGCGTGGCAAACAAAGCTGAGTGAAGTGGGAATTGAGCTATCGCTTGAGGAAGTTCATCAACGTATTCATGGCGTAAATGTGGAACTGCTTGAACGGGAATTCCCAGGCAGATTTACACTTGATGAACGCATCCAAATATCAAAAGAAAAAGAAGAAACCTATCGCCAAATCTATGCTCCTGATTTAGCACTTTTAGCCGGACTTCCGGAGTTGTTGTTCGAGCTAAAATCGAACAATGTACTGCTTGGTGTTGGATCAGCAGCTCCGCCTGAAAACGTAGATTTTGTGATGAATTCCCTTGATTTGTGGCACTATTTCGCATCGGTTCGCCATTCCGGAGATGTTCAACGAGGTAAGCCCGATCCTCAGGTGTATGAATTGCTCATGGCTGACTTAGATATAAAACCGAAAGACTGTATCATATTTGAAGATACTCCAACAGGTGCAATGGCTGCCTCTGCAACAGGGTGTAAAGTTGTTGTTGTTACAACTACGCACTCGCCCAAAGAATTTGAAGACATCTCTACTATTCTACGTTATGTTCCCGATTTCACTGAAATAACTATAAATTCTTTACGCTCATTTTTCCTTTAAATCCCTGTTATTGTATACTCGTTTAAATTCTAATGGCGAGTAATATCTAAATTTCTGATAATACTCTCATTAACTTAAATCAGGTACAATCATGCGTATTCTTTTATTCGGGTTACTCACTATTTTAGCCTCATCTTCTATTCATGCTCAATCAAATAACTACAACCTTCTAAAACGGCAATCAATTCTGGAATACAGCATGTTTCAAGCTCAACCTGATGTGATGAAAAAACCGGGTAGAGCCGTGTTAATTTCAGTTGGAGCAACTATTACTACTTTTTTTATTTCACCGGTTCTGTTGAGTAATGATGTACTCTATACCGCTTCTTTACTTACGGTGTTGGCTCTCTTTTCTTTAGCACCGGGTGCGGGCTATCTATATATCAACAATACCGATCAGTTCATTAAAGGAGGCATACAACGTGGTTTATCGATTCTTGCCTTCAGTACCGGGGGGTTGATTGTATTAGTATCGGCTTTCGACGAATTATTCGAAAATGATGACGATCCTAATTCATTAGCTTATGTACTTGGATTTGGGTTAATGCTATCGGGCTTTGCTTTTTATGTGTATACATCTTTCCGAGATTTCATTGGTGTGCATCGCGATACCAAACTATATAATGAGGAAAGATCCCTTAGTTTACGCCTTATTCCGGTAGTAGATCCTATTCACTCGGTATATGGCGCGGGGCTGCAGCTCAGGTTTTAATTTAATTTTGATGTACTCTCGTCTAATTCGTTGTATTTTCAGGAAAAATCAGATTAAAATTTTATGGATGTAAAAGTAAATGTAAACTGGATGGGACAAGGCTATCACATGGAGGCCGAAAACGAAACAGAAGGCAAAATCCGCATAGATGGCAACCGAACAATTGGAGGCTTAGAAGGTGGGATGAGCCCGATGGAAATGCTTCTGGCAGGTGCGGCAGGTTGTTCAGCCATTGATGTAATCTCCATTTTGGATAAGCAACGTCAGGAACTCACCGATTTATCGGTTGAGGTCACGGGCGATCGCGAAAAACTGAAGGAGGGATATTCGGTTTACCATTCCATTCATCTGCACTTCGAATTGGCAGGAAATCTGGATGAAAAAAAAGTAGCGCGCGCACTTGAGCTTTCCATTACCAAATATTGCTCAGTGTCTAAAGCATTAGAAAAAGGTTCCAAAATTACTTACGACTTTACAATTAGGAATTAGGAATAGGCAACACTCAATATTCAACAAGGAATATTCAGTTTACAGTTGTCAGAATACTATAGGCACAATATGTAAGAGCCAATTTATTGTAGAGATAAAAGGTGGATGAGCTTGTCGAATCCAACCAGAATTAACTAAACCGATCGAAATAGGGAATGTTCAATTAAGTGTGTCAGTGGTTAAGTATCTGTCATCGAAGTAATCTACTAAATCTCGCCGAACCGAGCTCCAGTTAAACATAGCGCCCGTCCATTTCGTCTGGGCATTCATCGTAGCCAGATAGAGTTGTTTAACAATGGCGTTTTCACTCGTAAAGGCGCCTTTGGTTTTGGTGGCCTTGCGTACCATGCGGTGATAACTTTCTATCGGATTATTGGTGTAAATAATGCGTCGCAGCGCTGGAGGATATTTATAGAAGTTCGTCAAGCGCTCCCAGTTAGCATGCCAAGAGCGAAACAGCACCTTGTACTTACCCGCCCATCGTGCTTCGGCTTGTTGTAGGTATTGTGCGGCAGCGTCGGCATTCAAGGCCGTGTAGACCGCCCTGAGATCTTTGCTGACGGCTTTGTAGTCTTTGTAATTGACATACTTGAGGCTGTTGCGCATTTGATGCACCAGGCATAACTGCACATCAGTACGCGGGAACAGGTCTTCAATGGCATCGCCGAAGCCGGCTAGGTTATCGATGCACGCTACAAAAATATCGCTGAGCCCACGCGTTTTAAGCTCATGCAGTACCCCGCGCCAAAAACTCGCCGATTCATGCTCGCCAAAGTAAATACCCAGCACTTCTTTGACGCCTTCGGTGGATACCCCTAGCACACTGTACACGGCTTTGGTGACTACCTTGCCCGCCTCGCGTACTTTAAAGTGCATCGCATCCAACCACACTACGGGGTAGACCGAATCCAACGGCCGAGCCTGCCACTCCAGAATATCGGGAAGGATCCGGTCGGTAATCGCGCTTATCGTGGCCGGGCTTACCTGCGCCCCGTACATGTCTTCCAAGTGAGCTTGGATGTCTCGGTAACTCAAGCCTCGGCTGTACAGGGAGAGTATTTTTGCGTCAATATCGCTGCTTAATCGGCGCTGGCGTTTGGGCAAGGTGTGCGGGGTGAAACTCGCCTGACGGTCACGCGGGGTGAAAATCTCAAACCCGCCCACCGAGCTTTGCACCTGCTTAGCCGTGCGGCCATTACGGCGATTACCCGGGGAGGCCTCTTGGTGTAAATGCGCATCCATTTCTGCCTCTAAACTGGCCTCAATCACGCGTTTGAGCAACGGAGTTAATACTCCGTCTTTGCCCGTTATGGGTTTGCCTTGTAACAATTGATGCGACATCTGCGCAACCAAGGCATCTAATGGGGTTTCTTTACTTTTTTTCTTAGTCATGTGTCAATAGTAATTATGACACACTTAAATAAACAGTCTCTCGAAATAATATCTCGATGCTTTTTAGAAGTTAGTCAATTCATATAGTGATCAATTCAGAATAAGGTGCTAACCTCAACTAAAATCGCTTTGTTCTCTGAATATTCCTTGTTGAATGTTGGATATTGAATACCAATCACTGTTAGTTATATAGTATTCTTAATTGAATAAAAAGTTATCCAACTCAACTACAGCATCTAAAATCACCTGCACACTATTCTTGTAAAATTCTTGGGGGATGGTTTCAAACTCATCGGTTGGCTGGTGATAATGCTCATGATCTTCCACACCAAAATAAATGAATGGCACCCCTTTCCTGAAAAAGGCTCCGTGATCGGAAGCATACGTCCAGTCTTGATTTCCATCCTCTGGACGATCATGCCCAAAGTGTAAATTAATCTCGCCCGTTTCAACTTTTTCCAGCACCGGCTTAAAATCTGGAAAATGATACGTCCCTACAGCATACAGTTCATTGTCTTCATTTTGTGCGATCATATCCATGTTGATATTTAGCACAACTCGTTCCATAAAAGTGGAGTCGTTCGCAAGCGCTACAGCACCGTTCAATCCGCCCTCTTCAGCGTCTAGGGCAGCAAATACCATAGTGTGATTTGGCTGTTTTTGTGAAAAATAATCCATCATCGCCAACAAACCGGCAGTGCCTGAAGCGTTGTCATCAGCCCCATTATAAATCAAACTGTCTCTGATGCCTAAATGATCGTAATGGGCGGTAAGTAGAATTACTGAATCGGTTTTTCCTGCAATACTTCCAATCACATTTACCCCGGTCAGCTCTGCTCCTCGCCGCAGAAAAGTAAATGGATGCTCAAAGGATCCTTGAAATGGTTGTGCGCCATTTTCTGTAAACCGCTCTACTAAAAAAGCACGTGCTTTTTCGCTTCCCGGTGATCCAACATATCTGCCTTCAAGTTCATCGGAAGCTAAATATTCGATATCAGAGATTAAGCGATCAGTATCTAAGGTAACTTGGTTTTGTGGGGATGAACACGCTAAAAATCCAATAAAGAGGGCGAATAATGATACTGTATATTTCATGGTATTTATTGATTTCGAGGAAGGTAGCTACACTTTATAATTTGCCCAACAGTGCTACCTGTTTTTACATTTTTATCGCAAAAAAAAAGCTCATCCAAAAAGATGAGCTTTTCAATGTTTGAAGTTAGCTTAATTAGCCAATTCTTTTTACTAAGTCGGCAGTTCGATGAGCATAACCTGCTTCATTGTCGTACCAGCCAATAACTTTTACTAAGTTACCGTCTACTTTTGTAATCTGAGAATCGAAGATGTTTGAGTGTGGATCACCAACGATATCTGAAGATACAATTGGCTCATCTGTATATCTCAAAATCCCTTTTAACGGACCTTCAGCAGCTGCTTTAAAAGCCGCGTTGATTTCTTCTGCCGTAGTTTCTTTCTCTACTTCACAAACAAAATCAGTTAGAGAACCGGTTGGGGTTGGCACACGAACAGCGCCACCGTCTAGTTTTCCGTTTAAGTGAGGAAGTACTAACCCTACTGCCTTAGCTGCACCTGTTGAGGTAGGGATAATGTTGATTGCTGCTGCACGAGCACGACGTAAATCGCGGTGTGGAGCATCCAAAATTCGCTGATCACCGGTGTAAGCGTGGATGGTAGTCATGAATCCTTTTTTGATTCCCACTAAATCATCAATCACTTTTGCCATTGGTGCCAGGCAGTTTGTGGTGCACGATGCATTTGAATAAATCTTTGTATCAGCATCAATTTGATCGTCGTTCACGCCAAGTACAATAGTTTTAACATCACCTTTTGCTGGTGCTGAGATTACAACTTTCTTTGCACCGGCTGTTAGATGCTTTCCGGCCGCTTCTGAATCATTAAAAAATCCGGTAGACTCGATTACAACATCTACCCCAAGATCGCCCCAATTCAAGTTCGCAGGGTCGCGCTCTGCCGTAACTTTGAAAGATAGGTGATCGATTGTGATAGTATCTCCATCGGCAGCAACGTTTCCAGCGTATGTGCCTTGCGATGAATCGTACTTAAAAAGATGGGCTAATGTCGCAGTGTCGGTTAAATCGTTTACTCCCACTACATCAATATCATCTTTATAATTTGCTATAATGGCGCGAGTAACCATTCGGCCAATTCGACCAAAACCATTAATTCCAACCTTTATTTTTGCCATTTCTTTTCCTCTGTTTATTAATTAAATGGATAATCTTAGTTTTTTCAACTTCGAAGCTAAGACAATCATGTAAAGTTCTTATGAAGACTTTAAACTACCACTCCTAAGTCCCATTTTCAATGGTTTTACAGCATCATAACATACCATTACACTATCTTTGAGATGGGAGCGCTTTTCTGCGTATATTTGATGCAGAATAAATCAAAACAAAAAACTGAGAACAAAACGGAGTTAAAAGATACACGATGTCTGATATCACCCTAGAAAAATTTGAAAACGAAGTTTATTTAGACTTCAACGACCCAACCATCGAT
Organism: Balneolaceae bacterium; assembly: GCA_965228545.1. Classification (GTDB taxonomy): domain Bacteria; phylum Bacteroidota; class Rhodothermia; order Balneolales; family Balneolaceae; genus HXMU1420-13. The sequence continues at coordinate 1,953,436 of OZ245822.1, forward strand.
GCCGCACAGAAGAAAGCTATTGAAGAAGCTAGAGCTTCGTTCGGCAATGAACACGATATGTATATAAACGGTGAGTGGGTGAAAGGCGAATCAGGTACATTCGAAAGCATAAACCCATCGAACACCAACGAAGTAATCGGAACCTTTCAACTTGCCAGCACTGCCCAGGCATTAGGAGCATTAGATGCGGCTTGGGAAGCTTTCGAAACATGGCAATACACACCTGCCAAAGAACGAGCCGAGTACTTATTAAAAGCTGCCGATGTAATTAAGCGCAGAAGAATGGAGATTAACGCTTGGATGATCAGCGAGGCCGGAAAAAACTATCTGGAAGCTGACGCCGACACCGCCGAAGGTATCGACTTTTTGATTTACTATGCCTACGAAGCTATGCGTTTAGACGCCGGTATGCCTGTGAAAGACAGCTGGGGCGACGCTAATAAAACCATTTATATGCCACTTGGCGCCGGGGTTTCTATTTCGCCATGGAATTTCCCATTTGCTATTACACTAGGTATGGCAGCTGCTCCAATCGTAGCAGGAAATACCGTTGTTGCTAAACCATCACCGGATACCCCAAAATTGGGACACGTTATTGCGGAGATTTTCGAAGAAGTTGGATTACCTAAAGGAGTTTTCAACTTTGTAACCGGCGAAAATATTGAAGTAGGCGAAGCACTTACAACCAGCCCTAAAACAAGATTCATTTCGTTCACAGGCTCGAAAGCAGTGGGCCTACACATGGCTGAAATCGCCGGAAAAGTGGTAGAAGGCCAGCATTTCCTAAAACGTCTTGTTTGTGAATTGGGCGGAAAAAATGCAACGGTTGTTGATGCTGATGCCGATATCGATTTGGCTGCTGAGGAAATAGTTAAAGGTGCTTTTGGTTTCCAAGGGCAAAAATGTTCGGCGGGCTCAAGAACTATTGTAGTTGAAAGCGTTTACGATGAATTGCTCCAGAAAGTGGTTGAAAAAACCAAAGCGCTGAAAGTAGGTGACGCCAAAGATAATTATCCAAATGGGCCGGTTGTGAATCAGAAAGCCGTGGATAAAATTATGAGTTACATCGAAATCGGAAAAAAGGAAGGACGTTTGCTTGCCGGCGGTAAATTAGCTGATACTGAAAACCCGGGTTTTTATATCGAACCAACCGTTTTTGCTGATGTAGCTGAGGATGCACGTATTGCCCAAGAAGAAATTTTTGGTCCGGTAACAGCTTTCATTAAAGCCAAAGACACGGATGATGCGCTACGTATCGCAAACAGCACACAATATGGATTAACCGGAGCTTATTTCAGCCGTAATCCAAAGAATATTGAAAAAGCGCTCCGCGAATACAAAGTGGGGAACTTATACATCAACAGAAAATGCACCGGTGCACTAGTTGGTGCTCAACCATTTGGTGGGTTTAACATGAGCGGTACGGATGCCAAAGCCGGTGGTCGCGATTACTTGTTGTATTTCTTACAACCAAAGTCGATGACCCTTCGCCCGCATGAAGGCGTGGATATGAGCCTACCGGAGTTTAGTTATACCAAATAACTAATTGTCCAGTTTACCTAAAGAAAAAGCCCGCCAGTTACTAACTTGGCGGGCTTTTTTATTTCTTCTGATGATTACTACTCAAAGTTAATCTAACTCGTCGTCGATGTCGTCGGGGGCGTCATCATCGGATACCAAATCATCCACATCCGGAGTATCGTCGATCAAATCGTCATCGTCGTCATCATCATCAATAACTTCTGCTTTCTTCTCTTTCGAAGGTTTTGCCACATAATTTGCACCAGCTCTTTTTAAGATAATCGCAGTATCATCCTGTTCGTTTTCTGTGGCAATATTCATTGCTGTATCGTTGTTTCTGTCTTTCAAAAACAAATTCGCGCCCTGTTCCAGTAGGTATTTTACCACATCTACATGTCCATCTTTGGCGGCAACCATCAGTGCTGTGTGCCCCCATCGTTGTTGAAAATCAACATCTGCACCTTTTTCTACCAATAGTTTTACGGCTTCCAGATTTCCATAACGAGCAGCCACAATTAATGCCAGCGAACTTACTTTCACACCTTTCGAAAAGAAGTAGTTCATCATTTCGAGGTTACCTACTTCGGCAGCACGTTGCAGGGCCGTTCCACCCATTTTTGTTTCGATGCTTAAGTCTGCGCCATGATCTCCCAGGTATTTAACAATATCAAAGTGATTTTTTTCGGCTGCAACAATTACCGCACTTGCGCCACTGCTATTTACTTCATTTAAATCTGCACCTTCTTTATGGAGACGTTTTACGGTGTCAAAATCTCCGCTTCGGGCTGCATTAACTAGTTCTACTGAATTCATCTCTTTCCTGTTTTTAACTTTGCGAGATAATAAAAAACCGATTTACGAACTCAAACTTTTTATTCACTTAATTCTTAATTAAATGAATCGACCGGAAACACTATTCCCGGCCAAAAAATCGTCAGCACTCATTCTTCGTTTCCCCGGAAATTGAAGTTCGAGTAATTCGATGGTTCCGTCTGCGCATCCAACCAAAAACTGTTCGTTTTTGATCAGTATCTCTCCTGCATCAATATTGGCATCCGGTCCTGGTTTTGCTTTGTAAAAATTAATTTTTTCATCCTCTAGCATTGCAAATGCAGTGGGAAATGGGCTTAATCCACGGATGAGATTATGTACTTCGTCAACACTTTTGGTAAAATCTATGCGACAATGTTCTTTGAATAATTTAGGTGCAGGTGTAGCCTCTACGTCATTTTGAGCTGCTAATTGATAGGAGCCGGAATCGATCATGTGGATGGCATCCACTAAGGCATCACTTCCCATCAGTCGTAACCGCTCGTATACATCACCGGTTGTTTCTTCCCATCCAATTTCTGTTTCCCGTTGCAAAACTACTTTTCCCGTATCTACTTTTTCATCCAAAAAGAAAATGGTGCACCCAGTTTTTTCCTCTCCATGTATAATTGCCCAATGGATTGGAGCAGCGCCACGGTATTTGGGTAGTAATGAGGCATGTAAATTTACAGAGCCGATTTTAGGGATTTTTAAGATGGAAACCGGTAAAACGCGGAATGCGACTACCACTAGTAAATCCGGTGCGAGTTCGCTAATTCGATTAGCAAATTCTTCTGATTTAAGATCCTCAACTTCAATTACAGGCAAACCTAGCTCCAGCGCTTTTGCCTTTACAGGTGTAGGAGACAGTGATTTGCCACGCCCGCGGCGTTTGTCAACATTTGAAACAACCGTAGAAATGGTATGCTTGGTGGCATATAGCTTTTCCAAACTCGGAATCGCAAATTCAGGCGACCCCATAAAAACGATATTCATAGGATTATTTTGGTTTTACCGGATAACTCGTCTCCCGGTTTCCACTGTCAATTTCTTTTAGGTCTTTTTTGTGCATTCTTCGGCGGAAAGCACTTAAATAATCAATAAAAAGAACACCCGCCAGATGATCATATTCATGCTGAATAACTCTGGCTACCCATCCATCAAATTCTACGGTTTGTTCGTTGAATTCTCCATCTCTATATTTAACAATTACTTTTTCGGGACGTGCTACTTTATCTGTAACCTGAGGAATGCTAAGGCACCCTTCATCCATAGTGATTTTCTCTCCTTTTAGTTCTATCACTTCAGGATTAATAAACACCATTGGTCCAATAGTTTCTTCATCTTCATCAGCCACGGGATCGGCATCCATCACAAAAATGCTGTGGTTGGAACCCACTTGAGGGGCCGCTAATCCAACGCCATCCGAATTGTACATGGTCTCAAACATGTCGTTTATGAAAGATTGAATTTCTGGAGTTAACTCCTCAATTGGGGTAGTTTTCTGGCGTAAAATTGGGTCATTATACGTTACGATAGGCAGAATAGGCATGAACTAAAACGTTTTCAATAATTTGATTCCATGTATCGCTGTAAGATAAGGGCTGCAGCAATTCTATCCACGCGTTCTTTTTCTCTTCGTTTCTTTTTTGAGATACCAGATTGTACCATCAAATCTTTTGCTTCTACGGAAGTATATCGCTCATCCATTTTCTTGATGGGAATATTAGGGAATTGTTTTTTTAAGCGATTGATGAATTCGTTTACACGATTCGTAGCTTTTCCCTCTTCCCCCTGTGTGGTGAGTGGCCACCCCACTATAAATGCATCTATGGTAGCGTTGGATACAATATCTCTCAAAGCCGTGATCACTTCTTCGTGCGAGAAAGTGCCAACCGGCGTAGCGATTGTTTGAAGCAGATCGGTTTGGGCGATACCGATGCGTTTGTTACCAACATCGATACCGACCAACCGTGAATATGTCTGCAAAATGCTTTTGTTTACTTGTCTTCCAGAGGCTGACGCAAGAAAGACTTTAGCAATTTACTTGGTTTGAAGTGAGTTTTGCGATGTGCAGGCACATAAATCACTTCATTAGTTTTTGGATTTCTGGCTTTTGGTTTCGCCTTAGTTTCTTTTACCTCGAATACCCCGAAATCACGAATTTCGATTCTACATTCGGTATTTGCAGACATCATGATCTCGCGAATCGCAACAATCACTCCATCTACCCATGGTTCTACTTTGATCATCGGTTCGCCTTTTGCTTCTGCAACGCGTCGAACGATGTCTCGTTTGGTGTATGTCATCATAACTTCTAGTCTTTAGATTTATGTGCTTTTTGCACGTTTTATTTATCCTTCCAGTTTGTTGTACGCCTCTTTTTTTCCTTAAGCTGTGTGTAATAGCGTAAAAACAATTTTCATTAATATACTTAGTGGTTAAATCTATTGCAAAATAGATATAAGCTCATTTACTCGTAGCGCATCACGGTTTTTACTCCTTCTACACGTCCTAGACGTTTCATAATTCTATCCAAATGCGTGAGTCCATCTACATATAAAGTTATAATCCCTTCGAACATACCTTCATCACTTGAAACATTAATACTTTTCATATTAGTGGACAAAGACTTTGATAACACATCGGTAATATCATTAATCATTCCTACTCTATCTTCTCCAATAACCCGCACTGCGCCCAGAAATTTATTTTCGATATTTTTAGCCCATTGCACGTCCACAATACGATGCCCCTCTGTTTTTAGCAAATGTTGAGCATTATTACACATGGTTCGATGGATTTTCACATCCCCATTTCTGCTTATAAAGCCAATCACATTATCACCGGGAATAGGATTGCAACAATTGGCATACGAGTATTTTACATTACTGATATCGTCGTCTAAAATCAGGGCATTACCTGCTGCAATACTTCGTGCATTGCTAATGTATTCGTCCTGAATTTCCTGCTCAGACTTTGCAGCCGTTTCTGTTACATCTTCTTCAATTCGTCCGGTACTTTTATATTTTTTTACCTCTTTGTACACCGTGTTCACATCCAACGACCCCGTACCCATCTCATAAAACATATTTTGGGTATCGCTGTACTTGAACCGCTTAGCTATTTTTGTAAGTTCCTGATCCGAGATCTCCACATTACCTCTATCCATGCGCTTTTGCCATAACTCTCTTCCCTTATCCGAAACTATTCGCTGTTTTTGTTTGATAAACTGCCGAATGCGAGATTTTGCTTTATGAGTTACTACATCGTCAATCCAATCCGGATTCAGGTTTACTTTATTCCCGGTGATAATTTCGACCTGATCACCATTTCGGAGTTTTTGCCGTAAGGGCGCCATCTTACCATTTACTTTCGAGGCCATAGCTCGTTCACCAACCTCACTATGAATTTCAAATGCAAAATCAATGGGCGTGGCATTTAATGGCAGTGTTTTTAGCTCTCCTTTTGGAGTAAACACATAAATTTCATGCTGATATAAATTCAACTGGAAATCTTTCACGAAATCCATAGTCGAATCCGGGCGCGGGTTGTCTAATACATCGCGTACCCAATTCACAAATCGATCTAACGATTCTGATCCTGCCTGCTCTCCTTCTTTATACTTCCAGTGAGCAGCAAGGCCTTTCTCTGCAATATTATCCATCCGTCGGGTACGAATTTGAATCTCTACTTTCTTACCGCGGTTTGTAATTACAGTGGTGTGCAACGATTGGTATCCGTTAGCCTTAGGAACAGAAATAAAATCACGAAAACGTTCTGGTATAGGCGTGTACCAATCAGTGATAATCGAATACACCCTCCAGCAATCTTCTTTGGTGTGAGGGTCTTCTAAGATGATGCGGATCGCAAATAAATCATATATCTCCTCGAAGGGCTTTTGCTGCCGCTGCATTTTGCGATAGATCGAATAAATATGCTTTGGTCTTCCTTTTATCTCAAAACTGAATTTTTGTTTGATGAGCTGCCTGCCGATGGGCATCATAAACTCATCGATAAATGTCTCTCTAGCATCTTTTTTCTCGCGTAGTTTACGGGCTATAAACTTGAACGAAGTTGGGTCGATGGTTTTGAAACATAAATCCTCGAGTTCATTTTTGATGTTGAATAATCCAAAACGATGTGCTAATGGCGCATATAAATCCATAGTTTCGGCTGCAATCTGAATCTGCTTCTCTCTTCGCAGATGTTGAATTGTGCGCATATTGTGTAATCGATCGGCGAATTTGATCAGGATTACGCGAATATCTTCTGCCATTGAAAGCAGAAGTTTCATAAAGGCTTCTGCCTGCTTGCTATCTCTACTTTTAAAAACACCCGCAATTTTTGTTACGCCATCAATAATCACAGCAACATCATCACCGAACCAAAAACGAATGTCATCCAACGTCACATCTGTATCTTCTACCGTATCGTGCAACAAAGCTGAAATTACTGATATATCATCAATATTAATTTCTTGGGCCACGATTTTAGCAACCTCAACCGGATGATAATAATAAGGTTCGCCAGAGGCTCTTGTAAGCCCTTGGTGCGACATAAAGCACAACTTAAACGCTTTGGTAATCGCTTCTTCATCCAACGAATCCATATGCTCGCGGCATATTTTTAGCAGTTGCTTAAGATCTTCGTTTTGCGCTTGTTCGAGTTGATACTCGTCGAGATTATATTTTTCCAGAATCGATGCCTTGTCCATAACAAATGATTAACCTGTACTTTAGCCAGGTTATCTTTTTAAAACAAACTTTTTTCTCTCTTTTTAAGCTCTAAACGTACAAAAAATGAGATTCATTATTTTTGATAGAAAAGCAATTGAGTTAATGAGCAATTAAGTTGTATATTTGCACCCCTTGAAAAGCCGCGGTGGTGGAATTGGTAGACACGTTGGACTTAAAATCCAATGGCTATTACAATGGCCGTGCCGGTTCGAGCCCGGCCCGCGGTACACGCCCGATATTCTGAATAAGAGTATCGGGTTTTTTTATGGCTTTATTACCCGAAAAATATGCCGGGCGAGAAACTCTAAGAGTACAAATCACCACTAGTAACTCTAAACTTGCATACTCATAACTCTGCAGATCTCTCATTCCATTCGAGATGCCAAAATTAGGATTGTTCGAGATGGCAAACTGAATTCGAGGTTCAATTGTTCGATGTTCGATGTTCAACAGTTCAACTGTTCAGCTGTTCATCCGACCTCTTCTACACCTACACATTTAGTTACGGTGCATAAATGTCTTCTCCATCGCAAGAAGAAGGACTCGTTGATATAGAATCGAGCTGGTTTCATTTACCAATAAGAATAGACTTCTTTTCTAAATGTAAATGAAGATCTAAGCAGGAACCAACAATTCGTACTTCGTAAATCTACACTCGCATACTCATAACTCTGCAGATCTCTCATTCCATTCGAGATGCCAAAATTAGGATTGTTCGAGATGGTAAACTGAATTCGAGGTTCAATTATTCGATGTTCAAGTGTTCAACTGTTCATCCGAACTCTTCTACACCTACACATTTAGTTACGGTGCATAAATGTCTTCTCCATCGCAAGAAGAAGGACTCGTTGTTATAGAATCGAGCTGGTTTCATTTACCAATAAGAATAAACTTCTTTTTCTAAATGTAAATGAAGATCTAAGCAGGAACCAACAATTCGTACTTCGTAAATCTACACTCGCATACTCATAACTCTGCAGATCTCTCATTCCATTCGAGATGCCAAAATTAGGATTGTTCGAGATGGTAAACTGAATTCGAGGTTCAATTGTTCGATGTTCAAGTGTTCAGCTGTTCATCCGACCTCTTCTACACCTACACATTTAGTTACGGTGCATAAATGTCTTCTCCATCGTAAGAAGAAGGACTCGTTGATATAGAATCGAGTTGGTTTCATTTACCAATAAGAATAAGAATAGACTTCTTTTCTAAATGTAAATGAAGATCTAAGCAGGAACCAACAATTCGTACTTCGTAAATCTACACTCGCATACTCATAACTCTGCAGATCTCTCATTCCATTCGAGATGCCAAAATTAGGATTGTTCGAGATGGTAAACTGAATTCGAGGTTCAATTGTTCGATGTTCAAGTGTTCAATGTTCAATGTTCAAGTGTTCAACTGTTCATTATCCGCGTCAGCTCCGCTTCAACCCAATTCGGCCTCTTTCCAAATCCAGCGAGATAATTTCTACAGAAATAATATCTCCAACGCCTACCACATCATGTGGGTTTTCGATACGCCGACCGGATGTGCTCATATTTGAAATATGAAGCAATCCATCCTGTTTCACCCCGATATCCACAAAAGCGCCAAAATCGACTACATTGCGAACGGTTCCTTCCAGTTTTTGGCCTTCTTTCAAATCATTCATATCCATCACATCGGTGCGGAGTAATGGTTTTTGGAGATCTTCGCGGGGATCTCGTCCCGGTTTCATCAGGTTTTCGATAATAAGTTCAAGTGTTGGCACTCCAACTCCTACGTGCTCAGCTACCTGCTTCAGGTTGATGTTAGATAACTTTTGCTCAATCTCTTTTTTCTGAGAAGCTAAAGTAGTCACATCAACATTATAAAGATTGCATAGTTTTTCGGCCGCTTCATAACTCTCAGGGTGAATCGCTGTGTTATCGAATGGATTGTCAGCATCGGGAATTCTCAAAAAACCCGCGGCCTGTTGAAACCTTAAGTCGCCCACTCCGGCAACTTTTTTAATCTCATTGCGCGACTTAAAAGTACCCGCTTTTTCTCTTTGCTTAACGATGCTTTCAGCTACTTTTTTACTCAATCCGGAAATATGTGAAAGCAACGGAGCACTTGCTGTATTCAAATTCACACCCACTTCATTCACACAACTTTCAACTACGTCGTCCAATTTGGTTGCTAATTTAGTTTGATTCAAATCATGTTGATACAAGCCAACCCCAATCGATTTTGGGTCAATTTTCACCAATTCGGCCAATGGATCGAGTACTCGTCGGGCGATGGAAATGTTACCGCGCTGAGCCGCATCCAAATCCGGAAACTCTTCACGAGCTATGGTGGATGCAGAATACACCGAAGCTCCGGCCTCATTCACGATCAGATAACTCAATCCTAAATCAGAAAATGAATCACCACTTTTGCGCAGAAAATCTGCAATAAACTGTTCCGTTTCTCGGCTGGCAGTTCCGTTTCCGATCGCAATTACATTCACTTTATATTTCTTGATGAGTGCTTCAATAACTGCTTCAGCTTGAGCAACTTTCTTTTGCGGCGGCGTTGGGTAGATGGTAGTTCCTTCAAAATATTTCCCTGTCTCATCAACCACAGCTACCTTACATCCTGTTCGGTATGCCGGATCAATTCCCATCACCACTTTTTGCTGTAATGGCGGTTGCATTAACAAATTTCCGAGATTGGTAGCAAAGGTTTCGATGGCATGCTCATCGGCTTTTTCGGTGAGTTTATTACGTAATTCACGCTCCAATGATGGAAATAACAATCGTTTAAAAGCTTCCTCAACCGCATCTTGAATTTGTTCTACGAAAATAGAATCATCGTTTTTGATAACCATATCGTCGATGGTTTCCAACGTACGCTCTTCCCAAATTTCCGTTTTAACCGAAAGTATTTTCTCTCGCTCACCTCGATTAATCGCCAGAATTTGATGCGGCTTTAACTGAGTTACTTTAGCCGAAAAATCGTAGTAGTCTTCGAAATTTGTGCGCTCTTTGGTTTTGGAGGTCTTTTTAGTGCTAATCGTGGCATGATTCAAAAAGATATCGCGCAACTTCTCCCGCACTTCCAACGACTCATTGATCCACTCGGCAACAATATCGATTGCTCCTGCCCATGCATCTTCTACCGTTTCTACCTCTTTTTCTTTGTCGATGTATTTTCGGGCAAAATCATCAGGTGTTCCTTTGGTTATTTTTTGATCCCACACTAATTGCGCCAACGGTTCTAGTCCTTTCTCTTTGGCTTTGTCGCCGCGTGTTTTTCGCTTTTGTTTGTAAGGAAGATAAAGATCCTCAAGCACAGCTAAATCTTCACAAGCTTTGATCTTTTTCTCTAACTCGGGCGTAAGTTTATCCTGCTCTTTAATCGCTTTTAGAATCGTTTCTTTGCGCGCCTCCAACGCCTTTTGCAATTCTAATGCATCTCTGATCGCACGCAGTTGTTCCTCGTCTAACCCACCGGTAGCTTCTTTTCGATAACGTGCAAGAAACGGAATGGTAGCTCCTTCCTCTAGCAGTCTCTCTACGGTGTTAATCTGATGTTGAGCAATATTTAATTGCTTAGAAATACGTGCGGTTATAGCTGCTGACATTTATTCTTTTCTATTGATAATTTTTTTCAAAAAATAGGAAAGTGGTGAATCAAATTCGTTAACCTGATTTTTGAAATTCAGATTATTTGCCACGGAAGCACTAAAACACAAAAATGTTATTGGCTTCAATTCGTAATTCGAAATTCTTTAATCATACTTCGTAATTCCTTAGATCTCTCTCTTTCCTGCAAGGCTCATCAGCATTCCATTAAAAACAAAGCCATGCGCCGGAAAAACGGCATACCAATAGAGTCGGCCTAAGATTCCTTTAGGGCGAAAAGTAGCTTTTTGGTGCAATGTATTTCCCTTGATCTCAAATTCCAGCCATGCTTCGCCGGGTACTTTCATTTCCGCAAATAAAAGTAATCGTTTCTTCTCACGATCGGCATACAAAACTCGCCAAAAATCGAGGGCATCACCGGCTTCTAGGTGATCGGGGTTTGTTCGTCCCCGTCGTAAGCCTACACCTCCCCAAAGCTTATCCAAAAATCCACGAATTTGCCATAACCAATCGGCGTAGTACCAGCCTGTTGTGCCCCCAATCGACCAGATACGTTCTAAAGTCCCTTCTAGATCATCTATTTCCGTTTCCCGATAATCACGAAAACAACCATATTCCGGCACCTTTACATATTCAGAAATATTCTCGTTAAATCGCCCGCTAATCAACGAATCTTTCCAACTTGAGATCACCGCATTTTGCTCAATTTTGGTAAATGCTCTTTCTAATGAAGTTTTGTAATCCGCCGGTTGATGATGTAGTATCTCATTTATTTCGGTGGATGAAGCTACCACATTCACTTTCATGCTATTTACTAAGGCAACGGCCAAATTGTAGGAAGTGGAAGTAACAAAAAAGAGCCAGTACGATGAGAGTCTGGGTGTCATCACCGGAACCGTGAAAATCCACCGCTTCAGATCTCGTGTTTTGGCAAAACCCATCAACATTTCTTTATAAGTAAGCACATCAGGTCCTGCAATGTCGAAATGCGAATTATACGTTGCAGTGTTTAAAAGCGTGCGTTCTAAAAAAGTAATCACATCCCGAATGCCTATGGGTTGGCATTTAGTATTCAACCAACGCGGAGCAATCATAACCGGGAGTTTTTCAACTAAGTCGCGAATAATTTCAAACGATGCACTGCCTGATCCCACAATAATACCCGCTCGTAGCGCGGTAAAATTAAATGCTGCATCGCCCAATATTTCTTCCACTTTTTTTCTTGATTGCAGATGTTTTGATAACTCTTCATCATTAACAATGCCACTCAAATAAATCACGTGCTCAACAGTGGTAGATTTCATCACTTCCACAAAATTTTCTGCAACTTGTATTTCAAGTGATTCATAATTAGCCGTAGCCGACATCGAATGCATTAAGTAATAAGCTGCATCAATGTTTTCCGGAATATTAGAGAGACTATTCGGTTCCAGAAAATCAACTTCCAGTAAGCTTACCTGATCCTCGTAATCCTCAGGAATAACCATCCTGTTTTTATCGCGAACGCAGCAAAACACGTGATGTCCTGCGCGTAATAATACCGGGAGTAAACGCTTGCCAATGTAGCCGGTTGCGCCTGTGAGTAGAATTCGTTTTGTAGTTTCCATAGTTGTGTTTACACTAAAGCTTTGTGCACAGCAGACGTTCCAACGTACAAATTAAAGCATCAATTTATTCCATGACAAAACGAGTACTTACAATCACGATGAATCCCTCGGTAGACATCGGAACTGAAGCTGAAGAAGTGATCACCGATCAAAAAACACGATGTGCTGCCCCAACAATTGATCCGGGTGGAGGAGGAATAAATGTAGCGCGCGTACTTACACGATTGGGCATTCATAGTGATGCACTCTTCATTTGCGGCGGATACACCGGAAATTTGCTTAAACAGCTGATGGCAGAAGAAGAGATAAAGTCCATTCCAATCGAATCTTTGGATTTAACCCGGCAGAATATCGCCATCATCGATAATAGCATTGGCAAGCAATATCGTTTTGTTTTACCCGGATTAATTACCAACCCAATTACTTGGCAAAGTGTATTAAATCGCATTGAGCAAACAATTACTAATTATGATTTTGTGGTTGCAAGTGGAAGTTTGCCCGATGGCGTGCCTATCGATTTTTACAGTAAAGTTTCTCTTATTACTCAAAAAGCAGAGAAACAATTTGTACTCGACACTTCGGGTGCCGCACTATTTGAAGGCATAAAAAACGGAGCGGCCTACATCAAACCCAATCAAGAAGAGTTTGCCGAAATGAAAAAAACCTTTGGCGCTGTCTCAGACGAAGCGCTTTGCACGATGTTATTTGACCGAGGGATTGAACATATCGTACACACTTTAGGTAAAGAAAAAACATTACTCATTACTGCAGAAGGGACAAGGGAGTTCAACCCTCCAAGCATTAAAGTGAGAAGTACCATCGGCGCCGGCGACAGTTTTATTGGCGGATTGGTGGCAGGACTCATGCACGGCTTGGATCAAAATCAGGCGGTAGGTTACGGCATATCTGCAGCAGCAAGCACACTGCAAAGTGAAGGAACAGATTTGTGTGTTCCCAATGAAGTAGCTAAGATTTTCGAAGCGAATTTCAAGAATGAACCCTAACCTAGAAAAGTATTATAAACGGTTTGGTAATTTAGTGATGGTGTTGCTCCATCACTTCCGGCCACAAACGCCCCCATGGCATTGGCAAAACGTAAGATTTCTATCGATGTTTTTTGTTCAATCATGCTGTAAATCGCTCCGCTAAGAAAAGCATCACCTGCTCCTACGGTATCTTTTACCTCAACATTAAATCTGGGATGATGTACAAATTCACCCTCGGAATAGAGTGATGATCCCGCTTCTCCCAGTGTGATAATAGCACTATCTATTCCGTACATATAGCATAATTTGGGAATTACTTGTTGGTAATCACTACTCAACCCAAACCACTCAGCCATTTCTTCAATTTCTTCGTCATTCACTTTCAGTATATCGGTGTAGCCGAGTAACTCTTCAATCAAAATTTTTGAATAAAACGGTTTTCGGAAGTTCACATCAAGAATTCTTTCACCCTTCGCCCCTTTCAGCATTCTTTTTATGGCGGTAGCCGACTCCTTATTTCGAAAAGCCAAACTCCCAAATACTACAAAATCAGCGGTTCTTACCAGTGCTTGTACTGATTCTGTAGCCGTGATAAAATCCCATGCCCGTTGTTCGTGAATCACATACGACGGGCTTCCTTTTTCAGAAAGCTCAACTTCTACCAAGCCGGTTCTATGCTTGTTTTCTTGGATGTGGTTAGTATCTAACCCTCGTTTTTTAATTTCTGAAAGTGTTTTGACTCCCAGTTCATCTTCACCAACCGCACTGATAATTGAACTATCGACACCCAGATGGTTAAGGTTTACCGCAACGTTCAATGGCGCGCCCCCTAAAAACTTCCCGTTTGGCAGTGAATCCCATAATACTTCGCCAATACAAACAACTTTACTCATGGTAACTTAATTATCATTTTGTCATTTCTTGTGCTAATTCTTCCAATGATTTTCCTTTTGTTTCTGGAATCATCTTTAAAGCAAACAGCAATTGCAGTACCATCATAAATGCAAAAAATGCGAATAACGGACCGGGATTATCCCCTAACAAATCCATAAAAAACAGTGTGAATAATGTAATCAGAGCCGCAAACACCCAATGCACGCCAGAGCCAAAGGCCTGCCCATAAGCCCGTACATGATTTGGAAAAATTTCGGAAATAAATACCCAAATGATTGCTCCTTGTCCGGCGGCATGGGAAGCGATAAAACCAAAAACGCCAAGTACAACTACCAAGCCGCCTGCTCCGGTATAAAACGCCCACGATACAATGCTTAATGTTGTGATGTATCCGATGGAGCCATAAATCAATAACGTTTTTCTACCTGCTTTGTCGATGAGGTAAATACCCAGCATGGTGAATACCAAATTTACAGCACCAATTCCCACCGAAGATAGCAATGCTGTACTTGCTGCTAATCCTGCCGCTTCGAAAATGCGAGGCGCGTAATAAATCACAAAGTTTATACCAGATAGCTGATTAAAAAAGGCCAATAAAAAAGCTAGTAAGATCGGCCATTTATATCGTCCGGAGAAAAAACCATTTCCGGAATTTGCCCGCTCATTTTGCTGGATTTCAACTAGTTCCACATCCGGATCAATAGTATAATCTAGTTGCTGAATTAACTTTCGTGCTGTTTCAACATCGTTTTTTTGTATTACCAACCAGCGCGGACTGTTGGGAATTCTTACAACTAATATCACATAGATAAGGGCGGGAATGGCTTCGATGCCGAGCATCCATCGCCAGGCATTTTCTCCGAGACTGCTGCCCACCATCCAGTTGGATAAGAACGCTACCAAAATCCCCAACACAATCATAAACTGATATAAAATCACCAGCCTTCCTCTTTTGTGCGCAGGGGCAATTTCAGAGATATAGGTTGGTGCAGCCACAGAAGATGCACCTACTCCCAATCCACCAATAAACCGAAAGAAAGAAAACAAATACGGTTCGGGTGCTAGCGCTGATCCTAAGGCCGAAATCAGGTAAAGAATACCAATCCAGAAAAGGGTCTTTTTGCGGCCGAATTTATCACAAGGTATTCCACCGAATAACGCACCAATTACGGTTCCCCACAATGCCATCGACATGATAAAAGTGCCATGAAATAGCGGAGAAGTTTGCCATAAATCCTGAATGGGTTTATCGGCACCGGAAATAACTGCCGTATCAAATCCAAAAAGCAGACCTGCTAACGCGGCCACAATGGAGGCAAAAAGTAGTGAAGAGCTGTTTTTCATTCCCGAATTTTATCTCGGATATTAGACAATCTCTTAGAAAATAAAAAAGCATCTAAATTCAATTAGATGCTTTATCGATCGGGTAGCAAGCTACCGGGTCATCCCCCCGAGGTTACTTAATCAGAGTCATTCGTTTTACCTCTGTAAATCCCTTTGATCCACTTATTTTATACAAATAAATACCTGAACTTAAGTTGGTGGCATCAAATTGATAGCTATGCGTACCTGCAGAATGTGTTTTATTATCGATGACGGTTGCTACTTTTCTTCCCGTTAAATCAAACACTTCTAGTGTTACCGATGTTGTAAATGGCAAGCTAAAACCAATTTGTGTGCTGGGATTAAACGGATTGGGGTAGTTCTGATGAAGAGTAAACTTTTCGGCGGTTGTCACTTCATTTTCTGCGGAAGTTGGCATCACTTTGGTGATGGATAAATGATCGAATAGTATTATCGAACTGTCGTTTGGTGCGAAGTTTAATAAGGTACCGAAACGAATACCGATTTCTTCATCATTTGAATTGGCAGTATGATATACTTTATAATTAACCCACTCTGTAGATAGAGTAACATGAGTTTCTCCATATCTGCCCCAATTGCCTGCCGCAGGTAAGCCAAAATAAAAAGCAGCGAGTCGTGTATCGGTATCTGCTTTTAACCAAACAGAGGCTTCGTACTGATCTCCACTTTGTACTCGCAATGCTTCGGCGGCCACTTCTACATGCCATTCATCATCAGGACTTACTCGGTTATTAAATGTTCCGAAATCGATTCTCAGGGCTTTATCATCTCCATCTTGAGAATCAGAAACTATCTCATATAGTGCACTTGCACCATTGGCATTATTCAGAGTAAATGCTGGTAATGTTTCTACTGGTCCTAAGTTGAATTCATCAAAGCTACCAAAAGCATTTACCTGTTCATCAAATTCATAGGGCGGGCTTGGCAATGCAATTACATTTATATAAATCATAGCCTGATCTATTTCTAACCCATCAGATATCTCGTATTTAATACTATCTAAACCTGAAAAACTAGTATTTGGAGTGTAGTAAAACCCTCCCTCAGTTCCATTAAAAGTGAATGTTCCATTGGATGCTTCCCCCACAGTACCGTTAAGAAACAATGTGTCATTTTGCGGGTCTGTATCATTTGCTAGTACTCCTGGCGCCTCCACTGTAAGGGTAGTACCGTCGAACATTTCGTAAGAATCGCTATTAGCAATTGGTGGTGTATTTACAACAAAATTTTCCAAGTCATTTTCGTACCAAACCAATTTTGTTGAGCTTTTAGCCAGAATATCTAAGTCGCCGTCTCCATCCATATCTGCTAATTCAAACTGCCTGATTGTAGCAGACTCGGCGATTTGATACTCATTGTAACCCGACAAATTGTTCTCGATCCATGAAATTTTACCCCCTGAAAAGAATACAATGTCTTTAAAAATATCATCGTTTAAAGCACCTACGGCAAACTGCCGAACAAAGGCAGCACTATCGGTGACTACAATCGGGCCATTAAATGTACCTGAGCCTTGGTTTTGATACCATCGAATTTCGCCAGTTACTGGTACTGAAAAAATAATATCTCGCACCTGATCGCCGTCCATGTCAACCGGGAGCACCGTGGTTGGATCATTGGTTTCAGAATACAACACTATTTCGGTATTAAATCCCCCATCCCCATCATTTGGGTAATAGGCTATTTTATCGATAATTGGGTCAGCAAGGCTCAGATCCAAATCACCGTCAAAATCCATATCTGCTAGTTCAATGTCTAAGTTATTACCAACGTTTTCAGTAATTACTATTTGATTACTGAACTCCTCTTCCCCTCCACTTTGATCTTCGAAAGTGCCATCACCGTTATTTTTGTACCAAGATAATTTATTTATTGAGGCAAGAACCACATCTATATCATTATCGCCATCTAAATCGGCGACAATTAAATCGTATACAAAGCTAAAATCATTTTTTTGAATAAAGTTGTTTATCTCTTCAAAAAAGAAATCTCCCTGATTTTCATACCACATTATTTCTGAAAAATTATCTGAGGCAGCAACTACATCCACGTCGCCATCGCCATCCATATCTGCCAAGGCTATTTTCGTTTTCGTTTTACCACCATTTTGTACATTCCACAATGTGGTTGGCTCATCAAAGTTACCATTCCCGTCATTTTTACTATAGTAGATCAAAACTCCGGTGCTATAAACGATATCGTTATCTCCATCATCATCGATATCGTATATAACAAAATCTCTTACATTGCTTCCTTCAACTAAAACTTGCTCAGGATTAAACCCACTATTTTGTGCTTCTACATTTATCGCTATTAAGCTCAGTATTAGCAGGTTTATTAATTGGTATCTATACTTCATAAAATAGGTGTTTTTATTTGGTCTTTGTATTTGTTGGCTTCTTCGGCTTACTAGTTTGTTCTATGTTATTTATATATCCTAGGCCTAAGGTTGCCCGCAAAGCGTTTGCTTCTTTTTGGGAGTAACTCCGATTATCTGCTTTATGAGCAGAATGCTGGATAAGTAATTTTTTTTATCAGAGATTGAGGGTGAATCCATGTGTAGCAAGACTTTGTTCTTCGAAGTATACATTTAGGCTGCTACTTTGGCTTTCGATTATGATGCAAATGTTTTAGAAATGGACGAATAATTAGCTATAATCGTGCTGTTTTCGCGATTTATGTGAATTCATACATTTTCATTACTCGTAATTTTGGGTGGGCGATGCATAGGGTTTCTATTAGTTTTCTAAACATATTGATGGGTGTTTTTTGTCTCTTCTTGCTCACTTTTAATAACTTGTTGCAAGCCCAAAGCCCAGAGATAAACAACGGATATTTATTAGACCGTTGGGATATTGAAAATGGGTTGCCCGCTAATAATGTTGTAGACCTTCTTCAATCTAAAAACGGTTATTTATGGCTTGTAACGTTTAATGGGCTCGTTCGCTTTGATGGTATTCGAATGAAAATTTTTCAAACCGACGAATATCCAACTCTGCCTTCTAACCGGTTTAATAAAATTGAAGAATCCGACGATGGTACTCTTTGGTTAACTACTGAACAGGGTTACTTGGTAAAGTTCAAGGACAATCAGTTTAGCCGGATCGACGATAGTAATGGTTTAAATTCAGATTTAGTCAATGCAATGACCAAAGACCAACTTAGTACAATTTGGTTTGCAACAGACGAAGGAATTGTTAACTACAGTAATGAAACGTTTAAAGAGATCGGGGTAGATGATATTCACATTCCGGTGGGTAAAATTTTTCCGATATCAGATAACGAATTGTGGTTTCTCAATAAAGAGTTTAATCAGGTTTATCGCTTTTCTGAAGGTAAGCTTACTTCTATTGATCAACTATCTACAAATACGATTCCTATCGAAAGTATCACAATGTCACCGGAAGGTTTAATTTATTTATCAGTAGGCGACAACATCTATTATTTCAAAAACAACGAACTACACTTTCACAGTACGGTAGAAAAAAATATTGGTAATAGTGCGGCTATTTCGTTCCAAAAAAATGGCACTATGTGGGTGTACACTACCTCGGCTGGGGTATTTTATCACAAAAATGGGTCGTGGGCTTCACTACCTAATAGTAATCACCACCGGATGAACTCCCGCGAGTTCTTTTATGAAAAAGATGATGATTTCTGGATAATTACTGAACGTGCTATTTGGAAAAATGAGGAACTGGTAGCCTCAATCCCGGGTGGGATTTATAATTTTTTGTTCGATTATGAAGGAAATTTATGGATAGGAACCGTAGCAGACGGCATATTGCGTATTAAAGCAAATCCATTCAAAACCGTTACTACCGCGGATGGTTTACCATCAAATAACGTGTATGGAATTTTTGAGGACTCGGAAAATCATATTTGGATTGGTACTCATGGAGCCGGTACTGCCCGGCTAAAAAACTTTGAAGTTTTAAATACACCTGTTGTTTTAAGCAGTACAACCGGGGGCTATATGAAAGGTTTTTACCAAATAAATGACAGTACTTTGTATGCTGGCTCGCTAGGCACTAGTATCCTGGAAATGAATTTGGATGACCCGAATTTCCCATATTCTAAATATACCGAAGAAGGCATTCCACTTGATATCAATGCTTTTTATAATGACAATTCCGGCATTCTCTGGGCAGGTGGAAGTAATGGATTGTTTACATTAAATAATGGGAAATGGAATCAAATTACCAAGTATGATGGGTTCGATTTCGGAATCAAATTTTTTCACCCATCCCCCGATAGTCAATCACATTGGGTTGCTACAAATGGTACAGGATTACTTCATATAAAAAAAGACACCATTGAAGTGTATAACACAAACAATGGTTTTCCCACCAATCATATTCGCTCACTTTATATTCAAGAAAATGAACCGGAACACAAGTACACTCTTTGGATTGGTAGCCAAGATGTAGGTTTACTTCGCTTGCCGGTTGAAGATGGTGTACCCTTTCTTGAGCAAGTTTCCGGTATTTCGACCAAAGACGGACTTATCGATCATACCATTCATATCATCCTCGAAGATGATCATGAAAATCTATGGATGAACACAAATCAGGGAATCTATCGCGTACAAATTCCGCATTTAGAGGCCTATCTCTCTGGCGAGGCAGAAAAACTTAAAGGTGTTGGTTATAACGAAAAAGATGGGCTGCTTAACAGAGAAGGTAATGGTGGTGTGCAACCTGCCGGCATTGTAGCATCAGACGGGAATATTTGGATGGCTAGCCAGGAAGGTGCTGTCGTATTTCATCCGGAAAATCTAATCTCAGAAATTTACCCAAATGTATGGATAGAGGAAGTCTCAACGAATGAACGAATTATTATTAATAGCACTAATAATGTGACTTTATCAAACAGTGAAAGAGATTTTGAAATTACTTTTACTGCATTAAGCTTAGTTAACCCCGAAAAAAACGAGTATAAATACCGATTAGTCGGTTATAATGATACTTGGCAAACACCCGATATTCTTCGCAAGGCCATTTATACGAACATCCCAAATGGCACTTATACATTTGAAGTACTTGCCTCTAACTATGCGGGTAATTGGACACCTATTCCAGCAAGAATAACGATTATAGTTGAGCCTTTTTTCTATGAAACAATATGGTTTCTCTTCTTGTGTATCGCATTGTTTGGAGTTTTTATTTACAGCTTTATTCAATGGAGATTGTCAACTCTAAGAAAAAATGAAATCCAATTAAAAGAGTTAGTTAATGAAAAAACCAAAGCGCTTCAGAAAGAGAAAAAAATTACCGAAGAGCAGGCTTCACGGCTATTAGAACTAGACAAAGCAAAAACCCGTTTTTTCACCAACATCAGCCACGAACTACGTACTCCGTTAACACTTATAATTAGTCCTCTAAAACGGCTCACAAAATCGAAGGAACATTTCAGTGAAAAAACCAGACTGGAATTAGAGCGTATGTTAAGAAACAGCGATCGATTATTACGACTGGTAGATCAAACGCTTGAACTAACAAAACTTGAACATGGAAACATAAAATTAAACATTCAAAAAATTGAATTATTCCCATTCCTAGAACAGCTGATTGATGTTTTTAAAGATGTAGCCTCCTCAAAAAATATTGAGCTAAATCTGCAATCAGAAATTAACGATCCTATATTGTTTGCGGATGTTGACAAAGTTGAAAAAATGGTTGCTAATCTTGTCTCTAACGCGCTAAAATTTACCCCTGAAGGTGGTACTATTTCCGTTACAATTTTTGAGAGCAATGGTTATTACAATATCTCAGTTTCTGATACAGGAATAGGTATTAGCAATAACGACTTAGATCGGATTTTTGAGCGTTTTTATCAGGTTGATTCCTCCCAAACACGTGCACATGAAGGCTCTGGTATTGGATTATCATTAGCCAAGGACTTTGCAAAACTGCATAAAGGCGATTTGGTGGTCGAGTCTGTATTTGGTGAAGGAAGTACATTTACAATTTTATTACCAATGGGTAGTAAGCATTTTACTATTGCAGAAATGGATAAGCTTCGGTTTAAACAAACCGGTCCTAATATTCAGCCTAATTACTCAGTCCAAACAAATACTAATCGTTATAGTGACGCTCATAAAGATGATCACCCGGTTTTATTGATTGTAGAAGACAATCCTGATTTAAGAAGCTTTTTGTGTGAAATATTCGAATCTGATTTTAAAGTAATAGCTGCATCAAATGGCGAGGAAGGCTTGAAACAGGTTCGTATCAACCTGCCTGATTTAATTATTGCAGACATCATGATGCCGGTGATGGATGGTTTTACATTTAATCAGGAATTAAAACGAGATCCGCAAATGGCAGGAATTCCTCTCATCTTTCTAACCGCAAAAAGTCGAAAAGACAGCGAGATAAAAGGACTTAAAGAAGGCGCCGATGCATACATTTCGAAACCATTTGATCCTGATATTCTACAAAATCATGTGAACAACCTATTAGCATCGCGCCTTAGACTACGTAATCTACTTCAAACTGAGTCGTCGACTACTGCATTTTCTGAGAGTAAAGATCGACATCCATTCTTACGAAAAATCGATCCGATCATCGAACAGCATTATTCCGATCCAGATTTCAAAGTCACTCAGCTAGCCGAATTGTTGTTCATGAGTAGGAGTCAGCTTTTACGAACTATGAAAGCAGCCTGCGGAGAATCCCCTAGTGATTACTTAAAAAATGTTCGAATCCGTAAAGCAAAAGAACTACTTCATAGTGGTGAGCAGAATATTTCTGAAATCGCATACGCAACCGGTTTTAATAGCCTTTCTTATTTCAGTTTCTCGTTTAAAGAAAACACTGGTTCTTCACCAACTGAATATTTAAGTGAGTTGATTAGTGCTTGAGTTATCAAACATAGACTTCCAATATTTTATGAAAAACTAGAAATTTTGGGAGTGTTTTAATTTCAATTTTGGTTTGGCAGGCAACGACTTATCAAGAGCCAAACTATTCATGATCAAACGAATTCATTTACTGATACTATTTTTGTTACCAATTACAGCGGTTGCACAAACTGGCACCTTAACGGGCGTGGTTACCGATGCAAAAACCGGAGAACCACTTATTGGTGCCACTGTTATTTTGGAAGGCACTTCTATTGGCGATGCAACCGACGAAAATGGCCGATATACTATCACAAGAATACCTACAAAATCGTACAACATTGTTTATTCTTTTGTTGGATATACGCCTGTTACCAAATTTAATGTAGTGATTCGCTCTGAGGGTAATCCAGATTTAAATGTTTCTTTAGAGGAAGATGCCCAACAACTTGGCGAAGTAGTTGTTACACCCAATCCCTTCGAAAAACTGCAAACTACTCCGTTATCTATTCAAAAATTCAGCCAGGAAGAAGTAGCGTCTTACCCTGGTGGAAATAACGATATTGCTAAAGTTGTACAATCGTTGCCCGGAGTGGGCGGAACAGTAGGCGGTTTTCGTAATGATGTCATCATCCGTGGTGGCGCGCCAAACGAGAACGTGTATTATCTGGATGGAATTGAAATCCCAAACATCAATCACTTTGCTACACAAGGGAGCGCAGGTGGTCCGGTTGGGTTGCTTAATGTATCTTTTTTTGAAGGTGTCACACTTTCTGCCTCTTCTTTTGACGCCCAATACGATAATGTATTATCCGGTGTACTTCAATTCGATCAACGTAACGGAAATGCGCGCGAATTGACCGGAAACTTTCGATTAGGTTCGAGTGAATCTGCACTTACGGTAGAAGGTCCGCTATTTAAGGGAGATGCATCCGAGGCGAATACTACCTTTATTGCTTCTGTGCGGCGGTCTTACTTACAGCTATTATTTGAAGCAATTGGACTGCCTTTTCTTCCTGATTATTGGGATTATCAATATAAAGTGAATCATCAATTTGATGAATACAATAGCCTGTTGGTAACCGGTGTGGGCTCCATCGATAATTTTGCAATTAATGAGCTTGAAGAATTTGATGCTGAGCAAAAAGCCATTCAGGAGCAAGTTCCTGTTATTCAGCAGCAAACCAATACCATCGGAGCCACTTGGAATCGCAGGTTTAAAGATCGCTCAGGTAGTCTGCGATTAACACTAAGCACAAACAGGCTGGAAAATGAATTTTCGCAATTCGAAGACAATGTTGCCAAAGAAGGTCTCTATTTCAGAAACGATGCTGTTGAGCAAGAAATAAAACTGAGAGCCAATGTCACCAAATTTATGGGTGATTGGATTACCAACTATGGAGGCTCTGTTCAAAACGCGCTGTATTCAAATGAAACTACAGATGTTGTAAACACTTCAACCTTCAGCTCCGATATCAACTTTTACCGATATGGACTGTTTGCACAATCATCGAGAAGCTTTAGCGATCGTACCACCTTTTCGTTTGGAGTCCGATTTGATGGAAACACATTTACAGATTCAGGCAATGAACTCTGGCGAACATTTAGTCCGCGTATTTCTAAGTCGTTTAAATTAACGCCCGATGGAACATGGACGCTAAACTCTTCGTTTGGCCGCTATTTTAAGATTCCACCATACACCATTTTAGGCTTTGAGAATAATAACGGGAATTTCATCAATCGGGACGCAGAGTATATTCGTACTGATCATGCTGTTCTCGGAATCGAATACTTAGTTAATGATCGTTCGAGAATCACCCTCGAAGGGTTTTATAAAGATTACGGTAATTACCCGGTTTCCTCACGCGATTCTGTATCTCTGGCCAATAAGGGAGGCGGATTTGAAGTGTTGGGGAGCGAACCCATCCAAAGTATTGGCGATGGCAGAACCTATGGAGCAGAACTATTATTCCAACAAAAATTTACCGGAAATTGGTACGCAATTGCTGCCTTTACGTTGTATAAAAGTGAATTCAATAACGGATTTAGTTCACAATTTAGGCCATCGGTTTGGGATAATAACTTGTTAATCTCACTTTTGGGTGGATATAAATTTGACAATAACTGGGAAGTAAGTGCTCGCTATCGGTATCTCGGTGCATCCCCATATGCACCGGTTAACCGAACGGCCACTTTGCAAAATTATCCTGCTATTATTCGTGATTTCACTCGAATTGGAGAGGAAGAACTGTCGGCGTTTAATCAGATGGATATTCGAATCGATAAAAAATGGAGCTTCCAGCGCTGGAGCCTTGATGTATTCTTAGAAGTTCAGAACGCTTTGGCTCAGAAAAATCCGGAAGAACCCCAATTTGGTCTTGCACGTAATGAAGCCGGCGAAATCGAAGAACCGCGACGATTGGTTCAGGTTAACCTCGAAAACGAAGCCTCTGTTTTACCATCGATAGGTTTAGTGGTTAATTTTTGATTTATAATTTCTAGCCACTGAAGCACGAAATCAGGGAAATACAATTTGCCAAGGCTAAAGTCTTTGCTTGCTTATGATTGTGGCTTTACCAAAATCATATACAAGTAGGGACTTTACTCCCGGTTAATTGATTTCCGAAGGCAATCTAGCCCAGATTGTAGATCTAATTAGTGAACCGTTTATCAAGTCTAAGATCCCGGCTTTCGCTGCGGGATGACATACGCTCTAGCTCACATAGCATCAAACACTAAGACTGAAGCCTTTGCTTGCTTATGATCGTGGCTTTACCAAAATCATAAGCAAGTGGCAAGTTCACTCTCGGGTATCATAACCCCAAATAAATCAATTGCTTAAAAAACCAACTGTTATCCACCGCATCATTCTTTTCTGAGTCATACACTTTCTCGCAAACATTCAAAGTTCGATTGTTCAAAGTCCGAAGTTCAACTGTTCGATTGTTCAACTCCTCCCCCATTTTTCCAGAAACTCTTCCCTATAACTTGCCCCAATCGGAATTTTAGAATCATTAATTTGAATCATATTCCCTTCAACAAAATCAATGGACGAAATATTTACGGCAAACGATTTATGGACACGAACTATCCGGCCTTGAGATAATTCCATCAATTTCTTCATCGTCATATACACCATTATTTTCTGATCAGAAAGATGAAACTGCAAGTAATCCGCTTTTGATTCTACAAATCGTATGGAAGAACACTCCATCCGATAACTCTTGCCATCCGTTTTTACAGTGAAACTTATTTCCTTTTGATCGGCCGCTTGCCTCACTTTTTCTACGGCTTGTAAAAATCTTGGAAATCCAATGGGCTTGAGCAAGTAATCAACTACATTCAATTCAAAGCCTTCCAGTGCGTATTCCGGATAGGCAGTTGTCAAAATTACATTGGGTTGAACGTTTTGGGTTCTAAGAAAATCGATTCCTGATAATTTGGGCATATTGATATCCAGAAAAATCAGATCTACTCTTTTTTTCTTTAAGGTTTCCATTAATTCAAGTGCATTCGTGCATTCGCCAACAGAGGTTAACCCCGGAGTATCATCAACAAACTGCCGAAGTATTTCACGAGCAATTGGCTCGTCGTCTACGATTAAACAGTGTAACTCAGACATCGCGTAACCTCATCGAAACCACAAACTCATACTCATTTTGAGAAATCTCCAAATCATGGTTTTCTGGGTATTGCAACTGCAATCGTTTACGGATATTCTCTAAACCTACACCGGTAGAAACCGACGATTTTCTAGCCTGTTTTTCAATGCTATTCGAACAAATCATTTCTATTAAACCGCTATTGAGTGTTAATTTCAAATTCACAAATGCACCTTCCTGTTGAATATTGCCATGCTTCAAAGCATTTTCGAGTAGCTCGATAAATATCAGTGAGGGTACTTTTTGATCTGAAATATCTCCCAGAATTACCATTCTCAACTGCTCCGGATAATCTAAACGGGCTTTTTGTAGCTCGATGTAATCTTTTAAATAGCTGATCTCATCTCTTATTGGAGCTAGTTCATCGTTAGATTGCTCTAGATTATACCTCAATATTTGTGAAAGCGAGAGAATACGTTCGGGTGTTTCGGGAGCTTTTTTGATGCTGAGTCCATAAATGGTATTTAGGCTGTTAAATAAAAAATGCGGACTAATTTGAGCTCTAAGCGCCTTTAATTCGTTATTTGAATTTAGCTCGCGTAATTCTGCTACTTCTTTTTTTAACTCCAATGCCTCAAACCACGATCTTGAAAGAAACAACAAGGTGGTTATAACATAATATATGAGCAGAATACTCAGCGATTCGATGGGCTCATAAACTGCTACAAAGTAAAAGTCAGGGAAAAGCCAATCGGCGATTGAATTAAACGTAAATTGATACAGGAAATATCCAAAGCCAAATAGTCCCACCGATGTAATTGCAAAGGCAATAAACTGCGATTTATTTAGATGTCGAGGGATCAGTAGAAATAACAAAGTGTATACAAAACACGCCAAATGTACATGGAATAAGCCCGTATAAATCACATCAAGCAAGGTCGTTTCTCCATCCTGATCCATTACTCGTAATAAAACGGAGAAAGAAATCACCCAAAACAGAACATGCTGTATCAGGTGATTTAACATCGTTTTTGTTTTATCAGTCATGGCTGAATCCTTTAAAGCTTAACTCAGTAGCACCTTCGAACGCTTCCTCTTCATGGGCATACTTTTCAACAAATTTTCGCAATTCGTTGGTTGAAGCGGTAATTAAAATGGTATCGTCAGTTTTCTCATGTTTAATTCTTACACGATTTGCACTGATCAAATCTCGAATAAAAGAAGATTTAAACATGCTTATGGACAGCTCATCATCTTCAACCGCAATTTTCGAAAATGTATGAACCGGAAAGAAATGCGACTCTACAAAGGTTGACTCACTTTTCTCCAACTCCGAAATTGATTTTGCAAGCACATATAAATCGAGAAAATAAGCCTCGTTTAACTCGGTAACTGCACCTACAAATAAAGCCGTATCGGCCGACAGTTCCTGTAAATTCTCAAATAAAATTAAATATAGGTTCCCCATTCCTAATCCTTCATCTTCGTCGGCTTCAAAACCCATATCACCATCGAGAAAATAAGACTCAAGATCAGGAAAATTGGAAATATCATTGATGAAGGTCCAACGCTGGTCGTCCGTTTCCCAAATCCCTTCAAGTCCTTCATAGTAAATGGCATCTTCCTCTTCCACTAATGGATGTACAGATTTTAGAAAGCATCCGGTTTGCAGCAGATAAATAATAACTAGAACTAGAATGTAGAGTATGCGTTTCATGGCATTTTTCTTTGATTAAAGGTGCGCCTCAAAGAAAAGGAGACTAAAAATCTGCAAAAAACTTATTCGATCAATACAGCCTTTCACACGATGAACGTACTATTTAGCACCGTCATAAATCGAAAGAAAAGCCGAAGAGAATTTTTTGATCCGCTTTTTCGATGCCGGCTATATACGGCGTGCTGTGATAACGATCGCGATACATTACAAAAAACGCACTTTTTCCGAGAGTATATCGAATGGTTGATTCCAGAAACAGGCGCGCATCCTTAGTGTTTTCTGCCGAAACCTGATAATAAAGCGTAGTTAAAAACTGTGTGCGTTGGGTTAACATTAATCGATTGAAAACATTTACATTCACTCGAAATTGTTGAACAGCAGTACGGTTGTTGCTCGCATTTGGATCGTTGTAAATCTCTGATTCATAAAACCCGCCAAGGGCAACATCTACATATTCTTTCTTTTTTTGATACAAATTAAATCGAAAACCGCCACCGGCAAGCTGCCTGTTTTTAAGCTTTAGTGCCTTTGCATTTTGTATCTGATAAAAGCCGTACAACGAATGCCTGTTTACAAAATAATTGTAGCGGAACTGATGAAACAAATCTGCAGAAAGTGTACTGCCATCACTTCGTAAAAAATCGTACCCGAAAAGAGCGCGATATAAATGATTCCCTTTTCGAATGCCTGAAGAAAGCTGAGTATCTACCTGTAATAAACTCACATTTCCCAAACTCAAATCGCCTGCAATCTCTAACGATAGCGTCAATGAATCACCGGCGTTTGTAAGCATCCGTTCGGTATTAACAATTCCTTGTGCATTTCCCAAGCTTGTGCCGATGAGCATCACCAACACCAAAACAAAACTATTACGCATCTAACTTAACCCACAACCCTTGATAGCCCGATAGTTCAACAACACCATTCAAATCAACGGTATTATTAGTTAACACGTCATTTCCCGAGCGTAACCAGCATCGTATCTCTTGCTTTTTTTCGCTAAAATTTTGTATCACAATAATCTGTTCGTTTTCGTCTTTTTTTGAGAAACCAAGCACATGCTCATTATGCGTTTCTACTAGTTCAATACTGTTATTTCCAAAGGCAGAATGTTGCTTTCTTAGATGAATGCGGTGTTTCAATGCTTGAAAGATAGTTCCTTCTATACCCTGTCCTTTTTGAGCAACGCTCACTTTATCCCAATCCATCGCAACACGATGGACCCACCGCGAATCTTCTTTTTGTGCCGGATTATGTTGATAGGAGTAATCATTTGTTAATCCGATTTCATCACCCAGATACAAAAGTGGTATACCACCAATGGTAAGTGCCATCGAATACAAAGCAATGATTCGGTTGATAGCATCTGAAGTTCTACCTTCATCATTCCATTCCAACGCCTGCTCAAGTCCGGCCAGCGATGCAGTTGTACCACAAACTCGCAAATCGCCATTTTTGGGATTGTATTGAAAAGGCTCTCCTTTGGCGAATGAACCGGAAAAATCCTTTGCATAAAAATGGTTTAGAAAAAAACGATGCCCATCGGGGAAAATACCAATCGATTGGGCGTCATCGTCAGAGAATGTCCAGCCAATATCGTCGTGACTTCGTACATAATTAATCCACGCACAATCATTTGGGATGTAAAATCTGTTTTCTATGGATTTCTTCAACAGGTTAACTTTTCGAGTTGCCATACTTTCCCAAATAAGTGCCATTATCGTTGGGTTGTACGAAAGCTGACATTCATCCTGATGTACATATTTTGCTACATCATCGGGATGCACAATGGCTTCAGATTTAAAAGTTAGTGCCGGAGCACCCATTCTGGCAGCTGCATTTAAAGCTCGGATTAACGCATGAGCCTGTGGTAGATTTTCGCAGTTAGTGCCTTTTTGTTTCCAAGTGAAAGGCACAGCATCAAGCCGGAGAACATCAATTCCTTGATTTGCCAAAAACAACATCTCTTTGGCTATCGCAATCAACACTTCAGGGTTTCGGTAATTTAAATCCCATTGAAAGTTGTGAAAGGTACTCCACACCCATTCACCGGTTTCTTCATTTTGATGGAAATTTCCGCGGCGAATTTCGGGAAAAATCTCTCTCAGATTCACTTCGTACTGATTTGGCTCACTCTGATCAGGAAAGAAGAAATAGAAATCTTTATAAAATGGATCTCCATTTTTGGCCTTCATCGCCCATTCATGTTCATCCGAAGTATGATTATTGATGAAATCAACAACCAGGCTTATACCTTCTTTTCGAAACTTCTTCGTCAGTTTTTTTAACCCAGCCATGGTGCCAAGCGAAGGCTCTATTTTACGATAACTACTCACCGCATAGCCACCATCGCTTTCGGGATGAGGGCGATCAAAAAGTGGCATCAGATGTAAATACGTGATGCCCAATTCTTTAAAATAGGGCAATTTTTCTTCCACACCGTTCAGATCCCCCGCAAATAAATCAACGTAGCAAACGGCCCCCATCATCTCGTGAGAAGCGAACCACGAAGGATTTGCCTCTCGTTCGGCATCAACCTTTTGGAGATACTTTGGTCGCTTTTTCCAGCTCTTTCCGGCTTCCAACACCATTTTTTCTGCGTAAAAATACCAATCCGGCTGATCGTTATATAAATAATGAAGTTCCCGTAACAGCTTTTCTAAGTGATCCTGAACCCGAGTGTAAAAGATGGTTAGATCGGAGACTTCCCAGTTAGAAAATTTTGAAGCAACCGAATTAAGGATACGCTGTTTTGTTCTTTTGAGAGCTTTTTCGTTTATCATAAATGTTAACAATCT
This sequence comes from Balneolaceae bacterium, assembly GCA_965228545.1. Lineage (GTDB taxonomy): Bacteria > Bacteroidota > Rhodothermia > Balneolales > Balneolaceae > HXMU1420-13. The sequence continues at coordinate 1,983,912 of OZ245822.1, forward strand.
ACCATAGGTGAGCTAAACCAACCTATAAGATCAATGTTTAATGAACTCTTATAAGGTACTATCTCTTGGTTTCAGATAAAATGAATCTGCTGATTTAAATATTGGATATGAATTATCATTATATCGCTGGTAAATCTGCCGATAATGAAACTTAAGCCAACAAAATTGTTTTTTTTAAAAGCTATTTTTAAAGGCTCTCAAAAATGTGTAATATTTAACATTCATTCATCTGCAAGAAGGGGTAAAAACGTCTTAGTAATTGTAATTCATGGACAATAATAAAAGAAAAACAGTAATGATCGTTGAGGATGACCTAATCCTTAATCTACTGTACGAAAGTTATCTCGAGAAATTAGGCTATGACGCAGAAGGTGAGCTTGTATACGGCAAAACTGCAATCGAAGTAGCACGACGAATCAATCCGGATTTAATACTGATGGATATTTCGCTAGAAGGTGAAATGGATGGAATTGATGCAATGAAAGAAATCCGCACTTTTTCTGATGTTCCTGTAATCTACATTACCGGAAACTCAGATCCCTACCATGTACAGCGGGCTAAAGAAACCAATTACATAGATTATCTTGTTAAACCGATCGAGTTTAACGATATCAAAGAATCTTTAGAACGCAATTTCAAATAATTCTAATCGGTTGATTCACGTTTTTTTACCACTTCTGCATTGAATCAATCTGCGTTTGTGATAAATTTATATCATGAACTCACTCAATAAAGTACTTCGCAATAAAGCGATCCGATATTTACTTCTCGGCTTAGGAGTTGCTGCAGTAATTGCACTTACCGGAATGAATGTATACTCGCTCTACGACATTCGCGATAAAATGACACTAGGTGTTGAAGAACGCCAAATTGCACTGGTTGAAGATATCATTCAGGATGTACGTCGCGAAATCTACTCTCCTTTTTCAGGGCTTAATAAAATAGAACTTGAACCGGTTGAATATTCGATTTCGCAATCGGGGCAGTTTCCTCCTCAGATTCAGGAAAAAATTGAAGCCGCCGCTGCCAGCCCGCTTTTTACAGGTATCTACTACACACCAGCAGATATTGATCCTTGCGCTGATGATTCAGAAATTTATGCTTACAGTTACACAGAAAATCAGCTTGAACGTACCGGATCATACCCTGCTATATTATGTGATGGCGTAGGCCTTGCACGAACTAAAGCTCGTATTGAGCTAAACAGTTTTAATTATCGTTGGAACAATAATATTGAGTTCGATGCGCACCGAACCATGAACATTGGTTTTATCAACCTTAAAGAGAATCGTGTGATTGGGTACCTTACTACCACATTGGATAAAGACTACATTGTTGATGATATGATTCAACCATTGATGATGAAGTACTTCAATCCTGATTCTGCAGGTGGAACCGTTCTTTGGCTGCACGATTGGGCAAATGATGTTGTGCTTGCCACTAACGATCCATCGGTTCCTTATAATTTTGAAATAGTGGATAAGCGACAGCGCTTTGGCACTAGCATGTTTGAAAATTGGAATATCAAAGTTGCTTTTTTAGATAACCCCTTGGCTAACGCCTACAACGAAACACTGATTAAAAATCTGGTTGTGTTAGGATTTGCAGTGCTTTTTTTGGTAGGTGCTTTGCTATTTATGTTTTACACTGCACAGCGCGAACGAGCTTTGGCTTTGCGGCAAGCAGGTTTTCTTGCAAATGTAACCCATGAGTTAAAAACCCCACTTGCAGTAATGCAAGCTGCAGGTGAAAATATTTCTGACGGTAGAGTAAAAGACACCGCTCGATTGAAACAATACGGCGATCACATTTACAGTGAGGCTATCCGCTTACGAAAAATGATTGAAAAATTGTTAGATGTAGCAAAAACAGACTCTGGTCAAACACTCATTCAGGCTACTCCCGTAAATGTCAATGAATCATTGAAAGCATTTGTTGCTGAAAACAGAGCCTTCATCGAAGGGAAAGGTTTTAATGTGGGATTGAAACTTACTGCCCAACCGGCATTAGTTATGCTTGATCCCGATCACTTTGAAAATGTGATAAGCAACCTCACCGAAAACGCGATAAAATACAGCCAGGAAAATAAGAACATCTTGTATACAACCAGCTCTACTGCTAAAGAAGTGATCATTAATGTTTCTGATACCGGAATTGGTATTCCGAGAAAACACATCAGAAATATCTTTAAAAAATTCTATCGGGTTGAAGACACTTTAGTGGCTAAAACTAAAGGTCATGGACTTGGCCTTAGTATTGTTAAAAATTTAATTCAATTGAATAACGGAAAAATCGAAGTACAGAGCGAAGTTGGTATTGGAACTACCTTTTCGTTGAAATTTCCAATTTTGGTGAAAGAAGAACATTCGTTAACATCCAAGCCGGAAAACAACACTGCATCAGCAAACGCACCTGACACAAAAGAATATGCCTAATAAGACGCTAAAAATATTGGTCGTAGAAGACGAACCTAGCTTAATTTTCACACTTCGCGACACCCTCGAAAGTGAAGGATATGATGTAATTGTAAGTGAAGATGGCGAACAAGCCGTTGAACTTGTTAAAGAACACTCGCCCGACTTAATGATTCTGGACATAATGTTACCGGGCAAAAGCGGATATGATATTTGCAAAGAAGTGCGCGATTTAAAGTATACATTCCCGATTATCATGCTCACGGCCAAAGATCAGGAAATAGATAAAGTTAAAGGCTTAAATCTTGGAGCCGATGATTACCTAACCAAACCCTTTGGTGTAAAAGAATTACTCGCTCGAATTCAGGCTCGGCTTCGTCGTGCAAGCGCCTATTCTAGCTCGAGCCAAGTAGAAGTACTTAAATTAGGCGATATCGTTATCGATTTATTAGAATCGGAAGTTACTCTACCTGACGGAACGGTAAATGAACTTACTGCCCGTGAAGTTGAATTAATCCGCTACTTATTATCCGCAGGCGGTGAACCCGTTTCCCGCGATGAACTTCTTGAAAAAGTTTGGCGATACGAATTTAGCACAAATACACGTACCGTAGATGTTCATATCTCGAAATTACGTGCTAAAATTGAAGTTCAACCCGACGATCCGCGATATCTAATTACGCTACACGGGGTTGGTTATTTACTTAAAACAGCTTAGGATACAGGCTGTTTTAAGTTTTTCACGAATTCAATAAATCCAGATACTTTAGATTCCAGTAACTCTTGTTGAAGTGGGATATTTATTCCTTTCTCGGGATCGAATACTGAATTAACGCGTTGTATAAATACCCGTTCAGGATAAAGCTGGGCGTTTCTATAATTCGCTACCATTTGAAATTGCTCTACGGCACGAAGCCCACCAAAAGCACCTGCTGCAACACCAATAAAAGCCATTGGTGTTTTTACGAATGCTTCTGGAAAGGGTAAATAATCGATAAATAGCTTTAGGATTCCGGGGAAGCTACCGTTGTATTCTGGGATCACCCAAACGATGGCATCAGCTTCAAGTATTGGTGATCTAAACTTTTCTATGGATGGTATACTTTTGCCATACTTCCCACCCTCTACATCAGCTGTTGGAAAATTTTCCAAAGAAACTACATCGGCATTGATTCCTTCTTTTTGATACAAACCTGCTACATAATTTGATACCGCAAGCGACATAGAATTTGGCCGATCGGTTGAGCTGATAATTTTTAAATCCATGGTAATTTTAAATTTTTGATGCTCAAAATTAACACTATTCCATTTTTATTAATTCGGGAATTCTTTTCTTTTTTAGTTAACACCGTTAATAAAAGCGCTTTTCCAATTAATACGATATAATTTAAGCTTAACAATAATTTAACCTAATTATTTTAGTACAAATTAGATTATCAATATATTTAAGGCGATTAAGTTAGTGTTTATTCCGCCTAATACTTATTGCAGACCGGTTGGTTAGGTCGGTCTCTTTAAATGTATTAGTGACTCCAACAACAACAGGCGAAGTATTGATCTACTTCGCCTGTTTTCTTTTCTTCTTTTTTTAAATCTAGCTATTCAAATGCGATCACTAATAATTTCTTTTCTAATTTTCTTTTTTTCTTCAAGATGTGATTTACCCAAAGAACGCTATCAACAGTTCAGCATCACCAAAGAGATCACCACCGATTCCATTGCACATTCTGTGTTTCTTGATAATCCTACCGCTGCTCCACTTCGTGTTAGATCCAATTCAAGTGAAACCGAAAGTTCGGTTGATTTTCGATTTATACTCCCTGCATTTTCTGATACAACGTTAACATTCAGCAAGTCAGAATATGACAGCAGTTTGATTTATGATCTAAAGTTTTCCATTTCTCTTGGTGATCATTTCAACTCGGAACCCGATACCTCTTATAGGTACACATGGCCTTTTCCTAAGGGAAAAAGTTATAAAGTGATGCAAGCCTATTACGGCAGTTATTCACACAACACAGATTATTCAAAATATGCCATCGACTTTAGAATGGAGGAAGGTGACACTATTACCGCTGCACGCGATGGGATTGTTGTAGGTGTAATTGAAGATTATAACGTTGGTGGCAGAAATAAAAAGTATCGCGATTTTGCGAACTATATCACACTTATTCATGCCGACGGGACTATGAGCCAATATGCGCATATCATGTATAAAGGCTCTTTAGTTGAAGTAGGTGACACTGTACAATCACTTCAACCAATTGGCCTTGCCGGCAATACTGGATTTAGTAGCGACCCTCACTTACACTTTAATACTATTCGAGCTACTAGTTGGACCACAACCGTAGGATTCCCAATTCAATTTGAAACTAAACGCGGTACAGAGTTAAAAAAAGGGATGGTCATAACTCATTAATTAACTCACTTATTCCTGTGCGCATCCTTAATCTCATTCAATCGCCGAATCAACAATCCTTCTCTACCCTCTTTACCTGGCTCGTAGAACCTCTTGTCAAAAAGTGGCTCCGGTAAATATCTTTGATCTACCCAATTTCGTGAATGAGCGTGCGGATATTTATAATCTTCTGATGCATTTTCAACATCCATGTATTTTGATGTAAGTCGGTTTGCCGTACGATCTTTCAAATAAACAGGAATGTCTTTCACCCCTTTAGTACGAATTTCAGAAACGGCCTTAAATATAGCTCCGGCGCTATTACTTTTTGGGCAAATACTCAGGTACAAACAAGCATGAGACAGAAAATACATACCTTCAGGCATTCCGCATTTCATAAAAGCTTCGTGGCACGATTGCACCACCGTTATCGCATTTGGTTCAGCCAAACCAACATCTTCTGATGCCAGAATAAATAAACGCCGAAATAAAAAATTTGGGTCTTCTCCACCTTCCAGCATGGCCGTCATCCAATATAAAGCACCATCCGGATCGGAACCCCGTACCGATTTTATAAAAGCCGAGATATAATGATAATGCTCATCGCCGGTACGATCGTAGCGAACATTTCTACGTTGTATGCTCTCTTTGGCAATATCCAGCGTAATTTCAATTACACCTTCCTGATTCTGTTTACTGGATAAAACCGCCACTTCGAGTGCATTAAGCGCATTTCGAATATCACCACCTGCATATTCTGCAAAGTGTTGAATGGCGTCCTCTTCAATATGTATATTTTGTGTACCAATACCCCGTTCTTCATCAGAAATTGCTCGTTCCAGCATCGATCGTACATCTTTTATAGTAAGGGGATGAAGCTCGAATAACTGACATCGAGATAACAACGGATTAACCAGCGAATAGAACGGATTTTCTGTAGTTGCACCTACCAAAGTGATGATACCCGACTCAAGATGAGGGAGTAATGCATCTTGTTGTGCTTTATTCCAGCGATGGATTTCATCAACAAACAAGATCGTTCTCCGACCATTAAGCTTTCTAAGCTTTTCGGCTTTTTCTACCACCGAACGAAGTTCTTTAATTCCATCCAACACAGCATTAATTACAGCGAATGAAGCTTTAATTTCTCGTGAAATTACATGCGCAAGCGTGGTTTTCCCTGAACTTGGTGGGCCAAAAAAAATGAGCGATCCTATTACTCCGCTTTCAATCATTCGGCGAAGCATTTTCCCTTCCCCAACCAAATGTTCCTGTCCGGCAAATTCAGCCAGCGATTGCGGGCGCATTCGTGTTGCAAGAGGTTCATCAAAATTAGTTGATGAGGCTGTTTCGTTTACTTGATTTGAAGAGGTGGATTTAGGATCCTGAAACAAATCCATGGAGTGGAATTAGTGAAACATGTACAATTAATGTGAATGTAAGAGCCTTTGCACTAAAACCAAACATGAAATCACTATAGCAACTTTTTCTGATTTCCGTAGGTTGCTAGATAATTACTCAACTTCACTTTTTTTCGGGTACTGTCGCTGGTCATGTAGCGCAGTTTACCGAACACATCCCGTTCTTGCCAGGCACGATCGAAGCGTCCTAGGCACCAAAATATTCCCGAGTACGAATTTGGGTCTCTACCGTCCAGTGCATACTTATTATTTAGCTCGATCAGGTAATCCAATGCCGTGCGATAATCCGGCGTCCACTCAATCACTTTTTTGCCCCAAAGCATTCTTAGATAATTATGGATAATTCCTTCCTCTCGAAGTTGAGTTTGCGCAGCGTTCCACAATTCATCATGCGTTTTGGATTGTTCAAACTCTTCCAGCGAGTATACATGCTCACGTTTATCATCACGATGTTCATTCATCGTTTTTTGCACCCAATCAGGTAAGCTCTCAAACTCATCATAATCCGGGCGATGATGGGCAAAATGAAATCCAACTTCACGCCACGTAATCACCTCATCTAGAAATCCTTCAATGTTGGGATCGCCATTAAAAAAACCCGAATTCTTTCCACCGTTGGGTGTTATATCGTCGAGCGTCCAGCCTTCCGGTTGATGTTTTAGTACAGTATCAACAATTTCATACTCGCTGATTTTTCCGAAGTGCAGCCACGGACTTAGCCCGCTTGTTTTCTTTTCATCTGGATGATTTCTCTTCTCATCATAATTGAACAAGCTATGAGCCACAAAATGCCCAAGTTTTCCAAGGGCAGCTTGCCGGGTACCTGAAACATCAACAGCGGGCACACTATGGTCGATTTCAAGCTCCGCAACGGTTTTCCGGATATCCTCAAATTGATTCGTTGCCGAAGGATATTCATCTACAAATCCATCCGGCAATTCTACTCTGGAATTATTTTTTAGATCTTTGATAGGATCTTTTTTCGGAGGATTTGAAAAAGCATCGATAAAATGCTTTTGCATCACTTTCCGAAATAAATAGGCCGAATATGGATCTTTATTCGTTACCCCAAGAGGAATTATTCCATTCGAATCGATCGTGGTGTAAGGAACCTTGATCCGACCTGCTACCCGTTCATTATGTTTACGAATGATGAATACGGGATATTCATCTGAGATAACACAACAAGCTTTTTCTGCGAGCTTATAGAATAATCCTTTACCGGCTTCACTTTTCGGTTCAACATAGCTGAAATAGTTTAAATTATGATCTTGTGCAAATTCAAGGTTTTCTTTCATACCCTCCATCATAAAAGTATGAATGCGATCACTCGCCCAAGGATAATCAATATTTAAGCCTTCGTAGATGAGAAGCGGCTTATCTAGTTTATTTGCCCATGCTACTGCATATTCCAATGCGTAATTGTACTGGAAGCGCCGATTGATCTGCATCCAATACAATACATATTCTCCATTTTCTTTAACTTCGTTATTGTTTCGTTCAAATTTGCGGTACGAATTGATGTTTTGCATGTATGAGTTATTGGCTTTCTCATAGCAAACCTAAATCATAAAACACTAATTCCTAAAAATTAAAAACGAAGCCTATATTATAAGTTGTTAGATCTGTTCGTGATTGACTAACGATATAATCCAAATTATTACCATTGGGGATTAAATCTCCCTCTTTCAGATAAAGCGCTTCACCACCTAACATGTATTTGGTTTTTAGAATAAGATGAAGCCCAATAAAGTCACCATCATCATTAAAGCCTTCCCACAGTCGGAATTTAGCCCCTGCGCCAATCCCTGAATTTGAGGTGAAATAATCGTAATTCACAGTGCTTGCAATCTCTTCATCTTCGTACAAATCAGTGACGGAAGATTGTGTGTATAAGTAATTAAACCCAACGGAACCCTCAATGAATGGTGAAAAACCACCCATATTCGGTTCAATTCGCATAATTAGCTGAGGAGTAATCATATTATTGGTTGTACGCACATTAACATCTACCTCAGGTACGCCATCGATAAATTGAGTTTCGCGCTCGCGCCAGCCATAGTTTTGATACATCATTCCTGCACCAATGTGGATGGGAATATTACGCCCAATTTGATAGGTAAAAGCAAAGTCAACTCCGTAAGAATCACGTTCAAGAGATTGCTGAAAAGCACCTTGAGGAGTACCCATTGCAAAGCTGATATCGAAATTGAAGGGCTGTGCTATTGCTGAAGTTGCAAATAGAGAAACTAGAAAAAAGAGATGTTTTGTTTTCATAGCAGAGTGGTTAGGTTCTGCTAAGAATGTATTTTCATCGAATGAATTGCTCTATAACATATAGATGTTAGTAGGATTTGAGGAGTGAGGTTTGAGGAGTGAGAAATTTAATTCTTAATCCTCTTGATATCGTTTCAAGTTGTTGATGAACTTTTCACTTGATTCGCGAATGGCTTTTTTCTCTTCATCATCTTTTTTATCGAACATATTTACCATAAAGTTCGCCCTGCCATTTTCCAGGAATGTTTCTCGCTTCTGATCAATGAAATTCCAGTATAAATAATTAAATGGACAGGCAGTATCCCCCGTTTTTTCTTTGATCGAGTAGGAGCAACTTTTGCAGTAATCGCTCATTTTGTTGATGTAATTCCCTCCTGCTACATACGGTTTTGAAGCTAGAACTCCTCCATCCGCAAAGGTACTCATGCCCAACACGTTTGGCAGCACCACCCATTCGTAGGCATCTAAATATCCAAACCAGAACCACTCATTAAGCTTTCTAGGATCGGTATGTGTTAGATTAGAGAAGTTACTTAGCACCATCAATCTTGGAATATGATGAGAATAACCATCTTTTATAACCGGACGTACACATTCGCTCATGCAGTGCATTTTGGTTTCCCCAGACCAATATAAATCGGGCAACGCTTTATCGAAGCCGAAGTAATTCGTATCTCTTACATCCGGCATCATTGCCTCATAATACACGCGAACAAATTCACGCCAACCAATAATTTGTCGTATAAAACCCTCTACTGAATTTAATCTTGCATTACCAGCGTCGTAGGCTTCTTGTGCTTTATCGCATACTTCTTTGGGATGAAGCAGCCCATTATTCAAATAGATGGATAATTGAGAATGGAAAATAACATCTTTACCTGTGGCCATAGCGTCTTCATATGGACCAAATTCATCCAATCGTTCATCAATGAATTCATTGAGCCTGTAAAGAGCTTGTCTACGAGTTACAGCAAGATCAAAACCATCTATTTCACCAAAATGATCGCCGTAGTTCTCCTCAATCAACTCTATAACTTCCTCTGTTATTTCGTCGGTTTCAGTAGTTGCAATACTTGGAATGTTGATTTTTCTTGGGAGTTTCTTCCGATTTTCTTCATCGTAATTCCATTCACCACCCTCGGGCTCAGTCCCATCCATTAAATAGCCGGTCATTCGTCGCATATCTCGATAGAAATACTCCATTCGATAGCCGGGGGAAATTTTGTCTTTATACTCATTGGCATCAGCCAGAAAGAAATTATTGGGAATGATCTCTACTCTTCTTTCGAACTCATTTACAATCGTTTGTTGTTGCTCCCTGGTATCCCATTCAGATGCTTCCATCGTGAAAAGTGATAGATGATCCTGCTGTTCCAAAATTTCTGTTAATGCATCCCCATACCACTTTTCCGTAGAATGATAGTACACGGGAAATCCGGCTTCCGCACATTCGATTGCAAAATGCCTCATACTACTTAGTACATACACTAACTTCTTTTTATGATAGGGTAAGCTACTCCCTTTCGCTTTCGACTCAATAAAAATCAGCAGCGGTTTTTCTTCTATCACCCAGTCGGGCCAACAATCAAGATTTAACTGATCGTGAAGTATAAATACAGCTTTTTCAGCATTTCCAAGTTCTGGTTTTTCAATGTGTTGATCAATTTGGGATAAAAAAGGTCGGTTACTCATACCCCATCAAAAAGCATCCGTCAAAAAAGCGTTCCAAAAAAGGGGTTGCAAACTAGGATTATTTTAAATACTATGTTCTTAGTATTAACACAATAGTAGAAAAATGAAAGCGATCCCCTTAGGCAAAACCGAACTTGAAGTTCTTCAAATTGTGTGGGAATTAGAAGAAGCCACAGTAAATGATGTAAGAAACCGAATACTTAAAAAACGGCAAGTTGCTTATACCACCATAATGACGGTAATGAAAAACCTTACTGAAAAAGGAGCTTTAAAGTATCGAAAAGAAGGGAATGCCTATGTATATAGTGCGACGCGTAAACAAGATCCGGAAAAAGTGAAAAGTAAATTATTAAACCTCACGCTTGAAAAAGTGTTTAATGGCTCTGCGGCGGCGCTGGTTCAAACACTGGTTCAAAACGAACAGGTATCTAAAGAGGAATTGGCAGAGATAAAGAAACTGATTGATAATATGGAGGAGAGATAATGGGTTTTGATTTTTCTGCCTTATCAAACTTTGGGGAGCAAGCCTTTCATCAATTTTGGATCCCTTTTTTATGGTGGACAATTCTAGTAGGTATCGTTTTGTATCTGGTACAGAAGCGAAAATCCAATCAACCATTCTTTGATTATTACCTCCGAGTAGCACTATTGATTTCTTTCCCTACTGCTATATTTCTAAATTGGATTATTACACCAATAACAACCCTATTTGCTGGAAGTATTACTGAATCTAGCTCTGTTTTCACAGTGCTAACGGTTCCTGTACCCGACTTATCATTTAGCACGTATTCCTCGAATGCTTCTTCTGCCACCTTATTCAATTTTTATAGCTTTGTTGCGCTAACTACCTTTTTTGTGATAATTCTGTCTTGTTATCGAATCATTCAGATAATGATAAATTTGGTGAATCTTAGAAGGTTTCGACAAAAGCTGAAGCTAGATTTATTATCGAATCACACTCAACTTAATTCCGCTAACTTCAGATCAGCTTCGAGTTATCACTCCCAAATTTTGATCGGTTCCGCTGATGTTAGCACACCATTTACATTCGGCTGGGAAACTCCAATCATTGTAGTACCGAAATTTCTTCAAGACGATAATACTACCTTTAATATGATAGTTGCTCATGAACTGATTCACATTCACCGAAAAGATTATAAGTTGAATATTTTGATAAGCTTTATCAGAAGTTTAATTGGGTTTAATCCTCTAGTAAACCATTTGATTACTCAAATTAATGACTTTCGCGAAACATCCTGTGATCAGGAGGTTATCACTGAATTTCATGCTTCGCCTACACAATATGCGAAGCTGATTTTCAGTGTTTCACAGTCTTCTGATCACCAACCCAACCTCCAGATCGCTTTAACCGAAGAAAGTTCAAATCTAAAAAAGCGAATACAAAATATGTCTATGATTACAAGTAAACCACAAAAAGCTCTGAATTTAGCAAGTATTGCCCTGATTGCTCTTACAGTAACGATAGCAACAGCTTGTACCGAAACATCATCACTATCTGATATTCCTGAGATGGAAAGCAAAAGCCCTCCTTTTTTAAATCTGGAACAGGTGCAATCACAAGAGTATAAGATTTATATCGATGGTTCACTTACCGAAGTTGAAAACCTAAACGATGTAATTTTAACCGAAAACATCGGCTCATTACGGGTTGATAATTCCGGGACAACTAAAGCAATTTATATAACCTCTAAAACTGCTGAAAAGGTGACTAACAAATACAATGAGGCGGAATTCTTCAGTAAAGTGGAACAAATGCCCGAACCGAATGGTGGAATTAGCAGCTTATTAAAGCAAATTAACTATCCGGAAGAAGCTCGAAAAACTGGTATTGAAGGACGAGTTGTTGTGCAATTCGTAGTCGACAAAGACGGAAATGTTCAAAAACCTCAGGTGATCAAAGGTATCGGTGGCGGTTGCGATGAAGAAGCACTACGTGTGATTAAAAACACGAAGTTTACTCCCGGTTTACAAAGTGGTCAAAAAGTAAATGTTCAGATGAGTATACCAATAGTTTTCAGGCTAGAAAAGTAGTGAAACCCAGTCTTTTTGTAAGTGAAAAGCGAAATAAAAAATATTTCGCTTTTTTTGTAACCATTTCAATTCCACATCGTATTCTGCCGTTGATTTATGACATAAATTCAAAAAACTATGCCTGCAAAATTAAAAAAATCAAGAAAGGACAAAATGCTCGCCGGGGTTTGTGGTGGATTGGCTGAGTATTTGGGATGGGATCCAACGATTGTTCGAATTATCTTCGTTATCTGTGCCATTTTAGGCTACGGATCTCCTGCTATTATTTATTTGATCTTGGCTATTGTAATGCCTGATTAAATCCGATTGTTGGAAAATAGCGTCTCCATTCGCATTTTAGCCTAAAATAAAGGCTATTAAAATGAAAGTAGGAATTGTTGGAGATGCAACACGAGCTGTTGCCTGGGAGCAACATTTACGCCCTCATAATATTGTTAGCGAAGTAGAAATATGTGCTTCAATTCAGGATTTAGACACTGTTGATGCATGTTTTATACTAGACGAAAGTGCGCATAACTTAGACAGTTTGTTACTTGGTGTACGCAGAGGATTCCATTGCTTTTTTATAGCAAAACAACCAACTAACATTCACTTGCTCGAGAAGGTACACCGTTCTGCAAAAGAATCAGGTTGCCAAGTACAATTTTCGCAGTGGCCATCCCTCGCTCCTGCAACGCGTTGGATGATGGATAAACTACCGAGGCCTTCTTACCTACACATCAACAAAGAAGTTGAAAGAAACACTATTGTTAACCTCTTACCATCGTTTAAAAGTTACTGGATGGATGAAGTAGGTTTATGCATGAAATGGCTCGATTCTGGTATACACCATATAGAAGCAAAAGAGATTCAACTCTCGGGTTTATATCCAATTGCTATTCATCTTTTTCTCCGTTTTGATAACGGTTCAACAGCTACTATTAACATTTACACAGGGGCGGGTTCACATAGGCATCAACGTCTTGCTGCTAATAAACATGAAGTATTTGAATGCAATGTGATAGATCAAATAGTAAGGGTTGGGAGAACAAATGAATCGAAGCGGGTATATTTTAAGAAACAAGAGTTTGATGCGAGTACTGCAGCCGAAAAAGCGGCTCTTTTATTTCTAAAATCTATTCAAATGGGTAAAGAAACGGCCTATAATAGTTATGATGCTTTACAACTAGCAATACAAACTGAACGTATTGAGGCACGCTTGAATCAGTTTTCTTAACAGTGTGTTAAATTTGTGTTAACATCTCCTTTACTTTATGTTAACAATTTGGTAACATTGGATAGCAACTAATTAGAGAGGTATTGCTATGAAAACATTAATACTTACCCTTGTGCTATTCCTTTTTTCAGGATTTACAAACTCAACAGCTCAGAACGCAATTGAACAAGTTGAGAATCAGAAAATTGTTACTCACCTGATAGGAGATCACTATTCAATGACTATGTACAGCGTTGATGGTGATATTTTACAACAAGGATACTATTACAAATCAGATAACACACTACTGGAACATGGGATCTGGAAGTTATATGATTACAATACCTATGAATTAGTAACAAAAATTAAGTTCAACAAAGGCGAGAAATTCTGGATCGAAACCAATATTGATGGCGAGTTCGTACGGATTACTCAACAAGAGATTGAAGTAAATCGCCTGAAAAACAGAATTACTGCTCTAGAAAAGCAACTAGCTGATTCTGATACAAACTAAAATGAATTAAGAGAAAATTGAGGTAGATATTATGAAGACTGGAATTTACAATAAGTACTATAAGCTTGGATTTGAGCACTATATCAACAAGAATTATTTACACCTACAACGCCCCGACGTACAAACTGATATTTTTTATCTAGCTGTAATTGGTGCTGTGATAATAGCGTCTATCTTAATAGGTGGTTAATCACTTTTTAGGCTTCATTGCCTTGAACGCCATTTTCAGTTTTTTGCGCGACATCATATCGGTGACAAAATTAAATTGACCGGCTTTTAAACTTTCTCCGCCGTCAATCACTACCGATTCACCGGTTATGTAAGGAGCTAGATCAGACATTAGGAATACCGCCAAATTGGCTAATTCCTGATGATCACCTAAACGCTTTGATGGATTTTGCTTGATCATCATTTTTTCCAGCATAGAATCCGGAACTAATCTTGCCCAAGCTCCCTTTGTTGGAAATGGACCGGGAGCAATTGCATTCACCCTGATATTATATTCTGCCCATTCATAAGCCAGTGATTTTGTCATGGCGAGCACTCCTGCTTTAGCACAGGCTGAAGGTAACACAAAAGCCGAACCATGCTCAGCATAGGTGGTAACAATATTTAGAATACTACCGGCATGTTTGTTTTCGATCAGGTAGTTTCCAAAAGCATGCGTACAATTGAAAGTTCCGTGCAATACTATATCAACAATTGCTTTAAACCCACCCGGGGATAAATCCTCTGACGCCGACAAAAAGTTACCCGCAGCATTATTAATTAAGCCATCCAACGACCCAACGTCTTTCTTTATCGAATTGAACATTTGCTGAACCTGCTCATGATCGCGAACATCCACAGAATAAAAACTGACGAGAGCACCTGAACGCTGTTCTTTAATTTTGGCTGAGGCTTTTTCGAGCTTTTCAAGGGTTCTACCACAGATTACAATATCAGCGCCGGCACTACATAATCCTTTTGCCATTGCTAAACCTAAACCACTTCCCCCGCCCGTAATAAGAATGGTTTTACCTTTCATTGTGTCGGCTGTAAACATAGTTAGTTTTTTAAATTTTCGAATATTCCGGCTGCGCCCATTCCACCACCAATACACATGGTAACCATTCCATATTTTTTCTTTTGTGCAATCAGTTCGTGTAGAATTTGTGTGGTCAATTTTGCGCCTGTACATCCAAGCGGATGCCCCATTGCAATAGCTCCACCATTTACATTCACCATGGATTCATCCAAATCTAATTCTCTGATTACCGCAAGCGATTGGGCTGCAAATGCTTCATTCAGCTCAATTAAGTCTATACGTTTTTGCTCTAATCCAGCTTGGTTTAATGCTTTCGGAATCGCCTCTACTGGTCCAATTCCCATAAACTCCGGAGCTACTCCTGCGGTTTGAAAAGAAACATAACGTGCCATTGGTTCGAGACTGTGTTCCTTTACGAAATCACCTGAAACCACTAAGACAGCTGCTGCCGCATCATTCATTTGGGATGAATTCCCGGCCGTTACACTTCCTTTATGTTTAAATACAGGTCGCAATTTTGCAAGTACTTCTACTGATGTGTCTGCTCGTGGACCTTCATCCTGATCGAATTGCTTTCTTTTCTCAATAATTTCACCTTCTGTGGTGATGAGCTGCTCAACTACTTCCACACTTGAAATTTGAGACTTGAATCGCTCATTCTGCCAAGCATCAATTGCTTTTTGATGACTCTGATATGCAAATACGTCCTGATCTTCACGACTGATCGTATATTTCGAAGCTACATTCTCGGCCGTCAGCCCCATGCTAATGTATATTTCGGGTCGTTGATCAGTAATCTCAGGGTTAGGTTGAAAGGATAATCCCCCCATAGGCACCATACTCATACTTTCTACTCCACCGGCAATGATGGCATCAGCCCCACCAACCATAATTCGCTCAGCGGCCATTGCAATGGTCTGTAAGCCTGATGAACAGAATCTGTTGATGGTCATTCCGGGAACCGAATCCGGCAACCCTCCAAGTAAAGCGATTTGTCGGGCTATATTTAAACCTTGAGAGGCTTCCGGAAAAGCACATCCCATAATTACATCGTCTATTGTTTCAGGATCAACAGCATTATTTCTTGTCATTAAATCTTTCACAACCGTTGCGCCCAGCGTATCAGGGTAAGTAAACCGCAGTGATCCCTTATTTGCTTTACCGCACGGAGTTCGAACTGCATCGATTATATAAGCTTCTCTCATGGTTAATTTCTTAGTGGTTTACCGGTTTTAAGCATGTGCTCGATGCGCGCTTGTGTGCGCTCATCATGCAAGCACTCAAATATGGCTTCTCGTTCGAGTTTGAGAAGAAAATCCTCGCTAACTTCCTGTGGTTCTGATACATTTCCACCTGATAATACATGTGCAACTCGTTGAGCAACTACCTTATCATAATCGGTTGCATGCCCGGCTTCATTCATTACATAAAGCATAATTTTCATTACACTTTCTGCTTTTTTCCCCAACACTTTAATTGTTGGTTTTGTTGGTGGGGTGTATCCTGATTCAGCCAATGTTTTAGCTTCCTGCTTTGCCGTTTCAAGTAGATTATTCCGATTCATTACGATCACTGAATCACTCGGAATCAATCCCATTTTTTTAGCTTTCAATGCTGAATCCGAAACTTTTGCCAATCCGATAGTTTTAAACACTTCTCTTACGAAGGGCAGTGGATCGGCATCTTCAGGCAGATTAATCATTGCTCTTCGAAGTAGTTCTGTAGTTCCTCCACCAGCAGGAATTAATCCAACACCAACTTCAACTAATCCCATATATAGTTCATGATGAGCAACAACTTTATCGGAATACAGCACAAATTCTGCGCCACCGCCTAAAGTCATCCCAAATGGAGCCGCCACAACCGGAAATGGTGCGTAACGCAAAGCCACAGCGGTTCGTTGAAAGTTATTTACCGTGTCATAAACTTTTTCGGTTTCTCCATTCTTATAGAAGGTGATTGCTTCCATTAAATCGGCGCCATAAGCAAAATTATCACCCCAATGAGATAGCACTAAGCCATCGAAATGGTCATTAACATGAGAAAGACAAGATTCGAGATCGCTTACTAACTCACCATTCAAGGTTGCATTCTTAGTTCTAAACTCAAACTGAGCGATACCATCACCTAAATCAATAACTGCCGATGATTTTGAAGTTGTTACAACTCGATTATTAAGTACAATAGCACTTTTGGTAATATCCTTAACCGACCTTAAAGAAGCTTTTGCATAACTCTTTTGAGTTGGTTCATACACCGTTTCATTTTGGTAGAACCTATCAATACCGGCATCGAGCATTTGAGAAATAAGCGCAGGAACATCAAATCCATCTTTTTTTGCACGGTCAATAACATATTGTAAACCAAGTGCATCCCAACGCTCAAACGGTCCCAACACCCAATTGAATCCCCATTTCATAGCCCGATCAATTGCTTCAATTGAGTCAGAAATTTCAGGAACCCGATTGGCGGCATATAACAATAAATTTCGCTGAACCTGCCAGATGAAATTTCCTTCCTCAGAATCAGATTCAACCAAAAACTTCAGCCTTTCCTTCGAATCAGTAATTTTCTTTGCCTCTTTGATAATCTCCGATTGAATATTTATTTGAGGCTCATATTCGAACGATTTTGGATTCAATACATGGAATTCTCGACCATTTTTGGTTTGAACTTTTTTATAAAAACCCTGTCCAGCTTTATTACCAACCCAACCATGTTCTAGCATTTTTCCAAAGCCGGCAGGAAGTTTGAACACTTCTTTCTGCTCATCGTCAGGGATGGATGGGTAAATATTTTTCGCTACATGATGTAGTACATCCAACCCGGCCAAGTCGGCTGTTCTAAAGGATGCTGCTTTTGAATAACCGGTGAGCGTGCCACACATGGCGTCAATTTCTTCGGCTCGAAAATCGCCCTCAAAAAAATAAGGAAGCAGACTAGCCATCGAATACACACCAATTCTATTCGCAATAAAATTTGGAGTGTCTTTGCACTCCACTACTCCTTTTCCAAGAATCTCATCAAAAAACAGACGCATAGTACTCAGGGTCTGGTCAGAAGTTTCCTCAATGGGAATCAACTCCAACAAATGCATGTATCTTGGGGGATTAAAGAAATGAGTCCCTAAAAAATGAGTTTTAAAATTAGCAGAACAGTTTTTACTAATTTCCTGAATCGGGAGTCCGGAAGTATTGCTACTCACAATGGCCGAATCTGATCGAACTGCATCAATTTTTGATAAAAGCTCCTGCTTAATATCCATCCGCTCCACTACCACTTCGCAAATCCAATCATAAGATGATAAATCGGCGAGATTATCCTCAAAATTCCCGGTCTTTATTTGGGAAGCCAGTGATGGATCCGCCAAAGGTGCCGGTTTCATTTTTAGGAGTTTCTTCACATTGTCATCAGCAATACTATTTGGATGCTTTGAATCCTCATTTTTTAAATCCAAGAGTAGCACTTCCAGACCTGCATTTACGCAATGGGCAGCGATTTGACTCCCCATAACTCCACTTCCGAGTACGGCTACTTTTCGAATTTTTCGATGTGATTTCATAGTGCTGATGAATTGGTATCGGCATATAAGCCGGAGATTTCTTCTTTATAGTTATGTTTTACCACAGACCTTCGGATACTCATTTTTGGGGTAAGCTCCCCTTTTTCGATGGTGAAGGCATCTTTTATGAGAATAAATTTCTTCACTTTTTCCCAGTGTGGCAGCTTTCGATTTACTTTATCCAATTCGCGCTGAAGTTTTGTAATCACGCGCTCGTCTGTTACTAATTCGTTCTCATTGTAGCTTAGTTCTTTTTGATCGAATCGCTTTTTGATGTTCGTCCAATCCGGTACAATAAGAGCTGCACAGAATTTTTGTTGATCACCAATTACTAAGGCTTGATCAATAAATCCGCTATTCATGAGTGCATTTTCGATAGGTTGTGGGGCAACATATTTACCTGTCGATAACTTAAACATCGATTTTTTTCTATCGGTGATAAACAACCATCCTTCATCATCAATATGGCCAATATCACCGGTACAAAACCAGCCATCATCAGTCATAACTTCGGCTGTTTTTTCGGGTAGTTTATAATAGCCTATCATCACATTTGGCCCGATAGTTTGAATCTCGCCATCTTCAGCAATACGAATTTCTACATCAACTAAAGGCATACCGGCCGAACCAATTCTGATTTGATCGGGAAGGCTAGAGGTCATCACCGGAGAGGTTTCGGTTAATCCATATCCCATGCCAACTTTAAAACCGATTCCATTAAAAAAACGCATCACATTGGGAGCCAGTGCCGCTCCACCAACCGTAGTACCGATCAAGTTTCCTCCCATACCATCTCTGATTTTTGAATACACCATTTTGTCTGCAATTTTCCAGCGAATGGCATCTAAACCAGATGGGGGATTTTCCGGATCATACTGCTCAGCAAAGTGTATGGCCCAATAATAAATGTTCTTTTTCAAGCCGGATAATTCTTGACCACGAACCTTGAGACCAGTCATGATTTTTTCCAGCAATCGCGGTACGGTGGCAAAGTAAATCGGCTTAATAGTCACCAAGTCCGACTTAAATTCATTGATATCTTCTACATAATACACCGATGCCCCTTCATGGATGTACAGATAAGAGGCAATACGTTCGAGCATATGCGCTAGAGGCAGGTATGATAGTACCTTAGGGTGATCAATTTTTGAAGTATCGAAGGGCATTCTCATCGCCGAAGCGATGGTATTTGATGCAAGATTCATATGCGTAAGCATTACTCCTTTCGGTACACCGGTTGTTCCTGACGTATAATTGATATTAGCAAGGTCTTCCGGTTCAATGGAATTTCTGAGCTCATCAAATAACTCTGGTTGCTCCTTATCTAGCGCTTCACCTTGTTCCATCACACCCTCAAAACTCAACAGTTTTTCATGCTTGGATGGCAAAATGGAGATAATCGAGGTAACCGTTTTTATTTCTTTGATCAGAGGTTTAGTTTCACTAAAAAGTTCATCCTTAGAAACAATGTGTACTTTCGCCTCAGAATTTTCGAGGATATAAGTTATTTGATCTGCAGGCTGTGTAGTGTATATGGCTACGTTAACTGCTCCAATCGAGAGTACGGCTTGATCGCAAATAAGCCATTCTGTTGAATTTTCTGAGTGGATGGATACCCGATCTCCTTTTCTCACGCCTAGCTTATATAATCCAAGCGCGAGGTTTTTTACTTTTTTCCGAAACTCCTCTACCGTTGTTTCTTTCCACTCGCCATTGCGCTTTACAGCAGCGGCAATACCCAGTTTGTTTTTATTTAAACACTGGTCTATTAATATTGGTACTACAGCTGGTTCATATTTCATACTTTCATAACGTTAGGTTTACGAATCTGGCTATTGCCGAATGTACATAAGAAAGCGGTTCCAACAAATAATTACACAACTTAACAGTGTTAAGCAAATAAAAAATGCAGATAGACAAAAGTATCGAAGAAAAAGTAAAATGGTTCCTTGAGCAACGAAAAGTAGACATGGGCTCTACGCTTGGTATGAAATTCCTGAAGATCAGTAAGGAAGAAATGATCGCTGAGATGCCGGTTGATGAGCGTACGGTTCAACCTTTTCGAATTCTTCACGGAGGAGCATCTGTTGCACTAGCAGAAACACTATGTTCGGTTGGAGCTTGGGTAAATATCCCGGATGGTAAAACAGCTGTTGGCATCGAAATTAATGCCAATCATCATCGATCAGTTGCTGAAGGCGGAAAAGTAACTGCAACTTCAGCCCCCATTCAAATTGGGCGAACCATTCATGTTTGGGAAACGAAAATCACAGACGAAAGAGGGAAGCTTGTGTGTACTTCGCGATGTACCCTAGCTATCGTTGATAGGAAATAGGTAGAACAATCGAACATTGAAATTGAACATTGAACTTCGAAGTTCAATATTCAAATGTTCTACAGCGATAAATCATCGTGCTTTTTGACGCACAATCCTGCTTATGGTGATACAACTCTATCACTCTAATCGTATTTCACTCGGTAATAGAAATTTTAGAAATAATTTGCGCAAGTATTTTCTTGCGTTTATATTATGCAACAAATCACTTGCATAATATTTTTGAATGAGACGAGACGTTTTTAATGCCATTGCTGATCCCACTCGAAGAAGCATTTTGATGACTTTAATCGAAGACAAACAAAATGTGAATACACTAGCTGAGAAATTTGATATCAGCAGGCAAGCCGTTTCGTTGCACGTAAAATATCTACATGAATGTGGTGTGATATCCATTCATAAAGAAGGCAGAGAAAGAATTTGTGAATTGGAAGTGAAGAAATTGGCTGAATTAGAAGACTGGATAACGCCGTTCCGAAAACTTTGGGAAAAGCGTTTTGATCAATTGGATAGTCTACTCAACGAGTTAAAGAAAAATCAATAATAACTAAAACAAATAATTCAAGAACCATGAATAAAACACATTTTTCGGCGAAACAGCATGTTTTAACAGTTACCCGAACTTTTGATGCCGAACTTGATTTGGTATGGCGAGCCTGGACGGAAGCAGAATTGCTTGATCAATGGTGGGCACCGAAACCTTGGAAATCAGTTACCTCACATATGGACTTTAAAGTTGGTGGCCATAGAATCTATGCCATGGTTGGACCTGAGGGAGAAAAACATGTTGGAAGAACCAACTATGTGTCAATTAATGAGAAGAAAGACTTTGCCGGGGAAGACGCGTTTTGCGATGAAGAGGGAAATATCAATCCGGATTTCCCAATCGCTACCTTTATCAACCAATTCGAATCAAATGCCAATTCTACCTCAGTAACTATTGAAACTGAATATGCCTCGGAAGAACACCTAAAACAAATTATAGAAATGGGCATGAAAGAAGGTCTTAGCGCCGCGTTTGAAAACCTAGATGCTGTTCTAATTGAGGTAGATAAATGAACAACTTAATCTGATGAAGTCAGGCGAAGACACTTTTTTCAAATTAATCCCGGACAACTTACTAATTATTAGTTTTTTATGAAGAGTTCTGAAATTGACACATATATCGAGAGTTTTGATGGATCGGTTGTCCATTACTTGAAAGAACTCAGAGCTCTAATTAATGAAGCGGTACCAGAGTGTGAGGAAATGATGAATTATAATATTCCTGCGTTTTCGTTAGTAAAGGGTGGAAAGAGGGAACAACAAATAATGATCGCCGGCTACAAAAAACATGTTGGACTTTACCCACATCCAACCACAATGGAAAAGTTTTGGATTAGACTTGAGGGATATAAAAAGGCCAAAGGCTCGGTACAATTTCCTTTGAATGAGCCCTTACCGAAAGAGCTCATTCAGGAAATGATTTTGTACAGGCTAGATCTTCTAACTTCTTAGACTTTACAACGGTAGATTATCGTGCTTTTTCTTGGGAACAGAATCCACTTTATGCTGGCACACTTCCATTGCTCTGATCAACTTCTCGCGAGTTTCGGATGGTAGAATAACATCATCGATAAACCCACGTGCGGCTGCTTTATATGGATGCGCAAACTCTTCGGCATATTGTGCTTCGAGTTCTGCCTGCTTTGCTACGGGATCCTCAGCAGCAGCAATTTCACGTCGAAATATTATTTCTACGGCACCTTTCGTTCCCATTACTGCAATTTCGGCTGTTGGCCATGCTACATTATAATCTGCGCGAATGTGTTTCGAGTTCATCACATCATAAGCCCCGCCATAAGCTTTACGGGTAATAACTGTCATTTTTGGAACCGTTGCTTCGCAGAAAGCATACAGTAATTTTGCCCCATGCTTGATAATACCTCCCCACTCTTGATCGGTACCGGGCAAGAATCCGGGAACATCTTCGAAAACGATTAGCGGAATATTAAAAGCATCACAGAAGCGTACAAACCTTGCGCCTTTTAACGACGAATTAATCCCCAAAACACCGGCCAGTGCCAATGGTTGATTTGCAACAATTCCTACACTTCTTCCGCCCAAGCGTGCAAAACCTACAATTATGTTTTCGGCGTAGTCTTTATGAACTTCATAAAACGAATCCTCATCCACAACGCCCTGAATCACATCGTGCATATCGTAGGGTTTATTCGGATTTAAAGGTACAATATCTTCAAGCGCTTTAGCTTTTGCAGAATTAGGAGCTTTCGCCGGTATCATCGGAACTTTTTCCTCACAATTTTGAGGAATGTAGCTCATCAATCTTCTTATGTCTTGTAAACAAGCCGCATCGTTAGGCACTGCAAAATGAGCAACCCCTGATTTAGAATTATGTGTAGAAGCTCCCCCAAGTTCTTCGGAAGTAACCTCCTCGTGCGTAACGGTTTTTACCACATTTGGTCCGGTTACGAACATATAGCTCGTGTTCTCAACCATGTAAATAAAATCAGTGAGTGCAGGGCTGTACACAGCGCCACCTGCGCAAGGCCCCATAATTGCTGAAATTTGAGGAATCACCCCAGATGCCATACTATTACGCCAAAACACCTCGGCATACCCGCCAAGCGATGAAACTCCTTCTTGAATTCGAGCGCCACCAGAATCGTTTAATCCAATAACCGGAATACCATTCTTCATAGCAAGATCCATGATTTTGCACATTTTCTCGGCAAATGTTTCGGATAGTGATCCACCAAAAACAGTAAAATCCTGGCTGAAAACATACACCGGTCGACCATTAATTTTGCCGTAACCGGTAATAATTCCATCTCCCAAAATTTTCTGACTGCCCAGCCCAAACGCATCACTACGATGTGTTACAAATGCGTCGATCTCTTCGAACGAGCCTTTATCAAGCAATAAATTTACACGTTCACGTGCGGTAAGTTTTCCCTTTTGATGTTGTTTTTCGATACGTTTTTCGCCTCCGCCTTTTAAAGCTTCAGCCCGCATTTCCATTAGCCGTTGTACTTTTTCGTTTGCTTCCATGTTCGCTCCTTATGAATGTGTGCGTTCGTTGAAAAAGCGATGCATCCGATCAGTGAAATCTACCGTTGCCCCCGATAACAGATCTACATCGTTCTTTTTAAAAATCTCTTTTTGGATGTATGCCGAGGCTTCACTCCAATTCTCAATTCCGTTCAATGTGTTTAATGCATTATTCAGTTCTTCGTCTGATGCATTGAAAATTTCTTTTTTAAACTCGTCGATCCGATCAGACAATAAATTTAGAAGCTCGTTTTCATCCTGTACAGGCATGCTGGCAGGTTCTGTATCATCAAACAAGTCTTCATCATCAAAGGCATCGTTTACTTCAATCAAATGCTCATCACCATCATCTTCTATGCTATTCGGCTTTTCTTGACCTAGTTCATCCGATCGTTTTTCGCTACGTTTACTGCCCATTATTACATCCATTTGATCGCTACTCAAAAACTGAGCCCACATCGGTTTGTCTGCGTTGGTTTCATCCGATTCTTCTAGCTCATTTCCTTCCTCATTCTCATCCTCTACTTGTAAAGAGGGGGTCGGGGGTTCTACGTGTGCTTCATCTTTCGCTTCCTCGCCCGAAATATCTTCAAATGAGTGTTTCGCCTGATCTAAGATTGAAATTAAGTTTTCCCTAAACTCTTTGATGTCTTCGTGACCTTCAAGTTTCTGGCTTTTAATTTTCTCTGCAATTTCTTCGGAGGTTTCAGAAATCATTTCTTCTTCTGCATCCCCTTCACTTTGGAAAAGTTCGTTCAACGAAGCAACATGTTCGGTATCCACTTCAACCACGCCGTCGGCGGCGATATCCTGCAGCAGATCATTCATTTCATCATCAGAAAGACTTCCTTCTAAAAAAGTACTGGCAATGGTATCGTCGAATAATTTGGAGTTTGCTGGATGGTCATCAGAGTACTCACCAAAAAACGATTCTATGAGCGATTGCTCCTTATTTTTTCGCTCTTCAGGCTCAGATGCTTCCACTTCTTTCGCCGAGATGATGTAAATGAAATCGGTTTTATTAACCAATTTGCGTTTTGCGCTGAATTTCTTGGCCATTGCTGGTAGTCCTTTATCCTCGAAAAAAATTGCCAGTAATTTAGGCTCTACTTTGCCACCAAATAATACGAACAACTGTTCCAGCTTTTGCGCCCAGTCTTCGGCGGTGTATGCAGCAACTAGTTTGGCATCAATTTTTTGGATGAGAAACTTACATCGCTCTTTGGTAAGCGATTTTAACCCTCGCTTTTTCATGTATAGTGGTATAGCTGTACCAAAATGTTTGTATACCGTTAGGCGC
Organism: Balneolaceae bacterium; assembly: GCA_965228545.1. GTDB lineage: Bacteria > Bacteroidota > Rhodothermia > Balneolales > Balneolaceae > HXMU1420-13. The sequence goes on from OZ245822.1 coordinate 2,009,150, forward strand.
GCGCATCGATAGTGTACTTCACTCATCAAGAGTTCATCATCTTCCCGAAAGATATAGTTCGCCATATTTTTTCTGGGTTCGATGAATACATGAACGATATCAGAAACCACGCTATTCAACAATTTATACAGCTCGGTTTTAGGAATCTGCGATGTGCTTACCGCAGCATTTTGAAAATCTAACCAAGCCTGATGCACTAATTTAGATGTGCTATCGAACCAAGGTGATTTAACTTCGCTAAGTTCATCGCGCACTTTATCTTCGAGTGCCATTCTGATTCGCTCAACCACGAAGGAAGGTATTTTTGCCTTTAACAACTCCTTTGGGGTATAGAACGGCTTGTCTGCGGTTACAAGCCCTGCGAGGTTGTCTGTAATTTGATTTATTGTTTTTTGCATACGTGCCCAGAAATTCAGCCCAATTTAACGTGTGTAGTCAGGCAATCCAATAAAATAACGTTAAGAATTATTCAGATTAAATGAAGAAATAACCATTCCTAATGATCTTTCTCATTACTACCTTTGGATATGATTTCTTTGAGCGTACAAGCACTTTCAAAATCCTACAATCGTACCCCAATTTTCACCGATTTAAGCTTTGAGCATACCGACGGTATTTTAGGCGTGTCAGGAGCCAATGGCAGTGGCAAATCTACGTTATTGCGTTGCCTTGCTTACCTCACCCGAGCGCAAAAAGGCTCGTTTAAGTGGTTGGATAAAGAGATTGAAATTCCGAAAGATGAAATTAAGAAAACCATAGGTTACGCCGCTCCTTATATCAATTTGTACGATGAATTAACGGTGTATGAAAATTTGGAGTTTTTACTACAAACCGCCGGATTACCAACTCAACTTACACACATAAACAGCCTTATTGATCAGGTACAAATGAAAGATCATCGAAAGAAACTGTTTAAATCCTTATCCACCGGACAGCGCCAGCGCGTTAAAATTGCTGCGGCATTAATTCGAAAACCGGATGTGATTTTTTTGGACGAACCCGGTTCTAATCTTGATAAAGCGGGACATGAACTCATCAAAAAAATCGTAAACATGCAAAAGGCTAAAAACAAACTGGTGATCATCGCTTCAAACGATCCCAAAGAAATCAAACTCTGCGATCAGGTAATTAAGCTTTAGTATAATATTCGGTAAGCTAATCCGAAATTTTTACTTTTCGACAAACGAATAAATCAATAAATAAAAGGTCAGAATACAGTGATTTCAGAAAACGATTATAAAATGGCAGCTCTTATTTTAGAGCACAGCACTCAAGTACAAGAGAACGAAAATGTAATGGTTCAATTAATTGGATTGAACGGGATTAATCTTTTGCGAGCACTCGTAGAGCAGATTCGGGAAAAAGGAGCACATCCTTTTGTACAAATTGAAGATACCGAAACACAAAAGTTACTAGTTCAAAAAGGTGATGAAGCGTTTTGGAAAAATCAGGCTAAAGTAGATCAGCTTCCAAAAATGGAGCAAATGGATGTTTTTATCGGTATCCGTGCTTCGGAAAATATCTATGAAAATTCGTTAGCAAGTAAACAAGCGAACGAAGCGTACTCCAAGCATTTCTTGCATCCGGTTCATTTCGAAGAGCGTGTGAATAATACAAAATGGTGCATCATGCGCTATCCATCACCGGCTTTTGCGATGAATGCCAAAATGCCTACTCGTGAGTTCACCGAGTTTTATTATAAAGCCTGTCTTGTTGATTACGCAAAACTCAAAGCTGCGATGGAACCACTCGAAAAGCGACTTCGAGCAACTGATATCATCCATCTTAAAGGAGAAGGAACCGACATTAAATTTTCGGTAAAAGGGCAAAATTGGGTGCCTTGCTTCGGTGCACATAATATTCCGGATGGTGAGATTTTTACTTCTCCGATTCTTGATTCTGTACATGGACATATCACTTACGCTCCTTCTGTATATCAAGGAAAACCGTTTGAATTTGTGAAGCTGTTTGTGGAAAATGGCGTTGTTGTAGATTTTGATTCTTCTAATAATGAAGCACTCAAAGATATTCTGGATACCGACGAAGGTGCCCGTCGATTTGGTGAATTCAGCTTTGGAACAAATCCGGTTATAAAAAGCCCGATGTACGACATTCTTTTTGATGAGAAGATATACGGCTCCAATCATCTTACACTAGGTAAAGATTACGAAATTGCGCCCAATGGGAATTCGAGTAATATCCACTGGGATTTGGTGTGCATTGGTGCAGATGTTTATCTCGATGGCGAGCTTATCCGCAAAGGGCGTGAATATGTAGTGGATGATTTAATGGGATTGAATCCTGAAAATCTGCTTGATTGATAATTAGAGGAGCTTCGGCTCCCTTTTTTTAAATACCGATGAAAAAAACCATACTGATTTATGGTCTGGCCATGGCGATACTTGTATTTTTACTCGAGTACTTTGAGTATAAATATCTGGTGCGTGATTTATCGGTAGAGATTTTAATTCTAATCATAGCTTCTATTTTCGCAGCACTCGGACTTTGGGTAGGCAGTAAACTATTGACACCAAAGCCATCCCAATCTGATTTCACTCGAAATGATAAAGCTGTGCATTTTTTGCAAATCAGCGATCGTGAATTGGAAGTTCTTGAGCAAGTTGCAAAAGGCTTATCTAATCAACAAATAGCGGATGCCTTATTCGTTTCAGTAAACACTGTAAAAACTCATCTTAAAAACTTGTACGAAAAGCTGGAAGTAAAACGACGCACCCAGGCAGTGGAAAAAGCGAGGGAGTTGAGGTTGATTCGGTGATTGGGTGATTGGGTGATTGGGTGATTGGGTGATTGGGTAATGTGGGTAAAATTATTTAATAACTCATTTTTTGTAAGGAGTTTCTTTGAATTTGATCTAACAAAGAAATGAAACAAAATTCTAATATGACTTTTACAGAATGGGAAACACAGATTCCAGAAGATTTGAAAATGGATGTAGTTTGGCGGATTGAGGGGTATAGACTTTCTCTATTTTTGTCGGATGCTTGCTGGCATGATACTCAACTATTAATTGATAATAAACGCTTTGCCTTAGCCGATCAGCTGTAACGATCAGTTGGTTCTATTTCAGCAAATATCATTGAGGGGTATTCAAGGTTGTCAAATAAAGAAAAAGCAAGATTTTATGAGATAGCTTTAGGTTCGGCCAGAGAGGCAAGGGATTGGTATTTTAAAAGCCGACACATCCTAAGTATTGATAAAACCGAGAAACGAATCAAAAAGCTAACGTCCATCATCAAATTATTACATGTAATGATTATTGATCAAAGAAAACGTAATTAATAGGCTCATCACTGAATCACCGAATCACTTTATCACCACATCACCCAATCGAAATATCACTTTTATCAACTTTCCGGTGAAAATCATACTTTCGGGTGATTGTTCTCATCAAGAAATTCGCCACTTTTGCGCCGACTTATTAAGTAAAAGACATACACGATGCGCAAAATCATTCTTACCTACGGAGCTATTACCGGTGCTGTAATTATTCTTAGCATGACACTAGGTATTTACGCCGCTCAAGCCGGAGCCGATTCGTTCTTTGCTTCCGAAGCATGGGGCTACACCATAATGCTTATCGGATTCTCGATGATATTCGTAGCCACAAAAAAATACCGAGACGATGAACTTGGGGGTGTAATAAATTTCGGAACGGCCTTTAAAGTGGGCTTGGGAATCTCTTTAATTGCCGGTGTCGTGTATGTAATCACTTGGGAAATAAATTTACTTCTCACAGATTATGCGTTTATTGATGAATACACTACCACTATCATAGAAAATGCACGCAACAGTGGCGCAACGGAAGAACAAATTCAGCGAACCATTCAGGATATGGAAGTGATGAAAGAACGTTACGGTAAAGTGCTTTTTCGTTTACCTATGACCTTCACTGAAATTTTTCCGGTTGGGTTATTAGTGTCATTGATTAGTGCTTTCCTTTTTAAAAACCCGCGTTTTCTTGCAAATCCTAACTTAAAAACTACAGAGGCATAACATGTCGAAATATGGAACACACTCCCTTTCACTAGCCGTAAAAGATATCAAAGCATCAAAAACATTCTACGAGAAGCTCGGCTTCGAAGCCTTAACAGAATTTGGCTCTGTTGAAGATAAGTGGCTGATCATGCAAAAAGACTCCGTAAAAATTGGGCTGTTTCAGGATATGTTTGAAGAAAATATTATCACCTTTAACCCAACCGATGCCAGAAACATCCACAAAAAATTAAAAGAAGAATCAGACATCAACTGGCTGATGGAGTCACCAACTATTCAAGACGAAAAAGGTCCTTGCCATTTCTGTATCGCTGATCCTGATGGTAATCAGATTTTATTCGATCAACATAATGAGTAAGTAATGAAAACCCGATTACTGATTTCAATCCTAATTACAATATCTGTAAAAACGACGAATGCACAATCCATTCATGATCTTGAATGGATGTCGGGATTGTGGATTGGAAATCAAAACGGAGTAATGATGGAAGAATACTGGACAGAACCGGCAGGTGGAAGTCTTATTGGTTTGCATCGTGATACATTTTCAGAATCGAGCTTCTTCTTTGAATTCCTTCGCATCGAAGAAACCGAAGAAGGCCTCATTTATTTCGCACAACCAAAGGGTGGTAAGGCTACTGAGTTTCGAATTTCGGAACTTGAAATAAACAAAGTTACCTTTTCGAACCTCAATCATGACTTCCCCCAACACTTGCATTATCACTTAATTCATCCTGATACCATTAAAGTTGGAATCAGTGGATTAGATAATGGGAAATTAAAACAAATAGAATGGAAATGGGTTCGATCAACAATAAACTACGGTGATAAATAATGGCACGACGAGTAAAAGGAATAGGCGGAGTATTTTTAAAAGCGGATAATCCTGAAGAAACGCGAGAGTGGTATCATAAGCATTTGGGGATCAAATCAGGACAATGGGGTGGTACTTTTCGATGGCGAGCTGATCATGCAAAAGAAAAGCATGGATTTACTGCATGGAGTATTTTTAAAAGTGATACCACCTACACCGATCCAAGTACGAAGGATGCCATGATTAATTATCGGGTAGAAAATCTCGAAGAATTGCTAGAAACTTTAAAACGAGAAGGTGTTGAAGTGATCGGCGAAATGGAAAGCTATGAGTACGGCAAATTTGGCTGGATCATGGATCCCAACGGATACAAAATTGAACTTTGGGAACCCAATGACACTGAATATGAAAAAATAGCTTCCGATGATGATGTGAACAGCATGGAATAATGAACAGGAGAACCTCGAACCTCGAACATTGAACAGTTGAACAGTTGAACAGTTGAACAGTTGAACAGATAAGAATATCGAGTAGGCGAATTATGATTTACGAATTAAGAATTGGTTGATTTTGCTTAGACCTACATTTTATCTGGTAAAGAAGACTATTAATCAATTTAACTTAACACGAAATTAGCTCGATGCTATATTTAAGAGTCCGACTCGTTGTTAAGATTAAGACATAAATGCACCAAAACTTTATAAGTAAATGTACTAAAGGTCGGTGGAACGGTTGAACACCTCAACACTCAACACTCAACACTCAACACTCAACACTCAAATTAGTAACACCTTGTAAAAAGCGGATCGTGATGTAAACTTTTTTCCTCAAACTGCGTCATAGCAACAGGTCATCTGAGAAACTAAAATGAACATCATCATGGAAATCGCAAAACCAATTTTTATCATCGTAGCCAGTATCACATTATTTGGAATACTTGGAGGACTTGATCCTTCTAACACAATTTTTGAAATGGGATTAACCGCCGTAGTTGTCGGATTAATCTTTGCAGGCGTGGCAGTTCTTAGAGAGGTAAAAGATCGTGTACTTGCACGCTTATAAGTTTACTTCGTTAGTTAGTATATAAGAAGACTTAAGGTTTCGGTTCCGGAAGGTGTCGAAACCTTTTTTATTTGATCACGTGAGTTTAGAATATCCATTAACAAACTCAAGAGATATGAAAACCTCACAGCAATTCTTTTTGATCGGTGCTTCTCTTTTCTTCTTCTGGATCATCGGAGGCTTTAGTTCGTACATCAGTTGGGAGCATCGTCTTTTTAAAAGCGCAGTAGTAGGTACATTTACTACCCTCGCGTGGATACTGAAAAAGTCTAAGAAACAAGATCAAAAAAAGACGGCACTAATCATTGTACTTTTATTAGCTGCAGGTGTGGCTTATGCTGAACCTATTGCCAGTGACTTTATTTTCGGGCATCATCATCATCATATATTTTGTGGAAAATAATTATAAACATATTCACATATTTACATATTAATATCAATAATCAGTGTTTATAAGCTCCCAAGTACATTTTCGAAAAACCACCACCGAAGACCAAGAACTTCTGGAGTATTGGGACTCGAAAGATCATGTTATACAATCAGACCCAAATGAAAGTTGGTATTGGGAAGAAGATTTGATGAATGACTCTGAATTTATTCAACAGTATATCGCCATGATTGATGATGAACCATTGGGATATGTGAAGATCATTGATCCGGCGAATGAACCCACTCACTACTGGGGAGAAGTTGAGCAAAAACTCAGAGCCATTGATATTTGGATAGGTGAAGAAAAAAACCTGGGAAAGGGTTACGGCACCAAGATGATGCATACGGCCTTAAAGCTTTGTTTCGAAAATTCTGATGTTGAGGCAGTTCTTATCGACCCATTAACTGCTAACAAGCGAGCAATACAGTTTTACGAACGAATCGGATTCCGTCATATTGATACAAAAATGTTCGGTGATGATGAATGTTATGTGATGCGGATAGATCGTCAGGATTTTCAGTATTCTTAGATCAAAAAAACATGGAACATTCATACTGGCTGGATCGATGGAAGAGTCGTCAAATTGGGTTTGATCAGCCTTCACCAAACCAATTACTACTTTCACAGTTCAACAAACTTCAACTAAAGAGAGGTGACACTGTTTTTGTGCCCTTAACCGGGAAAACTGTGGACGTAGCTTGGTTATTGGGTCAGGGCTTAAACGTTATGGGAAGCGAACTCAGTGAATCCGCTACCATTGAATTATTTGCCATGCTAGAGATTACAGCGACCATTTCTGAATGGAAATCAGGAAAGGTTTATGGTAGCGAATCACTCTCTGTTTTTGTGGGCGATTTTTTTGAACTAGCCACTGAGGAGATCGGAAGCATAAACGCAGTGTACGATCGTGCCGCACTGGTTGCTTTGCCTGAAGAAATGCGATTTCGATATACCCATCACTTGATAGAAATCACAAAAGGTGCCCCACAACTATTAATTGTTTTCGATTACGTACAAGAGTTGGTTCCCGGTCCACCTTTTTCCATCTCAAGAAAAGAGATTTTGGAACATTATTCTGCCAAGTATTCTATATCGCGTGTAGCACAAAAAGAAGTTCCGGGTGGAATTAAAGGCATAGCTCCTGCTCAAGAATGCGCTTGGTTGCTAGAAAACAAATAGATGGCTTCACTTTTCTATTCCCTTTACTAGTTCTTGCCTTCTGGAAGTCTGAGCAAAATGAAATGGACCCTATACCTACACCCAATCTATCAATCCCCTGGAAAGTTACTGCGCTAGTAATTACAGTGTTTTATTTGGGGATTATGAGCCCGGGAATTAGTTTTTAGATTCATCAATTGCAAAGAAACGAATCATGTACTACATTTTGTAATACAAATTTAATTAATCATGTTAACTCTACGCTTAGATAAAGAAACAGAAAAGGAACTCGAAAGAAGATCACAAGCAACCGGTGTTTCCAAATCAGAGATCGTAAGAAGGAGCTTAAAGCAATATTTACGCGTCGAAGAAGCGCCTACCCCTTACGAATTAGGTAAAGATGTATTCGGAAAATTTGATAGTGGTGATGGTACTCTCTCTCAAAATAAACGCAGTAAAGTTTCTGAAAAAATACGATCTAAAAAGGGATGAGATTCTGCCTCATCGATACAGGACCTATTGTTGCTCTTTTTGATAAATCAGACCAATATCACGAAAAAGCAATTGAGTTTATAAGTAGCTACAAAGGTTCGCTTATAACTTCTTTGGCAACAATTACTGAAACCTTATATCTATTAGATTTCGATCAAAATGCCCAGATTGCTTTTCTAAAATGGGTCGAAGCGGGGGCAATCAAGATTGAACCAATAAACCAAGAAGATTTTGATTCATTGATTTCAAACTTTGAAAAGTATGCTGATCGCCCCATCGATTTTGCGGATGGATGCCTGATTATAATCGCTGAACGATTAGGAATTCGAGATATCGCAACCATCGATAGTGATTTTGAAATTTATCGACTTAGTAAAAACCGGACCTTTAGAATTCACGTCAAATCGTAATTCTTTAATCCAGAAATCGTACTTCGAATTTCCCTAATCCTCCACCCATTCTTCCACGTCGTTTACCACTTCCACAAAGGTAATTCCATCGCCGGATTCGTTGATGGTTGCTTCATATTCCACAGGAGTATCGCTATCGCGCTTTAAAAGCTGAGTAGCTAACACATTGGTGATATTATGCTGAATCACTCGCTTCAATGGCCGAGCCCCATACACCGGATCGTAGCCCCGCTCGGCCAACCAGTCTTTCACTATATCAGGAACGGAAAGAGACACTTTGCTCTTCGAAAGCAGTTGATGCACTCGTTTTAGCTGAATATCTACAATTGAACGGATATGCTGCTTACCTAATGGATGGAATACCGTAATATCATCCACACGGTTTAGAAATTCCGGTCGGATGGTTCGTTTCAACTGATCAATCAGCTGATTTTGCAAATCCACATATTGCTCATCACTAAGTTCTCCACCCGATTTCTCCATCTCGTTTACAATTAAATGCGAACCGATGTTGCTGGTCATTATAATGATGGTGTTCTTGAAATCAACGGTGGTTCCCTTGTTATCTGTTAGGCGACCTTCATCTAGTACTTGCAACAGAATATTGAAAACATCGGGGTGTGCTTTCTCGATTTCATCCAGTAAAATTACTGAGTATGGATGTCTTCGTGCGGCCTCGGTGAGCTGTCCGCCTTCATCATAGCCCACATAACCCGGAGGCGCACCAACTAATCGACTTACTGAGTGTTTTTCCATGTACTCGCTCATGTCGATGCGAATCATAGCACTCGAATCATTGAACAAAAACTCAGCCAGCGTTCGAGCCAATTCGGTTTTCCCGACTCCTGTCGATCCAAGGAAAAAGAAGGATCCAATCGGACGGTCTTCGTCCTGTAAACCCGCGCGTGATCGTCTTACTGCATTCGCCACCGCTTCGATGGCGTTATCTTGACCAATCACTCGTTTATGAAGCTCTTCTTCGAGTAACAACAATTTTTGTCGTTCTGATTGGAGCATTTTCTTAACCGGTACTCCGGTCCAACGTGCTACGATATCAGCGATATCTTCGGCATCTACTTCCTCTTTCAATAGTGATTTTTTCTGCTGCATCTCATCCAGTTTTTCCTGAGAAGATTTCAAATCTTTCTCCAGCTGGGTAATGGTGCCATAACGCAATTCCGCTACTTTTTCGTAATTCCCTTCGCGCTCTGCTTTTTCAGCTTGATTACGGGTCGTTTCAATGGCTTTCTTTAATTCCTGCGCTTTTTGGATGAGATCACGTTCTTGCTCCCACTGAACACGCATCCCTTTCCGCGTTTCATCCAAATCGGCGATTTCCTTCTCAATGCCTTGAATTTTCGAATCGTCTTTTTCGCGTTTTAAAGCTTCGCGTTCAATCTCAAGCTGACGAATTTGTCGCTCAACAGCATCCAATTCTTCGGGAAGAGAATCGATCTGCAATCGTAATCTTGAGGCAGCTTCATCAATCAAATCGATGGCTTTATCCGGCAGAAAACGATCGGCGATATACCGATGTGATAATTCAGCTGCTGCTACAATCGCCGAATCGGTAATTCGAACACCATGATGCACTTCGTAACGCTCCTGCAATCCACGCAAGATGGAAACCGTATCTTCAATAGTCGGCTCGCCTACCAATACGGTTTGTAATCGTCGTTCCAGCGCCTTGTCTTTTTCGATATACTTTCGATACTCATCCAGCGTAGTGGCCCCAATTGCATGCATTTCGCCACGGGCAAGTGCCGGTTTTAGAATGTTGGCAGCGTCCATCGCGCCTTCCGAAGCACCAGCCCCTACTAAGGTGTGGATTTCATCAATAAACAAGATGATTTCGCCGTCTGATTCGGTGACTTCTTTCACCACTGCTTTCAAGCGTTCTTCAAACTCCCCGCGAAATTTGGTACCGGCAACCAACGCGCCCATATCTAGGGCTAGAATTCGTTTTGATTTGAGTCCTTCTGGCACATCTCCTCGTACAATCCGAAGTGCCATTCCTTCTGCGATCGCAGTTTTTCCAACGCCGGGCTCTCCGATCAAAACCGGGTTATTTTTGGTACGACGAGTAAGAATCTGCATCACGCGCCGGATTTCCTGATCTCGCCCGATGACCGGATCGAGTTTATTTTTCTCGGCTAATTCATTTAAATCGCGGGCATATTTATCCAGCGAAGCAAATCGGCTTTCGGCGTTTGGGTCATCCACTTTATGCCCGCCTCGCACATCATCCAAAATCTTCAAGATATTCTCTTTATTCACGCCCTGATCTTTCAGCACCGTGGTGATTTCATCTTTAACTTGAACTAGCCCCAACAACACATGTTCGCTGCTGATGTATTGATCGCCCAATGCTGTAGCTTCTTTTTGAGCCGTATCCAAAGCAGATTTCAAGTTCGGTGATAAATACTGCCCAGAAACGGATGCCCCTTCTACTCTCGGTAATCTTGATAGCGAAATATCTACTACTTTTTCGATGCCTGCTGTATTCGCTCCCAGCTTGCTAAACAAAGTATGCACGATGTTATCGCTGTCCATCAGAAAAGCTTTCATTACGTGGGCAGGTTCCATCGCCTGATTATTCCCGGACTGCGCCAACTCCAGCGATTGCTGAATCACTTCCTGTGCTTTTAAGGTGTATTTATTCAGATTCATAAGTTCCTCTTGGTTTTATTTTCTGATGAAATATTGTCCAAAATCATGCCCGAATTGTGGTTCTGACGGAATTGCAGAATTGTTGAATTCCTCATATTAATCCTATCCATACTCATATAATTTCATTACTCTTCAAGCATCAAATATTTATTTCATGCGCACAATATTTCTCGCTTTTATCATTCTACTAGTCTCGAGTTTAGAACTTAAGGGTCAAGTGAGTATCGGCTTTTCGGATTCATCGAATTTTCAACAACTAATTGATTATCGGCTTCCGAGTTGGGGGTATTCTCAGTTTAGTATTAATAGCGGTGGCTTAAATGTAAATGGACAAAAAACGAATAGAAGTAATACTCAAGGTCGGTACGACAAAAACAGAGAAACCCAAGAACTAACTAGTTCTAATTTCAGCGAACGGTTTTCGATTTCACCATCGTATTTCCGATATGAAGAGAGTGAACAACGAATTCTTCAAATATCAACGAGTGCAAATTTTACCCATCGCTTTCAGGAAAGCAATAGTACGACACTGGAAGAGGAGGAGGAAGATCGAGATTCTGAAACACGCTCATTCGATAATAATTTTTCCTACGCATTCAATGCAAATTACTCCCAATACTTAAGCGATCGTATATTTCTGAATGGAAGTTTATATGGCAATGTCGGCTACCGATTCGGTCGGTATAAGTCAGACAATTACAATAATGGGTTACAAAAAAGTAACACCAATAGAAGAAATATATCCTTTGATCCATCCATCGGGATTGGATTTGGGCGAATTCGAAATGTAACCACGGTTTTAAGAGCGATTAGGCTCAAAGAAAGATATCAGGTAGTAACAGGTCAATCGTTGTCAGATGCAGAGATTCTTAAAACTGCTGAACAATTCACCAAATATCCCGCCTACACTCAAACCTATGATCGACCGGAAAAATACTTTTGGGGAGATTTGTCTTCGATCATAAATAATAAGCTCGATCAACTCGGTGCCTATGATTTATTTTATTTCGAAGATGTGTTTGATGAACAATTAGGGGCACGATTTGAAGGTGCTGAAGTCTTATTAACGGTTGGATATCGATACGACAACAGTCTACAAAATAGAGACGATAAAGTAGAAGAAAATAGAAATGAAATGAGGCAATTTTCTATACAAAGAGTTGCTGACCTCGCAATGGATGCGAATATCTACAAAAACCTGGATCTGAAGAATCAGGTTCATATTGGTTTTAGAAACGCTGGGCTTTTTCCTCTTGAGAGGAAGGATAATTTCGCTTGGCAATTTCGGAGTGAAATTGGGCTAAGTTGGCTGTATATCTTAACAGATCGATGGAATATTAATAACACACTTGCTTCTTCTTTTTACACTTTCGGCCCAAAAGAAAGACTGAATACTGGAGACATTAAATCACATGATCTCAATACTCGCCTAATTTCCAGTATCACATACTTTATCGAAAATAGAATGGGAATAACAGGATCGGTTGGCCTCACTAATGATTATCAGTACGACCGACAGCATCTAATTAATTCAAACGTGAATACAACCCATCGATTTATTTGGAATTTCCAGCTCGGTATCGTGTATTACTTCAACCGAAATCTTTTTTAACAAGGTTGGGCTGAAGATTTTTAGTATTCTCAACTATGCCACAAAAACTTCAGGAAATACCCTCTATTTTTCATAACTCGGAAACCGGAGCACCCATTGAGCGCTGTCTGATGTGCGACACCTATTTACTCGATGACAAAGAATATATCATCGAAAAAGCGATGGTGAATTATCCCGGTACCGGCACTACAGATTTGATCTGGGAATTTGCGATGTGCATGAGTTGTATGGATTCGGTGATGAGCGAATATTCCAAAGAATCGCATCAGGCGATGAATGAATATTTCATGGACAACATGGATTTTGCCAGTCAAAGAGCTTTGATTAAGGCAGAAAATTTTGATCCTGACGAGTGGATGTCTTCATGTATGATCACGGGCAAGCCAAAAAACGATTGTTCGCAGTTTCAGCTTACTGTGCAATGCAAAGGTGATAAAGCCGTCTTTGATCGTACTCCCTTTCTCATTTCGGATGAAGCTATGGATGCAGTAACCGAATTGCTTAGCAACGCCACCATTGATGCGATGAATAAATTCCGAGATGAACACTTCCCGCCCCCCGAAGACCTCAGCCCCCTACTCCGCGATCGCGATTTTGTGTTGATTTAGAAAAAGCCTCGTTTGTATGGGCGTATCGCGATACGCCCATACAAAACGATACGCCCATACAAAAAAAAGCTAAGACCTTATCAGGGCCTTAGCTTTGGCTTTTTCGGGGTACAATAAATAGGTCAACAGTTTCTTAAAGCTCGAAAGCGATAAATTGTTTCACATTATTCCTTTCGATGGTAAGCAGTATAGCTTTGTCTCCATCATCTACAGAACGCTGAATTTCATTAAAAAATTCACTTGGACTTTCCACTCTATTACGTTTCACAGCGGTTATAACATCGCCTCTTCTTAGTCCACGTTCGAAGGCATTACTGCTTTCTTCTATGCTATTAACAACCACACCTTCAGTATCGTTTCCAAGATTTAATTGTCTTTTTAAATCATTAGTTAGCTCAGAAACATTGAATCCAAGTCGCTCGTTTATATCACGTGCAGATTCAGTATTAACAGCAGCTAATTCGCTAGGTCGTTCGCCCAATTCAATGGACAGTTCCATCTCATCATCACCACGAATTATTCCAAGTTTTACATTATCTCCGGGCTTATAGGAAGCAATTTTTGTGCGAAATGCGTCCCAGTCGCGCACGGGCTCGTTGTTCAGACTGATGATTATATCACTTTCACGGAGTCCTGCTTTATCGGAAGGTCCATCCTCTACAACTTCACCTACAATAATACCGCGTGCATTATCCAAGCCCATTGCAAGCGCCATTGTTTGATCAACTTCGCCGCCAAAGTTAAGACCTAGATAGCCACGAGAAACTTCTCCGTCGTCAATCAAATCGTCCATAATACGTTTGGCAAGGTTGATTGGTATTGCAAAACCAATACCATCGTTTCCACCGGAACGGGAAGCAATGGCAGAATTAATCCCAACCAACTCACCATTCAAATCGATAAGTGCTCCGCCAGAATTTCCGGGATTAATGGCTGCATCCGTTTGAATGTAATCGCCAAATAAAGTCAGATTGTTTAACGAACGTCCGCGGGCACTTACAATACCAAAAGAAACCGTATGCGCCAAATCATTGCTTAGCGGACTTCCAATTGCCAGAACAAAAGATCCTACTTTGGCATCGTCGCTGTTACCAAGTTCAATGGCCGGTAAGTTTTTGCCATTAATTTTCAATACTGCGATATCGGTTTGAGGATCGGCGCCAATTAGCTCAGCGGTAACTTCATCCCCATTAAACAGAGTAATTTTGATTTCGTCGGTATCGTCGATAACGTGATTATTAGTCAAGATGTAACCATCCTCAGAAACAATTACACCTGATCCAAGCCCACGCTGAACACGCTCTCGGGTTTCACCTTCCGGTTGCCCCCATGGATTCCCAAAAAAGGAAAATGGATTAACAACTCGTACTTCTTGTGTCTTCTCGGTATTAACCGTTACAACGGCTGGGTTTGTTTTTTCGGCGATGTCTACGATTGCATCGTTAAAATCTTTAAGTGTTGCAACGGGTTTACTCTCCGCCGGAACAACTTCGGTATCATAAAAAGGGAGATCTACTTTTGAGAAGTCGGTGGTTGCATTCACACCTAGTAAAAGTAGAATGGCGGCGGCAATCCCAAAAGCATTTTTCATTGTTGTACTCATGTTGAAGTATAGTTTGTAATTAAAATTCGTTGCCCTAACGGACGGCTAGTTTCGTTTTGTACACAGCTTTACATCTTGTAACTAAAAAGAGCCGAGACCCTAGCCACAGGCCTCGGCATGCCTTAACCTAATGATCGAGATTATGCGATCTCGATTTGCTTCTTCACTTTGTCTTCGCTTTTGTCGATGGTGATATTTAGGATACCATCGGTATATTTTGCGGTGATTGTGTCTTCATCGATCGAGTCTGGGAGATGAAACGTTCTGGTAAATGTTCCAAATCTGGATTCTACACGATGATAGTTTTTTTCATTTTCTTCGTTTTTGAATTTACGCTCACCTGAAATTGTGAGTCGTCCGTTCTCAAGATCAATCTTGATGTCTTCTTTCTTCATGCCGGGTAGTTCTACTGAAAGCTCAAATTGTTTTTCGCTTTCTGAGATGTCTACACTTGGCATAAATCCATCTCTCTTGTAGGATGGAGTGTTAGAGAAAAACTCGTTAAAAAGATCGTCGAATGATCTTGAAAGAATGTCTGAGTCTGGTCTTGAATATTTAATAAGTCCCATAATGAACCTCTCGTTGTCTTTATTATTAGTTAGAATGTTTGTGAATCAAATTCACTGCTAATAATGCAACGGACGTGCCATTTGGTGAGTAAGCGAAGCGTATGACAACCCGACAATCTGAAAATGAATTTTTTTCAGACTCGCAATTTATTGTTTGAAAGGTTGACAGCGAGGATTGCCGAGGCGACAGAGTGCCTTGTCAGATATGGCAGGGTTTTAAATGAAAGATTTAAAATTAAAGATGAAAAATGAATTACTACCTAATTTTTCATCTTTAATCTTTCATTTTGAATTACAAGTAGCTCTGCTTCCACTCTTTGGAAACGAGGAAGGCCATCTCCAGCGATTGCTCATAATTCAGGCGTGGGTCGCAAAAGGTTTCGTAATTCATATCCAGATCGGCTTCTCCTAATCCGTTTGCTCCGCCAACACATTCAGTTACGTTATCACCGGTGAGTTCTAAATGAACGCTACCCAAATAGCTTCCTTCAGCTCTATGAATGGCAAAAGCCGATTTTATCTCTGATAAGATGTGATCAAAATTTCGGGTTTTGTAATCGTTGTGCGACGAAAACGTATTTCCGTGCATCGGGTCGGAACTCCAAACTACAGGCAGTCCCGCTTTGCGAACGGCTCGGATCAGTTCCGGCAGCTCTTTTTCAATTTTATCTTTCCCAAAACGCGTGATTAACACAATTTTTCCGGCTTCATGGGTTGGATTAATGGTTTCAATCAAACGAAGAGTTTCGTCGATGGTGTACGGAGGACCGATCTTAATACCAATCGGATTTTCGATTCCCCTTAAGTATTCAACATGAGCTTCATCCAGATTTCTGGTTCTATTGCCCAACCAAACCATGTGTGCGCTTAAATTGTAAAAGCCCGATTTACGAGGAACTTGCCGAGTTTGTGCTGAATCGTAATAAAGATTCAATGCTTCATGCGAAGTGTAAAGATCTACTTTTTGGAGTGTTGTTGCTTTTTCCGGAGCGATGGCATCCATGAATCGAACTGCTTTTTTAATCGACTCTACCATGGCTTCGTACTCATTGTAGTAGTCGTTGTTCTTCATGAAATTTAGTTCCCACTGTTCCGGATGGTGTAAATCAGCAAAGCCTTCATCCGCCAATGCGCGCAAAAAATTTAGGGTAAGTCCTGCTTTATGGTATCCTTCAATCAGGCGCTGTGGATCAGGAAGCCTAGCTACTTCGGTGGGATCGAAACCATTAATCAAGTCGCCACGGTAATTATGGATTTCA
The DNA here is from genome assembly GCA_965228545.1 of Balneolaceae bacterium. GTDB lineage: Bacteria > Bacteroidota > Rhodothermia > Balneolales > Balneolaceae > HXMU1420-13. Next base: position 2,025,851 of record OZ245822.1, read on the forward strand.
TTCCCATTCACCGTTTCGAAATTCTTAGAGCGTGGTTTTGCGTATTGCCCGGCAATTCTACCTAATCGAACAACGGGAACGCCCATTTCGTGAATCAGAATAAAACTGGTTTGCAATAACACCTTTACCATATTCACGATTTTAGGTGATTTGGTAAGATTAAAACTTTCGGCGCAATCGCCCCCTTGCAGCAAGAAAGCTTTTCCTGCGGCTACATCAGCAAGCTTTTCCTTCAGTTTTTCGATTTCCCACGAAGTTACCAACGGCGGCAAACTTCTGAGGTTTTCGAAGCTTTCCTGTAGTTCTTGTTTATTTGGATACTCCGGTAACTGTTGCACCGGTTTGTTCATCCAGGAAGTAGGGGTCCAGTTTTTTTGAATAGTGTCTTGCATGTCGATGAGTTTTGTAGGGCGTCAAACTTACATTTTTTTGAACTAAGCTTTTATAAAAAAACCAAATACTAATCCTATCTCTAATATCCTATATTTGGCATCAAATAACCTTGGCCATGTTACAAACTACACCTCGCATTTTAATTGTTGATGATTATCCGGCATTGGTAACCATCACCCGGCATAAACTATTGAAAAAAGGCTACGAAGTGCTTACCGCACAAAATGGTGCCGATGCCTGGGACATCCTGCAAGATGAGTACCCTGATCTTGTTATAAGTGATGTAGAAATGCCCGTGATGGATGGCTACGAGTTATGCCAAAAGATAAAAAGCGATAAAAAATTTCGGAAGATTCCGGTGATCTTGGTCACTTCTCGCATTCAAACCGAGAGTTTGTTAAAGGGAATAGAAGTTGGGGCCGACAATTACATCACCAAACCTTACGACGACGAAACCCTGTTCGCCAAAGTAGACGAATTGCTCCATAATCCTGTGGCGGTCTCAGATGTGAAAGAAACGGTTCCCATTCGTATCGAAGGAAAGACCTTTCATATAAAAGCCGATTATTCGCACCTTGTAAACTTATTGGTTAGTACCTACAAAAACGCGCTAGGCCAAAATGCACAGCTCGAACGAGTACAGCATGGGTTAAATGCTTCCAATCAGGAATTGGAGATTACCAAACGCGAGTATGAAGATCTGTTGCAGAATATCTTCCCCAAAAAAGTGGCCGAAAGTTTGTTGGCATATGGCACGGTGACTCCCGAGCGGTATGAAGACGCTACCTTTATGTTTACCGACTTCCACGACTTCAGCCGCATTGTGCCCGATTTAAACCCGGAAAAACTCATTGAAAGTCTCTCCTTTTACTTCGACAAGTTTGATCTTTTTGTAGAGCAACACGGGATTATCAAAATCAAAACCATTGGCGACAGTTATATGGCGGCCGGTGGTATCCCCGAGCGAAATAAAACGCATCCTATAGATACGGTGTTGGCAGCTCTAAAAATGCGCTCGTTTGTGGAGCAATTGGAACGTGCTTTACCGGAATCTATCCCTTATTTCCCACTTCGAATTGGCATCAATACCGGCGAATCGGTGGTTGGAGTGATTGGTAAAAAACGCTTTGCTTACGATGTTTGGGGAACTGCTGTAAATCTTGCGGCAAGGATGGAGCAGAACTCAGCTAATAACTCCATCAACATTTCGCAATCGACCTATGAGCGAGTGAAAGACTTTTTTGAGTGCGAACCACGGGGCGAAATAGAAGCCAGAAATATTGGTAAGGTGGAAATGTATTTTCTGAAGCGCATCAAACCGGAATATTCTGATGATGATGAAGGCGTAATTCCGAACCGACAATTTATCCGCGATTATAACTTTATTGCAAAGACGTAGTCCGTTTTTTTAATAGTGCGGAATTAAGACTTTCTCTGATGCGTTTGGTACCTTTAAGATTCTCTTGAACTCAAAACGGTACTTTCTTTGCAGCACCATATTATTGTACGAGGCGCACGCGAACACAATCTCAAAAATTTCGATATCGATATTCCACGAGAACAACTTGTGGTGCTAACCGGACTTTCTGGCTCGGGAAAATCCTCGCTCGCATTCGACACCATTTATGCGGAAGGCCAACGCCGTTTTTTGGAATCACTTTCGGCTTATGCGCGGCAGTTTTTGGGAATGATGGAGCGCCCTGAAATTGATTTTATCGACGGACTTTCTCCCGTGATTTCCATCGACCAAAAAACGACCAATCGTAACCCGCGTTCTACCGTTGGTACTGTTACCGAGATTTATGATTTTCTACGACTATTATACGCTCGTGTAGGTATCCCCTACTCGTACAAAACCGGCAATAAAATGGAGAAGCAAACTGCCGATCAGGTAGTAGCTTCGGTTATGGCATTGCCCAAAGGAACCAAAGCCTATTGTTTGGCACCCGTTGTTCGTGGACGAAAAGGGCATTACCGCGAGTTGTTCGAGCAAACCATAAAGCAGGGATTTGTTTCTGCCCGCATCGATGGAGAATTCACCGAGCTGGAAGAAGGAATGATGGTGGATCGCTACAAAACGCACAACATTGAAGTGGTGATAGATCGCTTTGTAATTTCTCCAAAGAGTGAAAAGCGCATCGCCGATAGCATCCGTTTAGCACTAGAAATGGCCGATGGAAATGTGATTTTGGCGGTTCAGGCTGAAGAAGGTTTTCAGGATCGATTGTTTTCTCAAAAACTCTTTGATTTGGAAAGTGGACTAGCTTATGAAGATCCGGCTCCAAATATGTTTTCGTTCAATTCGCCGTATGGCGCTTGCCAAACCTGCGATGGACTTGGAAGCACGTACGATGTAAGCTGGGATCTGCTCGTTCCAAATGAATCTCAATCGGTGAACGACGGGGCTATTCGATTTTTAGGTGCGCCACGTGATGTTTTTGCTTTCAAGCAACTAAAAGCTGTGCTTGATGACCATAAGGTTGATTTCGACACTCCGTTTAAGAAGTTTTCAGATGAACTTCGAACCATTTTAATGCGTGGCAACGGGGATAAAAAATACGCTGTTAGTTATGATTTTAAAGACAACTCGGTCACCTATCAGCATAAGTATGACGGACTTCGCAAAACTATCATCGATCAGTACGAAAATTCAAAATCGCCCAAACAACGTGAGAAAGCCAAAGCGTACATGAGCAAAGTTGCCTGCCCAAGTTGTGGTGGTGGGCGGTTAAATAAAGAAGCACTTTCCTACAAAATTGATGGATATAACATCCACGACTTAGTGAAAATGGATGTGAGCGATTTGAGAGATACACTATACGGACTTACACTTTCTGAGCGACAGCAATTAATTGGAAATCAGGTGCTCAAAGAGATTCGTGATCGTCTGGATTTTCTGTTAAATGTTGGATTGGATTATTTAAATCTTGATCGAGAAGCCCAAACGCTTTCCGGTGGCGAGGCACAACGAATTCGATTAGCTACACAAATCGGTACTCAGTTAGTTGGTGTACTTTATATTTTGGATGAACCAAGTATTGGATTACATCAGAGAGATAACATCAAATTGATAAAATCGCTGGAAACTTTACGCGATTTAGGCAACTCGGTGATTGTAGTAGAACACGATCGGGAAACTATCGAACATGCTGATTTCGTGGTGGATTTAGGTCCGGGAGCGGGTGTTAACGGCGGTGAAATCGTTTCTGCAGGAAAACCTGAAGAACTTACCCATGATTCGATGACGGCTCGGTTTTTACGAGATGAGGAAGTCATCCCTATACCAAAATCCTATCGAAAGGGAAATAAGAAATCCATCACCATAAAAAATGCGCGCGGGCATAATCTTCAGAACGTAGATTTAAAAATCCCATTGGGGAAATTCATCTCAGTTACGGGTTTGAGTGGCAGTGGTAAAAGTTCTTTGATCAATCAGACGTTGGTTCCGATTCTTTCCAATCATTTTTATAAATCGAAAAGTGTGCCACTTCCCTACGATACGGTTACAGGATTAGATAACGTGGATAAGATTATTTCCATTGATCAGAGTCCGATTGGCCGAACTCCCCGTTCTAACCCGGGAACTTACACCAAAGTGTTTGACCACATCCGTAGGTTATTTGCCGAAATGCCCGAAGCTAAAATTCGAGGCTACGATCAAGGTCGATTTTCCTTTAATGTGAAGGGCGGTAGATGTGAAACCTGTCAGGGTGATGGCGTTCGTAAAATCGAAATGAACTTCCTGCCGGATGTGTATGTGACCTGCGAAACCTGTAATGGAAAGCGATACAATCGCGAAACGCTGGAGATTTACTATCGTGGCAAAAATATTTCCGAAGTATTGAATATGCCGATTAGTGATGCTGCCGAATTTTTTGATGCCCAACCGGCTATTTCCCGAATTTTATCAACGCTTACTTCGGTTGGTTTAGGATATTTAACTCTTGGACAATCAAGCACTACGCTTTCAGGTGGAGAAGCCCAACGAATTAAATTAGCGCGTGAATTATCGAAAGTTGGAACCGGCGACACACTTTATGTGATGGACGAACCCACAACCGGTTTGCACTTTCAGGACGTTAAAATGTTGGTAGATGTGATCCAACAATTAGTAGACAAAGGCAATACGGTAATGGTGATCGAGCATAACCTTGATCTAATCAAAGCTGCGGATTGGGTAATTGATTTGGGGCCCGAAGGCGGTAAAGGCGGTGGTGAAATCATTGCCCAAGGAACGCCAAAGCAAGTGGCTAAAAAAGAAATTTCACATACCGGAAAGTTTCTAAAACAAGAGTTTGAGCGATTGAAGAAAGCTAAAGTGAAGGCTTAATCATAGATATCCCTTTCCCGTTTTTCCCTTAGGCTTGGGGAAGCTGACTCTCATTTATGATTTAGTTTTATTTTTTAAATCCAGTGCTACTTTACTATTATCTGCAAAAGTTTGACTAGTTGGCACATAATGGGGAAAAAAATAACGCTTCTTTTTTTAATTGGATTGGTATATCTGCCGGTTTTTGGCCAGTCGATTCTAGAATATGCTTCCTATTGGGATCAATTTATTATTCGTAATTATACTCTGGAAGATGGGCTCCCTGGCGAGCCGGTAACTTTCTCGTACGAGGATGACGACGGCTTTATTTGGCTGCTTAGCGCTTTTGGTTTGGTGCGATACGATGGCTTAACCCTCAAGCCTTTTGATAAAGGATTAGTTGGTGGTTATATGTACGAGACCAAACCTGACAGTAAAGGCAATATCTGGATTCCTGCTATATCTAAGGGGTTATATAAATTTAACGGCGACAGTTTAACGCAATATTTAACCGAACTTGAAGCCCCAAACGGGCTTACCAAAAGTATCACGATTACCCAGGATGATTTGATCTATTTGGGTATTTATGGCGAAGGGTTATTCGTGTTTGATGGGGAATCGGTAGTTAAAAAATATACAACCTCTGATGGCTTAATCAGCAATGCTATTTGGCGGGTAATGGAAGATCGAAATGGAAAAATATGGATCGGAACTGACGAAGGTCTTAGCATTTTTTATGAAGGTACGTTTACCAATTTTACTACCGATAACGGACTCCCTTACAACACCATCAGGGGTATCACCGAAATGTTTAACGGCCATATTTGGATTGGAACCGATAAAGAGGGAATTGTGGTATTCGAAAATGAGAAACCCATCCAATACTATACCACTAATGACGGGTTAAGTGGTAATTACCCTCAGTTTTTTGCTCAAAGTCCGGTCGATAGCTCCATTTGGATAGGCGACCATGGCGAAGGAGTAGATCGCTTTAAAGATGGTACGTTCGAAAACATGAATGAGAAAACCGGCCTCGTATCAAACTATGTAATGTACGTTGGTTTCACAGAACAAGGCATGGGCATTGTTGGTACCGAAAATGGCGTTTCTATTTTCACAAAGAAAAAAATTGATGTGATTGACGAACGTATCCAAGGTATAGAAAATACGCCCTTTATTAATACACTGATGAGTGAAAACGGCACTGTCTGGCTTGGTACAGAAGGTCGAGGTTACCTGTATCATGATGGCGAAAACTGGCAAAGCGTCGACAATCCACCCACTATTTCGAATGGTTACTCAAACGGAGCCGCAGTTGATAATGAAGGTAATGTTTGGTTTTCAACGCAAGGCACGGGCATTATCAGAATCAATGACGAATACGAAATAGACACACATCTTACCACAGAACAAGGACTCGCCCATAATTTTGTGAATGGAATGTCATTTGATGCTGCCAACAACCTGTTTCTTTGTACAAACAGTGGAGTAGACGTCCTTAACCAAAACTTCGAAGTGGTACAACATTACGATACCAGCGATGGCATGACCAACGAGTATTGTATTTCTTCACTGTTAGATTCTAAAGAACGCTATTGGGCAGGCACGTACGGTGGTGGACTCTATAAAATTGTTAACGGAGAAATTACCCAATACGACTCAACCTATGGTTTAAATGGGCTTTCTGTGTACTCCATTGTTGAACACTCAAGTGGGCGGTTGTTTGTAAATACGAATACCGGTGGTTTATATGAATATGTAAATGATCGATTTAATTATTTCGGAGCTGATTTTGGTGTACCTATGAGCACCCTCTACAGTATGGTTGAGGACGATGACCAAAACATGTGGTTCACCTCCAGCAATGGGGTTTATCTTATCCAAAAGGAAGAGTTAAATAAACTGACTGTTGATGCGAATGAGCCAATTTCTTATACGCATTACACAACCGAGGATGGGTTACCAACAAATAATCTAGAAGCTGCCATCACTTCCACATCAGCTCTTATAAATACGGGAGAAATCCTGGTTGCATCCTCCAATGGAGTTGGAGTATTAAATCCAAAAAATATGCTATTTAACTCCGATAAATTCTCTCCATATATCGATGAATTTATTGTTGATGAAAGCGCCCTATCGCTAACAAATCTTCGGCCTCTAACCCCAAACGATAAGAAAATCGAGATTACATACTCAGCGTTAAATCTTGAAGCCCCGGGCAAAACGCGCTTTAGAATAAAGCTAACCGGTATTGATGAAGACTGGGTATTTGTTGACAAAAGAAGATCTGCATACTACGATTACCTCCCCGATGGCGATTATACGTTTCATGTTTCTGCTATTGGCCCTGATGGGCAATGGAGCAACAAAACAGCCTCAATGAGTTTTACAGTTCTTCCACCATTTTATAAAACCTGGTGGTTTATCGGGTTGTGCTTACTTGGATTTGCAGGAATCGTGGCAGGTTCGGTTCAATGGCGAAATAATGCCAAAGTTCGCTTGCTAAACCGTGAGTTGGCCTATCAACAAAAAATACAACAAGAGCGAGAACGAATATCCAGGGATTTGCACGATAACGTCGGCTCTCAAATAACTAACATTATTACCGGCATCGAGATCAGTAATATGCATATTCAAAATGCAGATCAGGATAAAGCATCAAAATTCCTCGAAACCTTAGATGTGGAAGCTAGAAATACCATGACTGATTTACGCGAAACCATCTGGCTGTTGGATAAAGAACAGGTTTCTTTACAAGAGTTCCGCACTCATCTTAAAGGGTATTTAAATCGGCAAAAACATTTTTTGAATGGGTTATCGATCGAGACTGATATCCAGGAAGATAGTGAGAGGATCCTGAACCCCACCGAGTCTTTAAACTTGATGCGAATTATTCAAGAAGCACTCAATAATGCCCGGAAATATGCGCAGGCAAACGTCTTTAAGATTTCTATTAAACAAGACGAACAAAAACTCACTATTTCCTTGATCGATAATGGCCAAGGCATGAACATTGAAGAAAAAGAAGGAATTGGCAATGGACTTAAAAATATGAAAGAACGGGCAACTCTTATTGGCGCTACTTTTGATATTGAGAGTACCGTAAATGTTGGAACAAGCATCCAAATACAATTGGCTGGCTATCCCGCATAGAAAAGAACATTGTCTTGATGCTTTTTATCGAGTTAGTCGCCTTCTGGAAATAGTATATCCACTAACCATTCCAGGCCAAACGTTTTTAAAGTATCGCGTGCACTTATTCTTACATCTCCTCTTTTTTTCATGTTATAATCCGAGTTTATTAATCTTTCTGTGGCCTTGAAAATGTAAGATTTTTCATCAAAAAAGCTACTTTTTAAAAATCAATCGTACTTGTTATTATCAGCATTTAAAAATTTACTAGTAAGCAGGGATATGGGGAAATATTTTATTCTACTTTTATTAATCGGATTGGTATATCTGCCTGTTTCTGGGCAATCTTTTTTGAATTACCCCTCCCACTGGGATCAATACCTTATTAATAATTTCTTACCTGAAGACGGCCTAATTGTTGATCAAATTCAATATGTGTATGAAGATGAAACCGGTTTTATATGGATAGTTACAGCTGGCGGCATTATCCGATATGACGGATTAACCTTTAAGCCTTATCGTAAAGGATTGGATAGAGGTTATTTCTACGAGCTACACGCAGATAAAAATGGTGATTTGTGGGCACCTGCTTCGGTAGAAGGTTTATACAAAATTGAGGGCGATTCTCTGATCAAATATAAAGATGAACTAGATATCACCGGAGGCCTGGCGAAAACTATATTATTTACTAAGAATGATGTAATGTACGTAGGAGTATATGGCGATGGACTTTTCGTGTTTGATGGAGAAAAAACAATTCAAAAATATACTCCTGAAGATGGCCTGGTTGGCCCGAATATTTGGAGAGTTATCGAAGATAAACAAGGGAGAATCTGGATTGGAACCGACGAAGGGCTCAGTATTTTTGATAATGGGAAATTCACAAACTTTACCACAGAAAATGGATTACCCTACAATGCCATTCGAGGACTAACCGAAATGTACAATGGCGATATTTGGGTTGGCACCGACAAAGAAGGTGTTGTAGTTTTTCGCGATGATAAGCCCCATACATACTATCATATAAAAGATGGACTCACCGGTTTATTTCCACAATTTTTTGCCCAAAACCCAGCCGATAGTTCCATTTGGATTGCCGATCATGGCACCGGAATTCACCGTTTTAAAGATGGCGTTTTTGAAAATATAAATACCGAAACCGGTCTGGTTAACGATTACGCTCTTTTTGTAGGTTTCTCTGCCAGCGGATCCGCTTATGTGGGTACCGAGCGGGGGATGTCGGTTTTTAAACCGCGCAAAATCGACATCATAGATAAAAGAATTCCCGGCATTGCCATAGATTCATACATCTCGGTGATAGAAGATTCGGAGCAAACGATATGGCTAGGTTCGGATGGCGCCGGATGGAATTATTTCTCGAATGGGACATGGAATACTATCGAAAACCCGCCAGTTAAAACCAATGGCTATGCAAATGGAGCAGCTATTGGTGCTGATGGCACGCCTTGGTTTACCACTCAAGGTTCTGGGATATTCAACGTTAAGAAGGATCGAACCGTTGGCTCTGTGCTTACTACCGAACAAGGATTGAGTAGCAATATGGTGCAAGGAATCGAGTTTGATGCTGCTGATCAATTATATGTTTGTACCGTTAGTGGAGTGAATGTTTTTAATGGCAATCTTGAACTTCTAGCTACTTATAACTCAGAGAACCGGATGGTACACGAATACTGCTCTACTTCTTTCTCAGATTCTAACAATGCTATTTGGATTGGAACCTATGGTGGTGGTTTATATCGATTTTTTGAAAATGAAGTGACTCACTTCGATACTTCCAGTGGCTTAAGTCATCCCATTGTATACACGATTCTAGAACATTCGAGTGGAAAATTACTCATTGGCACCTCCCGAGGAGGGCTAAATGTATTTAATGGTGAAGGCTTCGATTTCTTTGGACAAGAAAAAGGCTTCCCGGATTTCGCAGCTTATGGTATGACCGAAGATCTAGACGGAAACTTATGGATATCAAGTAATGATGGTATTTATAAAATCACCAAAGCGGATGTAGCAAAACTCGAGGCAGGTAACGATCAAAAAATTGCCTATACCATGTTTTCTACAGAAGATGGGCTGGCAACAAACGCTATGGAAGCCGGCACTAATGCACTTGCCCTTACCCTACATTCCGGAGAAATGCTATTTCCAACTTCGGGTGGAGTTGCAGTTGTAAATCCGGACAAAGCCATTATAAATACCAACTCATTCTATCCGTATATCGACGAACTCTATGTAAATGAAAAGCAGGTTGACCTAAACAGCAACTTAACTTTTGCGCCCGATAAAAATAAGGTTGAACTCATTTATTCAGCGCTTAATCACGATTCTCCCAGAAAAACTGCTTTCAGAATCAAGCTTTCGGAAGTAGATTACGATTGGGTATATGTAGGAAATCGAACTACCGCATATTACGATTTTCTACCCGATGGCGATTATACCTTTACCGTTTCTGCCATAGGCCCGGATGGACAATGGAGCGAAAAAACTGCCTCGCTGAGTTTTACGGTTCTCCCTCCCTTTTATAAAACCTGGTGGTTTATTGGGCTAAGTTTACTTGGGTTTATTGGAATTGGTGCAGGTGGCGTTTATTGGCGCTCAAATTTAAAGTTACAAGCATTAAATCGTGAGTTAGAAACTCAGCATAAAATTCAGAAAGAACGCGAACGCATATCCAGAGAACTTCACGACAATGTGGGTTCACAAATTACAAACCTGATTATCGGCATTGAGATCAGTAATCTACATGTTAAAAGTAATCAACAGGACAAAGCTTTATCGTTGTTAGATAACCTGGATAGCGATGCCCGCGCAGCAATGACCGATCTTCGAGAAACCATTTGGTTGTTGGATAAAGAGCGGGTAGAATTTGGGATCTTTCTCGATCATTTAAATGGATATCTAAATCGGCAGAAACGGTATCTAAAAGAAATGAAAGTTGAAGTAAACTCTACCGTTGATCCAGAATATGTTCTCACCCCCGATCAGTCGTTGAATCTCACGCGCATAATTCAAGAAGCGCTAAATAACGCAAACAAATATGCGAATGCTTCTCGTTTTGAAATCAAATGTGCTCAAAAGAGCACTAAAATCAGTATTGTGATTAGCGACAATGGAGTAGGAATGGATACAGATGCCGGATCCGGTTCGGGTAATGGATTAGTGAATATGAGGGAACGAGCAGAATTAATGAATGCGTCTTACCTCATTGACAGTAAAAAAGGAAATGGTACAAACATCTATCTGGAGTTTTCATAATACCCTCAATTGGGTATTCAAACCTTTACAGATATTTTGTTTACTACACTATGCAAATTTACATTGGAATTGTTGAAGATCAGGCCCGAATTCGGGAAAATTTAAAAACTCGACTTAGCTTTTTTGACGAGATCAATATCGTATTGGAAGCCGATAATGCGGAAAACGCACTATCATTACTTTCGAGTTCTTCTAGGGCTCACTGGCCACAAGTTATTTTGATGGATATCGAAATGCCGGGAAAATCCGGGATCGAAGCCACTCAGATAATCAAAAAAGAATACCCTGATATTGATATTCTTATTCAAACAGTTTTCGAAAACGAGGATAAAATCTTTCAATCTATTCAAGCAGGTGCATCGGGGTATTTGCTTAAAGATGATCCTATCCAAAAATATGTAGATGCTATCAAAGAATTAGTAAATGGTGGTGCTGTGCTTTCGCCCTCTATCGCAATCAAAGTGATGAAGTTTGTGAAAAGCGAACAGGAAACGAAAGTTGATCGAGTGAAAGAAGCTCAGGAAGAGTTTGCATTAAGTGATCGTGAAATGGAGATTCTACAGGGCATCGTTGAAGATCTCACCGAGCCTCAGATTGGCGAAAAGCTATTTATCAGCCCGCATACCGTTCGTACACACATCAAAAATATCTACAAAAAACTGCACGTTCATTCGCGTGCTTCGGCAGTTCGGCTGGCTATCAATCGTGGCCTTGCACAGTAGTCTATTTACTTCTATCGATACCTAGTGTTTGACGCAATCGCCTTTCTTTGCTGGATAATTATTGCGTTTTCAATTTCAATTATTCAATATATTTCTTTCTAGAAGGTGTGCTATCAACAACGTTGTTCTAATTAACGGTCAAAAATTTTAGACTCACCTAAACTGTTTTTCAAAGATTCATAAGCACAAAAAAAGGGCACTACTTTTCAGTAGCACCCTGTCTTCAAGGTGGCAACTATTTGCCACTTTCTTCACTTATTTAGAACGCTAATCCCGCTCTAAACATAATTCCCGAACTCTTGCCACTTTGCAGGCCAAGTCCGGCACTAAAGATTTTATATTTCGCTCGGGCTCCGAATTCAATCCAACTTGGTGCAGATATTACTGCTTGTGGGAACTCTTCATTACCTTCTTCGATCGTATCCGGCTCGGGATCAATATGCTTTAACAGGTTGTAATTGTACGATGCATAAGGAGAGATTTTGATGTCAGCTATTTCCAGATTGTAGCGCACTCTACCCATCAAAGGAGCTCCCCAACTTGTGTAAAAGTAATCGTAGTTTTCGCCACCAAAAGTTGTGCGTTCTTCGCTCTGAAATACCAAATATGCGGATACTCCATAATCTACTGCTAAAGGTAAGTTGGTGAGATTTGAAATATCTTTGAATCGCACCCATTCGATGCCACCGCCAATTGCATTCCCTAAAAAGTAGCCATAAATACTGCGTTGTTTCATTCCGCTGCCACTTTGCAAAAACACTCCGGCACCACCTACGTTTGAGAATCCATGCTGTGCATTACCCGTGTGTGTTAAAAAGCTAATGCTTGATCCCCCAAAGGCACTTACATCGTTACCGTCTGCATCCACAAACCAACCGGAGTCCACGATTCCTGAACTTGTAGTTTGTGTTCTGTTATTATCAGTATTTGTGCTTACATAGGTGGTACTTCGTTCAGTATAGTTGCTGTTATCATAACAAGCTGCACCATCCGGAATACCTCCATTCATTGCTGCCTGCCGATATAACTCGTATAGATTTTCGGCAGAGATTGCTTCTTCTGCAAGTTGCTCTTGCTCCAGCACACCGCCCGTACCTTCCTGCGCCGTGCTGCCTAATACTTTCACTTCAACGCGTCTGTTTTCTTGTCGGCCTTCGGCGGTTTCGTTAGTTGCCCGTGGATCGGTTTCTCCGTAACCCTGAGCTGAAATTCGATCCGATGAAATGCCTTTTTCTATCACATAATTTACAACCGCTTCGGCACGAGCCTGACTCAAATCCATATTGGTTTCGTCTGAGCCAACATTATCGGTATGGCCGCCAATTTCGATAATCAGTGTTGATTGTGCCATGATATCGTACAGTCGATCTAGTTCCTGAATACTTTCTTCACGAAGATTATCGCTGCCTGTATCAAAGTAAATATTCTCTAGTACTATCCGAGCTCCTTCATTTGCTTCGGTTAGGCTGATATCTTTCCGAACTTCCTGATATCCGGAATTATCTTCGAGCCAGGAGATTCTTGCTCTTCGGATGGCGGCGTTTAAATCAGCTTGTGCCTGATTCATCGCTCTACTTAGCTCAGAAAGTTCATCAAATTCTGATTCTAAATCGGTAGATGTACTATTCAGCAGTTGCTCATATTCGTTTCGATTGGTTTCGATTCTATTCAAAGCATTTCGCATTCTGAATAACTCAGAGCCTAATTTTTCGGAAAACGCAATGGAATCTTCAACCATGGTTTTTAGATCCAGCATTTCGGTTTGAAACAGAAAACCTTTCTGATTTGCTGTAATCAGATATCTACGCCCAAAAGGTAGATTTATAAGGTAATCGCCGGTTTGGGGATTACTGGTTGAATAGCCCAATTGCTCGCCGGTATCAAAATCACTCCAATACAAAGTAGCAGCAATCAAACTATCATTCTGGTTGGTCACATTTCCATATATAGTAACTACCGGATCAGGTCGCATATCCGGAGGTAGAATCATCTTAAAGATATCATCATCGCCAAAACCATCGCCTTCTCCCGTTGTACCACGCGTAAAGTAAGCTACGGTACCGGATGCAGGAATGGTCAAATCTTCATCATCTAACACCGAATTGATATTTTTTCCGAGATTCACAGGTGTAGTCCAGTTCCCCCAGCCCTCACCAATTCTGCGGGTCACGAATAAATCGCTACCGCCTAAGCCGGGATGAGTATCAGAAGAGAAATAAAGTGTTCTTCCATCAGCGTTTAAAAATGGCCACGTTTCTGAGCCCGGAGTGTTAATAACCGAAGAAATTGGAGTAGGGTCGGTCCATCTTCCATTTTTTAGATGCGTGATATAAATGTCCGTTTTATAATCAGCATCTTCCGAATCTTTACGACCGTGATAGGCCACAAAAATCAATGTTTTACCATCGGGTGATAAATTTGCCATCGATTCCCAGTTCTCTGAGTTAACATCGCCACCGAGGTTGCAAGGTACCGTCCAACTGTTGCCGATTTTTGCGCTGTAAAAGAAGTCGCCACCGCCAAAACGACCTTCGTAGTTACCGAAAACGATAGCCGTATTTCCATCCGAAGAAAGTGAGAGTATTCCTTCATGAGAATCAGTATTAATAATGGAACCCATATTATTTGGTTTACTCCATTCGCCATTGGCATTGCGATTCGAATACCACACGTCACCTCCACCAAAACCATTGGCTCTATCGGTAGAGTAGAAGTACATTCTGTTTCCATCGGAAGAGATTCTTGGCAAAAACTCATCAAGATCTGAGTTTACATTAGCACCAAGATTATCGATATAAACCTCTTCATCGGGTGCTTCTAGTAAAGCAATAATTTGCTCCACCTTGGTTTTGTCTGCCCCACTGTACTGTTCCATATAGCGCTGATAGTTTTCTATGGCTTTATCCCATTGCTTAAGCGCGGTATAACTTTGCGCCACATTCAGGTAATACATCGCATTTGATGTTGCCATTTGCTCGTACGCATTTGCTGCCAGCTGATACTTTCCATTCTCAAAAAGTTCTTCGGCGTCCTGTGCATGAATTAATAAGGGAATTCCCGCAATTATTATAAAAAGCAGTAATCCTCTTTTGGTAAATGTTTTCATAGTTACCCCTTGAATTATACCTCCATCTCTGGCGGCTGTTAGAATTGTGTGGGCAAATATGATCTATAGAAAAGACTATTTCGATACCCTAAATGAGGTATAAATCACAATTCTTAAACAAGAATACCCCGAATCGGGTATGTAACCTGAACTCCGAGATTGATTATTTGGATCATCAATGTTCACTTAATCCACATCACTATGAAGGGGTTTAATTACCAATCAAAACTAATCGCATTCCGCTTTCTTTCGGTTGCGATTCTATTTCTAATTCTATCACCTAGTATTGCAGCCCAGCTTGTTGCCGGAAGCGATACAATAACTAAGATAAACGGCCAATGGCAGTATTACGATTTTACATCACAAACTACATTTACCATTGCCGATACCGCCACTTACACTCCAGATTTCCGAGGCAGTAGTAACGAAGGAGTAAATTTTGGGCAGGAATTTTCACCACTCATTCCCGATCGAAGACTACTATTACTAGGAGTAGGTAATATCGATACACTTACTTCGGTCCCCGAATGGACGGATGCCGCTCCCTGGATCGATACCAGTTGGGATTTCACCCACGGAACTCAAGGTCAACCAATTTCACCCGGTCAACTTTGGGTAGTGTACACTTCTGAGGGATTATATGCGGTAATGCAAATTGATGAACTTCCCGGAGGGAATTTTGGTGATTCCTTCACTTTCAAATACAAATACATGAGCGAAGGTGGCACAACCCTCGAAGAAAGTAATCTCAACCAAGGTTCGGGAGATCAAATTTCGGGAAATACCACCCTCAATAGTGGTAATGGTTTCGATCTATCCGGCGAAACGAATGGAGAATTGGAAGACGCCGGTAATTATCTGCCGGATTTTGTTTTTGTAAATAACGAGGGCGTTAACTTCGGCAACGAAGGTAGTACTTCACTTTCTACAACCGGACGTAGATTTTTGCTGCTTGGTGAGGGAAACCTCGACACCTTAACTACCATCCCCGAACGAGTGGACGCCGCTCCATGGGTTAGCGTTTCCTACGATTTTTCGGATGGAACCGGAGGTCAACCTATTTCGGCTGGACAACTTTGGGGCCTTTACACCCGAGAGGGCAATTATGCAGCCATCGAAATAACAGCCTTACCCGACGGAAATTTTGGGCAATCTTTTGATTTTAAGTACAAATACCAACCAAACGGTAGCAATAGTTTTGATGCAGATACTTCCATCACTGTTGAAAGCTATTCCATTGCCATTCAAAGCGGAAATAATCAAACCATAACAATCAATCAATCTGTAGCTGAAAATCTTGTTGTTTTAGTAACCGATTCAGAGGGTAACCCGGCGTCGGACCAATCAGTAAATTTTAATTTCAGTTCAATTCCTGATGGTGCAACCGGCCAAGGCGGATTAACCTCACCTGTACTTTCTGATGAGAACGGTTTTGCATCCACAGGAGCAAATGTGGGAAATGTTGCCGGAATTTATACCGTGGAAGCTTCATTAGATGCGGATTCGGAAACTATGGTAGCATTTACAATCACCGCAGAAGAACCAACCGGACCTCAACCTGCCACATTAGTAATAGCCGGTGGGAATAATCAATCGGTAGTTTTAGGAGACACGATTGCTAACCCGTTCGAAATCGTAGTTATTGACGATATCGGCGAACCTATGAATGGAATTACGGTAACCTTTGAGGAATCGGAATTACCGGCCGGCGCAATTTCCGGCTCATTCTTTACGATTGATGGAATTGCTGTAAACCAATCGGCAACCTTCAACAATCGTGCATATATGAACTACACTCCTGGCGATATAGAAGGCACTTATTCCATTAAGGCATTTTTGGCTGATTATCCCGCCGTGGATTCAGTGGTATTTACTGTAAATGGTGAACTAGTTTCTACTCCTATAACGCGCGAAATGGTTTGGGAATTTATGAAATCTAGTTTGAGAAAATTTTAATCACAGTTTTAAGGTAGTTTAAGAGGTTATTCATGTCTGGTTAATCAACCTCGATTGCATATAACTTAACGAGTTTATTTGCCGCCTCTGCCTGAATATATGTTACGAATAATTTTTTCAACGATCCCTCATGTTCGAAAGAAAGTACAGTACGAATCTTTGGTTGGTGCTTCTTTAGTATAGAGAGCCTTATGTATAAACGTGAACCTGAAAACCGATCGAGGAAATCACTAACAATTATTTCATTAAATGTCTTAGATCCAGTCCCACTAATATCACGCCAACTATACACATCCTTCCACACTAAATTCTCATCAAATACTTGAAACTCCGGTAGCTTTCTAGGTGCAAGATTATCTGAAATATGCACTGTTTGCCTTTTTTTAACACCATTATCGTTAGATGAATTAAAATTGAATTCGTCTTCACTAGATAGTTCTATCAATGACTTAGTAGTCTCTAAAGAAACTTCGTTAATTTTACGTCGTCTTCCGTTTTGGGTAGTGGTTTCCGCCTCATTCTCATCAACTAATCGTATTGTATAATAGAAGTCCTTTGTTGGTGAAAGATATAAATCTATTTCAGTTTCTAATGCTACTGGAACATTCTGCGAGTGGCCAGAAGGTATTTCCACTGTTGCCTTTACTAACTTTCGAGTTGTTGATAATTCAGTTGTAATAGATGGCTTGTGAACATAGTATTTTGAGAAACCTGATTGTCTTGAATTGGCATCACGAATATAAACGATTAATTCTGCGACAGCTATGTCGTGAAAACCAGCTGTTCCATCAACATATATGGTTCCTTTTAATGAGAATTTAACTTTACCAAAGCCGCTAACGATTCGTAATACATTTTGAACAAGTTTAGTATTGGAAGTTTCAAAATAAAAACCTTGATGATCATCAAATAAAAAAGGGGGTGATATAGAACCTGATTCAAGTTCCCAATCATCAACCTGTGTACGGGCATTATTCCATTTTGTGAAATCTGAATTAAGTAAACTTGCAGACTGGTTATTATTTATAGCCATTCTTTCAATGCCGGAAAATCCTCGGTGATATGTGTAGTTAGAATCAGTTAAAAAACGATTTAAAGTCGCTTCTTCATTATCATTAGTTAAAGTAACAAAACCCGATGTGTCAATTTTATATACAGTTGTAGCATCACGATCAGCGTGTTGCTTAATCCACCAAGCACCGTCTTCTTGAACAATATTCATTTTCCAAGCTGCTAAAAAGGCAATTAAGAGATCATACCAATTAGATTCAGGATTATTCTCTAGAAGTGTTTCTAAATTAAATCGCAAACTAGCTGGAGAGTAATCTTTCGCTATATAAACATTACTTGTAATATTGGTGCGAGTGTAGATTGGTAATGAAAAGCCAATAGCATCCAAACATGTACGTAAAAATGATGCAATTGTAGTGTAACCACTGAATTGGTGCACTGTGTCTTTCAAGGTTTCAATTCCATCATAAAACTTAACATCGTAGACTAGTTTTTTTACACTATAAGAACGATAGTATTGTTGTGGCAGTAAAAAACCTTGAAAAATTAATTCACTTGATTCCTCAATTTTAAGCATAAAGCTTTTCTTTCCAGCAAAGGAAAAAATTGGCATTAAACTCTCGTTTATTCCAAAAAAACGAACGGTGATATCATGTGGGTAATGTTCTTTATCAAAATCTTGACTTGTAACTCCTTTGCGTGAAAAATGATTGAGTACTTTAAAGGAAACGGGCGTTGTAAAACTTTCAGAGCCATCGTAATACAACGTATAGGTGTAATCACCGGTTGTGGATGAGCCTAATTCTGTATAAGGCATTATCTTCCAATTAAGCGTTCTTGCTCTAGATACTCATCGTACTGCTCTCGAAATTCTGTCAATGAGAGTTCCGTTTTGAGTTTCATTTTGCGAATCTCCTCAGTCTGTGTTCGGATCTCATCACGCAGGCTATCCATATTGAGTTGTTGCTGAACAACCTGGGTAGAACTCTTAATTTCTCGATTGATGATATTATTAATAGCCGCCGGTTTTGGCCGAACTGAAACCAAACCACCGGCATTATAACCTTGTACATTGGCACCGGTAAGTTTTCGATCGGAAAGAAATTGCTCTACTTCCCTAGCAACTTCCGGAGCTTCATTAATTGCCGGTAATGCATTGGGCGCGGCTGCAGCTGAATCCTTCCGAATCACAAACTCGCCCGGGGTAAGCATAGCCGGTACGGTATCTTTACGTTCTTGAGATGGTCCTGGTACCGGACCACCCGTGTTAAGTTGTACCAATTTGTTCATCCCAACTTTCACGGCTGCAGCAGCAACGGGAGCAAGTATGAAATTTAATGGCCATGGAACTGAAGTAATCACTTTCTGGAATTGTGAGATAACAGCCTCAGTGATTGATGCTGAAATAGCTTTTTTAACGGCATCAATTTTGTCTTTCTTGGCCTGCTTCTCAGCCTGAGCAATCTCCATTTGGGCTCGCTTTTCAATTTTTGCCCTCTCACTTGCAGTTTTGGCCGCAACTTTATCTTGTGCTGCTCGATCTTTAATTGCTGATATCTGATCTCGTAGGCTACGATTAACTCCATCAATACCTTCAATAGAGGATGCAATTTGTTCACCGGCAAAAGTTAACAGACGTTCTTTTTCCTTTCTTTTTTCTATTTTTCGAGCTGTTTCATCATTTTTTTCATCAAGTTTTTTCAAATCTTGAATTAAGGCTCGAATTTCCTCAGACTGTGGGTGATACCCATTCGTGATAAGCTCTTGAATAGCCTGTTCGGTGCGTTGGATGGCATATTCATTATCTGTTGAGTGATCTCCTAGAAGACCCGATAACTCAACATATTGCTGCACATCTTTATTGAGCTCTTTGATGATATCATCCATCGCGCGGAGTGGAGCATCCAGCTCAATTTCTGGGATATCGATATCAATCTCGATGGGCACATGCACCGGCTCGGGGTTGGCTACTTCTGGGCGTAGATCAGCGCCAAGCTCTGCGAGCTCTTTCCGTTTGGCAATCTGTTCCGCGAGGGCCTCGTTCTGTTTAGTACGGCTTTGGAGCTCTTCCAATTCGGCAGAGGTTAAATCTCTCGATAGATTAATTAACTCAGAAATACGCTTGCCATTTTCTTCGTATTTTTTCGACAGCGAATCTAGCTCCGTGCCTTTTTCGTCGGCGGCCTCACCGCTTTTTTTCATGGATTCAACAAATTCATCAAAAGTAAGTAAACCTTTGTTGTATTCGTCGACCAATGCTTTCAAATTGGTTTTATTCGCATCAATCTTCATGGTTAACTCGCGAATACCAACAATCAGATCTGCAGCTACGGAGTTGGTTTTTATCAGTTGTTCTTCGGTTAACTTATCCCATCCAAACTTCTCTTTAGCAGCACGCAGCGCCTCCTGAAGCTGCTCGCGCTCTAAAAGTTGTAGATTAATTTTCTCCTGAAGCGGTGTAATATAGCTGAGTGTTTGTGCTGTGGTTGCCTCGTATGCCTCTCGCAGTAATTGTTCTTGTTCGGCAGTTAGCCCCGCCTCATTAGAAGCTTCAGCCAATTTTTCTCGCAAATCATTAATAGCATCAATTTGATCGCCAACGACTCTATTTGTGCCCTCAATTTCTTTACGAGCATCCGAATAGGCATCCATCCAATCATTGATAATGGAGAGACCACCACTAAAACTCTGTATTAGTTCAGTTATGTTATCCATAAGAGTAACCACAACACCACCACTCTGCTGAAACGCTGGGATCATTTGAGCTTTAATTGCCTGACTTAGCCGGGCTTGGCTGCCATTAAAAGTTTTCAGTTGCACTTCGGCCTGTTGGTAAGCAACATTTCCACCGGTTACCTTATCGGTCATCTCAGCAACCGACTCTGCATTCTGGATCAATATTCTTGCTGAAGCTATATTCTCTCGTCCAAAGAGTTTTTCAAGAGCAATCGTATCATTAAGTAGTGGTTTCAACGCTTGTAGAGCGCCGGCGTAACCTTCTGTCTCCAGACTAACCCCTTCAATTCCGGCTTCTGCAAGTTTTGCAGAATTCTGTAAACTCAAAAGTACTCCACGAATGTTTGTACCGGCCTGGCTTCCGGTTATGGCGTTGGCGGCCAAAACCTGAACAGTTGCATTTAATTGCTCAAAGCTTAAATTAGCACCTGCAGCAACAGCTCCTGATTGCCTGTAGGCCTCAGCTTGTTCAGCTACTTCAGCAGCTCCAAACTTGCTTCCGGCTGCAATAGAATTGATAATTCTCGCACTTTCGCTAGCGGGTAAATTAAATTGGTTAATCGCCGTGGTAAGTGTTTTTACAGCTGTTGGCAAATCTACGCCGGCAGCCTTTTGTAATACGATCGCCTCTTCAGATATTTTAGCAAGTTCTGCAGCTCCCTCATTAGTTGAAAAATCAATTTTTTCTGCCAACTGGGAAGCTACGAGTTTATTCGCCTCAATAATGTTCGAAGCAGACTCACCATATTTTACACTTATTTCAAGAGATCGCTCACCCAACGATTCCAGTTGATCTCCAGTAATCCCTGTTATCGCTTCAAGATCAGCCAATTGTTGTTCAAATTCACGCCCTACTTGAATAGCTGTTCTCATCATCGATGCTGCAGCAACTCCGGCGCTTGCATACAACCCAACTAATCCAGCCTTACCCAATGAGGAAGTGGCTTTTGCTTTAAGAAAACCGAGATTCGATGTTTGTTCAGCAACGAGCTCTTTATTTTTATTAATCTGATTTTCAACAGTATTGATTTCAGATTTAATCGATCGCGCTCGCTTTATGTCTACACTATTAAGCTCAGATTTACTATGAATAATCGTATCATATATCTGGTTTAAACGAGCAAGACGCTGCTGTAAGTCAGCATTTCCCTGTTGATTTTTGCGAAGAGAGTCGGTGTTTTGCTCGGTGTACTTACTGGTTTTTTTAGTTTCATTACTAAGATTTTTCTGCCCACTAGACGCCACATCTAATGACCCAGACGTGGCGTCCAGAGTTGCTTTTAGCTCGCGTGTCTGTGATGCCAGGTTTTTAACATTGCTACCGGCTTTGGCGGTAAGAAGCTTAATTTCAATGTTGACTTTCTTATCCATGGCTAAATCTTAGAATGAAGGTATGCAAGCACAATATTTGATTTGGTTGAGTTCCGTAGCGCTCCTATATCTTGTATAGTGCTTGCAGCTCTGTATATTAAAAAATCCCAGGAGCACTGTGCCTCACATAGCGCCCGTTGATAATTTCTATGCCTTTGCTGTTCGTCGTTTAGAATGATTTCGTCATCTACAGAAAGCCACTCAGAAAGCTCAAGCAGCGCCGAGGCTTTTCGGGCATCAGCCTCGGCTATTCGAAAAAATCTTTTCGAGCCTGTTCAACTACTTTGAAATTGATCTGAGATGGATCTTCGCATCGAAATTGAACAAAAATTATACTTGCTAACTCACTCCAATATTCCGTTGGATGAACCGCTTCAACTGGCTCAGGTTGCTTACTATGTGTATCAATCAACTTTTTGAGCGATTCTCTAAGCAGGTCTACATTTTCACCAACCGGCGCAGAACGTTGCAATAACAAATTTAACGCCGAAATAGCAACACGAGGCTCCATACTATATTCAGGAATTTTATCTTCATATCTCCAACCTTCGTAATCACAGATATGCATTCTTTCCTCAATCGTTAACCCGCGAAACCTTACTTGTAATTTATGAATACGCTCTTCATTTTCTCTAGTGGGCTCAGAGAGTTTAAAATCAAGCTTAGACTTTGCAATAGGTGTATAAGTGCTCATTAATAGTTAAGATATTGGTTAGAATTACCCACTCTTAAAACTGCATCCTTACCATGTACTTGTGCATCTTCTGTAGCGCCTGCAGCAGGAGTGCCAAATATATCAAGAGATATCTGGAATGTGCCGGGAGAGGTGCCAATTGTAAGAGAGGAAGTATGGCCAGTAGATGAATATGTTGCATTGATAATCTGGAGCAACGTACTTGTATGGGTAACAGTTTTTAAGTAGTGGCGCACATCGTTATCCAATCTCGTGTAATTCATGCTCAATGATAACTGAATACCTGCGATTGGAAAAAGTAATGATTTGGTGATTGATTGATACCCACTTGCGTTCTGCACGGCCTGTTGTATACCCGAGGAGAATACAACCGATTTTAAATTGGAATTATTATAACCATCCGCTAAACCATTTGAATCACTGTCTTGCCAACCGGATTCAAAGCCTTCAACCTTAACGGCTCCATCCAGAATATTAATGCCACACCAAATTTTATGAAGTCCTCCTTTCTTTGAGATTCTAATTTTGGTGGTGTTTCTTGACCCTACTGTAAAACTTTTTGGTTCAACAATGGTTACGGTAGCTGGCTCATACCAAAGTACACTTTCCTCCAAGCCGGCAACTACCATCATAACTTCCTTCTCTTCGTTGGCCCAAGCTCGTAATTGAGAATTACCCACCGTATCAATGCATTCAAATTCAAAGAAACTTTCATCACCATTGTGCATATCTAGTCCAGCTGAATCTTCTTCAATCAGTGGGCTTTTAAATACTCCTTCACCTCGATTTCCAAGAATTCTATTTTTTTGGACGATCGCACCAAACGTTGAGCTAGCTGAGTCATTATCAAATAGACTAATTTTTTGAATGCCTGAAATTATCATATTGAGTCCTAATTGAGCTTATGAGGTAAGAAATCTTTTGAAGTCAGCAGTAAAATATCTCCGCTCTCCTGTTTGGAAACCATATTTAACTTGACTTACAATCATGCTATAGCCAGTCTTAGTTTCAACCGTCCCGTCAATTAAAGTGAATCTCAAATCCACTATATTGTCATCATTCACAGATTTTGTACGCATTGCAGGTTGATTTGCAATAGCTGTTGAATGAATTTGGAGAACGTCTTTTTCTCCTGCAAAAATATCTAAGCCTGCAGAGTCCTCTTCTGTCTGAGATTCTGGGTTATGGGACGAATCAGATTTGATTCGCCCAATATCATTCCAACTGGTAGTTCCAGTATTGGCCCACTCTACTTTTTTTACACCGGTTAACTTACTCATAATTATTCCTCGTTTTTTGAAATATAAGATTGATAGTTTGATTCGCTCATAAAGAGCTCAGGAGATTGTGCTATAGTTTCTGAATGTATAACTCCAGCATCTGGATCTCCAATTCCATTTTGGCAGCTGTCTAGTACAACCAAGGCCTGCGACCAATTAAATTGAACTTCCTGTAGTCTTGGGCCAGATGGGGCTTGACCTTGACCAAAAATAAATGGCTGGCTTGGAGCCGGGCGAACACGAACGTCCTCACCATCAAGTGGAAGTGATTCTAAAGTAAACAAATAATCACTTAATGCTCGGGATTTTGGGGAATCACTTTTGCCCCTCAAAGCCTCAAGTCGATCTGTATAGGCAGTTCGTACAGTCACACGGGTTTCAGCATCAGGCACAAAGTTCATAAGAGACTGCAACGTTGTAAGCTCTTCAATGTGAGCAATCGCATCTTTAGCAGAGATATCGGTACTTTTAGTCATTATTTACTCCTTAATCAAAAAAATCAGTTATCACCCAAAGTTGAGAATAGATCCAAATTCCACCGGCGCGTGTACCTACAAAGAACTCTCGCAAAATTGATGCAGGCGTATCATTAATTGTAACTTTCTTAAGCCCATCTCTACCACTATCGAGCAGTGCGTACATTCCTTTAGCTTGTTTTTTTGAAAGCAAAGACCGGCTGATGTAAGTAATTTGAAAAACGGGTGTATTTATTTGCCCGGAACCATCAGCGCCATCCGGTAACTCAAATGCACGATCGTATAGTCGAACCAAAATTGCTGAACTTGAAGCACTAAGTTTGTAATTCTCTGGCTCATCAGGGTAATGCTCAACTTTCAGCGACGGGAATTCGGTTTCAAGCGCTGCCAAAAAAGCATTGGCCATTGTATCTAGACTTATATTACTCATTGCCCGTAGAAATAAATGAGTAGTTCAGCTAAGCCATAATCACCGGTGGCCACGGCGTACACTATATATAATATAGTAATCCCGGAGACAGCCAATCGGATTTTTAGTTTCGTTTCAGCTGATAATGCATCGGCTGATTTATTTAACCGTCCATCATCTACCAGATCAAACAGTTGGTAGGTCATGGCTTGTAATTCTTCCGGATCCAGACTCTTTACATCTTCTTTTGTGATGTTTTTTTTCTGGATGATTCGCTTTACGCGATCGATTTTTTGTTGCTGGCCTGAATCAGCGATCTGTGGAACAGGAACTGCATCTTTTATACCCAGTACTGCTGCACCCACACCTTCGCGCAGTGCTTTTGCCGGCAACACTTTATTAAGCTTTTGGCCTAGCTGATTATCACCACGAACGGTGTCTTCTACAGCGTTTAGGATTCGGCGGAAAATGTTTTGCTTTTTCATAGGTTCAGAAATTCAAGTGCTCGGTGTAGCCAGCCATGCCAAAAACGGTGCTGTGTCCTGTCTGAATGAACAATGCCGGCAAGGAACAGAATGCGCTCTCCAACAATCTTTTTGATCGGAGTTGTGAAGCTATGCGCGATCGTTACCGGACCAACGATGCCATCAGCTTTGATTCCAGCCGCTCTTTGTAGAATACGCGCTGCATTTGCAGGACCATGATGAACCACCATATCAAAATAGATGGGTTGCACATCGGCAAGTAGTTGCTCGGCGTTTGAAGGGATCCAATATTTATCCCGGTATATTTGCTTAACAAGGGAAAAATCGAGTTCTTGTACATCCTGCACATCGATATCACCATCGCCATCCACGTCAATATTGTGTGCTCTAAGCGTGTGAATGGTTACGCCCATATTTGTGGCGCCACCCCGATCGACCGGGTCATTCACAAAGCCGCCCTCGCGGCGAAGTAAGTCAATCAATATGTCTTCAAAAAGGTAACTCATCGGGTTTGTCTGTTGTTTTTGAACAGTTGGGTTTAAAAAATCCCCGGGATATCCCCGGGGATGCTCACTAATCGAAGACTAAAAACTATTCAAAGTGTCGTCGTCGAATATTCTGGAGGCAGAGGTTTTATTCGATACTATTTTTGCCTCACCAACATCGGGTTGGGAATCGAGTTGTATAACCCCTTTAGCGATGTCCATCAGCTGTTTAACTGCATCGTGTTTAAGCTGAAGCACAGTATCCGGAACCTCATAATTAGCCCTTCGGCTGTACAATTTGTGAACTAACAGATCTGCCTCAATGGTCACTAATAATGCCGGTGCTGGGCTTACTGGCACATCATGCCGGCCACGCAGATAACTATTAATAAGTTCGTGGACGTCAGCTCTAAGGTTGTCAATCTTGGTTTGATCTACCGATCCGGTCTGTGCATCATCCGTAAGATCGATGACAAGTTCTTGATCAATGCGATCATAGAGGTCGGCGTTGGTGGAGTATGCCATAACTGGAAGAATTGAAATGAACAGGATAAGGGCGAACAATAAAAACATGAACGGCTTACCAGGCTCAATTGGGATGGAAAACTTATGCATGGGTAGCTTGTTGTTTAGTTAATTGGAGGGTACCCGGTCAGCTCCATTACGGCTTAACCAGGCCCCGAACCAGATGATTTATTTGCCTTCTTTCGAAGATTCTTCAGCTTCAGCAAGTTTCTCACTGAACGCCTTAAGCACGGTTTTGCGATCTTCTGTACCGCCTTCAGTTTCAGGAATCACAAACTCTTTAACCTCATCGAGGCTCGAGTTTTCAATTACATTAATGGCTGTTTTCGCCGTCAAAGCCATCGATGGGGAAGCTTTTGCAGATGCCTCTTGTTCCGGTTGGCCTTGTTCAGTCACCTCCCCGGGAGTGACTACATGTAATTCTTCGGCCAACTCTTCGGTTAGCAGGATAGAATCACCCACTTCGTAGCGCTTGCCTTCAAATTTGATGGGTGAGGTTACTTGATATTCTTTTTTTGCGTCTTCAGACATAACGATCAATTATGAGGTTAAAAAATCCCGATCGAGTAACTAGATCTACCCGATCGGGCACGGTCATCTTTGTTTGAATGATTTGGAGGCGATAAGCTGAGCCCGGCTTTCAGTACTTCCTTCACTCACCTCCTGTGTACACCAGGCCATCAATAAATTTCTTCCGGAAGGCTCAACTCCCCAGCTGAGCATCATCGCCTTCCTTGTATCCGCTGGGACTGCTTGCTCGTTTTTCGATGCGATGTATTTTCTTAGGCCACGCAGTCTTCGATCAAATAGCCAAGATCGTTAGCTATGATCTTCTCGTCTACGGTCTCGCCGTTACGTACAACCACGCCACCACGAAGACCGATGTTCTTATCAGGCTCTTGGCCGGCTACTATGCTTCCAAATTGAGGAGTAAGCATAAAAGTGACGCCTCGCTGCGTGTTGGCCGTTGGGTCCTGGTAAAACAGCACCATGTTTTTGCCCCAAACTCTTTGAAGGTTAACAGCCTGTCCTGGTTTAGCGGAATTCACCCAACCTTCACCTACAATGAGTTCTTCCAGCTCAAAAAGCTCTGCAACAGCTTCGCGGGTTGCAAGGCCGGTATCACCTGCAGTTTTATTCACAGCCTTCAAAATATCAGGGTGTTGGCGTAACTTGGTCCAAGCTGCTTGCCCGATCACTGCTTTGTTCGGGCGCATAATGCAGGCATCAATACCGGCAGTGATATCACCGATTGGATCTGAATTAGCCGTATCATTCCAACGATCGGTTCCGGATAGCTGCACTTTGTTTCCGGAGGCAAAATTGTCAGGATCCTGAACCAGATTGGCTACCCGAATTTCGCGATCCAGCAAAATCAAATTGCGCAAACCTTCAGTGGCATGCTCAACGGGATTGTAATTTTCGGGTGCATTATCGATGTCGTCTTGTGGAACCGCATCATCGAGGCCGTAATCTTCGCAGGCGCCAACTTCTTCTTGCGCGTCAAAGTTTACCTTATTCGGCTGCCCTCTGCGGCCAACTTTGGTATCCGGAACGGTGAACATTTGCCCTTTTGGATACTTAAGGTACTTGTACTCTTTTTTGCCCACCGGAATGCGAGGTGCAATCTGATCGGCAATCAGGCGAGGATTTTTATATGCCAGGGAAATGGCAATAAGGGTAGGATCGGTAGGAAATGGAAATGGAGGCATAGTTACTTTGTCTCTATGAGTTATAAGTTAGTTGTTTGGGCTTATGCGCCTTGGAGTGAACTTTGAGCGATAATGATGCTTCCAATATCTCCGGAAACCCCACTTACGGCAGCAATTCCAATCACTCGATTGTTTGCCCCGGCTGAAGGAGCCGCAGCTACAGCCTTACCATTTGCATCGCTGGTTACAAGCGCACCACGCGCAATGGTTCCACCAAATTCTACATCGGCAGCTCCATTGATAATTACATCGACACGTTCACCGGAGGCAGAATCTACCTCTGTACTCACCCCAATGAGTGAATCTGTGGCTGCAGCGCCTTGAATAACAGCTTCGTCTGAGCTGCCAAATTTTACGATCCGACGCTTGGTAATTGCAGCACCGGCAACAAATGTTTTAATCAATCCTGGATTGTTCATTGAGTCGATTTATTTTGGTTTTTGATATGATTTACTGCCTGTGTTGCAGAAATACTTACGCCTTTCAAGCGCTGTTCTTCGCGAAACTCAGCAGCCTTAACTGCTAACACTTCCGCTGAAAATTCAATGTGCTCTGCACCGCCATCGTCATAGTCAGCGCCAAACTCTACCTGCGATTTAATTTCACTGATCACCTGCTTGAATACATCAAGAGCGGATTCCGAGCCTTCTTTTACCTCAATACTGTCTAGGTGGGAAAACAGGGCAACACATTTCTCACGAATCACCGGTGGCAGTTCGCCCTTCTCAGATTTTTCATCCAGGAAGGACTCAAAGGCGGTTTTGCGCTGCTCAAACTGCAGAGCTTCTTTCTCGGAGGTAAAGGTCTCTACCTTTTCCTTCTCTTGAGCTAAGTCATCGGTAAGTTTTTGAGCTTTATCCCGGTAAAACTCCAAAGCAAACTCTGTGGCGAACGATGGCGCCTCTTCAAATTCAACCGAATCGGCTTCACCTTCCTGAAACTGAATAGGCTCCATTCCTTTAACAGCCGGGGTTTGCGAACCCAGCATAGCCAACGATTTCAGGTATGGACCTTTTTCATTGAAATTTCGATACAACTCGATGGAATGCCGTTTTAACATGCCTTCCGACGTCATCCATTTCAAGCGATCGGATACATCTTTAAAGCTGGCTAATAGCCTCTTTCCATCGGCTTTCAATTCCTCGACCCACCCATAGGCATAACCGTCGTTTTTGTGAAAAATTTGGATGGGAGATTCTAACAACGCCGGGTCGTAATTCTCCGCTATTTGTCGGATGTGCTCCTCGGTAAAGGTTCCCTGGGGATACTCACCGGCACGAAAGATTTCGTAGTACTTTTTCTCTTCAGCCATGCAAATTTGATTTGATTGTAACCGTGATTGGTTGTCAGCGTGACTGGAATCTAAGCGGGGCAAGTGTGGGAGTTATACTAAACGGTTTAGTACTTGTTCACCCCTTAAGGCAGGTATATTCGAGTAACATTACAAACCTTTTAATTCCCAATCAATGCAAGAAATCCCATCAACGGCGCAGTGGATTATCGAGTCTGGCTTAAGCGCTTCATTATTAGCGATCTTGGTCTGGATTGTAAAAACTTCGTTCAAGTCGATAGAGAACATCATTAAGCAAAAAGATGAGCAGCTTGCCATCTCAAATGCCAAATACTATGAGATGTCGGAGCGGTTATTAGTTATGACCGAGCGATTTCATTCCGAGGATATTGAGCGGCAGGATATCCTCATTCGAATTTTAACCAGGATGGAAGAAAAGCTGGACCAACCGGTGCGTTGCCCGGCATCCGTTAATGATCGGATTGGAGGTTAAAATGGCTAGCGAGCACATCAAACTTCGCGGACTTCGCCTGGATTACCAGCAGCAGCTCAAAACGCTCGAAATCCGCGCTGAAAATCACATCATAACTATTCGGGACAAAATAGATCCCCTTATTGATTGGGATGAAATTGAAATTGAGCATGCCGAACAGGCCATGATTAGCCTCAAGCACCTCATTCGACAGGCGCGAGAAATCCGCGAAAAGATCGAAGAGATTAACAATCGAATTGGAGCCGGATGAGTAAGCAAGCTCTATATAATGACGAAGCAAAGCGTTTGTATGTATACGATGGGTATGGGCTTTCGCAACTCGAGGAATATTTCAAGGGCCGCGTTTCCGCCAGAACGCTCTGGTCCTGGAAAGAAAAAGGAAGTTGGGATGAGCTGCGCGCCAAGCATGAGCAAAATCAGACCGACGTAAAAGGTATGGTTGTTAATTTGGCCAAAATTGCTCTTCAACAAGCCATCGACAATCCGGATCCACAAAATATCTATGCCGCCATGAGTGCTGTAGGTCGTATTGGCCAGAAGAATTTTCTTGAGATCATGGATAGCCTGAATTCTAACAAAACAGAAGAAGAGGTTGAGAAACCAACGATGGAAGGCGCAATGGCTATGCTAAAAGAAGTCTTAATAGGAAAGTAATTGTCACTATCACTAGAACAAATCATCCCCAAGAAGCTTGAGTTTAGCCTAGATAATGAGCCATACTTTATGGATTACCAGATTGAATGGATCAAGGATAAATCTCGCCTAAAAATTTGGGAGAAATCAAGGCGGATCGGTGCCACTTATACTGAATCCTTTGACACTTTAGATTGGAGTCTAGAAACGGGTAGAGATAGTTGGTTTTCTTCAGCAGACGATTCCGCTGCCAAAGAATTCATCGAATACATTGCAGGGTGGTGTGAATTACTCGAAAAAGTAAGCGAGTACGTAAGTGGTAATGTTACACTCAAAGATGAGATGGGTGAGGTTACTGCATACCAAGTAAAGTTGCCTAATGGAGCAAAAATCACGGCCATGAGTTCCAATCCGAACAGGTTCCGATCCAAAGGTGGTCGGGTTATCTGGGACGAAGCCGCACATCATAAAGACGGTGCAGCAATGTGGAAAGCGCTTCAAGCATCGGCTATGTGGGGAGATCCAATTCGAGTTCTGTCCACACATAAAGGCAGACTAAGCACTTTCAATAACCTTATTTGGAAAATCAATAAGGGCAGAATGAAAGGTCGAGTGCATAAAACCACAATTCTGGAAGCTGTAAAAGACGGGATATTAAATCGTATTCGAAAACGAATAACCACCCAAGCCGAACAGCAAGAGTGGTTAGATGATCTTCGTGGCGAATGTCTAGATCAAGATCAGTGGGATGAGGAATACATGGCAATTCCTGCGGATGGAAAAGATTCCTTCCTGAGCTATGAAATGGTAGCAGCCATTGAAAACACCAATGTTTTATGGCCTGATAATTGGAAAGATCAAGTAGACGGTGATTTATACTTAGGCTATGATATTGCACGAAAAAAGCATATGAGTGTTTTATGGGTTTTAGAAAAAATAGGGCCAATGAAATTCACTCGCGCTTATGTAGTTATGGAAGAATGGAAGTTTAAGCATCAGCGCGAAAAGCTTTATAAATATCTGAGCCATCCTAAAATGAGACGAGCTTGTATAGATGCTACCGGTATTGGTATGCAACTTGCTGAAGAAGCAGCTGATAAGTTTGGTGAGCGCAAGGTAGAGTCTATTTCCTTCACCAATTCGGCAAAAGAAAGCCTTGCGTACGGGTTATATACTATGGTAGAAGATAGAGCAGTAGTAATCCCGGAAGATCTTGAAATCAGAGAAGATTTAGGCTCTGTAAAAAAGGTAGTTACAGATCACGGTAACATTCGTTTTGATGCAAAAGCTAATGAGATTGGTCACGCCGATCGATTTTGGGCCTTGGCATTAGCTACTGAAGCAGCCAAAACATACAAGGGTCAACCTTCTGTGGGAAGCTCAGGAGCCCGACAAAGCAGTAATTATTTAAGAGGCTACGAATATGACGGGATCACTGGCTACTAGTTCCTTTAAACCGCGTTTAAATTTGCTCGAAATCCTTTAACCCTTTTTGCAAAGTGGAATCATATAACATAACCCGAGATAAGGGCTTAGAATTAAAATTTATCCTATGAAACGTTTCCTCAATATTTTTAAAAAGTCGAGCTCTTCTTCGATGACTGAAGAGGTGTTTACCCGGGATGTCACCTTTTTCATTTCTTTCTTACATGCACTTCCGAATCCGGATCCAATTTTGCGCAAAACCGGAAACCGTATTGAAACCTATCGAGAGCTCGAAGCAGATTGGGAGTTGTTCTCAGCAGTTGAGCTAATTCATTCCGGCCTTAAAGAACTCGAATGGGAGATTAAACCCAACGATGCTCCCTCTGATAAGGTAGAATGGGTAGAAACATTAGCCAAGCATTGGGATCCCTATCACATTATGACGCAGTGCATCGAGGCGCGAAACTACGGCTACCAACCTTTTGAACTTGTTTGGAAATCCGGAAAGACCTGGTACATCGATAAAATCATTGAGAAGCCGCAGGAATGGTTTAATTACTCCCAACATAACGAGCTGCAGTTTATTTCTAAGGCGCACCCAACGGGTAAAGTGATTGAAAATCCGTACAAATTTATTGTGGCCAGAAATCGGCCAACGTATGCCAATCCTTACGGGCAATCGCATTATAGCCGGTGCTTTTGGCCGGTGGCCTTCAAAAAAGGGGGCGTTACCTTTCTGATTAAGTTCCTGGAGAAGTATGGAATGCCTTGGGTGGTAGGAAAACAGCCGCGAAATACAGCTGATAAAGAGACCAATAAATTTTTAGGAGAACTTCATCAGATGGTGCAGGATGCTGTGGCCGTAATTCCGGATGATAGTTCGGTTGAGTTGATGGATGCCGCTTCGCGTGGCGCCAGCTCGGCGGTGTATATGGATTTCATCAAGTATTTAGACCGAGTGATCAACAAAGTGATCCTTTCGAATGAACTCTCTATGGGCACTTCTGAAGGTGGCAGCGATATCCGAGGCGACGCCGGGCAAAATATGCAAGTGAGTCAACAAGTGATCGCAAGCGTGGCTGAAATGGCCGAGAAAGTGATTAATGAAGCCATCTCGATGACATGGGCAAAAAATTTCACAACTATCCCTCCTGAAATCAGCATCTACCGTCCTAAAGACGTGCAAAAACCACGCGCAGAACGCGATGAAATCATGACGCGCCAAGGGGTTCGCTTTACCCGGAAGTACTACAAAGACAACTTTGCCCTGGCAGATGATGATTTTGAATTGGGAGAGCCCAATCAATCCAACGAGGAGAAAGCTGATAGCGTGAAAGTAAGTACAACTGAGGCGTTTACTGCGCCGGATTGGTATGAGACTTTTCGGGAAAAAATGCGGCAAACCTCACAAAGCATCACCTTTGAAGAAGTTGACGAGATCGAGAAAAATACCGCTGAGTCATTCAAACAATTGGATGCGCTCATCGAAGCCAGTGCCGGAGAGGAGGCCTTAGAAATTACTCAACAAATGTTGGCCGGGTACTTACAACCGATTTTTGAACTCGTTGAGTCCTGTGAAAACTACGAGCAATTGCAGCAGCAGCTCTTTGAGGTATATCCGCAATTGGATTCTTCAGCCCTTCAGGAGCGGCTTTCCAAAGCTTATTTCATCGCTGACATCCTAGGGCGAATCACTGAAGATGAAAACGGGGAGTTGTCTAATGATTAATCCACAAGTACAAGAACTGTTGGCGTATGTCACCGAGAGTATGCGAACCGCCGAATATTACTCCGAGCTCATGGAGGCCTACTGTCCCCAGAGTTCAAATCCAATCGCTTACGAAAACTATTTCAACACCATCGATCGCATTTGGAGACAGCTGGATGAAAGCCGTGAAATGGGCGAAGATGGAATCGAAGATAACGACGAAATCCTAGACGCCTGGGAATACGCGCACACTTTGGCCTGCGAGGTCATGCATCAAATCCAAACACAAAAACACCACCAAGTATGAAACCCGGAGATTTTGAAATTGTCGAAGAAGGCTGCGAATATAAAGTGCCGGCCTTTCATGTTGAAGAAAACAAAGGCCTGAATCACGTAGGCTTTAACTCCATTTATTTTGTTCGTGGCTCAAAGTTAGCCGATGAGCAGGTAAATAAAAAAATTGGCACCACCCACGAGTCCCTGCTTGAATTGATGATCCATGATCTGAAATATAAGAATTCATTGGTTCCCTCCAGAGAAACGGCCTTAGCCATCACCAACTTAGAACAAGCGTTAGGCTGGATGAAACGCCGGCAAGAGGTACGTAAAAAAGCAGGTACCCAAGGAACGTATAAAACGTGATTTAAAGTGGAATTAAAATGAATTCCACTTATCGCAGAAATCGTACCAAATATTCCACTTTAAAACATGCCTGAACTACCCAACATAAAAGCCTTATTTAATTCGCCACCGGAGGCGATCATCAATCAGTTCCGAAAAAAGGGATATGCCATTTCCTGGAATTGGCAAGAGGTGTGGCAAGAAGCGAATGCACATGCCTTTACAGTAGCTAAAGCCACTGATATGGAAGTACTGAAGGATATCCGGGAAGCGGTAGAAGAAGCCTTAACAAATGGTACAGGCTTTCGCCAATTTCAAAAAACATTAGAGCCCAAGCTGAAGGCAAAAGGTTGGTGGGGCAAACAAGAAGTGGTTGATCCGGAAACAGGTGAAATTACCGAAGTTCAACTTGGATCACCGCACCGGCTCAAAACCATTTATCGTACTAATCTTTCTGTGTCCTACTCTGCAGGGCGGTACAAAGCGCAAATTGCGTCTGCTGACCGCCGGCCATGGTGGATTTATCGCACTGCGGGTGATGGAAATGTGCGTGATTCGCATGACAAACTAAGGAATACGGTACTTCGCTATGATGATCCATTTTGGGAGACGCATTACCCACCAAACGATTGGGGATGCCGGTGTGGAGTTGATTCTGCGACAGATCGAGACCTTCAGGATCGAAATTTAACACCCACCAGCGGTGAAAATATCGAGCCCTTTGCAGCAAAAGGCTGGGAGTATAATCCGGCAAAAAGTACTTGGCATCCGGATACCGATGCCTTTCCTGAGGAGCTCGCTCGTAAATACGTAGCCAAAACACTCGAGGGACCCGGGCTTAGTGTGATGTATGATAAGACCAATGGATTTGTACAGAATCTGGTTCAACAAGGAATAAGTGCAGATAACGTACTCATCCAATTTTTAAAAAAGAACAATCGTGAAGAATTTCCAGTTGCAGTTTTATCCAAACCAATAACGCAAGAAATCTCTACACAAAGCCATACTGTTATTCTTTCGGCAGAAACACTAGCCAAAAACATTTTGCACCATCCAGAATTAGAATTCAATGATTATCGTAATTTGCAAAATGCGCTTGAATCAGCTCAAATAGTAGTTAAAGATTCAAACAAGACGCTTTTATTTTACTATCGCAGTGAACAATCTAACGAGCAATTTAGCGCAGTCAAGGCTACCAGAGATGGAGAGAAGATGTACTTGACAAGCTTTCGTCTAGCAAGCCGCCAAAAAGTGGATAATATTAGAAAGAGAGGGCGAGTGATTAAAGATGAGCTATAAAAAAAAGGCTCCCGGAACCTTTAATATGCTTATGCACCGGGCTCCCTCCACCGGTGACAAAACTTTTTGGTTGCCGGGCCAACCTCAGCAGTTGCCGAGAGATTCTTTCCCATAAGCACATCATTAAAATACAATAATATGTCTGAAAAAGAAATAACGATCGACCTAAGCGACACCATCAACATGCTTCAGGGCATGCAAGGAAGGCTCGAGAATACAGAGGCGATGAATACCTCTATTAGCGAACTAATGCTTTCCGATATCTCCCAACATTTTGAAGATGAACAAGGCCCTAATGGTGCTGATTGGGTTGATCTTGCTGATTCAACCATAAAGCAGCGCAAGAAAAAGGGGCATTGGCCGGGTAAGAAGCTACAAATCCAAAGCCGAGGCAGTGGTTTATTAGGTAGTTTACAGCCCGTGAGTACAAAAAACCTGGCTGCAGTAACTACGAATAAACTGTATGCGGCTATCCATCATTTTGGCGGCAACGCCGGCCCGGGTAGAAAAGTTCGCATTCCTGCTCGGCCATTTGCCTATTTAAGCCAAAGCGCGATCGAACAAATCCAAGAAACAATCACTGATCATATTCTACCATGATACTTACCCGATTAGGTAATAAGCGAAAGCTTGCTGATAAGATTTGGCCGTTATTCCCAAAGCATGATTTGTACATCGAGCCGTTTTTTGGCGCAGGTGGAATGTTTTTCTCTAAGCCAAAAGCTCGCTTTAACATCCTGAATGATCTTGATGAGGAAGTGTATAACCTATTTATCATGATCCAGCGCCGGTGGGAAGATCTCTACGATTGCCTGTTTTTTACGCCCGTGCATGAAAAACTATGGCAGGAATGGAGGCAAGGCGTTCCGATCGATCCGGTGTGGAGAGCGGTTCGATTTTTGATGCTTTCCAATTTTAGCTATCTGGGAAAAATGGAAGTACTTAGCTTCCCTTCCAGGAATACAAAGAAACTCGCCCTCGAGCGCCTAAGAAAGGTATATGAGCAGATTTACGACGTTGATTTTATGTGCACCGATTTTCGGGAGATCTTCCGGAAGATCGAACAACGCAATCGCGAAATGGCCTTTGTGTATGCCGATCCACCGTATCTGGAAACCGATAATAACTACTCGGCCGGTTTTGTAGAACAGGATTCGATCGATCTATTTGACTGTTTAGAAAACTCAGGCATTAAATGGGCAATGAGTGAATTCGATCATCCCTTTGTGCTGCAGCAGGCCGAAGAGCGCAACTTGAACGTGCTCGAAATTGGGGAGCGACGGAATTTAGGCAACCGCCGAACCGAGATATTAATCCTCAATTACGAGGTGCCTCCTCAGACGTTGTTTGGCTAGGAAAGCCATATTTGCGCAAAGCGGGTTCTACCTCTTGCACAAAAAAGCGCTCAATGGAGCGTATGTATTCCGATTCGCCACAGTTTCTTAGCCCGGTTGCAATAAGTATGTACACACCGGCCAGATTAAGGCCATCGCCATGTTCGGTACTAAATAGCTCTAAATCGCGAACAAATCGCTTTTTAGTGAGCGGAATGAGGGCTTGCATATCTTCAAACAAAAATAAAGGAGTATCAGGAAGCCCAACCACACGGATCGGAACATCCTGATACTTGATGGTTATTACAGGAGTCATCATTACTAAAGGTTAAATTCATCGGTTCAGGAAGGGTTGGGTTGGCTAGTCCAGGAAGAGGGGTCGGAGTTCCGGGAAAGCCTGTTGCAAGATCTCGTTCAGCTCGGCAAAGGCGTACACCAAAGCTTCACTGTTATCGGGATCGCCGCTCTCTTCGAGCATGGTTGCAGCATTATACACACAGCTTTGCGCTATTTTAATGCGCTTGCGCAGTGCATTCGGATCTACCGGGTTAGGAGTTAACATGGGTAGTTACCTCAAAACTTTGGTTGGAAACGCCTCGCAAATGCAAGGGCCGGTGATCCTTAAAATCGCCGTTTGCCCTGCGTAGCAAGGTTCTAAGGCGAGTTATTGAGCTGTTGCTACACCTAAACACCCGTTCCATTTCACTGTTTGAAAGAATCGGGTCTAGTTCTTTGAATCGGTTTACCTTATCTGTGCTCCACAGTTTTGAATGGTTCAAGAACTGCTGCAACTCCCATTTGGCTTGTTGAAGTTTTACCTCCAGCATCGCTTTTTTACGTTGCTCGGCGTGTTTTTTTAGCAGAAATGCCAATGCCTTACGGAAAGCCTTGGCTTGTTCGGTTTTGGCAAGCATGGCTACGATGTAGCATCCTTGTTCATCAAATGCCCGAATTTCCTGCTCTCCGCCGGGTGTCATCATTTTGATGACACCTTGGAAAGGCTCTAGTTCCTCAGTATTTCTATCCCATAAAACGGACATAGATTTTCGAGGATTTTTGAAGCCTATTTTTTTACCCAAGGTTTGAGCCGGCATTAAAAAACGGCCATTGGATTCAATAAAGTCCGATTCGCGGACTAAGGTAGTCTGTGTATTCATTTTGATATGTTTTTTGCGATTAATAAAAGTGGACCGACGCTCGCAAAGGTACATACCAAAGGTAAAACCTCCACCGGATTGACTACCGGTGACGCCGGCCCATATTCTTGGGTAAATTCAATGACTGCCGATCCAGAGGCATAAAAAAAGCCCCAATCGGAGCCGACGATTGGTATGTTTATTGCGATAAAATAAATCTCACCAAACGCCGGGATAAAGTCAAGAGAAATATCTTATTCTACTTTAGCTTAAAACAACTATGCTAAGAATTATACTTACACCTGTTAAAACAGCCAGACCAACCTGAACATTTTTTATGGTTTTGATATCAGATCTCAATCCATCATCTTTTTTTCTCTCATACAACATAAGGTAGGCAATCTCTTTCTCGGTTAGTTCTTCCGGAGCTTTGTTTATTAATGATTGCGCGTACCCATTTGTTGAAGGTGTACTCGATGGAGTCAGTACTGGATCAGCATTCAAAAACAGAACATCTGCAGTTCTAATCCAACCTTTATCAAATAGCGTCCATTCGCCAATTGTGTTCTGCCTGCTTTTTACTATGGTACCTTTTGGCAAGTAAAAGGCAGGATTTACACTGAACTGATTTCTTTTTACTTCAACACTGTCTTTTATTGTTGCAGCGGTTTGTGCTGAAATTTGAGTGCAACTAATTATAGCAACTACAATCGTACATAGTATAGTTTTCATCATTGTGTGATTTTATTTGAATTGTCGTTCTTAGCATAGAGGCGACAATCCTTCCCTTGGTTTAAAAGAACCACTCCCAAATCAATTTTATTAGATAAGCCAACACCCCCAATGCAACGGCCCACACTAGGGCTTTCTCATCGAAATTAAGCCGGGTGTCGTCATCGTGGGGCTGGTGTTGTCCTTCCATGGGTTATTTTTTTCGAGTGCGTTGGTCAATCTTTTCAACAACTAATCGCAAGGCAAAAAAAAGACCGGCATGCTCAATGGTAAACGCTCCGTAATCACCCACTGCTTTAAGCACATATGGACTGGAATCTTCCGGAGTTTCATTTAAAATTACATGCTCCTTGTACGAAGTACATTTAGCACTGCTTTTTAGCTGATTAAATTTGATTTCAAACTCACGCTCGTTCATTAATTGCTTGATTTATAACGCACCATTGTTTGGCTAAACAAGTGAATTCCATTGATTTTTCGCGGATGCTTTATTGGTGGTATAAATTGGTGCCCACCTAATGGCTGCCATCCCTTTTGAATACTCTTTGATACTTCGATTATTAAATCATCAATGGTATTCGAAGTCAATATTTGATATTCTACAATTTCGGATTCTTGCATATTTTTATTTCATTTAGTTTTCAGCGCTTACGCGGTCAAAAATGTCATTATTCAGCTTTTGAATAGCAATAAAGTTGATGATGAAATAGAAAATAGAGTGCAGCATTACCAGGCTAAAGAATACCGAAACATTAAAGATAAGAGGGTAGCCGGTAAGCGTAAACTCAAAAAGGGATGCATCATTTTGGCGTAGATAAAAATCAAGCAGGTAACACCCGGTAGAAACACTAAAGTAAGCGAGAAAGGCAAAGCGCACCCGCTCTATATTTCTACGTAATTGATCGATGTAGCTCGGATTTTTTACCCCATGCATGTTAAACGTGGCTATTAATCCTAACCCTAACGAGAACGCTGCCGCCGAGAGTAAGTACAACACATGCATGATAAACACCTCAACTTGTATGGGAAATAGCAGTGCCAAAAAACCGGCAAAAACCAACGCATACAATATTTTAACGGCGGGTTTCATCTACTTTTTATTCTTCAAAAGGAAAATCTAATTGAGGGCGAGAACTTTGATGATCAAGCACTTCGATTATTTCGTACTCTGTTTTTAGCCCAACTTTAGTTTTTAGTTGGCGAGTTCTCAGCTTCACAATTAATACATCGTCTTTTGAAAATGTGGCCAAGTTATTTGCTACCCTATCTAGAAACTCTTCATCAAGTATTTTTACCGGGTATATATTCGAGCCATCAGAAAGCCTCCACTTGTTATCCTCTTTAAATGAAAGAGATGATATTGAAAACACAGCACGTCTAGTATCATCTAAGAGCTCTTCTTCAGCAACATCCGGTACTTCAAAATAGGTTTGCTCTTCCTTGTTTATAACCTCAGTACTCTCCTGATCTTGATTCTGGAAAGTGATTTCTTCATACCCTTCCTGCGAAAGTGGTTTAGTGAATTTGAACAGATTTTCTCTAAGCGATACTGATTTTAATAGCTTAGGAACCTCTCTTTTAACAACTATTTGTTCCCCATCACTAGTTTCAATAATCACATCAGGACCGTCGTCACGTTGGATAACACGTTTTATTTTCCTTCCACGTAATTTCTTTAATGCTTTGATTAGTCCGGCAGATCCAGCGCCTATAATACCTACAATTTCTAAAAATACTAGTAAGGCTGAGATTTGTGGAGAGTTAAAGAATATGGTAAAAGATTCCACTAAGTCAGCTACAACCTGTAAATCTACCCCTAACGAGCCTTCTTTATTGGCCTTGAATTTGACTTTTAGTTTTTTGTCTTTTCCATGCAGTTCCTGATACGCTTCCTCAAGAAAATCTGAAAAGGAGATTAATGACGGGGCTAAATCTTTAACATCCATTGAATGTTGTGCAAGTAATTCCCCATCGTACTTAATAGTAAAACTTACTTCATCTGTGCTCATAACAATCCTAAAATTATTGGGCGCAATGTACTATTATTTATATTGTTTTATCAAACTTGTTGCATCTTCCCAACACTTTTTAACCGCTCTATTTGAAATAAAACGTTCATCTTTCCAAGAATGGTGTTTGATTACAACTAGTAAAAAATCAATGATCAATAGGGTTACATACCCAATAATGGCACCAATTTTCCAATAAATAGCTCGAAAAAATACAGTAAGAAACTTCATTTGCATCGTAGATTCGTTTGTAGTTCGATCAAGAGGTTATCCCCAATTTCACCTTCTTGAAGAAGAACTCAGAATAGCTAGTTACCATTTTCAGGAACTCACCGGTAGTTAAGCGTTTGCCCCGGTAATTGCTCCAACGTTCTTCGGTTTGCCAAATGCCGGTAGCAAAATCAGTTTGTAATTTCTTTGTTAATGTGGTTTTAAAGTGGCTTTCAAGGGCTGTTAAAAGCTCATGAATAAAGGTGGTTTTATACCGGTCCTTGCCTTTATTCAGCGCAGTTTGATGTGCGGTGATGACCATTTTTTTTTACTTCGGTATTCATTGCTCAACAAAATGATTACACACTCCAGATTTACGAATATCGCTACTTGATGAGTGTGAGTACCCAATCAAATCACATTTAAAGTAGTTTTTACCATGGTAACGCATGGTTCCAAAGTGTTGGCATCTACCACAACTACGATGCAATGTCACCGCTTTTCTATATCCCATATTAGCTTTCATACTCCTGTCTTTCTGAACGATTGGAGTAGGTTCTTTTTCGAATAAATCAGGATGCCTTTCTATCGTTTTTTTCATTTTAAGCCTCCAAATACAATCCGTTGCCAACTTGCCGGTTAAACTCACCACCTTCTATGCCGAGCATGGAGACAAGTTGTTGCAGTTCAGCTTTACTCATGGCATCAAAATCGGTTTTCTTAAGATTATCAAGCCTCACGAGGTTACTGGCAATGATATACTGTTCAAAAAATACCGGATCTAACTGTGCTTTCTTTGCTTTTCTCGTTTTTTGCTTCCGGCACCGGTTTAATTGAGGCGTAACTAATTTTCGATATTCTTGCTTCATGTGCCGGCGAAAGTATTCATAGGCGCATTCTATGGTAACACGCTCCAGCTGATCTAACTGAATGGAAAGCACACGTGCATGATACAATTCACCGCCAACATTTTTCCAGTTTCTTTGCTCGATATGATAATCTTCTCTTTCTAAGAAATACGCACAGATATAGGCAAACAGGTGTATTTCTAGTTGCGAGGTCCAAGAAAACGTACAATGTTCACGCGTAATTTCATCGAGGGTGGAAACATCCAGCTGATACTTAGAAATCAATCGCTCCATGGCTTTTTTGGCTGCCTTTCGTTCTCCGGGTGTTGATCCTCGCTCGGCCAAGGCCATTAAGCTAGCAATTTGGCGTTTTACGCGGGTATTGGCCTCACCTTTAAACAAATCCATTTGTGGGTTAGTTTTACTCATTCGATTGAAAAGTCCTCCGGATGCTGAGCTTTATATTCTTCAGCTAACTTTTTGTACTGTTCTGGAGTGATTAGCTCTATCGAATCGGCTACTTTGTTCAGATGAGATTTAAGGGATCGGAAACTCCCAAAGTACGGCTTTGAGTAATGATATCGCTGTTTTGTGAGCCACTCATCGGCATACTTCTTTCCGTTAAACTTCTTCCAAAATCGGTAGCTCTCATCTCGTTGCTTTTTCTTTAGCAACCAACCAGAAGCCTGAAAAAAGTATTTCTGAAAGCGATGATTACGCATTCCCCATTTTCCATAGTGCCAACCGGCTATATAGAATTCAATAACAATGGAGTTACCACGTCGCGATTCATTGAAGGAAAAAGGGATTCCGTCTATCAAAACGTAACCCATGGAATAAGGCCGAATATTTTCTTCAAGCTGCTTCCATTGTTCGGGGGAGAGAAGCTGCTTGGTTTGGGTCCTTTTTTTTATGGTTCTAGTCATAATCCTATGATTACTGCTTTCTATAGATATAAATGTGTACGCCATCTTCTTTTTGGCGTTGTATGTATTGGAACACTTTTTTAGGTAAATGTGAGGTAGCTAATTTTTTTACTTGCGTAAGTACATGATATTTTGGCGCTACTAAATGCAGACCATTATCACCTATCTCAAGTAGATCCATATTTTCAACAATCGGCATATACTTACTTGATCCTCTACTTTTAGGAGGTACTTCATCTTCAGGAATAGAAGTTTTAAATTCAAAATCAGACATGGTATTTCGGGTTTTTTAATGTTGGATTATTAATCTTCTCGAAGAGCAATTTGAGCTTGATTTACAAAGTCTTTGAGCTCATCAATGTGTAAATGAGGGAAAGCAATAGGTACACCTCGATAGGTAAAGCCTTCTCTAGCTTCGTGTTCAACAAAATCTAAACACGCTTTTAGTGCTTTAAATACAACCTCTGTTTTAATCGCATGGGATGATAGATAGTACTTGCCGCCTTTTTGCAATTGAACAACACTAGTTACATTGCAAGGCAGCTCGGCACCAACTTGTAGTAAAAATCCATCACCTTTTTCTTGCAAGAAAAATTGAAAGTTTACTCCAAAGTGATTGAATTCGAGTTGGTGAAGTACAGCTATTACTTGATTATAATTCATCCTAAGCCTCCGGCAAGTTTTAGAAAGGCGGGTTTATCCGAGGCTTCAGGAAGCGGCTCCTGCAACTTTTGAACCATCATCGGATATTTGTGAAGGTATTCTTTCACGGCCCGATTGTAGCTTTTCTCGGCAGCTCGCAGTGTACCTCTGTTTTCGATTCGCATGGCACATGATTGTCGAGGTTCTTTGCCATTTTTCGCCATTCCATAGCCTTTGGTGGCTACAAAAGTATATTCATGGTGGTGATTTTCGATGGTGAAACGTACATGTCGTTGGTGATCAATTTTATACCATCTTCCGGATACCACTCCTTTGTATTCGTGTTTAATGTAATGCATATCATCAGTTCATTAGGTGAAAAATGAACCCGCTCTCTGGGTCGGATGAGAGCGGGCCTAGTTACCAGGTGCTATAAACACACCCGGCTTTCTTGTTTTGGATCCAAATCGTACAGAGAAGATGCCGTTGCTTGAATGGTTTTGTACCACTCATTGCCAAACTTGTCGTTAATTGCGTAGAAATCTGAGAAATCAGGCTTTCTAAGGGCCATTTTCCATTCTTGAGTCTTACTCTTAAAAGTAGGATCCAAGTGCATCAACTCATGCAAAATCATGAGCTTTTTTGTTCGTTCATCGAGCATATCGTACAACTCGCCGGATATTTCGATCAGGTAATCATTCCCGGAATAGTACTTTACTTCTCGTGTGGCAAGCATGCACTTTGCAGCACGTTGCTTTGAGATGTTTGGATACACTAAGAAATAGCCGATTTCAGCCGGACCGAATTCAAGTTTATGCTCAGCAATTACTTGCTTAGCCAAGGTTTCTAACTCCGGAGATTCCATA
Source organism: Balneolaceae bacterium (assembly GCA_965228545.1). Classification (GTDB taxonomy): domain Bacteria; phylum Bacteroidota; class Rhodothermia; order Balneolales; family Balneolaceae; genus HXMU1420-13. Next base: position 2,070,099 of record OZ245822.1, read on the forward strand.
AGCTGCTTATCCGCAGCAACAGCCTCTTCAGAGGGGATGTAGTCGTTATCTGTCATAGTAACTAGGTTTAGGGTTTGGGAATAAATTCGCCTGTTTTGGAACTCGCTTTTTCAAAGCCTCTTTTAAATCTATCACTCCGGATTCCGGCACAATGACAATGGTTTCATTGCGTTCTTCTAGCGCTTTAATCAAGCTCTGTAAATGTGTTTTAGCTAGTGTTCTTCCGATATAGATGACTCTGCTCATGCTTAATCCAAAGTTAAATGCTTAATAAATTTGCTCGGTACATGGTAAATCGTGATGAGCGTAGAATCCCTGAACAGATAAATGTGATGGCCATATACCTTTAAATTGTTGGCATTCCGGTGACTGAAATACACACTATCCAGATACCGTTTGAATGCTCCTTTAGCGTCTTTATGGTTTTCACCTTCTTTCAACGCCTTCTGACCCATGCGTTTGATCGCTTTTCGGTTTAATCCCAAGCGCTCTTTTCCACGTTTATATGCATGGCGAGTGATGATCATATCGCTAATTTCATTTGATCTTTATTAGGCTTCTTCGCCTGCATTTCCTTTCGTATCTGATCATGAAAATTGCGCACTTGCTGTTCACTACACCCTAGTTTTACAGCTAATTCTTTGTGGTTATTCCCGGAAAAGTGCTGTCGAACGTATTCTTTTTGCGCGCGGGTAACACTTGCTTTACTCACGTATACATTTATAGAAGGAACGCCTGTAAGTAGATTAATTACGGTATCCATACCACAGCGTTCGAATACGATTTGCAGGTCTTTATCCAAGAATTGATGCGGATCGTCTAAGTCTTTGATCCAGGCTAAATCACTCATCGCATATAAATTATTTGGTTCAAGTTGGTAGTAATCATCTCCCGTTGCCAAGGCTTAAGCAAGGATTGTCGATTGGTAATTTGCTCAGTGCTGCACTTTCCATACATATCCTGAAGGCCACATAACACCGCACAAATCTGCTTTTTCGTGAGCCAAGTGAGGTTTTTCACCTTCGTTTGGCGGTGCACAAACCCAAGCAAGGACTTATCAGATGGGTTTCGCGCAACGATTCTCCAGAGAACTTCAGCAAGGCGTAGTTGAATTGGATCAGCCATTTCATCGGGCCGGGGCCGTAGATACTCATACTTTTGAGCTCCCCAGCCTTGATCACGGCTCGAAGAATGCTGCGCCGGTCTTTTCTTAGGCTTCGGTTTCCATCCGTGCTTTTTGAATGTTTCCAGTAATTCTTGCGCCTGATGAAAGCTTAAGTCCTTCGAAGAGCTCACTCCATAGGGAGCCATAAACGCCTCATATTCTTCTCTGGAGAGCTTCAACTCTGCTTTGGCAATATGTAGCTTAGCTTTCTGGGCGTTGTTGGCGGGTTTCATAGGTTTTCCTCCAAACATTGCACACAAGCGGCGGCCAGTTCTCGAACTTTCTCCAGGATTACTTTATCGCTGTACACCTGTTCACCGCGTTGATCGAGGCTGAGTGCAAAAATATCATCGGCAATAGAATTCAAGAATTCGCCCCATTGCTCGAGAGTTTCTACACTCACATTTTCCACCTGCGTTGCTTTAATCATCGATAATATGTCGTTACGTAGTGTTTCTCGCTTAGTCATTGGTTCCGGGTTTTGTAAGAAATCAGGCAGCCATCACACCGCCTGAAATGAGGGGTTCTTTTAGCAATCAATAGCTCGGGGCTATCGTTATTTATTTCGGTTTCTGGCTGATTTCCTCCTCAGCCGGCTCATACCAAAAGGTATCTTTCACATTTCTGGAGCAATGCACTTTGGCAAGCTCCTCATCGCTGAATGTGCGTAAGGCTTCTTTATTTACCGTTTCTTTGATCTGGATGGCCTCATGGCGCCCGAGTCCTTTCAGGGCTTTTACAGCCTGAACGGTACTTTTCACGCGAATGGAGGTACTTTGGCGGTAGCCAAACTCTCCGAATACCAATTGCACAGACTTCTTCTTCTGGAATAATTCTTCCCGATTAGCCTCTGCATAATTAGCCAATCCATTGCCGAACTCAGCAATTTCGTGCTTCAGAGGAGCTGCTTTCTTTTCCGCCTCTTCTTTGATTTTTGCAATCGCTTCCTCCACATCGGCATCAATGCGGGAGAGCTCTATATTTCGAAGGGCAATTTCTTTTAGCGCGTTGTTGGCTTCGTCAATGTTTGTGACCAGACGAGCATTTACTTTAGGTTTTTTTCTTGGCATAGAATATTTGATTAAGGGTTAGATTTGAATCATCTGGTTTCAAATACAATGGTTCGCTTTGTTCGAACAGAGGGGGCGTAGACCGAATTCTCACGTTCAGCTTCAGCAAGCTTTCTCTTTGCGAACTGCACCTTTTTCTTAGAGTTGGATTCAGAAAGTAAGAGGTGATCGGCTTGCAAAATGTGAAGAGTCTTTCGCCAGGTATACACCTTGCTTTGCGGCTTTCCATCCCACAGGCTGTTAAATACCTTCAGTACTTCGCGTTCGGCCCGGAGGGCGCGAACAATGGCTTTGGTGCGTTGCAATCGCACAATTCTGGCGATCGCATAAAACACGGCGAATACTGCAATACTTAGTAGAATTGTTTTCATTGCTGCCTCCTAAACAATCAAGTATTCTTTTGCCGCTTCAACCACACTCGCATCAATGGGGCGGTTGTTCGTCTTCGACACTTTTATGGCCATTTTTATTAGTTTGGAAAGTGTTCGGCCATTTTGTGTTTGCTCGTAGAAATATTTCCACGCACCGTTACTATTTGGTTGGGCGGCTTGCACTAAGAGTTTCACATCGGATTCCTCCAAATTCTTCAGCTCAGCTTTAACGCCAATCCGGGAATACAACTGGCGGAAATCAGATTTAAGCCCTCGCAAATTCATTAATAACTTGGGTAATCCGGCTAGTACCACACCGATGTTCGTCTTATCATGAATTCTTCGGGCTAATTCTAAGGCAGTAGTTGGTAAGTGCTCCGCCTCGTCAATAATGATCAAGCGTTCACTGTTTTTTAGCTTTTCAATGATGTCTTGCGACATGTCCCATTGCGTTCCACGCCCGTCGTAGCCACATTCTTTATGAATTTGAATGGCTAAGTTTTTTGCTGTTGTTCCGGGAATTACTTCGATTAATATTACCGAGCCTTGATTATTGCGTTGGTAGGCTTTTAACCCGGTTGTTTTCGATAAACCGGCATCCCCGGTAATTACACCCATTTCGCCTTCTAAGTGGCAAATTCGGCACAAATTATGAATGCGCTGAACATTTTTGGTTGGTAAGGCCTCCGGGAAAATCTCGGTGTAATTAGTGCGCTCATCTTGCCGTTTTAGGAACGCTTCGATCTTATTGGCCAAGCTGGCATTATCGCCAGGATACTTCATGTTAATAAACTGGGAAAGCATGGTGGCAGAAACGCCTAAACTTCGAGAGATCGCGCTTGCGCTATTTCGTGAGTTTTTGTCCGAAGCATAGTCATCGAGGTATTGCCTCAGGGCTTCACGTTGTTCGCTAATGTAATTCGCTTTATCTTTTTTCATAATTACGTGAGTTATTCATTTAATTCATTAGTTCAACGCCGGGACTCTTGGGTCGGACTCGAGTCCCGGCACTTTTTGATTAGGCTATATGATGGTTCAAGAGTTCTAACTTGGTTAAAACCTCTTCTTCCATGTAGGTGTCGGTGATTATTGCTACATACATCGCCAGAGTTTCTTTGTTGAAGGCAAAAACCTGCTCTGCAAACTCATATCCTTCCCCCTTTGGAACCGGTGAACCGGTAACCTTAATGGGCGCCTCAACTTCACTTTCAATCATCATGGAGCCTTCACCGGTGTAAAACCAATTGAGGTTTATACCTGCCTTTGCTAATCGTTCGGCTATTATTCCACCAGGAAGTACATTACCTTGAGCATATTTATTAAATCCGCCTGGTTTCATATTTAAGTTCCTAGCTAGATCTGCGGAATTGCCATTAAATTCGTTTTCTGCAATTTGCTTTAACCGTTCGCCAGTTGGGTGTTTCTTTGAATCACTCATGCTGCAGCCTCCAATAAAAGATCATTCGCCTGGTCTACTAATTGGTCGTATTCGCAAAACAGCGAATCACTTACTGCCTCCAGATCTATCTGCTTGGCTTCTTCAAACAGATCCTCAATTACCGCCACATTTTTAATGGCAATAGCGCCTTTTAAGGCCTTTATAATCAACTTTAAATGATAGTTTGTAGTCATGTTTTCATCGTTTTGGTTCGGGATTGTGTTAGTTCAAAATTCCTTGGTTGTGGGCTAATCTTCCTCGCTCGATTCGTTGCGATTTTCGCCACTTATTATTGACGCGTAATGTTCCAATGCGAAGTATTTATCTTCTTCCGCCGAGCAGACTTCGTCGTACTTCTTCAATAGTAATCGTGGGATTGCATCCAGTGAATTCGCGTATTCTACCGCCTTTGTTCTTCCTTCATAATTATAGATCACTTCAAAGCTGGCAATAATCGTAAGTAAGTATTCAAGCGAACTATCTACTCTCATTATTCACCCTCATTATCATCGGTTCCGGTTTTCTTCGCTGTGGCATCTGTATCTTGCACATCATCCCAGATCTCCTTCAGAGGCGTTATCTTAGGCTTGTTTGGGGCGATAAGGCTTAAATCCGGATCCACGGGGTTTACTAATGCTTCTTTATCCCGGATGTACTCATCCATCTTCGTGGTATCCATCTCAATCACAGGTACATCCTCGCTGTAAGGGATGAAATCGCCTTTTTCGATGCGCTCTTGTTCGGTAGCCTTTGCACTGTAAAGAATCCCATCCATTACTTCCTGCGGGCTAAGCTGCACCTTAGCCCTAAACTTCTTATGCATTTTTATCTCGCGTTGTTTGCGCTTTTGAACCTGCTTAAGCTTTTCTTTCTCGATGTCGGTTTTAGCCCAACCCGATACCGCTTCCGATAGATAGGCAATCCCCATCAAAGCTCCGGTTTTAGCGTTATGAACCCACGCTTCTTGATAGGATTTTATATCCCTTCGCAGATACACCTTGGTTCCTTTATGTGCATCCATCCAATCGCCATAATAGATTTTACCAAGTTCGCTGTCTCTAACACCGTTTGGCCCGATTTTCACGTCATTACTGCTACGCATACACATCAAGTGCAGTGCTTCCGGGCGAACCGCAATTTTTTTGTTGTACTCGGCATAAAACGCTTCGTCCGGGGTGCGGCCTTTCAATTCTTTTCCCTGGCTCGGTGTTTTATTAACCTTTTGGAAAACAAAGTCCTCAAACATTTGTTTGAATTGCGAGAAGGGAAGCAATTTGCCATCCTTAACGCGCTCATTGGTATCATCAGGGCGGTTGTAGGCCTTATTTCCGGAGTAGCCAATCAGGTGCTTTTCCATCCATTCAATAAACTGCCGAAAGGCGCGCTCAATATTTTTTGCCTGCGCATTGTAGGGAAGGGCAAAGTGAGCCTCGATTCCCAACATGCTTATTATAGTCCGAGTCTGCGCCTCGTCTATGTTGCTTCTACCACCTGCAAAATCTTTCGATCGGTAATCTTTCCCGTTGTCTATATATATGGAGTCGTAGGGCCGGCCAAACTCTTCAATTCCCCATTTTAAACTCTGTATGATGCGATCGGAATTCGGGTACCCTTCATACACATGCGCCTGAATAAACTTATTGGTTTTAAAGTCCATCCATGCCGTGCACCATGGCCTAAATACATTACCGGTTTTTTCATTTACTACAAAAATATCTAGTAACCGGTGGTCGCCAACCCAGCAGCTATTCGCCGGTATCTCAGATTTATCTCTGTTTACCGAGTAAGCATATTTGCGCTTCCAGGCATCCTGCCCGTACCTGTAAAAGTATATAGTACTCTCCGGAATTTCTTTTTCCAGCCTATACATAAATGTGCGCGCCGATGGAAAGTTCGATACAACTCCTCTTTCCTTATAAGCAAGCCCGCGTACAATATCCCAACAGCTTTCTGGGGTAGGTCTGCTCTGTGTTAAGTACCGGTCTTTGAAGAGCTCAAAATCTTCATCGCGTACTTTAGATGCGCCGGCACGGTTCCCATAATCGGGCAACAGTGCAGAAAGCCCTTGCTTGCGGAATGCCTTTTCCTTTCGGTAGAAATTTTTGAGCGATAACCGAGCTTTAGGATTGGCCTTTTTATACGCCGAAATAGCCGCTTCCAAATCAGCACCACGCAAATGGCCAAACATTTGTATCCAGTTTAACCACTTATTTGCATGCTGCTTCTTAAAATCAGGAGCCTCAGAAAAAGCAATCGCATCGACATGCTTTTGAAATAATTCGTCATCAGTTGAAAGGTACTCTCTTATATAGGTAGATCGATAAGGTTCGGGAATTCCAAATGCATTGTATAAATATCTGAACCCTTGACCACCCGGTGAGACTTCTTTCTTGATAAATTCGTCCTTAATTTTTCCATCTTCCCTCCATTTTCTGACAGCACGTTTAGATAAATTAAAGGCCTCAGATATGTCCTCTACAGATAGGTAATCTTGGTTCCTAATAGTTTTTAGCTGATCTGTGTTCATAGCTTCTATTCGCCGATTATTGGGTTCCGAATTCAGTTCCTAATTGGTTTAGTAATTAGGAACCTGTTATGCAGCTATTTTTTCCTTTGTGATCAGCTCAGGTAGCTCTTTTAAAGCTTCCGTTATAAAGCGTGTAATTTTTTTACGAAGAGGAGCACTTACATTCTTTCCCCGGGCAGTTTCTCTGAGATGCGTATCTGAGATACCCCATTCTTTAGCTAATCCAATAAGAGTTTTTTGCTTGATTGCCAGCGCTATTTCCAGTTGGTGTTTTATATCCTTCATTTTTCTATATTAGATTTTCAAAGTTTGAGTATGACACCATAATATAACTAAACATGTAAAATATCAACACTAGACATGTAAATTTAAACGTAAAATTATTTTGGGCTCTACAAACGATTCTCTCATAGCAAAACGACTTGGAAAGGTTGTTGATTTACTTTTTGACGGCAATCAATCTGATATGTCAAGGGCTATGGGTATGAGTCCTCAAGGAATGAACCCATATTTCAACGGAGATAGAAAACCTGGTTTTAAGATTATTAAACGTTTAGTTGAATTAGGTATAAATGCAACGTGGGTTGTTTCCGGTGTGCCTCCAATAATGATTTCAGACATTAATGATGCAGGTGTAGTTAAAATTGATTTCGAACCTGAAAGTGACTCAGTGATAAATGAGCCAAAAGGAGGCCATTATTCAATCAAGGAGAAGAGTAAAACCAACGCGCCTGGTAATCAGTCTGATTTCTTCGCACACATAGATAATGCAGATTTAACCTCTACTGAAGAGTCTCTACTTGCAGAAGTAAAGCAATTCTCAGACTCACTAAAAAATCTAAATGTACCTCTCCAGGTGAAGCGTCTATTACTTGAGTTAATGATAGAGCATATTGGTCAAGAGATTGAACGGCTACAAAAAAAGGGTTCAAAGTAGGATTAGTGATTTCCATCGTATTAATTAAGATTTAAGTATCTGTTAAGAATAGCTTCAAGTACAATTATAGCCACTTTAAATTGTGTTTTTAGTTCCCCGGTATTTAATTCTCAAACCATCTGCAAAATCTCGCAGAAATCATGCAATTCCTGAAAAAATTCTCAAACCGGCTTTATTTCTCATTTCGCGCTTCTTGGTATTCTTTTGGGCGTTTTTCGGCTTTTTTTGCAGGCACCACTTTTTCTCAAACCATATCACCCCCCATATTTATTGTTTTATAAAAATTAATAGACAGTTCATAAGCTTCAATAGCTTTTTCAAATTGGTCGCTATTTACATAGATGCCAGCCAGCAGGTAATATTGTTGCCCCAATTGTCGGGCAGTCAATTCAGAAGAGTATGTATTGATTGTGTACTGTATACCTTTAATTGCATCATCAAACTTAAAGGCATTTTTAAGGCTCAGTGCAATAGCGTAAAGCGCATCATATTTATGCTCAATAGAGAGGTCCATTTCAATAGCAACTTCAAGTGACTGCTCAAAAAGCTCAGCGGCCTTCTCATATTCGTAGGCATAATAGAATTCATCTCCGGCTTTATACAGTGCGTCGAAGCGTTCTTGTGCATTCTGCGCAACTGCTTGATCAGTAGTTGCACATAGTAATATCAGAAAAAATGCGAGAGATTTATTTTTGATACACATTTAATTTCATTGCCTTTGATGATAATATCACGTTTATTTTTTTTAACGCCAAAAATCAAAATTGTCTCGAAATGAAAAAGAATACGTTTGCTAATAGGTACCCCGACAATGGTGGAGGAACGCCGGATCCACCGAAGCCACCCAATAGTGATGAAGAAGAAACAACTCCTTAACTATTAAAAGCCTGCTACAAAGCGGGCTTTTTTATTCCCCAAAAAGAGCGTTAACAAACGCTGCCTTATCAAAAACCTGTAAGTCTTCAATCTTCTCTCCCAAGCCTATATATTTTACGGGCACATTTAATTCATGCGAAATTCCTATCACAATTCCCCCTTTGGCAGTTCCATCCAGCTTTGTGAGCGCTAAACCGGTTATATCAACAGTTTCGGTAAAAGCTTTTGCTTGCTGCATCGCATTCTGGCCGGTAGAAGCATCGAGCACTAAAATCACCTCATGAGGAGCATCTTCCACTACTTTACTCATAACGCGTTTAATTTTCCCTAATTCATCCATTAACGCTTTTTTGTTATGCAATCGGCCGGCTGTATCGATGAGTGTAATGTCGACGCCCCGGGCTTTCGCCGCAGAAACGGTATCATAAGCTACCGCTGCTGGATCAGCATTTTGCCCTTGTTCGATGATAGGCACATCAGCTCGTTCGCTCCATATTTTCAACTGATCAACCGCTGCCGCCCGGAAGGTATCTGCTGCACCAAGTAACACATTTTTTCCGGCCGATTTATACATGTAACTCAGCTTTCCAATGGTGGTAGTTTTACCCACGCCATTTACACCTACAATCAAAACGACGTGTGGTTTATTGGGCAATTCGGCATCAAATTCTGCGGGTTTATCGGCGCTATTTTCTTGTAAAAGGGCAATAATTTCTTCTCGTAACATGGTTTGCAACTCCGACTGAGTCACAAACTTATCTCGCGCTACTCGCTTTTCAATACGTTGTATAATTTCGATGGTGGTTTTTACCCCCACATCAGAAGTAATAAGAATATCTTCGAGCTCATCCAGTGTGGCGTCGTCAACCGTGTCTTTTCCCGCAAGAGCTTTACCCAATTTGTCTAATAAACCGGAGCGACTTTTCTCTACGCCTTTGTCGAGCGTTTCTTTTTTCTTGAATCCTAGTTTTTCAAATAAACCCATAGTGCTAATTAAATTGTGCGCCTTTCATAATACGGCGATAGCGATTAAAATAATCCAGAAAGGAGATGGTCATAATAAGTACCGACAAGCCTAACAAGAATTGGTGGACCGATTCCATGTTTCTGAGAAAAAACACAGATAACCAATAAGCAGAAATGATATTCACTGAGATTTTGCCACTCATTGTACTCATAGCAACCTTGCCATATTTAACTTTGATGAACGACGAGCCTAAAATGATGAGCACATCGCGAACAACAAAGAATACCAAAAACCAGGTAGGTACCCAACCCAACCAAACGGTATATATAAATAGAGCGCCTGCGCAGAGCTTGTCGGAAATGGGATCGATCATTTTACCCACTTCAGAAATGGTGTTGGTTTTGCGGGCAACTAAACCATCTAAGTAATCCGAAATCACACCATAAATCAACAACGCAATGATTTCGGTGTTGTACATCAGGTTATTTCGATAATGGATGTACATGATCGGAAATGCAATAAATACGCGGCTAAACGAAATTAAATTCGATATCGTAAATACCCTTCCGGATACCGTTACTTTTTTTCCGTCGATGTTTTCTGTTATACCCAATGCGTAGGATTATTTCCGATATTAGTTGCTGAAAGTTAAAGCCATTATTTAGATAAAACCACTATGAAACACATCAACAAACTTGTAGAGAAAAAGCAAGCTTCAAAGCAAGTTTACGACGGTAAATTATTGAAGGTGTTTGTGGATTATGTGGAGCTTCCGGATGGCTCTAAGGGTACCCGAGACTGGATAAAACACCCCGGCGCATGTGCGGTGATTCCAATATTCGAAAATGGCGACATCCTGCTGATTGAACAATATAGATACTGCTGCAAACAGGTATTTATTGAGGTTCCGGCGGGTAAAATCGATATGAATGAAAGCCCGGATAAAACCGCTGAGCGCGAGTTGAAAGAAGAAACAGGCGTTGTAGCCACAGACCTGCACTATATCGGGTACTTTTATCCGGCCATTGGGTACTCGGATGAAATCATTCACATTTATGCTGCTAAAAACCTAAAAATGGAACTCCAAAACCCTGATGCTGATGAGTTTGTAACCCTTTTACGAATTTCTTTTACTGAGGCTATGCAAATGATACATAGTGGAGAAATCACCGATGGTAAATCAATTGTTTGCTTACAGCGAGTTTGGAATTGGATGCAAGCGCAGGAATAGAATTATACCAAGCCTTCGTTTTTAGCCAGAGCAAATAGTGTAGAATGCATATCGTTTTCGTCGATGTCTCCTCTTCGAATAAGTTCGGCCATTTCATCTCCGCTTAACATGAGTATACAGCCCATATTATTCAATACAGCATCAAAATTGCGTGGATCTGCGTTCGTTAGCTTTTGTAGATCAATCCCATTTTCGTTTTTAGTTAAATCGATGAGGAGATAGTATTTATCCTCGGGTTCATCCCCAAATTGGAACGTCTCAAGTGAGGTGTCTTTAACGCTTCGCATGTTGCTCAATAAAATCTCGTGCTTTAATTATTTCTTTAATTTCGTTGGTGGCTCGGTCTATAATCTGTACCTGAAATAAGCTAATGATAGGCTGTTCGTTTAACAGCGTCAATACTTCATCAACAGTTTCGCATTCTTCAGTTTCACTTACCAAATCGTTTACACCTTGTACAATGTACTTTGGTGCTTCTTTTTTGCTCGATGAAGTCGTCGATTCAGTTTCTTGTGGTTCTTCAAAATAATTGCGAATGGCATCTTCGGTTACATACCAACTCACACCTAGTTTTCGCCCCTTAATTTTCCCGTTTCTGATGTACGTACGAAGAGTCAGCTTCGAAACACCTAGCATTTCATGCAGGTCATCAACGGAATACAGGGTTAATTCTCCAATCTTACGTGGCATTCTACCGTAATATTTATAGTTCGATAATTTGTCTTAATAGGGCGAGAATATACTTTAATTTATTATCAATTATCATTACTTATATATAACAAATTTCATTTGGTCGAGAGGCACTTCTGCCCGTATATTGATTGCAGTTAATCAAAAATCAAGGTTGCCAAACTAGCGGCCTTTGTTGTTTCTGCCGTTTTTTTATACTAATCTTAGCTCTTCTCAACGGCTCACTGTACACTCCCACATGCGTTTTATTTCACTTGTAATAATCTGTGCTCTTATTTCAGCTTGTGGCACCACCGGCTTATATATTGATCAAGACTCTCGAGATTGGAAAAGCAACCCGCAACCGGAAAATGAAAAAACCATTTATACCGTGTATTTAATCGGTGATGCCGGTTCTCCAAATCTCGAAAATGACCCCACTTTAAAGCTTTTCACTAAGTTTTTGAATAATGCTGAAGAGCAAAGCGCAGCCATTTTTTTGGGTGATAATATCTACAATTTTGGCCTTCCTGATTCTACCCATCCACGCCGAGATTTTTATGAGCAACGCATGAATGCTCAACTAAATACCGTTGCCAATTTTAAAGGGCGCGTAGTATTTATTCCCGGAAATCACGATTGGAATAATGGACTTGAAGGTGGGCTGGAAGCTGTAAAACGACAAGAAGAATACATAGAAACCTATCTAGATCGCGGAAACACGTTTTTACCGGATAATGGGTTTCCCGGGCCATACGAAATTGAACTGATGGATGACGATGAACACCCGGCGTTGCGTCATGATATCAGATTGGTTGCACTAGATACCCATTGGTGGTTGCATGAGCACGAAAAACCTTATGGCGACAATGGCGATTTCTATGTGAGTGACGCTGGCGATGTAATTGATAAGATGCAGGATATCGTTCGGGATCGAAAGAACGATTATTTGATAGTTGCTGCCCATCACCCAATTTATTCAAATGAATCGCATGGTGGATATTTTCCATTGAGCACCCATTTTACCCCGCCTGTTTTTGGATCGTTGTATGTGTTGTACAGAAAACTGTTTGGTTACAAACAAGACATCCCCCATCACAGATATTCTGCAATGGCAGAAGCTTTAAAAAATACATTCAGCGAAAAAGAAGAATTGATCTATGTATCGGGGCATGCGCATACGCTTCAATATCACAAAAAAACTAAAAGTAAGCGCTACAATACCCATTACTTAGTAAGCGGCTCAGGCTCAAAAACAGATTATGTGGCTAAAGGAAAAGGCGCTGATTTTGCGTATGGCGGTAACGGGTTTATTCGATTGCAGTTTTTAACCGATGGCTCCGTTTGGATGGAAGCATGGACACCGGATAGTAATAATTCGGATGGCGAACTGATTTATCGCACCCAGATTCAAGGTCCTAATGCAACCATCGAAGAACCCGTGGAAATCGAAAATCGTGATAAAATACTTGCCGAAACGCCGAACAAATTGGCGGCGCACAAAGAGTATGATCGCGGGGGAGTATTGTATCGTACCTTATTAGGCGAAAATCATCGTGAAAAATGGTCGGTTGAGGTAGAGTTTCCGGTGTTTGATGTAACAAAGGTAGAAGGTGGATTAACACCGATTCGGTTTGGTGGCCGGGGGCAATCAAATACCGTTCACTTAGATGGTGAAGATGATAAAGAGTACGTACTTCGGTCGGTAAATAAACAAGCCGGAAAAGTATGGGATGATGCCCTAAAACAATCGTTTGCTTTAGAAGTTGCTCAAGATCAATTCTCTATGCTTAATCCATATGCCGCCTTAGTTGTTGCTGAATTGGCAAAACATAGCGGGGTGTACCATACCAATCCCAAATATTATGCGGTTCCTGACGATCCATTACTAGGTGGCTATGGCGATTTGATGGGAGGATCGCTTGCACTTTTCGAACGCAAACCCGACAATGATATGAGCGATTTGGAATCGGTTGGGCGACCGGAAGAAGTGCTTTCTCATCTTGATTTTATGCGCGAAGTTGATGGCGATATAGATCATCGGGTTGACCAAACCCTTTTTGCTCGCTCGCGCCTTTTTGATATGCTGATTGCTGACTGGGATCGACACGCTGATCAGTGGCGATGGGGCGCTTTTGAACCCGACGATGAGAAAGGAAAAATCTATCGGCCCATTCCTCGCGATCGCGATGTAGCTCTGATGAAATTGAACGGCTTAATTCCAACATTGGCGAAATTAGGACCCTTTGTTCAATACCAAAATTTTGATACGAATTACGGAAATCTAAAAGGGCTCAATCAAAATTCACTTGGGCTAACACGCAGATTTACCAATCAGGTGGATGAAAACGAATGGGTAGAACTCGCTTTCGAAATTAAACAAAGCTTAACCGATGAAGCAATTGAGAAAGCCGTTAGAGCATACCCAATGCCGGTTTATGATGAATTTGGGGAAGAAACAATAGAAATTTTAAAAGCACGTCGCGATTTACTACCGGAAATAGCGCTAGAATATGCCCGCCTGATTAACGAGGTGGTTAGCATTGCAGGTAGCCATAAAAGAGAACGTTTTTTCATCAACATTTTCGATAAAGACTCCATTAGCGTTGAGGTTTATAAGCTTTCCGGTAAAGGAAAGCTCAAGGAAAAGTATTTCGAACGTACGTTTACAACCGATCAAACAAAGGAAGTACGCGTTTATGCGATGGGAGACGATGACGAGTTCATTATCAAAGGTATTTCCAAATCAAGCATTAAACTTCGGCTAATCGGTGGGGCTGGCGATGATCTTTTTATTGATGAAGCTGCCGGTGTAAAAAGAAATCTGCACTATTACGATACCGATATTTCTAACGAAACCACTTTTGAAAGCAAGGCCGACATAAATTTATCTGCTGATCCGGCCATTAATCATTATTACTACAAAAACGATTATCAGTGGAATTCTATCCAAGTTGGATTTTTCTTTGCCTTTAATGACGACGATGGTCTATTCATTGGAGGAGGCCCTCGTTTCGAAAAACATGGGTTTAGAAAATCACCGGCTCAAAAACACTATGTGCGGGCCAATTACGCTCCAATCACCGGGGCTGCGAATATTCGATATAACGGCGCCTGGTTTAAATTCACTAAAGATTGGAACGCAAATATTGATGCCAAAGCGTTACTTCCAGAGAGTTACCGATATTTCTTTGGTTTAGGAAATAACACTAGGCGAGAGGATCAATTATCCTCAGAATTCTATCGGGCTAGGTTAGAGCAATATCAGGTTTTGGGAAAAGCGAATATAAAAATTCAAAACCTGCTCAACTATCATATCGGTGCCGGCATCCAATATACCAAGCTGGATGATGTGGAAGGCGAACCAAGCATTTTGAATGATCCAAGTCTGGGAATAAATCCGAATATCTTCTCTAATCAATATTATGGGCAATTTACTACCGGTGTTGCACTCAACGACGTAGACAATGCAACCAATCCTAAACATGGTTTTAAACTTGGAATGTCTGGCTTAGCGAATTTGGGATTGAATACAGCAAGCAAATCGCATGTAAGATTATCCGGCGAGTCTTCATTTTATTTTACAGGTGCAACCGAACGCCAACTCACATTTGCAGGACGTTTTGGCAGTGAGCACATCATTGGGAGTTTCCCTTTTTACGAAGCCAATTCTTTAGGTGCCAGCCGAAATTTACGCGGATTTAACAATCAACGATTTACCGGTCGCACTTCGGTTTACACAAATGCCGAGCTACGCATAGAACTTTTTGATTTTTACAGATATATGTTAGGTGGTAAGGGGGGTGTTCTTGGCTTTGCAGATGGCGGGCGTGTTTGGACAGACGGCGAACAATCTAACACCTGGCATCAAGGCTATGGTGGCGGTGTTTGGTTTAATGTATTCGATCAGTTTTTGATTAGCGCTACCTACGGTACTTCAGGCAACGAAAACAGTTTTGAAATAAAGGCAGGATTCTTCTTTTAAATACAGGCGGCACGATTATTGATTATATTATGGTTGATAAGAACTTAGCCTCAATAAAACCTCACGCTACCCATGCCCGCAACTAAAAATATCCGACTTCTTGCAGCCATAATGTTTGCTGATATGGTTGGCTATACTAAGTTGATGCAGCAAGATGAGACGGAAGCAAAAAGGTTAAGAGATCGCCAGCGCAAAGTAGTAGATGAATATATTCTGGAGCATCGTGGCCAGGTAATGCAATACTATGGAGATGGAACCTTAAGCATGTTTGGGAGCGCAATTGACGCCGTAAATGCCGCACGTGATATTCAGCTTGAGCTACAAAACGACCCTCAGGTCCCATTGCGTATTGGTATCCATTTAGGAGATGTGGTTTACGATGATGAAGGGATATTCGGAGATGCAGTTAATTTAGCGGCACGCGTTCAGGGTTTAGGCATCCCGGGTTCGGTAATGCTTTCGGGTAAAGTATTTGAAGAGATTAAAAATCACCCAGGAATTCGAGTTGAAGCATTTGGCCAACATGAACTGAAAAATGTTTTCCAAACCACAAGTATATTTGCCTTGGCCGATAATGGCATTCAAGTGCCGGAACAAAAACATATTCAGGAAATTACCGGCTCCTACCAAAACAGTGTGGCAGTGTTACCATTCGTAAACTTCTCAGGTGATCCGTCTGATGAGTACTTTAGCGATGGAATTACGGAAGAGATCATAAATGCCCTGGTAAAAGTAAGCGACTTGTCGGTAGCATCACGCACTTCGGTGTTCTCCTATAAAAACACATCCAAAGATATTCGTCAGATTGGAAAAGAACTCAATGTAGCTACCGTATTGGAAGGGAGTGTGCGTAAAGCCGGAAACAGAATCAGAGTTACTGCACAGTTGGTAAAAACCGAGGATGGATTTCATATCTGGTCGGAAAATTTTGATGGCGAGATGAAGGATATTTTTAGTGTACAGGACGAAATCGCTCAAAAGATTGCAGAGAAATTGGAAGCCGATTCCTTTTTCGATACCTCCGGAAAACTGTACGAAGCATCCACCGATAGCGTAGTTGCATACAACCATTATCTGGAAGGATTATATCATTGGAATAAACGCACACCCGAGTCGGTGAAGAAAGCTATCACCATTTTTGAGCGGGCAATTAACCAATGTAAAACCTACACCAACGCGTATTCGGCATTGGCTAATTGTTATACCTTATTAGGCACAATTGGCCATATGCCTGCTAATAAAGCTTACAAATTAGCTGAAGAGTATGCCAACAAATCGGTTGCTTTAAATAGCACTCGGGCCGAATCATATACTGCACTTGGGTTTGTAAATCTCTTTTCGAAATGGAACTTTGATGCTGCCGAAGCCAATTTCCGGAAAGCAATTACGCTGGAGCCGGATTATTTGGATGCGCGTATCGGTTTGGGCTACTTATATCGAGCTGTATGCGAATTCGATAGAATGATTCATCATAACAAGGCCGCATCTATTTTGGATCCACTTTCGCTACCGGCAAAACAAGAACTTGCCCGTGCGTATATGTTGTTTGGTAGCTATGAAAAGGCGTTGGATTTGTTTGAGGAAATCATAGAACTGGATCCATTATTCAGATCGGCGATTGAGGGAATTTCAATGATTTATCTTGAAAAAGGGGATCTGGAGCAGGCATTAAAATATGCTCGTAAATACCTGAAACTGGTAAAAGAGCCAAACTCGGGGGGTGCATTTTTGGGTTATATTGCGGCACTTCAAGGTGATATGAAGTTGGCTTTGGAAAACATCGAAAAAATAAAAAAGAGAGCCAAAGAGAATCCACACCTTAATCTATCGCTCGACTTTGCCTGTGTATATGCCGGAATGGGTGATGCTGATACGGCGTTTAAATACATTAACGAAGGCATCGATAAAAAGCTTGGGGTTATGATTTTCTTTGATAGCATGATTCCCTTCCAGCGCCTCATAGACGATCCGCGCTACCAGAAAGTAAGAGAACGTGTGGGCTTGCCGGCCATAAAAATGATGAGTGCATGAAAAAGGAAATCGGAGTGTACATCGATCGTACGTACAAAGTAGTTCGGCAGGATTTAATCAATCGATTTAAAAAAGCAAATATCAATATTACCCCTGAGCAATGGGTGATTCTATCGAAATTACAAACAACAACGTTAAGCCAGGCCGATTTAGCCAGCGAAAGTTTTAAAGACAAGCACACCGTTTCCAGAATTATCGATCTGTTGCAAAAAAAAGGCTATGTAACACGCTTAAAAGACCCTGAAGATGGTCGGCGATATTTAATTAGCTTAACAGAAGCAGGAAGAATTGAAACCACTAAAGCTCGTGAACATGTGTATGCATCACGAGAACTGGGCTGGGAACACCTAACCGAAGAAGAATACCAGCAATTAAGAAATTTGTTGGATAAGGTATTTAGTAGTTATTCTAGGTAATTAAACCGAACACCAGCACCTACACCGGCGGGGTAAATTAATCGTACTTTATTTCGTAGCCGTCGCCCAGCCACTTTGTACTTTTACTAAAAACAAAGCTTAATGGAAGCCAAATATAAGTAACAATAGTGTAGAACTGTACCAGGGGCAATAATCGGAGAATTCCGGGACTTTTATGCCTGATTTTTACCCCCAAAAACATAATAAATTCACTGGCCATTTTTAAAGCAGTAAGCTCAAGGCCATAGATTGGATATGCAAAACACAAATAAATGTAAAGAGCAGCAAGTAGCGGGCAAAAAATGAAAGAGATTCTAATTATTGTCTTTTCGGCAGAGCTGCTTTCAGAGCCTTCAAATCCCCCGCTTATCCAACGCCTTTGTTGGCTTATCATTTGTTTTAATGAATCAACAGGGGTTAGTTTCACCAAAGTGAAATGGTCGTAATGATACTTTGTGGTATAGCCTAGATTATCAGATAATCGAAATAGTGCAAGATCCTCTGCAATCTTAAAATCTGCCTTCAGCAAGCCGCCAGATTCTTCATAAACTTTTCGACGAATGGCCATATTAGGACCTAATGCAAAATATTGTGCTCCAAATCCGGCAATTCCAAAGGCAATTAATAGCTTAAAAAAGCCAACAATTTTTTCAAGTGTACCAACAAAGCTGGGATTTAAAGTTTCCATAGTACCGGTAATGATCCCGGTTTTTTCATCCGTACCGTGTAGCATATGTTTAATCCAGCTAGCCGGGAGCCTGCAATCAGCATCAGTAATAAACATCCACTCTCCAGTAGCATAGGTAGAGGCAATATGTATTCCTCTAGCCTTGGCTTTTAAGTGCGTTTCTTCGTGATTTACACTCTGATAAAATTCAAAATTGTCGAATTGTGCAGCCGAATCTGCTAAAATTTCAGGGGTATTATCTGTTGAAAAATCATCTACTAAAACAACTTGAATTTTCTCTTTTGGATAGTCTAGGTTTTGGATGGATTGAAGACATTCTGGCAAGTCTTTTGCTTCATTTCTGCATGATACTAAAATTGAAACCGTGGGATAGTTACTACTGATTGGTTTTGAAACCGGAATTTTCATCAAGCCAACAAAAAATACGATTGCAAAAATGAAGTAAAGAATTAAAAAAGTAGTAATAATGATTAAAATCACACTGGTGCAGTTAGTACTGTTAAAATAACCATTTGGAAATCACCCCAAAACACATAAAAATTTATATCCTGTGAATATAAGTAACTAAGTATCACACTCGGCAAAAAAATCTAACTTTTTTTGTAAGGAGTGCTTCTGAAAGTGATCATACCTATATGTTTGGCAAGGGATCATATCAATTTCCCTTCTCAAGATATCCGGCGGTTCGAATAGCGGTCTTACTAATTGCGGGGGTTCTTTTAGGGGAGGCTTTCTCGGGGGGATTTTTCCTGCCGCTGGTTTTATTTTTATCGGGTTGTGTAACATTATGGGGGATAAAGAAAGTTAACGTTCTTTCTTTAAATGTTACATTAACCCGTTTTTCTACCCTTCTGTATTTGCTGTTGATTGTACTCTTTGGTTGGTTTAGAATCTCAATTTCCGAAAACAGCAAGCAAAGCATAACTGAAGATTGGTTAAACACCTATGAGTGGGAAACGATCGAGGCTACAGCAGTAATTGTAAATTCATCCTTCAATTCGCAGGGAAAAACACGTAGTGATGCCAAAATTATCGTTACTAGTAAAGATTCTTTAGTCTCCAAAGAAAATTATTACGCTCGTATTTTGTTCGATGAGCCTACCCGTTTCGCAAACGGTGACACGATTCATGTCGAAGCTACGATAATTCCTATCTCCGAAAAGCGAAACCCCCACCAATTCGACTATAAATCATATCTGAATAACCGAGATATCTATGTGCAATTAAAAGTTGAAGAGGTTCTTTCTGTTTGGCCATTATCTTCGAAGCTAAACTGGGCATGGTGGCAAAATAAGGCCGGCGAAAAAATTGATGATTTTTACGCTCAGCATACAGCGCCATTAGCTAAGGCATTGCTATTGGGTTTTAAACAAGATTTAGAACGTGATACACGTCAGGCTTTTGCACGTGCAGGATTATCGCACATTATGGCGGTTTCGGGATTACATGTAGGTTTTATTGTGGCACCGCTCTGGTTTCTTATCCCCACCATTCGGCAATGGAAATACGGTAAACTACTGGGTGTTTTTTTACTTGGAACGATGCTTTTTTTATACGCCGGAATCACCGGTTTTACTGTTTCGGTGTTAAGAGCTTCGGTTACAGCTGTTTTTTTGACGATTGGTAAACTCTATAATAAATCTTCAAGATCCATAAATCTTACAGCTGCAGCAGCTGTATTTATTCTAATCTATGATCCCACCGAATTATTTTCTATCGGATTTCAACTCTCATTTTCCGCGGTATTTATCATCTTATTGGTACTGCCTGTGCTACAATTTTGGTTACCAAACTGGTTGCGAATCAAGTGGTATGCAAAACCTTTGATGGTGGTAATTGTATCCATCGTAGTTCAAATTGGGCTTTATCCGCTCCAAGTTTACTATTTTGGGGAGGTCTCAATCATCAGCCCGATTGCAAATGCCTTGTTTGTTCCTTGGCTTGGAGCTTTAGTTCCATTGGCCATACTAGGATTGATTTTATCTGGTTTCGTTGAGGTGCTTGGGTATTGGCTGAGCATTCCTTTTGATGCTTTTCTTTCCGTTATGCATCAATTTGTTTTGTTCGTTTCTGCGCAGGAATGGGCTTGGTACGAAACGCAGCTTGCTACACTTTTAATTTTCCCATTTTGGGTAGTTTTTATCTTCACTTTAGCTAGTTGGAGAATCCCCGAGTTAAAATGGAAACTTGCAGTTATTACACTTTCTCTTGGATGCATGGTTCAGCTATCCATGTTTTTTTCAACAACCTCAAAAGGGGAATTAACCGTTACCTACTTTGATGTTGGGCAAGGTGATGCCGCACTTATCCAAACGCCAAACGGAAAATCGATATTGATTGATGCCGGAGTTTGGTCGCCGGGATTTAATAGTGGCAAATCGTTAATCATTCCGCATCTGCAAGCAGAGGGAATTACAAAGCTCAATGCAGTAGTGTTAAGTCATCCCCACGCAGATCATATTGGCGGAATACTCGACATCATGGAAACCATAGCCGTTGATACCATTTATAATTCCGGTTTTGAGTACGAATCCAATTTATATCATAATTATTTGCAACGAGCTTCTGAGTTGTCCATCCCGGTGAAAGCGTTGACAGCGGGTGATCGTTTGTTTGTTGATCCGGCCATCTTAGTGCTTGTCTTGGCACCGGAAGGCGGAAAGTTTAATTCCGACCCAAATCAACATTCGGTGGTGTTAGAAATAGTGTATGGAGATACTGAATTTCTTTTTACCGGTGACGCGGGTGAAGATCAGGAAGAGCGAATTTTGGAAAACTACGGGACGATACTAAACACCGATATTCTGAAAGTGGGACATCATGGTAGCAAAACCAGCAGTGGGTTGGCGTTTATGGCTGCCACAACACCCGAAATAGCGATCACCTCGTTAGCAGATCAAAATAAATTTCGACATCCTCATGCCGAAGCCGTACTAAGAATTGCTCAGTTTTCTGATTCATTGCTTTTTACCAGTCGCGATAAAGCCGTTATTCTGAAATCGGATGGCAAGAGAATCCGGAAGTTTGATTGGAACTAATCCCCTTCAAAAATTTTTAGTGAATCGAAGTCGGGAACCTGCCCGCAAAACTGTATATTTCAGGTTCTGAAATTTCCGGAAACCTTCATGTCTGATACTAAAATCGCTGATTCATCCACACAAAAAGCAACCGAAGAACGTCCGATTATCATCAAAGGGGCGCGGACGCACAATCTTAAAAATGTTGACGTTGAAATCCCCCGAAATAAACTTACCGTAGTTACCGGAGTATCCGGTTCCGGGAAATCGAGCTTAGCTTTTGATACCATTTATGCCGAAGGACAACGACGCTATGTGGAAAGCCTTTCGAGCTATGCGCGGCAATTCCTCGAGCGCATGGATAAACCTGACGTGGATTACATGCAAGGCATCTCGCCGGCAATGGCCATTCAGCAAAAAACGACCACTACCAATCCGCGATCTACAGTTGGAACAACCACCGAAATTTATGACTATCTGCGGCTTTTGTTTGCGCGGGTAGGGACAACGTATTCGCCAATATCGGGGAAACCGGTAAAGAAAGATTCTCCACGAACAGCCATCAAAGAGCTTACAGAAAATTTCGAAGAAGGCACCCGGTTTTACGTGGTGTATCCGATCCCCCATCACCAAAAGAAAAAAATTGGCGATGAACTGAAGGTGCTAAAAGAAAAAGGGCTTAGTCGGTTATTGAACATCGAGGATGAATCGATTATTGAGTTGACGGAAGAAGAAGTAGACCTGAAAAAGTTTAAAGCGGATAAATTTCGCGTTCTGATAGATCGCTTGGTACTTAAAGATGATGAAGCCGTAGTATCAAGAATTGCCGACTCTTTGGAGACGGCATTTCGAGAAGGTTCAGGTCGATGTGCCATAAAAATTCGTGGTGGTGAAGAGCTACCTTTTAGTGAGCGTTTTGAGTTGGATGGAATGGAATTTGTGGAGCCAACTCCTCAGATGTTTTCCTTTAATAATCCATTTGGCGCATGCCCGAAATGCGAGGGGTTTGGCAAAGTAACCGGAATTGATGAGGATTTAGTGATCCCGAATCACGATCTCAGTATTCGAAATAATGCCATTGCGCCTTTCAATTCTCCGAAGTTCAGCAGTAATCTGAAAGATTTAATTAAAGTAGCTGCAAGAGAAAAATTTCCGATTGATGTTCCCTATCGCGAGTTAGATAAAGAAGTGAAGCGCATCATCTGGAAGGGAAAAGATGAATACATCGGTATCTGGAATTTCTTCGACGAGGTAAAAGCGCAGAATTACAAAGTGCATATGCGTGTGTTGTATTCGCGATACCGTGGATACAGCCGCTGCCCTGAGTGCGAGGGATATCGAATTAGAAAAGATGCTCAATATGTTCGTGTTGGCGATATGCATGCCGGTGAAGTTTCGGAATTAACCATTGGTCACGCCCGCGAGTATTTTGATAATCTGAAATTGACCGAGTATGAGCAAGAAGTTGCCGGACAGATTCTTTACGAAATCCAAAAGAGGTTGCGTTTTCTGGATGAAGTGGGCCTCGATTATCTCACGCTCGATCGCTTGGCAAATACGCTCAGTGGTGGTGAGTCGCAGCGAATCAATCTCGCCAATGCCTTGGGCAGTTCCTTGATTGGTAGTATGTATGTGCTGGATGAGCCAACCATTGGATTGCATCCGCGCGATAATGATCGATTGATAAAAATTCTGGAATCACTGCGGGATATCGGGAACACTGTATTGGTGGTTGAGCACGATCCGGAAATGATGAAAGCGGCTGATAACATTCTGGATATTGGACCATTTGCTGGTGTGCATGGCGGAGAAATTGTATTTGAAGGTCCTTATGCTGAGATACTTAAAGCTGATTCGCTAACAGGTAAATTTCTAAGTGGGCGAAAAGAGATTCCAATCCCCAAAAAGAGACGAAAAGGGAATGGGAAAAGCATCACATTAGAAGGTGCTTGCGAGCATAATCTCAAGAATGCGGATGTAGAATTTCCGCTTGGGAAAATGGTAGTAGTTACGGGAGTTTCGGGCTCGGGAAAATCAACTTTGGTCCACGATACGTTGTACGGTGGTATTAAAAAACATATCGGCTCGTATAATCAAAAGGTAGGACGATTTACTGATTTATTCGGATTGAGTGCCGTTCATAATGTAGAAATGGTGGATCAAAGTCCGATCGGTAGATCTACCCGTTCCAATCCTGCCACCTACACGAAAGCCTTTGATGGTGTTCGCGATGTGTTTTCATCAACGCGACAGGCAAAAATTATGGGTTACACAGCCGGGCATTTTTCATTTAACGTGCCGGGTGGGCGCTGTGAAACTTGTCAGGGCGAAGGGGTGCAGAAAATCGAAATGCAGTTTATGGCCGATATCGAACTTACCTGTGAAGTGTGTAATGGTACCCGATTTCGGAAAGATGTGCTGAATGTGAAATATCGAGGCAAAAACATCCATGATGTGTTGGAAATGCCTATTTCGGAAGCCATCGAGTTTTTTGTGGATGAAAATTCCATTACCAATAAACTGCAACCATTGGAAGATGTTGGATTGGGATATTTGAAATTGGGACAATCTGCCACCACATTATCCGGTGGGGAAGCCCAGCGCGTAAAACTTGCTCGATTTTTAAGTAAAAACACTACGGAGCATACGCTTTATTTCTTTGATGAACCTACTACAGGCTTACATTTCGAAGATATTGCCAAACTGCTGGATGCATTTAACGAGCTGGTAAATTCCGGTCATTCGGTAATTATCATCGAGCATAATCTGGATGTAATCAAATGTGCCGATTGGATTATTGATGTAGGTCCGGAAGGAGGTTTTGGGGGCGGACAAATCGTAGCCACCGGCACCCCCGAAGATATCATGAAAGTAGAAGAAAGCTACACCGGTAAGTTTTTGAGGGAGTATATAAAATAAATGCCCAATTAAAACTGGGCATTTATTACTCATTTTAGATATAGTTTCTTGAAATATTTAAATGGATACCACCAAGATTTATAAAATGGTATCCACCATTTACGATACTCCTCCAATGTAATTTCTCCTAAATCAAAAAGTCGTTTACTATCCAAATACGACCTATATATGAATACATAAAATATCAATAAAAGTATCCCAAGGTCACTGCTATAGTAAACACCAATGAAATAGATTACAAAGAGGGGTAAAATAACTAGTGATAAATATGTATAGCGACTTTTCATAATACACACATTGCTGCGCCACAGCTAATTACAGTACCAATCACCCATGGTGCTTTAAATATTGATTTTCCAATCTACTAACAATAAGAGCTTCAATTCAATGTTGACTTGCTCATAGTTGTTAATCCTATTAACTCTTTATCCTTAAATGTTAACACAATGAATTTGAACGATCATAACTTCACAAAAATTATTGAACATTAAAAAATGTTAGTTCAAGCACCTCAGAAGACGCAATGAAAGATGAAGAAAGCTACACCGGTAAGTTTTTGAAAGATTATGTGAATCAGTAAGTTGTAGTAAATATTGGAACATAAATCATTGTGCTTGGTTTAAAGCATCAAAACAGAAACAACCAAACACAGTATGAAATCTTTCAAAAAACTTACTTACAGTCTATTTCTTTTCATTTTTACCTTTGCGTTCGCACAAACTGCGACAGCTCAGGAACGACCTCAAATCGGAATAAAAGGAGGAATTAATTTTGCTACTTTTAATGATGTGGATGATGTTGAATATCGCCCGGGTTTAGTTGCAGGTGCTTTTCTTGATTTACCGATTGAAAACTCACCAATTTCTATTCAACCAGAGGTGCTTTTCGCACAGTATGGTTCTAATATTGAAGATTCTGACGCATATTTTGAAGCCGATTACGTTCAGTTTCCCGTACTGTTTAAAGTAGATTTTGTGTCCGAATCGGCTACTACCCCAAATATTTATTTTGGGCCATATCTTTCCTTTAATACCGGCTCGGAAGTGAAAAACGACAATATTGCTATTAATCTGGAAGACGAAACCGAACCCACCGATTTTGGCGCGGTTGTAGGACTAGGGTTTGACACCGAGCATGCACAATTTGGCGTACGATACACAGCAGGTGTTACCAAAGTAGAAGATGCCAGTTTCGAGAGTGATGCTAAAAACGGAGCATTTAGTGTAACACTAGGTATTAAGTTTTAATTGACTATCAACACATCGTAAATAAAAAAAGAGCGGCAATACGTCGCTCTTTTTTTTGGATAGAATTGTCGGTTTGTAAAATTTCGCTTAACCGAGATATAATTTTTTAAAATGCGTAATGGGATACCACCACGACTTATAAAAAGGAATCCACCATTTGAAAAATTCATCGTCAGAGATTTCTCCCAACTCATACAAACGTTTACTATCCAAAAAGCTACGATACACAAAGGTATAGATAGCTAATAAACACAATGCCAGGGTAGACGACACAAACATCCCCAGAAAATAAAGTAACACTAATGGTAAAAATACCAGCAACAGATAATGTGTACGGTTTTTCATAGTTAGTTAATCTGTACGTTTTATTCGGAATGATACTTCACGGTGATTGCTTACGTACTAAAAGTTTTGGCAAGCTAAATTGTTACAATTTATTCTGTAATTATTAAGGCATTCTAAACTCATAGCACTGGCGAAGCAATTATTTTGAAGGATGTTTTCAAGACTACTAACTCTTAACTGGCGAATATTTTTATCTAATCTCAATCGGTTCCAACTGATGATGATGATCGGCTACATCATGTTTTTAGGTGTGATGCTAGTAAATCTAATCGGTACAGCCATTGTGGTGGTTTTGATGGATACCGACCCATGGATGTCGACACAACTACCGTGGCTCACCCCCAAGGTGTATAGTTTCATTCTGCTCGTTTTTGCGAATACCTATTGGGTAATGCATTTCTCATTTACCAATCTTCGCCTGCTGAATATCGAAGAAAACCGAAAGTTGCTTGGCTTTGGTTTCCCGCTCAAGCGCTTGGCCCGCTACATGATTATCATCAGTTTTTGCCACCCGGTGAATATCATCTATAATTTCACCTGGCTTGTTTTTTTAATGATTCAGATTGATGTATGGTATCAAATTCCGGTGGCAGTGTTGGGGGTAATATTGAATTATGTGCTCATTTATTCGATCAAGCATCGATTTCTGCAGATTATTGAGCGACGTTTTATTGCCGTAGTAGTAGGATTCGTGATTTTGGTATTTAGCTTGTTTCAGCTGGTGCAAATTGTCTCTACCGAAAATGCACGGATTTTATATCAGATCATTCCGCGCATAGAAACGATCAATGCCTTTTTGGGGTGGATGCCGGGCGGTTTACTCACCAAAGCAGCAAACCTCGATTACGGTTTTCTTAACGCATCCGTCTATACAACCTTAATGGTGATTTTTATTGGTTTGATTATCGTCGACCACTTCAACAAAACTTGCGACGGGCTTCATCGACCGGCGCTAAAAAAAGTAGAAGAAGTCTCTAGTCAGCTTTGGAAAGTTTTGCAACGCATTCTCGGCAAAAACGCGGGAAAGTATTACTACTACGTAATGATCCATCCTTATAATAAGCTGCAACTACTTACGCTTGCCATTATACCGATTGTGTATGTTCCTCTGTTACTAAATGTGAATTACGAGATCGCACAGACCATCGCTATTCCAACCATTCTTGCCGGTATTCCTGTTGCTCTGCTGGCCATGGGCATGGCTAATATGTATGGCTACGAAAACCGTGAATTGCTTATTCATCTACAGTTTCCGGTAAAGCTCGAACAGCAGCTCAAAGAGCGGTTTCTTGGGGTGATCATTCTACCCTTATTGGTGTTTTATATCATCACTATTATGGAAATTCTCTTTATTCCGCAGATTGGGAAACCGCTGAGTATTTTCGTAGGCAACACCTTTATGTTTTTGTGTTTTATGCTCTTATTTATCTGGAGTTCTTACTATCAATATCAAAAAGCGATCTACTCCTCTTTCAGTTATAAACACCCAATTATTTCCCAAAAAGTAACCTTTGCGATATCCTTTACCATTTTTACGGTAGGATATTTAGTATTTGTCCCATTAAACGGCCTGGAGTGGTATCGTATCACCATTATGAGCGTAGTTATTGTAATTATTGGTATTTACTTGTGGGGACACATGGAGGTACTTGTTAATCTTTTCAAAAAAAGAATACTCATGCGTATTTGGAGTGAACTATAATTCATACCTTTCAGCGAATTTTTTGAAAACACAGATTTATGCTCCCAATACATCTCGATCTCGGCTTTAACACCATTTACTTTTACGAAGGCATTTACTTTCTCATTTCTATAGTGATTGGAGTGTATATCGCCTACGTTCGCGTTAAAAAATATGGGGGTAAGATGGAGTTGTTCGACGGGCTCATCACCTGGTCGATCGTAGGGGCGCTTATCGGTGCTCGCCTATCGCACTTTTTATTCTGGAATTTGGATCTGTTTTTATCGAACCCGGCCATTTTGTTTAGCCTTTCCGGTGCAGGGAATAGTATAACCGGTGGATTAGTTGGTGGGATGGTTGGTGGATTGCTGTTTGTTCGCAGAAAAAAAATCAACTACTTCGAATACTTTTCACTGCTCTCACCCGGTATTTTAGTGGGACAAGCGGTAGGGCGGATCGGGTGCTTTTTGAATGGTGATGCCCACGGGACAGCAACGAACTCTATTTTTGGGATGGAATTTCCACGATATGGAACCATGATCCCTGGTTTTGAAACCGAGTACGGTATTTCAAGCTCAGCCTGGCAATGGTCGTACCAAAATGGATTGGTAGATCAGGCGAGTACGGTATCAGCGGCTCTCCATCCTACACAATTGTACGAGATGTTTGGCGATTTTGTACTTCTGGGGATTGTACTTTGGGTGTTCAATAAAATTTGGGAAAGCGACAAGAAATCGCCACTCATTTTCTTCATCCACACCGGCGGATATGCCCTACTTCGATTTAGCCTCGAATTTATTCGTGGTGATCGCGAACTTGTAAATGTTGCCAACATGTCGAACTTGCAGCTAGTGCTGTTGGCATACGGTTTATTTACCATCGGATACGCCATCAATTATTACCGAAAGCAAAAATAGCATGGCCAAAGCCGTAAGCATTAACGACCTTGAAAAGCGATACGAAGACAAAGTAGTACTTAAAGATTTAAGTCTGGAGGTGCCCGAGGGCTCAATCTTTGGGCTTATCGGGCCGAATGGAGCCGGTAAAAGTACGTTGATTGGAGTGCTAACGGGATTGTTAAGCTACGAAGGTGGCGATATCGAAATTTCCGGTCTTGAACTAAGCTCTGAAAATGAACTGGAAATAAAGCGGCAAATTTCTTCGGTACTACAACCGCCGCTACTTTTTGAGCAATTCACCAGTCTTGAGTTTATCGAATACGTGTGCGAGATTTATGAAATCAGCAAGGATGGTCTCATCGAAAAGGCGTATTCGTTGATGGATTTCTTCGAAATCAAAGACTTTGCTAAGATTAAAGTAAACAAGCTTTCGTCGGGGAGCCGTAAAAAGCTCGCTTTTGTTACGGCGGTGTTAGTGGAGCCGAAAGTGATGTTTTTGGATGAGCCTTTCGAAGCGGTAGATGTAATTTCCATCGAACGGATGAAAACAGTTCTCCGTCGGTTAAAGGCCAAAGGCGTAACCATCATCGTAACCAGCCACATTCTGGAAGTGGTAGAAAACCTGTGTGATGACATCGCCATACTGCACGATGGATTGATCATCGCGTATCTGGATGAGATAAGTCGGCGGGAACTTCAGCGAGATTCTAGTCTACACGAAATCTTCGAGAAATACGTAGAAGTGGAACACAAAGATGATATTGTGGATTGGCTTTAGAATAGTTGTGAGGGGTGAGCTTTGAGGCGTGAGGTTTGAGGGTCATCTACGCTAAAGCTTCGATGACTAAATGAGGAGCATGGTTTAATTCTAGACTGTATCTTTTTTAATATGTCATCCTGAACGAGGAGCTTGCGACGACTGAAGGATCTGCCAAATTCTGTTCTAATTAAATATGAGGGGTAGAATTGATCAATTATGTCATAAATATTAAAGTGAAGCTGGAGCTTCTGGACTGCGTTACCCAACGTGGACGTTGGGAACGAGGTAAGATATGGAATTGATTAATCGAGCTAATGGGCGCGGAGCTCCTGGAAAGGTCCCGCAGCAGTGCTACGGAACTAGGGTAAAGTCTGTTGACTTTCTATACAAGCTCTTTCAAATACAAATATAAAGTATTGTTAATTATATACATATGGCCAATGCCCAAACTGGCGTAACCAATCTGCCACAAGCGTCATACCGCTTGTGCAATTCCAGATCAAGAGTTGGGAACAGGTAACAACCTCTGCTAAATATTGCTCCAATCCTACTCGGAAAATACAGATTCATCACACTGCTCCGAGTGTCATCATAATCATGTGCAATATGTTTTAACCGTGTGTCAGTTCAGGTATTTTTATTCCTGTTTTCATCTCATACACCTCTGCAATAATATCGGCGGCTTGTTGTAAACTCATGGTGCCTACGTTCAGAGTTATATCGTAATTCGAAGCCTCATTTATATCTTTGTTAAAGCTAACGCGCGTAAATTCTGCTCGGTCTTTATCGTATTCCAGTATCAGATTTTTTGCTTCCTCTTTACTGATATTGCGACTTTCCGTCAACCATTTCACTCTTTCGCTCATCGGGGCCACTACTCGAACATGAAGTGCTTGTTTGTTTTTTACAATGTGGTTCGCACCTCGACCAACGATAATTGCGCTTCCGAATTTTTCGATTGCCTGTACCGCTCTGGCCAGATACAGCAAATAGTTCAGATTGGTGCTTTTTCTATTCAGGAACCCAAAAATGGTATCTTCAACCAAATTCTGAGCATGTTCATCCAGAGATTCTAAAAACTCAACCGAACTCCCCAGCCGTTCGCTAATCACATTCAAGATTTCCTTGTCCCATACCTTAAAAGCAAGTCGATGTTCTAAAAGTGTAGCAATTTCGGCACCGCGAGCACCGAAAGATCTGGAGATAGTGATTACAGGCAAGATAGTGCCTTTCGGCGGGCGTTGTTGTTCCGATTTATGGCTCATTCGCCATACGTGAACTTGTTCTTCAATCATTTGGCTAACTCGTTTTGCCATAACAACCTCCTGTTGCTTGTGCAGCTTGTTGGTTACATAAAGTAGATACCTACTACTACCTAAAAATTATGAAGAACAGATAAAGGAAAAGAGATGCATTTTCGAATAGTTGATATGAAACAGAAGCATTTCAATGCTATATAAATGAAATCAATTATCTCGAAACTATAACTGTGAGTCCCCTTCCCTCAGCAAAAGGGAAGGGACAGGGATGGGTTGGCTATTTGAAGTCACAACATAGTATTAACAGCATTTGAACCGATGATGACTTTCTACATATTAAACGCCCAAACTTTTCCGCCGGCTTCCTCAAAAGGAAGGCAGGCATCAAATCGACTCGGAACCTGAATGTATTGGAGCACTTGAGTCATGCCCACTTCGGTAGAGAAGTATCCGCTGATGGTAAGTTCTTTCATTTGCCAGATAAACGGTCGAGGAGCATCCCAATTAACATCGCCACCAAACACACGATCATGTTCGGCGTTAACAAAGGCTGTTTGTTGTTCGAGCGAGGCATCGTTAAAATCAGTTCCAAGTTCTTGCTTTGCTCGATTATCGAAATCTTCCAGATTAGTTAAAAACAGCGTTCTTCCCTCCTCATCCCACATGTTCATCACCATATCGTCGATGTAAGTGGGCACGCCAACTTCTGCCGCTCCGGGAGTATCAGTGGTTGGAATAATAATATCAGAAACTGTAGTTACCAGTTTGGCTTGTTCTGCATTCAGTAGTTGAAAACCCACCGCTTTTGCATTGGCAGAACATCCGCCCATAAAACCAAGAATGGTAGGTGCACTTACCGCTCCGCCCAATAATAGTGCAGTTCGGCGTAACGCTTCTCTTCGATTGATTGGATTTTTTGTGATGTCGCTCATCGTATTACAAATTCCCTTTATTTAATTCTTTTACTGCGTAATCGGCGGCTCTTGCCGTAAAAGCCATGTAGGTTAGAGATGGGTTTTGGCAACCCGCAGAAGTCATAAATGCACCATCAGTAACAAACACATTTTTTACTTCATGCACCTGATTCCAACGATTTACCACCGACTTTTTAGGATCATCACCCATTCGAGCGGTTCCCATTTCGTGGATGCCTTTCCCAAGTGCGATGCCATCGTCGTAAGTGCCCACATTTTTGAGTCCGGCCGCTTCCAGCATTTCTGCAGCAGCTATTTTGATGTCTTCACGCATTTTCATTTCATTATCGCCGGGACCAGCATCAAATACCACCGTTGGTAATCCGAATTTGTCGGTTACTTCGGTAGTCAGATACATTTTATTCTCGTGATAAGGCAGCCATTCCCCAAAGCCCATGATTCCAAATTGCCATGGTCCGGGCTCATTTACTTCTTCTTTCATTTTTGCGCCAATACTAATTTCGGCGATGTTCTTTTTCCAACCGGTACGACTAGCTCCACCCTGATACCCGTAACCTCGGATAAAATCGGGATGTTTGTCGTTAATGTTTCTGAATCTAGGTATGTAAATTCCATTCGGGCGACGACCGTAGTAGTACATGTCTTCGAAACCTTCTACGGTTCCGTATGCGCCTAAACTCAAGTGATGATCCATGATGTTTCGGCCTAATTCTCCGGAGGCGTTCCCCATCCCATCCGCAAAATGCTCGGTAGAATTCATCAGAATGTAGGCAGAAGCAATTGCTGATGCACATAAGAACACAATTTTGCTGTAGTATTCTTTGTACTCCATCGTTTCGGCGTCGAGAATCCGAACACCTGTAGCTTTTTGTGTTTCCGGATCGTACAGAATTTCGGTTACTATGGAATCGGGACGCAGCGTAAGATTTCCTGTTGCAACCGCAGCCGGCAAAGTAGAAGATTGGGTACTGAAGTATGCCCCAAACGGACAACCTTGGATACACATGTTTCGATATTGGCAGGATGCCCGCCCATTATGAGCACGCGTTAGGTTTGCCGAGCGACCAATGGTCATCATCCGGTCATTAAACTTTTCTTCTATGCGCTTTTTCACTTCTTTTTCCACGCAGTTCATTTCCATAGGCGGTAGAAATTCACCATCCGGTAACTGTGGAAGTCCTTCTTTCTTACCATTGATTCCAGCAAAACGCTCGACCTTATCGTACCATGGAGCGATTTCATCGTAAGTCACCGGCCAAGGGATAGCAATGCCTTCTTTCTCATTCGCCTCAAAATCCATAGGGCTCAATCGATACGATTGTCTTCCCCACATTAAGGATCGCCCACCCACATGGTAGCCACGCATCCAATCAAAGCGTTGAATTTCGGTATAAGGATGCTCTGAATCCTTCACCCACCAATGCTTTATGGAATGCCGGATTGCGTAACCGGTGCGGTTTTGTTTCTCATAATCTTTCAGCTCTTCGGGAGTAAGGCGGTTATTTCTGGGAAATTCCCAGGGATCGCTGGTCGCGGTTGGATAATCCACGATATGGCGAACTTGTCGCCCCCGTTCTAACATCAATGTTTTTAAGCCTTTTTCGGTGAGTTCTTTTGCGGCCCACCCTCCGCTAATTCCACTACCTACAACAATGGCATCGTAAGTATTTTCCTGTTTAGACTTGAGGTTTAATCTCATGTTGAGTGATGATAAATCGTTAGTGCAAAAATGAAGAAAGTATATTATTCTGGTGAGTATATCGAAACGCTTCCAAATTTAAAAAAAGCGAGTTGTAAATTTATGATGGTATCTCGACGTGATGCGCTAAAAGGGATTGCAAGTGTAGCTGTTGCTGGGGCACTTCCCGTTTCAGTTTCAGCGAATTCTGGCTCAGAAATTAAGTCACAGGCGCGATTTAAGCATTCTGTGTGTAGATGGCCGTATTCGGGGAAAACGTTAGAAGAATTATGCGAAGCCGCTGTTGATATCGGAATAGCATCGATCGAACTGTTAAATCCCAACGAGTACGAAACGGTAAAGCACTACGGACTCACTTGCGCAATGGCGAACAGTGTGCCATTAAGTTTAACGGAAGGGTTTAACAATCCAGCCTTGCATGAAAAGCTTCAAAAAGAGTATTTCGAATTATTCCCAAAAGTTGCCGATGCGGGCTTTGAAAAAGTGATTTGTTTTTCGGGCAACAGAAATGGTATTTCGGATGAACAAGGTATCGAGAACTGTGCTGTTGGTTTGGAGCCTGTTGTAAAAAAAGCATCAGAATACGGACTTACAATGTGCATGGAGCTGCTCAACTCGAAAGTGGACCACGCTGATTATCAATGCGACCACACTAAGTGGGGCGTAGCTTTATGTGAGAAACTTGGTGCAGATAACTTCAAGCTTCTGTATGATATTTATCACATGCAGATAATGGAAGGTGATATCATTGCTACAATTCGGGAATATCATCCATACATTGCTCACTACCATACCGGAGGGGTTCCCGGTAGAAACGAAATTGACGAAAGTCAGGAATTGAACTACAAAGCCATCATGCAAGCAATCGCAGAAACGGGTTTTGATGGATTTGTTGCGCAGGAATTTATTCCTAAAGCAGAGGATGTATTTGCCTCTCTAAAACAAGGCGTTGAAATTTGTAATGTGTAACACAGTAAGATCATGAAAAAAGTTATTCCCACTCTTTTAATCCTGATGATGAGCATAAGCTTAGCAAAGGCTCAGAATATTCCCGATCCGGGAGTTCCCCAAGGACAAAACCTGGATGTACCCGAAGGATGGGAGTTCCGGTTAGATAAGCCGGATAATTCAGTAACACTAAGTGCGGATCCGGAAACGGACGATATTTATTTTGTGAATATGACGCCGGGTTGGCATCTAACTACAGGACCAAGAGCTATTTTTTGGCACCCTTTGTATACCGCACAAGGTTCGTACACCATCCACACAGATATGCATTTATTCAATCCGAACGGGCGTAACAGAGAAGGTTTTGGGTTATTTTTTGGCGGTAAAAACATGCAGGCCGAAGGGTATGAGTATCTTTATTTTTTGATAAGAAATACCGGAGATTTTCTCATAAAACAGCGCAAAGGAGAAAGTACAGAAACCATACAAGGCTGGACGGCATCGGAAGCAATAAAAATTTACGACGATCCGGAAGTATCTTCGGTACTAAACCACTTAGCTGTTGAGGTGAATGGAGGAACCATGAAATTTTTAATTAATAGTGAAGAAGTTGCGACGATAAATGCAAATGACTTAAAATTAGATACCAACGGTATTTTTGGTTTGAGAGTGAACCATGCTGTAAACCTTCATATTGAAGATTTAGGTATTCGTACAGAATAAAAAAAATGTGTTATGAATATTGAGAGACACGAAAACGGAAATATTGAGGTTGAAATCTCATTTACATTAATGTCGTATCTGGCATTATTTGGGGCAATTTGTTGCTTCGGCGGCATCCTTTATTTCTGGGTTATCGAAGGACTGAATATTTTTTCCATTCAAATTATTGGGTTAGTACTGGCCGGAGTAGTGCTGGGAATTGCTGGAATAATTATTTACGAAAGCTCGCACTTTGTTTTTGATAACGAAAAAAGTGAATTGCGCTGGCATAAAAGAAAGTACTTTAGAGCCAAGAAAGGCACTATTCCATTCTACGATATTGAAGAAGTGAAAATTGATCGTTCGGATGAAAACATGAAAGAAATGCTGGTTAAAATTCTCACTAAAAAAGGAGAATTAAGCTTGTCTGATTCCTACATGCTAAGCAGCGACTATAACGTAGAAGAATTGGTAGGTGATGTAAAATCAATAACTGGATTAGGGATTGATGTTTCGCCACGAAATCGGGCACAGATTTTATTGGATCTGGGGCAAACCAAAGGAGCTATCGATATTATAAGAGAAGAAATGGAAATGTCGCTTGAGGAAGCAAAAGATTATCTTGGTATTTAAATAATCCAAAATTTATGGTAGTACAGCGGGGGGTAATTTGGTTATGCATAATCGTTGTTGGGTGCGGTTCGGTTCATCCTATTACCACTGTCAATCATACCGACTTGTCAGCTGGAACCAATGGATTACGAATCAATGAATTTCCCGCGCCCGTTGTTGACGCGCTAGGGTGGCGAAATTTATCCAGTGCCGAAATTGATAATGTTGACGAAGAGTTTCAGATTGCAATTTTCTCAGAGACTAAACCTTTCCACTTGTTCAGAATATCGAACAGTAAAAAAGATCCCGGCAATACCGTTTTGTTTTGGCCGAATGATGGAAGCTCTGATCTGGCCGCTCCTGAAGAAAACATGCATGAATATCTGAACACTATTTGTGAGGACTTTAAGCAGGTTGGGCCGTACGAGTATTGTATTCCAAAATTCAATAAGAGCAACGATTGGGGTAAAATCTACAATAATTTGGTACAACGAAACATCTGGACAATGAAGGATGGTTCAGAATTTGAAGACAACCATTCAGATATTTTCGTTGAAGAAAAATGGGGCATGATATTTCAAATCCGAAAAGGAATGTACTACCGAACGTTTAGCCACGAAAACCCAGACCTCTATTCCGGAACATCAGAAACATTAGATGTGCTTGCAGTAGCCGCTCAATTGCGTCTTATCGCTAATAATTTTGTCCCCCCTATCAACTACAATACATATTCCGGGATTACGAATGGTTTGAGAGGGTCGGTATTTAAACCTTGCGGAGTTAACGAACAATGGCGTTTTGATGGTAACTTAACTGAGTTGATTTCGGAAAAAGGAATACCCACAATTGCCCGGCAGCAAGATGGTTTTCTATTTGAGGTTAAAGTTTCGGGTGTTTTACGCGACGAATGGTATACCAACCGGCGATCAACCGGGTTTTCAAAGATCATTACTCCAATCGAAGTAAGTTCAATAAACATTGTGTCTGATACCGTTTGTACTGCGCTCTAGCTAGCATTATTATGCAAGTAACGCCTGTTATAAATTCTCTTACATTTCGATAAAAAATGAAGCCACTACTAACAGTACTATTTGTATCACTATTGTTTGTTGGATGTGATATTAACAGCTCAACAAACAGCCTGATTGAAGAACTGAAAGACGGAAAAAGTAAATGGGAAAAAGCAGCACTAACAGATTATGAGTTTAGGTATCAAGCGTTATGCTTTTGCGCTTATACCGACGAAATGATTGTTGTTGTGCGAGACGACACGGTTTTTCAAGTGTTAGATATCGAAACTCGAGAACCGTACTTAGTACAGCAGGGCGACCAAGAACAATCAATTTTAGAACTTTTCCCAACATTATTTAATACCATCTCGGTGTTTTATGATCGTTGGATTGTAGAAATACCGGTGGCTCATAGCGCCGAATTTGAATGGGATAAAAGCACGGGCATGCCAAGCAGTATGTTTATCGATCGCGTAAAAAACATTGCGGACGACGAAATTACCTATAATTTTTCCGGCCTTACGGTAAACTAAACTCCGAGGTCCGACTTTATACGATCAAGCTTTTTTTGCTCGGAGTTGGATATATTTGAATCGCAGTTTGCTATCGAATCAAGCAGGTTGTATACCAACTGCTTGCCTTCATCCGAGAAATTTGATCTGATATATGCAATGGCCTCATCTACAATAGTGTGTAAGTTTTCAGTACTCATGCTACCCAAATGACTCAACGTCTTGTGATAAGTACTCAAATCGTACTTCATGTTTTCGAGCACACGCTTTACCGCAGATTGTTCGGCAAAAGAAATGCTGCCATCAGCACTTTCAATCCAGAAGATTAATACATCGATAGAAGTTTCATCGGTTAAGGAATAGGTGCTCATAGTTACCCCGGTTTATGATTATTTAAATTCAGCACTCAGCATCTTACAAATTTTCTCAAGTGCTTCAGTTTGTTCCTCGGTAATCGAGTTTTTTGTGTTGGAATCAATATCGAGCTGGGCTACAAACTCGCCATCCGCCATAATTGGTACCACAATTTCTGATTGTACATGGATGCTACAAGCAAGGTAATTATCCTCTGCATGCACATCTTGAGAAACGAAAGTTTCATGCGAAAGCGCTACTTGTCCGCAGATACCGGTTCCAAAAGGAATTCTAGTATGATCGGTGGCTTCTCCAACAAATGGGCCAAGTACAAGTTCATTTTCGGCATCATCGGCTACGAGGTAAAATCCGACCCAATCAAAAGTGGGTACTTCATCGGCAAGAAGTTCGCACACAGCAAACAATTTCTCGTTTCGGGTTACCGGACGCTCCAGAATTTCTTTCGTGTGAATAATTAGTTTATCGAGTAAGCTGATAGTTTGAGTGCTGGACATAAATCTCTTGTTGTTTGAGTGAGTACAAAATATAAGAATTAGTATACTAGAAAAGTTAAGCTTTGGAAATTCTGATATCTCCCCCTTCTTTTCGGCAAAATCTCTGTATCTTATAAGCATGGATTTTTTAAGCGATTTTATTCCCTTTTCCACAGATTTTATGGGAGCGGGGGCACTTTTACTGGCAAGTTTTACTTCATTATTCTCTGTTGTAAACCCATTGGCCGCCATGCCGGTTTTCCTTTCTTTGATGGGAGACCACACACTCGACGAGCAAGTACGAACAGCACGTAAATCGGCTATTTACATGTTCATCGTATTGGTAACATTTCTGTTTTTAGGAACCTACATTCTGTCCTTTTTTGGCATTAGCATTTCAGGTATTCGCATTGCCGGCGGTATAGTAATTATGCGAGCCGGTTTTTCGATGATGAACCCTGAAACGGGGGGTAGAAAACTATCCAAAAAAGATACTGAAGCCGCAATGGATAAAGAAGATGTGTCTTTTAGTCCGCTTGCTATGCCTCTACTATCTGGTCCCGGCAGTATTGCTGTTGTAATTGGTTTCGGCTCGCAAGCAACGGGAACCAGCGATTACATCTTAAACACCGTAGCTGTATTTTTAACAGCGTTTTTAGCGTGGGGTATTTTGCGTGTTGCTCCATGGCTAAACAAAGTGATTGGTAAAAGTGGTATGATTGTAATTACACGAATGATGGGTTTCATCGCATTAGCAATTGGTGTACAGTTTGTGATTAATGGAATTGCGGGATTTTTCGGTTTTAACGCTTAGTACCAAGTCATGGATAACAAAAAAATTGACTATGATCGGTGGGCAAACAAACTTGTAATCGATGCGATAGAAAAAGTTCGGGAGGATAACCTTCGGTCCGAACTCACCCGGTTATTTGCACATCTATTTAAAGCACAAATTATTTGGTTTACTCGTATTCATGAAATTGAAGAAACCACCAAGATTTGGGGAAATTATACTATAGAAGAGTGTAAAAGCCTATTGAATGATAGTGGCGATATGCTGCATCGAATTGCAGAAAAAAGTGGCGAAATGATTCGTTATCAGGATTTGAAAGGCGTCCATTATTCAACGTTGGCCGATGATATTTTTGAGCACCTCATCATTCACGGGCAACATCACCGTGCGCAGATTTTATATCTACTTAGTAGAAACGGATACAACGCCCCTGCTACTGATTACATCTATTTTCTAAGATCATTACCCACTAAGGCCAACTTTTAGTAGTTTTACGCTGTTTGTAGTCTAAATCATCACTAAACACTATTGCTCTGGAAACCATAGATCGCGCATTAGCCGCATTTTCGTCATTCATGTGGGGAACCCCACTCGTTCTTTTACTGGTAGGTGGTGGATTATATTTTCTCATTTACTCTCGTTTTACGCCCTATCGTTACTTTTTTCACGCGATAGATATTTTACGAGGTAAATACGACGATCCCGACGATCCCGGTGATATTAGTCACTTCGAAGCACTTTCCTCGGCATTGGCAGCTACCGTTGGGCTCGGTAATATTAGTGGTGTAGCTGTTGCCATTGCAATTGGTGGCCCGGGAGCTGTATTCTGGATGTGGGTGAGTGCTGTAGTAGGTATGGCTACAAAATTCTTTACTTGTACCCTTTCCATTATGTATCGTGGAAAAGATTCGAATGGGGACATTCAGGGCGGCACCATGTACATGATTGTAGAAGGATTAGGTAAGAAATGGAAGCCGCTAGCTGTGCTGTTTGCCCTTGCCGGTTTATTCGGGCCACTCCCGATTTTTCAAGCCAATCAGGTTACACAAATTGTTCGCGATTTTATTCTAGTACCAAATGGAATTACTGATCCTGCAAATACATTTGCCAGCGATTTAGTAAGTGGACTTGTAATTCTAGCCATCGTTTCTATCGTAATTTTCGGTGGAATTAAGCGCGTTGGTAAAGTTGCCTCGAAAATGGTACCTGCAATGGTTGTAATCTACGTAAGCTGTGTGCTCATCATTTTAGGCATTCATATTGATGTACTTGGGCATTATTTATTACTGATTGTAACCGATGCTTTTCAAGGTGCCTATTTTAATGGTGACGCAGCATTTGGTGGCGTTTTAGGAAGCTTGATTGTACACGGAACAAAACGAGCGGCATTCTCGAACGAAGCCGGTATCGGTACCGCTACACTCGCTCATGGCGCTGCAAAAACCAAAGAACCCGTTCGCGAAGGGTTAGTGGCTATGATGGGCCCGTTTATTGACACACTTATTGTTTGTACGATGACTGCCCTAGCTATTTTAGTAACCGATGTGTGGCAATCCGGTGAGTTGAACGGGATCACGTTAACTGCCTCAGCATTTCAAGAAGCAATCGGGCCGTTTGGAGTTTACTTGTTGATTTTCTGTGTATTGATTTTCGGTTTCAGTTCATTATTCACCTACTCATATTACTCCACTAAATGTCTTGGGTTCTTGATTGGCGCTGATAAACAGAAGTACTTCAACTATTTTTATGCCGTAGCTATCATTTTTGGATCAGTTGCTACCATTAATGCGGTACTCAATTTTACCGACGGTATGTTTGCGTTGATGAGTATCCCAACTATGACGGTAGCGATACTCTTATCACCAAAAGTTATGGCAGCAGCCAGAGATTATTTTGATAGAATGAAGAGTGCCGGTAACATTTAAAGCTAGCGTTTTAACCAATCGGTTTTTTCTTTTTTACGTAATCAATAAAGGAACTTGAAATGGGTGATGAGGTATCTTTAATCATGAGAAGGTAGATTCATCCTTCAATCAAAAAATTTGTACATTCTAGAAAGCTTTTCTGTATGATTTTCAGACCATCACTTCTATTTGCACTCATAGTAATTACTTCTGCAGCAGCGCTTGCCCAATCGGGAGGCACTAACCCGCAGAATACACTGTTACCCGAGATTAACCCTCAGGATATTGAGATTAGAAGTGAATTCAGAGCACGATTCCCTGGTCTTCGGCGCCAACCCATTCTTGGGTTTAACCCTAAACCGCGGGTATTTCAGATCGACCCAAACAGAATGCCGTTTATGGAATCGCGAGAACAAGCGGTAGCCAGTATTGCCATCACTCAACTTGATCGACCTGATCCGCCAGCCCGTTCTATTTTACCCACCCCTAGCCGAACCAATCTTTATTTGAAAAGTGGATTCGGATCGTTCATCACTCCGGAGGCTGACGCTTATTTTTATCAGGGATTGGGAAGTAAATCTACTTTAACGGGTAATTTCTCGTTACTCGCATCGGATGGTCACCTCGACGATCAGGCTTCCGGTTTTCGTTTTATAGATGGCGATGTGCGCTTCTATTCGAAAGTAAAGAAAGACTTGGCCGTCGAAAGCTCCATAGGTTTTCTAAGTGATTTCAATCGCTTGTATAATCTGGATCCGCTTTATCAGGATGCAATTGGCGAAACTACCCGAAAAGATTACCTCGGATTAAGTTGGAATGCGGCGATTCATCAAACTAAAAATGCCCTAGAAGGTTTTAAAACAGGAATAACAGTTTCGCATTTTGAGGCTGAATTAGATGCCGGAGGCAATGCCACACGAAGCGATGGAAATCTAATCTCCGGAAATAGTAGCGAACAATACGTGCATTTCGAAGCCAACAAATATTGGCCGGGCTCTCGATTGTACGAAAGTTTAAGCATACAAGGGCGAGTAACTGTCGGCGCTTACGATGCTGCTAGCAGTATTTCGGAAAATGTTATTTTGGGCAAAATAGGCGCTGAGTATAAAAAACTAATCAATTTTAATATGCATGCTTCGGGTGCATTTAATATTGCATATGCGAGCGATGGACTAGAGAATAAATTCTACATCGCTCCGGAAGCTGAACTTTCCTACAATTTGAAGGATGCGTTAATGGTGAAAGGTGGAATTAAAGCAGGACCATTCTTTACCGGCTTGCAAGAGCACTATCAAACCAATCGTTTTTTAAATACGGCTACTACCTTGCGCCATAGTTATGGATCTCAAGCGTTTGGAGAAGTTGGGTTAAAGTTATTTGAAGGCAATCGTGTGTATTCGGGCGTATCATATCAAATTACCAGAAATAGAGCCTACTATCAGCGAGTATCGGAAAATAGAATCGGGCAGAATTATGCACTTTTCTATACTATCAATTACGAGAAATCGAGCACCTTTGAGTGGTATGGTGGAATTACGCAGCAGCTAGATCCGGAACAATTTTGGTTTGATGCCCGAATTTACGCCCGAAGACCAAAACTGGATAGCGGTGCAGATATCCCTTACGAAGAACGCTTTGGAGTTACGACTTCGCTTAACTACAATTTCAAAAAATCGTT
Source organism: Balneolaceae bacterium (assembly GCA_965228545.1). Taxonomy (GTDB): domain Bacteria; phylum Bacteroidota; class Rhodothermia; order Balneolales; family Balneolaceae; genus HXMU1420-13. Next base: position 2,112,238 of record OZ245822.1, read on the forward strand.
GTTACTTAGCACCTGGATGGATGTGATCGGCAATCGGCAATCGCCCACCAATAACCGTGAATTAGGCACCATCAGCCTTGTAAATGTAAAAGCCGAATACGAATTTAGCCATCGGTTTGGTGTTTATGCCAAAGTATTGAATATCTTGGGGCAAGAATACGAAGTGTGGGACGGCTATCAGGAGCGCCCTTTTCAGCTCTTCGGAGGGATAATTTTAAAATTGTAAGTATGAAAAAAGAGTTTTTAGAAGCGTTTAGCATAGTGGTGCGCGATCAGATTATTATGAAAAATTCGGTCGAAATTTCGGGTCTCGGTACATTTAAAGCCGTGCATCATAGTCAACATCAGGAAAAAAGAGTTGACGGTAAAACAGTGATGATGCCCCCGCGCGATACCATTGAGTTTGTAGCGGAAATAGAGAGGTAAGGGCATGCATATTGATCATCAACAACTTTTAGAATTACTGGCCGAAGCCTCAGGGCTGGATGCCGAAACAACTCAAAAACAATTGCATGAGCTCATCGCTGATATCAAACAATCGCTGAGCGAAGACGAAGCCTACGAAATTGAAGGGTTTGGGATATTTAGCAGCCTGGGAAACCGAATCATGTTCATCCCATCAAAAGAACTCGAAACGGAGATTAATTTTAAATATGTGGGCATGGAGCCCATAGAGATGGAAGAGCCGGCTCCAACCTTTGATGATCCATTTGAAGGTCTTGATGATGAAAACAGTGCTGAAGAGATCGATCTGGAGGCAAAAAAACCGGTTGGCAAAGATTTAGGTACTCGCTTTGCCGGACTGATTGATGAAGATATTAACGATCCAGATTTAGAGCCCGCAGAAGATCCCGGGCCTGAAATGTGGGGTGTAGAAGCCCATAAGGAAGATGAAAGTGCCGATCGGCTGTTTGCCAGTTTAATGGGCCAAGAATACGAAAAACCGATCGAAGAAAACGAAGGTATCGATACCTCTGATCAAGAAGATTTGGACGGGTTTGAAGATGTATTTGCAGATAGCAACGAAAATCAGGATAAAGAAAATGACCTTGATGCCGAAGTAGCTGCTTTAATGGGTGGGGATTCTGATTCCGGATCCAATGACGATAAAGACACTGACGAGTTGCTGGATGATGTGTTCGCTGAAATGGAAAGTGATGGTTTAATTTCGGATGAATTGACAGATGACGTGCTTGGTTTGGATGAGTCTGATGTGGTAATAGATTATGCAGAAGTACCCAAGGATGAGGGCGAAGACGATTACATATCAGCAGACTTAAACTCCATTAGTGCGGAAGATGAGCCTGATACTGAAGCAATACCAGCATTTAATACCAACGAAGAGGAGCTTGACACAGAGCTAGAAAGTGAGGTGAGTGAAGAAGAGAGCCTCCAGCTCGAAAAAGAAGTTGATCTCGATTTTGAAGATCCGTTCATGAATCTGGAAGACGATCAGGTGGATGAAAGTGTGCTAAGAATGGAAGAATTTGATGACACAGAAATTGTACCGGTTATAAAAAATATCACCACCGACGATCCCACTGATACTGATCAAAAGGCTGAGACAACCAAAGAGCCGGAAGAAAAGGAAACGAAAGGCAAAAAGAAGGAAAAGCCGGTTAAGGCCAGTAAAAATTCTGAAGCAGCCCCCGCTTGGTTATGGGTGGTTCTAATTGTAGTGCTATTGGGTGGTGGAGTTATTGGCCTTGGATACTTTAATATTTTAAATATTCCATTTATCTCCCCTTCCACTTCAACCGTGGCAACAACCTCACAGCCTGAAACGCCTCCACCGGCTGCTCGAAATACACCAAGTGTGGATGAACAGGCTGCAGCAACATCATCGCAGAATACACAAACAGAAGAACCTGCAACCACTCAGGAACAAGCCGCACCTCCGGTAGTTGAAAATACACAACCGGCGCAAAACCAAATTAGTAATAACGCTGAAAAATATGGTCTTACCGGTGCACTTTCGGCAGATGGAATGGATGGCTATACGATTGTAATGTATTCACTCAGCAATCAACAAAACGCACTTTCTGAACAACAAAAATTACAGAACAACGGTTATCGTGCAATTGTTGCACCTGTAGAAAGTGAGCGTTTTGGCACATTGTGGAGAGTAAGCTTAGGGCAGTTTGCCTCGCTGTATGATGCAGCTGTTGCTGCCGAAGAAATTGAAACGCTATTACCTGATAACTACTTCATTAAAAAAATTAACTAATCATCTACATGAATTACGCATTTCTTATTCAGGAATCTATTGCCTCGGTCGATTCCCTGGCAACGTCGTTGGAGGGAGAAACCATCACATTTTTCGATTTAATGGTAGAAGGTGGCATCTTGATGATCCCCATCTTTATCCTCTTTTTGATTTCATTTTATGTGATTTTTGAACGATGGAGCGCTCTTACTCGCTCCCATACCGATACCCAACGCTTTTTGGGCACCATCGAAGGAATGCTGAAAACCGGCCGACAAAGTGATGCCATAGCCTATTGCGAGGACTTTGATAAACCCCTCGCCAGAATTATCAAAGCCGGAATCAAACGCTTAGGTCGCCCTATTCGTGATATCGAAGACGCCATCGACAATGCAGGCAAAAAGGAAATCTTCTTTCTCGAAAAACGCATGAACTGGTTAGCGACAATTGCCGGTGTAGCGCCATTAATTGGGTTTACAGGAACAGTAACCGGTATGATCGAAGCCTTTATGGATATTCAATCGCTGCAAGGTAATGTAAACCCTAGTGCACTTGCGGGTGGTATTTGGGAAGCATTGATTACAACCGCTGCCGGTTTAATTGTTGGGTTGATTGCATTCGGTTTTTACAACTTTCTACTGGGTAAAATCAATCGTTCGATATTTGAACTCGAAAATGCCTCGGCTGATTTTATAGACCTTCTTCAATCACCTGCACCCAAAAAACAGAGCTGATATGGCACGCGATTTCAGAAGAGGTGATAAACGATTAACTCCATTGTCGCTGTTTTCACAGTCGTCGTTAACGGATATTGTACTGCTCTTACTGATCTTCTTTTTGCTCACTTCATCCTTTGTAACCAACTTTGGTATACAAGTGAATATTCCAAAAGCTGAAAGTGGCGCGGTAACACAAGCAGAATATATTTCGGTAGCCATCACTAATGATGGCGAATTTTATGTGGAGGGAGAACTGACCGCAAGAGGCTCGCTTGCCGGCGCCATCCGCGAAGCACGAAATACTAAACCTGAAGGCACCATCGTACTTAGGGCAGACAAAGACGCAACTGTTGACGATGCCGTTCGTGTGTTGAACATTGGTAAAGCATTAAACCTTCGCTTAGTAATGGCCACCGAACAAGGTTCACTTTAAACAATATGGATCCCCAATTCACAAAAGACGATACACGCGCATTATTTGCAACCATCGGTGTTGCCGCAGTGCTGATTGCATTCTCTCTTTGGCTTACCATCGATATGGGCAGGAACATTCGTCCGTCTTTTATAGAAGTTGAGTTTGGGGAGTTTCAAACCGGGCGATTAACCGAGTTTTCGGAAGTAGAAGATGAACAAGTGGCAACTCGTCCCAATCCATCCGAAGTAGAAACGGAAGAACCCACCGAAGAAACCCCGGAACCGGAAGACATCCCCGAAACTACCGCACAAGAAGATACCAAGCCGGTTGATTTACCTGATGAAGTTGAGGATGTAATTGAAGAAGCCATCGAAACGCCGGTAACCGAGGAAATAGATCCTACCCAAACTGCCGAAGAAAATACCGAAGAAGAAATTGAAATAGCTCCGGTTGCCAAAGAAGATATCGACACGCAAGAAGGTGCGGAAGAAAGTGGCGATGTTGAAGGCGCCACCGGCGAAACCGACTCCGATCAGGGGCTAGGTAATGATGATGACAAAACAGCCCCATATGAGCTAAAGTGGGAAGGTGATATCGAACGTGCACCCATGGTTCAGCCTCTCCCTACTAATACTGCAAATACAGAAGCGGTTATAACTGTTCGCTTCGAAGTTCGCCCTAATGGAACGGTAGGTAGAATTATTCCAATAAAAAAGATGAGCCCTGAGCTAGAACGAGAGGTAATGAGTACGCTAAGAACATGGCGTTTTTCTCGATTACCGGGAGGCGTGCCGCAAACCGTACAATGGGGTTCCATTACGTTTCGCTTTGTGTTTAATTAAAGCTTCTTCCACCCCTTCACAATTTTTTACCGACATCTTGATTCTGAATACCTACCTTCGGTAATTCTAAACCGCTCTTCGCGCTAATCATTTAAAATAAACGGGATACTTATGAAGCGATTTTTAAGTCTTGCAATCTGCTTTGTGCTTGCTCTGTGTATGGCAGAAACTTTACAAGCTCAAGTTTTTGGTCATGGAGCCGAAACCAATTCACCCCAATTTGAATCTTCGTTATTTCAGGATTTGGAATATCGGGAAATTGGTCCATTTAGAGGTGGTCGGTCGGTTGCTGTAGCCGGGCACGATGATCAGCCCTACATCTACTACGTAGGCTACACCGGTGGTGGAGTGTACAAAACCATAGACGGAGGAAATACCTGGGAAAATATTACCGATGGATATTTCAAAACGGGATCGGTTGGAGCGATAGATGTGGCAGATTCTGATCCGAATGTAATTTATGCCGGAATGGGCGAAACAGATATCCGTGGAAATATGAGCGCAGGTGATGGAATGTACCGCTCAACCGATGCGGGAAAAACCTGGCAATATTTAGGCTTGGGCAACACGCAGTTTATTGGCGACATCGAAATTCACCCAACCAACCCAGATGTTGTTTGGATTGCAGCAATGGGTAAATTATTTGGAAACGTTGAGAGTGCCGATCGAGGTGTATATAAAACCACTGATGGTGGTAAAACCTGGAATAAAGTACTATTTAGAGATAATAAAACCGGCGCGGTAGACATCGCCGTTGACCCGAATAACCCGCGAATTCTGTATGCAGCCATGTGGGAAGCCTATCGTAATGAATACGAAATGAGTAGCGGTGGTGAGGGATCCGGTTTATTCAAAAGTACCGATGGCGGCGAAAGTTGGACAGAAATTACCCGTAACCCCGGTCTGCCAAAAGGAATGGTAGGAAAAATAGGAGTTTCGGTATCTCCGGTAAATTCCGATCGTGTGTTCGCAATTGTTGAAAATGCCCGTGGAGGTGGGTTATTTAGAAGTGAAGATGCAGGCGCAACTTGGACACGAGTTAGTGCCGACAGAAACCTGAGACAGCGTGCATGGTACTACTCAAAAGTAATTGCTGACACACAGAACGAAGATGTAGTTTATGTGCTGAATGTTGGTTTCTGGAAATCTATCGACGGCGGAAAAACTTTTAGCAGAATTCGAACGCCACATGCCGATCATCATGATTTATGGATTGCCAGCAATAACCCAAATCGAATGGTTATTGGTGATGATGGCGGTGGACAGGTTACGTACAACGGAGGAAAAACCTGGACATCGTACCACACCTCTGCCACAGCTCAGATTTATCAAGTGGCGGTAGACAATCAATTCCCATACATGATTTATGGTGCACAGCAAGATAATTCTACCTTTGCCATAATGAGCCGTACCAACTCATCGGGTATTGATGAGGATGACTGGTGGCCGGTAGCAGGTTGTGAATCTGGCTACATCGCTGTTGATCCTGAAAATCACGATGTAACTTATGGTGGATGCTATGGCGGCTCACTTTCCCGATATGATGCAAATCTACGGTTAAACGATCGCATTGATATCTGGCCGGATAACCCGATGGGTTCGGGAGCCGATCAGCTGAAATACCGTTTTCAGTGGACCTTCCCAATAATCGTCTCGCCGCATAATCCTGATGTGCTTTATGCAACCTCGCAGTACGTACATCGCTCTACCGATGAGGGAATGAGCTGGGAAGATATCAGCCCGGATTTAACCAGAAATGATAAATCTAAGCAAGGCGAATCCGGTGGGCCGATCACCAAAGATGATACGTCGGTAGAATACTACAATACCATTTTCACTTTTGTGGAATCGGAAATAGAACCCGGTTTACTTTGGGCCGGGTCCGACGATGGATTGATTCATATCAGTCGGGATAATGGCGAAACCTGGGACAACGTAACGCCACGAGGTTTGCCGGAATCTATGATTAGTATTTTAGATGCCTCTCAACACGATCCCGGAACGGCATATTTTGCAGCAACTCGGTACAAATTTGGTGATTTCCAACCTATGATTTACCGAACTACTAATTATGGCAGAAGCTGGGATAAAATAACGGATGGAATTCCGGCAATGGATTTTACAAGAGTTGTGCGTGAAGACCCCAATAAAGCAGGTTTGCTTTATGCAGGAACAGAAACCGGAGTGTATGTTTCGTTTAATGCAGGCGATGACTGGCAGCCACTTCAAATGAATTTGCCGGCTACACCAATTACAGACTTAGCCGTTCATAAGCGGGATAAAGACCTGATTGTAGCCACACAAGGGCGTTCTTTCTGGATTTTAGATGATTTACCGGTACTTCATCAAATGACGGACGAGATTGCTAAAGCAGATCGTTATTTATTCGATCCGGAGGATACCTACTTATATGGTGGCTCAAGTTGGGGCGGTTCATCTCCAACCTCTGGGAAAAATCCGGATAATGGTGCTGTAGTATTCTTTAAACTCGATAAAGAGCAGGAATCCGAAATTAAACTCGAGTTTTTAGATATGCGTGGCAATACCATTCAAACCTACTCTAGCATGGAAGATACCAGAGGAAGAGCGGTGAAGGAATCGCCATTGTTCTATGAGGAGGAAGGACGAACTCGACCAAGCGTAGTTCCAAATAAAGCAGGGTTGAATAAGTTTGTTTGGAACCTTCGCTACCCGGGTGTAACCGATTTAGATGGTCGCCAGATTCTCTGGGCTGGAAATACAAGCGGCCCAATGGCTGTACCGGGCACTTATACTGTTCGTATGCATATTGGTGATGAAATGGTGGGTGAACAACAATTTGAGGTGAAGAAAGACCCTCGATTAGTGGATATTACGCAAGAAGATCTAATTGCTCAGTTCGAGTTGGTTCAAACTATAAACGCCAAGTTAGATACTACCCATAAAGCGATTAATGAAATACGTTCTGTTACCAGCGAAATCAATAGTATGATGGCAGAAATAAAAGATAACGAAGTGCTCAGCGAACGAGTTAAAGAGCTTACAAAAGCAATCGGTGAAATTGAACAGGAACTGGTGCAAACTAAAGCGGAAGCAATTCAGGATGTGTTGAACTTCCCGATAAAGCTAAACAACAAACTAGCAGCCCTTAAAAGTACCGTTGCAACCGGTTATGGGCGCCCAACGGCTCAACAGTATGCTGTGTTTGAAGATTTAGCGGCAAAAGTGGATGTTCAGCTAGAAAAACTCCAGGCGATCTGGAACGGCGAGTACGAACAGGTAATCGAAGAGATTGAAAATCCTGCCGTGCCTATTAATCGGTAAGGTTGATTACACACTATTTTGTAGCCACTTCCAATTCAATTTGGGAGTGGCTTTTTTTATGTAAAGTTGAAATCCTATCAAGGCAAGATTTCGAAAGTGCAGGCGTTGCACTAATTATTAAACCAAAATAAACGGGGATTTTCATCAATGGGTTTTTTTAAAGCTCGGGTTACCATAACTGCATTTCTAATTTTAAGCGTATCCGGTTCTTTAGCAGCGCAAGAAGAAATAAGCCAAGAAATAATTTTGGAAGATGACCTCTCCACTTTCATTACACATTTTGATGGTAGGAAAGCAGCTTTCTATTTACATCAAAGCATTGCTTCTGGCTCAAATAACATTCTCAATTACTTGCTAGCTGAGAACATAGATCCAAACCTAAACGATGAAAGTGGGTTTTCGGCACTTCATAAAGCAATAATTGCCGACAATATTGAAGCAATTGAGCAGCTAATTAATGCCGGGGCCAATGTAAATCAACAAAGGCGAGGCGGGTTGGAAAGTACGCCGTTGATGTACGCGGTTTCTAAACCATCCACAGAGTATTCTGAATTATTAATTGCCCAAAATGCCGACGTAAATATCATTGATTCAAATAAAGATCCGGCACTTAATTGGGCAGCTTACTATGGTCACATTCAACAACTTGAGTTACTTCTTAACAGCGGGGCAGATCTTTCTATAACAAGTATACATGGCAATGCAGTGGATGTAACGGTTCGGTTATGGCATGCGGATTCTGTGCTACAGGTTTTTCGAGAAACAGAGCTGATGAATGCTGTTGACCAGCAAAATGAATTATTACTTGAGGCAGTAATCAAAGAAGATGTGCCACAAGTACTAGAATTACTTGCCGAAGGTACGGATCCAAATTCCGAGGATGGATTAAATAATCCACTTTTACAGATTGCAGCGGCCAATGGGAATACCCAAATCGTGGCAAATTTTATTCTAAATGGCGCAGTTGTAAATCAGTTAAATCGCGCCGGGCAATCACCACTTGCATTTGCTGCTCGGTTCGCCCAAACAGAGATTGTTGAGCTTCTCATAGAATGGGATGCGGATGTAAATTTAGCAGGTGAAAGATATAAACTAACTCCACTTATTGGCGCTGCTATTGGTGGAAATACAACAATTGGAAGATTGTTAATCGAAGCCGGAGCCAACATCAATCAGAAAGATGTGATAAACGGTGGTTCGCCGTTACTTTGGGCTATTATGTATTCAAATACCGAGTTTGCAGAAATGCTCATTAACAAAGGGGCAGAATTCTATAACGAGGATGAACAAGTATTTTCTGCCTACCAGTTTGCCCAACAAATGGGAAATCAACATTTGGTAAATTTGATGGAAGCAAAAATGAAATAGTTGATGTATGCTACCGCACAGATAAATTAGGCAACACTCCTTTTATAACAACCCTTTTCTTGTCAACAAATCGATCTAATACGTTATCCAAGTCTTTTGAGTGGAGCAATTCTACGTAGTCGCCAAATTCTTTTAGCGACTCTATGCCAAATACACGTAGGTATTGCCACCCATCTGAAATGAGGTATTGTCCTCCACTCGATGGTAAACCTAGTTCCTTTTCTGCCGGAATGAGTTGTTCATGCACAAAGCGCCGGAAGTCGGCCGATTTTCCGGCCACGATATCATAACTAATGAAAACTTGATATTTCGATGTAAACGGATCTTCTATTTTCCACTCGGGGATTAATTGTACAAATTCATCGGTATGTCCTGCTGTAAGATCTGAAATCCTACCATATAAGTTGCCAACACTAATATTTTGTTCTGCCGCAATTGCTCTTAATCGGATATTGGCAGCATCCATTCCTCCGAGCCCATTCATTTCGGTAAGAACCATTAATCCGAAAGGAACAGGACTTTCAACCTCTCTGAACCCACGAAAACGTAGCATTTCTTCGTTTTCTGTAAAGAGAGGAACCGCTTGTTGTTGATATAAATCGATAACGTTACTGTACTCGCCGGGTAAAATATTAAACGTAACAAGTTGCCAAACAATCGAGGTATCATTTTGTGCTTTCGATGATGTTGTACTCAAACAAAAAAGGATGGAAGCTATAACACCAAATCGCATTAGACTCATTGCTTAGCCGAATCGTCTTTTAGGTCGGTATCGTCAGAATCCGCTTCATTTCCATCCGTGTTTGATTGGTTTTTTTTCGCGTACTTGTCAGGATTACGTTCCACATCCGAATATGAATCCGATTCCAGCTCTTTCTTTTCCTTCTTTTCTTTGTTTTGATTGGAATCCTTTTCCCCATCTTTAGCCGAGGTATTTTTCTCCTGTTGACCATTTTTTGAGGGTTCTTCATCTGAAGCTTCGGACGGCATAGGATTACGGAAATTGATATCACGCTGAGGAAATGGAATTTCTATATCGTATTCGCGGAATTTGCGCACAATTTCTTGATTGATTTCATTCAGCACACCATAACGCTTTTTCACATCGGGGATCATCACCAACAATTTCATGTTCCAAGCAGAATCGCCAAAACTACGCAAGTGGATGCGATGCTCGGGGTGATCTAGCACGTGCTCATTTTCTTCGGCCACTTCGTTTAGTGCTTTTATCACCAGATCTAAATCAGAACCATAGGCAACGCCTACATCCACAATTAATAAGTATGAAGGATCGCCATGCGAATAGTTGATTACATCCTTACTCACAAATTCACTATTTGGAACAATGATGGAGATATTTTGGAGGGTTTTTACTTTTGTAGATCGGATATTAATCTCTTCAACATCGCCCTCAATACCATTTACTTCAACTCGATCGCCCACACTAATCGGCCGTTCGAAGAGCACGATTAAACCTGAAATAAAATTGGAAGTGATATTCTGTAAACCAAAACCAATACCAACGGAAAGGAAACCAAATATTACGGCTAAACCGGTAAGGTCAATCCCCAAAAACTGAAAGGAAACAAACACCCCGATTATCACAATAACATATTGCGACATCCGAGCAAGTGTGTATCGAAGGCCGCTATCATGAATAAACTTAGGTAGTATTTTGTCTTTCAAAAACCTCTTGATGAACGAGGCCAAATATGTAAAGCCCACCAAAAACAGAATAAAAATGATGATGGACATGAAAGTAACCGGCGTATCCTGAATTTTGAACAAGGTTACCTGTAAGAAATCACCGATATAATCGAAAATTTCGCCCAATGAATAGTCCGTTGGATTTGGGATATTCATCGTCGAGTCGGTAGAAATAATGCTCGAATCGGGAGAGCCTACCAAAGAGTCGGGTGGCGTGGGTGTTTGAAAAAACTGCTTCATAAATATTGATTGCTTTGGACTTGGAGTATAAACAAAAAAAGCCGAAACAGAGTATTCTCCATTCCGGCTTTAAATAGTTTAAAAAGTATGACCAGTTTACTTTTTGAGTTTAACGTATTCTGATTTCCAGATTTCGTCGTTGTAATCTCTAATGGTACGATCGCTGGAGAATTTTCCAACTTTTGCCACATTAATGATGGCTTTACGCATCCATTCATCTTGATTGCGATACAATTTTTCTACTTTTTCCTGCTCTTTTACATACGCTTCGTAATCGGCAAGTACCATAAAGTAGTCGTTCTCGTGCAACAAGGCATTGATGATGGGATCGAATAAATGTTTGTCTTCCGGAGAGAAAAATCCATTTTTGATCTGATCGATAGCTCTTTTAAGTTCAGCATTGGCGTGATAATACGTGTTGCTGTCGTAACCGGTGCGGCGTAATTCTTGCAGTTCTTCTACCGTTAAACCGAAGATGAAGATATTATCGTCACCAACTTCTTCAAGAATTTCCACATTAGCGCCATCAAGTGTACCAATGGTCAATGCTCCATTAAGGGCAAATTTCATATTTCCGGTGCCGGAAGCTTCCATTCCGGCAGTAGAAATCTGCTCAGATAAATCAGCGGCAGGAATCATAATTTCTGCAAGAGTTACCCGATAGTTATCTAAGAACACACATTTTAGTTTGTTGCTTACTTCGGGGTCGTTATTAACCACCTTGCCAATTGCGTTGATTAACTTAATATGCATTTTAGCCATCGCATATCCCGGAGCAGCTTTCCCGCCAAAAATTACAGTTCTCGGAACAACATCCAATTCAGGATTTTCTTTGATGCGATTGTACAACGTGATCACATGCAATGCAGCCATCAATTGACGCTTATATTCGTGAATTCGTTTGATTTGAATATCGAATAATGAATTCGGATCAACCTCAACTCCTTGATGCTCGAGAATGTACTCCGCCAATTTTTTCTTGTTTTCGAGTTTAATTTTTGCAAACTCTTTGCGGAATTTCTTGTCTTCAGAGAACGGGGTTAAATCCTGAAGTTTATCTAGATCGGTAATCCACTCGTCACCAATATGCTTGGTGATCAAAGCAGCCAGATCCACATTACACTGCTTTAACCAACGGCGTGGAGTTATACCATTGGTTTTGTTAGTGAATTTTTCGGGATACACTTCCACAAAATCTTTGAACATGCTTTCTACCAATAAACGGGAGTGCAATGCTGCTACACCGTTTACTTTGTGTGAGCCTACAATTCCTAGATGCGCCATGTGTACCACCGGATGCTCTCCCTCACTTACAATACTCATTCGAGCTTGGCGATGTTTATCGTCACCGAACTTTGCCGTTATAGTATCCATGAATCGGCGATTGATTTCGTAAATGATATTCAAATGACGTGGGAGTAGATTTTTCATCAACGAAACCGGCCACTTTTCAAGTGCTTCGGGTAGCAGAGTATGGTTGGTATACGCCAGCGTATTGGTGGTAATATCCCAAGCTTTTTCCCAAGGCATATCCACTTCATCCAGCAAAATGCGCATAAGCTCAGGCACAGCCAGGTTTGGGTGGGTATCATTACACTGTATAGCTACTTTCTCTGGGAATTTCGTCCAATCGTCGGTTTGATTTTTGAACCTTCGAATAATATCCTGCATCGAAGCTGATACAAGGAAGTACTCTTGCTTCAAGCGTAATTCCTGCCCAACAAACACCTTATCGTTTGGGTAGAGAACGCGGGTTATATTTTGCTCAAGCTGATTATCGCGAACAGCATCGATATACTGTCCTTGATTAAAGCTGTGCAAATCTAAGGCCGTATCCGACTCAGCCTTCCAGAGGCGTAAATTGTTAACAACATTATTATCAAAGCCTGGAATTGGGGTATCATAAGCCACGGCCAAAACTTTATCAGTGTTTTCCCACGCATAATTGATACCACCACCTGCTTTTGGTGCCATATGCTGGTGCCCGTAAAACTCAACCGGATATTGAATTTTTGGGCGAACTACATCCCAGGGATTTCCATAGCGTAACCATAAATCCGGCTTTTCAATCTGGTAACCGTTTTCAATGGTTTGATAAAAAATCCCGTAATCATATCGCAAACCGTAACCGGTTGCTGGCACACCGAGCGTGGCCATAGAATCTAAGAAACAGGCAGCAAGTCTACCAAGTCCACCATTTCCTAACCCGGCATCCCATTCTGCTTCGCGGATTTCATCATAATCTAAGCCAAGGTCGGCGCAGGCATCGGCTACCTCTTGTTGTACATCCAGGTTCACCACCATGTTATCAAGCAGTCGGCCAATTAAGTACTCCATCGATAAGTAATAAACTCTTTTTACGCCAGAGTGATGGTAATGCTGCTGGGTGGTAATCCACTTGTCGTGCAAGCGATCCATGAGGGTTAGCACCACACTCCGGTATTCATCCCACGGAGTACGTGAGTATTCGTCTTTAGCCAGTGTGTGGCGTAGGTGAAGTTTGATATCTTCTCGGAGTGATTCTTTATTCAACCCTGAGCGAACCTCTACTTCTGATTGCTTCGTTTTTTTAGCCATTATATTAAAATAAAATTCAATTGATGAAGTTTTAACTTCGGTATTATTCGAGCGTAATACTTTAATTTTCTTTAAGATACACTCCAAGATCCGGGGCAAAGCCCGGCCGTGTTAAATTCACAGGAAAATTCAAACTATGAAACGACTCGTACGCGTCAATAGCAACAAAATCCTGCAAAAAAAGCCCGAAAACGCTGGAACCGCTACCACTCATGCTGGCATAACTGGCACCAAAATCATAAAACTGATCTTTAAAATTCCCTACTAATTCGATGCGAGGGAAAACCGCAGTTTCTAAATCGTTTTGCAACAAATAATTCCATTCTTCTATGGCCCCTTCAAGCAGCAAATTTCTAAGCGAAAAATCAGGCTCGGGGTTTGGAAGGCAGTGTTGGTATGCTTCGGGAGTTGAGCTGAATACTTTAGGAAATGCGGTTACAATATAGGCATCGGGCTGGATGTCTAAGAACTCGATATCATCGCCTAAACCGGTACCGAAGCCGGGTTTACCATGAACAAAAACCGGAACGTCTGCGCCAAGTTGCTTACCCAGCCTAGCCATATCATCAACCGATAGTCCCAATCCGGCAATTTTGTTTAACATGCGCATTGTTGTGGCCGCATTACTGCTTCCACCTCCCAAGCCCGCCCCTGCAGGAATACGTTTGTGTAAGTTAATCTGAAAATTATCCCGTAAACCAGCTTCTTTTTGTAGCAATTTAATCGCCTTAACTATCAGATTTGAGTCATCCACCGGGATTTTTTCGTCGCTCATTATCAATTGCATATTTCCGGATGGACGTACTTCAAAGCGGTCGTTCCATTCTATAAAAACAAAACCGGTTTCTATGGTATGGTAACCGTTAGGGAGTCGATCCAGCACATGCAAGCCAAGATTAATTTTCGCATACGAATTAGAAACCCACAATTCATTCATTAATAAACTCCTCTTTTCTGTCCATCATGTATTTAAAAGCTGCATCATGTTCGTTGGGGATGTCTCCATTCAGGATGGCTTCTTTTACAGCGTCTTTCACATCGCCCACTGTTTTGCTGGGTTTAATGCCAAGTGCGCTCATAATTTCTTCGCCGGAAAGCGGGTTTTTCCATTTACGCATCCGGTCTTTTTCTTCTACCTCCACAATCTTTTGTTCCACCTTAGAAAAGTTGTTTTGATAGCGTTTTACCTTAAACTCATTCTTACTGGTGATGTCGGCGCGGCACAGCGTCATTAAATCGTCGATATCTTCACCGGCTTCATAAATCAAGCGGCGAATAGCACTGTCGCTTACAATATCAGATACCAATGCAATGGGGCGAAGATGCAATCGAACCAACTTCTGTACATATTTCATGCGTTCGTCGAGTGGTAGTCCCATCCGTCGAAAAATTCGCTTTACCCATTTAGCACCTAATGCATCATGGCCGTGAAAAGTCCAACCTATGCCCGGCTCAAAACGTTGAGTGGGCGGCTTGGCAATATCGTGCATAATGGCCGCCCAACGTAGCCAAAGATCATCACTTACTTCTGCAACATTATCGAGTACTTCCAACGTGTGCCAAAAATTGTCTTTATGACGGTGTCCATCAATTTCCTGTACGCCATGTAGCTGATGCATTTCCGGGAAAAACTGTTTTAACAAACCGGTTTTGAAGAGCAAACCAAAGCCAACCGACGGTTTTTTTGAAAGGATGATTTTATTCAGTTCATCGAGAATACGCTCTTTTGAAATAATTTCGAGCCGTGGTGCCATCTTTTGGATAGAACGAAAAGTTTCGTCTGCTATTTCGAAACCAAGCTGACTCGCAAAGCGCACTGCACGTAGCATTCGAAGTGGGTCATCATCGAATGTTTTGTCGGGGTCGATGGGTGTACGCACACATTGTTTTTTGAGATCGGCTAACCCACCGAAAGGATCATTTAAAAGCCCGAAATCATCAGAGTTGAGCGACCATGACATTGCGTTGATGGTTAGATCCCGTCGTTCCTGATCGTCTTTTAGTGTGCCATCCTCAACAATGGGTTTTCGCGAGTCCCGCCGATAACTTTCTTTTCGTGCGCCAACGAACTCCAGTTCTAGGTCGTTAATTTTTACCTGTGCCGTGCCAAATTGTTTAAAAACCGACAAATTAGAACCAGGTAGCTGTGCATGTACTTTTTGTGCCAGAGAAATACCCGAGCCGAGTGTAACAAAGTCGATGTCAGGTTCTTCTTTCAAGCGGTCTAAGTAGTAATCGCGTACGTATCCGCCTACTACATACACCGGTTGGTTTAGTTGATGGCCAACATTGCGGATAATTTCAAAAACCCGAAGATGTTGTTTTGGTATATCGTGTGCAAAATTCATATCTCTAAAAGATAGGAATGAATACAATCGGTTTCATTGTGTTGTTTAGGATTTCGTACTTTCTACAAATTGATAAATTACTTTCCGCTTATGAACTTTCCTTCCAAATGGTTGATTGCTACAAACGGCACAAAATACGCCAGTGCAGCCGTAGAATATGCCGGTAGATTAGCCGCAGAGCTTAAGAAAAAACCTTTGGTTACTATTTTAGTAGTAGCAAATACTGAAGACACTGAAGAGGTAGCGCTGGGTATTGTTGAAATGGCTAAATTTTTATTTGAAGAAGAAGCCGACAATAAAGTTACGCCCAATTTATTGGTGAAAATTGGCGAGCCGGGGTTCACCATTGCCCAAACCGCAAAGGAATTAGAATGCGATCATATCTTAATTGGTGGAGCTGATTTTAAATGGGACATCAACGACGACAAACCAGGCGGCGTAAGTAATTATATTATCGCCAATTTCGACGGCGTAATATCCGTGGTTAAATAATCACCAATTAATTGGTTTTCCATCGCGGTAAAACCCACCGGTTGGTCCGTTTTTATCCAAAGTCGCGGCCCAAACAATACCACTGGCGCCTTCTTCAACCGAACGGGGTGCAGCCTGCCCGCCCATATCTGTTCGCACCCAACCCGGACAAACTGCATTTACTTTGATGTTGTAGGGCTTCAAAGCATCGGCCAATTGGATGGTTAATACATTCATAGCAGCTTTTGAAGCCGAATAAGCAGGGGTGCCCGGACTCATATCCTGTAAGGAACCTGCACCACTCGAAACATTTACGATTTTTCCGGCCTTACTTTTTTTGAGGAGTGGCAATAAGGATGCCGTGAGCTTCCATGCACCTAAGAAATTCGTTTCTGTTGCTTCTTGAACGATGCTCCAATCTGGGTTAGTCACATCATGTCCGCTATCGTAATGGATGCCGGCATTATTGATCAAAACATCTAAACGGCCGAAATTGTCAGCAATGTAATCATGTAGTTTTTGAATTTGCTGATGATCATTCACATCTAAATTTCGATAAAATACTTCATTCCCTTGTTCACGTAGCGCTTGTGCTGCTGATTCTCCCTTTTCATCATTTCGCCCGGTAAGAATTACGGTATGCGATTCTTCAGCTAATTGTTTAACGGTTTCGAGTCCAAGTCCGCGGTAAGCGCCGGTTACAAGTGCAATCATTTTCGATAAGTAAGTTGTTATTAATTATTCGCCCCAGGATTCGTACAACTGAGATCTCTCCACAACCTTTTGTAGATACCTTCGCGTTTCTTCATAGGGTAGATTTTGGATCAGATATTCATAATTCTGTTGTGGAGTCATCGCGTCGATTTTACGAATAGCGCGAGCTTTAGAACCACTTCGATCGTAAGCTTTAAAAACATTAGACGCCCCGGTATTGTAGGCTGCAATTGCTAAATATTGCTTTGTTAGTAGATTACCGATGCTACTTAATTGAGTGTTAAGAATAATGTCAAAATATGCACATCCGAGTTGGATGTTGTTTTCAGGATCGAAGAGAAACTCCGCACTAGGAATTTCTGAACGTCCATACACTTTTTGGTATGCATCAGCACCAGTGCTTTCTGGAACCAGCTGCATTAAACCAAGTGCATTTGCACTCGAGTGCGCCATCGGGTTGAAATACGATTCGGTATGGATGATGGCAAAAACGAGCGAAGGATAGAGTCCGTACTGCTCAGCATATTTGTAAACAAAGCCTTGAACTCGCTTGGCACGCTCACGAATGGCATCGGGAGCTAAATCAAAATTTAGAGTAAGTACCGCACGTTCAACGCCATCGTCGCCGGTAGTTTGCCGAACGGTTGGTTGATTGTTGTTAATAACTCGCAAAGCATAATCGGCATTAGTTTCGCCTACTCGTTTGGTGAGCTGATTGAAAAGAACCGGCCGGTTTAATACCGGAGTGTAATTGTCTGTACTAGCCTCAATGCCCGTTTCACTTCCTTTACTTTCAATCGTTTCGATAAGTACTACTGGCAGCGTTGTAACTCGTTGTTCTGCGCTTTGTGTTCTATCCACCAATACTTCAAGCAGCACTTGATTTTGTTCAAAATCGACATGAACACGAGCATTTCCATCATCAAGATATTCTACCCACTCCGTTTTCGATCGGTATTTGAAATCCCCCCAACGTTGTTCCATTTCAGCTTTAAAGGCTTCGAACTCGGCAGAAAACTGTATCCTGAAGTTATTCGCCTCTTCAGCTCCATCAGCCGAAGTGTATTGCTCTTCAAATATTTTTTGGGCTTGGCGCACGCTATCCCTGTAAGCTTTAAAATCACTGTTTTGAGCGGCCAACGATTGTGTGCCTATAATTAATATGAAGAGTAAGAGAAGTTTACAACGCATAAGTATCCCGGGGGTAAAACCGCTTCAGGAATATAGATATCATTTGAGTAAGGTGTTTATAGAGAGAACAGCGGGCGTTGTTCCCGCTGATATTACAATTTATTTCTCAATCTCGATGGTGGAGTGGTCGCCTATATCAATAGTACCTTTTACACCGGCAACACGTGTATGCGCACCGATGGTTGATCCATTGGTTACTATATCTTCGATGGATGACTGCTCACGGATAATGCTATTTGAAATGGTCGAGTTTTTGATAGTAGTTCCGGCTTCAATACTAACCTTAGGGCCAACGGTACTACCTTCAATGGTTACTCCATCGCCAATAAAAACCGGTGGTATTATGGTTGTGTTTTGATACTTGTTGGCATCAAAGCGGTGATTTTCTTTGGCAAGAATTTCGCCGGTCGTTTCAAGCCATGCAGGTAAAGTTCCGCAATCCAACCACTCATCTACCGTAGCAGTTTTAAACACTTTGCCATGATTGATCATATTATCCAGCGCCTCGGTAAGGTAATATTCGCCACCCGGGCCTTTGATGTCTTCATCCATAATTCGCGTGAGTTCTGCCTTCAGCCCTTCACCATCTTTGAAATAATACACGCCTATAATGGCTAAATCGGAAATGAATTCTTCAGGTTTTTCTACAAAACCTGTAATACGGTCGCCTTCATACACGGCCACACCAAATCGGGATGGATCTTCCACTTTTTTCAGCCAAATAACACTATCCGCATTATCGATATTGAATTTTTCTTTACTATCGAACAGAGTATCTGCAAATGCTACAATTACTTCCCCTTCTAAATCTTCGCGGGCACAATCTACTGCATGAGCGGTTCCCAGCGCCACTTCTTGTACACGAAAGGTAGCTTTCACGTTGTGTCGCTCGCTCATAGCGATTAAGTCTTTCTTGATTTGCCGGCCAAAATCAGGCCCTAAAATGTATACTATTTCGCTTAATTCACGATCTAACGTTCGGATAAATGTTTCTACCAATCGCTCGATTATCATGGTTCCTGCTACCGGTAATAATGGTTTAGGAACCGTGTGCGAATGCGGGCGAACTCGGGTACCCCTACCCGCCATTGGGATAATTAATTTCATATATTTATTTCAATCTGTATTAAGCTGATATTTATTGGTGCAGAATATACTACCCACAAAAAAGAAAGTCGAACGGTCGCTGCCTTTGTCACCATTCTTCACAAACACATAATAAATCGAGCAATTGTATTACCTTTTCTTAGACGCACTTTCGGTATTGTTCTCTTTTATTTTGGCCAGATATTGCTGGACCAGATTGCGTTTTTTTGTACACGTATATCAACAAGTAGGCTACAAGCACAACGAATATTGGCAATGGTTGCGTGGCCATTGGGAGCAGAAGGTGATTCCCGGCGATTTGGCGCTATATAATATTTTATTGTTCATTTTAGTCATAGGTTTCGATTGGGTTGAGGTTGCCATTACCAATACCGCGCTAACTCTGGCTTTATTTATTTGGGGTATTTTCTGGTTCGGTAGTGTTAAACGGTATAAGGCCGATCAGATTAAAAAACCGCTGGTGTTCACAAGTAGAGTAAAACGGTTGATGGTACCGATAGCAATTCTGAATCTGTTTCTGCCGATATTTTTTATGATTTGGTCGTACACCGGATATATTCCTTTTTTGTGGTTGATTCCTCCCAACTACGATCCGGGCTTGTTAAGCTTTGATGTTGTATTACTTGTTTTTGGATGGGTGATTGGCGCGCTACTTATTCCGTTTTCGGTACTTGTTGCAGGCAATATCACCAAGCCTATTGAGCGTAGCATTCAAAATGGGTTTAAAAAACAGGCGCGCAAAAAATTGGCGGCAATGCCCCATTTAAAAGTAATTGCCATTACCGGTAGTTATGGTAAAACTTCCATCAAGTTTATGATCAAAGACTTGTTAAAAGAGCGTTACTCTGTGTGCTACACGCCGGGGAGTTTCAATACGCCAATGGGAATCTGTAAAGTGATTAACAACGATCTTCAGGCACATCATCAGATCTTGATTCTTGAAATGGGTGCAAGATACGCCGGCAATATTCAGGAACTATGTGATATCGCAACGCCCAACGTTTCGGTAGTTAGTAACGTTGGTTTTGCGCATTTAGAAACGTTTGGTTCGCAAGACGTAATTGCCCGCGAAAAAGGAACCATTGTAGATAATTTAGGCAAAGGCGGGGTGACTGTTCTCAATGCAGATGATCCGAGAGTTTCCAAAATGGGGGAAGGACGTGAAGAGATTGAACGAATTCTCGTTGGTTTAGAAAATGGAGTGATGAGAGGTAAAAATATTAGTTACGATACCTCTGGAACCCGATTCGACGTGGTATTGGATGACGAAACCTTCGAGATCAACAGCAAATTGTTAGGTGCGCATAATGTGCAAAACTTATTGCTTGCAATAGGAGTTGCGTATCATTTCGATATTCGTCCAAAAACGATGGCCATTGCCGCTCAAAAGATTGAACCGGTAAAACACCGCTTGGAGCTAAAAAAAGCCGGTGATCTTTTCGTGATTGATGACGCATTCAACTCAAACCCAATTGGCGCTAAGAATGCGGTAGAAATTTTGGGGCAATTTAAGGATCGTAAACGGATAATCATCACGCCGGGAATGGTAGAACTTGGAGAGATTGAAGAAGAAGAGAACTTCAAATTTGGACAAGCGATTGGTCGCGCAAATCTTGATTTGGTAATGCTGGTTGGTGAGCGAAGATCGAAGCCGATTCGCGAAGGCATAGAGAGTGTTCAACAAAATACCGAACATGTGATTGTGGTAGATAGTTTATTTGAAGCTAATGACATTGCTCGCCAAAAAGCTGCTGCTGGAGATGTTATTCTGTACGAAAATGATCTGCCGGATGTATACAACGAAGAGTGAATAAACGGCTTATAATTATACAGACGCTTCACTTACGGCAGGCAAATTTGTATAAGGCAATTATTTAACCAATCTGCAAATAAATCACTCGTATCTAACGGCTTCTGCGGGCTGTATCGCGGAGGCTCGTTTAGATGGAAACCAACTTGCAGCAAGGCACAGAAGCAAGCTTCCTCCTAGTATGATTACGATGTCTAACAGCCTGATATCTACAGGGTAAGCATCGATGATAAATGCAGATGATAGCTTTATAAGGCCATATTGTTGTTGAAGCCAGCAAAGAATAAAACCAAATGATCCACCTATTCCACAGCCGATTAACCCGATTAACAGTGCTTGTTTTCGAAAAATTGATTTTATTTTGGATGCCGAGAAACCCATCGAAATTAAAATACCGATGTCGCGCTGTTTTTGAATGACGATCATGGTCAACGAACCAATAATATTCAACACGGCTACAACTACAATGATCATCAGGATGATAAACGCTCCCCATTTTTCTAGATACATCACATCATACAGTGGTTTCTGTAAATCATACCAGGTAGAAATGCTAAATTCAGTTCCAAATTTTGATTGTAGCAGTTCCTTAATTTGTGCAGCAGCGTCGCTATCGGTCAGTTTCAGGTCGATTCCCGTTACCTGATTTCGGGCATTAAAAAGCCGACGAGCGGCATCAATCTCAACATAAACACTGGGCGTTGACGCCACCGATTGCACAAGATATGCGCCCCGAACATCAAATCGATAAGAACGCGGAACCGTGATTTGTGTGAGCGCCTTTCGCATACCGGTTGCACTTAATAGGGCAATTTCGTCGTTCATATCTAAAAACAAATCTGAACGTAGCTGCTCGTGCACAATAATACCCGGCTTTCTGTTACGAACCTCTAAATCAAAAACTCCCGACGAGATGCTTTCCTGAATGTTAACCATGTTGATAAAGGTAGCTTCGTCGATTCCTTTAACTTCAACTACTTGTGTAGCATCATCACCATTAGAAAGCAATGCTTTACCGGTTACAAAAGGAGATATATATTGTATTTCTGGAATACTTTTAAGTTGTTGTTGTAAGGAATCGGAGTACAAAAAAGTGTTGCTCTCTGCAGATTCAATTCGAACGTCCGGATCGAATGAAAGTAATAACGACTTTACAACATCGAAAAAGCCGTTAAATACCGATAAAACCACGATAAGAAGAGCTGTACCAATGGTAACACCCGCAATACTTATATAGGTAAGCGTAGAAATTAACGAGATATATTTTCGGGAAAAAAGATAGCGACGGGCTATAAAACCGGATATGTTCATAGTGGTAAAATAAAGAAACCAACACAGTGTATCATCACACAATTAGCAGGTAAACGTTTTGTGTATATTTTATTATCTTTTGCCCCCCTTCAATTAACAATATTATGACGTTTACGCTCAAAAAAGAAGAAATTGAATCAATTTCGAATGGGTCTCATGGGGATCCGTTTTCGGTACTAGGGTTTCACAGCATAAAACAGGGTAAATCAGAGAAATTGGTGCTTAGGGTTTTTCGACCGGAGGCTAATTTGGTGTTCGCGATTATTGGTAAAGCCAAACCGGTTGAGCTTAAACGCGTTTCGCCGGAGGGTTTGTTTGAATATGTGTTTCCTAAAAGAAAAAAAGCAGCTCCGTACACCTTGCGAGTTCTGCCACATACAGGTGATGAATTCGAGATTTCTGACGCTTATGCATACAATCGGATGATCAATGATTTCGATTTACAGCTTTGGGGAGAGGGCAATCACAAAAAAGCGTACGAATTTATGGGAGCTCATCCCAAAGAAATAGATGGCGTAAATGGAATACATTTTGTGGTTTCGGCGCCAAGTGCAACCAGAGTTTCGGTGGTAGGCCCGTTCAATAATTGGGATGGCCGAGTGCATCGAATGCGAAAATATCACGACCAAGGCCTTTGGGAGATATTTATTCCTCATGTTACCGAAGGGGATGTGTACAAGTACGAAATTAAATCACCGGTTCAGAATCCGCCGCTCTTAAAAGCAGACCCGTTTGCATTTTATGCTCAGAATCGCCCTGAAACTGCGTCTAAAGTATTTGATATTGAAGGATTTGAATGGAGTGATAATGAATGGGTAAATACCCGTAGCAATCGGCAAGCTCTAGATCAGCCACTTACTGTGTATGAAGTGCACGCAGGCTCGTGGCGTAAAAAAGTGGGCGAAGACTCAGAGTTCTTGTCATATCGCGAACTAGCACACGAACTTGTACCATACGTTAAAGAATTGGGCTACACACATATCGAATTATTACCCATAGCTGAGCATCCGTACGATCCATCTTGGGGATATCAAATTACCGGGTATTACGCACCTACAAGCCGTTTCGGAAACCCACACGACTTTATGTATTTCGTGAACGAGTGCCACAAAGCAGGTATTGGTGTTATTGTTGATTGGGTTCCGGCCCATTTTGCAAAAGATGATCATGGGTTGCGGAGATTTGATGGAACCGGCTTGTATGAACATGAAGACGCTCGCCAAGGCGAACATAAAGATTGGGGCACATGTATTTTCAATTTTGGAAGAACCGAAGTGCATAATTTTTTGATTTCGAACGCGCTGTTTTGGTGCGATAAATTTCACATTGACGGACTTAGAGTAGATGCCGTCGCTTCTATGCTCTATCTGGATTATTCCCGTGAAGAAGGCGAATGGATTCCGAATAAATACGGTGGACGTGAAAATATAGAGGCCATCGATTTTCTTCGAAAGTTCAATGATTCGGTGCACGAACATTTTCCTGGCACCATAACCTTTGCTGAAGAGTCAACCTCGTGGGGTGGGGTATCACGACCAACCCAAACAGGTGGGTTAGGATTCGACTACAAATGGAATATGGGCTGGATGAACGATACCTTGGCCTACATCGAAAAAGATCCATTGTATCGTAAATATCATCAGGGCGAATTAACTTTTTCTTTGATTTATGCATTTAGTGAGAATTTTACGCTCCCTTTTTCTCATGATGAAGTAGTTCACATGAAAAACGCGATGGTTGCAAAAATGCCCGGCGACGATTGGCAGAAATTTGCAAATCTACGCTTATTGTACACCTATATGTATGCGCATCCGGGCAAGAAATTACTTTTTATGGGATGTGAATTTGGCCAATGGGCGGAATGGAGCGAATCTAAATCGCTTGATTGGCATTTGTTAAACTGGGAACCACATCAAGGAGTGCAAAAAACCGTGCGCGATCTGAACGCGCTCGTAAAAACAGAAAAAGCACTTTATGAAAACGACTTCGATTGGAGAGGTTTTGAATGGATCGATTTTAACGACGCGGATAACAGCATTGTTTCTTTTGTACGACGAGCAAAAGATCCCGAAGATTTTTTAGTGACAGTGCTTAACTTTACCCCAACTGTTCATTACGAATATAGAATTGGAGTTCCTGAAGCCTGTGAATACGAAATAATAATGAATAGCGATTCTGAATATTATGGAGGCAGCAATGTAGGTGATAGTGTGTTAAGAGCAGTGCCGGGCGAATGGCAAAATCAGCCCGCAAGCCTACAATTAACAATCCCGCCATTGGCAGGGGTAATTCTAAAACCAAAGAAATAGTAAATTAATTTATGAGATTTCCCCGTTCATGCGGTACACTGGTACATCCCACATCATTTCCTGGTAAATATGGGATTGGTGATTTTGGGTACGAAGCAAGAGAATTCATCAATTTTTTAGAGCAAACACACCAAACAATCTGGCAAGTATTACCACTTACGCCTACCGGATATGGTAACTCACCGTATGCAAGTTATTCTGCTTTTGCAGGTAATGCCTACCTAATCAGCCCGGATATTTTAGTAGAAAAAGGGCTTCTTACTAAAAGTGAAGCCGAAAAAGCTGAATTGCCATCACGGTTGGAGGTACTCTACGAAGAAGCGTTTCAGCAAAAGGACATACTTTTCGGTTATGCATGCGATCGATTCTACAACAATCTTGATAGTGTGGAGGAAAAAAAATTCAAAGCCTTTAAGAAAGAGAATAAACACTGGCTGGAAGATTACACCTTATTTATGGCATGTGGCAAACATCACGGAATGCAGCCATGGAATACCTGGGAAAAAGAAATTGCACAACGCAAACCCGATGCGCTAAAAAAATACCGTAAAAAGTATAGTGCCGATATCAAATTGCATAACTGGTTACAATATGAATTTTACAACCAATGGATGGCGCTTAAGCAGTACGCGAACACCAAAAACATCCGAGTAGTTGGCGACATTCCTATTTTCGTAGATCACAATAGTTCTGATGTGTGGGCAAATCCGGAGTATTTTGCAGTGGATGAGCTCGGAAACCGAACGTTGGTTGCCGGCGTACCACCAGATTATTTCAGCGAAACCGGACAACTATGGGGTAATCCTCAATACGACTGGAAGGTGCTGGAAAAAGATAATTTCTCTTGGTGGGTGAAGCGTTTTAAGCACATGTTTACGCAATGTGATGCCATTCGCGTAGACCACTTTCGAGGCTTTGATGCTTATTGGGAAGTAAAAGCAGACGAGAAAACAGCCATAAATGGCCGTTGGGTCGAAGGTCCCGGTGAGAAGTTATTTGATACCATACTAAAAGAATGTGGTGAGCTACCCATTATTGCCGAAGACCTCGGCTTTGTAACCGAGGGAGTTGAAAAATTACGCGATAAATATGCTTTTCCCGGTATGAAAATCATACAATTTGCTTTCGATTCGGATTCTACAAATAGTTTCTTGCCGCACAACTACCCACAAAATAGCGTGGCCTATTCGGGCACTCACGATAACGATACATCCATTGGGTGGTACAATCAGGCGCCAGAAAAAGAAAAGCATCACGCTCGGGTGTACACAAAATCGGATGGGAATCAAATAAATTGGGAGTTTATCCGATTGGGTATGCTCTCAGTTTCGGATCAGGCAATTTTTCCACTGCAAGATTTCATGAACCTTGGAGGGGATCATAGAATGAACTTCCCGGGTACTTCGTCTGGTAACTGGCTATGGAGATACACATCAGAGATGTTACATCAGGTGGATACCCATCGAATCAACGAACTGGTCAATTTATCAAACAGAAAAATAACGCCTGAAAGCTGAGCCTTTAATAAAAGGCACTATTTGAGTATATTCCAAGCTTTCTAAATTTATGATCTATGCCTTTTTCGCTAAATAATTTACCAAAGCGTACGCACAAACCCAGAACTGAAGGGGTAACTCTTGTTCTAGATAAAGGATATAGTGTTCGCCAAACAGAAGATTTTGTAGATGTATGTGCAGAATATATTGATGTTGTTAAGCTTGGGTGGGGAACTTCGTATGTTACTCCTCGCCTCGAAGACAAACTAAATGTTTATCGGCAGGCAGGTATTCCGGTTTATTTTGGAGGTACTCTTTTTGAAGCGTACATGCTTCGTAACCAATTAGATGCATACACAAAACTACTCGACCGATACGAGATTAGTT
Source organism: Balneolaceae bacterium (assembly GCA_965228545.1). GTDB lineage: Bacteria > Bacteroidota > Rhodothermia > Balneolales > Balneolaceae > HXMU1420-13. The sequence continues at coordinate 2,138,759 of OZ245822.1, forward strand.
GCCTTGAGGTATCGAATGGTACAATTTGGATATCTGACGAGAAGAAGCAGCAGATTATTAGAGACTTAAGCAAAGATTATCGGGTGTTGTCTGAAGTTGGGTCAAAAAACCCAAACGAAATCATCCCGCCGTATAAGTGGGTAAAGGTAATTGAAAAAGAGCTTGAAGCAGGTGCTTACAAAGTTATATGTGAAGCACGTGAAAGCGGAACTGTGGGCGTATTCAGGCCAAATGGTGAAGTTAGATCGGGTTTAATCGAAGAAATTACCGATCAAATACCTGTTGAAAAACTAATTTTTGAAGCTCCAAAGAAAGAACAGCAGGTTTGGTTTATCAGAAAGTATGGAAGTAACGTAAACCTAGGAAATATCCAGCCCGAAGAAGTAATTCCATTAGAAACATTGCGTTTAGGTTTGCGAAGCGACACCCTCATGGATTTTTACTCGCTGGATGAAAACAGCGAACTCGATCAAGTAATCAAAGAGAACACAATCTCAAACAAAGAGTAATTACGATATATGAAAATTTTATACGCGGCGGCAGAAATCTCCCCATTTGCACGAATGACTTACACCGCCGATTTGTTGAGGTTCCTACCGGCGTCTCTGCAGGATAAAGGCTTTGAAATTCGAATATTGTTGCCAAAATATGGCACCATCAATGATCGACGTAACCGATTGCATGAAGTAATTCGATTGTCTGGTATTGAGGTTGAAGTTGGCGACAATTATGAAAGCATGAAAATTAAAGTGGCAAGTATTCCTAATGCCAAGCTTCAGGTTTACTTTTTGGATAACGACACTTATTTCAAAAGAAAAGGGATGTTCATTAATCCGAAAACAGAAAAATTTTACCCGGACAATGCAGAGCGACTTGCCTTCTACAATAAAGGGGTGCTTGAAACAGTTATGAAGCTCGGTTGGCAGCCGGATATTATCCACTGCCACGATTGGCCGGCCGGTTTAATTCCTTTATTAGTGAAAACCAAATACAAGGACGAAGAAATCTTCAAAAACACGCAAATTGTTTACAATTTGCATCACCCAGAGAACGAAGGGCATGGAGATTCGTCGAAAATTCTGGAATTACTCGGGTTGCCGGAGAACATAAACATAAAAGAGCTTACCGACGATGGTAAGGTTGATTTGCTTAAACTTGGATTAATGTTTAGCGACCACGTTGTAACGGGTAATTACCTTCGTGATGAATTTGATGAGATATTCAAAGAGCTAGGAATTACACCGAAACAGATTCAGGGCTCGCCCGAGGATGTTTCAAGCAAATTCGCCGATTATTATCGAGTAATTGCCGAAAAAGAATAAAACATCAAGATTGTATTTAATGATTATTAATAACAAAGCTGCCCAAACAAGGCAGCTTGTATTTTCTGTACTGTTATCATTTATCCTGCTATCCTGTGAAGAGAGTGGCACGGTTGGGGCCGGGTTTATCAGCGAATCAGAAATTGTAACAGACACTATTACTATAACCGAACTTCCAATTAATACGGTTGATCCCTACCTCGGAAAACTAACATATTCGGCAGTTGGTAAATTTAGAGACCCGATTTTTGGCGATATCGAAGCAATGGCACTGTTCAAACCCTCCATTATTCGAGGTGATATCGGCGATTTATCAACCAACACTAAAGCCATAATGCGCCTAAATGCCGACCTGGATAATAAATACGGAAATCAAGATAATGAGGCTAGGTTTAGAGTGTTGAGAGTTGAAGATTTTTGGCGAGGTTCTGCGTTTACAATGAGCGAGCAAATATCAGTTTTAGAAGGTGGTGGCCCCATTGAGGCTGAAGTAGGAGAATTTTCACTCGCTGATTTTGATACTACGGGTTTTGTTGAGTTCGAGCTTAGTGGAAACTGGAAATCCGATTTTATCGAATTCTATAACAATAGTGCAGAGGATCGCGATTCAGTTTATCGTTTCGAAGATTTCGGCCTCGCAATTGTTCCTGCTGCTGATGCAAATGAAATCATCTATACTCGGTTTTCGACAAGCAGGTTGCTGTTAATAGATGAAGCTGATGAGGACACAACAACGAATATTATGCTCGATTGGGCATACGATATTGAGCGTACAGGAGGAACATCGCCGGCTAATAATTTGGTGCTTTCTAACTTATACGAACAGTTTTTGCAATTCGATTTTACCAATATGGCCGAGAGTTTGGATAACAATAATTTTGTGCGGGCAGAACTAGTGTTAACAGTTAATGAGTCTGCACTAGAAAATTCATTAAGCGATAATCAAGCTCGTTTCGAGAATCCACCATTTAGAATACAACTGGGGCCATCTACAGATATCGCGTACGATCTTGGGTTTAATTCGATAAGTACTACTGCAACATACGAAGAGGGTAAATACCGATTTGACGTAACCGAGTTATTTAATGCGTACATCTTTGGCGATACGGATATATCGGAAGTGTACTTATATGCGGCTCAGAACAACGGATATCTATCGTTTAGCTCTTTTTTTGATGTTTCTGCGGATGTAGTAAACGCTCCTAAAATCATAATCTTTAATCTGGAAAACGAGGAATAATACGATGAAAAACCTTGTATTCCCGATATTCTTAATTGCTGCTTTGCTATCTAATGCAGCTCTAGCACAAACCGGAAATTCTGCAGAAGCCCGAGGCGGTTCTGTATATTCATCTATTGGTGTTGGCTTCCCTGTTGATCCTACTTCTGCGGGTTTAAATGCCCAAGGAATTTTAGGGCTAACAAATATAAATCGAGAAACCAGCAGCCTTGCAAACCCGGCACTTTGGGCCACTACATTTTATAGCCAGGCTGCAACCGGTTTACAACTTACAAGAGCAGATGTAGAAAGCAGCGGATCTAGTGGAACTAATGTAAATTTACAAACCGGGTATTTACATTTATTATTTCCAATCAAACCCGGTAAAGTTGGAGTATCGTTAGGATTGTATCCGGTTACACGCGCCAACTTTAAATCAGTTAATTTAAAAACATTCAATTCTACAGCTACTACTGAGCTAGAATACACAAATGAAGTACAGAGCTTTGGTGGAATAAATAAATTTGAAGTAGGTATTGCTTTTAAACTTGGTGAGAACTTTACCGTCGGATATGCTCCTTCTATTGCCTTCCTCACATTAAAAAACTCTGAATCTCTCGATTTCAATGCCATTGGATTTGAAGATCACTCACAAGAAATCGACTACAATGGTAATTCGTTTGCCCAACGTTTTGGGTTTACCGGTACATTTAAAAACCTACTTAGAGAAAACGACTCGTTCTCTTTTGGTGGTACATTAAACCTGCCATATACAATTAAGGCAAAGCAGACCTTTAGCGCACTAAAAAGAGTGAGAGGCTTTGAACAAGAAGTTAGTATTAATGGAGCGGAAGATCGCGAAGGCGACATTAATATGCCTCTTGAAGCGGCATTTGGTTTGGGCTATGCACCAAGTGCTGTATTTAATGTAGCGGTTGAGGCCCAAATTCAAAACTGGTCTGAGTTTACTAATGCATTAGATCCGAGCTCTCAGCAATTAATGAACGATCGTACAAAAATTGGTTTTGGTGGGCAATATCACCCATATAGAACCAATTTAGATTCCTTTTTATCAGGATTTAAATACGCTGCAGGTATATCTTATGATACTGGCCACCTAAGTATTCTTAACGAAAATATTGAAACGCTTTGGTTAAATACCGGAATTGGGATACCTTCGAAAGTCGCATCTTTTGTGGACTTTAGTTTTCAGTATGGATTTAGAGGCACAACCGATAATAACTTATTTAAAGAACGAATCTGGACCGTTGGTATGTCGATTAATTTGACAGAGATAATGTTCGTGCGGCCGAAACTAAGATAATTTTAAAGTAATAATTCAAATACAAGCCGAGTTTATATACCGAACTAACGATTAAACAACAGAGCAATGAAAGTACTATATACAATATTAGGGATTATGTTGGTTGGTGCCTCTGGATTACAGGCCCAAGAAGATTGTAATCCAAATCCACCACAAGGAATGCAGGAAATAGCTGCTTATTCCATCTTTCAGGGAAATTATTCTAACGGAGACTATCCGTTCGCCCTTACTTATGGCCGCTGGATGCTTTGCAAAAAACCTCGTGAGATCGAGGGGATACCCGCTGGTCGATTTAGTCTTGCAACACAGTACAACAAATTGATCCGCATTTATACAGAAATTGGACTGTCAAAAAGTGATCCAAGTGAAAAAGAAGCGTATTTAGATACCGCTCAAACTATTTATGCAGAAATGTTTGAAGAGTTTAGCGACGAAGAAGTAGACAAGTACGAATTACTGCAGCGTAGAGGCCGATTCTATTTAGAGAATTACAATAATATCGAAAATGGTCTCCAAAAAGCGTATCAGGATTTTGAGCAAATGTTTGAAATGGATCCTGAAAGAACTACTACTCTTGCAGATGGTTACTACATTCGTGTTACCGTTGATAATATGTCGCGCGATGATGCAAGAAAGGATGAATTGATCGAAACTATTGACACTGCACGTCCTTTTGCGAATCCGGATATACAAAGCTTTTTTGATGAAATTTTGGATGATGCATTTTCATCACCGGAAGAGCGTCTAGAGTTTTGTGGCGGTAAGCTGGAAGAAAATCCAAATTCTTTATCAGACTTGGAATGCGTAGCAGATGCTTATGAAGCATTAAACATGCAAGCAGAATTAGTTGAAACTCTTAAGAAAATTCATGACTTGAATCCAACTTTTGATTCGGCTTTAAAACTTGCTGATGTTGAAAAAGGGAATGCTGAGTACAAAGCTGCGGCAGAGTTATATTCTGAGGCATTGGAAAAAGCAACTAACGATAAAGACAAGAAGGAAATAAATATCGACTTGTCGGATGTTAATGTGTCTATGGGCAATTATTCTAATGCTAAGCGCTATATTGAGGCTGCAATCGCAATCGATCCGAATTATGGGTTAGCGTACATTAAAAAGGCCTCGTTATACGGACAAGCAGTAACAAGCTGTACCTCTGACAGAAAGCTAGAACCCGCTGATAAGGTTGTGTATTGGTTAGTAATCGATTACTTAAACAAAGCAAAACAAGTAGACGCCTCTACTACCAACACTGTAAACAGCCAGCTTGCAACGTATGAAGCAGTAACACCATCAACCGAGGATAAATTCTTTACTCTTGGTTACGAACAAGGGCAAAGAGTTCAGGTAGATAGCTCATTAAACAGTTGTTACAGCTGGATAAATGAATCTACTACGGTTAGATAATTTGCTATCAGTTAAAACATTTGTATCTTTTCCCATCTTCTGAAAACGGGTGCAGAGGTTAATCTGCACCCCCTTTTTTCGCTCTCCTTTTTAAATCAAAGTACCGTCACATACTGCTTTTCCAATTAGGAGACTTGAAATACGATAATTCCATTCATGGCTAGAAATAACAGAAAGAACTACGGCAAAAATAAAAACCGGAATCGTAACAACAAGAACCGGAACAATAAAAATAGAAACCGAAACAAGAGCGGGAATGTTTTTATCCCCAAATTCTACTGGAATAACAATCAGGGTGTAGCCGGCAGATATGCGGGTGTGCTTGAGATTAATGAGAAAGGTTGGGGTTTTATTCGCAAACTTGATTATGAGTTTTCCTACAACCCTAAAGATCCATTCCTGAAACCGGAAGAAGTGAAAGCTTTGGAACTTAGGCAGGGTTTAATTTTGGAGGGCGAATTCGAAGAAGATCATCAAGGTAATAAACATGTATTTTCTATCGATTTCATTAATCGACAACCGGTAGAAACCTGGGCCAAATGTACACGTTTTGAACGGCAAGTGCCGATTATGCCGGTGGACTGGATTAAGATGGGAGAAGAAGCCGAAGATATTGAAATGCGTGTGATCGATCTGGTTGCGCCAATTGGAAAAGGCCAGCGTGCATTAATTGTTGCACCACCCCGAACAGGTAAAACAGTTTTATTAAAACAAATTGCGAATTCAGTTGCAAAATCGCATTCAAACATTCACCTAAGTGTCTTATTGGTAGATGAACGCCCCGAAGAAGTAACCGACTTTATTCGCTCAACCGATGCCGAGGTATTTGCTTCATCAAACGATAAGAAAACCAACAGCCATATTCGAATCACCGAAATGGCCCTTGGTTATGCTAAGCGAAAAGCAGAAATGGGTGAAGATGCCGTGCTATTGATCGATTCTCTCACACGGTTGGGCAGAGCATATAATGCAATACAATCCAACTCTGGGCGTACACTTTCGGGCGGTTTAGACATTCGGGCATTGGAAATACCTAAGAAGATCTTTGGCTCTGCTCGTAAAATCGAAGGCGGTGGATCGCTAACTATCATTGCAACCTGTTTGGTTGAGACAAACTCTAGAATGGATGATTTGATTTTCGAAGAGTTTAAAGGAACCGGAAACATGGAGTTGGTGCTCGATCGAGAGCTAGCCAACGACCGGATATACCCTGCGATTAACATCACTGCTTCAGGAACCCGAAATGAAGATAAATTCATTACGGATTCACTGGAAGAGCGGAATATGGTACGCCGATATCTGTTAAAAAAATCTCCGCGCGAGTCGATGCTCGGATTGTTGAAAGTGCTTAAAAACACTGAAAGCAATCAGGAACTATTGAACCAGATTGCCGCCTTGGTTTAAGCTACCGGAACGCTTGGATCAATTTCTTTGCCCCAAGCGGTCATTCCACCCTTAAGGTTGTGTACGTTAGAAAAACCCTGAGAGGCTAAATATTCTGCTGCTTTTCCACTACGGCCACCCGAGCGACACATTACGATGAATTCTGCATCACGCTGATCTTCTAGTTCTGATATACGATCAGGTAATTCGCCTAATGGAATATGAACACCATCTATATTTGAAACATCATATTCCCACCCTTCCCTAACATCGAGTAAGAAAAAGTTATCTCCGGCTTCTTTCTTTTGTTTTAATTCCTGTACAGTAATTTCTTTCATTTTTCTGTTTGATTTATATATCGATCAAGTTTAAAAGTCTCGCCAAGATACAATTTTCGAGCGTTTTCATCATTCGCTAGCGAATCTGCATCCCCTTCCATTAAAATCTTTCCCTCAAACATTAAATAAGCCCTATTGGTTATTGCAAGAGTTTCGTGGACGTTATGATCTGTAATTAAAATGCCAATATTCTGTTTCGTTAATTTGGATACAATCTCTTGTATATCTTCTACAGCTATTGGATCAACTCCAGCGAAAGGTTCATCCAATAATATAAATTTTGGATTGGTAACCAAGGCGCGAGCAATTTCAGTTCTACGGCGCTCGCCACCACTTAGGCTATACCCTTTACTGTTTACTACTTTTTGTAAAGAGAATTCCTCAATTAACCGGTCGCAACGTTCTTTAATTTCTGTTTTGCTGTAAGAAAGAAACTGTAGAATGGATTCTAAATTCTGACGTACCGTTAAATTTCGGAAAACAGATGCTTCTTGAGCCAAATAACCAACGCCTAGACGTGCACGTTTATACATGGGCATGCCGGTTAAGCGAGTTTGGTTGAGATAAATATTCCCTTCATTGGGAGTTACAAGCCCAACCATCATATAAAAGGTTGTTGTTTTCCCTGCGCCATTAGGTCCCAGTAGACCTACAATTTCTCCTTGATTAACATTTATCGAAACATCGTTTACAACGGTGCGTTTTCGATAGCGTTTTACTAACCCTTTACTATGCAGTCTAAGTGATGTGTTTTCGTGAGATTCCATACTTGCTCAAGGTATGAAATCTTAAGCTATCGACAAGGAGTTTAGGATGGACTCAAAGATGGGTTTACCATCTTCAGAACCTAATATCTTTTCCATAGCACGTTCCGGATGTGGCATCATACCCAATACATTGCGACCAGTATTTGTAATTCCGGCAATATGATCAATGGAGCCATTAAAATTGGCTGATTCAGTTAGCACACCGTTTGCATCCGAATAACGAAAAAGAATCTGATCATTATCCTGAAGTGATTTTAACCCATCCTGATCGATAAAGTAATTTCCTTCGCCATGTGAAACAGGAATATCGAAGACTTGTCCTTTTTGAAGAGAGCTTGTAAACAACGACTCGGTGGTTTCACAGCGGATATATACGTTTTTGCACACAAAGCGTAGTTCTTGATTGTGCATCATGGCGCCGGGAATTAAGCCCGCCTCAAGTAAAATCTGGAATCCATTACAAATTCCCATTACAGGTCCGCCTTTCTCAGCAAATTTCACAACTTCTTGCATAATGGGAGAGAAACGAGCAATAGCACCGGAACGCAAGTAATCGCCATAGGAAAAACCTCCGGGAACAATCAAAAAGTCGATGCCACTTAAGTCGGTATCTTTATGCCAGAGGAACTTGGTTTCGCACCCAAGTACATGCTTCATTGCATGATATGCATCGTGATCACAATTAGAACCTGGAAATACGATTACGCCAAATGTTGCCATCTTATCCTTTAATTTCTGTAACTAGTTGAATTTCTTTTAAAACGCTATCTACTCGCAGGCATTCTTCAAAGTCGCCTTCATAAGCAATAGCTTTACCTTCGTTGTGCACTTTCCAAGTGAGTTCTTTTGCTTTTGCTAAGCTACATCCGGTTGCTTTAATCAACTGGTTGATAACCTCTTCAAACGTATGGATGTCGTCATCGTACAAGATAACTCGCCATGGCGTAGCAATACTTTCATCAACCACCTCCTCCGTCTCAGACTTGGTGCTGTGATCTATCTGCATTAGTAGATCTTCGGAAGGTTGCATGGGGATTATTTTAAGATTCGATTTCGATCGTAAAGTCTTCCATCACTTCGTTGGCAAGCAATTTAGTACAAGCCTGTTCAACCACAGCTTTTGCAGCTTCTTCGGTATCAGCATTCACATCAAGCTCAATAAATTTACCAATTCGTACTTTTTGAACCTGATTAAGGCCCAGGTTTTCAAGTGCATGATGCGCCGCTTTACCTTTGGGATCTAAAATAGACGGACGAAGCGTTACGTTTACTTTGGCTTTATACATAGTGGAGCTGGTTTTAAATGAGTGCAGAAAATAAGGGTTAAAACGGTTAGCTGCTAAAGAGTTGACAGTATTTTTTGCTTCATTTCTTCGGTTGTCATTGTTTCTGCGTCCAGCCATTGAACAAATTTCCATCTGCGAAACCAGGTAAGTTGCCTTTTGGCATACCTGCGGGTATTTGTTTTAATTTTTTCGTTCATAGTTTTTCGATCGAATTCACCATTTCGGTGAGCGATTACCTCTCGATAACCTACGGTTTGAAGAGCTTGAAGATCAGGGGAAAATCCTGCTTCTAAAATTTCATTTACTTCATGTTCCAATCCTTGTGCAATCATTGCATCAACACGTTTATTAATTCTGGCATACAACAATTCGCGAGGGTGACGCAGCCCAAATACGAGCGTTGAATCGTCAGGCGCTAATTGATCGTTTTGATGAAAACTACTAAACGGTTTTCCTGTTTGCATCCATACGTCGAGTGCACGGATTATTCGCTGTCGATTCATTCCATCCATTTTGGGGATATAATCAGGATCAATAGCCTTCAATTCCTCATAGAGCGTTTCGAGCCCATCGGATTCAATGCGTGAATTAAGCGTCGATACATTTTCAGGATTGGAATCGGGAATTTCACTGAATGGCTGAATGAGTCCGGTTAGATGAAGAGTGCTTCCACCTGCATAAATCACATGTTTAGTATTTGATAGGATTCGTTTTTCCCATTCTTCAGCCCGTTTATTAAACTTTATAGCGCTGTCATCTTCCTCCAGCGAAAGATTGGAGATGTTATAGTGAGGAACCCGTTCTAATTCTTGTTTACTCGGTTTTGCGGTTCCGATATCCATCATCGAATAGCATTGACGCGAATCAGCCGAAATAATCGATGTTCTTAACTCCTCAGCTAGCTGAAGAGAAAGCTCCGTTTTACCGGAAGCAGTAGGACCGAGAAGAATGATGCGCATTATATTTTTTTCGGAAGGTAGCGAATAAGTCATCCTGAGGCTACTGCCGAAGGATCAGCAAATTCTGAAGACTGTTTATTGTTGTTATCAGGTTGATTCTTCGCTACGCCACAACGTAATACATATAAACAGTTAGATATTTATTCTTTCCTAAACTCAAACTTCAACGAAATACGATGGGTGTAGCCAAGTGTACTTGAAGCCCCTGCAAAACTGGCAAATCCATAATCGAGATAGAAATCAGATACTTTGAGCCCTAATCCCAAAGTTGGAGAAACCGAAAACCCTGAAACTGGGTCATCCACAAAATCTGTGAGTCCGGCACGAAAAGAGATACGGTTTTTGTAGGTGGTTTCAATTCCTGCATGTGGCTCAATGCTTGTTCTTCCTAGATTTAGATAATAGGCGCGTCGATTTTCGAATAGGAAATTAAAATCTAAAGCCGCAGCAATATCGAAATCGGAAATTGAAACCTGTTTCCCGAGCCCAAGTCGTACAGACGGCAATACGTATTCATTTTGTCCGGTTGGGATGGAATCTCCAAAAGTCTCTTCAAAGCCTTCGAATTCTTCCTCATTTACCGTCCACATTTTTTGCATGGTGGTTACATCTTGTATCGAAGCACCTAGATCAACAAAATCGGTGCGCAGAAGTACGCCTACGTCTAAACTGTAGCCCCAGGCGTTTGCAAATGGTCCTAAACGTTGATTAATGATTTTTGCCGATCCACCGATCGAAAGTTGTTTATTGTAATTTTTTGAATAGGAAAGAAGGATCGCTACATCAGCTGCCGAGAAACGTGTGATGTAAGATTCGGCATCTTCTTTCGGCCCGCCGTTTTCGCCTCGCTCGGCATCCCATGCATTTAGCGTATTGGCAATGTTATCTACCCCCTGTCGGAAAAAACTGATCCCGAATACTCCGCCTTGAGTTTTTAACGGGAAAGCCGCTGCCCCATAATCGTAGCCAACAATGCCGCCAAAGCGCTCTGAATGCATATAAATAAACTCGGGGCGTTCCAGCGCCGCAAGTCCGGCTACGTTCCAGTAACCGGAGGTCACATCATTGGTTAATGCTACGTGCGCACTACCCATGCCCAAGGCTCGCGCTCCGGCACCAACCGACAAAAAATCATTGCCATATTTCGAAAGCACGCTTTGAGCTTGAAGGTGAACGGAAAGACCGACTAAAAGTAAAAGCGCTGTTACAATACGTTTCATCAAAAGGGATTAGATCTCTTAAAAAAATAGTAGCGCTGTATCGATAGGATAATTGCTTTAGTTATGCGGTTTTTTTGGCTCGTATTGTATTGCAACGGGAACGAGGATTTCTTAGTATAAGCACAACTTTTAGAAAGGGCAAGATTGGGGAAAAATTGCCCGAAACAACTAATTTTGACACAAATTTTATGAAATTTTCGGTCTCAAGCAGCGAACTTAACAAAGGCCTTTCAGCGGTGATAGGAGCCGTTCCATCAAAGGCTACCTTACCAATTCTGGAAACTATTTTATTCAAGAGTGAAGACGGTAAACTAAAATTGACCGCAACCGATCTCGAAATTTCGATCGTTCAAAGCATCGACGCCGATATCGAAGAAGATGGAGCAGTTGCGATTCCGGCTCGCAGACTGCTGGAAACACTACGCCAGCTACCAAACATTACCGTATTTTTTGATGTGGATGAGCGTAAAAACATCAATTTCAGGACCGATAAAGGGACCTATAAGTTAGTTGGTGATGAAGCCGAGGAATTCCCTGAAGTACCAAATTTAGATGAGGGTACTGTAATTTCTACCACTACCGAGTTGGTTCACAAAGCCATCAACAAAACCTTATTTGCCGTAAGCAGCGATGATTTACGCCCGGCTATGATGGGGGTTTTCTTTCAAATTGGAACCGAAGAAAGTAAGTTCGTAGCTACCGATGGGCATCGTTTGGTGAAGTACACCAACAAAGAAATTAAAGCGGCGAACGATGTTAATTTCATTATTCCGGATAAGGCGCTTAGTTTGATTCAAAAAACAGTACAGGGTGACGATTGTAAAGTTACTGTAACTCAAGATCATGCGCGTTTTCACAGCGGAAGTACTATCCTCATCACGCGATTGATTAACGAGCAATACCCAAATTACGATTCAGTAATCCCACGCGATAACAACAAATTCCTGACGATTAGTAAAGACCAGATGCTTTCTACAGTAAAGCGTGTGGCCATTTTCTCGAGTTCAACTACACGTCAAATTCGACTACAGTTGGATGCAGACAAACTCACTATCCGCGCAGAAGATTTGGATATGAGCAGTGAAGCAAAGGAAACCATCGAGTGTGACTACAACAACGAAAGCATGGAAATTGGCTTTAATGCCAAGTATTTGGGAGATGTACTCAGCAACATCGACGATGAAGAAGTAAGTTTTGAGTTTTCATCACCAAATCGTGCAGGAATTGTAAAACCAACTTCAGACGACGAATCAGAAGATATTCTTATGCTGGTTATGCCGGTGATGTTGAATAGCTATGCTTGATGAACAACATTATCACACTTACTACTGATTTTGGAGCACAAGATCATTACGTAAGCGTCATGAAAGCCGTGATGCTCGGCATCACTCCCTCTTCTCGGTTTATAGATATCTCGCATGAAATTCCGCCGCAGGATATCATGGCATGTGCGTGGGTAATTCGAAATGCAGCCTTCGAATTCCCCAAAAACAGTGTGCACCTTGTTGTGGTTGATCCCGGTGTGGGAACCGAGCGCCATCCTATTGCGCTAAAAATTAACGATCAATTTTTCGTTGGGCCGGATAATGGAATATTTTCGTTAATCACGAACGAGTTTAAGTACAAAGCCTACAAACTCAATAAACCTGAGTTTTGGCGTAAAGATCGCTCTCGAACGTTTCATGGGCGCGATATTTTTAGTCCGGTTGCTGCGCATTTAAGTGCCGGGGTAAATATCAAAGAATTAGGCGAACCCATCAAAGACCTGGTTTCCTATCATTGGGCAGTACCCATTGGCGATAAAGATGGCGTACAAGGTTGGGTGATTCATATCGATCGGTTTGGGAATCTGATTACCAATATTTCAGAGAGTTTATTAGAAGAAACAGCCGGGCGACGGAAAGTGCGCGTTTATGTGGGTAATACTATTATCGATCACATGGTAAACACTTTTGGGGATGTGGAACCCGGTGAGCCTGCCGCATTTATCGGAAGTTCAGGAATGTTGGAAGTGGGCATCAATAAAGGAAATGCTGCGCAAATGTTAGGTGTTGATAAGGGTGCACAAATCTCGTTGGTGTTGCAAAAGTAATAATATGATTATGAGTTCTGTTAAGTCTAAAATTGGAAATCAAATTTCAGAGGTTGACGAACCTCAAATTGCTTTTAAGTACACTACAAGTGAAGAAAATAAAATCACTGGGGAAAAATTGAATTTAGTTTCACTTTTTTCAGGATGTGGAGGAATGGATTTGGGGTTCGAGGGAGGTTTCGAAGTTCACAAAGATTCTATAAATGAAATTTTAAATCCGGACTTCATCGAAAAAAAAGTTGATTCTAGTTTTGTTAAACTTAAAAAAACTAAGTTTAATACTGTTTTTGCGAATGATATTCTGTTAAGTGCTAGAAATACTTGGGTAAATTATTTCAAACGTAGAGGTGTAGATCCCGGTATATTTCACTCAGAAAGTATTGTAGATTTAGTAAAACTTCATAAATCTGGTGAAAGGGTTTTTCCAGAAGAAGTTGACATAGTTACTGGAGGATTTCCTTGTCAAGATTTTAGCATAGCAGGAAAAAGAAATGGTTTTAACTCAAACAAAAACCACTTAGGGGAATTAAAGAAAGAATATGAAGCGACCGAGGAAACTCGTGGTAAGCTTTATATGTGGATGAAAGAAGTTATTGAAATAACAAAACCAAAAGTCTTTGTAGCTGAGAATGTAAAAGGTTTAGTAAACTTATCTAACGTCAAAGATATAATTCAAAGAGATTTTTCTTCCATTGACAATGATGGGTATTTTGTATTTGAGCCTCAGGTATTACATGCTGGTGATTTTGGCGTTCCACAATCTCGAGAGAGAGTTTTCTTTATCGGGTTAAAAAAATCTGCTTTAAATAGTCATGTTTTAGAATCTCTAGAAGAAGGAAACATTGACGAAGATATTAATCCTTATCCAATACCAACTCACCAGGTAAATTTTTTTGGTGAGAATATGAAGCCACCTATGACAACTCGATCTTTATTCGAAGATTTAAGTGAACCAGAGTTTTCAGATGATTTGTCTCAAAAATATTATTCTAAAGCAAAATATATGGGGGCTCATTGTCAGGGACAGACAGAGGTTAAGTTGGATGGACTAGCCCCTACGATTAGAGCTGAACATCATGGTAATATCGAATTTAGAAGACTTTCGATCGAGAATGGTGGGACAAATTCAGGTGAACTTCAACAAGGATTAAAGGAAAGAAGATTAACATTAAGAGAATGTGGGTTAGTACAGACTTTTCCAAGAGACTTTGATTTTGTGATTGAAAGTTCAAGCAATCGCAAAAAATTTCTTGTAAGTCCCTCAGCAGCTTATAAAGTTGTAGGTAATGCAGTTCCTCCTTTATTAGCCTATCATTTAGCAAGAAGCTTGGAAAAGAAGTGGAAACTATATTTTAAAGCTTAACCAATGATATACTCGTCTAATCCCGAACCAAAAAAAACGGAGTTTGAACAATTACTTAGTGTCTCAAAATTTGAACTAGATAGTTTAGCATCAAATAAGCCAAGTCAGCTTCTCAATTTAGGTGGGGCAAAATTTGAACCATATCTTGCTGATATACTTAAAAATAACTCTGTTGGTACAGCTTTCGAAAATTCGATTAGAGTCACATCTGCTCAAGACTTTCCTGATATAGTTGTTAATGAATTTTATGGAATAGAGGTGAAAACCACTAACAAAAACCACTGGAGGACTACAGGAAATAGTGTTCTTGAGTCACGAAGAGAGAAATGTGTTGAAAAGATATATATGTTTTTTGGAAAACTTTCTGACCCAATAGATTTTAAATATAGACCTTATGAAGAGTGTTTAGCAGAAGTAGTTGTTACTCATTCACCACGCTATTTAATTGATATGAATCTAACTAAAGGTGAGACTATTTTTGATAAAATTAAAATACCCTATGAAAATTTGAGAGAAAGTGAAAATCCAATAGGAGCACTAATAAGTTACTATAGAGGTACTTTAAAAAAAGGTGACAAACTTTGGTGGATTAACCAAAATGATGATGACCCACAAAATATTATTTTAAAGTATTGGGGGAATCTTACTAAAGAAAAAAAGAAAGAGCTTACAAACAAAGCAATTGTTTTTTTTCCAGAACTATTTGGAAAAAGTGCAAATAAGTTTCAAAAAGTTACAACTTGGCTAGTGACACAAGAGTCCATAATCTGCCCAAATGTTAGAGATCAATTTACTGCAGGTGGTAAAGAAGACATCGTATTAAATGGCATAAAATATGCGGAAGTGCCAAGAAGCTTAATTAATATAATTTCAAACTATAAAGAGCTAAAAAAAATTATAATGAATACATCTAGAGAAGAGCTTAGCTATTTTTGGGATTTCACAACTTATGATGATTCTAAGATTAGCGACTGGAAAAAACTTACCGCACAAAATCTGGCACAATTAAAAAAGATTTCAAAAGCGGAAATCGATCAAATTCTTAATAGTCTTATGTAAGAAATGCTGCGCAAATGTTAGGTGTTGATAAAGGTGCACAAATCTCGTTGGTGTTGCAGAAATAAATTCGAAACACGAGTTCGATGCCAGCGTAAGGTTGCCAAAATTGAGATATCTCCATGAAATTAGAATTAAAGTCACCGGCCAACGAGCGTATCGGAATTCATATTCCGGATGAGGTTGCCAATCTTTCCCTGCCTTTTAATGGATCTTTTGCCACAACTGATGGCGACGAGTATCGAGTAAAGAACAATATCATCGATATGCTGGAGCAGGATCCTGAATTTGCTAGCATAGCGCTTAGTACCAACCACTGGAAAGTAACTGCGGCTATTTACGAAGAACTTTGGCGCAAGCGCTCACTGAGCTTATTAACCGGCGAAGATTTCCCTATCGAAAAAGAGCACGAATTACTCATTGATTGGACTGCACCTCAGGAAGGAGGATTGTATCTCGATTTAGGAGCTTCTACTGCGTTATATGCACGAGCTTTAAAAGCTGCGCAACCCAAAGCGGACATTGTAGCTCTCGATTTTTCGACGCAAATGTTGGAAGAAGCACGCATCAAAGCAGAAGCAGATGAAACCGACCTCTTTTTATTGCGAGCAGATGGTCGAGACATGCCATTCTTTAGCAAAACTTTTGATGGGATCGTTATGGGTGGAACCCTGAATGAACTTTCTGACCCAACCAAAGTACTGTATGAGGCAAACCGAGTACTAAAGAAAGAAGGAAGCTTTTTTGTGATGCATCTTATCAAAAGTGATGCCTGGTACGGGCGATTATTGCAAGATTCGATGGGATTAGGTGGAATCAAATTCTGGACCAAAGACGAAAGTAACGATTTATTCAAACAAGCAGGTTTTCGTGTGGATAAGCAAATCACTCGTGGGATTGTTTGTTTTAGCAGGTTACTGCCCAATTAACCAAAGGTTCTTTGAGAAGTTGATGGTGTAGCATCATTTCTTAGATGAATACGTTCAACTTTTTTAGATTGGCGATTATCAAATGTTCAATCTGACAAAACATGACACGATTTCTTTTTTCGGGCTTTCTTTTATTGCTTATCAATCCAATTTTAGTACAGGGATTTCAAAACCCAGAAATTCAATCGGCAGAAGATTATATAGTTCAAGTTTTTGAGGATAGAGATTTGGTATTACTTGGCGAAGATCACGCTATTAAAGAGAATCTCGAGTTTGTGGCTGATTTGATTCCTGAGCTTTACAACGCAGGGGTTTACACAATTGGAATGGAGTTTGGTGCATTTGAACGACAACAAGAAGTAGATTCATTACTTGTTGCTGAAAAGTACGACGAGCAGTTGGTTCGGGATATCATGTTTTTCTACAATGTGGGATGGGCGTATCAAGAATATCTCGACGTATATCGAGCAGCTTGGAAGTTCAATCAATCCCTAAAACCCGGTGAACGACCATTCAGAATTTTAAATATCAGTTATCAATACAATTGGGGAGGAGTTGAAGGTAGAGATGCACCTGATTCTGAGGAAGACGTTTTTTATCTGGGAACTGCTGATGAATATCGCGCAGAATTGCTGGAGCGAGAGATCCTGAGCAAAGACGAAAAAGCACTGGTGTTAGTTGGAATGGTTCACGCTTTCACTAAATACAAAATGCCGATTTTGCGTCCGGGAAATGAGAATGACTGTGAAATAGAGACTGACATTTTGGGGAATATGCTTTATCAAAAATATCCCAAGCGAATATATTCCGTGCTGTTGCATTCCCCCTTTTATAATTACCCGGGGCGGAATCCTTTTATGCTACAGCCGGCCGGTGGTGAGCTTGAACAAAAACTCAGGAAAACTGATTATCCCGTTGGATTTGATTTAAATGGATCAGAATTTGGCGAGTTGAAGGATGATAGTTTTTTTAGCGCTTGTTCCGAGGATTTCAGATTGAAGGATATTTTTGACGGATACATCTTTTTAGCACCTTTCGAAGAGCTTACCGGGGCTACTTTCGATCTCTTATTTTTTGAAGGTCGGACTTGGGAAGAAACACTTTCTCAAATGCCGGTGATGGGCGGAAATCGGGAAAGTATGGAAGCTTTTCAGAATCAAATACGCGGTTATGCTGATCTCAAACAACGGTATTCGGTACTTTTTAATGAGCGTTAAGTAATTACCACAGAGGGCACTAAGTTCGCAGAGTATGTGTGTGAGGATTTATTTTGTTCCCTCAGTGTTCTCTGTGAACTCTGTGGTGAAAGACAATTTCAATAAACAATAACCAGTAAGCAGTAAACAGTGATCACTGCAAACTGGTTAATGGTTATTGGATATTGAAGTAACATTACATTCTTACAGGTGCTGTGATTCCTAAAATGGTCAATCCATTTTTCAAAGTTTGCGCAGTGGTTTTTGCCAGAGCGATTCGAGCTTGAGCCAAATCTGCATCTACACCAATAATTCTACAATCATGGTAGAAGGTGGTGAAAGCGGAAGCCACATCATTGAGATAATTAATCAAACGATGAGGCTCACGAGCTTCGGCGGCGCTTTGAATGGCTTTCGGGAATTTGAATAAGGTTTTGATGAGCGCTGTTTCGGCATCTTCTCTCAGTAAATTCAGTTGAACAGCTTTTTCAAAGGTATATTCTTCCTCTGCTTTACGAAGGATGCTACAAATTCGTGCATGGGCATATTGCAGGTAAAATACCGGATTTTTCTCTCCCGCTTCTTTGGCTTGGGCGATATCAAATTCGAGATGAGTATTTGGAGATCGCATCAAAAAGAAAAAACGAGTCACATCTGCCCCGACTTCATCCATGAGCTCATCCAGGGTAACAAAGTTCGCTTTGCGCGTGCTCATTTTGAATGGCTTTCCATCTTTGACAATCGTCACAAACTGGTAAATCACCACATCTACTTTTTCTTTGTCATATCCAAGAGCTGAAATTCCGGAGAGTACATCAGGATATGTGGCAATATGATCGGCGCCAAATACATCGATACACATGTCGTAACCACGATCGAGTTTGTTGGCATGATAAGCGATATCGGGCAGTCGATAGGTTGGTTCTCCCGTACTTTTGATCAATACGGTATCTTTTTCTTTGCCAAACTCTGTGGTTTTGAACCAGGTTGCACCGTCGGCATCGTACACCAAGCCTTTTTCGCGCAAACGAGCTACCACCGATTCGATGTCTCCGTTCTCGTAGAGATCGTGCTCATTAAAGTGATTGTCCATGTGGATGTTCATGCGCTTCAACGTAGCGTCGATATCCGCAAAGATTGCCTGTTCGGCTTTTTCCTTAAACGGCGTCCAATCTGAATCGCAAAGTGTATCTCCTTTTTCATCCACTAATTCCTGGGCGATGTCTTTAATGTACTCGCCTTCATATCCGCCTTCAGGGAACTCGGCATCTTTGCCTAAAGCCTGTAGGTATCGCGCCTGAACCGATTGACCTAATACACGCATTTGTCGACCTGCATTGTTGAAGTAATATTCACGATCCAGCTCAGCTCCTGTCCATTCCATCAGGCGGGCCACAGTGTCGCCCAAAACGGCATTTCTACCATGACCAACAGTAAGCGGACCGGTTGGGTTCGCGCTCACAAACTCGATCTGCACTTTTTTACCGGAATTCAACTCCGATTTCCCAAACGCTTCTCCTTCTTCGATGATGGATGCTAACTCATCGTACAAGTAATCTTCAGCATATCGGAAATTGATAAAACCAGGTCCAGCAATTTCCACCGACGAAATCTTGCGTTCGTCATATTCCAACGCTTCGATAATTTGTGTTGCAATCGCTCTTGGGTTATTTCGAAGCGGACGGGCGAGTGTCATTGCCAGGTTTGTAGAAGCATCGCCATGTGTTGAATCTTTCGGCGCTTCCAGTTGTATCTCGGGAGTTTCGTCTAGCTCAAATTTCGCTAGTGCGTCGGATAGAATTTGTTTTAAATATTCGGTCATTGGGAGAATTATTCGGATTTCTTAAAAGATAAGGGTGTATCAATTAAGAATTAAGAATTATTCAATTAAGAATTGAGGTTCAATAAACAATATTCAACAAGGAACATTCAACATTCATTGTTCAGTCTCTATTTCTCTAGGTTGTTTCTTGCAGTATTGATACTGGCGTGAAATATTGCTGCTAATTCATCACATTCCTTAATTGTAACATCAAGTATTTCATCTTTTAATAGTGGATGTTTCTTAATGATCTGAAGGCAGATATAGCTTTCGCCAAGCTCTTTTTTGCCGATTTTCATTTTATGAATAAAGTCTTTTCTGGATTCAGCTGATTTAGCTTCCCCATATTGAAAAGCTGGCGATGTTCCACTTCGAACAAGTTGCTTCGCAAAATGTTGGCCAGTGTAACTTTTGGGTAGCCTTTCTACGACTTTCATGACCAAAAGTGAAAAATTGATTAGCCTATCCTGAAGGTCAAAATTTCTTGAATTCATTATACTTAAATATTGAATGTTCCTTGTTGAATATTGATTATTGAATAAGCCGCTCGCTTCTAAGACTTACAAACTCATACCCCGCAATAATCACATGATCATCCACCGGGATACCGAGGAGTTTTCCGGATTCGGCGATGCGTTTGGTGAGGTTGATATCCGCAGAAGAAGCTTTGCATACGCCCGATGGATGGTTGTGGACGAGTATGATGGAATTGGCTTTATGCAGTACTGCCTGGCGGAGCACCTCGGCCGGTTCAACGATGGTGGCGTTGCTTCCACCGGAACTGATTTCATGAAATCCGGTCATTACTTTTTTGTTGTTGAGGAAAGCCACATAAAATACTTCGTGGTTTAAATGACGAAGTTTTGGCCCAAAAAAAGCGCTCACTGTTTCAGGCGAGGTGAGCTGAATTTCCTCACCAAGTCCGGCAACCTGAATTCGACGAGCTAGCTCGAAGGCTGCTTCCAGCGTAATGGCTTTTACTTTGGCGATACCCGGAATTACTCCCAATTCTTTCCATTCTCGCTTTACTAGCTTATGCAAACCTCCAAAATGAGAAAGCAATGCTCTGGATGTCTCCACCACATTCATTTTTTGGGTTCCGGTGCGCAATAAAATGGCTAATAGCTCAGCATCTGAGAGAGAGCCTGCGCCATAGTTCAGCAGTTTTTCTCGAGGCTGCTCATCAGGCAGCATCTCTTTAACGGTTCGATTGTAGAAGTCTTCGTGAGAAAAGGATTCGGTTTTTGTAATCATAATACACATGTTTTTTACATGTTAGATCGATTACAAAGCAACTCCTTACAAACTATTTTCAATATTCAATATTCAATATTCAACACTCAATAAGCAGTGAACAAATTCTTTGAATGTTGAATGTTCTATGTTGAATATTGCTTACTGCTCCCGATATTCCAGAATATCGCCGGGTTGGCAATCGAGCACTTCGCAAATGGCTTCGAGGGTAGAAAAGCGAATGGCTTTGGCCTTGCCGGTTTTGAGGATGGAAAGATTGCTCATGGTAACTCCTACTTTCTCGGAAAGCTCGGTAAGGCTCATCTTTCGTTTCGCCAGCATTACATCCAAGTTTACAATCACGGGCATCTGCTAAACCGTTAATTTTTGTTCTTCGTAGAGTTGATGTCCTCTTTCGAAAATTAAACCAAGTGTGAAAATCAAAAAGCCAATGGTTAGAAATCCGAAATCAGCAGAACCTATATTGATAGTAACTTGATGTTCTTTCAAATATGCTGAAAATGGACCTTCGAGTATGATTCTGTAGATCCACTCCATTGGGCTTAGCGCCACAATGGCGATAGCAATTCGCTTAATGGCTAGTGTATTAGAGTTATCAAAAATTATGTTTTTTCGGAGATTTGATAGTATCGACCTAAGCAAAGTTATTCCGTAAAGGGTAATAAGCATTACAATCATCGAAAGGGTAATAATCTTAAAAAACGCTTTAGGATAATTATCAGCTACATATTTTAAATCTGCAGAGGCAATGGAAGAACTCACTTCAATAAAGCTTGAAGACTGTTCAGGTGTAAAAAGAATAACCTCTGTATCTATTGGGAAGCTAAGCGTTGGATTCAGAAAACCTAGCTCGCTTTTCACTACTAAAAATGAAAAGATAGGAACTGAAACAAGAGCTATGATTGTAGAAAACCAAACTAAAGAGACAAGCCAATAACTTATTTGAACTACCATTTTGTTGTAAAAACCACTCATGATTACACCGTAAGTTTTTGTTCTTCATATATTTTGTTGCCCAATTTTAAAATAGATGCAAAGATGAGACAACTAATTCCGGCGGTTACATTTACTTTATTTAGAAACTCAAGACTTTCGATATAAAACCCTTTATAAGAAGTATTACCGAATAGAAATTCACCCGGTAAAAATGAGATGCCTACAAATAAGATGGATGATACAATTAAAATCCATCCAATTTTATTTAGTAACGCAGAGTTTATAGGTACGAAATAAAATTCTTGTGATAAATTTTTAAACAACTTACTAGCAAAAAAAGAGCAAAAACAATAAACAGAAAGCTCTATTAATTGAATGAGAAACAGGATGAGATAGGTATTAATATTAGAATAAGTGTTCCCACTAATAACGACGTCTGCGATAATATATTCAACCTCTATAGAAAAGGGGCCATATTCAATTTCATTTACATCATTATTACTCAGCAAAATAGGAATTGTATCAAAGGTAAATGGCCAAGTATCATTTCCAGAGGATATCAGTGGATACATAAAGCCTCCAATATAAATGAGAATGGCAAACCCAAAAATTATAGAGTTAACCAAAAACAAATAATACAATGATTTAGAAGTTGTAAGGATTTTTGAAGTACTCAATGCTTTACACCGTTAATTTTTGTTCTTCGTGGATGCGGGTGGCTTCTTTGAACACGTATCCTAAAACGAAAAGAATAAGCCCTAGATAAATGTATTGATCTAAATTAAAGATAGGCTTGAAGTGAATACCTGATTGGAAATTGATATCGTTTAAGGAAGAAGCAATTGAGAAGCCAAGAATGGAATCAATCACTGAATAACCTATCAAAATTCCACCCATCCATAATAAGCGAACAGAATTCAGGTTCACAAAAGGTTGCTCATCAATCACACTTTTCAATATCTGGGATAACAATAATAGAAACCCTAAAAGACAACTAAATTTCGATATTCGAAGCAAAAGAATGTACAGGTTGGATGCTGATAAATCTTCATCAAACGAAGCATATCCCACATTTACATACATTTTTAGAGGCATTAAGTAATGCCCAGTCTCACTAACTAATTGCTCATCATCAATTACAAGATCACTTAGCTCTACCAAAGGATCAATTTGAGGAAAAACCAACAGAGCATCCTCGGCGCTTTGGTAATACAATAACAGTACAACTAAAATTGCTACAACCGATGTAATTGCCCCAAACCATGTAATGTAATACAGAAAGTGCGCCAGCGACCAGTCGTTTTTTAACTCCATGACTTCAAATGATTCGTTAATTGACGAACCAAATGAAATCAATTAAATCCCGAAAAGCAATAATTATTTATTGATAAACAATAAATAGTATGCGAAATACAAAACCCATTTTAGTACTCTACTTGAAAAATGTGAAGTTTACTAAAACTATACAGTTGCAAACTTAAGATTCCCGCCTACGCGGGAATGACTTTAGTTTTTACTTAAACTTGAACACTGCATATTGCGTGTTGAATATTGATTATTGCTCACTCTCCACTTCCCATCAACGGCTCATTGAAAGCACGGATGCTGGAATTCGGTAGTCCGTTTGGATACATCGTTTTGATCTTATCAATGGCTTCGATCACCAATTTCAGATGCATTTCTTTCGAATTTTGATAGAATGATTGAGCCGCACCTGATAGCTTTGGCTTACCATGCAGCGGCTTATCGCTTACACAAAGCAGCGTAGCGTGCGGTACCCGATAACGAAAACCATTAGTAGCTACTGTACTCGATTCCATATCAATAGCCAAGCTTCTGGATTGATGAATTTTTTGCACGGTATCTTTGGCCGAAAACTCCCAGTTGCGGTTTCCGGTGGTAAATACGGTGCCAATTCGGTGCGTTAAATTGTGCGAGTCGAGCACTTCTTTTAGAAATTGATTGAGTAAATAATTCGGAATTACAGGATTGCCTATGGGGAACAATTCATCTAGTACTTTGTCGTCGCGGAAATAAGAACTGGCTAGTACAAAATCCCCAATTTCCTGGTGATTTCGTAGTCCACCGCAATGACCAACCATTATCATGGCATCCGGACGAAGCACGCACACATGATCGGTAATGGTTTTTGCGTTCGAGGGTCCTACTCCAATATTAATTAGTGTGAGTCCTTTATTATCGGGAAGTTTGTGATGATACGCCGGCATTTGTACACCATCACGAGCCGGTTTTACGCAATCAGGATAGAGCTCCAGAAACACCTCAACATGCATCGAGTAGTTGGTGAACAAAATGTACCGTTGAAAATCTTCTGGATTAGTGCCCGTGTAGTGATTCAGTCGATCCAGCGAAATATCGGTACGCTCGGGACTAAATAAAAACATCTTCTTTTTGGTGAAATCCCACTCTTCTTCATCCGTATGATCCAGTAAATCCGGATCATTTAGTGCCATTCGCTTTCTTTTAGCGATGATTTCGATATCCGCATTTTTCTTAAGCAAACGCGACATCTCGCGCAATAAATACCATCTAAATGCCTGAGGTTGCGCCAATTCGCCCTTAATGGTTGGGTTGTGATCCGAAAATTCGCGATGGACAATCATGCGCGGATACATTCCCTGTTCATACATTTCTTCCATCAAATCGCAGGCTTTTTCCGTAGCTTCGGCAATCTGTTTTTCAGAAGTGAAATCGGAATGATTTAAACGCATCGAATCGGGCATATGAGTACTAAAACTATCAGGTTTACTATTGAGCCGTGGATTACCACGGATGAACGCGTGGAATATACGACGAATATCTTCAAGGTGTTAAAGCGCGATATGCGGATTGAGTCGGAAAATCATGCAGCGACCTTCTCGATTCTTGATGCGCCTGATTGGATTAACGTAATTGCACTAACTCCCCAAAACGAAATCGTGTTAGTTGAACAATATAGATATGGAACCGAAGTGCCTACGCTTGAGTTGCCCGGTGGTGTTTGTGATCCCGGCGAATCGCCGTTGGAATCATCGAAGAGAGAATTACTGGAAGAAACCGGGTTTTCAGCAAAAGAATGGATTGCACTGGGTAAAGTGAGTTCAAATCCCGCCATGCAAACCAATCACACGCATACCTATTTAGCGAAGGGGTGCATCAAAATAAGTGAGCAAAAATTAGACGGCAACGAACGCATACATGTACATGTAATTCCACTATCCGATTTTCTTGATTTAGTAAAAACAGGTCAGATCGATCACTCGCTGGTTGTAGCTGCGGTGGCTAAGTATTTGTTGATTTATAAGTAAAAGGAACAGAGTTGCAGAGTTACTTAGTTATCAACTACGCTAAACTATACTGATCAAAGTTAACGTAGATCAGCTTCGTTGATTAAAAACAGAGTGATAAAGTATTTGTGATAAAATTACATTGAAGTAATTTTCTTCCTTTTTCCAATCCTAAACACGCTCCAATCGGGTTTTGGTACCAATTGCTCGGGCACTTCGCCGGTTACTTTTCGGCGCTCGATTTCTTCCTTCAAAGCCTGAATCTTTTCCGGATACTTATACTCATTCACATGATGGAGCATATCGTACAATTCAGTAAAGGTGTAATTAGCCAAATCTTTCATATTACAGAATCAGTTCGGTTTCCCAGCCATCATATTCCCCGCCAAGTTTTGAGCACATATTGGTGAAAATGGCGCGTAAGCCTTCGATGATATCAGAATCGGGTACCATGTTACGGGTTGCAAAACAAAGCCATTTCTCGCCGATCGCGGCTGTTCGTACTTCGGTTTCAAAACGCATAGCCTCTAGCTGTTCCGACATTCTTATCGCAGCGGTTTCATCCGGAAAGTAAAAATAAAAGTGAACCGGGCGACACTTTTTAGAATCGCCACCAAATTGATGCATCAGTTCGAAAACTCTTTTGTCGGGACTCATAAATATTGGATTTGTTGTATATAGTGTAACTCAGTTTCAGCAAAAATTCTAGTGCTTCACAAAATCTTTTGAGTTTTAGATATTGGAATGACTAGAGAAAATTAATCACGGGTTATCATACCCAGATCTAAAAAATCATTCCGTGCCAAAACAACATCATTATTCTACAAACATCGTTTGGACTGGAAACCAAGGAACAGGAACCTCGGGGTATCTAGCTTATTCAAGAAATCATGAAATAAAGATGGGTTCCAAGCCACTTATACATGCTTCCTCAGATCCTGCATTTAGAGGTGATCCGGATCTTCATAATCCGGAAGAATTATTCTTGTCATCGCTCTCATCCTGCCACATGTTATGGTTTTTGCATTTGTGTTCTGCAGAAGGCGTAGTGGTTCTTGAATATGAAGACCGTGCAACGGGAATTATGGAGGAAAACAGCGATGGAAGTGGAAAATTTGTGCGAGTTAGGCTGCATCTCACGGTTCATGTAAAAGAGGAACGAATGATTTCTAAAGTCGATTCCATTCATTCCAAGGCCAACAAGATGTGCTTTATTGCAAACTCCTGTAACTTTCCGATAGAGCACAAATCAACAACAAAAATAAAAGACTATGATTGAGACCGGCGCAAAAATGAATACCGATTTCACTTTGGATGTTGTTCAGGGTGAAGAAGAGAAAACCATAAAATTTAGCGAGATTTTAAATAGACCGACCATCGTTTCGGTGTACATGAAGAACAACACCTCCAGCTGCGATAAGCAAAATGTGTCGTTGGCAGAGCACGCTGATTGGTTTGATGATGCCGGATACAATTTAATGACAATCAGCAAAGACACATGCGGCTCGCATAAACGCTATATTGCGAAGCACGACATCAGCTATTTGATAGCGTCGGACCCTGAATATAAATTCTCACATGCTACCGATTCTGTGGTAGAGAAGAAGATGTATGGAAAAACTTACGAAGGTCCGTCACGTTCTGCCTTTGTTATTGATACAGATGGTACTATTTTGGCGGTTATCGAAAAAATTAATGCGAAAGCGCACGCTGAGGAACTGAAAGAGTTAATCGGCTCACTCAAATAAACCTGTTTGCACATGAAAAGTCTTGTTATTGTAGAGTCTCCCACAAAGACTAAAACCATCAGTAAGTACCTGCCAAAAGGGTATGAGGTAGATTCGTCGATGGGACATATACGAGACTTACCTGCATCTGCAAAGAACATCCCGGCTAAGTATAAAAAGGAATCCTGGGCGACGTTGGGGATCAATCCTGATGATCGATATTACGCGATTTATGTTACCCCACCAGATAAAAAGAAGATCGTTTCCCGATTAAAAAAGAAGCTTAAAGAAGCCGATGAGTTGATTCTTGCAACGGATGAGGATCGCGAAGGGGAGGCAATTGCTTGGCACTTACTCGAGGTTCTAAAACCAAAAGTGCCGGTGAAACGCATGGTGTTCCGCGAGATTACCAAAGAAGCCGTTCAAAATGCGTTGAAAAATATCCGCGACATCGATATGAATCTGGTATATGCCCAAGAAACGCGCCGAATTCTGGATCGTTTGGCAGGTTACACGGTTTCGCCATTACTTTGGAAAAAAATATCGCCCGGTCTTTCGGCGGGACGTGTACAATCGGTTGCGGTAGAATTTTTGGTAGAACGCGAACGAGAGCGCATGAAGTTCAAAAGCGGTACCTACTACGATTTACAAGCGGTATTACAAAAAACGGGCGAAAACGATGAGTTTAAGGCTGATTTAAGCCATGTAAATGGAAAGCGAATTGCAAGCGGCAAAGACTTTGATGAAAATACCGGCAAGCTGAAAAAACCTGATTCCGTAGTACTTTTGGATGAAGAAGCGGCAGATTCGCTGGTTAAAGATTTGAAGCAGGCAAATTGGTCGGTTAGCAGTGTCGAAGTGAATACACAGAAAAGAAATCCTGCGCCACCGTTTATTACCTCAACATTACAGCAGGAAGCGAATCGAAAATTCGGAATGAGTGCCCGCGATACCATGAGTGTAGCGCAGAAATTGTACGAAAAAGGTTTTATCACGTACATGAGAACCGACTCTACCCGCTTATCCGGCCAGGCCATCGATGCCGCTCGAGATGGCATTGTTCAAATGTATGGCGAAGATTATTTGTTCGAACGGGTTCGAAATTATAACACCAAAGGGAAATCGGCGCAGGAAGCTCATGAGGCCATTCGCCCTTCCGGTTCAAAGTTTATTACTCCGGAAAAATCCGGGTTAAAAGATCGAGAATTTAAGTTGTACGATCTGATTTGGAAGCGAACCATAGCCACACAAATGGCCGAGGCGGAGCTTGAGTTTACCAACGTTATCATCACCGCTAAAAACAAAGGCACTTCCGCAGATTTTAAAGCAAGTGGTAAAAAGATTTTATTCCCCGGTTTTTTCCGAGCCTATGTTGAGGGAAGCGACGACACGGATGCTGCTCTTGAGAATCAGGAAAAATTCCTACCTGCTATGGCCAAAGGAGATGGGGCTGATTTACAAGATCTGCAATTCAGTTCGCACGAAACAAAACCACCGGCTCGATATACCGAAGCAACCTTGGTAAAAGCACTCGAGCAAAGTGGCGTTGGTCGTCCATCAACGTACGCAGCGGTTATCTCAACCATTCAGTCTCGAAATTACTGTAGGGCCGAGGGCAAGGCGCTTGTGCCGACGTTCACTGCTTTTGCTGTAACCGCATTGCTGGAAGAACACTTTCCTGATTTAGTGGATAGCGAGTTTACATCCAATCTGGAAGACAAACTGGATGGCGTTGCTAATGGCACAGAAGACCCGGTTAAATATCTGGATGACTACTACAAAGGTGAAAACGGATTAAAAGCCAAAGTAGAGCGACAAGAGGATAAAATTGATCCTCAGAAAGCAAAATTGCTTGATTTACCACTTGATGGTCTCGAAGGAATTAGTGTAGCTGTTGGCCGTTTCGGGCCGTATGCGAAAATGAAAAAAGGCGATGAGGAGGTTTCAACTTCCTTACCTCAGGATATGGACCCGAGCGACATCACTCCCGAAAAACTAGAGGAATTGATAAAGCTTTCGGAAGAGCAGGATAAGCCACTGGGAATTCATCCCGAAGAAGGATTGCCGGTATTTTTGTTGAGTGGTAGATATGGACCGTATGTACAGTTAGGTGAAGTATCTGAAGAAAATAAAAAGCCAAAGCGTGTTTCCTTATTAAAAGGAATGTCGCCGGAGGATGTGGATTTTGATCTCGCTTTAAAACTGTTACAACTGCCAAGAACATTAGGCGAACATCCAAGTGATGGGAAAGTGGTTAAAGCAGGTGTTGGCCGATTTGGTCCGTTTGTGGTGCACGACGGTAAGTTTAAATCAATCCCGAAAGGAGACGATGTACTGTCTATTGAGCTAGACCGAGCGATAGAGCTACTTGCCATGAAATCGGCTCCCCGAAAAAGTTCGGAGTTGAAGGATCTAGGAAAACATCCGGAAACTGAGCAAGCCATTAAGGTGATGGATGGTAGATATGGACCGTACATCAAGCATGGTAAGAAAAATATTGGCTTGCCTAAAGGTATCGATCCGGAAAAGTATACACTGGACGAAGCTGTACAACTGATTGCCGAAAAAGGCTAGGTTGTTTGGCTCATTTCTAGGAAGTATTTTGTCTGAGGTCTGAATTTTTTAATTCATCAACACATGCATAAGCGAAGCGACTTCCATTTTAAGTATCCGCCGAATATCTACGAGCTAGACTTAGCTACTATGGTGAATATGTTTCGGAGTCGTGGTGAGCCAAGAAAAGCTCCACCGGGCCAATATTTTGCCTGTGCTTATTCTCAGGAGTTGTTGAAAGAAGCAAAATGGTGGTTCGGTTTATATTTTTCTCAATCCACCTGGGATTTACTGTTAACCAAAGGCAGTGAAGGGTATCCACTAACGAATATTGAGCTGAATGTGCTTGGGCAAGTATACATGGCAGAAGAGGATGTACCTCATCGTGAGGTGGTTGAGAGAAACGCCGGAGTTACTGAAAAGTTGGCCTATTTGGTGGTAAATGATCTCAGAACGTTTGGTTTTCTAACCGAAGATGATAGCGGTTTCTTGCGCATCACTCCCCGTGGGGAGAAAGCACTGCACGGCATTGCTCGCAGGATGTACGAAAAACGTTTCTTGCCGGAAATGCTTTCAGATGAGCCGTTACCGCAGCATCCACCAAGTATAGAACAAGCTCAAAAACGAGACGAAGAGCAGACGAGTTTGTTTTAGTTTGCGTTGGTGCGTAAGGGCGTATCCCGATACGCCCTTACGTGCAAGCAATTCTACTGTTTTAGGCTACGAATTGCTTCGGCAACCACTTCAGGAACTCGCTCATCAAACGGACTTGGAATAATGTGCTCTTCATCCGGTTCTTCCACACAATTTGCAATAGCTTCTGCCGCTTTAATGAACATGCTAGTTGTTAGATTTGAGATTCTTGCATCCAAAGCACCTCGGAATAATCCGGGAAATGCAAGTACATTGTTAATCTGATTTGGAAAATCAGAGCGACCGGTAGCCACAACTCGCGCACCTGCTTCTTTTGCTTCATCGGGCATTATTTCGGGAGTTGGATTTGCCATTGCAAAAATAATCGGCTCATCCTGCATGGTGTTCACCATTTCTTTGGTAAGCACACCCGGTGCAGAAACGCCAATAAATACATCGGCATCTTTAACAGCATCAGCTAAACCACCACTTCGATTGTTTTTATTCGTGATTTTGGAGATTTCTTCTTTCACTGAGTTTAAGTCATCGCGGTTTTTGTGAATGATGCCTTTGCTATCGCACATCATTACTTCTTCCACTCCGGCCTCGAACAACAAGTAGGCAATTGAAACACCGGCAGCACCGGCGCCGTTTATCACAACACTAAGATTTTTAAGCTCACGTCCGGTTATTCGGCAAGCGTTAATCATACCGGCCAACGTAACGATTGCGGTACCGTGCTGATCATCATGAAATACAGGAATATCAAGTTTTTCCTTTAATCGCCGTTCGATGTAAAAGCATCGTGGAGCTGATATATCTTCTAAATTGATACCACCAAAAGTTGGTGCAATCAGTTCAACAGCTCGTATAATTTCTTCCGTGTCTTGTGTATCCAAAACGATAGGTACAGCATCCACTTTGCCGAACTTTTTAAACAGTACGGCCTTTCCTTCCATTACCGGTAAGCTAGCTTCCGGGCCGATATTTCCCAATCCCAAAACGGCAGATCCATCGCTTACAACAGCTACTAAATTACCTTTTGCCGTTAGATTGTAAGCTTCTGAAGTATCTTCAGCAATTACCTTACAGGGTTCTGCTACCCCCGGAGTGTACGCGATGCTTAAATCGTCTTTTGTATTTAATTCAAACTTCGGTTCAACCGAAATTTTACCTCTATGTTTTCTGTGAGCTTCCATAGCTAAGGAAGCGTAGTCTTTTTTTGACATTAAATGTGTTGGTGTTTATTCATAAAAAAAGGCACAAAGCATGCTAGCTTTGTGCCTCACGGTATTTAAAAAAAGTGGCTAGTCGAACATTTTCTGAACATCAAACATGTTGTTGTCTTGGTTGATGTCGGCCAATCGCTGACTCTTATCAATGGTAATGTTAGCAATAGAACGAATATCAGAAGGAATTTGGAAAGTATACGTTGGGTTTACCCATGGCCAATCTTCAAGAATTGTTCTCTTCAAATCATTTTCGGCAGGCTTTTCACCTCGCATCAATCGCATTGGAATGTAGAAAATCTCAGTAGATCCATCGGTATATTCCACATACACATCGAGCGGCATCGGCATCAGTTCTACACGTTCGAGTTCTACATTTGTCATTGCTCCATCACCGGCTACAGCTTTTATCCCATAGTCGATGGTTTTGGTAGTGTTTACAAAATATTCGTGGTACCAATCTAATACCATTCCAGATTCCCTCTCCATCAAACGGATGAAATCCAAATCGGTTGGATGCTTCAGTTTCCACAGGTTATGAAACTCTTTTATAGCACGACGAAATGTTTCGTGCCCCATGATATAATCAAGTTGACCAAGATAAACGGCACCTTTACTGTACGCAGCTCGACCATACGCAAAATTTGTATTGTAATGATCAGCATGAGTACTCATCGGCTCTTCCAGACCGGATTCTACTAAACTGTAATAACCTCGGTAAGAACCGGAATAAGGAAATTCTGCCCCGCGATTGAAGAGGTGATCCATAGTTTCTGCTGAGGCGTAGCTGGTAAAACCTTCATCAATCCATTCGTAAAGCGCTTCGTTGGTTGCAATTACGTTCTGATACCAGCTGTGATACATTTCATGCACACTTACACCAACTAAACTACCTAACGAACGTGCACCGGTGATAAGCGTACCCATTGGGTATTCCATGCCGCCATCACCACCCTGAATAGTTGTGTATTGAGGATAAGGATACTCGCCAAAGTGTTCGTTGGCATATTCAAACGCACGAACTAAAAAGTCGGGTAATTGCTCCCAATACTGTAAGTACTGAGCGTTTTCTTCATCGCTTGCCTGTACACTAATTTGATCGGCTTGATAGAAAAAGTGGAGTTTTGGTCCATTCGGTACTTGCGCCTGTGTGTGAACAAAATCAGGATCGGCGCCCCAGAAAAAATCGAGTACATTTTCTGCTTTAAAGTGATAGGTAATTTTGTCGCCACGATATCTAACTTCTTTCCCTTCATCCTGATAACCATGCCCAACTTCATTTGGGTTTTGAAGGATTCCGGTTGCTCCTAGCACGTAGTCTTTATCGATAGTGATTTTAACATCAAACTCGCCAAATACCCCGTGAAATTCACGACCTATGTATGGATTTGGATGCCATCCACGGTAATCATATTCCGCTAATTTTGGATACCACTGACTCATCGAAAATTCCACGCCTTCAGCATTTTGCTTTCCGGACCGACGAACTTGCTCCGGTACCTGACTTTCAAATTCCATCTCGAAAGTTGTTTTTTTACCCGGTTGGATCGGTTTGTTGAGTTCAACCACAAGAATGGTTCCTTCTACATTAAACTCTACAACTCGCCCATCTTGCTTAAGGGATAAAATGTTATGATAGCCGATGTCGTCTTCCTCCAAATACAAAATGCGATCACGAACTCGTCCATCCGGGTCTTGAATCGTTCTTGAGCGAACATCCATCATACTGCCCGGCTGAAAGGCATTGAAATATAAATGATAGTATACCCGATCAAGTACATCCGGAGAATTATTGGTGTACACCAGTTTTTGGGTACCTGTAAAGCGATGCGTTTCTACATCCACATCAATTTCCATGGTGTAATCAACGTGTTGTTGCCAATAGCCATGTTGCTGTGCAGTAACTGCTACCGAAAGCATCCCGGCGATAAGAAATAAGAACAGTTTTTTCATTTTCAAGACTTTAGTACCGCAGAACAATGAGCGGCTTGATTCAGGTTTTTGCTAAAATAAGGTTTTTAATACTTTAAACTGATGTACTTAAACTTTATTTACGAATGCTATGTTAACCACAGAAGTCACGGAGGATATGAGGATTTCTTTCTAGAATTTTAATAAGAGATTGTTTTTCTCTAAAACGCACTTCGGCTGGTAAATGCTCTGCTAAGTGTGGCTTCGTCGATAAATTCGAGCTCAGTGCCCATCGGTATACCGTAAGCAATTCGGGTAACTTTTACTTCGTATGGTGTTAGTAGCTTGTTGATGTAATAAGAAGTTGCTTCCCCTTCTGCATCAGGATTTAGTGCCAGTATCACTTCATTAACATGCTCATTTCCGCCGACTCGTTTCAATAGATCCTGAATTTTCAGCTGATCCGGCCCGATATTATCCATTGGGGAGATAACCCCGCCTAGTACATGATATCGCCCGCGAAACTCGTTGGTTTTTTCGATGATGTAGACATCATTAAATTCTTCGACCACACAAATCTGTCCATTTTCTCGCTTTGGGTTGTCGCAAATATTGCAAGGATCGGCATCCGAAACATTGCCACAGGTGGAGCATCGAATTACTTTTTGTTTCAGATCAATTATAGCGTTCGCAAGCTTTAGGGCGTACTCATCGTTTTGTTTGAGTAAATGAATAGCAATCCGTTGTGCCGATTTTCGTCCCGTTCCGGGTAATTTGGACAACTGTTCAATCGCCCGTTCTAAATATTCTGAGGTAAGCTGCATTAGAATGTTAAAGGTTAAATGCTAAATGTTAAGTGAAGTTATCCTTTAACATTCAACACTTAACATTTAGAATTTAATTAAAGTCCAAACTTAGAGAGGTCCATACCGGGCATGCCGCCGGGCATCATTCCTTTGTAGGCTTCCTGCATTTTTTTCTGTGCTTCCTGCTCGGCCAACTCCATGGCTTTGTTTACACCGGCTACCACTAAGTCTTCCAGCATTTCTTTGTCGTTGGGATCTACAACGTCTTTGTCGAACGTGATGGAAAGCACTTTTCGAAGCCCATTCGCTTTAACTTTTACCATTCCACCGCCAGCTTCTGCCACCACTTCGATATCACCAAGTTGATCTTGGGTTTCTTTAACTTTGCTTTGCATTTCCTGAATTTTGCCGAACATATCGGCCATATTGAAATCCATAATGTGTCCTTGTGTTTAATATTCTAATTCTGCCCCAAAACGCTCAACCAATTCACGTAAAATGGGATCTTTTTCCTGAATTTCTTTGAATCGTTCGTAAGGGTTACTCGCTTTTTGTTTGCTCTGATTGCCTTGAACCACCACAGGATTAAAACGTAGTCGGCACCCAATCTGTTCCTTCAAAATGGGGGTTAATTCCATTTCCTGCTCTTTCAGCATTCGTTGAGACAGCGGGTTGTCACATTCAAGAGTTAGCTCCATTCCTTTAAGTTCGGTTGGCTTTACACGCTGAACCTGCAATTCCAGAATCTTTGGAACACGCGTTGAAAGAGTTTCCAGAAAAGTTGGCCAGGCTGCCCGAACTTCTTCAAAAGTTAATTTCTTATCCTGATTTCGATTGAATTCCTGTACTTGCTCTGTTGTAACTTCTGCAGTAACCATATTATTTCCGTTACTACTCAGGTGTATTTTCTGCGCCTGATGCGTTACCTCCGTTACCAAAGCCGGAGTTCCCATATCAAACTCAGCCATAATTGGGTCGGGTTTAGGCGGTGAGGTTTTCGGTTGCTCGACCTTTGGAGGTAGAACTTTTTTAACTTCACTTACAGGTTCAATAGAAGGTTCAATAGAAGGTTCGATTTGCTCTGGAACTCTGTCACTCTGTAACTCAGTACCTTCCCCACTCTGCACCTCTGGAACTTTGTCACTTTGTAACTCTGTACCTTCCTTTGTTTCCCGAGCTTGACGGGGGGCTAATCCCTGATTCCTAAAGTTTTTTTTTACCTCTTCCAATTCTGCCAGAAGTTTCGCCAGGTTTTCACTCTTCTCCATGTGGATGAGTTTCAGCAAGGTAATCTCAAATTGAATGCGAGGCTGATTAGCATCTTTCAGCTTGATTTGCGCTTCGCTGATCATGTGCATCATTCGCATCAAATCATCTCTGCCGAAATCCTTTGCGGCCTCTTTATAGCGAGCTTTAGTGTCCTCCGAAGCTTCAACCAGATATAATTGCGGGCTGTGATGTGCGATGTACAAATTTCGAAGATGCTCGGTAAGTCCGATCAAAAATTCCTGTATATCGTAGCCTTCTTGCAGTAAAGTGTTGATGAGCTGCAACCCGGCATCGGCATCTTTTGCTTTTACACACTGCATAAACTCGAACAAACGCTCTGTGCCCACAACGTTTAGCGCTTGCAATAATTCATTATGGGTGATCTGATCTCCGCAAAAAGCAATGGCCTGATCCATTAAACCCAAAGCATCACGCAGGGCTCCGTCAGCTTTTTTGGCAATTACATGCAACGATTCTACATCAATCTGAATGTGCTCGTCTTGTGCGATTTTTTGTAATCGTGAGACTATTTCATCTACCGAAATACGCTTAAAATCAAATCGCTGAACCCTAGATAAAATTGTTGGGAGTACTTTGTGCGGTTCGGTGGTGGCAAAAATGAAAATCGCGTGTTCCGGTGGTTCTTCAAGTGTTTTAAGCAACGCATTAAAGGCTGCTTTCGAGAGCATGTGCACCTCATCCACTATAAACACTTTGTAGCGCCCATTTTGAGGTGGAATTCGAACACTTTCACGCAGATGATGTACATCTTCAACCTTATTATTAGAGGCCGCATCCATTTCGATGATGTTGAGCGTTTGGTTCAGCGACTCGCCATCAACATTAGCATCAATTTGATTTATTACCCGAGCTAAAACACGAGCCATTGTAGTTTTTCCAACACCACGCGGACCGCAGAACATGTAGGCATGCGAAAGACGGTTTTGCTTGATGGCGTTTAATAATGTATTGCTCACATGATCTTGTGAGACAATATCCTCAAATGAGTTTGGGCGGTATTTTCGGGTAAGAGCTCGGTAGGTATCAGACATTCGGTGCGATCGCTTTTGCTAACTAGGGAATGTACAAAAAGAAGAGCTTTATTTTTGGATGGAAGTGGAAATTAAAGCACTTCAGAATTAGCAGACAGCACATCTAGAGCTTCTCGTTTGTAGGTGCGCCCAATGGGTATTGTTTCGCCGGATATTTCCACCTCATGACTGTTCCAGCTATCCAGTTTTTTAAGATTGATGATGAACGAGCGATGCACTCTCAAAAAGCATTCATCCGGCAAATGTTCGTTCATATAAGTAATGGTTTGATGGGTTAAAACTTCTTTATTCGAAGTTTTGATCAAAATATAATCGCGTTTGCTTTCAACGTACTCAATCTCATCCAAGCAAATTTTAATGTTCTTCTTCTCAGAAGTAACAAACACATATCTGGGCGATGGATGTGCCGCAGCAACTTCTACCGTGGTTGAGCTTGGAACATTATCATACAACTTGTCCACAGCTTTTAAGAAGCGATCAAAGGAAATAGGTTTCAGTAAATAATCAACCACGTCGAGCTCGAACCCTTCCAGCGCATATTCTCTGTACGCAGTGGTAAAAATGACTTTAGGCGGGTTTTTTAAAGTGCGTAAGAATTCGATGCCTGTAAGTCGGGGCATCTG
Source organism: Balneolaceae bacterium (assembly GCA_965228545.1). GTDB lineage: Bacteria > Bacteroidota > Rhodothermia > Balneolales > Balneolaceae > HXMU1420-13. The sequence continues at coordinate 2,175,722 of OZ245822.1, forward strand.
AATATCCAAAAAAAGCACATCAACCTGAGTTTCTCTAAGTGCCTGAAATGCTTTAACCGCATTCTGGAAAGTTCCTGCAATTTCAAGTGAGTCAATTTTAGAAATATGATTTTCTATTACCTCAATGGCTAGCGGCTCATCATCTATGATAAAGCAGTTTAAGATCATGCCTGAGGGAAGTTTGGGCGTTCCAGTTTATCGATTTGAAGCGTAAGTTGAACCGAATACATCTCGTCAGTATCACTAATCGCCAAATCGAAATGATTGCCATAGAGTAGTTCCAGTCTGCGTGTTACATTCTTCAAGCCAATACCCTGTTGATACTCAAATTCCGGAGTGTGTTGCTTTTCAAATCCATTGCTGTTCATAACGGACAAGTGTAACTCGTTGTTTCGCAATGCAACGTGAATTTCTACCCATACGTTATCGAGCGAATCGCTGGTGCCATGTTTAAAAGCGTTTTCAACAAAAGGAAGCAACAGCATTGGCGGGATTTGTCCGGATGAGATATCTCCTTCAACCTCATAAGTGGTACGAAGTCGGTCATCGTAACGGATTTTCTCTAATGAAATGTAGTCTTCGATCAGCTTTAATTCTTTACTAAGCGGCACCGTGGGCGAGTTACATTCATACAACATAAAACTGAGTAAATCGGACAGCTTTAAAACAACTTCGGGCGAGGCATCCGACTTTTTAAGCGTTAAGGCATACAAATTATTCAGCGTGTTAAACAGAAAATGTGGATGTACCTGCCCCTTCAAAAAATTTAGCTCGGCGACCAGTTTTTGTTGCTGGTATTCTTTGGATTTCTTCTCCTCGTTGTAAAAATGTTTGGTGATTTTTATAAAGGATGCGAGTGCTACCACCGGATAGATCCCTAAAGCGATTTTGAGGATTTTCGGTAGATAAAAATAAGTATCGCCAAGACCACGAGGATTGAATAATGGGTAGTAAACTTCCATATCAATTACCCGTTGTAGCACAGAAATCAGCAGCATTGAGCCAATGGATATCAATGTTGCGGCAACGTATTTCTTATCAAGAAAAAACCTCGGAATAATGTAATACAGCGTAAAGTACACCACCATCATTTTTGTGGGTAAGGAAGTAATCATCCAGCGAAATTCCTGTAGATAACTGTCGCTGAAGCTTCCATAAATGAGTACATACGTAGCCGCATAACTCACCCAAAACAAAGCGTGCCAAGCAATGCGCTGCGGAGTACTCTCATATTTCTGTAATATCCGAACCATAATTGGCTAAAATACTAGATTGTGAGGCTCGAACATATTCATGGAGCTAACATTCTGCATACGGCACGAAACCTTCTGCTAATGCGCATCCCGGCACTGCAAATGGCTTTAAGCTATGTGAAATCAATTATCGTCTTAAAAGTGAGGGTGTTTATCGAAGGTCTAAATAAATAAGTATTCAGCAAGCTATCTAGGGCAAAAACCAACCAACCCTACTGCTATGCGCACTTTTTTCTTACTTCTTTTTGTGTTGATGTTTCGCCCGCTTAAAGCTCAGGAACAGCCCATACTCACCGATTTTAACCTTGGAATATCTAAAATAACAGATCAGATCAAGATTGATGGGAAAATGGACGAAGCTGCCTGGCTAAACGCAACTACAACCAGTGAGTTTTTAAATAAATGGCCGCGTGACGAAGGCTATGCAGTAAATCAAACAAAAGCATGGGTGACGTACGATGATGAACATTTATACGTGGCTGCCATCAATTATCAAAAACGAGAAGATTTGGTAGTTGCAACTCTTAAGCGCGATAATCCGGGCTATTTCTGGAATAGCGATGGCTTTAGTGTGGTGTTGGATCCGTATAACCAAAAAACGAACGGATTTCTATTTGGTGTAAATGCCGCCGGCGCAATGATGGATGGAATGGTAAGCCTGGAAAATTCGAATACGCGTCCTGACATGAATTGGGATAACATTTGGCATAGCGCTGTTACCGTTCATGATGATTACTGGATAGCCGAAATTGCCATTCCGTTCAAATCGATTAATTTTGATCCAACCAAAGAAGAATGGGGGATCAATTTCGTTCGCAACGATATGCAACGCAACGAGTACTCAACGTGGTCGCACGTGCCGCAAGGATTTCCGGGAATTGATTTGGGCCATTTAGGAACTATGCAGTTGAATGATCCACTACCTGACAAAAACCAACGTGTGATTCTTCAGCCTTCGATACTAACCTCGGGCAGTCGAGATTATACCAACGAATCGTCGTTCAACGGGGATGTTGAAGTTGGGTTGGGAGCAAAAATCCCGGTTGGCAGCAAATTTAATATGGACCTTACTGTAAATCCCGATTTCTCGACAGTTGATGTAGATCAACAGGTGACCAACCTGAGCAGATTCAGTATTCAATTTCCCGAGAAGAGAGCTTTTTTTCTGGAGAATAGTGATCTGTTTTCCAGCTTTGGAACTTGGGGAGTAAGGCCATTTTTCTCCCGTCGAATTGGGCTGAATGGTGGCGAAATTGTGCCCATTTTATTTGGTTCGAGGCTAACCGGTAACGTAAATGATAATTTGAGAGTTGGGGCAATGTCGGTACAAACGCGATCGGTTTCGGGATTGACGGCCAATAATTTTACCGTGTTGGCAGCCCAGCAGAATGTTTGGGGTAGATCCAGTTTTAAGGCACTCATTACCAATAAAAATGCATATGCCGATGGAAGCTTCGAAAATGATTTTAACAGAACCATCGGAGCTGAATATCATTTTATTTCGCAGGACAACCGGATTCGTGGCAACCTGCGCTACCATTGGTCACAGACGGAAGATCGCCTAAATGATGCTTCATTTGTTGGCGCAACCATGATGTACGATAATGGTAGTTTTTATACCGGTATTACAGCCGATAGACTTGGCGATAATTACATTAATGAGCTCGGATTTTCGGCGCGTTCCTTTCAATATGATGCTGCTAGTGATTCACTGATTCGGGTCGGGTTTACCTTCATGAATCCATGGCTAGGTTATGTTCATCGCCCGGAAAGTGAATGGGTAAACAGTCACGAATATTCGGTATGGACGGTGGCTAGCTTCGAGAACAACGATCGTTTTATCGATCGGGTGACATCGCTGAACTATGTGCTGCAAACCAAAGATTTAGGAACTTTTGAAGTGGCGTTGCGCAATAGTAAGGTGCGATTATTATACGAGACCAATCTGATTGGCGGCGATGAATTTCTCCCCGCAGACATCTATGATTTTAATCATTTCAATTTGGAGTATGACTCCGATGAACGCGGAATGCTGAGCGGTGGCGCTGATTTTTCATACGGTGGATTTTATAACGGAACCCGTTTATTTGCAGGAGCTCGTTTAAATGTAAGAGCACAACCGTGGGGGAATTTTGGCGTTCGATATGTAATGAACAAAGTAGATTTGCCGCAGAATTACGGGGCAACTACGCTGCATTTATTAGGGCCACAAGCCGAGATCAGCTTCTCCCGAGATTTGAGCTGGACCACCTTTCTGCAATACAACACCCAAGCCGAAAATTTCAATGTAAACAGCCGATTGCAGTGGCGTTTTGCTCCCATGTCGGATTTGTTTGTGGTGTTTAACGACAATTACCAAACCGAAGATTTTGGGATAAAAAACAGAGGAATGGTCGTGAAAATGAGTTATTGGATTAATTGATGACTACATCCAGTAGGTTAGATGGGAAGTAATGTTGGTCAATCAATAACCACGTTACTTCCTTCTTTTTTATATGTCTAGTACTTGACATGTTATCTGGTATCATATATAATACCAAATGTTGGAATTAACAGTAGTTTTAGACACAAATATCATAATCTCCGGATTACGATCTAGAAATGGTGCTTCATTTCAGATACTAAAAAATATTGGCATTGGAAGATTCAAGATTCAGCTTTCAGTACCACTGGTGTTAGAATATGAAGCAGTTTTAAAAAGAAACATTGATGTTTTAGGATTAAAGTTATTCGATATCGATGACTTTTTAAATTATCTGTGTTCTACGGCTGAATTGCATGAAATCTTTTATTTATGGAGACCAATCCTCTCCGATACTAAAGATGAAATGGTCTTGGAACTCGCAGTTGTGTCAAATGCTGATTATCTGATCACATATAATAAAGCTGACTTTAAGGATTCTCATTTATTCGGAATAAAAGTGATAGATGGAAGAGAATTTATTCGCGAACTAAATCTATGATCATGAGTACTTTAAGCGTTCGACTACCAAATTCACTACACAAAAAGCTAAAAGAAATGGCTGATAAAGATGGTGTATCGATGAATCAGTTTATTACGATGGCTCTGAGTGAAAAAGTCTCGGCATTATCTACTGCTGAATACTTCGAACAACGTGCTGCCAAAGGCAGTAGAGAACGATATGAAAACGTACTAAATATGGTTGCAGATGTTGAACCGGAAAGTTACGATTCGAAAGACTAGTCAATAACCACGTTACTTCCTTCTTTTATCACGATAAAATTCTCACCATTCAAGGCAATTTCAAGATCGTTAAGTGGCTGTTGCTCGCCATCATCGGCAAGTGGGAAGGTTCCAAAATGCATCCCGATACTAAGTTCTGCACCAACATCATGATGGATTTGCACCGCTTGAGCCGGATCAACGTGCACCGGACTCATAAACCAGCGTGGAATGTATGCACCAATCGGAATTATAGCAGTTTTGATGGGAGCATATCGCTCACCAATCTCGGTAAAAAAGTTGTTGTATCCGGTATCACCGGCAAAATAAATATTTCCATTGGTGGATTGAATAACATAGCCTGCCCAAAGGGTTTTGTCTCTGTCCAGCATCCCGCGTGAAGAGAAGTGCTGTGCTTCTACAGCATCAATCCTCAGTGAATCACTCACATCCACACCTTCCCACCAATTAAGAGCTACAGTGTTTTCTATGCCCATTTTGTTCAGATAGGCATCCACACCTAGTGGTACGATAAATTTCGTATCAAATCGCTCATTAATGCGCTTCAAAGTTTGAATATCGAGATGATCGTAGTGATTGTGGCTGATGAAAACCACATCAATTTCAGGTAAATCCTCAAATCGAATTCCGGGTGGACGCATGCGTTTTGGTCCTGCAAAACTGAAAGGACTTACCCGCTCGCTCCAAACAGGGTCGGTTAAGATGTTTACGCCATCCGTTTGAATCAAAAATGTTGAATGGTTTACATAAGTAATTACTTGTGTTGAATCGTTTACACGATCAGCAGGTTTAGCCCCGAACTCGACATCCGCCTCACTTTTTTCGATCCAAGGACCGGGTCGGCGCGTGGTGGCCCATTTTAGTAAATCAGTAAATCCCTTGTTTTGGTAACCTTCCCGGTTGATAAAGGTTTTACCATCAAAATTTTCGAGTATGTCTCCCTTATAAGCAGGTGCAGAAAGCCACCAACCGATAATTAACGCTATCACCACAAAAACGCCGAGCGTTGAAATTACCCAGAATCCAATTGTTTTAAGTAAAGCCATTTGTATCATGTATACCGTTTTTCGATGATGAATTGATAGAGTGAACAGGAGAAAAATTAAATATCTTCCTTGCTCATAACCACTTAGCCAATACATTGGTTTCATTAAAATGCTGTCGAAGCCCCATCCGTTTATTTTTAATCGCTGGAGTATAATTATTCCGGGAATAGTTACTGTTTTGGTGATAATGGTGTTGATGCCCTTAGACTTTGACCGCTTTCCATTCAGCGAAAGATTCATGCTGGCTATTGTTTTCGGTACGGTCGCATCAGCAACTGTTGGGTTAAGTGTATTTGCGTTACAAAAGCTTGCTCCGGAGTGGGTAAGCGAAGACCACTGGACCGTTGGGCGAGAGATCGTTTTAATTTTTGTAGTGATAGTTCTGATTTGTCTGGTCAACTTCATTGTGCTGCTTATAATTGGAATGAACGATAATGAAGTGACAGAAACTCTCGTACTGGTGATAGGGTACACGCTGGTGATTAGTTTTTTCCCGGTACTTTTGATGGTGCTTACTGAACAAGTTCTACATCAGAAAGCCAAACTGAAAGAATCAGAACGGTTAACCCAAGCATTACAGCCCGCGGTTGATTCATCCAAAAAATCATCACAAAAAGTAATTGATGATCCGATCGAATTGGCGGCAGAAACCGGCAATGTTGAACTTGTAGTTTCACCCTCACAAATTGAGTACATCCAGTCAGATGGAAATTATGCCGAGATATTTTATTCTGATTCGGAGCTGAATCCACAGAAAAAATTAATACGCAATCGGCTCAAATATTTTAGCGATGTACTACCGCATCCACCATTTATGCATTGCCATAAAAGTTACATCGTTAATCTGGATAAGGTAACATCGGTGACGGGAAACGCCCGAAATTTTGAACTTTTACTTGCAGATAGAACCGAAAGAATTCCTGTTTCCAGATCAAAAACAGCCGAACTACGCCTGCGTTTCGAATAAAACAGAGTTGAAGCTTCCCATTCATACCAATCCCTCCCGATAGTACCAAAACGAGTCTTTTCGTGACACTTTTGGATGCCGGCTCCCTATAATTGGCGGCTTCAAAAAATCAAGAATGTTATGATAAAGAGAATAATAGCGTACGTTTTATTTGCAATAATGTGCACAACCGCAATCCATGCTCAGGTATACATGGAGCAGCGAAGCCAACATCGATTTGCACAGAGTTATTTCGGTTTCAACGTTCAGGTACAGCCTGTTTCCGGTAAATATATTTGGAATGGAAAAGAATCCGCCTTTCCAATGGTGAGTTCGCCACGAATAACACTTGGTGGTTTACATTTCTGGGGAAAACTCGACTTCAACATGAATTTTCCATTAGCTCGAATCGCTGATTTCAGCGTATCGGAAGGAGTAGAAATGTATTTTAATTCGGGAGCTGATTTAAGTGCCCGGTTTTATCCCTGGCGGGTAAAGTATGAGGTTGTTCGACCTTATATCGGCTATTCAGCGAATGAAATGACACTTGGTTTTGACGATGAAGACCTTGGACATCGATACGATTTGTTTGTTACATCGTCAGCGTTGCTTGGATTTTCCTACGCAAGAAACGGACTTCAATTCAATGCTGAACTCATGTGGATGCTGAATAATAACCGCGATTTTTATTCTAACAGATCAGCAGAGCACACCTTTGAGCTCCCGAGAGGTTATTTTTCTGTGGGGATGGTCAAATTTTTCGAAGGCACTTTAAGGGAAGAGAAAGACACTCAATCCGGCAAAATGAAACGTATGGTAGAGCAGCTACGGCAGGAAAATAAGCTCAATAGTTTTTCGGTAGGCTTCGCACCGAGTGGAGCTTATTCGTTGTTAGCGCCACATTATCCCGGAGATGAGTTGCGTCAATCACTTCCACGCCATAAAGGCACCATGGTGTGGGAATATTCGCTGGGTTATTTGATGCACGATGCCGGATTACACGTTGGAGTTACATATCGAGATTACACCTCTGATGTAGAAAGTTTCGATTTCGAACACATCATGCGAAGACGTAGTGTAGCCTTTGAAGTGCTAAAATTTATCGGGAATTACCAAGGATTTGTGCCTTTTGTGGGTCCAACACTTAGTTTTGACCGATGGGCAGTGGGTGAATTTCTGAATAATCAACAAAATGGAGATACCCAAAGGACGGCTATGTTCTCGCCGGGGATGATATTTGGGTGGGATATTCTTGCATCCCCGCTCGAAACATGGGTACTTAGAACTAATTTGAGGTATTATCCTTTTCAGAAAATCAGAGATGCAGACGGTACAACTATGCGTGTAGATCAATTTGAATTTAACTTTATCCAACTCGTGATTTATCCAAACCGATTAGTTCACATTCCAAAGATAAAAGGCCGGATCTAGTCATGAACATATCAAGCAAGCGCTCTTTCTTTCGGGTTTTATCCTTTTACTTGATGATTGCAATTGCGGCAGTCACCTCGTTTTCCTGTAATTATTTTCGAAATGTGAAACTACTCACGGGCGGTTCGGTGGAGCATAAAAACTACGAACAGACCATTCCTTTTGAGTATATAAAAGGCTTAATCGTTGTGGAAGGCTTGGTAAATGAAGATGGTGTTGCTAGGCAATTCATTTTCGATACCGGCGCGTTTAACAGCAAAATTGAGTACGGTTTGGCAGACTCACTTGAGTTAAAAACCTTTGCCACAAAAGAAAATTCTACGGCGGCCGGAGTTTCTCAACAAATAGAGGTCACTAAGCTAAACACGCTTACTTTGGGGGATGTCGTATTCAAAAAAATTGGTGCCGGCAAACTCAAGTACGATGCACAATCTGCCAGTCCGTGCGTTGCCGATGATGGCTTAATTGGAGCTAACCTGATTAAGCTGGCACACTGGAAAATAGATTATCAAAACCGGGAGCTTAGCTTTTCAGACTCGCCTTTTTCTTCCAAAAGCATGAATGTCGGAAAACCAATCAAGTTTAAGCGTCCGTTACTCTCAGCCGTTCCTGAAATTGAACTCGGTGTTGGAGGTAGAACCGTGAAAGGGGTGTTATTTGATGTGGGTTACAACGGAGGATTGATTCTTCCGGCTAAGTTCGCGGATGCCTTCGAAAGTGAGGTTCAATCAAAAGTATACGATAGATCCACGACCGGGATTTATGGCTCAAATACGGATACGCTCATCATAAAACAGCTTGAGATAGATTTAGGCGGTTATACATTCACTACCTCTGTTGAATTTTCCAGTATCGGAAAAGCATTGTTAGGCAATGAGATTTTAGAACACTTTGAAGTTCTCATCAACAACAAGAAAAAAGAAATCATCTTAACACAAACTTCGGTTGTTGAGGTACCCGAAAGCTATTCCTTCATTCCCGGCGTATTAAACGATTCAATGTGGGTGGTAAATCGAACTTCCGACGAACTTTCTTTTAGTTTAGGAGATACGCTACTCTCCATCAATGGAAAAATGCCGGCTGATTATTTCGCTACTTATTGTGATTATGTGATGGGAATAGGAGTGCTGCTAGAGCAGGAGTTACGTGTTGAACTTGCTGATGGAGAGATGGTAGAAATTGGTGGAAAATAAGTTGAGTTTAAAAACCTTAACTGACATCTCTTGACTAGCATTACTGCTGATTGTAATGCTTGTTTAATTTTGTTGTTTAGCTTTATTAACTAAGTCAGTTAAGTCAAATATATCTTGGTTATAATCAATTATAGTACGTTTAGATAACTCATAATTAACGCCATTTATAGTTTCAAAGTAATTTGACTTAGAAAATTCAGTTCTTTGTATTAGTAGATCTTTTTTCCAGATAAATTTATAAAGAATGTGACTTTCAGAATCTGAAACACCATAATAGGTCTCAGCTAAGAGAGGATAAAGGGTTTTCTTGTTATCCAGAGCAACAAAATGGTAAGTACCTCTCATTTTACCGCCGTCCCCAAATTCATCTTTTATGACAAATACTAAGTCATCAGATAGGTTTGTAGTATAATTTTGCTCAAGTTGTGCGAATCCAAGTTTCACACTATTTGTAGAAATAAAACGATCAAAACTCACACTATCACCCACAGTATTCCAAAGACTCAAAAAACTTTTTCCGGATTCATATCCGCCATTGTGAAAAGATACGATCATAATATTCAATTCATCGATCTCTAAATATTGAACCATATTTTTATTTGGCCAGAATGCGAATGAATATTCATCATCAAAAAAAGGATTAATTCCTCCTGGAGTATCCAACTCAGAAAAATCAACATTGACTCCGTAATCAATTAGCTTAATTGGTTCTTCTCCATTGATCTGTATTAATCCGACAAAATCTTCTAATTCACTGTAATGAATTACTTGAGCATCTATTGGCACAGAAATCAAGACAAGAGAAAAGACTGTAATAGTGAAAAGTCGAAATTTCATAATAGTCTTTTTAAAACAACTTGATGTTTAAGAAGCGAAGGTCTTGATCTTTCGTAGAAATAACGGATTAATTTTATTGGGTACAAGCTTTAAAGCCATCCTTGTTTTCAGTCAGTCTCAAAAACTTCGATTTTAATAGCTCTAAGCCTTAACTCGATCACGCACACCTCTTGATTATAGAAGTTAGATAGTCCGATGGTCTGTAATTGACGTAACAGTATCTGTATTCATTAAATATTCATGTAGTTATATCATTTTTTTAAGCCAAATAGAGGCTCTCCTCACTTAAGTCATTCAAACAGAGGCAATATGGAACGTATACAAGTCTCAACAAAAGCATTAACAGCGCTAACAGTTCTCAGAATTTTCATTGGTTGGCACTTTCTTTATGAAGGCATTTTAAAACTGTTCAACCCAAATTGGACCGCAAAAGGCTACTTAATATCTGCCGAGATGTTCACCGGTTTTTATGAGTGGTTATCAACTGATTCAATGATTGGGATAGTAGATAGTGCAAATATCATTATTCTTATTGCGGTTGGTGCCGCTTTAATATTGGGCATCTTCGAACGTAGCGCAGTGGTGCTTGGCATAACTTTATTGCTAATGTACTATGCTGCTCACCCGGCATTTATGAGCTCCCCTCAACTAGGCGCTGAAGGTAATTATTGGCTCATTAACAAAAACCTGATCGAAGCAGCAGCTCTTGCGGTGTTGTACCAGCTTCCATCGAGTGGTTTTTTTGGATTAGAAGTGTTTAGCAAGAAAAATAGAAACTTAAAATCGGTTGAGTTATGAGCGAAAAAAGAAAAATAACCTGGACTCGACGCGAAGTTTTAAAAGGCATTGCAGGGGCTCCTCTGGTTGGAGCCGTTTTATGGGGTGGATCCACCAAAACCAAACAAAAAGCTAAAGAAGGTGAACACTTACTTGAAGCACTAAACATAAAAGCAGTTGCACCACCGCCGTCCGGCTCAATGTCTGGTGATCCCATCCGAATTGGTATTATTGGCTTTGGGATCAGAGGCAAGCAATTATGTCGCGCACTTGGTTTTGCGCAAACCAGCTGGATCAAAGAACAGGCTGAAGCTGCACAAATCGATCCGCTTAATACACAGCTTCAAACTTTTTTAGAACAAGAGAATTTGAATGTTCAAATAACTGCGGTTTGTGATGTTTTTGATGCTCATGCGGAGGATGCTTTGGCATCGTTCGGCAGTAATGAAAACAAAATAAAAAGGTATAAGAATTTTCAAGAACTGATCGAAGCTCCCGAGGTTGATGCCGTACTTATCGCAACTCCTGATCATTGGCACGCACCCATGGCTATTGCAGCTTTGCAGGCCAACAAACACGTATATGTTGAAAAGCCAATGACACACAATATTGCGGAAACCTACCAATTGAAGGATGCTGCGGCCGAATCGAATGCGGTTTTTGCTGTTGGTCATCAACATCGGCAAACACAAAGTTTCCTGACCGCGCAAGATGTTATCCAGAAGAATATTTTAGGACATATTTCGCTCATCCAGGCAAATACCAATCGAAATGATGATAACGGAGCTTGGCAATATCAAATTCATCCGCAAGCGAATCCGAATTCCATCGATTGGAAGCAATTTATAGGAAACGCGCCTTTCACCGAGTTTAATCTAGAGCATTTTTTCCGATGGAGAAAATGGTGGGCGTATGGCTCGGGTTTGTCCGGCGATTTACTTTCCCACGATTATGATCGAATAAACTGTGTTCTGAAAATGGGTATCCCCACATCGGTTAGTTCGTCAGGGGGTATTTACACACATCGAGATGGACGCAATGTGCCCGATGTATTTCAAGCAAATATGGAGTTTCCGGAGTTTTCAACCGGGGGAAGTCAGGAAGCGGGCAAAGAATTGGGAATGAGTTTGGTGTATAGCGCCACTCTTGGAAATAATTATGGGCGTAAAACTTTGTTGATGGGCCACGATGCCACCATGGAGCTTGGAAATAGCTTAACCATTTTTGCTGATCATGGGTCAACACGATTCCAAAAGGAAATAGAACAAGGAAAGATGAAGCCCGGAAGCGAAATCTATAGCTATGATCCTACGGCACAGGAAGTGGATGGAATGAGCTCTGCAACCACCCAGTATTTCGCTGATAAAGGCCTTCTCTGGACCTATCGAGATGGAAAACGCGTTGACTCAACTCACTTACATTTACGCGAATGGCTAAGTTGTATTCGCAACGGTGGAACACCAAGTTGTGATATTAAAGCCGGCTTTGAAGAAGCGATTACTTCACACATGGCAGGCTTATCCTATAAATTAGGACGAAGAATAGATTGGGACGATACAACGCAACAGTTAGTACCTATTCGTGGCATTGATTTCGACGAAGCTTTATTGGCAAACGTGGAAAAGGTGAGCTGACCTAGAAAAAATTCTTGATCTAAGAGCTTTGTTTCTTCTTCATATCAAATTTATACAGCCGCTCTATACTTAACATTAATGCTTAATTAATCTGTTGTGATGGAAATCGGAATAGCTATTTTTCTACTTCTTGTTCTCTTGGAAACACTTGCTCCAATTGTGTTGAAGAGAATGAATACCTCAAAGCGAGTTTAGGTTCAAATCCTTCAAGATATTTACCAGACTAACTGAAATCACTTTTTAGTTGGTTCAGTAAATGGAAGCCAAATACTTTGCTTAGTCCGTCGGACTACTCAATGTTGCTAATTAGTATATAATGTGTAATTTTGTAGGATAACCTACAATACTACGGAGATGATATGCCGGTAATGAGTATTCGTATCCCCGAAGACAAGAGAAAAAAACTAAAAGCTATTGCCTCGATAGAGGGTAAGTCGATGAGTAATATTGTCAGCGATCTTATCGAAGAATATGTTGCAGAAGCATCTATACGTTTAAAAGAAAACGAAGAAATGAAGGAAATAATGAAGTTGAGCGAGTCTTCATTTTCTGAGTGGGATAACGATGAAGATGAGGTTTACAATGACCTTTAAGCCGTGGGAAATAGTACTAATTCCGTTCACATTTACCGACTTAACAACTTCAAAACGTCGTCCGGCGGTTGTGTTATCCCCCGAAAGCTACAATGAAGGCCACGACATTGTGCTCATGTTTTTAACAAGTAACTTAAAAACAGCGCCAAAGCTGGGCGATCACCTAATTTCAGATTGGAAAGGAGCAGGACTTCCAAAGCCGACTATTTCCAGAATGAAGTTCGCTACCATAGAGAAAAAGCTAATTATAAAAAAGATTGGGCAGATTAAAAGTGCAGATGTTAACACCATTAAATCTAAGCTCAAAAGTTTCTTTTCAATTTGAAGCCATCAACGCTTCAATCTCGCTGATTTCTTTGGGTACATTGGTGAGGTTTTCATAGCCATCTTCAGTAACGGCGATGTCATCCTCAATTCGGATTCCGCCAAAACCAAGCAGTGATTTCACCTTCTCAACATTCAAGAACTTCGCTTTCTCCGGATCTTCCATCGCCGGTTCAAGAACAGCAGGCACAAAATAAATCCCCGGCTCAATGGTAATTACCATTCCCGGCAGCAATTCTCGTCGTGCACGTAAAAACTTGATGCCCGGTCGGTCTATGCGCTCCACACCTTTTGGATAACCGCCCACATCATGGGTATCTAGGCCAAGAAAGTGACCTAAACCGTGCGGGAAAAACAGGGCGAAAATGTTGTTCTCCATGATTTCGTCGATCTCACCTTTAACAATGCCCAGCTTTTTCAAACCACCCATCATAATTCGAGACGCCATCAAGTGCAGATCTTCCATCTTTACACCAGGCCGGATGGATTCAATCACGTCGGTATGTGCATTCAGCACGCACTGATAAATCCCTGCCTGAATTTCAGTGAATTTCCCATTGGTGGGAAATGTGCGGGTGTAATCGGCCGCATATCCATTGCATTCAAATCCGGCATCCATCAAAAATAAATCACCATCTTTTATCTGATCTTTGTTCTCCACATAATGGAGAATAGAGGCATTCACTCCGGACGCAAAAATTCCATTGTAAGCGTCTTGAAGAAGCCCGTTTCGCAACTGTACTTCATTAAATTTGGCTTTGATTTCATACTCATGCATGCCCGGCTTGATGGCTTTCATCACCGCAACATAAGCTTCATCATTAACGCGGCAAGCTTCCCGCATTTGATCCAATTCCCATTCGGTTTTTATAACCCGGCAGTAAGTGAGGGCATCCACCAGCGTTTCAGTATCTACCGTGAAATTTCGACTTAAATCTTCGATAAACTCGGCTTGCTCGTCACTTAAACAATACACTGTTTCGGGATTTAGCGACTTCAACACAGTTAAAATCTCATTCGAATAGTGCAGATGATCCGGATTGTATTGCTCCTGATATTGTTCTTTAGTTTTAACGTAGCCATGCCACACTGCATACTGGGCATCTCGTTCTGGCACAAACAAGTGATATTCTTCCGTTTTCAGATCCAGAATTAATGAACAGTCGGCTTCATTAGCTCCGGTTAAATACCAAAAATTCGACTCCTGCCGGAAAGGAAACTCGTAATCCGTGCCATAGCGATACATCGTTTCTGTGCCTTGAATGTACACGGCTCCACTTTGATTGTCGTCGAATAATGAGAATAGTTTTTCGCGGTGTAAATGATGCATGGGGATCAATTAAGAATGTGACAAATATCAATGGAGAATAGTAAAATGGACATCCAATTTCGAGAGTGTTTCCTAACTATATCCAAGAAAAATGGAAGCCGGAGTCTTTCTTAGCCAGGGCAACTTGACAAGGGTAAGATACCTGATCACATTACGAATAAGAATCTTCACAAAAGGCAAAACCGTGAAATTTTTAAAACTAAACTGTACCCGCTAACTCTCCCATAGGCCCCGAAGGGATTCCTTCGGAAGATGCCTTCGGCGCTTGTTGAATGTTGCAGTTTGAATATTGCATATTGACTATTGATTACTAGTCTCTTTTCTGCTTTTTGATTTTAGCACCGGTTCCAATAAAAACTCCCAATAAACCTTCATCGAAGGTGATTTTAGCGTCTTTAGAGGTTATCTCATTTGAAGTTCCATCCTGAACTCCCATTTCTAAGCGGCCATTTTCCAGCGGATATTTTACACCGGTAGAACTAAAATTGGTAATGGGTTTAGCAGTCGGGAAAAAAGAGATGATCGTATCCGGCTCAAGATTAGGGGTGAAAGGAGATTCGGCCATAAGCATATCGCCATAATCATCTCGGAAAATGATGGAATCGAACTTTGGATAAAACTGCTGCAGCACCGAAAGATTCTTAATGGTGTGATCGATACGTTTTCCCAGCGTGCCCAACACGATCGCTGAGTTTGCGCCTTGTTTTAGTGCATAATTCAAAGCTTTTTCCAGATCGTTGGTATCCTGATCAGGATCGTGAATCACATTTACGCCTTCATGATTGGTATACTTAAAACTATCTAAATCGCCGATTACCACATCCGGTAAATGCTTAAAACCCAAAAAAACATATCCGCCACTGTCGGCCCCAATGGTTAAATCAGCCTCCCCAATTTCCGATTCCAGTAATTTTTTGGATGGAGGAGTTCCTCCGCAAACAATAAGTGCGCGCATGTTTTTCTTTTCTTAGAAAGGTATAATCTTTTGAAGTACGAATTTTGATTTTTGAAATACGAAATCCGAATTGGTTTAGAAAAGAAATATTTCATCCGTCAATTTTCCAACTTCTTTAAATACTCAACTAAAATTTTCAATAAGTATGATTTTAGCCATCTATGTCTCTATTTTCGATACAAAGGAGATTTATGTACAAAGAATTCATCGATAAAATTAGCCGCCACAAGAACATTGCTGTGTTTTCACACGTCCGCCCTGATGGGGATTGCCTAGGCTCACAAGTAGCATTTTGTTTATGGTGCCGCAAAAATGGAATCAATGCAAAGGCATTTAATGAAGATGGTCCGGCGGATAACCTCGCCTGGTTACAAGATTTTTACTCCATCGAACAACCTATTCTTGAACGTTTATCCGAATTTGATGCCTTTGTAATTCTTGATGGGAATGCACTCCATCGATTTGGAACTGTTGCTGAATCTATTGCCGATCTCGGAAAGCCCATTTATATGATCGACCACCATCCCCAACCGGACGACATTTTCGAAGTGGGAATCTCTCGTCCTGATTATTCATCCACGGCAGAGTTGATTTACGAATTGTATGCCGAACACGACATTAATCAAATCGATACTCCGGCTGCAAAAGCCATGTATGTTGGAATCGTTACCGATACCGGCTCGTATCAGTTCGATAGCGTAACTCCAAACACACTTAATGCCGGTGCCGAGTTGCTAAAGCGTGGCGACTTCAAACCGAATGAAGTGGTAGAAAAAGTGTATGCCACAAAAACTATCAATCAGCTACACCTTTTAAGTAAAGCGCTCGATACCATTACCTTACATGCGAACCAACAAATTGCGAGTATATGCGTTACTAAAGCCATGTTCGAAGCAACGGCTACTCAAAAAGAAGACACCGAGGGATTTGTGAGCTACCCGCTAAGTATATCTGGAGTAAAAGCCTGCATCTTGTTTCGCGAAGACGATGATCGCATTAAAATCAGCCTTCGATCGCGCAGCGAAGTAGATGTAAACAAGTGGGCTCGCCAGATTAACGGGGGCGGACATAAAAAAGCGGCTGCAGGTTGGCATACCGGACCGCT
The DNA here is from genome assembly GCA_965228545.1 of Balneolaceae bacterium. Classification (GTDB taxonomy): domain Bacteria; phylum Bacteroidota; class Rhodothermia; order Balneolales; family Balneolaceae; genus HXMU1420-13. The sequence goes on from OZ245822.1 coordinate 2,192,351, forward strand.
AGAAAAAGCCATCAAAGAAGTGGTTGCTATCGGAGAACAACAACTGAAGTAAATATTCTACTGCATGAGCAAAACAGCTACTATTTTTCTTACAGCATTATTTTTTATTGTTGGATGTGAATCCTTCCAATCAAAAACCATTAAGCCGATACCGGTTTCTGCAGAAGCAAATACGTTAGGCGAAGCAAAAACTAAATCCGCTGATAATTCTGCTCAGATTCAAGCGAATCAGGCAGCTATTACTTCTAACAGAGCCAACGCAATAACTACTGCTGTTGCTAAAGCGGAGCCTGCTATTGTAAGCATCACGGTAACCGAGTTGCAACGTGGTTATACCCGTGATTTCGACTCCTTTTTCTTTCGGTTTTTTGAGCGCCCCATTGCCCGTGAAGTACAAAGTATGGGATCCGGTTTTATCATTTCTGAAGATGGCCTCATCGTTACTAACGAGCACGTAGCAGGCAATCGAGCCAAAACCATCATGGTTACACTTACCAATGGAGAAAGCTATGAAGCCGAGTTATTGGGCGCCGATGAATTTGCTGATCTGGCGTTGCTCAAAATCAAAGAAGAAAACGTCCGGTTTCCATACATACAGTTTGCAGATTCCGATAAAGTGATGGTGGGTGAATGGGCGATCGCAATGGGAAATCCATTTGGTCTTTTTGCAGATGGCCAGCCAACCGTTACCGTTGGAGTAGTTAGCGGTACCAATCGTGATTTTCGTCCCGACCCACAAGAACCTCGCGTTTATATGGATATGATTCAAACTGATGCAGCCATTAATCGTGGTAATTCGGGAGGTCCGTTACTTAACAGCGAGGGTGAAGTTATTGGGGTGAACACCTTCATATTTACCGGCGGAACAAGTAGCGGATTTGTAGGATTAGGGTTCGCCATCCCAAGCGATCGGGTGCAAAAGATAATTGGGCAGCTAAAAGATTCCGGTACAGTGTCGCTGGATTTTGATCCCGGCATGGAGTTCACTCAAATGACCAATCAATTAGTATATCAGTACGGTTTACCGCCGGTTGCAGGTTTGTTTGTAACCAGTGTAAATAAAGATGGTCCCGCTTACGAAAGTGGAATTATGCCCGGAGATATTATCACCAGAATTGGAGAGGAGCGTGTAACCAGCGAGATGCATGCATGGGCACTAATGCGCGAGTTCGAAGAAGGCGATACTATGGTTTTGCGCTTATTTAGAGAAGGCGCCGAATATGAAGCCGAGATGACGCTGAGAAAACGCGTTGCCGGGCGATAAATCCTACTCTGTACAAACTGGATTGGGATAATCAAGAGAACGGTGTACGGTTCTAATTGTCACAGAAGCACGAAAACACTAACACAATTGGCATATTGTGGTGGCTTCAGTATTAAGTTATTGTGAATTGGATAGCTCTGGTTTCCAGAAAAGCGCTTTCAGTGTTGTTTGCAATTAAATGGCACAAAAATTAGTTGTTTGTGTTGTCTAAATAAGAGAGCTTTTTCTGATGCACTCACTCCAAATCGAACAAATAAATAAAACGCTGGCTTCGTCTTTAATTGATGCGAGACTGGCGTATATCCTCAATAAATTTCAGGATAAAGCTTTAGTAACTACCTCATTTGGTACTACTTCGGCATTGTTGCTACATTTTTTGAATCGCGTACGTCCCGGCTTTCCAATTCATTTCATCGACACAGGCTACTTATTTGAGGAAACCATCGCATATAAAGAAGAACTCACTCGCTTGCTCGACTTAAACGTGATAACCCATCGCCCGACTTTAAAAGAGCATGAGGCCACGCTTGTATCGAAGCTTTGGGAATCAGATCCTGATGCCTGCTGTGCCACCAATAAAGTTGCTCCTCTCGAAAAAGTGAAAAATGAGTATAAAGTCTGGATTTCCGGCTTATTAAGCTATCAAAACGGCTTTCGGTCGGGCTTGGATATCTTCCAAAAGCGGAGTGATATATTTCGCTTTTACCCACTCATCGATTGGACTCAAGCTCAGGTAGACGATTACTTTGATTATTTCGGATTACCTAAACACCCGCTCGAGCCTATGGGCTACTCATCAATTGGCTGTACGCACTGTACCGTAGCCGGAGATGGGCGTTCCGGGAGATGGAGCGGAAGTGGAAAAACCGAGTGTGGGTTGCATAGGTAATACTAAATTTTAAAATCCGTTACGATAAATTTCAATTGGCGTGCATTTCGAACGCGAGAAGATTGCAGCCTTTAATGGCGATTGTGGAATATTTAGGCGCTCGGAATCATAAACTCAAATGTCAGCTTGCAAAAGATTCTTTGGAGTTTTCTAGCAGCCATTCGATGTAGTCCTTATTTCCTTCATTCTCGGTTAAGGTGAGGGAAATTACACAGGGGCAATCATAGCTGTGTAATTCGTTAACCCTGGTTGTTAACGGCTTCATTTTGCTGTAATGCGTTTTTACGAGCAGTACGGTTTCCTGCTCCTCTATTATTTCTCCCTCCCAGCGATAAATTGATTTCATCCCTCCAATGATATTTACGCAGGCTGCGAGTTCTTCTTCAACTAATTTTCGACCAATGTGTTCTGCTTCTTCATTTGTGGACGTGGTGATGTAAACGATGCGGAGATTGTGGTACATGAGCGAGCTTTTTGGGTGTTCTTTAAAATCAAAAATAATGAGCAAAAATCAGAGTAAGATCCTCAGTTTTAACCATCGAGAAATATTGAAAAATTTTGGCGCCCAATTTGGCATTTAGTTTCAAATCCTACTATCTTTGCAAGCTCTAAATTTTGCGAGAGTGGTGGAATTGGTAGACACGCTAGATTTAGGATCTAGTGCTTTAATCGGCGTGGGGGTTCGAGTCCCCCCTCTCGTACTCCTTTCTAATTATCCTGTTTATTTTACTTATTGAATTCACATTAAAAGCGGAGAATACGTGAACATTTCTGTAAAAGATCTTACTTCTGTAGATAAAGAAGTAACCATCAAAGCTAACCGAGAAGATCTTCAACCAAAATTCGACAAAGCCTTTAAGCGTTATCAGGGGCAAATTTCGTTACCGGGATTTCGTCCGGGTAAAGTGCCTTTAGGATTGGTGAAAAAACGTTTCGGGAACGACATCGAAATCGAAGAAATCAACAAATACGTTCAGGAAGTTTTCGAAAACGAGATTGCTGAGAAGCATAACCCGGTTGGAGAAGCCGAAATGGTAGATTTCCAGTGGGAAAACGATGAGCTTGAAGTAATCTTTAAAATCGGTGCAAAGCCTGAAGTTGAATTAAGCGATTTATCGAAAATTGAAGTGAACAAAATGGTTCACGATGTAAGCGATAAAGAAGTTGAAGAAGAACTTGAGCGTACGCTTGAGCGTGAAGGCAACTGGGAAGATGTGGATGGCAAAATCGACAAAGAATCGAAAGTTGTAGCCGATGTTGTTTCTTTAGATGACGACGGTAATGTTGTAGAAGATGAGGCCGATAAGGATCAAACTATAGACATGCGCCAGGATGCTGCCAAAGATTTCTTAAAAGCTCTTAAAGGCAAAAAAGCCGGCGATGTGGTTGATATGAAACTCGAAGAAGATGGCGAAAAAGATCATTTTCGGGTTTCAGTAAAAACGGTGCAGAAGCTTCATAAAGCCGAATTGAATGAAGAATTCATTTCAAAAAACAGTAATGGCGAAGCATCGAATGAAGATGAGTTCAAAAGTTTTCTGAAAAGCAAAATGCAACAATATTACGATCAGACTTCCGATGATATGTTCCGCGGTGGTGTGGTAGAAGCACTAACCGATGCGCATGAATTTGAAGTGCCGGTTGCATTTGTTGAGCAAGTAAAAAGCTCGTATGTAAATCAGTTGAAGCAACAAATGGGAGGAAATCTTCCGGAAACCTTCGACGAAAACAGCTATCGCGATGAAATGACCGAACAAGCAGTGCGCGAAGCACGTTGGTATTTCATCAGCCAGAAATTGCAAGAAACATTTGAAGATATCGAAATAAAACCCGAAGATATCGACGAATTTCTTTCGATAGAAGCAGTGCGCTATGGCGCTACCACCGATCAACTGAAAGGTTATTACGCACAAAACCCAAGCATGCTCGAATCACTACGTAGTAGCATTAGAGAAAACAAGGTGTTCGAGAAGCTTCAGGATGAGGTAAAAATAAAAGAGTTGGACAAAGACGCTTACCGAAAGGAACAGGAAAAAAAGTCTAACGCCGATAAATAATTACTATTACCACAATGACAAAGCAACCATTATTTGAGCAACCCATTTACGAAACAAATCAACAGATAGAAAGTAACCTGGTGCCGATGGTGATCGAAACCACCAGCCGTGGCGAACGTGCTTACGATATCTATTCGCGTCTGTTAAAAGACCGAATTATCATTCTTGGAAGTGGAATTAATGATGTGGTTGCAAGTTCTATTGTGGCTCAGATGTTGTTTCTGGAATCTGAAGATCCTGAAAAAGACATCAACCTTTACATCAACAGTCCGGGTGGCGTTGTTTCTGCCGGTTTAGCGATTTACGACACCATGCAGTTAATTAAATGTGATGTGGCCACCACTTGTATGGGAATGGCTGCAAGCATGGGCGCCGTTTTACTTACCGCTGGAACTGCCGGAAAAAGAAACTGTCTGCCCCACTCTCGTGTAATGATTCATCAGCCTTTAGGTGGTGTACAAGGTCAAGCCAGCGACATCGAAATTGAGGCTCAGGAAATTATCCGCATCAAAAAAGAACTGAGCCAGATTATTGGTGATCATGCAGGTAAAACCCTCGAAGAAATCATCAAAGATTCGGATCGAAATAATTGGATGTCGGCTGAGGAAGCCAAAAACTACGGCTTGGTGGATAACGTGATAAGTAAGGCCGGCGCCAAGAAATAGATTATTTTTGTAGATTTAAGGCATGAGTGATAAGGAAAAAAATAACGACATCGTAAATTGTAGTTTCTGTGGACGATCCAGCTTGGAAGTAAACAGCATGGTTGCCGGCCCCGGAGTATATGTTTGTGATCGTTGCGTGGAAGATGCCTCCAGCATTATAAAAAGCGACTTAGCTTCTCTTGCGCGTCGCCGCGAGAAAAGCTTTAAGCCGATGCTCAAGCCTATCGAAATTAAGGCCAAGCTTGATGAATACGTGATCGGGCAGGAACAAGCTAAAAAAACGTTGTCGGTTGCAGTGTACAATCACTACAAGCGAATTAGTAGCGACAGCATGGAAATGGACGACACCATGATTGAGAAAAGTAACATTGCGTTGCTTGGCCCAACCGGTAGCGGTAAAACTTTGCTGGCTCGTACGCTTGCTAAAGTTATTGATGTTCCCTTTACCATTGCCGATGCTACCGTGCTTACCGAGGCCGGATATGTGGGCGAAGACGTTGAAAGTATTTTAAGCAACTTACTGCAAGCCGCCGATTACGATGTAGAGCGCGCTAAACGTGGTATTGTATACATTGATGAGGTTGATAAAGTAGCCCGCAAGAGCGATAATCCATCCATTACACGTGATGTGAGTGGCGAGGGTGTTCAACAAGCATTACTGAAAATTCTTGAGGGTACGGTTGCTAATATCCCACCAAAAGGTGGGCGAAAGCATCCCGAGCAGAGTTTTATTCAGCTTGATACCGCAAATATTTTGTTTATTTGTGGTGGAGCTTTTGCAGGATTAGAAGAAATCATCTCTCGACGATTATCAACCAGTTCTATGGGTTTTCATACTCGCGAGCAAGTTAAGTTCGATAAAGAAGATCCGGAGATTTTCACTTACATCGAGCCTGAAGATCTTCAACGCTTTGGATTAATTCCCGAATTGATTGGTCGACTACCGGTAATTTGCGGATTGCATGAACTTTCTGATGAAGCTATGCTCGATATTCTGCAAACCCCTAAAAACGCCATCACAAAACAGTATAAAAAACTGTTTAAGATGGAAAATGTTGACCTTGAGTTTGAAACAGACGCGCTAAATGCCATTGTAAAGAAAGCGAAAGCACGAAAAACAGGTGCACGTGGATTACGATCGATCATGGAAGCCGCCATGCTTGATATTATGTTTACGCTGCCCTCTATGAAAAATGTGGCCCGATGTATCATTACTAAAGATACCATCGAGAAAAAAGCCCCGCCGGTATACGAAAAACAAAAAGCCGCCGGTTAACGAATCTAGCCCCTCATATGCTTCATGTGAGGGGTTTTTTATTTAGTGCTGAAGCACTTCTTCCCTATATTCAGCTAAAAAATTCCGATGAACCTTTTTTCGCGCACCGATTGGATAAAAATAATGCTGATTGCTTTTCTGTTGATGTTAGGAGCAGGATCGTTGGTTTATAACAATTATCTGGTTGGGAAAATCCTAAAGCAAGAGCGCATAAGCGTGGAGCTTTGGGCAAAAGCTATTGAATATAATGCGTTGCCGGTTCATCAACAGGCGAGTACTAAGCTGCTAGGGCTGGCGGGAACTTTGATGCAAATGGACACCGTACCCGACAGCATTGTGCAGCAACTCATCGAAATTGAAACATTACGTAGTTCACGCGATTTTGTAACGGATGAGCTAATCCTGGATGAATCCAGAAATTTTGAAATTCCCGCTGTAGTAGTCGATGATAACGATGTTCCATTGGAATATGCCTATCTTAGCAACGAGACTGGTTCGGATCAGGAAATATCGGTAGAGTATGGTTTTAAAAATGTTCCCGCTCATAAAATAGATACACCCGAGAAACGTGCAAAAATGGTGGAGAAACTGAAAGCCACCAATCCGCCCATTGAAATTATTATTGGGGATGAAAACACCCGTATTTCTCAGTTTGTGTATTACGGAGAAAGTCCTACCGTGCAAATACTGCGCTACTTTCCATACATACAGATTGGGATTCTCACCTTACTTTTGGGGATAGGTTACACAACGTATCGAAGCATAAAGTACACCGAGCAATCGAACCTTTGGGTGGGAATGGCGAAAGAGGCTGCCCATCAACTGGGCACACCCATTTCGAGTTTATTTGGTTGGATTGCGCTTTACAAAGAAGATCATAAAGAGGATGAGGAAGCGCTCAAACTTATTACTGAAATAGAAAACGATGTACAACGGTTGAAAGGAGTGGCAGAACGGTTTGGTAAAATTGGTTCATCTCCAGAATTAATCCCCATGTCGATTGCTCCCGTTATGGATGAGGTTACCGCATACATGGAGCGTAGACTGCCCCAACTTGGCAGGGCAGCCTCGGTAGATAAAAAGTTGGTAGCCACAGGAAACGTTGCTTTAAATCCCGAGCTTTTTCAATGGGCAGTAGAAAATCTAGTTAAAAACGCTATGGATGCCGTTAAATCGAAAGATAAGCCTGCAAGAATAAAAATTCGATCAACCGAAAAAGAGGGACAGGTACTTATTGATATCATAGATAATGGATGCGGAATAGAAACAAAAAATTTTAAACATGTTTTTCGCCCGGGTTACAGTACCAAAAAAAGAGGGTGGGGGCTTGGCCTAAGCCTTACGAAACGTATTATCGAAGAATATCACAACGGTAAAGTATTTGTACAGGCCAGCGAAGAAGGCAAAGGAACGACTATGCGGGTTATACTTCCGTTGGTGTAAAATTAATCGTCGGTAAACCCACGCTTTTTGGCGTATTCGTACAACTCGGTTTTAAGTAGATTTCTACCCCGGTGTAATCGAGAGCGGATGGTTCCAATGGGTACATCAAGCATGTTCGAAATCTCTTCGTAGGTAAAACCGTCTACATCACACAACAAAACCACTGTTCTGAAATCTTCGGGTAACTTTGCCAAGGCATTGGTAAAGTTATCGTCCATCAGGTTTCTGAAGATGATATTCTCAAGATCAGAAGTGTCGGTTCGTTCTGCTCTTATAGATTCGTAGTACGATGAAACCTCATCGTAGTCAACGCTTTGGGGTTTTTTCTGGCTTTTCCGGTAGTTGTTGATAAACGAATTTTTCAGAATTCTGAATAACCAAGCTTTGGCATTGGTACCTTTTTCATAACTATCGAAAAAACGAAATGCTTTTACGATAGTATCCTGTACAAGATCTTCTGCATCGCTGTGATCGGTAGTGAGACGTAGTGCAAAATTGTACAACGAGTCCAGGTGAGGTATAATCTCGTCGTTAAATGCTTCCTGCTTTTTAGAAATGGTATTACTCACTCTATACCTCAAATTCGTTCTCCGTTAATTAAGGCAATTTTTATCACTAATGTAACCGAATGCGAAAAATTAACATGGATAATTAGTAGCTGAAAGTATTAAACCTGAACAACTAAGGTAAATAGATAGAATTGATAGGGATAAAAGGGAACATCTTATTGATAGAACGTAATCACCATAACGTCATAAAGTGCATGGGTCCAAGCGGCTACCCCAAAACCTCTGGCAACGTAAATACCATTGAGAATTAACCCGAACAAAAAACGGTAGAAAAAAGAGTTTAAGGTAAAGAAATCACCCATAGAGCCTGTATAATGCACAGCAGAAAATAATAACGCTGAGAGTACTACAGCTGCTGAGACAGATGCCCAATTTTTGTTATTGAACAACTTATTGAAGAGAAGAATCAACACAGAAACAAGAAATACTCTGAAAAATAATTCTTCATAAAGTCCGGCGCCTAACGACAATGCAAGCTTCTGTAAGTAGCTGAGTTCTTCTACAGGATTAGTTGCTGAAATATTAAGCAAAGCAGAAGTTAGTGTAGAACTAATAAGTGCTACCACAATCCCATATAGGGTAGACTCGATAAGAAGTGCCGGAAAATACTTAAAGTTGAGCGTTCTTAAGCGTTCCCGTTCTTTATACAATATTACTATTCCGGCTAAAAGAACCACTAACAAGCTAAAAGAAACGGCATTTACTCCCAATGAAGTAAATATGGTTTTAATCCACACATCTACACTGATGCGTACAATCTGATCAGCCGATGGTTGTGAGATTATGATAAGACCTTCGTAAATCAGAAAGAGTGGAAGGCTAAAAAGAAAACTGTAAAGCAGTGTTTTGGTGTCAGTGAAGTATTGCTTTACGGTATTCATTTTATTGATTGGTGTAAATATTTACGAATGGATTTACTTCCGGCTCGAGGTCTAATATTCGGTATGCTGCCTGCGAAAGTTTCAATCCAGATTCGGTAACCCGATCGTTGATACGAACAAAAATTCCTTTTCCCGTAGAGCTGTTTTCTACAAAAAGAATACTGCCGATGGTAATGTTCGAATGTGCAGCTGTTAAAGCTTCCGGATTATACAATTCGCCGGATGAGGTAGAATTTCCGCGCTCTGAATCCATATATGTGGATGCTTCAACGGTACCAAGATTTTGAAGTTTTGCCTCAGTTTTAAATGGATTCTCAAAGTTTCCGGTTGGGGGAAGTAACACAGTAATCCGTTGATCGGCATTCAGTGCATTCAGGTTCACTTCGGGATTCAACAGTTGAAGTTCGTATTCCGTCATTTTAAACTTTTGAAGGATTTGTGCCAAACGTTCACCTTCTGAAACCGTGTAAACCACAAAACTACCTTGCGGAGTATTACCCTCGAAATACTCCAGAGCTGACGGGGCAACACTGTCTTTTACTTTACGTACAGTTAATCGCTGGCCAATTCGTAGTAGGTCGCTCTGCAAATCGTTAAGAGCACGTAATTCTGAAAGGGTCATTGAATGCGCCCGAGCTATGGTAGTAAGATTATCGCCACTTTTTACGATGTAAAAGGCATTTTCCTGGGGTTGAGAAATCGAAATCAGCGACTCACCATCGTCAATTGGTTCTGGTGTAGTTGGTTCTTCGCCATCAGAGTAGTAAATAAGTTCTTGCCCTATGGCTAGTGCATTATCGCTAAGATTATTCCAGGCTCGCAACTCAGCTACCGACACATCCAGGGTTCTGGAAATGGAATACAGTGTTTCCCCTTCTTTCACCGTGTGCACAGCACGATCCTGAGCGTACATAGAAACAGAAAATGCAGTAAGAAATAATAAAACGCTGAGTAGACGATACATCATTATGATTCAGTTTCTAGTTGTAGGGTTAAAAGTGCTGTGGAGAGTTCCGATTTGGCATGGACATCACGTAAACGTTGTGCAACTTCAATTCCTTGCTTATAGATAGAAATTGCTTTTTTGTTCTCATTTTGAAGTTGGTATAAACCACCTAAATGATAGTATACACCTACATATTCTGGATCTCTACGGATAATATCTTCAAACAAAAGCACGGCTTCTTTTTGTTTTTGCACGTTAATTAATTCGAGTGCGAGTGCAAACTTTGAAAACAAATCATCAGGGTGTTGTTTAACCCGCTGAAGCAAAGGTTTTATGTTTTTTGAACTCATCCGTTCACAAAATTCTGATAACGTTCTTCAATTTCGGCAATGGAGTCGCCACCAAACTTCTCTAAGAATGCATTGGCAATAACCGGCGCAATTACACTTTCAGCAACAACAACGGCTCGTGGTAATGCGCATACATCAGAACGCTCGTAACGTGTATCTTGTGGTTCTAACGAATGCATATCAACCGTGCCCAACGGATTTAACATTGTTGGGATTGGCTTCATTGCTCCACGAACGATAATAGGTTGCCCGGTGCTCATTCCACCTTCAATACCGCCAGCACGATTTGTGCCTCGACCAAATGTAGTGCCATCGTGAGTAATTTCGTCGTGAACTTCGTGTCCGGGACGCGCAGCAGCTTCAAATCCATACCCAATTTCCACGCCCTTCATCGCCTGTGTGCCCAGGATGGCCTGTGCAATTTTACCGTCCAATTTCTGATCCCAGTGCGTATAACTTCCTAAACCTACAGGAACTCCGGTAATAATTATCTCATATACACCACCAAGTGATGAGCCCGCTTTCCGGTATTTCTTAATTTCGTCTACCATCGCTTCCGATAGGTTTTCATCCAAGCAACGAACTTCTGAAGTATCGGCTGTTTTGTAAATAGATTCTGCACCATTGGTTAACATTGGATCTGTGGTTGAGCGCGCGTCTTCCCAACTTTTATACCCAGCAGAACCAATCCTGATTACATGTCCGCCAATTTCAACCCCAAAATGTTTCAAAAAAGCACGAGCTACTGAGCAGCAGGCTACCCGCATTCCGGTTTCTCTTGCACTTGAGCGTTCAATAACCGGACGAATATCATCGAAACGATATTTTTGAGCTCCTACTAAATCTGCATGACCGGGACGGGGCAAGGTGATTTTTTCGATGCCTTCGGCTTCTGTTTCTTTATTCATCACCACCGGCCAGTTGGCCTTATCTTTCTCAAACGCGCGGTTTTCCAAAAACATGGCAATGGGCCCGCCCATCGTTTTACCAAAGCGAACACCAGAGCTTATTATGGCACGGTCTTTTTCCCATGCCATTCTTCCACCACGCCCATACCCTTTTTGGCGACGTGCAAGATGTTCAGCAATATAATCTTCGGTGATAGGTAAACCGGCAGGAACGCCTTCAACAATTCCGGTTAATCCCGGACCGTGCGACTCGCCGGCAGTTAGGTATCTAATCATAAATAAGTTCGTTTCTAAAGTTCTGCCCGCTCTGCCAGGCTTCTATTGTCGTTGCACATTTCAATTCGAAAAGTGTCGATGGTTTTAAGTTCGCCTAATACAACCAATGAATCGCCGGCTTCGATCGTATCCGTGCTTTTTGGATTAAATTTTATATTTCCATTTTTAGGTATAATGGCAATTACCAGCACTTCGTATTTACTTCGGATGTTCACTTCTGCGAGGTTTTTTCCGGCCATTTCTGATGATTCGTTCACCAGCACTTCCTCGAAGGTATGATCTAATTCACTGTCGCGGGTCATTTTTTCTATGAATTGCTCCACTTTAGGCCGCAAAATTACATTTGCCATGCGATCGGCCCCAATATCATAAGGGGAAATTACCTTGTCTGCTCCAGACCGAAGCATTCGTTTACGGTTGGTATTCTCGTTAGAACGAACAAGTATATAAATATCGTCGGTTAAATCACGAGCAAGTAAAGTTGTAAACACATTATCCTGATCGTTGGATAACGTACAGATCAACGATGCGGCACGTTCGATTCCCGCATCCAGCAAGGTGTCTTCTACTTTTGCATCGCCCTTCACGTATAGAAACTGATCATTTTCTACACGTTCAATACTCGATTCTCTATTCTCGATAACCACAATAGGCAAGTCTGCATCTTTTAAAACGTGGGCGATTCTATGGCCAATACGGCCATATCCACAAATGATGTAATGGTTTTCAAGTTGAGAGATTTTCTTCTTCATGGCTTTAGAAAGAAATAATTCGCTTTCGAATAATAATTGCGTGGTTTGAGAAGCTATGTAGGAAATAACTCCAATGCCAACAACAAAAATACCCATAGTAAATAATCGTCCGGCAATAGAAAGCGATTTAATTTCGGTAAAACCGATTGTAGAGATGGTGATAAAGCTCATATACAGCCCGTCAAAAAAGCCCATCCCTTCTATATAATGATAGCCAATAGTTCCTACCAGAAATATTACTGCCATCAATGCCGTAGCCATCATAATCCGGTTAATTGCTGGGTTTTCAACAACCTTTGAATACAGTTTATCTCTCATTACTAATGAGTTTTCGTACGAATACTTAATTGAACCACACCGCCTAAATTACTTAATGAGTTTCGGCTTATATCCACCTGAACTTTTCTTAGGTGGATTCCTACCCCGATGCTGGCTCCTGCAAAGTCAAAATTCTCGTTGGTTCTAGCCAGTTCATGTTGCCAACGATTGTACCCAAATCGAAGAAAAAATTGTCGGCTAAGTTCGGCCTCCGCACCAAATACAGCATGGCGAAAAAGTTTATCTGTAAAAATGTCGTTACTTTGATTGCCGGGTACTTCAAGCTCCCAGTTATTTAATTGTTGCAGAGTAAGGCTCAACTGAAAGGGAAAGCGATCCGGTTTTTTTGAGAATCCAATCGAAAAATCGAAAGGAAGTTCTTCGCGTGTGTCATTAAAATAATTGATTTGATCACCTAGATTGCGAATTGAAACGCCCGCACTAAAACGCGACTCTGTATCCAAATAATACATACCAGCCGAACCCATTAACGCCGACGAGTTGAATTCGCCGTAGGAGGAATACACGAAATCAATCGACGCACCGGCCCTTAAACGAGACGAAAGTTGAGTGCTTAAGGCCGAAGTAAAAGAAATATCGGCAGCGTTAAGCGCACCCAAACTGTTGCCATCAACGTCATACTCAGAAAGTTCTCCATAGCCAGCAAATCGTATTCCAAAGCCAACGGTGCCAATATTTTTGGAATGAAGGGCATAATTGATAAATCCATAGCGCGCATCAGCGAGATAGTTGACAAATGTAGCATGTACATGATGTTGCGAAGACTCGCTCAGGTAGGCCGGATTAAGAAACAAAATTCCCGAATCAGCGTCATACATTCCAACATGATTTCCCCCTTGAGCGGCCATATCAGCAGTTGGGGTAACTTGTAAAAATCGATAAACCGATGATATACTGCTTTGGGCCCAAACAATAGAAGACGCACTAAAAAGGCAGATAAGAACTAAAAGTTGGAATCTCATAAAGATGCCTGCAAGAATGACAATTCGATAAAATGTTTTGTAATATAATAATTGAGCAAGCAAGAAATATCCGTAGTTTAGCACGTTCAGAAAATTCCTTCATGCATGGAAGCTATTAGGCAGTTTGGCCAATACACATTATTACTTTATCAGGCTCTACGTTCGGTTACCGAGTTTAGTACCTACCGGAAAAATCTGTTTTCAGAATTTGTCAAGATTGGCTACCAATCTATTCCTATTATCATGCTTACCGGCGTGTTTACAGGCGCAGTGCTCACATTGCAAACGGCCTATCAGCTTGATACCGACTTATATCCCGTTACTATTGTAGGCTCTATTGTTGGGCAATCGATTATTATTGAGCTGGCAGCAGTAATTGGTGGCTTGGTATTGGCGGGGAAAGTAGGGGCGCGGATTTCTACCGAATTGGGTACCATGCGAGTAAGTGAGCAAATAGATGCGCTCGAGTCGATGGGTTTTAACTCGGTTACATTTTTGATTGTACCCAGAGTATTGGCCGGTATTTGTATGTTTCCGGTACTATATATAACAGCGGCCACCTTGGGAATTTGTGGCGGTATTTTCGCCGGCGCTGTTGATGGTATTCTGCCGCCAGCACAGTTTATGCAGGGCGCTCGACAGTTTTTTTTCCCCGAAGATGTTGTATTCGGGATCGTAAAATCCTTTGTCTTTGGATTCGTGATTACCTCGATATCTTGCTTTAAAGGATACACCGCATTTGGTGGCGCCGAAGGCGTGGGGAACGCAACCACCCAAGCCACCGTATTAAGTTGTATCTATATATTGTTAGCCGATTTTATACTTGCTGTATTATTACTATAACCCATGATTGAAGTTCGAAATCTTAAAAAAAGTTTTGGTGATAACCTCGTTTGGGAAGACGTTTCTTTCGATATAGACGATGGCGAGACTACAGCTATCATCGGAAAATCGGGAAGTGGTAAATCGGTGCTGCTTAAACATATGAATGCCCTTCTTTATCCGGATTCGGGCTCCATCCAAATTGATGGCGATTGCTTGTTCGAGTTATCGTACTCTGAACTGCGAAAAACCCGGCAACGTTTTGGTATTTTATTTCAGGGCGGTGCGCTTTTCGATTCAATCAGCACATTTGAAAACGTGGCTTTTCCATTGCGCTATTTTACCGATATGAAAGAAGCTGAAATCGAGGAAACGGTAAATGAAGCCCTCAAAATGGTAAATCTGGAATCGGCAGGTAGTAAGTCGACCTCAGAACTTTCGGGGGGGATGCGAAAGCGTGTAGGTTTGGCCCGGGCCATCATACTTAAACCACAATATTTGTTATACGATGAGCCAACTTCCGGGCTAGATCCTCAAACATCCGACGAAATCAACGATTTGATACTTGAAATGGCCGACACTATGGATATTACCTCGGTAGTAATCACCCACGACATGCATAGTGTGTTACGCATAGCCGAAAAAGTAGTGTTCATCGACGAACAAAAGCTAAGCTGGCATGGTAGTGTAGAGGAGATGAAAAAAAGTGATCACCCACCTTTGGTTGATTTTATAACAGCAAGTGAGTATCAGATATAGCTATTTTATTGCAATACAAGGAGCAGAACCCAGATGAATTTAAATAACGAGTTAAAAATTGGAATCGTCGTACTAGCAGCTACTGTAATAGCTTTTTTCGGATTCCGTTTTATGCGCGACGAACCGTTGCTGTCTAGCGTTAATATATTAAACACAAAATTTAATAGTGTAGAAGGGTTGGTGCGCGGAAGCAGTGTGTACATGAAAGGGTTTAAAGTAGGCAGTGTTCGGCAGTTGCAATATCTGCCAGAAGAAGACAGTGTATTGGTAGTAATAAGTATTACCGAACCTATACAGGTAACTAAAGGTTCGTATGCCCAATTAGCATCGCCCGACTTTTTAGGATCTGCAACCATTCAAATTATCAAATCAAGAAATGCAGAAGTAATCGAATGGGAAGGATTTATTCCCGGACGTAAAAAATCGGGAGTGCTGGAGGCATTTTCAAGCGAGGGAGCTTCAATGGCAGATTCGGTACAAATAACTCTTGAGTTGGTAAATGAACTCTTACGTGGTATGAACGATCTTGAAAGTGGTGCTGCGTCAGAAATCGAAGCCACGGTTTCGAATTTTAAGTCGCTTAGCGAAGTGCTGGAAGAAGTAATCACCAGTCGAAAAACAGAAATCGATTCTATGATTCTGGCAACTATCAACACCATGCAGAATCTGAGTACACTCAGCGACTCATCGTCTGCCGATGTGGAGGCATTACTATCAAATCTGGAAGCGTTCAGTGCTGATTTAGACGAATTGAGTGCTAGTCTGGGTGAGTCCTCACAATCGCTCGAAAGCATTCTTTCTAAAATGGATGCCGGAGACGGAACCCTGGCGAAGATGTTAAACGATCCTTCGTTGTATAACAATTTAGACAGCCTCACCTTCAACCTTAATGAGTTGATTCAGAATATTCAGGATAATCCCAAAGAGTATCTGAAACACATGCGCTTGATTGAGATTTTTTAGGCTAGATTGATAGGATGTTTATCGCCACTTGTACACTGCAATTTCTTACAACGGGATACCTTCGGTGCTTGTTGAATACGGCATACCAAAAACTCCCAATTCAACCTTTGCACATTTGCATTTTCGTCGTTCAATCCCTCGGCATCTATTGTTCAACTCCCCCCTTTCAATTACCTACTCAGAGGCGTATATTATCAGGCTCGTTTATCGGGTGATAAGACCCGAAAATGAAACGAACAACAATAACTATTTTAAGTACAAGCTAGAGGCTACCTGTTATGGGTGTAATGACGAAATTTCGAGATAATACGGGTATTATCTTATGGATATTAATTGGTTCTTTTGGATTGCTTTGGGTGATTATGGATGTGTACGACCCCAATGTCGCAACTATGGGTCCGCGTGATTTAGGCGAAGTGAATGGCGAGCCAATCAGTTTAGATGAGTATAACAGCCGTGTTACTTATTACACCAACGCATATTCACAGCAATCCGGAGCTGCAATGACACCCGAAATTCGTGCTATTTACGAAAATCAGGTATGGGATGAGTTAGTAAGTGCAAAACTGCTTGAGCAAAAAATGGATGAACTTGGTATCACCGTTACCGACTCTGAATTGCTAAGCATGGCTTATGGAGACAATCCGGATCCACTTATTATGCAGTATTTCAGTCGCCCTGATGGAACTGTTGACCGATTTGCTATTCAAAACGTACTCACAGATCCTACCTACTCGCAGGAAGCTATGGCTATTGAAGTGCAATTACGTCAAAAACGACGTCAGGAAAAATTGAGCAATTTCATCACTGCAGGTCTTCAGGTTACCGATCAGCAGGTTATAGAAGAGTTTAATAAAAGAAACTCGTTTGCCAGTATTAGTTACATCCGATTTCCTTATAACGAAGTAACCGACAATGAAATCGAAATTACTGATGCCGACATCCGTACCTACTATAACGAGAATAAAGAACTGTTTAAAACCGAAGAAAGCTATCGTGCACAATATGTAGCGTTTTCTACTCTTCCTACAGCTCAGGATTCTGCAACTATCCGTGAAGAATTGGAAGAGTTGAGACAAGACTTTGCTGCCGCTGAAAACGATTCCTTATTCTTGGTTCGAAATCAATCTACCACACGCTTCAATAATGTATTTGTTGATAAAGATGAAATTAGAGAAGATTACGCGCCCGTATTAGATGTTGAAGAAGGAGAAGTTACAGGCGTAATTAACCTTGGCACAAGTGCTGCAATCATTAAAAACATTGAAGAGAACAGTAGCGAGATCAAGTTTGCAGTAATGTCGTTGGCATTTGAAGCCCTCCCTGCAACCATCGACGATGCCTTCGAAGCAGCTGACGAGTTTTTATACTTTGCCGAAGAGAGCTCATTTGAAGAAGAAGCCAATCGATCGGGTTTATTAATTCAAGAAGCATTTGCAACAAAAGGAAATACTTTTGTATCAGGTGTAGGATCGAGCCAACAAGTGCTTAGTTTTTTAGAAACTTCTAGTGAAGGCGATATTTCTGATCCGATTGAATTAGCGACACAATTCGTAGTTATTCGATTAACTGAAGTTAATGAGGCTGGACATCGTCCAATGGATGAAGTTCGTGCACAGATTGAAACTCAAGTTAAGAACGAAAAGAGAAAGAGCATTACTGTTGAAAAAGTACAAAATATGATTGCCGCCAATGGTGATTTGGAATCGTTAAGCGCGGCTGCCGAAAAAGATATCCAAAATGTGGATGGTCTTGCAGCGTCTGCAATGGTGCTAACCGGTGCCGGTCGCGAACCTAAAGTAATTGGAAGCGTATTTGCAATGCAGGAGAACGAATTAAGTCCGGCCATCGAAGGAGTAAACGGAGCGTATGTTGTTTTCGTGAATTCTATCACAGAACCTGCACCAAATACACTCGATGATGCTACTGCTTCTTCCATCCGTGCCGAGCTTGAGCAGCAGATAAATCAAAAATATTTGGCTGTTTGGTTAGATCAGTTGAAAGATGATGCAGACATTGTAGATAACAGAAGCCGATTGCTTCGATAAGCAACATCGCATTCTATCAAAACTTTCAGGGCGAGAACGATGTTTTCGCCCTTTTTTGTTGAATGAACTCCTACATTAGTGTACCTAGAAATGACGAATCCTCACGCAGCATATACCAACGAATTCTGGATGTTCGAAGCCCTGGAATTGGCTCGAAAAGGAATGGGCTTTGTTTCGCCTAATCCTATGGTAGGGTGTATTATCGTTGATAAGAAGGGTGAGAAAATAGGAGAAGGGCATCATCAGAAATTTGGCGAAGCACATGCCGAAGTGAATGCCGTAAATGCTGTAAATGATACATCCAGATTAAAGGATGCTACAGTATTCGTAACTCTTGAACCTTGTTCGCATTACGGTAAAACTCCACCATGCGCTAATTTGTTAGCTGGTTTGCCCATAAAAAAAGTAGTAGTTGGGCATCAAGATCCAAACATGAAAGTGAATGGAAACGGAATTTCGATATTGCGCGAAAAAGGAATTGAGGTGGAAGTAGGAGTTCTCAAAAAAGAATGCGAGCAACTCAACGAAGCTTTTATTCATCACCAACTTTTTGGTCGCCCTCAAGTGGTATTGAAAATCGCTCAAACCTTGGATGGATATCTTGCTGCTCCCGATGGTGATTCGCAATGGATATCAGGAAAAAAATCGCGGGAACTGGTACACCGCTGGCGATCGCAATTGGATGCCGTAATGGTAGGCCGAACTACCGCCTTTACCGATAATCCAAGCCTGACTGTACGCCATGTAAAAGGGAGGCAGCCGAAGCGAATTGTGATAGACGGCCCGTACGAACTCCCTCGTGATTTAAAGCTCTTTTCAGATAAACATGAAGAGAAAACCATCATTCTAACCTGGAATAAGAAAGCTTCAGCTACCGATGCTGACCCAATGTTGCGAATGATGCAGCCTAATTATTTTAGAGGGGAAGTAATTCAAGTTGGAAAGAGCGACGGTCATCTAAATTTAAAAGAAGCCCTTCAGGAATTGGGAAAACGGGGGATAACATCGGTTTTGGTTGAAGCCGGGCAGCAGTTAACTTCTGCTCTACTTCGGGAAAATTTAGTTGACAAACTTCATGTATTTGTGGCTCCGAAAATGTTGGGTGGCGGCACTAGATCGGTTATTAACTTGGGGATCAATCACATGCGGGATTTAAAAAACTTAAAAGACCCACAATGGCAACAAGTGGGTGATGATTTACTACTAACAGCATATTTATAACATCATGTTTACAGGAATTGTACAAGAAACAGGCATCGTAAAAAAGGCAGAAAGTTTAAATGGCGGTGGCATGCAATTTACCATTGCTTGTAGCTTTGCAGAGAGTTGCCACATCGACGAAAGTATAGCCGTAAATGGTGCTTGCCATACCGTAACAGCATTTAACGCGGAAACTTTTACTGTGCAAAGTGTAGAGGAAACCTTACGCAAAACAACTATGGGTTCGCTAAAAGAAGGTACAGTTGTAAATCTGGAGCGTTCTATGACTTTGCAACAAGGCATCGAAGGGCACCTGGTTCAAGGCCATGTTGATACTACCGGTGAAATTATCTCGATGGAAAAGGAAGAAACGGGGTGGTTAATCGGGGTGCGTTATCCGGAGGAATTCAAAAACATGATTGTTGGTCGCGGTAGT
The DNA here is from genome assembly GCA_965228545.1 of Balneolaceae bacterium. Taxonomy (GTDB): domain Bacteria; phylum Bacteroidota; class Rhodothermia; order Balneolales; family Balneolaceae; genus HXMU1420-13. Next base: position 2,212,156 of record OZ245822.1, read on the forward strand.
ATTACGGTAGAAGGTATTAGTTTAACGATTGCGCGTGAAGAATCGAATGAATTTGTTTTGGCGATTATTCCCTACACCTGGGATCACACCAATCTTAACACAAAAAAAGTGGGCGATCAGGTTAATCTCGAATTCGATATTATTGGCAAATATGTGGTTAAGTACCTTGCGGGAATAGGGAGAGACGCTTTCTAAAATCCACTTGGGAAACTCGAAGGCGACCGCCCGGTATTAGGCGAAGATCCACGCTCCAGATTTCTAAGAACAGGCAATTTCTGGAATAAACTTTGAATCTGCTGGCTGTTTACACTAAGCCTGAAAAAGTAGTATTGATTCTCACCAAACGGACTAATTTGGAACGATAAATTCCAGCATTCCAGGCTCCGATCCAGATTAAACTGAGAGGGTGTAAGCTCTTTCTCAATAAAGTCGTACCCAATTTTTGTGCGGAATTGCCATTTTGGAGTTAGATTAAAGGAGATGTTGTTCGCATTAAGAACCGCAGATCTTGTTGGCTTTCGGTTGTGATTATACCTCCATGAATAATTGAAGCTTAACCCAAAACTCCACGGCGAATTTAAAGGCGCTACCGGTTCGTACCCGAAGCCGGGATCAATGGTGCTGAAAATTCCCTGATTGAATGGATCGTACGTTCTGCGGTAGATGGGGGTGAATGGTTCTATACCCTTTTTACCACCTCTAAATGAAGTGCTGGCTGATACAGTGAACCGCTCGAGTTGTGCAATTTTGCCATCTTCCCATAAAAACTGATTATAGAATCGGTTGTTTTCATCGCGTTCATAGAACGAGAAGGTTGCATTGGCCCTCAAATTTAAACCATCAATCGCGCTAGAAGATAAACTGGTTGTAAGATTGGCAAGATTCAAGCTATCTGCTGCAAAATTATAGGACGAACTCAGCTGAAAATTGTCAATAATTTTGATGTTTTTTTCTGATACCTCACCGGTTGAATCGCGCTTTACTTGTTTGGTTTCAAATACATTTCGAATGCTAAATGATAATGACCGAGATTCACCGCGTCCTGGTCCGCTAAATACCTCGTCTTCAAAAATAGAATACGTTTGGGTGTTGCCTAGGGTATCACTTTGTACCGTTCGGTAGAAGCCCCATTTAGGATCGCTGAAATCCGGGCGATAGCTAAAACCAACTTGTGGCGAAATTGTATGGCGGAACCCTTCAAGGTTGCCAATGCGTTTGTTCGAAATGCCATACACGGTAGTGGAAAAAGATAAGCCGGTATTGAAATCTCTACCGGTTACAAAGCCATTCACATTTTCGGTTACTATGGAATTGGTTTCCTCGTTATAGGTTTTGCGGACCGAAGACGGAAACCAATATTCGTTTAAACTAAAGTTTAGGGAAGTATTTATATACTGGCTGGGAATAATACGATTCAATCCAAAGGAAGCGGATTGCTGAAAACCGGTTCGAATGTAATCATCATTTCCCGTCGCTTCTCTGTACAAACTGCGGTCGGTAAGAGCATCTAAAAATGAGATTTCAGCCGAATCTGCTGCTAAAGGTTCAAAGTCGAATTCAGTATTCAGCTTATTACTGTATTGAACATTCAGGCTTTCGTACCATCTGGGATTACCGTTATTGTTTGGATTTTGAAACGGAGTGAGTGCTTTTAAGCTAAATGTTGCTGATGGCCCACGAAGCAAGGTTTCGTTATTGAAGAAATCCTGTGTGAGATTAGCACTCGTCGAAAAATTAAACAGCCGCTCCGGGTGATTGTACTTATAAGCAAAGCGCGATTGGGAAGTTGTTTGCGCACGTTGTTCAATATCGAACGAGTTTTCGGTAAGAAAATCCTCTGTACGTAAATTTATATTTGCGTTAATGTTGGCATAAGGCGAAAGCGTTTGGTTATGCTGAACGCTGATCGAGCGGTTTACTTTTCTGCTAAACGATGGATCGGTAGGTTCTAAGCCCTGTGCACGCGAATATCCCAGATTTACCGATCCACTATATAAATCGGAGTTACGGTATTGGGTAGTAGTATTTACATAAAAGGTGCCTGAGGTATAAATATCCGATCGAATAGAGGAAGTGACATAATCGTTGATGTATTGAAACCAACCCACATTATTCAGTCCAATTCCACGTGTCGATTTAGCGTCAAACACATAGGTTGGGGTTAACAAACCCGATTGTTTTTGTTCGATGCCAGATGGAACGTAGCCAAACGGAAAAACCAACGGGTAAGGAATATCAAGAATGTAGAGCCGCGCATTGGCGAAGAAAATCTCATCCTGATCCACCACTTTCATCTTTTCCGCTTTCAAATAGTAGTAGAGATATTCGGGCGGACAAGTAGAATAAATTCCATCCTCAATAAAGACTTCCGTCTCACTCACATTTTTAACTTTCGAGCCAATTAGTTGCCCTTCACCAACTTTGATTTGTGCCTCCTCAAACTTTCCCTTCTGCGTTTTATAATTAAATAAAATACGTCGGCTTCGTATTTCGTCACTCTCTCGTGTAAGTACGGGCATCGAAGTGGTATCTTGAGCATTTGCTGCCGTTGCTTCTACAACATTCGTTTTTAGATCCATATCAATGGTGCCTGATGTAAGCGTACCGCTTGGGTGGCTAACTTTTGCCGCGCCATATAAACTGGCTGTTCTTCCATTTCTGAAATCAACTACCAGCGAGTCCTGAGATTGAAACTGTACGGCATCTGGAACCGAGGCTCTTGTATTTTGCTGAGATTCTGCAACTTGCATATTGTTTCCTGCTGTTGCCTCAAAATTTGGCCTATTGCTCTGGTTCACGCGGCTTGTATCATCCGGCGAAGCAATTAATGCAGGGCGATTAACATGGGTGCTATCGTCCTGTACTTGTGCAAAAATGTTTGTACTCATGAACAATACTACGAGACAAATACCCGAAAACCATTTGCCTGTATGTAGATTTAATTCATTCAGAGTAGCAATCGTAGTTTATGCAAATGAGTCGAAGGCAAGTCCGGCTGCACCCAAAAGGGCACTATCGTTACCTAAATCTTCAACAAGTAACTCAAAATCTACCTGGAAAGGCGGCATCATCTGCTTCTTAATAATTTCGTTCGCTGGTTCGGTTATCCAAGAACCCGCTTTAGAAACTCCGCCACTTAACAAATATTTTCGGATGTCCAGAATATGCGTGTAGTTGATGATTGCATAGCCCAATCGTTGTCCCGTTTTCATCAAAATTTCGATAGCAAGATCGTTGCCAAGTTCTGCTTCGCGAGTTAAATCAACCGGCTCGAGTTTGTCAAAATTACCCTGAAATCGTTTGAAAAGTACATTATTTGGGCTTTGGCTGATCATATCGGTAGCAAAGCGGCTCAAAAAGCGCTGGCCAACATAAGCTTCTACAGTACCACGGGTTACACTGTTCGAAAGTGGCCCGTGATAATCAATAATTACATGGCCAAGTTCGCCGGCCATTCCACGGGTGCCTTTAAACAATTTTCGTTCGTGAATAATCGCCCCACCCACACCGGTTCCAAGAGTGAGCATTACAAAGCTATCAAACTGTTTTCCTTTACCAAAATGCAAGCTACCCAAAGCAGCAACATTGGCATCGTTCTCAATACGGCAAGGAATGTTGGTTCGTTTAGTAATTTCTTCGGCGGCTCTCACCTCTTCCCAGCCGGGTAAATTTGGTGGATTGTATACTGTGGATTGGTCTAAACTAACCATGCCGGGTAAACCAAACCCGATACCAATTACGCCTTCTAAGTCAGACATGCTGTTTACCGTAGCAGCAATTCTGTCGAGTAAATGTTCTCGTCCCAGTTCGGCATTTGTGGGTACGCTGGTTTGTTCCAGAATCCCTTTCTTTTTGTCAACAACAGCAACTTTAATGTTTGTACCGCCTAAATCAATTCCAATGGCTTTCATGTACTATAAAAATGAGTGAGATAATAGCTAATGAGTGTGCAAATTAAACGAGCCATCACTTTTTGGTCTTAATCTTATATACCGTTTCGCCCGGTTTACGCATGCCATATTGTTCGCGCGCAATTTTTTCGAGTAGGGCAGGATCGTTCTCAAGCGACTCTACCTTCACTTTAAGAACATCCGATTTAACATGTAAATCCTCGGTACGTTGTAATAGCTCGTTTTTACGTTGATTTAATTCCCATCTGGTTTTCAAACTATATACATCAATAAAAGTAAACCAAACAAGAACAAATGCTACCAGCAACGAGAATAGAACCGATTTTTTCCAACGTAATGGATTGAGGATTTCCAGTGTCATAGATGATGGGTAGTTTTAACTTTGCAATATCGCAAAATACAGTAATTTGGTATTTATTGACAATGAAAGCTTTAGGTGGATGCGTACAGTATTTTTAATCAGTTGTTTATTTTTTTCAAGCATATTGCTCCGTGCAAATGCGCAACCAACCGAATGGATAAAAGCATACTTTAATATGCCGGCGTATGTTGATTCCACTACTCAACCGGGTGATCCCGTACGAGATAATTGGGATTTGATAGGTACGCTAGAAGCCCTAATCGACAGTGCTACCACAAGTGTTGATCTTTCAATTTATGATTTGGAGCATCCGCGAATAGGTAAAGCCTTAGTGCGGGCTAAACAGCGCGGGCTTAGAATCCGTGTAGTAACCGACGATCACAACCGTACCGACTCCAGAGAGCTTGACGCAGAAATGTGGAAGCTTTTGGGAGATGCCGGAATTTTCTCGATGGATGATGACGGAGACATTTATCAACAAAATGCTACCATTGCAGATTTTGATCTGGTAAACAATAGTGCCGATATGCACAACAAATTTGCAGTAATCGATCGCTTGAGTCCAACTCTAAATGATGATCTTGTTTGGACGGGATCCACCAATTTAACATACACCGGAGCGTACAATACCAACAATGTGCTCATCATTAAGGATGCAGAAGTCGCGTTACTATACGAGCAGGAATTTGAACAAATGTGGGGAAGTTCCGGAGAAACTGCTGATCCTATCAATGCACGTTTTCATAAAGATAAAAGCAATCTTTCTCCATCGGTTTTTGATGTGGGAGGAACCAAAATTGAGATATACTTTGCGCCTCAAAATCGTGAAAAAACAAAACCAAGCATCAGCTATCGATTGGTTGAGCTGATACAGCAAGAAGCACAACACGATATCAAATTTCAGGCCTTTTCGTTTACCCCAACTATTCCGCTGGCCGAAGCAATCTGGAATGTTAGTTCCGATTCTGCAATTTCCCTTCAAGGAGTAATTGATCCCGGGTTTTTTAGTAGATATCGAAATGCATCTCAAATTTGGGGCAGCAAAGAAGCACAATCCGGCAATAGAATGATTTTACCGGCCAGAGAAACTCGTAAGCTTCATCATAAAGTGCTGTTAATTGACGCCGAGCATCCAGATGAAAATGACCAAGCAATCGTAGTTACCGGCTCTTATAATTTTTCGAATAACGCAGAATTTAATAATGATGAAAACCTAATCGTTATTCATTCTGATGAAATCGCCTCTCAATACTTAGCAGATTTTCAGGGAGCATTCGCGCGCGCAAAGGGAGAGCTTGAAGCTCCTGCTCCGCCGATAAATTCAGAAACCTGGTATGAAGTGTATGCAATACGAGATGGGCGTGAATTCGAAATAGAAGTGCTGCCCGGTTTTGGATATCCGGTGCGATTGCTGGGTGTGCATGTGCCAAGCATTTTTGCTGGAACCGACTCTTCCGAATATTACGCTGGTCCGGCTGCAGAATACCTCAGAAATATTCTGGAAGGCAGAAAAGTGACAATTTCTGGTCCTGCAAATATGCAGCCTATTGCGAGATTTGGAGCTTACTATACCTATGTTTCTGTTGATTTTGATGGGAGTGAAATCCCCTTGAATAAGATAATGCTTAAAAATGGATATGCCACGTTTTCTAACTTTCTGCCACAACATCCCGACTCTGTAAATCTATTTAAGAAAATAGCTGAAACTGCCGAAAATAACAGAGAAGGAATTTGGAAACGACCGGCATTAATTGGTACAAAAGTAGCCCGACAGTCTGAACTCTCAAAAACGGATGCAGTAGATTTAGTGTATCCGATTAACATAAACACAGCAGATCGTGCCACGCTGCAGTTACTTCCCGGAATTGGAGAAACCTACGCGAAACGAATTATAGAGTATCGGGAACAAAATGGTGGTTTTGATACTGTAGAAGAGCTGCTGAATATAAAAGGAATCGGCGAACGAAGATTAGAACGGCTTCGCCCTGTTGTAACTCTTTGATAGATTGATCGTGAAAGAACCGGGGCAAGAAAAAACCCCATCCGAGATCAATCGAACGGGGCTGGTCAAGAGAGAGTCAATATGAACTCTTTAGGGGATATAAGAATGTGAACCGGGTGGGACTCGAACCCACGACCCACGGCTTAAAAGGCAGTTGCTCTACCAACTGAGCTACCGGTTCGGTCAAAGACTTCAAAGATAAGGCTTTTAGTCACTTTTTTTCAACGTAAACATTAAAAAAAAGACCAAAACTTTTATTTAGTCTTCAATTGTGCCGGATTTGATAATCTCAACGAGATCTTTTTCAATGCTCTCAGTTGATTCTTCAACTATCCTTCCAATTTCTTTTTCTGCCGAGAAAATGATAAAAGTTGGGGTATACTGCAAATCATAAACATTATGTCGATCGCCAGGTTCTGATTTCTTTCGACTTACCCCAATTAACTCGAAAGTAATTCCTTCATTTTCTACCAATTCCATCGTTTTTATGAACGCAGGAATTTCTCTTTTGCTGTCGTGGCACCACGTTCCGAACAAAACTTTTATATCAATTTCCTCTTCAAGATTGTTCAGAAACACGACCGCTGCACTGTCGGGTTGGTATCGATTGGTATAAATATCAAATATGCGATGGCTGTTTCGAATCTCCTCAACCGTAGTGGATCCCAGAATGTCAGATTCTTGAGCGTAGATAGCTTCAGCTACCGGAAAAGAAATCAGCAGAAAAAGGAGATAAGATTTTATCATATTCAGATGAGAGAAATTGATGTGTGCAACGTATCTTCGGGTTAAAGTACTAAAGAACGGAAATTATGGCTTCTGTATTCACAAAAATTATCAACGGTGAAATTCCTTGCTACAAAATCGCTGAAAATGAACATTATTTTTCGTTTTTGGATATCAATCCTGTCGCCGAAGGTCATACCCTCGTAGTTCCAAAAAAAGAAATTGATTATCTCTTCGATCTTGATGACGAGACATTAACAGGCTTACTTACATTTTCAAAAAAAGTAGCTAAAGGCGTTGATAAAGCATTAAGTACTGTTCGAACCGGGGTAATTGTAGAAGGTATGGAAGTACCGCATGCGCATGTTCACTTAGTTCCAATTCACTACGAAGGCCAACCAATAAGTTTGGGAAGAACATCGGATATTTCGAAAGAGCGAATGCAGGAATTGGCTGAACTCATCAGAAATGCGGTAGAGTTATGAAAATTCTAGTATTACATGGACCAAATTTAAACATGCTTGGCACCAGAAATCCTGAAGTTTACGGCTCTACTACGTTAGAAGACCTGAATGAAGGCTTGAAGCAACGTTTTGAAAATCACGAGTTCCATTTTTACCAGAGTAATGTTGAAGGTGAGTTAATCAACAGAATACAATCTGCTATGAGCGATGGTACCGAAGCAATAATTGCTAATTTTGGCGGCTACACACACACTTCGGTCGCGATAAGAGATGCACTGGAACCCATCACTTTACCCAAAGTAGAAGTGCATATTTCCAACATCCATGCACGAGAAGAATTTCGTGAAACATCCATAACGGGAAAAGTGATGCATGGAATTATCACTGGGTTTGGCGTGCATAGCTATGCATTGGGCGTACAAGCGGTAGAATTATTGTCCACTGATTTTGAGTAAACTTCGAGAACTCTTTTCTGACACTCTCATTTACGGCATAAGCAGCGTTTTTGCCCGCTTTATAAACTATCTACTCGTTCCACTTTATACCGGAATCTTCGATCCCGAAGCGTATGGAATTGTGGGTTTAGTTTATGCAGCCATCGCTTTTTTGAATGTTATTTTTACGATGGGGATGGAATCGGCTTATCTGCGCTATGCCAAAGACAGAGATCAAGCATCGAGTTTTTTCAAAACCTTGCAGCTCTTCTTACTCGGCAGTTCTGTGTTGCTTGTAGTAATTATGTGGATCATTCAGCCGGTTGTTTCACCACTTTTAGGGATCGAGCAATCTTCGGATATTTACCTATTAATGCTGGGAATTCTGCTGTTTGATACTCTTTCGATTGTTCCCTTCGCTGAACTTCGATTTGTTCGAAAAGCCATCACTTTTGCCTCGCTAAAAACCGGAAATGTACTCATTAACATAGGACTGAATTTCTACCTGATTTTAGGATTGGATTACGGAATCGAGGCCGTGTTTATCTCAAATTTTGTTGCCTCGATCGTAACAGCACTGGTGATTTGGCTCATTACCATCCCACAGTTTTCCGGTAAATGGAATATCCATCACCTTCGTACTGCCTTAATTTTTGGGTTACCCTTTGTGCCGGCTGGTATCGGGCACGTAATTAATGAAATGCTGGATCGATTTTTTATTAAGGGGATGTCGCCCGAAGCAATCGAAACCATTTACGGTGCGGGTATTTCAGCGGATTATTTGGTGGGTATTTACAATGCCTGCTACAAATTGGCGGTATTTATGTTATTGTTGGTGCAAATGTACCGCATGGCTTGGCAACCATTTTTTATGCGTCAATCAGACGATGCCGACGCCCCTCATTTATTCGCCAAAGCTTTTTCGTTATTCAATTTTGCGGCTGCCATTATGGTGCTTTTTGTAGCCCTTTTTGTAGATCACATCGTAGCAATCCGAATTCCATTTTTAAACACCACGTTGATAGGTGAAGAATACTGGGTTGGTTTATCAATCGTACCGGTACTACTGTTTGCCTATTGGTTTCAAGGTTGGTATGTGAATTTTTCGGCCGGCATCTTCATCAAAAACAAAACAAAAAAACTGGCGCAAATAACCTTGATCGGAGCTTTGATTACGGTAATTGCTAACCTAATTCTGATTCCTTTCTACGGAATTATGGGCTCTGCCACCGCTACATTACTTAGCTATTTTGTGATGGCTTTACTCATCTATTTTTACGCCAATAGAGCAATGGAAATCCCTTACAAGAAGCTTCAAGCAGTTGGTGTGCTTACGATTACAGCATTGGCAATATGGGCAAAACCTTTTTTAGTTGACCAAAATTTTTCAGACATTGCCGCTTCACTACTATTATTTATTGCGTCTGTTTTATTGATCAGCGTTTTGAGCCTTAGAAATATTATTGGTCGACGCACGCAGGCCTAATCTTGAATTACTATTATTTATTATGGGACGAATTGGGATTTATGTTGATGCCGTAAACGTAACGATGAACGGTGGATACGGAATGAGATACGACGTGCTGAGAAAATTTGCGAGTCGCTGTGGTGGCGCTGCTTCCCGACTTAATGTGTACCTTTCATACGATGAAGAACGCTTGCAAAACGATCATGATTACCGTAAGAAAACCCAGCGTTTTTGCGACATGCTTCGGGATTTCGAATACAAAGTGTTGGAGAAGCCGCTTATTACCTACAACAATCATGAGACGGGCGAAAAGATTACGAAATCTACCATCGATATGGACATGGCGGTGGATATGATGGTACACTCCGAACACCTGCACAAAATTGTATTGCTTACCAGCAACGGCAGTTATGTGAGTGTGGTAAATGCTTTACAAAATAAAGGCTGTAAAGTGGAAGTAATTGGCTTTGAGCATGTTTCAATGGCACTAAAAAAAGCAGCCGATTCGTATGTTTCGGGCTATTTGATTCCTGGATTATTACCCATTGATACACCTTATCCCTGGGGAAAACCGGGATCGCGAGTGCGAGGAATTTGCTACGACTTTTCTACCCACGACGGTTATGGGTTCATGCGCTTTCTAACCGATTTTAGTGACCTGTTATGGGTTACCGATTCTCGTGATGAAGATTCCCCGTTTAAAACCGTGTTTGCACACATTTCACAATTTGAGGAAGGCTTGGATATGAATCATCTTCCCAATCGGGACTATATTTTCGAATTCGATATCATCCAAAACGACAAGGGATTAGTTGCTGAAAATATAGTACTGGTGAATAGGCATTAATTAATCTTTAAAACCTGACCCATCACCCAATTTGCTCTCGCTGCTGTTTTTCCGGTGCTGGGGCTGGTTCCAAAGCCGCGGAGTTCATCCACAATGGTTTGAATGAGTGGTTGTTGAACGTGGGCCGGATATGGAAGATAACATTCCTTTTTCTCTGATTGGATTTCTACTACAATCGGAGCTTTTCCATTAAATGTGGCGAAGCTTATTCGCCCGGTATTGCCTTCAATCACGATGCTATCGCAACGTTGATTTTCGGACACGGTGAAATCCCAGTTTCCTGTGCCGGTCAATCCTGAGGCAAAGGTAAATTTTGCGATGACGCGATCTTGGGCCGGATTATCAATGATGGTTGAATCTGAGGAGCCATTGGCAGACGTGATTTTCCCAAATAAGAAATCAAGCAAATCAAATTGATGCGAAGCTAGATCGTGAAAGTAGCCACCACCTGAAATTTCTGGGTTAATTCGCCAGTTTGTATTGGGATCATCATCAATTGGCTTTGGTGATTTATGCAGCGTTAAGGAAATGCCGGTTGGGGTGCCAATAACTCCTGAATCCAATATCTCTTTTACTTTTAAAAAGTAGGGTAATCGCCGACGGTAATACGCCACAAAAAGTGGAACGTCGGCCGACTCACAAATTTCGATCATTTCGAGGCATTCGGCATAAGTACGTGCCATTGGTTTTTCTACATATATCGGCTTGCCGGATGCTGCCGCCAATCTAACATAATCTAAATGATATTTTGGTGGGGTCGCGATGTAAATCGCATTTACGTTCGGATCTTTGATCAATGCCGAAGCATCTGAATACCAAGTTGAAACACCGTGACGACTAGCAAAATCTCGAGCTTTTTCTGCATCACGGCGCATAACCGCCACCAATTCCGAATTGTGCGCTTTTTGGAATCCCGGACCGCTTTTTACCTCACAAACCGCTCCACAACCAATAATTCCCCATTTTATGGTGTTCATATACTGAAGTTTAGTTTTATTTGTTTATAAGTATTTTGAATAGGAATTTGAAAATTCAATCTGTACAATTTTTGAATAACATTCAGAATTCATGAGAACATATATTGAAATAGAAGACGAATTGATGGAGCGTATACTCCAGACTGGCGAGTTCAAAACTAAAAAAGAAGCGGTGAACGAAGGTCTTAAATTATTACTGGATCGGATTACTCAGCAGAAAATAAGAGACTATCGCGGGAAATTAACTTGGTTTGGTGATTTGGATGCAATGCAAACTGACGCCGAATGATTGTAGAAAGCAGCTAATTGTTAGGCTAGTAGTTGAGCTACTTTCAAAAATATGAGAAAATTTATTTTAATAACGCTGTTTTTGTTACAACTGAATTGTGAGAGTAAATCTGGTATCAAAGTGGAAGTTCGTAATCAGAGTAGTGAAGCAATTACAGAAGTAATTGTCTTTACAAGCGAACCAGAAGGAGGAATGCTAGACATTGGGAAAATTGAATCATCTGAAAAGTATTCCGATTTCCTTGAAATGAGTAATAATTACCAAGATGGTGGTTACATCATTGAATTCAGGAGAGAAGGGAGTACAATAGAGCGATCTGGTGGTGGGTACTATACCAATGGAGCACCTTTAGACAGTAAGGTCATTTTTATCATAAAACCAGATACTGTAAATGTTGTGTTTCGAGGGTATGGGTTATAAGTAGCGTTCGCTCTCTTCGCAAACAATTTCATTGATTCATTTGTGGTAATGATAAAAAAATCCCTCGCATCAAAGATACGAGGGATTAAAATGCAAGTAGTGAGAACCTTAGTCCTCGTTGTTTACTTATTATTTATTCATTAGCGCCTTGAAGGCATCTAATGTTCCACGAACATGGTTCGCAGAATTGTTTAGAAGTTCTTGCTCGTCGTCAGTAAGCGCAACTTCAATTACTTTTTTAATTCCGCCTTTACCAAGCATTACAGGAACACCGATATACAAGTCATCGATCCCAAACTCACCATCAATGTGAGCGCATACCGGGAAAATACGGTTTTGATCCAATAATATTGCTTCCACCATTTGGGCGGCTGCAGTACCAGGTGCATACCAGGCTGATGTCCCCATCAAGCCAACTAATTCACCACCACCTTTTTTAGCTCGCTCAACAATTTCGTTTAAGCGCTCATCAGAAATAAAGTGAGAGATTGGTAGCCCTGAAACAGTGGTAAAGCGAGGTAGTGGAACCATAGTATCGCCATGGCCACCCATTAACATTGCCTGAATATCTTTGGGAGAAGCACCAATTTCTTCGGCAATAAATGCTCGATAGCGAGCAGTATCCAAAATTCCCGCCATTCCCATCACTTTTTCGTACGGCAAGCCGGAAGCATCTTTCGCCACTTGTACCATCACATCCAAAGGATTAGAAACAACAATGATGATGGTATCCGGAGAATACTTTACGAGCTCTTTAGTCACGCTCTCAACAATATTCGCATTGATGGAAAGAAGATCGTCGCGGCTCATGCCCGGGCGACGTGGTACACCTGCAGTAATCACACAGATATCAGAATTTGCAGTATCTGCATAATCGGTGGTTCCTTTTACGCGAGTATCGAACAAATCGATGGGTGAAACCTGCCATTGGTCAAGTGCACGACCTTTTGATGGATAAAACGTTTTGTCACCATCTTTTCGCTCTAAATCGAGGGCAATTACTTCTTTTGCAAAATCTCTTTGTGCTACGCTTAATGCAACGGTCGACCCTACATTACCGCCGGCTCCTACTACTGTTACTTTCATGGAACTATATTGAGTTTTAAGTTTGAAATTCGTGTTTAAGCTATTCCGCTTTTATGTATTCGATATGAAGATATAGAATACAGAATATAGAATGTAGAATAATTCCAGATTCTACATTCTATGTTCTCTAATTCTTCAATCTTCTTGAATCCTGCCCCCACATGAGTTTTTTTCGGAGGGTATCGAAATAATTTTGATCAGGGAGTTGAATGAGTGGAAAGGCTAGTTTTGATTTTTGAATTTGCACACTAAATGGTAACGCATCAATTTCTTCGACCACACCATCGTACGAAAACAAAATATTACTCGGTTGTTGATCTACTTTTATTGTGAGCGCTTTGTCTGCGCTTACCACCAGCGGACGTGTTGTAAGCGTATGTGGATTAATAGGTGTAAGCAAAATCACTCCGGAACCTGGCGCTACAATCGGTCCACCTGAAGACAAATTATAGGCCGTTGATCCCGTTGGAGATGCAACCAGTAAACCATCCGCCCAATAGGTGTTGATCGGATGCCCATCATATTCCGCCGAAATGTTGATCATCGAGGTTGAATCTGTTCGGGTAAACAGAAATTCATTTAAAGCAAAAAATTCGCTCCCGTTACTAGTTGTGGCCTTTAGAAAATGCCGGCGGTCGAGTTTATAATTTCCGGTTCTTACAAGTTCCAGCGCTTCTACAAGATCCTCATTTTGGGTGTTGGTCATAAATCCTAATCGACCACTATTTACCCCAAGCACCGGTTTGGGATTGTTTTTGGAGATGCGAGCAGTGTATAGAATAGTACCATCACCACCCATAACTACTAAAATATCGGCTTGCTGAATGGTGTCCTCATCACTTTCGGTGAGAATCAAATTTTGAGATTTTTTGGGCTTCAACAATTCGCATATCGATTGAGAAACGTAAAGAGTCACTTTTTTGGACTCAGCCCATTTTAAGGCTGTATTGAATACCGACTTTACCTCATACTTTTGAGGATTCGCAATTACCCCGATATTTAATGTGGTGGCGGTCATTTAGTGCCTTTTAACCCTTTTATGCCCTTAGCGGCTTTTTCGCTTAGCAAATTGGTTTCATAACTGCGAATTCGACCGTTTTTAGCTTGATGTTTTTTTAATGCTATTTCGATGAGTTCTTCCACCAAGCCGGTAAAACTAAGATTAGATTTAGCCCATAGATAAAAAGAAAAAGAACCCGGTATGGTATTAATCTCATTAAAATAAACCTCTTCGGTTTCAGCATCTACCAAAAAATCGAGGCGGGCAACCCCAGAGGCATCAAAGGTTTTAAAGGTATGCACGGCCATCGACCTAATTTGATCGGTTAACTCCGGCGAAATATCTGCGGGAATTACACGATCTGCGGAAGCCATTCCTTTTTCGGCGCCCCCTCCGCGTTGATATTTATCTTCGAAAGAAAGTGTCTCCGTGCTGCCTAGTGGGCGTTCACACACACTTGCTCGACAAGTTTCAGAAGTTCCAAGCACAGAGCAGTTGATTTCCATAAGAGGATCTATGGCAACCTCAACCAACAAATGGGCATCGTAGCGGAAGGCAATTTCTACAGCTTCTATAAGCTCTTCTTTAGTATCTACTTTTTTTACGCCAATACTACTTCCCAATGAACAGGGCTTAACTACGAGTGGAAATCCAAGTAGAGCTGCTTCATTAAGAATAGTTTCCTGATGTTGCTCCCAATCACTTTCGTAAAAATCTAAACTTGAGGTAACCGGAATCTGATTCGCTTCGCACAATTGTTTGGCTTTTACTTTATCCATCCCTACCGACGAAGCCAACACTCCGCTTCCCGTATAAGGAATATTGTATTGTTCGCAGATTCCCTGAAATGAACCATTTTCACCTTCACTGCCGTGGAAAGCACATACAACAGCATAAACCGGAACAGTGATCGGTTTTTTGAATAAACCAAAATTTCCTTGTTCGGTTAACTGAGTAATTCCCATCTCGTTTTTTGAAAATGAAACGGGGTAACACATCGATTCAAGCGCACCTAGTTCTCTGTAATTTTCCAGATTTGATAGTGCATCACCACCGAGCCAATGTCCTGATTTTGTGATATATAACGGAACTAAGTTATAGCTGGAGCTTTCCAGTGCAGAAAACACCTGCATAGCTGTTAATACCGATACTTCATGTTCGGGAGAAACGCCCCCAAAGGCTATGATCAGATTTTTTTGATTCATCTGTAATTTTTACAAAGTTAGAGCGAGCTCAAATATAGGGAGAATGTGATTGCCATTGAATTTAGAGATGGAAAATCACTTGGTTTTATTCGTATTCTTAACATCCTATCACTTCACTCTCATCTTGTTCCGATATCGGAGCCAAATTTTATCAACGCACATTTAATTCTATACACTGAATGAGAAGAGTAATAACACATTCAAATCAGCTTGATTTTACGCTTGCTGATCTTGAAGACATGCCGGCACCGGGTAAAGTAATGGTGGTGCATCCTAAATACTTTGATGTAAAGTATGTAATCAATCCACATATGGAAGGTCATATCGGCGACATCAACAAAGAAGAAGCAACTGCCGAGTGGAACCGGCTTCGGGATGCCTACAAAAAGCTGGGATTTTATGTGCATGAAGTTGCCCCACAGCCCGAGTACCCCGATATGGTTTTTTGTGCTAATCAAAGTCTGCCAAATATTAAAGCTGATGGCACCAAAGAAGTAATTATGAGTGTGATGCATGCTCCTGAGCGAAAAGGAGAAGTACCGCATATCGAAAAAGTGTACGAAGAAAGTTCATACAACGTAATTCACCTAGATGAAACACAGTTTGCGGATTTTGAAGGGATGGGTGATGCTATTTGGCATTATAAAAAACGCCTGATTTGGGGTGGTTATGGTTATCGTTCGAGTTCGGAAGTGTATGATCATATTTCTGAAACTTTAGACACTCCGGTTATAGCCCTCGAGTTGGTGAATGAAAAATTCTATCACCTCGATACCTGTTTATGCATTCTAAATGAAGAAACTTGCCTTATATATCCTCCTGCGTTTACCTCTGACGGACTTGCAAAAATTCGGGCAATTTTCCCTACTGTGATTGAAGCAAATCAGCATGAGGCCGAAGACTTATTCGCCTGCAACGCTACCTGCCCGGATGGGAAAAATGTGTTGATCCAAAAAGGCTGTACCGAGGTAAATGCTAAACTCGAAGAACTAGGCTTTATCGTTCACGAATTCAATACCGAAGAATACTTAAAAAGCGGCGGAAGTGTTTTTTGCATGAAGATGATGCTTTGGTGATAATAATTTTAAATGTTAAGTGATAAATTTTAAATGCATATTCACTTAGCATTGAACACTTAACATTTAGCATTTACACTCGATGCGATTTCTTAAACCATTACTAGCTGCGATTCTACTTGTAGCTTGCCTTCTCGCCCTAAACACCAAATTTGGTTCGATTCCCCCGCTGGGGAAGTTTTTCGATCCGGATGCCGGATTTTGGGCCAACGCCGAAACCACGTTGCCGGAAAATGAAACACTGCACATTCAAGGACTTCTGGATGAAGTTTCCGTAGTTTTTGATGAGCGGCGAGTCCCCCATATTTTTGCTCAAAATGAGCATGATTTGTTTATGGCTCAGGGCTATATCACGGCGCAACAACGTTTGTTTCAAATGGAAATTCAAACCTATGATGCGGCCGGAAGACTTTCGGAATTGATTGGTGAAAACCCTGGAGTTCAGGATCGGGATTTAACAACCCGGCGATGGGGAATGCCTTGGGCAGCCGAAAAGAAACTGGATGTTGTGATGCAAGACTCCGCCAGTTCTATCATCGTGAATGCGTATGCTAAAGGGGTAAATGCCTACATCGAAAGTCTCTCGCCGGACGAATATCCGGTAGAATACAAAGTATTGGATGCTGCACCCGAAGCCTGGACATCACTCAAAACAAGTCTGCTGCACATGAATATGTTGCGAACATTAGCGGGTGGAAGTAGCGATGATCGAACTTCGAGAACTCGCGCATACTTTGGGCAGGAATACATCGAGAAGTTTTTTAATACCGATCCACAATCTCTCGAGCCAATCATTCCAAACGATAGAGTATGGGATTTTGAATCGGTTGAGCGACCCGATGCTCCCGATTCTGACTTCATCCCCAAAACGGCAGAACGGGTACAATTTTGGGAACCAAATGCGGGCGTTGGTTCCAATAACTGGGCAGTAGATGGATCAAAAACGGCAAGCGGATACCCGATTTTAGCCGGCGATCCACACTTGAGTTTATCGCTGCCTTCCATCTGGATGGAAATGCAGTTGCACGCTCCGGGCTACAACACCTATGGCGTAACCTTTCAGGGGATTCCCGGAATTTTGATTGGGTTTAATGAATACATTGCCTTTTCCGAAACCAATACCGGCTCGGATGTAATGGACTGGTATCAGATTGAGTTTAAGGATGCATCCAAAAACGAATATTGGTACGATGGAGAATGGAAACCAACATCCAAACGCATCGAAGAAATTAAAGTTAAAGGCGGAGAAACCATTATTGATACGCTGGTTTTTACCCACCACGGACCGGTAGTACTCGCCAATCCCAACGATACATTAAACGAACCGGATTATCATGCTATGCGATGGATAGGGCATGAAGCCGGAAACAGTCTCAAAACGTTTATTGGGCTAAATAAAGCAAAAAACTACGATGATTATGTAGCAGCTTTAGAAGATTACGTAGCCCCTGCTCAAAACTTTGTGTTTGCCTCAAATGAAGGAGATATCGCTATTTGGGTGAATGGAAAATTCCCCAATAAATGGGATTATCAGGGACAATCAGTTAGTGACGGAACAGATCCTGGTTACGATTGGCAGGGATGGATTCCGCATAAGCATAATCCACATATAAAAAATCCCACGAGTGGATTTGTGAGTTCTGCGAATCAGGAATCAGTGGGTGATGCGTATCCTTATTATTTGTCGGATGAATTTGCTCCTTACGAACGGGGCAAGCGAATTAACGACATGCTTCGGGAAATGGAGAACATTACACCGCAAGATATGATGGATATGCAGATGGATAACATGAGTCTGCACGCCGAAAGTATTGTGCCCGAAATGTTGGATTGGGTGATTCGTGATAGCCTAAATGTGAAAGAAATCGAGTTTATCACTGCGATGATGGACTGGAATTACGAGATGAATGCAGATTTGCAGCAGCCCGGCTTTTTCTACTATTGGTTCAGAGAATTTTATCGCTCCATTTTCAGAGATGAGTACGATGCCGCCGGAGTTCGCCTTCGATATCCCGACCGCGATCGTTTGATTGAAGTGTTGAAGTCGGAGCCTGATTTTGCCCTCATCGACAACATAGAAACAGAAGAAGTGGAAACCATTCAGCATTTAGCAACCGCGGCGTACAAATACGCTTACGATGTGATGGCTACTTACTTTGGCAATCGTGGGGAGGATTGGAACTGGGGATATGTGATGAACAACGACATTGATCACGTAGGCCAGATTCCGGGAATGGGAGCCAATGATGTGTATTCCGGCGGATCATCGGAAGCCATTAACGCCACTCGTTTTGGATACGGGCCAAGTTGGAGAATGGTAGTTGAGCTTGGTCCGGAAGTAAAAGGCTGGGGTGTTTATCCCGGTGGAATATCAGGAAATCCGGGCTCACCAAACTACGATGCTTTTATCGACAATTGGCGACTCGGGCAACATTTCGAGCTCAATTTCTACCGCGAAAAACCGGAAACGGCGCTCTATGAAATCACATTAACCGGAAATTAAAAACGACCAACGACGAATGACTAGCCACAGGCGTTCGTCATTCGTCCTTAGTCTATCGTCAAAATTATGTTACTAGCATTACTCATTTTAATAACAGCCTTCATCCTAAACCTCTTCCTCCCATGGTGGAGCATTGCTATCCCCGGCCTGATTTTTGGTTATTTATACAAAGAGAACGCACTTATTTCATTTGTATGGGGATTTTTGGCCTTATTTCTGCTTTGGGGCGGGCAAGCACTTTTTATTCACATTTCTAACGACGGAATAATGTCTGGCCGTATTGCTGATATGCTTGGAGTTGGCTCGCCGTTGATTGTTGTATTAATTACTGCCGTACTTGGTGGCTTTATTAGTGGGTTAGCAACGATGACGGGGTGTTTGGCAAATCAGAAAGAAGCTACTAACTAGTCATCCCGCAGCGAATGCCGGGATCTGAAGTTTTGAATAGGGTAAGAACCTTGAATTACATTTTAGATTCCTGCCTATACGGGAATGACTTTTAAATGGGTAAGTTGCTAGGAAAAAAGCACGTCATCCCGCAGCGAATGCCGGGATCTGAAGCTTTGAATAGGGTAAGAACCTTGATTTACGTTTTAGATTCCCGCCTGCGCGGGAATGACTTTTAAATGGGTAAGTTGCTAGGAAAAAAGCCCGTCACCCCGCAGCGAATGCCGGGATCTGAAGCTATGAAAAAGGCAAGAATCTTTATTAACGTTTTAGATTCCCGCCTGCGCGGGAATGACTTTTAAATGGGTAAGTTGCTAGGAAAAAAGCCCGTCACCCCGCAGCGAATGCCGGGATCTGAAGTTTTAAATAGGGCCGACGTTTTGGTTTTCGATTAAGACTGTTCTTGATCTGAAAAATATTCGATCCAACGCAGAGCATTGGATCGAGGGGTAGTGTCTACTCTTCCTTTCTAAAATCTCGTAGCTCTAGTAAATATTTCCCATTAGTAATATGCAGCGTATCCTGTTCTTGCTGTGGGAACGCAGTATTTATACGCTTTTTCAAATACACCGTCATTTCAAAAGTGCCGGAAATGGTTTTTCGCCCATCTTCCAACTCCTCCAATTCAACGGAAACAAAACCATCACTATCATCAGGGGCTTGATAGTCTGATATAATTACATCACCGTCATTTTCATAATATGAACCAACAGGAACATTGAAACCTATATCGTTCGAAAGTGCTGAATCAAAATGAAGAGAATAGTTGTTCGAAGCATCATTGTAAACCATTAGAAAAAGAATTTTCTTTGTAAATGGGAACAGATTGTCGTCAGAATAGCTACCGCTAAAGTTTAAAAATGATTTGTTATTTGATGAAGACATAGATGCACTTGCCCTGTTAGCATCAAACCGTTCCCCATTAATTTGAGCATAAAAGAAAGTTGGTATGGGCTCTAATGGCTTTGGTTCGTTATCGAATAAACTACAGCTTGCAAAGATGAGTAATAATGGAAGAGATATTTGGATGGTCGCTTTCATAGTGCTAATCTTCTCTCCTATCTCGTAACTCTAATAAAAATTTGCCATTTGTAAAATGCAGGGTATCCTGATCCCGTTGGGGAAAGATGCTGTTGTTTCTAAAACTTAAGTACATGGTCACTTCAAAAGTGCCGGAAATTGTTTTTCTACCATCTTCAAGTTCCTCTAATTTTACATTTACTAGGCCATCTGTATTTTGCGATTTTTTATAATGTGATAAGACCAGATCTCCATCATTTTCGAAATAGGATGCACCGGGCATTTTAAAACCAAGTTCTGCAGATGCTACACTATCAGCATTTAATGAATAAGTATTGATACCTTCGTTATATAATATTGAAAGTATGATACTTTCCGAGTAAGGATAAATTTCGTCATAGTAGTGTGAGCCACTAAATTCAAGCATAGAATATTGATTTGCGGGCGTAATAACCGCATTGGCTCCATTTGCATCAAACCGTTCCCCATTAATTTCAGCATAAAAGAAAGTTGGTATGGGCTCTAATGGTTTTGGTTCGTTATCAAACAAACTGCAGCCGGAAAAGATGAGTAAGAATGGAAGGGAAATGTGAAATAACATATTCATGAGTCAAAAATAGTATTCCGGCAGAAGGAATTCCTCTGCCGGAAAAGGTTCGTTATTTATTTAATAAGGGTAATGGTCTGCGTTTGCACTTTATTGCCGGCTTGTAAGCGCACAAGGTAATTGCCACTCGAAAAAGTGGATGCATCAAAGGTTACCTGATGCCGCCCGGCCTGATAATTTCGATTCGTCAATTGAGTGAGTTCTCTTCCAGACATATCATACACCATTATAGAAACATGCTCAGCTTCCGGCAAATCAAAGGTAATTTGAGTGGAAGGATTAAACGGATTTGGGTAAGCGGGTAATAGAACAGTGGTTTCCGGCATTTCAGATTCATCAGTTCCTGAACCTACTAATTTCGGCTGAGGTCCTCCCGGATTCTCGCAGATTTGTCCCGGTGGGCATGGTTGATTTGTATTATCATCAACGTTTACTGATACTACTTTACTACTACTTTGGCCGGTACTGGTAGAGACGGTAAGTTTTATATACCAAGTACCCGGTGAAAGTGTAACGAACCATGAAGAAGAAGTGGATTGTACGCTACCGAAATTAGTAGGACTGCCTGAACTTTTTTGCCATTGGTAGGAGAACGTTCCGGTTCCTCCACAGGTATTGTCAGAAAAGGTATAGTTTTGTCCATATTGACTGGAAGTCCCCGCAGCATAAGAAATGCCAGCAGCCGGCTCATTTGCATTTTTAAAATTTGAAACGGTAACACGAGTATTGTTCAGTACCCTTCGATTATCCCGTTCATTAACTATACCAAGAGCTTTTCCATTGTATGTAGTATAAGGTGTCGAATAATATTTTATGTTAGTGATATCATTATCGGTCTGATCGAAGTCGTACGCCATAATTGTTGCTTTATAACACCTTCTTCTATTCAAGAAACCACATGGATAACTGAATCTATGTCCATAGCCATAATCATAAAGCGGAAAAGGATGAGTATCATCGCTTGGGTGATGTTGTGCTGCTTGAATATGTCCAATTTCATGAGCCAGAGTGTATTTAGGGGCAGTAGCTTTCGAAATATCGACGATTACATAAGCACTATCAGCCTCTAGATTGGTGCCGCCTGCTATGCCATATTGTTCTCTATTATCTGGTGCCCCAGGGTCTGATGGGCATTGTGTCTCATCACATGGTCCAGAAACACGGTCATCATAATAAATACCTGGTGAGGTGAACATAATGACTACATCTGCTTTTACAGAGTCTCTAAGTTGAAATATTTTATCATCTGGTATAAGTCTTTGATATAAAGCTGTTTGTATTAGTCCTTCACTTTCATTAAAATCGTCTTCTTGAATATGCTGTACAACTAATCGGACATTATTTATCCCTGAATTTGCATACGCTTGATTGGTTTCTGCAATGGCAAGATCAATAACATTATCAATGTTGCCATTTTGTGATTCAGCGGCGCCCTCGGTATATAAAACCAAAGCTCGGATATATCGCATACTACAAGATGTCTGAATTTCCGATTCATTCGCTAACAAATCCTCAGAAGTTTCAACGGTAAAAGGTGCAGCATTTGAAGTTGTCTCCCTTTCTGATAAAACATTCGCTGCGATATCACTCGTAGTAGTTATCGTACCGCTACCTGATTGATTTGGGCTTCCTCTACCGGCACGAGCTTTATTCTTTCGATTTATTTCTTCTCTATCAAATTCAATGAAGGCATGCATACCGGATTTACCTAGAGGATGAATTTGAAAGAAAATACCTTCAACATCGATATTTCCATTAATTTCGCCATCGTTGTTTTGAACAAAGGTAGCAGACCCAATCGGGTGCTCGGATGATTGATGAAATACATCTCCTACCCAAATATATCGCTTGTCAGAAGGGACTTCTATACTGGTTTTAATAATTTGAATCTCTTCGGCACCTTTACCCGGTGTAAAATGTATTCTCTTACTATTTGGGTTCACATATAGAATCAGCTTTTCTATCTCATACAACTTTTCAGGTAGTTGTACGGCATGTACGGCTTTATGTATGGAGTTTTTTGAAAACTTTTGGATTCTCTGCAGTGCTTGCGCCGGCAGTTGTAACTGATTTAGCCCTTGTTTCTGGATAAGAGCTTTACCTTGCTTTGAAGGATTGTTTAAGTGTTGCGCTTGTAAGGTTATTGGTAACAATACCAAGATGGCAAGTACCCCCCCATTGTAATTTACGGATAGTTAAATTAACCATTGTACCTATGTTTTTATTAATTGATTAGCTGTGTTGAGAACCCCTTAAAAAATCTCAACAAAACCAAGAGTTACTTCTTATGCATTTGTTACAGGTTTATATTTTTTTAGGTCTAAAAAATTAATCTCGAATTTTTCTGTGATTTATAAACCGGTTTCTTGCCTGCGCAGGAATGACTTTATAAAGGGTAATTTGCTGGTAAAAAGCACGTCATCCCGCGGCGAATGCCGGGATCTGAAGTTTTGAATAGGGCAAGAATCTTAATTTACATTCTAGATTCCCGCCTGTGCGAGAATGACTTTATAAAGGGTAAGTTGCTAGTAAAAGCCCTTCATCCCGCAGCGAATGCCGGGATCTAAGGCTTTGAATAGGGTTAGATAATTTAACAACGTTTTAGATTCCTGCCTCCGCAGGAATGACAATTATCACAAAGATGGGAGTAGTTACCTACGTTGATGGATTTGTGCTTTCGTTTCAAAATCAAAAAATCGCTCTGAAAAACATCACTGCAAACATTGCAGCCACAAATGTCTTGATCATTGTTCCGGTTAAGAATCCTAAAAATGAACCCCAAGCTGATCGGAGTGCTACATGTACATCTTGTTTGTAAAGCAACTCACCTAAAAACGCACCCACTAATGATCCCAAGAAAAAACCGATCGGAGGCATAAAAAACATACCAAGTATCATCCCAATCATACTTCCGGTTGCTCCATAAACGGTTCCACCAAATTTTTTGGTCGTATAAGCGGGGATCAAATTCTCGAGTACTAAAATGGCCACAATTACAATCGCCCACACCACAAGAAAAGTAGCGCTGTAGGTGGTAACGCCTGCTAAATGGAGCACAAATAGCCCTAAATAGCTAAACGGTAAACCAGGGATTACCGGTAAAAATGCTCCGATTAATCCTACTACAATTAACAAGCCGGCAAGTACAATCCAAATAAGTTCCATAATTCCATGTTTATCTATTAAGTCCTGTCACGTTAAAATAGAAAACTTGTTTCATGTACTATTCTTGGCGGTCAACAATTTGGTTGTGTTAGTTTATAAACCCTTCGTATCGAGCTAATTGAACCAGTGTTGTAGATAACAGCTGATCTAGATTAATTGAAGATGATTTCAGCCACTTATGTACATCACGATCTTCAGGATATTTATCAATGCAATCTTCTGTGTATCGAGTAAAATCACGAACAACATCCAGAATGTCTAATAACTTATTCGGACATTGGCACTCTATCATATCAGCATGTCTTCGAAGTTCTTCTGCGGCTTCATTACTTATTTGAAGGCCATCTTCAACTGTAATTTTCATCTTTAAACTTGGATTATGGAATTAAATGGGGTTAACCAATACGTTTGTACAGGCTTTTTCTTACCAGCGACACTTTTTAAAGGCATTTTTCGGAATGAAAACATACCTGATGTTTCTTTGTAAGTTGTATCAGAAACAAGCACATCTACAATGAAATACTTAGTCATTTCTTCGATGCGTGCAGTTAAGTTTACTGCGTCACCTAATATAGTAGTTTGATGAAGTTGCTTCGTCTTTAATTCGGCGTATGCAGCAACACCAGTGTGAACACCTAAACCAAAGGTGATTACATTTTCAACATTAAAGTACCGATCTGAATTTATATTGACTAATTCTTCACGCAGATTGACGCATGCATTAATTGCGTGCATAGCATGTGAATCAAGGGGATGTGTAAATCCAAAATGGGCGAGAAATCCATCTCCTGTAAACCGGTCTACAATTCCATTATGATCTTCTACCACCTTTCCCAGTACTGCCAGTACTGAGTTAGCAAACTCAACGGCCAGTTCCGGTTCTTTTTCATCAAAAAGTGAGGTAAAATTGCGGATATCGCACACTAAAATAGTTCCGCGAGAAGTACTCAAAGAATCGTAAAATTTATTAGCCTGTCTAGTTTTTCAATATAAAAAAACTAAACCTCTAAATCCCGAATGCTCATTTTGCTAATCAAATTCTAAGATAATTATGGTCGAAGGAGCTTTCGATGTATTCGCTGATCGAAATATTCGCCCATTTATCCGAAGAGTTCTTTTTGATGAAATCCAGATCGTGCGATTTATCATCCGCATATCGAAACAATAAGCTACTTAAGTGATCCATATCTTGCTTGCAGTATTCGTACAAACGATGGTTGGTTACGGATACACGTGAGCCACCAAGAATTTCGGAAGCGATATTATAAGCAACCGTTTTTGCCATGATATCGGTACAATAACGAGTTCGTGGAACCCCACAAGGCACGCGAGTTTCATCTTCCTGTGCGATATACACCGAGCCACCTGCGCCATAAATATTGGGATATCTCACATGCTGAAATTCGTTATTTACCTTGATCAAGCCGGCAAAATTGGAAAGATTATGCGTTGTTCGAACAGCATCGATTCCAATAAATTGTGGAATAATCATGCTAAAGGTAGAATCGATTTCTTCCCCAGAATCTAGTATTACTCTGCCTCGTTTTAGCTCTTTTATTTCTGCGTTGGTTTTCCAGTTGATGTTATACCGATCAAATAATTGCTCGCATGCTTTTACATCGTCGTGGATACCGCCAATCCCAAAATGGGTTAAATAAGGTTCGGCAGTAATAAAGTGTATTGGTACTACATCGATCAACTGTTCAACTTTTAGGTGATATAACGCATTGAGTAAAAACTCATAGGCTGCAAAAAAGTAGCCCGACCACTGTGCCGCGCCAATCACTATCGGTCCGGGGTTTTCGATAAAGTTTTTCCAAGCAAGGCGAGTACGTTCTGCTTCGCGCATGGTACAAATAGAAAAAATGTGGTTTTCCGGCACAAATCCTTTAATGCTAGAATAATTTGGTTTAGTACCGGTTGCCAACACCAGATAATCATACGTAAGGTCTTCTTCGGAAGTGTATACCAGCTGTTCTTCCAAATCGAAGCCATACACCGTAGATTGAATAAACTTGATGTTATGATCGGCATAAATCGGTCGGGTATCGAACGATATGTCTTCAGAGTTTCGATATCCGAATGGGTGCCAAACCAACGACGGTAGAAACATAAACTCCGGTGTTTTATCGATTACTGTGATGTCATGCCTGCCTTCAAATAGCTTAGCTAAACTAAGCGCGGTGGAATAACCCGCAAAACTAGAACCTACAATTACTACTCTTTTCTTCATGATAACCTCCCCAATTTTTGGATGCATGTATCACTTTAACTTCAATAGTTGAAGATTGTGTGAATTTAAATCAAAAAAGCGCTTTTTCATAAAACCTTCATAAGAGCGAAGTACTCTAAGCCTGAACCAACGGAGCAAATATGGCCAAAAAAACTACATATAAAGGAACGCTAGGAATTTTAACCGGAGGCGGTGATGTGCCTGGCTTAAACCCGGCAATTCGAGGGGTAACAATCCGGGCACTACGCGAAGGCTACCGCGTTATTGGATTCAGACGCGGATGGGCAGGCTTGATAGATATTATCAGAGATAAAAAAGCAGACAATAGTAATAATTTTATCGAATTAACTGAAGAGATCGTTAATAAAGCCGGACGAACAGGTGGCACATTTTTGCACACCTCACGAACACGGCCAAGTCATGTAAAAAAAGCGGTGGTTCCCGATCACCTAAAAGAAACATACACAGAGGATGACAACGATTTAACTCCCGAAGTATTAAAAAACCTAGAATGGGTTGGAATTGATTTTCTGATTCCAATTGGGGGCGATGACACACTTAGTTATGGAGTGCGATTATATACCGAAGGATTTAAGGTGGTAGCTTTGCCAAAAACCATGGATAATGACGTGCCCGGAACCGATTATTGTATTGGTTTTAGCACGTGTGTAACGCGAACTATTCAATTAGCGAATACCTTGCGCACATCCGCCGGATCGCATGAGCGTTTTTTGGTGATGGAAGTGTTCGGACGGTATGCCGGCTTTACCGCTATGTTACCAACCATGGCAGGAGCAGCCAGCAGGTGCGTGATTCCAGAATATAAATTCGATATGGAACAACTTGCTGAGCTCATGAATTATGACCGGCTAAAAAATCCAAGCCGTTATTCCATGTTGCTCGTTTCCGAAGGCGCGATGTTTGAAGGTGGTGAAATGGTATTTCAGGATGCAACAACCGATGCGTATGGACACAAAAAATTGGGTGGAATTGGGGATTTGGTTTCTGAAGAACTAAAACGGATGTCGCCCAAATATAACAATGGGAAAACCGTGAATATCATTAATCAAAAACTAGGATATATGGTGCGTGGTGGCGATCCGGATGCCATCGATTCTATAGTTCCTATGGCCTATGGAAATATGGCGTTTGATCTGATAAAGCAAAAAATACACGGGCGATTGGTGGTACTAAAAAACGGCCGCTACGACAACGTACCCATCGACATTGTAACAAGTAAAAAGAAACTGGTAAATGTTGGGCGACATTACAACACAGAACGATTACGGCCTTACTACAATAGTTTCGAAATGCAGCCGTTGTTTATCATGACAAGCGAATATTAGGTTAGAATATTTGATTTAGATTGAGTAAAAAAACCCCGTCATCTTTCAGGTGGCGGGGTTTATTATTTACGTGAATAAGGGTAAGCAATTTCCAATATTCCGGTGAAGCTCCGGATGGGTTGCTTTTAAAAAGTAATGAATGATAGAAGTTAAATGTAAAGATTTCATGAAGCTGTATTCTGCAATTCTAAACTCCGCTTGCGGGCTAAGGTGCGAATAGGTATCATCATCGGAATTTGCGATCAAACCTCAAATAAAATTTTATGAGTACAAAAACATTTTTCGGGCACCCAAGCGGATTGGCCACACTCTTCTTTACCGAAATGTGGGAGCGTTTTAGCTACTACGGGATGCGCGCACTACTTATCCTATTTATGACAACACCCGCACTTTCTGGCGGGCTTGAATTCGACGATGTTACATCAGGGGCTATTTACGGTTTATATACAATGGGTGTTTATCTCTTAGCATTACCCGGAGGTTGGCTTGCTGATCATATCATTGGTTTGAAAAAATCGGTTTGGTATGGTGGGATCATTATTACGCTTGGCCATTTCACAATGGCAATACCGGGAATTGTAGGTCTTTTTGGGATGCACACAGAAGGAGTTACCGGGTTAGATACCAATTCGTTTTTCCTTGGGTTGATTTTGATAGCAGTTGGTACCGGAATGCTTAAACCAAATGTGAGTAGTATTGTTGGCGAATTATATGGTGGCGCAGAAGATAAAGACAGTGCAAAACGCGATGCAGGCTTTTCGATTTTTTATATGGGGATTAATATAGGAGCATTATTAGCACCTATAGTTTGTAGTTTCTTAGCCGCTGAAGTGGACTGGCATTTGGGTTTTGGAGCGGCTGGTATTGGTATGTTACTCGGTTTGATTCAGTATAAAGCAACAGCGTCAAATCTTGACGGTTATGGGGACGCTCCCGTTTATGAAACTCCAGAGGAACAGGAAAAAGCAGCTAAAACTGCGAACATCGCCAAAATAGTTGGGGGTGTAGCTCTGGTAATCTTTGCTCTATTCTTCTTCAATGTAATTTCTATAGACGCCGTCAGTATTGCGAACGCTTCCAAATACATTATATCTGCGGCTGCTGTCCTTTTCTTTGGGTATGTGATTTTACTAGGTGGTTTAAATATTGAAGAGAAAAAGAAAGTTGGTGTAATTGGGTTACTACTTATTTTTTCTGCTTTATTCTGGTCCGGGTTTGAACAAGCCGGTTCAACATTAAATCTATTTGCAGAGCGATTTACCGATCGAACGGTATTTGGGTGGGAAATTCCGGCAGGGATGTTCCAGTCTATCAACTCGATGTTCATCATTATATTTGCTCCAATTTTTGGTGCAATGTGGGTTTGGCTTGCAAGGAAGCAATTGGAGCCTAGTTCTCCACTGAAATTTGCCTTTGGATTAATTCTTTTAGGAATCGGATTCTTAGTGATGTACTTCGCTGCTAAAATTGCAGCATCAGGTGATCTCGCAGCGCCAACATGGTTAATTTTCACATATTTATTCCACACCTTTGGAGAATTGAGTTTAAGTCCGGTTGGATTGAGTTTGGTAACCAAGTTGTCACCACATAGATATGCTGGTCAAATGATGGGGATGTGGTTCTTATCTATTGCCATGGGTAACCTCTTTGCCGGATTAATTGCCGGATCATTAAGTGGTGGAACTGAAGATGCTCTCGCTTCTATGCCCAGCCAATACATGTTAATTGTGTATACCACAGTTGGAGCAGGAATTTTGCTTCTTTTGATTTCCAAACCGGTTAGAAAACTGATGGGCAACGTGCATTAACAAACAAATGGCGGTATTAAAAAAGGCTTCCACATTAATTTGGGGAAGCCTTTTTTTTATTTCGATCATCCGTCATATATCCTACTGCTCAAAATCCAACGGTGGTGGACCGGGAGGAATCATCCCTTCATATACATAATCTCCTTTACGCTCCAAAAACTCGGCTTTCACGTCGTTAATCAAATCCGGATTTTTAAATAAATCGATCATTGTCATAGATAAAGCCTTTGAGGCGTAAGTCAATCCTTTGTGCCCGATCGACATGCCGCCGGTTGCAACAACCGCCCACGAATGCCAGGGAGTGCCGGCTGGTGCAGTAGTTGCCCGTAGCCGAATGGTTGGGGTAATAAATGAAACATCCCCAACATCGGTAGATCCGCCCATTGGGTGTTCAGCAGTTTCTTTCATGGGACTAATTTCCATATCCAGTCCAACTTCAAGTTTATTGGTAGCACGCTGTATTGCTCTGGCAAACTCCTCTTCCTCTTCGGTGTATGCAATGGTGCCAAGTTGTTCGAGGTTTGCTTGCAAAGCTGCTCCACCGGTTCTATTGGGTAAGACTTCATGAATTCCTGAAATAAGAGAAACTTTGTGATCTACATTAGCCATTATAGCCGCACCTTCGGCCATGGCCATCACACGTTCGTACACTTCTTGCAAACCTGCGCGCTTCGTATCACGCACACGAACCCAGATTTTAGAATAATCGGGAACCACATTAACAACTTTTCCAGCATCCTGAATGTGATAATGTATCCGAACGGTAGGTTTGATATGTTCACGATACATGTTAATGCCATCGGTGTAAAGCTCCAGCGCATCGCCGGCACTACGACCATTCCATGGATCTCCTGAGGCATGTGCTGCTTGCCCATAAAATTCTACCAAAAAATCGACCAAGGCTAAGCTACTTTGCACATCGGCTTCCGTTTTGTTGCTAGGATGCCAGTCCATCATCACATCCACATCATCGAATAACCCGGCGCGAATCATCCAAAGCTTACCAAAAAATTTCTCTTCGGCAGGTGTGCCATAAAATCGAATGGTGCCTTCCAACTCACCGGCTTCCATCAATTCCTTGATTGCTATTGCCGCCCCAAGCGATGCCACACCAAATATATTGTGCCCACAGCCATGCCCTGGGGCATTTTCGATAAGTGGAGATTTATGAGGCACTGTTTCTTGCGATAGTCCCGGAAGGGCATCAAACTCGCCCATTATTCCGATGATTGGACCATCACCGCGACTAAATTCGGCAGTAAATGCGGTTGGAATTTCTCCTACACCACGTGTTACAGTAAAACCATTATCCTCGGCATAATCGGAAAGCGCTTTAGCGGATTGATTTTCCTTAAAGGCAATTTCGGCATATTCCCAAATGGCATCACTTAATGCACTCAACTCAGTTGCATGAGCATTAATATGATCGATGACCATTTGTTTTAGTGGGTCATCCACTTGTTGTGCTAACACTGATTGTTGAGCCAAAAAAAATATAAAGGTCAAACAAAGTATTTGTAGTCGGTGCATGTTGGAATGGGTTAATTCTAATTTATGCTAAATGCTATTCCCATGTTCAAATACGGTATGCTTTCATCATCAAAAAGTAGACCGCCATCAATTTGAACTGAAGATCGTATATGATATAAAATTCCTATTTCAATGGCCGATTGATCATAATAATCGTTCTGGGTATAAATGTAGTCTAGATACAAGGTAGTTTCAGG
Organism: Balneolaceae bacterium; assembly: GCA_965228545.1. Lineage (GTDB taxonomy): Bacteria > Bacteroidota > Rhodothermia > Balneolales > Balneolaceae > HXMU1420-13. The sequence goes on from OZ245822.1 coordinate 2,243,278, forward strand.
ATCAATTTGAATGCTAGGGTTTATGGAATAATACATTTCTGGAAATTCAACATCAGAAAAAAGATAATTACCGTACCCTAAGTTAGCATTGAGACTGAACCAACTAAAAAAATCATATTCAGCGACTAAATAAACTCGATTAAAGTAATCGTCAAATTCATCATCTAGAAAAGCTAAATGCGTAGAGTTGACAATAGCAGATCGAAAGTTCTTGTTTTTTGTATGTAGCAGGTCAACTTTAAATCGAATGTATTGCGGACTTATTTCCCAGCCATCTACCATATTATGTGTAAGTGAGCCTAGCTTAAGTTGAAATTCAACCCTTTCGTGCAAACCGGTTCTAAAGGTAAGTTGTCCAAACCGAAAACTATTTTGTGAAGATATTGCTCCCGATTCGATATAGTATGTTCCGGCAGGCACGGTAAATGCGCCATAGCCAAATCCGGGTCTGTCGGTAGAAATGGAAGTTTGTGCTGCAATTTGGGGTGAAATCACAACAGAAAAGACAACACATAGTAAAATAACTGTAGTTGAGCGCATACTTTACGGTAGATTTATCTTACACTAATACATATACATACGTTGATTAAGAATTGCAATCTGCCAGCACAAATTGCTTATCAAATGGATATTTAGGTACCTCAGTTGAGCCGAGGAAGGTTAAAACCGTGTTGCAATTCCCACTTTAAGAAATGGATTGGAATCATCATCAAACACTACTCCAAGATCGATTTGTGAATTGGAATGAATAGAATGGGCTACCCCAAATTCATAATCAGTGGAGCTGAAAAAATCGGTTTCGTTATAAGCAAGCCCCAAATACACCGATGTTCCCGGTGTAACTACGTATCCGGGATTCACAGTAAAATAGAAAGTGGGAACATCGAAATCGCTGAAAATATAGTTTCCGTAACCAAAGTTTGTGTTCAACGAAAGTTCCGGGGTTAAGGCGAAGTCGGCTAATGCGATGATTTGAGTGAAATATTCATCGATATCATTATTTAAAAAGGGTAAACTGGTTCTATTTAACAACGAAAACTGGAATGAATCATCGGTGCTGCTAAACACTTTATACTTGAGAATGGCAAACTGTAGTGAGCGCCCTGTTTTACCCTCTTTATCGATAAATACAGAGCCGAGTTCAATTTGAGCTTCTAATGCATCAGTTAATCCGGCTCTAAAGAAAAATTCACCTATATTTGTACCAAATTCTGAGTGTGTGATTCCGGCTTCTAGCCCAAACATACCCGGAGCAGTTGTACCGGAACTAAAGCCAAAACCGGGGCGATCTGGACTGAATGCATTCTGAGCAAATACGGAATGAGATACTGCTATAAGTAGCGTAAAAAGTATTGTTCGAATCATAGTAGGCGAAATGACAGTTAATACATTGTAGTTGATATATTTATAGTAGACATAAGGTTTATGAAAAACAATAATGAACAAGAGATGATTGAGCAGAAACGATCTATAGCAGCGATTGCCACTCCCGTTGGTGAAGGAGGAATAGCGGTAATAAGAGTTTCAGGGAAAGATGCATTCGAGAAAGTAAATGCGGTATTTCGTGGCAAAGATTTAACTAAAGCGTCATCGCATACTGTACATTTTGGAAAAATAGTGGATGAGAATAATCTGCCGGTAGACGAAGTGCTAGCAACCGTGTTCAAATCACCCAGAAGTTATACCGGCGAAAATACTGTAGAAATATCGTGCCATGGTGGTGTGCTTGTAACCCAGAAAGTATTAGAAACCATTTTAGAGACGGGTGTAAAAGCCGCTGAAGCAGGAGAATTTACACAGCGAGCATTTTTAAACGGCAAAATGGATCTCGATCAAGCCGAGGCTGTGGCAGATATCATCCATGCAAAAAGCTTAAAAGCCGTAGATGCTGCCCATCAACAATTGGAAGGCAGATTGGGAGAACACATAAAACAATTTCGCCAACAGATTATTGACGCCACCGCCATGATAGAGCTGGAACTCGATTTTATTGAAGAAGACGTTGAGTTCGCCAACAAAGAACAACTCATGAAATTATTGGTAGATGTTTCAGCGGAAATCAATGCTCTGCTTGAAACCTACGAAACCGGAAGATTGGTAAAAGATGGAGTGAAAACCGTACTCATCGGTAGACCGAATGCAGGGAAGTCGACCTTGCTGAATACCTTAGTGGGAAGTGATCGCGCTATTGTAACCGATATTGCCGGAACTACCAGAGATACCATTGACGTAGATTGGAACTACGAAGGACTATTATTTAAATTGATTGATACCGCTGGATTAAGAGAAACGGACGACATTGTTGAAGCCGAAGGCGTAAAGCGATCTCAGAAAGCCTTTGAACAAGCTGATTTAGTAGTTTACCTAAAAGATTTATCGCACTCGTTTACACCGGAAGAAAGAGAGGAAATTAAAACCTTTCAGCAACGTGCCGGTGAAACACCTTTTATTTTGATTGGAACCAAAGCTGACATTGAGCAGGAAACTGAATGGCGAACCGAGTTTGATTTAAAAATATCAGCTCTATCCGGCGATGCAATTAATACCTTGAAAGCAACACTTAAAGAACGAGCACTCGAGAACAAACATTACGACGCCTCCAGTTTATTGGTCACTTCATCCCGCCATCGCGATGCTTTAAAGAAAGCAGAGGAACAAGTTCAAGCCGCAATTAATGGGTTAAAGTTGGGTATGACCGGCGATTTTCTTTCTATTGATTTAAGAGCTGCTTTAAACGAACTAGGCTCCATCACCGGCGAAATTACCAACGAGCACATCTTAGATTCGATCTTCTCCCGTTTTTGTATTGGTAAGTGATTTAATTGTTGTATATTTACGTTTAAGTTTATGCTGCTTTTAATTCTTCAACAAGTTGATTCATTTTAAACTCATTAATTGGTTTTACGATATATTTTTTAACCGCAGAAATTGATTTAGCTCGTTCAATATCATTTTTATCTACAGATGAGGTTACAATAAAGATGGTTATTTCTTTTGGGAGTTCGGAGCTTATCGGTAAGTATTCTTCGAGAAAATCCCACCCGTCCATAACGGGCATTTTTAAATCTAGTAGTATAACATCGGGAAGATTGTCAATCGAAGATTTATGGGTAATTATATGGTCTATGGCTTCTTTTCCATTTTTAAACGCTAAGATACTTTTATCTAGGTTAGTGCTTTTAATCAATTGTTTAGTTGTTAGATGAAAAATAAACTCATCATCAACTATAGCCCAAATCTTTCTTTCCATTCTGATTTAATTTTAGTGTGAATTGAGTGAAACTGTCTTCTTCACTCTCTACGTTTATGGAGTCGCCTAAACGTGCCAATTGATTGTACACTATAAATAAGCCCATCCCATTGGATACATCTAAGTTATGATACGACGTGCCAAACTTAAAAATTTTATTCTTGAAATATTTTAGATTCATTCCCAGTCCATTATCGTAATAGATTAGGTCTAAAGATTCGTCCGCATTTTTTTGAGAGCTGATTTTGATGTGTAAACTTCTATTATTGCTACGATATTTAAATGAATTTGAAACAAGGTTATAGGCAATATTTTCGATATAAACCTTGGGGTAGTCTATAAAGTCTTCATCAAGCTGATATTCAATATTTAGTTCATCTTTGTTAATCTTAAAAGTATCTAAACAACTGATGATCACATTCTCAAAAACATTTTTTAAATCACATCTCTCATAGGTGATCTTACCGTGCCTAATCATGTTATAAAATTCAGCCAAGTTATCTACAGATTTTGTAAGGCTATCAACACGGTCAAATATAATATTTATACTTTCAGCTTTTTCCTCCTCATTACTTAACTCATTGTTTTTGATCATAAGAATAAGATTATTTATTCCAACGATAGGCCCTCTCAAATTATGAGAGGTGATTTGAGCAAACTCTTGTAATAAATCGTTATGATATTTTAAGTCCTGATCTCTTTCGAATATTTGCTTGTTTTTTTTGTAGATGCGTAGGCTCCAATCAGCGGCTCTCGAAAAGATAGTATAAGTTAATGGTAATGGAATGATACATACAAAAAACAAGCCTAATGCCATTCCTATGGTAGTATCAACAAAGCCAATGAAATGTAGCAAACTAATACTAAGTATGATGAAAACGGGAAAGAAAAAGCTAGAAGTGAAGAAAAGATCAACAAAGCGACGATTTAAAAACTGTACTTTTTTAGGGAAGTTTGGATTTGGTAAAAGATCGTTATAGTAGGATGATAAAAATGTACTTGAATATAGTAGAAAGCCTATGGCAGTATTCCAACTAACCGATTCAAATCCTGGGAGTTTATACAGCTTATTTGGATCTAAGAAATAAAAAATAAGGCTAATGTTGCTTACAGTGTATATTCCCAATTCCGTAAAAAAGCGAATTAACGGCTTTTTTCGTTGTAAAAATAGAAGTCCGTGAATACTTAAAACGAAAAAGATAATACTTGTGGCAATAGAGCTTAACAACGTCCGGTCTTCAATAAAAAGGGCTAAGACAAAATCTACGGCAGCTAATACTGCTAGCAAAATAAAGAGTAGCCTTTTAAGATTTACATTATCAATTAAAACCGAACTAAATAGAATGATGAATAATGCAGCGGTTACTAATGTCATAGATGCCCAACCAGACATTATAAAACTTAGCCCTATATAATCTCCCAGTAGTACGTCGATTGATATTATTGCACAAACAGCTATTGAGATACCAGCTATAATTTTGTGTCTAGTCAAACTCATATTTTTCATTAATTGTGAACCAGAAATAAGATATAATGAACCTAAGAAAGCTCTAATTGAAGTTCGAAATTAATGTGTTTTTTTACTTTTAGATAATGATGAAAAATAAAAATAGTAAAGTCTACTTCTTCGCACCGGTTGATGCTTATACCGTGTATAAAATTGCAAAACCGATTGAGGATTATGTTTACGAATTCTTTAAACAAATTCCTGTTGGCATAAGCAAAAAGGTGGTGTTTTCCTGCAATTGTATTTTAAACTATCTATATGCAGAACTCGAAGGAAGACCTACTTTCAGCTTTGCCGGTCCTATTACCTTTGGCGAAATCGCATATAAATTACTCAATCAAACTATGGTGTACTTGTCTGTTGATGAAGTAGTATAGTTTGCACAAAAAAACCCTCAATTCTTTGCAGAAAAGAGGGTTTAGATAATTTAATATGAGACGCGCTTAATTATTCCCGTCTGTATTCTCTTGCATTTCTATGATGATGTCGCCATTTGGGCTTACATCAACTACTTCATATCCTAATGCTTTGAGGTTTTCTTTGTGAGATGCCGCATCACCAACAACCAATATGTAGGCATTATCAAGATCGAGATGCTTTTTCGCAAGGGCATTGATCTCCTCTTTAGTGATGGTACGGATGATTTCAGCCTGGTCATCTACATAATCATCCGCTAAGTTGTATCGGATAATCGTGCTCAGAAAACCGGCTTTTTGGAATGGTGTTTCATAGGATCTGGCATCACGCTGACCAATTGAGTTTCGCATAAAGGTTAACTCATCATCGGTAATGCCATCCTCGCGGAAGTTTTTAATTTCCGATAAGAATTCCACCACCGCACTATCGGTTGCGTTTGCCCGAACACCAGCTGTAGCCGTAAACTCTCCGTTCACATTATCAGAGCTGAAGAACGAGCGGGCGCCATAGGTCCATCCTTTATCTTCGCGAAGATTTAAATTGATACGGCTGTTAAAAGCTCCACCAAGAGTGTAATTCATTAACGTGGTTTTGAAATATTCGCCGGTAGCATCGTACTCTAAGCCGGTCATGTAGCCCACTCGAATTTCTGATTGAGGCGCTCCTGCTTTATCAACCAGATATATTTTGGTGTAATCGCTTTGGGTTGGTTCTGGTAACTCCGGCATTTCTGCTCCGGTCTGTTCCCAGGTTTTCAAAAAGTCGAGTTTTCCGATGATCTCACTTTCCTCAACATCGCCAACCACTACCACCTCGGTTAACTCCGGAGTGTAGTACTGCTCGTAGAAAGCGCGCACATCATTTACAGTGATACGTTCTACAGTTTCTTCAATACCGGTTCCGGGAACCGATAAGATGTGCTCATCGCCATAAAGCAGACGATCGTACACTAGGCCTGCAATGGAAGCTGGGTTTTCGTACGTGCTCTTTATGCCTTCGATTTGTTGCTGCTTAATGCGATTAAAATCTTCTTCGGTAAAGGCCGGGCGGTAAAGAACCTCTTCGGCCAACTCAAGGGTTCGATCCACGTTTTTCTTTAGAGTAGCAATGCTCATGGTAGTGCTGTTATCACTACTTGAAACGCTAATTGAACTGGCGATTAATCGAAGTTCTTCTGCAATTTCCTCAGCTGTAAAGTTTTCGGTCGACTCATTCATCATCCCGGCGGTGAGTGAAGCAAGTCCGGCTTTTTCTGGGTGATAGGCATCCATTTTGTGTCCACCTTTAATGCTTATCTGGATATTTACTGTTGGCACTTCATTTGATTCTGTTCCAATAAATCGGATTCCATTGTCAAATTCTGTTTTCCAAAAATCAGGGATAGTAACTAAAGGAGCCGGGCCCGGAGTTGGTTTAATACTGCGATCAAAGGTATCACCGGTTGGGCGTGTATAAGTTAATCCGGAATAATCGGTGGTAGGGAATGGGTTTTCGCCTTCGGTTACCGGTGTGAAATTATCCGGCTTAGCGGGTTCTGTAGCGCCATCATTCGGGATAACGCTGGTAATTACCGCAGGCTTATCTTTAATGTATTTATTGAACACACGAATGATATCATCGCTGGTAACCGCGTTATAGCGCTCAATATCTCTTTTGATGTAGTTCGGATCTCCGGTAAATGTTTGGTAAGCAGCCAATCGGGATACTTTTCCGGCAACGCTGGTTAATCCGTTAATGAAATTTCGTTCATAGGTTGCTTTAATTTTCTGTAAGTCTTGCTCATCTACTCCTTCGGTAGCAAATTCGTCCAAAATTGATCTCATTTCGGTTTCAAAATCTGCTAAAGTTTGCCCGGGAAATGGAAGTACAAACATTGTTAGTTCTCCCGCGAGCTCACTGGTAGGGTGAAAAGTAGAAGCCTGAATAGCTTTCTGTGTAAGAACGAATTTTTTGTAGAAATAACTTGAACGACCGGTACCAAGAATTTGAGCTAAGAAATCAAGCGGAGCCTCATCTTCGTGATATTGAGGAACTGTTGGATAAGTAAACAGTAGCGCAGGGAAGCGAATGTTATTATCTACGTAAGAAACATATCGATCGGAGTCGATAGTAACCGGATCTAATTCCAGATCTTCAACTTCCGGGCCTGCAGGAATTACACCAAAGTATTTTTCTACCAACCGAACTACTTCGTCAGGATTTACATCGCCACCAACAGTTAGGGTAGCATTATTTGGGCCATACCAGCGTAAGAAGAACTTTTTTAGATCATCTACATCAACACGGTCTAAATCTTCTAGTTTTCCAATGGTTAACCACGAATATGGATGCCCAAATGGGTACAACGCTTCTGCAGTTACTTCACTCCATCGGCCGTAGGCGCGGTTATCATAATTCTGACCTTTCTCATTTTTTACGGTTTCTCGTTGTACTTCGAATTTTCTCTGAGTTACCGCATCCAAAAAGAATCCCATTCGGTCAGCCTCAAGCCATAACATTACTTCAAGCTGATTGCTTGGAACCGTTTCGAAATAATTGGTTCGGTCGCGGTTGGTGGTGCCGTTTAGTGTACCACCTGCATCGCTAATAATTTTAAAATGTTCTTCATCGGCTACGTTCTCAGAACCTTGGAACATCATATGCTCAAAAAAGTGAGCAAAGCCTGATTTATACAATTCTTCGCGGGCAGAGCCTACATGATAGGTTACATCAACATGAACTAAAGGATCGGATTTATCTTCATGGATAATTAGTGTTAAACCGTTATCAAGTACATATTTTTTATATGGGATAACAATTTCGTCGCCTTCTCTTGTAACTTCTTCAACCAAATTGGTTTGAGCGATTCCTGCGCTCGTAACGAAGCTTCCCAACAAAAGGGTGAGCATTAGTTTTTTCATGACGTTGTGTTAGGTGAATGGATTTTTAATAGCAAGATTTCACGCTACTTAGAGTAGGTAAAGTACAGTACATACTTGCTAATTATCAACCAGAGAAATACGTGTAAGTGTTGAAAAAGTTGTAGCCAAAAAAACCCCTTTGCGAAACAAAGGGGTTTTAAAAAGTGATGCGACTTAGTTATTGTCGTCGTTGCCGTTATCCTCGTTGGTTGCCGGAGGTGGAGGCGATTGTACAGGGACGGCTGATTGTGTTTGCGAAGGAGCGCTGATATCATTAATCGGAGCACCTTGTTGTAGTACAGAGTTTCCGGTTTGCTGGCGATCTATTGCGAAATTTGCAAGAACGCAAAGCACTAAAAAAGCACCGCCTAAAATAGAAGTAGCGCGTGACAGTAAATCGGCAGTTCTACGAGCACCTAATCCGCCGGCGCCGGCATCCAATCCGCCTCCTCCACCAATTCCGGAAAGCCCTTGGCCTTGTCCATTTTGCAGCAACACTACCAAAGTTAGAAGCGCGCAAATAATTGTGATAACAGCTATAATTATGTTGTAAAGCATTTTGTAATCAACTAAACTTTCAAAAGACAACAAATATACCCAAATTTTGAATATGAAACCAAGCAAAAGCAATCCCGGAAAATAAATATGGGCGAAAGAGTTGAAAACATACGCCAGAACTTAGTCGATTATTTCCTGAACTCTCCCGATTTGACCGCAAAAATCATTGAGACAATTGGAGTATTAGTACTACTCTGGTTACTACGCCTCATTATTCTAAGGGTAGTAAACAATCAAACCGAGAATAAGCGTACTCAATACAAGTGGCGGAAAAATATCTCTTATGGAAGTTTTTTTGTAGGCTTTTTGGTGGTTGTACAAATTTGGTATACCGGTATACAATCACTTGCAACGTTTTTAGGATTATTAAGTGCGGGAATCGCAATTGCATTAAAAGACCCTGTAACCGATTTGGCTGCTTGGATGTTCATCATTTGGAGACGGCCCTTTGATGTGGGCGATCGTATTGAGTTAGACACGTATAAAGGCGATGTGATAGATATTCGTCCATTCAAATTCACTATTCTTGAGATCGGTAATTGGGTAGGGGCCGACCAAAGTACAGGGCGTGTAATTCATGTGCCCAATCATAAAGTATTTACCCATCATCTGGCAAATTACACCAGCGATTTTGAGTTTATATGGAACGAGATTCAGGTGTTAGTTACCTTCGAAAGTGATTGGAAAAAGGCTAAAACCATTCTCTTTGAGATTATCAATGAAGTTTCGCAGGAATTTATACAAAGTGCGGAGCGCCAAATTGCAAAGGCATCGAAATCGTATTTAATTGAGTTTAAATATCTCACTCCCATCGTGTATACGGATGTTAAAAACAGTGGCATTAATTTAACGGTACGTTATCTAACGAATCCACGACGCAGAAGAGGAACCTCGCAAATTATCTGGGAGCAGGTATTAGATGAATTTGAAAAACACGATGATATCGATTTCGCTTATCCCACCATTCGCTACTACGAAAATCCGATTGAAGGTAAACCGGGGACAAAACCTAAAGATTAGTAAGGATACGCCTACACAGTTCGTTAGTCTTCGTCTCTTAGCTTTGGGATAGGTTGCAGAAGTTCCGGGCTATTATTTGCCAGGTCGTTTACAAGATCGGGCACTCGAAATACCGTCATGTCAGGAATCATTAAATTATGAGCGAATCGGCGTTGTACGATTTCCTGAGCAGAACCTGATAACCACTCTTGGTATTGCTGCTGTTCCAAAATAGCAGGCATTACGGGTTCAATGGGTTGGATCAGCACATTGGCTTCCTTAGTTAGTACAGTAAAGTGCGTTCTGAAATCTCCTTGGTTTGATATGAATGCGGCGATTCCTAAAATGGGTTGAGAATGAATTCGTACAAAAAAGGGTAACGCATCTTTAACCGTTTGTTTCCAGATATAAAAGCCCGAAATGGGCACAATACATGGAGTGTTAATCATTTGAGAATTCGGTTTTTTCACTATTTCATCTATGGTGATGGTAGATCGTTTTGGATTCCACACAGCTAATTCTACCGAAAATGCATTTTTCTGCCATTTAATGATGGGCATGATATGGCCAGGGGCTGTATTATAATTTGATTTGAACGATAGTTTAGCAGCCGGGGGTAGGCCAAATGCCTCTGTTAACTGAGAAAAGGTGGTTTGTAAAACATATCGCTGCATGCCAAATAGAAAATGAATTAAATTGTATTATAAGTAGCTATAACAAGTAGGCTTCACCCTTTAGTATGAATCCATTCATAAATAAATCCGAGCTGAGACTTCGGGCCGGATTCCGCATACCGGTTTATGTGTTCTTTTCATTTCTGATACTTACGATCGGAAATTCTCTGCCGTTAAATGGGTTACAGTATGTTATTACCTCTGCCTTAACACTTGGGTTTTTTTGGCTGTGCTTTCGATTTGTTGATAACCGAACAAACATCAAACAAGCGGGTTTAACACTTAGCATAGACTGGTGGAAAGAATTTGGTGTTGGAAGCGGCATTGCTGTTGGTGCCATGCTCTTTATTTTTGTGGTTGAGTGGGCAAGTGGTGATCTTATTTTTATGGGATTCAGTTGGGAAAATGCTGCATCAACCAGTTGGGCAATTCCATTTTTAATTTTCTTTTTACAGATGCTGAATGTGGGTTTTTATGAAGAGGTAATAAGTCGTTCTTATCTGATTCCCAACTTCAAAGAAGCATTCACTTTTAATAAGATACCACCGGCTAAGGCAACAATAATTGCCATAGTGTTTAGCTCGGTATTCTTCAGTTTTGCGCATGGTTTTAATCCAAACCTCACCATATTTGCACTTATCAATATTACACTTGCCGGGATAATGCTAGCCATTCCCTACATCTTAACCGGTCGGCTGGCTTTTTCAGTGGGCATCCATTTTGCCTGGAACTTTGCCCAAGGGGGCATTTTTGGGTTTAGGGTGAGTGGGTTGCCTATTCGCGGTTCGTTGATCCAAATTCAACAGGCTGGAAACCCTATGTGGACGGGAGGGGCGTTTGGACCGGAGGGTGGAATAATTGGAACGCTGGCAATTATACTGGTTGCGTATCTGAGTGTGATTTGGATCAGAAAAAAGAAAGGAAATCTGGAAATGGACCCGGTTTTTACAAAATCTTATCTCCAAAATGAGGGGCGGAGTCAAGAAAATCCCTAAGCTTGTCTCAATCTTTCGTATATTAAGGCGTTCCCGAGTGGAACATTGATCTTTGAAAATTGAACACATAAGCCAAACGAAAGAGGTGTAACATTGTCTTTTGAAAAATATGGCCTGAGCCCCGAAATATTGAGCGGGCTGGCCGATGTACGAATTGAAAAGCCAACACCTCTCCAGGAAAAAATGCTTCCAATTGTTTTAGATGGAAAGCACGCTTTGGTAGAAACGCACTCGAACGACGACCTCGCGTTTTTAATACCAGCCTTGCAGAAAATTGCGGAACACGGAGAGGAAAATGGCACACAAGTTTTAATCTTAACACCAACCATTGAACGCGCTGTAAAAATAGACGAACAAGTTTGGGCGCTAGGCTATCATGCTCAGATTAGTAGTGCTTTAATGGCCATGAAAGGTGATAAAACTTCACAGGAACAAGCTTTGACCGATGGAGCTCCTGTTATTGTAGCAAATCCCGGTCGATTTATTGAAATACTGGATAAGAATAACTTCCGGCTCAACAATCTCAAACTTATTGTGATTGATGAAGCCCACGAGATGCAGCAGTTTAATCTGGTGAATCGCGTTAAGGATATTCTACGATTTGTTGATTGCGAACCACAAATAGTGATGCTTTCGCAAGAGCAAAATTCTGCCACAAAACAACTAGTAAAACTTGCCCTTAAAAATCCTGAACTCATTGGATTTGATGGGGAAACTATATCCGAAAGCAATAGTGAATCGTCAACCAATGGAGAAGCTGTAGTTACAGATATCGATATTGAAGAAGTAGAAGAAAAGCTGGAAAAGGCTTCGGTAAAAGTGGTATTGAAGAAAGATATCGTAGACCAAGAAGTAGATAGCAACGGTGAGAGTGAGAGTCAACCGGAGAATGCCCAGGAATCTGAAATTGACTTAAACGGTGTAGAAGAAAAGCTTGAAGAAGCCGATGTTTCTGTTGTTTTGAAAAGTGATTTAGAAGATGATCAGGAAGAAGATGCATACGAAACAGTGTCCGAAACCGAAGAAGTTGTCGACCTCGAAAAAGTAGAAGAAAAACTCGAAGAGGCGGAAGTATCGGTAGTACTCAAGAAAGACCTAGATGAGGATTCTGAGACCGAAGCAACCGCTAAAACTGCTGATGAGAATGAAAACGAAGAACCCGCTCCCATTCCAAAGCATTTAGAGCAGGCCTATATAAACGTGCCACCGCGCATGAAGATTTCGACTTTGATGGCTCATCTAGAAGAATCGAAAGCAAAACGAGTGGTTGTTTTTGCAGCTTCGAGCCGAACTACGGATCGCCTGTTCCGTATTATCCGCAAGAAAAGTTGGGGTGTGGTAAGTTTAGGAGACGATCTTGACGAAGCAACCTACAACGAACGTTTCGAGCGGTTCCATAAATACAACATGCGCGTATTATTGGTAGGGGGATTATCAGCCACAAAAATTGATATGAACGAAGTGGGCGAAGTAATTAATTACGACGTGCCCAGCGAAATGGACGAATATCGATATCGCGCCGAATTGGTAGGAAATGGAAAAGCGGCACAAATTATCTCGTTAGTATCCAAAATGGATCGCGAAGATATTGAGCGAATCTCTAAAGAAGCGGGATATCCACCCGAGGAAATTCCATTGCCCGAAGAATTGGTTGAGAAGAAGAAAGCCCCTAAAAAGAATAAACCAAACAATCGATCTTCGAAAAACGAAGGCAAACGGTCGAATAATCGATCGAAAAATAATCGAAGCCGACCTGATGCAAAGGATCGCCGCAGAAAACCGGCTCCTAAGAAACAAGGAAAAGGACCTAGTTTACCTCGCCCAACTTACGATGGGCTTTCGGGAGGCAGAAATGGTGAAACGTCCGAATCGAAAGAAAAAGGTGGTGTATTTGGTTGGGTAAAAAAACTGTTTAACTAGTTGAGTTACAACAGCAATTGGTCATAAAATTGGAAGCTCCGGTACATATTGTATCGGAGCTTTTGTTTTTTTCGGAAGTCGCTAAGCTTGTTACACTCTTTTGATACTTGTGTGATATCTGAAAGGTGATCGAGCGATATCATGATTTATAATCTTAAACAAACAGATAAAATCATGAACATTCGATTACTTACAATCACACTCTTAACCGCAGTTGCTTTTCTTGCCTGCGGAACCGAATCCGAGAATACTGATTCCGAACTTACATTAGAATTCACCGGTTTGGAAACGCTTCAAAATGGCTTTCACTACGAAGGCTGGCTAATCTTGGATGATGGACCGTTAACTACGGGTAAATTTAATGTTGACGCGGCTGGCAACTTAGTAGATCTGAACGGTAGCAATATTTCTAACGGAGTTTTTAATCTGCCGATGGAGGTTAGCAGCGCATCTGCATTTGTATTAACCATAGAACCCGCCGGTGATGTTGATGATATCCCAGCAGAAACGCATCATCTGGCCGGAACCATCACTGATAATACTGCAACCCTAAGTTTCGATCATTCAGCTTCGTTAGGGAATAGTTTCACTAGCTCTACGGGAAATTATATTCTTGCAACTCCAACCGATGGAGTAAATGAAAACGAAAATAGTGGCATCTGGTTTTTAGATCCAAGCAGCGGCACGGCGATAGCAGGGTTAAATTTGCCCACCCTACCAAATGGCTGGAGATACGAAGGCTGGGCCGTATCTAATGGTGTGCCAATTACTACCGGCACTTTTTTAGCGGTAAATGAAGCCGATGCATTTAGTTCGTTCAGTGGAACTCAAAGCGGACCTCCTTTTCCCGGCGAAGACTTTTTGATGAACGCACCAACCGGACTTAACTTCCCGATCGATCTTGCCGGTGGAGTAGCAGTAATTTCTATCGAACCTTATCCGGATGACAGCCCGACACCATTCGCTTTAAAACCATTAGTGGGAATGATTCCAACAAACGCTACCGATAGAACGGTCTATTCAATGGACAACAATTCAAGTTCATTTGCGAGTGGAACAGTACGAATTAACTAATTTCTGAAGACTTCAAATTTAAACCCTGTTCGAGTTTCGAGTGGGGTTTTTTATACACGACATTTTGATGGGATAAATGTAGATTTGAACATCAATAATATATATTACATGAAAAAACTGCTTTATCTGATTCTCCCTGTTCTATTCTTAGTTGGTTGTGATAAATCTGCTCAACATTCTGTAATGACTTACAACATTCGCTACGCGACAGAACGAGATGGTATTAACAGCTGGGAAAACCGAAAAGAATGGGTACTAGAACAGCTCAATGAAACCTCGCCGGATGTGTTTGGCATTCAAGAAGGATTGCATCATCAGGTGGCTTATATCGACAGTGCACTATCGGAATATAATTTTCTTGGCGTAGGTAGAGATGACGGTAAAACAGGCGGTGAATACACGGCCATTTTCTACCAAGCTAATACGCTCGAAATTTTGAAGAGTGATACATTTTGGTTGTCTGAAACTCCTGATACCGTTTCGGTGGGATGGGATGCTTCGATGGAGCGCATTGCAACCTGGGCTCATGTCAAAGACAAGGCTACTGAAAATGAATACTTAGTTTTGAATGCTCATTTTGATCACATCGGAGAGCAGGCGCGTATCAATTCCATGAAATTAATTCGACAGTTTATTGAGGATAATTTCAACACAACACTTCCGGCAATTGTGATGGGAGATTTCAATGCAGTACCCGAATCGGAACCCATACAATACATTAACTGGGTGATGGATGATGCATTTTCTGCAACAGAAGGTACTCCAAAAGGTCCGGTGGGAACATTTCATGGTTTTGATCCAGAACATCCACTCGACCGACGAATCGATTATATTTTTGTAAGTGATGGAATTGAGGTGACATCCTATGAAGCGATTCATGCTTTCGATGAAGGTTTTTTCCCCTCCGATCACTTACCAATTCTGGTACACTTTTCTATAAATTAAACGGATTACATATTCCGGACGCATGCATTTTACCCTGTGCGATAAGTTTTTTTGCTCTGTCTTTATAAGGTTTTGCCCAATGTTGGGCTTTTCTGAGGGATAATAATTGCATGGTTCTGTGTTCATCCAATTTCTCCAAATCCCGGCAATCCATCCAAAGCATAGTTTTTAGTCAAGCACTTCTTCTCTGCTTACATAGTTTTTGCGGCAGTGTTTTTACAAGTAACCAGCCAGATACTCTCTTTTTGTTCGTGATTGTTGAGTAGCCAACCTCGTAATTCTTCTTGCGACTGCACCTCAATTTTTTCGAAACCATCTGTTTTTATCATGATCTCTCAACTAAAAACACCATTCCAACATTCATAAAATACTCCGTTTGGGGGATCGAGCAGTAGGAGTAAAACAAATATGTTTGATACAACATCTCAAAAAACCTATCTATGATGAAGAATCTGTTATTAGTTTGCATCGGGCTGGTTTTACTTACGGTATCGGTTCATGCACAAGAAACCTATCGAACCACCATGTCGGATCCTGAGATGGTTTACCCGGGCTATTTAGGGCTTAATTATTTTACAGTTGATGCCGGTTTTGGGAATACTTCGGGCGCATCGGTGCTTAGTGTTGGGGTAGATGCCTTGTACCCTCTTACCAACAAGATTAAACTCGAAGTACTGGCATTATATTCACTGTTTTCGTTGGAAAAGGATGGCCCAGCATTTCTATTTAATGCAGGTGGGGAATATGGGATTTCATCAACAACTAAGGATAAGGACATTCCGGTGTTATTAAGTTTTGCATGGGAGAAAAACTACTTCAATCAAACAGAAACACAAACCTGGGAAGCCGTTAAATTGCCTGGTAAAATGAAATATGATTTGGTAGCTCGAGGTGGTTTATATATTAGGAATAGTGCTCTGGAGTATACAGAGGGCTTTACCTACTACGATGTTACCTCGTTAACTCATTTTGGAGTGTATGCCGGCGTAGGTTACACCATGACGAGCTATCTACAGGCGCAGTCGAGTGACGGGTATGAGTTCGCAGCTGGTAGGATAATCCGGCCTTATGCTGATGTGCTAATCATACCAACCAGTGTGGATTTAGAAATTAATGGCGCAGCCGCCAAAACAGTTGAGGAATCAATTGGTTGGCGAACCGGTGTTATAGTGGTAGGTAAGCCATTTGAAAAAGAGCAAAATTTTGGGAGGAAACTACCATTCTTTGCCAATATGGTGTATCGCTTAGATATTGGGTCTAGACCTTTAGACGGTTTCTTTATTACAACAGGTTTGGCATTTAATTTCAAAAAATTTAAGTAAATCGATTCTTGGTGGGAGTACTAGTTGGGGGAAAAGAAAAAAGCCTTCCCGGATTTCCGGAAAGGCTTTTCTCATAGATGACCACAAAATCTTCGGCTACGCTGATAACTTATTCGTAGCGTCCATCACAAAATCCTTAATTGCCGCGAAAGCGTCAAGTGTTTTTTCAATATGTTCATCATTATGTGCTGCGGTAGGAATGAGTCGAACAAGAACAATTCCTCTTGGAACAACCGGATAGGCCACGCCGCTAACAAAAACGCCATGTTCTTCACGTAATTTGCGCATAATATCTTGGCAAAGCTCGGTGCTTCCCTGCGTTAGAACCGGGGTAACCGGGCTTTCAGAAGGCAATACATTATATCCGATTTTCTGTAAACCATCTCGTAATTTGAGCGTGTTATCCCATAATTTCTCTCTCCATTGCGGATTATTTCGAATCATTTTAACGCGCTCACGAGCAGTAACTACTATCGGGTTTGGCAACGACTTCGCGAAAATCTGACTGCGCACATTCGCTTTCAAAAATTCGATTACGCGTGGTTCTGATGCCACAAACGCACCAATAAGTGCAACAGCCTTAGCAAACGTACCGAAATATATATCGATACCATCCTGGCACTCGAGTTGGGTACCTGTACCTGAACCGTCGTGCCCGAGTGTTCCTAAACCATGGGCATCATCAACCAAAAGACGGAAGGGAACTTCTTTTTTCAGTTCGATGATTTCGGGAAGTATTCCTAAATCGCCGGTCATACCGAATACACCTTCGGTAACTACAAGAATGGAAGAATTGTCTTTCTTTTTTGAAGCCGCACGATACAATTGCTTTTTAAAGCTTTCGATATCGTTATGCTTGAACACAGATTTCTCAGCCATGGCAAGTTGTTTACCATCAACGATACAAGCATGGCTTAGTTCGTCGTAAATAAGGAAATCATTACGGTCAACCAGAGCGTGAATCACACTCATAATTCCTTGGTAGCCGAAATTAAGAAGCTGAGCAGCCGGTTTGTGTACCCATTCTGCAAGTTCTTTCTCTAATTCTTCGTGCTCGGTGGTGTTTCCGGTCATTAAA
Source organism: Balneolaceae bacterium (assembly GCA_965228545.1). Classification (GTDB taxonomy): domain Bacteria; phylum Bacteroidota; class Rhodothermia; order Balneolales; family Balneolaceae; genus HXMU1420-13. The sequence goes on from OZ245822.1 coordinate 2,260,917, forward strand.
CGGGCACCCATTGGCGAGCTCAACGAATATTTAGCCGTTGCTTCGGTATCAATCTTTTTGATTTCTTCATTGCTACCTAGGCCCAGATAATCGTTAATACTCCAAACGATCATATCTTTGCCATTAAACTTCATTTCAGGACCAAGCGGACCTTCAAGTTTTGGAAAAGTGTAGTAGCCATATCCGGCAGAGGTGAAAGGTCCTAATGGACTTGGGCGTCCTTCTAGCTTGTCAAATAAATCCATGAAAAAAGATTGGGGTGTCGTTTTTTTTGCTGATTTGGAAAGTGCTAAAGTTACGTAAAAGTGCCTTTAACTTAAAAATTGAGCAGTTTTTTAATCTTGAATAAATCAGTAGGTAAGAAATTTACTTAAACTATTAAGTACCAATTATTTGATTGTTCGATATTGAAAAAACAAGGTAGAAGAGACTCTGTTTCAATAAAAAAATCGGTCAGATTTGAGCAGTCTAGTAGCTTAGGTTATTCATCCAGATGTGGGTTTAGAATAAATAAACCGTTATTAATGTCGCTAACTACAACCACTCCACTCTCGAAATAAGGATAATTGCTCCAAGTACCTTCATAATCAATTGCATTATTATTTGGTGTGGTATCGAAGTAACCGGCAGGGATTAGTTCAGCGTTTTCCAGATCTCCCAACTCAAAAATGCGTAATCCTGCAGTATAATTGGTTTGATAAACCATGTTGTTTAGAACGTATAAATTATGGTCAATGTTAGGAGTTTCATGCGAGTAATAATCAATAAAAACCGGGTTGTCTAAGTCGCTCACATCCCAAATATATGTTTTGGTATTTCTTCCAATTCGGGTTTCATCTAGTTCGTCGTTCATTAAATAATAACGGTGATCTTCGGTTAGCCAACCTTGATGCGAATATTGCATGCGCGACTGCCCACTAAAACCAATAGTTTGAGGATTGGTTTTATCACTAACATTGGTTATCACAACAGCGCCTTCAGCCGAACTTACGCACACTTCTTTGCCTTGATGCTCACTATCCGGGCCACCATAAATTACACATTGAGTATCATGGATGTAACCAACTCCCACATCTACAGCGCTAGGTAAATCAGTGTTTGGGTCTATATAACAACCAGCAAAAGTCGGGTTTTTAGGATCATTGATATCTATGATATGTAAACCTGTACCATTTCGATCCCCACAAATTTCGGCATTTGTAACACCTATAGCATAAGCAAAGCCGGTTGCTTCATTTATAGCAATGTTGTGGGCATTACCAAGTTTATCATAAAACGAATCTTCAGTAAAAGTTAGCTTTGTTCCTTGATAATTACGTAAGCGGGTGAGGTCGAAAACCTGCATTCCGTGAATTTGTCCGTCGGCTACAACAAATGCATGGTTATTGTATACTTTAACATCTCGCCACGTTGAACCGGCAAGAATATTCTTAGAAACTTCCGAAGAGCCAATCCCAAAGATGCAGGCTGGAAATTCGTCTTCTGCTTCGGTTGGGATTAGCTTTGTGGCAAATTCAGCCTCGTTTAATTTACCAACCACAATGGGGTTGTTTGGCTGCGAGATGTCCACAAAAGCAACTCCATCAAACAAGCCAACCAAAGCATATTCTTTTCCCGTTTGTGGATCGGTCCAACCCCAAATATCATTTAAACGCTGGCCACCTAATTCTTCGGCAGTTAAATGTGCATATAATCCTACATTTTCACAGGGATATTTACCATCAGCCATGCCGTCTTCACAGGGAAAAGGCTCGTCAAACAGCGATTTTCTTTTGTCGCAAGCCAAAGAAAATATGGAACATGAGGCAATAATTAGGATAAAAAAATTTACACGCATGGCTCAAACTCGGTTTAACATGTACAACATACACAATCTACAATTAGTACAAAGTAGTTGGCAAACCATTCAAAATCTCAATAAAGTTTAACGATTCTACAACAATCACGAATTCCTTTTTTGCCAAACTAAGTGCATATTAATTAACCGGAATCAGGGTTATCAATCAAACAGGGAAGCAGCAATGCTCATCATATTAAAATACATCGCCAAACTATTGAAGGCGTTATCATCAGAAGCCTCGCCGCCACAACTAGCAGGCGGTTTTGTGTTGGGGATGATCATCGGGTTAACCCCGTTTTTTTCATTTCACAACTTGATTATAGTGGCTCTAATCATCGTTTTAAAAGTAAATATCGGGATGGCTATTCTGGCTTTTCTGATATTCAGTGGAGTTGCATACATCGCAGATCCGGCCTTTCACAATTTTGGAACCTGGCTGCTAGAGCATGAGTCGTACCAAGCACTGTGGATTAGTTTGTACGACAACGAGTGGTGGGCGATGACTCGTTTCTACAATACCGTAGTGATCGGTAGTTTTTTTGTAGCCGTATTTTTAATAATTCCGGTTTTCCCGGGTGTGATTTTATTTGTGAACCAATACCGAAAACACATCCATGAGCGTGTACAAAAGCTTAAAATTGTGAAAGTATTAAAAGGCTCTAAATTGTATTCCATTTATCAGGGCGTTAACAGAGTGAGGGGCAAATAATGAGAATTAAAGGATTACTGTTTGTATTGATTGTCGCCGGTTTATTTTTTGGGCTTCCCTTTCTTGTTCCGGATGGATACCTCGAAGAAAAGATCGAAACTCGATTAAGTATCGCAAACACAGCTAAGGTAGAGTTCGAAGATTTCAAACTTAGTTTAGTTGATTTAGAATTGAGTTGGAGTCGCCTTCAAGTTGCCGATCCCGATAATACGATGATGAATTTATTTGAGACCGGCGAAGTTGAACTGGATTTTGAATTCTGGCCGGTACTGTGGGAGCAAGTGATTATAGAAGATGTGCGAATGACCGGTTTTGCACTGGAAACAGAACGCGAAACCGATGGCACTTTTGAAATGCCTGAGGGCTACGATCCTGAAACCGGAGTGCCCGAAGATGCCGGTTTTTTCTATAACATCACTACTCAGGTAACTTCTACAATTGCTGAAAATGCACGCATGGAATTTACCGACGTGAAGGATGATATCAACGTAGATAGCCTGCTTGCCACAATCAATCTGCAATCGATTGATAAGATGGAAGGACTCAAAACCGGTTTGGAATCGAACTATTCAAAATGGGATTCTACCATTACAAATAACAGCATCGAAAAAAATGCTCGTGAAATTGAGAACTTAGTGAAATCCATTAAATTGGACGAGATCAAAGATGTACCGGCAGCACTAAAAGCGATCGAAACGGTTCAAAAAGTGGTGAAAGAAGCCGATTCTCTGAAAAAAGAGATTAATGCGCTACAAACAGATTTTCGGGCAGATATTCAAAGTTCGCGTAATAGTATTGGTCAGATTGATGATTGGATCAGCGAAGATGTAAATCGTGTGAAAAATGTGGCGAAACTACCGGAGATTAATGCGCAAAGCATCGGTACTGCTTTATTTGGGCAAAATTTACTTGCCGACTTGAATACCTATCTGGAATATTTGGCAATGGGTAGAGAATATGGACAAAAGTTTATTGGATCAGACCAGAAGGATGCAAAGCCTGAACGCTATGAAGGCGTTAACTATGAGTTCACCGATAAATATGATTTACCTAAGTTCTGGATTAAAAATATTGAGCTATCCGGTGTAACTAAAAATAATATCGAGTTGGCCGGACAAGTGCTCAACGTAACAAATAATCAGAATAAAACCGGTTCGCCCATCACTTTTCAATTGTCCGGCGCTGAGGAAGGTGTGGCTACATTAACAGTAGATGGTGCTTTGAATTACTTGGGGGAGGAGAAATCTGAAAGTCTTTCGATTAATTACTCAGGCTTTTCGCTGATAAATTCTAAAATTTCGCCCTCAGAGTTATTACCGTATGATTTACGCTCGGGTAACGGCGATATCAATGTGGACTTGACGATAAAAAATCGCAGAATTGAAAGTCGGGTTGATTACGTGGCGGACAATATTGCCTTCGATTTCGAAAGTGCCGGTAGGCCAAAAGGAACCGTAGAGCGTTTGATTCGGGATGCAATTTCGGGCACCAATCGAATTACAGCCACAGCCTTAATCGACAACACCGAAGGCCCGCTAAGAGCTCGGGTTCGATCGAATGTAGATGATTTATTTTTAAATGCGCTAAAGCGAACGGTGCAAGCAGAAGTGGATAATGCAAAGCGCCGAATCGAAAATGAAGTTCAATCGCGTGTTAATGCCAAGAAAGCTGAAGTTACAAAGCTGGTAGAGGAACAAGAAGCCATTCTTCGAAACAAATACGCCGAGCTTGAAACCAAAGTGAATGAGCAATTAGCCATTGTTGAAAAGAAGAAAGAAGAGCTCGAGGAGAAAAAGAAAGAACTGGAAGAAGAGCTAAAAAACAAAGCTTTGGATGCCGTTAAAAAGAAGATTGGATTCTAGTAAGTTTTCAGGCCAGCTACTTTAAAAAGGTAATTGATAACTCACGCTTAGAGATGCGGTACGGTACATGGTTTCGAAGGTAGTGGCAAGTGCAAAAAGCTGCCTGCGCGGTTCAATCTCAAGTTGAATATTAATCATATCTTTAAAAATGTAGCCTGTGGCAAAAGATAAACCGGGCTTTGAAACGGTGTCGTTTGCACCGTTTCTGTAATCGTATTGAATATCGGTTTCACCAAACATGGTGAGAATTAAGCCCGTTTGCACATACCAGCGCGACTGTGGGTTCAAATACTTGTTGAATCTTAAGCCGACAGGAACATTGATAGAAGAATGTTCAAAAGATACGGTTCCGAATTCGTTCGTAATGGTATTAGAAAACCTCTGAGGAGTAACTCCAAATAGTATGCTCCATTGATTATTATTAAATGGTAAAAAAGCTTCGGCTTCGATATCGAAAGTAAAATGTGTTACGGAACCAAAATCCGCAAAATCTCTTTCTCTGCTACCGGTAACTTCAAGAGTAGAGATATATACCCGCGGACCGATGGAGATGTTTAAGCGCTTGGCTTTCATGCCTTTATACTCGATATAGTCGCTATTCATACAAGTATGATAGGATTTAAATACCGCTAGTAACGCTCTCTTTTTGTATTCGATCTTTTCAAAATCAATTGCCTCTGTGTTGGCACAGAGCAGCTGGTTTGCAAGTTGCTCCTGATAAGTTTTGTTGGTTCTGATTTCAGTGGATGAAATGAAAAACTTCTTGTACTCAAGTGGTACGATTTCTCCGTTATTGATCTGAAAATAAAATCTCTTATTTACCTCAGTTTCAAGTTCAAAAAGAGAGGCAAATCCTTCTAATACTACCTTTAAAAAAACGGTATCAGTCTCAAATTCGGGAACCATAGAAACTCCAAGCTGGGTTCGGGAATCCGTCGATTGATCAACCGGTACTTCTGCGCGTACATATTTTAACTGCCCAATAATTTCGAACAAAGATGCTTCAGTAATATCAACTACTTTTGGGACATCATTTTCCGACGATTTAAACTGAAAAGAGCTTGGATTTTTTTTCCAACCCAAATTCTTAATCAGGCCTTGCTTTTTTACTCCATCTTGGGTGATGTAATAAGCTTCTTCGAATTCAATTTGGGCGAAAGCTGATACTGAAAAAATAAAAAGTATAACCAAAGCGAGAGGATACCGAAAAGAAAGCATGCGAACTATGAATTAAACTATATAAGACTCGAAAGCTAATGGTAAGGCAATCAGAATAACTTTACTAATTGATAATGAAACAATGTTTTAGAAATAAAAAAAGGGACGAATGTCCCTTTAAATTGTAAAGCTAAAACTACGATTAATCGTATTTGAAGAATACGGCTTTAACCTGAGTTTCTTTATTACTCGAATCGCCGTCGTTGTATCGCTCGGTGTCGATGCCGGTTATGATGATACCATCTGCGCCTTTTCGTTTAGCGGTCTTCACCATTTCCTTTTGGATGTCTTCGATGGAATTAAACCAAGATGAAGAACCAATAGCCTGCCCGATAATGGTATATTCGTACTCTATAGCTTTCTCATCATAAAAAATTTCAACTTCTGTTGTAGGCTCATAACTCTGTCCGATATAATTCACTTCGGCACAGGATGCGAACACAAATATCGCAGATAAAATTAGTAAACGTGATTTCATGGATGTACTCCGATTAGGTTTAAAAATGTTTGCGTGAAGGGTACGAGGTTTTGCACCTTAGGTTCATAACATAATCATGCTAGCGGTAAAAGAATAGCATGTCGATTGGGTAAAATTCACACCCCCGAATCCGCCAGATATTCATGCACGTATTTAATGCTCATGGCGCCTTCTCCCACGGCTGATGCCACGCGATTCATCGCTCCGGCGCGTACATCACCCGCTGCAAAAATTCCGGGCGAACAGGTTTCCAGTAAGTATGGCAATCGTTCCAGTTTCCATACTTTGGCAAAATCGTTGTATTTGTTGAGTTCTTTTCCGGTTTCGATGAAGCCCTTTTCATTTTTGATAATCTGATTTTGAACCCAATCGGTATAAGGCCGGGCGCCGATAAAAATAAATAAACCGTCAGCGTTAACATCTTCGGTCGATTCGTTCTGCGTATTCTGTAATACAAGGCGTTGCAAATTCCCATCACCACACGCTTCTACTACTTCGGTATAGGGTAGCAGTTCAATGTTTTCGTTTTTATTGATCTGATCGATCAGGTACGAGCTCATGCTGCTAACCAACGATTCTCTTCGTATCACGATATGTACGTTTTCTGCAAAAGTGGATAAATACATGGCAGCTTGTCCGGCAGAGTTCCCGCCGCCTACAATGTATACCTGCTTGCCTTTAAATGCGTGGGCTTCCGTCATGGCAGCTCCGTAATACACACCGGCACCCGTAAAGTCGCTCAAGCCTTTACTTTCCAGTTTTCGATAATTTACTCCGGTTGTAATTACAACCGCTTTGGCATTTACAGAACTTCCATCCGAAAGATGAATCACCTTGTATTGATCTTGCGACTCAATGCCCACCACCTCTTGCGGCGAGAGAAATTCTACTCCAAAACGGGTAGCCTGGGTGATGGCTCTTCGGGCCAAATCAGAACCGGAAAGTCCGTTTGGGAAGCCCAGATAGTTTTCGATGCGGGAACTGGTTCCTGCCTGTCCGCCCGGCGCTCTTTTTTCGATCAGTAGCGTTTTCAAGCCTTCCGATCCACCGTAAACGGCAGCAGCTAGTCCGGCCGGACCTGCACCAATAATAACTACATCGTAAATTTCAGCATCAGGATTGGGATTCCGCCCCAGTTTTTCTGCAATTTCTAAAGGCGTTGGCTCATTGATGTGTGTTCCATCTTCAAAAAATATGGTGGGTAATTCTGAGGCATCAATACCTTTATTTTCCAACAATTCCCCGGCTTTATCAGAATCTTCAATATCTAACCATTGATAGGGAATCAAATTCCCGGACAAGAAATCTTTTATCGCATGCGATTTTGGGGAGTACTGATATCCCACCAGTTTGATCCCTTGAAAATCTGGTTTGAAATTCGCCTGCCAGTCGTCGAGTAAATCATCCAGTACCGGGTAGAGTTTCTCTTCGGGTGGATCCCATGGCTTTAATAAATAGTAATCGAGCTGTACTTCGTTAATCGCTTTGATGGCGGCATCGGTATCGGAATAAGCGGTTAAAAGTACTCGTTTAGCCTCCGGAAAGTGCTTTTTAGCTCGTTCAAGAAAATCCACTCCGATAATTTCCGGCATGCGTTGATCGGTCAGGAATAAGGCAACTGTTTCGCCTTTCGATTTAAGCTCGGATAAAGATTCCAACGCTTCTTTGGGTGAATCGGTACTTAAAATGCGATAGGTAGACCGATAGCGTTGGCGCAAATCGCGCGTAACTGCCCGAAGCACCTGCGGGTCGTCATCAATAGCAAAAAGAATGGGTTTTTTCATTATTAAATTATAAATGTTAAGTGCTAAATGTTAAATGGAAGTCACTTAACATTTAAAATTTAAAATTTTTCATTTCAGAGGGAAAATCAGTTTGAATTCGGTGTTTCCGGGTTTTGAGTTCAACTCGATGCGGCCTTCGTGCTTTTCGACGATTTTGCGCACTACGTCAAGCCCTAGCCCGGTACCTTTGCCCACATCTTTTGTGGTAAAAAACGGATCAAAGATTTGCGATCGGATTTCATCCGGCACTCCGGAACCATCATCAATAAAGCTCATGGCCAAATTACCGTTTTCGCTGCGAGCCGAAATTTGAATTTTGCCCGATTCATCCACCGCGTCGATGGCGTTGTCTATTAAGTTAGTCCACACCTGATTCAATTCGCTCACATATCCACAAAATTCAGGTAGATCTTTCGGCACTTGAACATCCACCGAAATATTTTTCTGCTTGGTTTTATGATTGAGCATGGTAAGGGTGCTTTTGATCATTTTTTTGATGTCTACCGCTTCCTTATCCGAGCCCCGATCCATGTGTGAATAGGTTTTTACGGAGGAAACCAGCTCCGAAATCCGGCGCGAGGCATCTTCAATTTCTTCCACCATCTTTTCGGTGGTAAGCACGTCTTCGACCCATCCCAGAACCGGTTCGAGTGCTTCTTCGGTGAGATGCGATTTCACATATTCCAAATCATCTACATCAAAGCAGAATTCAGCAAAAGTAGGCGCATATTCGAAGCCGAGTTCAATATTATGATCATCCAGCCAGTCGGTGAGTTCATCTTCCAGTGCCGTTCGCTCCATCAGCGATTGATTATTGGTAGATCCTTTTCCGGCTTTTCGGAATACCAATTCATTCACTGCATCCACTTGTTCATCTGTTAAACGAATGTGCATCACCGCTTTAAATTTATCGGGTTTGGCACGGAGATTATCACGTAATGCCGTTGCGGAGCGAACCATCGCCGAAGCCGGATTATTCAGTTCGTGGGCAAGTCCGGCCGAGAGCTTTCCAAGTGCCACAAGCTTTTCGTTTTGCTCTTGTCGGGTAGTAAAATTTCGAATCCGATCCGACAGTTGATGTACAAAAGCTTCGATTAATGGATAGCGTTTAGCAATTTCGGGGAATAGCGACTGATGCGATTCCAGCACCGTAGTTTCTTCCATCACGGTTAAATATCCCGTAGATGACTGCATCCGCGAAAAAGGAAGCCGACCGGAAACATCACCTTTTGCAAAATGCCCAAGCAAATAAAATTGATTCCCTCTTTTGAGTTCAATTTTTATTTGTCCGTCGAGAAAAATGATCATTTTATCGATTTCATCGCCGGGTTTAGCGAGGTGCTCATCCGGTTGATAAGTACACACTTTGGAGTTATCAACCAACCAGGCTAAATGTTCGGCAGGAACATTTGCAAATGCATCCAGCGATTGCAAAACCTGAACTACATATTCGTTGTATTTATTCATGATGGCAGCATTTTGGCGTCGATAAAGCAATAGACCCACGATTCACCGGGCTCCACCGATCGAATAATCGGGTGTTCGTGCCTTAGATAATGTTTACGTGCATGTTTGTTTTTGGATGAATCGCAGCAACCAATATGGCCGCAAGTCATGCACATTCTAAGATGCACCCACTCATCACTTTGGTCGATACATTGTTTGCAAACCAGATCGGTAAAAGGAGCCGTAAATTCAATAAGGTGGGTGTGCGAGCATTCCATTAGTTCTCCGAAAGTTGTTGTTCAATAAATGCGCGTATTGTATTCATTTCAAGTTTACCCTCATATTTTATCTGATTCATAAAGAAGGATGGAGTATCATTTACGCCATGCTTTACACCACTTCGGTAATCTTGCTGAACTCTGCTTTTGAAGGTTCGGTTTTCCAGGGCCATTCGGAATTGAAAAATATCCAGTCCAATCTGATTAGCAAATTCGTCCAGCTTATCACGATTGAGGGAAAGATTATGATCAAATAATAGATCATGCATTTCCCAGAAAACACCCTCTTGACCAGCAAATAAAGCAGCTTCAGCACAGATCTCGGCATGTGGATGTTTTTTCGAGATGGGAAAATGTCGAAACACATATCTGAGCTTTTCTTCATGATCTTTTAAAATACGTTGTATAAAACGATATCCCATTCTGCTGTACGGGCATTCATAATCACCAAATTCGATCAAAGTGTGTTTCGCCTCCGGGTTGCCCTTGATGGCTTCATCCTCATGAATATTTAGTGAATAATCAGGCATGTTAGGCAAGCTCCAACGACATTGAGCCATCAATTTCATCGCTTATGCTAAGCTCAGCTAATTTCCTTCCGGCTTGTTTCATAGGTAAACACACCGCGTTCGCACCGGCCTCGGCTAGCCCGGCATGTTCCTCATCGCGCATGGTTAAGGCGTACACATCGTGATCATAGTTATTCTCTCGCAACATTTTAGTAGCCTGCAGTTTTGTATCGGGATTAGACATCGCCAGAATTACTGCTTTCACTCCTTTTAGGTCGATATTTTGCCATAGCTCGGGATCAAAAGCATCCCCATAAACCACACGGCGACGATCTTTCAGGTTTTTTTCGATGCGGGCGGGATCGCTGTCCATGCCGGTAACCCGATGTGATCTTTCTTTCAGGTAATCGTAAGCAGCAGCTCCTGCCTGCCCCATGCCCACCACTAAATAATGCGCGCCTCCCAAAGAAACTACTTGGTCGCCCGGGTGTTTGGTGTCGCGCTCGAATGGAATCAGCGAAAACTCATATTTTTTCCAAAGCGAGTTAGCACCTGAGGCGATTGGAGCATTAATGGCATAACTGATAGCTGTAATAACTGCCATTGCAATCAGTGCCGATTGTGGAATAAATCCGGCGCTTGCAGCAACTGCACCGGCAATCAGAGTAAACTCGCTGTAAGAAGTTAGGGTGGTAGTAACCATAAAAGCATTTCTTGATCGTAGTTTAAACGCGATCAACAGAAAGAAATACATCACCGATTTTACGGGGAGCACAGCTAGTACAACCAATGCAAAAATCATGGTGCTCATGTCGGGTAACCCGGCTAACCCTATCTCGAGGAAGAATCCAACCAGGAAGGCTTCCTTCAATCCCCACAATTTTTCGCCAAGTTCGTCGGCATTTGGATGCCCTGACAACAACGCACCGGCAGCCAAAGCACCTAATTCGGAGGAAAGTCCGAGTACTTCGAATAAGGTTCCCGTTCCAACGGCAAGAATTAAACCAAAAAGAAGCTGCAGTTCTTCATGACCACTGGTTACAAATAATTTAAGTATAAGAGGTCGTGCTAGCGGTACGATTAACAAACCGAGGCTCCAAATACTAGGTAATCCGCCACCACTTAGTGCTAAAATTACGATAGCAACTAAATCCTGAAGAATGAGAATCCCGATTGCAACCCGGGCGTGGTAAGCACCGAGTTCGCCACGGGCTTCCAAAGCTTTTGCGGCAAGTACGGTACTCGAAAAGCCGAGTAACACACCAATTATGATGGAAGCAACCGGATCGTAGCCGAAAGCAAATGCAATGCCCGCAAAAATTAGGGCGGACACCAAGAGATGAATCCCACCGGCGCCGAATACTTCAGGTTGGATGATGTTTTTCAGCCGAAGATGTAAACCCACGGTAAATAAAAGCAATAACACACCAAGATGACCCAGCTCATGAATTACTTCCGTTTCGATATGCAGTCCACTTAATGATAAAATGATGCCGGCAGCAAGATATCCAATAAGTGGTGGTAACCGCAGTGCCTGCATTCCCATACCTAAAACATATGCCAGCACCAGCCAGAGGATTTCCATGTGTAGTTTTTAAAAAGTTGAGAATTAAATGCTAAAAGATAGGCTCCATTAACACGTAAGGTTGAGCATTGCCCGAATATGCTGAATCTCCTCCACCTTGACAAGAAAGTGGTATACCAAATTTCGATCAATCATATAGAGAAGTAGATAAATCTAGATAATGAATTATATTAATGTTCAAGTACTAAATGGTAAGGTGATTCATTTTTTTTAAAAAAGAACTTTTAGCGGTATTACTTGGATTTGCAGTTTGTAGTTTGGGCAACGCACAAACCATTTCCTTAGCAGATACAAATCAATCAGGTAATATTATTCTATATCAATCGGATACATGGCAATTCTCTGCTCAGGCTCCTGATACTATTTTTGATGGTCTAACTCTAAGAAACACCATTTCAGCCTCAATTGGCGATATGCGTTCCGTTAAAAAAAGGGCTGATTGGAAAAACTACGGTTGGTTTGAGCTTGTAATAAATGCAGACTCAACATTTGCCGGGGTCCCTTGGGTGCTTACCTATGGAAACCCGGAACCTGTCCGGATTTGGTTAAATGGGAAGTTGATATTGACGGCTGGTAACCCATCTGAAGTTCCTGAGAAGGAGAAACTTTCATTGTTCTATAATTCTATCTATCAGGGAATAGTTTTAAGAGAGGGTGCTAATTATATCCTGTTAGAATATTCCGATCATACTTTTCCCGAATATTTGAAACCATACCGTCAAGCTGAGCACGGAATTTGGTTAGTGTTATATGGAGAGTACAAAGATACATTGAGACGACAACGAGCAGTGATTTTTGGTGGCGCTTGTATGTTGCTTCTCTTGCTTGTCCTCATCCACACCTATTTGGCATATACGTTCAAGGGAGAGTATCATTTGTTTGTAGCGCTCACCACCTTGTTTATGTTACTTCATGCATTTACAACGATGAGTGATACTCTGGTGGATTGGTCCTACTCGTATGTGTATTTCTACGAATACTCTTACGCCATCTCTTTTATTTTCGTAGTGTATTTCTTTCTCATATCAATCCGAAAAATCTATTCACTTGCGGTTCCATGGCGTACGCTTAAAACGATTCTATTTTTGGCTACCACCGGCGCCTTAGTTTCCGTGCATGTATACAAGGCCGGTTTAAATATTTTGCATCCAATACTGGTTTTAGGAACGCTTGGCTATGGTAGTTTTTCTTTGTTTGAAGCAAAGAAAAAAGACTCTAACTCTAGAGTTATTATTATTTCTCTTGGGCTTATTGTCACTATCGGTGGGGCGATTCTATATGTGATTCCTTATGTAGCTTTTGGCGTATCAAGTATTACATTGTTTTTAATTGCTGTTTTAATGGCCTATACAGGTATTCCGATAGCGTTAACCTTTAATGTGGCGGCTAATTACGCTTCACTTATTAAAACATTGGAGCAAAAAGTTCGGGAGCGAACATCACAGCTTGAAACGGCCAATGAATATCAGAAACGATTCTTCGCCAACATCTCTCATGAATTCAGAACTCCCTTAACGATAAGTGATGGTCTTATTAATAAGGTAATGCGGAAAGAAGATCTCAATCAGGTTTCTACCAAAGCAGACCTTGCTGTAGTAAAAAGGAATTTAAATCGATTGCATGATATGGTTAATCAAATAATTGATTTAACTAAATCCGAGCAAAACCATTTGGTTTTACATCAGGATTATTACAAGGCAGATAATCTCGCTGCGATCTCGGTAGAATCTTTTCGATCACTTGCTGAATACCATGGGCATGATTTTCATTTTAAGCCCGGAGCGCAGCATGCAGTTCTTTATGCAGATCGTTCGAAAGTTGAGGTAATCATCAATAACCTTATTTCAAATGCAATAAAGTTTACCCCCGAGGGAGGTAACATTACTATCGAAACAAAAACCGAACCTGGATATTTTATTCTTACGGTGAAAGATTCGGGCCCGGGAATTCCGGCAGGAAAAGAAGAGGTGATTTTCGAACGATTTCACCGCCTTAGTCGCCCCGATGAAGAGTATGTGGAAGGGATGGGTGTTGGATTGGAACTGAGCCAAACGCTGGCAAAATTACACAATGGAAACATAGAAGCAGTTCCGGGGGTAGAGCAAGGGGCACTCTTCAAATTACGACTTCCGCTTGTGGATGTAGAAGAATCAAAACTGGTACAATTGCTCGACATTGATGAGGAGAACAGACTATTTGGAGAGCCCTCCGAGAAGGATGCAGTCTTTGATAATGCGTTTAATATTCTGCTGGTCGAGGATAACGAGGATATGAAGAATTATGTGTCTGATATTTTATCAGAAATAGGAAAAGTAAAGAACGCAAAACATGGGAAAGAGGCGCTAAAAATACTTGCAACCTATACCCCCGATATTATTATAACCGATCTCATGATGCCGGAAATGGGAGGGCAACTACTGGTAGAGCATCTGTTTGCCAGTAAAAAATGGGCGAACATACCGGTGATCGTTCTCACCGCAAAAGCTTTAGAAGAGAATAAGCTGCATATGCTACGAATCGGGGTGGTTGATTACATCACCAAACCCTTTCTGCCGGAACAGCTGTTACTTAAGACCAGAAATCTACTTACCTATTATAATCGCCGGAAGAAGATGAAAATTGATCTTGCCCTGGAAGAAGTGCCGGCGAAAGACGAACGACTTTCCGAAAAAGCCGCTGCCTTTATTATGAAAAACCTGGCAGATGCCAATCTTTCGGTAGACAGCCTTGCCGATGAGTTTTCGCAAAGCCGAAGCTCCTTCTATCGGAATATTCAGTTGGAAACCGGAATGACTCCCGCAGAGTTGATCAGAGAAGTCCGATTGACAGCCGCCCGAACAATGGTTGCTAACAATAATAATCTGCGACTGGAAGAACTGGCCAATGCGGTAGGGTATAAAAGTGGCACCAGTTTTCGAAAAAAATACGAAGCTAGGTTTGGAGAACATCCACTGGGCTAAATTTCAGTAAGAGTTCTGTCATTTAGAGTGAAGCGAGAAATCTAAAGTTTGATCTTGATCACCAATACAGATTTCTCACTACGTTCTTCCGAAGGAATGCCTTTGGAAGAAATGACAAAGAAAAAAGAGTGTCAATCTGCAGCTACTCTCGAAGAATCTGCAGTAAAAAAAATGAAGTGACCCCGACTTTTTGTAGACTCATCGCTTTTGTTCTGAGTGACTTTCAACCAAAGTATTTAGTTAAATATTTCCTTCAATAGCATTTTACACCACATTTGACACATTTGCGCAGAAAGTTGAGACGTTTGCAAAGATTGTATAGGCTAGATTTAGCCAATCCATAAACAATCATTGAACATTTATGAAATTTTTAGGTCTCACATTTTTCGGGGTGTTTTTTTTATTTCATTTTCAATCGTCGATTATAGCACAAACGGTATCGCCCGGTATAGCAGTTGGGGAAAACCAAAGCCTTGTACTTACCGACAACGGTACCGTATACACTTTCGGGGAAGGTACCCATGGTACCCTAGGGCAAGGAAATGGCGGGCGCTACGATATAGCTGCTCCAATAACACACTCCAATCTTGGTGGGAAAAAAATTATAGCAACGGCTGTAAGTAAAGATACAGGTGGAGATGATTTTACACTAATGATTGCTGAAGACAGTACCGTATACAGCTTTGGAGAAAATAAATACGGACAATTGGGACATGGTGACAAAATCGACCGTAGAGATCCTACTCAAATATCTCATGCGAATATTACCGGGAAAAAGTTTGTAGCTGTTTCAGCAGGACAAAACTTTTCGGTGTTATTAGCACATGATGGTAGTGTATTTGTGATGGGACATAATAATAACGGGTATTTAGGTATAGGCTCTACAACGCCAGGCGAAATTTTAGTACCAACCTTGATTGATACTTCTAGTATTAATGGACACAAGATTGTGCATATCGCTGCCGGGAATAATCATACGATAATGCTTTCGGACAGCAATCAAGTATTTGCTTTTGGCGAGAATCTAAATGGTCAATTAGGGGATAGTACTACGGTATCAAAAATTTCACCCGTTAAAATTCCGAAATCCAATTTTGCAAATAAAACGATCGCTGATATTGAAGCAGGAGTTGGGTCAAGCCTGGTTTTAACCACAGATGGAACTATTTATAGTTGGGGAAATTTTCGATCGGGGCTTGGGCATGGCACACTGGCAAGCGATTTATTAACGCCTACAGCTATTTCTCATGCTAACCTTTCAGGGAAAACGGTTACCAAAATTTCTAAAACACATGAAACAGGGTTACTCCTGGCTTCGGATGGAACCCTGTTTATTTTTGGCGATGATTTCGGTTTTTCTATTAGTGATTTTCCCACCGAATACACCAGTTCTGCCACTTTGGGTAAAACTATTTCTGATATTACTATAGGTAAGTCTCATGGCCTGCTTCAAACAGCCGATGGCCTTGTATATGGATTTGGTTCCGGTTCGAATGGAAACCACGGTGTGGGAACGATACTAACTATTAATCACCCCAGACCAATCAACAACAGCTTTATTAGCGGGAAGGTGATAAGCAGCGTAGCAGCTGGTGCCATCCATAGTATTATTATAGATAGCGCGGGTGTTGCCTATAGTTTTGGGGGAACAGATCAAGCTGATTATTCAACTACATCTAACTCTTATCTTGGCCGTAGTTTTGATCGAGTAAAAAGTACGCCTACCCAACTTTCACACTCCAACATTGCAGGAAAAAATATTGTGGCCGTAAAAGCAGGTGGTCTTCAATCTTTCTTGCTTACTGATGAAGGCAAGGTGTATGGGTTTGGGTCTAATAGATTTGGTGAACTTGGTTTTGAAGACAGTGTGGATGTGTACGTGCCTACTCTTATCAATCATACTAACCTTTCCGGTAAAAAAGTGATTGATATTGCATCTACTGGTGAACAAGAAACTTCAGCACATTCAGGGCATACCTTATTGCTTACAGAAGATGGGAGTATATATGCTTTTGGCAGAAATGTAGAGGGGCAACTCGGGCTTGGTGATTTCAACAATCGACGGGTTCCAACACAGATAACACATTCAAGTTTGTCCGGTAAAACAATAACCGATATTGCAGTTGGTGCGAAAAATAGCTTGGCTATGGCTTCGGATGGAAGTGTATTTATTTGGGGTTCCGGTAAAAACGGTGCAATGGGATTCGGAAATACTGATACTTTGAATGTACCCACTTTAGCAACCCATCTAACCTCTTTGGGAAAAACTTTCATAGATGCTGCAATTGGTGGTTCAAGCAATACTATCGATCCAAGCCCTCATTTTTTATTCATTGCCAGCGATTCTAGTGTATATAGCTTTGGGGAAGGCTCGGATGGACAATTAGGATTGGGCAACAAGACAGATAATTATGTACCTACCCAAATCACAAGTTCCAATATATCGGGGAAAAAGCCGATAGCAGTAGCAGCTGGGGTAAAAACTTCTATGCTGTTAATGAATGATGGTTCAGTTTTCAGCTTTGGAAACACGCATACAGTTGGTTTTGAGGGGTCTTTATTTACCGATTTAAATGTTCCTACATTATTGAATAATGCTGAAATATATGGCAAGCGTGCACTTGCAATTACCACCAATCACAAACATTCTTTGGCATTGTTGGATGAAGGAAGGGTTCTCAGTTTTGGTTCGGATTTTGGAACAATTACAAGGTTAGGAGCATTGGGTAATGGATTGCCTGAGTCGGGGGACGAAACACCACAGCCCATTGCCAATTTCAATTGGTTAACGTTACCCATTCCTAAAACGAATTTAGCTCTACACTTAGATGCTGGCCGTGGAATTACTGCCTTTGGAGATACTCTAAATATCTGGAAAGATCTGAGTGGAAATGATAATGATGGTTTTGAGAATAATTCCATCCGTAAACCTATGGTAGCAGATAGTGTCATAAACAATCAGCGGGCAGTTCGTTTTAATGGGAGCAATTGGGTTACTCTGCCAACAGCATCAACATTGGGCATCCAAAACAGCGATTACGAAATATTCATTGTGGCAAAATCGGCAACCTCACATTCCAATACTGAGTTTTTAATGGCTGGTACCAGCGAACGGTATGAGCTGCATGTAAATGGCGCAGCCGGCGCGCGGTTTATACCCACAGCTTCCACATATATCGACGTTGGCTCATCCGGAGACTTTACAAATTCTACTGCTCAACTTTATAATGTAAGAGCCACGTCTACCGAAGCTGTGATGAGTGTAAACCGCGAAGTAACCGTGTCTAGTGTTAATGCACAAAGTGCGGATGCCGGAACCCTATATTTAGGCGTTCGGGCAAACAATACAGGATTCCTCAACGGCGATATTGCTGAAGTGATCATTTATTCTGATGTTCTTTCTGCTAATGATCGGCGAGCAGTAGAATCATACTTATTCAAAAAGTATGAGATTCAGAATTACAAAGAATCATCCCAACAACTTACCGGATCTGAAGGTTGGCGAATTTTGACCAGTCCGGTAGCTGATTCTTCCTTCGCTCCTTTACTTGACAATATCTGGACACAAGGATTCACCGGCGCAAATACCTCTGCGGGAACTTCTAATGTGTACAAATGGCCACGTACAGCCACCAGTTTATCTGACACGAATTGGGCTGCAATTACAAGCATGTCTGATTCTTTGCATCCCGGAGAAGGAGTATTGGTATATGTATTTAGTGATGATAATGGACCTAATGTAGCCGGAAATGCTGGTTTTCCAAAAACGCTGAAGCTAGAAGGTCGTGAGCCGCAGGGCACACAAACTCTTACCAATCTGCTCAACCCGAATGTAAACGGCTGGGCACTTGTTGGGAATCCGTTTCGCAAAGATGTAGATTGGGATGGATTTACAAGATCCGGTCTGTCGAATTCCGTTTATGTATACGATACTAATGCTTCAGGATGGAAAAGCTGGAATGGCACGCTTGGTAGTTTAAGCGACGGTGAGGTTGGGGCATTTAACGCATTCTTTGTACAAACTGCTTCCCCAAACCCAAGTCTTGAAATACCCGAAAGTGCACGAAAAGATTCTGCCAATCGCTTTCTTGGAAAGCAAATTCTAGAGGAAGAACCGGCCTATTTCTCTCTTAAATTGGAAAATGAATCCGGGCAATCAAATAAGGCTTGGTTTCAGTTTTCTGAGGCAGGAGAGTTTAACATGGATGGCTCAGATGCCTATCAACTGAATCCGCTTTCTGCTAACTATGTTACGATGGCATCTATTCTCAATGATAGTATTCATTTAGATATTAACAGCTTGCCGATGATTGTAGATCCATTAGAAATTCATTTGGCGTTACAAACTTCTTTGAGCGGAACAACACATACCATCAGCAAAACAGATTGGAATATTCCGGAGGGATGGGAAGTAAGTTTATATGATGCAGAATCTGATATTATGACAGATTTAACGGAGCCATATGCATTTACAATGAATGAAGGAAAAGCAAAGTTAGTGAATAAGGTAGATGCTCTACCTAGTATATCTGCGATTGTTCAATCAGCTAAGCAACAAAGAAAGGGTAGGTTTACTCTTACAATTAGTCCGGCCACCAATGTTAGTAATGAATTAAATAACGGATTGCCACAGAGCTTGGAACTTGAGCAAAATTACCCAAATCCTTTTAACCCAAGTTCAACTATTCAATTTGGAGTTCCTAACCCTAGTAAAATCCAGTTAGAGGTTTTCGATATCCTAGGAAGAAAAGTAGCTACGCTGATTGATAGTGAAGCGACTCAACCCGGCCGTTACAGTATTCGGTTTGATGGAAGCAAACTTTCTTCCGGAGTGTATATCTATCGCTTAAAAGTTGGAAATGATGTTTTAACCAAGAAAATGACGCTAATAAAGTAGTCTTAAGAGATGAATTTTAAGTGCAAAAATTTTCTACACTTAAAATTCATCACTCACAACTCAAAACTAAATAATAATGAAATTCACGACTCAACTCATCTTTAGCTTCTTCCTGGTTTTGATTATGGTAACCCTTGTTCAAGCTCAACCCGGATTGCCTTCAGCGCCATCACAAGCTCCGATCGATGGTGGGCTTAGTCTACTTGCCGCTGCAGGTGGAGCGTATGCCATCAAAATGCTCAGAGACAAAAGTAAAGACTAAGTTTTATACAACAAAAAAACCCAGAATACCGGTTAGCATTCAGGGTTTAAAAAAATTAATTCTAAGAAGAGATCTATGCGCTTATCATTCGATTAATATGATCAATCTCATCCTGATTAATGGTATGTCCCATACCCGGATAGATTTTCTTGGTTACTTCCGCATTTAATCCAGATAAAATATCAGCGGAATCGTGAACACGTTGCTCAGGGATGTGCGCATCTACATCACTGCATCCCATAAAAACAGGAGTATTATCCAAATCGCCGGAATAATGATCTTTTGGGAGTGTATCACCAATCAATCCACCGCTTAAAGCGATGAGTCCCGCATACTTTTGGGGATGACGAGCCACAAATTCCGAAGCTAAACAGGCACCTTGTGAAAAGCCCAACAAGAAAATCTGTTCGCTAGAAAAACCATCACTTTCTGCTTGTTGCACAGCGTCGAATACGGCTTGCAATCCCGAATTTAATCCCGGTTGATTTTGATCGGTTGGAGCTAAAAAGGAATATGGATACCAAGTGTGTCCGCTAGCTTGCGGGGCATAAAAAGTGATAGAGTTTTGATGATTAAGCTCGTTGGCTAAGCCCAAAATACTTTGGGCACTAGCACCACGACCATGAATCATGATCATCGCAGCTTTCGCAGATGCAGGGTCTGCCCCGGCTTGTAATAATTGCTGGCTTTGGTGTGGACCGCTAAATGGTTGGTCGGAGGTTGCGATAAAAAACGACATAATAATTTATTTATGAGGTTGAAATTCTGCGACAAAGCGCGATTAGTGGGTTCCTAAAGAAAAGGAGTAGCAATGCTGTAATAGCTAGAAAACTGCCACTGCTGAGATACAATCCCGGAATATCTAAAGAAACTTGAATGGGTTGTGTAGCGATTGGAGATAGAAATTGCCCTAAAAACACAAAAGTAGTGATGCCGCCCATAACTCGGCCGCGGAATTTTTCCGGTGCAACTTCCGCAAGCCAGGTATTTACGTTGGGCATGAATAATCCAAATCCGATTCCAATTACTGTTAAGCCGGAAATCAGAAACCAGAGATTGTCGGCAAAGCTAATACTGATATATCCGATACTTAATAACAAAAAAGCTGAAACAAGTATGTACACATAGCCAATTCTGTGCTTGATCCATCCATAACAAAGTGAAGTTAATCCCGCAAAAAGGGTTACCAAACCTATGGCAAGTCCACTTGAAGTGGCAGAAGCGTTAAATGTTTCCATCAAAAAGAAAGGAAGATGAATGGGGATGGTGTAGAAAATTATTTGAGCGGATAGAATAAGTCCATATACTAAGACGAGTAATTTCAATAGGTCACTGGCTGATATTATGGAGGCAGAGTCATCGATTGTGGGTCTGTTTGTGCTAGGTTCGGGTTCGTATAGGAATCGAATGGCTAAAGGCACAAATAATAATGCCGAAAGATATATGGCAAATGGAAATCTCCAGTTTAAGTCGGCCAGAAATCCTCCGGCAGTCAAAAAAATCACTCCACCTAAAGCCATAAACGAAGATTGCATGCCCAAAGCTTTTGCACGTTCATTGCCCGAGTAATAATCCGAGAATAAAGTAATTACAGTGGTCATAATACCTGCAACTCCTAATCCCATGATCGCTCTTCCGGCAAGTATAGTGAAGAGGGAATCCAAGAATAGTCCACTGCTTCCTGCTAGCGCATACACAATCATACAGCTGATTAGGAATTTCTTTTTAGAATACCAATCGATGAGTGCACCGGCTGCAAATGCCCCCAACACAATAAATAAACCGGGAATGGTAAGCACCAATCGAACCCAAAACTCCGCGTTATCAACCGATTTAAATTGTTCTTGCATAGCCGGTAAAGCCGGAGCTATGGTTGCTCCGGCCATTACCGTTAACGTGCTGGTTAATAGCAGCGTAAATAGCGTTAGTTTTGAGTTTTTTGATTGGCTCACGTATTAGTCCAAGCTAGGTAATGTGCGCTCGATAAGCTCACGGCGAGGTTCTAGCCATGGAGTAAGAATGAGTTTCTCTCCAAGTTTATCGAAATCCTCATCCACAGTGTAACCGGGGTCGTCGGTTGCCATTTCAAAAAGCACACCGCCCGGCTCGTGATAATACACACTCTTAAACCAATGACGGTCTATGATGCCGGTTGGGCGCAATCCTTTGCTCATTACTTTTTCGCGGAGTTCATTTAATTCTTCTTCGTTTTTTGCACGGAATGCTACGTGATGCACAATACCACGTCCTCCTTTACCCGATTCTTTATCACCGGTTTCGATGATGAGTGAGCTGCCAATTTTTGCATCGGTTTCAAAAAGCGTTAGGTTTCCATTCGAAGAGGATTCTCTAAAGCCAAGCACATCGGTTAGAATATCAACAGTTCCATCCGCTTCACTCAATTTTAATCGCGTTGATTCAAAGCCTTGAATGGCCGATTCGATAGGCACATTACTCTCGTACGTGCTTTCTTGTTCTTTGGCTCCTCCATCGAACACTAAATCCAATTCCAAACCATCGGGATCGTTAAAGCGGATAGCCTGTTTGCCAAAAATTTCGAAGAAATCAGAATGCTGAATATCAAGATAATTCAAACGCTCAAGCCAGAAATCTTGAGTCCCATCCGGTACTTTGAGGGCAACATTCACGGCTTCACCAGTTCCGGTATTTCCTTTATGTGCTCTTGGCCATGGGAAAAATGTTAAACTAGAACCGGGTTGTGCGGCTTCGTTTCCATAAAACAAATGGTAAGTGCCCGGATCGTCCTGATTTACCGATTTTTTTACCATGCGCATACCTAATCCACGTACATAAAAATCTACATTTTCTTTCGGTGAACCTGCTAACACGGTGATGTGATGTAATCCTTTGTGGTGTTTCATAATGTCTCCTTAATTAATGTCCGGACGAAATTTACCAAATAGTTTAACATTAAACTATTTGGTAAATTCTATCTGCTTCATTGTATTTGTTGATGGATGTTGTGCAAAGAAATGATGGCGATTCCCTATTTTCTGCTCAAAACGACAAACACTTCTTCATGAACATTTACGCCATCGTAATTCTTTCAGCACTATTCATCGATTATCTGATTGGATTGATCACGAATATCAAAAATCTGAAATCCCTTTCTCCGGAATTGCCGGCCGAATTTGAAGGAGTATATGATGCCGAAACCTATGCAAAGTCGCAGCAATACACACGGGTTCGAACGCAATTTGGGTTAATTACCGGCACTTTCGATCTGTTTTTGCTTCTCGTTTTTTGGTTTTATGGAGGCTTTAATGTGCTGGATCAATGGTTGCGCGGTTTTCCGTTCAGCGATCTTGTAAATGGTTTACTCTTTATTGGAATTCTACTCATCGCAAAATCTATCATTTCGTTACCGTTCAGTATTTATTCCACCTTTGTAATCGAAGAACAATTTGGGTTCAACAAAACAACGCCCAAAACATTTATTGTGGACCTATTGAAAGGATTGTTGTTGGGAGCAATTATCGGAATTCCATTATTGGCGGGCATTCTTGCATTTTTTATGTATGCCGGCGATTGGGCATGGTTGTATGCTTGGATTGCAGTAACGCTTTTTTCTTTGGGGATGCAATACGTGGCCCCAACCTGGATTATGCCACTGTTCAATAAATTTACCCCGCTCGAAGAAGGCGAACTCCGATCAGAAATTGAGCGCTACACCGAAAAGGTAGATTTCAACCTTAGTGGTTTGTTTGTGATTGATGGTTCTAAAAGATCAAGTAAATCAAATGCTTTTTTTACGGGTTTCGGAAAGAATAAGCGTGTGGCTTTGTATGATACTTTGATCGAAAACCATACCACAGAAGAATTAGTAGCGGTTTTGGCGCATGAGATCGGGCACTACAAGAAGAAACACATCGTAAAGGGGATGGTGATCAGTGTGGTGCATACTGCAGTTCTGTTCTTTCTGTTATCCATTTTTCTGGAAGAGCGTGGTTTGTTCGACGCCTTTTATATGGAGGAAATGTCGGTGTATGCAGGTCTGGTATTTTTCGGAATGCTTTATGCACCAATCGAAATGCTGTTATCACTATTTATGCAGCTTTCATCGCGAAAACATGAATACGAAGCAGATGCTTATGCGGTACAGACAACCGGAAACAAAGAAGACATGATTTCTACTTTGAAAAAACTATCGAAAGATAATTTGTCGAATCTTACCCCGCATCCATGGTACGTGTTTCTAAACTATTCACACCCACCTGTGCTTCAAAGAATTAAGGCGATCAGAGAATTAGAAACGAGTAATTGATCTGTGATTTTTGTTAATTAGGAGAAAAAGTGATGGGAAAGACTGCGAAAAAGAAAAAATCATCATCTAATCTAGTAGAATCTTTGAAAAAACTAGAAGGGTCGAGAAAGACTTTTGATGCCAAAAAATTTACAGGCACCATAAACTGGGAAATTGATCCCGTTGAATATCAAAAAGAAGTCAGAGAAGATAGAAGTGAATATTCTGGTTGATACGAATATTATCGTTTATCACACTAATGGTGATTCAAACCTCGAACAGATATTAGACGGTAACACCATATTTGTTTCTGATATTACAGAGATGGAAATATTCTCATATCCAAATCTAGAAAAAAATGACGAAATGCTATTGAAAAGCTATTTTGATCAGTTGATTCGCTTATCTATAAATGATCGGGTAAAAACTGAGGCAATTAAAATTCGAAAAATGAATAAAGTTAGATTATTGGATGCAATAATTGCTGCTACTGCATTAGTTTATGATCTATTGTTTATCAGTGCTGATGCAGATTTTGATAGAATTAAAGATTTCGAATACATGAAATATGAAATCAACTAAAAACATCGAAACCATTGCCATTCATAGTGGCAGTAAGCATTGGTCGGGTAGCCGTGGAATTGCATCGCCAATGGAACCGGCAACTACGTACGAACATGATATTTCCGGGTATCAGGAGGGTGATTTTATTTACTCGCGATATGAAAATCCTAACAGGTTACAATTAGAACAGCTGTTATGTTCGTTGGAACAAGGGGAAGCCTGTGCTGCATTTTCATCTGGAGTTGCCGCCTTAACGGCCATGTTTATGAGTGTTCCAAATGGTGGGCATGTTCTTATCCCTGAAGATATGTATCACGGTTCTCGGTCGTTGCTTGATACCTTCGCGAATCAATGGGGTATTTCTTACTCAAGTGTAGACACCACAAACCTTGAAGCATTTGTAGCTGCTATTCAGCCGGAGACAAAACTAGCCTTGCTTGAAAGTCCTTCCAATCCATTGTTATTGATCACAGATTTGGAAAAGACAATTCATGTAGCTCATCAAAAAGGAATTTCGGTGTGTGTGGATAACACATTTTCTACGCCATTCAACACAAATCCTATTGTATATGGTGCAGATTTTGTAATGCATTCAACCAGTAAGTTTTTAGGTGGACATTCCGACATTATCGGCGGGGCAATTATCGCAGCAAAAGCAGATGCCCAATTTGAAGCTATTCGAACTATTCAACGCAAACAAGGCTCCGTTCCCTCTCCATTTGATTGCTGGTTATTAGCACGCAGCATACGTTCGTTCCCTCATCGCATGCGAATGCACAACCAAAATGCTTGGGAAATTGCTCAGTTTTTGACCACTCAAGATTCTGTAGAGAAAGTATTCTATTCGGGATTACCATCACATAAAGATCACGAAATAGCCGCGGCGCAAATGAAAGGTTTTGGTGGGATGATTTCTTTTTTGATAAATGGAGATGGTAAACGTGCCTTAGAAATAGTCGGTCGAACTAAAATTATTCGTCGAGCCACAAGCTTAGGTGGAATAGAAAGTTTATGGGAACACCGCCGCTCCAGCGAGGGAGAACACTCCACCACTCCTGAGAATCTTATTCGATTTAGTGTTGGCTTAGAGCATGTAAAGGATTTAGCCGAAGATTTAACACAAGCTCTTGCTTGATATTAACATTCGCGAACGGGTAGATTAATTTTAAACTGTGCGCCACCTTGTTCACGATTAGAAACGGTGATAAAACCACCGTGTTGACGAATAATCTCGTTAGAAATTGCAAGTCCTAAGCCCAATCCGAATTCGGCACCTTGGTTTTTGGTCGTAAAATTAGGATCAAAAATACGGTCGATTATTTCTTCCTTTATCCCCGGCCCATTATCTGAAATCACTACAATAATTTTAAAATCGCCCTCCGATTTCGTTTTAATTGAAATGTCACCACCGTCGGGTAAGGCATCACAGGCATTCACCAAAATATTAGTCCAAACCTGATTTAGTTCACCCATTTTTCCACAGGTTTTTGGGATTTCTTTCAAATCTAACTCCACGTTCAGGTATTTTAGGCGATGCGATAGAATCAGAATAGTATCGTTAATGCCATCCCGAATATCGATGTATTCCCAGTCGTTGTTATCCTGTCTGCTATAACTTTTTAAGCTTTTTACTAGGTTTGCTATACGCTCGCTTGCTATCTGGATGTTGTGGATAAATTTGCCCGATTCAAATTGTTGAACCAACTGCCCAAGGCCAATGTCTTTTTTATGAGCAAGTATTAATTGCAAGGCTTCATCCGGCATTTGTGCAAGTTTTCGAATTTGAGAGCGCTCTTTTACCCACGGAAATTGCTTTTGAATTTGAAGCATTCTACTTCGAACATCGGTGCTATTAACGGGTTTTGAATCTAAGCCAAGCATAAAAATCTTGGAAGCAGCATCGTTATTGTGCATGTGTGCAAAATTAGATTTCAGCATTTCTGACGAGCGTAAGAGTGCAGCAGCAGGATTGTTCACTTCATGTGCAAATCCGGCAACCAGCTCACCAAGTGTGGCCATTTTTTCTTGATGAACCAGCTTCTGATGTGAGCTTTCTAGCTGTTCGTAGGCGTTTTTAAGTTGCTCGCCCTCATCCTCTAGTTGCATATTAAGTGCATTCATTTTGGACTCGAGCTGCACATTTTTTTGAAAACGAGTGGCCATATTACTCAACATCAGTTTTTGAACCGGATTACTGAGCTTAGGATGTTCGGTCATCACTGATTCGTATTCATCCTGACGAATACAAAGGGCGATGGTGTTTTTAATGCATCGGCAAGTAGTTAGCGAATTATTACCTGTTGTAAATGCAACCAATCCTACAAAATGGCCGGGTGCAAGCGAAATCAGATCTAATTCCGTGCCATCTTCTCGCTGGTGATTAAGGGTTACCTCCCCTTCGAGCAATAGATATAAATGAGGGATAGGATCACCTTGCCGAAATAGTACTTCATCTTTCGAAAAGGTACGCAAAAGTTGCTGTAGTTCGGGAGATTCTGTGATTGCTTGACGTATAAAACGTAACAACTCTCGCCGATCTGAAAAAGCTTTGGTTTGCATTAGTGATCCGTAATTTTATGCGTTCTCATGTACTCAGAAAGGCGTACACTATCTAAAATTATCATGTATTGCATGGGATTGTATCGCCGGTCTATAATGTAATTGGTTAGCTGAGTGGTAACTACTTCTTCCAATTGTTCTTTGGTCCAAGGCTTGGCGATGTAGTGGTCGAGTTGGGCATTGTTAATAGCCTGAATGGTATCCTCTAAACCGGCTTGGCCTGTTACCAATACTTTTTTAGCGTCGTGCTGTTGGTTATTGGTTTGTAGTTCTATCAAAAAATCGACCCCATTTTGTCCGGGCATCACATGATCGCAGAGCACTAAGCCAATTTCATTACCGGCGGTGTATACATCGTTAACTACCTGTTTGGCCTCTTCCGAGGAGTTCGCAGATTCAATAGGAAAATACTCTTCAAATTGCTCCAGATCATTTACCAAAGCTTCCATTACTTCCAGTTCGTCTTCAACTACGAGAATATAAATTTGTCGATCCATGACTGATTAATTTAGAATGAATGGCCAATAGAACAAGGCATAAAGTACAACCAGAATAATTCCGAAAATTCCAATGGATATACCGGCTTTTGCCATGTTTGATGTTTGAATAGTTCCCGTGCTCATTGCAATAGCGTTTGGGGGCGTAGAAATAGGTAGCATCATTGCCATACTTGCACTCACGCCAATAACCAAACTCACAATGATTAGGTTAAATCCTTCGCCGGCAACACCCGACGTAGCTAAACTCACCGCCAAAGGGATAAGTAAAGTTGCTGTAACAGTATTTGAAAGAAAGTTGCTCATCAATACCGAAACCCCTGCAAAAACAATCAACAGGCTGATAGTTCCAAAAGCACTCCACTCAATACTGCCAACAATCCATTCGGCCAGCCCGGTACTCTTCATCGAAATGCCCAAGGAAATACCACCGGCAACCAGCCAGAGAACTTCCCATGGAAGTTTTCGGATGTCTTCTTTGGTAACCACACCACTAAGGGTGAGAAAAACGACAGGAATTAAAGCAATAATGGCACTTTTCACACCATGGAAACTCTCAGTTACCCAGAACAGCACCGTGGCCCCAAACGCAACATAAAGCAAAATTGCATTACCCGAGGTGTTAAACTTCCCAGACATGTCAATTTCTACCGACGCCGCTTCGGGTTTAAACAGTTTGATGAGAAGTAACCAAGCGAACAATAAAGCGATAACCACCAATGGAGTGGCAAGAATCATCCATTCGCCAAATGGAATGTTAATACCTTGCTGCGAAAGTGCACCAATAACAACAGCGTTAGGCGGGGTGCCAATGGGTGTAGTAATGCCGCCAATATTTGCTGCAAATGGAATACAAAGTGCCAATCCAATACGTAGAGGATCGGTTTTGCTGATGCGAGCCATTATGGGGAGAATAACCGTCATCATCATGGCGGTGGTGGCTGTATTGCTCATAAAAGCCGAGAGAAGGGCCGTAACAACCATTAAGCCCAGTAAAATAGAACCGGGTTTTTTACCAAACGGCGACAACAGAATTCGGGTAAGATTACGATCCAGGTCGTATTTAACAGCGGCATCTGCAAGTACAAATCCCCCCAAAAATAGAATGATAATGGGGCTAGCTAGTGTGCCAATAAATGCGGTGTAGTCATCGGGTGTATATTGCGTTGTACTTTCAGGAAAAAGAAAGCCTTGTTGACTGAGTAAAATTACTTGTAAGAAAATAACCAGTACTGATGTAGCATAGATTGGGAAGGGTTCCAGCATCCAATACGCTGCAGCCAGAAAGAAAATCCCCAATGCAACATGGCCGGCATCCGATAATCCTTCCAGGTGAAAGAAAAAAGGAATGATCAAACCGATGAGGCCGATACCAATACCAATTAGTTGTTTTTTGTTGAGCTTCATTACTTTGATGAGTGAGTGTTAAAAACTAATGGTGAATTGAGTGAGAAATTCGAAATAATTGCAGTTTTTGATAGTAGCAAATTGTTCGCTTACATATCCCAGTTGAGCCTGAAGTTTTAGCGAGTGTCCAATAAAAAAGTAATTTAACCCTGCAGAGACTTTGTTTTGCTGCGTAAACTTGCCAAGCTCGTTATGATGGATATCTACAGGATCGAGACTGCTGAATCGGGTTGTTAATTCCACCTTTTCATCTATAAAAAAACCGGCCTGGGTGTAAAACCCTTCGCCACTGATTTTTTCTGCCAAATATCGCTGCCCGCCCATTTCAAGTAACTCATTATCTACACTGCGTTTTATGTACTCGGCACTAAACGAAAACCCATTATACTTAAACACAACATCGGCATATCTGTCGTAAATATCATCTTCTATTCCATCCCAAGCGGCATTGCCCAATTTGGTGTACGCATCTTTGTTGAAATAAAAACCGGCACCAACACTCAACTTTGGTTTCGGCTCTTTCTGTAAATCGCTTTCGATATAATCACCGCCTTTGGTAAAAGCACCCAAGGGCAGTACCTCAACACGCGACATATATGCCCAGCCACCGGGCGCTGTTGTTAAGTTTTTACCTTCGCCATGAGTAAGTGCACCGGATACTTTAAATTGAAAATGTGAGTTTACTGCGATGGTACGCCGAAACCGTACACCTAAATCGTAATCGGTAAAGAAAAAGCGACTTACGTTAGACCGATCAACCATTTGCAGATTTTTTGAAGAGGTTTGGAACTGCCGGAACGTAGGTGGGAAAAACTGCCCAAACGTGATTTGTGTATAACTATCGGGTTTCCAGCTGTACTCGGCATTTAATAGTGTTACACTGCCACGATCCATGCCTAATTGTACCAGATAGTCGAGTTTGTTATGAAATAAAAACCCGCGGAAAATTGCCCGCTCTCTGCGGATAATATATTCGCCTTGCAGATTGTTCTGCTCGCTAACTATTTGAGTTAATGCCACTTGTTGCTGAAGCCGGAATCCCATGCGGAACTCCATAAATCCGTCAGAACTGATGACATGTACACCCTTATCAGGGCTTACCGTTAATACTGTTGGATTGGGCTCTCTTAGTTGTGCGTGCAGTACATGTGATGATTGGATGAAAAATGCGAGGATCAAAAATCCTCGAAAAAGCCATTTCATATTCTTTTACCTCTGTTACATTTATAATCGGTAAATAGCTTTGTTTATTACTTTCAAGCCAATGTTACGGGCGCTTTAAGAATATTATGTGAAGGAATTTCAAGGTGATAGAATAGAAGCGCTTCCACTAAAAATAAATTCTTATCCTCTCAAAATTATAGTACTATTTAGCATGATTATTGATCCGGAAATACTATCAAAACTCGCTAACATCGAGTTACGCGCTAAGAAAATTGTAGAAGGATTTATCTCCGGACTACACCGCAGTCCTTATCATGGGTTTTCGGTTGAGTTTGCAGAGCATCGCCCGTACAACGCCGGGGATGATTTCAAGCACATCGATTGGAAAGCATACGGCAAGAAAGAACGGTTTTACGTAAAGCAGTACGAAGAAGAAACTAATCTTCGCTGTTATGTGATGCTCGATACTTCTTCTTCTATGCTATACAAACATTTTGGAGCATGGAGTAAGCTTCGATACGGAATTCATTTTGCGGCATCATTAATGTATTTGATGCATCGGCAGCGCGACGCTTCGGGTTTAATTCCTTTTAGCGATGGGCTAGAAACGTTTATTCCGGCAAAGAGCACATATGCGCATTTACGGCAAATATACACGCAACTAGAGCGTGAACTCGCAAACGAAAGTAACGCGGATAGAGTGCAACGAAAAACAGCATCTGCTCAGGCTATTCACGAAGTAGCCAAGCGGCTTAATCATCGAAGTTTAGTGGTAATTATTACGGACTTGTTCGAAAATGTAGACGAACAAGATGCCTTAGTTTCGGCGCTTAAACATTTGAGGCATCGGAAGCACGAGGTGTTACTGTTTAATGTGTTAGAACATCGTAGCGAACGAGATCTGGCCTTCACTAACGACCGGATTGTATTCGAAGATTTGGAAACCGGAGGCGAAATCGAAGTGATTCCTTCTCAGGTACGCGGTGACTACAAAGCTAAAATCGAGGAATACACGCATGATTTCCAGATGGCTTGCAGTGAGTTTGAAATCGACTTCGAGCAAATCGATACCGAAGGGCAATTTGATACAGCATTACTTGCATACTTAAACAAACGCCGCCGTTTAGGTTGATTAAACCTGAATTAAATAACTTTACTTCGTTTTAGAATCCGATTAAGAAGCCATGGCGAAACCCGCTTCATAATTAACCCAAGCCGCTCTTTAGGGCTGGATATGTAGATTTCTTCTTTCTCTTTTTTGATGTCGCGCCAAATCTTTTGTACCATTTCGTCGGCATCCATAGCATTGTTGTGCAAGCTACCCATTTTGCCGAACGAACTACCTTCAGCCGTTAAGGAGTTCTGAGTAATATTGGTTTTAATTGGCCCGGGGCACACCATAGTCACCTTTACGTTATACTCGTACATTTCCTGGCGTATGCAATCAAAAATTCCTTGAAGTGCGTGCTTACTGGCTGCGTAGCCTGAGCGGTATTTCGTGCCGAATTTTCCGGCTACACTGCTTGTAACTATAATTTGTCCGGCTTTTTTCTCCATCAAGTGTGGCAACACATACCGAGTTAGAGCGACCGATCCGAAGAAATTAATTTCCATCAACCGCCGAATAGTATCCATATCAGTTTCGGCAAAAAGCGAACGCTGGCTAACGCCTCCGTTATTAACCAAAACATCGAGTCCGCCAAATAATTGGAGAGCTTCTTCACTTTTCGGTTCTAAAGTTTCGGATTGTGCTAAATCGAGCGTAAGGATTTTGATTCGTGTATCATCGCCACCTAGTTTAGATTTAACGCGTTTAAGCTCTTCCTGTCGCCGTGAGGATAGAATCAAATTAGCGCCATCGCGAAAGAAAAAATGTGCAAATGCTTCCCCAATTCCCGAAGATGCACCTGTTATCCAAATAGTTTTATTTTTATAGTTCATTCTGATAACTTTTTGCTGAACTTAATCATTTTTACACACGTGAACACCAACCATACCATTTTACTCGTCGAAGACGAAATTGAATCCGGCGAAATGCTAGCTAACTTTATGGAAATTAATAACTTTAATGTGCATTGGGCGAAAGATGGCAAGGAGGCGCTTAGCATAATAGAGAACCACGCAAACGAAATACAGTTGGCTGTACTCGATATTATGGTACCCCATATGGACGGAAAAGAAATTTGTAAGCACATTCGCAAGCACCCGGTTATTAATGATATTCCCGTTTTATTTCTAACTGCCCGCGATGAAGAAAAAGATGAGATCGAAGGGTTACAACTTGGGGGTGACGATTACATTAAAAAGCCGGCGAGCTTAAATTTGATTAAGGCTCATGTAGAAACATTGTTACGCCGTAGAAACCCGGAGAAGTCGCAGTGGGTGCGTTACGGAAATGTTTACCTCGATACAGATACCAACGAAATGTATATCAACGACGAGCAAGTTGACCTTACCCATACCGAATATATAATTGCTGAGTTGATGTTTAAGCATCCGAAATTAGTGTACAGCCGGCAAGAGATTTTAGAGCACATCACCGACGAAGAGAAATACATTTTTGATCGTACGGTGGATGTTCATATCAAAAATTTACGAATTAAAATGAAAGACGCCGGAAAACTGATTAAAACCTACCGTGGTGTTGGATATGGATTTAACCGGGAGTTCATTAATTCGTGAATATCCAGCAGAAACTTGCGCTCACTTACATCACATTACTATCTATTGGTGTGGTTGTTATTAGTGCGTATGCCATTTTAAGTATACGTTCTTTTTTGTTGGATGAAGCTATCACACAGTTCGAAGAAGACGCCCGTACCTTCGCCGAATCGCTGGAATTAGAAGACGATTTTACCGATTTATTTATCAAAACAACATTTACTGCTGATCTTACCGGCTATCAGATTGCGCTGTTCGATTCGTCGGGAACGGTGCTTGTAAACGCCCCCGTGGATGCCCCTGAATTCCAAGATTCCCGTGCATTTATGAACGATGAGATTTTGGCTCAACTGTTAACCTCTAATCAGGTTATACTAAATGATGAAGATCTCGATCAGGTAATTTCCTTTCATACTATCAATCGCGATATCACAGAAGTTCATTTTCTTCGCATTTCTAAAAATAAACAGCAGCTGTACGCGGCAGCTGCTTCTATACGGCACCTTATTTATGGCGCAATGATTGGCTCAATTCTGGTAGTGATTATTGTTAGCATTTATTTTGCACGTTACTTAGGCAAACCTATTAAGCAATTAGAAGAAGCTGCACTTGACATAGCGAGTGGTAATTTAGATCGGGAGATTGATCTCGCCCGGCAAGACGAATTTGGATCGCTGGCGAAGTCGTTGAATAACATGGCCGCAAAACTAAAAGACGATTACGAGAAACTTAAAAACCTGAATGTGAAACAAAACGAGTTTTTCGCGGACATCGCCCATGAAGTTCGAAATCCTTTGCATACAATTTCCGGCGCTATGGAAATGCTGCAATTAGAGGGGTTAAGTGAGGAAAAGAAAGCGCAATATTTACACACCGCGCAAAAACAGATCGATCGTGTGGTTCGGCTTTTTCAGGATATTAAGTCGTTACAACGTTTTGATATGGATGAGAGCTACATTCACAAATCGAGCTTTGTGATAGAAGATTTAATCACCGAGGTAATAAAGACCTACAAACCCATCGCTACCGAGAAAAATAATGCGTTGCTGTACCATAAAAAAGGCGAGCATATAGTTTTTGCCGATTACGAGAAGATGGAACAAGTGCTTGACAACTTAGTATCGAACGCCATCAAGTATACACACGAAGGCGAAATTCGTGTAGATTGTGCCCGCATTGGAAACGAGGTGAAAATTTCGGTTAATGATAGCGGAATTGGTATAGGAGAGGAACATTTAGAGCGATTATTTGATCGTTTTTACCGAACCGATAAAGCGCGTAGCCGTGATAAAGGCGGAACAGGGTTGGGGCTTGCAGTTGTGAAAGGAATTCTAAATGCGCACAATACCGAGATCTATGTAGAAAGCACACCGGATATTGGCTCTACGTTCTACTTCTCACTACCCATTCACGATGGTTAATCGCTCGTGCACCAATGCATTAATGCAGCTAAGGCAGCACCTGTTAGTGGTGCAGCTGTAAACAGCGGAATGCTCTCGAACGATTTGCCACGTTCTGCCCAAAAGTCGATGATTGAAGTACTAATCGACATTGCAGGGTTCATGTAAGCCCCCGAGATGTTTACGCCAATCATAATGCAAGCTGTGAGCGTTAAACCAACGCCTAACGCATTAATCCGAAGCGATTCTTCATTGCCATTATTAATCAAGTTTAGATAAGCGGTTACAAATAAAAACGACAGAAAAGCTTCAACCGTGGCTTGTTGATAAAGATTGGTAGTGGTAGGTGGTTCTACAAAAAAAACTGAATGGGTGACCATTAAAATAATGCCGGCAGCGGCAAAAGCGCCAAGCAGTTGGCTTGCAGTATATCCCAAAAACATACGGAAGGTCATATTTCGGCGTAAAAAATAAGCAAAGGAAACGGCCGGGTTAAAGTGGGCTCCAGAGCTATACATAGCCATATAAATTAATACAGAGAGGGCAACCCCCAAAGCTAAAGGCTCGGTAGAAAGCCCAAAAGCCAACACCAATGCCATAGTCCCGATTACTTCTATTAAGTATTTACGCATTCTTAACCGCTAAATGTACTTCAGTCCTTCCAAATTATAGGAAGCTAATTGCAACCGATAGTAATTGCAAACAACATCAAACAATCAATTCAAATGTTGGTATATTGTCTACTCTAAGTTTTTGAGTTCATTCGAGCTATAAAAATCGGATTTTCAATATTTAATATTTCTCTTATGCTATGCTGGAAAAACTAAAGCAGCGCTGGAATATCCAAAGTAACACTCAAATCGTTATTGTATTTATTGTATTTGCTGTTACAGGGTTTTCGGTACTTTACGCCAAAAAGTTAATCTACCTAATAATAGGAGTAGAACCTGAGTGGGCATGGTATTTCCGGTTAGTAATTTGGTTGATAGCAATTTTGCCTACGTATTATGCGCTGCTCTTATTCTGGGGTACGATTTTTGGGCAACGTGATTTCTTTCTTTGGTTCGCCAAAAAATCGTTTTCGAGATTTAAGAGAAAATCAACTAAGGAAACTACAAGCGTTGAGCATTGATCTGCGCCTGAACTTTTTTGGGTAAACCCGCTACTATTAAATCATACGAATGATTGATAAGTTCGCGGATAAATGCATCGGTTAGTGTGCCATGCATACTTACTGTATTCCAGTGCTTTTTGCTCATGTGATAACCGGCAATGATTTCGTGGTGTTCTTCACGTAACAGCACGGCACGTTCAGGATCACACTTTAGATTAATGCTCTCGAAATGGTCTACATCGGCCAAAGCAAACATTTTGTTAGCTACCTTAAATACCAGCACTTTGTCGTCGAAAGGGAAACTTTCTGTTACTTCAGGAAAGAAAGGCAATAGTCGCGGTATTCTTCGATGTTCATGGCAATCGTATTGTGTTTCTTACGGGTTTAATCGATACAGCAATAAACCGCCACTTCGAGTACCGATCAACAACTCTGGGATTTTATCTCCATTTATATCACGGAATAACGGAGCGCTAAGCGGAGCAGTTGCAATAGTAAGTGGAAGGGTGGCTGCTTTAAAGCTTGGAGATTCAGCGCTACCAATATTCTCGAAAAAAAGCATCCCTTCAATTTTACTGCCGGTCAATAAGTCGAGATCGCCATCGCCATCTGCATCAAAGAAAGTGGGTGTGCTACGATGTTTAGCTTCGATGCCGTTAAAGAAATCCTCCACATGCTTAAAGCTCGGTTTGGCGTTATCACCCGTGTTTTTGAAGAGATGAATATCTCCCCCCGATGAACCTGAGACAAGATCAAGATCGCCGTCATTATCTATATCCACGGCACGAGGAACAGCATTACTGCCGCGCGGAAGTTCAATGATGGCATCAAATTCGAGTTCGAATTTTCCGCTGTTATTTCGATAGTATGCAACATCTCCTTTCCAGTTTCCAAGCAGTAAATCGGCGTAGCCATCATTGTTCAAATCAGCCAGTTCGGGTGCATAGTGGTAGCCATTCGGAAGTGTGAGATTACCCGTGTTTTGGAATTCCGGACTGGAGGGGCTTCCAATATTTTCGAACACATACACAAACGAAGTTTTTAAATTAGAAGGATCGATTTTATTGGCTAAAAGAAGATCCATGTCACCGTCTCCGTCGATATCACCAACAGCAGGAATGCTTTCATCTCCAACATCAATTTGCTCAAGAAACTGCTTGGTTTCGAGGGTGAATTTTCCGGGATTTTGCTCGTAGTAGTAGAAATTCTCAGCGGTGGTTCGGTTTGCATTATAGGCGCCGCCAAGCACACCGAGCAATAAATCGGCATCACCGTCTAGATTCCAATCCACCAAAGCCGGCGCGTTATAACCACTACTTTGAACGGGATTTCCCGGCGGAAAGGGTTGGGGTTCGCCTTGAAAAATCGGGTTTTTACAGCTTCCTTGATTTTCGAGTAGCAGGATGCTTGGCTCAAAAAAATCACCCCAGAATATATCTTCATCTCCATCGCCGTCAATATCCATGAAAGTCATAGTATTTGCACCGTGCATGGTACCAAATTGTTTTACAATTTCGATGTCTTCGAAGCGGTTAGTGATTAAGCTGAACTGCGGGATATCGTTTTGATCAAAGCCGATCGACTCGTATCGCGAAACGGTTCCATCTAAGCTGCCGATGAACAAATCCGGAAGCCCATTGCAGTTGATATCGGTTACGTTCGGGATGTTTTGACGATCGGAGAAAATTGGAGTTCCGGAGGCATCTTTAAGTGAATCGGCCATCAGCACAAAGTTCGGCTGTTCTGCATTTCCTGTATTTTTATAATAGCTGATATAACTGAAGGGCTGTTCGGTTAGTAAGTCAAAATCACCGTCATTATCCATATCCACAAATCGAAACCATTCACCTATATCGATTCCAGCATACTGATCTGCGCGAAATGTAAGTGGAGATTCGGCAGTGGTGCCGCTATTCTCAAAATACATGAGTTCGTCGGTGTGTTCTTGTACAAATAAATCGGGATCTCCATCAGCGTCTATATCAACAAACTGCGGACGAGGTGTATTCAACCCCCCCAAAAAAGGATGATCCAGAGCGTTGCCATTTTCGTCAAACACAGTAATTCCAGCCACTACACGGGTGTAGTTGCCATCGCTCGAACCAGATGATGAAAGTTTGGAACTGCCGGAGCAAGCCACACTTGTTATTAAGATTAGGAGCAGAAATCGAACAAATATTGTATGTGAAAAAGTGTGGGTTTTCATACCGTTTATTTAGTTCCAATACCAGTTGGGTTCATTCCAACTTCAATTACTTTAATGATCTCCAGGCTTTCAGTATCAATTACGGTTACGGTTCCTTTTTTCGCCATCGAATGATTGCTGTGATCGGAATGATCTCCGCCTGACATCATATCCATTTTCATATTGTTATTGGTCACGAATAAGTATTTGTTATCATGAGAAAGTACCGCGCCATGAGGTTGAGCAAGGCCCTCGCCGGTAATAACTTTTTCGATTTCCAGAGACTCGGCATCCACTACGGTGATGGAATTACCTTCTTTATTGCCGAAGTAGATGAACTTGCCGTCATCTGAATACAAAGGGTGCCAAGGTTGTGCGTTAACATTTAGGGTATTTGTAAGTTCGGGGGAAAGTGGGTCAGAAATATCAAACACTAATAATTTGCCCGTCATTTGCGTAGTGCCAACCAAAGTTTGCCGGTCGGGCGAAATTGCAAAGTTTACAAACATGTGGTTCATACCATCCATGGTTATCAGCTCACTGTCACCAGATTCAATATCGGTAGTAAGAATTTGATTAGAAGACAAGCTGGCAACAAACACATGTTGTTTATTTGGTAATGCAGCAATGGCATGCGGACGGGTAAAAAACAGGTCAACTTCGTCCATAACTTCCATCGAAGTGCGATTTACAACAGCAAAACTTTGTGGGGGATTAACTGCGCTCATCGATCGGCCTACAAATAGCACATTATCGGTTGGGTGAACAACCATTAAGCCGGGTACTTCCAGCGAAGCCTGCGAAACAAGTTCGTTGGCGGCGTTAAATTTAAGTACGGTATTTTCGCCAATTAAACTCACGTACCAATGCGAACCATCCGGTTCAACCACAGCGTGATGAGGTTTAGCGTTTTCAGAAAAGCCCAGAGTTGTTAAATCGATGGTGTGCTCAATAGCGAGCGAATTCGGGTTGATGATAGAAATAGAGGCAGAGTTTTGGTTACATACGTACACATTTCCATTTTGTGTTTGGGCATGTAAAGTTGTTGAAGTGCCAAGCAAAGTCGCAATAACAGCGAGTAAGCATCCTGCAAACAATGGCGAAATGTTAAGTGATAAAACTCTCATAGTATGGTTGATAAATAGTGTGGGTATAAAAAGAAGGATCTCCGGCAGAACACCGGAGATCCTGTAAAAACGAATTGTTATTTGTTAATAACAGGGCTTGTTTCTAACACGAACAAGCCTTCGGTGCCACTAGTCATAATAATTACTCCACTTTTGAAATATGGGTAATTACTCCATGTGCCACTAAAACCTGCTTCATCTTTCATGAATGGGAACGTATCGAAATAACCAACTCGTGTTGGATTTGCCGGATCAGACACGTCGATTACTTGCAGACCACTTACATAATTAGAGGCATACATAATGTTGTCTTTGATGTATAAGTTGTGATCAGAGGAGGCATTATCGTTAAAGTACTGTGTTAGCACTTGTGGGTCATCTAAGTCGGTTACATCCCAAACAATAGTTCTTGTTTCCTCAACTGTGCCCATCAACTCATCCAACTCATCGTTTTGGAAGAAGTATTTGTGATCTTCGGTAAACCACCCTTGGTGCACGTAGCCGTAATCAGGGTATGAACCGGTAGATAATGCAATTGGGTTTTCTTTGTCGGTTACATCTGCAATACTGATTGCGGTTTCGTTAGCGCCTACGCAAATTTCCTTGCCTTTGTGCTCCTCGTCAGGTCCGTCATAAATCACACATTGTGCATCATGCGAGTAGCCGGTACCACTACGTCCGGTTGAAGGATCCGCAAAACAGCCAACAAACTCAGGATTTTTGGGATCTTGAATGTTCACCATGTGAAGACCTCCACCGCAAGTAGTTCCGCCACCACTTGCCCCAACAATGTATGCAAATCCGGTTTCTTCGTTGATAACAACATTGTGTGCACTGTTTACGAGATCGTAATGTGCATCGGTGTCTAACAGTATGGGTTCTCCGTTAAACTCTCGTAACCGGGTAAGATCAACTACCTGCATTCCATGAGGGCCTGCGCCATCAGCTACAATGTATGCATGATTTTTGTACACTTTGATGTCTCTCCATGCATTGATTCGTGCACCTTCCGTCATAGGTAAGTTTGCAACATACACAGGATTGGAAGGGTTGCTGATATCTACAAACGAGGTGCCGTCAGTTCTTCCAACTAATGCATACTCTTTACCGGTTTCAGGATCTTCCCAACCCCAAATATCATTTAAGTTGATTCCTCGTTCGCCGCCAATGTCACGGTTTGGTAAGAAAGAGATCAGATTTACATTTTCGCAACCGTAAAGACTAGCAGCGCCACCATCACAATCAATTTTACCGTTAGTAATAGGTGCCAGCAAATTAGTTGGCTCACTAATAACAATATTTGCAGCCATCCAGTTACCCATGTCATCTTGTTCAAGAATAGCAGCAGCTCCGGCGCGTTGGTCTACACCAAACATCCCGGAAACAGCAATTCCATTATCGATAGCTAGTGTATATCCGAAGTAATCGCCGGCTTCTTGGCCCATATTTTCTAATTTTTTTGATGAAGAGAAAGTGCCGTCTTCTTCCATCATAAATCGGTAAAGGCTACCGGCAGAGCTGTTTGCATTCAATGCGGTTACCCAAACTTCATTTCCGGTAAAATCGATAGCAAATCCAAAGGAAAGTCTTGGTTTACCATCAAAAGCGGCTAAACGTCCATCGGCAACCCAGCCATTTTCTGTGTTACGATAAATAAACACAGAGCCAATGCCATCTTGGCGAGAAGCGCCGATAAGAGCAACATCGTTTTTGATGGCTACTGAATTTCCAAAGCCTGAGCGTTCGGTAAGTCCGGCATATTTCAAGGTGCCGTTTAGAGCCCATTCGCCGGCATCATTCATCCCATAAACGTAAGCGGCTCCACCATCACGGCTGGTTGCACTTACCAATAGATTTGCCCCATCGAAGTCTATTTCTGAACCGAAACCGGTTTCTGAAGTATCAGCATTCATAATTATTTCATGCTGCATCCAATTATTGCCATCTGCCTTAAACACTGCAACTGCGCCATGGCCTAAATCGGGAATGCCAACAAAAGCGTAATCATTACTAAGTGCTACACTTGAACCGGCACCAGTTACGGTAGAATCTGATTGCACGGTGAGTGCTGCAAGTTGCGACCACTCTCCATTGTTACTTTGTACAAAAATATACGCACCACCTTCATCATCATTTTTATTAGGTGCGCCTACCATCAGCATGTTATCGTTTGCAGAAATGGCTTGGCCAAAACCATCGCCAATAACGCCGTCTTCGGCTTTAATCATAAATTTTTGTGTCCATTCCCCATCCTCTTTCGTGAAAATATACACTACACCGGGTAAGTGGACATTAGAGGGTTCGCCGATAAAAACATTTCCGTTAGAAATGTCTACAGCTTGACCAAAACCCTGCAATTGTGCCGAGTTGCCATCCGGAGTTGACTGGGCGTTAGCTCCAAACGCAACCATAGCCAAAACTAGTGCGCTTAAAATGTTAGATATGTGCTTCATATTACTTTTTTGGATTATCATTAAGTGATTAGAATATACCACCTGAACTAGGATATTCAATCAGGGATGTTCTCTACCTAAACATACTTAGAATGTTGCATGTGTATTTGCTAAGAATGGTAAACGAAGTTGCTGTGATTTTGGCGTTAATTTACCTCAGCAAATTCTTGTTTAAACTGCTTAGCAGCAAAGACCGCTTCATCGGCGATGAGGCGCAGCATGTTTTCCGAGACTAAGCCAACCTGACCCATATTCCAAGTGGAGGCCATGCTTTGTAAATCTCCCTTTAATACTAATTTTACAGGTTGGTAAAAGTTTAGTTCGATTGAGTAGGGATATGTGAGATTCGAAGCCTTCATCACATTTACATGAATGTGCAGGACCGGAAATTGATCAGACTGTCGAAGAATTACATCCTCAATTATCTCGATGGGCAGATCATCTAAATTTTGAATGACTTGGTTACGAATTTTGGTAACGTCTAGTGCCGGGTCTCCTATTGATGCAGGTTTTTCGATGTTTACGACAATTCCAAAACTAGTTATGCCCGAAAGAGAGTTAAGCTCTCTGAGTACTTCGTTCTGGGCGTACAAGTTGATGGAGACCACAAGATATACGACGAGTAAGAAAGAGTATTTTCTCATAACCGGGTAGTTTTTTGCCAATAAAGAAACCTAAAAATAAAAAGGTGAGCAAACGTTCTGATCACTACAATAAAATAGCCTACTCGAAGAAGTAGGCTATAGTAGAAAGATAGGTAATTGATTGAGTGCAGTTCCCAATCAAATAGAAATCAGCTTTTACTCGAAGAATCGAGATCCATCGGTTTGAACAGCAAATTCGATGGTGTAATGGCGGTCTTCAGGTCGTGTAAAGAAATTTGCAAAAGCTTCGCTGCTCAAATCTGGATTGCCTTTGTAATAGTTCAACACTCTGAATTTTGCATACAATCCATCGGTAGTTTTAACTACTAAGGTAGTACCGTCTTTTGGCAAAATTGCATGTTTAGGTCCACTAGGTGCCTCGCCGGTGTAGGTATACCAAGTAGCGTTACTCTCGGTATATCCACCGGTGGGCGCTTCGGTTACTTCGTCAAAAGGGATGTTGAGGGCCTGAATACCACCACCATTTCCGAAATTAGCAATAATGGTTGTAGCGTTTACACCGATATCCCACTGCGATGACATCGAATCTACAACAACTGCCCCTGTTTCGAAATCGAAAAAGGTAAAACGATCTTCGTGATATAGTTTAGTAGTTTGAGCACCTTGAATAGTATAATTAAAGGTGAAAAACTTATCAGCCGGGCGGGTTCTGAAGTCAGCAAATTGTGGAGTTGAAGTGTCGGGGTTACCTTCGTAATAATTTAAAATTTGGATCTTCGCATAGCGACCATCAGAAGTAAGTACAATAACTGTTTTGTTTGTGTCGGCGATTACTGCATGCTTTGGCCCGTTTGGTGCTTCTCCAGTGTAGGTGTACCATGTGCCGGACCCACCAACTTCAGCCTCGAAACCAGTTGTTGGCGCTTCAAGAACAGTTGCATATTCTGCATCTAGAATTTGAATTCCACCACCGTTTCCTGAATTAGCAAGCAAGGTTGTTCCGCCAAAAGCGATGTCCCATTCGGCAGAAAGTGAATCTTGTACGGTTCCGCCATTATCCAGATCGTAAAAAGTATATCCCGGATCCGCTTCGGTGTTACCTTCCACATCAGACTCGGGGATTGCTGGCGAAAAGATGGTATTAACGTTCGCCGGAATGTCAGTAGCTATTTCAGCATCTACAGCTTCCGGGCCACTAGTGCCGGTATCTTCGCATGCGGTGAAGATCAACGTAGAACCCAGAAGTAGAAAAAATGCTCTGTTGATTGTGTTTTTCATATCGGATGAATTAGTCTTTAGAATAGATTTATATTTATTTGTGTGTAAAAAGTTCTGCCCGGATTTGACGGGAGTACAATCTCGTCTTGAAAATCGAAAATGTTATTTATACCAAACTGCACTTTATAGCGTTCGGCAAATGTTTTTGAAATGGAGTAGTTTACGATTGTGTTTTCGAAAGGGTTTTTATCGTTTAATACGTACTCACTTTCTTCATCTATGCCATTGTCGTTAAAATCGAAAAACCAATATTTGCCGCGCAGCATAAAACGAAGTCCTGTTTCGATGCCCGATCCTTCAAAAAATTGATATACTTTGGCATTAAAAGTATGTTTAGATCGGTTATACAAAGGGATGTAAACACGCTCTGATTTTGTAACCACCACACCGTTTTCAACCCGGTCGAAAGTGCGGGTGATTTGCCGTCGGGCATCCAGAAACTGATAACCCAATGAAACCGATAGCCCTGCAATTTGAGAGGGTTGGTATTTAAATTCAGTTTCTAATCCCTGTGTATATACTTTGTTTAAGTTGAAATACGAAAACACCGACTGCCCGTTGGTTTTTAAAGCAATGCGTTGCGTTTCAATAAGATCGTTAATGTTATTTCTGAAAGCATTTACGTTGATCTGAAGGTCATTATGTAAAAACCAATCGAAGCCCGCATTAAACGCGAACGACTCTTCTGCTCGGATGTCAGTTATGGCATTTGGATCAAAATAAAGCTCTTCAATTTGTCCATCTTCAGTAAGTCGCTCAATACCCTGAACTACAGTACTAGACCCATACACGCTGTACCCTGCAATTGGGTTAGAAAAATTGAGGAACAGCTGCCGGAAATCCGGGGCTTTAAATCCACCGCCAAAAGAAGCTCGGAACTGAATATGTTCGCTCGCCTTATACAAGGCTGAAAATTTAGGGCTCAATTGGGATCGATATTCGCTGTGTGCATCAAATCGAAAACCACCGGTTAGCGATAAAGCCTCGGATGCCTGCCACTCGTGTTGGGCAAAGGCGAAATAAGAGTTAAAGCCGGGTACATTTGCATATATTTCTGCCGTTAAATCTTCGCGATTCATCCCCACACCGGCAATGGTAGAGTGCTCGTTATTCCAAAAAGCGGAAGCTTTAGATTCGTACTTATTCAACGTTTGTGAGAAAGAATCAGAAAAATAAATATCGCCCGATTCTCTAAAAATACTTTCAGAAGTACTTTCAAAAGAAGAAAGAAACGCGTTTGTTTCGAGTAGAAATTTATCTCCGAGGTAGAAATTTATTTCGGGGGTGATGCTAAAATCAGATTGAAAATCCTCTCCAATTATCGCATCCGTATTGTTTCCATCGCTAATTTCGTCGTTATAAAACTGATCCTCTGAGTAGTATCGAGCACTTAGCCCAAGATCAATATTCGAATGTACCCGATAGTTTACTCCCCCCGAGAATGTGATATTTTCATACTCAGGAATGGTTGGTGCTACGGTTTTGGCGTTCAAGTCATATCCACCCGATCCGTTATAATTTCCGAAAAAGCGACCGCGTAATCGGTCTTGTTTAAACGTTCCGTTCAAACCTGCATCGTACGTAGAGTGGGTTCCATATCGGCCATTTACATCAAGCGTAAAGGGTTTGCT
This sequence comes from Balneolaceae bacterium, assembly GCA_965228545.1. Taxonomy (GTDB): domain Bacteria; phylum Bacteroidota; class Rhodothermia; order Balneolales; family Balneolaceae; genus HXMU1420-13. Next base: position 2,305,654 of record OZ245822.1, read on the forward strand.
TCCTTTTTCGGTGATAATGTTAATTACGCCGGCAAGTGCATTGCTGCCCCAAAGAGCAGAGGATGGTCCCTTCACTATTTCAATTTGTTCGATATTGCCAACCGAAAGTCGGGTGAGGTCTAATGTTCCTGCTGTTCGTCCAATAACCGGTTGATTGTCGATAAGAATGAGTGTGTACTCAGGATCAAAACCCTGAACCTGTATTCCGGTTCCATGATCGGAAACGATGTGAAGGCCGATTTGTTCATCCAAAATATCACTCAAGCGTAAGCTACCCGAAGCTTCAATTTCATTCTGGTTAACCACCGAAACCGGCACACTTACGTCTTGCAAAAGCTTACTTGTTCGATTTGCAGTTACCACCACGGGATTGTTGTCATAAACTTTCTCATCTAGGACGATGTGCAGGCTGGTAGCACGTTCAAGCGGGATTTGTAGCGTAATTTCTTTGGATTGGAACCCTACACGTGATACTACAATGGCGTATTTACCGGGGTTTAAATTGTCTAACTCGAATTTGCCTTCGGCATCAGAAACGGCCCAAACAGATTGGGAAACATACACCGTGGCCTCGGTAATTGGCAACCCTTGAGGCGTAGATACAACACCTGCTACCGAGAATTGTTGAGCGTACAATCCCGTTTGAATAGCAAAAAAAATACTCCAGAGCATGGTGTGTTTTAGAAAATTCAAAGTTGTGATGATGTTGATGATTGAATTATTTAGAACCAATCCAAAGAAAAGGGAAAAATGTGAAGATTTTGTGAAGATGGGATAAATAAACCCGCTTTAGGGTTTGCTAGGCGGGTTGAATGTGAAGATTATGTGAAGATGTGCTTAGCCTTGAACCAAAACCCAGTTCCAAAATGCAACATGATCATTAATTTTTGCGGCGGCATCATTCGGATTAAGGTAATACCAAGCCGCATTTTGATTTTCTTTTCCATCCACTTCCAGCGAGTAGTAACTAGCTGTGACTTTCCATGGACAAGCTGTTTGATGTGAAGTTTTTTTGAAGAATTGTGAATTTAAATCTATTTCTAAACAGTACAATTAAAGAGAAAGGCAAAACAGGAAGGAAGCCGGCGTTAACGATGCTGTAAACCAACCCTAACTCTCACGTCCGAAACGTCTCCGGCTTTTCCTGTAAAAGTTAATTATAGGCTCCCGGTACCTATAGTTGTACTTATGCACCGGGCTCCCTCCACCGGTGACAAAACTTTTTGGTTGCCGGGTCAACCTCAGCAGTTGCCGAGAGATTCTTTCCCATAAGCACGGGTATAGAATATTCATTTGATTACCAAACTTCAATCCTTGTTATGGTGGATTCGTCGTTTAGACGAATTGGAAGAGATTGCCATCGCAATGAAAAGTGGGTTTCAATCCTTGTTTTGGTGGATTCGTCGTTTAGACTTGAATCGCTTTCGATGTTAATACGCTTTTATTTTGTTTCAATCCTTGTTTTGGTGGATTCGTCGTTTAGACCATTAAACATCCTCAAAATCAGTCAATTCAGGTGGGTTTCAATCCTTGTTTTGGTGGATTCGTCGTTTAGACAATGGCACTTCGTTTAAGCTGTTTTTACGCAACACGTTTCAATCCTTGTTTTGGTGGATTCGTCGTTTAGACAACTCTGATTATCAATGTATTTGTGAGATTAACAGTTTCAATCCTTGTTTTGGTGGATTCGTCGTTTAGACCCAATAACCGATACCCTAGACTTTCGGGTGAAGTTTCGTTTCAATCCTTGTTTTGGTGGATTCGTCGTTTAGACTAGTCCTTTCAAAATGCTTCACCAATTCCCACGCTTGTTTCAATCCTTGTTTTGGTGGATTCGTCGTTTAGACAACAAGCCGAACCGCTAACACCCAATAAACCCAAGTTTCAATCCTTGTTTTGGTGGATTCGTCGTTTAGACCCGCAATGGAGTGAGCAGGAAATAACCGATGAAATGTTTCAATCCTTGTTTTGGTGGATTCGTCGTTTAGACACTTTCTTTTCTTCCTTGTCAAAGGATAGCTTGATGTTTCAATCCTTGTTTTGGTGGATTCGTCGTTTAGACGCAGGAAGAAACTAAGTTAATGCAGGAAGAAACCACGTTTCAATCCTTGTTTTGGTGGATTCGTCGTTTAGACGCCCTTTTTAAAAATATTGTGGGTAACGTTAAAAAGTTTCAATCCTTGTTTTGGTGGATTCGTCGTTTAGACATACAATGAGAGTGCAATTTTTAGATTAGGCGTAGAAGTTTCAATCCTTGTTTTGGTGGATTCGTCGTTTAGACCGCAATGGAGTGAGCAGGAAATAACCGATGAAATGTTTCAATCCTTGTTTTGGTGGATTCGTCGTTTAGACCAGCTTCAGAGGTTGCAAGCCTTCAACTTAACTTATCGTTTCAATCCTTGTTTTGGTGGATTCGTCGTTTAGACAGTGAAACCATCACTTTTGAAGACGAAAACGGAAAGTTTCAATCCTTGTTTTGGTGGATTCGTCGTTTAGACCAAGAAATAACAGGATGCAGTCTATCGGTTTTGAAAAGGTTTCAATCCTTGTTTTGGTGGATTCGTCGTTTAGACATCGTTTCCATGACTAATCCTTAGTTTTGGTTTAGGGTTTCAATCCTTGTTTTGGTGGATTCGTCGTTTAGACTATTTCTGTAATTTTAACCATTTATAACCTCGTGTTTCAATCCTTGTTTTGGTGGATTCGTCGTTTAGACAGAAATAGCCTTCTTCATGGTTGGCTAATAGTAAGTTTCAATCCTTGTTTTGGTGGATTCGTCGTTTAGACTATTAAGCAGTATGATTCTACTCACAGATACCATTGTTTCAATCCTTGTTTTGGTGGATTCGTCGTTTAGACCCACCATATAGTCCAAGACAAGTAAGTGAGTGCTAGTTTCAATCCTTGTTTTGGTGGATTCGTCGTTTAGACAAATTAAACCTAGAAACAGCACCATTTTAAGGAGAGTTTCAATCCTTGTTTTGGTGGATTCGTCGTTTAGACACGAATTACACCCTGTACGTTCTTATCCATGTCTCGTTTCAATCCTTGTTTTGGTGGATTCGTCGTTTAGACGTGAAGAGTGCCGGGCAATTATAATCAGAGGAAAGGTTTCAATCCTTGTTTTGGTGGATTCGTCGTTTAGACCTCCAAGTGCTGTTTAGCACAATTTCACCATCTAGTTTCAATCCTTGTTTTGGTGGATTCGTCGTTTAGACTTGTATTGATGTCTTCGAGTTCGTCAAGTGCTTCTGGTTTCAATCCTTGTTTTGGTGGATTCGTCGTTTAGACAGCTCAGAGAAAAATTCGACACGATCAAAAATCAGAGTTTCAATCCTTGTTTTGGTGGATTCGTCGTTTAGACTTGAAGATGTTGTAAGCCCGTGCCAGAAAGAAGAGCGTTTCAATCCTTGTTTTGGTGGATTCGTCGTTTAGACAATTCTGGGTTCGAAGGTATTAGCAACGTAATTCGTTTCAATCCTTGTTTTGGTGGATTCGTCGTTTAGACATTTTAATACCCTTAGATGAATTACAAGACTTACAGTTTCAATCCTTGTTTTGGTGGATTCGTCGTTTAGACAAGATAAGACATGGTGGTGCAAGGTATGCCATAATGTTTCAATCCTTGTTTTGGTGGATTCGTCGTTTAGACAGGGGGTGGGAACGAGAATGTCAAACTATTTGTGCGTTTCAATCCTTGTTTTGGTGGATTCGTCGTTTAGACCTTTGGGTTAATATTTAATTTTGGGTTCGCTCGCTGTTTCAATCCTTGTTTTGGTGGATTCGTCGTTTAGACATTATAGAAGTTCTTGTCTTCTCGTGCTTCAGGTAGTTTCAATCCTTGTTTTGGTGGATTCGTCGTTTAGACCCTAACGAAAATCGCCTTAGATTTTATCATGGAGTGTTTCAATCCTTGTTTTGGTGGATTCGTCGTTTAGACTAGGCGTTCGTAGCGCTTATCCCTTTTGTTTTTATTGTTTCAATCCTTGTTTTGGTGGATTCGTCGTTTAGACCAGGTTAAACACTGAGCCATTATGCCGCTTATTCAGGTTTCAATCCTTGTTTTGGTGGATTCGTCGTTTAGACAATTATGCAGTGCCGGAACCTTCCTCGGCGCTACTCTGTTTCAATCCTTGTTTTGGTGGATTCGTCGTTTAGACTGGTTTTCAAGATACATCCGTATTCGGGATGCTAAGTTTCAATCCTTGTTTTGGTGGATTCGTCGTTTAGACTTTCATCGTTATAATTTTCTTCACCCACCAAAGAATGTTTCAATCCTTGTTTTGGTGGATTCGTCGTTTAGACCGCTTTTTGTCCTGATACCTTTATTTGTATTGTAATTACAATGGGTACATATAGACTAAAGTTAGCTTTTTTGATCATAGAAATGAGTAAAAATTAATTGCATTGGAATTGTTTCCGAAACCAAATAACTCTGCAAGTTTATGGCAACCAATTGCTTATAGATTTTATAGTCAATAGCTTGAATAAATCCTTGCTTGGAAAAGCTATATACTGTTCCATATTCTAGTGTGTACCTATTTAATACAAATATTGGCATATGTGCAACCCACACAGCGTTTTTTGTAGCTGGTTGCTTTGGGAAATGCATTCTTTTCAATAATCTCTATAATTGATTGTGCACAAGATTCAACTTGGCGTTTGTCTTTATCGCTAATCTCAACGGTTATAAGTTTATTTTTGCTTCGTGTATATACCAAGAAACCTTTATTTACTACTTTACCAAAATTTGACTCAATTAACTGTGCATAACAATGTAATTGGGTTTTGTAGGTGCTAAATACTTTGTCTTTATATTGGGCAAATTTATAATCAAGCGGTGCCATAGTGCCATCTTCTAACTCAAGCACTTCGTCTACCTTTCCACGTAATAAATGATTGGTTAGATATTGTTCTTGCCACTTATTTACCACACCAATTTTTTTTCGAAGATATTCTTTATTCGTAGCGTGTTTAACGTCGTGCAAATTTCTCCCTCGTAGCACTTTGTAAGATTTTTCTTCGTACTGCGGAATGGCCAAAACTCTTTCAAAATAGGTAAACCTGGGGCAGTACAGGTATTGAATGATATCGGAGGGGGTTACGCTTATGCTCATGTTATAAGAATAGCGCTTTAATCTCGTCGGTAATCATTTTTTTGTCAAACGCTTGGCCCAACAAAATAGTGGCTTTTAGTTCATCTTTACTCATCGGAAACATATATACCGAGTCGGTTTCTTCGCTCATAAGCTCTTCAATTTGAAGTTGCAGCGTGTCTTTTTCGTCAGTTTCAATGGTTCCAAGAAAAACGGAGTATTGCACTCGAAATAAACCTGCTTGCTCGCAAGCTTTAGCAATTTTAGTCCGTGCACGATCTTGTTTTATATCATACATTACCCAGCAAATCATCGTCTATCTGTATTTCTAAAGGTGGTTCGGTTATCAGTGAGTTAGCAAAAGTATGTGCATCCTGCTGGATAGTATTCATCCGTGTTTGATTTCTACCTTTATATCTGATGGTATCTACATCAAAGCGTTGGATAAATGATTGTACGATTAGCTTCTTGCCTTCTTTGCTTAACGCAATTCCATTCGTGATCTCTCGATAATGCTCTTTCGATACTTTTTTGCCGGAAAAGAGCCGGTAAATAGTAAGATCCACAAAAGGGCGATAGGGTTCTATAAAATCGAACACAAAACTGGTTTGATTGTAATCGTCGCGGTGCAAGAATCCCACATAAGGATCAAGTCCGGCAATCATCACACATTTTTCTATTCTGGAATACAGAATTCCATATCCATAATTAAGAAAGGCGTTAAAAGGATCTTCAGCCGGTCGGTAACTCCGTCCTTTAAACCGATACTCTTTACTCAACAATGCCGACAGACATTGAAAGTAGGCTCGGCCTGCACTACCTTCATGGCCTCTTAAACTGTCTGCAATGTCAAGGATATCAGCACCTTCTAGCTGTCTAATCTTCTCTTTCTGCGCGGTAAGTTTTGAAATGGTATCTGCTATTTGTGCCTCTTTTTTCTTTCGATGCTTTTTCAGTTCTTTTAATACATCGGTTTGATGCTCTATTTTCCGGCACACCCATTCTTTAACGTAAGTAATCGCATCCACAGATAAACTGGCTTCTAATTGTCGCTTCCTGATCTTTGTAGTACTACCTAGTTTACTGTGCCACACTCTGCCAATTGGGGCACCATCCCCATCGGCAAAAACTATATCGATGTTGTGCATTAGTGCAACTTTTACCACTTCGTAAGTGAGCGTGGTTCCCCGATCAAGTACAATACCGGTTACTTTCTTGGGCGGAATTTTCTTTTTTATTTCGTTTTCTCCGTCAACAACTTTCACTTCAAACATGCCGTCTTTTATGTGAATGTATGACCCAAATGTGGTGATGTATAAATGCATTATTTAACTAAGTTTGTTTTGGAGCGAAAACATTTTTGCATACAAACTGTTTTGAGTTCAAAACAATATTAGGTGTGATGTAGCTGTCTATTTCATTATCTGTGATATCGTACCGAAGCCGCGTGCCACTTGTTTTCCTAACCCTATGTATTGCGGTAATAAAAAATTGGTAGAAAATTGTCCGGTAAAGCTTAGCATGGTATTGTTTTTAAATCTGGCTTCCCGTTCGCTGGTTATTGTAACATTGGCTTCAATTCGTTCTTCAATAAAAACACCAATCCCTTTTAACATCGATAACATATTGCCTACAATCGTTCGGTTCAGGAGTGCTTGCTGTTCTTTGCGCGACGTGGATTTATACCGCTTATGGTTTGCCTGATTGAGCGCCATCCAATTGGTTTTGAACTGGTAGTGTACCAACTGCTCCGAAAATGTTGGTTCCCACCGGAACGCTTCGATCTGTTTTTGGTGAACCGGATAAATACGACCTTTAATGTTGAGTTCACGAATTTGAAGAAAGAGTTGGGGCAGCAATTCAGCTCCTTCTGCCAGGGCCACCAGCATGGGGATCTGATCCACCACTTTATACTGTACCTGCGGATAACGGTAACGGAGTTCACCATTACCCATGTGATTGTGCAACAACACCGATTTTTCTTTAAACAAATTTCCAAAGTACCCGCGCAGCTGATGGGCATCACGTGCTTGCAGTTTAATTTCCGGAAATCGTATGATGGTTTGGGGGATGGACATGGTTAGAAAAAAACTCCTTGTTCTTCTTCAAATTCTATTCCAGTTTCAGGATCGTAACCAAAGTCCATTTGGTTTTCAGATATTAAGAAGTAGTGTTGATCTGAATCAGAGGCATATTTCTCAGGAACTGATACTGAATATTTTGATAGTTTTTTCAATGTATTTTTGATAGTTCTCTTTTTTTCAAATGGATCATCGAATTCCGTAACAATAAGTAGTTGATACTCTTCTATCAATTGGCTGGCTTCTTCTTCAAACGCAATATAAGCCGGATAAGTAGGGAGATTTTTGATCAGTTCAAATGCAGAGTCATGAACTTTAGGATCAAATGCCGTGGCATAATTAAGTTTCTCAATTTCTGAAAGTATAAAGTCAGATTCGTCTTTAGGTGTTATTGAAATTGTTTCGAAATATTGACGGCTTAGATCAAAAAACTCAGATTCTGCGAATTGTTTTTTTTGAGTTAATAGCTGTTGTGTAACATCCAAATCTGCCAGACTATAAATGTAGCTTGCAAATCGTTTTCCATTCGAATCCAAAAGAGAGCATAATTTTACTTCTCCTTTGTAATCACTTGCATTTCTGTTACACCTTCCGGCTGATTGGAAAATAGAATCTAGAGGTGCAATGTCTCTATATACAATGTCTAGGTCTATATCTACACCGGCTTCAACTAATTGAGTTGAAACAACAATTACTGGTTCTTTCGATGATCGTATATCATCAATTCTTCGAAGTCGTTCAATAGGAGGTATATTGGTAGATAGGTAAATCAGGTTTTGGTATTCATCCTTTAAGGCTTTGTACAGTTTTTTTGAAGCCTTTATGGTATTTAAAATGATCAAGAAGCTTTTACCTGAATTTGATTCGATGTCATTGATCAATAACTCGGTGAATGCTTCAATTGTAACAGGATTTTGGAGTAAAGAAGAATCGAGATTTATTCTGTTGATAGCATTGAAAATCTCTCGTTTATTTGTTGCCAGCTCTTTTATTTCTCCTTTTTCTTCTGAAAAAATTAAGGGCATTGTAGCAGTAACGAAAACAAAAGTGATATTTAATCTGGTAGCAAGCTGAATAAGTGTATTTTTTAGCAAAGGCCAGTATTTGCTGGGAATGCTTTGTATTTCATCGAGGATGATTACTGAATTTGAAAAACTGTGGAGTTTCTTTAGTTCGTTATTCTTGCCAGTAAAAATTCCATGCAGGAATTGGTAAAAAGTGGTTACACTTATATTTGATTCGAATTGAGTAATCAAAAATTCACTTTGATTCTCATCAATTTCATCATTATCCGTTTTTGGGCGATAATGTAATTCAGTTAAGTGGTGATTTATAATCAGGTTTTCAGAAGTGTTTTCAATGTTATTAGTATCAAGAATTTCTTCTATAACCTTGGCATTTTGATCAATTACTGACGTAAAGGGTAAGCAGTAAATAATTTTTTCAAGATCTGATCTTTTGTCTACTAATTTTAAAGCCGCATTAATTACGGTAAATGTTTTGCCGATTCCGGTTGGCAAATTAACAGAAAGGAAATGATCATTTTGGTTGATGGTCAGAATTTGATCATTTACAGAATTATAGACTTGGTCACGAAGTCTGTTGAGCTCTGAATTTTGAACATTTGAGAACTTTTTCTCTTTGTAAAAATCTACAAGGTCGGAAGGTAGTTTCAGTTTATCCCGCTTAAATATCACCCCATCAAAAATACACTCTCCTTTATCCGCTGTCAAAAGTACTGAAAAGGCAAGGCTTACTTGGTAAAAAAGATCACTGTTCAAAAGACTTTGAATCTCTCTCTTCCATTTTCTTCTAAAATGTCGGGTATTAAAGAACTCATCTATTTTTGTTTGAAATCGAGAGTGATTAAAGTCACTTACCGCGTATCCATTTAATAAAAGGATTTGCTCATATTCTTCGTAATCAGCGTTCTCACTTATAGCAGATAATACGGTAAACTGTTGTTCAGTGAAATCGAGCATATCTTCAATGTTAGTCAGGTGCCCGTGATGTCGAAGTACAGTAATAAAACCTAATAAGCTATAGAGAGGATTTTTAAACATATCTTCAATAGCTATAAATGCCCAAATAGCTGAGATGCGGGCGTGATTTTTGTGTTTTCCTAATTGGTACTTTATTTCTTCGAATGCCTCTTGATTAATGATACCATTATTATAGTCATGGATTGCTCGGATATAAGTTTGGAAATAGCCACTAGACTTACCAAAGTCATGGAGCAAGAGGCACAGATCTATTACTTTTTTAAGCTCGTTGTTAATGGGGATCGTGGAGTAAATAGCTCTTCCATTTTCATAAACGTTAGTTATATGATCTTTTAAGAGCTTTTCTGGATGCGACCAAAGGTTAAAAGAAAATGACATGTTCTCCATTTGATAGAGTAACCGCCTGTTCGATATTTGCTTCAATAGGCTCACCTTTTCGTTCGTAGGCAAATTCCCGGTATTCAATTACTTCACGATTATTTTTCATTTTCATTGGTAAGGTTTCCGTGAAAATCTCTACTTCATCAAAAGTTATTTCCGAAGCGGAAGTAATGAAATCCGTTGGAATGATACTATGAATGGAGTTTTTACCTGACAGAGAGGATTCGATACTGGTTTCCTGAACATGTTCAAAATTGGCCAAAGCTTCGGAAATACCAATGGATAATGTATACACCGAACTATGAGAAAAGAGATGCTTCTTTATTTGCCGGTAAACTTCAACATTCTCTGTTTTAAGATAGATTCGATAACGCACATCTTTCACAAATTCGATATTGGTAGGCTTATGATTTTCAAATCTGGAAAAATGCTTTTTAGAAGTTGTTTTGAGCAGATTTTCAGGAATTACAACTTTTTTAATAGGGTTTATAACTCGTATAGAGATATCAACATCATGAAAATATTCGGGAGATATCTCTTTATCTATTCCAATTAAAGCTCCCAAAATTCCCCTTATAACTGTTCCCGGAGGAATAGCAAAAGAAAGGGGAGACATGGTGGTGTAATACTTTTTCAATTGCGCATAATCTGCGAACAAATCGAAAAGCAAAACCGGTTGTTTTTTTAATGATTCCATCCGCTTAGTGTAATTCTATCTCCTTTCACTGTATCAATACTGTCGATGTTATCTGCGTATTTATTCAATACATCAGATAAAGCAGACAAGTCGATGGTTACATCAGAAATATCCCGGATTTTTTCATCGGGTTTTTCGGAACTGAGAGCTACATATTTGTCTAAATCACCAATAAAGAAATGAGGTGTGCTGTGTTTGATTTTCACTAACAAACGGGGAATGTGTCCCATTTTAGATCTTGAGATAAGGTTTTTGGTACCTTCCCACATTGCTTCATAAAACTCAGTCACATCGCTTTCACTCAGGCCGGTATCTTTCGCCGCATTTTCATTAATTACTCCATAAAATGCGATTAGGGAATAGGGTAATACATATTCCTCTCGAAAAGTTTGTTGCTTTGCTCCCGCTTTAGATGCAAAAGCTCCGGTCCCTTTTATATGTTTTAGTTCAACTTTATGGAGCGATCTTCCCATTTTGAACTGAATGGGACCAGTAAACTTGAATGAATCTTTATCTAAGGGTAGCACACCTCCAAAAAGACGAATATCAATACATTTATTTAATACATCCTCTCTAGAATCAAAATTACTTGAGCGTTCTTTACCGTCTTGTAGTCCTCCTTTTTTAGATTCTAATTGACGTACAAAAATGTCTTTCTCATTTTTTCCATTATATCCTTTAAAATTAAAAAGGAAATCACGAATGGTTCTCTTCAAACGTACATCAGTTACAATATTAATCCCGGTTTCTTCGTCAATCCGTGGTTTGTTTTCATCCATGGGATCGCCATTTGGATTAGCATCAGTTACATCATAGATAAAGAGAAATTCTTCCCGATTTGAAATTACAGCCATGTTATTCTCCGCTATTAGTTTGGTTTTCTTTTTCTGTTTTAAATTCCTTTGCCAGATTCATTCCCATTGTGAAATAGAAACTGATTTCATTATCACTTAGCTCGAATTTAGAGGTCAGCAAATAATGAGAAATTGATTCTTCTAATTCCCTGTAGTAGTTCTTTCCATATTGTTCAAGTTTTTCAATGGCTTCAGGGAGCAAGCGCTTTATAATTTTTTCATTAAGCTTCAGGGAATTGAGTCGAGATCTGAAAGGAGTCGCATTTCGTTCCTGATATTGAATACTCAATAGTTTTTGAATTAATACTCCCTCAAGGAATACTGCTTTTTTTGTAGCAGAATCACCGGAGTTAAAAAACTCTGAGTGTTCCTCGAAGAAGTGTTCATACTTATTATTCATAGTTACCTCTTCGGTAGGTTTGGTTTGTGGAATGAGATATAGCTTTTGTAAAAGCTTGAAGATGAGAATGGCTTTTAAAACCGTGGTTGGATACAACTCATCTTTGGCAAAATCTGTTTGAAATTTGTTCACAACCCGCCGTATTAAATAGTCATTATCAATTTTCTTTTGCATAAAAATTGAACGCACTATTTCCAGAAAGGCCGCTTGCTCTGGAACAAATTCCTTAATGTGCCGGAAGGTAAAACTCAGATCATATTGATCTTTTTTACCCAACTGTTTAAAAATGGAATGATCTTCACTTTCTTTTTTTGCTGAATGAATTTTTCGTGCATAGGAAGGAAAAACATCTTCTATGGAAGCCAAAATTTTGAATTCAGAATTGTTCTTCTCATAGAAAAAGAGAGTATAATTGGCTGCATTATTCTTTTCAGCAAGTAAATCAATTAAATCTGTTTCCAAGCTTTTATTGCTTACTCCTTCTCTTGTGATACAGAATTTCTTGAATTCTTGTATATACTCTAGAAAATCGATATCTGCATCAATCTCTAAAACACGCTCTGGAACAAGAAAATAACTATACCCACAGAATCGAAAATCCAAATATTTTTCTAAGAATTTTTGAGCTCTTTCTAAGTATTCAGCACCCTTTGGTGAAACAGGAAAATTCTTCCATGCAAATCTAGCATCAAACCCACCTGGAACTGCTGCAAGTTCGGTCTTTACTGCATAAAACTCATATGGAGAAACATAACCCCAAATGGTATGCTTGTTTTCATTGGTAATTGAGCACAGCTTGTTACTGGCTTCATACTTTTTACCCTTATATAGATAGTACTCTTTTTTTCCAGTTTTATCCTTCAATCTTTGAATAACTTCTTTAAAAACAGGATACTCTCCAATATAATACCCCTCTAATTTCAGACTGAAAGCAAATCGTGTAAAGTCTTTAAGTCGACTTTCCATTTCGGTTTTTATATTGTCGTTGGTTTTTAACTCTTCAATAATTCCTTCAAAGTGGCTTCTGTTTTTTTCAAGGATGTAGATAAATTTCTTGCCGTATTTGCTATCTCTTAGATCGATCTCTCCTAAATCGTTTTTGAATTCATTGATTGAATAAACGTCAATAGTTGGAAATTCAGATGTTTGCCTACCCTTTGCAGACTTCATTAAATACTTTTCAACATAAGATTTACTGTAGTCTTCAATTGAAATTCCACTAAACTTCCACACATCACTACTATCTAACTTAAAGTTTAAGAAAACAATATTCTCTACTTCATATTCTAGATTCAATCCCAAGGGATTATCGGGAAACATATCCTCCGGAATGATTTTTCCAAGTTTTGCTAGTTTTTGAATCATTTTAATATTTCTTTTTAAATCTCATTGAATCTACACCCCGACTGTGCCACATCCTGTCACCCTTCTCCTACAAAAAATTGTTCTCGCACGGAATATTTGAAGTGTAAATGCAGACATATCAATACCACCAAGTTGGTTTATCATTAAGCTCGCAGCGAGCCGACCATCATTGTTGTACGTCCTTCCGTGCTACCCCGATTCGAATAGCTTGCCTTTTGGAGAGTAGGTTATTTTTAGATTTACTGCAAATCAATAACAAGAGTTTACAAATAAAAAGCCCACTATCTCTATAGAAACAGTGGGCTTTAGCTCAGAATTTGTAGCTACTTATTCAATCACTCACTCAGTTACTTCAACCCCTTTCCAAAAGGCAACATGATTTTTAATCTCGGAGGCAGCATCTTTTGGGTTTGGGTAATACCAAGCAGCATTTTGATTTTCTCTCCCATCTACTTCCAGTGAATAGTAACTTGCCGTTCCTTTCCAAGGGCACACTGTTTGGTGGGAAGTTTTTTTAAAGAACTCTTCGTTGATCGAGTCCGACGGGAAATAATGGTTGCTTTCAATAATAATGGTTTGATCGCTTTCGGCTAACACTTTACCATTCCATACTGCTTTCATAGTGCTGATTAATTAGTTAATGATTGTTTATTGCCAACCACTTTTACCCCAAATAAAATCCAGCCAACAATTAACAGAACACCGCCGATTGGAGTTATGGCTCCAAAAATGCCTATATCGGTTAAGCAAAGTATGTAAAGCGAACCGGAAAAAATTATCATCCCGGAAAGAATAAGATAGGCCGTAAATGTAATCTCCGTTTTTAATTGATGCTGAATTACTGCAATTAGCATCACACCCAGCGCATTCCAGGTGTGATAGAAAACCGCAGTTTCCCAGGTGTTTAAGCGATCCGAAGTAAGTACATTCTCTAAAGCATGTGCACCGAATGCTCCCAATGCTATTGCTGCTGCCAATAAAAACGCAGATAATCTAATTAATGAAGTACTCTGCATCTATACTGTGTTTATTCGGTAGTAAATGTTGTATTGGTGGTAGTACGAATCGTCATAGGAATTTGCATGCCTTGTGCGCTCGCATTGCCAGAAATGTCATTTACACTTTCGAAGCTGGTTGGTAGTCCGGTTGCCGGATCTAAATTATAGGTAGCTTTTTGCGTTCCTTCTAACTTCAGATCAACATTGGTGCCCATCTGAACGGTTGTAGCTTCAATATTGATTTCGCTGTTTGCTTCGATGGTAGAATCATCGGTATAGCCATAGGTGGTGGTCATCTCAACCGGCATGTTGTTCATGTTCGTGTCTTCATTGCGTGTCCATTCGTTGGCGTCATTACCTGGATAAAAACTAAACCGCTGACGCAATCCGGTGCGGATGATGTCTTCGCTAAAGCTGGCTGCTAGCTGTGCCTGCATTTGTGGATTATTATCAACTTTTGAATTTACCATCTCCATAAGCTCTTCCAGCCCGTTCACTTCTATAATTTCGCCATTCTCTGTCATGGTAAAAGTATATGAAGTGCCTTTAATAGCGGCATACAGCCCGTTATCAGAGGTCGGGTCTTCAGAATCCATAGTCATGTTCATCATCGGCGATTGTACTTCAGTTTTTTGGCTAAGTGTTGTTACTTTTATTGTATAAATGCCGTCAGACTTTCCGAGTACTTCAATACGTTCTGCTGAATTATTTGAAGTGCTGATTGTATTTGGTGCTCCCATTATGATTTGGGAAATTTCCTGACTTTGAGCCACATTAACAGTAAAGGTAGTACCAGTTTCAAGATTGTAAGAGCGAACCTGTGCCGTTAACGTGATGCTGCACAGTGCAATAATTGTAAAAAGTGAAAGAAGCTTTTGCATAGCTGAATTTTGAGGATTATTAAAGTTGATGAAAGTAAGAAATCTAAATGATTGTAGCTTTTATTTGGTTAGATGATTAGTTACAAAAGGTTCGTTAACTTTAGCACTCATTTTTAAATAATCGAAATTATGACAAACGGAAAGATTTTAGCCTTTGGCGGTATTTTTACCATTGCGTTCGCTGCCTTTTTATTCTGGCCACAGAACGAAGATACTACTCAGCCATCTACTACTTTAGTAAGCGCAAATGACGAAAAAGTGGAAGTAGTGATGTATAAGCGCGAAACCTGCATGTGTTGTGCAAAATGGGCCGATCATATGGAAACTGCAGAATTCAAAGTAGAACAGGTGGTTCCTGAAGATCTGTTTGCAATTAAAGACGAAGCGGGTGTTCCGCAGGAATTAGCAAGTTGCCACACCGCAAAAGTTGGTGGGTATATTGTAGAAGGTCATGTTCCTTTAGAGGATGTTCGCAGGTTGTTGGATGAAAAACCGGATGCAATCGGGATTACGGTTCCGGGAATGCCCATTGGTTCTCCGGGGATGGAAGTGGAAGGCCGCCCTGCTGATAACTACGATGTGCTGCTTATTCATAATGACGGCACAACCAGCGTTTGGGCCTCGCATTAACACAGAAAGTGATTTATTAAAGCAAAAAGGCTTCGTATATGGAGCCTTTCTTTTTATGTGAAAGACAAGACCTATAATTCGATACAGAAAAATTTAATTCGAACGAACGGGTACACGAATCAAGCGCACTTCTTCTGAAGAAAATGCTAATTCTAAATCAATGGTATCGCCTTCTGCTAGGTCCATCTCAGGGCGAATTATCATGATGTGAATTCCACCCGGTTTTAATTCAACACTAGACGTTGCAGGAACCGGAACAGCACCCACCGGCCGCATCCCCATCATTCCGCCTTCCGCCTCAAAGCTTTCATGTATCTGAGTATCAGCTGCATTGGAGTAGCGCACAGATAACAACGTATCCGAATACGATTCGTTGTTTTTGATACTGAAATATGCTGCGGTCATCATTCCGGCGTTGGCAGGTCGTGCCCAGGCTTTAGTAATTTCGATGGAGGCATTACCGATATATACCGTAGTTCTATCACTATTTTGTTTTTCTGATGAGCAGGCAAGTGCTGCTATAACCATTAGAACAATCAGCGGCTTTATGGAATGTTTCATCGGCGAATTTTTTGGAAGTCTTCTACAATTAAGTTTGGAACCATTGGTTGGCTCCCCCCATATTCAATAATCACTCGAGATTTGGGGTCCATTACCATAATCTTATCCGAATGATTTAAAAAATAGAGTTCATCTCCAGCCTCGGTGGTAGTTGTAAAAGAAACCTGAGTGCGAACCCTTAAGCTATCCATCAAAGCAGAAACGGTAGTAGTATCTCCGGTTATAAAGTCGAAGTTTTCATCAAGTCGGAATGCCGATTTGTATTCACTTAACTTCGAGGGAGTATCTCGCTCGGGATCAAAAGTAAATCCAAGAAAGTGAACGTCATCCGGTGAGCCCAACTCTTCTTTAATTTTGATCATATTTTGTGTGATTAACGGGCAAATATCGGGACAGTTGGTATACACAAAGCCCATTACCACATACTTGCCTTTGTAATCGTCGGGGAATGTTACCGACACACTATCTTGGGTGATTAGCTCAAAAGAGGCATCGTTCAAATCGTCGATAACTTGCGTTCGCTGGCAGGCAAACAAGAGGAAAAATGATATAACCAGAGGTAGTCGCATCGATGTTTTGTTGATGAATAATTTTGCATTATAAATTAATAAAACCCGGCTTTAATAGCCGTTAATTAATGCGAATAACCCAAAAGAAGGATATGCAAAAAGTTGGCTACAAATTCAGGAACCAGATCCCAAAACTGATAATAATCGAAGCTAGCATTAAAAAGTAAGCTTGTTTAACCGGTTTGTCGGGCAACAACGTTTCGATAGGGTGTTCGTCAATAAATTGCATCAACTCCGACCGTATTTCCTTTTCTTGATCGTTTAATATTTCTTCGCTTTGAGCTAGCAGTTCGGCTCGGTTTTTTAATTCTTCTACTTGCTGATTGAGAAACTCAGCGATGGTTAGTTCATCAATTTTTGCAAGTCCGCTTATGATAAGATACGCCGGGATACCTACCATGAAAATAGCTATGGCCACTAATGATTTATCATACACCGAGAGATCAACAAACAAGCCAAGCACCATACTAATCATAGCGGCTAAACCCATAATGCAAAGTAAAGCGCTTAAAATAAGGCGTAATTTCCAGTTATTTAATGCTTTAGTGAGTATCAATAGTAAGCGTTTAATTTAGTTTGCAGCATTCCATTCGTCTAACAAAATACGCATTAGGGAATTTGCGGAATGTACACCAAGTTTTTGGATTTGGTCAATGGGTAATTCATCACTTACTTCAAATGTAAGGGCATCTGAACCAAAGGTATGGAAGAGCCAATTTTTGGCGATGGGCGAAGAAGTGTCAAACTCCTCGGCAACAAAATTCAATTCAGCTAACTCGGTACTTACAACTTCGAACCAGCGCTGTGTTACATTATCCGGCGTAGTTACTACTTCTTCATTAATTGGATAGAAAATGTTCTCGTTGGTCGAGTGGAAATCGATACCGTAATACACGCGCTTTGTTGGATCGTTTAGCATAGGGGTAAGAGCAGCGCGCACTGCTTTTGTTTCGGGTTGATTGAAGTTTTGCCAATCACGATTTAAATCAACGCCCATAGCGTTGTGGCGCCAATGTCCATTAACCACCCCATCGGGATTGAGCATTGGATAGGCTTTGATAACAAAATGCTTCCGAAATTCAGTAGCCAATTCTGAGTTGCTGATGAGTGTATTGAAAAAGTAACGATAAGCCAGAAAGCCGGAAAACTCTGGTGGGTGTTGGCGGCTGATAAGTACAAGCACTCCGGCCTCATCAACGGAAGTCTCATCTGCGGTAAATTCTAGAATAGCTCGTTCTTGATTGGAAA
The DNA here is from genome assembly GCA_965228545.1 of Balneolaceae bacterium. Lineage (GTDB taxonomy): Bacteria > Bacteroidota > Rhodothermia > Balneolales > Balneolaceae > HXMU1420-13. Next base: position 2,323,418 of record OZ245822.1, read on the forward strand.
AGCCAACAGTATCCACAGAAATAAAATTTTGTGTAAACGTTTGCGACTCGAGTAAGAGCTCAGAATAACGGCTGTTTTCAAGAAAATGTGCCGAAATAGTTTGGGGCTCACGTTCTAAATACAAGCTAAAAGTGGTGCTGCCGTTGGTTGAGTCGTATTCGGCATCGGTGATAATATGCGTTGCCGACAAACTACCCATGCTGCGATATACTTTGGGTAGGTATCGATGCCGGCCTTGTTTATACGCCAGTCTCAGGTTGATGGCAAAGGGTTCGTCGGCCCAAATTTTAAACGCATACCATGGGCTGTTATTAATAGGATAATTTTCGGGCTCGATGAGCACTTCGTAAGTGGTTTCATCTACTTGATAGAAATCTACTGCGCGAGCACTTTCAAATTCGTTGCTTAGCCAAACTCTGGGGTCGCCGGCCCCAATAACCCGGCGCTTTTGCGGGGTAATTTCTTTTCCTACAGTGTTGGTAACTCCGGGAGGATCGTACGAGAATCCTGTAAACTCCTGTGTTGATTTGCAGGAGATTAAGATTATCGAAACAAATAACAGTAACTTCAGTTTCATAATAAGAGTAATCGTTTACGTTTAAAATAGAAAGCAATTCCATGCTTTTAAACTTTTAAACTGCGTTTTATTAAAGAAAAGATAAGAGTATACTGTTAAGCAATTTCAATTCATATTTTGGTAATAAATTCGTACAGAAATAGCTTTTTTGCCTTCGTCAGTTTCTTTTTTTTGATCGGGTTTACAGCACAAGTTTATGCCCAGGAAGAAGATCCTGCTCGCATCTGGAATGTTGAAATTGAAGGAAATCAGCAGTTCGAGGATTTGGTGATAAAACGGTATATCGCTAACGAGCGCCCTGCCTTACTTAAACGAATTTTCGCGCGAAGATCGGCAGGGATGGAGGTGGATTTTTTTGAGATTCGAAAAGATGTTATACGGATTGAACGATTCTACCAACGCCGCGGATACCCTTTTGTTGAAGTACGATTTGAATTAACCAACGACGGCTCTCCGGATAGAAAAGAACTTACTTTTGTGATAAGTGAAGGAGCTCCTCTTATCATCAGCTCGGTGGAAATTGAAATAAACTCCGATGAACAAACAAAAAACTTCATCCTCGAACATTCAGAATATAAGCGGACGGTAAATCGAGTGCCTTTTAGAGAAGGAAGGCGTTTTCAGCAAATAGAAGAATCAGAAGTGGTAGGTACCTTTACCCGAACATTAAAGAATATTGGCTTTGTATATGCAAACACTACAGTGGCAATTGAGGTTGATACGCTGGCTAACGAAGCCAATATTACGATCAAAAATACGCCGGGACCTCGAACTAGAATTACTTCGGTAAATATTGAGGGCAATGAGTCGCTTGATGATGAAATTATTCTCCGCGAAACGGGGCTCAAAATGGGTGCTTATTATTCTGAAAATGATATTAGAGATGCACAGCGAGAAGTTTTTAAGCACCATCTATTTCGCCTAGCGCTTATGTCGGTACCCGATCAAACCAAAGATTCTACACTTGCCTTGAATCTTCGGGTGAAAGAACTGTCGTTACGCTCATGGCGAAATCGCTTTGGAATAGGCGATTTCGACCGCTTAGATGAAAGGCTGCGATTTGGGAATTCCTGGAAACTGTTACGCGCCCAAACCACGTGGGTACATCGTAATGTGGGTGGCTTGGGAACTCAATTTAGTACCACAGCGAAAGTTTCCTTTTACGAGAAAGAGTTCAGCGCAGAGTATCTCATTCCGTATGTATTCAACACCAAAAGCAGTTTAAATATCAGCCCCTTTATCGAAAACCGTATCGAGCCTTCGTACTCAATTACAACCGGCGGTTTGATTAACACACTTGGGTATGAATACAATAGGAGCCTTACCGGAACTTTTTCTTACGAGTTTGCCCTAAATAACGAGTACGATATCACCAACGATGGAGACGTAGATGTAAGCGAGGTACTGCCGGATAGCGTTCTTAACTACAATATTTCAAGTTTTTCGTTTAACATGTACTACGCACGGGGATTGAGCAGGGGCAGGCGAGGGTTAATAATACAGCCATATCTAGAATTATCAGGATTGTTTGGCGAGTCAACCTTCAGCTTTCAAAAAGCTGCATTAGATGTACGTAAATATACCGAGCTTAATAATAAACTTGTGCTTGCTACCAGAGTTCAGGCTGGTGTAATTTACTATTCGAAACAAGATTCGCTACCGGCTGATATTGAATTTTACGCTGGGGGAACAGCCTCGGTACGAGGTTTCAGCAGGCGGGAGTTGGGCCCGAAACGAGCTATTGTAAACGAGCCCCGTGCCGGCTCGAGGCAACAATCGGTAACATTTGTACCTGTTGGCGGTAAAGCAATGTTCACCTTTAATGTTGAATTACGGCAACAACTAGATCGTCTGCTTAAAGGTTTTGGCGTGGCTACCTTTCTTGATGGCGGGCAAGTTTGGTCGGGGTTGCAGAGTTTAAATAGCCGGGAAATACAATATAGTACGGGCGGTGGAATTCGCTACCAAACACCCATTGGTCCCATTCGGATTGATCTGGCGTATGTGTTAAACCCCACCGATCAGGATTTAGATATTTTAGATGGTATTCAGGATGTAGCAGGCAGGCGATGGAGAATTCACTTTAGTTTGGGGCAGGCATTTTAATGGCAGATAATCAGCAACATAGTTACGCATGGATTAAACCAACCGCTATTACCATAATGGTGTTGGTTGGGGTATATCTGGGTGGTGCTTGGTTGCTTCAAAGTGATTGGTTGCTCAATGTTATTGAAGAAAAAATTGAAGAAACAGCATCAGATATTCTTGAGGCGGAGGTAAATATCAGAAATATCGAAGGCGAGCTACTTTCTAACCTCACCATAAGAGGGCTAAGCTGGAAGAAAGCGGAGAATGAAATCGAAATCGGAGAGATTCGATTAGATTATACTGTGAAAGAACTACTTTTTGGAGATGTGAACGTACGTGGAGTATACCTTGATTCTATACGAGCCTCGTTTATTAATCCCAAGGCAGAGGAATTAATTCCACCGAGTAACGAAGCAGAAAATGACTATACCTTTGTGGTCGATTTATTTTCGATCAGCGATTTGCGCACTCAATACAGAGACGATGATTACTTCAAAGATACAGCGTTGGTAGTTAACAATTTCCAGCTGGCATCATCGCTTAAAATTGGCAAGAGTAATGCTGTTACAATACAAGATGTTTCATTTGCTATCGAAAGTGGAAAACTACCCGGCGATTTGCTTGTTGGATTGCAGGGCGCTGTGAATGACGAAACCATCCGGTTAAACGATATTGTGCTGAAAATAGGCGCAACCATACTCAACGGGCAGGTAGATGCAAATTTGAATAATGAAGAAGTGGATAGCCGTTTTACCGGTAACCCGGTGTATCAACAAACTATTACTACTTGGACCAATCAAGTATTAAATGCCGATGATATTGACCTTGAGGTAAGCCTTGAAGGTAGCTTTACTGAATTTGAAATAATGGTGGCAGTAAGCAGTGAAAACATACAACAGGGCAAAATCAAGGCGAATTTAGTGTCTGATCCAAGCTGGACAGTAAATACCCTTGAACTAACTGCTTCGTATCTGAATTTTGATCAAGTACTGAACGACAGCACATACGCGGCGGTGGGCCCCATCCAAGTGCGTTGGGATGGAATCATCCGCCCGGCAGAAAATGAGTATACCGGCGAATGGACGTCCGAGTTTTTTAACTCAAGATGGAATGATTATCAATTATCCAGCGTGCAATGGAAAGGATCAGTGGATGACGGTGAAGTGATATCTACACTAACTGCCCAAACAGAAGATAATGAGCGAATATTTGCAGAAGCCGAAGTTAAAGAATTGTTTGAAGAATCGCCGGATTGGGCCGTTGAGTATGAACTGGCGAATATCAATCCTCAAACGTGGACAGGCGACAAAAGCCTTAGTGGGGCGATTACGGTATCAGGTAAATTGAATGGGTTTGGATGGGCGATTCCGGATTCGGGCTGGACCTACTCGTTAATGAACCAACGTTTGAATGAAAGTGAGATAATACCACTTCGGATGTATAGCCAAGAAATTGCCAAGTTGAAATTAAAAGGTGAACTAGGCAAACTCAAAACCGTGATCGATTTTTATGCAGCGCAACAGGAAAACACTCTAACCGGCGATTTTCAAGCAACTAATATATTTGATGAGACTCCGCAATACAGCTATTTCTTAGAGTTTGATTCGATCAATGCAGGAAGCTTGCTATCATTAGAGGGTAATTCTACCAATATTAACGGAAATTTTTATGGTATTGGTAATGGTAAAACGCTGGAAAAAATGAACTTGTTCGGTACTTTATCCATTACTGACAGCGAAATTAATGAAGCCCGGCTAGACACTTTTAAAAGTACAATCAACCTTAATGAAGGCCTGTTAATTCTAAAAGAAGGTACCATCAATAGCGAAATTGCAGAAGGTAGCATTCAAGGACAACGTAATTTGTTTGATATATCCGATCCCGAAAATCGTTTAAATTTAAACTTAGAATTGTTGAATACACAACCACTAGCCGGATTCTTTGGGTTAAGCACCTTACACGCCTCCGGTACACTAACGGGAGAGATTACCGAGGTTCAGGATCAAGGTTTAGAAGGCCGTTTTGATTTGAAACTATCTGATATTTTGGTCGATTCTATGTTTAAAGCAATTTCGGTAAATGGCGATGCAACGCTGGGGCTGGGTGAAAGTATCGATTTTAAAGGGGGCTTTTCGATCGAAGAGCCGCGTTTACAAGAGGTAGCATTGCAAGACATTGTAATGAGTTTGGATGGGAGCACCACTTCTGATACGCTAACCGCAGATTTGGATATTACTATAACCGGTAGCGAGCGAGGTCGATTAGAACAGAAAGCAGAAATCACGAAAGATCTTAATAAGTTACTGATGGATGTACGGTTTACGCAGTTTGATTTTATTGCCTCAGAATCTAATCTGGTGCTTCAGAAACCGTATAACCTGCGCATCTCGCAAGAGGGGTTTGGAACCGATACACTTGTGCTTTTATCCCCAAATGGCGCCTTTCTTGAGTTTTCGATCCCATACATTAGTGAGTTAGATAAAGAAGTAAATTTACGGGGAAGTAATTTTGACCTGGGTTTGATTCAGGAAATTATACTTGGTGAACGGTTTTTGGACGGTTTGTTGTCTGGAGAGATTGAATATCGCCAGCAGGATGAGATAACTACAGGGAATGGAAATGCGGTGATAAGTACCATCAACTACAAAGGAACTACAGCCGATAGTGTGGTTGCGCGGTTTGTTATCGAAAACGAACGGCTACAGCTTGAAACTGCAGTAAACTGGGATGGCAGGGAAATGATTTCAGGGTCAGCGAATTTACCATTTGTTACGGATACCGATAATCTGAACGATGAATTTTATAGCCAGGAAGTGGTAGGATCGCTAACAATAAAGCCTACAAACTTAAATAAGTTTAAAAATCTGTTAGCAGAAGCAGGTATCGAAAATACCACGGGGATTGCCTCCTTTAATAGTTCGATGAGTGGAACCGCCGGAACACCTTCATTTACCGGGCAAATAACCTTCGATGATCCTGTGCTCTCCGGAATCTCAATTAATACCATCACCACTGACTTTAATTACAGTGCCGAGCGACAAATGCTGGATGTACAAACCGAAATATTTGCCGCTAACACATCGGCAGCGGAAGTATCCATAGCATATCCGTTTGAAATCGACTTTACTACTTATGAGTTTAAGTTGCCCGGGCAAGATGACCGAATTGAAATTAAGGCAGTTAGTAATGATCTGAATTTGGCCCTTTTTGATGACTTCTTGGATCCCAACTACGTAAAAGCTCTAAAAGGACAATTAAACGCAGATATTGAGTTTAATGGCGTTATTGGTGATATAGAGCCCAACGGGTTTATCAGTTTGAAAAACGGGAGTTTTAAAGTTCCATTTTCGGGGATTCAGCTAAGAAATATCAATTCCGAAATTAAGGTAAATGCTCAAACACTTACCATCGAGCGTGTTTATGCCGAAAGTGGGCGAGGTCGGTTTTCGGCAAATGGAACGGCTACATTAGATGGTCTCTCTCCGTCTGATATAAACATAAAAACCAATGCACGGTTATTTGAGGTTTCAAATACACGAGACATGAAATTGGCTATCGATTTAGATGCCGCCATGAAAGGAGAGTTGTTGCGACCGGAGTTATCGGGTAAGTTGATCGTAAACAGTGGCTATTACTACTTATCTAACTTCGGAGAAGAAGCCATTGAAGAGGTAGAACTCGAAGATGAAAAAATTGAATCGTTTGCGCCTTTTGATTCTCTTAGCATCGATATGACTCTGGAAATACGCCGCGATTTCTTTGTGCGGTCGCGCGACTACTTAGACTTAGAACTTGAGCCCATTGGCACTTTAGAGATTGCCAAAGAGCGAAATGAGGATGTGCGATTGTTTGGTTCTTTGAATGCAGATCAGGGCTATATTCGTCCACTCGGTAAACGCTTCGAAATTGAACGAGGCATTTTTCAGTTTATTGGAGATTACGAAAATCCTGAGTTGGATATCCGAAGTGCTTATGTGCCGCAAACACGCCAGAAAGGGGAATCGGTGGTACTTTATTATGTGATAACCGGCACAGCAGAAGAACCTGAATTTAGCTTCGAAAGTGAGCCCGAAATGGAGCAGTCGGATGTAATTTGCTACACTTTGTTCAACAAACCGTGTTATTCGCTCGATTCCTGGCAAAGCGTACTAGCAGAAGGTAACGATGCTACCGCTTTCCAGGCTTTAGCAGACGTGCTGCTCGATCAAGTAGAAACGCTTGCAACGCGCGAGTTAGGAGTAGATGTTGTTCAGATTGATAACTCTGGCCAAAACGGCGCAACAGCCATTAGAACGGGATGGTACCTAAACGAACGAACCTTTTTTGCCATCATCAACGAGATAACCAGTTCAACCCCTAAAACACTCTTTGTGCTGGAATATATCTTAAACGAAAGCTGGGATTTGATTATCACCCAAGGCGATGATGCACGGCAGGGGATTGATGTGCGGTATCAATACGATTATTAATAGTAGTAACTTCCAAATTCCAAGGGAGCAAATTTCAAACAATTTCCAATGTTGAAATTTGCTAAGAAGCTCTAAAACACCAAAAAATCTGTCCGATTGGAATTTAAACCTTGGAATTTGGAGTTTAAAATTACTTCATCAGTTCGTCGTAGGCAGTATTTATCTGGAAGTCTAATCCAAGAAACCATCCTTCAAAAGCGAATTCTTCAAAGCCGGGTAGCACTTCTGTTTGCGCAAGTTCCTCTTTCGATTTTCCTTCATCAATTCCTTTTTGCACAAACGTAAGCAGTTCTTCCAAAAAGTTACTCATCACAATAACATCACCTTTAGAGCCTTGCACACCATAATTTGGATTGCCATGGCCAAAAATGTAGATGGCATCGTTGGGCAAATCATCAGCAGTTGATCGGAGAACATTTACCCAATTTGCGATGTTTGCACCGGCGCCCGGATCGATAAACGGGTAAGCTCGATTGAAAACCAGATCGCCCATGTGCGCCACATTTGCTTGCTCGAAATAAACTACAGAGTCACCGCCGGTGTGGGCGGGGCCGTAGTGTGTTAGGTGAATGGTTTCATTTCCAATATTCTGGCTCCATTTTTCGGCGTAGGTCATATCGGCATATACTTGTGCATCCACAGTTTCTTGTCCGCGCGATTCCGCCGCCGCTTTCTGATATCCGGGTACATTAATATGAGCTACAATGTGCGAGGTAAAGTCTTTGAAGGCCACGTTACCGGCAGTATGATCGCCATGATGGTGCGTGTTAATGAGATAATCCATTTTTCGTGATGTTTTATCTTTTACTCCGGCGATAAAATTAGCGGCTGTTTGTGGATACTGGGAATCTACGGCAACCAAGGCGTTGTCGTTCATCAACCAACCAATAGTTCCTCCGCGCTCGGTGTACATACCAACGCCTCGCCTGATTTCTGTAAAGATTGTTCGTTTAGCTACTTTTGAAAATGCCGAAAATGGTAGCAGTGTTGCTGCACTCATTAGTGCAGTATTCCTAAGAAAATCAGATCGTTTCATAAATAAGAGTATTAGTTAATCGAGTGAACCCAGATAGCGGCCCTTCACAAAGTTTATAGCCAAAAGCAGATTCATGCAAATTGCCGCGAGTACAGAATACACCACCGACCAGAAATCAACAACAAAAAATGCACAAACTATAATGGCCACATCCACAACCATTTGAAAACGGCCAGCGTTTACATTGTGATATTTTTGTAAGTACAACGAAACGATGTTAACTCCACCCAGGCTGGCTTTATGCCGAAAAAGCATCAAAACACCGGTGCCAATGGTTAATCCGCCAAAAACGGCACCAAACCAAGGAGCGATGGCTCCAAACTCAAAAACGCGTGGAATGAGCTCGGTAAATGCTGAAAGTAGAAAAACGGCGGTAAATGTTTTTAGGGTAAAAGGAATGCCCAGTCGCCAGATAGCGAGTGCATAAAATGGTAGATTCAGAACAAAAAAGACCTGCCCAAAACTGAAGTCGGTGTAGTACGAAATCAGGAAGGCAAAACCGGCTGTGCCTCCGGTAAGAAATTTCAGTTCAGTAAAAATGGCGATACCAAAAGCCACCAGCAGTGAGCCAATCAGTAGTGCCTGAAAATCTTCGAAAGGGGAATGTTTTTTTAGTTTTGGATCGATGGTAATGGTTTCAGTCTGCGCCATTACCCGTCCATCTCATCTCTGATTAACAACAAAATAGCTGAATGCGGTACAATCAAATAAGTTTCATTTTCGAACTTGATTTCGTGCGCTCTGCTTTTTAAAAATATCGCTAAATCGCCTTCGGTCGCTTGCATCCCTATATATTTGGTGTCTTCAGTTCCTTTCCAGGCTTCTTCTACTTCCATATTTGGGATTGGATAACCGGGACCGGTTTTTAGGATATATCCACTTTGGATTTCTTCTTTCTCTTTTACCGAGGCAGGTAGTACCAGCCCACTGCGGGTATGTGTTTCCAATTCGCGTGGTTTAATGAGTACCCGATCGCCCACGACGATAAATTTTTCAATTGAATTTAAATATTGCTGAATCATTGTGTTCTTTTCTACGAAATGGGAATTTGAAATCGATTGTTTCAACCATAGATTAACAGCAAACACAATGCCATCATTCTGCCATGACAAACAAACTATGCATAATTACAGGAGCTAATTCGGGAATAGGATTCGAAACTGCCAAAGAACTTGCACGGCAAGGTGCATTTATTGTGATGGTATGCCGAAATGAAGACAAAGCCATTGCAGCAAAACAAGCCATTCAGCAGAATACACCCAGTGCAGGCATTGATATCGTTTTGTGTGATTTTTCGAGTCAGGATGAAATTCGAAAAGCATCCGATGAGATCATCAACAAATACGAAAAAATTGACATTCTGATAAATAACCACGGTTTTATTGCCAGCGAATATCAAGAAACAGTAGATGGTTTTGAGAGTACCTTTGCGGTAAATCATTTGGGTTATTTTCTGTTTACCAATTTATTGCTGCCCACTATTTTAAATTCAGAATCAGCACGGATTATTAATGTGGCCTCTGAAGCACATCGAAATGGAACTTTTGATCCTGAAGAGTTACAGCTGAAAGACAATTTTAAAGCTTGGCAAGCTTACGGCAATTCGAAGTTGTTCAATATTCTGTTTACCATTGAGTTAGCTGAACGATTAAAGGGAACCGAAGTGACAGCAAATTGCTTACATCCGGGCGTGGTAAAAACCAATTTTAGTGCGGGTTTACGCCCTGTGTTTAAACTGTTTTGGTGGATGGGGCAGCCTTTTATGAAATCCGAAAAAGAAGGAGCTCAAACCACTATTTATCTGGCTACATCGCCTGAGGTTGAAGAGGTAAACGGTGCGTATTTTGCCGATTGCAAAGTTAAAACACCACGAAAACAAGCTATGGATCCCGCAGCAGCCATAAAATTATGGGAGATAAGTGAGGAGCTTACCGGCTTAAATCAACAATCTTTACTGTAAGTACAAATACCATTCACATTCAAATCGAAGGTAATCAACTTACCTTTGGTACGGGATTGACTGAGTAATCAGATTTCCTGCTTTATCAATCGGATGGCTGACTCATACATTCGTCTAGCTAAAGATCGGTGTTTCCATCGCTGGCGGGTTACTCGCTCCGAGTGCGAAAGATCTTCTTCAAAATGTGTATCTAATCTGGCATTTAATGCTTTATCGATGGCCACTAAATTAATCTCATCGTCTTTGAGCATAGACCGATGATTGAAGTTTGCGCTTCCAAAACAGGAAACCTCATCATCGATCAGAAGAATTTTGGCGTGCATCATCGTTTTTTGGTAGTAGTAGAGCTCGATATCTGACGCGAGAAGAGGTTCAAAAATGTCTTCGGCTGCAATTTTTGAAACTCGTTTATCGGTATGAGATCCCGGGAGAATAATCTTTACATCCACACCATCCGCTGCTTTTCTGCAAAGTATATCTACAAGGGCATCATCAGGATTGAAATAAGCCGTACAGATATGGATTTTTTTCTGAGCACTTGACAGCAGTGTTTGGTATAAAAGAACAATGTCGCTCCAACGTACAGAGGCGGAGGTTCGCAAAACTTGTAAACTTGTAGATCCTGTAGATTGGTTTTCGGCAGAATGAAATAAATGGGTATTTAACGCATCGGTTGCTTCGATCCAGTTTTCAACAAAGGCTGCTTTTATACCGCGAACAGCAGAACCTTGAATCTTGAAATGTGTTTCGCGCCATTCCTCAGGATTTTGCGCATTTCCTTCCCACTCTTTCGCGATTCCCACTCCACCTGTAAAGGCAACTTGATCGTCACATATTAAAATTTTTCTGTGCGTTCTATTATCAGACTTCCAGATTTTCCATCGGGCGAGTGGTCTAAACCAGATCACGTGTGCACCCGCATTCTCCATTTGCTCGAGCAATGCTTTATTCATGGGAAGCGCCCCAAAAGCATCGAGTAGAACACGAACGGTTACTCCTTCGGCAGCTTTATTTGCTAAGGCTTCCGCAAACCTGTTTGCAATATCTCCCTCCCAATAAACAAAGGTGAGAAAGTCCACATTTTTGGTAGCTTTTTCGATAGCTGCTATCATTGCAGGAAAGATTTCATCACCATTTATCAACACTTCAACGGTGTTGTTATGGGTAAAAGGTATACCTACAGTTTGTTCTAAGAGCGATATGGTGTTCACTTACGGATGTTATTCCATGGAGGGTTTGTTACCTAAAATAAGTGATAATATGAAGAGAGCTACAAATACAAAGAAAAGAATTTTGGCTATTCCAACTGCTGCCCCGGCAATTCCGCCAAAACCAAATATTGCAGCTACAATGGCAATTAATAAGAAAGATACGCTCCAACGTAACATAAAAACTCCTGTTTATTTTGTACGAGCAACTACCAAGCCTACCAATGCCACCACACCGGAAATAATAACCGGGGTAATATCGCCGGTACTTATGGCTACATCAGCTCCAAAAGCTTCAAAAGATTCGGAGTTCTGGAAATATTGATATCCAAAGTAAATTAAGCCGAGTAAACCACCTGCGGCAAGTATGCTTCCAATAGTGCGTTTCATAATTATTTTTTTATTAATGATACACTACTAGATAGTATGAACTAACAAGAATGTTCCAATTTAGTATTTTAAAGGCCGTTTTAGAGCCTTTTGTTAAGCTTCATCAATTGAGCGAGTAAGAACTTCACTCATGTAATTTAAAAACGGACGAACTGCTAAAAATGAACTCACTACATGAAATAGAAAGTCATCTGATTGGGCTTCTTCATCGCTAAATGTTCTTATAAAAGTGTAGGCTTTAAAGCGTATCAGATCGATGTTTGGATGATCTTTAGCAAAGCCCTTTGGAGCTGTTTTTACCTGATCGCCACGCATTTTTCCCCAAGTTGATCTGAAATCGGTGTCGTTTAAAATGGTACGTAGTGGGGTAGCGTCAAGTGCTAGTTCATCGCGAATGGTTTTTAAATCGGCTGAGTTGGGATTCCAAAAACCAACGCCTAGAAATACATTGCCGGGTTCAATATGCACATAATAACCGCCACGTAACCATTTCGTAGCTCGCGTCAAGCTTCCTGAAAGCGCAGTTTTATAGGGGGATTTATCCTTACTAAATCGAACATCCCGATATATTCTGAACATCGATTTTTTCCCCGATTCATTTTCAATATGATCCACTTTTTTCATTTCAATGAGCAAAGCATCCATGAAATCAACTACATTTTGGTGGGCATCCTGATAACGTGCTTTATGTTCTGTAAACCAATCACGATTGTTATATTTTTTTAAATCGGATAAGAAATGGAAAGTTGAAGCTTTCAGCATGATACTAATTTTGATTGGAGTAACTGTTTCTATCAGATTGTACCTCTGTGATTCGTTTCATTCGGGAAAAAGGAAAGCCGTTACAGCCGGTTTGGAGAGTTTCCGGATTGGTTTCTGTAAATGCCTCGGCTGCTTGGGAACTTTCAGCATTATAGATGCTGAGGCAAAACGCCCACTCAAAAGGCTCCATCTCTTCGAGCTTAATCCAGTCGATGCGGGTCCATGCCCCGGGGTCATAGGAATTAGAAGTATCGTTTTGAGCAATTAAATACTGCTTTTCCAAATTCCATTGTTCAATATGGTACACATCATTGGGAAGAAGTATGAATATTGAATCTGTGATGAAATACTGAATCTCGTAGTCATCCTCAAAAGTGCCAAGTAAATAGTTAGGCGGGGAGTTTTGCGCGATCTCGGGTGGGTTATCCGGGGTGCAAGCAAAAATAATAACGGAGATAAAAAGGGAAAATAGTGGGGTATAACTCATTTTGTTTTCTTTCCGGCTTTCAGCAATTCAATTGTTTTATAGACTCTGCGTTCGCGTGTTTCTTGCTTTTTTGCCTGATGAATCCACCCCACAAACTCCCGCTTGTATGTAAAAGCTAGCTTATCAAAGAATGCGCTAGCGTCCGGGTGTTGTTTAAGTAAATTCTGTAAATCATCGGGGGGAATTACGGTTTTGCTACTCCTATCTACTCCGGGCGGATCTTGCCCAAATGTTGAAGGTTTGTTTCGATCTGCAATTCTTCGAAGTCGCATACTGGACCAATCATCATTAATAGAGATAAGCCGTACAGGCTCCATTTCATGTTCTTTGATGATGCTCCATGTTTTATCACGATTCAGATTGGTAGAAATATTCCCGCTTTTCTTGGGGTAACTAAGCCAAAACAACCCATTAGATTTTAGATGTTTGCCTGCTTTTGGTAAATATTTACTTATCTCTGTTTCGTTTTTAGTAAACAGAATTACAGAATCGAAATCTTTATCATTAAAATGCTCATACTCGAACCGAATACCATCAAAAAGTGGATGAATTCTTGGATTTGCATTGAATAGCAATACCGAAAACTCTTCTTTCAACTGCAATTTTTTAACGAGTGCTGATATCATAATTCGATCTCAAATGTTCATTTGAAAGTGCAAAAATTCAGCAAGAAATGTAGTACAAATACCATAAGTAAAGTTGAATGCCAAGAATTTTGGGGTAGTAGAAATAGTGTACTGTTAAAGTTTTAGGATGCACTTCCTTTTTTTTTGGAAAAGGCGAGATATGCTTTAGATTTTGCGAGCAAGCGATCCAGATACTAACCAATCAAATTCTATGAAAAATATTAATGCTCGTTTAAGCCTGATGATGTTTCTCCAATTCTTTATCTGGGGTGCATTCTTTGTAACTATGGGGGCATATTTGCTCGAAGTTTTTAGCGGAGAAGAAGGGTTGAACTCGATTATCGGGTCGGCATACGCAACGCATAATTGGGCAGGTTTACTTGCTCCAGTTTTTGTAGGATTGCTGGCAGATCGTTTTTTCAACGCCGAAAAAGTGAATGCAATTTCTCATTTACTGGGTGCAATTCTGCTGTGGTATGCATCTACCATTACCGAGCCCGGGCTTTTCATCTGGATTATGTTAGCATACTTTATGTTGTACATGCCAACGCTAGCTCTGGTAAATGCTATTGCTTTTGCGAACATCAGCGATCCGGGATCAGAATTTCCGAAAATCCGAGTATGGGGCACCATTGGATGGATTTTAGCAGGCTTTATTGTAGCTCAAACGGTACTGGGCTTTTTCGATATTCCTTTACTTGGCTGGCTAACCGGAGTTGAAAGCAACATTCAATCTACCGACATTCCATTGAAATTAAGCGCTGTAATATCTGTGATTTATGGTTTGTACAGCTTCACTTTGCCCGAAACTCCACCTTCGGCCAAAGGCGAAAAGTTTGATCTGAAACAAGCACTGGGTCTAGATGCACTTAAACTACTAACCGATCGTAATTTTGCAGTTTTTTCATTTTGCTGCTTTGCGATCAGTATCCCTTTAGCGTTCTATTATGCCCGCACCAACGACTTTATCGCAGCTGTTGCTTTTGGGGCACAGTCGCCATCTTTTATGGCAATTGGGCAAATGAGTGAGGTATTGTTCATGCTGGCCATTCCGTTTTTCCTAACCCGACTTGGTGTAAAATGGATGCTTTTAGTAGGCATGCTTGCATGGACTGCCCGATATTTCTTATTTGGCTTTTTCCCAAGTTCAACGGCTTTAGTTGTATTAGGAATTGCATTACACGGTATATGCTACGATTTCTTTTTTGTAACCGGCCAGCTTTATGTAGATAAGAAAGCGCCTAAACATTTAAGGGCCAGTGCACAAGGCTTTTTTAATTTGCTAACCTATGGCGCGGGGATGCTTATTGGTAACTATGTACTTGGTTGGTGGGGCGATAGTATTGCTCTGGATGGCTCAACCAGCGAAGGTTGGCTTTCGGGTGCGCAATCGTTTTGGGTGATGCCGGGCATTGTTGCATTAGCCGTTGCGGCATTATTTTTCCTAACTTTTTGGGATAAAAATGCCGACGATACACCTGAAAAACAAACAGATTTAAATCCAGCATAATTGTATGAGTTTATCGAATAGAAAACTACGAATGGGCATGATTGGTGGGGGCGTAGGCGCTTTTATAGGAGCTGTTCATCGGCTGGCGGCAAATTTAGATGGACAAATCGAATTGGTGTGCGGTGCATTCAGTAGCGATCCTGTAAAATCGAAACAAACCGGTAAAGAGTTATTTTTAGACGAAGATCGCATATATGGCTCGTTCAAAGAAATGATCGAGACCGAAGCCCAACTTCCTGAGAATCTACGTATGGATTTTGTTTCAATCGTAACTCCGAATCATGTACATGCAGAACCTGCATTAATGGCTTTGGATCAAGGTTTTCCGGTAATTATCGATAAGCCGCTTTGCTTTAATATGGAGGAAGCATTAGCAATTCAAGCTAAGGTTAAGGAAACCGGATTACCCCTTGCTCTTACACACACATATACCGGCTATCCAATGGTGAAGGAAGCAAGACAACTAGTTAAAAAAGGCGCTTTTGGAGCCATTCGTAAAGTGATGATGGAATATCCGCAAGGCTGGCTAGCCGAAAAGATTGAAGACACCGATCAAAAACAGGCAGCATGGCGAACAGATCCAACAAAATCGGGGAAAAGCGGAGCCTATGGCGATATAGGAACCCATGCAGCAAATATGGGCGAGTACGTATCTGGGCTGCACATCACCAAAGTACTATCTATGATGAAGAACATTGTTCCGGGACGACTACTGGATGACGACGCCAGTGCTTTTATGGAATTTGAAGGAGGTGTTACAGGTGTGCTTACAGTATCTCAGGTTTCAGCCGGCGAGGAAAACGCAATACGAATTCGTGTGTATGGCGAAAAAGGCGGACTTGAATGGACCCAACGCGATCCTAATACGCTAATAATAAAATGGAATGACAAAGCTGACGAGATTTACCGCACCGGAACAGGTTATGTATCGGAAGCTGCACAGGCAAATTCAAGAACTCCGGCAGGTCATCCTGAGGGGTATTTAGAGGCGTTTGCAAATATTTATCGAAATTTTGTAATGCACCTACGAGCGATAGACGCCGGGAAAACACACAATAAAGACATTTTTGATTATCCCGGAGTGGAAGATGGAGTACACGGTATGAGTTTAGTGGATGCAGTTGTAGAGTCCACCAAAAAAGGAAATATTTGGGTAAACGTAACGCATTAAACTTATGAAGACCATAAAAGGACCAGCTGTTTTTCTAGCTCAGTTTATTGATAACAAAGAACCTTTCAACTCACTCGACGGGTTGTGCAAATGGGCAGCAGATCTGGGGTACAAAGGGATCCAAATCCCAACCTTAGATTCGTGGCTTATCGATTTAGATAAAGCGGCAGAAAGTCAGACATATTGCGATGAATTGAAAGGTCGAGTAAAAGAATATGGGCTAGAAATCACAGAACTATCAACGCATTTACAAGGGCAGCTAGTGGCGGTTCATCCCGCATACGATTTGATGTTCGATAATTTTGCCCCCGATGCCGTTAAAAACAACCCGGCAGCACGAACTGAGTGGGCGGTTGATCAAGTTAAAAAAGCAGCAATAGCCAGTAGGCGTTTGGGTATTACGGCACATGCCACATTTTCGGGATCACTGCTTTGGCCTTATTTTCATCCTTGGCCACAACAACCTGATGGGCTGGTTGATCAGGGGTTTGAAGAATTGGCAAATCGATGGCTTCCTATATTGAATGTTTTTGAAGAAAACGGTGTGGATGCTTGTTACGAAATTCATCCCGGCGAAGATTTACACGATGGGGTAACTTTCGAGCGCTTTTTGAAGGCAACCGGTAATCATAGCAGAGCTAAAATTCTGTACGATCCAAGTCATTTTGTGCTTCAACAACTTGATTATCTTGCTTATATCGACCATTACCATGAGTTTATCCGCTCTTTTCATGTTAAAGATTCGGAGTTTAAACCGAATGGAAGGAAGGGAGCATTTGGCGGTTATGGAACCTGGAAGCATCGTGCCGGCAGGTATCGGTCACCGGGCGATGGGCAAATCGATTTCAAAACTATTTTCACAAAATTAACCGAATATGGTTGCGATGTGTGGGCAGTAATGGAATGGGAGTGTTGTATCAAAAGTCCTGAACAGGGTGCGCGAGAAGGTGCCGACTTTATTCGACGGCATATAATTGAAGCTACTACAAAGGTATTTGATGATTTTGCCGGTGGTAATATCGATGCGGCTACCAACCGAAAAATATTAGGGCTCGATTAATCCGTAATTTCAGGTACGATTTCGGGCCAAAGTTGAACTTCATTTCCGTAAGGATCTTCGATGGTAACTTTATTAGCGAGCTGGATAAAGCGAGGGATAGTAAAGGTGTATTCGTTTCGGAAAGAAGCATCACAATCCTGATCTGGGGTAGTTTTAAACAGCCAAATGTGGAGATCGTTTGAAAATGTTTGTGGATGCTCTAATATAAATGTGTGCCCATCGTCACAACCCGAGTAGTTTACTGTAATGGTAAGTTCATCATTATCAACGATAGGCTCTGGTTCTGTTACCGAAATAGAGTAATCGTATCCAAATACATTATATCTAACCTCATCAATAATTGGTATGGATGATAGTTGCGTTATCCATAGTGGTTCTGCGTTTTTTGGTACTTTTACGATGTATCCATTTCCAAGTGGTCGGTCGATTTCGAACTCCAAGTCTTCGGCTAGTTCTAGTATGTCTTGGTAGGATACCCCTCTCTCTAGGCGGATAAAAATTTCGCCTTCAATAAACTCTAGAGCTATTTCTGTTTCCTGGTTATTGGTAGTAAAGCATGCCGTAAGTGTAATTAACAGCAACGCCGCTAGGCTAAATCTTGATATCGTTGTTTGTAATGGCATAATATTGAATCTCTCTACTGCAACGCCAATTTTAGAATTATAGTGCCTGTTTAAGTTAATAAAATGGGCCACATACCAAAGCTTTTTTTACACCGGGAGCTAAGTGTTCAATTCCACTGATTAATTGATCTTCACCGAGCAGTATTTCAGTAATCTGGCCGCTATATTTTATAGCTGTTTCGCGCATAAACCCCATCATTGGCCAACCCCATAATGCCGAAAATAAAATGCCGTTTTCTTCAAAATAAGGATTCGTAAGATAGGTGCATTCAATTACGTTTTCTACCGCACTTCTATTAGTTGCTGACCCACCAATCAAATCAATAACTACTGTTCCATTATCAAGTAAATTCTTGGTGTGTTTTTTGGTGATTAAGAAGTTCTTTCCCCGCAGGTGTTTAGGTTGTTCAGCACCATTAATAATCAAATCGGCATCTTCTATATACGCTTCAATACGATTGGCTTGAGTTTGATGTTTGCCAAGTATGCGAATCTCTTTAACACCTGCTTCATAGCACTCGTGTATGGCGCCCATGCCTACATTTCCATAACCTAATACAGTAACTGTAGCTTTCTCAGGGTTAAGTGCTTTTGTACTTTTTTCTAATAATAATTCTAGGCCGTATCGAGCTCCTGCGCGACCCGTTTCGTGAAGGGCTTCGATTTTTCTTTTACCAAATTCTGGTGCCGGATTAACATGGCGATAATATCTGAGTGCTTGATCTCCATGTTGAGTGACGAACTGATTAACATCATAATAACGGACATTATGTTTTTCGAGCTCCTTAATGAGAGTAGGTACATCTTGAATAGTGGAGGAGTCGAATACAACCCGTATTTGTTCGTTTAATTCCCCTAAATCCTCGATGTTGCCATTTACGTGGTGCAATACAAGACTTTTTGGATTGTGATTCATCAACCTTCGAATAACACCTGCCATTTTAGTGTTGTAACCAATCACATGAAACTGATCCTGATCAATTCCCGCAACTCTAAGATCCATTTCCACGCAATTATCTGCGGCCATAGTGCCAAGTACCAATTCTCTGGGTAATTTCTCGGGAGATTGCACCACGTTTTCCATAGCAATTACATTTATTTGATGGTGTTTGAGTAGTTTTGCCCGATCTGGAAAAGAGTGAAAATGAGCCATACAAAATAAGGTGCTCCCGGCTTTCATTTTCGGGATGCTATCCATTGCCGGTCCCTTGAATTTTATTATCAGGTCTTTATTTAGATATAACTCTTCATGAGAAACTATGCTAGCGCCCGAAGTTTGGTATTCATCGTTCGAAAAGCCAACTCCCAATCCGGCGCCATCTTCAACCATTATAGTACACCCGGTATCCACTAATTTTTTAACATCAGCAGGAATTAATGCGACTCTTTTTTCTAGTGCACCGGGATTTTCAGGTGATTCTACTTCTTTTGCAAGTCCAATAGTTTTATACATAGTTGTATGTTTTGAGGTCTGAGGCTGGGTAAAAAATCTGTGATAGGTTATAACAATTAGGTAAACATCTTGCCATTACTAATCTACTATATTTGTCCCGCATGATTTTGTGTAAAAGCCTATGCCTGATAATAGTCACGATCAAGCTCCATCTGCCTTTCGGAATTAAGTTATGGATTAAACAAATAATCCAATAATGCAACCTGAATGATATTAAGTTTTGAATTGTCAATAATTTATGAGAACTTTCATACAGCAAGTTAAAGGTCAGGTTTCGGTCTTTCAGTACAGTATTTGATTCCCTTCTCTAGTTTGTAAATAAAAATATCCGCACAGCCGATTAAGAATGTAATTCGCGGGCTCATATTTCGTGAACAACTGTACCTGTGCAAACAAGTAATACAAGATTTAACAATGGAATACGGTAAAGTAAAGTGGTTTAATGACGAAAAAGGATTCGGATTTATAACCAGAAATGAAGGTGGCAACGACGTATTTGTACACCGCAATAATGTTGAAAACCTAGCTCATCATGAGTCGCTAAAAGACGGTGACGATGTAGAGTTTGCAGTTACAGAAACCCCAAAAGGTTTGAATGCAACTGAAGTTTACGTTCTCGAATGATCGTAACATTTTATAAAAAAGCCGCTACTTTTATAGTAGCGGCTTTTTTTATGCATAAAATAAAAAGTGACTAGTACTTAATTATTGTCATCAACAGAGCCAATAATCAACTCTTTTTCTATATAACCACCTCGAGTGGATAGTATTTTAACAGTGCCTTTAGCTCCTTCAATGCCATTTAATGCTACAGTAAAGGTTGCACTTTTCGATTCACCAGCTTCGGTATATCCCAGATATACGGTTTTATCGTAAAGTTCAGGTTTTAAAATTTGCACAGCAGCTTGTTCAAACCCTTTGGTTAATTCCTCCTCGAACTGAAGTTGAATACGATCTTCTTTCACAATTTTAACCAATTGCGCTTGCTTCAGCGCAACCGGTAGATTTCCAGTATTCGAAATTTCTACAATTACCTCAAAGGTTGAATTATCAATCTTGTTCACTTCTAAATTATCCAGTGTGATTTGAGGCAACTCAAGCGCCATTGCAAGATTAAATAAGGCCTGTTTTTCTGCCCAATGTTCCAGCATCCATGGTGGCCCATTTTGGCTTAAGAATTTCGGATGAAAGCCACCGATTTCAACCTTTCCTAATGTGGGATGATCAAAAGCTTCCCACTCTCTGAATCCGTTTCCGTTGTTTTCTTCATCATCCCATCGGAGGGCGTCGTAATTGTCGTATACCCCATCGCCGTCATAATCTTTCATGGCACCATTGTTCCATAGTTCATCTCCATACCAAATAGAGCCAAAGTAGAAATATCCAAAATCGGGACCATGCCCAAAAAGTGGACTTGGTTTGGATGGGTCGCCCGTTATGCGGTTAGTTGGGTAGCGTGTCATGTACGTTTCATACACATCGCCTGCCCAAGGATACGCTGTAATCTCTAAACCTATTTGATCCAATCGTTCGTAAATAGCTAAATCTTCGGGGTACATTCGATCGGTACTTTTCGATGTGGATGGAGGGCGTAAGTGCATCGGAACACGTGTATCCATTGAGTTTACTACCGATATGTTAGGATGAGAAAGCATCCAAAGTACTACAGATCGAGATTCCGGTTCGCTAAGTGGTGCCGCTCCAGCGCCATATTGCGTATAGCCTCTACCGGTTAAATCGCCACCAATATCTGGGCGCCAATTTTCTGCATAATTGCGGTGTAAATCCAACCCACCCACACCATCTTCATTAAATTCACCATCACCATCGTTGTCGATACCCTCTGTATAAACAAAATGAGTGCCTTTTCCGGCAAGAACTCTTGTCATTAATCGGCCGGCCGGATCTCGTGGATCAATAATGTAATTCGCATCTTCAAGTTCATCTTTGGTTGCTTTTTTGCGAATAGAATAAATAACACCATCACCATCTAAATCTTCTTCATCATCTTCATCCAGTAACCCATCGCGATCATTATCGTGCGGCCGCACTGAGCTTCTATTTCGTTGAGCAGTGTGTAAATAGAGATTAGAGCCATCCGGGTTATTTTGTGGGCGTAAATAAATAGCCTTTGTATCGATAAGGTTGGTAATGGTGTCGTCTTTGCCATAATTTTCTAACAAATGCTTGGTTAACCAAAGAATAGACTCGCTGCTTGTAATTTCGCCACTATGGCGGCCTCCTTCGAAATATGCGGCCGGTTTGTCGGTGTCTTTTCCGGTTTCTTTATTGGTTATCGTCATTTGCAGAATTGGCCTGCCCTCAAAACTACGCTCAATTTCATAAAGGTCTACTATATGGGGATATTCTTCGGCCCATTTTTTGTACCAGTGGTACATTACATCAACAGTATGGTAGGTGTCAAAAGTAAGGGTTTCACCGGGTGCATATTCTACTTCTGGGTGTATATGTTGAGGAAAAAAGCTAATCCCATGGCGCTCACCTTGTACTGTATAAGTAGTTGTATCGGTATCTGATTCAGGCCACGAGTGTGCCTTAAATGTTTTAACCTCTTGCGCGGTAGTGTGGATAGCAAATCCCATAATTAAGCTGAATAAAAGAAACCTTTTCATATTCCTGAGTTGATTTGAGAAAGTGAAAAGGAAGGGAAGTTTTAGCAAATATAAAAGCCTCACCGGTATCACCCGGTTGAGGCATAGGGTACAGAATAAAAAGGTATAGGTTAAAAATAGCTGATGGTAGTAGTTAAGGTGCCCTGATAAGTGCCTCTTAAACTTGCAACATGATTACCAATATCGGCTCCAAGTTTAACGGAATGCACATCGTTAGAGGTAGTGGAGCTGCTATCAGAGCTGATGGTAATGCTTTCACCAAACTCGTTTGTAATTACAACCGATTCTTGATTCACTATTTGCGCGTCCATGTTTTTAGGGGTTGTAAATTCAAACCCACCCTGTGTAACTGTATGGTCATCAAAATTAATATCAACTGCGTTTACTTCACTTAGGGTAACCCCGCTAATAACAGATACCGAAACATTCATCACAGCTGTTGCAGACTTCTGAGCCAAAATATTTGTACTCACTAACAACAGTATGATGAATGTCCAGTATGTGTTAATTGCTCTCATGACCAGTATGTTTTTTTTCTCTTGACTAGCTTGACGTTCTCTCTGGGAGCAATATATTAATATTTTCTAATATTAAAAAGTTTTAATAAACATTTTTTTTACTTCATTATTGATGTAAGGAGTGTTAGTGTTTGATTTTATTAAAAAATATTGAAGTAAAAGATTTAAACTATTTTTTCGATCACGACTACATACCTATGTAGTATTTGCGATTTAGACCGATAAGTTTCCAAAATCAGTATGATCGCAACATTATTATCACTACAATACCATCGAACATTTAAGAGTTTTTTTATGAAAGGGGTACTACTACGAATAGGGTTGGCTGTTCTGCTTGCCGTAACTGTTGATACATTAAATGCACAAACTTTTGTGCTAAAACCTGCTGAACTACAAAAATCTGATGGGGGTTTTGCGGTAAAATTACTTCTCAAAAGGGATAAGGTGTTTCGTTTAACGTGGTTACAGCCTAATGAATCTTCGTTAAACCTTACCGGAGAGAATGCTCGGTTAATTGTGGGTAGAACACCAAACAACTATGGGTTACTCGATGAAAGTGTGTCGGGTACTAATGCAGAGTTTGTTGCTGACAATCTCGGCTTGACCCCGGGAAGGTATTATGCTAGGATCACTAATTCAGCCGAACGAACTACAACGGGTATACAATCAGATTTTGAAAATAATCCATCAGAGATTATTTACTCTAATGAAATTCAGTTAATAATTGAGGCTACAGAAGCGCCGGCAATCACTGCACCTAGAGGTTCAATAAGCGATGCTTCTCCAGTTTTTCAGTGGACGGCTGTGTCAGGTGTTCCTTCCTACTGGATTATTCTTTCAAGTACACCTTTCGATATTATTGAAGATGAAAACGGAGAAGTTGCCATCGAGGGTGCAACCATCGTTTGGCAATACATAACCAAAAATACAACGGCTGTATTTGGTGATATTAATACGTTGTCGCCTTTTAGCGATATTGCACCTCCATTAAATTCTGGACAGGAATACAGCTATACCATATTAAATGTGTATGAAGAGAATAATCCTGGTTATACAAGTCCTGTTTTTGGTGGAATTGTGCCTTTTACTTTTGTTGACCCGGATGCAGTGCCAGTAACTAACTTATTAAGTCCTACAAATGAGGAAGTGTTTTTCTCTGAAGAAACACTAACATTTACATGGGATGAAGTGCCTGAAGCAACTAACTACACGGTAAACCTATTACAGATTGTAAAGCAACAAGGCATAGATGTTACCTTACCAATTTGGACCAGCACCACTACCAATACCTTAATAGAATATCCGGCACTAGAGAATTTGAAAAACGGGCGGTATCAATGGAACGTAACAACAAATAATAACAGTGGGGGTGGTTCAACCAGCGCGAGTAGGTTTTTCACTTATAGAATTGAAACGGGCGAATTCGGTGCAAGTATCCGTTCGAGCGATGATAATTCCATATTATTAGGTGTTGAACTCTCTGCTAGAGCTATTTCGGGTGGGGTAACGCCATCTATTCCTTATTTTGTACAAAATAGTACCCACTATGATAGTCTAGTAGCTGGAACCTATGAGTTTAGTGCAACCAAAGAAGGGTTTGAGACGGGTAGAGGCGAGTACACCATACGTGACGATCAGCAGACATTATTCACTATAGAATTAAAGCCATTGCCATCAACTATTAATGGATTGGTTGTGGATGAGAATGGTGATGTTGTAGCAGATGCTTTCGTACACATAACTTCAATTTCAAGCGATTTTGAAGACGAAATAGTGAGTGATATAAATGGCGAGTTTTCATTTCCATTAAATCAAGGCAGTTATTCAGCAACGGTTAGCAAATCCGGGTATATAAGCGCTGATGAGCAAACCATCACCATTGGGTTAAATGAGCAAAGATCATTCGCAGAGTCGTTTGTTTTAGTAAATGATGAGGCTACCATTTCAGGTTATGTATTTAATGAAGACGGAGCAGCCATCCAGAGGGCAAAAGTATTTATCAGTAATGATGACTTCACTTACGAAACTAATACTAACGGAGATGGGCTTTACCAGTTTACAGTTGCAAGTGGTAACTGGAATTTATCTTCCGAAAAAATAGGCTTTGTTAAACCGGCTGATCAACCTATTACATTATCAACAGGGGATGTTCTTCAAAATCAGGATTTTGTCTTAACCGGAAATGCAAATCAGGTTTCGGGTTTTGTGAGAGAACAAATCACCAATAGTGATGGTTCAGTTGGTAGTACTATTTTTGAAGGGATTGAAGTAAAAGCTATTCCTAATGTTGGGGAACCAATTAGTACAATAACCGGAAGGAATGGACAATATACTTTATCACTGAAAAGCGGTTCGTATACTATCGAAGCTGTAGAGGATAATTACACATCTAATGAAGAAAGGGAATTAGTAATTGGTATCGCCGTTGGGGAAACGATTTCGGGAATGGATTTCGAGTTAATACCAAACCCTAGCTCTATTGCAGGTAGTATTACATTACCTGATGGCAATGGTGTAGCTGATGCTACTGTTTCGATTAACGGTGTGGGTTCTGTTGAAACTTCCGGTAGTGGTTTTTATGAAATTAGTGTGCCGGAAGGTCAGCATGAAATTGTGGTAACAAAAACAGGTTTGGTGTCACCCGATCCGAGAACAATTTCTGTGGCAGTAGGGCAAGATTTAACAGGGGTGGATTTCCAAATGACACCAAACGCCGGAACGGTAACCGGTAAAATAAGTGCGGGTGGTGAGCCATTATCGAATGTTCGTTTAACAGCCGTTAACACAAATTCAGGCAATACAAGATCGATTACAAACAATCTAAATGGCACCTATTCATTTAACCTAAACGCAGGTAGTTGGTATATAAAAGCGAATAAGTCTGGTTTTATTACCGATTCGACCAATGTGTTAACTGTAGGGCCAGGGCAGCAACTTGTTAATCAAAATTTAACATTAGTTGAAAACTTGACCACGTTAAGAGGAACCATAACAGACGGTACTAATGCACTAAGAAATGCCACGGTAACCATTACAAGACCCAATGAGAATAGTTTTGAGCAAAGCACGGTAACACAGGTAAATGGTACGTATGCATTCTCGTTACCAGCCGGTTACATTTACACCATCCGATCTACAAAAAATGGTTATAAGTCGGAATCGAGTGTAACGGCATCATTAAATGCCGGCACAACCGTAATCTACGATTTTGCACTAGACGCAAACCCAAGTTCTGTATCCGGTAAAGTAACTGTAGATGGTACCGATGGGTTATCAAGGGCAAAAGTGATCGCATTCTCCTCGAATGGAAATCCTGTGGATAGTACAGTAAGTACTTCGGATGGTACCTATCTGTTAGGGTTGAATCCCGGAAACTACACTTTAAGAGCATCGAAAGCAGGTTATTCGCGAACAGAAACGAGTACAAGTGTAAGCATCGGGCAGAATTTAACCGGTATCAATTTAGATGTGGATGAAAATTTTGGTTTCATTAGTGGTAACATAACTGATGCGAATGAATCGGGGCTAGAACAAACATTTGTTAGCTTACAAAAAGCGGGAGGAAATGGTGCTTCTGCGATTACTGATCAAGAAGGTAGTTTTAGTTTATCCAAACTTACGGCGGGTACATTTACCATTGAGATCAGTAAAACAGGGTTTATAACACAGCGTGATACGTTTGTGTTAAATGATGGTGATTTTATAAGCTTTGACCGTGAGTTAACCGCTAAAAATGGAAGTATTTCAGGAACCGTGACCGACGAGAATGGAATATTCTTAAGTGAAGCTACTGTTACGGCTACAAACACCGATGGAATCAATTATACTGCAATAAGCGATGATTCGGGAAATTATTCGATCAATTCAGTTGAGCCGTCAACCTACTCGGTTAATGCGGCTAAAACGGGGTACACAACTACCGATGCATCATCGGTGATAATTACATTGGAAGAGTTAAATGCATCAGATATCGATGTAACTAATCTCATTCAAAATAATGGAGTTATTCAAGGGAGCATTACCAATGTTGTAACGGGTGATCCAATTAAAAATGTACAGGTTTCCGCAAATGGGTCTCGAGGTTCGGGTTTTTCAATAACATCAGCCAATGGTCAATTTGAGATTACAAACCTGATTCCTGCCGATTATACCCTCATAAGCAGCCTGGATGGATTTAAATCGGATACGGTTTCTATTACAATAGATCCGGGCAATCCTACATTTGTAATAAACCGTAGTCTGCTTCAAAATAATGGATCAATAGTTGGCAATGTTACCGATGCAGATAATCAAATCTTGCCTTTTCGGGTAACTGTGATCGCTTCTAGCGATACAGAAAGTTTTACAACACAAACTAACGATGCCGGAGCGTTCACTTTCGAGGGTGTGGAAACGGGAGTAAAATATGCGATCGAAACAGATATCTATCGCGAAGGTTATGAAAACAACCTTACCGAAGTGGAAGTGCCATTAGGGGCAGACGAAGTTTCGTTGGGAGATAATCTAGAAGTAATAGTAAAGCAGGGTAGAATCGGTGGAAATGCTGGTATAAATGCAGCAAGCGTAAAGTTGCTGAATGCAGATACCCAACAAATAATAGATCTAGCCAACACATCATTAAATGGTGCCTATCAATTCGAGTTTCTCGAGGCCGGGCGGTATCAAGTTGTAGCAAATCGCCTAGGTTATATTTTCTCTCCCGATACGTCCGCGGTGATAGAGTTGACAGCCGATGGAAATAGAACCCAAGATTTTAATGCCCAGGCAAATATTGGTACTATCGCTGTTGTTGCAAACAATTCAAGTGGCGCGCGTTCTAATGTAGATGTTACCATTGTATCGGCAGATACTTCTGTGATTCTAACCAAGAAAACAGGAGCTAATGGCGTAGCTATTTTTAAAGATGTTAAAGCAGGAACCGAGTATACTGTTCGTGCATCTAAAGCACAGTTTTCAACCGATCCTGAAGTACAAAATATAACGCTTAATTCGGGCGATTCGACCTCGGTAAGCTTTCAAATGTTGGCAAATGCATCGTCATTGTCTGGTTTAGTGTTATTAGACAATGGCACCGGAACTTCTAACCTTCCAAATGCGGATGTGCTCGCAACACTCTCTGCAACTGGGCAAACTTTTAGTGCCACTACCGGCCAAACAGGAGCCTATGCCATCGATAATTTACCAAACGGCACATACACAATTACAGCCGGACGCGAAGGTTTTACTAAAGATACCGTATCAGTTACTTTAGCAGCAGGCTCGAATGCTAGTCCTGATAATCTTATACTAAGCAGAGCTTCTGTAGATGTAAGTGGTATTGTGCGTTATAAAGGAAATGGCGTGGAAGGGGTATCGGTAGAGGCATTGTCAGGCTCTGCTTTTTCAGCAACTACAAACTCAAGCGGACAGTTCAGATTTGCCACTCTACCTATTAAAACCGGTGCTAGTGATACCACTGTGTATCAGATTAAAGTAAAATCGGGCTTATTTACCAAAAGCTATACAATAGCCTTAACAGTAAACGATATTGGGCAGCGAAGTAACTTGCCAACAACAAACCTGCCAAGCGGCCAAATCAATCTTTTGGTTACCGACGGGGTAAAACCACTGGAGGGAGCCATTCTAGAATTTGGTATTTCCGGTGGTGAATCAAACGAAATTGTAACAGGAACAGACGGTAGTTTTTCATCGGATGATAATTTGCGCAAAGCTACGTATGTAGTTGCAGTATCTAAGAGTGGATACCTTATTCCCAGAAATACGATTAGAATTCCATTACCTACTGATACAACCGTTATCGAGAATGAATTAGTATTACCCTTTAGGCAACTTACGGTGAACAAAATTCTGGCAGATCAAGAAACCTTAGTGCGCGTAATTAACCCCGTGGGATATGATAATTCTGCTGTTTCGGGCGAACTTTTCTATAAAAAAGCATCTCAAACTCAGTTTCAGAAAGTAACGATGGTGCAAACCGGTGATACACTTTCGGCCTCAATTCCGGCTACTAACTCAACCGAGCAAATAACGTTTTACTCGTCGATTACCGACGCTAATGCCGCAAATACTTTCGTGAGTAACCAACGAACTATTACACCGTTGGCAAGTGGTATATTAACCAATGTACGGCTCACACCTTCGATAAATGGCCAAACTTTGCGCGCAGGGGAAACCTATAATCTGCAAATGTTAGTTCGGGATGGAGTGAATAAATCGCTCGCAGATAAATTTGAAGGCGAAAATGCACTTGGCGACATAACGGTAATTAATCAAGCGGATACAACAGGCTTAGACATTACCACTACTTCTGGAACATTCATCAGGTTAAAGGCTCTGAAGAGCGGAACTTACAAACTAAGGGCTTCGGCTAAATTAAATGGCAGTAGTGTGTCGGCAAATGTAACATTTACAGTTACAGACATCCCGCTCGAAAGTATTGTGGTAAATGCTCCGGCAAAACAGCTTGATAATTCAGCTTCGCACGTGTTTTCGTATTCTGCAATCGATACATCCGGCAAAACAGTGTTATTAGGCCAAAGCTTGGAGTGGAACATACAGCCAGCCAATTTTGGAGCCATTGATAACCGTGGCGTATTTACGCCAACTGCCGATACTTTTTTGGGATCATTCGTAATACTTGCTAAAGATTCAGTTTCAGGATTGGTAGGAAGTAGTGCTAGTGTAGATTTGATTGCTAATATTAAGCCTGATGAATCCTATACCTTAACCAATGGAGGAGGACTTGAATTACAGCTTCCAACCGGTTCGGTAGATTTTACATCAAAAATTGCATTAACAGAAACCAATCCGCCTCCCTCCAAAAAGTTTGTGTTTGCACAAGGTTCTGATCAAAGTTATACCGTGGGTGATCGTATTTATGTGTTCTCCTTTTCGGGAAGTGAGCTGAAATCAACAGCACAGTTAACACTTCCGGTTGATACTACCATTTCTGAGCTAAATACCGGCGAACGGGAAATTGCCCGATTCAACTTCACAACCCTACAATGGGAGATCTTTGAAGATATTATCGCTAAAAATAAACTTACCGATTTAGCTGGAACTGTGTATACCGAGCGATTGGGTCAATTTGCTGTTCTTGCTGCAAACGAGCCATTAGGTATCCGAAATGCTGCCGTTCTACCTAGTCCGTTTTCGCCGGATATCGCCCCTGTGAAAATCGGCTATTGGTTGGATACAGCTTTCCCGCCGGCAAAAGTATCCATCAAAATCTTCAACATACGCGGTGAGCTGGTTCGAACACTTATGGAAAACGATCTGCAACAACCCGGGCGGTATGGTTCACGATCAAGTGAGAAAGAAATTCTATGGGATGGCCTTACCGATGCAGGAAATATGGCAAGAAACGGGCGGTACGTGGTGCAAATTACCGCTAAAGATCAGCAAGGCGAAGATGTTCAACTATTACAAGTAATCCTAATCAAGTAAGCACTATGAAACGACTCATCATCTTTTTATTTACGATGGCTGTGCTTGCTTCGGGCAATGCACAAGCTCAGGAACTTTCAATGATTCCCGGCTCTTTCGTCGACATTGGATTTGGTACTCGCCCCGTTGGTATGGGCTTTGCATTTGTAGGCCTAGCCGACGATGAAAATAGCCCATATTGGAATCCGGCCGGTTTAACCCAGATTAAAGATATTAAAGCGGGCTTTTCACAAGCCGATCAACTCGGGTTAATTACCTATAATTATGCCTCGGCAACCATGCCTATTCCCGGACAAAATCATGCGGTTGGAATTTCGGTGATTTCCTCTGGAGATGAAGCAATGGAAGAGCTTTCTATACATGCAGCTTATGGTATTCGCTTCAATATTGTAAGCTTAGGTGTGGCGCTGAAATACAGAAACGCTTCTTTTGGTAATAACTCACTAAACCGTGACGACTATGTAGTATTTGATGATGATGAAATAGATACCGGTTTTGGGCAACAGGTGTTTGGTGATGCAAATGGCATCGGGTTGGATGTGGGATTATTAATTCAACCCAGCAATTATGTTCAACTCGGCGTGGTATTGAGAGATGCTTACGCACCTATGAGCTGGAACAGCGAAGCACGAAGTGTGGAATATCAGGCACGTGGTACCTATGATGAGGAGCTACCGTACGAGCTAATTATAGGATCTGCCTTAACACTTTCAAAAAACTTTCTGGCTGTAGTCGATTTCCAGCCGGCAACAAGCAGTGAGCGTACAAATTGGGTACGCGCCGGGGTAGAAGGCCGGCTTGTAAATGTGCTGCTGATACGTGCGGGAACCGAGCAAGGAATCAACGAAATAGACGATGATCGATTTACAGTGGGTACTGGGCTAGATATCCGAATCAAAGACAAACTTAGGCTGCAATCCGATTTTGCGTATGTAATCGATCCGATTCAAAACTCGCAGCGCATTAGTTTCACAATCAGTTTTTAAGGGGAAATAGACATGAATATCATTAAAAAAATTACCGTATTGATTGTGCTGAGTACACTCCCGGTTTTGGGATGGGCTCAGGAAGAAGAAAATGATGACGCAAACGAGTTGCATGTGTTTCGTGGTGGGTATATGGATGTAAACTTTGGGCTAAATTTGAATACTGTGGGCAGTAGCCTGGGTTCTGGCGGAATGGGTGGAGTAATTTCTTCTCGCGTTTCGAATGGAGCATTAAGCGTGAACTTGAACCCTGCTCATCTCACCAGCTTGAAAAAAGGATATTTGGCAATTGATACTCGATTAGGGTTGGGTACCAATTATATATCCAGTGTAAACAAAGAATTGCTTAAAACTGTAAACGATGAACTTGATACCGCTGTAAATGATGAATTTGCTAAAGAATCGTCGTGGACAACCTTTCCCGAGACGTACATTAAGCCAACCGAGATGCGTAGTTTAGATGTCGGTTTTGATGACGAAATTGCATCTATAGCATTTGCTGCACCCATAAGCGATAAATTTACCTTAGCAGGAGCATATACCTATCCGGTATCGGTAAACTTGGATTTCGGAGTTACCGGATTGTCTGCAAAATTGGCTCAGGAACAAGGTACAGACGAAGTTGCTATCCGTTTCGATGTATTGATGAACATTTCGCTACTTACGCAAATGAACTTCAGAATGTCATCGTTGTCGCTGGGTGGAGGTGCCAACATCCTAGATACTAAAAGGAAGAAACTCAGTATTGGAGCTACGGTAACACGCTATGAGTTAACGAATACGCGTAATCTACAGGCAGATCTCTCAGGGCTAGTAGTAGTTGGTGGTGCTGATGAGCGGTATTTCAACGACCCGAACGATCCGAACCTAAATACAGAATTGGGAGAGTCGAATTCCTTTTTTATGAACGCTTATGGCGAGTTTAAAGCCACCGAATATGGTTCAAGATTTGGGCTTTTCTATAGCTTGGATGATGCGTTTAATGTTTCGATTGTATACAATCAGATGCCAACATTTGAAATGAAAGGAACCAATAAAGTGGCAAGTGCATTTCTGCCCGTATTTCTGGTTGGAACTGGTGATGATGTGCTTAGCGGTGATATTGACGTTGCCCTAGACAGCTTGCAAGCTAACAAACCAAATCTTACCACAGAGCGAGATATTTCGTCGTTGGTAAGCGATGGAGAGCTTCAGATACCATCATCGTTACTGTTTGGCGTCGATTTTGGGCTGGGAAAGCATACCATGGTACTTAATTACACCCGATACTTTGGCGATCTATCGTTTAAGCACGGGAGTACAACCATAGGCAAAGCGGCCTCGCACGGTTTAGGGCTGGGCTTCGATTTTAGAATGCGTGATCGATGGGTGAGTCCTGCTCAAATTCTAACACTTCCTGTACGTTTGTTATTTTTAGATGTAGATGGGTTGATTTTCCAAACATTTAGGCGCTTTACCGGCTACAAAAATTCGCATTATAGGTTTGGTGGTAATGTAATTCTTGGACAAGGAATTGCCACTAACGACAACGAAAGCCTTAGAAACAACTTGGGGAACCCATTGCCTCAGGCATTCTCTATGGGGCGGCAATACACTATTTTTGGGAATCTTGACGTTGGTGTAACGGTTTTAGCTGTCCCTGATCTAATGCTAAAGTACTCTATAGGTATTCGCTTCTAGTATTCGTGATTCGATTACGATCAGGTGCAAGCGCAAGCTTTTCAATTAATTAATCAACAATTATATGTACTCCGATCGTAAAGAATTTCTCAAAAAAGCAGGCTCTGTAGCACTTTTTGCAGCACTGGGAATCCAATACTCAGCCTGTTCATCCTCAACGGGGCCTGAAAACAATAGTAATGATGACGACGGTGACGGCGAAAACCCAATAACCATTGAAGGTAATAAAGTTACCCTTGATATCTCCAGTTCGTTCTTCGATGATTTGCAAAATCAGGGTGGAATGGTTGTATCAGTTTCGGGTGGTTTTTTAGCAGTTAATGTAGATGGAACTACCATACGGGCTTTTACAAATGTATGTACGCATACAGGTTGTACCAACAATTGGAATCTACCTGGGGATCGATTCGTGTGTACATGCCACAACTCCGTGTTCAACTTGAATGGTAGACCAATCAGTGGCCCTGCTGAGCGAGATCTAGCTGAATTTCAGGTTTCTCGAAATGGGAATACCGTTGTGATCGATAAAGGATAGTATTATATCAATGATTTTTTTAGAAAATCGAATTGAGAACAGGTCCTGAATCTTTTACATCAAAATGTTGGAGACGTGGTCACGCTAGGGCGTGAGTAGCGCAAAACAGGCAAATAGGGGATGTTTTACGTATATATTTTATATAGCGAATCAAAGGGGAAATATTACACCGGCTATTCGGAGGACACTAAGAAACGGTTGATTCAGCATAATGTGGGAGAAACGAGATCTACAAAATCCGGTATTCCTTGGGTTCAGGTATGGCAATCGCAGGCAATGACGAAGACGGAGGCACTTCGTTTGGAGCGAAGGATTAAGAAACGGGGAGCTAAACGATTTTTGGAAGACGAATCCTCAAAAACAGATTGAGATTAGGCACTCCATCGTTGTATCTTTGTGCATTCGGGACGTGGCGTAGTCCGGTAGCGCACTCGGCTGGGGGCCGAGGGGTCGCAGGTTCAAATCCTGTCGTCCCGACAATGTAAAACCTCAATCAAATTTTATATTTGGTTGAGGTTTTTTTATTGGAGAAACACTTTTTGATACACATTGTCTAATTTTTGAGCAAAGCATACAGCTCAGAGAATTATGAAATCGAAACTAAGGGATGTGGTCACGCTAGGGCGTGATTAGCGCACTCGGCTGGGGGCCGAGGGGTCGCAGGTTTCCCGCCTGGTGGGATCAAATTATTTTTCAAAAATAACATTCATTAAGGCAGGGGGGGAAATCGATGTATTGCTTGCATTCACGATGTCGATGATTGAACTTGCAATGCGAATAATTTACATTGAATGCCAAGAGAGGTGTTAATTTGAGCTGATTAACAAATGATCGCGTTAAGGATATCTATGCTCAAAACCATAATTCTTTGCCTGATTGGTGTATTCATCCCACTCCATTTAGCCGCATCCGATCAGCTGAAGTTGACTGGTGCTACTCACAAAATCAGCAATCAAGATAATCTTGATACGCTTAGAGTACTCTTCATAGGAAATAGTTACACGTATTATTGGGGACTCGCCCAACTCGTAGAGGGACTAAGCCGAAATAGTGATCGCTACATTTATACAAGAACCTCGACGGCAAGTGGTGCTTCTCTAAATGATCATTGGAATGGAAGATTCGATTTAACGACGATTGAGAAAATTGAAAACGGTAATTGGGATGTTGTTGTACTTCAAAATCAAAGTAGGAGCAGTATAGACTCACTCGATCAATTTTTGAGTTATGGAAAGAAGTTTATCCACTTAATAAGAAGTATAGATGCTATACCCATAATTTTTGAAACATGGGCGCCAAAAAGGGATACGTTCATGCAAGAGCTAATTACTAGTGCGCATGAAAAGTTGGCAAGCGAAACAAATACTAAAAAGGTTCCGATTGGAACTCTTTGGGAAAAAGTAAGAGAACTTAGTCCCGGATTGGATTTATATGATTCTGATGGTAACCATCCAAATTCGACCGGTACGTATTTCAACGCCTGTGTTTTTTATGCCTTTCTTACTGGTGAAAAGGCATCATATCTCGATAGCAGAATTCAAACAATCGATCATCATGGTGAGTCTGTTCAATTAAGTGTTCAAAACGATCAGGATGCACTTTTCCTGCAGAGCATAATCGATACCTACTTAACTCAGACCTTGGGCGGGCAATAAACTAAATCGAACAAAACACCCCGACTTAAATAGTCAGGGGCTTAGTAATAATAATGATTTATCAAATTTAGTATGCCAACATTACTCAGCGGCTTCCACTTCGTCTGATACCGGATAGTCAATGTATCCTTCTTTCCCAGGCGTATAAAATGTATCAGGATTCGGTTCTGCTAAATCGATATTATTTTTTAGTCGGGTAGGTAGATCTGGATTGGAAATGAAGGGACGTCCGAAGGCAATTAAATCACCTAAACCGGAATCTAAGTCTTCGTTTGCTTGGGCATCTGATGTATAACCGCCTGATAGTATAATTGCTCCGTCTGAAAATTTATCTCGAATACTTTGCTTGATTTCACGCGGAACTTCCGGTGCCCCCATTGCAGAGTGATCTACAATATGAATGTATGCTAGCCCGATGTTATTCAAGCCTGCGGCAAGTTGGTTGTACTGTTCGTTCAGTTCTTGATGTGGCTTTATTTCGTTAAATACTCCATACGGCGATAAACGAATTCCTGTCTTATCAGCCCCGATAGCATTAGAAACAGCCTTCGCCACTTCTAGTGCAAAACGGTTTCGATTCTCAATGTTTCCACCATATTCATCTTCTCTTTGATTGACATTTGGTGCCAAAAATTGCTCGATCAAATACCCGTTTGCGCCGTGTAATTCTACGCCATCAAAACCAGCTTCAATTGCTTGTTGTGCAGCAACTACGTATTCGTGTATGGTCGATTCAATATCATCCAAGCTCATAGCTTCAGGCGTTGGAAAGTCCTGAGGACCTTTTTGATCGGTATACATTTGCTCGCTTTCGATTCTCACCGCGCTTGGAGCTACAACTTTTGCGTCGTCCGGTAGATTCAAAGGATGTGATACTCGACCCGTATGCATTAATTGCATAAAGATTTTTCCATTATTTGCGTGTACTTCATCCGTAATCTTCTTCCAGGCGTTGGTTTGTTCATCGTTGTACATCCCTGGAATTCTCGGGTATCCCACTCCATTTGGTGATGGCCCGACACCTTCAGTAATGATAAGTCCGGCTCCTGAACGTTGCCCGTAATAAATGGCCATTATTTCGGTGGGAATGTGATCTTGATCCGCCCGGTTGCGGGTCATGGGAGCC
This sequence comes from Balneolaceae bacterium, assembly GCA_965228545.1. Classification (GTDB taxonomy): domain Bacteria; phylum Bacteroidota; class Rhodothermia; order Balneolales; family Balneolaceae; genus HXMU1420-13. The sequence goes on from OZ245822.1 coordinate 2,359,417, forward strand.
ATTACGATTCTGTTCTTTAATGATAAATTGCGAAGTGAATATTCTGTAAATAACATGTAATAATTTTATTGATTAATACTTAGTTCTACCTATAAAAGGTAAGATGCAGTAATCAGTTCCAATTTCTATTTCGATTCTATCCGTAAAGCCCATAGAGAAAATTGATGAGGCAAAAATCGGTTCATCTAATTCATCATCACTTCACAGATTCAAGTATATTCAAAGCTGAATTTTTAAAACTACGATGTATGAAGCGTTTACTCACTCTTGTGTTTTCAACAGCGGTATTACTCAGCTGCACTACCTACTCTAATCGGGATTTTATTGATTTCGAACATTCCGGCAACCAATATTCACTAACTGTGGATGACGGCAAGTATATTTTTCAATTCTATTCGCCTGAAATCTTAGAAGTACATTTTATTCCAACCGGTGAAACTATGGAAGATAGCTCTCATGCCGTGGTGATGGAGCTTCCTCGGCAGGCAATTGCACAGGTAAATGAACAACGAAATTCCATCACTCTAGAAAGTGAAGCTCTTTCAGTTCGGATTCGAAAAGATCCATTTCAAATCTCTTATTTCCATGATGACGAACAAGTTATTGCAGAGCGAGCCGGTTTTGAGCGAGATACGTTGGAAACCATCGAGTTTTCTATAACAGAAAGCGAAGCATTATATGGAACAGGTTCACGTGCTTTGGGGATGGATCGGCGCGGACATCGGCTGCCACTTTACAACAAAGCTCAATATGGATATAGCAATTACAGCGAACAGTTAAATTACACGCTTCCTGTGGTATTATCCTCAAAACAATATCTGTTACACTTCGATAATGCGCCGATTGGTTTTATTGATTTAGACAGCCAAGGTGATAATACACTCACTTATGAGACAATTTCGGGCAGAAAAACTTATCAATTGGTGGTTGGTGATACTTGGTTGGATATAATGGACAATTACACCAAACTTACCGGAAAACAACCCATGCTGCCGCAATGGGCGTTGGGTAATTTTGCAAGCCGGTTTGGCTATCATACACAAAACGAAGTATTGGAAACAGTATCGTTATTCAAAGAAGATGAGATTCCTGTTGATGCGGTAATAATAGATCTATTTTGGTTCGGTAAAACGATTCAATACACCTTGGGTAATCTGGAATTTTACGCAGATTCATTTCCCGATCCGGATCGGATGATTCGCGAATTACGTGAGCAGGATGTGGAAACCATTCTCATCACCGAGCCTTTTATTCTTAAAACTTCAAACCGATGGGAAGAAGCACTCGAAGAAGAAATTCTTGCCGTTGATTCAACCGGAGAGGCCGCCGAATTTGAGTTCTATTTTGGTGAAGGTGGAATTATCGATATCTACAGTGAAAAAGGATATACTTGGTTCGCAGACATCAACAAAGCACTTTTTGAACGCGGTGTAACGGGTATGTGGGGCGATCTAGGTGAACCGGAAGCTCATCCATCGTACGTAATTCATGAAACCGGAACTGCGGATGAAGTGCACAATATTTACGGCCATGATTGGGCGCGATTGGTATTCAACTCGTTTCTTGAGGTTGATGAAAACATGCGCCCATTTGTACTTATGCGGGCAGGATATTCTGGGTCGCAACGATATGGGTTAGTTCCATGGTCGGGGGATGTAAGTCGTTCTTGGGACGGACTAAGTTCCCAAGTAGAAATTGCGCTTCAAATGGGTATGCAGGGGTTAGCCTACATGCACTCCGATTTAGGCGGATTTACACCAGCTGAGGCGGACGGAGAACTCTACGTGCGTTGGATGCAATATGGTACATTTCAGCCTATTTACCGCCCACACGCCGATAAAGCCCTGCCAAGCGAGCCCGTATTCTGGGACGATACCACCAAGGCTTTAGCTAAACAAGCTATTGAGTTGCGCTATCAACTGTTGCCATATAATTACACATTAAGCTGGGAAAATACGATGACGGGAGCACCTCTTATGCGACCATTATTTTTCGAAGAGCCTGAAAACGAACAACTTTTCGATTACGATACTTCCTATTTATGGGGCAAGGATTTCTTAATTGCTCCCATCATGAATGCCGGACAAGAAACCATCGAGTTTTATGCGCCAGCAGGTTCTTCTTGGTTTGATTTCTACACAGATGAGAGTTTGGATGGCGGGCAATATCATACCGTAGCAACACACATGGAATACATACCAACGTATGTTCGATCCGGTGCGATAATTCCGATGGCGCAGCCAATGCAATCCACCAAAGAATATGACGGCAATACGTTGGATATTCATTATTTCTATCATGCTGATGCCGGTTCTACCACAGCCACAGTCTACAACGATGACGGACTTACCTTCAAAGCCTACGAAAAAGGAGAGTATGAACTACTACAGTTCAAAGCAGTAGCCGATGAAGAATCAATAGCACTCACATTAAGTGCAGAAATTGGTGCAAATTATGTAGCACAAGATAAAAGTTTATATCTGGTAATTCGAAGTATTGATAGAGATCCGGCGCAAGTTACCGTAAATGGCGAACCTGTAATAAGTACGTGGAATTGGGACGAACAGCGATTGAGTTTTGCCATAGATTGGAATACTGCAGAAGATGCTGAGATTATAATTGAGCTGTAATTGCAGTTAAATTTTCTTAGCCATGTCGATGGCGGCCATTGCGTAACCGCCGCCGTCACCATCCACAAAATGAAAATGCATGCCCGAATATTCTTTGATCATACAAGTGACCAATGCTGCTTCGGAAGTATGCATGCCAAAACGAAACGAACCTTCCTCTTCGAGCTGATTTAAATAGTTAGTGAGGGTTACTTTTTCTTCTTCGGTACAAGAAAGTACAACACGGAGCATATCGTCGAACTTCTTATAGTCTGAGTTTATGATGAGGTCTGATTTGTAATTGCCCCAATTGAATGAATTGGTTTTGATGTTAAACCCCATCAAAACTTTTCCAATAATGATTCGGTAATATAAATCGACAACATACTTTATTTTGTCGACGATCGATTTGGCAAAAGTTCGGGCGCGGAACTCATTCTTCAACCATTTGGGATTAAACGAGAATTTTAGTGCAGGTTCGGTAATGGGATGCTCGGAACTTACGATCTCTTCAATATTGGTGATGATTTTGCGGTATTCTTTCACCGAGTTTAATGAGCTTTCGGTACATTTTACCAGCATCGATACAACCAGCTTTCCATCTTGTGAAACCCGATCCCAGCGGCATTCTAAACCTGTAAAATCTGCTATTACTTTTTGGCTGTGCGACTCGATGATATACTTCGAGTTCTTTTGCTTAAGCAATTTATCAGCCAGCGCCAATCCGCCTCCGGTAAATACGGCCTGCTCGTATACCTCAGATAATTTTACTTTAGCAACTAGGAGCTCTCCTCCTTCCTCTCGAATTTCTTTTACAGAAAGCGTGCCAATCCTCAAATCTAAAGAAAAGGCTACTTTGGCCATATTTTTGGTACCAAGAAAGGCTTCTTTGGTTCGCTCAAGATATTCAGGCGGAACGCAAATACTTGCTCCATCCCCACCAAAAACGTAGGGAACTTCAATTGTATCTAAGGCATTAATGGTGGCAACAATACAGGAGGCGCCAATGGTATTTACCTCTTTATATTTTCCGGCTTTAATAGCTTCCCGGCTACCAACTACATCCGAAAGTACTACAAACCAGTTATTAGGTATTTTGTGGTATGATTCCGGTTCTGTTATGTAATGGAAATCTTCTAAACTTGGCAGAGAGGCATAAAAGTTTGTACTCATGCTTGTTTATAACCACTTTCTATGTTTAAAAAAAGCGACTAATCCTATTGTTGTAACCAGCATTACACCTAATAACGTTGGATATGCCCATGGATATTGAAGTTCCGGCATATGCTGGAAATTCATACCATAAATTCCGGCTAAAAAGGTAAGAGGAATGAAAATCGCAGCTACAATAGTGAGCACCTTCATCACCTGATTCATTTCGTTACTAAGTAGCGAAATGTGTAAATCGGTTAAGGTCTTTAAGGCATCACGGTGATCGTTTAATTGGCCCACAATCTGATTTAAGTGATTTTTCAGATCTTCATAAAAGTGCGAAATCTCATCACTTATAAATACTGATTCATGCTTGGTAATGTGTTGAATAGCCAGATCTAACGGAACCATATATTTACGTAACTGAATGAGTTCTTTTTTCAGCCAATTGATGTCGTTTAGAATATCTTTACTATTATTATTAAATATTTTCTCCTCAAGCTGATCAATTTCTGTGGTGAACTCATCGAGCACCAAAAAGTAGTTATCTACCACGGCATCGAGCAAAGCATAGAGTAAATAGTCATGGCCTCGGGATCTGAATTTTCCATAAGAAATACGAAGCCTGTTTCGAACACCATCAAATACATCGCCGGGCTTTTCCTGCAAAACAAGTAGGTAGCGATCGCCTAATACCAAACTCATGTGCTCGGTTTCGATTTCGTCGTCTTGCATGCGAATCATCTTTAACGTGATGAACAGCTGATGCTCAAACTCTTCAGTTTTCGGTAATTCGCTGGTATTTAGGGCATCTTCTAAGGCTAGATTATTGATCGAAAATTGGGTGCCAATACTTGAAATTACCTCAGAATTATGTAATCCCGATAAGGTAAACCAATTTACTTTATCGCCCCGAATCGCCGAGTATACGCCCTCATGATTTGGTATGGCTTCCTCAACCAGCGACTCCGGATTGTATTGAATTGCACTAATCTCGACCGGTGTTTCGGTATGATCTCCGGTGTAAAGTAATGTGCCCGGCGCTAAACCAGCTTTCTTATACATGTAATTCTTTTTTTGCTGAGTATAAGAAACCTGCAAAGGTTTCCATAAATAAAAAAGTCTAGGCACTACATGCAGTTGGTCCCAAAATTGTGCAAAAAGCTATAAAATTAGATTACTTCTTACTCTGGCACAGTTCTACCAACACCCCGGCATTGTCTTTCGGATGGACGAACGCCACCAACTTATTGTCGGCACCATCTTTCGGTTGTTCATTCAAAATAGTGAAGCCTTCATCACGCAAGCGATCAAGTTCAGCATAAATATCTTCCACTTCGAAAGCAACATGATGCAGCCCCTGCCCTTTTTTGGTAACATACTTCGCGATTACAGAATCTTCGCTGGTTGCGCCTAGTAATTCTACTTTAGATTCGCCGGTTTGAAAGAAGGCCGTTTCTACTTTTTCACTTTCTACAACTTCGCGCTTGGTGCACGGGCTGTTCAGGATGGTTTCGTACGTTTTTATAGCGGCTTCAAGGTCGGCAACGGCAATTCCTATATGATCGATATGCATGTGAAAAGCGGGTTTAAGTGTGTGGTTCTTTTCGTAAGTTTAGCATCCTAAATTTACATGAAAATTAAATGAACCTCTGATGAAAAAACTTTTATTGCTTGCTGTTTCTGTATTCCTGTTTATCTCGTGTAGCAGCGAAGGTGATACCACCAAGCAAGACGATATAGCAATTATTACCACCGAGTTTGGCGAAATGCACATACTTTTATACGATCAAACTCCTATTCATAAAGAGAATTTTATAAAACTAGCCAACGAAGGCTTTTACGATAGCACTACCTTTCACCGTGTTATACAAGGTTTTATGATTCAAGGTGGCGATCCAAATTCTAAAGACGATAATCCAACTAACGACGGACAAGGCGGTCCCGGTTATACCCTCGAAGCTGAGTTTGATAATCAACTCATTCACAAAAAAGGTGCTATTGCTGCAGCTCGATTAGGTGATCAGCAGAATCCGGAGCGCAGAAGTAGTGGCTCTCAATTTTACATTGTGCATGGGCGCCCGGTGCAAAGTATGGAACTCGATCAGATGCAGGCACAACGCAACGAACTTGCCCGCCAAGATATGATCCGCAAATATGTGCAAGCTCCGGAGCGACAAGAGCTATTATCCAAGCTGCAAAACTTCATGCAATCGAATATGGTAGATAGCGTAGAAGCGGCTATCACAGAAATTGAGCCGATTGCAACCGAAGGATTTGTCCCTACTACATACACTCCTACCCAAGTTGACTTATACAACGATATTGGCGGCGCACCATTTTTAGACGGAAACTATACCGTGTTTGGCGAAGTGATTCTTGGGCTCGATATCATCGATAGTATTGCTGTTGAGGAAACGGGAGCGGGAGATCGTCCGTTAGATGATATACCAATGACGGTACGCGTTGAAACCATGGATAAAACAGACATTGAGCAAACCTACGGCTACACTTACGAACAATAAGCCTTTCTTTTCCAGCTTTTTTATTTTGGTAATCGGGTTGATGAGCTGTGTTCATCAACCCGAACCGGATCATTATTTTTTAGATGGTTACCCTGAACTGATTTTTAGAACTCAAGATGGAAATCCTGTACCTACACGATTTTTCATCACCAATCAGTCGGACAATGGATCAAATACCTACGAAATTCTGGACCAATCGCTTATACTCAGCTATCGCAAGGATGGAAGTCCATACAGTGGGTTTATTCGAACCTTTCACTGGGGTATATACAACATCGAAGCTATTTTTAAGGATGGATACATTCAGCGGCTGCGTTATTGGCACCCGAACCGCACCTTAGGGATGGATGCAAATTTTGTCGAACAATCCGGAATAGTTTGGAATTCGGATGGATCCCGTTCGATTGCCTGGAACGCCGACCAGCATGTGCACTACAATCCATCCACACAAAAACCACGTGAGATTCAAGAAGACAGTATAACCACGTACTTTACTATAAATGGCGAAATGGATTACTACACCATCCGCGAAGACTCAATGAGCCGATCTTATTACCCGGATGGTACTCCAAGTTATTTTCGCCCGCGTGGTGTGAGTGGAAATGGTCCGGTTAAGCGTTGGTATCCAAACGGTCAGTTACGAGCCGTAGGGCAATTTCGGAATTGGGATGAAGCCGGCATTTGGATAGAGTATGATTCTCTTGGCAACGAAATAAACCGGATTAATTACGATTTAGAGCCTTGAGGCAGTTGAAAGGCTGTGTTTTTGTGCTAACTTAATGGGGTGCATTAACTAAAAGCTATGAAACTATCGCTCCCCTCCATTCAACACCTTGCCGCTGAGGCTTATAAAACACTTTCCCGATTTCCGTTCGTAATTTTATGTGCAGTAGTGGCTTCCAGTGCTGCGGTTTGGTACTTCTATCAATCGTATGATGTGCAAGCAGCTCATCCACAAATATTCAAAATGATGTTTGTTGGATTTTTAGGAATATCGTGGATGTATGCTTCTACCATTTTTGCCGAACAACAACCATGGAGTAACTTAGTTCGGGTTCTTTTTACACTCACTTCACTCATTGTGCTGATCGTCTATTTTGCCGTTTTAAAAGACGATTTGACGGATGGGGCCTATCTAGATTGGTATCGATTGGCAATGCTATTTGTAATCTCGCACTTATTCGCAGCCTTTGCACCTTTCATCTCAATAGGCTCGGAAGATCAGTTTTGGGAGTATAATAAAACCATTTTTCTGCGCTTTTTGCTCTCGGGGATTTATTCCGGTGTACTCTACGTGGGGCTTTCGGTGGCGCTAATTGCTTTGGATGTTTTATTAGGTTTCGATATCGATGAACGCACCTATTTATCCATGTTTTTTATACTCGCCGGAATTTTCAATACCTGGTTTTTTCTTGCAGGTGTACCGGATGCCAACACGATTCAAACGAATGCTATAGAATACCCCAAAGGATTAAGAGTATTTGTGCAGTTTGTACTCATTCCACTAGTTTCGGCCTATATATTCATTTTGTACGCGTATATGGCAAAAATAATGATAGAGTGGGAATTGCCGAATGGTTGGGTAACCTATTTGGTGCTCAGCTTTTCAATCGTAGGCATACTTTCGCTGTTACTTCTGCATCCCGTAAAAGAAGACTCCGACAAAAAATGGATTAAGTGGTTTTCTACCGGATATTATCGGGCATTGATTCCACTTGTCTTATTGTTTCTTTTTTCGATTTGGGTACGCATCGACGATTATGGTGTAACCATCAACCGCTTTATTGTAGCAACGCTAGGTGTATGGCTTTCGATCATGGTGGTGTATTTTATGCTCAGCAAAACAAAAAGCAATAAGGTGATTCCCGTATCACTCTGCATCATTACTTTAGGTGCCGCTTTTGGTCCTTTTAGTGCTTTTTCGGTATCAGAAAGTAGTCAACTTAATCGCTTTGAAGAACTCTTAAGAGATCAATCGATGATTTCAGAATCAGGAACTGCAGCGCCAACCGATGAAGAATTAGCACTTGAATCGCGTAAAGAATTAAGCTCCATCGTAACCTATGTCTCTGATCATCATGGCATTGAGGTGTTTCAACCGTACTTCGAAACTCCAATCAGTACGATAATTGATGATTCCAGCTTTCAAAAACGAATGGGGTATTATGAACCGGGACTTAACGATGCAGCCACCTTACTTGCGTCATTAAATGTTGAATTAACCGATGAATGGGTTACGGAAGAAACGTTGAATCAAAGTATTTACTTTGAGTTTAGTACCGAAGCAGGGGTGCAACAAAATATCGGCAACTACGATTACCACATCCAACAAATTTCGGTAAATGTTGTAGATGTACAGCATACCTTCGAACTTGGAAAGGATCTTCTGGGTGTGCAATTCAATCCGAAAGAATTCCAAATTTCAGTAGCGCTGCAAGGAGTAGAAGAAAGCGAGTTAATGATTGATCTATTAGAACAAATAGAAGTATTTGGGTATAAGGTGAGTCACGCAAATAGCTACAAAGAAATACCCGTAGCTGAAATGACCTTTGAAAGTAGAAATGAGTGGTTATCTTTACGCATTGTAATAGATTCGCTTTCTGGAATGTTGGGCGATGAACAAGAGCTAAACAGAGCAAAATTTAATCTTTACGTACGAGTATTGGAATGAGGCATCATCAAGTAAAAACAAAAAAAGAATATCCTTTTTGGTTAAAAGCATCAGTTACCCTTGCCGGACTTTCTTTGCTGTTTGTAATATTAAGCTACGGCAAATTTATACTTATGCCACTTGCATTCGCGGCATTTTTATCGATGCTGCTAAACCCGATTGTAGAAAAGTTAGAAAGCTGGAAAATGGGCCGGGCATTCAGCATTATAATTACTATGCTGATGGTGCTTATAGTGTTTGCAGGGGTAATCACCTTAATTTCTGCGCAATTTGTTCAGTTTGCTGAACGCGTACCCGAGGTTACCGAGCGGCTCAAAACCGTAACCAGTAATGGCATTCAGTTTTTGGAAGAAACCGTTGGCTTATCCGAAGAGCAACGCACTAACTACTTAGAACAGGGATTAAGTAATCTCATCGATCGAAGCGGAAGTTACGTGAGTTCCATTCTTGGAGCTACCACCAGCACTTTTACGTTGATGTCGCTCTTGCCCATTTTTGTGTTTTTTATGTTGTACTACAAAGAAATGTATCAAACCTTCTTCAGGAAATTGTTTGAGCGCAAGGATGGAGTAAATAAGATTGACGAAGTATTAGATAACGTTCAGGATGTAACCCAAAATTACCTGGTTGGTCTACTTACCGTAATTGGAATTCTTGCCGTGTTAAACACTACCGGATTAATGATTGTAGGACTTGAGCACGCCATTTTCTTTGGGGTATTTGCTTCGCTGATGGCAATTATCCCCTACATCGGAATTATCATTGGAGCACTTCCACCATTACTTTTCGCTTTTTTATTGGGTGATTCGCTAATTACGCCGGTTTTGGTCCTTGCCGTATTTGGTACAGTACAATTTCTGGAAGGAAACTTCATCTCGCCTCGAATTGTAGGCTCCAAAGTTGCAATCAACCCATTTATGGCGATGCTGGCATTAATTATTGGTGGCGAAATTTGGGGGATTTCGGGGATGATTTTATTTGTACCGCTCATCGGTATTCTTCGAGTTATTTTCACCGAAATCGAAGAGTTAAAACCTTATGGGTATTTGCTTGGGAATCAGATTGAGTATAAAGGGGAGGAGTAAACTAAAAATCTGATCTTCTACTAAGCTTTATAAGAATTAACACTTTGAGTGTATATTTGATTTGATATTTTCTTCTTTTTGAATAGTTTGCCCTCTATAAATAAAAAACCCCACAGAAGCGGGGTATAAGGATACTCATTTGAGCAGAGCCGGCAGAGTCTCAATGACATCTTTGATGTGAAAAGACTCTTTTCGAGATGAATTACTCAAAGGTATTGCATTTAAATTAAAAATCAAATTCGGGGAAAATGACTAAGATATTAGGTCTTGATTTAGGTGTCGCATCGATTGGTTGGTCTTTAATTGAACAATTCGATGATGGTGGACAAATCTTAAAAAGCGGTGTTAGAATATTTCAATCAAATAGCGAAAGAGCACTAGCGGCACCTGGTGAATCTGCAAAATCTGATCGAGGAACTAAAAGATCTGTAAGAAGGCAAAGAGATAGAAGGTCAAGACGTAAGCAAAAATTGTACAATCTATTATTTAAAAATGATCTTGCACCAAAAAGGGAAGATTCAGAAAAATGGATTTCGCTAGATCCTTATCAAATTCGAGCAAGTGCATTAGATAATAAAGTAAGTCTTGCTGAATTTGGACGAGCATTATATCACTTAAATCAGCATCGAGGATATAAGAGTAATCGAAAAGATGGTGAAGATAAGGATGGAGCTGTAAGCCAAGGAATAAAAAAGATTAATGAATTAATGATGCAGTACGACGCAAGAACCTATGGTGAGTACTGCTTCAAAATTTCTGGAAATCATCATGATGAAAATAAAACACCTAATGATGATGATTGGAGGATTCGAAATAATTACACCCATCGTGACATGTTCATTTCGGAATTTAAGTTTCTATGGGAGGCGCAGAAAAAGCATTATCCAACAGTTTTAACCGAAGAATTAAAAAATGAACTGTTTGATACGATATTCTTTCAAAGGAAAATGAAGAGCCAAGCTCATCTGATTGGTAAGTGTCCATTAGAGAAAAACAAGAAACGAATTCCAAAGGCACATTTACTTTTTCAAGAATTTCGAATTAGAAAAGAACTTAATAATCTCACTCTTGCTGACGAAAATGGGTTGCCCATTACATTAAAACAAGATGATATAGAGAAGTTGTTTGCATTTTTAAACAAGCGTTCTGATGCAACATTTGGTGCGTTAAAAACTGTGTTGATTAAAAATAATGTGATTGCAAATTCGAATGTCAAATTTAATCTAGAAAGAGGAGATCGTAAGAATCTTAGAGGAAATACTACTAATCATAGGTTATCGAAACCTAAAGCATTTGGCGACGATTGGTTTACACTCGAAAGAGAATTGCAGGATTATATTGTCTATGTATTAATTCATTTTGATGATCCACAAAAAGTATATGAAAAAGCTAAAAATGAATGGGGAAGAAGTGATGAGCAAGCGAAGACTCTAAGCCATTTACGTTTAGAGAGTGATTATGGGAGCTTTTCAGAAAAGGCTATAAAAAAAATACTTCCTCTATTAAGAGAAGGTCAAGAAGAAAGCACAGCCATAAAGGAGGCAGGATACGACCTCTTCGAAAAAAAGCAAGGTAATCTTACCAAGCTGCCTATGCCTCCAGAAATAAAAAACTCGGTAGTGTATCATGCACTCATTGAGCTTCGAAAAGTAATCAATGGAATTATCAGAGTGTATGGAATGCCGGATATTATTCGAGTTGAGCTAACACGAGATATTAAAGCTGGCTATGATCGAAGGCAAAAGATGAATAAAAAAATGCGTGATCTTGAAAAGAGAAATCAAAAAGCACGCGAAGCATTGAAAAAAGCACCTTTTAATCGTCAAGAGCCAACCTTTAATGATATTCTCTGGTACAATCTTTGGAATGAATGTAATCGAACGTGTCCATATACAAATAAGTCTATCCCTGCTGAATCATTTAATTTTGGTGAGTTTCAAGTTGAACATATTATACCATTCAGCAGATCATTAGACGATTCTTTTGCAAATAAGACATTATGCGACGCCGATTTCAATCGTAAAAAAGGGAATCGAACACCATGGGAATGTGTGCAGGCAGGGCTTATTAAAGAGGACGATTTACTACAACAGATTCGAGAACTCCCCTATAATAAAAGAAAGAAATTTATTCAAAAATCGGTTGATCAATCCAACTTCATAAGTCGACAATTAAACGACACTAGATATATCAGCAAAGAGGCAAGCTCGTATTTGAAGCAACTAGCATGTAAAGATGTGGAAGTAGTAAAGGGACAAACAACATCACTACTTCGACATGTATGGGGGTTAAATAGTGTCTTAAATCCAGAAAATGAGGAGATGAAAAGTCGTGATGATCATCGCCATCATGCAGTGGATGCAATAGTTGTTGCCTTGACAACTAGATCTATGTTAAAAAGATTGAGTGATGAAAATAAAAAGCTAGGTGAAGACGAGTGGAAAACTTTAGAAGAAACAGGCCGAGAACAATATGAAGAATTGAAAAAAAGAATGGATGGAAGAATTTGGCTCAGTCATCCATGGTCGAGTTTTAGAAAAGACGTAGAACATTCGATTAATGACATTACGGTATCACATCGTGTAAATCGAAAAATTACCGGTGCATTGCACGAGGAAACTTTTTATGGCTTAACCAGGGAGAAAGCACCAAGAAATAAAGTTAAAATGGTAGTTCGAAAACCAGTCCATGAATTAAAAAATATGGATTTAATCAAGATTAGAGATTCAAGAATTAGGGCCATTATTAATGAAGCAATTCAGAAAAAGGTCGATGAAGGAATGAAGCAAGATGAAGCAATTAAAAGCTTTGAAAAAGAACCACCTTATATTGAATCTGAAAAGGCAAACGTTCCGATTCGAAAAGTTCGGTTGTTGATGGATAAGCCCCCAAAAATTATGCATTCATTTGAAGATGAGTCAGGTAAATTGTTTAAACATGCGAAATATGGAAATAACCATCATATAGCTATTTATGAAACAGTAGATAAGAAAGGAAACCCAAAACAAGTTGGCTTTGTAGTACCAGCATTGGAAGCTGCAAGAAGGTTAAAAGACGGGGAGCCAATAATAGATAGAACTTATAGGCAACATGATCATACATATAAGTACTGGATTTGTAAAAAAGATACATTATTAAATTTGGATGATGGACAACTTTATACAGTAAAGGGTATTGAGTCTGATAAAAGAGTGAAAATGCAGAAGATCAACTCAACAAAAGAGCAACATTCACTCAGAGTTACAGCCTCAAAATTAAACATAGAAAAAGTCAGTATATCACCAGTTGGAGAAGTATTTCCAGTAAATGATTAAGCGAACAATTGAAATATCAAGTGGGCCAATTCATTTATCCATTAAGCATAAACAGATGGTGTTAAAGAAAAATGGAGAAACCCACTCAATTCCTGTTGAAGATATGGGTTTACTGGTTCTTTCTAATCCGGCAATCAGTTATACCCATCAATTGATGTATGAATTATTAGAAAATAATGTAGCAGTTTTGTTTTGTAATAGGCAACATATGCCAGAGGGTTTGCTACTTCCTTTCGAGGATAATCAATTGCACCAAGCTCGGTTACAAGTACAAGCAGAGGTTAAAAAGCCATTAAAAAAAAGACTTTGGCAGCAGGTTGTTAGAGAAAAAATTAAAGTTCAATCTGACATACTTGTTCTCAAGCACGGCAATGATGATGGATTAAAGCACTTAATAAAAAAAGTTAAATCAGGGGACTCAACCAATGTTGAAGCAAGAGCAGCAAAAAAATATTGGAAGGCACTTTTCAGCGAGACTGAGTTCAAAAGGAATTATAAACTAAATGACGTTAACGCTCTCTTGAATTATGGATATGCGATTATTCGTGCAGCTGTAGCACGTAGTATTACAGCTGCAGGTTTACATCCTTCAATGGGCTTGCATCATCATAATCAATATAATCCTTATTGCCTTGCAGACGACTTGATGGAACCTTTCCGGCCTTTGGTGGACTCAGTGGTATATGACCAATATGTGGCATGTCAATCACTAGAAATTGAAGTTACTAAAGAGACGAAAAAGCCATTATTAGAATTATTGACAGCAAATGTATTAGTCGATGAGATGAAATATCCACTCATGGAAAGTTTACATCTTATGGCAAGTTCATTGGTAAGTTGTTACCTAAAAGAACGTCAACAAATTGCATTTCCAAAATTGGTGTAGAAATGGGGGCTAAGAGTTACATTTTCGGGGGGATGAAAACTATGTGGATGGTTGTAATGTTCGATTTACCGGTAGATACTAAAGCGGCAAGAAAAGAAGCGAATGATTTTAGAAAGCGAATTAAAAAAGATGGATTTACCATGATGCAACTCTCGGTGTATATGCGCCACTGCCCGAGCCGAGAAAATGCCGATGTACATGAGCGACGTGTAAAAAAGATATTGCCACCAGACGGAGAGGTTCGCATTATTAGAATCACCGATAAGCAGTTTGGCAACATGAAAATTTTTCGCGGAAGGCGAAGAAAACCCACTGAAAATGCACCCAAGCAACTTCAAATGTTTTAGTTTTTTACGACTTGGAACTGAACAAGTAGCTGGGGTACAACTACTTGAACAGAACCTAATCTAATTCATCTCGAAAAGAGTTCAAATCACAGCGAAGGTGAGGGTACACCACAAGACCCAAGAATCTAATTCATCTCGAAAAGAGTTCAAATCACAGCAGAAATCACGAACCTATCGAACTGAACGGAAATCTAATTCATCTCGAAAAGAGTTCAAATCACAGCTTATTTTGATTACTCTGTACAAACTGTTTCAATCTAATTCATCTCGAAAAGAGTTCAAATCACAGCTGGTTAACCTTGTATGCTTCAATCATTTTAAATCTAATTCATCTCGAAAAGAGTTCAAATCACAGCTACACTATTACCCATAAATGGACTTGGGGAAATCTAATTCATCTCGAAAAGAGTTCAAATCACAGCATTGCGCCCTTGACAATTCCGAAGTGTTGAATCTAATTCATCTCGAAAAGAGTTCAAATCACAGCATAAAACCTGCGCGGGGCATTAGGCTACCTAATCTAATTCATCTCGAAAAGAGTTCAAATCACAGCCATCTCGGCCACAAGAAGTATTTAAACAAGAATCTAATTCATCTCGAAAAGAGTTCAAATCACAGCTTTCATTGGCTTGCCGTTCACAAGTACGATAATCTAATTCATCTCGAAAAGAGTTCAAATCACAGCCAATTAAGATTTGGAGTAAAATCTGGGTGAAATCTAATTCATCTCGAAAAGAGTTCAAATCACAGCCTGTTGGAACACTTGTTGGCTGTGAACCTCAATCTAATTCATCTCGAAAAGAGTTCAAATCACAGCGGGTTATCCGAGTCCGTTTGAAAAACCTTAAATCTAATTCATCTCGAAAAGAGTTCAAATCACAGCGTAGGTTCTGCTTCCTATTAGCCCCGATTTAATCTAATTCATCTCGAAAAGAGTTCAAATCACAGCGGCTTGATGGATGAAGCAAATGAAATACTTAATCTAATTCATCTCGAAAAGAGTTCAAATCACAGCAGCTCCAGTATGTCAAGATGAAATATGTAAAATCTAATTCATCTCGAAAAGAGTTCAAATCACAGCGAATACTTGAAAGGATGGGAAACCATTCAAATCTAATTCATCTCGAAAAGAGTTCAAATCACAGCAAGCGATTCATCGAATTTGGAAGCACAAATAATCTAATTCATCTCGAAAAGAGTTCAAATCACAGCCTGATCGTGCAACTCAGAGGGGATCAAAACAATCTAATTCATCTCGAAAAGAGTTCAAATCACAGCGAGGTTGAACTGATGGGTGCCGCTTTGAAAAATCTAATTCATCTCGAAAAGAGTTCAAATCACAGCAGATCTGGCACTGTACGAGAAAGAGATTCGAATCTAATTCATCTCGAAAAGAGTTCAAATCACAGCGCTTTGCGCCATACTTCCTCTTTCTCATAAAATCTAATTCATCTCGAAAAGAGTTCAAATCACAGCCGAAAAATCGACCTGCACTTCTTGCAGCGCAATCTAATTCATCTCGAAAAGAGTTCAAATCACAGCATGAGCGAAGAACTATTTAGGATGAAGAAAAATCTAATTCATCTCGAAAAGAGTTCAAATCACAGCCGAAAAATCGACCTGCACTTCTTGCAGCGCAATCTAATTCATCTCGAAAAGAGTTCAAATCACAGCATGAGCGAAGAACTATTTAGGATGAAGAAAAATCTAATTCATCTCGAAAAGAGTTCAAATCACAGCGAAGTAGTTAACCCATCTGCCTCTAAATCTAATCTAATTCATCTCGAAAAGAGTTCAAATCACAGCCAGCTGAGCGCGCAACAGGCCGAAGACTTTAATCTAATTCATCTCGAAAAGAGTTCAAATCACAGCTATTCAGTAGCCATAAGGGTTCCTCGTTTGAATCTAATTCATCTCGAAAAGAGTTCAAATCACAGCTATTCAGTAGCCATAAGGGTTCCTCGTTTGAATCTAATTCATCTCGAAAAGAGTTCAAATCACAGCCGTCGCCGGTGGCCGGATCGTAAATCGAAAATCTAATTCATCTCGAAAAGAGTTCAAATCACAGCATATTCATCGTAGCACACCGGTAATTGCGAAATCTAATTCATCTCGAAAAGAGTTCAAATCACAGCGGACCATTCGCTTTTTCCCAAACGTGGCGAAATCTAATTCATCTCGAAAAGAGTTCAAATCACAGCTTGATGTGATGGAGATGTTGGAGAAAGGAGAATCTAATTCATCTCGAAAAGAGTTCAAATCACAGCAACTGGCTATTGATGAGGTTGAAAATAATTAATCTAATTCATCTCGAAAAGAGTTCAAATCACAGCACATCAGATTAACCTCAACGCAGGAATCATAATCTAATTCATCTCGAAAAGAGTTCAAATCACAGCGGTTCATCATGATTCTACCTCCTCATACAGAATCTAATTCATCTCGAAAAGAGTTCAAATCACAGCAAGGGATTGATGATAGGCGAATTTTACGAAATCTAATTCATCTCGAAAAGAGTTCAAATCACAGCGATCTCGAGTCCCGGCACTTTTTAATAGTTAATCTAATTCATCTCGAAAAGAGTTCAAATCACAGCAGTTCGTGCGTCCGATGTAGTTTCAGGTCTAATCTAATTCATCTCGAAAAGAGTTCAAATCACAGCTTATCCGAACTCTGGTTATGATAAACTACTAATCTAATTCATCTCGAAAAGAGTTCAAATCACAGCTCGCTCGATGGATTCCCCAACTACTCAATTAATCTAATTCATCTCGAAAAGAGTTCAAATCACAGCAAATCAGTGAGAGAGTGTATCCTCTTTACCAATCTAATTCATCTCGAAAAGAGTTCAAATCACAGCTAATCAGGTAGTAGTTAATCAACAAATTGTAATCTAATTCATCTCGAAAAGAGTTCAAATCACAGCCCATCTGCGTCGTACTGCTCTGCAATTATTAATCTAATTCATCTCGAAAAGAGTTCAAATCACAGCATAATTGGGATGTGATACTTCAGAATTTTAAATCTAATTCATCTCGAAAAGAGTTCAAATCACAGCTTATACACGCATAGATAATACGGTGCGACAAATCTAATTCATCTCGAAAAGAGTTCAAATCACAGCAACCAATGATTGCTACCTATTTTTATACCGAATCTAATTCATCTCGAAAAGAGTTCAAATCACAGCTCCCCGGAAAGTGTTAATCGGCTGATACTCAATCTAATTCATCTCGAAAAGAGTTCAAATCACAGCGTTTCAGTTGAAACATTAAATATAAACCGCAATCTAATTCATCTCGAAAAGAGTTCAAATCACAGCCAATTTGGAATAACACTTGACAAGGACGGCAATCTAATTCATTCGATAAGAGTTCAAAAGCAACCATTCATAGTTCGTGCTTCAGTGCTTTTGTGGCAAATAAACCTTTGCTTTCCGATTCGAAATTGAACAACTTCCTTACATCAGGTAAGAAAAGTAAGGAGAGTTATCATGCCAAGTGCAACTTTAACGTCGAAGGGGCAAATCACCATCCCTAAAAAAATAAGAGATGAGTTAAATCTAAAAGCTGGGGATGTGTTGACTTTTGACGTCCAAAATGGAAGAATAATATCTATACCATCTAACAAACGGAAAATAGATGAAGCTTTCGGAATATTATATCGAGAAAACCAAGAGGCTTTAACTGTTGAAGAAATGGATGAAGGTGTTGCAGAATATTTTCGGAATAAATATAAAAAAAGATGATTGCTGCGGATACAAACTTACTCGTGCGATTGTTGGTAAAAGATGTTCCGATTCAGGCAGAAATGGTTAGAGATTTAATTCGAGATGGGGAATCGCTGTACATAAACTCAGTAGTACTATCGGAATTATTCTGGGTATTAACTAATGTATATGGATATCCAAAAAATTCATTTATCGCTGCCTTAGATGCGCTACTTGACTCTGAAGGTCTACATTTTTTTAATGCCGAAATAGTTAATAATGCGTTAAGTGACTATGTGCAAACTAATGTAGGATTCGTTGATTGTTTAATCAATGCAACAAATTCCTCGTATGGTTTTCGAACCCTCACCTTTGATAAAAAAGCTGCACAACTTGAGGGAATGGAATTGCTTGGTTGATAGGGTAAAGTTGATAGTTATTTGTTAATGGTTATTCGTGGACTCATCTTCTCAAATAACGATTAACCATTAACAATGAAAGAAATCACTCAATCAGCATTCGCTTTCGCTTCCTGCAATTGTACTAACCGAGCTTGAAACCACTGATCAT
Organism: Balneolaceae bacterium; assembly: GCA_965228545.1. GTDB lineage: Bacteria > Bacteroidota > Rhodothermia > Balneolales > Balneolaceae > HXMU1420-13. Next base: position 2,378,285 of record OZ245822.1, read on the forward strand.
CGGGGTAGACGCCTAAGTATTGATTCGTAAGTTGTATCGCCTGATCGAATTTATCTTGTTCTTCCAAGGCAACTACTTGATAATACCCCATCAATGCTTTATAGAAATCGGAGGTAGCTTTGGTTGAGAAATATTCTGCCAAAGTAAAAAGCTCATCGAATTGTTTGTTTTCTCTCATTTCGCCAAACATAGGCTGTAGCAAGTCTAGATCGGTGTGATATTGATCAGATAATTCAGAATCTATTATGCTTTCATAAGCTTCTCGAACTCCTTCAGTACCTGCTTCACTAAATGCGATCGTTAACGTGTCTGCAAGCACTTTTTTAGGCTCCGAAACCAAAACAATTTCATAGCGATCATACACCAATGTAGCATAAGGAGGGATATCATCGCCGGCACCATCTTCCCCATAAGCAATGTCGTAAGGAAGCATAGCTACCACATTATCCCCTTCGCGCATCAAAAATGCCATTTCTTCAAAGCCATCAATTACTCCCGAAACCCCGGCAATGAAGGTAAATAACGAATCTTCAGCTTCATAAGATGTCCAGATCAGCTCATCTTCAACCAACAGACTTAATTTTGTTTCTACAATCGAACCTTTTTCGATCATTCGCCCATCCCCCTTTTTCAGGTAATAATATTGCAATCCACTTTCGGTGGTGATAGTGTTCTCGGGGCCCAGGCCGTCATTGTTACTTGAAGTGCAGCTCATTAATAGTGCGATGGTAATTAGTAAAGTAAAGCGCATTGGAAAGGATGGTATTAAATTTTGAGAGCTTCTTTTAATGAATATTCAATGTTGCGGTGGCCATAATGCTCATGTTGTAATATTGCCCATTTGTATTAAATGATTCTGTAGAATTTAATAGGTTTCGAATTGTCAGCCCCACATTTAAGTAATCATTGAATAAACTTGTTTGAAACGAAAAATTCAAAAGATGTATAGGTTTAATTCTAAGTGGTGGCCATCTAGTAGAAATCGTTGTAAACGAGTGAATATATCTAGCAGGACTATATCTGTAATTCAAAATGAATGAACTATTTTGAGATACTTTGTAATAAAGGTTTTTCTGCAAAAGAAATGAATAGAGGGATTCATTTAATCTTTCTACGTATCTACCGCCATAAAGTATGATTTCTGAAGAAAGATTTAATTCTAATTTAAGGTTATTACTCCAATCGTATTCAGTTTTAATAAGAAGATCTGTTACTCCATAATTTTTTAAATCCTCGATGGTAAAACTTGGCTTATATGGCTTTGAATAACCTTGATGAGTGTATTCAACGTTTTCGTATACATAATTCCAGAAATGGGTAAAGTTTACATCCAGAATTACACGTAGAGGGGAGTCTGTTTTATTATTCGAAACTAAACCGATTTTAGAATACCGATAAATAAAGTCGGAAGAATTATTAATGGTGAAATTATCAGCAATATTAGGGTCAAAAATTAAATCACTACTCAATGTGGTAATATTGAATCCATTTTTTTTCTTAGAATAGTTTCTGTGAGAGAATAATAGATTAAATGAATTGAATATAGCTTTACTTGATAAATGTAAGTCTAAATTTGAATAGGATAGATTTAAAACTAGGCTTTCATCATAATTTATTTTGGAATCTACCCCGAATTCCGATTCTGAATTGCTTATCAAATGCAGTGTGTCGTTCCATTTTTGAATGACATAAAAAGGCATCAAAGTTATATTTTTTGAAATGTGAGCAGATAATATTTGATGTGTTCTTTTTGAATTAACCTCTATTGGATAGCTAACTGAAGGCAATAAACTTTCCGCATAGTCTTCTGAGATTAACGTTTTCAGTTCAAATAATTTTCCAATAGTAAATCGATTACTCAGCTGTTTTTTTTCAATGTTGACCGGCAAATCAATGCCCGCCTTCGGATACCAAATAAATGCTTCTGAATTCGATGAGTTAATCAACGTGCTAATCGAAAATAATTTACTACGATAGTCGGCTCGTAGCATCAAACTTTGCATTCTACTTCTTTGATAAACTTCCTGATCATTTTCAAAATTTTTTGTTCGTGCTAGTAATCTATTATTTACAACTCGATCGTATACAAGTGCATTAGTTCTTGAGAAGTCTACTTCGTCATATGTGAAATGTGAGAAAAGCATTCCGTTTTTATATTTAAATGAAAGATGATCGCTTTTCTTTACGTATTCTACGTTTGGAGTTCTATTTTCACTTAAAACATTTAATCCAGGATCGTTTACCTGGTTGAATAATGACTTTTTTACCAGAAGATTTGACTCTTTTAATACATGTATAGTCGTTCGATTATTGAATCGATTAAAGTCCATTTTGTTCGATCCATAAGAATCGGATGGGTAGAAAAGCTGATGATTAAACAGCCAATTTGTATCAAATAGTAAACTATCAATGGTTAGTTGTTCATTTTCAATACGACTGAATGATAATGGCTGAATGTCGAGCAAATCGTAGCTATCAAATCCAATCAAAAATTCATTATAGTGATGTTCTTTGAATGAATATCCAAACAGATTATTAGTTCTTTCCTGCGCTGTCAGATTACTGCGAAAAACTACAATTGCCACCAGTAGAAATAGCAAATACCTCAATTGATCCATTCAGTAATCTTTCTAGGTAGTTTAAATGAATAAGAGGCTCCAAAGGCTATTGAAGATATTTTTTGCCTCTCATAGTAAAAGACAGTTTGATAGGAATAGGAGGAAAAAAGAGTAAACTGATTCTTTCTTAAATATATTTTTAAAGAGCTCCCTAATATTGCTTCACGTTCCCTTTTATTTCCATCTACTTGATTAACTACGATTTCCTGAGCTCCAATTAATGGACTTATTCCAACACTCATAAAATCAACAATCTGAATTAGGTATATGAACTCCAGAGTTATATCAGCGGTAGAAACATCAATTTGGTTGTCCAGTTTATTGACTTGATTAAACCGAGCGTATTTCAACTTGATCTCACCAAAGGAAATGGGAGTTGACACATGAAATCCATTTAGTAAACGAGATTCGAATGCCCAATTATCTCTGTAATCAGTAGAAACATTTGTAGCATTTACTGTTTCTAAACCAAAACTTATGGTTTCGTAGGTTTGCGCTACTAACGATTTGGTCAAAAAAGTAAGGATTGAAATAATTAGTAATGCTTTTAGTCGATTCATCTCGCCCTAAAAAACTCCAGTACTTCATCCGCTGATTTCGTATTCAATACCCGCTCTTTTTCATATTTCCCTTTTCGAGCTATGCGAACGCCGTACTGAATATCGTCAATGCCTTCGATACTGTGGGCATCGGGATTGATGCAGGTCATCAAGCCAACTTCCTTCGCTTTGTTTCCATAACTCCAATCCAAGTCCAATCGCCATGGCGAAGCATTGATTTCTATGGCAGTGTTTTGTTCAGCGGCCAAGGCCACCAATTCGTTTAAGTCGATGTCGCTTCCTCCACGCTTTAGCAGCAAACGCCCGGTGGGGTGACCTAAAATTCGGGTGTAAGGATTCTTGATAGCGTTTCGAAATCGCTCCATCATTTTATCGCGCGGCATATCCAAGGTTTGATGCACGCTCGCAATCGAACCTTTCTCGATCATTCGCCCATCCCCCTTTTTCAGGTAATAATATTGCAATCCACTTTCGGTAGTAATGGTGTTCTCGGGACCCAGGCCGTCGTTGTTAGAGGTACAGCTGATGATAAGTACTATAGTAACTAGTAAAGTAAAGCGCATTGGCATTATTTGGATTTCATTTCTTTGAAAATATGCTATATATCAAACTGAATCTATATCAATCATTGGATTGAAGCTGAAAGACCAACATGAATACTCATATTGTAATATTCACCATTGGTGTCATAGCTTTCCGTACTGTTCAAAATATTCCTTAAGGATATTATTCCATGCAGGCGTTGATTGACAAAACTTAATCTGGTTGTAAAATTTAGCTGATGAAAAGGGCGGACTCTTACAGGTGGCCAAGTTATTGATTCTTGTAAGAACTCATATTCGTTAAACCTTCGAACGGATGAATATTTATAGCTCAATTCAACTTCAGCGCTTTTGTTAAGATTGTATTTGAAAATTTGGTTGAACAAAAAGTTGGGGCGCCTATTCGATTTGATGTTAGTTCCAAATAACTGTGTTGAGAACTTAATGTTTGATTCAAGTTGAACCGAGCGAAAAAGCTGTGTGTACCTCAAACTAGCATATGCAACCGTAATATCTTTAAGGTTTTTATATTCAGATTCTGATTGGTGACTTGTTTGACCGGAAATAGGAAAATATGTGACAGAGTAATCTATGTAGTTAAAATAATGCTTAAGGTCTGTAGATAGATTAAAAGAATAAGGACTACGGTTTAGAACATATTTTTGGTTTAGGTTGATATAATTTAAAAGGTCGGTATTTGATTGTATAGTTAGAGGATTCAGCGGATAGAGATTCGTTTTACCAAAAAACAGTCGATCATCAGCAAGCTTAAAAGAATGGCTGTACTCTATTGGATTAAATTGGAGGTATCGTACTGACAAAGTCGATTTACGAATCTGTACGGATTGAAAACTCGAATCCAATACAAATTGTGTTTCTGTACCCAAGAAATTTTTCAGATGTAAATTCCACGAAAATGCGTTGTAAGCCGTTGTTAAATTGGGTGCAGTGAAAGTATCTCTTCTAAATATAAAGCTACTTGTTAAGTAACTGTTAAACCAACTGTATGAATTTCTTACAACCGTTTCTACACTTCTAGTTTGGGTACCATCAATGTAGTAGTTGAAGGATTTTAGTATATCTGTTGCTGTATTGTGATAAGTGAATGAGAATCCATTAAAAAAGTTCAGCTTTTTATTACTGTAAGTGAACGTGAATGTATTAGTAGTAAAAGTATTCACACGGTCATTACCCAGAGCTGTATCCCAGAATACATTTTGAAAAAATCTTCCTCGCCTATAGTGAAGATCAAGACTGTTGTATCCGATAGTTTTAGTTAAAAATACGTACTGATTTTGATTTCCTTGATAAAATGAACTTAAAGTTCTGTTGTTAGTTATTCGATCAACCATATCAAACTCTGTATGACGATCGTATACCAATGCATTCGATTGACTGTACAAGTGATTCTCTAAATCCACTCTAATATCGAAACTGCTTTGATACGTCAATCCGTAGTTTATTATTCGATCGATTGCCTCTACATTTGGTGTCTTAAATGTAGTTGATTCTAATGGACCTGGATCGTTTACTTGATTAACTAACCCATATTCAATCCTAGCATTATTTGAGACTTCTTCTAGAAATATTTCAATACTTCCATTAGGCGTTGGGATTCCATTTTTGATTAATGATCTTAGGTCAACATTGATTGAATCAATCTCTGACAATGAATAGTTGGGAAAAAATAAGTCAGCATGAGACATATAATCAGTTTCTATTTTATTCCCATTGATGAAAACTACTATTCGGGATTCAGCGTCAGAAAAGTAAGAACCAGCCAGCGGTGTTAAACTATTAAAGTCATGAGAAGAGAAGGGAATATTTGCGTTCCAGTAAATATATTCCTGCAAAGAATAGCCATGAAAAATTGTATTGATATTTTTAGTGTTTTGAGCAAACGATTCAACCCATAATAAAAAAACATAAAGTAGGGTAAGTGCGAACTTTTTCATATCACTTTACAAGCTCCGTAACTACTCTTGGTAGTGGTAGAGAGTAACTGATACCAACCGAACTATTTAAATTATACTGCCGATAGTAATTAAAAACGGTAGAATGATACAATATTGATACTCTTGAATATCTGGCACTAATTTGTATTGAGTAATTTAAACTAAGCTCCCTTTCTTCAGGATTATATTCAAACCTTTCGTCTAGTAGATAAGTTTTTAGAATACCTGTACCAACACCAAGCAATAGATAAAAATAGGCATTAAAAGAAATTTGATATTTAAACCATGCGATATAGTGTTGTGCATTAATATCGGCTTCATTGTTAAAAGTGTAATAAGCGAATTTATGATAGCTTAACCCAATATTGCCTATATAAAATGGGGTAAAAACTGCGAGTTCATAATTACTCTTGATATACCAATTTTCAGAATAAAGATCGGAATTCAAATAGGTTTTTCCAGTACTAAATGAGAAGTCCAAACTTGAAAATTCTTGAGCATTAACACTTTGAAATGTTATAAAATAAAGAAATCCTAGTATAGCAAGTCTTAGTTTATTCAATTTCGCGCCCTAAAAAACTCCATCACTTCTGCTGCCGATTTCGTGTTCAGTACTCGCTCTTTTTCGTATTTCCCTTTTCGAGCGATGCGAACGCCGTACTGAATATCGTCGATGCCTTCGATACTGTGGGCGTCGGGATTGATACTCGTCATTAAGCCAACTTCTTTTGCTTTATTTCCATAACTCCAATCCAAGTCCAATCGCCACGGCGAAGCATTGATTTCTATGGCAGTGTTGTGTTCGGCAGCCAACGCCACCAATTCGTTTAAATCGATGTCGCTTCCACCACGTTTTAGCAGCAAACGCCCGGTGGGGTGGCCTAAAATTCGGGTGTAAGGATTCTTGATGGCGTTTCGAAATCGCTCCATCATTTTATCGCGCGGCATATCCAAGGTTTGATGCACGCTTGCAATCACAAAATCAAAACCTTCCAAAATCTCATCAGGATAATCCAAACTGCCGTCTGCTAGAATATCACTCTCAATGCCTTTTAGAACTACAAAGTCTATTCCATCTTTATTGAAGGTTTCATTCAATTGATCTATTTCCTCCCATTGTGCTTTAACCTGATCGATGGAAAGTCCGCCCGCATAAGCAGCCGTTTTAGAGTGATCGGTAATTCCAAGATATTCATATCCGCGTTCGATACAAGCTTCAGCCATTTCCTTAATAGAAAATTTACCGTCGCTCCATGTACTATGAGCATGAATCACTCCTTTGATATCAACTTCAGAAACCAAGGGTAGTTCTACCTGATTCTCAAAAATCTCAAATTCACCACGATCTTCCCGCAATTCGGGTGGAACCCAGTTGAGCCCCAATTTCTCATAAATATCCTGTTCAGATTCGAAGGGAACAGCATCATCGAAATTGGTTTCTCCTGAATCGGTGAGTTTGTATAACCCATATTCATTCAGGCTCATCCCTCGTTCACGAGCTCTTGAACGCATCACCACATTGTGCTCTTTGCTCCCTGTAAAATACATCAGCGCTGCCGCAAAGTGCTCCGGTTTTACAATGCGAAGATCAACCTGCCGTCCTTCCCGAGTACGAACCGAACTCTTGGTTTCGCCTTTCCCCAAAATTTCTGTAACCCGCTCGTGAGTTGTAAACACCTCAAATAAATTGGGAATGTGTTCTTCATCTGAAGCTATTAAAATATCTATATCGCCAATGGTTTCTTTTGCACGACGAAGTGAGCCGGCTACTTCAATTTGTTGAACGCCTTGCAGATCTTTCAGACTTTCAAAAATATCTTCGGCAATGGAAGTTGCTTCGTCTAATCGGCAACGCTCGCCGAACTGTTCCATCCATTCAATCGATTTTTTGATCTTCTCGGCCGATTTGCCGCCCAATCCTGATAATTTGGCTAGTTCACCGGATTCAATCAATCCTTTCAACTCATCGATTTCTGTAATCCCAAACTCTTTATGAATCTTAAGAATATTTTTTGGTCCCAATCCGGAAATATCCAGCCATTTAATTAATCCAACCGGCACTTTTTCTTTAAAAGCTTCCAAAACGGGCATTTCACCGGTTTCTGCGTAAGCGTATATATCCTCAGCAATCGATTTCCCAATTCCTTTTATGTCGGTTAAACTCTTGTTTTCTATATATACATTGATGTCGTCGCTGAGGCCTTTTACCGTTTGCGATGCTTTATCGAAAGCAATGGCCTTAAAGCGGTTTTCGCCGGCAAGCTGCATCAATTGAAATACGAGATTCAGTTTTTCGGCTACATCTAGATTACTGGGCATAGAAATAATTTTAAAAGTTATGATCAGATTGGTGGATTCACAAAAGAACTCTTACTATAACCCAGAATTTAAAATGAAAGATTCAAAATTGTTGGATTAGATCATCCTTTCTGACATGAATCTCTAACTAATGTAGATCAACAATTATGAGAAAAATAGCTAACTGGACGTTTCTACTGATAATCATCCTTTCGGGTGCGGTGAGCGCCCAATTGCAATCGCCGGCAGAATTTTTAGGATACGAACTGGGCGATCAATGGACGCCTCATTACAAGGTGTATAACTATTTCCATCACGTTGCAGAGCATTCTGATATGGTTGCGATTGAAGATTATGGAACAACCTACGAAGGTCGTGAACTTACCCATGTGGTGGTGACCTCACGCCAAAATCATGCAAATCTGGAGGAAATCAGGACCAATAATTTAAAACTGGTTGGCTTAGAATCCGGTGAACCCACCGAAAATACCAAAGCCATTGTATGGATGAGCTACAATGTGCATGGCAATGAAACTTCTTCCAGCGAAGCGGCTATGCATACGATTTATGAGTTAGTTACCGAGAAAACAGCCTGGCTCAATGATGTAGTAGTAATTATCGATCCAATGGTAAATCCCGATGGAAGGGATCAGTATGTAAACTGGAACCGAACTGTAACCGGTGCTTTTATCGACGCCGATCCCATCTCCCGCGAGCACATGGAGCCTTGGCCGGGTGGACGTACCAATCATTATCATTTTGATTTAAATCGCGACTGGGCGTGGCAAACACAGGTGGAGTCGCAACAAAGAAAAGATATTTATTTCGATTGGATGCCTCATGTGCATGTAGATTTCCACGAACAAGGCTACAATTCGCCCTATTATTTTGCTCCCGCAGCAAAGCCATTTCATAAGGCCATCACCGATTGGCAAAAAGAGTATCAAACAATGATTGGGCGCAATAATGCGAAGTATTTCGACGAAGAAGGCTGGATGTACTTCACCAAAGAACGCTTCGATTTATTTTACCCAAGTTATGGCGATACCTGGCCAACCTTCAACGGCGCTATCGGAATGACCTACGAACAAGCCGGGCATAGTCGAGCCGGATTAGCCATCGAAACTGCCGAAGGTGATACGCTAACTTTGCGAGATCGTCTAATCCATCACAGCACATCAGGACTTTCTACTGTGGAGGTTACAGCCATGAATGCGGATCGAGTAGTTCAGGAATTCGGGAAATTCTTCTCAGATGTAAGAAATAACGGAAGTGGCGAATACAAAACGTTTGTAGTAAAAAAGAGCTCCAACCCGGATAAAGTAGCCATGATGATGCGTTATTTGATCGACCAGAACATTCAGGTACAAGCAGCAGCTTCAGACAGCCGAGTAAATGGCTTCGATTATGCCACCGGACAAACTGGGCGTGTAAATGTTGAAGAGGGTGATTTCGTGATTTCCACCAAGCAACCTATGGGTAATTTGGTGCGAGTATTATTCGAACCTTCGCCGGAACTGGAAGATTCGGTAACCTACGACATCACAGCATGGGAAATGCACTATGCGTACGGTGTAGATGGGTATGCGCTTACCGGAGATATTGCTACGAAAGCCGTGGAAATGGAAAATATGCCAATAGATACAGAAATGATCGAACGCCCGTATGCCTACATTGCAAAGTGGAACTCTTTGGATGATCTGAAGTTTCTAGCCGCTCTTTTAAAAGAAGGTGTTCGTCCGCGTTACACAATGAATCCTTTTTCCATTGATGGAAAAGACTATGCTGCCGGTACCTTAGTAATCACCAGAAATGGAAATCATACCATGGGTGCACGTTTTGATGACATCGTAAAAACGTTGGCGGATGCTCACAACCGAGAAATACACGCCGTAACAACCGGTTTTGTTGATTCAGGAAATGATTTCGGTTCATCATCAGTACAATTAATTGATCCTCCGAAAGTCGTGCTAGTTTCTGGTGAAGGCACCAGCAGTAACATGGTGGGACATATTTGGCATTTCTTCGATCAGCAGATTTCCTATCCTATTTCTCTTGTTAATACGGATGACCTGGCTTATATGAATTGGAGCGATGTGGACGTGTTGATAATGCCTTCCGGTTCCTATGGTAGGGTTTTTGGCGAAAGCGGAATGGATGACTTGAAAGACTGGATTCGCGGTGGTGGCCGTCTGATTGCGGTAGAAGGAGCAAACAGATTTTTAGCCGGGCAAGATGGATTCGGTTTAAGCATCAAGTCTGGAGCAAATGAGTCGGGTGATGGTCCGGAAGAAAAGCTGCGTATTTATGGAAACTCGGAACGAGATTTCATCACCAATTTTAATGCCGGATCGGTGTACGAGCTCGATTTAGATACCACCAATCCGTTAGTGTTTGGCTATGGCGATAAATATATGTCGCTGAAGTTGGGTTCTACTGCTTACGAATACCTCGAGAATGGCTGGAATGCGGCTGTGGCAAAAAGTGGAACACCCCGTAGTGGTTTTGTGGGTGCTGTGGCACAAAAAAACCTCGAACAATCGCTGAGTTTAGGTTTCCAGAATATGGGAAGCGGTGAAGTTGTTTACATGATTGACAATCCATTTTACCGCGGTTTCTGGCATAATGGAAAGCTAATGGTAGGTAATGCTGTGTTTTTTAAATAAACCACTTTAGCACTTTAAAACAATTAGAAGGCAGCCCAAACGGGTTGCCTTTTTTGCGTTCACCACCCCTGTAAAATCTCTGGTGAGATTTTACGCCCCTCCGGTGGAGGGGAATAGGTATAGAAATTTTTTGTAGTCCCTTGCCAAATATCTAAGTCTCTGAGCTTTGGCAGAGAGTCTCTAAATCTTGCAGTAGACTTAGCTTCGTTCGAGCTTATTACTTTTGAAAAAAATTTTGAACTAATTGATAAGATATAAATGGGGTATAGAATGACGAAAAAGAAGAAAAATTCCCCTCCACTGGAGGGGTGTCCACTAAGATGTGGTGAAATGGGTTTAGGACGTTTTTAATAGTCCCTTGCTGGATATCTAAGTCTCTGAGCTTTGGCAGAGAGTCTCTAAATCTTGCAGTAGACTTAGCTTCGTTCGAGCTTATTGCTTTTGAAAAGATTTTTGAACTAATTGATAAGATATAAATGGGGTATAGAATGACGAAAAAGAAGAAAAATTCCCCTCCGCTGGAGGGGTGTCCACCAAAAGGTGGACGGGGTGGTGAATTCGAAAATGTTGTACATGAGCGGGCATCGAAGAACTATTTTGCATTGCCATTTAACCCGGCTCTGAAAACTCGAGCAAGAGAGTTACGCAAAGCCGGGAATTTATCTGAAGTATTACTGTGGAAGGCCTTGAACAAACCTCCATTTACAGATCTAGATTTCGATCGCCAGAAAATTATTGGTAACTACATCGTGGATTTTTATTGTACGAATCTGAATGTAGTTGTAGAAGTTGATGGCTCCAGCCATGATTCAAAAGTTGAGTACGATAAAAAAAGGGATGAATATTTAATGAGTTTGGGATTAGAGGTCATACACATCCGAGCAAAAGAGGTGCTACAGAATATGGATGGTGTAGTAAGGTATTTATCCGCAGCGTTAACATTGAATGAACCACCCCTGTAAAATCTCCGGTGAGATTTTACGCCCCTCCGGTGGAGGGGAATGGGTAAGTAATTACCCAAACGGGTTGCCTTTTTTTGTGGTTTTACGTTGTATACTGATCACTCTAGTAATTCGTAAAAAACCGCATGAGTCCGAGTTCTCGTTTTCTTTTCGCATCCTTTATTTTGATTGCAATGGCATGCAGTAAAACGCCGTCTTCCTGCGAGCGATGCGATCGTGAGGTCACAACTACACGCTGTTACGATAACCATCGCCAGTTCGAGCAGGGTGTTATTTTTAATCTGAACTCAGAAGCCGTCGAATTTATTCCTTTGCCTCAGATGGATATTTTTATGGAAGTTTTTTTGATGGAGGTAGATTTAATCGCTGTTTCTGAAAGAGTAGTGCTGGTATCGTCGGAGCACGGAAATTATTTGGTGGATGTTTTTGGTGCGGTAGTTGTTCCTTTAGATGCCGCAGAAGCACCGGTAGTAGCAAAGTATGGCGATCGTCGATTTTTTGGCATTCAAGAGAAGACCGGAGAATTCAGCATAAACGATGAGTTTGCTTTGTCGAATGTTCAGCTGTCTGCGCAGGTGCTGGAATTACCCATTTCGGGTGGCGAGCCAGTGGAAGTAATGAGTACTGAAACCTATGTGTCTGGAGAAGACTCGTTAATAACCGGACGAATTTTTTTCCCTCATTTATCTACTGAAAACACGATAGATTTTCTAAAAATAGAGGAAGTACGATCGTTTTATACCAACGAAACAACGGGGCAGGTACGCACTAATGATGAATATATGCGCCGAAGATGGGAACGACTGAACTTGACATCGAAAGAATCGATCGCGCTCACAAACTGGGAAACTGTAACTCAAATAAGAAAACCCGAGCGTTACAGTATTTCTGATGATCAATCGTTAAGAGCTTATCAACCGGTAAGAAACAAGGTGCTTGTAAGTGAAGCAGATAATGAAGCGAATACAATGCTGCAATTAGATGAGGCCCGTTCGCCACAAATATCCCCGAATGGTGCTTTCATTTCATATTCAGATTTTAACCTGGTTGAAGTACTGGATCGGGCAAGAGGAAAAGTTTATACCATCACGGATGAAAGCGACTACACGTATTACAATCCAACGGGTTTTCTTAGAGATGGTAGCGGTATTTTGTTATCTGAGAGGAGAACGGCATCCAGCGATTTACGAGATATGGGCATACGCAAAATTGAATTTGATGAAAATGGAATCACGTCTAATTCCACGAAATTTCGACTAATCGAACATCTAAAAGTAGATTCGCTCGATTTTTTGGTCTCACGGGCCAGTCAACCGGTAGATTTAGGCAACAACAACGTATTCTTTTTACTATTTCAGCATCAATTGAGTCTTTGTGACAACTGAGGTGAATTTTGAATAGGAGATTATAGAATTACGAAATACGAATTTTCGATAGATTCAATCCACTAAATTCGTCATTTCAACCTCACTTGCTATAAAACCAAATGAGGCCCTATTTCTGGCATCGTAAACTTCCAAATAGGTTTTTTAGCACGTTGTTTACGTCTATTAATGTAATACCAATAATCTAAAAATGATCAACAGTGGTATTAGATTTGCCAAATGTTGTGTAATTAAGTGATCATTCGAGGAGTAAATTAATTTTTGAAACTTGAAAGTGATACTATTGATTTATGAAGCAGGAAATTCCAAAATACTCACCTATAATAAGAAGCGGAAACAAAGGGTTTGAAATTACCAGATATTATTTGTTTACACTTAGAGTTAATAGATAATTCATAATTCTTAATTATCATCTTAGATGATGTTCAAAGAAAAAATCTGTTTACTTTTAATTTTTGGGCTGATAGCTCATTCCGGTTGTGACATTTTTAATAATTGCGAAGAATTTGAAAGTCGGCAAGTTGGGTTTTATAAAATAAATATCGAAACGGGAAAGTCGGAGTTCTTCCCGTTACCCAATCATGATTCTTTTATTGCTGAGGCAAATTTAATGCTCACCGATGACGGAAATATTTGGGCAAGTTCCGTCTATAAAAACCAAGTTATTGATCCCCATACGGGTAAATTATTGCGGAGCATTCACAAGGATCAACCTGTGCTTACTCTGCCAAGCTCCAAAGCTTTGTTTTATGCCCAAATTACCCATAGTTGGTTCAACTACGATGAAAACTTATCAGCTCCTTCTTTGGCCGATTCCTCATTTATCCTATCAGTGGATAAAGAGAGTGGCGCAATAGATACTTTGTTCTGGCATGTACGTGAATTCATAGAGCCTGATAAACTAGTGCTTCGCAAATTGTATTTACCGATTGAATCTTATGTTGAAGGGAAGAAAGGGCTATTTGCAATTTTAGATGAGGAAACGAAAATACTAACAACCGATAGCTTAAAAACAGTGCTTACGGTAAATCAGTTTCACTTCGAAAGAAATTATGTGTTTATAGAAGAGGGGACAAATCGAATAGAAAAAGTCGTTCCTATGGGAAATGAACTAGAGCAGCATATAGCCTTTGAAAGCCCAACTATTAGTGAAATAGGAGGTGTGATAGCTTTTGAGATTCCCTATCAAAAGGTAATTGTAATTAAGCCTTCTACCGGCGAGTTGTTAGAGTTTGAAGGCTCAAACCCAGTGCTTTCCAGAGATGGGAAATATCTTGCTCTATCCAATGAGTATTCACCAGTGCGCGTATTTGATATTGAAGAAAACGAAGAGATTGAAATTGGTGAGATATATTTAAGTAGTTGGGATAATACTCCAAATTTTTCATTACAGTCTGATAGGTTGTTGGTCGCTAAATTGTTTAATGAAGGTAATTTAGAATATGGCGCAGTTTGGGAACAAGCTATAGGAATGCAAGAAGAATACTACAACGAAATTGTAGATACTAGAGAACTAATTACAGAAAAAGAGTTAGACTTAATGCGTAGTACTATCAGCCAGGTAGTTCAATTGAATGATCATGAATTTTTCTTTTTTTATAAATTTAATGCGGTGAGATGGTGCGAGTAAAAAAACTATTTATAAGCTTATTACTTCTTTCGATAACTATGTTTGCAAATACCGCGTGTAGTGGTTGTCCCGAGGACGATGAAGAAAAAGAAAAATTCGAAGTATTCACTTTGCCCATTTTAGGAATGGATAATCATCAATGGGCAGAACGTGTATCCATCGATTTGGGATATCAGTACAGAGCCGAGTTAAATGATTATTTTCGAGATTTTTCTAATGATCTTGAAGTGGGGCATAAAGAATTGTTATTTGGTAATAAAATTGTACCATTTGGCATTAGAAATGCAATCGAGATACCCAGCCAGTTTAATAATTGTACCCAAACTAATGTCGAAAAAGAATATGTTTGCGTGATTTCAGAATCTGATACGCTTTACAACTCTTTTTCGGGTGCTAATTTGTTAGTAGCTAATGCAAAAAATAGTATTGTAACCATACAGAGAGATAATGATGCGTTTGAAATCAGCGATACATTAGCTAAATCAAATTCTAGTTTTATTGCAGAAAACCGATACAAAATATCAAGTTTTCATAACCTGGATGTTTCTAATATTGGTTCGATTTTTTTTCAACAAAGTGATTTAACACGAGAAATTGTCACAGATAGTTCTGGTGTGGTAATAAACGATGTACTCTTTTACCGAGAGACTTTCCAGAATCTCCTGAAAAACGGTGAGGTTACTTCAATTGTGGAATATGGTTCTTTGGCTGCAAACGAAGACGTTCCAAGGTTTACAGTTTCTGAAAATGAACAATTTCTGCTATATGAATTGCGAAACGAGATTTTTCTTAAAGCATCTGATCAAAATTGGAAGAAAGTAGCGGTAGGAAGTAACCCCAAATTATTTAGCAATGGAGAGAAAATATTTTACAGAACTTCGGCAGGTTACAAGATTAAAGATTTGATGACTAATGAGAGCCTTAATATACCTGTTGAAAGCTATAGAGTCAGACACGCGGATACATTTTTGCAGAGCAACGTGGTTTATTTTATCGAAACATGGACTTTGAAAAGCTTTCATCCGGATGAGAATACCATTCAGCCATTAAGGAATATAGAAGAACTCATTCAGAGGCTCAGAGAGGATGGGGGCGAGAATTATTATCATTCTTTACAACCACAAAAGTTGTTCATTTATGACGAAAACAGTCCTAAGATAATGATGATTTCAAGCTCTAGGTATAACTATTATTCTTCTTGCTAAAAAATTTTCCTAAATAGGTATGCCTTGACTATTCCGCCATATTCACCAATTCCACTTCACTAGCAATAAAGCCAAACGAGGCCCAGTTTCCGGCATCGTACACATTCCGCCAGATAGTTTGCGCACGATCTTTTCGACCATTAATATCGTGCCAAAAACCTAAGCCGTATCCAACAGTTGCATTCGATAGCGCATCCGATTCATTGTCTAGCAACATCTCCGGATCAAATTCTCCCTTAAATACCAATAGCAATTTAAGGTAGCTGTCGTTTTCGATGATGTTCATTTCCGCTGAAATTAAATCAAGAAGCTTGCCAGCCTCAACATCTTTGCCTTGCTTTCGAAGTGCCATGTATTGCCAATATAAAGCAGCTACGCGCATATCGTCGTTGGTGCTTAAATCGTAGCAATTTTGGTACGAATCTACCGCCATTTGATATTCACCTTTCAGATAATGCGCCAATCCCATATGATACCAAATATTGGTTTGCAGCGTAGATAATGGCCTGTTTTGGGCATTTGGAAGGCCATCTTCTTCAACTCGATCTTTAATGCCCGCTACAAGATTTGCAGCAATCGAAAAGTCTGTAATAGCGTAATTAAACTCTCGTAAAGTGATGTATCTATGCCCGCGATGGCGAAGAATACGAGCTTTTTCTTCGCTCGAAAACCCTGAACGCACTCTGTTGCTCAGCATTTCAATGGTAGTGCGATAATTTCCGTGATAGGCTTCTTTTCGAGCTTCCCAGATCAGAGCGGAAGCGACATCATCAAGAATAGTTTTAGCGTTTATCATGGAATCTATTCGGGATTCAAGTGGCTCAGGTAAACCATTTGAAGTAGAACGAAGTGTGTCTCCCAGCAACGAAATAGCCTGAACATCTTCCGTCAGATCAACGAAATGTGGGGTTGGACTCGAACAATAAATAGTTACACATCCCAAAAACAGCAAAGAAGAAAGTATGTTAACGCGCATCAGTAAGAGATTTTCGGTAAAGTTCAAAGGTTAGCATCCAATTAAGTGATGACGTGAAAGTATAATCATTGAGTTCGTAAAAAGACGAAAGTATGTGTGCTACTTTATTTGTGTCATACACATCTGAGTTTTGCACTGCTTTAGAAGAAAACAGATCCTGAATTTCAGTTTGATGTTTACGTAACAGGTTAGGCAACATGGTGTTTGAGTATGAGCGCCCAAACCGAGTTTGAATCTTGTTCCAAATTGTGGCAGAAATATCTTTCATCCAATAAGGATACTTTTGATCACCTTTAACCAGCGGGATTTGAGTAAGAATCGGTTGGTGTTTTTTTATGAGTGACCGGAATAGTTTGGCATTTTCTCGCTCATTTTCGGGCAGAGAAAGTATGCCGGTTAAAAAGTCGTTTTGTGCAAATGGCATGATATGAAAATGCGTGTCGTCTACCCATTCCTGAGTTAATCCTGCGATGTTTGAAATGCGGGTTCTTATTGAAAATAAATCAAGCCAATTACCTAATCCAAGTTGATTCACATCCGGCATGTTTTTGCAAGCCGATTCCAAGTCGTGTTTAAGCCCATGATGCATACGTTGATTTACTTCATTGTTGAAGAAATCGGCTTTTGGGGAATAAAAAAATGGGATAAGTTGCTCGTAATTTCGTTCATGAATATACTTTTTTCCTCTTAGCTCAAGACTTTTCAAGTATCGCCGTCTTCCAATTTCACCAACACCGCCATCGATGCTGGCTAAACCTTGCATCCCAAGTTGTTGATATAATGCATTGGTTAACTGATCGAAAATTGAATTATTTAATGAAGATCGTAAAGTCAAAGCTGATAGCTTTTCAAGGCTAAACTCAGAGGAATTATAGTTTATGCTCCGATGCTCTATGCCGATTTTTTTGACCAATTCATGAACGACAGATTCATCTGGATGGCCAATTCCACCAAAGGTATAAGTAGAAATGGGGGGATTTTGATTAGCGAATAATGCGAGTAGAACCCGCGAGTCGAGCCCACCGGATAAGCCAAGCGAGAGCTGACCTTTTTTCTCATAAATACCGACTGCCAATTTAGAGAGAAGCCCTTCAATATGTACAGAATGTTGGCTCGGAAGCCATTCTTGTTGGCTTAATACAAGTTTTGAAGTAGACAAAGAATAACTAGCCTTACCTCGGAGTCGAGTAATGCCTTTAATAAAGCTTTGCCCTGAAAAAGGATTAGTAGCGAGCCAATAAGGTCCAAAAAGTGACCAATCGATTGATTGATCCGAAAAGGGAATCAACCAGTCTATTCGGGTGGAGATAAGTACAGTTTTACCTATCGTACATAGATAAAGGCTTCGTAAACCTACAGCATCAGTAAAAAGTTTAATTTCTGAGTTTGAGTAGAAAATTCCGGCGAAATGTCCGTTTAACTGTTCAAATCTTGAGCTTTTAGTTGTGAGTACTCGGTTCCAATCCTCTGTAGTTAGTAGGTTTAGATCGGGATAAGGATGTAACCCTATTCCTGAAACCATCCAGCCTTGCGAATTATGATTCTCATCCACAAAAAAAAGCCGATCGCTAGGAGGATCGGCCAATAAAGTAAATGAAGCTTTGTTTGCGACTGAACGTGTTAAGCCACTTATGTTTTTTGCTTTATTTATGAGTTCAGTTGTGCCATTTATAAGTGCGAAAAAAGAACTCATAATTAACGATTACAGTTGTAATTCTAACGTCATTTCTTCTCCATCACGCAAAATTGTAATGGTTGTAAGCTGTCCTTTTTCCAAGGTATTTAAGGCGCCCATATATCCATAAATATCTTCAAGCACCACACCGCCAAGACCAATAATTACGTCTCCGTTTTGCAAGCCTGCATTGGCTGCCGGCTGGCCGGGATTGGTTCCGGTAATTTTCATGCCTTTTCCATCGTAACCGTAATCAGGTAACACTCCAAGAGTGGGACCTTCCAAGCGCATACTTTGGCGTTGCTCGCCCGGTGCTTCGATGAACACCATCTGTTCTTTGTTGATGGTATCGAGGTATTCGATCACACGAGACAAATGCTCCATCGAGCGCGCAATTCCCTCGTAGTTGATGTATTCTACATCATCGGAAGGGCGGTGATAATCCGAATGTGTATCGGTGAAATAGTGTAGTACCGGAATATTTTTGTAATAAAAGCTTGTATGATCACTTGCACCGGTGCCGTCTTCAACCAAATCCAAATTAAGTGAATCGGTATTAGCTACCAAAAGTATGTCTTTCCAGTCTGCGGTGGTTCCAATGCCGAATATGATCAGTTTACTTTCTTCCATTCGACCAATCATATCCAGATTTATCATCGCGATAGCGTTATCAAGATCAACCGTGGGTTCTTCCACATAATGTGCAGATCCGAGTAAGCCCATTTCTTCTCCCGAAAATGCTAGAAATAGAACATCGGTTTCAGGGCGGTTTTTACTTAGATATTCAGCCAATTCGATCAGGCCAGCGGTACCGGAAGCGTTATCATCAGCACCGTTGTGAATACGTGGAGTCTCACCCCGGTATAAAGAACCGAACTCTCCGTATCCAAGATGGTCATAATGTGCTCCTATAATGATAACTTCATCCGAATCGCCGGTTCCGCGTAGGAGGCCTGCCACGTTTTTTGAGAGTCGTTTCTCGCCGGTGGTGTCGGTTGAATGCGGATTATTTAGTATGGAAGTATTAATGGTGAATTCCTGGAAAAAAGTGCGTTCATCACCAGCCGGTTCTAATCCATAATCACGGAAAAGATCAGCAATGTAGTTCGCGGCTACGGCTTCTTCAGCGGTACCGGCTTCTCTACCATTAAGTTCGTCGGCTGCCAAAAAAGTGACATGCTTCTCGATGTCAGCAGATAAAATTTCGGGTGAGGTACCCATATCATTGGTAGCGGTGTTGCATGCGATAAGTAGCAACGTAACAGGAAGTATTATTCGAACAGTTTTAAACATAGGGAAATCAGATTTTATATTTCCCATAAGGTAAGACTGTTCACAGAAAATTGTGGGGGAACAGAAAGATTTACTTTCCGTTCCCCCGCCCCCTAAAGCCAGCTGATTTAGCTGTATCGATCAGGTCATCCCCTTATTAGTATGGGTTTAAACTGAACCCAAAATTTTGTGTAAGTATTGCTGGTCCTTTTCATTCTGAGCATGATTCCGGTCATGAACCAATTGTTGATATTCGACAAAACAAGCATTACACACATATTGACTAGAGCCGAGAATAGTTCTTTGCTGAAGTTTAGTAAATTCGAAATGTTTTATAGAGAAACGGCCATCTTGCGAATCGCACATAAAACAATTTGATGTAGGAATTTTGCTCCTGTCAACCCAACGTATTCTCATCTGATACCATTACTATTTGATTTAATTGATGAAAATTATACAGAATCCTACAGCAATTAGAGTTATACTATTCTGTCAATTAGTTTAACTATTCTCTCATTTTGAAGCGTTTAATTGGGTGTATATCATTAATTATTTTGGGGATGAATTCGGAATTTGCACTATCCTATCAAGGGAAATTAGTGAGTTTCGATTGGGAAAGTTTACCGGGGGCGTACTCAGTTCGCAATTTTACTGTTAAAGACGGCCTGCCAATAAACTCGGTGAATTATATCAGCGGCTCGCACTCAGGCTATTTGTTTATGGCAACCAACGATGGGCTTGCCCGATTCGATGGGGTTACTTTTACGGTTTACAATACATTTAATTCGCCCACATTACGGAGCAATAGAATTGCATGGGTAGGCGAATTCGGGGAGGAACTTTGGCTTACCGACGATCAGCGTAATGTATATCGGTATAGAAACGGAGAACTTTTGTGCATGCAAGATCTTGAAGGATTAGAAGAAATCGAAGGGTATAAAATTGCCTGGTATGACGAACAAACCGTATTGATTACAACCAGTTTCGGTTTTTATAAAGTAACGCATGGACAGTTTGAATTCGAGCGCTACGAAGACCCTCGTACGTATGTACACTTTGATAATAGTTTTTCTTTCGGCAGAGATAGTGTCTATTTCATTGATGAGCGTGGATTAAACAGAATCAAAAATGATAGAGTGTTTTTAGTGCACTCTACACAGGAGTTTAATATTGGGGTTGAATCGGTATTCAATTTAGTGCCAACCCAAGATGGAGAGTTATGGTTGCTCAGCGATAACGGGTATCTCACTAAAGTGTCTTCTGGAAATCAGCCGGAATCCTTTTTTCTTGCCCCTGGAATAGAATTCAGAGATGCCATCGAAATTGAAAGCGATCAACTTCTTTTGAGTACAAACAGAGGGTATTTCCGATTCGATAGAAGAGAAAATAGATTTAGTAATACAGGACAGATTTCAGATTCGGAATCCTATTTCGAGGACAACGCCTGGAATAGTGGGCACGATGAAGTAATCACCGTATTTAATAATTCTGTGTTTGTCAATGGGCAGACGGTTTTAAATCCAACGCGATCTATTTCATATCTGATGCGTGCAAATGACGAGTCGATATGGGTAGCTACAAATGGCGGTGGAGTGTATCAAATCCGAAAAAATAAACTGATTACAATTGGTGCGGAAAGTCATCCGGGCTTCGAAAACACGTATGGATTAAATGAACACAGTGGAGAAATTTGGGTTTCGGCATTCAATAACTATGTATTCACAGTTAGTAATAATGCGATTACACATTTAAATGCTACAAACACGGGATTTACTCAGCCATTTTTTCGCACAGTAGAAATCACAAAAAATGGAGATGTTTACGCCGGTAACTTTGATGTTTGGAAAAAACGATATGGAACTGATTCATGGGAGATGTTAGATTTTTCACACCAAAGCGGACTTGTCAATGTTTTGTATGAAGATGAAAAACGTCGGCTTTGGATAGGCACAAACTACGGTTTGTTTATTCAAGAAAATAATTCCATTACCCGTTTTACGGATGCTGATTCAACTCAATTTGGCTCGGTACAAGCAATTACCGAACTAAAAAATGGTACGCTTTTATTTGCCACAAAGAATCAGGGAGTAGCCGTTCTTTCAACCTCAGGAAATGTGAGTTTTATTGATGCACGAAATGGGTTGTCGAGCAATATTGTGCGTGATGTGGCCATGTTCAGTGCTGATACTTTATGGATTGCTACCGAAGATAAAGGATTGAATCGAGTGATTTTAGATGATGCTTTTAATGCAGTGAGTACTAAATCGCTTACCACCAATGATGGACTAAACGACAATTCGCTTCATCGGATTATTAAAGACGATTACGGATATCTGTGGTTGAATTCCAATCGGGGAATCATGAGAATCTCTTATCGAAATATTAATGCATACTTAGAAGGAAATGAACTCCTGCTGGTGCAGCACTTTTCGGAAGAAGATGGGTTGGTAAATATTGAGGGAAATGGTGGCACTCAAAAAGCAGGATTTATCACCACTGATGGGAAGCTTTTATTCCCCAATCAAGCTGGATTAGTATACACGCGGCCGGAATGGCATTTAGAGGATGGCAACAGTCAGCCAGAAACGATCATCGTAGAAAATATTCAATCAGCAGATTCAGCATTAACACTTAGCTCGAACAATGTTATTGAATTGCCGGAACGAGTACGAGAACTTAGTATCGATTTTACTTTGCCCAAATTCACTTCCCAGAATAAGTTACAATTCGAATATAAGCTGGAAGGCGTAAATACTGATTGGGTGAACATTGGAAATGAACGGAGTGCAAATTTCTCGAACTTACCTAGTGGAACGCATACCCTGCATATACGAGGACGGGTTGAAGGGGAGGAAGTTGACGCTGAAAAGACACTAACAATTTTAGTGCCGGCCCGTTTTCACGAAACCTCTATATTTGTGTTTGCAGTAATTTTGGGGCTCATAGGTGCATTTTTTGGATTTTTAAGAATGGCCATGAATCAGGCAAAAAAGAGAGAGCAAACACTGAACAGGTTAGTTGACGAACGAACGCTGGAGGTGGTAAAAGAAAAGGAGAAAACGGAACAGGCGATGAGGCAATTGGAAGAGTTGTCTGAATCGAAATCACGATTCTTTACCAATTTTACCCACGAGCTGAGAACTCCGCTTACGTTGATCCTGAATCCTTTAGAAGATATCATCCAAAAAAGGACAGGCGATGCGCTAGAAAAAGATCAGTCGCTGTTATTGGTACAAAGAAACGCACAACGCTTAAAAAAGCTGGTAAATACATTACTCGATATTTCGAAACTCAATGCCAATGAGCTGAACATCATTTTCAGGCCCGTTAATATTCTCGAAATTACTACCCGAATAGCGTCGCAGTTCGAACATGAATTGGCTAAGAAAAACATTTCGTTTTCCATCCAAACAGACGAGCCAAAAACCATGCTTTATCTGGATATCAATGCATGGGATCATATTTGTACCAACTTGATCAGCAATGCCATTAAGTTTACCAATGCTGGTGGTACAATATCGATACAGATTTCTCAACAAAATGAGAAGTTAGCCATAGCTTTTGAAGATTCCGGGATTGGGATACCGGAGTCGGAGCTCGCGCATATTTTTGATATTTATTACCAAGGCGATTCGTTGATTACCAGATCGGGAGGGACAGGAATCGGACTTACTTTGGTAAAAGGTTTTGTTGAAAGATTGAAAGGGCAACTATCGGTAGCATCAACAGTTGGGGAAGGAACACGTTTCGAAATCGCATTTCCTTTAGGCAAACAGCATTTAAAAGAATCAGAAGTGGTTGAAGATCAATTTGCTGCACTGGCTTTGGAGCAACCTCAACATCAATCTATTTCTTTCAATGATACTCTGGATGATTTAAATGAGGGAAAACTAAAAAAACGAAAAGTAGTTTTAGTTGAAGATAATGAGGATATGCGCGCATATATTGCTCAAGTAATCTCTAGTGAATACGAGGTAAAAGTAGCATCGAATGGCAAAGAAGGGCTTAGAGTAATTAAGGAGTTTTCGCCGGAGCTTATTGTATCAGATATCATGATGCCGGAAATGGATGGGATAGAAATGATGCATACCATCCGTATAAATAATGCGTACAAACATATTCCCTTCGTGTTTCTTACAGCTAAAGACAGCGCAGCCGATATCCAAAAAGGATTGAATTTGGGGGCGGATGTGTATCTAACCAAACCTATCGAGAACAATATGTTGTTGCTGCAAATAAAAGTGTTGTTACGCCGAGAGCAGAAGGTGATCGAATCGGAAATAGTTGAATCAGAACATCCTTTGATAGGGCAAGTAACTTCAATAATAGCACGACATTTAGGAAACCCGGATTTAAGCATTGAGCTTATGGCTGAAGCATTAGCAATGAGTGAATCTACTTTATATAGAAAATGGCGCAAAGTAAGTGAGGTAACCATCAACAAAACCATTGCAAGATTACGTTTTGAAGAAGCCATGAAGTTAATTCAGGAAGAAGAACTGTCTATTTCTGAAGCGGCATTTGCGGTGGGATTTCGGCATTTATCGTACTTCTCGTCGGCGTTTAAAAAAGAATATGGCGTTTCCCCGCAAGAGTATTTCAAATAAAATGCACAACCCATAAATCTTGTTGATGTGCTCAGAAAATTGTGCGTATATTTGAATATCGGTTAGGGGTGTCTCGCCTTGGCGAGACTGAGATCATACCCTGATTACCTGATCCGGATAATACCGGCGGAGGGAAACCAGACTGCCATTCATGCATTCGTTTGCCTCCTCCATTAATTTAACATCAATAAATGGAGGATTATGTTAACACACATATCCCGACTGATTACAGTCGTACTTTTTTTATTTCTATTCAATTCATCAACTGCGGCACAAACCATCAAAGGAATAGTGTTGGACGCTGAAAACGGCGAACCACTTGCCGGCGCAAATGTGGTATTAGTTTCAACAATGAGCGGTACCGCAACCGGCTTTGATGGTAGTTTTGAACTGGAAGCACGCCAGGGGCAGCAACTACAAATCAGCTTTGTGGGCTATAAAACTCAACTGGTTTCGGCCGAAAATAACCTGCGCTTGTTGCTGGTACCAACTTTAAGTTTGGAGCAACTCATTATCGAGGCGGTTAGAGCCGAAGACATAGACCCGGTTACACAAAGCACCATTTCCAGAAAAGAAATTGAGCGCGGGTATCAAGGCGAACAACCCATTTTTTACCTTGCAACCTTAACTCCTTCAATCACTTCATACAGTGAATCGGGAACGCGATTATTTAATGGAGGGCAGATGCGTTTGCGGGGTATCAGCCAGGAGCGGATTAACATCACCTTAAACGGTGTGCCGTTAAATGATATGATCGATCACGGTGTGTTCTTTTCAAACTTTACAGACATCAGCGGAAGTTTTGAGTCGGTACAAGTTCAACGCGGAGTTGGAACCAGCACCAACGGCGTTGCATCTTACGCAGGTTCTATCAACTTCGAAAGTGTGAATCTGGAAAACAGTGAGCAGGGAGGAAGCATTCAAACGGGAATCGGTTCGTTTTCTACTTCTCGATTAAATGCCAGTGCTCGTTCAGGGTTAGTCGATGAAAAATGGGCATTTTATACCAACTTTAGTAATATTCAGTCGGATGGATACCGTGATAATACTTCCACCGATTCCTACTCTTTCTTTTTCTCGGGTGGATATTTTGGGGAAAAAGATCTGATTAAGATTAATGCGTTTGATGCACGATCTAAAAATGGCTTAGGGTATTTAGCGGTGGCAGAATCAGCCCTTGCTGTTGATGCAACCATCAACTACTTAAACGAAAACGACAAAGACGATTTTGGTCAACGCTTTGTTCAAATCCAGTACACTCGCTTGTTTTCAGAGAACTTCACTACAACCAGTTCGCTGTATTATGGGGGCGCATCCGGGGATTATTTCTTCACCTATCCGGATGGAAACGGAGGATTTGATCAGATAAACTATCCGCTTCGCAACGATCACTATGGGTTGATGGTGAACGCAAATTATGGACTGGATGACATAGACTTGACCGGAGGAATCCATATATATCGTTTCGATAGAACGAATGAAGAGTCCGTAACTCCTGATTTCGAAAATCCTTATTACTTGGAAACATCTACCAAAGATGAAGTGAGTGCATTTGCGCGCGCCGATTGGTCGACAGATAAATGGTTGCTTACTGCAGATCTTCAAGTTCGTAGCATGGAGCTCAGCATTCAGCCGGATTATTCGTTTTTGGGTATAGCACCTGAAGGTGACATCGTAAAAAACTGGAGCTTTGTAAATCCACGATTTGGAGCAACTTATAAACTTTCAGATGCAACATCAGTGTATGCATCGGTTGGAAGAACAGGTCGTGAGCCTACAAAAATCGATATATTCGGTGGATTTAGTTTAACAAATGCCAATTACGCAGAAGCGCGATCGGATGATTTTGGGCCGGAGTACGTGACCGATTTAGAAGCAGGGATAAAAGCTAATTTTCAGCGATTGGCATTAGCAGCTAACTTTTTCTATATGGATTTTAAAGACGAAATTGCTCCAATTGGTGAGGTGTTGGCGTTTGGAGTGCAGAAAAGAGAAAACATCGAAAGCAGTTATCGTGCAGGTATCGAGTTGGAATGGGCGTATGCACCTATGAAAGAACTTACTTTTACAGGTAACGCCACAGTGATGCAGGCCGAAATCGAAACTTTTATAGATGCAAATGATGTTGAGTTTCGAAATATCACACCTATCTTTACGCCATCACTGCAAATCAACGAATCGGTGGAGTATGTAATTGGAAATGGGTTCACCTTAGGGCTTACAGCATCCTATTTAAGTGAGCAGTATTTGACGCTTGAAAATAATGCCAACGACGTTGTACCATCCTCTTTTGTAACCGATAGTTATGTTGCCTTTGCATATAAAAATGCGGAATTGAAGCTACAGGTGAATAACCTGCTTGATGAAACCTATTACACCAGCGGAGCTATGGTTGATGTGGATTTCGACGGAGCGAATGACGAACCCGGTTACTTCGTAAATGCAGGACGAAATTTCTTTTTAAACCTGACCCTTAACTTCTAGTCGGGTAAATGATGGGGTGACTTAACAGTAGTATTCCGTTAGTCATCCCATATTTGTATTTATTTGATTAAGCTCATTGTTTTGGATAATGACAGTCCGGATTTTGTTTCCAGTCTGTAGATATAAATACCCGAAGCAAGTTGAGAAGCATCAAAACGAAGAGTGTGAGCGCCGCTGGAATAAAACCCGCTAGCTAAAGTGCGTACTAAAGCACCGTTTATCGCATATACTTTTAGCGTAATTTCATCCGCCTGATTTAACGTAAAAGAGAGTTCAGTGCTGGGATTAAACGGGTTTGGGTAATTCTGATGAAGAATAAACCCTTGTGGATCTTCAACCGAGATTTCATCAATTGAAGTTTCCCCGTTGTTTGAAGCGCCCGGTGTTGGAGCATCAAAAAAAACAAAGCCACTAGCGCCGTCTTCTTCTCTTCCATACGAAATGTCGGTTTGCTGTTCATCATACGTAAAAGCATCGATAGCAATTATTTCTGTACCATTATCGAAGTACAAAGCTATATCTTCACCGGCTTTTCTAAGATTGAATGATGCATGCATTGGGCCGTCTTCTTCGTCATTGTCTGCCCAGATCAGCAGAAAATCCTTTGGCTGAATGACCGTATCAGGAAAAGCCCATTTGGTTTGATTAGCAAGATCATCGGTTAAGTAATAACCCGACATGGAGATTTCGCTTTCAGTTGGATTATAGAGTTCTACCCAATCCGGAAAAGCACCCGATTCATCGGCAATGGTTGATGAATTAGAAGCCATAAATTCATTAATCAACAATCCTGTATTAGATCCGGCAAGTTCAATATCTACGGTATTCGATGGATTAAAAGGATAGCGTTCAGTTTGATTTTGTAGGTCTTCAGCCTCAACAAATACGGAAAATTCTTTTTGTATGGATGAAAGTGGAATAAGCGCGGTATAAAAACCATCATCAGCTACTTCATCACCTTGTTCGCCACTATCATGTAAAGGAAATGTTCCGTCAACATCACCTGAGAAAGTGGCCGTTATGGTTGGAGTGTCGTCATCCATAACTTGAGCAATAATTTTTAGAACCGGACCACTACCTGATTGTGTGATTTCCCAGTCAAAGTTTTGAATTACTGGATGAATGTTAGTTAACTGAAGTTGCTGTTTCGCAGAGTTATATCGATTTGTGATGTATTCTTTAAGGCCACTTTTAACATGATCTCCTAGCGCTTCTGTGTAGGAATCGTTAAAGTCTTCGATAGAATATCCATAATCGCGTGTGCGATACATATCCTCTTCGGCGGCTGTTTGAATCATAGTTTTGAGGCGATCGATCTCAGGAAATAAAACCTGTTCATTAAAGTGCGTATCTAACAGAATGTTGATGTAATAATGCAATCTGTTTTTAAACTTAGGAATAGCAAAAAGCCGATCGGTTAGTGGGCGGTATTCATTGCTTCCCCAATTGTTGATATCCCGAGTACTCCAATCAATATTAAACCAGTCGATTCCATAGGTGTTATCATAATCAAAAGGAATAAATTCGAAGACTTCGCTATTCGGATTATGGTATAGATAATAATTGTTTTTATTGAACATGTAATCGTCCCACATTCCCGTAAGCATGTCCACAGCCATTACACGAAGTACGCCATCTACGTTTATGTAATCGCGAATTTGGTTTTCAAAGTCGTGATCAGAAGATTGAGAAAGAAACTTGATAAAATCAGCTAGGTCGGTATAATCATCGGTCTCTTCATTGGTTTTGAGCTCATATATCCGCCGCCCGTAAAGCTCTTTCTTATAATCATCAGGATGTTCACCTAAGTAGGTTAAATCTGATGGATATAATGACTTATACAAATTTCCGGCATCCGACCCGAAACGATCCTCAACAAACTCATTGTCGATATGCTCTACATTCATATAAAGTCCGTAGTACTCTTGATTGATGTACAGTTTCACATGATTTGATCGTGGTGCTTTTACATCTAGTGCAGCGAAAGTGTCCCAGCTTAATTTCGATCGGATGATTGACGGATCGTTGTGTTCTCCGTTGATATTCATCTTATCTAATCCCAAATATTCTCGGCCATCCACAAAGGTATCAAATGAGACTTTAAACGACTTTTTTTGAGAAGCACGGGAGGTATTTCCACGAATGCGGAACCCGATGTTTGATACCGTATCAGAAACTGCATCACGTGAAAACACAAACTCGGCGGGGTACTCCACATCGCTATAATTGTTGATGAAAATAGAATCGAGATGCTCGGGGTTTATGGTGATGTGAACTGTGGGTAAGGAGGAGTCGTTAAACAGCCAGTCAGAATTCGATTGAGCAAAACTTAGATGGGTATGAATAAGGATGAAAGTGGTGAGTAGAACGAGTTTTTTCATCCCGTAAAGGTAAAAAAAAAGGACGGATGAACCGTCCTTTTTCTGACAAACTAAATTAGTCGATGGTAATAGGGATTGCGGCTTTTGTAGTTCCCCAATGCAAATTAAGATGTGTTTTAGTGTCTGTTAACTCATCAAAATAAATAGCAAAACGCTCCATAAATGGCGCATCAGTTACAGTAACCGCCGCAGGAACGCGAACTTGATCTTTTGATTCGTCGTAGCCATAGGCACCCCAAGCTGGGCGTCCGTCATCTCTGGTTAGAACGTTATTTAAGATGATCGTCCAGTTTTCGCCTGGAATGGTGTACAGTGTGTAAGTACCAGCTGGAACCGGCTCGCCACCAAAGTTTACATCGGTAGAAAACGTAATGGTCGAAGCTTCGTTTGCTCCGGTTCTCCACACTTCGCCGGCAGGAGTTAGCGACGATAGTTCACGACCTTTCAAGCCGGGTCGTCCATAAGTTACGGTAATGGTTGAAGTGTTGAATATGGTTTGGCTAACCATTGCATCAGGGCTCAATCCATTCGAGCCACCACGTTCCTGAGCGATGGAAGTATCGCCGGTTACGATCAAAGTTAGTACCGCTAAAGCAGCAATTTTTAAGAGAGATTTCATAGTAGTGTTTTTTGTTTAGTCGTTGGGAAAAAGAGATTTATCAATGCCCGGTATAATTTTCAATGCATTTTTGTAATACACCTTCTTAAGTACTTCATCGGGTAAATTCATTCCATACATTTTCCAGAAAGCATGTCGTTTGCGGAAATAATCGAAATATTCATCGTCGCTTTCTAATACCCTGAAATAAGTATGAAATTCAACAGGCCGATAAGTGTCTTTACCAAATAGAATCCGATCCTGATATTTGATAAAAAATTCCTGAGCAAATCGGGGCTGTCTACCTAATTCTGCGATAATAGCCGCCGTTTCGGTATACACATTAGGAAACTCATCGAGGTGTTCTCCTAGGCGTTGAAGGTCGTTAGCCATCCATCCAAAATGTGCGTTGATAAAGGTAGTTTCCGGGTGTTTTCGAAATACATTCCATTGCTCCTGCATCACCACTTCCCAGCTTGGGTATTTGGTTGAATCACCTCGGTGACGACTTGGGAATTGCTTCATTTCCAGCCAGCGCTCATTCTTTTCGTCTATGGGCTCCCAGAAAACGGCCGGTTCTCCGGTGTGGATGAGTACAGGAATTCCTAACTCGCCACATTTCGCCCAAACCGGGTCGATACGTGGATCATCTGTTTGAATCCGATTTCCTTGGGAGTCGGTAGCAGTAAGTCCGAGGTTCTTGAAAATCTTTAGGCCACGCGCCCCATTATCGTAATCTTCCTGAAGTTGAGCGACTGTTCTTTCGGTCCAATCAGGATCATCGATTCCATCAAAATTGATATTCGCGAAAATGATGAATCGGTTTGGGGCTGTTTTCTGTGCAGCATCTGCCATTGCTGCAAGTTGCTCACCGGAACGCCCACTAAGGTTTACAAGCACTTGAAGATTTAAACTGTCCATTTCAGCTACAGTCTGACTTAAATCCATGGTTGCCATTCGCCACAAATGGCTGTGAACATCCACATACGGATACTTAGCACGAACCACTTCTTCACCCGGAATGATGAGTGTTGATGTCGGTTCGTACTCTTCAAAACTCATGGTCATTTCAGAATGATCATGCTCTTGGGCTAATACAGGAGCAGAGAGCAGTAAAAAAGTAAAGCCGAATAGGAAAGTTATGAGCTTCATTAGAATGCCTTGTTAACTATTGGAATTTTGTTGATAAAACGCTGAACACCGGGATAAAAATACACTTCTAAGCCACCGAGTAGCATGTTAAAATCGCCAATTTGCCCCCCTTCGATCATCATTCTTTTTCGATAATCAGCAAAAACTTTTATGCCTCTGAACGGCTCAATCTCAAACTGAACTCTAAATGTGTTCCATCGATGGATGTCGCCTGAAAATAATAGTACAGTATCTTCACCGCTAGTTTGGCGCCCTTCAAATAGATCGCCACCAACATCTTGTAATAAAAAACCATTTGAATCAACTATGTTGTAGCCCTTTTTAGCATTGGCTAAAGAAAATTCAAAAAAGGATCGCCAGGGTAGCCACTGTCTTATTGAAATAAAATACTGTCTTGAATTTGGGCCAATACTGGGGCCAAGTGGTGAATCGAAGTCTGAGTAAGTGTTTAGATAGAATTTATGAGTATAAAAATATGGGTCAATTTGAGAGAACTCAGCATTTAAAATAGTTGATGTAGGCAAAGTTAAATTCATCCCAAATTGATAACTAACTACTGATACATCCGTATCGCGTTTATTTGTGGGTACAAAAATGTCACTAAACGACCAGAGATCGTCAATTCCTATAGTTGAATACAATTCTAAGTTACGAAGAGGCCTTATCGTCCCGTCAAAGAACCAGATAGGATTATCTTTGTCATTTGTTTCAAATTCGCCAAGCCGTAAGGGAAAAAGGGGGTTTAAATAAGTTAATTCAATTGGTCGATTGGAATACGTAAGTGATTCTGTAAATGCCATTGAGATCCATGGGGCTGGAGTAAGCTGGATTCTGCGTAATGCAAACCATTTTTGGGGAGATACCCTGCTAATTACGCCAGGAAAACCCTCTAAAGTTACTTGTGTAGGTTCTGTACTTAGTGCTCCATGTAAGAAAGTGTATTGGAAATACTTAGAATCAAAGTTTACACGTACCCAATCGAAATTCCCCGCTTCTTGCCTTAGAATAGGAGCTTCATTACCTCTATTTCCTATTATGAGATCTCCGTTTCCAATATGAACACCTAATTGTTTATAACTAAAAGTTGCGAAAGCTTCTGCGTAAACAGTAGAGAGTTTTCCATCTTGTCGACCATCAAATGTTTGACCCCATTCTGGATGGTAACGAAATTGACCGGCAGTAAATGAATATGGATTAGAAATTTCTGCATGCGCGCCAAGTGTATTGTAAATAGTGCCGTAAGTGCGAAGTGTTTTGTAGGTGATGTCGGCTGCTTGGGTGTAATTATTAAGGGGGTCGTCAATAATAAGTGTTCCACCACCAAATGAATAATCAACCACCCAATGTATACTATCCGTAAAGAACACGAATAAATGCGGTTCTTTATCGGAGAACAGGAATTCTAGTTTACTTTTTGCTGAGGATAGAATATCGTCTTCCCACCCTTGCAAATAAGTTTCTTTAGCATCAATCTCTAGCTGTTCTACAGAAAACTCTTGTTTATACCACTTCAATAGCCTCGAATCAATGCCATTTAGTTTTCCAGAATTTTCAACCTGTTGTAAGAAACCGTTTATTT
This sequence comes from Balneolaceae bacterium, assembly GCA_965228545.1. Classification (GTDB taxonomy): domain Bacteria; phylum Bacteroidota; class Rhodothermia; order Balneolales; family Balneolaceae; genus HXMU1420-13. The sequence continues at coordinate 2,410,830 of OZ245822.1, forward strand.
GTTTTCGAGTAAGAGGCAGGGCTTCGTAGCTGTAATTCGTAATATTACCCTTAACACGTTGAAGATGTAACCACTCGTACACTTGGTGACTGGCAGGTACTAACGATACTTGTGATTTTAACCCCGTAGAAAAAATAAAACTAACTACGAATATTAAGAGTAACCTCATAGCAAACACTTTAATTAAAAGTGAGTAAAAATACCCATTCTACGGTTCTTTAAAACAAAAAAGTCCGTTGTGTAAACGGACTTTCAAAAAGGGTTAAAAAGCAGGATTATCTTTTAGAAGATAATCGAACTCTTTTTTGAATTTCTTCACTTTAGGTGCAATCACAAAAGAGCAATACCCGGCATTAGGATTATTCTCAAAGTAGTTTTGGTGATAATTCTCAGCTACATAATAATTGGTAAGTGGTTCGATGGTTGTAACAATCGGATCATCCCAAAGATCAGAAGCGTCTGTTTTCTTGAGTGATTGTTCAGCGATGGCTTTTTGCTCATCGTTGTGATAAAAAATCACAGAGCGATACATTGGGCCAACATCATTACCCTGACGATTTAAAGTAGTTGGATCGTGGGTGTGCCATAAAACTTCGAGCAATTCCTCGTAGGTGATTATCGAAGGATCAAAATGTATTCTGGCAACTTCAACATGACCGGTTCGCCCGGATGTAACTTGTCGATATGATGGATTTTCTATATGTCCGCCGGAATAACCGGATTCCACATGAACAACACCTTCAACCAGTTCATAAATTGCTTCCACACACCAGAAACATCCGGCGCCAAAGGTGGCCTTTTCAATATTTTGAGTTTTTTCCATTTCCTGAGCCTGTAATGTCTGTATTCCAAATAAAGAGAATAAGACTATGAATAAATATTTTTTCATGAGTTCAATTTTCTAATGAAACTGTTTACAATCAAAATAACATTCCATGTTGCCCAATGTTGTAACGAAAGTATTACAAAAAAAGCTCGCTTCTGAAATGAAACGAGCTTTAATAAGTGCTCACGAATGGAGTCGAACCATCACGGGATTTCTCCCACACGCCCCTCAAGCGTGCGCGTCTACCAATTCCGCCACGTGAGCATAAAAAAAGTCAATAATTCAAAACAGTCAATCGGCGCTCAAGTGGTTATGTCAGGGTTTCTACCATTCCAACTTTTAGTCGAGAGTCTAGCCATTCCCATGTTCCAGGAAGTTCTAAACGTAGTGGAAGTCACGTGAGCTTTGCAAGACTTCAAAGATAGAACTTTTCCACTGCAAAATTCAACGAAAATAAAAAACCCGACTTGGTTTAAGTCGGGTTAACGCTCACTTATTTCCTTTATCGGAATAAGCTCTCAGGCGTTGGCGAATATCGAATTGGATAGCTTCTTTCTTCTCTAGATACATGGCATATTGCTCTTTTGAAAGCACCTCATGCAAGGCTAATTGGTGTTCATTGCGCAAATCACGCATTTCTACCATTCGGCGCTGGCGATTCATTGAAGCTTCTCGAAAATCTATACGGCGTTTAGCGAAATCTTCGTCGATAATTTTGATTTGCTCTTTTTGAGCATCTGTTAGATTTAGATATTGATCAAACACGGCAATATGCGTTTCAGAGCGCACCTCAGTTGGAATATTCAGCATTTGTTGCCGGTCTTGTTGCTGCCCTCTATTCCCACGGCCCGGCTGTGCAAGTGCAGTGGCAGAGAAAAGGGCGATCAGTACTATAATTGATAAAGAAATGTTAATTCGTTTCATGATATTTTATTTGATGAGTTAGCGACCAAGCATTTTCAACTCACCAACATGACGATTATGAAACGAATTTAGTTGTAAGGTTTATTCGCCTTCTTCTAATTGTCGGCGGGCATATTCGTTATCAGGATCAATTTTTAATGCTTGTTCGTAATAAGTAGCAGCTTTGTCATCCTGTCCACCTCGTTTAATCATATCTCCCATTAATATCCAATTTTCAGGATCGCGTGGGTCGGCTTTAATTCGGCCAATTAAGTAGGGAACGGCTTCCTGTCCTCGGCCGGTCATAAGCATTAACATCACTTTATTGCGATGTGCGCCGGGCAAATCCCCTTTTTCAATTGCCGCATCAAAATCAGATTCCGCATCTTCAAGCTTTTCTTGTTGCATAAACAAGTTACCACGTAAATTAAGGTAAGCAGCATTATCCTCGCCAAGTTCAATGGCTTTATTAATGGCTTTTTCACTTAACTCGAACTGATTAAGTTGTTGAAAAATCAACGCCTCTAAGTAATAAGGTTCGTGTGCCTCAGGCTGTTCTTTTTGCAATTCTCTTGCAGTATCTAAACTGTAATCAATGTCTTTGTCTCTAAAAAGTTCGAACCCTTTATTTAGCTTTTCCTCGAAATTCATGAATTTATTTTGTGTTGTCGGATAAGTCTTCGTAATCGGCATCTTCAATCTGATCCAGATTTCTTCGTCTGGTGCGGGATCGAGGCCGTGGCGGTGTAAATTGATTTTTTCGCCCACAGGAAGGTAAGAACATTCGGCGTATATATCTTGAAATCACCCAGAATAGGATCAAAAAGAAAAGAAGTTTTAACATAACTAAGGGGCAATGTGGATATGAGTGTTCGAGTGGATGGGTCGCTCAAAGATTTGCTCCTCGATGTACGAAAAATGATCCGGATTATTTACAAAATCAATTTCTGTGGCATTGATAAAAATTACCGGAGTGCGATTGTAGTGATAAAAAAAGTGATTGTACGCGTTGTTCAAATCTCTTAAATAATCAGGCGTAATATGCTGTTCATAATCGCGACCTCGTTGGTCGATGTTTTGCATCAGGCGATCAACGGATGATTGTATAAACACAACGAGATTTGGTTGTGCTGCAATTCCTGTCATGATATTAAAAATGCTGTCGTAAAGTGCTAGTTCATCCTGATCAAGATTAAGCCTTGCAAAAATCCGATCTTTATCAAAAATATAATCCGAGATGGTAAGTTGATGGAATAAATCGCCACTCATCATGTTTTGCTGTTGCTTAAACCTGCTGGCCAAAAAAGCGAGCTGCGTTTGAAAAGCGTAGCGCTCTCGGTCTTCGTAAAACTTAGGTAAGAATGGATTATCCTCGAATTCTTCCAGTACTAATCGCGCTTTGCGGCGTTCTGCTAATAAATTTGCGAGCGACGTTTTTCCAGCTCCGATTACCCCTTCAATTGCAATAAAATCCAACGATGTTGACATATTTTACCAGTTCAGCGAAGTTTTTCGGATGGACATTTCGGGAGCGTCTTTGAGCAAGGTTTTTATCGGAATTCTGCGAATCGGATCTTCCCAATGCGGCTCGATTTCTTGAAGCGGTAATAATACGAATAATCGGGAACTGTATTCAGGATGAGGTATCTGTAAATTTGGCAAATTGATACGCTCATTTTCGTAAGCAATCAAATCCATATCAATGGGGCGCGCAGTCCATTTTGGATAGCGAGATGGTCGGCCTTGGCGATGCTCCTGTTGTTTGCATTGTTCAAATACCTGTAAAGCACTTTTCGAGGATTCGATGGAAACCACCGCGTTTAAAAAATCATAATTCGAAGGGCCAATTGGCTCAGAAATGTAAATAGATGATTTGGTAATTGGGGAATCGGAGAGCTCAGATAAAAAAACAGAAGCCTTTATTAACTGTGCATGCGGATCATCAAGGTTCGAACCCAAGGCAATTATAATTCGGGCCATGACAAGGTTACTTCAGAATATTCGCAATTATGATCGATGGGTGGGTTAAGTTTACGAACGGTGACCTCAAAATCATTTAAGGATGGAAAAGTTTGTGCGATTTTTTCTCCAATCAGAAAAGCCAGGTGCTCAATCAGATTTCTTGAAGGTCCTAACATTACGTCTTTGGCACAATCGTGTAGTTTAGCGTAGTCGATGGTGTCTTCAAGATCGTCAGAAATGGCAGAGATTCGTAACGAGGTACGTATGGTAATATCCACCTCAAAATCGTTGCCGTTCTGCTTTTCGTGTTCAAAAACCCCGTGTAAGCCCCTGAATTTGAGGCCTTTCAACCTCAATGTATCCATGTTAGAGGCTGGCTACTTCGATTCGCTGATGCAATTCTTCGAGGATGCGCTTATGCTTCGGGCTGGTCAACATTCGTTCTTCCACTGTCGAAATTGCATGTATTACCGTAGAGTGATCGCGCCCACCAAAATGCAAACCGATTGTTTTTAAGCTCGATTTTGTAAATCGCTTAGAGAGATACATCGCAATTTGGCGTGCTTCTACAATTTCTTGCTTTCGGGTTTTCTCACGCACCTTGTTGGTATCAATTCCGAAATAGTCGCACACATAATTCTGTATAGATTCGATAGAAATCTGAGTGTGAGATTCTTTCACCATATCTTTTAATACACGCTTTGCCATGGCTAGATCGATATCGTCCATGTTTTGCAAGGATGCATGCGCAAGTAATTTAATAATAGCCCCTTCTAAATCTCGTACGTTCGATTTAAAATTATGTGCTATAAATTCAATAATTTCAGGCTCAATTTCGATGCCGTTATCGTTGGCTTTTCGTTCTAGAATAGCATAACGGGTTTCATACTCAGGCATTTGCAAATCGGCACTTAAGCCCCAGCTAAATCTGGAAATCAGGCGTTCCTCAATATCAGGTACATCTTTTGGCGCTCGATCGCTACTTAATACAATTTGTTTTCCTTCCTGATGGAGCGCATTGAAAATATGAAAGAACTCTTCCTGCGTTTTTTCTTTGCCGCTAAAAAACTGAATATCATCAACAATCAGTACGTCAATATTCCGATAAAACATCGAAAACTCACTGGCTCGGTTATTTCGGATGGCATGCACAAACTCATTCGTAAAAGCTTCTGACGATATATATAGTACCGATTTCTCATCACCAAACTTCTGCTTTACTTTATTACCGATGCTTTGAATCAAATGGGTTTTTCCTAAACCGGTAGGCCCATAGATGAAAAAAGGATTAAAAGAATTACTGCCCGGATTGTCTGCAATGGCCATGGCGGCAGAACGTGCTAAACGGTTGCAATCGCCTTCTATATAGCGCTCAAATACGTAAGAACTGTTTAGGTTGGAATCGATCTTCGTTTTTTTGATTCCAGGAATTACAAATGGATTCTCAATTACTTCGGGAGAATACTCGGGGTAGCCATTAATGTTTTGCGGCTGAACCGGTGGCATAGGGCGTTGGGGTAGGCGTACAGCACGGTTGTTTTCGAATTGCTCCGATTTTTCCATTAAAATTGAATACTCTAATTTACCTTCGGGGCCTAATACTTTGGCAAGTGTTGAGCGAAGCATATTATAATAGTGCTCCTCAAGCCATTCGTACCAAAACTGGCTTGGAACCTGAATCGTTAGCGTGTTATCAGAAAGGCTTACCGGTTTAATGGGTTCAAACCACGACTTAAATTTTTGATAGCTAATGTTATCTTTAATAATGTCAAGACAGTTGTCCCACGCTGTCTCTGCTGAAACCTTATGCAATGTTTCGTGTTCCTCCAGTACTAGGTTGATCGATTCAGTGAGTGAATTAGTTATCCACAGCAGATATTGACCCCATCTGCGAAAACTCAATTTGAAAATGATGAATTATTCCTCACTTGTCAAACTCGTAGTTCGCCGCGAATCAAAAGTTATCCACACTAAATCGATTCGCTTAAAGTGTTGCTGCACAGTACGTTGTGTTGAAAATGGCAGATTTGTGAAATTTGTATGAAGTGCACGTAATATTAGCGTAACATACTATTCAAAAGGGAGTAGGCGGAAATAATTCTACCGGAGATTTTTTTCCACAAGTTTTCCACATTTTTTACAATGGTATGGTTTTAAAAAAATCAAATTAAAAATCACTTTTTTTTGATTTATATATGGCCTTTATGAAGCGGTTTTTACCTGCATAATCAGCCATTAATTCTGCCTGCCAATTAGGAGTGCAGAAAAGTGAGAATACCTCATCCCCAAAGCGCTCATTTATTTCAAGGTAAAGCCTGCCCTGGTCTTGAAGAGTAGATTCAGCTAATTTTTTTATGGCCGTATAAATGCGTTCGGTACTTTCACAAAATAGCGCTACCTCCGGCTCAAACTCTTTTACTTCGGCATCGAGTGTGTCACGTTCTTCGTTCAAAATGTAAGGTGGATTAGATACGAGCACATTAACCTGGAGAGTACTTACTTCAGAAGTGGGATTGAACACATCGTTTTGGATAAAGTTTACATCAACTTTCAAATGGGCAGCATTTTTTCGAGCAATTGTTAAAGCATTAGTTGAAATATCGGTTGCAGTTACATGCCAATTAGGTTGTTGTTTCTTTAATGTGATTGGGATGCAACCTGAGCCAGTTCCAATATCCAGTACAGATAGAGTGGATGTGTTTTTGTAATCTTTTAAAACAAGCTCTACAAGCTGTTCGGTTTCAGGGCGCGGAATTAGTACGCCGGATTCAACCCTAAAGGTATATCCAAAAAAATCAGCTTCGCCAATAATATACTGCAATGGCTCGTGCACAGCCCTTCGTTTGATTAAAGGGCGAAGAGCGTCTAATTCGTCGGAAGTAAGCGGACGATCGTACATCAAGTACAAATCCAGTCGTTTTACATCAAGTACATGCGCAAGCAACCACTCTATGCTAAAGCGGCCATTGTTGATGTGTTTACTTTCGAGGTAGCCGGTTGCCCATTCCAGCATTTTTAATACCGTCCATTCGGAGCGGGATTCGGCCATAAATTATTCTTCTTCTTTTGTGTCGGATACGGTTTCTTCCTGCACCGTTAAACCATAGCGTTTCGCAAAATCGAAGATAAAATCCATTACACTTTCTTCTATTTTTTGCTGTTCTGTGAGCGAGCTACCTCTAAAACCCATGCGTCCACCTGTTTTTTTCAGGATAATTTTGTTGTGCTGAGGGGTGGTTTCAAAAATGCAAGTGAGCGTAATACTCGAGTTGATTTGTTTCTCATACTCTTCGTAAACGGCTATATCCATGTTTGTATGTAGGCTCTCGAAGTTTCTGGAATGCAGGAACTTAGGAGGGTATTCAGTAAACATTTTGGTTGACATGCGCTTAAGGGTTGCGGAGGGTCCAAATACTAAATACGTTGTGTGTGAATTCATTCCAGTGATTAACTACGTTGTTGCGTTTAATAACGATTTTTTGCTGTGCTGAAAATAACAGGTTATGCATTTAAGACAATAAGAAAATGGAGAAAATTTCGTTGTAACTTTGTTTATTCGAAATGAAAGTAACGTTTTAGTCAAACAGGCATGAAATTAAGACCCACAATTACCACATTATTTATTCTGATAGCCGCGCTTTCGGCACCGGCTTCAGCACAGTATGGGGAGCCAGAAATTCAAGAGCTCATTCAACCCAAGAATTTGTATGACGAAGGATTTCGGCGTGGCTTAGGGTTCAATTTTAGCCTGAATGATTTTGGATTTGGAGTAGGGGCACAATACCGTTTGGGAATTAGCCCGTATACCGAGGCTCTGTTCAATTTGAAAATTGCAGGCTTGCGCGACCCAAGTGAGCAAACACACATCGATATTTATTTCGGCAACCGGACCATTGCCAGTAAATATCAACGTGTAATTGCTTTTCCTACCACCGTTGGGCTTAAAAGGCGTTTATTTGCGAGTCAGATTTCGGATAATTTCCGCGTGCATACTTCCATGAGCGCGGGGCCTAGTTTTGCAGTAACACTACCATACTTTAAAGATATTAATGAAAATGGCTATCGCGAAGATGATATTTTTCGATATGGTACCTTTGGTGTTGAACCAATAAACGACATTTTTCAAGGTTGGAGCGATGCTAATTGGGAACTGGGGTGGACCGGCGAGTTTGTGCTGGGCATCGATTTTGGTGACAATTTTGCTCGCCTGCAAACACTGCAATTTGGTTACACATTTTATTACTTCGACCAAGGACTACAAATCATGGAGCCCAATGCGCCCATTATTAATAGCAGAGGGGGAATAATTGATGAAAATGGTGATGGCTATCCTGATTTTCCAGAAGGTTTTCGTCCTGCTAACGAGCCCGTAAAATATTTCGGCTCTGCGCAAATAACTTTTATTATCGGCTGGATGTTTGATTAATCTCTTGTCCTACCAACTTTTGAAACCACACTTCGGGGTCTTTAAGTGAGTCGATAATTATATCAGGGTTGTATTCGGCTAGTTCTTCGCGAAGGAATGACCCTGTAGTTATCGCTACTACTCGCATCCCGGCACTTTGGGCACACAAAATATCTCGTGGGGTATCTCCGATCACAATAAACTTTTTAGGATTGGCTTCGATGTCGTACAATTGTTCGAACTTATCCAGCGCTAACTGTGGAAGCATATTCCGATCTTTATGAACATCGCCAAAAACGCCGATCTTGTATTCTATGTGTATGTTGGCTGCTTTAAGTTTCGTGTTGGCTGCCAATGGGAAGTTGCCGGTTAACAACCCGGGCACAAATACAGTACTCGAGAAATAAGCAATGGCTTCATCTACAAAATGGTGCCTAATAATATGTTTAGATTGAAGCTCGGTTGCCAACCTCTCCAAATAGGCCTGCTTTAATTGCTGATATAAGGATTGATCAAATCCATGATTTTCTAAGAATGAGGAAAGAATATCATGATCAGTCCGCCCCGAAAATGAATCAGTTTCAACTCCCGTATAATTGATGGCAAGGTCGGAAACAATGCTGCGTAAAAGTGGACGATTAAAGCTACTATCAACAGTTAATAAGGTGCCGTCGATATCAAAAAGAATTACCCAAGGGTGTTGCATGCTAAATAAATTGATGAATATATGAATGGTTTGAAGATACTATCGAGGATGTGATTTAAGTTAACGCGATTGTAAAACGTAAATCCACACAATCAGACTGCCATTGAAAAATAAATTGGTGCTTTTGGTATCTGTTTTTTTTTCTCGGTTTCGAAGACACTACTGTAAGCACATTTTTCGAAAAAGAGTTCTCGGTTCGCACATTAATTAAAGATATTGATGGAGGATCATGTTCAGAAAATCACGTTTTCAAGAACAACATAGTGTATGAGAGCTTTAATAGGCAGGTGACGAATGGGTTTTTTATTTGGAATTGAAATGATTGTAGTGTGTAAAAAGGAATGCTATCTGTTGGTGTTAACAGGTGGGAAATTGTTAGAATACATGAATAGGAAAACGAAATTGAAGTAATTATTGAGTTTGAGCCTTGTATGGAAACATGTTCTACTTTTATAACTGGGTAATGCCACATGATTGCCACAGATTTCAGTTCAAAAACCGTTATCTTTGCGGAAATAGAAATTTAAAGGCGGTTCACACTAAATTCATCACATACACTTAGTATGTCACCGCTTTATGTACGTTGAGATTCAGCGTATCTTACTACACTTACTTATTGAACACAAAATGGAGATAAAATGAGCTTTATTGAAGATATCACTGCACGGCAAATAATCGACTCGCGCGGTAACCCAACCGTTGAGGTAGATGTAATTCTCGATAGTGGTGCATTTGGGCGTGCAGCTGTTCCTTCAGGTGCATCAACCGGAGAATTTGAAGCAGTTGAACTTCGCGATGGCGACAAAGAGGTTTACCTGGGTAAAGGGGTTACAAAAGCCGTAGAAAATGTTAACGAAACGATTGCTAATGAATTTCTAGGCTTACCGGTATTCAATCAAACCGAATTGGACGCATTGTTATTAGAATTAGACGGTACAGCTAACAAAAGTAAATTAGGTGCTAATGCCATGTTAGGTGTTTCGCTTGCTGTAGCAAAAGCTGCAGCTGCCGATTTGGGAATGCCGCTTTGGCGATATGTTGGCGGCGTAAATGCAAAAGTTCTACCACTTCCTATGATGAATATCATCAACGGTGGTTCGCATGCAGATAACAGCGTAGACTTACAAGAATTTATGATTATGCCTGCAGGTGCTGAGTCATTTAGTCATGCGCTGCAAATGGGAGCCGAAATCTTTCATACCCTTAAAAAAGTATTAGCCGGTAAAGGTTATAGCACTGCAGTTGGTGATGAAGGCGGTTTTGCCCCAAATCTTAAATCCAACGAAGAAGCGCTCGAAGTTATCATGCAAGCTATCGAGAAAGCAGGATACACTCCGAAAGAAGATGTACTTATTGCGCTAGATCCTGCAAGCTCCGAGTTCTACAACACCGAAACAGGATTGTACGAGTTTAAATGGAGCGATGGTTCCAAAAAAGATACCGATGCGATGGTAGAATTCTGGAGCAACTGGGTAGATAAATATCCAATTATCTCAATCGAAGATGGAATGTACGAAGACGATTGGGATGCCTGGAAAAAACTAACCGATGCCATTGGCGATAAAGTGCAGCTAGTGGGTGATGATTTATTTGTAACCAACACCGAGCGCCTTGCAAAAGGGATTGAATTAGGAGTTGGAAACTCAATCTTAATTAAGGTAAATCAAATCGGTACGCTCACAGAAACGTTAGATGCCATCGAAATGGCTCACAAAAACAGTTACACCTCTGTGATTTCGCACCGCTCGGGTGAAACCGAAGATGTAACCATTGCAGATTTATCGGTGGCAACCAATGCCGGACAGATTAAAACTGGCAGTATGAGCCGAACAGATCGTATTGCCAAATACAATCAACTCCTCAGAATTGAAGAAGAGTTGGGTGATGCGGCCATTTTCTTAGGTCGCGATGCATTCGGACTGTAAATAAAATAGTTCTATATAAAGCCCGGATTTGCTCAACAAATCCGGGCTTTTTTTGGATTAGAGAATTTTTCTTACCTACTAATTAAGAAGCAGATACACTACCTTATTTACTTACCATTAAGAGTGTTTTTCTTGGTTAAAATGAATTTGAGGCAGTTTTTAAAGCAATTTTGGATTACCCTTTCGCTGGCATGTTGTTTGAGTGGCCACCTTTCTGCTCAACTTATAATTAACGAACTAAGCGCGAGTAATTCTTCTACTATTTTTGATGAAGACGGGGATTCTCCCGATTGGATTGAACTCAAGAATATTTCAGATCAAGCTATTCAGTTAAGCGATTATTTCATCAGCGATAATCCTGAGCAATTAAACAAGTATGCACTGCCTTCATTCGAATTACAACCGGGTGACTTTATTCTTTTATTCGCATCGGATAAGGACAGAGCGGGAGGTGTAGTTTATTGGGAAACCATTATCCAAGAAAATGATGATACACGGTATCTGCTGCCTCAATCGGCAGTAAGTACCCAATGGACGATGCCCAATTTCATCGATAATTCATGGGAAACGGGTTCGTTTGGAATTGGCTATGGCGATAACGATGACGTAACTGAAATAGAAAATGGCTCGATTTCGGTTTATACACGCACTTCATTTGCCCTAGACGATACATCTAAAGTAAAAGACATCAAATTTAATATAGATTTCGACGATGCTTACATCGCATTTCTAAATGGTGTTGAAATCAGTAGAGAAAACATTACCGGGGCGAATCCGGTACCCTACAATCAAGGCGCGGATAATTTTACCGAACCCAAATTGGTGAATGGCGGCGAATTACCTCAAATCGATTTATTAAACTATACCGGAGTGTTGATTGAAGGTGAAAATGTGCTGGCAATACAACTGCATAATTTCAATCAGGAAAGTTCTGATCTAACATTAATTCCATTTTTTAGCATTGGGCTTATTGAGCAACCGCAAAATGGGAGAGGCGCTGCAGATGCTACAAGACTGCAAGATGTACAGTTCGATTACCCGCATACGAACTTTAAACTTAGCTCGGAAGGCGAAACCGTGGTGTTAAGCACAGCAGAGGGCACAATTATCGATGAAATAACCTACCCGCCACATGCTGCCGACGAATCGTTTGGTAGAACAATGGGTAGTTCTGAGTATGTGTATTTTACAGAGCCAACACCCGGAACAGAGAATGAAACTCAAGGTTATACCAGCCGTTCTGAAGCGCCGGAATTAACAATAGCAGGCGGGTTCTACAGCCAAACGGTTCAAGTAAACATTATAGATGCTGCGGCTGCTTCGAGCACCTTTTACACCCTAGATGGAAGTGTGCCAACGGAATCTTCTCCTCATTTTGGGGATGGAGCTATCGAACTAAGTGCTACATCAACACTTAAAGTTCGAACTATTGAAGCGGCTAGTGTACCCAGTAATGTGGTTGTAGAAACCTATTTTATCAACGAACATCATGATTTACCGGTAGTCTCGGTATCAACTCATCCGGATAATTTGTGGAGCGACGAAAATGGTATTTATGTGATAGGAACAAATGGGATTCCTGCCTGGGGTATGTATGACAATGGTGGAGCTAATTGGAATCAAGATTGGGAGATACCCATTCATCTTGAACTTTTTGAAACAGACGGAAGTAAAGCTTTTGGCGTTGGGGCTGGTGCAAAAATTGGCGGGGCATGGAGCAGAAATAATCCTGCCAAATCACTTAAAATCTATTTTAGAAGTGAGTATGGTACAAACGCTCTTGAGTATAAGATGTTTGAAAATAAAGAGATTGATAGCTTTCAAAGCATTGTGCTTCGAAATTCGGGCAACGACTTTACTTCTCAAGGACATTCGATGTTTAGAGACGGATTAATGACCACCCTTGTACAGAATACCCAAAACGATATTCAAGCCTTTCGGCCTGCAGTGCTTTATCTGAATGGTGAATATTGGGGCATTCATAATATCCGGGAAAAAATTAACGAGCACTTTATAGAATCGAATAGCAGCGCACGCGCAGATAACATTGATTTATTGCAAGGTGGTGGCGAAAGGGATTTCCCCAATAGTTTTGGCGCAACGCATGGAACGGTAGAGCATTATGATAAGATGATATCATTTATTGTTTCATCGAATTTAAACGATCCGGAGCTATTTGCGCAGGTTGAAGAGCTGATCGATTTAGATAATTACATCGATTATATGGTTGCCCAAATATACTACGCCAATACCGACTGGCCCGGAAACAACGTGAAAATTTGGAGAAGCCGACAGGAAGCAGCCAAATGGCGTTGGATTCTTTACGATACCGATTTTGGGTTTAATTTAACCTACGGTGGGCAGGTTTGGCATAACACCATCGATTTTGCCCTGGAACCCAACGGTCCGGGCTGGCCTAATCCACCTTGGTCTACCGTGCTTTTTCGTGAATTGGTTGAAAGCGAGAAGTTCAGGGAAATGTTTGTTAATCGTCTTGCCGATATGTTAAACACAAACTTCAAATCAAATTATGTTGAGCAAGTAATTGATTCGCTCGCCGGTTTGATTGCCTCAGAAATTCCAAGGCACATGGCCAATCAAACACGAAGCGGTAATTGGGGGGGGACGGTTTCTGGTTGGAATGATCAGATCAGGATTTTAAAAGACTTTGCTAATCAACGCCCGGGTTACATCGAAGGATTTATTAGGCAACCACTAAATAACGGGGGTAAATTCGGTTTTGGGACGATGAGATCGGTGAGGGTTTCCGTGTCTGATTTAAATCATGGCTACGTTCGGGTTAATCGAGTGGAGATTGATCGCAAACATTGGACCGGAAATTATTTCAGTGGTACAAAAATTCCGATTACTGCAATTGCACGCCCCGGCTATCGATTTACCGGATGGAGTGGTGATATTCAATCTCAATCGAAAACCATTGAAGTGGGAGCAGGAGTAGAATTAGTGGCTAATTTTGAAGCATCACAGGAAGGGCAAGCCTTAGTGATAAACGAAATCATGTACCATAGTAATGATGCCAATAACTCGGAGGATTGGGTGGAGATTTATAACCCGGGAAGTAGCTCCATCAACCTTAGTGGTTTTGTGCTAAAAGACGACGATGATGCGCACTCCTTTATTTTTCCGGCAGAGTCAAGTATCGAGCCGGAATCGTTTTTAGTGGTTGCAAAAGAGTTGGCAAAATTTGAGGCTGTATATCCGTCGGTTGATAATGTGATTGGAGATATAGGTTTTGGGCTATCCGGGAACAGCGATCAGGTACGGCTTTATAATGCCGATGGATTATTACTCGACTCACTCACCTACGATGACGAAGCCCCTTGGCCTGTAGCTGCAGACGGGCAAGGATATAGCTTGGAATTAATTAACGAAGAAAGTGATAATGCTTTGGCAACCAACTGGAGAGCATCCACACACTTACTTGGAAGCCCCGGATTAGGCAATGGATTGAAAGTGACAGGGGAGGAAGAAATGGCATTCCCGGAAGAAATTATATTGTTTCAGAACTATCCGAATCCATTCAATCCATCAACAAATATTAGCTTTGAAATTCCGGCACAGCAACGCGTAACTTTATCGGTGTATAGCATCTCTGGGCAACGCATAGCAACTTTGACCGACGCACAGTACGCGGCAGGAACATACAGCCTTACATGGGATGCTTCGAATAATGCCAGTGGAATCTATTTTTATGTACTCGAAACCGGCGGTAAATCATTTTCTAAAAAGATGACACTCATCAAGTAATACTCTTAAAGTGTGAGTATTTTATGGGGTAACGACACATAAATTTTTTTTTAGTATAAGTTAGATGTTTAAGAAAGCTTCCCTGTATTTCTCTGGTTTGTTCACTGTTGTATTAATTGCGATATCAACGCCGGTTGTTGCCCAAAATGATCTAATCGAGCCAACACTCACCGGAACCGAATTAATCGATTATCTGCAGGATAATTTTACCCCAACCAGTCCAAAAAGTTATAATAGCGCTCGTGATGCCATGTATGGCTCTATCGACAATAAAAACGGGCAAATAATTGGTGTTTATACCGGATTTACTATTACTGCAAATACACGTGGCGATGCTTTCAACAAAGGGATTAATACCGAGCATACCTGGCCGCAAGGTTTATTTGATAGTAATGAACCCATGCGCGGGGATATTCATCATTTATTTCCAACAAGAATAGAAGCTAACTCAGCGCGTAGTTATTTTCCCTTTGATGAAATCCCGGATAATCTCACCGATAAATGGTTTTATTTAGATGGTAATCAATCGTCTATACCATCATCAAACATCGATTTATACAGCGAGCTAGATAATGGTTCACGCTTCGAACCTCGAGAAGATCACAAAGGAAATGTGGCGCGAGCTATTTTCTATTTCTGGACCATCTACCAAGATCGAAGTAATGTGGCAGATGATGCCTCTTTCTTTAATGGCATGAAAGATGTGCTGTTAACCTGGCACGATTTAGATCCCGTTGATGAAGCCGAAGTTACTCGAAGTACTGCCGTTGAAGGTGTACAGGGCAATAAAAACCCGTTTATTCACGACACTACGTTGGTTCGGCGCGCATATTTCGGTGGTGGAACTGTTGAGCCGGAACCGGTACCCAACCCGGTTACAGGAACAATTGTTGATATTGAATCGTCAAGTTTTACACTTAATTATGTAGATGATGGCAGTAGCCGATCAACCATGTTCAGTTATAGTTCGGCAACGCAAATTCAGGATACGGCTGGAAATGTTGTAACAATTACAGATTACGATCTGATTGAGGAAGCTGAAATTGCGTGGACAGAAGGCAGTGGCGATAACAAATTCGTTGCTGATGAAATTCTGATCAAGATGATTACTGAAGAAAAAGACACTGTAATAACCGGGCCGGCAGCTCGGCCACAATCATTGATTCTTACCGGAATCTTCGATGCTACTTTATCTGGTGGAACACCTAAAGGAGTGGAGCTTTTTGCATTGACAGACATCCCCGATTTAGGAATGTTCGGTATAGGATCGGCAAGTAACGGTGGCGGCACAGATGGCGTTGAATTTACTTTAAGCGGATCGGTTGCCAAAAATGAATTTCTATATATAGCTACCGAAAGTACGAACTTTAACGCATGGTTTGGCTTCGATCCGGATTTTAATGATACGTTTGGGGTAGCTGTTAATGGCGATGATGCCATTGAGCTATTTTTTGATTCTACCAAAGCTTTTACAGGCGATGAAATAGTGATTGATGTTTTTGGAGAAATTGAGGTCGACGGAACCGGGACCGATTGGGAGTATACCGATGGGTGGGCATATCGAAAAAGCCTTACTGAGGCAGATAGTAACATGTTTAATATCAGTAATTGGACCTTCTCGGGGCCTAACGCATTGGATAACGAAAGCACAAATAGTTCAGCCACAAACCCGATTCCAATCGGAACATTTGAACCCAAGATGGCTACTTCCAACGAGATTTTAGCCCAAAAACCTTCATCCATTCGATTGTTACAAAACTATCCCAATCCATTTAATCCCCAAACCATCATACCATTTGAAGTAAATCAACCGGCGCATGTAAGTCTCGAAGTATTTAACGTGTTAGGCAAAAAAGTTGCAACGCTTATTAACCAACCATTTTCTGAGGGTACATACTCGCATACATTCAATGCAAGCGCTCTGCCGGGAGGAGTGTATTATTATCGATTAAAAGCCGGTGAGTTTTCAGAAACTAAGGCCATGGTTTTGATTAAATAATTTTCTTAACTCATTTTATAAATTCTGCTAATTATTGTAAGTTTGCGAAAATTGTTAGCTAAATAGGGTTCAGGAATGCAAGGTATGGAAAGAGGTGTAGGTCTCCAGACTAAACCGCAAGTTAAAAAGGGTGCTTGGGAAGTTATTATTACAGATCCAAGTCTCAATAAATTCACTTTTGGTCCGTCGTTGATCAGCCGTTATATCATGACGGATATTATTTCTCCATACGGTCAGAAATCAATTCTTTATAACACCATTCCGGCCTCATCAAACGACAAATTGGTGATAAAGCTCAATTTCGAGAGTGTAGACGATTGTAATATTTCTGATATCAAAATCCGCTCATCTAGGTCTTTATTCCAGAAATGGGACGTGAAACTTATCGATAACCGAACGGATGAAACTATGCTTCTAAATTCCGATGAGGATATAACCATCGATCCGCCTATTCAATACAATAAGCTATTTTCGATGGGATTCATCTCAGAAAATCAGAAAAAAGGCGATCATTTCTTTGAACTGCATCTAAAGCAAAAAAACTAAACCTGATTTAGAAATACTGCCAAATTCTCTGTTTTTGGTAGTTCTAGTTTTTTTCGAAGTCGATATCGGCTCTGGTCCACACTTTTAGGGCTGATATTCAAAATTCCCGAAATCTCTTTCGAGCTTAAATTTAATCGTAATAGCGCGGCTAACCTCCGTTCCTGATTGGTAAGATTTGGGTATTGCTGCTCTAAGGTTTTAAAAAAACCATCACAAGCTTGTTCCACTTGGATTTCAAACTCCTCTCGGTCTTTGTTAATCATTAAGTTTTGATAGATTTTAGAACCGAGTTTATTGATTTGCTTCAGTACTACAGAGTTCTTTATTTCCGTTCGCATCTCATTCATCTCTGATTTTACCTCTTCCAGAAAGTCGTTTTTCTCTACAATATGCAGGGCATAATTAGTTAGTTCTTTCTGAAGATTTTCTTCCCGAAGGCGAGCATTCGCTAACTCTTCTTCTGCAATTCGTTTTTTCGAGTCTGTTATTATCCGATCCTTTTCCAGCAGCTCAATCTCTTTTCGCTTCTTATTGTTGAAGTATAAAGCGATAAGTAAAACGGCAAGAAGCACCGAACCCAAGCCCGAAGTAATAGAAACTAGTCGAGCAGCTTGTAACTCTTTTTCTGTCTCGAGAAGTTCGATCTCTCGTTGTTGTTCGGCGGTTTCATATTCTGCCCGAAGTTCTGCCAACTTATTTGCTGATTGTTGGTTAATCAAGCTGTCGTTAAACACTTTGTGTTGCACGTAATGCTCATAAGCATTTTTGTAGTCGCCCAAGTCTTCATAAATCTTCGATAAATTCAGATAAGAATCTTTTTGCTCGTAGGGTATTTCCAGCTCGTTAGCAATTTCAAGGCTTCGTTGGTAGTAGTTTAAGGCCGACTGATAATCTTTATTTTGATAGGACACCGAGCCCAAAATTCGTACTGCATACGATTCCATTATCAAGGCATTTTGTTCTCTTGCTGTATTTAGAGCCAAGGTTGCGAAATAAACGGTGCGGTCTCTACGCTGCAAACGATCGTATAATAGAGCTAAATTTACTTGTGTTGATGCCATACTCATCACACTTTCATTATCAGTATGTAGTTCTAATGCCTTAAGGTAGAATTCTTCAGCTAATTCAAATTTTTCTAACTCCAAATGAGCACTTGCAATATTATCATACAAAGAGCCCATTCTAAGTGTATCGTTTAACTCCTCATAAATGGCCGATGCATCCGCATAATACTCGAGAGAAAGCTCCTGCTGAAATTGAATGAAATAGATATTTCCAATGCCTCTAAGTACTTCTGCCCGAAAACGGAGATGCTCCGGATTGTTTAAGGCATCGATGCGAGCTAATAATTCATTGAACTGAGCTAATGCGGGAGTGTAATCTCCCGAGCGAATCATGCCACGCCCGATGAGTAATTCCGACTTAAGGATTAGTTGATCATCTCCCAATTGTTCTGCCAAAGTATAGGCTTCGCGAGCAATACTAATGAGTGTATCCGGATTAGTTTGCTGAAATGAACTTCCAATTTCTAGTTTCCATTGTATGATTTGTGCTTCATCAGAACTTTGGGCAATTCGCTGATTTAATGAATCCACCATTGCCGTTTGTGCTTGAGTTGTAGATATCAGAAAAAGTGCAAAAACAACATATAGTAAAGCAGGTGTACATTTTTTAATCATAGATTCCCCATTTGTATAGATATTCTGAGAGAATCTACATCAAAATAAAATGAGATAACCTCCGAATGTTCTCGACAAAATATCTACATCATCGAGCAAAATAGCCCTAAATGCTCATATTTAGAGGTAGTAAAAAGATGAGGTGAGCGCAAAAGCGTGATATAAGAAATAGCAAAGGTTTACAAAGAGCTTTTACTCATGGAAAATAGATCGCCCCATCTCTACAATCTATCTACACACACTTTTAATAGGTTGCTGGCTTTTTAGATTAGAAAAAAATGACCAAACGTATGCAAACAACTATTGCTAAAAAGATTTCTGTACAGGATGCAGAACATTTGATCTGGGAGATTGAAATTTCTGATCTGGGAAATAGTAAACCATTTCTTGGGTTTTCACTAACCGGCCAATATTTGTTAGTTGGCATTACAAGCCCCGATCAACAGAATAAAGTAGATATTCAATCAATCCCCGAAAATCTGGATGAACCACTGGTTATTCCTATTCGATTAAATGCTATAGACTATCCTCAGAAAGGGCAACTTAGTTTTAAAGGGATTAGAGGTTTATTACAAAACTGGGAACTTAAATTAATCGAGCGACAATCAGGTATCACTTATCTGTTGAAAGGTGATGCCATGTTTTCTTTGGCTAAGATTAAACAAGCGGTAATAGATTCCGCCCCAAAAAATGTAAAGCTAGAGGTACAACTCTCGCCCAAAAACTAAGAATAATCGCCCGCAAGCAATTACTGTCACTCAAAGATTAACAACCCTGCGAATAGAGTGATCGATAGTAATCTTGCGGGCTTATTTTTTACAAAAGGTGTATGATTTTGCGTACCATTGCGTATGCAAATAAAATCACTCACACTTCAAAATTTTCGCAATCATGAGTCCACAACCGTGGATTGGCTTCCTCATTTGAATGTGATTACCGGACCGAATGGCGCCGGAAAAACCAGTTTGATTGATGCAATTCATTATTTGTGTATGTCGCGGAGCTTTGTATCCAATTCCGATCAATATGTGATTTTGCAAGGCGAAAGCTATTTTATGCTGAAAGGAGATTTTTCAGGAACCATGCGAAGTGCATTTGAAGTAGCATGTAGTTATTCGCGAGGAGAGGGAAAGAAGATTTTTGTTAATGACGGCCCCTTAGATCGACTCAGCGATTTGATTGGGATGGTACCGGTGGTAGTGTTAAGTCCTGATGATAAACGCCTCACTCGCGAAGGCCCCATCGAGCGAAGAAGTTTTCTGGATTCGTTCATCAGCCAAATATCGAATCAATATTTGCGCGATTTACTTGATTATCGCCGGATTCGAAGGCAACGAAACAGTTTGTTACAGCAATACGCCACAGCACCGCAGATGCTGGAAATGTATCTGGAGCCTTGGAATAAACAACTGGTAGAAACCGGCGCAGCGATTGTTGACGCTCGCTACCAAGTGCTGGAGAAATTTAAACGATATCTGGCAGAAGATTACGCGATGATTTCGGGGATGAATCTTACCACAAACCTGGAGTACAAAACCTTTTGCGATGCTTCGGAAGGGTTAGAAGCGATTAAAAAACAATATTATGAAAAACTCGCAGAATCCGCAGATAAAGAAATCGAACGCGAACAAACATTGATTGGGCCGCATCGGGATGAAATTGTGTTTTATTTGGGGGATCGAGAACTGAGGCAATACGGCTCGCAAGGTCAGCACCGGTTATTTGCGCTATCGTTAAAGTTGGCCCAACTCCATTATTATTCCGACGAACTGGACGACTTGCCCATTTTTATGCTGGATGATGTTTTTGGGGATTTGGATCCTCAAAAAACCCGTATTTTATTAGAAGCACTCAAAAATCATCCCGGACAGATTTTTATCACATCCGCCAATCCTGTTCCTTTCGAAGATGTAATTGAGTTCGATGGAGAGCGAAATCAGCTTTTACGAATCGAGCAGGCAGAAATAATTGGGATAGAGTAAATTGAGTCTGATTCTTACATCAAAAAAATGAACCTAAATGAGATTCGATAAACCCAAAAAACTTGGATCAGAATTACAGAATTTTCTGGATCGGTTTCCAAATAAAAAGAAACTGAAACAAGGAATGGTTCTTTCTATCTGGGCCGAAGTAGTTGGTGAGCGAATCGCTAAACACACCGAAGACCTGCACTTCGAAGGCGATAAACTGGCCTGTAAAGTGTCTAATCAGGTTTGGCGCCACGAAATTCATGCCAATCGTTTCAACATTGCAAAGCGCTTAAATGAGCGAATGCAGGGGCAGGTGGTGGCTGATATAATCGTGCGTAGTTAGTTGTTTATGCTTCAATACGCTTCTATATTGAAAAGCTGATGGCGGACGACAAAAAAAATATCATCTTAGAGCGACTCAAAGGCTTACTAAATGCGAATCGAATTGCCCCGAATACCGATTTGGATTCGCGTGCTGCACGTAGGGAGCGTATTGCCGTGTATATCGTAGCTTTTTTGATGGCGCTTAGCCTGTGGTTTATCGTAAATCTGAATAATGATTATCGAATCACGATCAATATTCCTGTAGAAACCGGAGAGATTCCCGAAGAAATGGCGCTGGTAGATGGATTACCGGAGTTTTTACAGGTAGAAGTAAGCGGCGATGGCTGGAAATTAGTGAGTTTGTATAACAATCCACCGGAAATTCCCATTGATGTGGTGGAAGGGGAAGTGAATTTATTCGATCAGGTTCGGCAGCGATTTAATGTTGAACAGGATGTAAATGTGATTAAAGTTCAACCGCTAATTATTGATATTGCCCTGGAGCCAAAAATCTCGAAGAAAATACCGATTCGTTTAGCAACTGATTTGAGTTTTGTAGATCGATATGGATTGGTTTCTGAACCGGAATTCAAACCTGATAGCCTAACCATCACAGGAGCAGCGTCTCAGGTTGAAGAAATAAACGAATGGATTATTGAAGACACCTTATTTCTCGAGAATGTGAGGGAAGATGTAGATCAATTAGTGTCGGTACATTCTAATGATCCGCTGTTGGAACTAGACGTAGAAGAAATCAGATTTTCGGCCAATGTGAGTGAATTTACCGAAGGTGAAGTGAGTGTGTATATCCGAACGCGAGGCTTACCAAGGGGTAGTATTATCAATTATAATCCAAGTATTGTCACCATTCGCTTTGATGTGCCCATCGAACAATATGCGGAGGTACAACGCCAACGCCCGTACGAAGTATACGTTCCTTATCAAGAGATTTTAGAAGATTCTTCCGGATTTGTCACGCCTGATATTGAACTCGTAGCAACGCAATACAATATCAAATTACGATCCTTTCAGCCCAAAGCAGTGGCTTATTTCTCCGTACTGGATGACTGACGAAAAGGGAAGTAGAAGTGAAAAGTAAAAAGGCAAAAATTTTTCACTTTTCACTTTTCCCTTTTCATACCCCAACAAATGGCGCAATCACTTCATCCACTTCTTTAGCTTCATCAAAATAAGAAAGCAGCTTTAGCATCACTTCATCCACCAAAACATCGGGACAGGAAGCTCCGGATGTAATCGCGACCCTAAGCGGGCGCTTGCCTGGCAACCAATCTTTTGTAATTAATACTTCCTTTTTCCACTGGTTAAAGTGATGGACTTCGGTTTCTGATTTAAATTCGGAAGCATCACGCACATGATAGGTTGGAAAAGAGTGCTCGAGAATTTCTACCAAATGCATGGTATTTGACGAATTGTACCCTCCAACAACTACGGCGATATCAGCGGGCTGTTTGGCTAATTCTAAAGTAGCCGATTGATTCTCGTTCGTGGCGTAACAAAGCGTATCAGAAGTGTCAGCAAAGTGATCAAGAATATCGGCTTTGCCAAATCGCTCGATGGTGGCCGCTTTCAGGATGTCCATTACTTCCTGCGTTTCGGTGGCCAACATAGTGGTTTGATTGATCACTCCAAATCGTTTTAAATCCTCTAGTGGATTAAATCCGGGAGTAGCTTTATGCCCGAAATATTCTTCAAAATCGGATAGAGGTCGTTCTTCCGTCATGATCTCAGCCAAAACTTTTGCCTCTTCGGGATTTAGAACTACCACTACCGCCGAATGATCCGCACTGTGTGAGAAAGTAGCACGGGTTTCTTCATGTTCGTGCTTGCCATGCACCACTAAGGCGTAGTCTTTTTTTCCAAGCTGTTTGCCACGTTTCCACACTTTTTCTACAAAAGGACAGGTGGTATTAAACTGATACGGATCGATACCGATGTTTTTTAGCTCTGCCTCAATTTCCAGAGTAGTTCCAAAAGCCGGTACAATTACAACATCCTCGGATGAAAGTGAGCTGAAGGGAACCAACTGATTACCTGCCGTATCTTGCAAAAATTGTACGCCACGACCTAATAAATCCTCGTTTACGGTAGGATTATGAATCATTTCGCTAAGCAGATAAATGTTCTTATCCGGATGCTCTTCCACCGCTCGATAGGCAATATCAATGGCGTTTTCTACTCCATAACAAAAGCCGAAATGACGAGGTACAAAAAACTGAACCGGACCAAAATCTAACAGCGTCGGTGTGAGATCCTTTTTCATGGGATCGGTTATTTTTGTCGCTTCCTTCACCAATCGAATAATCGGCGACTTGTACATATCCGGTATTTGAAATTCTTTTCTTGGCACTGCTGGGGTCTGGTTATTGGTTATTAGTTATTGGTTGAAGAGCGCCACTTTTAATTAGTTTATGTCGTAATTAATTGGTTCTTCATTAACACTATCAATTTTTGATTTCTTTAGATAGTTAATATATCCATTAACAAGTTTGATAGTAATTATCGTTTGGTTTCTCAAGCCTTCGTATTCAGACTGATCAATATAATCCTCTTCAAAAGCTACGATTAAATGATCTAAAATTTCATAAAGAGAACCCCTCGCTTGCCGATTATATTGAATATTCTCTTGGTAGTGAAACCGACCATAGCCTTCTGCGATGTTTGCAGTTACCGAACGACTAGCGCGAATTAATTGGTCAGATAATCGGTATAATTCAATTTTTGGGAAGCTCTTACAGATCAAAGAAATCTGGCGCCTCAATTCTGCACCAAATTTCCAGACCTCTAAATCTTCAAATGTTGAAATAGGTCTCTTTTGTTTGTCCATATAATCTGATCAACTTTACACGATAACCAATAACCAATAACCAATAACCAATAACCAATAACCAATAACCAATAACCAAAATCTAACTATTTAATCTTTATAAGGAGAGATGCTCCAAAAGTAGCAAGAGAATAGCTCCTTTTTCCCCAGCCAAATCGAAAAGTAATGGGAGCATAATGGAGTCTCACTTTCGTTTTCCCGAAGGCAAAATCAGCAACTGCACTAATATTACCACTGAACTCTAAATTCCCTTGCTCAAAGCGTTCTACGTCTGCGCGTCTGGCAATATCTCTTCGTTGAAAGCCGGAATAATTTGAATAACCTGCGGTACCGCTTGAATTCACAAAAAACTTCCAAGCATTTTCCTCTTTTAGGATAGGAAATACTCCTTGCTCTAAAGAAATACCAAAAGATCTGACAGCCTCAATGCGGGTTCCTTCAAAAAAGGGATCTCTACTGAATTTACTAAGATCGAAATCCGGGTTCGAGCCCTCGAAATAATACAATGACAAGAAATCTATAAAGGGAGTATTTGTGCCAATTTCTATACCCGTTAAATTCATATCGAAGGGAAGAAAAGTATCAGGTGCTTGAGGGTCTTTAGCTGTAAGAGAAGAATATTCAAATGAGTTGAATACGCTAAGTTTCAAGTAACGCCAATCATCGGTTTCAAAAGTTAGGTGGTTGGATGATTGAGCCCATGCCGATGAATTTATTTGACAAAGCAAAAAGCCAATAAGCAGCAAATATTGAAATCGTATCATTATTGATCCTCCCGCAAATGCCAGGGTTGGTAGGCGATGAGTTGCCTATCAGTTTGGACAAAAAGACGATTATCGTTTACCGCCAAATGCCAAATATAGCCTCCCGGAGAAGGAGCTTTATGGGCGAGTTCTCCTGTGTTTACATCAAGGATATACACATTGCCGTGATCCGACATATAGACATACCCATTAGAGTAAACTGGTTGAATTAAGGATCCGTTAGCCTCCCACTTATACACCCATATCAAACTTCCATCTGATTTTGAATAGCTACGTAACGACCCCCCGGTATTAATGATAAAATTATTTGGAGTGAGTAGTAATTTATCAGCATGTGTTTTTTCTACTGTTTTCCAAAGAATATTTCCGTCAACAATGTTTATAGCTATTAATTCACATTTGGGAGAATTGCCACTACTAGCAGCATACATGATACCCTCTTCGATAATTGGTTTTTCGTAAAATCCGCAGTGATCGGTTTCGTAGCGCCAGAGTTCTTCTGCAGTTTCATAGTCTACTGCTTTAAGTAATCCTTGTGTGAACCCGCCATTTACGTTATTTGGAGCGTTCATATATACAACTCCATTAAGATAGATAACTCCGGAAAGACCAAAAGCTGAATCAACATCAGTAATGGAGACATGTTCTCCAGTTTTGGTAATATCAACGATATTTCCACGACGTGCAATAAAATAATAGCCCTTTGGATGGATTTCATGTTTCCCAGAGGAGTTTAATTTGTAATTTTCGGTGGTATCATATTCCCAAAGTAGTTTGCCATCAGATCTAGAGAAAGCCTTGATATGATT
This sequence comes from Balneolaceae bacterium, assembly GCA_965228545.1. Lineage (GTDB taxonomy): Bacteria > Bacteroidota > Rhodothermia > Balneolales > Balneolaceae > HXMU1420-13. The sequence continues at coordinate 2,436,261 of OZ245822.1, forward strand.
CACTTGATTTATTACAATTTGATCGTGATCTATGAGAAATACTTTATCTTCGTATTCATTTCTATTGTCGATGTATGATTCCCAAAAAATCAGACTATCGCTATTCGAAGCCGCATATAGATTCGGGAAAGCGGCGAAAATAAGGGTATCACCAACGAAGGTTGGTTTTGCGTCACCCGCAGTATTTAGTGTATATCTCCAAAGCTCATTTAATTGATTGGGTTTATCCTCTGCAGGGTCTTCTCCAAACAAGTTGCATCCATGCAATAATATTAAGAGTAGTACTATTGATCGATTTGAAAAAGCATCCTTTCCCAAAAGAAAAGGATGCTGTAATGAGTTAACTATACTAGTTATCATTGTTAATCCTGCTTATCCATTCTTCAATAAATTCCATGCTTGGGTTTTTATCTCCAAACTGAACACCATTGTTATCTCTGCCGCCTTTTTCGAAGGCGTACCCGTTTGGTCCATTGCCAGGTAAACTATATGGCCGATAATAGTGGCGTAATTCAAAATGATTCCACCCACCAACATCGTTACCGTTTTCATCAATAACTATGTCTGGGAAGTACCGATTATTGAGATCATTAAATGAATCATCCGCACTCCAGAGTACACTATGTGTTGTTACAACGCCATAATTTGATTCAACATGTGTGATATAAGTAGTTCCATCCAGCATTGAACACTCCTTGTTGGATATTGAATATTGTAAACTCATTCCTCCCGCAAATGCCAGGGTTGGTAGGCGATGATCGAGGCTCCGGTTTGAACAAATAACTTATCATCAGAAACACCAAGTTTATAGATATAGCCATCACCCGAAGGAGAAGGTTCGGTGTGAACTAATTCGCCTGTTTTTGCATCCAATACATACACAGCTCCCCGATTTGATGCATATAAAAACCCCTCTAGATAAACCATATTAACATTGGTAGTACTGCCCCAACCGAAGCCCCATAATCGTTCGCCAGTCTGTTTATCTAAAGCAAATGCATAGCCAGTGCCTCGAGTAAATACATAATCATCGGTCACTAAAAAATAGTCGGCATATTCTAGAGGGTTGTCAGTTACGTATTTCCAAATAACTTGACCAGTTTCGGCATCTAATGCCACCACTTCGCTTGAGGGTGAATTACCTTTTGTGCCCCCGTAGACAATTCCGTCGTGAAAATAAATCTTCGAAGTAAAGCCATCATTGTCGGTTTGGTAAGTCCAAAGGCTATCCGCGGTTGTTGCGTGAAATGCTCTAATGCGCCCTTGGGTGAGCCCGCCGTGTACGGTTTTAGTTTGGCCGAGATAAAGAATTTCTTCACTGTAAGTTACAGAAGTTGATGCAATAGGTATCTCAATACGATCTCTGACGCTCCCATTCCAATTTAATAGATATAAATCAGTTGGGTAACCTACAATTAAATATCCATCACTATTTAGTGAATTATATCCAATTCTTGAAGCCGAAATACCATTAATACTATCAGAGAGCTCATATAGTTTCTCTCCATTTATCGCGTTCCAAACAAGAACATTTTCAAAATGGGTAGAAATTATCAATTCCCGATTTGACTCATACAACATTTCTTGGCGATTGTATAAAGCCCTCCAGCCTTCGATTTCAGCCCGCCAGATTTCAGAACCACCCTCAACAGAGATAGCCACCAACTCTTCTTCACCGGTATACACCAATTTTTCATTGTTTATGAGTAATAGGTCAGTTTTTGGGGAATCAACTAGATTTGTAGATGTATTCCAAATTACTTCAAGTTTAGTTTCGCCTTTAACTTTCGGTGTGTTTGGACAGCTCAACATAAATAACACAAAAAAATGCACCATAGATATTGCTAATTTATTCATTTTAATCTAATTAGAGAGGGAGTTGTCTCCCTCTCGTGGGTTAATGTGTTATAGTGTATTGAATAAGGCATCTAGCCAGTCAACAATTTTATCATATTGCGGAGCTCTATCACCAACGTCAAAAACAATATTTCCATTTTTTTTAAGTTGGTATCCTCTTTCATAATTACGAAGCTCGAAGTGATTGAACCCACCTTCATCTTCACCATTATCATTTAATAGTACATCTGGGTAATAACTATTATTCAAATCGTCAAACCCATCATCTGCATTCCACAAAGCACTTTGAATATTAACTACTCCATCGCTTTTATCGGCATGTTTGATGTAAGTAGTTTTTGTTACCCATTCCCCATTCGGGTTTGATGAACAGGTGGTTTCAATTGGGATTTGGAGGTCTAACATAGGTCCGGGTATCTCACCATTAACCGAGCCTGGTGGAATATAGTCACGATTCCTATTCGTCTTTGTTGCCGGATGCATCTCTTTGAACCAACTTTAGATTAAAGTAGTCTTAAAATTACCCCGATATAAGACAATTACTTATGGCTATTTAATATAGATGAGTTAATGCAAAGCCATTTGTTACAGTGCTTTTTCTGTTAGATGTAAATTTCAACTACGCCGCGTCCCCAATATCATCCATCTTAACCCCAACAAGGCGACTCACCCCCGTTTCCGGCATGGTAACTCCGTACATCATTTCGGCTTTACTCATGGTCTTTTTGTTGTGCGTGATGATGATGAACTGCGTATCGTCGCTGAAGTTTTTGATCATCTTCGCGAAGCGTTCGATGTTGGCATCATCCAGTGGGGCGTCAACCTCATCTAACACACAGAAAGGGGAGGGCTTTACCAGATAAATGGCAAAAAGTAGCGCAATAGCGGTGAGTGTTTTCTCTCCACCTGAAAGTTGCGAAATCCCGCTGGGACGTTTACCCCGTGGTTGCGCCTTAATTTCGATGCGAGCTTCCAGCGGATCTTCTACATCTTCTTCGATCAGTAAATCGCAGTAATCATCCTCGAAAAAGAGGGTTTTAAATACTTTTTGGAAGTTCTCTCTTACTTTTTCAAAGGTTTCGTTAAATCGTTTGGTGGCCGTCTCATTAATTTCATCGATGGTGGCAAGTAGCTGTTCCTCGGCCTTATTCAGGTCTGCAATTTGTTCTTCATAAAAATCGAGTCGCTCTTTTTCTTCCTTGTACTGCTCAATGGCAAGCGGATTCACATCCCCGATTGAATTCAGTTTTTGTCGAAGCCAGCCAATGCGTTGTTTTACTTCTTCCGGCGTTTTGTCTTCCGGCATCTCAACGCCTTCAATCTGCTTCATCAGGATGCCGTAAGTCTCCCAGATGTGATCCGAAAGTCCCTGAATTTGCATCTCCATTTTTTCCTTGGCCATCGAAAGGTGATGCACAAGTTCCACATTTACATCTTTCTGATTACGAATTTCTTTGAGATTTTTCTCCAGTTCGTTAATCAATCCGCGTTGTTTTGCGGCATCTTCTTCGGCCTTTTTCAGGGCTGCATCGGCATCGGCTTTTTTCTCTCTGTTTGTTGCCAATTCTGCTTCCAGTTCTTCGATATGTATCGAATATTCCTGAATATTCTTCTTTGACTGCCCGGTGAGTTTATTCCGATTCTCGATGCGAGCTTGAACACTGTCGATGCCTGTTTCGGCGCGACGTACATCCCGCTCGTGATTATCCACCTTGTTGCGTAAATCCTGATGGGTGAGCTGGGCGTCGTTGTATCGACTTTGAGCCAACGAGCGTTGTTCTTCGAGCTCTTCCAGCAACGTTTTTTTAGCCTGTTGTTTCTCGTCTAATTCGGCTTTCTTTTTTTCTAATTCCTTTTGCTTTGGCAGGATGTCTTCCAACTCTTCCTGAGCGCTACCTTCATTGTTCTTCAGGTTATCTTTACGATTCACCAGTTCGCTGATGTTCTTCTGATACACCTGCACCTTGGAACTCAAGCTGTGTTGCTGTTGCTCCAAACGTCGCACTTCCTGCTCTTTTTGCTTCAACTGAGCATTCATCGCTCCAACATCAATCGCTTTATGCTTATCGATAATCTGATTAAGGTATTCAGTAAGCTTATCAATTTCTTTGAGCGTAGCCGCTTTTTCTTTTTCAAGCCGGGTGATTTTATCCTTCAATCCAACCCGCATCCCTACATTTTTATTTTTACTACCGCTTTTAAAGAATCGAGTTTTGGTGATTACTTCCCCATCATAAGTAACTCCCATGGCGCTGCTTTTTCGTAACCCTTGATAGGCTTCTTCCACTGTATCAAACACCAGTACATTGCCTAGTAACAACTGCTTTAGCGCCGAGTATTGTGGCTTCGATTTCACAAAATGAAACAGCGATCCATCTTTCACTTCGTACTTGGCGGAAAGCTTATCTAAGGGGATGAAAGTCGCTTTCCCTTTTCGATGTTTCTTTAAAATTTCCGCGGCCCGCTTTCCTTCTTCCAGCGTGGGCACAATGATATTATTTAGCGCGCCACCCAGCAGCGATTCCAGTGCAACGGCGTGCTTTTCGTCGGTATCAAAAACCTCCGAAACGGTAAACATTTCTTTAAACTCGAAGCGGTGGTTTTCCAGCAAATACTTCACCGAACTCGGAAAAGCTTCATTTGAATTCGCCAGATCGTTCATCAAACGTATTTCATTCAGTAAACTCGAATGCTGACTGTGTAAAGTTCGAAGCTCGTCTTTGATTTCGTTTTGTTTGGCAGCGAAACCCTCTTTTTTGTCGCGGGCTTCATCTAATTCCTGTTCCAACTCATCGCGCTCGCCCACCAATTTTTCCAGCGTCTTTTCGGTGGATTTCTGTTCCTGATTCAGATTATCAATCTCATCGTTCAAATCAACAATCTCGTTGTTGATGCGCTCCAGATCGCCTTCTGTATTCTCAAGACGCGATTCAATTTTGATCTGCTTTGTTTGCAGCTGAGTGAGTTCATTATTGGCTTCCGAGAACTTCACTTCGATATCATACAGCTCGTTCCGCTCTTTGTTATACTGTTGCTGAATCTGCGTGTATTTCTTTTTTGATTCCTCTAAGATGCGTTCTGAGCGATCAAGTTCATTATCAAAGCCTTCCAGATTTTTGCGACTTGTACTCAACAAATCCATCAACTCTTTCAGGTCTTTTTCCCCTTGGGTGATGTCTTTTGAGTACTCACCAATCACCTTTTTTTCGTTTTCGATCTTCTCTTTGGTGATGCGGATGTTCGTCTCTGCCTCGCGAATGGCATTATGTAACTGACTCACCAAACGTTGAGCATCTGCCTGATTTCTTTCTTTTTGAATCAGTTGACTTCGTGCCTTTTCGTCCTCGGCTTCCAGCTTTTCTGAGTTGACTGAAATCTCTTTCTTCTCTTTCTCAGCGTTTTTGATGCGTTCGCTTAGCGGAATCAATTCCTCTTCGATCTTATTCAGATCGTGTAGCGTAAGTGCTTTGTCGAGCGTTTCGAGTTCATCTTTGTATTTTTTCGCCTTCTCTGCTTTCTCAGCCTGAATTTCCAGCGATCGTGCTTTCTTGCGAAGCTCAATCAATAAATCGTCTACTCGTTGTAAATCTTTACGAGTCTCATCCAGCTTTCGAAGGGTTTTCTTGCGCTGATCTTTATAGCGAGTAACCCCAGCGGCTTCTTCAAATAATCGGCGGCGATCGTTATTCTTATCATTCAGAATTTCTTCCACCATTTTCAACTCGATTACTGAATATGCATCCGAGCCCATTCCGGTATCCATAAACAGCTCCATGATGTCTTTTAACCGACACGGAGTATTATTGATGAGATATTCCGAATCCCCTGAACGAAACAAACGGCGTGTGATGGTAACTTCGCTGTACTCGATAGGGAGAATGCCTTTATCATTTACAAAGGTCAGCGACACCTCCGCCATCCCCAAGGCTTTCTTTTTTGCCGTACCGTTAAAGATTACGTTGCTCATCGCCGAAGAACGCAGCAATGAAGGGCGCTGCTCGCCAAGAACCCAACGTAAAGCATCTACAATATTTGATTTACCACAGCCATTTGGACCTACGATGGATGTAATTCCACTATCGAAAGAAACTTTCGTTTTGTGGGCAAAACTTTTAAACCCGTGTAGATTTAGCTCAGATATATACAAGGAGGCTTTGTGTAAATTTCAAATTCCAGTGATCAATTTTCAAACAAATACCAAGTTTCAAAAATCAATACATGATCATTTCTGATTGAAGTTTGATTGAAGCTTGGAATTTGAAAACTGGAATTTAATCAGACCGTCATGATTTCATCTTCTTTATGAGCCAGAAGATCATCTACGGTTTTGGTATGAGTGTTTGTTACTTCCTGCACATTTTCTTCAGCTTCGTACTTAGAATCTTCGGGAAGCGAATGCTCGTCTACGGCTTTTTTGATTTGATCGTTGGCATCACGTCGTGCATTCCGGATTCCGATGCGAGCTTGTTCCGCTTTATCGCGCGCAACTTTTACCAGTTCTTTACGGCGCTCTTCGGTAAGAATTGGAAGTGGAATTCGAATAAAGTCTCCATCATTCATAGGGTTTAATCCTAATCCGGCCGCCATAATTGCTTTTTCGATATCCTGTAAGCTTGACTTATCGTACGGTGAAACCATCAACATTCGAGGTTCCGGAACCGAAATATTGGCTAGCTGCTGTAACGGAGTTTGCGATCCGTAGTATTCAACTTTAACGCCGTCGATTAAAGCCGGACTTGCTTTACCGGTTCGGATGTGTGAAAATTCTTTTTTCAGAAACTGGATGGAGTCGTCCATCTTCATGTCTGCTTCGTCGATAATTTCTTGTAATTCTTCGCCAATCATGGGTACTCGGTTTGATTAAAAGATCAGTATTCGCCTTTTTTGCAATGGCGTGAAGTTACTAAAAGTGCACATTAATTCTTAATGAAATAGACCCTTCCAATCAGGCTAAATCATTTACTCAACACAATATAATTCACCTTTCTCCGGTTTTGGGTTGAGTATTTCGGCCAAGGCTGATAGCTTGATCAAAAATAAACAATCGCTCATGCATACATTCTCGAACAGCACGCTATTTCTGTGTTTCTTTTCAATACTTTTTATTGGTTGCCAATCAAATAATTCAAACAATCTCGAACCCTCAGGAATAACCGACATCACGGATGAAATTTTCACCAAAACCACCTCCGATTGTACCGAATATGCCGATAAGTATGCTTCACTTGTTACGGATATCCAAAGAAATGCACGCTTTCAGGGTTCAGTTACCATTGTGACTTTTCTTGAGGATTGCACGATTTCGGTGAATGGCATTCCAAATCACGATTTTAACGACGAGAGCGCAAATTTTGCGAATCAGGTGGATGATATAAATCGAACGTTTACCATTACCCGAACTCCTGAAATAGCAACTGAGCCAACTGCATTAAGTCAGCAATATTTTGATGCGGTAATGTTGAATGGAGTGGTAGTGGATATGCTTTCAGCAGGATGTTATCGTCCGAATGCTGCACAGGCTGATAAAGACGGTAACGTACCTGTTGGCTGCACGCCAAACGATCCCTGGCTGGTGGTTCCGTTGGGCAGCGATTCCAAATTCGGTGCCGATGCAAATAACGCCCACACTCAACCCGATGGAACGTATCATTATCATGGAAATCCAATGGCTATGTTCGATGATGAGCCCGGTCCAAATGGTTCGCCGGTAATTGGTTTTGCTGCTGATGGATTCCCGATTTTCGGCAGCTACTTTCTTGATCCACAAACCAACGAAGTTCGGAAAGCAATTTCAGGATACACGTTAAAAGAAGGAAACCGCCCCGGACCTGACGACAATAATCCCGGTGGAAGCTACAACGGTTTATATGTTGATGATTACGAATTCACAAATGCCGGAGATTTAGATGCCTGTAACGGAATGACGGTAAACGGCCAATATGGATATTATGTAACCGATTCTTATCCGTGGATTATCGGCTGCCACTCAGGTACGCCGGATCCATCCTTCCAAAAAGGGCAGGGGAAGTTTAAAGAAGTGGAAGCGTGGCAACATGCACATTAGGAATTAGGAATAAGCGAATGTTGAATTACGAATTGGGGGAAGAGGGGGACATCGAACAGTTGAACATTGAACAATCGAACTTTGAATAAAGAGTAGTTTGATTTACGTCAGAGATTTATCTTAATAACTCAATGATTATATGTGAGATAAATAGCTATAATCTAGCTTTGTCATTTCGAGTGGAACGAGAAATCTAGTAGGCAAGCTGGTGGCTCAGAATAGATTTCTCACTTCGTTCGAAATGATAAAACTGATGTAAGTGGAAAAAAGACCTCACCCTGTTCCTTTCCTGAATCAGGAGAGGTGACTCATTAATTTAGCTCATCTTAGATTTACATTCTTGGGTTTAATTAAACTCGGTATCTACAAGGTAGTTAGTCTGAATAAAAAGGCATCGACTATGATTTTTCCACTTGATCCAATGCTCTGCGTTGGATCGGATTCTATATAGAATTGGAATCAGCGCCATAAAAAAAGGCTCCGACGGAGACCATCGGAGCCAGTGTAATTGTGATTTTAATTATTCCTAATTAACCTATTCTACCATAGGTATGCCTATGGCACTAATTCCTAATTATCCTCACTCCAAACCACCGTAGTCCCCAAATCATCGCCATCACAAACTACTTTTTTAAGGGCACCTTTATCATTCATATTGAATACAATAATGGGCGTTTCATTTTCACGACAAAGAGTAAAGGCGGTTAAATCCATCACAGAAAGTCGGCGTTTGAGTACTTCGTCGCCAGTGATTACATCAAACTTAGTGGCATCAGGATTTTTTTCGGGATCGGCATCATAGATACCATCCACTCGGGTTCCTTTAAGGATTACATCCGCTTCTACCTCAATAGCGCGAAGAGCTCCGGCTGTATCTGTGGTGAAATAGGGATTTCCTGTTCCTGCTCCAAAAATCACCACGCGCCCTTTTTCCAGGTGACGAACTGCACGTCTACGAATATATGGCTCTGCAATGGCTTCCATCCGAATGGCTGAAAGAAGGCGGGTTTTTACATCCTGACGTTCAAGTGCATCCTGCAATGCCATCGCATTAATCATGGTGGCCAGCATTCCCATGTAATCGCCTTGTACACGATCCATGCCTTCGGTAGCACCTTTTACACCACGAAAGATATTTCCGCCACCAATTACTATAGAAACTTCAACGCCTTCACGTTGTACTGCTTTAATTTCATCGGCATAGCGGGTAAGAATATCCCCGTCGATACCATGTCCTTGCTCGCCCAGAAGAGCTTCGCCACTTAATTTTAGAAGAATGCGTTTGTATTTATTTGCCACAGTGTTTGTTGATTCAGATAATTATAGATCAAAAAAAAGGCTGTCCCGAAATTCGAGACAGCCTAAGGTAATCAAAAATGATTTAAGCCTCTTCCCCTAATTGAATTCGGTAGAAGGCCGTTGCAAGTGGAGTGTTGTTTTGCTCTAAGTATTGCTTAACGCTTACTCCATTGTCTTTTACAAATTTCTGATTTAACAGAACGCGCTCTTCGTAGAAACGGCGAAGTTTACCTTTTGCAGCTTTTTCAGCGATCTCAGCAGGCTTTCCTTCGTTGATGAGTTGCTCTTTCGCAATCTCCAATTCTTTTTCTACAAGAGAAGCGTCAACTTCGTCCTCAGTTACAGCGATTGGCTTCATTGCAGCAATTTGCATTGCTACATCTTTAGCTACATCGTGGTTTTCTACTTCTCCGGCGAACTCAACCAATACGCCTAATTGGTTACCAGGGTGAATATAGTCAACCAAAGAACCGTCAGTGTTAGCTAACACTACTTTGCTGATTTGAATCTTCTCACCAATGGTACCGGTCATGTTTTGAAGGTGCATTCCAATAGTTTCACCATCAACTTCTACGTCCATCAAAGCCTCAGCACTTTCGATGTTGTTATCGTAAGCGGCATTTAGGAATTTTTCGGCTTGTGCCTGGAAGTCTTCGTTTCGAGCAACGAAGTCGGTTTCGCAATTAATTTCGATAGCAACCGCTTTCTTGGCATCATCACTGATGCGGGTTAGAATCAACCCTTCTTTTGCTTCACGGTCGGCACGTTTGTCAGCTACTTTTTGACCTTTTTTACGAAGGATCTCAACAGCTTTATCGAAATCACCTTCAGCTTCGGCAAGGGCTTTTTTACAGTCCATCATGCCGGCGCCGGTCATGTCTCTTAATTTCTTTACGTCAGCAGCAGAAATGCTCATGTCTTTCTGATTTTAGTCGTTTATAATTTATTTTTCTTCGTCGCCAGAATCTTTGTCTTCGGTAGCTTCATCAGCTGGTGCTAAATCCGGTTCTGCTTGCTTCTTTCTGCGAGAACGGAGTTTAGTTTTTGCTTCTGCTACTTCTTCGTCGGAAACGTCTTTAGCTTCGATAGCTGCGGCTTCCATTACTTCTTCTTCAGCGTGTGCTTCGCGTTCGGCGGATCCTTCAATAATAGCATCAGCTACCTGAGAAGCCACTAATTGGATAGTACGTGCAGAATCATCGTTACAAGGAATGATGAAATCCGGCACATCAGGATCACTATTGGTATCAACCATAGCAATGATTGGAATGTGAAGCTTAATAGCTTCGCTTACTGCCAAGTGCTCTTTAATGATGTCTACCACAAAAATTGCACCCGGTAACCGAGTCATATTCGCAATACCACCCAAAGTATCTTCTAGTTTTTGCTGCTCCCGGGTAAGCATTAACCCTTCTTTTTTAGTCAGCTCGGCCATGGTGCCGTCGGTTTTCATGCGCTCGATCTCTTCCATACGAGAGATGCTTTTACGTACGGTAGAAAAGTTGGTGAGCATACCACCTAACCAACGGTGAGTAACAAAAGGCATTCCTGCGCGAACAGCTTCTGTTTTGATGATTTCGGTAGATTGTTTTTTGGTACCTACAAAAAGAATTGTTTTACCGGCGCGAGAAAGATCCTGAATTTGATCAAGAGCCTCCTGGAGGTACTTCTGAGTTTTCTTTAAGTCGATGATGTGGATTCCGTTGCGCTGCATGAAGATAAATTCCTTCATTTTTGGATTCCAACGGCGGGTTAGGTGGCCAAAATGCGCACCCGATTTTAATAGTTCTTCTATTGAAGCTGCTTTAGGCATATTAGATATGTGTTAGGTTTGTCCTCTATGTGGGTCTGCCTCATCATCCAATCCCGACCTTATTGTCAAGACACCAGGCGATGAGTCGCCACATATGTGTGATGTTAAATTGTTTTGGTAGCGTAGATATTAACGCTTGCTGAACTGGAACTTCTTACGAGCCTTAGGCTGACCTGGCTTCTTACGCTCAACCATGCGGTCGTCACGAGTTAGAAGTCCGTGTTCTTTAAGAATACTGTGTGCATCCGTTTCTTCGCCATCAATAGCGCGGGCAAGAGCATGCTGTACAGCACCTGCCTGACCTGATTTTCCACCGCCACGTACGGTAACTTTAATGTCGTACTTACCTTCAGTTTCTGTTACTGAAAGCGGAAGTGAAGCGATGTTTTGAATCGCTTTAATTGGGAAGTATTCTTCAAACGGAGTGTTGTTGATAAGAATGTTACCGGAACCCGGCTTAATGTATAAGCGCGCAGTTGAGGTTTTTCTTCGTCCGATGTAATTAGCTTGTGCCATGTATAAAATCGATTAAAGCTCGATGATTTCTGGGTTCTGAGCAGTTTGTTGATGAACCGGACCTGCGTAAACGCGCAAGTTGGTTAGCAATTTGCGTCCAAGTCTGTTCTTTGGAAGCATACCTTTAACGGCTTTCATTACTAAAGAAGTTGGGTCTTTTGCCAACATGTCTTCAGCACTGGTAAAGCGCTCACCACCTGGGTAAAAGGTGTGACGGAAATACATTTTATCCGTCATTTTCTTACCGGTTAATTTTACTTTTTCTGCATTGATAACAATTACGTTATCGCCGGTATCCATATGTGGAGTAAAAGTGGGCTTGGTTTTGCCTCTCAGGATAGATGCTACAACAGTACTCAAACGCCCTAAAGGAACGTCCTCGGCGTCAACTAGTACCCATTTTTTCTCAATGTCGCTGGGCTTAGCTGAGTATGTTTTAAAACTTAATGTATCCACTGTATTGTGTGTTTTTGCTTTTTGGGAAAGACCTAAAAATTACGGCAAATAATCGTAGTTATCAACATTAGAAATTAAAAAAGAATCAAGTGATCAATAATTCTTGCTGTTGTATGAAAATTGTAAAATTGCCTTAAATATTTCTCAATGTTCGAAGCACTAAGGTGTGCTACTCCTACATTCTGTTCCATAAATATGCCAGATAAGTTAGTTAGCCATAACGGCTAAAGTCATCCATATACAATTTATATTTTCACCAAAATCAGCACATGTATTCGTTCAAATTACCATCTACCCTCACTTTTTGCTTGTTCCTTTTATTGTTGTTGAGCAGATCGACATTTGCACAAAATGCGAGCGTTTCGCCGGAATCCGGTTTCTATGCCGATTCGGTGGAAGTTGTAGTTTCAGGATTAAACCCATCGGATCAGGTTTTCTATTCGCTGGATGGAAGCAATCCGTTTGTAAATAGGTTAGCGCTTTCCGGTGAAATCACCATCACACAAACCACAGCTTTGAGAGTTGCAGTGCTAACTACGCAGAATGATACCCTTCATTTCTTTAAAAGTTATCTGATTAATGAGCCCACAGAATTGCCTGTGTTAACTATAACTACCGATCCTGCAGGTTTTTTCTCTGATTCTGCCGGCATATATGTAGAGGGCACTAATGGTATACCGGGTTATTGCAGAAGTTCACCCAAAAACTGGAATCAGGATTGGGAGCGAGCTGTGAATCTCACTTTATTTGAAAAAGATCGAAGCGTTGGATTTTCTGAGAATGCCGGGGTGAAAATTGGTGGCGGATGCACGCGTTTGTATGATCAGAAATCACTCGATATCTATTTTCGCAGTGAATATGGCACATCGAAATTGGAATACCCATTATTCCCCGATAAGCCATACGACAGTTTTGATCGGTTATCTCTGAGAAACGGTGGGCAGGACTGGTATCGCTCGATGGTGAGAAATGCGGCGGTTCAAAGTTTTGTGAAAGGTCGGATGGATCTGGGATTTCAAGCGTTCAAGCCGGTAGTGGTTTTTCTGAATGGGGAATATTGGGGCATTCACATCCTCCGGGAAAAGCAAAATGAAGATTTCATTGAGTCGATGTACGGTTATGATGAAAACGCAGTGGATGTGCTTACGGGAAATGCATCCGTTAGCGAGGGAAGCGCAACGCATTACGAAAGGCTGATCGAATATGTGAGCACCAATGATATGAGTTTGCCCGAAAATTATGCCTGGGTGAAAACACAAATGGATGTTGAGCAATACATGGATTATATGATGACGGAAATCTATGTGGCGAATGGAGACTGGCCGGCGAATAATATCAAATACTGGCGACCTCAAACCGAGGATGGTAAATGGCGCTGGATTCTTTACGATGCTGATATGACGATGGGTAGCCACTCAAGAGGTTTAACTTCCACTAACATGTTTCTAAAGCTTCATCAAACCACGAATACCGATTACGAGCATCCGGCATGGTCAACCTTACTATTTCGAAAGTTGCTCGAAAACGATGATTTCAAAACTACCTTCATTCAGCGGTACAGTGTGCATTTACAACATACATTTGAACGAAGCCGACTGCATGCGATATTGGATTCAACAAAGGCTTTGGTTGAGTCGGAAGTGCCACGACATATGGAGCGCTGGCAAAAATCATTTCGATTAGGTTGGAATATGGATTGGGAAAAGCATGTGGAAGTGGTCGAAGATTTTATCCACAACAGAAACACAGTAGCAAGGCAGAATTTGTACAGCTTTTTCGATTTAATACGATTGAATAGTTTGGAAACCATCAGCGAGCCAAGCGATGGAGGTATTGTGCGTGTGGAAGGCCTGCGAACCGATACCACCCATTATGCATTGGTCTATAATTCACTTCCTGTTACGATTACCGCCGAAGCGCGTCCGGGTTATACATTTACCGGATGGAGTGGAGTTGCTGAGGGCGTAGCATTAGAAAAAGAGATTGTGCTTACTGAGAACAGCGTAGTAACTGCAAATTTTAAGCGAAATGCTATTGATCAAGGCAGTGATGTAGTAATCAACGAGATCAATTATAATTCATCGGATGACTTTGATCCAAAAGATTGGGTAGAACTTTACAATAACACTTCTTCACCCATCGATATGTCGGGCTGGTATTTTTCCGATTCCGACGACACGCATCAGTTCATTTTTGCGGATGGATACACCTTACCGGCTTCCGGTTACGTGGTGATAAGTAGAGATTTGGCAGCATTTCAAGCGCAATTTCCAGCTGTCAGCAATGTAGTAGGAGATATGGATTTTGGTTTTTCGGGAAGCGGGGAATTGCTTCGGGTGTTTAATGCTCAGGATGAATTGATCGATCAGGTTACGTATTCGGATGATGCTCCCTGGCCAACCGAAGCAGATGGAAATGGAGCTACACTTTCACTTACTCATCCGGGATTAGATAACACACTGGCCGAAAACTGGGCGGCTTCTTCCGGGAACGGGACTCCCGGCGCAGAAAATTCGGATGTGTTGGTGAATAATGAAATCGATTTTGTTGATGAACAACCGGCCGGGATTTCATTAAGTCAGAATTACCCAAATCCATTTAATCCGGAAACGAATATTCAATACACATTAAACGTACCGGGAAATGTGCGGTTATCGGTGTATGATGTAACCGGACGATTAGTTTCTGAATTGGTAAATGAGTTTAAAGTACCCGGCACTTATTCCACACGATGGGATGCAGCGAGGCAATCATTAGCAAGTGGAGTGTACGTGTATAGGTTAGAACTCAGCGATCAGGTACTGACGAGGAAAATGTTGTTGGTGAAGTAGGTTAATTCTGTACGTTAAGAGGAATACTCCGTCATCCAAATCGGCTTGATTTGGAACATGTGATAGTGGAGTAAGTTTAACTAGTGAACTAAAATTAATCACTACACCTAGAATATTATGAAAGTATTTAAAACAACGTTAATCGTTCTTTCAGCAGTTCTTGTTCTAGTTGGTTGCTCAAATTCAACCAATTCTAATACAAAAACAGGAAGGTTGAATGTAACCATGACCGACGCTCCATTTCCAATCGATTTAGTAAGTGAAGCGAATGTGACCATAGATAAAATAGAAATTCGAAGAGATTCAACAGAAGTGGAGTCTTCTACATTTCTCACCATTAGCGAAGAATCACAAACTTTTAATTTGCTGGATTTGCAAAACGGAGTGAAAACGTCGCTAGTAGATCTTGAAATCGAGGAAGGATCGTATGATTTGATTAGGCTATATGTAAGCGAAGCTAATATTGTATTAACCGACAATACTACCTATGAATTAACAGTGCCAAGTGGTGCTCAAACCGGTATAAAAGTATTCGTAAGTCCGAGCATTGAAGTGGTTAGTGACTTGTCAGCAGAATTACTGTTGGATTTTGATGTAGCTAATTCATTTGTAGCTCGAGGTAATATCTCTACTCCGGCAGGGATTAATGGCTTTAATTTAAGGCCAACTATTAAAGCGGTAAATGCATCTGAAGCTGGCAGAATTGAAGGTGTTGTGGCGGATACTTCTTTAACCGTTCTTAGTGATGTGCAAATTGCTGTAATCGCTGATTCAGATACGAGTTATGCTTTTTCTAACGAAGAAGGTTTTTATTCTATCATTAGCTTAGATGAAGGTGTGTATACCATAGAAGCAACTGCTGCAGGCTTCGACACCTTAAGAGCAAACAATGTAGCTATCCAAGCGGGTAACACAACAACTTTTGATGTTGAATTAACCCCGTCAGACAACTAAAATAATTTGCTCACTGTATTAAACCCTATAATCGTTTTCGGTTATGGGGTTTTCTTTTTTCCTCGTCACGAACCATTGGTTCTTAATGTCCAATGTAACCACCGATTCTAAAATCAGCCTACTCAATCAAAATTTCTATCCAAATCATTTTACATATTTGGAATCACTCCAAATTAGATTCCCTGCCGATCTCCAAGAAAATTCGCTGTTAATTTTGTATTTTCCCGACCCTTAAAAATCCTAAAATAATAGAGTTCATGAGCGAAGCATTCAAAAAAACACGCACAGCCTTTGAAACAGGTTCCGGTTCGGCCTATTTATATAGTCTCGAGAAATTGAAAGAAATGGGATATGCAAACATCGATAAACTTCCATTTTCTATAAAGATTTTGTTAGAAGCCGTACTACGGGAATTTGATGGTTATGCAATCACCGAAACAGATATCGAAGCCTTAGCTAATTACGATGCTAAAAGCCCGCAAGGCGAAATCCCATTCAAACCTTCGCGTGTGGTGCTTCAGGATTTTACGGGCGTTCCGGCTGTTGTTGATTTGGCCGCGCTTCGTTCTGCGATGAAAAGAATGGGTGGCAGTCCAACCGACATCAACCCACAAGTACCCGTTGATTTGGTGATCGACCACTCGGTACAAGTGGATGCATTCGGACAGGATTATGCCTTCATGTTCAACGTAGAAAAAGAAATGGAGCGTAACCGCGAGCGTTACGAGTTTTTGAAATGGGGAAAAGAGGCATTCGATAATTTCCGTGTGGTTCCTCCCGGACGTGGAATCGTTCATCAGGTGAACTTGGAATATCTTGCTTGCGGTGTATTTAAGCGTACCGAAGAAGATGGCTCAGAAACCGCTTATCCTGATACCTTAGTTGGAACCGATTCGCACACCACAATGATTAACGGCTTAGGGATTTTAGGATGGGGCGTTGGTGGAATTGAAGCAGAAGCAGCTATGCTTGGCCAGCCAATTTCGATGTTAGTGCCTGAAGTTGTGGGAATGAAACTTACCGGAGCACTTCGTGAAGGAGTAACCGCGACCGACTTAACATTAACGGTAACTCAAATGCTTCGCCAACATGGCGTAGTAGGTAAGTTCGTAGAGTTTTATGGCGATGGAATCAGCAACATGAGCTTGCCTGATCGCGCTACTATCGCGAATATGGCTCCTGAATACGGCGCAACAATGGGGTTCTTCCCAATCGATTCAGAATCGTTACGTTACATGAGCCGAACCGGTCGTAAGGCTGAACTAGTAGATCTGGTTGAAAACTATACCAAAGCTCAAGGCTTGTTCCGCACCGATGATACCCCGGATCCGGAGTTTACCTCTACCTTAGAATTGGATTTAAGCACGGTTGAAACTTCGTTAGCAGGTCCGAAGCTTCCACACGATCGTATTGTATTGAAGAATATGAAAGAGACGTTCAAGGCGTCGCTTACAAGTGATGATCCTACAATGGGATTCAATCTTGCCCAGGAAAAACTAGCCAATAAAGGCTTGTACAAAAACGGGCAGGAAATCGAAATGAAGCATGGTGATGTTGTTATAGCAGCCATCACATCTTGTACCAATACTTCGAATCCTAGTGTAATGTTAGGAGCGGGAATTGTTGCTAAGAAAGCAGTTGAAAAAGGATTAACGGTTCCTGCGTACGTGAAAACATCACTAGCACCGGGTTCTCGAGTAGTAACCGAATACTTGAAAGAAGCCGGTTTAACCGAATACATGGATAAACTTGGATTCAATTTGGTTGGCTATGGCTGTACAACTTGTATCGGTAACTCAGGTCCACTACCCGAGCCGGTAGAAACAGCCATCAAAAACGGTGATTTAATTGCTGCGGGTGTTCTTTCAGGAAACAGAAACTTTGAAGGTCGAATCCATCCTTGGGTAAAAGCGAACTTCTTGGCTTCACCACCGTTGGTTGTTGCTTACGCACTTGCCGGTACAGTTGATATCGACTTATCAAGTGAACCGTTAGGCAAAGATACCGATGGCAACGATGTATACTTAAAAGACATCTGGCCAACAACCGAAGAAATTGCTGCTGAATTAGACAACGCAATTCGCCCGGATCTCTTCGACGAGATGTACAGCGATATTTTCGATTCACCAACTTGGGAAGAAATTCCTGTTACCGGTGGCGATTTGTTTGAGTGGGATGATAAATCAACCTACATCCAAGAGCCGCCATTCTTTGTTGGAATGGGTGAGGAGCCCGGAACCATTAAGCCGATTAAAGGCGCAAGAACGCTGGTAAAAGTAGGTGATTCCATCACAACCGATCACATTTCACCGGCAGGAAATATCAAAGAAGATGCTCCGGCCGGCGAATATCTGAAATCGAAAGGCGTGGCTAAAGAAGACTTTAACAGTTATGGATCTCGCCGTGGAAATGATCGTGTAATGACGCGTGGTACGTTCGCAAACGTTCGATTCAAAAATCAGCTGGCACCGGGTACCGAAGGTGGATTTACCAAATATCACCCAACCGGCGAAATCACTACTATTTTTGATGCTTCTCTGAAATACAAAGAAAATGACACGCCACTTGTTGCTTTGGCCGGTAAACAATATGGAACCGGATCATCTCGTGATTGGGCGGCTAAAGGAACCAACTTGTTAGGCGTGAAATGTGTGATTGCAGTTTCGTACGAGCGTATTCACCGTTCGAACCTCATTCAGATGGGCGTGCTTCCACTTCAATTTAAAGACGGTGATTCTGCCGATTCTTTAGGCATTGATGGTTCTGAGACGTTCGATATTCACGTGGATGATAGCGTAAAAGCCAGAGATGAAATCAAAGTGACGGCTACTAAAGAAGATGGTAGCACCATTGAGTTCATGACCAATTGCCGAATAGATACCCCGGTTGAGGTAGACTACTATCGCAATGGTGGAATTCTCCACACGGTGCTTCGGGATTATCTGAAAAAAAGTAAATCCTAAAATTTGAAAATCCCCGTCGTTTTCGGCGGGGATTTTTTGTTTTTAGGTAACAGTTCAGCATCTTAATCCTCATTCGATCACTCAATAGTTAGCCTATAGTATGGCAGAAAATTTCAAACACATGCAGCTCCTCTTACATGCAATCGAAGGCATTAACCGAACGATGGAGCTTAAATCCTTACTTCTGAAATGCATGAACTCGGCAAGTCAGGTAATGGAAGCCGAAGCAAGCTCGTTGATGTTGCTAGATGTACTTTCAGGCGAATTACATGTGAGTATCCCAACAGGGCCGATAAAAGATAAAATTACCGGGATGAGCATCCCTAAAGACAAAGGAGTTGCCGGTTGGGTATTGAAGAATAAGAAGCCGTACATATCCAATTCACCCAAAGAAGACAAGATTTTTTGGGAAGAGCTCAGCTCAGAGTTTCAAACCAGGAACATAATCTGTGTACCGCTCATCAACTCTAAGGATGAAGCTATTGGCGTAATTCAGGTATTGAACAAAAAGGATGGGAAAGATTTTCAAAAAACGGAGATCCCGGTATTTGAATCACTCGCAGGGCATATTGCACTATCAATAGAAAAAGTGCGCGAAGTGGATGAGCTCAAAAAACGAGTCAAAGAAAAAGAAGATCGCTTAAAAGAAGTGCATCAAAGCATGAAGGGGAATCTTGCGGCGATTAATGCACTCATTCAGCTCGATGTGCCAAACATCGACAACGAAGCAGCACAGTTTATCTTGAAAGCAACCGGTTCCAGAATCGAAACCATCGCAAACGCGCATCATATACTGTACAATCAGGACGAGTTCGAGTATTTGGATCTGGGTATTTATTTAGGTCGGTTGACATCCATCGTTTCCGAAATTTTTGAGGATGAAGATGGGAAAGAGATCAGTTTGTTGGTTGATATGGATAAGATCTCACTAAAAGCCAGTGTGGCTCTTACTGTTGGTTTGATTGTGAACGAAGTGTTGGTGCATATGTATCGGGATGCCTTCCAACAAGCCGAGTTTGGTAAAATTAGTCTGGCTGTAAAGAAAGACGAGAGTAATTGCGTACTCATCAATATCTCTGATGATGGACAGGGCTTAAATGATCTACTCGATGGAAGCGTGGAAGATTCTTTAGGATCTGTGATTATAAAAACGTTGGCCCAAAAGTTAGGAGCCACCCTTACTCAACGCGAAAATGATAAAGGCGGAACTACCTTTTCGATTTTATTCTATACCTAAGCTGTTCTAATTTCATCATTACAATTCATTCCGTTATAATCTAGCTGAACTGATGGAATGGATGTACAATGCTTTCCTTATTTGGAATACTATTATTTTTTCAAGCTTTTCAATCTCAACCCGAGCATTCAATAATTAATGTAGAAGGGCAGAATTTTGATAGTTACTTCTTTGGTTCAAATATTACAGGGGTTATACAGGATCAACAGGGTGTATTGTGGATAGGTACGAATGATGGAGTGATTTCGTACGATGGTTATATTTCAAATTCGTACGCTGAAAGCCTGTTAGATACAAGCAGTCAAGGCTTTTTAGGCAATTATGTTGAGGTATTGTTTGAGGACTCACAATCCAATATATGGGCTGCAACTAATTTCGGCACGTGGAATCTACTGCTTAAAGACTCAACCTCTTTTATAAATGTACGGGCCAAATATGGTGAGCAGGAGATTGGAATTCGTTCGATTATTGAGATTGATAATGCTACTGTGATGAGTAATTCAAACATTGGTTTTCACATTCTTCGCTATCAATCAGAAACCCACTCAATTTCTCATGAATTGATTGAATATGCATCAGTGGGTATTGAAGATCCAATAAATAAATTGTTTACAACAAAGGATGGAGAGATTCTCTTTTTAAATGATGGACTGTTTAGAGTATCAATTTCTGATGTTTTCTCAATTAGCACATCAAAAATTATAGATGGTGAAAATATATGGCACATTTCTGAGATGGAATCAGGAGTATATTTGGTTAATGATATAAATCAACTGTATGTGATTTTACCAGATAGAAAGAAAAAGAAAATAGAACTTAGTGCAGATTCAGAGTTATATGTTCATTCTATTCTGTATGACTCAAATGGCAAAGTTTGGGTCGGTACCGCTGATAAGCTAATTAGTTTTACATTTACAGATAATTATGAAATTCAGGATTTGAAATCCTACGGATTCAAAAATACCAAAGGCTTACTTGAAGATCGATCTGGTAATATATTTTTCGCGCCTCAACATCGTCTTGTTAAACTTAACTGGAATTATACAGACTACAAGTACATTGATTTACCAGAGAAATATGGGACTAACTACGCCTATAAGTTTTATTCCGACATAGAAGGGAATTATTGGATAAGTCATTGGGGTGGTATTCTAAAATACTATGTAGAGTCAGAAGAATTTGCAGAAATTCAGGGTTATTACAGGGCTAATGCAATAAAAGGTGATAAATACAACAACGTTTGGACAGCTGACAATGAAAGCGTAAAAATCTATAATCCCAAGACAAATGAGATTATTCATGACTTTGAAAATGGTAATTCCTTTAACTTCGACTTTCAAAGCAATGGGGATGCCTGGCTGATCAATAACGGATTGATAAAAAGGATAAGAAAGGGGAGTAAAGTCGTTGAAGATGTAGGAATAAAAAATATAGTACGCAGATATTATTTAGATGAGTCTGAAATCTGGTTGCATTCTCCCGATTTCAACCTTAGAAAATATCAAATAGCAGACTCGGGCCTTGTATTTATAGGAGAATATTTAAGTGATAAACCAAATTATAGAGTCAATTGGATAGAAGGCGATCTACTAGGAAATATTTGGATGAGTACACGAATAGGCATACTTATTGTAAATAAAAAATCAGGGGAAATCGAGTCGATATTTAATAAAGAGAATAAACTTAATGGCGACAATGTCTACGAAATAATCAGAGACCAAAGTGGCGTTATGTGGGTTAAAGCTTCTTCTTTTGGGTCTACAGCTATCGATCCGGAAACTCTAGAATCTGTCTCCTTTACTCCAAGTTGGTTAACTCAGCCCAACAGCAGAGGATTTTATTGTGTTCACGCTGTAGGTAATAATGGTCAGTTGTTTACTGAAGGTAGAGGTGGCTTTTACGTCTTTCATCCGGATAGTATTAAAAAAAGTGATATCACACCAAAAGTGTCACTGGTAAGCACAAAAGTAAATGATGAGGAACATAAAATTAATTTATCCACGCTTAAATACTACAACAATGATTTGGAATTTGAATTTACAGGTGTGCAGTTTGACGACCCCAACCGGAATGAATTTTCATTTTATTTAGAAGGTTATGATAACAGTTGGAACTTCGTTGGTTCAGAAAGGAGTGCACGGTATTTAAGTTTGCCGGCGGGTAATTACACATTTTTTGTTCGCGCTTCAAATAGTGATAAAGTTTGGTCGGAACCTGTTGCATTAGCAGGGTTTAAAATTTTACCTCCTTGGTGGGCCAATCCCATAGCTTATTTTGTTTACATTTTCGTACTCGTTTTAATTGGGTATAAGTTTTATCAAATTCAGTTGAATAAAAAATTGGCAGAGTCTGAAGCTTTAAGGCTAAAAGAAGTTGACGAATTTAAATCCCGATTCTTTACCAATATTAGCCACGAGTTTAGAACTCCATTAACGGTAATTTTGGGATTAGCAGAACGAATTCAACACCAATCGACACCGGTAATAAAAAGAAATGCCGCTAAGCTGCTGGAATTGATCAATCAAATTCTAGAATTATCAAGAGTGGAATCTAATCAAGCTAGATTAAAGCCGGAGCAATTTGATTTTATTAACTATGTGCAGTACACCGTAGAGTCGCTTTCAACTTTAGCCAACGAAAGGGGAATCGGGTTATCACTTAAGACAGAATATGATGATCTATTTGTTGAATTGGATAAGCAAAAAGTTGATTTAATTCTACATAATCTACTTTCTAATGCACTCAAATTCACTGAGAAAGAAGGTCAGGTTATAGTAAAAGTGAAAAAAGGGGCATCTCAATTAATCTTTTCTGTTTCAGATACAGGCTTAGGCATTAAAAAAGAAGCACTCGACCATATATTCAATAGATTTTTCCAGTCGGATTCAGATAATCATAGGTATGAAGGTACAGGTATTGGTCTAGCACTCACCAATGAATTAGTTCAATTAATGGGAGGTTCAATTTTGGTTGAAAGTGAGCTTGGGCTCGGATCTACTTTTACAATCAACCTTCCCTGTATTTTTATAGAGCCACAATTTGTGGTAAATCAGAAAGTGGAAGCTCCTTTAAAGCCAGCTAATGAGACTTCAAGTCTGAAAGATGCAGAAGTAGTTTTGCTAGTGGAAGACAATTACGATGTTCGGAGCTTCATCAAACAAGTATTGGCTGATGAATACAAGATGCTGATTGCTCATAACGGGGAGGAAGGTATAAAGTGTGCTATTGAATCAATTCCGGATGTCATTATTACTGATTTGATGATGCCTAAAAAAGATGGGTTTGAGCTTACAGAAGAACTTAAAAAGGATGTTCGAACCAACCATATTCCAATTGTTATGTTAACTGCAAAAGCTGACGTGGATTCACGAATTTCGGGATTGAAAACAGGCGCCGATGTATACCTAGGTAAGCCTTTTAATGAAGAAGAGTTAAAGACCCATATTCAAAACCTGATACACTTCCGAAACTTAATTAGAAAAAAGTTCGAGGGAGGGGTTAACATCCAGGAATTAGGCAATTCACCGGAAGATGAATTTGTGAAAAAGATCCATTCCGTGATAATTGAAAATCTCGATGATGATGCTTTTGGGATTGAGGAAATATGTAAAAAAATGGCTGTTAGCCGTACTCAATTACATAGAAAACTGAAAGCTTTAACCGGAAAATCGACATCAATATTTATTCGAGATATTCGCTTGACGGAGGCAAAGAAAATGTTGAAAACAACCCAACATACGATAAGTGAAATTGCCTATTCCGTTGGCTTCAGTAATCCAAATTATTTCACCAAACTCTTTTCAGAAAAATACAAGCATTCGCCCACCAAAGAACGGGAAATGGTCTCATAAACATTATTCCGTCTTTTTGTAACAATAGTCCATAAGTCTGGAACAATAGTAAAGCTGAGTTAACCTGCTGTTTCATTAATTGATTGCACAATCACAGTTCAAACATTAAGACTATGAAAGCGATCAAAATTCTCGGTGTATCACTATTAATAATCACACTAAATGTTCAGTTTAGTTTAGCACAGCTAGGATCAGAAGAAGCCGCAATCATTGAGCGTGTTCAAACAAGTATTCAAAATCTTGTTGACCAAACAGAAATAAGAGGGGCTACAGCCACTTATTATTGGGGAGATGAATTTACTACTATTGCAGCGGGAGAGAAGAAGCCCGGAGTTTCTGTTGATGGTGATGGGAAGTTCATGTTCCGCTCATTTACTAAATTATTGATCAGTACAATTATTCTTCAACTCCAAGAAGAAGCAGTATTGAGTATTGATGACGAAATCGGCCAATTTTTAAATCCAATAAATAATGTTGATGCGAGTATAACAATCCGGGAATTACTTTCTATGCGGGCCAGCGTTTGTAATTTTATCTCACCGTCCTGGACATTTTTATCTGAGGTGAATCCGGATTCAGTACTAGATCCGGAAGCGGTACTAAATGAGTTAATTCCTGATGGTAGTTGTAATTCAAATCATTCCTACGACTACAACGATACTAATTTCCAACTTCTCGGATTGATTATTGAAGCTGCAACTGGTAATACTGGAGAGACTGAATTCGAACATCGTCTTTTTAGTCATTTAGGAGAACATAGTCTTGCTTTGGCTCCCATCGACCTCCGAGAAGAAGAGTTAAATGGGACTTGGTCAATCAATTCAAGTGGTACTATTATTGATGTTGGAAGTGTATCAAAAAACTCTGTGCTTTCGGCTCACAAGTATAGTTCAGGTTTGGTAGGAACTACTAAAGATGCGCTTAGACTCCTTATGAAAATCCTGGATGGAGAAATTATTACTGAAGAAAGTCTTGCTCTGATGAAGGATATCGATTCCGATGGTTACGGTTTAGGGTTAATGAATCGATTTTTAGATGGTGACGAAGTTTTTGGGCATGGTGGATCAGGGTTACATCGCAGTAGAACTTTTTATAATCCTGAGCAAAAAATAGGTATTTCACTGGCCTTGAATTATTCTATTAATCAGCAGAATAACGCTGAACAAATTTTACTTAATAACTACCTCGAACTGAAAACATGTAGAGAAAATGGGGGGTGTAAAATTAAGGTAGAAGAATATGAAGAACTCGTAGGAGAACTTCAGCAAATTCTGGATGACAAAATTCCCAATTATGGAATAGAAGGTGTAGCAACCACCATCGTATTTCCAAATGAGGAGGTTCACACCATAGCTAGCGGTTATGGTCAAACTGTAGACGATCCGGTTGACCCAACTAAAAAATGGCACTGGGCAAGTGGTACAAAACCTATGACAGGCTATATTATTTTAAAATTGGCTGAATTGGGATTAATAGACATAACTGATACTGTTGGTGAATATTTGGATTTAAACTCGATTCCAAATGTGAGCTCGGATATAACAATCAAAAATTTATTACAACATACAGGTGGACTCGAAGAAGTTTGGAGTGAGTCTAACAACAGTTTATGGAATGCAGTATGGGGCGACAGAGATCGTGTATGGAATCCAAATGAATTTAAACAGTATATACCAGAAGCACATTCAGCCCCGGGAGAACACTACTATAATAGTACAAACAGTTACTTATTGAGCTTTATCATCCAAGAAGTAACAGGTAAAAGCCTTGAAGCGAATTTTCAGAAGTACATATTCGAGCCATTGGGAATGACATCTTCTTATTTAAGTTCCGGTAAAGATATTGATATGTCTCAATTCAATGGAGCTTGGTTAGGGAGCGATAATCGTAGTAATATTTCACATACTTCCTATTTGAGCTCTAGAAGCGGTAATAGTGCTCATATTGCTACCTCCGAGGATGCTGTGAAGTTTTATAGAAGTTACTATTCTGGTGAATTACTGCCGGAAGATTTGATGGACGAGGTAAAGGAACCGGCAGCTGGTTCCTCAGATTTAATCTTTGAAAATTATGCATGCATTTCCAAAGTAACTCAACTACATGGGTTTGAAACAACTATGTTCGAGGTGATAGATACAGACGGACACACATGGAATTTATATGGACATGGTGGAAATGGCATTCATAACTCATTCACATACCACTGGAAGCAGAAGGATTTAACTATTGCAATGGTGATTAATGACTTTCAGGTTTTAGAACCAAGTCCTTTTGCTGCATTAATATTTGATGTGTTATGTATGATTGATGCAGAATTGGATGATGTTGAAATTCAACCCGAAGCGACTCCAGGAAAATTAGTGGAGCGAACTTTTACTCATGATGAGGGCACTAGAGAGTACTCGATCTATTTGCCCATGAATTATGATTCAAGCCTAACTTATCCTCTAATACTTAATTTCCATGGCTACACGGGCGATATCCAGGATCATATTGATCGAACTAAAATGCATGGGTTGGCGGATAGTTTAGGGTATTTAATTGCATACCCTGTAGGACTTACTATAACACGAGATCCCAATATCCTGCCATCTTTTGTGCCGGCTTCAGGTGCTGGTTGGAGTGTTCCCGGATTTTCTAATGAAAAAGATGAAATCCAGTTTATGCTATCTTTACTCGCCGACATTGAAAGCCAAAATTCTATAGATGAATACAGAATACATACAACCGGGCTTTCCCTAGGTGGATATATGGCAGCCTACATTGCGACTCAAATGCCGGATAGAATTGCTTCATTTGCCTCCGTTGCCGGACATATGACCAATGAAGTTTTCGAGCTCTTAGGTGATGAAACTCAAAAATCTGGTCTATTGATTCACGGGACCCAAGATATTATTACCAATTTTCAAGGTCTAACTAATGAGTATCAATCTGTTGAAGCTGTTGCAAATAAACTAGCTATGAACAATAATTGCAATGTACAGACAGATTCAACCGAAATTGAGGATATTGATTCGACTGACAACACAACGGTTACCTTGTTTGTCTATTCTGATTGTGATGTAATTAGTGAGACAAGATTGAATGTCAAACTTTATCGGGTTAATGAAGGAGGTCATCGCTGGCCGGGTTCAGGTAGAACAGAACCGGCTGGGTTGGGTTTTAACAGTAAAGATGTAAGCTCAAGTGAATTGATATTCGAGTTCTTCATAGAGAATCCATATGGTGGAATCATAGATTCAAAGGAAGAATTTTCTGATCCGATTACCTTCACCTTATCTCAAAACTACCCAAACCCATTTAACCCAAGCACCAACATTTCATTTGAATTACCAGAAGCAGTTCTAGTTCAATTGAAAGTGTATAATTTACTAGGTCAGGAGGTGGCAAAATTGGTCGACGGAAGAATGAATTCCGGGAATCACACGATTATCTATGATGCCAGCCAGCTTTCCAGTGGAGTATACATTTACCGGTTGATTGCAGGGAACCAATCCATTACCAAAAAAATGACGCTAATTAAGTAGTCACATTTCTCGGGGAGGAAAGGGGAACTATAAATTCATTAAGCGGATCGTTTGGTTATGATCCGTTTTATTAATCCGTACTAAACCCGGCCGATTTATGCGCCCCATCACAAAAAGGTTTATTCGCTGAAGCTCCACAGCGGCAAAAACTCATTTTTTTTGTGGTAGAAACTTCTTGGCCATCGCCGGTTAGGGTGTAAGTCCCTTCTACAAATAAAGAAGAATTCGGTCGAACCTTTATCGAAAGCTTTCCCCCAATCTCTTCAGTTTCTTCTAAAAGTAGTCGTTCAGGATTAAAGGAAGTATCCGCTTTAAAATCAGCTTTAATGTGCGAATTATCGCAATAAGGTTTATTGCTCGTCAAGCCACAACGGCACAAAGCCACTCTGGTTTCTTCGGTGATTAGTTCGCCATCGGCATTCTTAATTTTGATGTCACCAGCCACATAGAGTGGGCCATCTTCTGCAATTGTTAGCGTATTTTGATCAGGAGCCGTTTCTTCAGCACCACCTTCTTTGCGTTGAAATTGTAGTGCACCTGTTGGGCATTTCATAACCACTTCCGCCACTTTATCAGCTGTTTCTTTGCCGGGTTGAATCCATGGTTTTTCATTAATATTAAAAACGCCGGGCAAACCATGAACGCACTCTTTAGCATGAATGCATTTGAATTTGTCCCAGGTTACCGTGATTTCATCAGATTCGTAGGTATAGATTTTCTCAGGCATAGCAGTGTGGTTAGATGAATAGCTTGGTTCAATAAATCACTAAATCCACCAACTCTCAAGTCCACGCATGGTAAAAAAATTGGCCATTTTATTTTGAAGGGGTGATTTGAGTAAAGATTTCACAAAATAATGTTTGATAGAAGGGAAATTGGTTGAACGCCCAAGCTTCATGTTTAACTCAGCACGTGCGGCTACTTTTTTCGCCATAGGTTTTTGCTTGGTTTCGTACACAAACATATCGGCAATAGGTAAGTCTTTAGAGATTCCACGACAAAAACTCATTACGTTGGCCAAATGCCACGCATCAATCCAACCGAGATTCATTCCTTGTCCGCCAATCGGACTTACTACATGAGCAGCATCGCCGGCAAGCAAAACGCGATCCACGATGAATCGATCGGCAATAAAATGCTGAACACCAAAGCTGCTCTGCATGGTGCATGTATCAGAATCGATGGAGGCAGATATCCTATTTGAAATAAAATCTGCTATCAGTTCGGGCGTTGGGTTTTCTACATAAGCATCCGTTTTCACCACCCAACGACGCTTGTTGTTGGGTAAAGGAAAGCATTCGATCAATCCTTCTTTGGGAAGATAAACAACCGCATCCTTTCCAAATTCAGTAGATTCTGCAAAATCTCCCATAACGTATGTATCAGGATATTTTTCACCCCGAAATGGAATGTCTAAAGCATCCCGTACAAAACTATTCTTGCCATCGCAGCCGATTACATAACCGGTTTCTGCTGAATGTGTTTTGCCATCAACCAGAATGTCGATTTTCACAAAATCATCCTGTTGATCAAGGGCTGTTACTTCTGCGTTTTCGATCAACGAATCAGGTGCGATTTCATTAATCCGCTCTTTTAGAAGACGTTCGGTTTCACTTTGTGCAAGTAATAAGATAAAGTTGAATGGTTGTTGGCAGTAGGTAAAATTGATGGTACCCAGCAACTTTTCGCCGGAATGTGCGTGCCCGCGTTCTACCTTAAGTCCGGCACTCAAAAACTGATCTGAAATGCCTAATTCAGCAAATAATTCAAGAGAAACGGGATGAATTCCCAGCGATCGACTTCCGCTGATAATCTCATTTCTTTTCTCGATGATGGTAAACGGGATACCACGATGATGCAAGCAAAGCCCCATAAACAAACCTATGGGACCGCCACCAACAATAACTACATCTTCGATCTTCATGTTTTATCCAGAGTTAGTAAAATTCGGAATAAGGGCATTTGGTCGATATTCCATGTTTTCGGAACTAGTTTCTCAAGTTCTTCTGCTTTGAAACTACGTTTTATAGAGATCAATCCATCCTTTGAAACAAAAGAATTCCGAAATAAAAGCGGTGTAATGCTCGCGAACAGCCCGTAACCAAGCACACTTCGTTCAATGTCGTTGAAAATGACAGCTTTTTTGGCTAGCTGTTTTGCTTCATGCAATAAAACCGGTATTTGCTCAACCTGTAAATGATGTAACACATGATTACTGAGTACAAAATCAAAGGTTTTGCCTTCATCAATTAATGTTCGCGTGTGCTTTTTTTCGAAGATGATGGAATCAGACACGTCTAGCGTTTTTGCGAAGTCGAGTGCCCGATCATCCAATTCAATGGCAAGGATATTGATCTTAAATCCATCTTTTTTCGCCCATTTTTCAAGTGCAATGGGAATATCTGCACCTCCAAATCCAATATCGAGAAAGGTGTTAATTTTATCTCGTTCCAGCTTTGGACGAATTCGGGTTTTGTAAACGCGTTTCCAGCCGGAAACGAAGCGATTCACTGTTCTAAAATGTCGGTAAGTTTGGTGAAGTTGCTTCAGATCGCAATCAGCCTTATCCATCCATTCAACAAGTTCGGGCTGCCGATGTGAAAGAAATCCCGGCATTAAGCTTCGATGTATGTAAATATCCCGGTTTCGATGGTAAGTCCCGGACCAAAAGCGATGGGTAAAATCTTGGCGTTATTTTTGGTAAATCCATTTCGCATTTCATCGAGCACAAACAGAATAGTAGCACTGCTCATATTGCCATAGTTCGCGAGTACATTGCGGGAAGGAATTACTTTTTCCGGCGCAACGCCCATGCCTTGTTCCACTTTATCGATAATGGCTCGCCCACCGGGATGCACTGCCCACATATCAATATCTTCCTTGTTGATGTGAAGTGTGTTGAACATGGGTTGCATGATGGCGTCAATATTTGTTTCTATGATGGAGGGAATATAACTGGATAGCACCATTTTAAATCCCGTATCGCTGATCGTCCACGCCATATCTTTTTCACCTTCGTAAGCAAGTGCCGAGGAGAATTCATCAAGTCGATATCCCGCTTTGTTTGGTTCTCTGGTGGAAACAATCACTCCCGAGGCTCCATCAGCAAATACAGAAGCTGCTAAAATCTGATCAATATCGTCGTCGATTTGAAGATGCAACGAGCATAATTCGCAGGTGATTACCAAGACCACAGCATCGGGGTTTGCCTCACAAAACGATTGCGCCATTTTGAGTGCCGGGAAAGCAGCGTAACAGCCCATAAAGCCAATATGAAACCGTTGAGTGGCGGGAGATAGTCCAAGATTACGAACCACTTCAAAATCAGGACCGGGCGCGTAAAAACCGGTACAGGAAACGGTGATTACATGCGTAATTTCTTCCTTTTTAAATTCAGGGTTTCGCTCTAAAAGTTGTTTTCCAACGCTTGTAAACAAGGCTTTAGATTCGCGTTCGTAAATGGCATTACGCTCTCCGGTAGATGGTGGTTTTTCATTTTTGAACACACGCTGGAAAAAGCCATCGTCCTCACCTGATTGCAAATCATAATTGGTAGCATGTCGCTTTTCTATGCCTGATTGGGTGTAAATTCGATGAATGATAGAGCGCGTTTTCCGATCACCGGGCACACTTTCTTTCATAATTTCACGCACCGTTTGTTGGTCGCCAAAGGTGGTGGGTACTGCGGTGGCAATGTCGTTGATGTATACAGGCATAGAATGAGAATACAGCTTTATTATATGCTTCGAAAACGCTTATTTAACCAGCAATAGTTCATCGTTGTACCTGTTTTTTTTGGATATTTGAAACATCTTTGAAAAGAACACGTGATTGGGGAACACAAACAATGACTCATATTTATTACAATGTATTCAAATCAGTTTTTTAGAGATGGATTTCTCGCACTTAAATCCGAATTAGATGCAACACTCGAGCAGGTAAGCGACGATCAGTTTTTGCAGTTGCCCACCAATGGTGGTTGGTGTATTGGGGAAGTAATCAGCCATATCAATAAAACAACCGATCAATATCTGGGGCAAATGGAAGAACCATTTAATCAAGATTTGGATCGATTACCAAATGGCCCCGATAATTATTCATTACCATGGACGATGAGAAAATTCGTAAGTGTGGTGAGCCCTGATTTCAAAACAAAAGTGAAAACCTTTCCCGTGTTTTTTCCGGATAAAAAAGCTGATCTGAATCGGGAAGAAGTAGTAAGTCATTATCACCGAAATATGGATCGGTTTTTAGCTATTGTTGATCAGGCAGAGTCTCATAATCTGGATTTGGATAAAATCAAAGTTCGCAACCCGGTTGTTAAATTTTTGAAGATGAGCATTAGCGCTTGTTTGGCTATTCATGAGGCGCATACTCGGCGGCATTTGGGGCAGATTGAGCGATTGATTGGGCAGGATAAATATTCAAATTCCAATTGATCAAATTTCAAGCAAGCTCAAAAATCCAAGTGATAAATTTTTAGTTTTTTTGCGATTGAGATACGTTTTGGTTCTTAGCAATTAAACTCTTGGTAAGTTAATGAATCATCAACTACCTGGTATCGCACTCAGAAATTAAATTTAATCTTGATAATCGAAAGGTGGGTTGTTGTATTCTCTTATCGCTTGTTGAGTTAAATCTTTTTTGCCAAAATAAGGTATCCATATACTGCCGGCAAAAACACCCATGCCAATTATCATTCCTGAAGGGTCTAATTCTTCTGAATCGGCTTGGCTTGTAACTGAAGCAATACCTATCGCAATTCCGGCAATTCCACCTATCACTTGAACAGCAGTAAGCCCGTCTCGTTTTTTTAGATATTCCATGCTACGAGGGTTATCACTTAACTCTCTTTTTAGATTTATTGCGTTTGCCCTCATTAATGGTCCATCATTTTTTGAGAAAAATTCGACCTGAGATGACCTAGATACTCCTCCAACATACATTGATCCGCCTCCGGCTGTTGGCATCGTATAACCTCCGCTAGTATGTTGAACGGTTCTTGTGAATAAATCAATATTACCTTCTTCAATTCGTTCAGCCCATGTGTCGCCATACCCTTGATGCATTCGTACAAAATAGCCTTCAGAAGTTTGAAATTTTTCAACGTCTTCAAGAAATATTTCAGTGGTATCGTTAACGATGAGTTTTGTTTTACGTAAGAATTTCTCTTCTTTTTCCACTTTTCCTTCTATAATAGTACCGTTTTTTAATTCTACGAATTGTGAATTCTGACTGTAAATACTCGGGGAAATAATTAAGCTGGCAAAAAGAAGAATAGTTAAGCGCATAAATATTAATTGGTTTAAGAGCAAATTATATGCACCAAAGTTGCTAATTACAATTAGTAAAATTAGCATTTAAGAATAGAATGCTAACTGGGTTTTGTAAGCAAGTGAAATCTTGTGTTGTGGAGAACGGCAGCAACTGTTAAACCGGAAATTAATCCAATCCAAAGTCCGCCGGGCCCGATGTCTTTTACGATGCCGAGATAATATCCGATTGAGAAGCCAATCAACCAGTAAGAAATAAAATTAAACACCATGGGCATTCGGGTGTCTTTTAGGCCGCGAAGTGCTCCGAATCCTCCCACTTGCAAACCGTCGGAAATCTGGAATAATCCGGCGTAAAAAATAAGCGCAACGGCCAGAGCCATCACTTCAGGATCCTTGGAGTAAATGCTTACTATCAATTCAGGAAAGGTGAATATCAGAATGGCGGTGATAATCATGATTACCGTACAAACACCGGTTCCAAGAAAACCTCGGAATCGTGCCTCTTCCATAGAGCCTTGCCCAACCGCACGGCCAACCCGCTGAGAAATAGCCATCGAAATCCCGAATGGAATCATAAAAACTGTAGCTGCAATATTTAATGCTACTTGGTGCGCAGCCGATGCGGTTACAGATAAAGTGCCCATCAATACACTTACGGCCGCAAAAAGTAACACTTCGAGGGTTGAGCTGATGCCATTAGGCACTCCAATTCGTACGATTTCTTTGATATAGA
This sequence comes from Balneolaceae bacterium, assembly GCA_965228545.1. Lineage (GTDB taxonomy): Bacteria > Bacteroidota > Rhodothermia > Balneolales > Balneolaceae > HXMU1420-13. The sequence goes on from OZ245822.1 coordinate 2,469,638, forward strand.
ACCAATCAGGACCCTTGGTACGCTTAAAAACATGAAATCGCTTAAACGGTTGAAAAGTGGCGGTAAAAATTACCATGGCTAAGCCACCACAAGTTTGAACAATAGTGGTAGCATACCCTGTTCCTCGGGCGCCCATTTCTTCGAACCCAAGTTTGCCATACATCAAAATGTAATCGGCAGGGATGTTGATGATTAACATCAGTAAAGCGATGTACATGGCCGGTTTGGTGATGGCGAGTCCTTCACTGAAATATCGGAGTCCGGCAAATGTAAGCAGCCCGGGAATGCCCCAAGCAACGGCATCCATATAACCTGCGGCTTTTGGGATGATTTCCGGATCAACACCAATCCAGTGCATTAAAATATCCAGATTTTTAATAATCAAGATGGAAGGAAGCGTTAGAAAAGCCACCATCCAAAGGGTTTGGCGCGCTGATTTGCCAATCTCATCGAACTTGCGAGCACCTTGATACTGCGAAACAATAGGGTTGATAGCAACAAGCACAGCCATTCCAAATAACGATATTGGAAAATAAAGGGCATTTCCAACCGCCACACCGGCTAGATCTGCAGCTGATAAATTCCCCGCCATAATGGTGTCGGTGACGTTGAGCCCCATGCCCAGCAGTTGTGTGCCAACTATGGGCAAACCAATCTTTAAGAGCGTAGAGCTTTCCTTTTTTATTTCGTTGATTCCGTGATTCATAGCCAAAAATAAAGAGGGCTAATGATACAACAGTTCATCGTAAGAAAGGGGAACGAATCAATTACTTTTAAGTGGAAAATCGAGGGTAAAACAGGTGCCCTGTCCCAAGGTGCTTTGAAAAGTGATCGCGCCCTTGTGCTCTTCTACAATTTTTTTGGTGATGGCCAGCCCCAACCCAGTACCGGAAGTTTTTGTTGAAAAATTGGGCATAAAAATGTTCTCAGCGGTTTCGCTATCGATGCCTTTACCGGTATCGGTAATGGTTACTAAAATTCGTTTCCGATCGGCAGTTACATGACTTTCGATAGTTACTTGGCCATCGCCATCGATAGCTTCCTGGGCATTTTTGATGAGATTTACGAATACTCGGCGCAATTCTTCTTGAATGCCAGAAATGGTAAGTTCATCGTTTGAAAGAAGTGTGATGAGTTTGATTTCATCTTCGGCGTAAAGATCAGACACCGATTTAATAAGCTGATTAATTTTGATGTCTTGAAATTCCTGTTTCGAAGGGCGAGCAAATTTGGAGAAGTCGGAAGCAATTTTACTCAGGGCATCAATTTGCTCAATCATACTTTTAGTGATGGCCACCACTCTGGGTTTGTTTTCCTGAAGATCTTCGCCGGTTTGTTGTAGTTGCCGCTCCAGATGTTGAAGATTCAACTTCATGGGCGTGAGCGGATTTTTGATCTCATGTGCAACTTGCTGTGCCATCTGTTGCCAAGCAGCTTGGCGCTCGCGGTCGGCCAGTTCTTCTTGCAAGGTTTTTAACTTAGCAACCATGGTATTGTAAGCCTTTGTGAGCAAGCCAATTTCATCCACAGCACTTACAGGCAAACGGGTGTTTAAGTCCCCTTGCGAAATTTTTTCCAGTCCGCGTTCCAATTCTTCAAGCGGTGCTGTTATCCGTGCAGATATGATTCCAATAATTACAATTAATATGCCGAAAATGAGCGTGTACAATGCCAGTAAATAACTGGTTGTTGTAAGTAATTGTTCGTAGAAACGCGGGGTTTTTAAAAAAGTAGGTATAGCTGCAATGCCAATAATTTGTCTGTTTTGGTCTAACCACGGCTGATAGCCAATCATTAACTCCAGATCGTCTAATTCTATTACATTTATCTCTTGCTCGAAACCACCGTAAACTATACCTGAATACACTTTCCATGGAATGATTTCAGAAACTAAATGCCTCGAATAAATTTGTGGTGTTGTGGAATTGATCAGGCTGCCATCTACAAACAAGGTGGCATCAACCCCAATAACATCGGTTAGATTTTCGAGGTAGGCTTCGGAGTAAATCTGATTTTCGTTGGCCGCTTCGATGCTGGTAACAAGCGTTTTTAATTTAGTGCGCAGCTCGTCTTGCATTTGCAATTTATTTTGCTGCTCCAGCACTTCGTAAGTTACGGCTACCAGTAAAATTAAACATAATAAACTAGCCATAATCAACCGATCCAGAAGGCGATCTCGAATGCGACGAGTTTCTGATGTATGCGAGAATAATTGATACCCTAACACCCCCAACATCCAAATAATAAAAGGGATAGTTATTATGAAATAAATGCGCAAAAAGGTGTAGAGAAGCTGTGTATTCGAAATATTTCGATAGGCCGCGCGAATAATTCTATCTTGCTCGGTATTCATAAATAGTTCGTTCACATTCACCGATTGGATGATGTTGCGTTCGGTATAAAAGGAATCGGTTTTTAATTTGTTGATTACCGACTGGGGTAAAATGCCATAATCAGGCACAGAGTTTAAAGTGCCAACTACCGAGCTTCGAATAGGTTTTCCATCACCGAACTCGGTGAGTGAAAAGGCCGTTTCGTCGAACGATTTGATAGTAGCGTTTACAAAGCTTCTGAACGGGCGATTAATCTCCGGTATTTCGCGATATACCGAAGCCAGTATCCAGCCGGTGATTTCCTCGGAGCTAGCATTTCGATAAACCGGAACCCAACCCCGGCTAAAGAATGAATACTGCGCATTTACCGTGTTAATGGGCTTATCACGTAATATTGGCCGTAGATTTTCTCTGCGTATTCGCTCGTCTTCGTAAGGTATACTAAGCTCCTCTACCCTAAAGTTTGTTGACCACTGTGGCGCCGATAAATTAGTATTGTATTCGGCAAGCGGACTTCCGTTCTTGTCAATTAATTGAACGGAAAACGAATATTTAAGCCATTCATCTTCGATAATTTGCGATACAATTTGCTCGAAGTTTGAAACATTGTATAGCGAAATGGTAGGCACTTGTTGATGCGCACGCATTAGTAAATTGGTAGTAACTGCTTCAATTCTATCTTCATTATCAATCACAAAATTTTGTGCCTCTCGGTATAATCGTAGCTGTAAATCCTGTTGGTAGGAGAGATACAAAACAGCTGTGAAACCAGTAGCTGCAATCAGGTTTATCAGTAAGTAAAGCCGTAACAGTGATGAGCGGTATTTTTTTACTTTAAACTTCCAATGGATTACAGTAATGGCGTGAATGGCCGCACAAAGCAAAATCACCAAAATAGGAATCCACGGATCAAGCGAGAACGTTAGCTTGCCAAACCAAGTAGCTACAAACACGATAGTCGAGCCCAGTACAGATACACCCAGCCAGCTCCAAGGTAAATCTTCATACACTTTCCAGATCCGGTAGATACTTCTGTTGCTAATGGTTAGAATTAAAGATGAAGCACCACCCATACAAAATAACCAGAAGGTAGTGCTGAGTGAGCTGGTTAACGTTTGATTGAATAAGTTGATTTGAGTGGAGGAAAGGATATCACTCGAGATATTAAAAATAATAGTCAGGCAAGCCGCAATTGAAAATCCATGTGTAAAGCTAAGGAGATAAAATTCCCGATTATCGCTTAAAGATCGATCGGTTAGGCGGGTTTTTATCACCAAATGTAGTGCAAAGTAAAATAGGATAAGTGGGATCAGGTAGTAAAACCACTCAAAATGGAACCCAGAGAATAGTGCGGTTTTTGAAAATACCTGCACAATCAGTTGGGTACGCAAGAGCCAGAAAACCGCTAGTGCGCTTAGCACATGCACTGCAAATCGGATGTAAGGGTGAGCATTTCTAGAACTCCAGATAAGTAATAACAAGAATACAAAAACAAACGAGCCTACAAAGAACCCACGAATATGTGTTATTCGCGCCTGTTTAGCATTAATAAATGTGGGAATGTCGATCCTGCTGGCGTAGATTGTAGCAAGATCATCGCCCGAAATTGAGGTAAAAGTGATGGCTTTGAGAACGGAATCGTTGTTGACCGTTGAAAAACTAAACCGAACAGGATACATAGAGGTGCCTTTAAAAAACTCGGAGGCCTCAAGCTGGCTTTCAGTTCCTATATCCGATGAGTTGATTTGTTGCACACGAATTCTGGTTAACGCATGGTAGGTGGCAGTATCGGTAGTGCCGGTGAGTTTGAAGGGAATAATAGACTCGATGTAGCGTACATTGCCTTGCCTCTGTAGGGTTACCTGAATGTCACTAAATGTGCTAAGCGCATAATACTCTGCATCCGTAGTTGAAAAGCCGTCCCAGAAAAGTGGCTCATTGGCTCTGAAAACACTGAATCCCCAAAAACCGTATTGTTCGTGGGTGTAAGTGGTTCCTTCGAGCTGATTTCCGGCAATCAAGTCGGACTTCAGGTCTTCAACAAAATCTGCCGAGGCCGAAGTAAAATTAAACACATAGGCACTGAAGTTATTGTACGCCTGATTAGTGGCTTCTGCGGCCTCGTTTTGGATAATTTCTTCATCGACCGCCTGGTTTAGTTGTACCCATTCGAATACAAAAAAAGAAACAGCCAAAATGGCCATAACTCCAAATAGAAGCGCAGTAATCGATGTTAGCTTTTTTAGCATAATTCCTCAGTTACGAGGTAGTTAAGTTACGATACAGAAACCAGATTTGGGATATTCTGTTCCGAATCGCCTTGTAAAACCTGAACGATTGCCTTAGCAGCAAGCAACCCAATTGCATCTCGTGTTTCGAACGTGGCGCTGGCAATGTGAGGCAGCATAGTGCAGTTTGGAGCTGTTAATAGATTGGGGTGAACTTTCGGTTCTTCTTCAAAAACATCTAAGCCGGCTGCGTAAATGGTTCTTGATTGAAGGGCATTAGCTAGTGCGGCTTCATCTACAACAGGGCCGCGCGATATATTTATTAACACCGAATGCTTTGGCATCAAATTAAGTAATCGCTCATCCACCAAGTGATGCGTTTGAGGGGTAAGTGGGCAGTTTAAACTTAATACGTCTGCCATTTTTGCCAGATCATCTAAATCTGCAAAGTATTTGGCGCCCAGTTCTTGTTCCAGTTCGGTGTGAACTCGGCTTCGATTGTGGTAGTAGATGTTCATTCCAAAAGCTTTTGCTCGGCGCGCAAAAGCCTGTCCAATGCGTCCCATACCAACAATGCCTAAGCTTTTACCACGTAATTCCGGGCCAAGAAATCCAAGTGGCTCCCAGCCTTCAAACCGGCCTTCTCGCAAGTATTTTTCTGCCTGATAAAAGTGTCGAGTTGTAGCTAGGAGGAGCCCCATAGCAAAGTCGCCACAGGCTTCTGTTAATACGTCGGGGGTATTTGCTACTTTAATGGATAGTTGTTGAGCGGCTTTAACATCTATGTTGTTGTAGCCAACGGCAAAATTGGCAACAACTTTGAGCTTTGTGCCGGCCTTCAAAACCGCTTCAGTAACAGGATTGGATAGCATACAAAGTAATCCATCGAACGAAGAAATATCGGAGATTAACTGCTCCTGCGTTTGATAAGACCCGACTTCACCTATAGTTACGTTTCCAAAATCCCTTAGGTACTTAATTGCTTTCTCGGGGATTGGTTCAGTCACTAATATGTTAAATTGGGTATCACTCATTCTCTATTTGAGTGATGCGAGCATCATTCCAAACACGCTCGATGCTGTAGTACTCTCGTTTTTCTTTACTCATTACATGTACAACAATGTTGATGAAATCGAGAATAATCCAGTTTCTGGCTTGGATTCCTTCTTTCTTCCAAGGTTTTTCGCCCGTTTGTTTAAGTAGGGCTTCTTCTACAGAATCGGCAATGGCTTTAATTTGCGTATCAGAAGTACCACTGCATATCACAAAAAAATCGGTAAGTGTGGTTAAATCTGATACATCCATTACGGTTATATCAATTGCTTTTTTGTTTTTCATGCCTTCGATCACTGTTTCAACTAAACTCTTAGAATCTGGTTTAGCTTGAAATTGATCGTTAGCTGGTTCTTTTATAGTTACCATTATTCAGTATTAAGCTTTTCAAAATCGTGGCCAATCACCACGGTTACATCTAAATAAAAATCAGGGGATTCTTCCCTTAGAATATTTTTTTCATCTATCCCCAGTGCCGCTGCTACATTGCGTGCGTTTTCCATTATTCCACTGCGGGAAATTACAATCGTTTCTTGAAGATTGAAATGATCAAAGTTGCCGGTTTCTACTACATCGAAACCGTTTTTCCGTAAAACACCGGTAAATCGGTTCGCAATCCCCGCTTCCCCACATCCGTTTAACACCTCTAGTTGAATAACACTGCTTATGAGCTGTGAATTGTTCTCAGCGCGTGTATTTAGAATTCGAGGGTAGATAATTCGTGTCGAGAGTGCAATCAAAAGTGCAACAAGTAAAACACTCAAAAAGCCAATGGCCGCATTAAGAAACAAAGGATTAACCGAAGGTGGTTTTTGGTCAGAAGAGTTTTCTGTCATTCAAGTGCGGTTAATACCAAAAGCGATTACTTCTGAATCTATCAAATCTATTGTATCCGTAGGGATTATATCCGTAACCAAAACCAGAAGGGAGTTGTTGATACTGAATATGAATGAATGCTTTATCGTTGATTTTGTAGTTCAACTCTGCATTACGGATGAGTACTTGGTTCTGAAAATTATTACTGCCTGCGATGTTTTGTGATCCGCCAAACGGTGAATGCAAGAACGAGACATCAACTCGCGCATTCATTCTGGGGCTAATATCAAACATAAGCGTGTTGGTGTAGGCATTTACATTTTGATAGCTACCACCAAAAGAATTAAACGACATACTGTAAGAGTGCTTCATTTCTACTTTGCTAAAAAAGCGGTTAAGGCCAGATTGTACAGTAGGGGCTTTGGTGTTAATTAAGGGTCCGGTATAATCATAGTATCCGGGTAAATCCGATCTGAACTGACCAAATGCGGTGGCACTTACAATAGCGATTACAAATATTAGGGAATAAAATCTTTTCATTATGGTAATAATTTCCAATCCAACGATTGCTCTAAACACTTAGTATAATAATTTGATGATATGAAGTAAAATGCCATATAAAGCTTTTAACATTGAAAAGCGCCGGTAAAAAGTATATATTTGCGCTCTTTTGAAAGTTGTAAAGATAAATCTCAAATTAACCAATTCCGAGAGATGAAACTCACCGATTTTAGATACGAAATTGAAGGTCTAAACATTCCCGATACTCCACTAGAAAAACGAGATGAAGCGCGTTTAATGGTGCTCAATCGAGCTGAACAGACAATAGAACACAAGAAATTTTCTGATATACACGAGTATTTGAATGAAGGTGATGTTGTTATTTATAATAATACCAAAGTGTTTCCTGCTCGTTTAAATGGCAAGAAAGAGAAAACAGAAGCGGATATTGAGGTATTTCTGCTTCGTGAGCTTCAGCCAGAAAATATGCTTTGGGATGTGCTGGTAGAGCCGGCGCGTAAAATTCGAATCGGGAATAAGTTGTATTTTGGTGAAGGTGAGAATGAGTTAATGGCCGAAGTAGTGGATAACACCACATCAAGAGGTAGAACTATTCGTTTCTTATACGATGGGCCAAACGAAGATTTATATGGTAAGTTAGATATTCTGGGGAAAATGCCCCTTCCACCATACATCGAGCGCGAGCCGCGTGATGAAGATAAAGAGCAATATCAAACGGTGTTTGCAACCGAGCGAGGCGCAGTAGCAGCACCCACCGCCGGCCTGCACTTTACCAAAGAATTGATTGAAAAAGTGGAATCGAAAGGCGTTGAGTTTTTGCCCGTTACATTACACATCGGTTGGGGCACTTTCCGGAATGTAGAGGTTGAGGATTTAACCAAGCACCGGATGGATTCAGAAAACTACTTCATATCAAAAGACACATCAGATAAAATTAACACGGCACTTAAAAAAAAGCAGAACAAAGTTGTTGCTATTGGTACTAGTGTTGTGCGTGCAATCGAGACTTCGGTTATGGCAAGTGGTATGTCGAAGATGGGAACCGGTTGGACCGATAAGTTCATCTACCCGCCTTATCAATTTAAAATAACGGAAGCATTAGTCACTAATTTTCACCGTCCTGAATCAACACTGCTGATGTTAGGCGCTGCTTTTGCAGGATATGATTTCTTGATGAAAGCCTACGAAGAAGCTAAAGAGCAAAATTATCGCCTATTCTCCTTTGGCGATGCAATGCTGATTATCTAAGCTGGTGGCAAATCTTGCCGTAATTATTCCTGCGGCAGGCTCCGGTAGCAGAATGCAATCGGAGCTGCCAAAGCCATTTTTGCCACTTGGCGATCAAACGATATTGTGGCATACTATCTGTGCTTTCTTAAAAGCAGATGGAATCACTCAGATAATTATTCCAACTTCCGAGCAATGGATAGCTACCGTCCAGGAAATTATAAACTCGTTACCTAGCAATAATATTCAATTTGACGTTATAGAAGGTGGATCAGAGCGTCAATTTTCAATTTCTAACGGGCTAAGTTTACTTCAAGATACGATAGAAATTGTGGCCGTTCACGATGCAGTTCGTCCATTTATAAATCTTGCGTTAATCAACCACTGCAGCTCTAACGCTATAGATAATGGCGGGGCAATTATTGCTGTGCCTGCTAAAGATACGATTAAAAAAATCGGGCTTGATGGGCGTATTCTTGAAACTCCTGATCGAAGTATGTTATGGCAAGCTCAAACCCCCCAGGTTTTTCGAAAAGATATTATATGTCGAGCATACGAAGAGGCGATTTTAGGTGGATTTGTTGGAACTGACGATGCCTCGCTGGTAGAACGACTTGGCGAGACAGTAAAAGTGGTTGAAGGTGATCGGGAGAATTTAAAAATTACGTACCCGATTGATCTCGAAATTGCTGAGTTAATCCTAAAGCAAAAACAAAACTTATGAGAATAGGTTACGGTTTCGATACGCATACTTTGGTTGAAGGTAGAAAGTTAATACTAGGTGGAGTTGAAATTCCATTTGAGAAAGGGCTACTTGGTCATTCAGATGCCGACGTTCTCCTACATGCAATAACCGACGCATTGCTCGGTGCGCTCGCACTTGGTGATATAGGGCAGCATTTTCCGGATACCGACCCCAAGTTTAAGGATGCTGATAGCAGAAGTTTGCTTATCCATTGCTATCAGTTAATTAAAAAAGAAGGCTACCAAATAGCTAACGTTGATGCAACGGTGGTAGCTCAACGCCCAAAGCTCATGCCGCATATCCCTGAAATTCGTAAAACCATTGCACAAGACTTACAGGTTGAAATCAATCAGATTTCAGTAAAAGCTACAACGTCAGAAAAAATGGGTTTTGTTGGCAGAGAAGAGGGTATAACTGTAAGTGCAGTAGCGCTTCTGATGCCGATTGCTTAATGGTTGATGATCTGGTACAACAAGTGGTTGATTGGGTCTCACTCGCAGGTCCGATTGGAGTGTATCTTATTTTTACAGTTATTGCCTACCTCGAAAACGTGGTGCCTCCTCTGCCGGGCGACGTATTGGTTGCATTTAGTGGGTATTTGGCAGCCGAAGGGCTCATAGGCTTATTTCCGATTTGGGGGTTAACCGTAGCGGCATCGGTATTAGGTTTTATGAATATGTATTGGATTGGGCGAAAGTTGGAAAATCAGATATCGGCAAATCGACACGATCATTTACTACTTCGTTTCATCAATTACGATTACATTCGGATCGGGCGTTTATGGATGTCGAAATACGGGCAATGGGTTGTAGTTGCGAATCGATTTTTAGCTGGTACACGCTCAGTAATCTCACTTACCGCAGGCATGTCGCGCCTTGATTTGTGGAAAACGGTGGTAAATTCACTAGTTAGTTCCATGCTTTGGAATGGGCTTTTGATTGGTGCGGGGTGGGTGATCAAAGAGAACTGGCAAATCATCGGAAGTTATCTCTCGACCTATGGAAAGGTGATATTGTTAGCTATCAGTGTACTAATTGTAGTAGTTTTAATTAAGCGTTGGAGTATGAGAAAAGAGCGGAGGGAAAAAAAATCACATGAGTGAAATTTTTGTTGCAGAAAATGTTGACAATTTTTTGATCTATGGGTATTTTTGAAGTCTTTCGCAAAAAGCCAGTGTAGCTCAGTTGGTAGAGCAACGGTTTTGTAAACCGTCGGTCATCGGTTCGAATCCGGTCACTGGCTCGATTTTGTGGAATGGGGAGATACCAAAGTGGCCAACTGGGGCAGACTGTAAATCTGTTGTCTTTCGACTTCGTAGGTTCGAATCCTGCTCTCCCCACAAACTTACTGAATACCAGCGAGCGTAACTCAATTGGTAGAGTGTCAGCCTTCCAAGCTGAATGTTGCCGGTTCGATCCCGGTCGCTCGCTCAGACAAGCCGATATAGCTCAGCGGTAGAGCACTTCCATGGTAAGGAAGGGGTCGTCGGTTCAAGTCCGACTATCGGCTCACTGGTATCGGAAGATTTTTTAACTATACACAACACAACATTTAAACAATGGCAAAAGAGACCTTTCAACGCACCAAGCCCCACGTGAATGTGGGCACCATTGGTCACGTAGATCACGGAAAGACTACATTAACGGCAGCGATCACCACGGTAATGGCGAAGACCTGGGGTGGAGTGGCGCAAGCGTTTGATCAAATTGATAATGCTCCTGAGGAGCGCGAGCGTGGTATTACCATCGCTACGGCGCATGTGGAGTATGAATCGGAAGTGCGTCACTACGCACACGTAGACTGCCCGGGCCACGCCGATTATGTGAAGAACATGGTGACAGGGGCGGCGCAGATGGATGGTGCTATTTTGGTGGTAGCGGCTACCGATGGTCCTATGCCACAAACCCGTGAGCACATCTTGTTGGCGCGTCAGGTGGGGGTGCCTCAGGTAGTAGTGTTTATGAACAAGGTGGATCTTGTGGACGACGAGGAGCTGCTCGAGCTTGTAGAACTTGAAGTGCGTGAGTTGCTTTCTAGCTACGAGTTTGACGGTGATGAGATTCCAGTGATTCAGGGTTCTGCCTTGGGTGCACTAAACGGCGAAGAGCAGTGGGAGCAAAAAGTAGTAGAGCTTATCGAGGCTGTTGATGAGACCATTCCTACGCCAGAGCGTGATGTAGACAAGCCGTTCTTGATGCCGGTTGAGGATGTATTCTCAATCACAGGTCGTGGAACAGTAGCTACGGGTCGTATCGAGCGCGGTGTGATCAAGATCAATGAGGAAGTAGAGATAGTAGGGATCGTTGAAGATCCGATGAAGAGTGTGGTAACCGGTATAGAGATGTTCCGTCGCTTGTTAGATCAAGGTGAGGCGGGCGACAATGCGGGTATTCTGCTGCGAGGTATTGCTAAGGAAGATATTCAGCGCGGAATGGTATTGTGTAAGCCGGGCTCAATCACTCCGCACAAACAATTCGAGTGTGAGGTGTATGTATTGAGCAAAGACGAAGGTGGGCGACACACTCCATTCTTCAAGGGCTACCGACCACAGTTTTATTTCCGTACCACGGATGTAACCGGAGCGTGTGAGCTTCCGAGTGGTGTGGAGATGGTGATGCCGGGCGACAACGTAAAGTTGAGCGTAGAGCTCATCCAGCCGGTAGCGATGGAAGAAGGACTACGATTTGCGATCCGCGAAGGTGGACGTACCGTAGGTGCCGGTGTGGTAACTAAAATTTTAGATTAAGCGCTACCACCAACATATTTACACATTGTAGAGTAGGTAGCTAAGCTGCCTACTCTTGTGTGTATAAACGGGCATAGCTCAGTTGGTAGAGCACTGGTCTCCAAAACCAGGTGTCGGGAGTTCGAGTCTCTCTGCCCGTGCAAACAAATAAATTGATATGGAAAAGCTTACAAATTTCTTCGAGAGTGTGGTTGCTGAATTCAAAAAAGTGAGTTGGCCGACACAACAAGAATTAATCGATAACACTATAATTGTTGTTGTCTTCTCGATCATACTGTCTGCGTTTATTTTCGGCATCGATCAAGTGTACAGCACAGTACTTGAAGCCATTTACAGATAATGAGTAAAGAATTAGAACATGGCTGGTATGTAGTTCGCTGCTTTTCCAGCCACGAAAAAAAAGTTAAAGAGTTCCTAGAGCGTGAGATCGAAGATCAAGATCTTGGCGATAAGATTTTAGACGTTTTGGTACCAACCGAAACAGTAGTTGAAATCAGAGGGGGTAAGAAGCGGACTCGAGAGAAGAATTTTTTCCCGGGATACATACTGCTAAACACTCATTATGACGAAGAAGTAAACAATTTAATACAAAGTGCGCCGTCTTGCCTTGGGTTTCTGAAAGTAGGTAAAGAACAAACGGTGCCAACGCCTCTTAAAAAGCACGAAGTTCAACGCATCATTGGGCGAGTGCAAGAAGCTGGCGATGAAATCCGGAACGTAGATATTCCTTACAGCGAAGGAGATCTTGTAAAAGTGATCTCTGGTCCGTTCAAAGATTTTGACGGAACTGTACAGGAAGTAAATGCCGATAAATTGAAGCTCCGAGTGTTGGTGAGCATCTTTGGCCGACGTACTCCGGTAGAAGTGGATGTGAATCAAGTTGAATCCACTGCATAAAAGAACCTAGTTGATGCAAACTAGCTATTACGCGATAAATAGAAGTTATAAAATTAGAATAGGATCCTGAGAATCCATGGCTAAAAAAGTTGAAAGAATCCTGAAGCTCCAAATCGTTGGTGGTCAGGCCAATCCCGCACCTCCTGTAGGTCCGGCGTTAGGTCAGGCTGGTATCAACATTATGGAGTTTTGTAAAGCCTTTAATGCTAAGACTCAGGAAAAAACCGGAACTGTAATTCCAGTAGAAATTACGGTGTTCGCGGATAAGTCTTTTACATTTAAGACGAAAACACCGCCAGCGCCAGTATTACTGAAACAAGCAGCGAAGATTAAATCCGGTTCAGGCGAGCCAAACCGCGCGAAAGTGGGTACGGTTACCTGGAGCCAATGCAAATCAATTGCAGAAGAGAAAATGGAGGACCTTAACGCGTTCGACATTGAAGCTGCTGCAGAAATGATTGCAGGTACGGCTCGTAGTATGGGTCTTAGAGTAAATCGCGACAAGTAAAGGAATTATACCTATGGCGAAACAAGGAAAGAAATATCAAGCAGTTGCGGCTCTTGTAAATCCGGAGTTGGAATATACTCTGGAGGAAGCTTGTGATCTTGTTAAAAAAACATCCACTACCTCATTTGATGCGTCAGTAGATATCGATATCCGTTTGGGTGTTGATCCACGTCATGCTGATCAGATGGTACGCGGTACGGTGAGCTTGCCTCATGGTACCGGTAAAGAAGTGCGTGTTTTGGCTTTGGTAAATGAAGCTAAACAAGAAGAAGCGAAAGAAGCTGGCGCCGACCATGTCGGGCTTGATGAATACATTGCACAAATTGAAGATGGGTGGGCAGACATTGACGTGATTATTGCCACACCAGATGTAATGGGTAAACTCGGTAAATTAGGTCGCTTTTTGGGGCCCCGAGGTTTAATGCCAAACCCGAAAAGTGGTACAGTAACAATGGATGTTGCCGCTGCAGTAAAACAGGTTAAAGCTGGTCAAATCGACTTCAGAGTTGATAAAGCTGGTATCCTGCATACCGCAATTGGTAAAGCAAGTTTTTCTGCATCTGATTTGAAAGACAACGCAGAAGCGTTTCTTCAAACAGTAATGCGATTAAAGCCTGCATCCGCAAAAGGTATTTACGTTAAAAGCGTATATATGAGTACTACCATGGGGCCAAGCATACCTATAAGCAGAACCGCAGTTACATCCCTTAACTAGGAGGAATTAAATTATGCCTACTGCAGAAAAGCGAGCAGTATTAGACGAAATCACAGAACACCTACGTAGTGCCAACGCTATTTACGTTGCCAAATACACGGGAATGTCTGTGGACGAAGCTAACGAGCTGCGTGGAGCATTCCGTAAGGGAGATGTCTTCTTCAAGGTTTACAAGAATAAACTGATGAAGCTTGCCATGCAAGAAGTGGGAGGATACGATGATATTATCCCGCAACTACAAGAGCAAAATGGCTTCGCATTTGTAGAAGAAGAATTATCTGCACCAGCAAAAGTACTTAAGAACTTCATCAAGGAGCACAATAATAAGCCGGAATTTAAAGCTGCTATCGTAGATGGCGAGTTTTATGGTGGCGATAAACTTGATGCACTTGCTGCTATGAAATCTAAGAATGAAATCATTGGTGATATTCTTGGATTATTAATGGCGCCAATCACAAATGTAGTTGGTGGCTTACAAGCGCAAGGTTCTAACATTGTTGGGGCTGTAAAAACCATCGCTGAAAAAGGCGAAAACTAACCCTTATTTAATTACGAATTTTACTTACAAAACAACTGGAGATAAAAAATGGCTGACGTTAAAGAACTAGCAGAACAGCTTGTAAACTTAACTATTAAAGAAGCTAACGAACTTGCCAAAGTTCTAGAAGAGGAATACGATATCAAACCTGCTGCAGCAGCTGTTGCAGTTGCAGGCCCAGCCGGTGGTGGTGATGCCGGTGCCGCTGAAGAGCAAACTGAGTTTGATGTAATTCTAACTTCTGCTGGCGCAAAGAAAATTGCTGTTATTAAAGAAGTACGCGGTATTACCGGTCTTGGCTTGAAAGAAGCTAAAGAATTGGTAGACGGTGCTCCTAATGCAGTAAAAGAAGGCGCGTCGAAAGAAGAAGCTGAAGAGATTAAAAACAAGCTAGAAGAAGCTGGTGCTTCTGTAGAGCTGAAGTAATCATTTCGCAAATTATCGCTGGCAGCCAATATCGTGAAAACGGTATTGGCTATTGGCGTCTATGTACCCAAGCCCCTAATACGGGTTTTCACCATTACCCTTCAATTTAAAAGGAGAGGTCCTTTTGAGCAAGAAGATGCAAACCATCCCAAATACTTCCCGCCAAACTTTTGGCAGAACTCAACACGTATTGGAATATCCTGATTTTCTGGATATCCAGCTAGAGTCGTTCGAAAAATTTGTTCAACTCGATATTGCACCTAATGAACGATTGAATCAAGGTCTGCAACGGATTTTTCTTGAAAATTTCCCCATTCAAGACACCCGTGAAACCCACATTCTTGAGTTCCTTTACTACAATGTTGATGTGCCACGTTACACCATCAAAGAATGCCAAGATCGAGGCCTAACATATTCTGTTCCTTTAAAAGCCAAGCTGCGGCTATCATCTGTAGATGACAGTGATGAAGCCAGCGAAACGATAGAACAGGAAGTGTTTCTGGGTGATTTACCTTGGATGACTAATCGCGGAACTTTCATAATCAACGGTGCCGAGCGTGTGATAGTGAGTCAGTTACACCGTTCACCTGGTGTTTTCTTCGGACAGTCTGTTCACCCGAATGGAACCCAGCTATATTCTGCGCGAGTTATTCCATTTAAAGGTAGCTGGATTGAATTCACAACCGATATTCGCGATGTATTATGGGCGTATATCGATCGTAAGAAAAAAATTCCCGCAACCACTCTTTTACGTGCTTTAGGATACTCAACCGACCTCGATCTTTTAAGCCTATTCGAGCTTTCTGAAGTTGTTAAATTCGGATCCAAACCAACCTATATGAAAAACTTAGTGGGCAAGCGCCTAGCTGAGAATATTGTGGTTGAAGAAATGGAAGAAGTAGTTGATGAGGAGACGGGTGAAGTAAGCGAAGCACTGAACCGTAAAATCATCTTCGAACGTGATCATGAATTGACCGAAGATGATTATGGGATGATCAAAGAAGCAGAGCTGAAATCTGTACTTGTTCAAAAAATTAGTGAAGAAGAGTCGTCTCGTTCCGTAATAATGAACACTCTGCGAAAAGATCCTACTTGGGACGAAACTTCTGCTCTTGGTGAAGTTTACCAGCAGATCCGCTCTGGTGAAATGCCTGATCCTGAAACGTCTCGTGCAATCTTGGAGCGTTTATTCTTTAGTGATAAGAAGTACGATCTAGGCGAAGTTGGTAGATACCGATTGAATAAACGTTTGCATTTAGACGCTACCGATGTTCAATATCTAACAAAAGAAGATATTGTCGCAATTATTACAGAGGTAATACGCCTCAAAAACATGAAATCTCAAGTGGACGATATTGATCACTTGAGTAACCGACGTGTACGTACCGTAGGTGAGCAGCTAGGCCAGCAGTTTGCAATTGGTTTAGCGCGTATGGCACGTACTATTAAAGAAAGAATGAACTCGCGCGATGCTGAGCAATTGACACCTCAGGATCTTGTAAATGCGAGAACCATTTCGAGTGTGATTAACACTTTCTTTGGTACCAATCAGCT
Organism: Balneolaceae bacterium; assembly: GCA_965228545.1. Taxonomy (GTDB): domain Bacteria; phylum Bacteroidota; class Rhodothermia; order Balneolales; family Balneolaceae; genus HXMU1420-13. Next base: position 2,485,946 of record OZ245822.1, read on the forward strand.
TTCACAGTTTATGGATCAAACGAATCCATTAGCTGAATTGACGCACAAACGCCGTATGTCGGCACTTGGCCCGGGTGGTCTTACTCGTGAGCGTGCAGGTTTCGAGGTTCGTGACGTTCACTACACGCATTACGGTCGACTTTGCCCGATTGAAACACCGGAAGGTCCAAACATTGGTTTGATTTCTTCTCTATGTGTGCACGCCAAAGTAAATGATTTTGGATTCATCGAAACTCCTTACCGCAAAGTAAAAGACGGTCAGGTTTCTGATGAAGTTGATTACTTAGCTGCTGAGCAGGAAGACGAGACAGTAATTGCGCAGGCAAATGCTGAGCTTGGTGAGAACAACATGTTCAAAAACGAGACTGTGTTCTCGAGAGCCAGAGAAGGTAACTACAACCAAGCACGTATCGATGAAATCGAATACATGGACGTTGCTACCAACCAAATTACCTCGTTAGCAGCAGCATTGATTCCATTCATCGAACATGATGATGCCAACCGTGCATTAATGGGCTCGAATATGCAGCGTCAAGCAGTTCCATTATTAAGACCGGAAGCTCCGGTTGTGGGAACAGGACTTGAGCACCGTGCTGCACGTGATTCTCGTGCAATTATTACCGCTGAAGCCGATGGTGAGGTGGTTTATGTAAGCGCAACTGAAGTTCGAGTGAAATACGAGCGAACAGAATTGCAGCAGAATTGCTATTTCGATGGTGGTATCAAATCGTACAAATTAGAGAAATTTACTCGTACGAATCAGGATACAGCCATTAACCAGCGCCCAATTGTAAAAGTTGGCGATAAGGTTAAAAAGAATGAGGCAATTGTTGATGGATGTTCTACCGATGGTGGTGAACTTGCATTAGGCCGTAACCTACTTGTAGCTTTCATGCCGTGGCGCGGTTATAACTTTGAGGATGCGATCGTTATTTCTGAGCGCATCGTACAAGAAGATATTTACACTTCCATCCACATTACTGAGTTCGAGCAACAAGTTCGTGATACAAAACGTGGAGAGGAAGAGCTAACCCGTGAAATCCCTAACGTAAGTGAGGAAGCTACGCGCAACCTTAACGAACGTGGCATGATTCGCGTGGGTGCGAAAATTAATCCGGGTGATATTCTTGTTGGTAAGATCACACCTAAAGGTGAAACCGATCCAACTCCGGAAGAGAAATTATTACGTGCTATTTTTGGTGATAAAGCAGGTGATGTAAAAGATGCATCTCTAAAAACACCTCCGGGTGTATCAGGTACTGTTATTGGTACCAAACTTTTCAGCCGAAAGAGAGATGAACTTGTATCACGTAAAGAAGAGAAAAAACGTGTAGAACAAGAGCAGGAGCGTCATTCCCAAAAAATTGCTGAATTAAATCAGCAGTGGGCAGATAAAATGTATTCGCTACTTCGTGATAAAACTTCACCGGGTGTGTACGATTACAGCCGTGTGGAATTAATTCCGAAAGGCGAGAAATACAAGAAATCTGTATTTGAAGAGATCGATCCTGTGAACATCAACGAGAATATTGATTGGGCAACCGATCAGGAGTTGGTGAAGCATGTTAGATTATTGTTCCACAATTACAGAGAGTTACGTCGCGAAATCGACAGCGAAGCAAAACGCAGAACATTTGCTATTCAAGTAGGAGATGAACTGCCTCCGGGAATCATCCAAAAAGCCAAAGTATTTGTGGCTAAGAAGCGTAAGCTTCAGGTTGGTGATAAGATGGCGGGCCGTCACGGTAACAAAGGTGTGGTTGCTAAGATCGTACCTGTTGAGGATATGCCGTTTATGGAGGATGGAACTCCGGTTGACATCTGCTTAAACCCACTTGGTGTACCCTCTCGTATGAACCTTGGCCAGATTTATGAAACCATTTTAGGATGGGCAGCCAAAAAACTAGGTACAACATTTGCATCCCCGATTTTTGACGGTGCTACTATGGATGATGTTAAAGAGCAACTACGAGCTGCAGGTTTACCTGAAGACGGTCGCGTGGAGCTTTACGACGGTAGAAGTGGTGAGAAATTCTCACAAAAAACTACGGTTGGTTACATCTATATGATCAAACTGAACCACTTAGTTCAGGATAAGATGCATTCGCGTTCAATCGGGCCATACTCGCTAATTACTCAGCAACCACTGGGCGGTAAAGCTCAATTCGGTGGGCAGCGACTAGGTGAGATGGAGGTATGGGCACTGTATGCTTATGGTGCTTCCAGCATCTTGAAAGAAATGCTCACTGTAAAGAGTGACGACGTAAAAGGACGATCCAAAGTTTATGAAGCCATTGTAAAAGGTGAAAACCTTCCTGATGGAGACGTGCCGGAATCATTTAAGGTATTATTACGAGAGCTTATGGGTCTCGGCCTTGAAATTCATTTGAATTAATCACTGTTAATATAAGTTTCGGAGGAAAACCCCTTGCCAATTACAAAAACATTAGCAGTAACCAACGACTTTAGCAGCATCGGCATATCGCTGGCGTCTGCAGAGACAATTTTATCACGTTCTCACGGTGAAGTTCTCACCCCAGAGACCATCAACTATCGTACTTTTAAACCGGAAATGGACGGTCTTTTCTGTGAAAAGATTTTCGGACCGGTAAAAGATTATGAATGCCATTGCGGAAAGTACAAGCGAATCCGCTACAAAGGTATTATCTGTGATCGTTGTGGTGTAGAAGTTACCCGTAAAGCGGTTCGTAGAGAGCGTATGGGCCACATTACCCTTACTGTTCCTACCGTACACATTTGGTACTTCAAATCATTACCAAACAAAATTGCCTACCTATTAGGCCTTTCTTCTAAGAATCTCGATCGTATTGTTTATTACGAGACTTTTGTGATCATTAACCCGGGCTTGGCTCGTGATCTTGGTTACGCTAAAGGCGACATGATCTCTGAAGAAGAGAAGTACGACATCATGGATCAGCTGCCGGAAGATAATTACGAGCTGGATGATGACGATGAGGACAAATTTATTGTAAAAGAGGGTGCTGATGCCCTCGAAGCTATGCTTGCAGATCTTGACCTGGATGAATTAGCTTACACATTACGCTACGAAGTGAAGAACGAAACTTCACAAATGCGTAAGAAGAAAAAATTAAAGCGACTTCAGGTTATTGAGTCTTTCCGTGCGGCTGCTCAGCACACCGAAAATCGACCTGAATGGATGGTTCAGCGTGTAATTCCTGTAATTCCACCAGAACTTCGTCCGTTGGTACCTCTTGAAGGTGGTCGTTTTGCAACTTCCGATTTGAATGATCTTTACCGACGAGTAATTATCCGAAACAATCGTCTGAAAAGACTTATTGATATCAAAGCTCCTGATGTAATTCTCAGAAATGAGAAACGCATGTTACAGGAAGCGGTTGATTCATTATATGATAACTCACGTAAATCAAACGCTGTTCGGAATAATAACCGCCCGTTAAAATCCTTGAGTGATATGCTTAAAGGTAAGAGTGGTCGTTTCCGTCAAAACCTTCTTGGTAAGCGTGTAGACTATTCCGGTCGTTCTGTAATTGTGGTAGGCCCGGAATTGAAGATGCACGAATGTGGACTTCCAAAAGAAATGGCCGTTGAACTTTACAAGCCATTCATTATCCGCCGATTAATTGAGCGTGGATATGTTAAAACGGTAAAATCAGCGAAAAAAGTTGTTGATCGCCGCGATGCGGTAGTTTGGGAGGTATTGGAAAATGTAATTACAGGTCACCCTGTAATGTTAAACCGTGCTCCGACGCTTCACCGTTTAGGTATTCAGGCATTTCAGCCGGTACTTATCGAAGAAAAAGCCATTCGATTACACCCATTAGCGTGTACGGCTTTCAACGCCGATTTCGATGGTGATCAGATGGCGGTTCACTTACCATTAAGCCATGATGCTGTACTTGAAGCATCGGTATTAATGTTAGGTTCGCACAAAATTATGAGTCCTGCTAACGGTGGCCCGATTGCGGTTCCGTCGCAGGATATGATTTTAGGTCTTTACTATCTCACAAAGCCACGTGGTGGCCAGAAAGGTGAGGGTAAAACCTTCTCAAGCCCGGAAGAAGTAATTGTAGCTTTCGATCAACAAATGATCGATATCCATGCTAAGATTAATGTCCGTGTACAAACGAAAAACGCGGATGGTGAAACTGTTTCTGAAGTTGTTAAAACTTCAACAGGTCGAGTACTTTTTAACGAGATCGTACCTGAAGAAATGGGCTTCATCAACAAAACTCTTGGTAAAAAAGAGCTTCGTATTCTTATTGGTGAGATTCATGGCACCACCGGAACGGCAAAAACAGCTGCATTCCTTGATGACATGAAGAAACTAGGTTACGAGAATGCAACCCTTGGTGGTTTGTCATTCAGCTTAGATGATATCATTATTCCTGATGCAAAAGCTGAGCTAATTAATGGCGCCAAAGATGAAGTAATGGACATTCAGAGCCGTTACGAAATGGGTTTCATTACCGATAACGAGCGTTACAACCAGGTAATTGATAAGTGGACAAGCACCACAAACCGAGTTTCCGAAACATTATTTAAAGCACTAGCCGAAGATCGTGACGGGTTTAACCCGGTATTCATGATGGCTGATTCTGGAGCTCGTGGTTCGAAAGAGCAGATCCGTCAGCTTGGTGGTATGCGTGGTTTGATGGCGAAACCTCAAAAGTCTGGCTTACAGCAAGGTAATGAGGTTATCGAAAACCCGATTCTTTCTTCTTTCAAAGAGGGATTAACGGTACTCGAGTACTTCATCTCTACTCACGGTGCGCGAAAAGGTCTTGCCGATACCGCTCTTAAAACTGCCGATGCGGGTTACTTAACTCGTCGATTGGTAGATGTATCTCAGGATGTAATCATTACTGAAAGCGATTGTGGTACACTTCGTGGTATCAAAATGGAAGCGCTAAAAGATAATGAAGATGTAATTGAGCGCCTTGAAGATCGCATCATCGGGCGATTCTCGCTACATGATATTCATGATCCGATTTCGGATGAGTTGATTTGTGAAGCAAATCAAATGATTGATGAATCAGTAGCTAAGAAAATTGCAGAAACTTCCATCGAACAAGTAGAAATTCGTTCAGTACTAACCTGCGAAACCGGTCGCGGTGTATGTGCGAAATGTTACGGACGTGATCTTGCACGTGGTACAGTGGTAGAGAAAGGGGAAGCGGTAGGTGTTATCGCAGCTCAATCTATCGGTGAGCCCGGTACACAGCTTACGCTACGTACATTCCACGTTGGTGGTACAGCTTCTCGTTTAGAGGCCGATTCTCAGCACAAAGCGAAATTCGAAGGTAAAGTGGAATTCGAAAATGTTCGAGTTGTTACTTACGACGATGGCGAAGAAGAGCATAATGTGGTTCTAAGCCGTGCCGGTGAATTGAAGATTGTTGACGATGAAGGCAAAGTTCTGATCAGTTATAATGTGCCTTACGGCTCAGAAATGATTGTTGAAGAAGGCGACATGGTTCCAAAAGGTGCACAGTTGTGTAAGTGGGATCCATATAACGCATTAATCTTCTCTGAAATCGATGGTACCGTACATTACAAGGATATCCTCGAAGGATTGACTTATACTGAAGATACCGATGCCCAAACCGGTCACCGTGAGAAAGTGATTATCGATTCTAAAGATCGTTCATTAGTACCAACGTTAGCGGTACGTGGCGAAGGCGATATCCTCCGAGAAAGCACACTACCTGTTGAAACTCACATCGTGATTGAAGACGGCGAAAAAGTAAGTGCCGGTCAGGTTATTGCTAAAATTCCTCGTGCTACTTCAAAATCGAAAGATATTACCGCAGGTCTGCCTCGTGTAACCGAATTGTTTGAAGCACGTTCTCCAAGCGATCCGGCAGCAGTATCAGAAATTGATGGTATTGTTGAGATGGGTGGCCGTAAGCGTGGTTCTCAGGAAGTAATTGTGAAGTCGAAAGACGGTACCGATGAAAAGAAGTATCTGATTTCGCTAAGTAAGCATATTCTTGTACAATCGAACGATTTTGTACGTGCCGGTCAACCATTATCAGATGGAACTATTCCTGCACAGGACATTCTAAACATTCTTGGACCATACGCGGTACAATCGTACTTGGTGAATGAGATTCAGGAAGTTTACCGTCTTCAGGGGGTGAAAATCAACGATAAGCACATCGAAGTAATCGTTTCTACGATGATGCAGAAAGTTGAAATCACCGATCCGGGCGACACCATGTTCCTAGAAGGCGATAAAGTGGATCGTTTTGAAGTGAATACCAGAAACGATGAGTTAATCGGTAAGTTTGTGGTAACTGATCCGGGTGGAAGTGAGCTTAAAAAAGGTACGATCTTAGATCGCCGTGAAGTTCGCGACATCAACAATCAGTTAATCAAAGACGATAAAGAAGAGTTGCAAACACGTGAAGCAGAACCGGCAATTTCGAAACCGATCTTGTTAGGTATTACACGAGCTGCTCTTTCTACCGAAAGCTGGTTATCTGCCGCTTCATTCCAGGAAACAACCAAAGTTCTGACTCAGGCTTCCATCGAAGCCAAGAAAGATTTCCTACGTGGACTAAAAGAAAACGTAGTGGTTGGCCACAAAGTGCCGGCTGGTACAGGTCTTCGCGATTACAACGATATTATTGTTGGATCGAAAAAAGACATGGAACAAGGCGAAGCAGAAGTTGCACAAGTGTTTGAAGCGTTAGGTGGCGATGATGCTACAGAAGGCGACATCAACTAAGCAATACTTTGCAGTTATATAAATTTGAAAGCCTCTCAGAAATGAGAGGCTTTTTTTGTTTTGATCAAACCCAAAAATTCTGCGGATAAATCAAGTTGTTAAACAATGGAAGAAGGGATAAGTTCGTACAAACATCAATAACATCTTCCTTTTCTCAAAATAGTTACAACGCCTTCATCGGATGAAAAGAACATATAGCAGCGTTTTATCGATAATTAGCTTTGGAGTATTGCTCTTTTCTGCACTGATTTTAATCCAAAATCAAGGATATCATTCAGAGAAACCTGTAATGTTCGTAACCTCTGCGGATAAATCCCTTTTACTTGAGAAAATGACTGGGGCTGTAGTTGAAGAATCCAATCAATCCACAAGCAATACTATTTTAATTGATTCAAGTATTAGCTACCAAACGATGGATGGTTTTGGATACACCTTAACCGGCGGAAGTGCTTGGCATCTTAGTAAAATGAATAAGTCGGATCGTGAGCAATTACTGCAAGAACTATTTGGAGATGCTGAGCATGCGATTAGGATAAACTACCTGCGAATTAGCATAGGGTCCTCTGATCTGGATAGGAAAACATATTCATACAATGACTTACCGGAAGGAGAAACGGATGAAGATTTATCACAGTTTGATATTACGCCTGATCGGGAGTTTTTGATTCCTATCCTGAAAGAGATATTGAAAATAAATCCGGATATCAAAATTCTGGCATCACCTTGGAGCCCGCCAACATGGATGAAAACGTTTGATATACCAATTGAAAATGAGAGAGACCCAAAGCTCCCACCAACGGTTGGGGGTGGACTTAATCCAAAGTATGAGCGTGTTTACGCAAATTATTTTGTGAAATACATACAAGCGATGGCTGCCGAAGGTATCACTATTGATGCTATTACCATACAAAATGAACCGCATCATCATAGGAATAATCCCAGCTTATATATGCAAGCAGATCAAATGGGTGATTTTATAAAATATCATCTTGGTCCAGCTTTTGAAGAATCCGGTATTTCAACCAAAATAATTGTGTGGGATCATAACGCCGATCGACCGGAGTATCCACTATCAATTTTGAATGATCCCAATGCAAGGAAGTACATAGAAGGATCAGCGTTTCATTTGTATGCCGGAGATATTGAGGCATTATCAATAGTTAAAGAAGCACATCCAGATAAAAATTTATATTTCACTGAACAGTATGTTAATGTTAACGGTGATTTTGGCGGCGACTTAATGTGGCATGTAGAAAATCTGATAATTGGTGCCAGCAGAAACTGGAGCAAAAATGTGTTGCAATGGAATCTTACGTCTAATCCTGAACTTACCCCTTATACTCCATTTGGTGGCTGTACAGTTTGTTTAGGAGCAGTTACTATTGACGGCAATGAAGTGATCAGAAATCAAGGGTATTATGCCATAGCTCATGCTTCGAAGTTTATTCCGGATGGCTCAGTTAGAATTAACAGTACTAATGTTGAGGCGATACCGAATGTTGCTTTTAAAACTCCATCCCAGAAAATTGTTATGATTCTATTGAATAAATCTGCCAAAAAAGAATCAGTAGACTTAGATGTGGATGGTGTAAAAAAAACAGTAACCTTGCCCGGTAATTCGGTAGCAACTATAGTTTTACCAATATGACCACGCTAACGATAAAAAAGAAAATTGTTCTTTGGTGCATTACTGTTAGTTTTCCTCTTCTTCTATTTGGCAGCATAGAACTTGGCTTGCATTTAAGTGGGTACCAGAGTGAATCTCAAGAGCTATTCATAGAAGTTGAGGGGAGCCCAAACTACCTGGTTTCTAATACTAAATTTATCGAACGGTATTTCCCTTCGTTTGTGCCACAGGTTGCTCCTAATGCCTTCAGAAAAGAAAAGGCTCCAAATACTTTTCGAATATTTGTTTTTGGTGGGTCCTCGGCACTCGGCTTTCCTTACAATTTTTACTACAGTTTTGCTGATCAATTAGAGCAACAGCTATTACTACATACCGAAGGCGTAAATGTAGAAGTAATAAATTTAGGTATGACAGCCGTGAATAGTTTCGTAATTCATGACTTATCGAAACGTGTGCAAGACTACGAGCCGGATGCAATACTCATTTATGCTGGACATAACGAATTCTATGGATCTTTTGGGGCTGCATCCACACAATTTAGTATGGCCAATAATGTGGCGTTGAAACGATTAATTCTTTGGCTAAAAAATTGGCGCTTATATCAGTTGATGGAATCTGTATTCCTAAATGATAGCGGAAAAGATAATGACCGCCGAACTATGATGGCCAGAGTTGTAAAACATGCAGATATCAAATTGGGATCGGCGCTTTTTGATGATGGGATAACACAATTTGAAAAAAATATTGGGGATGTAGTTAAGCAATTTACCGAAGAAAACATCCCGGTATTTATGGGTACGATAGCATCCAATTTAAAAGATCAGCCACCACTGTCTGATTCTCCGAATGCATTGGCCGCGTACGAAGAAGGATTAAATTATGTAGCCGACGGCAACACCCGGCAGGCGCTTCTAAAGTTTATGGAAGCAAAAGAGTTAGATGAAATTCGATTTCGAGCACCCACTGCGATTAACAAGGTTATTAATTCGTTTTCTGCAAACAAACTTGTAACAGTGGTCGACATTGAGAAAACACTCAGAGAAGCGTCAGAAAGTGGGATCGAGGACGAATCTCTATTTATCGATCACTTACATCCAACGTTTGAAGGTCATTATATCATGGCGGATGAGTTTTTAGCAGAGATTGAAAAACTACCGCGCCTTCAATCACGGTTGATCCAAAATCCATTTAGCAGACCCTCTCAAATAAGTACGTTTGAAAACACCTACGCAAATGTTGCCATCGAGCGGCTGCTGGCAGGTTTTCCGTTTACTAAGGGGATATCACAAGAGGAGGAGCTTAGAAATTTTAATGCGATTTACGAGCAGTATCAAAATAAATCTTATGTTGATTCGGTAGCTGCTATAACCGCGCGGCAACAAGAGTTTGTGCCTGAAAAATTAACCGAAGTGGTAAATTATACGCGCTCGGTAAACGACTCTTTAGCTTTTGTAACCCATTACTACGAATTACTGAAATGGCAACTGAATTCTGTGAGTTTAGTAGAAAGAGTTACCGAATTTGCAATTAGCAGCAGAGAGAATGACACCTACTTGTTGAACATGCTACTACAAGTAGTTAACGATGGGAATACCGACCCAAGATATATGGATGTGATTTCATCGCTTTATCTGATCAATAACTCACCAAAGAATGCTAAATACTGGTTAGATAGGAGCGAATCTCTGGATCAGGGCTCTACTCGTATGCTATACAATTTTGCGCGCTATTATTTGGTAACCGGAGATACCTTGGCGGGTCAGCAGTACTTTCGGCGCTATCTCGAATCTCAGAGAAACTGATAGCAAGCTTAGCTCGATTTCCGTTTTGATAGGGTCACTGGAATCAGGCTTTGAACGCCTGCAAATTGCTTCTCGCCAAATAATTTGGTGTTAAGAACCTCAAGTGCTTTTTTACCAAGAGCACTGTAATCGGTTCTCACAGATGTTAACGTTGGCTGGATGTATTGACAAATGGGGAGATCATCAAAACCAACTAAGGCTAGCTCATCGGGCACCGAAATGCCATGCTCTATAGCTTTTGATAAGAAGCTAACGCACATCACATCGTTGGCAAAAAAGATAGCACGTGGTTTTTCATCGCTTTTCAAATAGTGCTCAAAAGCATGGGCTCCATCTATAAATTCAAAAGCTCCATTGTACCACCAACTAAGGTTCATTTCGTCATGCCGGGCAATATAATCCTGAAAGCCATTGCGCCGAAGTAACGATTCGGTACGTTCAAAAGGTCCGTTTACGATCCCAACATCATAATACCCCTTCTGATAGAAATGCTGGGCAACCAAATAGCCACCACCATACGAATCAAAAGTTATAGTATCGACAGATGGATTCTGCATGGGCAACAATGAAATCAGAATAAAGTCGGATGGAAGATTTTCGAGCAGGCGTTCGTACTCGGGTTCGTTCATCATCGGTAAAAACAGAATAACCCCTTCAATTTCGTTTGCCATGAGAACTTTGATGTATTCCAATACATCGGTGTTATCAGGGTTAATATGATGAAAAGACACATCAAAATTAGTGGTTTCTGATGCGGTTGAAATTCCAGCGAATAATGAGGCGTAAAACTCACTGGGGAAAAGTGTAGTAATAAGTGCAATTCGAGTTTGAGAGCTAAACTGATACTTATTTTTTAAATAAGTGAAATTAAAGGGGTATTTCAGTTTAATTGCGGCATTGATGGTCTTCTCAACATTTTCAGAATTCGAACCAGATTCACCCCTTAAAATTCTAGATACTGTTGAAATGGATAGTCCTGTGTATTCAGAAATATCTTGAAGCGTTGCTTTATTCATAAACTTATTACTTGTTGCCCGTCAATAATATGAAAATCATTTTTATAAATGTGAGAATATTTCTCATAAATCAATGTTAATGCAAATTCAATTTTTTGTATGCAGATAACAGGTTTAGGATTAATGTGATAAATTTTCTACAAAGTATGAAAAATTTTCTCACCAATCTATCAATTAAAGATAGAATAGCATTTTTTATGAAGGAAAAATGAAGAACAAGCGCTTTTGTGCAAATCTTAGCCATGCAGAATGTTCTTAATTGCGTGGGAAATAATCTCAAATTTGCTTGTTTTATTGACATTGATTTTTTAGTATTAACCTTGTCAATTAATGGACACAATCATAACAAAACACACTCATATGAAACATTTCTACAATCAAATTCGAGTGCTTTTCTTTGTTTTTGTTGGAGTATTTGCAATGGAGTCAGCCAATGCGCAGTATGCGTTTTATGGCACAGATATTATCATTGACGGAGATTTCTCTGCGGATACGCTTTCATCAGCATGGGCACCTTTTTCAACTTCAATGGATGGTGGCTCTGCCACAGCTACATTCGAAGTTACTGATAGTGTTGCCTCAATAACCGGTATTACCGGTACAGATGGCACTTCATGGCATGTTCAATTCAACCAAATTTTAACTGCAGATCAAATTGCGGCTATTGAAGTGGGTAAAGAATACGAGCTAAGTTTCGATGCCCGTACGGATGCTGCATCAAAAGATATTGCCGTATTTTTTGGCCACAATGGTGGTGGATGGGAAAACTATGCAACCGGTGTTACCCTAACCAACACCATGCAAACGTTTACTCAAAAAGTACTTGTTAATGCTACATGGGGAGTTGACGATGCAGGTATGAAGGTAGGTTTCGAAGGCGGAACTGATAACTCTTCGTTTTTCATTGATAATGTAAAGCTTCGCACGGTGGCAGATAACATTGTTCGAAATGGTGATTTTTCTGCTGATTCTGCCTGGTTTGAGGGTGGTGCAATTGTAGATGGTGAATTACAATTTATTGGATTAACCGGCGAAGGCAATTCGTACGACGTTCAGGCAAACCAGCCATTTAACCAAGAGCAGTTAGATTCCATTTATGTGGGGCCTTATTCAATTTCATTCGATGCCAGAACCGATGCAGGTACACACGATATACATGTGTTTATAGGTGAAGTTGGTGGTGGTTGGGCCCGATACCTTGATGCTGGTGGAGATGGGCTTTTTACTATTGATACCGTTATGCAAACTTACACCCGCGAATTTGCTGTAGATCAAACTTGGCCAAGTATGCGAATCGGTTTTGAAGTGAATTACGATGCCGGTGATGTATTTATCGATAACGTGGTATTTACAAGAATTACGGATGTTGTGCCTGATGCACCCGTAGTAAATCTATCTACTGCAGATGGTATTGTTACGATAGCAGTAGAAGATAATGGCGCAGCTAGCTATGATGTATTCTTTGCCGACAGTGCGTTTACCGCTACCAATCAAGGTACTTTTGTAGGTACCATTGATCCTGCCAATGGTTTAACTCTTACACACACTACACAAGCTCCTCACCCTGATTTAGTGATGAACTTTGATGCCCATTATGGTGTAGTTGCCAAGTCGGAAAAAGGCTCTGCTAGCGATATGACCTCTGCAATGATTAATACAGCTACCAGTGTTCGCGAAAATTATATTGTTGAACTTAGTGAAGCTGCAGTAGAGGCTGTTGCCGGTGCACTGCAAAGTGGTGTTGTTCCTGATGCTTCAACGTTAGCTGCATTCTTCCCGGATGGATACAAACCATTTGAGATTACTACCAACAATATTTTAACAGAAGGAACCGGTGCCGATTCTGACACTGATGTTTCTGCAAAATTTTGGGTAGGTTTCGAAAACATCTCAGGTAGCGATTTATTTATCATCTATGCTGAAATTATGGATGATGTAATTGTACCTGCTGCACCTGCTACCGACGGTGGTGGTGGCTGGAACTTTGATAGCTGGGAAGGTGGCTTCGGTTCTTATGCACCGGAATCATTCATAACCGGCTCTACACATGATGCTTTTGAATCTGGCGACGAGCCTGACTATCAATTACGTGCTGGTTTCATGGTTGGTACCGATCCGTACATTCATGGTTGGGATGGCGATACCGGAGACTTTAACCAATTAATTCAAAACTCAGCCACTATTGGTGATAGTTCTCAAACTGGTATGTACCGTCTGTTAACAGCCATTAGTACACTTGAGTTTAGTGGAGTGAATACAGGCGCCAAAGACTTCGAGTATCCAACCGGAGCCGAAGTTACAACTATACCTTTCCAGCTTGCAGTTAACGACAATGACGGAACTGCACGTGATGCACAGTACGCTTGGTCAAGCAAAAGTACCAGCCAATGGTGGAATACACCATCTGAGTGGGAAGTGGTTGCATTAGTTGGAGCCGATGCAGTATTCACAGTAAACGACGAATTAGAAGCTACATCACCAATGGTGTTTACGCTAGAGCAAAACTACCCAAATCCATTCAACCCAAGTACAAACATTCAGTTTAGCTTGCCGGCTACCGCTGATGTAACTCTTGAAGTATTCAATATGTTAGGCCAAAAAGTGGCAACTTTGATTGATGGACAAAAGATGACTGCTGGTAGCCATACTCAAAAGTTCGATGCTTCTAGCCTTGCATCCGGTATGTATGTGTACAGAATTAGCGCTGCTAACTTTGTACAGTCTAGAAAAATGATGCTTATTAAATAAGCACAGCCAATCTTATACAAACGGGCGTAGTCTTAGGATCACGCCCGATTTAATCACTCAGTCATGAAGAAAATTTTGTCTAATTCGTTTGGGCTAGCTTTAGTCTTGTCTCTATTATTTAACTCAGCATCATTGGCTGAATTTGGGACAAAGGGTAAAATTGCAGGTACGGTAATTGATGAATCAGGAGAAACACTAATCGGTGTACAGGTTTATATCGACGGTACAACCAAGGGTACACTAACCGATGTAGATGGAAAGTATACCATCATAAATTTAGATCCGGGTACTTATACAGTAGTATTTTCATACATAGGTTTTGCAACAACACGAGTAGAAAAAGTTCAAGTAATTGTAGATAAAACCACCGAAGTAAACGTAACGTTAAGAGAAGAAGTAATTGAAGGGCAGGAAATTGTAGTAACTGCCGAACGACCTATTGTAGAGAAAGACAGAACAACTACCACATCTTACATAAGTTCTGAACAATTAGAAGCTCTGCCTCTTGTTAGTATTAACGAAGCGATTAACCAAACTGCTGGTGTTGTGGATGGACATTTCAGAGGTGGAAGAACCGGCGAAGTATCTTATCTAGTAAATGGTGTTCCAATTAATAACGCATTCAACAATGGCGCTTCTTTTGATGTGGAACAGAATATGGTTTCAAGCCTGCAAGTTATTAGTGGTGTTTTTAATGCAGAATATGGACAGGCTTTATCAGGTGTAGTAAATATTGTTACCAAAGGGGTAAGTCCGGAATGGTCGGGTAATTTTCTTGGGTACGTAGGCAGAATTGTGAGCGGCAGAGAACTTGAATTCGTTACCAGAAATACCGATCAAAAACTGTTCTTAAGCGCCGATGACTTCTCGAACGAAAAATTCACATATAGCGAAGTAGCACCAACAATCGGCGATCATGATTATCAAGTTTCTATTGGTGGACCGATTATCAAAGACAAATTAGGTATCCAAACTACTTTGCGTTATGTAAAATTCGACGGGCATTTGATTGGTCGTGACTTATTTCGCCCTAGTGATGTGCAAAGCGCGAATGTGCGAACGGGTGATAATCCAAGTAGCTGGTTAATTCAAGCATCGGGAGATGGTGATTTTGAGTCGATTAATCGTCAGGAGCGTTTATCTTTAAACAGCTCATTTGTTTATGAAATTAACAGTCGCTTAAAATTCGATTACAATCTTTTCTATCAATTCGGTGATGGACGAAATTACGATCAGGCATATAAGTATAATCCAAGCGGTATAAACAATTATTACTTCTCAAATCAAACTCATATTGCCGGTTTACGCTTGTCGATGGGCGATAATGCCTTTGCTAACTTGTCTTTTAGTCATTTAAATGACCAACAAGAAAGCTATTTGTACGATGATGTATATGCGACTGGTGAACTGGATGAGAGATATGTTGGACCGGAATTTTCAAGCCAACAAGGTGCAGACGCCTTTGCGATGGGGGGCAATTACTTAGGATCTTCTGAGGAAGTTACGAAAACAAATACAATTGTTGCTGATTATACTAACCAATTAAACAATATAGTATTATGGAAAACAGGTGTTTCGGGAAGGTTTCACACCATTGATAACAAATCAATTGGTATTTCAGTTAACCCTAGCACTGGAAGAGCATTTAGATCCGATGATGCAGTTTTCAATAACGCTTTGATAAATCATCCTTGGGAGGCAGCTGCTTACTCGCAAGTTAAATTAGAGTTCGAAGAGTTAATAGTTAATGCAGGTCTTCGTTTTGACTATTTTGAACCTGACTATATCGTGCCCAGAGATATTACTCAGTTTGAAAAACCAGAGATAGTGGATCCAAATGACCCGACTAAATTGATATCAAATCGAGTACCTGCAAAATCAACCTATCAGTTTAGCCCAAGACTTGGTGTAGCTTTTCCAATTTCAGAAACAGGCGTAATGCGATTTTCAGCAGGGTTATTTTTTCAGACCGCTCAGTTAAATCTGTTATATGTAAACAACGAATTTGACTTATCTCAAAGAGGCGTTGATTCATATACAGTAGGTAATGCAAATCTGGAACCTGAAAGAACATTGCAATTTGAAATTGGACTGCAACAAGGACTAACGGAAACCATGGGTCTTGATCTAACAGTTTTCTCTAAAGATGTTCGGGAATTAGCAGGCTATGTTGTTAAACGATCAAATATAGGTGTTCCAGTCGGAAGATTAGAAAACATCGATTTTGGTACTGTAAAAGGAATGACATTGTCACTATACGAGCGAGGTACTGGTAAATTATCCTGGACTATTGATTATACATTGCAATTTGCTTCTGGTTCGTCTTCTGATGCATATCAAAACTTTAACAGGTTTATTAATGGCTTAGAGGAAGATATTAATATCAATAGGTTGAATTGGGATAAAAGAAATGTCCTTAATAACACAATCACATGGGTAAGTGAATTTGGATTAACCTTATCTGCAATTAATACTCTCCAATCAGGAAACCCATACACAACTGAGAGATTTCAGATTCAATCACTATATCCAAATAATGAAGATGCACCTGCAGTGTTCAATTCTGATATTCGGGCATATTACAAACCACCTGCTCTTTCGCATAACATAGAGTTTTTCGTACAAATTGATAACGTATTCGATTCAGCACCACATTATGGAATATATAACGACACAGGTAGAGCAAATGAATCTATAGACCTTTGGAGACTACAAAACTCCGTTGGACAGCCGGGTGGATTGAATACCTACGAAGAATTTTACCTAGATCCTTCGAGACGTGGCGCTCCCAGAAGCGTGAAAATTGGCCTGAGCTATAATTTTTAAATGACGAATAAACAGATGTATAAAAAGATTTTTTCGATTGCAGTACTGATTGTTACATCTCTATTGATTAGCAAACCAGTAGCTGCACAACAAACCATCCCTGATTCATTGAATGGGGTAGTTTACCGGGGTGCTTTCGATAACATTGCACGTGGGGTTATGGATGGAAACCTCATTGAGACTAATTTTCGGAATCACGGAGAGCTTTCCCGATGGAATGACTTACCGTGGGGAGTTTGGCCGCGTGGCGTAGGCGGTCGACATATTGACGGGGTAGGTGTAGTTGTATCTGCTTATGTAGAGGCCGTAGCATCCGATCGTGTAGAGACTTTAGAAGACTATCGCTCTATTATTTCGAACAACTTTCGGCCGGATACCCTGCTAAATCCGGTTAGTATTAACTACCGGGAGGCAGGTGCGAGAACAAGTCCTTATTCTGGGGATCTATGGGGTTGGTTACCGTTACCAGGCTTTAATAATTCTAATAGAGTAGATCCGATTACATTAGGTGCTGCTCCGGTACCGGCTATTTCTAACGACCCAACTTCCTGGCCTGATTTCTGGCCGGATCGCCTTGATGAAGATGATTCTGGTTGGCCGGGTACCTGGAATGGTAGAGACGGGCGTTTTCCAAGCTCGGATCAGGAGTCATATTATGTAATGGATGATTTTTCTGACTATGAATATGCTGTTGGTTTGGAGACTGATGGTCCTCATAGTGGATTAGGTGTTTACTTTCCAAGTCCGTTTGAAGATCCCACAATTGGTGGATTAGGACTTCAAACACAAATCCGGATTTTCCAGTGGGCGAATATTCTTGCTGAAGACACGATGTTTATTATTTATCGTATCACTAATAAAAGCGAAAACGACCAAACCAGATTGTTTTTCTCACAGATTGTTGATTATGGTTTAGGACAAGATGAAAACGATGACAACGCCACTTATGATCCGTTTCTCGATTTAGTGTATGGATGGGATTCGGATGGAGTCGGAGTTCCAACTCAGGCAGGTGCTACCGAATATGAATTGGGTTATACGGGTTTTGCTTTCCTTGAATCACCTGCAAACGATGCAAACGGATTGGATGATGATCAGGACGGAATAACCGATGAATCTCGTTTTGATGAAAATTACCTGTTGTTTACTACTGCTGCTGAAATCGATAACTATGTATCGGGTCAGTATGACGCAAATCAGTTTGAAAATTTTTACGGCGAAACCTATCAGGAACGTCCAGCATACCTAATCGAGCGATGGTACACCACCGACGAAAATCTGGATTGGATTGGATTTGAGGATGCTAATGAAAATGGAATCTTCGATGAAGGCGAAACTCTGAATAATGACGTGGGTAGAGACGGATTAAGTCCGTTTGATCTTGAATATCCGGGCCCTGATGAGGGAGAAGGTGATGGAATCCCAACTACGGGCGAGCCTAATTATAATGAGCTGGATGTGGATGAATCCGATCAAATTGGTTTACGTGGTTTCGACTTAAACACCCGTCCATTTTACGAAAGTGGTGATAACCTTCGTGATGATACCTGGTTATTTGCACGGATTGAGGAAACGTTATTTTCAAATCCGGATTACGAAGAGCCTTCTACTGTTGTAGCGGATGAGCCATTTATTCTGTTTACCTCAGGCGAAGTAGAACTGTTCTCCGAAAGTGATCCTACCGCGAAGTCTACCGATTTCTTCTCTACCGCATGGATTTTTGGAGACGATAGAGATGACTTCTTCAAAAACCGACGTACCGTTCAGAATATTTACAACTCCGATTATAACTTCGCTCAGCCACCAATTCCGCCCACACTTACCGCAGTAGCCGGCAATGAGCAAGTAGTTTTATCTTGGGATACCCTTTCTGTAGCAAGTTTCGACAGATTCCTGCAAGAACAAGATTTTGAGGGGTATAAGCTCTACAAAGGTACAGATAATCTCTTATCAGATGCCCGTTCTATCACCGATGTAAACGGAACACCAACGTTCTACGATCCGATTGCACAATGGGATTTGGATAATGACATCAGCGGTAATATTCGCGTTTTAGAAGGCGATGCACTTTACAATATGGGCGATAATTCCGGTTTACAATTCTACTATGTGGATAATGATGTGACAAACGGCAAGATTTACTATTACGCGATAGTAGCTTATGATCGCGGCGTTCCATCAGCCGGTGGTGATGATCCCGGGATCGATCCACAAGAGAATACATTCCGGGTTGCTGTAAACGGTGCCGGTCAGGTAGTTGGAACTTCCCAAAATGCAGCAGCTGTAATGCCAAGTACATTGGCTGCTGGTTTTGTTGAAGGTGGAGCCACCACCGATTTATCTTCGGTTACTTCCGGTACAGGAACAGGCTATGCAGAAGTAAATATTGTAGTAGATGCACTTATTGATGAATCGAAACTCTATGAAGTTACATTTACCGATTCAGCTTCGGATGTAGGTATAATGCGCAAAACGGTGAATTATCAGGTGCGCGAATTAACCCAGAACGTAGATGCAATTAAATCCACTGCCTATGCACCAACTTCGAGTATTGTTGATGGATTTACCATTAGCTTCTCCAATGCCGATGGTGGTTTTATCCTACCCAATAAAACAGGATGGATCTCCAACGAAGGGCAAGAAAATGAACTGTTTGGCCTGGATCCTACCGAGCTAGATGGACTTTCAACTAACTGGGAGCTTGTTATTACACCAGATCGAAACGGAGATTTAACTAACTTCATCCGCACCGATCATGATTACGAACTTTATTTTGTAGATCCTGCCGATAGCACCTATCGCCCACCACTTCGTTTTGGCGGCGGTTTTAGCCGAATTAATATTCCGGTTTTCGTACGCAATCTCATGACGGGAGAATTAGCCGAAATGTTTGTCCTCGATAACGACGATAACGACGAGTTAAGCCCGGGCGATGATTTATTAATCGCAGAAAGGGACGATCGAGTTTTCAATTACCGTTTTATGGTTAGCTTCCTGCCAACGGATAATAGCACAGTACCGTCTCCGGGTGATAAGATCAGAATTTCAACTTCCCGCGAGTTTGGTTCCGACGATTCATTCCAATTTGCTATGCGAGCAGGTTCTGTAGATAATGAACTTGCCAAAGATCAGCTCGAAAATATTTATGTGGTACCAAATCCATATATCGGGGCGGCTTCGTGGGAACGAGCAAGTAGTTCTATTGGCCGTGAAGAGCGTAAGATCGAGTTCTTTAATCTGCCAAAAACCTGCACTATTCGAATTTTTAATGTTCGTGGAGAACTCATTCGTACTATCGAACACGATGGGGCAAATAATGATGGTTCTGCGCCGTGGGATCTCAAATCCAACGAAAATGAAGATGTAGCCTACGGTATTTACTTCTACCATGTAGAAGCACCGGGCATAGGCGAATACACCGACAAATTTGCGATAATCAAATAAGGCAAGTAATCGTGAAAACAATGACAAAAAAACTCATTCTTACTCAATTAATTCTGGTACTTGCCTTTTCAATGGTTCACGGGCAAACCGGTAACGAAAGCCGTGCGGGTACAACAGCGGCTCAATTTTTAACAATGGGTGTTGGAGCGAAAGGCGCAGCACTTGGTAATGCCAACTCGGTGTATGTGAGCGGTGCAGAAGCATTGTTCTGGAACCCGGCGGGTATATCCGTTAAAAATGATGGAGGAACCTTCAGTTCAGGCTTCATCAGTGTAAACCAATACTTTGTGGATGTTGATATCTACGGCGCAGGTTTGGTTTTTCCGATAGGCAAAAAGCCCGGACGGGTTCTTGGGCTCGGACTTAATTTTGTTGATTACGGAAGAATGGACGTACGAACCGTTGAAGATCCACAAGGTATTGGCGCCACATTTGGTGCACACGATTTAAGCATCGCATTTACCTACGCTCAAAACCTAACCGAGTCATTTCACTTTGGTGGCAGTGTAAAGTTTATTCAACAAAAAATTTATGACATGGTTGCCGAAGCCGTTGCCATCGATATGGGTTTTCTTTTGAAGACAGATTACATCAACGGGTTAACCATTGGGGCTTCCATCACAAATTTTGGAAATGAATTACAGATGTCGGGAATCAATTCAGAAACCTTTGTGGATTTAGATCCCCAACACGAAGGCAACAATGAAGGGATTATCGGAAACGTAAAATTGAATTCTTGGGAACTACCACTCTCATTTAAATTTGGTGTTCAGGTGCCTGCAATTAAACAGGAAAATCTTGAGCTTCTACTGCTTAGCGAAGTGCAGCAAACCAACGATAACAACATAAATCTGGATTCCGGTACTCAGCTGAGTTATTTATCCAACACGGTGAAATTTCATGTTCGAGGAGGATACCGAGATTTATTTTTAGGTGATAATGTGGATGCACACATGACTTACGGCGCAGGTTTTACATTAAAAACACAAAACGGAATGGCAATCGGTGTTGATTTTGCACAAGTTCCTTTCGAATATTTAGGCCAAACTACCATCGTAGATGTAAAGCTTTACTTCTAAAATGATTAACAAACATATTTCATCGATTGGCTGCTTTGCTACAAGGCAGCCTTTCTTTTTTATTCTAGGTGTTCTTTTTTTGATAAGTTGTTCGTCAACACCTGAGGAAAAAGACCACATCGATTTTCAGATATTATTTGATGTAAATGGGATAGAACGTACCGTATTCGATTTCGAAACGGCATATGTCGAACATCTCATCAAAACCGGTAGAAACGATACAAAAAACGAGCGATATGGTTTTTTGAATGAACTGATCGATAAGCTGTTACTTGCTCAAGCCGCAGCAAATAAAGGATTGCTTGATCATCCGAAGTATCAAGCAGCAACTGCCTATCAGCAACAAAAATCTATGATTGATTTCTATTTTGTGGATGAAATGGAAGCGATCATGGAACCGCTCACCGATGAAGAAATACGTCTGGCCTATGCAAAAAAACAGCGCTCTGTGTATGTGAGGCAATTGTTCAGTACCGATGTCTCCGATCTGGAAGAATCCTATGAAAGGCTAAAGGCCGGTGAAGATTTTGTTGACGTAGCGAACGACTTTTACAATACCTCCGATTACGATTCGCTGGCCGGCTATCTTGGCCCGATAAGTTATTTTGGTGCAGATGATGCCTTTGCTGAGGCTGCCTATTCCACAAATCTAAACGAGTTTACTGAACCCATTCGTACACGATATGGCTATCACATTATATATGTAGAGTATATCGAGTTTCCGGCGATTTTGGCAGAAGATGAGTATCAATATCGGAAACAAGGTGTAAGTAGTCAGTTAAGGTTGCGCAAACAACAACTTATTTCGGACGAGTACATCCGAACAAAAATGGAAGGATTGAATGTGCAGCCCGATCGAGAGAACCTGAACGAGCTTCGGCAGATTATATTAAACCTGGATGGTGATGGGATTATCAGTAATACGCCTCAACCCGAAAATAACGCCTACAACTGGACCGACGAACGGCTTGAGCAACTAGAAGCTTCCGTAAATCCGGATTTAATACTCGCTACTTATGATTTGGAAGGAAACAGATTTGAATTTACCGCAGATGATTATCTACGTTGGCTACCCTTTTTATCGTTTCAGGAATCGAAAACAAGAACAGGGGCTTCTGTTGGGCGAGCGATGAGAAACGAGGTGTTATTCAAACAGGCAAAAGAAGAAAATTATTGGGAAGATGTTCGAGTGCAAAAAGAGGTAGAAAAGCGAGGATACGATATGCTGGCGGATCTTTATCAGTATCAATTAACAAGAGACGCATTGGCGGATACTTCCAGCATTAGAGTTCCCTCAAGCTACAGAGATCGACTCATCCGAAATAAGTATGTGTTATTGAAAGCTAGTTATTGGAAAATTACCGCAGATAATTTACAGGAAGCAGAGTTAATCAAAAGTGAAATAGTAGAAGGGGATATCCCGGAAAGCTACGATACCTTCACAAAAGTAGAATATGCAACAATTGATCCATCGAGCAATGATTTTGATCTGATTCGAAAAGGGATCGAAAATATGCCGGTTCTTGCCTTCTCAGAATCGGAAGGATGGATGGTGCTTAATATCCTTAAAAAAGAAATTACCGAAGTGAAATCATCTACCGATGAAGCTGATATCGAAACCAGATATAAAGTTTATTCAACTATCAACGCTGAAGTGGAAACCCTACGTAAAGCTGCATCTATCGAAATAGATACTGCTTTATTTGATTCTATCTACGAAGTGTGGAAGCAAAAAGAAGATGAATTGTAGTAAATAAAGAGCACAAAAAAGGCATGAGTACACTCATGCCTTAAGTTGAAGTAGATAGGAGGTTAAGCGAGGTAAGTTTTACGATCCCGGCTCAATAGATTCGAGTAAGCTTTCAGCTTCACGAATTAAACTTTCTGCTTTGTCTTTTGCTTCAAGTACTACTGCATCGCCTTTTTCTTTGGCTTCTGAAATGAGTTTTTGCTTCTCTTTCCTGAGTTCAGCAATTAACTCGTTAAGCTCGTCTCTGTAATTGCTTAACCTATAAGAAATTCTTCCTCTGGTGTTTGCGCCTGTATCGGGTGCATATAATAATGCGATTACCGTACCAGCCATTGCACCGGTAATTAATCCTGCTAAAAAATTTCCTGATTTACTCATAATAACTCCTTTTGTATTTATTACTCTTAGGATATAAAAAACGCGCTCCAATGTAAATTAGCGTCTTCAAATATGTGCCTGTTCTTTTTTGCTAAACAATGAATTTTTGATTGAGCCGATTACATTACTAAACCAATAAATAACTTGTTTTAGGCCTAATGAAATGGCAGGGGTAATGAACAAGGTGAAAATAACCCCAAAAAGAAGGCCGAAAATTACTGTTTTAGCTAAAGGTGACCAGATTTCAGCTCCGGCACCCAATTCGAGCGAAAGTGGAATCATCGAACAGATAGTAGTAATTGCAGTAAGCAGTACAGGGCGCATTCGGCGTTTACAAGCTTCCTGTATATTATGCATAAACGCTGAGTCGCGATCTAGACTGAACTCCATATTTCGGGTTCGTAAGTGCATGTAATCTACCAATACAATTCCATTATTGAGGATAATACCCACCAACATGAAAAGCCCGATGTTTCCGGTTGTACTTAATGGAGATCCTGTCAACGTCAAACCGGCAAGGGCTCCGAATAACGCCATCGGAATACAGAACCATATAACGAATGGATCGCGGAAATTTTCGAATAACGAAGCCATAATCATAAACATCAGAATAATAGCCGCAAGCCCAGCCCAGATAAACTGATTCATAGCCTGTTCGGTTTCGAAACTTGCGCCAGTAAACTCATACCTATAACCTTCGGGTAACACAATTTCTTCGTTAAGGAAATTTGTAATCAGCGCTTTATACTCGTCGGATTCACCATTAAACTGTATGTTTACATCCAGCAATATTTCGCGATTTCGTTTCGAGTAGGAATCTACGCCTTTAGTCTCTACAAACTCACCTACTGCAACTACAGGAATGCGCTGATCTTCGTATTGAAGAACTTCCAGATCAAACAAATCTTCGCGTGAAGTTAAAGCATCTTTCGAGGTTCTTACTTCTATTGGAATTTCACGGCCTTCGGTTCTGAAAAAGCCGGCCTGATTTCCGAGTGTTTGCGTTCGCAAATTACTTGCTACATTGGCTACACCAGCATTTAACAACCCTACACGGTTACGGTCTACAATAAATTGCAATTCGGGGGTTGGATCGGTACGACCATTATCAACCGATATGATGTTCGGATCGTCGAGGAGTCGCTCTTCAATTTGATTGGAGATTTTCAATAATTGCTCCATCTCTGGCCCAACAAAAGTGAGGCGTAGTGAACTGCCACCAAAACTAAAACCACGTCCGCCAAAGCGCAATCCGCCACCTTCAACCGAGGCACGAACCGTTGCACCCGGATAAGTTAACTCTTGCCGTAGCGCTGCGGCCAGTTCGTTACTGGTTATTTCACGTTCCTCCATTGGCACTAATTTTATGGTAAAACTGCCTCGGTTACTCTGCTCTGTCCAACGGCTACGCCCTATGTTAGAAACCAGTGTTTCGATTTCCGGTTTAGCCAGCAATTTCTCCTCAAATTGCTTCATCACTTCCACCGTTTTAACCAGCTTGGTACCTTCCTGAAGGGATACATTTACATCGATTTCGCCGGAGTCGGTTTCGGGGAAACCTTCTTTGGTGATGTTTTGGAATAAATATCCGGTGCCCACTAGAATTCCAATCAATAGCATGGTTGGCAACCACTTATGATGCATAATCCAATTAAGCACTTTGCCATAGCCGCCTTCTAATTTGTGCATGGCTTTAAACACTAGCCCACCTTTATTGAATTGATCAAGATCGAGCACAAGCAAAGCTACTACCGGAACAAGAATGATGGATGATAAAAACGAGATCCCAATTGCAAAACTAATAGTTAGTGCGAATTCGCGAAACAAAGTTCCCTGAACTCCGGTGATTAGTGTTATAGGGATAAATACACCCAATGTTGTTAAAGTGGATCCAAGTAACGGCCCTATTACTTCGTTGGTTCCGGTTAAAGCGGCTTCCATTTTGGCCACGCCGTCTTCCATCTTTCGTGCAATACTCTCTGAAACAACAATGGCATTATCAACCAATAACCCGATGGCCAGTGCAAGAGCCGAAATGGTAAAGATATTGAGTGTGAGTCCGGTTGCATACATGGCAGCGAAGCAAGCAGCAATAGAAACCGGAATAGAAATAGCTACCACAAGCGAAATGCGCCAACCACCCATAAAAATCAAAATAATAAAAACTACTACCAGCAAAGCAATCAACGACGATTGCGCAAGATTGTTGATCGAGTCATCAATGGTTTGCCCTTCATCGCTAAGAATTCGCAGTTCTACATCTGGCGGTAGTATTTCGTTAATTTCAGGTACAATGGCTTTTACTGCGTTTACAACATCTAATGTATTAGCATCCGAGTTTTTCTGTACTTCGATGGATACACTATTATTTCCGTTCACATTTACTAGGCTGGTAACTTCCGTAAAACCATCAGATACATTGGCCACATCACCAACGCGAATAGGAACACCATTTTCGGCAACTTTAATGATGGTCTGCCGGATTTCCTCTACCGTTGAGTACATCGACTCAGCCCGCACACTGTAACTGATGTTCTGTGCAAGCACGTTACCCATAGGCAATTGTGTGTTATTAGAAGAGATCGCATTTTCGATTTCCTGCGGAACTAAACGGTACTGTGCCAACCGCATTGGGGAAACATCCACATAAATACGCCGCTCCAAACCACCGCGGGTATCGGCAGAAGCCAAGCCAACGAGTCGCTCTAAACTTGGCTCTACCATTTCGATGGCCAGATTTCGGAGTTCATCCAACCCTTTTTGTCCTGAATTGATGCTCAATTGCATGATGGGACGGTTTTCCGGGTCGAACTGGAAAATAACGGGTTCTCTTGCTTGTTGCGGAAGATCATTTCGAATTTGATCGATCGCTTTTTGAACTTTCAATTCTGTTTTACGGATGTCGGTACCTTCATACAATCGCATGATGATAAATGCATTACCACGGCTCACACGCGCTTCAAGGCTCTCGATGCCTTCGATAGCAGAAACAGCGCCTTCAATCGGTGTTACAATAATCCGGTCGATGTCTTCCGGAGCCACATTCTGGTATCCGGTTGAAATTGCCAACACAGGAATATTAAGTTTCGGGAATAGCGTTACACGTAAATTTGTGAGCGAAAATATTCCAAATCCTACCACAATCAGTGTACACATGATTACGGTAATTGGCCGATTAAGAATTCCTCCGGTTAGGGTGAATTTTTTCATACTGCAACCTCTTCTTTTGCGAGTGGATCTTCTTTATGGATGGCGTCAAAACCCAAATTGCTTACACCTTTGTTAATTAGATTGTAAACACTTGGTACAACAAACAGCATTAAAAAGGTAGACATAGTTAGGCCGCCAATAACGGTTCGCGCCATGGGGCTCCAGGTTTCTGAACCGGATCCGATTTCAAGCGCCAGTGGTACCATCGATAAAATTGTTGTTAGTGCTGTCATCAAAATAGGGCGTAAACGCCGGGTGGCGCCTTGCACTATGGCTTCATGACGAGTGATGCCGCGAGCCTGCAAAATTTTGATGTAATCGATCATCACAATTCCGTTGTTAACTACAATACCTGAAAGTAAAATTAAACCAACCATAGAGGTTACACTAATTGGGGTACTGGTTATTCCAAGCATAATTAAAACCCCTGAGAGTGCCAGTGGAATAGTAAAAATGATGATAAACGGCTCGATTAAGCTTTCAAATTGGGAGGCCATAACCATGTAAGTTAAAATCCCGGCGATAGCAAAAGCGATAAGGAGGAAATTGAACGATTCAGCTTGTTCTTCTGCTGAGCCGGCAAGGGCATAGCGATACCCTTCGGGCCACTGTATATCATCGAGAAGCAGACGGGCTTCTGAAGAAGCTTTTTTCAGGTCGATGTCGTCGAGTTCGGTAAAAATTTCAACAACGCGTTCCTGATCGATCCGGGTAACATTGGTTGGGCCGGTAAAACGCTCTACTCTTGCAAGGTTGCTAAGCGGCATCCATTCGCCGGCAGGAGTTTGTATTTGAATGTCTTCTAAATCGGTTGATGCAGATTTTTGACGGGGGTCCAGCTCAACCAATACTTCAAACTCCACACCCTGATCCACAAAACTGGTTGCAATGGAGCCCTGAACGGCATTACTTACAGCACTTGCAACTTGATTGGTATTCATGCCAACCAGCGAAATGCGTTCGCGATCCATAACAAGGCGTAATTCTGGTCGGCCTTGATCTGAAGTGGAATAGGCACTTACTACACCATCGATTTGGAGCAATCGTTCTTTTACACCTTCGGTTAAGTCTTTCTTAACTTCCGGATCGAAGCCAAAGATTTGTACAATTAATCCGTTTTCGCCATCCGGTGAGAGAGGATCAATCACAATTTCTTGTACATCCACACCTGGAACAATTTGTAAATCGGTTAACGCTTGATTTACAATCTCAAACTGCGTTCGATCCCGTTGATCTTGCGATACCAGTTCAACTCTAATGGTGCCGGTAAAACCGCCGGGATTATCTGCGCCTTCAATTCCTTCTTTATCCCCATAATCCGATACAATAATTCGGGCTTCAGGAATGGTTCGGGTAAGTACACTTTCTACCTGTTTTACGGATCGCTCTAGTTCCAATAAACTAACGCCGGGTTCGCGACTCACTTCTAGTGTAAAGGCGTTTTCATCTACACGAGGAAAGAATTCGCCTCCCAGAGTATTGAAAATGGGTAAGGTTATCACAAAAAACAGTACAGCACTTAAAATAACTAAGCCACTTCGATGTAATGAAGAATCAAGTTGGCGGGAATATACTTCTTCCAGTTTAGCTAGTAGATTGCTGAAGAATAGAGCCAGTTTATTATCTGATTGAAACTTTGATTCCCCATCTCGGAAAAATTGAGAAGTCATCATTGGTATTAGCGTTAGCGCAACCAGCGAAGAAACTGAAAGCGAGAAAGAGATAGTTAGCGCCAAATCGCGAAATAAAAATCCTGCAATTCCAGGCACAAACAAAATCGGTAGAAATACTACCAGGGTGGTTAGTGTTGAAATAACTACAGGAACTGCAACTTCTTTGGCACCCATAACAGCGGCATCTTTTCGATTATGCCCTTCTTCCCGAAATCGGAATATGTTCTCAAGAACAACTACGGCATCATCAACTACCAATCCAACAGCGAGGGTTAAACCGGATAGAGAAATGATATTTAAACTTAAATTAGCGAAATCCATCACCGCAAAAGTGGTAATAATGGAAACCGGAATAGAAATGGCAATGATCAAAGCAGAGCGTCCGCTACGCAAAAAAGCGAGAAGTATAAGTACAACTAAAATAATGGCCTGCAAACCGGTAAGCAGCAAGTTCTCAATCGACATTTTAATGAACTCGGCTTTATTGGTAAGCACTTCAACCTGAATATCTTCGGGCAGACTCTGTTTGATGACATCAAGACTTGAAATTACTTCATCGGCTGCAACTACAACGTTGGCATCGCTTTGGCGGTAGATATTGATGATAATGCCATCCTCACCATTCACTTGAACATTACCAATGGGCTGTGCAATTCCATCGTCGACGGTTGCTACATCTCTTAGGAAAAGCGTCTGCCCATCACGTACTTCAATTACAGTATTCCGGATTTGTTCAACCGTTTTTAACTCGCCCATTGTTCGTAGCGAATACACCGTATTACCCTCAATCAACTGGCCGGCCGGAACCTGAATATTTTCAGCGGCTAGACGAGAAGAAATATCTGCAATGGTAACATCATATAAGCGCATTTTCTCGCTGTCGATGGTTACATTAATCTGCCGTTCTAAACCACCTGATGTTTCGGCCGAGGCAATGCCGTTGATGCGTTCAATCCGTTGTTCTAAGATTTGTGTAGCAAAGGTTCTAAGGTCGCGCGAAGAACGTACTTCTGAAGTAACCGCAAGCACAACGATAGGCTCCTGATTTGGGTCGTAGCTAAAAACCAATGGCGTTTCAGCGTCTCTCGGTATAGACCTTGATACAAAACCAAGCTGTTTACGAACATCGTTTTCGGCTTCATAAAGATCGGTTCCCCAATTGAAATTCAGCTTTACAACCGATGCACCTTGGCTAGAGAGTGAACGTACTCGACGAATCCCACTGATGCTACCCACCTGCTCTTCGATGGGGCGAGTTACTAATGCTTCAATATCTTCGGGTGCAACACCTTCGTAGCCGGTGTAGATGGTGATGGTAGGAAAACTAACATCCGGATACAGGTTCAGTCGAAGTTGAGAAACTCCAAAAATACCGAATCCGATCAGAATTAAGCTGACCATTAAAAATGTGATAGGGCGTTGTACCGCCAGTTTTGATAAGCCGCCCATAATTAATTATTAGAAGCGTTAGCGGTTCTCAAACTATCCATGTAAGCACGTCGCTCTTCTTGGCTCATATTCTGCATTCTCTGCCTCATTTTCTGTCGATCTTCGTCACTCATATTTGCGAAAGCTGCTCCTCGATTTCCATCGGTAGTGCTACTTTGTTGTGCCGAAGCACCCCCACGGCTAGAAGCATCCCAGCCAGCGCCACCCGAACCACTGGCAACGGCTGAACCTTGAGGCGAGCTAAAATCAGAGCCGGTTGCTACGCGTATTTTTCCTCCATCCTTCAAGCTTGCTTGGCCTGTAACTATAATGTTATCGCCCGGGCGTATTCCCGAGAGAACCTCGATTTTATCTCCTTGTTCAATGCCCAACTGTAAAGCACGTAATTCTGCTACCGTATCGCCCACCGACACGAAAACAGAGTACGTACGATCTAAAGAAATAGTGTTCGACTCAGGTTCTACAACTGTTTCTACTTTTTCAACCAGTGCGCTTCTTGGTACAACTACAGCTTGAGGCTTATAATCAATATCTATAATGCTCTCGGTTAGTACACCGGGATATATACTTGGGCCTGAGTTTGTAAGTGTAATAACAACCTCGCCTAAACCTGTGGTGGGATCTAATTGTGGACTTTTTCTGCTGATAACACCTTCTGCGGTAGCATCACTCTCATTAGAAACACGCAGTTTTACACGTTGGCCAATTTTCACAAACCGCCAATCCTGTACGGGTAAAAATACACGCGATTCGTAACCAACCAAGTTTGCTACTTCAAAAATAGGTTGAGAAGCATTCGCGAGGTCACCTTCTTCACCGGTTCGCGAGATAATAACACCTCTAACCGGAGAGCGTACTTCGGTAAAACCAAAATTTTCTTTGGCTTGTGTTAGCGATGCTTTTGCTGCCTCGAACGCCGCTACTGAGCTTTGGTAAGCTGCCTGAGCGTTCTCAACTTCTGCTGTGCTTGTTAAATCTCGATCCTGCAATGTTCGTAATCGAAAATAAGCGGCGCTGTCTCTGGAAACGGCGATTTTACTTTGGGCAACTTGTGCTTCTGCTTGTAGAAGTTGATCACGAAAAGTGGCGTCGTTAATTTTAGCTAAAAGTTGACCCTGCCTAACAGTATCGCCTAGGTCTACATAAAAACGTGTGATTCGATTAGAAACCTGCGGGGTTATTGAGATTACGTCCTGTGCTTTAATCGTTCCAAACGATCGTACTTGATCTGCAATGGGTTGTAAATTAACCGCTTGAGTTTCCACACTTGTAACGCGGTCGGTGTTTGCACCGCCGCCCCAACCACCCCAGCCGCCACCGCCGGAATTAGAAGTTGATTCTTCTTCTGAGCCACCACAGCCTATAAAAACGATTGATAAAATTAATGCCGAAAAGAGTAAATTTTTCACTGATATATTGATGAATTAGATTTGTATCCTAAGACTTGAAATTTCGCTAAATAGTTCAGTAAGAATGAGTTTTAGCATGTAAAAAAAAGCAATCCATGGTTTACATTTTGAAATGAATAGGTGCATTTGATTCCGTAATTTGTACTTCGAAAATCCACCTCAAAATTACCAATACATGAAATTTTTTATTGATACCGCAAACCTCGAAGAAATACAGGAAGCTAACGATCTTGGTGTACTCGACGGTGTAACCACCAATCCCAGCTTGTGCGCAAAAATCGGAGTTCGTGATTTTGAAGGACACATAAAGAAGATTTGCGATATCGTAGAAGGGGATGTATCGGCAGAAGTGGTTTCTACAACGTATAACGAAATGGTTGAAGAAGGCCGTAATATTGCAAAGATCGCCGACAACGTAGTAGTTAAAATTCCTTTAATTAAAGACGGGATAAAAGCCATTAAAACATTCTCTGAAGAAGGCATTAAAACAAATTGTACACTATGTTTTTCTTCTACGCAGGCTTTAATTGCCGCCAAAGCCGGAGCAACTTACATCTCTCCATTTATTGGTCGACTAGACGATATTTCCACCGATGGCATGCAATTGATACGTGATATCGTAGAGATTTATGTGAACTATGGTTTCCCAACCGAAGTGCTAGCAGCAAGTATTCGCCACCCAATGCACGTTGTGGAATGCGCTAAGGCAGGTGCAGATGTTGCAACTATGCCACTTAGTGTAATCAATGGATTGTTGAAGCACCCGTTAACCGATAATGGGTTGGCTCGTTTCTTGAAAGATTGGGAAGATCTACAAGAAAGTCTGAAGAGTTAATTATTCACTTTATGATGATATAATCGATTTCGAGTAAAAAACTCGTTTCCTTTTTTTCTTTTGATATGAATCCAAGTCGGCGAAACGGCTTGGATTTTTTTTGTTCAAACTTTTTGCCGGTAAACTCACCCATTCGGGTTTGATAGAGCGCCTCAACGTTAATGCTTTTTGTAACCCATTGCCCTTTAGTTTTAGTAAGTGGATACGAGAAATAGGGCAGATAAAACTGATTGTATTGTTCTAGCATCAAGGCGAAATCTAAACCTTCCAATTTATACCGAATTTCAATGGTTTTGGCTTTCGCTAAATCAAGTTGCAAGCGATTACTGCGAAGGGAGGCAAAACCGCCATTATTGGCAAAAGAGATAACCCCTTCAAAATGGATACGATTTTCTGATAAATAGGCATTACCTATGGATCTGCCTCCCATCACACCGTCATTTATTACTAACCAATTGGCCCCAGACTTGGAACTACCAAAGTCGTAATTGAGGATGGGATCTGAAAACAGAAGCAGAAGAAGTAGAGATATCATGAAGAAAATATTTACTGCTTAGAAGTACCTAATCGCCATTTTTCATTCCGTAAGTGGAACGGTTTTTTGTAAAGGATTGTGTTTCTGGTAAATCAAGAGCGTATGGATTCAATCAAAAACATAGTACTTGGAACAACCTTATTCTTAATCGCTTATGTTGTGTTGGCATCAATTCCCAGCGTTCCGGCGAGACTGATAATTGGTTTGTTTTCTATAAGTCCTTTTCTAATTATCTATATGGTGTGGAGGGTGTTAACAACAGGTGAGGCTTCATTGGAAACCTTCGAAAACTCCTTTTATGAAGATCACGAATACCAAAGAGTTAAATCACCTATGAAATAAAAAAGGTTCAGAAAAACTCTGAACCTTACATTTGATTGGTCACCGAACTAGGCCGGACCGATAAGATCTTGCGCAATAATACTACTTGATAACACACCGGGTAATCCTGCTCCAGGATGCGTTCCCGCTCCCACAAAATACAAGCCATCTACATCTTCCGATTTATTATGTGGCCGGAACCATGCTGATTGCGTAAGAATAGGCTCCACAGAAAATGCCGAACCTTTGTAACTATTTAGTGTATCCTGAAAATGAAGTGGATCGATATAGTGCTCTGCCACTAGGTTTTCTTTTAAATCGGGAAGGTAATTTTCTTCGAGGAAATCCATGATTCGATCTTTGTAAATCGGTGCAAATTCGTTCCAGTCGGTTCCACTATCAAGGTGCGGAACCGGTGAGAGGACGTAAAAACCTTCATGTCCTTCGGGTGCTATGCTGCTATCGGTGATGGTTGGCATGTGCAGATACAATGAGAAATCATCGGCAATATGCTTTTTGTGAAAAATGTCATCGAGTAAGCCTTTATAACGTGGGCCTAATATGATGTTATGATGTGCTAGTCCCGAATCAAGATATCGCTTCTTAGTACCGAAATAGATTACAAAAAGCGACATACTGTATTTGGTACGCTCAATTTTCCGGTCGGTGTATTTTTTCCGATGTGATGAGTTGATCAGGTTTTTGTAGGTGAAAGCGACATCAGCATTCGAAACAACAACATCGGCGGCCAACTTTTCGCCGTTCTTTAGAAGAACACCATGAGCTTTGCCGTTTTTAACAAGTATTTCTTCTACTTCTGTTTCTAGATGAATTTTTCCGCCCTGCTCGGTAATTAATTTTTCAAAAGCGTTCACAATAGCACCAGTTCCTCCCATTGCGTAATGCACGCCCCATTCCCTTTCCAGATAATGAATCATGGCGTAAATGGAAGTTGTATCAAAAGGATTACCACCCACTAAAAGCGGATGAAAGGAAAAACACATCCGAAGAAAATCGTCTTTAATAAATTGAGCTACGTACTTATATACATTCTTGTAAGATTGTAGCTTGATCAGATCCGGCGCCACTTTAAGCATATCGGTAAATTTAAGAAATGGCTGATCAGCTAATTCAGTAAATCCTTTGTCAAAAATGGCTTTGGTAGTTCCCAGAAACTTCTCATATCCATCTTTATCTCCCGGACTTCTTTTCTCTATCTCTTTGAGAGTAAACTCATGATCGTTGTTATAATCGAATTTTTCGCCCTTGTCATCGAAAATGCGATAAAAAGGATCGCAGGGTACAAATTCAACATAATCGGCTCTCTTTTTTCCAGCCGCTTCAAAAATATCATCGAACATGAATGGAGCCGTTATTACAGTGGGGCCACCATCAAATTTGAATCCATTTTTTTCATATACATAGGCACGGCCTCCCAGTTTGTCTCTCTTTTCCAGAATGGTAACGTTATGCCCGGCGCTTAGTAGTCGAGAAGCGGTACCTAAACCACCAAAACCGCTTCCTATAACAATAATATTCTTTTTCATGTAGCTGTTTATTCAGATTGAGTCCCCATAACCCAAATCATTCAGCTATAAATCCCGGAAAAAATAATTAATCGTTTTCTATCTGTTTCACAAAGCCATCGAAGCCATCGAGTTGAAGAGCTTCGAGGTCATTTTGAGCGTCTTCTGTGCGTTGATAAAGTCCGTAATAGACTCGAAAAACAGGAGTTCCGTTTACAATTACTTGTTCTACGCGGCTGCCTTCAATTTTTTCTGATTCCTGAAGTGCAAGGATTTCTGCAGAAAATGAACCTAACTGAATAGTGAAATTTGCCACTTTTAGATCTGTAACCCGCGAATTTTCAAGATCGCCTTTTACCAAATACAACCGAACACGTGCAGTTCCAGGCCCAATCATGCCAATTTCTGTAGCCGCAGCACGGGATAAATCTATAATCCGGTTTTTGGCAAATGGCCCTCGGTCGTTGATTCGAACACGAGTGGTGCGTCCATTGTCTAGGTTTTCAACTACCACTTCTGAGTTAAAGGGTAGAGTTCGATGTGCGGCCGTCATGCCGTCCATGTCATATACTTCGCCGTTGGCGGTTAGCTTGCCATGAAAGTTAGGCCCGTACCAGCTGGCAACTCCCGTCTCGATGGCGTTAGAAGAGCCCTTTGCACCGGCTTCCATACCTTTGGTTTTTGGTACCACACCACATGCTGTTGTAAGCAGGTATATAGTTAGTAACAGAAGTAAACTTTTTGTAGACAACATAGATGTTTGTTAAGATAGGTTCGCCAAATATACCAAGCCCGAAATAAAGTTAAAATTGGGCTTTATTAAGTAATACTTTAAATGTAGTTCCTTTTCCTTGCTCGCTTTCCACAAGAATTGTCCCGTCCATCTGCTGCACTAAATTTTTTACAATGTACAAACCAAGTCCGGTAGATTTTTCGTTGGCAGTAGGGTTTGCAGATAGTTTTTCGAACTTCTTAAAAAGTTTAGATTTATCTATCTCAGAAAGTCCGGGGCCTTCATCAGTAACTCCCAGTTCAACCTGCGAACCTACTTCACGTGCTGTAATATGTACTTTACTACCTTTTGCCGAGAATTTATAGGCGTTGTTAACCAGATTTTCTAGAACACGATAAACAGCATTTTCATCTGCTAAAACGGGGGGTAGTGCTCCTTCGATAGTTAAATTTGTTTCGATATTCTTATCCTTACCCAGTACCGAAAGGGAGGTGTACGCAGACTTAAGAGTTTCTTCGATCTGTAGTGCCTGCGTAGTGACTTTTGCCGTTTGCGATTCAATTTTGTTTACATCCAGCATATTGTTGAGCAGATGCTGCATCTGGCGTGTTGAGCTATAGATGATTGAACCATACTCTTTAGCGGTTTCTGCGTCAATCATCTCAGGATCATCTTTCATAAACTCAGAAAGAACCATAACCGAATTTAAAGGACTTCTGAGATCATGCGAAACAACCCCAATGAAATGATTTTTATCGTTGTTTAAATCTTCTAGCTGCTGGGTAACTTCATTCCTTTTTTTATAAGTACGATATAAAAAAATAAATAAAACGATGACAGCAACAAGCAATACAAGCAGTGCAACGTTATAAAAGTTGCGAAGTGCTAACACATTGTTCAGGCGCTGAAGTTCAAGTTCGGCCCGTTCTGATGCTTCCGATTCTGAAATTAGGCGCGAACCAATAGCCGAGTATTGCTGTGAAAGTGCAAGATTTAGATGCTGATGGTACTCATTTAAGTATAAATAGGAGTTCTCGATATCATTTAACGCAGCATGAACCTTCGACAAGTGAAGGAGCGTTTTACTAATGTAGGATTCTTTTTTATGAGCAGTGAAATCGATATATGCGTCGTTTGCGAGTTTTAAAGCAAGTTCTAACGCATTGTTATGGATGGCAATTCGGCTGTTATTTAAGTTTACTAATCCATTAAAGAATCTTAAATCAAGCTGTTCGAAGGTGGGCTGGCGGGCATTCATCAAGTTTGCAGCTTTGGTATACTCGCCTAAATCAATCATTAACTCTGCCAGCAATATGGTTTGATGCATATCGCTTATTTCGTCTTTCGATTCAAAGGTATATAGGGTTGATTCAAGTTTCTCGAATTCCATTCGGGCTCGAGCGGTATCGCCACCACTCAGGTATAGTGTTGCTAAATCAAAATTAGGTATCCAGCGGTTTCTCTTATCGCTATAATTATCATAAGCCGACCGGATGAGTGGCTCTGCAAAAGCAGGTAGTTGGATATCGAAATAGGTTTTACCGAGATGATAGTTGGTGTGAAAAGTTTCGCTGGTAACCCCTGCTACAGAACCCATAGTAAAAGCAGCTGTATATTCGCTAAATGCCGCTTCATAATTACCCAGTTCAGAATATGCCGAACCTAGTTCGGTATAAGAGTAGATAATACGAACAGGATCTTCGAGTTCTCTGGCATGCTCTAAAGTGAGGGAAATATATTTTTTTGCATGCTCCAGATCTTCAAATCTAAGGTATCTGTAAAGTTGCCGTGCTTTCTCATACCTCTCTGCTAAATCAGTAGTATTTTGGTACGCGTCTATTTGTTGTTTAAGAAATTCTTCTTTAGGAAGAACCGGAACCGATTGGGCATAGCAAAATACACTCGTTAGAAACGAACATATAATGATGCCCACAAGCTCCTTCCTAAGCTTGCTAATGTTATTCACCTAAAACTAGTTTTTACTCCTCACAGAAAATGCTTCTAATTTTTACATAGCGCAAGTAAATATGACATGATCATGTGGTTTTTATATGAAAAGGTTTTTTTTCTTGTAAACTGAATAACAAATTTCTATTTACTCCCGCTTAAAAATAATTAATCATCGAACTATGTATACGTTTAAGAAGCTGTCAATAGCTTTTGTTTTTATCTGTATGCTTTCGAGCGCTGTTTTATCGCAACAAGTATCGATAAATTTTGCCGGCGGTCAGTTTACCAACGGCGATATTTCTCTTACGTTTACTGGTGGCGAAGCAGTATCGGGAGCCTTCTCATCCGATGATCTTTCCCTTTCTTCTGGCTTTAGCCTACTAAGTTCGGGACTTATCACCTCCGATGAAGTAATCAATAACGACATTCCCGCTACATTCGGGATCAGTCAGAATTATCCAAATCCATTCAACCCATCAACAAACATCGAGTACAAGTTGCCCAAAAGTGCCAACTTGCGCATCGAGGTTTACAATTCCATTGGGATGAGAGTAGCCACACTGGTTGATCAACAACAATCAGCGGGTTTCTATACGGTACGTTTTAATGCATCCTCGTATTCAAGCGGAATGTATTTCTATCGCTTAATTGCAGATGGGAATGTCATCGAAACTAAAAAAATGCTATTGATCAAATAACTTGGGACTCATGAAAAAATTAAACACACTACTATTTATAACACTTTTGTTTTCATTGTTTGGGATGGAAGCACATGCGCAGGTACCTCAGGGCTTTAACTTTCAGGCAGTGGCTGCCGGCGCCGATGGCTTACCCATTGCTGATCAAGAAATCGCCGTGCAAATCGAAATTTTAAAAGGCACTGAAGATGGTGATGTGGTTTACACCGAAACACACGCCGTGAATACAAACGTGGTAGGATTATTCCAGCTCACTATCGGGCAAGGAACAGCCACAGAAGGTAATAGCTTTGCCTCTGTTGATTGGGGGGCGGACAACTACTTCGTAGGCTTAGGTGTAGATCTTACCAATACCGGAAATTTTGTAAGCCTAGGCAAAACCAAATTATTATCGGTTCCTTATGCCTTGCTTGCGCAGGATGTTGTAAATGGTTCCGGCACGGGTGGTGAAATAATTACAGAATTAAACCTGGATGCAAACATCGATACAGCTTTTACTGTAAAAATTACCGGGGATGAAGGCTCAGTAAATAACTCGGCAATTATAGGTGAAGCATCGACATTTGGTGCAAATGTGGGTGTAGAAGGTAAAGCAGTGTCTCAGGCCGGTAGCGAAGCCTTTCAAGTTGGTACTTATGGAGAGGTAAGTGGGGAAGGAACAGGTACACATATAGCATTGTTTGGCTCTGCCATCAACGATAATGGTACAGGTGGACGCCGCTACGGATTATATGGACAGGCCAGATCATCTGGAAGAGAAAACATCGGTGGCTTTGGAGTTGGCCTAGGTCCTGGTGATGGAGAAATTGTACTTCGAGGTGATGAATTCGCAAACGGATCATTCAATGTGGGTGGCTTTAATGTTGGTATGATAGGTTTCGCCCGCCAAAACTTAAACGGGAATATCGGAGTTCGCGGTTATGTGTACGGTGAAGATGGCGCCCGCTCGAACAGAGCATTGCAAGCCGAAGCAAGAACCACCGCCGAGGGGACAAATATTGGACTTCAAGCATTAGTGAGCGGTTCATTGAATGAAAATATCGGTATCGAAGTAGATGTATTTGACGAAACCGATGCGAGAAACCTAGGAACGGTTCTAAATGTAGGGGGTAGTAGGGTGTCAAATATCGGACTAGTTGTAAATGCCGATACTGCAGCTATATTTAATGGTGAGGTAATTGTAAATGGTTCAAGTTTGAACAACATGATTGGTAATAGTGATGTTACCTTTTTAGATGTAAAAAATGCTGGTGGAAGTACCGTTGCATCCATGTATTCCGAGGGCGAAAATAAAGAGTTTGGTGGAGGTATCTTCTTGCAAGGAGGATCAACACCAAATATTCGAATGGGAGCAAAACTATGGGATAATGCTACTAACTTACCTTATTTACAGTTATTTGGAAGCACATCGGATGGTAATGGTTGGTATAGAGATAATCTCTTTTTGACTGTTAATTCAAATGGTACAGATGAGTCTGGTGCTATTTACTTGAAAAGAACAAATCTTGCCGCCTCAACTGCTGAACAAACAATTGAAATAGATGGGGGTACCGGTAATATATCAGTAAAAGGGAGCCTGTTCTCAGATGTTGGATTAAATGCAAATAATAAAGCACAACTACTCGGTAACCTTAATGAAACGGGAGCTGGTGGAATCGAAATACTCGATGCAAATAATACGCTTCGATTGTATGCCGATGGTAGTAACGGAAGCTTTCAGGTAAAACGTGCTTCTGATTCAGGCACTATTATTAACCTGACAGAATTCTCTGGAGGTGGCCAATTTACCATAGCTAACTCATCCGGAAATAACTTTCTTTATGCCGATGCAAGCTCCAGCGCTTTCCAACTTACAGACGGAGCAGGCAACACTACAGTAAGTATTGATGCTGCATTTGGTAATGCGGTATTTAGCGGAACGGTTACCGAATCTTCTGATCTGCGTTTAAAAACTAACATAACCTCTCTTTCAAATGCGCTGGATAACACCTTGGCATTACGTGGTGTAAGCTACAACTGGAAAGATGAAACCAAAGCGCAGCAAACGCAGATTGGGGTAATTGCACAAGAAGTAGAAGAAATTTATCCTGAGTTTGTGCACACAGATCATGAAGGCATGAAATCAGTTAACTATTCGCAAATGGTTGCTGTTTTGATTGAAGCAGTAAAAGAATTGAATGCTAAAATCGAAGTACTGGAATCAGAAAACATAGAACTTCGTGCTCAAGCAGATGATATCGAATCCATGAAATCGCAAATCAATCAGTTGATGACACTTATTTCAGGTGCTCAATCAAGTACTACTCCTTATTCAGCGGATAAATAAGTATCTTTTTACTTGTTAAAACGGAACCCTAACGGTGATTCATCGTTAGGGTTTTTTATGCACTACTAATAGTTCACACATGAGCGTAACGCTATCAATTATTGCAATAAATGTGGCAGTATCGGTCGCAGCTTTTAATTCCCAAAAGATGATGGAGGTTGGAATGTTTATGCCTTACCGGGCTATGCGCCAAAAAACCTGGTATGAGTTAATCACCTCCGGCTTTTTACACGCCGGATTTACGCATCTTGCATTTAACATGATTACGCTTTTCTTTTTTGGTCCGATTCTTGAACGTTCAATAGGGCAGGCCCATTTTTTAACGCTCTATGTTACCGGTTTGTTAGCCTCATCAATTCCTTCACTCATCAAACATAAAGACAATCCGCAATACGCAACTATCGGTGCTTCCGGCGCCGTTGAAGCCGTGCTCTTTGCTTTTATTGTAATTTTTCCCTTCGAAAAGATTTACTTATTCTTTATCCCGATTGGCATCCCAGCTATAATTTTTGGAGCTCTTTTTGTTGCTTATAGTATTTGGGCCAGCAAGAAAGAAGGAAAAATCAATCACGAAGCACATATTGGTGGCGCAGCCTGGGGGCTCATCTACATGTTTGCCTTTGTACCAAATACAATCGATCATTTTTTAACCGTGTTTGGCTACTATGGGTAACCTAACTGTAGTGTGAATTTAAGAACTCACACTACAACTACAGTTAAAGGATTTTCTTATTCGTTTTTAGACCTGAAATCCTTCATAAAATCTACCAAAGCTACCACACTTTCCCGAGGGCATGCATTATAAATACTTGCACGAATACCGCCCACACTTCGATGACCTTTTAATGCATCGAGATTATGCTCTTTAGCTTCTGAAATGAATTTCGCTTCTAGATCTTCACTTCCCAAACGGAAACAAACATTCATGTTCGATCGAGAGCGTTTTTGGGCAGTACCACGATAGAAATCATCGGTGTCAATTTCGTTGTAAAGTAATTCGGCTTTTTCCTCGTTAAAGGTTTTGAAATATGCTAACCCACCTTTTTCTTTAATCCAATCAAGAACCAAGCCAACCATGTACACACCAAACACAGGTGGTGTATGAAACATTTTACCTGCATGAGTTTTATAATTCAAAATTGTGGGAATATCAGCCTTTGTGGATGTAGCAAGAAACGCCTTATTGATAATCACAATGGTTACCCCTGCCGGTCCAAGATTTTTTTGTGCACCGGCATAAATCATACCGTAGCGCGATATGTTTATTGGGCGGGATAGAAAATCAGAAGAAGCATCACAAATAAGTGGAACACCATTCGTTTCCGGCTCGATTGGAAATTGTGTGCCAAAAATTGTGTTGTTCGAGGTGAAATGAACATACCTTGCGCCATCAGTAAGCGATAAGTC
Organism: Balneolaceae bacterium; assembly: GCA_965228545.1. Taxonomy (GTDB): domain Bacteria; phylum Bacteroidota; class Rhodothermia; order Balneolales; family Balneolaceae; genus HXMU1420-13. The sequence continues at coordinate 2,527,421 of OZ245822.1, forward strand.
ACTATCCACAGGTACATGATTGAAGTTGGAGTCAGCGCTGGTAAATGCTTCATTAACGGTACCAAATAATTTGGCTTCTTTAATGGCTTTTGTACTCCAGGCTCCGGTATTAATATAATCGGCAGTTTCTGTTTGGCTTAAGAAATTAAAGGGAGCCATCATAAATTGTGAACTGGCACCACCTTGTAGAAACAATACTTCAAAATCGTCGCCTAACCCTAATATTTCGATGAGTCGTGCCCGCGCATGTGCATCAACTTCTAGGTAATCAGCACCACGGTGCGATTTTTCCATAATTGAAGTTCCGCTTCCTTTGTAGTCGACAAATTCTTCTTGTGCTTTTTGGAGTACTTCCAAGGGCAGGATTGCCGGACCTGCACTAAAATTATGAATTCTGTTCATTGAGTGTTTTTGATGAGTGTGAGTTTAAAATGTATGAATTAAAAAACCGGATTTCAGCTTCGGTTCGAACCAGGTTGACTTTGGTGGCATGAGTTGCCCGGCGTCTGAAACATTAACCAGTTCATGAATACTGGTTGGATATAAACTAATTGCCATATCCGCCAGCTTTCCATCAACTAGTTTCTCCAGTTTTTCGGTACCATGAATGCCACCCACGAATGAAATATTCTTATCGGTACGTTGATCTGAAATACCTAGCAAAGGTTCCAGGATAAATTCCTGTAAGCGCGCTACATCCAGTTGCGAGGCAACATCTGTTTTTTTTGAAGCTGGCAATTCTAACGAATACCAACCGCCATCCAAATAAAGGCAAACAGTTCCAGATTGAGAAGGTTCAGGATTTTGACTTGGTTTAAGATCAAAAGATGCATTTAGAGTTGAAAAGAAGGAATCTGGGAGGTGGTAAATTATTCGATTATACGCTAAAATCTGCACCTCATTGATTGGAAATAGTACTGCCGGGAAAAAAGCCGCTTCGGGGAACTCAGCCAAATCAACTTCCTTTGCAGCTCTAGAAGCACTTGCACAGCGATGATGACCATCTGCGATATACAGATGGGGAATTTCTTCAAAAAGTGTTGATACCGATTTTGATGGGTCAGATTCCATCTTCCAGATTCGATGCTCAACATTTTGGTCGTCTACTAAATTGAAGATAGGTTCAGCTGATGTAGTCTGCTCAATAACTTGTTGAAGTTCTTCATTGGATTTAAAAGTCATCATCACCGGTTCGGCATGTGCTTTTTGAGCAATCAAGTGCTTGGTGCGATCATCTTCCTTATCAGGACGTGTATTTTCGTGCTTTAAAATTACTCCCGAATCATAATCCTCTACAGAAACGCACCCAAATAAGCCGGTAATGGTTTTATTATTCCAGATTAATTGATAAACATAAACAGCTGACTCACCTTCCTGTGTAAATTTATCCGAATGCAAAAACTTGGATAGCGTTTTCGCGCCGGATTCGTACACTTCGTCCGCATAAATAGAGATAGACTTAGGAAGGTTTATTTCAGGACGAACTACTCGAAGGAAAGAATATTCATTATCTCCAGCCAAAACTCTTGCTTCTTCAGTTTCAATTACGTCGTAAGGCACTGAAATAATTTCCTGAACGAATTCAGCTTTGGGTCGCCGGGCTTTAAAAGGTCTTAAAACAGCCATATATTCTACTTTTAGATGATTTTAACAAGGTAAAGAAAAAAGAACTTTGTTAAGTTTAAAACAGTAATAAATTCGACGGTTAACTTTAAAAAATTAGAGTATTATGAACGAAGGTTCTTTAAACAAAGATCAGCAGGATCAGTTGCTTTTTATGATGTTGATTCAGCAACATCAGCAGATTGGGATGATGGGTTTAGGCAAATTGAAAAACCCCGCAAGCGATGCGATCGAGCGAGATTTGGCTTCGGCAAAATACGCAATCGATACACTGTCGGTGCTTGAGAAGTATACCGAAGGTAACTTGCCCAAGGAATTGAAAGGATTTCTGGATCAAACGCTTACTACACTACGCCTGAATTATGCTGATGAAGCTTCGAAAGACAAAGCCGGTAGCAGCGACAATAATGGCGAAACGAAATCAGAAACTACCGATTCGTAGTAGTGCCAAAATCTATAACTGCCGCCGGCGGAGTTGTATATTCGATACACAATAATAAACCGGCGGTTTTACTCATCTACCGAAATAAGGTATGGGATATCCCTAAAGGGAAGCTCGAAAAAGGGGAATCGGTAGAGATGTGTGCAGCACGTGAGGTTGCTGAGGAAACAGGAAGTGAAATTCCTATTGTGATAGCCAATCTCGGGACTACCTATCACGAATACACTCAAAAGAATACGCATTACGGTAAAACTACATGTTGGTACGCAATGATATTTCCACGAGAACAGCTACTAATACCCCAGGCTGAAGAAGGGATAGAAAAAATAAAATGGGTGGATTTGGAAGATGCAATTGAATTAGTCGGGTTTAAAAACCTAAAAGAGGTGCTGCTTCGCTTCAACAATTGGATTTACGGAAATCAAGAAGCATAAATAAAAAAAGCCCACTCGATAAATGAGCGGGCTTAGAATTCTGTGTAATCAAAGAATTAATTCTGAAGACGGAAAACAATAGGGAGCGAGTATTGAACTCTTACGGGCCGTCCACGTTGCATACCGGGAGTAAACTTTGCTTGTTTAACCGCTGCAAGAGCTGCTTCGTCACAACCTCCGCCAATACCACGAATTACGCGAGGGTTCTCAACTTCACCACGCTCATTTACAATGAACTGAACAGTTACGCGCCCTTCGATTCCGGCACGTCGTGCCATTTCGGGGTATTTCACTTTTCTTTGTAGTTCAGCTAAACCACCTTGTAGTTCAGGCATGTTCTCTACTACAACAAAGAAGTCTTCCTCTTCCTCTTCTTGTGGAGGTGGAGGTGGTGGTAGATCCATAGGACCATCCAAATCGAATTCAAGATCTAAATCCACTACATCGTCTTCGATAATTTCATCGTTAGGAACCTCGACAGGAACCGGTGGACGTGGAGGTGGTGGAGGTGTTTCCACTTGCTTGGTTTGAATAACTTCTTCCATCACCACTTCTTCCATTTGCTCGATGGGTGGTGGAGTTGGAGGTTCGCTATACAGGTTTACGCGAACAAGTCCAATCATAAATAATAAGGCAACAATAAGGCCGAATTGAAGAGTGATGTTATACGATCTCCTCAAGTCTGCCTTCGCGTTTTTGCGTTCGTTAGTCATATTCTGGTCTTGATTAATTTATAGGGTCTAAAAAGAACGGGATTTTTTTAAAAGCCCGCAAGTTTTTAATACTGTTATTACATTAAAGTAACGAATGTAATTAGGATTTCGTTTTTTGCTTAATTAGTAAGCCTAAAAACAACGGTTTGAGTCATGCGAACCTTCACGGCCCGTTCATTTTGAATGCCGGGTGAGAATTTCATTTTCTTAATAACTCTGAGCACCTCATCGTTACAGCCACCGCCAATTCCGCGTAGTATTTCAGGGTTTTCCACTTCACCTAATGTATTTACTGTGAATTGAACAATTACTTTACCTTCAATTGCGGCTCTTTTTGCAATTATAGGATACTCAAGTTCGGCATATAATGCTTTTAATCCACCGATCATAATCGGCATAACTTCTAAGCCCCAAGTATCTACAATCTCATCTGCTGTGTTGATTTTTTCATTTGGTGGCAACGGTATTTGTGCATCATTGAATTCGAAGCTTGGAAATTTAATGTCGACATCATCAATCGGTTCGTGATCGGCTACTTCGATTGGAACGTATGGTTTTAGTGGGGCTGCTTTATTCTCGTCGGTGTTTGGAATGTTTATTATTTCCGGATGATCGTGGCGAACAATGGGGCCTAGATCGTCACTTATTCTAGGTTCCATGGGAATCTTAGTAAGTGCTAAAATAAACACAAGTGATAGCGCCAAACTAGTTTGAAAATAGAGGGTATAATTTCTTTTTAGATCTGCTGAAGTATTCTTAGTCATGATGCACTGGGTTGTATTTTTATTGACATGAATAAAAATAAAAGAGTGTAACTGCGTTGTTATCGCATTAAAATGCAGGTAACCCAAACTATGTTAGTTTTTTGATTTAAAAATGAAACGTAGTAGGGCGACAGCTGCAAAAGATCCAAGAGCATCTGCAATAAAATCGTATAGTTCGGGGCTGCGATTAGTTGGTAAAATAAATTGTAGAATTTCTACTAGTAAACCGAAAAAGAGGCTGAACCCGAATACAAACCATAGGTTGGGAGTATTTTTTTTTCGTACAGCGTAAACCAGGCCAAATAGAAAAGTCCAGATTGCAAAAAGTCCGAAATGAGCAATTTTATCATGATTCCAAATGTTAATCTGAGACAGCTTTTCTGCCGGATAAAGAGTTCCAATTAAAATTGAGAGGGTCGCAGCAACAAAAAGGAAAAGAATCGATTTGCGATATTTTAAGAGTATACTCATTAAATAATATCTAATGGTTCTGGTGTGGTTTTGCCCACTTGAATGAACAGCTGAGCTTTTTGTTGCCCATGGATAAATGCTTTGCAACAGGCTATGATCTCTTCTTTATCTGTTAGCCAAAAAGCACCAACTTTACCGGCAAGCACATCTCCAAATCCTGCGCGGGTAAAAATGCGAGTGTTGTAGGTGGTTAAAAAAGCCTCTCCGTTTTTTGAGGCAAGAATTCCCGGGTAGCCTTTAGAAAGAATACTAATACCGTGTTTTTTAGCAAAAGCACATATTTGAATCATTCTGTTAAAGTCGTCTTTAAGTGCATCTGCATTAGGAAGTAATCGAGCCAATTCACCGGGATGGGGCGTTAAGATCCATTCTGCGTTCGATGGTTTGTATTGGATGGTTACCTCATCCAGCGCAAAGAGCGCATCAGCATCAATCACTGCATTTCCATCATATTGTTTAAGCAAACTTTGTACAAATTCGAGAGTTTCTAATTCTCTGCCTAAACCCGGACCAATCAAAATGGTACCTTTTTTCTGTTGGAGAATTTCTAGTACATCATCCAGATGTTTATTGGTAAAATGAGTGTCAGAAGAATTACCAACTGGTTTTTTTATTATCTGGATGAGCGTTTTTTCATAGATATCCAGCAATGCTTTAGGTGTAATTACGGTAACTGCCCCTAATTCCTGAGCCCAAGCACTTTTTGCCGCAAGGATAGCAGCTCCGGTTAATCCTTCCGAGCCTGCTATTATGTAGAGCATTCCATCGGCATATTTATGTTCTCGTTGTTGCTTAAGAATGCTGTTTAGTTCAACCCAATCTTCATCAATCAAATAACCGGCATGTTCCCGATATTTATTCGGAAACGGTAAATCGCATAAAACTACTTCCCCGCAGATTTCTTTCCCCTCATTCAGAAAGCTACCTGCTTTTAGCGCTCCAAAACTTAAAGTATGATGGGCGAGCACTGCGGTTCCCATTATCCTACCGGTATCTGAAGAAAGTCCGGAAGGGATATCTAAAGCAAAAACGGTTGAGGTTGAAGAATTGATCAGGTCGATGACTTCGTCGATAGGTGAGCGAACTTCTGAAGATAATCCGGTACCGAAAATTCCATCAACTATAACGACGTAGTTTTTTGTATTCAGTTCGCTTAATTCTGCTATGATGGGAAGATCGGAATCTAATTTTAGCAGCAGTTCATAGTTTTTTTGCGCATCGGTGGAAAGGTTTTCATCCCCAAAGCAAAGGAAATAACTACATTTATATCCTTGTTGAGAGAGGATCCTGCCAACCACAAAAGCATCCCCTGCATTATTTCCTTTCCCGCAAACGAGGAGCACCTTTGACCCAGTTTCGGAGTGCTGCATGATATAGTCAGCAGCTCGGGTGCCGGCAATTTCCATCAGGGTAAATCCATCAATACCAAACTCGTGGATGGTTTTTGAATCCATGCGACGGTTTTGCTCAGTGGATGTGATATGATACCTGTGTGGGATTTGCATGCTCGCTAATTAATATGCTTTAGCAAACAACACTTTTTGTTGAGATGGTTTTCCTGTGACCATGCAATTTCCCGGAGTGCCTTCGGTTAGTGGTATGCACCGAACGGTCGCTTTAGTTTCATTCTTGATTTGCTCTTCGGTTTCTGACGTTCCATCCCAATGTGCGTAAATAAATCCACCTTTGGCTTCTAATACCTGCTTAAACTCATCGTAGGTTTCCACTTCCGAAGTCATTTCATCTCTGCGGTTTTTTGCAGCAGTAAATAAATCGCTTTGTATGGTTACCAAAAGCTCATCGATATGCTGTGCAATTCCTTCTCTCGACACAATATTCTTGTTCAGAGTATCTCTGCGAGCCAATTCAACCTTTCCATTTTTTACATCACGCGGACCGATGGCAATACGCAAAGGAATTCCCCGAGCTTCATGCTCTGCAAATTTGAATCCCGGTTTAAAATTGTCTCGATCATCTAGTTTTACACGAATTCCCAGCGCTTTAAGCTCATTATATATAGCATCGCCATATTCCAGAACTTCAGCACGCTCTTCGTCTTTTCTGTAAATCGGTACAATAACTACTTGTGTAGGGGCCAATTTTGGAGGTAGCACAAGTCCCTGATCGTCGGAGTGCGTCATGATTAATCCGCCGATTAATCGCGTTGAAACGCCCCAGCTGGTAGCCCAAACTAGTTTGTGTTCGCCATCTTTATCCTGGAATTTTACATCAAAAGCTTTGGCGAAATTCTGCCCTAAAAAGTGGGAGGTTCCGGCTTGTAGAGCTTTCCCGTCTTGCATCAATGCTTCGATACAATAAGTGTCTTCGGCACCGGCAAAACGCTCGCTTTCGGTTTTAACTCCGGTTATCACAGGCATAGCCATGTAATCTTCAGCAAACGTTCGGTACACCTCAAGCATTTGCTTGGTTTCGGCCACGGCTTCTTCTTTTGTAGCATGCGCTGTATGCCCTTCTTGCCACAGAAACTCCATGGTTCTGAGGAAAAGTCGGGTTCTCATTTCCCATCGAACCACATTCGCCCACTGATTAACCAAAATGGGAAGATCACGATATGATTGAATCCAGCTTCGGTAGGTATCCCAGATAATAGTTTCTGAGGTAGGCCGTACAATGAGTTCTTCCTCTAATTTCGAATCAGGATCTACCTCAACACCACCATCCACTGCTTTCAATCGCGAGTGGGTGATAACGGCACATTCTTTAGCAAAACCTTCTACGTGTTGGGCTTCTTTCGATAAGAACGATTTGGGGATGAACAACGGGAAATAGGCATTTTCGTGGCCGGTGTCTTTGAACATCTGATCGAGTCCTCGTTGCATATTTTCCCACAACGCCATGCCTGTAGGTCGGATAACCATACAGCCTCGAACAGGAGAATGTTCAGCGAGCTGAGCTTCCCGAACAACATCTAAATACCATTGTGAATAATCGTTTTCTCTTTTTGTGATTTTTTGCGCCATTATTGATCTGAATCTTATGATTTTGGAGAAAAATGAAGGTAAGGAACTTAAAAATTAGAATGGGCAGATTTCCTGAAAAAAGTGCTAACACAAAAGTTAGGAAGTGCGTATATTTGATGCTCTTTGCGAAACGCATGGCGTGGTAGCTCAGATGGTTAGAGCGCACGACTCATAATCGTGAGGTCGGCGGTTCAATTCCGCCCCACGCTACTCAGTAATAAGCCTATGTAATTTATTAATAATTGCATGGGCTTTTTTATTTTAGAGTGGGTAAAACAATGGTGAAACAAAGTGCCAATTTTCTCAGCTTAATTGCTTAGGCTTCATATTCAATAACTCCATTAACTCCCCTTCAAATAACTGTGAGCGCTCTCCTAATTCTGAAAGAAGAATATCTTTTAGCCTGTTAACCTGTTTATACAAATACGTTTTTCGTTCTGGTTTGTCGATATAGCTTTCAACGGATTGAACTAATTCGATCATCCAGTTAATGCTATTAACATCCATTAGTGAAACAGCGCCGGACACACTTAATCTTTTTTCTTCGATCACTGATTTTAAAAAAACAGTATGAACCACTTCCATTTTATCCATAATCCTTTCGCCGTTAATATCATGGTTGAGAAACTCTGGAATGATATTCTTAGACAAAAATATTTCCATTTCATTTTCGCTTTTATAGTCACTTAAATTCTCTAGCTCTTTGGCCAATAGCTGAGCGTATTCGCTTGCTTTGCTTTCTAGTGATTCTGTATTAATCATTTTATTAGTCCTATTTAGGTTAGTCCATGAGTTCGGCTTGTCTTTGGAAGTAAGCCACATTTTCACGGTAATATTGAGGGTTTACATACTTTCGTGCTTTTAGGTCTGAAGCAATTTCATTTAGCAACTTATCGACGGGTGTGTATGATCTCTGTTCGTTCATGTCTGATTGTATTTAATTGAATAACTATGTACATTATATTAAACAAATATGACATATTCAAGGTAAATGTCATAATAATTTACTATAAATGACAAAATGGGAAGACAAGTATTAATCTTACAAGATGAGTCCGGCGCTGTGCTTAGTGTTCATGGGAATTTGAAAGCAATAGCTGAAAAGTATAGTGAGGAACTTCTTTCTTATAGACAGCTGCAAAGGCTAATTAAAAGCGCAAAAGAAAATGGTAAGAATGAGATTCCCATAAAAAGTAAAACGGATTCAATCACTCATTATAAAATTAGTTGGTGGGAAATTTAGCACTATCGATCTTTTTTATAGTGTAAGAAAATGCCTTTTTACCGTGTCAAAAAAATCTTCGTAACCTTCTGTTTTTTCGTAGTTGTTTAAAGTTTCTCGATTAGTTTCTAAAAACGAACATAACCCCTCTATCGTGTACGGTCTATCTATACTTTGGTGGGTTAAGTACCAAAAGTAATTTTTAATGACTTACCGGCTAATTTTTGTAATTCCTTTGAAGGTTTTTCTATTACGGTAATTCGTCTTTTAATTTCGTTTGGCCAAATATGAACGATCTCCATTGGTTCGGCTTCATGTTGTTCAAGTAGTTCAATTCTTGCAGAAAGCTTTTTACTCTTCATCGTTTTTTACCTCTGTAATATGTTTACCAACTACTTTACCATTTTGATCAACAAAATCTGCATCCTTGATTTTTAAACCTGTAGCTGTACTGTTTGATTTTAGCGTTTGAACTTGGATAGATGAACCGCAACAATCATCATAATTACACTCGAAACCCTCTATTGGTTTTAAATCGAAAAGTTTCCCATTTCTGAGCTCGCTTTTAAACACTTTTTCGAATTGCGCCGGTTGTTCAATATTGCACCTACATGTAAGGATTCGATGTATCTCAAATTCAACATTAACATTTTTGTTTTCTAGTTCTGTGATTCTTTTTTCTCGTTCGCTTTTACTTGTCATTTATGGTTTCCTCTAATCGGTTTAGTCGTTCTTCAAATTCATAAGCTTCAGTTAATCGGGTGTATGCATTTACCGTTGATGCAAGGCTATTGATAGCCCTTATTCGTTCATCAACTGAATTTTTATCACTATCCATGTAAATCCCTTCTAGTTCTCGAATAGCTGTGCTCATACTCGTTCGGATCTGGTCGAGTGATAAAGGTTTTCGTTTCCGGCGCTTAATAGGCATTGGGGTATAATTTATAGTTAATATTTTCTTTGTCTTAGGCTAATTTGGTGGGGGTATAACTCTTGGAGATTTTAAACCAGCCTTAAATCCGCTATTCAATGTTGAAGTTATCTCAGAGTGTTTAAGACCAATGCTTAATGCAGATTGTTCGATAGATTGCCGTACATCAGTTTCATTTAATGCACCACTAGCAACAAAGCCGCTTAAGGTTGCAGCGCACTTAAAAAGCGTTTCATTCCGTGAACCATTTTTCGCATTTCTTAGAGCGGTAATCTCAGATTCAAACACCTTTGAAACGTACCGGCCTTTATTATTAGGAGTAGTGCTTTTAGATGTATTGGTTATATTTATTGGTGGTAACTTGGTATAAAGTATTTCTTCGCCTTTAATGATTGCGTCTGGATCGTAACTGTAAAAGCGTGCATCATTCGGGTTTTTCCCTTTAGTTGTATCAAGTTTAATACCGAATGAATCAAAGTCTTTAATAAGCATCTCAAAGTGTTCAGCTTGTCTATTCGGATTAGATACCTTCACCAATGCCCATACACCTTTACCACTTGTACTAAGTCCTGCAAAAGCTACATTCTTTATCTTAGAAATTTCGTCTCGAATGATTTCAGCGTTGGGTAAATGCTGATTGTCTTTAGCATCAATATCTAAGGCTATCCAACCGGTTCGAGTTTGAACATCTTCTAGCTTTCTTCCATTTGAGCAAACAGCACCAACCGTAACTAATGGCAGCATCTTTTTAAGCTCTTCATTTTTTGTTTTACGGTATTCCATAACTTGTTTAATAAATCGGGAACCTTGTTTACAAGCAAGAATCCAGCTTCTCAAATTGATAGTTTGAGGTTCTGAATAAATATTTTTGAATACGCTGATTTCAGTATTAAACATAGCGTTCATTTAAGTGTTCAAGGTTGAACAAAGTGTTGAACATTAGGTGTTCAAGTTCAAATAGGTATGTGAATTGAACGATGAACACTTTATTGAGCCCTATTTAACTGTTCAAATTCGTTTTTATAATTGGTTACTGTTCCAACCGATACCCCAACTAAACTGGCAATATCTCTAACTGAATGGCCTTCAGAGATTAGCTTTCCAACTTCATTTATTTTATGCAACCGCTGTTCGTCTTTCGAATGTGCTTCTAACTCCTCTGAGAACTGCCTATCCGATCTTGAAATTTTTAATTGACTCATTAAACTATCAAAGTAAATCGAAGCTCTTAGGGGTGGTATTGCTTCAGCACTCCGGCTTTTGATGCACTGCAGCTCAATGAGATTAGATTTGTCCGATTGGTATTCACTCTTCAATCCAAAAACAAAATCAGCTTTAGTAGTGAATATTCGAGAGTCCGAAATATCCTCAACATTATACTTTGATTTAATCTTTGAGCCTTTGCGGGTATGAGTAATTAAAATTATAGCTGTGTTCGTGGATCGGGCTAAACGTGTGAAACGTTGCATTGTAATATTAGCCTTTTCAGCTTCATAAAGATTGCCGTCATGAAAATCAGCGATCGTATCAAATATGACAGTATCGAATCCACCTTGTATAATTTGCTGTTCAGCTTCATTGATAAAGGTTTCATTAGTTACCACACAATAAAGATGTTCTGGCAATGGTACGGTGTAAAGCCCTCTGTTCGATTTAATGGCTTTTGCCCTGCGCCGGAGTTCTATTTCTGAACTATCTGCACCTGTAAAATAAATTGCTTTGCCTTGTTTGGTAGGTAGTAACTCATCGTTACGCTTTTGAAAGAGAACCTGATTGAATAATGATTTGCCGCTCCCAGCGCTTCCACCAATAACAGTTATTAAGCCTTTTGCGCAATAGCCTTCAACGATAAATTCCAGAGGTGGTACGGGTTCTTTTAGTGGATCGGAAAGTATAAACCATGAATCGGGGTTCATTGTATTTAAATCAATTCCATCGGGAATTTTTAGTTCATTAATCATTGCGGTAACTCTCCATTTCTTTGTTAAAACCCTCTTGAAAGTCCGATAAAAAGAATGGAGAATATTCGGCTTCTAAGGCATTAAATATTAAATGATATGCTTCTATCCCGCTTTTAAGGATTGATAGTAATACAGCTAAATTCCTACCGTCTTTTGAAACATTGCACATGCTTTGTTGAAAGCTTAATTTAGTACAGCCGGTTTTCCGGTTACCAAAATTTAGGTCATGCTTCTTCGCCGTTGCATGGCCTTTTTTTGATCCCATTACTTAACCTCAGCTTCTACAAAGCCTTTATTTAGATAAGCTTCAATATCATCATACCTATACCGTACGGTTCTGCGATGTTGAGTAAAAGGTAATTTACCGGAGTCTCTTAAATGTTGTATTTGGCGTCTGGATAGTTGAAGTACTTCCATTACTTCATCAGTGGTAAGCCATTCTTTACGATTCGCCCTTTGGATAGCTTGGGGTATAGAAGATTTAAATTCTTCTTTTACAGCTTGGCGTATAAATTCTTTTAAATCACTTTTGGTAGGTATGTATGCCTGCATTTCTTTTAGCTTTAATTGCTGTTCGAAAGCAGTTTAGGTGAATTATAAACGGATGGAAAAGACTCGTCAGTCTTAGTTGGTCTTAATTGGTCTTATTTCAGATTAATGTGATTTTCGAAATGCTCTATTCACAAAATCTTTGAAAGTATTATGGGCTTCATCGTGAGTGTGTAACTCAAAACCGAAGTGATACTTTAGCTCGTCATTAGTAAAATTCAATTCATCAAAAAGCCATTTTTTCATGTAGTCAAAAACATCTATAACTGACATCCCTTCTTTTTTTAAATCTATTGCCTTTAACACAATATCCATTCGCTTGATAGTATTTTTTAGAGTGGTGGTTTCATCAAGGAACTTTGAAAAATTACTGAATGAATTATTCCCTTTGTTTTTCTTTAATCGTAATAAGTAGCTAATTAAGTTTAATCGATAGTTTATTTCTGAAGCTTTCCGGCGCTGAAATACTATAATTTCGGCCATAGAATTAAAATAATTATCAGAAGATGAGTCAAATTCAGAAAGTCGTAACTCATACATAAAATCAGAATAAAGCCAATCAATTATTTTATCAGAAAAAGTAGTTCTGTTTTTTTTCTCAAGATTAAAGCCATTAAGATTTGCCTTCTTTATAAGACTAACGATATAGCGATGGATCTCCATATTTTTGGTAGAAAGGTCAACTGATAAGTCTTTGTACATTTCTTTCAAATCAACATAACTATCCTTTATGTACTTATTAAATAACTGTTCCTCTTTATGTACATCAAAAATTGGCTTTCCCTTTATAAAAGTGTATGTCCTCGAGTCTTCATTAAATCCTACAATATTTTTTAATTCTAAATGCTTCGAATACTCTTCGGCAGAAAACCAAATGAAGGAATATCCTACGTAGGGTTTAATTTTGTGATGTGGAAGTGGATTATACTCAGGAACCTTTTTCAAATAGTTGTCAAGGTTTTGAATATGGTAAGGCAGTTTATCAGATAAGAGCTTTTCAATATTCATTAAAACACCTTTTTCATTGCTTTGTTTGCAAGCTCTTCATCAAGGCCTTTCAAGTATCTTTGAGTAGTTTCAATTTTGCTATGTCTTAAAACCTGCATTGTTTCATACATGCTTAATCCTTTATCAGACACGGCGTATTGTGCAAATGAATGACGTGATACATGAAATGAAATGTTCTCTTTTATACCGGCTAGTTTAGCAATCTTTTTTAGCCCTGTTTCCTTTCCTTTATTGCTTTTACCATTAGCTCTAACATTTTGAGCATTGATGGCCTTTCTTAGTGCAACCGGATCGGAGTAGTTTTTATAGCTATTCAGAAAGGGAAAGATGAAATGAGTTTCAGCGCCGGAGTAGCAACTTAAAATATTTATTTGGTATTCATTTAACTCAGAGCTGAACGGCTTTTCATTCTTGTTCATTTGATAGCTTAACTTTCCATTCTTCACATTTTCCCATGTAAGGCAGCAAATGTCACCAAACCTAATTCCACCACTGTAAAAGCTAAAGAGGAATGCATTTCTTACATGCCATTCAAAAGAATCTGCTTCGATATTTAAAGCCTCAATTGATCGTATTTGCTCAATAGTTAATTTAGTTTTTGTCGTGGCTTTCTTTCTAGTAGGAACAGTATAGTCTATAAAAGGATCAATAGGGATTAAACGCCTTTGAAGCGCCATTAAAATTAGCTTTCTAAGCGGCTCAAACTTCTTATTAATGGTTGAGTCCTTATTGCCGTGTTCGTTCCTTAAATAGTCTTCAAATCTTTGTAAGTAGCTTGCATCAATCTTACTAAATGGTAATGCTGATTCCCCTTCAAATTCAGTAAGTTTGTTAAGCAGACCTGTTAAAGTTCTTGAAGAGTAATATTTTTTTGTTTTCGAATAGGTGGACTCTAACTCTTTGGCCATTTCGAATAAATCAGCTGTTTGAGAACTTTTAATACGTTCCTTTATAGCTTTTGCCGATTCCTGGCCGTGAATAATCAAATCAGATTGAATCTTTTCAGCTTCTTTGATTTTTGCCTTTAAAGTCTGGTTGAGAGCTTTATAATTGTCGTGGCTCCGGCGCACTTCTTCTTTATCAGCATTCCAATCATTTGGAAGGATAGAAACTCCTGTGCTAAGGTATTTATGTTTACGGTTATTCGTGATCCGTAAATAGATAGGATATTCGCCGTTTCTTTTAACCCTATTCTTTAGGTATAAATGAAATGATGTTGCCATGTTTTCGCCGTTATGGTTACCAAAATTACTTCGATTAATATAGCTATAATTGATAAGGGGTAAAACAATGGTAAAACATTTTGTGTAATTCCTTCTTTTTCATTGTGCAATAAAAAACCCTATTATGATCTTTAAATAGGGTTTATTGATTCAATGGCTTATTTTTTGTGCTTGGTTGTGAGGTGGTGATTACTCCGCCCCACGCTACCATTAACATATTATAAGCCCGGTTCAATGAAATGAGCTGGGCTTTTTTATGTTTTGTAGCAATAAGTGTTAACACTAGTTAGTCATCAAGAGACCATTCGTAGGTTATTGGGAATTCAAACATTGCAGAGTTCGTAAATGCATACAATGTGTTAGTCGGGTAACTGTAAATTAATCTTGTCTGTTTTGCTGTATCTCTTGGTATATGACTCGTTATGTCCAGGTTTTGTATGATCTTCTTTGATTCTACATCCCAAACACTAAGCATGGTATTATAATTGTGTTGCCTGGATATGGAATAAAATTTTCTGTTTTGTGCATTGTAAAAGCCATGAAAATTATTATTACCATATGCAGGATTATCACTGATATATTGGTATTCGAGATTGTTTAAATCTAAATGATATAACCCAAAATATTTAGACCATAATAGCATCTCATCGTCACCAAAGAATACATACGGTAGAATTTGAAGGGAATCAATTTTATCAGAACTTGAATAAAGAATAGCATGATCTGAGGTTCGATATACATCGTAATACTCTTCAGCATAAGTGTAAGCAAATAAGTGTTGTTTATCTGCTGCTAAGAGTATTCGAGGCTCAGGTGTCTCCAAAATTCCTATTTGGGTTTCTGATTTAAGATCAAACAAAGCTACATAGTAGCGTGTATTATACATGTAGGCGATACTATTATTGTCAACATGTAGCATATATGAATTTAATAAAGCGCTGGGACGCTCAATGATTCGTTCATCGTTGGTATTTAAATCCATCACCAATAATCCTTCCGGCTGATTTGCATATAAAGTATTTGTTGATTCCACATACTCTAACGTAGATGATGCTGTGTCGCCACTAAAACTATGTGTAATAGTTCCGGTTTCTAAGCTGAGTAATGTAGGTGTAGCTACACGAGGTTCTTCGGGTGATACATTTAAGTAAGCGAGCGACTCGCCATTGTTTACTATAAAGAGAAAGTCTTTGTTAATTGTTGTGGATAGGTTGGTCTTAATTGGTTTTTCAAATATTACTTCACTGTGTAGAATAGTGGAATAAGGAGCCGAAGAAACCCCATATAAACGGTTATAAACATTTAAATTGTACGGTGCTAGTTCACCTTCTATTTCATTGAATTGAACTACGTTGATTCCTGTATAATGTGTTTCTTGACGCTTAATAAATGTCTCTCCAGTTATTGTTGATTCCAGAACAATCAGAATTGAATCAGATTTAGACTCAATATCAGTTTCAATTTCCAACAAAAGCCTGTTTGTGTCGTCATTCACTAAATCAACCCTATCAACCGGTTTTACTCCATCTTGCCCAATGGTGATCAGTTCTGTAGGTGTTTGATAGAAATCGTCTACTGCATACAGTTTGTATTCGGTAATAGTGAGAATATCTACCGGGTTTGGATCGGTATAGGTGGAGTCTTGCACAGGTAAACGAGCAATCTCCTGATCTGTACGATCTTGCCTACGAACGATGACTACTTTTGCGTTTTCGGCAATGATTTCATGATTCCATGTTAGAGTAACCTGGCTATTCGCATTCAAAAGTGCACTAAACTCGATGTTGGATTGGCGATGAGTAAGCTCTTGAATTGGTGAGACCAATGTGTCACCAGTAGCGGTTTCAAATACATTGAAGATTTTAACTTGCTCCTTGATGTATTGATGCTCAGGTTGGTAGGCTAAAGAATCTACCGTGTTATTGACGTAAAAGTGGGGTGAAAAAGAATCCGTTTTTGGATCATATCGGTCGACTCTCGTTTTAGAATATTTAGTTGTAGGTAGACCCCAATTAAGTATGTACGTTGAATCTGCTACTTCAAACCTTAAACTAGGTGAATGTGGGGCCGGCACTGAGTAGAAGGGAGAATTTGAATCTACAGGATTATCATCTACAAACGTAGGCGTTTGCTTACAGCCAAAGATTGAGGAAAGTAAGATGATGCAGAAGACAGTGTTTTTCATCGAAAGTTCCGGGTATACTTAATTGCGGCAGTAGAAACGCCGAAATTTTCTTGATGAGTGAGTCTGATATTTTGTTTGTCACTTTCACGTAATAACCCAAATCCATTTTTAGGTTTCTTAAAACCACGAAAGGTTGTGTAAGCGTAAAATAAACCAGCGGTTAAATAGGAGATATTTAATTTAAGTGAACGATTATCCAGCGTTTTGAGCTGAGCATTTATTTCATTTCGAAGCGCTGGAATTCGATCCTGCCTTCTCTCATTTCTGTAGTTAACAACTAGCTCATCGTATCTGTTAGATGCCCTTTCGTAGGATCTGTTTTGAACCCATACATTAAAAAAAAGCATGGAGGTACCCATCAGGGTTAATACAGCTTTTCCAGGTTCACCATTAGCATAGAAGCCACCACCGGGTACAAACTTAACTACTTTAGGGATTTGATCCGGGTCTTTATTAAATCTGAATATTTCGTTGTGTTTTACAGAACTTACAATCAATTCTTTTTCCAGTGACCCTTCATCAGGATGAACCATTTTTAAGCGATACACACCCGGGTTTAACATTCCTTTCACAAAGCCGGTACCCAGCAAGGTGTCATTAATATATATCTCAGATTCTTTATCAGAGTAGATAGTGAGATTTCGGTAGTTGGTTATGACCTCAAGAGATGTTTTTTTTGGGTTTTTCTGAAAATCGATAACAGGCCGGAGTTCAAAAACCTGATCTTCTTGTATCAAAATAACTTGCTCAAAGTCATTCATGCCCTCCCAAACTAACCGAACATGATTAAACCCAACTTCGAGCGGTATTTTATCGCCTCTTTGATATAGCTTTACTCCCTCATAATTGTGATTAGCAACCAAATAAAAATTATCAAGATTGGTTGTGACCTGTACAAACCCTTGTTGGGCCTGAAGTGTAAAGGGAAAAGCTAATATTAAAATGAATAGAATGCGCATGCATGAATCTAACAATAATCAACTTAAAAATAATGTATTTATCGCTAGAGTTGCTCTAGGACAGACTAGCTTATTTCCCGAAGTTTTCCCATCCCCACGAAGGTTCGGGTGTAATTACGTCTTGAGTCAAATCGAATTCAACGGTAAACACACTAGATCTACCGATTCGCCGAAGATTGTAGGAATACACACTGTCACTCACTGTAACCCACCACACATTCGAAAAGGCGTAAGGGATATTATCGAGAGTCTCCTGATCGGCAGGAAAGAGCTGCATATTTGCTGTTCCTGCATTGGTGGAAGTACCGCCATACATGGTGATTTCATCGTCGCTCCCATCTTCCATTCTGTGATCATGTTTTAGCTCAAGTCGATTGTTCTTTCTTGTGAAAATCCATGTGCGAGATCGATTTTCGCCTACATTAAACGGCACTAAAATTTGGTTTTCATCACAATGTAGTACATGCATAACCAATTTTTTATCTGAAAAACCTTCTACAGGATCTGTAACCAGTTCACCTTGGAATGCTTTGCCGCAAAGTGATGAAAGCTTGTTCCAGAATTGTTGTGTGCTTTCATCAAATTGGGAGGAGATATTCTCATCGATATCAGTATTTGATGTTTGTGTACATGATGATATCAAAAAAGAAAAAACAAGAAGACCGAGTAAATATTTGTATATCAATTTAAATGAGTTTATTTGATGGTGAACTAGAAGTATAGCTTTAAAATATCGGAATTATTAAGGGGCACTAAATAATTATTGGCTGAAATAAAGGGTTGGGTTGATCACTTAAATCAAGATTGGAAAGTGATGGCAGCTGAATCGCAAAGTACAACAATAAAATAGGTGAATAAAAAAAGCCGACCACAACTCAATGTTGGTCGGCTAATATCATCTACAGACGGCTATTACCCCATTTGCACTCTCAAGCTAAGTGATTGAAACGGCTTGCTCAATGGTGGCTTTTACGTAATTTATGTACGTATAAATACGTAGTTGCTGTGAAATGACAAGAAATCAAACCAAATGTTTGTTTTCCAACGCGTATCGAACGAGAGCTGGCGTATTCTTTAACCCTAATTTTTTTAAGAGATTCGTACGGTGCTTATCTACCGTTCGTGGGCTAATAAAAAGTTTGTCGGCAATTTCGGTGCTGGTGAGTCCATCTACCAAAAGACCTAATACCTCGCGTTCGCGTACCGTGACATGTTTTTTGGATTTCCGCATTTTAGCAAGACGCATATACTCGCGGGTCATCATGTGAGAGAATTGTTTACCCAGAAAGTTTTCGCCACCGGCTACTTTTGTAGCTGCATCTATAAGCTCTATGCGATGAGCTGATTTTAGTAAAAGCCCCTGCGCACCTGAATCTAAGAATTGATTGAGAACTTCGTCTGCATCAGAATCCGTAAGCATTAGTATTTTTGCCTCGGGAAAACGAGCAATCATTTTATTGGCAAGTTGAATCCCATTAATCTCCGGCATCTCGAACGAGAGTACACATAAATCCGGCTTTACACTTTCAAAAGCGGTTAAAATCAAGGCACCATTATCTACTTCGCTACACACTTTAAAGTTTGCATCGCGTAATATGGAACTAAGCCCATGCCGAAAAATTTCGTTGCCGTCCGCAACAATCGTTTTGATTGTGCCCATTTGAGACCTCCCCAGGCTCAAAATGAATTACAATTTGCGTAGATGGACGTCCAATGTAGCTAAAAAAAGACGAATGCTACAAAAATTATATTTCATACTCGAAGTGATTGCAACTAGTTAATGGAAAAAAACTTAGTATAAATGCACTCAAACAAGCGATTCGTTATATAGTTGTGTATTTTCAGCGCCTTTCAACATCGTTAATCACTCGACGATTCATCGAATATTTATCATGACTTTTAAAAGAACACATACTTGTGGCGAGATTACCGCCAGTAACATCGGGGAAGAAGTAATTCTAAATGGCTGGGTTGGTCCCCGCAGAGATTTAGGCGGTGTAATTTTTATAGATTTGCGCGATCGCTACGGCATTACCCAAATTATTTTTACAGAAACGGATGAGACGCTACATGCCAAAGCGGAAAAACTACGCGCAGAGTACGTGATTGGCATTAAAGGAAAAGTGATTGCTCGAGGTGATGAAAATAAAAACCCCAATCTAACTACCGGGGAAATCGAAATTGAAGTAACCGAGCTCGAGATTTACTCAGAAGCAGATACTCCACCGTTCGAAATAAAAGATGGTATCGCTACTAACGAAGAGGTACGTTTGCGATATCGTTACCTGGATCTTCGCCGACCAGAGATGCAGGAAAAGCTGATGTTGCGTTCAAAAACATATCAGGCAGTGCGTGCTTTTTATCATACGCATGATTTTGCCGAAGTAGAAACTCCGGTGTTGATGAAGAGTACGCCGGAAGGCGCGCGCGATTACCTGGTGCCAAGTCGTGTGAATCCGGGTAAGTTCTTTGCATTGCCTCAATCTCCTCAAACCTACAAGCAGTTGTTGATGGTTTCGGGATATGATCGATATTTCCAGATTACAAAATGTTTTCGAGATGAGGATTTACGTGCAGATCGCCAGCCTGAATTTACCCAGATCGATGTGGAAATGAGTTTTGTGGATGAGGAAGCCATTTTCGAAATGCACGAAGGCCTCATCAAAAATATTTTTAAAGAAACGATCGGGTTAGAAATTGAAACTCCCTTTCCCCGAATGACCTACGATGATGCCATGAGTACCTATGGCTCGGACAAACCGGACACTCGTTTTGGTCTCGAGTTTGTGGATTTCTCTGATATTGTAAAGGATGCGGAATTCAAAGTATTCTCAAACACCGTTAAAAATGGCGGCGCTGTTGTAGGGATAACCATTCCAGGACAAGGTGAAATGGGGCGTGGCGCAATCGACCGCTGGACCGAGCGTGTGAAAAAAGAAACCGGAGCAGGCGGTTTGATTTACATCAAAATGCAGGAAAGCGGCGTGCTTTGTTCGGTAGCTAAATTCCTTACTCCGGAAATTGTGGATCAAATGGTGGAAGCATCCGGAGCAAAAACAGGCGATCTTGTCTTCTTATTGGCAGGACCAAAGCCATCGGTTTTAGAGCAACTTGGAGCACTTCGTTTAATGGTGGGCGAGGAGTTTGGATTGATTAACAAAGAGGCATTTAATCTGCTTTGGGTAACTGATTTCCCATTATTAGAGTGGGATGAAGAAAGTCGACGATATCACGCAATGCATCATCCGTTTACTTCGCCAAAAGAGGAAGACATGGACAAACTTGAATCTGATCCTGCTGCAGTTAAAGCACGCGCTTACGATTTGGTGATGAACGGTTCCGAGATTGGTGGGGGATCGATTCGTATCCACAATCGAAAGGTACAAGAACAAATGTTTAAACTGCTTGGAATTGGGCAGGAAGAAGCGGAAGAGAAATTCGGATTTTTACTCGATGCTTTTAAGTATGGCGCACCTCCACATGGTGGTATTGCACTCGGTTTAGATCGTATTGTAATGTTGCTGACCGGCGCGGGAAGTTTACGTGATGTAATCGCCTTTCCGAAAAATCAGCGGGCTCAAAGTATGATGGATAATTCACCGGCTGAGGTTGAAAAAGATCAATTGGATGAGTTACACATCAGCCTAAAACGAATTGTGAAGTAGTTGTTTTAGCCACGAAAACACAAAACCACAAAATTGGCAAATTGCTGTATACATCGGTCTGACGGATTTCTCGTCTGACCGATGGTTTAGTGAGATCATCATCTGTGCTTTCGTATTTAGTGACAAAAACAGAGTGAATTATTTTCGTGATTTAGTGCTTTAGTGGCTTACATTGAATCATCAAACAAAAGAAATGGAGTACATGTGAAAACAGCGGGTATCGACGGTTGTAAATTAGGATGGATCCTAATCAGTTTTACCGAGGGAGAGGAAAAGTACCAAGTAATTGATAAAACCGAGGATTTAACCTCCATATTTGAAGAGTACGACCGTATTTTTATTGACATGCCCATTGGTTTGGAAGATGAAGAATACACTCGCGAGTGTGATCGGTTGCTCCGTAAAGAACTAGGCGCTGATTATGCTTCTTCGGTATTTAGTCCGCCAATTCGTCCGGCTCTGGAAGCTCCGAGTTATGCGGAAGCCAACATGACTAGTTTTGAATGGACTGAGAAAAAACTGTCACTTCAGGCGTGGAATATCACTCCGAAAATTAAACTCATTGATTCAATACTCAGTAAAAACGAGTCATTAAAAAGTACAGTACTCGAATCCCATCCTGAATTACTATTTCAGAAATTAAATGGCGGGATGATTTTTCAGAAAAAGAATTTGAAAAAAGGGATTCGCCATCGCTTAGAGTTACTTCGTGATCAAGAACCCATTGCCGATGATTTCTTCCGTGATATCAAAGAAGAATACCGCCGTGCTGATGTTGGCGAAGATGATATTGTGGATGCGATGGTGTTAGCATATTACGCCAAGCAATCCGAGAAAAAAGGGCTTAAAACCATTCCCGCAGAAGTAGAACATGATTCCGAAGGCTTGCCAAAAGCGATTCACTATGTTTAGCTATGAGCTAAATCGCACATCGTAATTCGTTATTCAATATTCGTAATTCAATTGTTCTTCTCCTCCCTATCATCGATATAGATTCTTTGTATCGGATGTGGAACGATTTTTTGGATGCGGTTCGTTATTTTAAATGGAGTTAATTAATTGCTGTCCAACAGAAACGAGCTGAGTTTTTCACTCGAATTACATGCTACTGTTGGATACATCAACCTAAAAATTTAAAAACAATCATGGCTTATACATTACCAGATTTACCGTACGATTACGATGCACTAGAGCCTCATTTTGATGCTCGGACAATGGAAATTCATCATTCAAAACATCATGCCGGATACACCAGCAAAGTGAATGCAGCGTTAGAAGGTACCGAATTTGCCGACAAAGACATTGAAGATGTGTTATCGAATATCTCTGCATTGCCAACCGATAAAGTGCAAGCTGTGATTAATAATGGTGGCGGATATGCTAACCACTCGTTATTCTGGACAATTCTTTCGCCAAATGGTGGCGGAAATCCTGATGGCGAACTTGCAAAAGCAATTGATGATACTTTTGGATCATTCGACCAATTTAAGGAAGCATTTTCTAATGCTGCAGCTACACGATTTGGTTCTGGTTGGGCATGGTTAAGTGTTGATGCAGATGGAAATTTAAATGTTCATTCTACGGCCAATCAAGATAGCCCAATTATGGAAGGTATGACTCCAATTCTTGGATTAGATGTTTGGGAGCACGCCTATTATCTAAATTATCAGAACCGCCGCCCAGATTACATTTCTGCATTTTGGAATGTGGTTGATTGGAATAAAGTAGGTGAGTACTACGCCGCTGCGAAGTAAAACGACGTAAGATTTACGACGAATGACGTACGACGAACGACTGTAGAAACCTACGGTCGTTCGTATTAATGGAGCTATAAGAATAGCATTTAAATTTGAGAACCTTAAAATTTGGCAACTTGCAAAGCAGCTTACCAAAAAGTTTATAGTTTGGTCTATGAATTGCCGAAAGAGGAAAAATTTAATTTAAGTTCACAAATTCGTCGTGCTTCAACGTCAATTGCACTAAATATTGCTGAGGGATAAACTTCTCAAAATGATCCTGAACAGTTAAGATTTTTAGGATATGCACATCGGTCATTAATGGAGTTGTAGCATGCTTAATCTTAATTTATGAGAATAACTATCACGATCGTTCAGCTTTTGAAAGGCTATACGCTGAATCAGAAAAATTATCAACTAAAATACTTGCAATGTAGAATGCAATTAAAAAGCGTTCGAGTAATAATTACGTAAGTGAAGAAACCGATAATTGTGGATTCTGAGTTTCGTCGGTCTGTTGTCGTAAGTCGTTCGTCTTTTTGATCATGCAACTGATACAATACTATTTTAACTTTAGAGTAAACCTATAAGGAGCAACTATTATGCAATTTGGATTTGGAATGGGACCCGACACCTCTTGGATGAGGGAAGAATTAACGAAATACGGAGTTGAAGAATTGAAGACTCCGGAAGATGTAGATCGTGCGATGAAAGAATATAAAGGCACGATGCTACTCGCTATCAATTCGGTATGCGGTTGTGCTGCCGGTAATGCCCGTCCGGGTTTGGGGATTGCATTGGAAGAATCAGAAGCAAAACCGGATCATATGGTAACTGTTTTTGCTGGACAGGATAAAGAAGCTACGGCACATGCACGTGCATATTTTAGTGAGTTTCCACCTTCATCACCATCTTTCGCCTATTTTGTGGATGGTGAAATCAAAGCAATGATTCCACGCCATCGAATAGAAGGTAGAACCAGCCAGGATGTAGCGAACGACTTAAAAATGGTGTTTGAAGCTTTTACAGGAAAAGAAGCCGAAAAATAATCGTTTTAACTACTTATTTTTTAGTATATAAACCCGATAATATTTTTATCGGGTTTTTTTATAACTAAAATGGGTACAGGATGGAAATATCGAAAAAGGCGATCATTGTAGAGGATAATTTGATCTTGTCGGTGTTGTATCAGAATTATCTTAAACAAAAGGTGTTTAAAACGCTTGGTGAAGTGCGGGATGGCGAATCTGCGGTAGGATTGGTGAAAAAGTATTCTCCGGATATTGTAATCATGGATATTATGCTGGAAGGTTCTATCGACGGTGTAGAAGCTGCCGAACGAATACGTGCTTTTTCTGAGGTTCCCATTCTATTTATTACCGGAAATTCTGACTATCGCTACAAACAAAGAGCAGCGGCCATCCCAAATTCAGGGTTTATGGTAAAACCGATTTCAGAAGATAAATTGTCTATTGCTGTGGACGAGATGCTTGAGCCGGCTTAAAAATTAAGTTTTAGCCCCAAAATCGATTTCTTTTCCATCCTTGAAAATTCGCATCCCTTGAGGGTTACCTTTTTCACCTCCCGGACCAAAAGCTGTTACTCCGGCAGCGAGTTCTTCCTCGGTTCTATCTTCACCTACTTTACGGGGTTCATTGCTATGAACTGAATCGACATGTAGAGTTTGAGTTGGGAACGCAAATTCAACGCCCACTTCATCCGCCAATCGTAAAATCTCGAGTAAGAAATTGTGGCGCTGTTGTAATTCGGTACTCCAATCCGGCACATCAAAAAACACATACACTAATACATCCAAAGAATGGGCACCCATATTATTAAAATGAACTTCGAAATAATCTTGGCGAAAATGTGAGTTCGCTTTCACGATGGCTTTAATCCCTTCTACAAAGGCCTCCATTTGGAGAGGTGTGGTAGAATAAGTAAGGTTAAGCATGGTTCTGAATCGGCGGTATTTTCGCATTCCCAGATTGTCGATATCTGTAGTGGCAATGTTGGAGTTTGGAACAGAAATAAGTGAATTATAAAAAGTACGAACACGAGTAGTTCTAAAGCCCACTTCCTCAACAGTACCTTCAACATTTCCAACTTTTATCCAATCACCAATACGAAAAGGTTTATCAACAAAAATAGTCACGGAGCCAAAGAAATTAGCTAGTGTATCCTTTGCAGCAAGGGCTACTGCTAAACCACCAATCCCCAGACCCGCAATTAACGATGCAACGTTATATCCGTTGTTTTGTAGGATAAGAATCACTCCCATCACCACAATAAAAAAGCGAAGTGTTTTTCGAATAAGTGGCACAAGTTGGTCATCGAGGGTGTTTTCGGTGCGCGAGGTAATTACCGTCATATACTTTGCGAAAACATCTGCCAGGTTGTAAAACAGCCACACAAAACCAACCATCAACGCGATTTCCAAGATAGTAGACAAATACAGATTTACCGTAACCGAAAGCTGCAGGTTCGTGTAACTGACTAGAAAAAAGCCCATCAAAAAGATAAACCCGGAAGGACGTTCAATGCCGTCTAAGAGATCATCATCCCAAGTGAACTTGGTTTTTTTAGTGATTCGGCGGATGTAATTATCGAGTACAAACTCAAAGATCTTTCGCAACACCATACCGATTAACAGCCACATCAAAACCGCTAAATATTGCCAGATTTCGACACCAAACCATTCTTTATTCGCCCATTCAGGGAGTTTATCCAGCAATGCTTCAACTAAAGAGTTAAAGGTATCGCGGTAAAGGATTGGAATCTGTTCGATGGTAGCTTCCGAGAACACCCATTTATTATCACGTTTCACCAGATATACCTCTGGGAGCTCATCAAACAAAATATATTGGTTGAGCCCGGACAGACTGTCGGTGTAGGCGGGGTTATTGGGGATGTTTTCATACACAACCAACAGACCACGAGCATCTAACACTTTGCGAAGTTCGGTGGCAAGTTCAACTTTTTCTTCTTTATTCCCATCGCTCAATTGCATGGGTAAAATCACACGATCGAGATTTTGATGGCCTTGCTGCTGCCAATGTAAAAAGGTATGTACTGCGCGCCGTGGATTGGATAAATAGCCGTCGGTATTAGCTGCCGAGCTTTGAAATGCAATTGCCGAAGTACTTAAACAACAAGCAAAAATTAAAATTAAGAGTGTAAGGCGCTGTACTTGCATAATGGAAATGGATTTTTACCTAAACTTAAGGAAAGCAAAAGCAGTGATAAAGATTAAGAATGAACTTAATCCAAAAGAAAATCAACTTTTTGAGTTTGCTTGGTTTTCTAAAAATGGAATGATGTGTTCTTCAAGCAGAATGAACACCGGACGTTTATAAGTTCTGCGTCGGCTCGTGTTAGTAACCGAAGAAGTGATCACCACAACCGCATCGAGTTCGGGGATCATCATGATGTATTGCCCGCCATGACCCCAGGCAAAAAACGTAGTGTAGCCCGATGTTTCCTTATTCCACCATTGATAGCCATACCCATAGGGATTGTAATTACTATAGGTATAGGTTTTGAAAGAATCTTTTATCCAAGCCGGAGCGATGATTTGTTTGCCTTCCCATCGACCATCATCCATCAGCATCTGGCCAATTTTCAATAGATCTTTGGGAGAAAGCGCCATATTGTTTCCGCCCATGTAATAACCCTGTGGGTCTCTATCCCAACCTCCCACTCGAATATCAAGCGGATCAAATAAGTACTTTTCGGCAAACGCTTTTGTGCTCATACCGCTTGCTTTGGAAATAATTACCGATAACAGATGCGAGGTTCCGGTGCTGTATACCATTCTGCCATCAATTTCGGATACAAAGTCCTGATCTAATGCATACTCAACCCAATTCTTGCTTAGTACCCACGCCCCATAATTGCCGGAACTGGTGGAACGTAACCCAGCCTGCATTGAAAGTAAATTTCTTATGGTAATGTTCTCTTTTTTGGGATCGGGATTTTCTTCAAAATAGTCATCAAAATAACGGCTAATGGGTTCATCGATAGTTGGGATAAAACCTTCTTCCACTGCAATGCCTGTTAATAAGCCAATAATACTTTTCGATGCCGATTTGATGTTAAAATCTTTAGTGGCAGTTCTTCCGGTATTATATTCTTCATGAATTAGCACTCCGTTTTGTTGAATAATCAATGATCTAAGCGAAGAAATAGAGGAGGCTTCTTTAGAAATGAGATCAAGATCTGTTGCCTTTGTTTTAGGGCTCTGTGCAGATACTGAAGTCATCAAAGGACAAAGCAGAAAAAAAGAAACAAATAATCTAAAAAGCATACACGGTATCAAATAAGGATATTTAAACGGTACTACTACGTTTAGTTTAATCGGATTGTTTTGTGGCGGTAGAATTTAAATAAAGAGTTAGACAAAGTTATCGTTCGCTGTTGAATTCAAAAAACGGCAACTTAAATTTGGATTTCACGTAGGGGCTTCGATATTTCTACACAATTTTTTGGGCATATTATATCAATGCAGAACACCACTAAAATTATACTTATTTGCGGAATTGTTGGAATTGCTGTATTCGCCATATTGCGTTCATCAATCGACATGAATGCCGGTGGTCCAATTAAAAAAGACGTTGACGAAATGCGTGCGGAGTACAGAATACTCTCTCAACAACTTGGGTTTTCTTTAGATTCGTTGGCTCTTTCTGTTATGTTCGAACAACATGGTAGTTATTTAAACGAACTTAAAGATTCTGTAAACAACAATCTTACCCCCGCAGATTTAAACAAGAATGGCGGGCATATACAAAGCTGGACTGGAATTATTGGCGAACCGGAAGGGATGACAGCTATGGTTGTAACTCCGTCGAGTGCGTATGATGTGATGGGTAAAATCAGGTTTCGCACATCAAATGCCGGAAAAGTTATTCGTTTTGATGCAAAGGAAGATGAATATAATCCCACATTTATACAGGGTAGTTCGGCTAAAGAAGTTGCAGAAAAAATTGCAAGAGATGTATTTGGCTATGATTTGGCAGAATATTCAATGGATGATCTAAGTTTGGTGGCTCCTGATCTTGAAATTGAAGTTTCTACCGGTCGTACAAATCAACAGAATGAAGACGATGTTGAAGCACCTGAATTCCAGTATTCATGGAAATCGAAAACAGGTGTGCAAACACCAGATATTTTGAATATCGTTCTACGCCAGAAAGTGGTAGAAACTGAAGTTAATGGTGAACTACGAACTCAATTTGGGTATGAGCTTGTTGATTTTTCTGCAAAATATGATGTAGAGCCGGAGTCGTTAATCAGAAACGAACAGGAAACATTAACCACATTTGCTATTGTATTTATTGGCGCTATCATCATACTATCGATATTGATTTTTACAATAGGCATACGAAATATTTTTAAAGGGAAAGTTGAGTGGCGTCGGGCAATGGTAATTCTGATTACTATAACTCTGGGGTATATTGGCTGGCGAACATTGTTTTATTATAGCGCTTATGGGGAATTCATGAGTTCTTCGGCTTCGTTACAAATCAACCTCAACAATTTTATTTCCGGACTGTTAGTTGGCGTATATGGCGCTATGGCCTATATATGTTGGGAGGCTTTTGCACGCTCGCAACGAAACGGACAAGTAGAATTGGTAGATACGTTATGGCAGCGAAAGTTTTTTGTGCGTGAAACCGGATTAGCGCTTATCCATGGCTTCGCTTTTGGCGGTATGTTGCTTGGAGTTTTTGCATTGATGATTTATGCGCAAAACACTTTCTTTTTGCAGGCAGATAGTCAGTTCGGTATTGCTGAACCGGTAATTAAAGCAAAGTTACTCACTATCAATATGTCGGCATGGACCACCACCTGGCTCATTGGTTTTGCACAAGTAGGGTTTGTTTATGGCTTTTGTAAGCACTGGATTAAGCATCATTGGGGCTCGTTGGTTTTTGCAATTCTATTCTCTGCCGTTTTCATTACAGTAATGGGGCGTTTAGTGGGCACTCCGGGTACCTTTTTCGATGATTTTGTGATTTACCTGATGCTGTCTGCTGTATTGATGTACAGTTATCAGCAATTTGGAATTGTTACGTCTAATACAGCATGGTGGCTATTTGTAACTGTTATATTAGTGATGCCTTATTTAAACTCGCCAAGTATAAATCATGCCTTAGTTAGTTGGATTCAGGGTGGAATTCATTTAGCTATTCTGTTTTTTGGTATAGTTGCCTACAAATACGGGGTATCTGTTTCGGAGATTGGAGATTATATTCCGGAATATCAGGCGCGGCTGGCACAGCAACTTCGGGTTGAGAAGGAAATTGAAATAGCAAGAGAAAGTCAATATCAGTTGATGCCTTTACACCCACCAAAAGCAGATGGATTAGATGTGTATGGATTCTTTTTACCTTCGCATGAAGTGGGAGGCGATTATTTCGATTACGTGTTGTCAAATGATGAACAAGGCGAACCAAATGCTCTTACTATGGCTGTAGTGGATGTGTCGGGCAAAGCGATGAGAGCTGCTATGCCGGCTGTATTTACCAGTGGTCTATTACTGGCAAAAATGAAGTATAGTATGCCGGACAAAATTCTTACCGAAGTGGCAGAACCCATTTACAACCGAACCGACAAACGTACATTTATAACATGTGCCATTGCACGCTATGAAATGAGTTCGGGCACAATGATTGTTGCAAATGCCGGGCATTGCAAACCCCTACTTAAAAGAAACGGGGTAGCAGATTTCATTCAAACTCCGGATCCAAAACTGCCTTTAGGCTTTAAACCGGATACCGTATATGGTGAGCATACTTTTAAATTAAAGAAGGGCGATGTATTTCTGCTATATTCTGATGGTTTACCAGAAGCAGAGAACGAACAGGGCGAACGTTTTGGTTTCGATGCAGTACCGCGTTTACTCGAACAAATCGATACCGAATTATTAAGTGCACAAGAGATTGCACAAGAGATTAAGCGCACTGTGCAAACATACAGTAGTTTTAAATTGGCCGACGACACAACGGTAATCTGTTTAAAAGTGTAATACTACTGTCAGTTTAACACTAAGGGATTTTTTTGGCGTGATCTTTGGGTATCCTAGGTCAGGCATTATCAACCAACACATAAACAATCAATTATGGCTCAAGAACCAAATATAGAGTTCAACCTGCCACCGCAGTTTGAGAAGATTACACAAAATATCCGGCTTGTTATTGTCGGGTTTGTTGTGGTTGCAGCCGCTTTTTCATCCGTATTTACGGTAGAAACAGAAGAAGTAGGCGTAATCACGCGTTTTGGGGAGTATGTAAGTGAAGCCCGGCCGGGACTAA
The DNA here is from genome assembly GCA_965228545.1 of Balneolaceae bacterium. Taxonomy (GTDB): domain Bacteria; phylum Bacteroidota; class Rhodothermia; order Balneolales; family Balneolaceae; genus HXMU1420-13. The sequence goes on from OZ245822.1 coordinate 2,557,604, forward strand.
ACTTCAAATTCCCTTTTATCGATCAGGTAGAATTTGTGCCTGTGCAACGTCAACTCAAGCAAGAGTTTGGATATCGAACAACCTCTGCCGGAGTAAATACAAGCTATCGCAAAGCAGGGTATGAAGATGAATCGCTGATGCTTACCGGCGACCTAAATCTTGCAGATGTAGAATGGGTAATTCAGTTTCGAATTGATAATCCCTACAATTTCCTTTTCAAAGTTCGCAATGTTGAAGAAACTCTAAGAGATATTTCGGAAGCAACAATGAGACAAATCGTGGGCGATAGAACGGTAGACGAAGTGCTAACTGTTGGGCGTGCTGAAGTCGCATCAGAAGTTGAAATTATCCTGCAGGATATTGCCAACGAATATGAAATGGGAATAAAAATTGAGCAGGTTGTGCTACAGGATGCCAATCCACCAGATCCTGTGAAACCATCCTATAATGGTGTAAACGAAGCCGAGCAACAACGCGAAACATTGATTAACCAAGCTCGCGCCGATTACAATCGTGTAATTCCACGTGCAGCTGGTGAGGCCCAACAAACCATACAACAGGCAGAAGGGTATGCACTTAATCGTGTAAATACTGCACAAGGTGAAGTATCACGATTCAACGATTTGTATGAAGAGTACATCAAAGCTCCGGAAGTAACCAAGCGGCGAATTTTCCTTGAAACAATGGAAGAAATATTGCCAAAAATGGGCCAGAAAATCATCACAGATGAAGAAGGGAATTCAGTTATTCCACTGCTTCAACTACAGATGGATGGCGCGCGCAGAACAACAGGAAGCAATCAATAAGGGCTAAGAATATGAAAGAAGTAAAAGGAATATTTTTTCTGATCATTTTAGGAGCGATTGCCTTGGTTGCATCGCAGGCACTGTATATAGTGAACGAGAAACAGCAGGTTATCATCACTCAGTTTGGTGAGCCTCAAGGCGAAGCAATTACCACGCCGGGATTACACTTCAAGGTTCCGTTTTTACAAAGAGCGAATTACTTTGAGAAGCGTTATTTAGAATGGGATGGCGATCCAAATCAAGTACCAACAAAAGATAAAGTGTTCATTTTTGTGGATTCTTACGCACGCTGGCAAATCACCGATCCGCTAAAATATTTCGAGCGCTTGGGTAACGAACGAGGAGCTCAGTCGCGTTTAGATGATATTCTAGATGGTGAAACCCGAAACGCCGTAGCCGGTCATGATTTGGTAGAGTTGATCCGAAGTACAAACCGGGAAGCCAATCAAGAAGCGGTAATGGTAGATATTGCTGAAGATTCTTTGCAAACGATCTCGGTTGGTCGCGGTGCTATTCAAGATCAGATTGTAGATTTAGCAAACCAACGTGCTTCAGATTTAGGCATTGAAATCCTCGATTTTCGATTCAAGCGTATTAACTATGCCGAAGAAGTTCGCCGTACAGTTTATGAGCGTATGATTTCTGAGCGTAATCGTATTGCCGATAAATTCCGATCAGAAGGACAAGGAGAGGCGTCGCGTATTAACGGTGAGAAAGAGCGCGAATTGTTAAGAATACAATCGGAAGCTTTCCGTGAGGCTGAGACCATTAAAGGGCGTGCCGATGCAGAAGCTGCCGCAATTTACAATGATGCATATAACCGTAATTCGGCCTCCAGAGATTTGTATAGCTTTACAAAAAGCATGGAAGCGTACACCAAAACAATCGATACCGAAACATCACTGATTATTTCTACCAATAGTGAATTCTATAAGTATCTGAACTCGATCGATGATTGATAAGAGTCTGTAGATTCTTAAACAAAAGAAGGCTTGCAGTTAATTCTGCGAGCCTTTTTGGTTATAGACTAGAAAGAATCAGTTAGTTTTTGCCAGATAATACAATTGAATAAGCCGTAAATCATCATAAGATACTTGTTCATTCAAGGCATCAAATACCGGGCGAAGTAAATCATAACCATGCTTTTGAAATGCTAATTCAACATCATAAATGGTTTGCTTGCTAAGGTTGGAGTAGTTCAAAAGTTGAGTTGGAGAAATACTTTCACCTGCTCTTACAAATTTGAGCAGATTACTAATAACCGTACCCTCCTTAATTCCAAATTGTGAGGCAATATCTGTTATGGAAGTGCCTTTATTGTACAATCTTCCAATTTCATAAGGTCGGCTATTTTTGCTTAGTACTTTCTTTGCCCTGACCCTTTTAACAGTCGCAGACCTTGCTCGTTCCCCCAAGGAATGTTGCTCACAAAAATCAACGATCACGTTGAGAAATGCCTCTCCATATTTCTCGGCTTTTGCTTTGCCTACTCCATGTATAGTAAGTACACTTTGCATGCTTTGTGGATAATAATAAGCCATTTCAATCAAAGTTCTATCCCCGAAAATGATAAAAGGAGCAACCCCTTCAGATCGTGCTAATTCTGATCGTTTATCTCTTAAGAGTTGGAATAAATCGCTATTGAAATTCAACGATTCGATCTCGGATCTAGAGGCTTTAACTCTCTCATTAACTGTTGGCTCATCGATTATACCATAGATTTTTTGATCGCCAACTAAAATCTCTTTGGCCTTTGGGGTTAGTTTTAGGCTTTTAAATTCCGTATCCCGAACAATTACTTGTTGTTTTAACAACTCGCGGTAAATCTGTTTCCATTCTTGTGTACTAACCGCCTTTCCAATCCCAAATGTGGAAAGTTTATTATGATTAAGAGCCAGCACTTGTTTACGACGTGAACCCCGTAGAATGTGTATGATGTGATGATATCCGAAACGCTGATCCGTTCGAACAATAGTAGAAAGAAATTTTTGTGCAGAAATGGTGATGTCAGACTTCTGAGGGATATCACCCGTGCAAACATCACACATTCCACAATTTTGATCACTGTGTTGTTCGCCAAAGTATTCCAATAATTTGATTCTTCTACATTGATAGGATTCTGCAAAAGCAATTAGCTGCTGCAAGTGATCTTCAGCAATTTGCCGTTCTTGCCCCTCTTTTTGACCTATGAAATAACGGATTTTGTTTGCATCACCGTATCCAAAAAGAAATAAGCAATGAGCTTGTAAACCGTCACGTCCGGCGCGCCCGATTTGTTGATAATATGACTCTATATTTTTGGGCATATCATAATGCACTACAAATCGAACATCCGGTTTGTCGATGCCCATACCGAAAGCGATGGTAGCTACTACAATGTCTACTTCATCTTTAATGAATGCTTCTTGATTTTTTGTACGCTCGGTTTCTGAAAGACCGGCGTGATAAGGAAGTGCATTAAACCCATTAGCATTTAAATCCTGATAAAGTTCATCCACTTGTTTTCTGGAAAAGCAATAAATAACCCCTGATTCGTTTTTATGAAGGTGTATAAAATCAATAGTTTGTTGCAGAGGATTACTTTTGGAAACTATATCCAAATAAAGATTTTTTCTATTGAAACTGGCAACAAATGTTTGCGCATCAGACAGTTCTAGCGATTGAGCAATATCTTTTTGTACCCGAGGAGTGGCAGTAGCGGTTAATGCCAACGTTACGGCATTCTCGAACCGTTTTGTTACCGCAGATAGTTGGCGGTATTCCGGTCTGAAATCGTGCCCCCATTCCGAAATACAATGTGCTTCATCAATGGCGATACAATCTACATCCGAATGAAGTAGAATCTTCAGAACCCTATCTTTTAGTAACGTTTCCGGTGCTAAATACAATAAGTCTAGGTTATTTAGCTGGATTTGCTCCAATGCAGCCTCATAGTCTTGGGGCAGTAAAGAACTGTTTAAATAAGAGGCAGATACCCCATAAGCCTTAAGCTGATCTACCTGATCCTTCATGAGCGAGATTAGGGGAGAGATGACAATAGTTAGCCCATCAAAAATAAGTGCGGGAATCTGATAGCAGAGCGATTTACCGCCACCTGTGGGCATAATGGCAAGGGTATCTCTTTTTTGCAGTACCTGATGAATAATCTCTTTTTGAAGTGAACGGAATTCCGAGTAGCCGAATACTTCTTTTAGAATCTTTTCGGGTTGTACCTTTGTAGTGTTTAATTGAGTTGTATCGTCTAGTTGGTGCATGAACTTTTTTATTATGTAAGAGCTTTGAAAAAATAGTTCCTTACAAACTTTTTATAGGTAAAACGAAATTCTTACCCGTCCCTTTGGGAAAAAAGTGATTTAGAATAGCAAAAAAAATAAATGCAGGATTAAACTCGAAAGATTGCAACACTGATATTAGTGTGTTTTGAACAAGACTTAACATTCGATCTATTTCAACTCACTATCTCCAATAGAATTTTGAGAAAATGAAACTAAGTTGATTAAGCACTCGATCTCTTCGAAAACTGCATTTTATGAGAAACCAACAAGCTCAACAAAGCAAAGGTAGTAAATAAGTAAAAGCCAATTTGCAGGCTTGAGGCATTAGTTGTTACTAACTCTACATAATCGGTGATGTTTTCTAAATCCTGTAATTGGGAAGAAATAATGCCCGAAAAACCAATGTAAGCCATAAAAATGGCAACAACCATCACATCCGCCATCGACCATTTCGCTGTTTTAAATACCAAAAATTTGATAACAGAATTAGAGCGTAGTTTTTCTGAGTACACATAAATAAGGGAGGTACTCAATTTTGAGACCGGAAATAAAACGCTAAACGAAAATACCAGTATCCCAACCGCCATTACATCAGTTTTGCCATCCTGAAGCATTACCCAAACCACTTCAAGAATACTTTTGCTTTTGAAGTATAAAATCTGATCAGTAAATCGAATCGTTTCTCCCATCAGCATAATTTCCATACTGGCTATTCTTGCATCGATATTAATCATCGGTAAAAGCAAACCCACCGCTAGAAAAACTGAGCAAAATATTGTGAGTATCATGAACTCGAAATTGGCAAATGAGCCGGAAAACATGACGGTTAATAACACCAACAATGCGCATCCAAAAACCGTAAAAATAAACACCGTCTGCTTGCTTTCGAGCGTTTCTATTTTGGATGAAATTATTTCTCTAGCTTCGTTTTTTTCATCCGAACCATGCTTTTCCAATATTGTATTGTAAACTGAGTAATCGATCTCAGAAAATGTTTCTTCTGAATACTCCTCCAGTTTGTCTAATAAGAAATCCCGAGCTAGTTCTTTGTTTTGCGGATCTTTAATAAATGCAATGATGCTTTCGGTGATAAGTGGAATGTCTTCGCGCATCACACCAAAAACGTCTGTTAGATTGGCAACACCTCGTTTAAATACACCACCTATGCTACCCGAGTTTTTATCGTTAAAACTTTCTTCAAGCTTATCGATAGCCTGATGCAAAAATTCTTCGATTTGATCACGCAGCTCGCTTTCTTTGTTTTCTTCGAGCTTAAACTCATTCAGCCGCTTTACTATAATCTCTGATATTTGCTGCTCCCATTCATCAACACTGAATATGCCGAACTTTACCATCGAAAGTTCAACCAGTTCAGCTTGTAGTATTCTTTTTTCTTGTTCCTGTCCGTACAGAAATTCAGCAGAAATGGAAGCCCCTATCAAACAAATAATAAAAATTAACGCTCTGAAATTGCTCACTGTAATGCTAATTCATTGAAGTTGCCATAGTAGGCAAAGCCCAAGGCTTGAGCAAATTTATTGGGTATCAAAGAACGTAAATGGCTTTGTGATTATTCGTAAATAACCTCTGGCTCTTTGAATTGCTCAAATTCCATATCAAGTAACTCCGAAAGAACGTTTTTCGCCCAAGTAGTATCAATTTTGGCACCCATCTTAATTAGGATGCTGTACAAACCTGTATGTACTCGGCTGGTGTAAAGAAAGTGCTTCGAACCGCGCAGTTCGTTTGATAATGGGGCTTCTTTTGTGAAATGCCTGATTTCGGCATCGTAGGCCGGATTATCGAAGTTAAAGCTGTCGTAACGATAGGGTTTCGAAAACATAATGCCGTAGTTTTTGGCAAAATGATAATACTCCAATTCACGCTCTTGTTCTTTGGCGGATGGATTTATCACATCCAACTTGATGTACAAATCGCGAATAGCATCTTGGTCGTCGGCAAGGTGAGTAGGCAACAATTTCAGGTAGTTTTTGAAAAACTCGTCAGGGAACAGCTTCACGCAGCCGAAATCAATCACGCCAAGTTTGCCGTCGTAGGTGAATAAAAAGTTTCCGGGATGCGTGTCGGCATGAACGGCGCCACCTACGCGTATCTCTTCATGAAAGAAATTCCAAATAAGTTGACCAAAATGATTCCGCTCTTCCTGACTTGGGTCCTCTTTCAAGAAATCACCCATGTGCCTGCCTTCGATAAAAGTCATAGTTAGCACTTTCTCTGTGCTGTACTCTTGTATCCACTCCGGAATTATTATGGTATCCGATCCGAATCGCTTTCTGAATTCATCAATTTGAGCACCCTCATTTATATAATCAGTTTCCTCGAGTAGGGTATCTCTGATTTCATTGAAATATGGGTCAATGTCAGATCCTTTTTTGATAATTCGCTTAGCCAATTGTTTGGCTACAGCCATATCAGAATCAATAGTTTCTCGAACATTAGGGTACTGTATTTTAACCGCCACTTTACGGCCATCTTTCAACTCTGCCTTATGCACCTGACCAATGGATGCCGCAGCAAATGCCTCGGCATCAAATTTCGCGAAAATCTTTTCTGGGTAATCGCCCAATTCTCTTTTAATAATGGTTCGTACCAATGCTTTGTTGATAGGAGGTACAGAGTATTGAGCCTGAGTCATTACTTCGGCAAATTCTTCGGGCAAGAACCCCTGATCCATGCTCATTCCTTGAGCAATTTTTAACGCCGTTCCTCTTAACTTGGTAAATTCTTTAAATACTTCGTTGGCATTTTCTTTATGGAAATTCTTGTCATCCCCATTCCTACCCAGCACTTTTTTCTTTAGATATCGCTGGGCATAATTGGTGCCAACTTTTAAACCTGTTTTCGCAATAATTTTACTTCTCTCAAACTTTGATGATGGGAAATCACTCATCTTCACTCTCTATTTCAATGTTAGTTTCGGTGTTATCTTTTTTCTTTTTCTTGGATGAGGAACAGTTCCAATCATCTAGTTTCGGCAGCCAACTCTCGAAGTCTTTCCCACCAAATATAAATTTGATGAGGTCGAAGCCTTTGTCGAGCGATTTGTTGTAAACAATCTCTTCAAAAAGTGAAGCAAGCTTATCAGATAAAGCTAGGGTGCGCTCTTTATTGTCGGAGGTATCATTTAACCAATACTTGATCAGAAATAAATACTGTGAGGCAAGAATTTTATAGTAAGTATCACCCATAAAGAAACCGGCACTCACGGCAATATTGCCATCGGTGGTAAGAAATTCTTTAAACAAGGTAGTGGTCTCTTCGTGGAAATCTGAAGAAGATCCTTTTCGAAAAACTAGTTTGTCGAATGTATCCTTCACAAAGTGTTCGCGTTCTGCCATCAAATCGAACATGGTGTAAATAAAGTTCGAAAACTTCTCGCTGATCGAATAATTTTCAAAGTCTTCAATTTCATCAATCATGGCCCAATATTGCATCACTAATGCGGGGTAGAAATAAGCTAGAATTGCTTTCTTATTAGGAAATAACTCATAAATCTCTGTGGCCGATAGTTTGGTGGCTTGTACCAGATCAGGAATCGATACTCTTCCTTTATCCTGATATATGTCAACCGCTGCCCAGGTAATCTCTATTTTCTTGTTGATATGATCTGCGTCCATAGTTTGAATAATTTAGAATTGAACTAACACCTGCAAATTGCAGTTCGTTCGACTGATGTAACCATATTTTGTTTCATTCGGTTCAATTTGTAAACTCGTTTCAAAAAATAAAATGAATCATAAGCGCGACGCTTTATTCTTAACACTCACCGGGATTTTTCTTACTTCATTAGTACTGGGTAATGTAATTGGTACCACAAAGTTTGTTACCATATTTAGTCTCAATTTGCCCAGTTGGATGCTGGCAATTACTCCAGAACTTGTACGCGATGGATCTGTGTATTCAATGATCGTACCTGCCGGCCTCATTGCATATCCATTCACCTTTTTAGCAACCGATCTTATCTCAGAGTTGTTTGGGCGCAAAAAAGCACAGCTTGTTGTTTGGATCGGTTTTGCAATGAACTGTTTTATGTTGATGCTTATGACCATCAATTTCCATTTACCCAATGCTGCCGGAGTAAGTGGTGGGCTCCAATTGTTCGATGGGGTTTACGAATTTATGGTTGGCAATGTGATTGCAAGTATGATTGCTTATTTAATCGCTCAAAGTGTGGATGTTCGGTTATTCCATTTCTGGAAGAAACTCACAAACGGAAAACATTTATGGCTTCGTAATAATGCATCAACAACTGTTAGCCAACTAGTAGATTCAACAGCCATTATTACCATATTATATTTAGCCAATAACTTTGGGCCTGAAATAGATTCGGTAGGTGCGGTAATCATCCTCATCATCAATTCTTACCTCTTCAAATTTGCCTTCGCGCTCATCGATACTCCACTTATGTATGTAGGAGTTAAGTTGTTTAAAGACTTTGAAGAAGATCCGGTCGCTTTAAATAACGATTAGGGCACATTAGGAGAGGGTGCTTGAAATAGTATCACATATCTTAATTCTTCTAAGTTGATGGGATTAATTACTTTGTTAAAAACGATGGGCTGGCTTTTAAAAAAGAGAGAATTTTTTTGAAAAAAAGTTTGCCTTTATGGGGTGCGCCTCCGAACCTTTTTAATCCTGTCAACGGAACGAAATCGCTGATCAAAAACAAAGTTTTAGATCAGCTTTTTTTATCTCAGACAGTAAATGTTTTTTGACATAATGAAGCATAAAACAGATTGTTTGTGCGAGCTTAAATAAGCTTGATATTCTTTTGAAGATTGAGGAAGCGTAGGGTCGAGCTCACAGAGTATATATATTTTATAATTTACAATGGAGAGTTTGATCCTGGCTCAGGACGAACGCTGGCGGCGGGCTTAACACATGCAAGTCGAAGGAGAAGGTGGGAGCTTGCTTCTGCTGGAGACTGGCGAACGGGTGAGTAACGCGTAGATAACCTGCCTTTAACTGGGGGATAACACTGCGAAAGTGGTGCTAATACCGCATAATGCAGCGGGGCCGCATGGCCACAGTTGTTAAAGCCTTCGGGCGGTTGAAGATGGGTCTGCGTGCTATTAGTTAGTTGGTGAGGTAACGGCTCACCAAGGCGATGATAGCTAGGGGGTCTGAGAGGATGATCCCCCACACTGGGACTGAGACACGGCCCAGACCTCTACGGAGGGCAGCAGTGAGGAATCTTGCGCAATGGGCGAAAGCCTGACGCAGCCACGCCGCGTGTCGGAAGACGGCCCTATGGGTTGTAAACGACTTTTATCAGGGAAGAACGGCCGAGTTTCGACTTGGTGTGACGGTACCTGATGAATAAGCACCGGCTAACTCCGTGCCAGCAGCCGCGGTAATACGGAGGGTGCAAGCGTTGTCCGGAATCATTGGGTGTAAAGGGTGCGTAGGCGGGCGTCTAAGTCTGAGGTGAAATCTTGCCGCTTAACGGTAAAATGGCCTTGGATACTGGGCGTCTTGAGTGTAGAAGAGGCAGGTGGAATTCGTAGTGTAGCGGTGAAATGCATAGATATTACGAAGAACATCAGTGGCGAAGGCGGCCTGCTGGTCTACAACTGACGCTGAGGCACGAAAGCGTGGGGAGCGAACAGGATTAGATACCCTGGTAGTCCACGCCGTAAACGATGCATACTAGGTGTTGGCCCTGTTGGGTCAGTGCTGCAGTTAACGCATTAAGTATGCCACCTGGGGAGTACGTCGGCAACGATGAAACTCAAAGGAATTGACGGGGGCCCGCACAAGCGGTGGAGCATGTGGCTTAATTCGATGCAACGCGAGGAACCTTACCTGGGCTAAATTTGCCGTGCTATCTCTGGAAACAGGGAGTCCCTTCGGGGCGCGGTAGAAGGTGCTGCATGGCTGTCGTCAGCTCGTGCCGTGAGGTGTTGGGTTAAGTCCCGCAACGAGCGCAACCCCTGTGGTTAGTTACCAGCACGTAATGGTGGGGACTCTAGCCAGACTGCCTACGCAAGTAGTGAGGAAGGTGGGGACGACGTCAAGTCATCATGGCCCTTACGTCCAGGGCTGCACACGTGCTACAATGGTTGGTACAATGGGTCGCCACTCAGTGATGAGGCGCAAATCCATAAAACCAATCTCAGTTCGGATTGGAGTCTGCAACTCGACTCCATGAAGTTGGAATCGCTAGTAATCGCGTATCAGCAATGACGCGGTGAATACGTTCCCGGGCCTTGTACACACCGCCCGTCAAGCGATGGAAGTCAGGAGTACCTGATGTCGGCGTGCTAACCTTCGGGAGGCAGCTGCCTAGGGTAAGCCTGGTAACTGGCGCTAAGTCGTAACAAGGTAGCCGTACCGGAAGGTGCGGCTGGATCACCTCCTTTCACGGAGAGCTTGTTGAGGGAGCCGTTTAGGTTTCCGAAGCGACGATCTTACGCGGCTCGTTACAAACAATCTGTTTTGTGCTTTTACATGTGAAGGCGTGGTAGGCTGCGGCCAACCTGAGCCGGAAACCCGAGCAGGGCTTGTAGCTCAGGTGGTTAGAGCGCACGCCTGATAAGCGTGAGGTCGGAGGTTCAAGTCCTCCCAAGCCCACAGCGATGGGGCTATAGCTCAGCTGGCTAGAGCACCTGCTTTGCAAGCAGGGGGTCCGGGGTTCGAATCCCCGTAGCTCCACATATATTTTTTGAATTAATGGAAGATTGGTTGATGAGCGGAGGCGTGCCTCCCGAGGCCAATGATAGGCATAATGAATGTTCTAGGATGGATGGATTTGTCTGTTTGAAGGCGATGAAAGCGATCCGAAACAGTGTGCCCGCGCGGCGGGCAGTTCTTTGACATGATGAAGAAGTAATGAGTAAAAAGTAGTTGAATGCAACGCGAGTTGTATTCACTCAATATTAGCGTCTCGAAGTGATTCGAGATGCGCCAAAGGTATCTGTTTGGCTTTCCCAAGCCAGGCAGACCACAATTAAACCTTGAAGCTGCGCACGGGCGTCATCGCAAGATGAGGGTCGTGCAAGTTCTATAAACAAAGCGGAAAAGGGCACACGGTGGATGCCTTGGCATGCAGAGGCGATGAAGGACGTGTAAAGCTGCGATAAGCTACGGGGAACTGCAAAAAAGTGTAGATCCGTAGATTTCCGAATGGGGCAACCCAATAGAGCCACGCCGTAAGGCGTGGAGGCATACCCGGGGAACTGAAACATCTAAGTACCCGGAGGAAGAGAAAACAATAGTGATTCCCTAAGTAGTGGCGAGCGAACGGGGAGGAGCCCAAACCGTGGCCTACGGGCTGCGGGGTTGTAGGACCTGCGTAAGTGTATATATCAGAAATCGAAGCCGCCTGGAAAGCGGCCCCACAGAAGGTGATAGGCCTGTAGGTGTAATGATATATGTATGGCGGGTATCCTGAGTAGCGCGAGGCCGGTGAAACCTTGCGTGAATCTGCCGGCACCATCCGGTAAGGCTAAATACATCTGCATGACCGATAGTGAACCAGTACCGTGAGGGAAAGGTGAAAAGAACGCCGAGAAGGCGAGTGAAATAGTACCTGAAACCGTGTGCTTACAAGCGGTCGGAGCCATGCCTTGAGCGTGGTGACGGCGTGCCTTTTGTATAATGAGCCTACGAGTTACTCCTGTTGTGCGAGGTTAAGCCCCTGGAGGGGTGCAGCCGCAGCGAAAGCGAGTCTGAATAGGGCGAGCAGTACAGCGGGGTAGACGCGAAACCAAGTGATCTATCCATGGCCAGGGTGAAGTGGCGGTAAAACGCCATGGAGGCCCGAACCGGTTGACGTTGAAAAGTCTTCGGATGAGCTGTGGATAGGGGTGAAAGGCCAATCAAACTTGGAGATAGCTCGTACTCCCCGAAATATATTTAGGTATAGCGTCTGGTTTTGTCTGTCCGGAGGTAGAGCACTGATTCGGCTAGGGCCCTTCACCGGGTACCAAACCGAGACAAACTCCGAATGCCGGCACAGAGCCACCAGGCAGTCAGTCGTGGGGTGATAACGTCCTACGGCGAGAGGGGAACAACCCAGACCACCAGCTAAGGCCCCTAAATCCGGGCTAAGTTGATCAAAGAAAGTTGAGTTGCTCAGACAACTAGGAGGTTGGCTTAGAAGCAGCCATTCCTTTAAAGAGTGCGTAATAGCTCACTAGTCAAGCGACTCGGCGTCGATAATAATCGGGCATAAGTCCGGTGCCGAAGCTGTGGGAATGAAAATTCGGTAGGGGAGCATTCCAGCCTGCGTCGAAGGTGCCACCGTGAGGGGTGCTGGAGCGGCTGGAAGCGAAACTGTAGGCATGAGTAACGATAAGAAGGGTGAAAAACCCTTCCACCGCAAACCCAAGGGTTCCTGATCAACGCTAATCGGATCAGGGTTAGTCGAGACCTAAGGTGTACCCGGTGAGGCCGGGGAAGCCGATGGCAAAGCGGTTAAATATTCCGCTACCGACTCTGGCGTTAGGCTAAGGCGTGACGCAGAAGTGACACTCCCGCCACGCGACGAAATGCGTGGTTGAAGGGCGTAGGCCGGGGGGCAGGCAAATCCGTCTCCCATTAAGGCTGAATCCCGACAGTACCCGGACCCGCAAGGGGAAGGGATAGTGGAGGTAATCATGCTGCCAAGAAAAGCGTCGTAGTTTGTTAGAGTCGCTCGTACCCCAAACCGACACAGGTGGGTGAGGAGAGTATCCTCAGGTGCTCGAGTAATTCATGGCTAAGGAACTAGGCAAATTAGATCCGTAACTTCGGGAGAAGGATCCCCACGCCTCGGCGTGGGCGCAGTGAAAAGGCCCAAGCGACTGTTTACCAAAAACACATGTCTCTGCAAAGCCGCAAGGCGAAGTATAGGGACTGACACCTGCCCGGTGCTGGAAGGTTAAGGAAGGGGGTTAGCTTCGGCGAAGCCCTTAACTGAAGCCCCAGTAAACGGCGGCCGTAACTATAACGGTCCTAAGGTAGCGAAATTCCTTGTCGGGTAAGTTCCGACCTGCACGAATGGTGTAACGACTTGGGCACTGTCTCGGCCATGAGCTCGGTGAAATTGTGGTATCGGTGATGACGCCGATTACCCGCAGCGGGACGAAAAGACCCCGTGAACCTTTACTACAACTTTACATTGGCTTTAGCTGTAGCATGTGTAGGATAGGCGGGAGACTTTGAAGCGGCGTCGCCAGGCGTTGTGGAGTCACCCTTGAAATACCGCCCTTGCTACAGGTGAAGTCTAACCCGAGCAGGGAACAGTGTATGGTGGGTAGTTTGACTGGGGCGGTCGCCTCCTAAAGAGTAACGGAGGCTCCCAAAGGTACCCTCAGCACGGTCGGCAATCGTGCGTAGAGTGTAAAAGCATAAGGGTGCTTGACTGCGAGACATACAGGTCGAGCAGGCACGAAAGTGGGGTTTAGTGATCCGGTGGCACCGCATGGAAGGGCCATCGCTCAAAGGATAAAAGGTACTCCGGGGATAACAGGCTTATCTCCCCCAAGAGTTCATATCGACGGGGAGGTTTGGCACCTCGATGTCGGCTCATCGCATCCTGGGGCTGGAGAAGGTCCCAAGGGTTTGGCTGTTCGCCAATTAAAGCGGTACGCGAGCTGGGTTCAGAACGTCGTGAGACAGTTCGGTCTCTATCTGCTGTGGGCGTAGGAATATTGAGGAGGGCTGCTCCTAGTACGAGAGGACCGGAGTGGACGCACCGCTAGTGTACCTGTTGTGTGGTCGCATGCATCGCAGGGTAGCTATGTGCGGAAGGGATAAGCCGCTGAATGCATCTAAGCGCGAAGCCCGCTCCAAGATAAGTATTCCCCATGAGCCTCCTGGAAGACCACCAGGTAGATAGGCGGCAGGTGTACGCATGGTAACATGTTCAGCCGAGCCGTACTAATTAGGCCATTGGCTTTATTTATAGAGCTTGCACCACCCCAAGTCCGGGGCGCAAGTTCAAGCACAATCCAACTCACGCTTCTTCGACCAACGCCCGCGTTGGTACCCACCCCCCACGGGTGGGATCATGTCAAAGAATTATTTTACTGATCTTATTGAGGTGGCTATTGCGCAGGGGCCCCACCCGTTCCCATTCCGAACACGGCCGTTAAGCCCTGCAGCGCCGATGGTACTGCTTTCGCGGTAGAGTAGGTCGCCGCCTCTCCCTCTTTAACTAAACCCCTCGATCTAACGATCCTGGGGTTTTTTTATAAAAAGAATTCATTAAACTGTCCTATCATTAAATGAACATAGAACAAAATTGAATGGCATATAGCTACGATTCTTTAATCACGTAGTTCTTAATGAGATACTTTAAAATATTTGTAATAAGCATAATTGCATTATTTAGCTTTCCTACAATTGCCTTTAGTCAACTAAATCAATGGTCGGTATATAGTTCATTTTCTACGATCAATGGCATAGCCTTATCCGATACTGAACAATACATAGCCACTAGTGGTGGTGTATTTATTGTAAACTCGGGTATAATCACCGATAAATTTACCACAGTAGACGGTTTGCATCGTTTAGATCCAATAAGTATTACGTACGATGAATTAACTAATCGTGTCTATTTAGGGTATGCCGACGGCGTAATAGATGTTTTAGATACACAAAGTCTAACGATCAATGCGATCACAGATATTAATAGAACGGAAGGTTTTGTATCTAAACAGATCCATGTTTTAAAATTAGTTGAAAATCAACTATTCGTAGGTACAGATTTTGGTATCATTGTAATAGATAATGATGATTTACTTGTTCGATCAAGTTATTTAAAAATCGGTTCTTTTGAGCGAGGTATACCTGTTTACGACTTTGTTGAAAATGGTGATACATTGTATGTAGCAACTTCTGCAGGTATTGGAATGGTAGATCTACGCAATAATTTATTAGATCCGACGAATTGGGAAAATTTTATCTTAACTCAAGAGGGAAATACCCGAGTAGATAAAATAGCTTCAGTAGACTCGTTGACACTAGCTATTTCCAATAACAACTTATATACCTACACGGGAAAAGAGTGGGAATCCTTTAGTGTGACTGGGATACAATCGCCGGTTGACTTAATTAGTTTAGCTTCGAGCATTGTTGCTTTAGATAATAATGATGTATCCCAAATTAATAGTAATGGAACTAATGAGGTTATTTACACGAATCCTGATGTAAATTTACGAACAATCGAGTTCGCTGATGAACAGTTATTTTTAGGTACTTTATCGAATGGTATGCTGGAGGTGAATTTAAGTGAAGCCTCGACTATTACTTATCTGCCTGATGGTCCATATTTAAATTTTTTTAGTGAAATTGACGTCTCACACGGTAGTTTATTAGCTACTGCTACAGATGAATTCCCTCAATCTGATCCCTTTAATCCACTTCGTGGATACTATATTTATAAAGAGCAACGATGGGAGAATTATAACCGAAATACGCACCCCATACTAGAAGAATTCTCTTTCTCAACAGCATTTGCTGCGCATAATGGAGATAAATACTACGCAATTGGAAGTTGGGGTGATGGTTTAGTTCTTCACGAAAAAGAAAATGACGAAATTAGAGTATTCGACAATAGTAACAGCGAATTTTTAGGGATTACGGCTAACAACACTTTTGTGGTTATATCAGGTATTGATGAGGATGCAAAAGGGAATATCTGGGCCATAAGCTTTTTATCAGATAAACCATTGAATGTGTATAGTTCTTTAGAAGATGAATGGAATCATTTTGATTCACTGCCTATAAATGCAGACGAACTATATTTTCGTTTATTCATTGATTCAAATGACCACCTGTGGGTTCCACTTATCGATATTAATAATAATGGTAAGGGATTACTCATTATCGACCCGGGAACTGATGCTGTTTCTGCCGTTGATGACTCGTATCGAAAACTTACAACGGGAGAAAATAGCGGAAACCTTCCTGATGATAACGTTACTGCTATTGCAGAGGATAAAGAAGGGGAAGTGTGGATTGGTACTACCCGGGGAATTGCTCGTTTTATTTTTCCCGATTTTATTGTTTCTTCGAACAACCCCAGTGAATATCGTGCGCAATGGTTAATAAATAGTGATACAGCAGCTGCTTCGAGATTTCTTCTTAGAGACGTTAATGTGGCAAGCATTGCAGTAAATAGTGCAAATCAAAAGTGGATAGGTAGTAGGAATCAAGGGGTATGGTTACTAAATGAAGATGGAAGTGCAATTCTAAAACGTTTTACTAGAGAAAACAGCCCGTTGCTTTCCAATAATATTCAGGATATCACTATTGATAATTCATCGGGGGAAGTCTTTTTTTCAACGGATTTAGGGTTGATTAGCTATACTGATATTGCAAAAGAACCTGTTTCTGAAATGGTGGAGTTGAAAGTGTACCCAAACCCATTTGTGTATCAAAAGCATTCACAAATCACTATCGAGAATTTATCCGATCAAACTAAAATAAGAGTGCTAGGTGCCGATGGCTCAGTGTTTGTTGAGCTTGAAAGCAGAGGAGGGCGAACTACCTGGGATGGAAAAACAAACGATGGTCGTATGCTATCAAGCGGTGTTTACTTCATCATAGCGATAGACGATTCAAGTAATGAAAAAGGAATTGGAAAAGTAGTTATCATTCGATGACATCCAAAATTCATAAAGATTGAGTAGCTCCCAAATCGACATATCGATTGTAATTGTTAACTACAAGGTTAAAGAGTACATAGCAAACTTGCTAAACTCGATTTATAAAGCCCAAAGGGGATTTACTCTACAAATTATTGTGGTAGATAATAATTCGGAGGATAATTCTATTGCTTATCTAAGAGAAAGATACCCGAATGTTACATACATCGATAATCAAGAAAATGTGGGTTTTGGCAAAGCCAATAATCAAGGGTTTGAAATTGCCGAGGGAAAGTATACGCTGGTTATTAACCCCGATACTCTAGTAAGTGAAGATACGCTGGAACATATGCTGCATTACATGGAAAACAATCCAAAATGTGGTGCCAGTGGGTGTAAAATTTTAAATCCGGATGGTACATACGCTCCTGAATCTAAACGGAGCGTACCTACCATAGGAACAGCTATAACTAAGGTGTTTGGTTTAAATTACTTGTTTCCTAAACACAAAATACTTGGCAGCTATTATTTAGGTTGGATAGGGGAAGATGAAATTGCAAAAATACCAGTACTTTCAGGTTGTTTCATGTTCTGGCGTACTTCAGTACTAAGAGAACTAAAGGGCTTTGATGAACGCTTTTTTATGTATGGAGAAGATATAGACTTATGTTACAGAATACAGGAAACAGAGTATCATATTGCATACGTACCTACCACTTCGATTATACATTATAAAGGAGAGAGTACCCGTAAAGGAGACTTGAGGTATGTTAAGATATTTAATAAAGCACTGTATCAATTTTTTGATAAGCACCACAGTTCAAACTACAGCTATCTTTTTCGGGCGGTAATTTTCTCGGCGATAACACTACGAGCAGTTGTGGCCTTTTTTATTAATAATCTACGTTTGATAGGATTTATAGCCACAGATCTTTTGCTACTAAATATTTCTGTAATACTAGGTTTTTTGATTCGCTTTCAATTCTCTTTAGAGGTAATTACCAACCTGCAGAATTTAAAGCATTTATGGATCAATGTACTGGCTTCGATCTTGTATGTAGCCATAGGAAGTGCTATTGATTTATTCCGTTCCCAAATTAGCTCCATCTCAAATCAACTAAAAGCAGTTGTAGGGAGTTTTTTAGCTGTAGTTGTAATCACATTCTTTGTGCGAGATTTGGCTTTTTCTCGCCTAGCACTCTTGTATGGTTTAGCAATTTCTATAGTGATGATGATCGGCGTTCGCCTGGTCCAAATAAATTTTTCAAAATCAACAACAAAGGTAACCGGGCGAATAAAGCGATCTAAACTATTGTTGGTTGGTAACTATTCTGAAACCGAGCCATTAAAAAAACAGATTTACGCTCATCCCGATTGGAATTACGAAGTAGTAGGATTAATTGGGATTGATGAGCAACATCAGGAGCAGGTTGGGGTATTACCCCAATTGCTAGACTACGTTCGGGCTTACAAAGCAGATCAGGTTTTTTTTCTGTTGAAATCCCTCTCATACAAATCCATGTTAGAACAATTGTCGATGCTTCAACACGAGCGTGTGATTGTAAAGCTGATACCGGATTCAATGGATTTTATTCTGGGAAAATCTAATGTAGAATATCTCGAAAAGATTCCGCTGATTGATGTGGGATTAGAATACTCGAAAGGGATTAACCAGTGGATGAAAAAAGGGGTGGAGACATTAATTGCTTTAGTAAGTGTGATTGTTTTAACTCCGCTGGCTTTGCCGGCTATTCTGTTTACCAAAGCAAAAGCACGTAGAATAGGTGGTGTAGTATTATACGATTCGGTTACAACTCATAAATGGAAGAACAGGTTCTTACTGCTTTGGAACGTGTTGGTAGGGAACCTTCATATCGTGGGGGCGCCATTATCCGATAAAAAAAGTAATTCGTTAAACTACAAAAAAGGTGTAACTGGCTTAAGGCAAATCAATGAAGCGAGAATAAGTGATGAGGAGGATGCCAGAAACTATGAGCTTTATTACTTACAGCATTATTCTATTTGGACGGACTTCGATATTCTCATGAAGTCTATACTCAGCGGTTTTTCACCCCTTAGGTACATCGAAGAACACAATTAGGCCTAAACCTTGCTTTCTAATTGCTCAACCATACCAGGATACCAATCAGCAAAAGTATCGTTTTTTAAACGAGTACGCACTTCTTCCATCAGCCATAAATAAAAAGTAAGATTATGCAGGGATGCCAGTGTAAGACCAAAGATTTCATCATTCTTGATTAAGTGATGGATATAAGCCATAGTGTATTTCGAACACAAATCGGAAGGAAATGCTTCATCAAACAGCGCATGATGTGTTTTCCACTTAGCATTTCGCAGATTCACTTTTCCATGGCGGGTAAAAATCATCCCATTGCGCGCATTTCGGGTGGGCATAACACAATCAAACATGTCAATTCCTCGGGCAACGCATTCCAGTAAGTTTGCCGGTGTGCCAACTCCCATTAAGTACCGGGCTTTTTCTTGCGGGAGAAAGTCGGTATTTAAATCAGCCATTTCATACATCAACGGAATAGGTTCTCCAACGCTTAGCCCACCAATGGCAATTCCTTCAAAATCCATTTCGGCCATAAATTCAGAACTTGCCTTACGTAAATCATTAAAAGTACCCCCTTGAACAATGCCAAATTGATGCTGTCGATGCCCATACAGGCCTTCGGTATTAAGAAAATGTGTTCTTCCTCTTTTAGCCCATCGGTGGGTTAATTCCATCGAGTTTTTTGCGTACTCGTACGTACAGGGATAGGGTGGGCATTCATCAAGAATCATCATAATATCAGAGCCCAAGACGCGCTGGGTATCTACAACATTCTCTGGTGTAAACCAATGCGTAGATCCATCAATATGGCTTTTAAATTTAGCGCCTTCTTCTTCAAGTTTGCGATTATCAGCCAATGAGAAAATCTGATATCCTCCTGAATCGGTTAAAATCGGCCGATCCCAATTCATAAAAGCGTGTAATCCACCAGCTTCTTGCATAATAGAATTACCCGGGCGCAGATAAAGGTGATAGGTATTACCCAAAATTATCTGAGCTTTAATATCCTCAATTAATTGTGTTTGAGATACTGCTTTTACGGTAGCTAAAGTGCCAACAGGCATAAAAATGGGGGTTTCAATCTCACCATGATCCGTTTTAAGTGTGCCTAATCGGGCTTTAGTTGAAACGCAGTTTTGCTTGAGAGTATACAAATGAAGTTCTTTTCTTGGTTATGTAGCCTTTATAAAAATGCTTATTTTCTCGACTTGGAATTTAATGATTCAAAAGGAATTTCTTGAGCAGCATTAAGCGATATAGGGAAGTAATCTTTACCAGCGTAATGGACTATCTGATAGTTCTTGCAGGTTGGTTCGTCTTCCATTACAATTTTACCGACTCAATAAATGAGATTTTAAGAGCATATAATACCAATTTTGCTAGTGTTGGTATTCTCTTAAGCTTCTATTGGGTGTTGATGTTTGTAATAACTGGATTATACAAAAAACTGTATCTGGTTTCCCGTTTGGATGAATTCTTTAAAGTGTTGAAGTCAACCGCACTTGGCTCGCTGATTCTATATTTCTTGCTCGATATCAGTTCGAATGAAGCATTTGAGAAAGTAAAAATTCTGGTGCTACTTTATTGGGGGTTCACCTTTAGCATAAGCGCACTAAATCGATTTGTAATTCGCACGGTACAGCGTTTTTACGCACGCCGTGGCAAAGGTTTACACCGTACAGTTATTATTGGTACAGGCTACAATGCGAAAGTTGCTTACGACGATTTGATGAGAAACCGAACATTAGGGATGGACGTGATGGGCTACGTTCAGGTGAATGGTAAATCGCCGGATGCAGGAACAGGAATCGAGCCAAATCAGGTGATAGGTCATTTAGATGATATTGATGAAATTATTAATCAAAACCAGATCCAAGACGTACTGGTAGCCATCGAGCCGGATAGAAGGGGCGAATTAGTTGAGGTGATTTCGAAAGTTGATAAACCCGATATTACGCTCAAATTGCTCCCTGATTTCTACCAGCTTGTGAGTGGTCTAAATAAAACGAATCAGATTTTTGGGCTCCCTTTTATCGAGATATCGCCACAGCCTATGCCACTTTGGGAAAGAGCAATCAAGCGTTTGATGGATATTTTGGTTTCAATTATCGTATTAATTGTAGGCGCACCCGTATTTGTTATTATCTCCATCATTATAAAAATTAATTCTAAAGGGCCGGTAATTTACGCTCAGGAGCGCGTAGGCAGGAAAGGTAAAACCTTTACTATGTACAAGTTTCGTACCATGCATCTAAATGCAGAGGCGAAATCAGGACCTATGTGGGCTACCGAAAATGATCCGCGTGTAACTAAAGTTGGGTACTGGTTGCGCAAACTTCGTTTAGATGAAATTCCTCAGTTATTTAATGTGCTAACGGGTTCTATGAGCTTGGTTGGTCCACGCCCAGAGCGTCCTCATTTTGTAGATCAATTTAAAATTCAAATACCTCTTTACACACGCAGACTTCGAGTACGCCCTGGCATAACTGGCTGGGCTCAAGTAAAGTGGAAATACGATGAATCGCTGGCCGACGTAAAAGAAAAAACGAAATACGATCTGTATTATGTAGAGAATATTTCACTAATGATGGATTTGAAGATATTGATCAATACCTTACTCACAATGATAAAAGGGAAGGGACAATAGGTGAAAGATAGAGCCCTGGTAATTATTCCTACTTACAACGAAGCCGGCAACATTCGCCGAATGATTGATACATTAATAGGGCTAAAAACGGAGCTTGATATCCTAGTGGTTGACGATGGTTCTCCGGATGGTACGGCTCAAATTGTGAGCGATCTTCGGGTGATTTATCCCGGGCGAATTCATCTGATTAAACGCGAAGCTAAGCAAGGATTGGGTACGGCGTATATCGCAGGATTTAAATACGGATTATCTCATGGATATGGATATCTGTGCGAAATGGATGCCGATTTTTCGCACGATCCAAATGATATTCCACGCCTTATTCAAGAGGTAAAGTCGGGATCGGCAGATATCGCCATCGGTTCGAGATACTGTAATGGTATTAGTATTATCAACTGGCCACTTAGCCGACTTATTCTTTCCTATGGGGCAAATATTTACGCCCGATCGATTACCGGGTTGCCCATTTTTGATACAACCGCAGGATTTAAATGCATTCATCGTAATGTAATTGAAAATATTTCGCTCAATAATATTCGCTCAAATGGATATGCGTTTCAAATCGAATTGCACTTCAGAGCATGGAAAGCAGGTTTTAAGTTAAAGGAAGTGTCTATTATCTTTAGAGAGCGCGAAGAAGGAGTATCGAAAATGTCGAAGAAGATTGTGCGCGAAGCAATGTGGCGAGTTTGGGCGTTAAAAGTTCGCAGTATTTTTGGCGCGTTATAACACAACAAAGTAATTAAAACGAATTAGAGACCGCTCTAAACAGTAGCAGAAACATCATGCAATATCTAGATTTTGAACAACCGATTGCAGATCTCGAAAAGAAGATCGAAGAACTGGAAAACCTATCCACAGCAAGCGACGGTGTACTGAACAAAGAAGTAGAGAGCCTGCGAAGAAAAGTTGATAAACTTAGAGATAGTATTTTTTCAAACTTAACTCGATGGCAACGAGTGCAATTAGCTCGCCATCCTGACCGACCATACACACTCGATTATATCGAGTTAATGACCGACGAGTTTGTCGAATTACATGGCGATCGTTATCACTCTGATGATAAAGCTTGCGTGGGTGGAATGGCTAAAATGGATGGCCAAACCGTAATGATTATTGGTCAACAAAAAGGGCGAGATACCGCAAGTCGACAATACCGTAATTTTGGTATGATGAATCCCGAAGGCTATCGCAAAGCTTATCGATTGATGAAACTTGCAGAGAAATTCAATATCCCTGTAATAACGCTACTAGATACACCTGGTGCATTTCCGGGCTTAGAAGCCGAGGAACGAGGGCAGGCCGAGGCAATTGCTAAAAACCTGAAGTTAATGGCAGTGCTTAAAGTGCCAATTGTAACCATCGTAATTGGTGAAGGAGCTAGTGGCGGAGCGCTTGGAATCGGTATGGGTAACGAAGTATACATGATGGAAAATACATGGTACTCGGTAATCTCTCCCGAATCTTGTTCATCCATTCTTTGGAAAACCTGGGATTATAAAGAGCAAGCAGCTTCTGTTCTTAAATTAACAGCGCCCGATCTTGTTGAACTGAAAGTGATTGATGGGGTGATTAAAGAGCCTACTTCCGGTGCGCATCGAAATTACGAAGCTGCCGCTAAAGCAGTAAAAGATCAGATCCAAAAAAGCCTGAAGAAACTTTCGAAAATGAAACCCGAAAAGCTGGTAGAGCAACGCATCAAAAAGTACTCGGCCATGGGTTCCTTCAAAAAGGCCTAAAATGATTTCTTTTCCCGATTCAGACCCACTTATCGAGTTTTCCTATCCACTTAGAAGCAGATATGGAGAAACAGATAAAATGGGAGTGGTGTATCATGGTCACTTTCTTAATTACTTTGAAGTGGCCAGAACCGAAATGATTCGATCTTATGGAATCACTTATAAGGATATGGAAGATGATGGAATCATGTTGCCGGTTATTGACGCTGAACTATCGTTCAAAAACCCTGTGCAATACGATGAACCCGTGCACATAAATGTTCTGATATATGATAAACCGGGAATTCGATTAATCACCTACTACAAAGTGATTTCTCAGATCACCCAAAAAGAATGTGTGTTGGGGAAAGTAACGCTATGTTTTATGAGCGCGGAAAGCCGCCGACCTATTCGTGCACCTCAGTATTTTCTCGACAAAATGAACCAGGCAATCGTTAAGTAGCCAGCTAATGAATCTTAACCTAAATCGCTCTAACATAGGTTTATACTGGTTCTTACTTATCGTAACCTGCTTTTTTGTAGTTTCAGCAGTTGGGCCGGGCTTGTTCGGGCAAACAATATCAAATAGTTCGTGGCAGTATAAAATATTTCATTTAGTTTGTCACCAAGATGCATTTCGTTCGTACAGCGTCAATAGTGTCTCGATGGCTGTTTGTGCACGTTGTTTTGGAATTTATACCGCGCTATTTATTGGTTTATTGATTGCTCCATTAGTTGTTAACATTCGGTTTTTGAACAGAACTCGATGTTTAGCATTTTTGGTCACATCAATAATCATCAATTTTGCCGACGTATTAGCTAATGCAACAGGGATTTATTCCAATACTTTGCACAGCAGATTTGTATTGGGGGCACTATTTGGGCTATCAATAATGCTATTTTTAGCCGATGAATTTTTTAAAAAAATCACTTTAACGGAGGATACTTATGGAACAACAAGCACAGCCTAGTTACTGGCCTTCAGTAATGATTGGGGCATTAATAATCGGTTTAATAATGTCGGTATTGGGAATTATTAGCCAGTATATGACGATAAGCAGCGAGCCGGTTGGTTCTAGCTTTAATCTTGCACAAGGAATTGGAACCTTTGCTTGTTTAGCCGGAGCTATTGGTGGATTTTTTGCAGTTCGGCATTACGCATTAGAAAACGAAATCACCTTTCCTATCGGTAAAGGGGCATTGGTAGGTTTTTTAACAGGCTTAGTAGGTACATTAATCAGTACTGTCATCAGCTTAATCTGGCAATATGTAATTGATCCGGAATTAAATCAGGCAGTTTATGATTGGTCGGTTCGCAATTTAGAAGCTCAAAATCTTCCGGCAGAGCAATTCGAAATGGCATTAAATTTTATCCCTGAACCAGGCTCAATGAGCACCTTATTATGGGGGTTAGGAATTGGGATTGTAGTTCTTGGTATTCTTAACATGGTTTCGGGAATTATTGGTGCCAAAGTTTTTGCTAAAGAAGAAGAATTTTAATCAATCATAAAGTAGAACAGACAGTATGGAAGAGGTTACTAAACAAGCAGAAGAATCAGTACTAAACGATCATTCTATTCCAAAACCTCTTCCTTTTGTAGAGAGAAATGGCTTCGCACATTGGTTGATGGCTATTGTGTGGGTGCTGGTTGCCTTTGTAGGGTTTAATATAGTAGGAGCCATTGTAGGAGTGGTAGGAGCTATTTTAACCGCGCCCGATCTTTCTGATATCCAAGCTATCATGACATCGCTCGCCGAAAACGTTGACCTGTTGTTTTGGGCAAACACATCGGGGCAGGTGTTAGTTATGGCTTTGGGTACTCTTTTAATAGTAAAACTGAGTGCCGTTAAAGGTGAGAGAAAGAAGTTTCTGCGGCTTCAATTATCAAACAATGTTTGGCAAGTTACGGGTATATCTGCAGTTTTGATTGTGGCCGTTTTCCCAACCGTAACATTTCTTGGTTGGTTAAATTCCTTTGTACCCGCACCCGATTTTATGGTAGAAATGCAGGAATCGATGATGGAGTTGATTACAAAATTCCTAAAATCGGATAACGCCTTAATTATGGGCATCATTCACATTGGTTTTGTACCCGCTATCTGCGAGGAAATAATGTATCGCGGTTATGTACAGCGATCACTAGAAAAGAGTGGCGGAATATGGATGGCTATCCTTGTGTCTGGGTTTATTTTTGGCGCATACCATCTGCAAATAACAAATATTCTGCCACTTGCTTTTCTTGGCGTTATCCTCGCGTACGTTACCTACATTTCTGATAGTTTAATTCCTGCTATGGTTGCCCATCTCATAAATAATGGAGGACAGGTAATTGCGAGTTCATTTTATCCGGAGATGCTGGAGCAAACTATCACTCCTGAAACCGAAATGCCTTGGTTACTCATTCTTTTAAGTATTATTGTATCTTCCGTTTTGATTTATCTATTGTATAGAATGAAACCTAACCACACGGCATGAGTTTATTTGAACATCCAAAACCCAACGATATAGATAATTGGGTATGTGTACTTGAAAGCGGAACCGAGTACGAAGTTGATATGGCCAAGAATTACTTGAGTAATCTCAAGATTCCATCCAACATTCTTTCGAAGCGAGATACAGCATACAGCTTACAAATTGGTGAAATGGCACTCATTTACTTATACGTGCCTGTTGAGTTTGAAAAGAAAGCTCGTAAAGCGCTCAAAGAATTGGAGGAAGCTGAGCCATTATTCCCGGAAGACGACGAAGGAGATTCGGTTGAATAATTTACTTCAACGGATATTATTTGCTGTTCCGGCTGCGGCTTTATTTATCTGGATTACTTGGTTAGGTGGCTGGTTTTTTCAAGGCATGATGGTAATTATTGGATTTTTCATCATTCAGGAAATGATGAAAATTCTCGAACAAAGTGGTCAACCAACGGATGCGCTCTTCCCTTACACCTTGGGGCTTTGGATTATGCTTTCCCCCACTTTGCCCTTTGCTTTCGAAATTGGAGTTGGGATTCTTGTGCTATTCTTGTCGGTGCAAACCTTTAACCAAGCTGAAGTAGTATTTTCAAAATTAACTTCTTCGTTATTCGCAGGAATTTATGCACCTGTAGGTTTGCTTTGTTTTATGTTGATTAATCAAATGGGGGAAGGAACCGACGGGTTTGTACTCAGTATGATGCTGATTTTTATGGTTTGGGGCAGTGATGTTTTTGCTTATTTCGGAGGCAAGACATTCGGTAAACGAGCGCTTGCTCCTAAAATCAGTCCTAAAAAAACGTGGGAAGGATTCTTTTTTGGCTACGTGGGCAGTTTGGTAGGTGCTTCAATTGTTTACTTCTTGTTCCCATTAGACATGCCAATCAGCTTCACTTTAGTTGTTCCTATAACCATACTCGTGGCAACATTTGGCCCGATTGGTGATTTGCTGGAAAGCAAACTAAAGCGACGGGCAAATATTAAAGATTCATCAACCATTCTACCCGGGCACGGCGGTTTTTTTGATCGTTTTGATGCGCTGATTTTAGCTGCACCGGTGGCATATCTTTTTCTATCGGTGTTTGAAATAATAGTATAGCTTTCGCTTATGCTCAAAAAATAATCTTAATAATCTGTTACTAAGTAACTATATTTTATTCCGAGGTAAAAAGATAAAGTAATTAGAAACTTACATTAGTAGGGCGTTGATATTTATTGAACTAGTATATATTTCACTCATTTAAAGGGATAGAATTGAAGGAGACAAGTTGGTTGTATTCTACCCAAAATTGTAAGGTGAAGCTCTAATTCTGCGGTAATAAAACCACTGTCCCGACAATGAGTATCTCCCTTTGTGAAAAAAAATATTAACGAAAATTGCAAAGTCACTGATCAATTGTTAAGTGACTTTGCAATTTCTTAAACATCCAAAGAGTTTGGTATCAAAAAAGGGTGAAATCAATGCTAGATTAATTATAAGTCTATTACTTATAGTAATTATAATTGACATTCTAACAACACATTTTGCTTCCCCTAATCTTGAGAAAGAAAATAATTTTGTTGTTAGAGTCTTGGCTGGAGATTGGTTTTATATTTTATTTAAGGATGCAATTGTGTTCTTATGTACATCAACCTTTTTCTATTTCACACGAACAGGAAAAAATAAGCTCAAAATCTCTGTAAAAACTAAATATGTATTAGGAAGAATTGCTTATTTAGTTATGATAGTATCAATCGTAAGTAGACTTTTTTCTTCAGTGCAAAATTTTTTATATGGTGCATATTATAATTTTAATGGGAAGAACATTTTTTCAAGAGTAGGATATGAATGGAGTATAATTAATAGAGAACTAACACAATTTTTGGGAATAAGTTTATCTCATCCTACACTTATAATAAAAGATTTAACCATTATTGTGATTGCCATATTTATAGCTTACCGATATACGATTACTTTTAAAAAAGAAATGGAAATCTAATGCTTTCAGTTTTCCTGATAAACTAATCCGATTATGAAGAAAATACTTATTACCGGCGGCACCGGATTTATCGGCAAAGAACTCCGAAGATTATTACTTCAAGAAGGTCATTATTTGACCATCGTTACCAGGCGTCCGAACAAATACGAAGACGAAAAGGCGAAAAATCAGCAATTTATTGCCTGGGATGGTGATTTGGCTTCCGCTATGAATGAGGCCAATATCGTAATTCATCTTGCGGGCGAGAATGTTTTCAGTCAACGTTGGTCGGAAGAGGTAAAGAAGAAAATCTACAACAGCAGAATAGAGGGAACTCGCGCATTGGTAGATGCAATGCGGGAGGCTGAAACAAAGCCTGAGCTTTTTATTTCCGCCTCAGCTTCCGGCTATTATGGTGATGGTGGAGATTCCATAAAAACAGAAAATGATCCAGCCGCCGACGATTTTCTAGCTAAGGTGTGTGTAGATTGGGAAGCCGAAGCCCAGAAAGCTACTGAATTAGGAGTACGTGTAGCCAATCCACGAATTGGAATCGTGCTCGAAAAAGACGGTGGAGCTATGGAAAAAATGATTCCACCTTTTCAGTTTTTTGTGGGGGGACCGGTTGGCGATGGAAAACAGTACATGAGTTGGATTCATCGCGAGGATTTGATCAATGCACTCTTATTCCCAATCAAAAACGAGACTATTGAAGGAGCCTACAATGTATGTGCACCCGAACCGGTGACCATGAATTTGTTCGCAGATGTTTTAGGGGATGTAATGAACCGACCGGTACTGTTCCGTGTACCAAAAATTGCTCTTCAAATAATGTATGGTGAAGGGGCAAAGCCCATTTTAGATAGCATCCGAATGAAGCCTAAAGTGTTACAAGAGCAAGGCTTCGATTTTCGATATGATGATCTGGAAGAAGCTTTAGCTGATATTTTAAACTAATTATTTATATTGTACCGAATTAAGTATGAATTTGGTATGAAAAGAATCAACATAGAAAAGAATATTAGGCCCATATCTGAGTTTCGAACAAATGCTTCAGAGATACTCGAATACATCAACAATCAAAGAGAGCCGATTGTAATTACACAAAATGGAAGAAGTGCCGGTGTAATTTTAAGCGTTGCAGACTATGAAGAAATAATGGTTCAGCAAGATATATTAAATGCAATCGAGCTAGCACATAAAGAATCGGAAAGCGGAGTTACAATTCCTCATCAGGAAGTAATGAAGAATTTAAAGGCTAAGCTGATTTCATGAACATCGAGTGGTCATCGCAAGCAAACGCTGATGCCATTGCTATAATTGAGTATATTAGTAAGGATAATCCCTCTTCAGCAATCGCACTAGTCCAAGAAATAGATGACCAACTGGCGAAATTGATTGAATTTCCAGAAATGGGTAGAGTTGTTCCCGAACTTAATTCGACGCTAGCACGCGAGTTGATTATTAAAGAAAACTATAGAGTGATTTATACTATTACTACGAATAAGATATTGGTAGCACATGTGAAACGTAAACCACTTGATAATGATCTTTAATTATTTTCTGCTTTATTGATCGTCCAGCAACGCAAACCTTCTCGGGTTTGAGCAATTAACTCATACAACCCGTCTTTATTCAAGTCAGCAATAATTGGATATTCCATTCCTGAAGTTGGGATACTGAAAATCCGACGGCCAGTCAAAATCTCCCAAGCAAATAAGCGACCGAAATCGGCAAGTGCAATAACTTCATCCCGATTATCCCCATTGATATCCAAAATTTGAGGAGCCATTGTTGCAGAAGATGGTTGTCCAAGATTATGAGTAATTTCAAGTTTTCCGGCAGGATTAAACATCAAAATCGAGCCATTTACGCTTTGTGCCAGGTACAAATCGGAGCGATAAAATCCGGAACTGTCTCTGAGTAGCACGTTCTCCTCAACCGAGATTTTATTTAGCTGGCTGCTGGTGGCATATAGCGATTTAATGGCAATGCTATCCATTTGAACACTAATCGATAATGAATCTGCAAATCCTGGGTTCTGTCCGATGGAATACACATATCCATCCGATCCTGCACCAAGAATTTTATCCTCAAATATTGTTGGTGTAGTGTTAAACGCAGCGTTGATGAAGGTCGGATAACCGGCACGAACTGCTCCACTTCGTTGCCAACTATGCAGGATATTTTGGGAAACTACCCAAATTGCCCAATCTCCATCAACCTGAGCATGCAGTGGAGCATGGCGAGTAACCGCACTTGTAAATTGTGGCCAGCCTCTCAAATTTTGTCCACGCCCATCAACTACATGCACTTTTCTGTTCTCAGTGGCTACGATAATCTCTGGAATTCCATTTCTGGAAACATCAGACACCACAATTGGCGCACTGATACGCTCCCCAATTTCGATCGGGAATTGAGGTAGCGCTCTGCCCGACTCGTTCCATGCATATACTTTCGAGCCCGCTGCCTGCAAAATCACGGGCTGCCCATTGCCATACCAATCATACAATACCGGGCTTCCTATGGGAACATCTCCATCGTTGGTTTGTGCCTGCATCACCGAAGTACCATCAAATGCAACAGCTTCGATTCGGCCTGTTGTTGTAGAAAAGATTATTTCGTCAGAACGGTTTCCTACGATGTTCCCCAATATGGGTTTTCCAGCTAATTCTTCGCTTAAAAGTGGAAGTACCCAAAGTTCGTCATAAGGTTGAGTTGAACCTTCTTCGGCAACTGATTGGAAGGTGAAATTTACTGATTTGTTAACGTTTTGCGTAAATCCCATTGTCAAGATGTCGTATACACCAATTAGGCCATTAAGTGGTGTATCGCGCATAATAAGTGGGTCTAAAAACTTGAGAAAATTGCTAGAGTTCACCCACACAAAACCACTCACACCATCAGAGTAATTACTTTTAGCGGATCGGAAAGTATCATCGTAATATATGGTTCGGCGGCGAGTTCGATCGGCGTCTACGCTTTCAGCAAGTCCACGCCGCTTTGCCATAACTACTACGTCTTGAGAAAAGGCCAGATAGAAATCAGTAAATAGGCTCATATTTCCACCTAATAGTGCGCTCAACAGTTTACTTTTCACACTAAACGAATTGCCTTGTTGTAGCACTAACCCTTGATTTGCAAATTCCTGCAGTCGGGATTTCAGCAAAACTGCATTTTCAAGATTACGTAGATATAGATACTCGCCATCGGTTAACAATCCCGATTCGGGAAAAGCTACAATTCCGAACTCATTTTCCAGCGAAAGAGCAATCTCCCGATACAACTCAGGTTCTGAAAACAGCAGCGAATCTAAAGGTAGATCGGAAGTAATGGAACGGTCGGGTGTCAGACTAGGCCGATTTCTATGTAACGAAAATGCGGCGGCATTACCGGCTATATATCTATCTAGAATTATGGGCGAATTAGTGCTACTCAAAGATGTTGTAAGGGCTGATTTTGAAGTATCTACTGTGGCAATTACCCCTCGTAGTTCGAAGCCCGAGGTAACATCTTCATTTATAGAAAAGGTGAGTTCGGCCGGGGCAAAGCCATCAAAAGACCGCATTATTTGAGGACGATATCCCACATTGATGAATTGTTGCACCCAGCGATCTAACTCTTGAGTATTTAAAACAAGAGTACCTTGCCGTGGCGGTTGCTCAAAACCCATGCCCGGTTGCAGCCCTAGATAAGTGCGCAAGGCACTTTCAACAGCCAGACTTGATTCCGAAAATATCACCCATTGATGAATTTGGGCGGCGAACATTAGCGATTCTTTGAAATATAGCTTGTGGATAGTAAGGCCGTTAAAGCTATAATAGTTTTGTTCGAATGGTTCATAAAATGAAGGGGCTACATCATCGAGGCTCGCTGTGCTTGAAGCGATCCAAATGAACTGGGAATTGGTAGAAGCGGCAGGGTAGAGTGCCAGCCCCCTTAAACTTAGTTTTGAGAGAATACTATCGGGTAATTCGCCCAGTTGCTGGATAGCGCCCGGCGTTAGATCATCTAAAATTGAAGCATAATCGGTATCGCCGATATTGGCTAACTGTACACCTTGCTTTGGCGTGATAACAAATGTGGTTTCACCCGGAATTAATTGCTCCCAGCTTTTCTTTTTAACACTGTTACACCCAATTAAAAGTGTTATGCAAAAAAAGGTAATGATTGGTAGAACAGTACGTTGCATAGATGGAATAATAGGCCGCTTTTTTGAATATTATAGAATGTCAGTTATTCTGAATTCATTGTTTTGTTCCTGCACTAAAGCGCTCCTAAAATAATATTTTTTGACCCATAATGAGTTTTTTAAGTCCTCTATTTTTATTTGCTGTAGCAGCTGTGGGTCTTCCGTTGATCATTCACCTGTTAAATCTAAAGCGCCCACAAAAGGTAGCATTTTCTACGCTCGCATTTTTCAAAGAACTACAAAAAACTACCATCCGTAAGATACAGATAAAACGGTATCTGTTACTGCTTATCCGTTTGTTGGCTGTTGCCTGTTTAGCGTTGGTATTAGCGCGTCCTTTTCTGCCACCGGGGGTTTATTCTGGTGATAACAACGCCCCAACTTTAAACGTGATTGTATTAGATAACAGCATTAGTATGCAGCGTATTGGGCAAAATGGCCCACTTTTTGAGCAAGCAAAATCGATCATAGAAACTATCGAAGCTTCCTCTAAAGAAAGTGACCGATTCATTTTTCAGCCAACGAATGGCGAGGCATCCTTTACAAGTATTATAGGGCACAGCCAGTTGCTTCGAAGAACAAAAGAGGCGTCTATTACGAGTGCAGGAAATTATATAGCCGATCGTATTCAGGCTGTATCGGGTATTTTGGATGAGTCTCCATATCAAAATAAACACATTTTTTTGATCACAGATGGGCAGGTAAGTCAACTTTCCGCACTACGAGAGCTCGAATTTACTACTAACACCGCACTTACCATTTTCAGCTTGGGGGATGTACCCGTGCAAAACACTAAAATCTTAACGGTTTCAACTGCCAGTACTATGATCGGGAGCGGCTTACCTGTTACCGTCACGGTAGAAGTTAAAAACGATGCCGAGGTACCCATTTCAAATCAGTTTGTGACGCTGGAAATTAATGGTAGAATTATCGGGCAGTATTCGGTATCCCTCCCAGCTGAAGGGGTGCAAACATACTCGTTCGAAGTGATTCCATCTCAAACCGGAACGCTTAAAGGGGTTGTGCGCTTAGAGGGTGATGAATTCACTGCCGATAATACCTATTACTTTTCGCTGCTGGTACCAGAGAGCCGATCCATCGTTTGGGTTACCGATCCTAACGCAGCACCCACCGAAATTTCTTATACGAACTTGGTGTTAAACGCATCCAATCAAAACGATGCTAAATTGAATTATCAAAGCATTACGATGGATGAAATCGAAACCATCGACTACCAAAATACGGAGGCAATAATCTTAGATGGAATCACCTCGATTCCGGCATTTATATTACCACGTTTGCAAGAGTTTGTGCAAAATGGTGGAGGGTTGATGTTCTTCCCATCCGAACAAGCCGACATTCAAAACTACAATGCTTTTTTACAACAGTTTAATGTTGGGCAGTTTCAAGCAGTAATTGGCGAGTTTGCTTCCTTCAATTCGATTGCCCGTGGCACACAAATTCAGGAAGATCACCCTATTTTTACCGAGCTATTTGAGTTGAATAACGATGATCCGATTCGCGTTGCCAATCCTGATGTTTTTTATTATTTCAAACTCAAGCCTTCAAATTCACCGGTTGGTTTTAATCTGATTACGCTAAACTCCGACGATCCTTTAATTCGTGAAAAACGTTTTGGCGAAGGCCGCATTTTGATTTCAGCCATTGGAACCGGCGTGGAATGGTCGAATTTTTCGATAAAACCCTTATTCGCTCCTTTCTTTTATCGGTCGATGATGTACATAGCATCCTCTGATGCAGGTGGGATATTAACACATCAAGTAGGCGAACAATTTGCTTTCTCTGGGGATGTGGACGCCAATACCGTTCGTATTTTAAATGAAGAACAGGAAATTATACCGGCAAGTAGAAATACCGGATTAGGAACCACTATTAGCTACGAGGCGATAAATTGGGAACCTGGATTTGTAAGCGTAAAAGACGAAATCAAAAGCTTTGACATAGCTGTAAATTTAAAACGAAGTGAAAGCGATTTTACCGATGCAGATGAACTTTTGGCTGAATCAATTTCAGAAAATGTTCGTTTAGTGAACGTGAATGAAATCGAAGAATCAAACTTGAATAACGAAGTAATTGCTTCGGGTTTTGGTCGCGAAATATGGAACTGGTTTATGTGGCTGGGATTAGTTTTCTTGATATTAGAAAGCTTAGTTGCCGCATTTTATAAAACAGAATCCTCCAACTAATGAAAGAAGTTCTGTTGCTATTTTTTCAGAGTGTGATGGTGTTATTCACTATTGCCTCTACTTTATTAGCTGCTTATTCGTTTCAGAATAAGTTGCGGTTGAGGAATGTGCGGCTTAGCTGGCGTGCCGGAAAGCTGAAAGGCTATCCGTTGTTTGCCAGTGTGTTTTTAGGGCTGATTACCACTCTCGGCCTTATTGTTTATCTAATCGACGATACACGCAACTTTGGCTACTTCGCAGCCTATGTTTGGATCGGTGCAATGTGGTTCATCTCAAGTTATTTAGCATCGAAGCATTACATTACCGATTACGGCATTGTAAAAAACATCAACGAGCCGTCACAAACAATCCCTTGGTTTCAAATTCTGGATTTTGTGGAAAAAGAAACATTAACCGGTTGTGAATACACATTTACATATTCCGAAATAGACAAAGCGTTGACTAAAGGCTATAAACAGTTAAGAATTATAGTTCCGGCATCCAAACGCATAGCATTTCAAAAAGTGGTATCTTTAAAGCTGAAATCAAGAATAGAAAGTGACTTGCTTCCGGATATTGATTTCAGGAAAATTCAAGAAGATTAGAGGGAGTTTTATTGCTCGACGACGTTAAAAACACAGATATAAACAAAGAAAGGGTAATGCTGGTTGGCCTTTATGGCCCCAAAACCACACGCAAACAGGCCGAAGAGTATTTGGATGAGCTCGAAATGTTAACCGATACTGCAGGCGGAGATACCGTAGAAAAGGTTTTGCAAAACCGAAATAACCCCGATGTAAGTACCTATGTAGGTAAAGGTAAACTACAGGAACTTAAGGGGCAGATGAAAGCGCTAAACATAAAAACTGTAATATTTGATGACGATCTTTCACCCACGCAAATCAGAAATATTGAAGCGGGAACAGAGGCGAAAGTACTCGATCGAAGTGCATTAATTCTGGATATTTTTGCATCTCGTGCACAAACTGCCGCTGCCAAAACTCAGGTGGAATTGGCGCAGTTGCAGTATTTGCTTCCAAGACTTACCCGATATTGGACTCACCTATCGCGCCAGAGTGGTGGAATTGGTACAAAAGGGCCGGGTGAAACACAAATTGAGACCGATAGAAGAATAATCGGCCAACGAATTGCTGCTTTAAAATCGAAATTAGAAAAGCTCGACAAACAGCGAACTACCCAGCGAAAGGGTAGAGAAGGTATGATTCGAATATCCTTAGTAGGCTATACTAACGCAGGTAAATCTACCTTGATGAATGCGTTAACTGAGACCAATGTGCTTGCCGAGAATAAACTCTTTGCCACACTCGACTCCACAGTTCGGCGACATGAACTGGAAAACCATGAAGTATTACTTTCCGATACTGTAGGTTTTATAAGAAAATTACCGCACAATTTGATTGAAAGCTTCAAATCAACCTTGGATGAAGTTCGCGAAGCGGATATCCTTTTACATGTAGTTGATGGATCGTCAGTTATGGTGCACGAATACATCGAAGTAGTTGAAAAAACACTTAAAGAAATTGAGGCTACAAACACAAAAACACTCTTGATTCTTAACAAAGTGGATATGATGGATCAGGAGCAAGTAGTAATGATGAAGGATGAATACCCGGAGGCAATTTTTATCTCAGCCGAGCGCGGAATTGGTTTATCAGAACTGGAACAAAATATCGAAGCGCTGATTGAAGACGATTACTTAAGCCGAACTATTTCAATCCCGATAAGTAAGTATAAGGCAATTGCTTTTATCCATGAACATGCAAACGTTCTGAACGAGAAGTATGTTGGCAATAATGTTGAAATTTCATTCAGAATCGCAAAAAAAGATTTTAAGCAATTGTCTCATTTGTTAGATACTATTGGGGCTGAAAGTCAGGTTATGTAATCATGCTTGTACACGAAATCATAGACAAAAATATTACTCCGCTCAAAGTAACCGACTCGGTAGCCCTCGCGCTCACTAAGTTAGATTTACTGTTTGTTACCCGCTTTCCGGTGGTTAATGAGGGGGCATTAATTGGTATGATTTCCCTTGATACATTGATTGAAGCAGACAATGAAGGTTTACAAATATCGGCATTAAAGCTTCAGGAAAATATATCAATCCCTGAAAGTCAGCACTTGTTTGAGGCTGCCCGCACTATGCTTGCCCACGAACAATTTATTCTTCCCGTAGTTGACAACGACCAACAGTTTGTTGGTGTTATTAAAAAACGAGAAGTACTGCAAGCCTTAGGCGATGTGTTTAACTTAGAGTCGTTTGGGTCGGTGATAACCATCGAAATGATGCCCTACGATTTTACATTAACCGAAGTAATTCGTTTGATCGAAACCGAAGAAGCCAAAATTTTAGGTATGGCGGTTGAACAACCCAACGATAACTATGGGTTTTATCGAGTATCCATAAAGTTAAATATGGAAGATTCTTCTACAGTATGTTCCACATTACAACGTTATGGTTATGTGGTTACTTCGCAAGTAAGCAGTGCAACGATGGAAAGGGATTTAAGCGAGCGAGCTGACGAACTAATTCGTTATCTTGATATTTAAGATCTAACTCGAAATTTAACATCTGCAAATGCGCTTCATTACCCCCGGAAGCCTCCTGTATATACTAAGCCTGTTATTTGTGCCAACAGGCATTTTTGCACAGGCAACACAACCATCAACTAATTCTTTATACGAAGAAGGATTGCGCCTTTACGAAAAAGGCTATTTCGAAGAATCATCTTCTTCATTCGCTGATTTCATTGAGCAGAATGAACAACATGAGCTCTTAATTTCTGCAAACTATTATCTCGCCCGGGCAAAAACAGGAGCTGACTCTGTTAATATTGAGCACTTCTATCAGCAATTTATTTTAGAGTATCCCGGCAGTGATTTGTCGGTGATTTTGCTTAAAGATCTAGGGCATCGATTTACCTCAAAAGGTGAGTACGATCAAGCCATTGCCTATTATAATCAGGCTATAGAATCTTGGATGGGAAACACCAAAGCTGCCGAAACTACCTATTGGGTTGCAGAAGCAGCTGCCGAGAAGCAAGACTATGTGCAATCGCGCTATTACTTTATGAAGTTAGCCGACGATTACCCCGAATCTGAATGGGCGGCAGATGCATTATATGCGAGGGGGAGACTCTATCTAACCGAAAACGAATACGATTCGTCGGCGATTGCATTTGAATTGCTAAAAGAGCGGTATCCTAATGATCCGGTAACTCGCCGTGTTGGTACAGCGTTGGGGGAATCGTACTATCAGCAAGCGAGATACGAAGAAGCCATTGAAGCATTAGATGCACAAATGATATTTTTGGATGACGAATCTAGAATAAAGGCGCTGTTTTTGATGGCAGAAGCCAATAACTATTTGGGAAATTTCGATGAGGCGACTAAGAATTATCTCCAATACATTCGCTTAACCGAAGGCAGCGATCGTGAGGCGCCTGCACATTATGGATTGGGCTGGTTGTATAATCGGCAGGAAATTTATCACTGGGCGGCACAATCTTTCGAAAAAGCTGTTGGCGGAAATGATGAATTATCTCGAAAAGCACTCTATTACGAAGCGATCAACCACAAATTAGGCGGAAACTACCGCCGGGCAATGGAAACATTCGAGGAATTTGGCGATCGCTTTAAATCTGGGTTATGGGTAGAAGAAGCTTATTATGAATGGGCAATTTCTGCGTTTGAAGCCGGGAATTATGATCAAGCCATCGAAATAATGCTGAGCTTGGTTCGCAATCAGGACGATTTTAAAGACCCGGGTAAGATCTACACCTTTTTAGGAGAAGCTTTTTTTGCAAATAATGAGTTTACCCGAGCAACGCAAGCATTTGAAGAAGCAGAGAAAGTAGCCAATATAGATCCGGCGCTTCGTCGCCAGGCTCGTTTTCAAAAAGCATGGATACTTTTCCGAAATCAAGCTTATGAGCAAGCCCAACCTATTTTTGAGGCAGTGTACGCAGAAGCGCCGACCAGCGAACTTGGTGCTGAAGCACTTTTTTGGAGCGGAGATGCCTACTACAAACTCGATCAATTTGGGGATGCTGCAAAGAGATTTAAGTTATTTGTAGAGAATTATCCAAATCATGAAATGATCGGTGCTGCGCGTTATTCGTTGGGATGGAGCTATTTCAAAACCGGGGATTATGATCTGGCAGTTGGACCACTCGAAGATTTTCTGAATAATTACAATCCACCTCCAATAGCTTTATATCCGTACGATGTAGATACCCAACTGAGAATTGGAGATGCCTATTATGCACTGGGTGATTACCGAAATGCCATCCGTTTTTACAACAAAGCTATTGGCGCAGAACCGGGTGGAGATTATGCGATGTTTCAGGTTGCGAATTCCTATTATCGATCGAACAGAACGTTTGAGGCAGTAAGCAATTTCAGACGAATGCTGCGGATTTATCCATTCAGTAATCTGAGAGAGCAAGCGCAGTATAATGTGGCGTATATTTATTTGAACACTTCAAATTATTCGCAGGCGATAGAAGAGTTTCAGACGGTAATCAATCGCTATCCCGGCACCGATTGGGCAGCACGTGCGCAATACAACATTGGAGATGCATTTTATAACGCCGGTGAATACGATCGTGCGGTGGAAGCTTATCAAAAAGTACTGGAAGATTATCCTCGATCGCGATACATCATCGAAGCCATTAATGGAATTCAATATGCACAGCTTTCGGCAGGTGGAACAGATAGCAGCTCTGTAATTCTTGAAGAATTTTTAAGTGATAACCCACAATCATCTACGGCAGACCGACTGCGATATCGACAAGCAGAAACCGTGCTCCAAACCGGCGATTATGAAGGAGCAATTCGTGAATTTCGTCAGTATTTGCGCGTTACAAATTCAGATGCTCTTGCCCCGGAAGCGTATATGAATTTAGGAGTGGCCTATCAACAAATGGGACAAACTAATCGAGCAATTACCGCTTATCAAACAGTGTTGAATGATTATCCAAACGATGATCAGGTGCCTGCTGCGTTAACCTCGCTTGGTTTGCTCTATTATGAATTGGATGAGTACGAAACTTCGCACCAGTATTTTAGCGATCTGTTGCAAAAAGAACGTCGCTTTGCTCAGGAGGCATATATTGGGATGGCGAATGCGAGTCTGGCCCAAAATAAATACGAAATTGCCCGCAGTGAGTATGAATCGGCTCTTCAAATTAATCCGAATAACGAAGCAGCGAGCGTTGGGCTTGGCAAAGTTGCATTGGCAGAACGAAAGTTCGAAGAAGCACAAATCATTTTAAAACCGATAGCTGAAAGAAACACTACAGACATCGGTGCGGAAGCACAGTTTTATTTAGGTCGACTCGAACAAGTGCAAGGTAATATGGAAGAAGCTATCGCGGAATATGCTCGAGTTAAAGTATTGTTTGAAGCCTTCGATACCTGGGTAGCATTGGCGATGTATCATTCAGCCGAATGCAACATTCAGTTGGGAAATCGAGGGGATGCTTTAGCTATATTGAATGAAATCGTCGAGTTTTATTCGGGAACAGAAGCTGCACAACGTGCTCAAGCTTTAATTGATCGTACCGGGGATTCTTAAAAGGAGAGCCTGTTAAACTCTGAATTCGGAAAATCCAATTTTCAAACAAGTTCCAATGCCCCAGCTTTGAGTAATTCTTTAGGAAAGTGGATTTATCTATCGGGCCTACAAAGGCAGTGCGCTTGATATTGTTGAGTTTAGACAATTCACAATTAACGAATAACAAAAAACACCGTCTTACTTTTCCGTGTTTTTGTGCTTTTGTGACCCTGAATTAGAATTAACGAATCACGATTAACGATATATAAAAACCGAAACAATAAATTCCCTACCTTCGTCTTTCGTTGTTAAATACTCACATCGAACAGGATGATCAAAAAAATTGCCCCCGTATTTTCTCTAAACGGAACCATTACGCCTCCGCCGGATAAGTCGATTTCACAAAGAGCGGCTATTTTTGCGCTGTTACATGATGGGAAGTCTGTAATTAAAAATTATTCCCCGGCCGAAGATCCACAAAGTACACTGAACTGTGTGGAATTATTAGGAGCCGAAGTTACACAACTTGATGATGTAGTGGTGATTGAAGGTCGCGGCAGATATGGCATCCAACCTTTATCCGACGAACTCGATTGCGGGAATTCAGGAACGGCTATGCGTTTGCTTTCGGGTGTTTTGGTAGGCTCAGGTTCCTCGGTGTATTTAATTGGTGATCCATCGCTTTCTGCAAGAACCATGAAACGGATTATTGATCCACTAGAAAGTATGGGAGCGCATATTTTGGCTCGGAATGGAAAATACGCCCCGTTATTTGTAACCCGTGAGGATCCTTTTGTGCCCATCGATTTTGAATTGCCCATTGCAAGCGCTCAGTTGAAATCATGCATTTTGTTGGCTGGATTATTTGGAGAAACTCCAACACGAGTAATTGAAACTGTTCCGAGCAGGGATCACACCGAACGATTGCTCAATCTGGAGGTGGAAGTAATTGATGGGAAGAGGGTGATAAGTGCATCCCTTAAAAATAAAATTCCGAATCAGAGTTATACCATACCGGCAGATTTCTCAGCCGCGGCTTTTTGGTTAGTGGCGGGGTCTATTATGCCCGACTCCGAAATCAGGTTGGAAAATGTAGGATTGAATCCAACCCGAACAGGGTTGTTAACCATTTTAAAACAGATGGGTGCCGACATCACCATCGAAAATAAACATGAAGAAGGCGCTGAACCGGCCGGTGATATCATCGTGCGATCGACTCAGCTCAGAAAAATTGATGTAGATCCGGCGTTGATCCCAAACTGCATCGATGAGCTACCCATTTTGGCCGTTGCCATGATGTATGCCGATGGCACTTCTATTATCTCCGGTGCTGAAGAACTACGCCACAAAGAAACCGATCGCATTATGGCCATCGCTAAAATGCTGGATGCAGTAGGCGGAGTGTATGAAGAAATGGAAGATGGATTAGTAATTCGAGGTAACCCCGACTTTGAATTCGAAAGCGGCATGTTTGATTCTTTTCATGATCACCGCATTGCTATGGCTTCCGCCATCTTATCTTTAAAAGGAAAGAAAGATTCCGAAATTGATGCTGCCGAAAGCGCAGCTGTTAGTTACCCAAGCTTTTGGGATGATTTGGATAAGCTTTCGAACTGAGCCACCCCTTCTTTTTCTATACTTGAATATCTCGACAACCACCAACGACTAACGATTAACGAAATTAAGTCCTTCAGAGGGTACTCCCGAAAATAAAAGAGATCATTGAAGAAGTTAAAGTAGCAGTTTCGGATTGGATGAGTTTTGCAGAAGCAGCAGAGGTACATGAAGAGTTTGCGGAAAAAATAAAGCGAGCACACCGTTTATACATTTGAAAACTAGGTTTCAATAAACCGAATGCCATTTAAATTTCCATCATAAAAAAAGGTTCAGGAAAACCTGAACCTTGAGTCCGTTGATTATGTGGATATACTTAATCCTCTGCACGATGAATTTCGAGAAGAGCATTTGAAAGTGCATCCTGAATGATTTTATGCGTGTCGTATTCCGGAATATCCGCAAGATAACGATCATTGATTCTTACGATATCAGCCTGAACAACAACTTTCGATAAATTAGGTAGGGCTGCTCCTAACGTGGTTATTAGTGCTGCACGGCCATACTCTCCATTAAAAGCTTCTACCACTCCAATTGTAGGCATAATAACAGTTCCAATGCCCCCTATAATGGTAGCGATGATAGCGTTTGATGTTGATTTAACCCGAAAGTTTACCATCGCATTACCGCCTGCTTCCTCAATAGCATTGTTGATATCATCAGAAAGATCAAACTCAGTTTTTGTAAGTGATAATTTCCCGTGGAAAGCACCGGTCATATAACGCCGGAATTTAAAGGAGCCAACTTTCTCGTAAGCCTCGTCACCAATTTCATCGAGATCATTTGTGTATAATAACGAGTTCATAGAAACCGGATACACAGTTTTTTCCATGGTAAGGGTAGCTTCGTAGCTGGTGCAAGCTTGTACGCTTATGATCAGTGCGGTAAATAGTATAAGTTTAGACATTATTTTCATAGTAGTACTCTGCGTTTAATTTGATCTTAGGTAAGCGTATATCCAGCGGTATTGGTTACTGAAAGCCAGTCCGAAAAAATCCTGACCTACATAAATCCAATCGGTTACAAAAACGATGTCTCGTTCATCAGTCACTTGCAAGGCAGGACCAATACCATTAGTGGAAGACTGTGTATTGATTTGATAATTGCCGGAAGTGGTGGTAGTCTCGGAATTGTCGTTCACAAAATAATCCTCCATAATGAGAGGTATTTCTGAAGCGGTTACATCCGGAGCAACCTGAGCACCTATCATAAGCGGGTGATCTACTTTGGTGGATGTCATATCAAGCGAAGTACAGGCCGAATAGAAAA
This sequence comes from Balneolaceae bacterium, assembly GCA_965228545.1. Taxonomy (GTDB): domain Bacteria; phylum Bacteroidota; class Rhodothermia; order Balneolales; family Balneolaceae; genus HXMU1420-13. The sequence goes on from OZ245822.1 coordinate 2,599,989, forward strand.
TAATTACTATTAACAGACCTAGTGAGTAGTGATTATGTTTCATAGTGTTATAGATTGAGTTTTTAAGAGCGCTTTTAACCTATAACTGAACAAGAAGGAGATAAATACCCTATCTCGGGTATTCTGTAGGTAAAGAATTAATAGTGGATTAAGTAGCTAGTGGTGGATATCTGACGTGATGCAGAGAGTTAATACGGTAGTGGGTACTCTTACACAATAATTGATTGATGAAGGAGGGAATTCGGAATTAATGATTTGAGAATAAAACAAACCAATCCAAACTTTTTCCTTTAATAGTTACTGGTAAATTGGTGGTTGCGATCAATGTGGAGCGCATTTAGAGTTTTTTTACTTGAATGAGTATCTATTCATCAAAAGAGTTTGTTATGCAAGAGCCCGAAAACCACATATTCTAGACTACGATGGAATGTGTGGATTTCTGCCGGTTTCCAAACAAAAATACAGAAGCCTTTGTGAGTTTAGAAAATGAGTTAAAGAGTTCCTTCGATAGAATGGTACAGCGGATTTTTGTAGGGAATAACGAAGAGCAAGTTGAAAACTAGAACGGTCTCTTTAATAGTGGCATTTTGATTTAAATAATACTGAAACAATTTACTCGTTGTTCGCTTTCATCAAGAGAAAATGAATATGCAGAATAATGAAGTCAAGAAAGAGAGAACATCCGCGGAAAAAAGAAATGGAAAAGAATTCGCGACGTAAGAACATGGAAGAAAAGCTCGCAGAACTTATGCGTCTGATTTTTGAAGAAAATACCTTTCAGTCAAAAAAGAGTTGACGGTTCAACTAAGTCTGCATTGTTATTTCTTACACTTCCAACCGCTTTAGAAACAATATGCTGCGTCAATGCATCGCTCGGATAAGGTTGAAGCATATCTACCATCAAATTGATGGATTGCTCGGGATTAAGCCAATCCTCAAATTCAGTAGGGTGTAAAAAAGCAGGCATGCGATCGTGAATAGGTTCCATCAACGAATTTGGCGATGTCGTAATTACAGAATAAGATTTAGTGCCGTCGATTGGGCTGAGTTCTGAGTAAATTCCGGCGGCCACCAGCAATTCCCCTTCGTTTTTTGGATATATGTAATGCGGTGTTTTCTTTCTTTTGATTCCTTGCCATTCGTAAAAACCATTCATTGGAATTAAGCATCTTTTGGATTGGATGGCTCGCCTCCACATTGGTTTTTTGGTGAGGCTGTCGTCGCGGGTATTAATAGGGAGAAATGGTTTTTGTCCTTTTTTCGGTTTCCATCCCATAAATCCCCAATACATATTTTCGGCGATGCGTTTACCTTCATCATCCACAAATGCGACCGGCATTGTATGCGTTGGAGCTACATTGTAGTTTGGAGTAATCTCGCCTCGACGTTCCAAGACTCCTAAAAAATGGTCGATTTCATCCAGCAATTTGAATAAAGCATATCGACCACACATACTTATCGGATGATGGTTTCGGTGCGTTTTGGCCCTGTAGAAATGATTGTAAACTTCACTCCTAAATATTCTTCTACAAAATTGATGTACGATTTCGCATTTTCAGGCAATTCATTCCAATCGGTCATGCCGCTAATGTCTTTATCCCAACCGGGTAATGCTGTGTACACCGGCTCTATACTTTCTATTTCGGGAAGAGAAAGTGGAAATACCTTAGTTTCTTTCCCATTCACCTTGTAGCTTGTACAAACCTTGATCTCTTCAAAGCCATCCATTACATCCATTTTGGTAAGAGTCAGCTCATTCATTCCATTGATCCGAACGGCGTATTTTAGAGCTACTAAATCGAGCCAGCCACAACGCCTTGGTCGACCGGTGGTGGCACCAAATTCATGCCCTTTTTTGCGGAGCAATTCACCCATTTCGTCTTCTAATTCGGTTGGAAAAGGGCCATTACCAACACGTGTGCAGTAAGCTTTGGTAATTCCCATTACATGAGTAATAGCCGTTGGTGGTACACCGGTACCGGTACAAGCTCCGCCCGAGGTTGGAGAAGAAGAAGTTACAAAAGGGTAGGTTCCATGATCAACATCAAGCAAACAACCTTGTGCGCCTTCGAGCAGAATTTCTTCTCCGTTTTCTATGGCTTCGTGGAGTATATGCGAGGTGTTACAAATGAACGGTTTCAGCTGATTAATGGAGTCTGAAAGCTCATTCATCAAGTCATCGGCATTTATTGTGGGCTCGTGATACATATTTTCGAGCGCAAAATTGATGTCTTGAATGTTTTGGATGATTTTCTCTTTCAGTAAATCACGATCTAAAAGATCCACCATGCGGATGCCTACACGTGCAACTTTACTTACATACGAAGGGCCTATTCCACGCCCGGTTGTACCGATTGCATCTTTGCCTTTTCGCTTTTCTTTCAGCTGATCCAGAATTTTATGATAAGGTAGTATCACGTGCGCAGTTTGGCTGATGAAGAAACGGTTATCCAGAGAAAAACCCATGTTCTTGACGCCTTCAATTTCCTTAACCAAGGCGATAGGGTCTATTACAACACCGTTGCCGATAATACACTTTGCGTCGCCATTAAAAATACCCGATGGTACAAGATGTAAAACAACTTCTTTGTCGTCGAACTTGAGCGTGTGCCCGGCATTAGCTCCGCCTTGAAAACGAGCTACAAATTTTGCCTTATCGCTTAGCAGATCAACAATTTTTCCTTTTCCTTCATCGCCCCATTGAGCGCCGATTACTACACGTACTGCCATAAAGTTTATTAAAATAAAAAAGGGGTGTAGTTAGGTACACCCCTTCAAATTAGTAGGTTATCGAGCTATTAATCTTCATTGTACGATTCAACGGCTTTTTCCACCGAATCGAAATGCTTAAATACGGTGATAAGCTTTGTTACAATTAATAAACTCTGAATTTTGTCGGTTGCGTTAGCAATTCGCAGATCGCCACCAGACTTTCGCATAGTAGTTAATCCGCCAATAAGCATGCCAAGCCCCGAGGAGTTCATGAACTTAACTTTTCCCAGATCCACCACTATATTGGTTTTACCTGCGTCAATTAACTCATGAAGTTTTTCATTTAGGCTAACCGCATCAGGCCCACCCATTACATTACCTTTAAATTCGATAACCACACTTCCGTAGCGTTCTGAAGTATTAAAGCTCATAAGTTTCCTCGTTAATATTCTTTAAGATTGTTTGGCGCGTTTGTCTAGTTCAAGTACCAGAGGACTTGCTACGAACAGCGAACTGTAGGTACCAAGAACCACCCCGATTATAAGGGCAAAAGACAAGCCTTTCAACACCTCACCTCCGAAAATAAACAGCACCAGCACTACAAACAAGGTAGTAAGCGAAGTAATTACGGTTCGGCTTAGTGTGTCGTTCAAACTTTTGTTCACCATAGGTAGAAAATCCATGCCTTTATGAACAATGCTGTTTTCACGAATACGGTCGAATACTACAACGGTATCATTCAATGAATAACCTACGATAGTTAAAAATGCAGCGATAATATTCTGATCGATAAGTAAACTGAAATTAACCACATCACTTAGCAAGGTGAAAATACCCAACGTGATTGTTACATCATGAACCAGTGCTGCAACAGCTCCTGCAGAGAAGGTCCAGTTACGGAAACGAATCAATATATAGATGAAGATGATAATAATAGCGTAAATAACCGCTTGAACGGCACCTGATTTAAGATCATCTCCAAAACGCGGACTGATATAACTTCCTGATTCCGATTCATAGGTAATGTTACCTAATTCGTTATCGAAGGTTGCCTGAATAATTTCCTGCACTTCTTCTTTAGAAGCTGTGTTATCGGTACGGATAAGTACTTCAACATCGGTACCGAAAAGTTTAACCTCGGGTGCCGTACCCAATGGTTCGGTAAGCAATTCGCGCACTTCAGTAGTGCTTACAGGCTCAGAGAATTTGTATACAAACTCACTTCCTCCTTTAAAGTCGATACCATACTGCAATCCCTGGGTAATGATAACCACCAGTGAGAGCGTGAACATGATACCTGAGAAAATGTAAGCGCCTTTACGCTTGCCGACAAAGTCGATATTTGGTGTTTCAAACCATCTCATAATAAGTTCCTTTTATATCTTTATTAATTTCTTGTATTGAGATTATCCGAAGCTCATTGAGTCGGCATTTTTTTGGCTTAGGTATTCAACAATTACTCGTGTAATTACTAAGGCACTAAACAGAGAGCAGGCAATACCGGCAAGCAGAGTAACTGCAAAACCTTTAATCGGGCCGGAGCCAAAGCTCATGAGGATGATAGCCACGAAACCGGTAGTTACGTTGGCATCGATAATGGCACTTAGTGCGTTTGCAAAGCCTGCAGAAATAGCTGCTTTAATTGTTTTACCACCTCGTTGTTCTTCCCGAATACGATCGAAAATTAGTACGTTTGCATCTACCGCCATACCAATGGTTAGTACGATACCTGCCATTCCGGGAAGGGTAAGTGTAGCACCAAAACTTGCTAGAACACCTAGAATAAATACGATATTTGTGATTAAGGCTACATCAGCAACTGCACCACCTTTGCGGTAATACATAATCATAAAGAGTGCTACAATTCCTAAACCAATCAAAATAGAGTTCAATCCGGCACTTACAGAGGCTTCACCTAAAGTAGCTCCAACAGTACGGCTACCAATAATTTCAAGTGGAGCAGGAAGTGCACCGGAAAGCAAGATGTTTACTAAATCCTCTGCTTCTTCAATGCTCTCTAATCCGGTGATGGTTGAGTTACCGCCAGAGATTTTGGTTTGAACATTTGGATATGAAACCACATATCCATCTAATACAATGGCAATCGGTTTACCAATGTTGGCACCGGTAATACGGCTCCAGGTACGTGCGCCATCGCTATTCATACCCATTGCAACTTCGGCAGCATTGGTAGTTGGGTCGAACTGGATAGAAGCTTCTTCAATCACTTCACCAGTTAGTTCAATGTCGGAATTTACCCCGAAAAGTGTAAACTGCTCGGTTCCATCTGCAAATTCGATAGTTCTTGATCCCCAAAGTAATTCGGTATTTCGAGGCATCATTCGTCGTACTTCTTCTGCACTCAATAATTCCATTACTCGTGCGGTGTCTTCAGAGGAAGCATATCCAAATACATACGGACTTTGGCCTTGTACAAACCCAATTACATCGATCAGTGGATTTGTAGATGCGTCGAGTTGAAGAGAGTCAGTGGTATCTGGCTCAACATTGTAGAATTCAACCGCTTGATTTCTGAAAACACTGAAATCTTGTGCATCAGGACCTGTTCTGAATTCAAGTCGGGCCGTACCTTTTAACAGATTGCGAACACGGTCTTCGTCATCTACACCGGGTAGCTCAACGATAATACGGCTGCTTCCTTGTTTTACGATGGATGGCTCGGTCACACCAAAACGGTCAACACGAGTACGAATAATTTCGATGGCGCGATCGAGGGCTGCATCCCGCTGTGTTTTAAGATAGGCTACGATCTCTTCGTTGGTTGAACGACGAGTGATTTCATCTGCATCACTACGGTAGTAACGGCTCAATCGGGCGTTTGCATCGCGTGATTCAAATGCAGTGAGCATTTCGTCGATAAAGTCAGTGTCGTTTTCAAGAGCTGCTGCGCGCGCCTCCTGTACCACATCATTTAGTAATTGGTCGCGATTTTCACCAGCCAATTCCAGAATAAGTTGTGGAGTTCCAACTTCAAGTGTTACGTGCATTCCACCCTGTAAATCGAGGCCAAGAGATAGAATGTTATCTTGAAGGTTTGATAATTTTTCGGCGTTTTCAGCTTCGTACTGAGCGGCTTCTTCCACCGTCATTTCGCTGATTTGTTTTTGTTCGAGGTTCCAGATAACCGTAGCTGATAACTCGTATAAGAAGTATCCGAGAAAGGCTACAATCAGGAATATTTTAAATCCGTTGCCTTGCATATTCGTTAATTGTTATTTGTTAATAGATGGATGAGACTTCGATTAAATCTGAAGTCGGATAAAATGAAGGATGTAATTATTGGTATCGATTAACGATTAACCAATAACTAATTAAGGGGCACCGATTGCAGTACCGCTCGCCAAAGGGCGTAATAGAAAAGAAGTTGAAAATTCCTTGGCTCCCTGTGAATTTTCGTTGGGATAAACCTGTGAACTAGTGGGGAGTGTTGATAGGCCTGCCATCGACGCGAATTTTCCATCGTTGGGTAGGATGGTGGTCGATTTGGCAGCTTCCACAAAAATTGCTTTACCCATTCCCGCTTCCGAGTTCTGGAAATGATTCCATTGCTCCAGCAGTAAGTGATACATATCCTCAGACTCACCTTGTTCATCTGATGTTGCGTCCAATGGGAGAGTAAAATCGTCGGAGTGTGAAGCTACTAATTCGGATGCTTTCCGGATTACTTCATCCAGCGCAGCATTGTCTTTAGAAAGCTTTTCGAGCGCCAAGTGTGCTTCGCTATCCACACTTTTAAGATGCGAGCCCAGCCAAGAGGTAAAGGCAGCATGATGCGCTTGTTGTTCAGAATCACCTGCCAAGTGCAGGGTAATTCCAATCATCAGCACAAAAAAGCTGTACGCACGGAGAATATGTGAACGAAAGATTTTCATGGAAGCCTTAAAGATAGCTAAGACGAACCCCAATTTGCAATGCGATTATTTTGATTCTGATTCCTTTAACAACCGCTCCAACTAAGTCAGTTTTCATTTTTGTAATTTATAAAACAAAAGAACCCATCCATCATTTTCATAAAAAAACCCGAGCTACATTTCTGCAACTCGGGCTTGGTCAGTGTTCACTACTCACTATTTGATGAGTGTCATCTTACGAGTTAACACATTTGCCGCTGTACGCAAGCGATATAGATAAAGTCCACTGGCTAAACTGCTGGCATCAAAAGTTGCGGTGTAGGAGCCGGCAGAGAGCGTTTCATTTACTAACTCCTGAATTTTCCGCCCATTTATATCATAAATTTCCAGCACAACCAGACCACTATTTGGTACTGAAAACTCAATATTTGTACTTGGGTTGAACGGGTTCGGGTAGTTTTGCTTGAGTTCAAAAGCGAGAGGAGTCTCATCTATTATTTCTGAACTCACAGGGCTGTTATCTACGGTAAATGATTGTTCGGTTGTAAACATAGATCCCGCAAAACCATTATCAACTGCTTGTACTTGCCAGTAGTACGTGCCATTTGCTAAACCTGTAATGGTAAAGCTAGTAGTGCGCCCAACATTTCCTGAAACCTGAGATAACAATTTGCCGGTTTGTAGATTGGCATTGGCTGATACTACATCAGAACTTCCCGGTGAGCTTCCTACACGCAAATTATAGGTTAAAATATTAGCTGGAGTTTGCGCATCGGCAGAAGGATTCCATGAGAATTTAACCGAATCCATCATAATACTCGCCATTGCATTCGTTGGAACAGTAGGAGGAGTGTTAACTATGGCTGTAGTATTTGTTAATACTTTTGCTCCGCCTGATCCGCTTGCAATTATATCCAGATCACCATCTCCGTCAAAATCGGCCCAGGTAACAGAAGATCCGGAGACATCCAGTGAGATTTCATCAAAAGACGAGCGTTTATTTTTCAGAATTGAAACCGCCATATTTGAATTGATCAATACATCCTGATCGCCATCATTATCGAAATCGCCTAGCTGGAGGGTGCTTCTCGCTGAAGCAGATTCAACCGATTTACTTGGTGGATTTTTGATAGAGAAGAAAAGCTCAAAATCTAATCCATTGTAATGGTAAATGCCGGTAAAGTGTTGGCTTTTTCCTGCGTCGGTATAACCGCTGATAAGAATATCCAGATCACCGTCTACATCAAGATCCGCAAACGAAACTGCACCTGAGTTCACCCCTTGGAAAGTGCCTTCTTTCACGAAGAAAGAGTTCGCATCTATACTTTGATAAACGGTTGTACTAAATGTGCCATCTTCAAGCTCTCCGGTAATAATGAAATCGAGGAATCCATCTGCATTGTAATCTCCCCAAGCCGCTGCAGCTTTTGAGTAGCCTATGAACTCAAATGGAAAGAGCTCGAAGGTCTGATTGCCATTATTCTCCAGAAGAGCAGTTACGTATCCTTCGCCGGTGTCGCCCGCAACCAGTAAATCGGTATCACCATCATTGTCGAAGTCGGCAGGTGAAATCATGCCATCGGCGTAAGCAGGTAGCACTAATTCGGCATCTGTAAAACTGCCTTCGTTATTGAAATATACCTTGGTAATTACGGAACCGTCGGCGGTTTCTCCCGAAATGAGTACATCAACATAACCATTTTGGTCGATATCCTGCCAGAAGACAGTACTGTTAATTACGCCAATAAACTCCTCATTGGAATCGGTAAAGGTTCCGGTTCCATCATTCAGGAATAAATAGGTTTCAGGATTAGATTCGGCATTCAATCTTCCGGTCATTAGCAAGTCCATGTCTCCATCGCCATCTACATCAGCCCATGAGGAGGTGCCATCAATTAGATTGGGCAAGGTGATAGATTCTTCCACATAGCTATCGGTAGGTATCGCACTTGCGAATGCCGCAAATCCGGCTTTGCCGAATTCATTAACTCCGCTTAGCAGGAAGAGATAAGTATTATCGTTTTCTAAATTGGATACCACATAGCTGGTGTCGTTTGCATTGAAAATTGAGTCTTGCATTACTAATTCACCATCACGGGTATTTACAGTAAGTTCGTAGAAACCAAAGTAAGTAGTATCAGAAGGACTCCAATCAAGTTGAACGGCTCCATCACCAGCTGTAGCGGTAAAGTTTTGAATTTCGCCCGGTGTTGGATACGGAGTGGCTGACAATTGATTGGAAAGTTCACTCTCGAGCAATGCAGAATTTACTACCGAAACCGCAAATGTATACTCTACAAACTCGGTAAGATCGAAAATGGCTTTAGCAGTATCTTGAGAAAACTGAGTTCCTACTCTTGTTGAATCGATGAACTGTAATTCCCCATCTGCTTCGGCCATGTATACTTTGTAGTACAGAAAATCTTCCGCCGTACTTTGATTCCATTCAGGAATTAGGGAATTGTCGACGAATCCATCCCGAACTTTCAATAATGTTACCGGATTCGGCGGTGCTACTTCTTCGCCAATGATGGTAAACTGCACGCTATTCAGGTTTTCCGCTGAAGCTTCAACAATGTATTCACCGGCGGTATCACCTAATGTAAATAACACGCGGGCATTCCCTTCCGAATTTGTGATTACAGATGATTCGCTGACGGAAGCACCTTCGGAGTTTTCAGGAACTGAGATAACGGCAAAGTTGATTGTTAATCCATCGGCCGGCAGTTCGTTTTCATCCAACACTTGTACCATCAATGCCTCTTCTAAAGTGGTATTTATGGTTCCCACTTGGTTGTTGCCAGCTGCTATGATCATTGTATCGGGTACAACAGGCTCAACATCGCCAAACACATTCGACCCACCGGACTGATACAAATAATCGAAGGTGAAAGAATCGCCAAAACCACCTTCAGGTAACCCGGTAATCTCCATTACGGCGTAATCACCTTCGCGTGTGTAAACTGCCCATAATTCACCTACCGAAATGGGTTGTCCACCGGTTCCGTCCGAAAAATCGTACGATACCGTTACCCATGGATTTTCATCCTGTCGAATAGGAACTTCGGTTACGCTCTCTAAACTACCTTCGCCGAGTAAATAAAAACGTCGACCGGTTTCGGATAGAGAAGAGCTTCCTTCATTTCCGAAATTAACTCCTTCGTTACTTACAAAAGCAAAATCGAGTTGGTAATCGCCTTCATCTTCGTTGTCTCCGGTTTGTTGCAGGGAGAAATCGAAGCCGGTGCCAAAGGTGCTGGTTGCGGAGCCACTGATAATCTCTCCGGCTTGATTGGAAGATGGAGTTGCACTTAAAGGTCCTGCTGCTGTCGCACTTTGATTATCAAAAACATCCACACTATACAACCAATAGAAATAAGTTTGATCACCGGAAACGGAATCATCAACATAGGATGGTTCGGTAACTGTAGCTAGTAAAGAAGCAGAGGCAGGATTGTCGTCATTTAGAGTTCGATAAATTCGATATGCTACTGCTCCATTTACGAGGTCCCAGCTAAGCTCGACGCTTTCAATTCCTGCGTTCGCCTGAAAATTTTGCGGAGTTATGGGGGGTGATATGGTTTGAGAAAAAGTGGTGCCTGCAAAAAAAGCCGAAAAACGCCCAAAAGAATACCAAGAAGCGCGAAATGAGAAATAAAGCCGGTTTGAGAATTTTTTCAGGAATTGCATGATTTCTGCGAGATTTTGCAGATGGTTTGAGAATTAAATACCGGGGAACTAAAAACACAATTTAAAGTGGCTATAATTGTACTTGAAGCTATTCTTAACAGATACTTAAATCTTAATTAATACGATGGAAATCACTAATCCTACTTTGAACCCTTTTTTTGTAGCCGTTCAATCTCTTGACCAATATGCTCTATCATTAACTCAAGTAATAGACGCTTCACCTGGAGAGGTACATTTAGATTTTTTAGTGAGTCTGAGAATTGCTTTACTTCTGCAAGTAGAGACTCTTCAGTAGAGGTTAAATCTGCATTATCTATGTGTGCGAAGAAATCAGACTGATTACCAGGCGCGTTGGTTTTACTCTTCTCCTTGATTGAATAATGGCCTCCTTTTGGCTCATTTATCACTGAGTCACTTTCAGGTTCGAAATCAATTTTAACTACACCTGCATCATTAATGTCTGAAATCATTATTGGAGGCACACCGGAAACAACCCACGTTGCATTTATACCTAATTCAACTAAACGTTTAATAATCTTAAAACCAGGTTTTCTATCTCCGTTGAAATATGGGTTCATTCCTTGAGGACTCATACCCATAGCCCTTGACATATCAGATTGATTGCCGTCAAAAAGTAAATCAACAACCTTTCCAAGTCGTTTTGCTATGAGAGAATCGTTTGTAGAGCCCAAAATAATTTTACGTTTAAATTTACATGTCTAGTGTTGATATTTTACATGTTTAGTTATATTATGGTGTCATACTCAAACTTTGAAAATCTAATATAGAAAAATGAAGGATATAAAACACCAACTGGAAATAGCGCTGGCAATCAAGCAAAAAACTCTTATTGGATTAGCTAAAGAATGGGGTATCTCAGATACGCATCTCAGAGAAACTGCCCGGGGAAAGAATGTAAGTGCTCCTCTTCGTAAAAAAATTACACGCTTTATAACGGAAGCTTTAAAAGAGCTACCTGAGCTGATCACAAAGGAAAAAATAGCTGCATAACAGGTTCCTAATTACTAAACCAATTAGGAACTGAATTCGGAACCCAATAATCGGCGAATAGAAGCTATGAACACAGATCAGCTAAAAACTATTAGGAACCAAGATTACCTATCTGTAGAGGACATATCTGAGGCCTTTAATTTATCTAAACGTGCTGTCAGAAAATGGAGGGAAGATGGAAAAATTAAGGACGAATTTATCAAGAAAGAAGTCTCACCGGGTGGTCAAGGGTTCAGATATTTATACAATGCATTTGGAATTCCCGAACCTTATCGATCTACCTATATAAGAGAGTACCTTTCAACTGATGACGAATTATTTCAAAAGCATGTCGATGCGATTGCTTTTTCTGAGGCTCCTGATTTTAAGAAGCAGCATGCAAATAAGTGGTTAAACTGGATACAAATGTTTGGCCATTTGCGTGGTGCTGATTTGGAAGCGGCTATTTCGGCGTATAAAAAGGCCAATCCTAAAGCTCGGTTATCGCTCAAAAATTTCTACCGAAAGGAAAAGGCATTCCGCAAGCAAGGGCTTTCTGCACTGTTGCCCGATTATGGGAACCGTGCCGGCGCATCTAAAGTACGCGATGAAGATTTTGAGCTCTTCAAAGACCGGTACTTAACACAGAGCAGACCTACCCCAGAAAGCTGTTGGGATATTGTACGCGGGCTTGCTTATAAGGAAAGAGGAGTTGTATCGAACTTTCCATCGGCGCGCACATTTATGTATAGGCTGGAAAAAGAAATTCCGGAGAGTACTATATACTTTTACAGGTACGGGCAGGATGCCTGGAAGCGCAAATATGCTTACTCGGTAAACAGAGATAAATCTGAGATACCGGCGAATAGCTGCTGGGTTGGCGACCACCGGTTACTAGATATTTTTGTAGTAAATGAAAAAACCGGTAATGTATTTAGGCCATGGTGCACGGCATGGATGGACTTTAAAACCAATAAGTTTATTCAGGCGCATGTGTATGAAGGGTACCCGAATTCCGATCGCATCATACAGAGTTTAAAATGGGGAATTGAAGAGTTTGGCCGGCCCTACGACTCCATATATATAGACAACGGGAAAGATTACCGATCGAAAGATTTTGCAGGTGGTAGAAGCAACATAGACGAGGCGCAGACTCGGACTATAATAAGCATGTTGGGAATCGAGGCTCACTTTGCCCTTCCCTACAATGCGCAGGCAAAAAATATTGAGCGCGCCTTTCGGCAGTTTATTGAATGGATGGAAAAGCACCTGATTGGCTACTCCGGAAATAAGGCCTACAACCGCCCTGATGATACCAATGAGCGCGTTAAGGATGGCAAATTGCTTCCCTTCTCGCAATTCAAACAAATGTTTGAGGACTTTGTTTTCCAAAAGGTTAATAAAACACCGAGCCAGGGAAAAGAATTGAAAGGCCGCACCCCGGACGAAGCGTTTTATGCCGAGTACAACAAAAAAATTGCGGTTCGCCCGGAAGCACTGCACTTGATGTGTATGCGTAGCAGTAATGACGTGAAAATCGGGCCAAACGGTGTTAGAGACAGCGAACTTGGTAAAATCTATTATGGCGATTGGATGGATGCACATAAAGGAACCAAGGTGTATCTGCGAAGGGATATAAAATCCTATCAAGAAGCGTGGGTTCATAACGCTAAAACCGGAGCTTTGATGGGGATTGCCTATCTATCGGAAGCGGTATCGGGTTGGGCTAAAACCGACATCGAGAAAGAAAAGCTTAAGCAGGTTCAAAAGCGCAAACAACGCGAGATAAAAATGCATAAGAAGTTTAGGGCTAAGGTGCAGCTTAGCCCGCAGGAAGTAATGGATGGGATTCTTTACAGTGCAAAGGCTACCGAACAAGAGCGCATCGAAAAAGGCGATTTCATCCCTTACAGCGAGGATGTACCTGTGATTGAGATGGATACCACGAAGATGGATGAGTACATCCGGGATAAAGAAGCATTAGTAAACCCCGTGGATCCGGATTTAAGCCTTATCGCCCCAAACAAGCCTAAGATAACGCCTCTGAAGGAGATCTGGGATGATGTGCAAGATACAGATGCCACAGCGAAGAAAACCGGAACCGATGATAATGAGGGTGAATAATGAGAGTAGATAGTTCGCTTGAATACTTACTTACGATTATTGCCAGCTTTGAAGTGATCTATAATTATGAAGGAAGAACAAAGGCGGTAGAATACGCGAATTCACTGGATGCAATCCCACGATTACTATTGAAGAAGTACGACGAAGTCTGCTCGGCGGAAGAAGATAAATACTTCGCATTGGAACATTACGCGTCAATAATAAGTGGCGAAAATCGCAACGAATCGAGCGAGGAAGATTAGCCCACAACCAAGGAATTTTGAACTAACACAATCCCGAACCAAAACGATGAAAACATGACTACAAACTATCATTTAAAGTTGATTATAAAGGCCTTAAAAGGCGCTATTGCCATTAAAAATGTGGCGGTAATTGAGGATCTGTTTGAAGAAGCCAAGCAGATAGATCTGGAGGCAGTAAGTGATTCGCTGTTTTGCGAATACGACCAATTAGTAGACCAGGCGAATGATCTTTTATTGGAGGCTGCAGCATGAGTGATTCAAAGAAACACCCAACTGGCGAACGGTTAAAGCAAATTGCAGAAAACGAATTTAATGGCAATTCCGCAGATCTAGCTAGGAACTTAAATATGAAACCAGGCGGATTTAATAAATATGCTCAAGGTAATGTACTTCCTGGTGGAATAATAGCCGAACGATTAGCAAAGGCAGGTATAAACCTCAATTGGTTTTACACCGGTGAAGGCTCCATGATGATTGAAAGTGAAGTTGAGGCGCCCATTAAGGTTACCGGTTCACCGGTTCCAAAGGGGGAAGGATATGAGTTTGCAGAGCAGGTTTTTGCCTTCAACAAAGAAACTCTGGCGATGTATGTAGCAATAATCACCGACACCTACATGGAAGAAGAGGTTTTAACCAAGTTAGAACTCTTGAACCATCATATAGCCTAATCAAAAAGTGCCGGGACTCGAGTCCGACCCAAGAGTCCCGGCGTTGAACTAATGAATTAAATGAATAACTCACGTAATTATGAAAAAAGATAAAGCGAATTACATTAGCGAACAACGTGAAGCCCTGAGGCAATACCTCGATGACTATGCTTCGGACAAAAACTCACGAAATAGCGCAAGCGCGATCTCTCGAAGTTTAGGCGTTTCTGCCACCATGCTTTCCCAGTTTATTAACATGAAGTATCCTGGCGATAATGCCAGCTTGGCCAATAAGATCGAAGCGTTCCTAAAACGGCAAGATGAGCGCACTAATTACACCGAGATTTTCCCGGAGGCCTTACCAACCAAAAATGTTCAGCGCATTCATAATTTGTGCCGAATTTGCCACTTAGAAGGCGAAATGGGTGTAATTACCGGGGATGCCGGTTTATCGAAAACAACCGGGTTAAAAGCCTACCAACGCAATAATCAAGGCTCGGTAATATTAATCGAAGTAATTCCCGGAACAACAGCAAAAAACTTAGCCATTCAAATTCATAAAGAATGTGGCTACGACGGGCGTGGAACGCAATGGGACATGTCGCAAGACATCATTGAAAAGCTAAAAAACAGTGAACGCTTGATCATTATTGACGAGGCGGAGCACTTACCAACTACTGCCTTAGAATTAGCCCGAAGAATTCATGATAAGACGAACATCGGTGTGGTACTAGCCGGATTACCCAAGTTATTAATGAATTTGCGAGGGCTTAAATCTGATTTCCGCCAGTTGTATTCCCGGATTGGCGTTAAAGCTGAGCTGAAGAATTTGGAGGAATCCGATGTGAAACTCTTAGTGCAAGCCGCCCAACCAAATAGTAACGGTGCGTGGAAATATTTCTACGAGCAAACACAAAATGGCCGAACACTTTCCAAACTAATAAAAATGGCCATAAAAGTGTCGAAGACGAACAACCGCCCCATTGATGCGAGTGTGGTTGAAGCGGCAAAAGAATACTTGATTGTTTAGGAGGCAGCAATGAAAACAATTCTACTAAGTATTGCAGTATTCGCCGTGTTTTATGCGATCGCCAGAATTGTGCGATTGCAACGCACCAAAGCCATTGTTCGCGCCCTCCGGGCCGAACGCGAAGTACTGAAGGTATTTAACAGCCTGTGGGATGGAAAGCCGCAAAGCAAGGTGTATACCTGGCGAAAGACTCTTCACATTTTGCAAGCCGATCACCTCTTACTTTCTGAATCCAACTCTAAGAAAAAGGTGCAGTTCGCAAAGAGAAAGCTTGCTGAAGCTGAACGTGAGAATTCGGTCTACGCCCCCTCTGTTCGAACAAAGCGAACCATTGTATTTGAAACCAGATGATTCAAATCTAACCCTTAATCAAATATTCTATGCCAAGAAAAAAACCTAAAGTAAATGCTCGTCTGGTCACAAACATTGACGAAGCCAACAACGCGCTAAAAGAAATTGCCCTTCGAAATATAGAGCTCTCCCGCATTGATGCCGATGTGGAGGAAGCGATTGCAAAAATCAAAGAAGAGGCGGAAAAGAAAGCAGCTCCTCTGAAGCACGAAATTGCTGAGTTCGGCAATGGATTGGCTAATTATGCAGAGGCTAATCGGGAAGAATTATTCCAGAAGAAGAAGTCTGTGCAATTGGTATTCGGAGAGTTTGGCTACCGCCAAAGTACCTCCATTCGCGTGAAAAGTACCGTTCAGGCTGTAAAAGCCCTGAAAGGACTCGGGCGCCATGAGGCCATCCAGATCAAAGAAACGGTAAATAAAGAAGCCTTACGCACATTCAGCGATGAGGAGCTTGCCAAAGTGCATTGCTCCAGAAATGTGAAAGATACCTTTTGGTATGAGCCGGCTGAGGAGGAAATCAGCCAGAAACCGAAATAAATAACGATAGCCCCGAGCTATTGATTGCTAAAAGAACCCCTCATTTCAGGCGGTGTGATGGCTGCCTGATTTCTTACAAAACCCGGAACCAATGACTAAGCGAGAAACACTACGTAACGACATATTATCGATGATTAAAGCAACGCAGGTGGAAAATGTGAGTGTAGAAACTCTCGAGCAATGGGGCGAATTCTTGAATTCTATTGCCGATGATATTTTTGCACTCAGCCTCGATCAACGCGGTGAACAGGTGTACAGCGATAAAGTAATCCTGGAGAAAGTTCGAGAACTGGCCGCCGCTTGTGTGCAATGTTTGGAGGAAAACCTATGAAACCCGCCAACAACGCCCAGAAAGCTAAGCTACATATTGCCAAAGCAGAGTTGAAGCTCTCCAGAGAAGAATATGAGGCGTTTATGGCTCCCTATGGAGTGAGCTCTTCGAAGGACTTAAGCTTTCATCAGGCGCAAGAATTACTGGAAACATTCAAAAAGCACGGATGGAAACCGAAGCCTAAGAAAAGACCGGCGCAGCATTCTTCGAGCCGTGATCAAGGCTGGGGAGCTCAAAAGTATGAGTATCTACGGCCCCGGCCCGATGAAATGGCTGATCCAATTCAACTACGCCTTGCTGAAGTTCTCTGGAGAATCGTTGCGCGAAACCCATCTGATAAGTCCTTGCTTGGGTTTGTGCACCGCCAAACGAAGGTGAAAAACCTCACTTGGCTCACGAAAAAGCAGATTTGTGCGGTGTTATGTGGCCTTCAGGATATGTATGGAAAGTGCAGCACTGAGCAAATTACCAATCGACAATCCTTGCTTAAGCCTTGGCAACGGGAGATGATTACTACCAACTTGAACCAAATAATTTATATGCGATGAGTGATTTAGCCTGGATCAAAGACTTAGACGATCCGCATCAATTCTTGGATAAAGACCTGCAAATCGTATTCGAACGCTGTGGTATGGATACCGTAATTAATCTACTTACAGGCGTTCCTTCTATAAATGTATACGTGAGTAAAGCAAGTGTTACCCGCGCGCAAAAAGAATACGTTCGACAGCACTTTTCCGGGAATAACCACAAAGAATTAGCTGTAAAACTAGGGTGTAGTGAACAGCAAGTGCGCAATTTTCATGATCAGATACGAAAGGAAATGCAGGCGAAGAAGCCTAATAAAGATCAAATGAAATTAGCGATATGATCATCACTCGCCATGCATATAAACGTGGAAAAGAGCGCTTGGGATTAAACCGAAAAGCGATCAAACGCATGGGTCAGAAGGCGTTGAAAGAAGGTGAAAACCATAAAGACGCTAAAGGAGCATTCAAACGGTATCTGGATAGTGTGTATTTCAGTCACCGGAATGCCAACAATTTAAAGGTATATGGCCATCACATTTATCTGTTCAGGGATTCTACGCTCATCACGATTTACCATGTACCGAGCAAATTTATTAAGCATTTAACTTTGGATTAAGCATGAGCAGAGTCATCTATATCGGAAGAACACTAGCTAAAACACATTTACAGAGCTTGATTAAAGCGCTAGAAGAACGCAATGAAACCATTGTCATTGTGCCGGAATCCGGAGTGATAGATTTAAAAGAGGCTTTGAAAAAGCGAGTTCCAAAACAGGCGAATTTATTCCCAAACCCTAAACCTAGTTACTATGACAGATAACGACTACATCCCCTCTGAAGAGGCTGTTGCTGCGGATAAGCAGCTTATGGAATCTCCGGAGTTAGAAACCTTGGCTAAGCAAGTAATTGCTGAGCATAAACTTGAATTCGGTCCGGCTGAAATCGGCTATTTCTTAGTGTATCCAAACATCTCAAAGCAACGTGCTGCAAAGTGCATGCTTGCCACACGAGAAGTAAAGTACTATTCCGGGAATGATTACCTGATCGAAATATCCGGCGAGTTGTACGATATGCTCGATGAACGAACAAAAAAGCTCATGATTTTGCATGAGTTGATGCACTTGGATCCTACTTTTAAGAGTAAGACTCAAGAATGGAAAATGGCCCTTAGAAAGCCTGATTTCTCAGATTTCTACGCAATTAACGACAAGTTTGGCAATGAGTGGTACAAAACCATTCAAGCAACGGCATCTTCTCTGTACGATTTGGATCCAAAACAAGAAAGCCGGGTGTGTTTATAGCACCTGGTAACTAGGCCCGCTCTCATCCGACCCAGAGAGCGGGTTCATTTTTCACCTAATGAACTGATGATATGCATTACATTAAACACGAATACAAAGGAGTGGTATCCGGAAGATGGTATAAAATTGATCACCAACGACATGTACGTTTCACCATCGAAAATCACCACCATGAATATACTTTTGTAGCCACCAAAGGCTATGGAATGGCGAAAAATGGCAAAGAACCTCGACAATCATGTGCCATGCGAATCGAAAACAGAGGTACACTGCGAGCTGCCGAGAAAAGCTACAATCGGGCCGTGAAAGAATACCTTCACAAATATCCGATGATGGTTCAAAAGTTGCAGGAGCCGCTTCCTGAAGCCTCGGATAAACCCGCCTTTCTAAAACTTGCCGGAGGCTTAGGATGAATTATAATCAAGTAATAGCTGTACTTCACCAACTCGAATTCAATCACTTTGGAGTAAACTTTCAATTTTTCTTGCAAGAAAAAGGTGATGGATTTTTACTACAAGTTGGTGCCGAGCTGCCTTGCAATGTAACTAGTGTTGTTCAATTGCAAAAAGGCGGCAAGTACTATCTATCATCCCATGCGATTAAAACAGAGGTTGTATTTAAAGCACTAAAAGCGTGTTTAGATTTTGTTGAACACGAAGCTAGAGAAGGCTTTACCTATCGAGGTGTACCTATTGCTTTCCCTCATTTACACATTGATGAGCTCAAAGACTTTGTAAATCAAGCTCAAATTGCTCTTCGAGAAGATTAATAATCCAACATTAAAAAACCCGAAATACCATGTCTGATTTTGAATTTAAAACTTCTATTCCTGAAGATGAAGTACCTCCTAAAAGTAGAGGATCAAGTAAGTATATGCCGATTGTTGAAAATATGGATCTACTTGAGATAGGTGATAATGGTCTGCATTTAGTAGCGCCAAAATATCATGTACTTACGCAAGTAAAAAAATTAGCTACCTCACATTTACCTAAAAAAGTGTTCCAATACATACAACGCCAAAAAGAAGATGGCGTACACATTTATATCTATAGAAAGCAGTAATCATAGGATTATGACTAGAACCATAAAAAAAAGGACCCAAACCAAGCAGCTTCTCTCCCCCGAACAATGGAAGCAGCTTGAAGAAAATATTCGGCCTTATTCCATGGGTTACGTTTTGATAGACGGAATCCCTTTTTCCTTCAATGAATCGCGACGTGGTAACTCCATTGTTATTGAATTCTATATAGCTGGTTGGCACTATGGAAAATGGGGAATGCGTAATCATCGCTTTCAGAAATACTTTTTTCAGGCCTCTGGTTGGCTGCTAAAGAAAAAACAACGAGATGAGAGTTACCGATTTTGGAAGAAATTTAACGGAAAGAAGTATGCCGATGAGTGGCTCGCAAAACAGCGATATCATTACTCAAAGCCGTACTTTGGGAGTTTCCGATCGCTTAAATCTCATCTGAACAAAGTAGCCGATTCGATAGAGCTAATCACTCCAGAACAGTACAAAAAGTTAGCTGAAGAATATAAAGATCAGCATCCGGAGGACTTTTCAAACTAATGAGTAAAACTAACCCACAAATGGATTTGTTTAAAAGTGAGGCCAATACCCGCGTAAAACGCCAAATTGCTAGCTTAATGGCCTTGGCCGAGGGAGGTTCAACACCCGGAGAACGAAAGGCAGCCAAAAAAGCCATGGAGCGATTGATTTCTAAGTATCAGCTGGATGTTTCCACCCTCGATGAAATTACGCGTGACCATTGCGACTTTTCGTGGACCTCACAACTAGAAATACACCTGTTTGCCTATATCTGTGCGTATTTCTTAGAACGAGAAGATTATCATATCGAGCAAAGAAACTGGAAAAATGTTGACGGTGAATTGTATCATGCACGGGTGCTTTCCATTAAGTTAGATCAGCTGGAACGTGTTACCATAGAATGCGCCTATGAATACTTTCGCCGGCACATGAAAAAAGAATACCAAAAATTAGTAACTCCTCAGCTGAAGCGATGCCGGAAGCCGAAGACCAGAAAAGCAAAGAAAGCAAAGTTAGATCCGGTATTTTTCGAACAGTATATCATTGCCAGTAACCTCGTGAGGCCAGATAATCTTAAGGAAACCGATTTTGATGCCATGAGTAAAGCTGAACTACAACAACTTGTCTCCATGCACGGCATAGAAGGTGGTGAGTTTAACCGGCAAGTTGGCAATGGATTGTATTTGGAGGCTTAAAATGACAACTAAAGTTTACATTATTGGCCTCCTTTTTCTAGTCTTGTTTTGCCTAATAGTGGCAACGTTGGTGCATGTGCTCTCAACACAATACGATCGGGCAATATTTACACTTTTATTATTTCTTTGGCTACGTTTTGAAATATTTCAAAGTAAGCAAGTTCAGTTTTGATGAATACCGAAGTAAAACAAATCGTCATCACCGCACATCAAACTGCGCTGAATAAAGGCAAAGACCGGTATAAAACCACCTTTATTCATGAGCTTTTAACAGCCCTTGAAAGCCACTTTAAAACCACATTAACAAAGAAATTACAAACTGATTTTGCCAACGGCATTTGGCAAACCGAAGAACGTTGGAGCAATTACCGGGGCAAGCGCTTAACTACCGGTGAGTTCCTGAAAATGGTTACTAGCTATTCTGAATTTTTCTTCAAAAAGGTGAAATTGGGGATACAAAGTTAAGCAACACTCAAGGTTAAAATTCCGTTAGAAACTTTCGGTAAATGCATTATTTTCATAGAAAGACATTTATTCCGGGATAACAGCACTATGGGTAATTTAGAGACAGATTTTTGTATTACTATTGATTTCGATAAGCAATCAGAAAACCCAGCAAGGGTGTTTCAAACAATGACCGAGCTCATTCAGAGTTTTCAGAAGTTCGATTCAAAACTGATTAAAGGCTTAGATGCTCGCCTAGAGCCTACCATCTTACTTGAAGATGTTGAAACCGGTTCGCTTAAAACTTGGCTTTCTTCTATTCTGAATGGTATTCCGGATGAAGCACTTAAGACTATGGATTGGAAACCTATTATTGGGCAATACCTTGTTCGAGCTAAATATATTGTTTTAAATCGTATCGATGGGCGAGTAGATATTACTGATGCTAAAGTTATTGAAGAAATTCAGTATGAATTAGTAGAAGAAGCTCGAAAAACTGATGTTAAACTACTCCCGCATTATGAGCCTTTACCACTTCCAAAGCTTATTCGTAGCATTGAAGACATAAACAATTCTCTGCTGCATTTAAGTAAAAAAGACAAAGCGTATTACGAATCGCGAAGTGGTGAACGTGCTAACTTCAACTTATCATTGAATTTTAGTACTGATACCATTGAGGAGCTTCTTACCAAAGAAAGCCTAACTAACCGGGCCATGATGATCCTTAAGGTGAAAAAACCGGATTATTTAGGTGCCTCGATGTGGGAATTTCGGCACAACAACAAGAATATCGCAGCTAAGATTTTAGATGAGAACTGGCTGATTCAGTTTCAGCAGCGCAAAATAGATATTCGCCCGGGCGATTCCATCCGCGCCGATGTAAAAGTAATTGTGAAATACGGCCACGATAATAACGTGATTGGCACTAACTATGAGATTACCGAAGTAATTGAACGTTTGCCGTTAAATGATATTCAACAGAATAATTTATTTAATGAGGATGAATAAAAAGTAGATGAAACCCGCCGTTAAAATATTGTATGCGTTGGTTTTTGCCGGTTTTTTGGCACTGCTATTTCCCATACAAGTTAAGGTGTTTATCATGCATGTGTTGTATTTACTCTCGGCGGCAGCGTTCTCGTTAGGGTTAGGATTAATAGCCATGTTTAACATGCATGGGGTAAAAAATCCGAGCTACATCGATCAAATACGTAAAAATATAGATCGGGTGCGTTTTTCCTTTCTGGTTTACTTTAGTGTTTCTACCGGGTGTTACTTGCTAGATTTCTATTTGCGCCAAAATGATGCATCCCTTTTTGAGTTTACGCTTACCGGCTACCCTCTCAGCTTTAATGTTTCAGTATTCTTTAGCCTGGTAATGCTGCACTCCATTTTCTATTTCATTATTAATTTTATCGCTATTCAAAAGCTGAATAATGACATTTTTGACCGCTTAAGCGCTGAAAACTAGGGGAATAAACCAATGACAACATTAGAATTGAATACCAAATATACTCAACTTAAGGCCGGAGATCGGTTAACCAGGTACAAGGGGTTTATCGTGCTAAATAATACTCCAATGAATAATTCGGAGACAAGACTCTATGCAACGCACGATGAATTTGAGCCGATATCGGTTAACGGTTCATTAGGTTTAATGGCCGCCATGAATGAAGTATTTGCCAAAATTGATGCTTTGACTACTGACTAACCCATGGAAGGACATATAACCCTTAATTAAATAGAGAAAAATGAGAAAAATAGTGATAATAATATGTACTGTATTCCTCCTTTCATGCTCTGATGAATACAAAGCTGAACAATTATATAAAACAGCACTTACTAAGAGTAATCGTACTGGTGAACAATCATTTGAATTGCAAAACGTCATTGATTTGTATCCTGAAACTGTTTTTGCTGATTCAGCAATTGCAAAATTACGTATGATACGACAAGTAATTGCTAAAGAAACACTCGAAAGGCAAAGGCAGGATTCAATTAAACTTGTTCTTGAAGCAGAACAAAAAGCCTTACTAAGACAACAAAAGATAGATGACGAAGCAGAGTTATCAAGGTTGAAGCAAAAATTCAATTATTACGAAGATGATTTTACTGGAATCGGATGGTACAAACACAAGGCTATTCCTGCTAAAGTACAACAATATAGTTTTGACAATACCAAATATCGGAGATCATCTTATGTGGAGATTCCGGTTAGATCGAATGGGTTTATTTATATAAAGTCGATTTACCATTCTTCAGAATGGATTTTTCATGAACAAATTGCAGTAAAAATAAATGACAGGCTTTTATATAGCGAAACGATACCTAGCTATTCTGACAATAATTCCAGAGAAGCTAGGGGTCCTGGTATTACAGAAACGATCCACTTTCTAAATAGTTCTGATAATGGAATATTAAAGTCCATTGCCGAAAGCACTTCAAATGAAATAACTATTCGCCAGATTGGGGATAAGTATCATGACATAAAATTGATTCCCGAAGAAATACTGGCAATAAAAGAGTCTTACAGATTGGCGGAACTTTTAAAAAGTATGCAGCAATAGATTGAAACGGTATTGAGAAATAATCCTTGACTTTATCCCGGCGTTTGGTGAGATTTGATTTATCGCAAAAAAAACCTCACTGAACGTCGGCTCCGTTTGGGGCCTTTTTCATTTAAAGGCTCTGGATCGGCAGTCTAGAAAGAGTCTCAATTTAATTGGGCCGACGTCACCGGTAATCAATCCGGTGGAGGTTAATCACTTCGGTGAGGTTGCCTTTGCGAGCGTCGGTCCATTTTATAAATCGCAAAAAAAACCTCACAATTATGACAACAAAAACATTGGAAGTCTTCCAATATCATGGAAATGACTTTCAAGTACTTGGTGATTACTCTAATCCTAAGTTTATTGCCAAGGAAATATGTACAGCTCTCAATATAGCTAATCATAGAGACGCATTAACTAGATTGGATGACGATGAAAAGGGAGTCGAAATTTCCGACACCCCTGGAGGTCGTCAAGAAATCTTAGTAGTTAATGAACCCGGTCTATATTCTCTTGTATTACGTTCCACTAAGCCTGAAGCGAAAGCGTTCAAAAGGTGGTTAATGCATGAAGTTTTACCGGCAATTCGTAAACATGGTAGCTATCAAGCAAAACAGCCACAACATTTACTAAACCGAAACTCAGAAACTGTTCCCTTATGTGAAGTTCTAGAGCTTAAAGACCAGATCATAAGCTTACAAAAACAGTTACTAGAGTATCGACCAGAACTACTCCCAAAAAAGGAGAAGCTATATCAAGATCCAGCATCAGATTCGATTAAAAGAGAGGCATATCGCCTTCGTGAAGTCGAAAAACTAAGTTGGACAGAGATAAGTGAGGCCGTAGGTTACAGTAAAAGTAGTGTGAGAAACTACTGGCTTGAACTTAAAAAAAGTTCGGAGGTAACTACCCATGTTAACTCCTAACCCGGTAGATCCGAATGCACTGCGCAAGCGCATTAAAATAGCGCAAAGCTGTGTGTATAATGCTGCAACCATGCTCGAAGAGAGCGGCGATCCCGACAACAGTGAAGCTTTGGTGTATGCCTTTGCCGATCTGAACGAGATCTTGCAACAGGCTTTCCCGGAACTCCGACCCCTCTTCCTGGACTAGCCAACCCTTCCTGAACCGATGAATTCAACCATTAGTAATGATGACTCCAGTAATAACCATCAAGTATCAGGATGTTCCGATCCGTGTGGTTGGGCTTCCTGATACTCCTTTATTTCTGTTCGCAGATATGCAAGCCCTCATTCCGCTCACCAAAAAGCGATTTGTTCGCGATTTGGAGCTATTTAGTACCGAACATGGCGATGGCCTTAATCTAGCCGGCGTGTACATACTTATTGCAACCGGGCTAAGTAATTATGGCGAATCGAAGCATATACGCTCCATTGAGCGCTTTTTTGCAGAAGAGGTAGAACCCGCTTTGCGTAAATATGGTTTTCCTAGCCAAACAACGTCTGAGGAGGCACCTCGTAATTGAGGATTAAAATCTCGGTTCGGCGGTTGCCTAAATTCCGTCGCTCCCCAATTTCGAGCACGTTCAAGTTGCGCTCTTCGGCCTGCTGCAGCACAAAGGGATGATCGAATTCACTCATGGCCCACTTAATCCCTGAGTTTTCTAAACAATCAAATAAATCGATTGAATCCTGCTCTACAAACCCGGCCGAGTAATTATTGTCGGTTTCCAGGTACGGTGGATCGGCATACACAAAGGCCATTTCGCGATTGCGTTGTTCGATCTTCCGGAAGATCTCCCGGAAATCAGTGCACATAAAATCAACGTCGTAAATCTGCTCATATACCTTTCTTAGGCGCTCGAGGGCGAGTTTCTTTGTATTCCTGGAAGGAAAGCTGAGTACTTCCATTTTTCCCAAATAGCTAAAATTGGAAAGCATCAAAAATCGAACCGCTCTCCACACCGGATCGATCGGAATGCCTTGCCTCCATTCCTGCCATAGTTTTTCATGCACGGGCGTAAAAAACAGGCAATCGTAAAGATCTTCCCACCTGCGCTGGATCATGATAAATAGGTTATACACTTCCTCATCGAGATCATTCAGGATGTTAAAGCGAGCTTTTGGCTTAGAGAAAAACATTCCACCGGCGCCAAAAAACGGTTCGATGTACAAATCATGCTTTGGGAATAACGGCCAAATCTTATCAGCAAGTTTTCGCTTATTACCTAATCGGGTAAGTATCATAGTAGAATATGATCAGTGATTGTTTCTTGGATTTGTTCGATCGCGCTTTGGCTTAAATAGGCAAATGGCCGAGCAGGAATGCGAACTTTTCTACCCGGGCCGGCGTTGCCGCCAAAATGATGGATAGCTGCGTATTTTTTATTGGTAGTTACTGCAGCCAAGTTTTTTGTACTAACCGACTGTAAACTACCCAATAAGCCACTTTCTCGGCTTCGGACTTGTAATTTTTTAAAAGGTGGACGGCCCTTTTTCTTGCGCTGCTGTATGGTTGAATCAGCAAGATCAACCCAATCAGCACCATTAGGGCCTTGTTCATCTTCAAAATGTTGGGAGATATCGGAAAGCATTAGTTCGCTAATAGAGGTATTCATCGCCTCTGTATTCTGAAGCCTTCCCTGCATGCCCTGAAGCATGTTGATGGTGTCGCTTAGGTCGATCGTTATTTCTTTTTCAGCCATATTATTGTATTTTAATGATGTGCTTATGGGAAAGAATCTCTCGGCAACTGCTGAGGTTGGCCCGGCAACCAAAAAGTTTTGTCACCGGTGGAGGGAGCCCGGTGCATAAGCATATTAAAGGTTCCGGGAGCCTTTTTTTTATAGCTCATCTTTAATCACTCGCCCTCTCTTTCTAATATTATCCACTTTTTGGCGGCTTGCTAGACGAAAGCTTGTCAAGTACATCTTCTCTCCATCTCTGGTAGCCTTGACTGCGCTAAATTGCTCGTTAGATTGTTCACTGCGATAGTAAAATAAAAGCGTCTTGTTTGAATCTTTAACTACTAGTTGTGCTGATTCAAGCGCATTTTGCAAATTACGATAATCATTGAATTCTAATTCTGGATGGTGCAAAATGTTTTTGGCTAGTGTTTCTGCCGAAAGAATAACAGTATGGCTTTGTGTAGAGATTTCTTGCGTTATTGGTTTGGATAAAACTGCAACTGGAAATTCTTCACGATTGTTCTTTTTTAAAAATTGGATGAGTACGTTATCTGCACTTATTCCTTGTTGAACCAGCTTCTGTACAAATCCATTGGTCTTATCATACATCACACTAAGCCCGGGTCCCTCGAGTGTTTTGGCTACGTATTTACGAGCGAGCTCCTCAGGAAAGGCATCGGTATCCGGATGCCAAGTACTTTTTGCCGGATTATACTCCCAGCCTTTTGCTGCAAAGGGCTCAATATTTTCACCGCTGGTGGGTCTTAAATTTCGATCCTGAAGGTCTCGATCTGTCGCAGAATCAACCCCACACCGGCATCCCCAATCGTTTGGTGGGTAATGCGTCTCCCAAAATGGATCATCATAACGAAGTACCGTATTCCTTAGTTTGTCATGCGAATCACGCACATTTCCATCACCCGCAGTGCGATAAATCCACCATGGCCGGCGGTCAGCTGACGCAATTTGCGCTTTGTACCGCCCTGCAGAGTAGGACACAGAAAGATTGGTTCGATATATGGTTTTGAGCCGATGCGGTGATCCAAGTTGAACTTCGGTAATTTCACCTGTTTGGGGATCAACCACTTCTTGTTTGCCCCACCAACCTTTTGCCTTCAGCTTGGGCTCTAAATTTTTCTGAAATTGGCGAAAGCCTGTACCATTTGTTAAGGCTTCTTCTACCGCTTCCCGGATATCCTTCAGTACTTCCATATCAGTGGCTTTAGCTACTGTAAAGGCATGTGCATTCGCTTCTTGCCACACCTCTTGCCAATTCCAGGAAATGGCATATCCCTTTTTTCGGAACTGATTGATGATCGCCTCCGGTGGCGAATTAAATAAGGCTTTTATGTTGGGTAGTTCAGGCATGTTTTAAAGTGGAATATTTGGTACGATTTCTGCGATAAGTGGAATTCATTTTAATTCCACTTTAAATCACGTTTTATACGTTCCTTGGGTACCTGCTTTTTTACGTACCTCTTGCCGGCGTTTCATCCAGCCTAACGCTTGTTCTAAGTTGGTGATGGCTAAGGCCGTTTCTCTGGAGGGAACCAATGAATTCTTATATTTCAGATCATGGATCATCAATTCAAGCAGGGACTCGTGGGTGGTGCCAATTTTTTTATTTACCTGCTCATCGGCTAACTTTGAGCCACGAACAAAATAAATGGAGTTAAAGCCTACGTGATTCAGGCCTTTGTTTTCTTCAACATGAAAGGCCGGCACTTTATATTCGCAGCCTTCTTCGACAATTTCAAAATCTCCGGGTTTCATACTTGGTGGTGTTTTTGTGTTTGGATTTGATGCATGACCTCGCAGGCCAAAGTGTGCGCGTATTCCCAGGCGTCTAGGATTTCGTCGTTATCTTCGATTCCATCTTCGCCCATTTCACGGCTTTCATCCAGCTGTCTCCAAATGCGATCGATGGTGTTGAAATAGTTTTCGTAAGCGATTGGATTTGAACTCTGGGGACAGTAGGCCTCCATGAGCTCGGAGTAATATTCGGCGGTTCGCATACTCTCGGTGACATACGCCAACAGTTCTTGTACTTGTGGATTAATCATTAGACAACTCCCCGTTTTCATCTTCAGTGATTCGCCCTAGGATGTCAGCGATGAAATAAGCTTTGGAAAGCCGCTCCTGAAGGGCTGAAGAATCCAATTGCGGATATACCTCAAAGAGCTGCTGCTGCAATTGCTCGTAGTTTTCACAGGACTCAACGAGTTCAAAAATCGGTTGTAAGTACCCGGCCAACATTTGTTGAGTAATTTCTAAGGCCTCCTCTCCGGCACTGGCTTCGATGAGCGCATCCAATTGTTTGAATGACTCAGCGGTATTTTTCTCGATCTCGTCAACTTCTTCAAAGGTGATGCTTTGTGAGGTTTGCCGCATTTTTTCCCGAAAAGTCTCATACCAATCCGGCGCAGTAAACGCCTCAGTTGTACTTACTTTCACGCTATCAGCTTTCTCCTCGTTGGATTGATTGGGCTCTCCCAATTCAAAATCATCATCTGCCAGGGCAAAGTTGTCTTTGTAGTACTTCCGGGTAAAGCGAACCCCTTGGCGCGTCATGATTTCATCGCGTTCTGCGCGTGGTTTTTGCACGTCTTTAGGACGGTAGATGCTGATTTCAGGAGGGATAGTTGTGAAATTTTTTGCCCATGTCATCGAGATGGCTTCATTAATCACTTTCTCGGCCATTTCAGCCACGCTTGCGATCACTTGTTGACTCACTTGCATATTTTGCCCGGCGTCGCCTCGGATATCGCTGCCACCTTCAGAAGTGCCCATAGAGAGTTCATTCGAAAGGATCACTTTGTTGATCACTCGGTCTAAATACTTGATGAAGTCCATATACACCGCCGAGCTGGCGCCACGCGAAGCGGCGTCCATCAACTCAACAGAACTATCATCCGGAATTACGGCCACAGCATCCTGCACCATCTGATGAAGTTCTCCTAAAAATTTATTGGTCTCTTTATCAGCTGTATTTCGCGGCTGTTTTCCTACCACCCAAGGCATTCCATACTTCTCCAGGAACTTAATCAGAAAGGTAACGCCCCCTTTTTTGAAGGCCACCGGCCAAAAGCACCGGCTATAATGCGATTGCCCGTAAGGATTGGCATACGTTGGCCGATTTCTGGCCACAATAAATTTGTACGGATTTTCAATCACTTTACCCGTTGGGTGCGCCTTAGAAATAAACTGCAGCTCGTTATGTTGGGAGTAATTAAACCATTCCTGCGGCTTCTCAATGATTTTATCGATGTACCAGGTCTTTCCGGATTTCCAAACAAGTTCAAAAGGTTGGTAGCCGTAGTTTCGCGCCTCGATGCACTGCGTCATAATGTGATAGGGATCCCAATGCTTGGCTAATGTTTCTACCCATTCTACCTTATCAGAGGGAGCATCGTTGGGTTTAATCTCCCATTCGAGTTCTTTAAGGCCGGAATGAATTAGCTCAACTGCTGAGAACAACTCCCAATCTGCTTCGAGCTCTCGATAGGTTTCAATACGGTTTCCGGTTTTGCGCAAAATTGGATCCGGATTCGGAAGTGCATGTAAGAAAGAAATGAAAAAGGTGACATCCCGGGTAAACACCTCTTCAGTCATCGAAGAAGAGCTCGACTTTTTAAAAATATTGAGGAAACGTTTCATAGGATAAATTTTAATTCTAAGCCCTTATCTCGGGTTATGTTATATGATTCCACTTTGCAAAAAGGGTTAAAGGATTTTGAGCAAATTTAAACGCGGTTTAAAGGAACTAGTAGCCAGTGATCCCGTCATATTCGTAGCCTCTTAAATAATTACTGCTTTGTCGCGCTCCTGAGCTTCCCACAGAAGGTTGACCTTTGTATGTTTTGGCTGCTTCAGTAGCTAATGCCAAGGCCCAAAAACGATCGGCGTGACCAATCTCATTAGCTTTTGCATCAAAACGAATGTTACCGTGATCTGTAACTACCTTTTTTACAGAGCCTAAATCTTCTCTGATTTCAAGATCTTCCGGGATTACTACTGCTCTATCTTCTACCATAGTATATAACCCGTACGCAAGGCTTTCTTTTGCCGAATTGGTGAAGGAAATAGACTCTACCTTGCGCTCACCAAACTTATCAGCTGCTTCTTCAGCAAGTTGCATACCAATACCGGTAGCATCTATACAAGCTCGTCTCATTTTAGGATGGCTCAGATATTTATAAAGCTTTTCGCGCTGATGCTTAAACTTCCATTCTTCCATAACTACATAAGCGCGAGTGAATTTCATTGGCCCTATTTTTTCTAAAACCCATAAAACACTCATATGCTTTTTTCGTGCAATATCATAGCCTAAGTATAAATCACCGTCTACTTGATCTTTCCAATTATCAGGCCATAAAACATTGGTGTTTTCAATGGCTGCTACCATTTCATAGCTCAGGAAGGAATCTTTTCCATCCGCAGGAATTGCCATGTATTCCTCATCCCACTGATCTTGATCTAGACATTCGCCACGAAGATCATCTAACCACTCTTGCTGTTCGGCTTGGGTGGTTATTCGTTTTCGAATACGATTTAATATCCCGTCTTTTACAGCTTCCAGAATTGTGGTTTTATGCACTCGACCTTTCATTCTGCCCTTATTGATTTTCCAAATAAGGTTATTGAAAGTGCTTAGTCTGCCCTTATGTGTGGACAGAACTCGAATTGGATCTCCCCACATAGCCGATGCTTGAAGCGCTTTCCACATTGCTGCACCGTCTTTATGATGTGCGGCTTCGTCCCAGATAACCCGACCACCTTTGGATCTGAATCTGTTCGGATTGGAACTCATGGCTGTGATTTTTGCTCCATTAGGCAACTTTACTTGGTATGCAGTAACCTCACCCATCTCATCTTTGAGTGTAACATTACCACTTACGTACTCGCTTACTTTTTCGAGTAATTCACACCACCCTGCAATGTATTCGATGAATTCTTTGGCAGCGGAATCGTCTGCTGAAGAAAACCAACTATCTCTACCCGTTTCTAGACTCCAATCTAAAGTGTCAAAGGATTCAGTATATGTGGCACCGATCCGCCTTGATTTCTCCCAAATTTTTAGGCGTGATTTATCCTTGATCCATTCAATCTGGTAATCCATAAAGTATGGCTCATTATCCAGGCTAAACTCAAGCTTCTTGGGGATGATTTGTTCTAGTGATAGTGACAATTACTTTCCTATTAAGACTTCTTTTAGCATAGCCATGGCGCCTTCCATTGTTGGTTTCTCAACCTCTTCTTCGGTTTTGTTAGAATTCAGGCTATCCATGATCTCAAGAAAATTCTTCTGGCCAATACGACCTACTGCACTCATAGCAGCATAGATATTTTGTGGATCCGGATTGTCGATGGCTTGTTGAAGAGCAATTTTGGCCAAATTAACAACCATACCTTTTACGTCGGTCTGATTTTGCTCATGCTTGGCGCGCAGCTCATCCCAACTTCCTTTTTCTTTCCAGGACCAAAGCGTTCTGGCGGAAACGCGGCCCTTGAAATATTCCTCGAGTTGCGAAAGCCCATACCCATCGTATACATACAAACGCTTTGCTTCGTCATTATATAGGGCTTGCTTACTCATCCGGCTCCAATTCGATTGTTAATCTCTTCGATCTTTTCGCGGATTTCTCGCGCCTGTCGAATGAGGTGCTTCAGGCTAATCATGGCCTGTTCGGCATGCTCAATTTCAATTTCATCCCAATCAATAAGGGGATCTACTTTGTCCCGAATAGTTATGATGTGATTTTCCGCGCGGATTTCGAGCGTTTTGAGCTGCTGCTGGTAATCCAGGCGAAGTCCGCGAAGTTTGATGTGCTCGCTAGCCATTTACTTACCTCCAATCCGATCATTAACGGATGCCGGGCAACGCACCGGTTGGTCCAGCTTTTCTTCCATCCTGGTTAAAATTCGAATGAGGATATCCTGCCGCTCAATATCCTCGGAATGAAATCGCTCGGCCATAACTAATAACCGCTCTGACATCTCATAGTATTTGGCATTTGAGATGGCAAGCTGCTCATCTTTCTGCTTAATGATGTTCTCTATCGACTTGAACGAAGTTTTTACAATCCAGACCAAGATCGCTAATAATGAAGCGCTTAAGCCAGACTCGATAATCCACTGCGCCGTTGATGGGATTTCTTGCATTGATTGGGAATTAAAAGGTTTGTAATGTTACTCGAATATACCTGCCTTAAGGGGTGAACAAGTACTAAACCGTTTAGTATAACTCCCACACTTGCCCCGCTTAGATTCCAGTCACGCTGACAACCAATCACGGTTACAATCAAATCAAATTTGCATGGCTGAAGAGAAAAAGTACTACGAAATCTTTCGTGCCGGTGAGTATCCCCAGGGAACCTTTACCGAGGAGCACATCCGACAAATAGCGGAGAATTACGACCCGGCGTTGTTAGAATCTCCCATCCAAATTTTTCACAAAAACGACGGTTATGCCTATGGGTGGGTCGAGGAATTGAAAGCCGATGGAAAGAGGCTATTAGCCAGCTTTAAAGATGTATCCGATCGCTTGAAATGGATGACGTCGGAAGGCATGTTAAAACGGCATTCCATCGAGTTGTATCGAAATTTCAATGAAAAAGGTCCATACCTGAAATCGTTGGCTATGCTGGGTTCGCAAACCCCGGCTGTTAAAGGAATGGAGCCTATTCAGTTTCAGGAAGGTGAAGCCGATTCGGTTGAATTTGAAGAGGCGCCATCGTTCGCCACAGAGTTTGCTTTGGAGTTTTACCGGGATAAAGCTCAAAAACTTACCGATGACTTAGCTCAAGAGAAGGAAAAGGTAGAGACCTTTACCTCCGAGAAAGAAGCTCTGCAGTTTGAGCAGCGCAAAACCGCCTTTGAGTCCTTCCTGGATGAAAAATCTGAGAAGGGCGAACTGCCACCGGTGATTCGTGAGAAATGTGTTGCCCTGTTTTCCCACCTAGACAGTATTGAGGTAAAAGAAGGCTCGGAATCCGCTCTTGATGTATTCAAGCAGGTGATCAGTGAAATTAAATCGCAGGTAGAGTTTGGCGCTGACTATGACGATGGCGGTGCAGAGCACATTGAATTTTCAGCGGAAGTGTTAGCAGTTAAGGCTGCTGAGTTTCGCGAAGAACAGCGCTTGAAAGGCGTAAGTATTTCTGCAACACAGGCAGTAAATCATATCAAAAACCAAAATAAATCGACTCAATGAACAATCCAGGATTGATTAAAACATTTGTTGCCGGTGCTGCAATTACCAAGCGTCGGATCGTAAAATTTGGCAGCTCAGACGAAGCTGTTATTCAAGGCGCTGCAGCCACAGATTCACTCATTGGGGTGAGTACAGAGGTAGATTCTGCCTCCGGTGAACGTGTCGATGTAATTATCAATGGAGCTGCCGATGTAGAATTTGGTGGAACCATTGCGCGTGGTGCGCTTGTAACCAGCGATGCAAATGGTAAGGCTGTAGCTGCGGCTCCTTCAGCCGGGGCAAACAATCGAGTGATTGGAATTGCTGCCGTAAGTGGGGTTTCCGGAGATATTGGAAGCATCATTATCGCTCAAAGTTCACTCCAAGGCGCATAAGCCCAAACAACTAACTTATAACTCATAGAGACAAAGTAACTATGCCTCCATTTCCATTTCCTACCGATCCTACCCTTATTGCCATTTCCCTGGCATATAAAAATCCTCGCCTGATTGCCGATCAGATTGCACCTCGCATTCCGGTGGGCAAAAAAGAGTACAAGTACCTTAAGTATCCAAAAGGGCAAATGTTCACCGTTCCGGATACCAAAGTTGGCCGCAGAGGGCAGCCGAATAAGGTAAACTTTGACGCGCAAGAAGAAGTTGGCGCCTGCGAAGATTACGGCCTCGATGATGCGGTTCCACAAGACGACATCGATAATGCACCCGAAAATTACAATCCCGTTGAGCATGCCACTGAAGGTTTGCGCAATTTGATTTTGCTGGATCGCGAAATTCGGGTAGCCAATCTGGTTCAGGATCCTGACAATTTTGCCTCCGGAAACAAAGTGCAGCTATCCGGAACCGATCGTTGGAATGATACGGCTAATTCAGATCCAATCGGTGATATCACTGCCGGTATTGATGCCTGCATTATGCGCCCGAACAAAGCAGTGATCGGGCAAGCAGCTTGGACCAAGTTACGCCAACACCCTGATATTTTGAAGGCTGTGAATAAAACTGCAGGTGATACCGGCCTTGCAACCCGCGAAGCTGTTGCAGAGCTTTTTGAGCTGGAAGAACTCATTGTAGGTGAAGGTTGGGTGAATTCCGCTAAACCAGGACAGGCTGTTAACCTTCAAAGAGTTTGGGGCAAAAACATGGTGCTGTTTTACCAGGACCCAACGGCCAACACGCAGCGAGGCGTCACTTTTATGCTTACTCCTCAATTTGGAAGCATAGTAGCCGGCCAAGAGCCTGATAAGAACATCGGTCTTCGTGGTGGCGTGGTTGTACGTAACGGCGAGACCGTAGACGAGAAGATCATAGCTAACGATCTTGGCTATTTGATCGAAGACTGCGTGGCCTAAGAAAATACATCGCATCGAAAAATAAGCAGCGCCCAGCGGATACAAGGAAGGCGATGATGCTCAGCTGGGGAGTTGAGCCTTCCGGAAGAAATTTATTGATGGCCTGGTGTACACAGGAGGTGAGTGAAGGAAGTACTGAAAGCCGGGCTCAGCTTATCGCCTCCAAATTGATTCAAACAAAGATGACCGTGCCCGATCGGGTAGATCTAGTTACTCGATCGGGATTTTTTAACCTCATAATTGATCGTTATGTCTGAAGACGCAAAAAAAGAATATCAAGTAACCTCACCCATCAAATTTGAAGGCAAGCGCTACGAAGTGGGTGATTCTATCCTGCTAACCGAAGAGTTAGCCAAAGAATTACATGTAGTCACTCCCGGGGAGGTGACTAAACAAGGCCAACCGGAACAAGAGGCATCTGCAAAAGCTTCCCCATCGATGGCTTTGACGGCGAAAACAGCTATTAATGTAATTGAAAACTCGAGCCTCGATGAGGTTAAAGAGTTTGTGATTCCTGAAACTGAAGGCGGTACAGAAGATCGCAAAACCGTGCTTAAGGCGTTCAGTGAGAAACTTGCTGAAGCTGAAGAATCTTCGAAAGAAGGCAAATAAATCATCTGGTTCGGGGCCTGGTTAAGCCGTAATGGAGCTGACCGGGTACCCTCCAATTAACTAAACAACAAGCTACCCATGCATAAGTTTTCCATTCCAATTGAGCCTGGTAAGCCGTTCATGTTTTTATTGTTCGCCCTTATCCTGTTCATTTCAATTCTTCCAGTTATGGCATACTCCACCAACGCCGACCTCTATGATCGCATTGATCAAGAACTTGTCATCGATCTAACCGATGATGCACAAACCGGATCGGTAGATCAAACCAAGATTGACAACCTTAGAGCTGACGTCCACGAACTTATTAATAGTTATCTGCGTGGCCGGCATGATGTGCCAGTAAGCCCAGCACCGGCATTATTAGTGACCATTGAGGCAGATCTGTTAGTTCACAAATTGTACAGCCGAAGGGCTAATTATGAGGTTCCGGATACTGTGCTTCAGCTTAAACACGATGCAGTTAAACAGCTGATGGACATCGCTAAAGGGGTTATACAACTCGATTCCCAACCCGATGTTGGTGAGGCAAAAATAGTATCGAATAAAACCTCTGCCTCCAGAATATTCGACGACGACACTTTGAATAGTTTTTAGTCTTCGATTAGTGAGCATCCCCGGGGATATCCCGGGGATTTTTTAAACCCAACTGTTCAAAAACAACAGACAAACCCGATGAGTTACCTTTTTGAAGACATATTGATTGACTTACTTCGCCGCGAGGGCGGCTTTGTGAATGACCCGGTCGATCGGGGTGGCGCCACAAATATGGGCGTAACCATTCACACGCTTAGAGCACACAATATTGACGTGGATGGCGATGGTGATATCGATGTGCAGGATGTACAAGAACTCGATTTTTCCCTTGTTAAGCAAATATACCGGGATAAATATTGGATCCCTTCAAACGCCGAGCAACTACTTGCCGATGTGCAACCCATCTATTTTGAT
Organism: Balneolaceae bacterium; assembly: GCA_965228545.1. GTDB lineage: Bacteria > Bacteroidota > Rhodothermia > Balneolales > Balneolaceae > HXMU1420-13. Next base: position 2,636,349 of record OZ245822.1, read on the forward strand.
ATGGTGGTTCATCATGGTCCTGCAAATGCAGCGCGTATTCTACAAAGAGCGGCTGGAATCAAAGCTGATGGCATCGTTGGTCCGGTAACGATCGCGCATAGCTTCACAACTCCGATCAAAAAGATTGTTGGAGAGCGCATTCTGTTCCTTGCCGGCATTGTTCATTCAGACAGGACACAGCACCGTTTTTGGCATGGCTGGCTACACCGAGCACTTGAATTTCTGAACCTATGAAAAAGCAAAACATTTTCCGCCGAATCCTAAACGCTGTAGAAGACACCGTTCGTGGTGATAATCAGCTAGGCCAAAAGCTTAATAAAGTGTTGCCGGCAAAAGCACTGCGCGAAGGTGTGGGTGCAGCAGTACTGGGTATAAAAGATGCAGTTCCTGTTCCACAGATCGCTGATTCAGGCCAGCAACAAAAAATCGATCGCGTAAAGCGAATCATCCAGAAAAAAAACATCACAAAAGAAGATGTAAAGAGTCTGGATCCGGAAGAATTACAAGCCATGACCTACCAACTGTTTGATCTGGTAGATGATGGACGGTTAAATAAATCAGCCGATGCATTATCAGCTGAAACGAAACTAAAAATCCGATTGGCTGTCTCCGGGATTACTATATTATATATAGTGTACGCCGTGGCCACCGGTGATTATGGCTTAGCTGAACTACTCATTTATTTCTACGGGCAATGAGTAATATAAGTCTAGATACAATGGCCAATGCTTTTTTGGCAGCGCTTGAAACCGAATTCCCGTCGCTGAAAGTTGAGCATTACCCTGATGAGCCAGAGAATTACAAACTTAGTGCTTCAAGTTCAGCAATTTTGGTTCGACTATACGATCGTGCATTTGAGTTACCGGATGGCGCTGATGGTTCCGGGCAAATAAATACACCCGTTTTTCAAATTACTTACATCAGCCGGTCTTTGCTTTCAAAAAAACAAGCTAAAGGAATGTACGCACTGCTCGATAGTGGTAGAGATGGGCTTAAGAAAGTTACAATTAATGATACGCCTGCATCAATTTTGCGAGAGTTCTTTGTAGGTACACGCGCCGGTGGAATTTGGATCTATTCTCAACTTTGGGTGATAACTGATTTTTTTGATTAAGGAGTAAATAATGACTAAAAGTACCGATATCTCTGCTAAAGATGCGATTGCTCACATTGAAGAGCTTACAACGTTGCAGTCTCTTATGAACTTTGTGCCTGATGCTGAAACCCGTGTGACTGTACGAACTGCCTATACAGATCGACTTGAGGCTTTGAGGGGCAAAAGTGATTCCCCAAAATCCCGAGCATTAAGTGATTATTTGTTTACTTTAGAATCACTTCCACTTGATGGTGAGGACGTTCGTGTTCGCCCGGCTCCAAGCCAGCCATTTATTTTTGGTCAAGGTCAAGCCCCATCTGGCCCAAGACTACAGGAAGTTCAATTTAATTGGTCGCAGGCCTTGGTTGTACTAGACAGCTGCCAAAATGGAATTGGAGATCCAGATGCTGGAGTTATACATTCAGAAACTATAGCACAATCTCCTGAGCTCTTTATGAGCGAATCAAACTATCAATCTTATATTTCAAAAAACGAGGAATAATTATGAGTAAGTTAACCGGTGTAAAAAAAGTAGAGTGGGCCAATACTGGAACTACCAGTTGGAATGATATTGGGCGAATCAAATCTGATTCGTCCCATAACCCAGAATCTCAGACAGAAGAGGACTCTGCAGGCTTAGATATTTTTGCAGGAGAAAAAGACGTTCTCCAAATTCATTCAACAGCTATTGCAAATCAACCTGCAATGCGTACAAAATCTGTGAATGATGACAATATAGTGGATTTGAGATTCACTTTAATTGACGGGACGGTTGAAACTAAGACTGGCTATAGCATGATTGTAAGTCAAGTTAAATATGGTTTCCAAACAGGAGAGCGGAGATATTTTACTGCTGACTTCAAAAGATTTCTTACCTCATAAGCTCAATTAGGACTCAATATGATAATTTCAGGCATTCAAAAAATTAGTCTATTTGATAATGACTCAGCTAGCTCAACGTTTGGTGCGATCGTCCAAAAAAATAGAATTCTTGGAAATCGAGGTGAAGGAGTATTTAAAAGCCCACTGATTGAAGAAGATTCAGCTGGACTAGATATGCACAATGGTGATGAAAGTTTCTTTGAATTTGAATGCATTGATACGGTGGGTAATTCTCAATTACGAGCTTGGGCCAACGAAGAGAAGGAAGTTATGATGGTAGTTGCCGGCTTGGAGGAAAGTGTACTTTGGTATGAGCCAGCTACCGTAACCATTGTTGAACCAAAAAGTTTTACAGTAGGGTCAAGAAACACCACCAAAATTAGAATCTCAAAGAAAGGAGGACTTCATAAAATTTGGTGTGGCATTAATATTCTGGATGGAGCCGTTAAGGTTGAAGGCTTTGAATCCGGTTGGCAAGACAGTGATTCAAATGGTTTAGCGGATGGTTATAATAATTCCAATTTAAAATCGGTTGTATTCTCCTCGGGTATACAACAGGCCGTGCAGAACGCAAGTGGGTATCAATCAATCACCAAATCATTACTTTTTCCAATCGCAGGTATTCAGTTATCATTGAGCATGAATTACACGAGATTGGATAACGATGTGCGCCACTACTTAAAAACTGTTACCCATACAAGTACGTTGCTCCAGATTATCAATGCAACATATTCATCTACTGGCCATACTTCCTCTCTTACAATTGGCACCTCTCCCGGCACATTCCAGATATCTCTTGATATTTTTGGCACTCCTGCTGCAGGCGCTACAGAAGATGCACAAGTACATGGTAAGGATGCAGTTTTAAGAGTGGGTAATTCTAACCAATATCTTAACTATTAATGAGCACTTATACACCTATTGCAAAGTCTAAGCTTGATTTTAAACTCTCTGAGCCCACTAGAGAAAATGAAGAGCGTATTCATAAATTACAAGTAAGGTTTCGCGGGTTAACGATTGAGGAAAGAATGCATATCTGTGATTACGAAGGTTGGAGATATGAAGATAAAATTCCTGAATATAGTATGGAGCCTCGTGTTGCTATTTCGGCGTTAAATTTGTTATTGCAACGTTCTGCGCCGGTTGGTGAAAATGTAGACCTGCTTAGAGAATCGCTCAAAAAGTTGATTGATACACATAGTAAGCAACCTGAGCCAGTTGAAGCGGTGCATCCAACGGAATATTGGAGTGAGTTAGCAAGTATAATTTTTGTTCAATTTCGATGCGAAGATCCATCTCAGATCAATTTCAAAGTAGTTGAACAGGCTCGAAAAGATTTTTTCGAATAGCCGAGGCTGATGCCCGAAAAGCCTCGGCGCTGCTTGAGCTTTCTGAGTGGCTTTCTGTAGATGACGAAATCATTCTAAACGACGAACAGCAAAGGCATAGAAATTATCAACGGGCGCTATGTGAGGCACAGTGCTCCTGGGATTTTTTAATATACAGAGCTGCAAGCACTATACAAGATATAGGAGCGCTACGGAACTCAACCAAATCAAATATTGTGCTTGCATACCTTCATTCTAAGATTTAGCCATGGATAAGAAAGTCAATATTGAAATTAAGCTTCTTACCGCCAAAGCCGGTAGCAACGTTAAAAACCTGGCATCACAGACACGCGAGCTAAAAGCAACTCTGGACGCCACGTCTGGGTCATTAGATGTGACGTCTAGTGGGCAGAAAAATCTTAGTAATGAAACTAAAAAAACCAGTAAGTACACCGAGCAAAACACCGACTCTCTTCGCAAAAATCAACAGGGAAATGCTGACTTACAGCAGCGTCTTGCTCGCTTAAACCAGATATATGATACGATTATTCATAGTAAATCTGAGCTTAATAGTGTAGACATAAAACGAGCGCGATCGATTAAATCTGAAATCAATACTGTTGAAAATCAGATTAATAAAAACAAAGAGCTCGTTGCTGAACAAACATCGAATCTCGGTTTTCTTAAAGCAAAAGCCACTTCCACATTGGGAAAGGCTGGATTAGTTGGATTGTATGCAAGCGCCGGAGTTGCTGCAGCATCGATGATGAGAACAGCTGTTCAAGTGGGGCGTGAATTTGAACAGCAATTGGCAGATCTTGAAGCAATAACAGGGATTACTGGAGATCAACTGGAATCGTTGGGTGAGCGATCTCTTGAAATAAGTGTAAAATATGGTGAGTCTGCTGCCAACATTATTGAGGCCAATAAACTCGTAGCATCTCAGTTGGCAGAAAAAATTGATTTTTCAACTAGTGAGGGAGCTGCAGAACTTGCTAAAATATCTGAAGAGGCGATCGTATTACAAAAGGCTGCCGGCGTAGATTTGCCAACAGCTGTAAAAACACTTACCACGGCGATTAACCAATTTAATTTACCCGCTAGCGAAAGTGCGAGAATTATCAATTCTATTGCAGCCGGAAGCAAGTTTGGAGCTGCTGAAGTAGCTGAACAAGCTGAGGCCTACAGGCAATCAGGAGCTGTTGCTGCAGGTGCTAATTTAAGTTTTGAGCAATTAAATGCAACCGTTCAGGTTTTGGCGGCCAACGCCATTACCGGAAGCCAGGCCGGTACAAACATTCGTGGAGTACTTTTGAGTTTACAGAATTCTGCGAAACTTGCCGAAGCCGGAATTGAAGGGGTTAGTCTGGAGACAGAAGGTTACGCCGGCGCTCTACAAGCGTTGAAACCACTACTTAATGATACGATTGCTCTTGAAAAACTCTTTGGACGAGAGAATATAGCTTCAGCAAGAATATTGATCCAGAATGCAGAGTCGGTTGCTGAGATGACCGATAAGGTAACCGGTGGAAATGTTGCTTACCAACAGGCCGAAGTGCAACTGAAAACTTTTAATGGCAGCCAGGCCCGGCTAAGTCAGGCAATTAAAGCTCAAATGATCCCAGCGTTTCAGCAGAGTGGTGGTGTTGTGGTTACTCTTATGGATAACATAACTGAACTAATACAGAGTTTTAGTGGTGGTCTCTCCATTATCAATGATTGGATGGATGCCTATTCGGATGCTCGTAAAGAAATTGAGGGTACAAATAGAGTCGTTGGTGATCAAATTGATGCTATTAATGATTTGCGAGAAAAATTGGCTGAAGCTTCCAATGAGGTGGGAGTAACTGCCGAACAAGAACAATTACTGCGAGAGGCATACGAGGCAACCACAGCGCAAACACTCAGCTATATTACACCGCTTCAGGAGAAAATTAATCTACAACTTTTAGAGCGTGAGCAGCTTCAGGAAGCGCTGCGTGCTGCTAAAGAGAAGTTTGGATGGGATAAGTTAACCGAAGAACAACTGATAAAAACCAACTCCGTAGCTGCAGATCTGATTGTTGGTATTCGCGAGTTAACCATGAAGATTGATGCGAATAAAACCAATTTGAAAGCATTGGTCGACGAATACAACAAAGGTTTACTTACTTTTGATGAATTTGTTGAATCCATCAAAAAGAGCGGTGAGGCCGCCGACGAAAAAGGCACGGAGCTAGATTCGCTGTCGAAAAAATACGAAGAAAATGGCAAGCGTATTTCTGAGTTAATTAATCTATCGAGAGATTTAACCTCTGCCGAATTGGAAGAGCTCCAAAGCCGTACTAAACAGAACGAGGCCCTCGCGGAACAGATTGCCAAACGGAAAGAGCTCGCAGAGCTTGGCGCTGATCTACGCCCAGAAGTAGCCAACCCCGAGCCGGTGCATGTGCCCATCGAGATTGATATCGATATCCCAGAAATTGAGCTGGATGCTCCAGTCCGCGCGATGGATGATATCATCAAAGAGCTGAATAAAGATGTGCAGCAATATGTTGAGTTATCGGGTCTACTAGGAGATCACTCAACAGATAATGAATTTGCCATCCAACGCACCGAACAGGCTATTCAAGAGCTTATCACAAATGGATATCACCCACAGTCTGAGGAAATTCGAGCCTTAATTCAAGATTTGGAAAAACTTGATGAAAAAAATGATGAAACAGCGCGAAAAATAGAAGAAAGAAAGGAAAAAGAACGTCTGTTAACTTTTGCTGGTGAACAAATTGCATCTTCTATTGAAGGTATTGATGGCATCAATCGTAGCCTACGAGATCAGATATCAGCAATTAAAGATCGAGCAGCACAAGATAAAGTTGCGGCCAAAACTGCAAGTGAGAGGGCAAAAATTGAAAAGCGAGCTCAAATGGAGATTGCTCAGGCAGAGAAACAGGCCAAAAAAGATAAAATTGATGCTGTTAAAAAAGCTATTTCAGCATCAATCACTGAGGCTGTTATCTCACAATTCCAGAAAGTTATTACTTCAGTTCCGTGGCCATTAAATTTCATAGTTGCACCCATCGCTGCAGCAGCAGTGAAAGCTGGCATGAACAAATTGGTACAACTTAACACGGGTGGCCCGGTACCAGGACCATCTCAAGAACGTAAAGATACCGTACCGGCTATGCTTACCCCTGGCGAGTTTGTGATTCGGAAGGACTCGGCGGCGGCAGCGCCCAAGGCATTGCGCCAAATTAATGAAAAACCAAGCGTAGCCCGCGATGTTGAGCAGTACCTTAGCCAGCGTGTTGGCCTAAACCGTGGTGGTAAGGTTCCCGGGCCAGATGTAAATAAAGATACCGTACCTGCCATACTTACCCCTGGCGAGTATGTGGTTAATAAAAACTCTACCCGCCAGGCTATGGGTGTGCTTAATGCCATCAATAACGATGAAAAGGCCGCTGCTGATTTGCAGTATTTAGTCAACAACAAAGGTATGCTGGCAGCACCTATTGTGGGCGGTGGGGTAGGTTTGAATTTATTGCGCAGGTTTCACTCTTCAAGTATGGCATCCATAGGGGCGCATATCGATTTAGTAAAGCCTGCAGAATTTAACAAAGGTGGGTTAGTAGGTTCGGCTCCTAATAAAAATATTATGGACCAAATAGTATCACACGAAGTGGCCGGCACTGCTCAAGTGGTACAGCAGCAATTGAATATGGATAGCCTGCGTGATGAGATCCGATCTCAAACCGAAGCCATTAAGCGCATGACCGTTCGCGCTGAACTAGCTTTTAACGATTTCCACGAAGAATATACCGATTACCTGGAACGCGAAGCACAACTAGGAAGATAATGGCCATATACAGCATTGGAAGCTACACCCTTGGTAATTTCTTGTACTCCTTGTTTGAGGAAGCTTCCTCTGCGCCTTCAAGCCAAGCAATTCGGGTGCTCGATCATTTCCAACGAAAAGGCACCCCTAATTTCACCTATAACCAAACCCTGTTACCTCACGATGTACGCGTTGATTTTTTAGATCGTGATGGGAGCTTATTTAATAGGGTTAGTACAGCAACAGCTGGTCAGTTTTTGATCATCATTTACCGGTCTGGCTCCGAAATATTTCGTGGCTGGTATGTGCCTGAGGTAGATGAAGAATCGCTAAGCGTGCGCGATGTGCGCCTGAAGCTACGATTTGCCGATGGCCTTGAACTACTTAAGCAGCATAGCTGGCCTGGTGGCGCCAATACCTTTGCAGATTTGTTTAGAGAGCTATTCGACAAAATCGGCTACCAACTACCCATTGCAGTGAATGTAGATTTAGAAGCAGATGGAACTACTTCTAGCCCTGTATTTGTTAACCACCATAGAACAGATCTGTTTGGCCTGCTCAACCGCAAACCGGAGGCCACCTACTACGATGTACTTGTAGAAATTTTAACGCTGCTTAAGGCGTGGTGCTGGCAAGAAAATGGCGAGTGGTATATCTATCAATATTCTAATCGGCACAACACTGCCGTTGAATGGATTGATGTGGATGATATCGTACAGCCAAAAACTCGACTAGTTGAAAAAACAGTTAGTAGGTTCTTAGCCCCTATCCGAAGAAAACGACTGAAAGGGATTAAGCGCATCAACAGAACCGTACAAGCCATTTCCAAAGAAGCCGAAGTAACTAATACCGATTTTGAGCAATGGAATGAAAATGATTCTGAGGCCATCGGTTGGGAGGTAGAATCTGGCAGTATTGCCAAGGTTGATTCATTAACTGATGATGGAGCTTTACTTCGTTTCAATAATAGTTCAATGGCGGTAATACAGCCTATTTATCGGATGATTGGCGGTCGAGGTGATTTCAATGTAAGCGTGAAGGTGGAGTTTGAATCTGTGAATGGTAGCGGTGTTCAAGCTGTGCCTGTTGCTGAAATCATTTTACACAATAATAACCCCGTTGGCCCGGGCTCTTGGGAGAAGCGGTGGTTACACTCGGGAGGGTTAAGCGCCACTCAAACCTATTTACGTGCAGAATATGAAATCCCATCCGGTATCACCGAAGATCCAACAACAGTCTCAGCAACAGCAAGTGCATCTACAATTATACCTAACGCTGCAGTTATTTGGGCTGAAATTAAGCTTGTTTCAACTAATGATCCGGATGTTGACGATTCTGCGGGATGGTACATGAAATACGTTGAAGTTACAGCTGGTGGAGACATTAAGTTTGGCGGCCCAGTTCCTGATCAATACTTAGAAACGGCTCAGGTAAGTGGCAATAGTGATGCGGATGTAATTACAGATATTGTTAGCCTAGGTGATGATGTGCTCGTTAAGCATAAGTCAGATTTTGAGCATTATACCGGCTCGGCATGGGAACAATCTACTGGGTGGAAAACATCAAATCATTCCTCAGCCGAATCGATCAACCAGGTGTGCATTGATAATTGGCTTCGTAAGTTAGGCAAGCGACTTAATGTGATTAAGTTGAATGTGAAGCATTCGGAGGATGTAGATTTGATTGATCTATATACAATGGATCATTTTGGAAGCGATGAAGAGTTTATTCCATTTTATATAGAGGCCACGGCTTCAACTCGGAAAAAGAAACTATACGTTGTTGAATACCCTTCTGATCAAGCTCTGTCATAGTAGTAAAGTCTGCAATTTATTCAACTAAAATATCCGTAACATAATTCAAAGAAGAGCTGGTTAAACAGACATGAATGAGGTGTTAAATTACCTTAAAATCTTGTTTAAATTTTTCTCAAACTAAAATTCGTAAATTCTCATACCATTTCGCGCGTTATAATAAAGTTGTATGAGCGACTAGCCATAACTTATGCAACTCGTGCAGTTGCTTATATAGAAACAGATGAATACGATCTTGCTTTAGCTGATTTGCAACGAGCTGAGGAACTCGTTCCGGACGAAAATGAAGCCGATAGGTCATTTATTTACATGACTTTTTATAGCCTGTATCTATATATGGAAACTCCCTCACTAGGGGTACCTTATCTAGAAAAGGCAAATGAGCTTGCCAAAAAAGCGGGAAATAAAAAAAGACAGCTTAATACCTCTATTTATCTGGCTGATCACTTTATTTCTGAAAATAAATATAGCGAAGGACTCGCTTTCGCAAATGAAGGTCTTTTTTTAGCGAAAGAAATCAACGATCTCCTTTCATTGTCTACCATCTACGATATTATTGGTCGCATCTATTACGGCTTATCCGAGTTTGAAAAATCAATTCTTCATTTTAATGAAGCCATCGCCATATACCAACAACTAGACCTTGAGCGTAAGGCCGCTGAAATGCAGCTTTTTGTGGGTGAAGTTGTGCTATCACAAGGCCAACTGGATGTAGCAAAAACTATTTTTTCAGGCATTAACAGCCAGTTATTGCATAATCGATATCAAATCAAACTACTTAATAAACAGGCAGATCTATTTATCAAACTAGAAGACTACAGAAAGGCTGAAAGCTTTCTTAATCAATCAATGTCTTTGATAAGCGATGACTTAACGGTGCTACTACCTCAGATCTATTTCATGTATCTCAAGTTACCGGATGACATCGTATCACCTGAAAAAAAATTAGAGTATGCCAAATATATTTACCACCTCTCCGGCACTAAGTCTATGAAAAGTCAAATGGGGGCTGAATTTACTCTGGCTAAGTATTTTGAGCCTTTTAATGCAGATAGTGCTTTTTATTACGGCTACTCTGCAATCGATAAATTAGAAAATCGGCGCCTAAGCACCTTTTCAAGTGCACTAAAAAACTCCCTTAATGCCAATTGGCAGCATGTGTATTTTTTATTAGCAAGTTGGGAAGTGGAACACAAAAACAATTACACAAAGGCATTTGAACTTCATGAACGCGCGAAGTCAAGAGCGCTTTTCGATCAGATCTACGAGCAACGTTTTTTCTCTTTAATTGATGCCGAAAATCCAGCTTCAATTCAACTGTTAGAACTTCAAAAAAGAATCGACCAATTATATCATCTTGAAGGTAACCCGACATTAGAAACTAATACTTCTAATGCTATGGAAATTGCTGAGCTTGAACTACAATATCAAAGCTTACAAGATGAACTGATGCGCTCTAATCCAGCAATGCAAGAATTATCGTACCCACCGCTTACTACGCTGGATAAAACTCAAAAATTATTAGATAAAAGAACAGCAATTATTAGTTATGGGGTGATGCGCGACCGATTATTTATCTATCTGATTAAAGAAAATAGCTATCGCTTTATCCCCATATTTGATCAACCAAACCTACGAGCGAATTTAATTACGAATGTTGAAGCATTCAGGGACGCAATCATTTCGCAAGAAGATAATGACCAATTATTGAGTGCCTCTAAGGAACTAACTGAGCTACTAATCGATCCAATTTCTATTGAACTTGAAGGCGTTGAACATCTGATTGTCATTCCTGACGGTCCACTTCATTTGCTTCCATTTGAAGCTTTAATGCTGAATGGTAGATATTTAATTGAGCATTTTGCCATAAAATATATTCCTTCCGTTTCGGTACTTAACATTATAGATGAACGGCCGCCGGTAGATTTTAAGCGCTCGCTTGTAGGGCTTGCCAGTACCGGTTTTGAATCGGGCGATGATTTAACGGTAGCAAGTTCTCAAGCTGCATTTTTTACCTTGCCGTATACATTGGCAGAAATCGATTCTATTAAAACTAGTTTTTTAGAACCGATGGTATTAAAAAATGAGCAAGTAACCGAAGCAGCATTTAAAGCGCTCGATTTATCCGAGTACCGGTTTATGCACTTTGCAACGCATGGAAATATTAATGAATCTGCTCCGGAGCAAAGTGGACTTATCCTCTCCAAAAAAACAGAAACGGAAACACTTTTTGGGGAAGATGGTTACTTAAATGCACGTGAAATTTCGCAACTTGATATCAATGCAAACCTGGTAGTTTTAAGCGCCTGTAATACCGGCGTAGGGCGTATCATTAATGGCGAAGGTGTAATGGGTTTGCAGCGCTCTTTTCTTGCTGCCGGAGCTTCATCGGTTATGGTTAGTTTGTGGAATATCTTTGACCGAAGCACTCCTATTTTCATGAACAAGTTCTATAAAAACTTACTCGAAATTGAAGAAGAAGAACTTTCATTTATCGACAAAGCATTGATGTACGCAAACCTGTACTCAAGCGATATAGTTGATTTCAAAACGCTTGCTCTGCAACAAACCAAGAAACAGATGATCGATCACCCCTATTATAATCACCCGGTGCATTGGGCACCTTTTGTGCTAAACGGGAAATAATCAGATTGATAAATTCTATCCTCTAATCTATCTACTTTTGCTTCGTTCGCTCAATAAACTGCTGGTTATCAACCAAGGGACGGGCGGCATCATTTGCCAATAAAGCGGTTGTCATAAAAATCAATTTTGTTCGCTTTTGAAGCGCCTCAAAGTCGATTTTATCAATCTCATCCGATGGGCGGTGGTAATCATCGTGCGTTCCGTTAAAGAAGAAGATAAACGGTACACCAAGTCGCCCAAAGTTCCAATGGTCGCTACGGCGGTAAAATTGATTAGGGTCGTTTAAGTCGTTATAGCGATCGCTCAGTTCTAGGTTCACACTCATTTGATTGGCTTGCTCTAAGGTTGCCTGTAAGCCACTTGATATAATTTTTCCGCCAATCACATAAATATAATTTGGGTTGTCGGCGTATTGGTCATCTCTCCTGCCAATCATATCCGAATTCAAATTCGCTATGGTATTTTCGATGGAGAAAATGGGGTGATCGGAGTAATAACGAGATCCGAGTAACCCTCGCTCTTCGCCGGAAACATGTAAAATTAACACACTTCGTTTAAGCTCGGCTCCTGCCTGCTTGGCGGCCATAAGTGCTTGCGCAGTATGTAACAATCCAACAGTTCCGCTTCCGTCATCATCGGCGCCATTGTAGATTGTATCGCCGGTAGAATCTGGAGTGCTGATGCCAACGTGATCGTAATGAGAGCTCAACACTATTACTTCGTCCTTTAATTCTGGATCGGTTCCTTCAATTAAAGCCACGATATTTTTCGTTTCTACCAAATCCTTCTTAACCTGTGCTTGATGGTAGATTGTGAAAGGCAATTCATATCCTTCAAAAGCTTCCGGTGAGTCTTTAATTTCAGCTTCCAGTGCTGCTAATTCTTCTAGCGAATTTAATCCGAAAAGGGTAGCTGCTAAGCTAGGACGAATTCTGTTAAATGGTGCTTCAGCTTGGTCTTCTGATAAATACTCTAGATCAAGCTCGGATGATTCACCAAACTCTCCCTGCATTTGCGTTGCTTGATCCTCAAAATCTTGCTCGTCGGAACCAATGATTAGAATCGCGCCTTTTGCTCCTCGGTTTTCAATGGCGTCTTGAATAGCAGAAAAATCAGTGATTGAACGATCATAAAACAGAAGTATCCATTTTCGGTCTAAGTTTCCTTCAAAGTGATTAATTCCATTAGTTTCGTCTTTAATGCCATAACCGGCAAAAAATAACTCCCCGCTAACTGTGCCACTACCGCCGAGTAAGGTGTTAAAGTTGCCAATTTGATTCGCACTGTGAACAGATTCATCAATGGGCTCGCCATTGGCATTATATACGGCATAGTTTATACTTTCAAACACATTGCTCGACAGATTAAAATGCTGAAAATAGGAATCATCGTCCCCAACCGGAATAAGACCTAGTTCCTCGTATCGCCCGGAAAGATATTCGGCCGCTTTTTTAAGACCTTCGCTACCCGTATCGCGCCCTTCCATCTCGTCGCTGGCAATTACGGTTAAATCTAGCAGTAACCCTTCTTCGGTAATAGTGTTTTGAAAGTCGGTTACATCAGGAACAGGGAGTTCTACTGATTGTTTAGAACTACTGCAGGCAAAAGAAAGTGCAAGTGCAAATACGATGAGAGAGCGTGAGATACGTGACATTTTTCTACGTTATGTTTGCGGAGATTATTTCATCAACGGGCTTAAGATCTACATAAAAATCAGTAGGTTCTTCGCCCAAGTATAAATTTATTTGCTGTTCTTTTATCATTTCAAGAACGGCTAAAAAGGTAATTACTACGATAACCCGGCTATGTATGTTTTGGCATAATTCTCTGAAGTTCTGCCTACCACGGTTTTGTAGTGTTAACAATACGAACTCGCTTTGTTGTTCTATGGTAGCTTTTACTTTTTCTACTTTATGTACAATGTTTTTTCGTTCGATGTCGCTTAACACTTTTCTAAAAGCTCCAATTAAGTCAAACATCGTTACATCTTTCAATGCTTCGCCGGTGGCTCGTTTATCCACTTGGTCGGCATCATAAAAACCGCGGGTATATTTTTTACGCGTTTCTTCATCGATGTCAGCCATTTTCTCGGCCATCTCTTTGTAACGCTTATATTCGAGTAACCGCTGGACGAGCTCATACCTTGGGTCGGTTTCGTCAATTTCTTCGGCGTCTTCGCCTTCTTCGCGGGGCAGCATCATTTTGGCCTTAATCGACATCAGCATACTAGCCATCAACACAAACTCGCTGGCAACATCTAAATCGAGTTCTTCCATTAATTGGATAAACTCCAGAAATTGCTCGGTAATGTAGGAGATGGGAATATCGTAAATATCCAGTTCGTCGCGCTTGATGAAAAAGAGGAGGAGGTCGAGGGGACCTTCGAAGTTATTTAATTGAACTCGATACATGCTCTAAATTACAGGCTAAATATCTTAAATTCATCGTTTTCTTTAATAAGCTGAATGTTATTTTATTGGGGCTAAACCCAGTAGTAATTTATGGATTATTCAAAATTTGTTTATGCAATTCAAAGTGATGATGAACCCGTTATCAACGAAATGGTTCCCATCATAATGAGTGTATTAATAAAGTTTCTGAAAGTTAGGCAGGGTGCGGACCATCACGATGCCGAAGATTGCGCACAAAATACGCTCATACAAGCTACTGAAAAGATCAAAACAGATCAGATTGAGAACCCGAATTCGGTGATTTACTACCTGTTTACTACGGCAAAAAACGAGTATTTCAAACTTCTTAAAAAGGACCGAGAAAGTAACTACGAAGAAATCCCCAAGTCGTATGCTGCTGATGGGGATCAATTATTCAACTTGTTGGAAGCCGAAAAGCAACGAGTATTGGCCTTGTGTATGAAATTGTTAAAACCAGACTTAAAAGAATATATCCAGCATTGGTTTAATAATCCTCGAGACGATGCCTCTGTGGTTGCCGATCATTTTGGGATTTCTGTAAACAATGCGTGGACCAAAAAACATCGTGTTTTAAAATTGTTGAAAGAATGTTGCGAAAAAAAATTAGACCAATAGTGTAAGGAGTTCCTCTGAAAACGATCTTACCTAACAGAATGTGAGTAAAACGACACATTCTGAATACGAGAAATATTATGAGTGACTACAGAGAAATACAGAAAAAGATAGATGCCTATGTGAAAGGCAAGCTTAAGGAAAAAGAGATTGAGGAGCTTTGGGTAGAATTTGCAAAGCAGCCGGATTTATTGGAGCAACTAGAACTTGAGGTAGGTGTAAAATCTATTCTCGAGCAAGATATGGCTGAAGGAAACGCACCAAAAGCAAACATAAGTAAACTACCAACGTGGACATGGCACGCTGCAGCGGCAGCTGTGCTTCTGATTGTAGCTTCAATTCAAATTCTTCAGGTGCCGAGTAAAAGCAGCTTAGACCAATTTGTAGTAAATAAAATTGGTGCAGATCAGCTAGAAAGCTCCGACGGCGTTCGATCTAAGGAGATGCAAATATCCACAGCAGACTCTATTCTGAATCTTGGGTTTAGTGAATTTGTTTCTGGAAACGATGAACGAGCAATGTATTTATTCAACGAGGTTATTAGCGAGTTTGATTATGAGCCGTATGGATCTAAAGCTTACCTAAATAAAGGCATCGTTTACTATAATCAGACCAAATATGATTCAGCAATTACCGCATTTCGTTTTGCCCTAGATCGCGTTGAAGATAGCCGAATGATCGAAGAAAAAAGCTTTTGGTACTTAGGCAATGCCTTAGTAAACACCAATCAGCTAGAGAAGGCTAGAATGGCCATTCTGCAAGCATACAGCCTTGACGGCGTGTTCCGAAAACCTGCATTCTTATTGCTTCAAAAGCTGAATTATGATCTAGGTTATATTCAAGCAGAGGAAGTAGGGCAGTAGGAATCAATCCTGTTAATAAGCTTTATGAGCCTACGCAATTGGTATAGGCTCCACACTATCTGCCATGTGGTTCATTAGCACTTTGTGAGTAGCAACTTTTCGTTCACCCTTTTTCTTTTCTACCCGTTGATAGCTTCCATCAGTGTTTAGCACCCATCGCTGCTGATTATCTTTTAAGTAGATACTCAGTAAAAACTGCAGGTACTTTTTTAATTCCGATTTCTCAACTTTAAGTACTGCTTCCACCCTGTTATCTAAATTTCGGTGCATCCAATCTGCTGAGCCTAGCGCGTAAATATGTTCGCCGGCATGGTGGAAGTAAAAAATTCGCGAATGCTCTAAAAACCGGCCAATTACAGAGTGCACACGTATATTTTCGCTTAAATTTTCTTTACCGGGAATCAATCGGCAAACACCCCGAACAATTAAATCTATTTCTACCCCTGCTTGCGAAGCTTCGTATAATTTCTGGATGATCCGTGGATCTTCCAGGCTATTCATCTTTGCAATGATCCGGCTTGGCCGTCCAGCTTTTGCTTCATTGGTTTCAAAATCAACCATAGCTTCCATTTGCGGGCGCATGTGCTTTGGCGCCACAATAAGCTTTTCGAAGGTTTGTCCGGGTGCGTAGCCCGTAAGCAAATTAAATACGTCGGTTACATCCGAAGCCAGCACTTCGTCGCAGGTAAACACCCCTAAATCTTCGTACAATTGCGCCGTTCCGGGGTGATAATTGCCGGTACCAATGTGGCAATAGGTTTTTAAGCCGTCTTCTTCCTCACGAACCACCATGGTAAGTTTGGTGTGAATTTTAAGGCCCGGAATTCCATACGCAACATGAACCCCGTAATTATCGAGTTGTTGCGCCCATTGAATATTTTGTTCTTCGTCGAATCGAGCTTTTATTTCCACTAAAACCGCAACCTGTTTGCCACTTTCTGCCGCTCGCATTAAGGCATGCATAAGTGGAGAATCTTTCGATGTTCGATACAAAGTTTGTTTGATGGCAAGTACTTTCGGATCGGAAGCGGCTTCCTCGATAAAGCGTTGGGTAGATAACTCGAAGCTGTGATATGGATGATGCACCATAAACTCGTGCTTTTTGATTACATCAAACATACTCGGTGGATCCTCGTCGAGAGGATGCGATAGTGCTGGGTGTAGCACCGGAGACCAATTTTTGATTTTGTAACTCGAAAAACCGGAAATGCTGGCGATTTCAAAAGAACTAACTAGCCCGATCATTCCCTCCATTTCGTACACATCTTTTTTGGTCACATTCAGATTTTTGTACAAATACTTTTTGATGTGCTCTGGCATAGATTTTTCCAGCTCAAGGCGCACAATCGAAGCAAATTTACGTTCCCGAAGTTCATCTTCAATCACTTCCAGCAAATCATCCGCCTCTTCCTCATTTCGTTCTAAAGAAGCATTACGGGTTACCCGAAATAAATGTGCTGATAGAATTTCCATCCCCGGAAAAAAGGATTCCATTTTCTGGCGGATGATATCCTCAATAGGTACAAGTACTACTTTACTACCGCGACGAAATACCTGAACAAATCGCTTTCGGTTGGACGGGATTTTAATTCGAGCGAAGGAATTTTCTTTGGTTTGTGGATTTCGAAGCTCAACGGCAAACGATAAACTGTGATTAGAAATAAAAGGAAAAGGATGTGATTCATCTACCGCCAGAGGCGTAACAATGGGATAGATATCCTTTAGAAAAAACTTATCCGCAATACTTTGCTGATGATCAGTGAGCTCGTCATAATTTTGTATGCAGATTCCAATTTTTTCCAGTTCGGGCTTCAAATCATCAAAAAAGCAAGCTCGGTAGTCTTCAATCATTTTTTTTACTACCTGCCGTACAGCTTCCAACTGGTCATGCGCCGACATTCCATCCACGCTTAAAGATTTCACTCCTGCATGAATCTGACGCTTTAAACCACCTACCCGTTTTTGGAAATATTCGTCTAAGTTCGAGCACACGATCCCAATAAATTTAACTCGTTCAAGTATTTTGTTTTTATCGTTTTGGGCCTCAGCAAGAACTCGTTCGTTAAACTTGAGCCAGCTTAACTCATAATTGAAGAAGTATTCACTCCCGAAGATTTTCAACGCACTCATTCGTTTATCTTTGTGCAAACCTTTCTCCTTTAAAATTTCGTTTTTTTTCTGATTTGATAGTTTATCGCCCCGGCGCTTCTTTTGTTCTTCGATTGGGTCGTAGGGGAGGTCGTCGGGCGAGAATGATGGTTTTTCCATGATGAACGTTTAACTTACACAGGCAATTCGTGGCAAATCTAAGTATAATCGTTTAAAGTAAAAGTAAACACCGAAATCCACAGTTTTTGTGCAAAATCCATTACTTAATCCCCTGCAAAAAGAAGACGCTTTTGAACAATCGGTCCGACCGGCCAGCTTAAATGAATTTATTGGCCAACAAAAGGCCATTAATAACTTGGGAGTGTTTATTAAAGCGGCAAAACAACGTGGGGATGCGCTCGATCATGTAATTTTATCCGGGCCTCCCGGCTTGGGTAAAACCACGCTTTCTTACATTATTGCACAGGAGATGGGGGGCACTATACGCCCTACTACCGGACCCGTACTCGAAAAACCCGGCGATTTAGCAGGTATGCTCACCAATCTCGAAGAAGGCGATGTGTTGTTTATTGATGAAATTCATCGCTTAAACCCGGTGATCGAAGAATACTTGTATTCGGCGATGGAGGATTTCAAACTCGATATTGTGATTGATTCCGGCCCGAATGCACGAAGCATCCAAATTGATTTGAATCACTTTACTCTTGTTGGTGCAACTACTCGAAAAGGAATGCTGACGGCTCCACTACGGGCTCGATTCGGTATCGATATTCGCTTGGATTATTACGATGTGGAATTGCTTCAACGTATTGCACTTCGATCGGCTCATATCATGAATTTTGGAATTGATGAAGCCGGAGCACATGAAATTGCAAGTCGCAGCCGGGGAACACCACGCATCGTAAACAAGCTCCTGCGTCGCACCCGCGATTTTGCGCAGGTTGATGGGCTAACGGCCATCAATCAACAAGTAGCCGACAAAGCTCTAAATGCCTTAGATGTGGATTCCAATGGTCTGGATGAGATGGATGTGCGCATGCTTCGCGCCATCATCGAAAATTATAGCGGCGGTCCTGTTGGCTTAAATACTCTAGGCGTTGCCGTGGGCGAAGACAAAGGTACGATTGAAGAAGTATATGAGCCGTATTTGATTAAAGAAGGATTTCTTCAACGCACCCCGAAAGGACGAGTAGCTACGGCAAAAGCCTATCAATATTTAGGAGTGAACAAAGGCGGGAAAGAAGGCGATTTGTTTGGCAGCTGATCAATAAACAATATTCAACAAGGAGTGACCAAGGAACAGATGAATTCTGCACCTGAATTTGATAACTGAAAACTGCTTGTTGGTTATTGCCTACTGAAATGTATTCTCAAAATCTTTGATCAATAATCAATATTCAACAAGGACTGACCAAGGGTCATATGGATTCTGTACCCGAATTTGATCACTGAAAATTGATAACTGAATATTGATTACTGAAATCAAAATCCCCATTCGGTGATCAACCAATTTTCTTCGTACCTATTCTACCAGTGTTTCAGGCATGCAATCCGAACAGGTTGTTAGGAACGAGTTCGAACCATTACCTTCTGCTCGACTAATCTATTATAAGATCTAAGTAAAACTGAGACCTATCCCAACTTCTTCGAAGTTTACTTTGGTCGCTTACACCATCCATGTAGGTGTAAGCACCCGGCTTCAATAATCCATACGGTCCATGGTCATAGGGGTATAAAATCAACGTATCACCAAGTACAGTAACTAGCTCTGTTTTTGTATAAAAGAAAGCGGATGTCACATCCGTATACGGCGAATACTCACCTGCTGGCAGGTATCCAATTTCAGCTCCCGGAATTAAAACACCCTCTCTACAAACCGGATCTCTATCCTGCCAATCATTCCATGTAATGTCTTTACACTCTTCCTTTGGCACATAAATAGTCGCGCTTTTAAGATCTATGTTACCTGTGTTTTTTAATCGGATTCGAGTTAAACCGGAATTGTTATAAGTAGCTGGATAACTAGTGGAATCATTAACAATATCGAACCCTGGAGAGCTACTTCTGGGTTTTAAATTTATCTCGTAATAGTATTCGCCATCTATCAATTGAACATTGGAATTTGATGAAAACTCTTGGGCTCCGAATTGTATTATATTTCCTTTTAAACCTTCAATCTCTGCTTCGATATACGATTTTTTCACATCATGAGCTGCCGGTGGGAGTTTTATGGATTCCGACACCTCTCCTGATGCTAGCTCACCATAATTAACAAAAAACTCGCCGTAATTTGTTTCAAAAACAGCTTGTAAATAATTAAAATCATGTTTTGAATTGTTTACAAATTGAACGAATACATCACGGTCTTCTAATTCTACAGCTGCAGGCTCATCATTACAACCTTGTAATATCATAATTAGCAATAAGCCAATGGAGAGCCACTTACCTGATTGCTTTGTTCTTCTATTTAACCCAAACCCGAAGAAATCCTTCATAATTTTGCCCTTTTGTAAGATTCAGTGTTTTATTGCACATCGGCACAACGAATTCGTTAACAAATTAGTATGATTTAAATATCATTATTATTCTAAAATGGTTTGTTCAAAAGGTTGATGAATGACGGTTGTCATTACCCATCTTAAAATATTAAAAACTAAAAACCTTTAGCGTTGTAGTACAACAAAAAGTCAACAAAGATTGTACATGAGAGTTTTACTTTTTAACCAAACTTGATCACTGCTAACTGCTAACTGAATATTGAGTACTGAAATCAAAATCCCCATTCGGTGATCAAGCAATTTTCTTCGTACCTTTTGCGCTTTCCTAACCGAAAGTACCTAACCAGAGATTTTTTAAAAGAATGAAGAAATTATTTACCTCAGAATCTGTTTCAGAAGGGCATCCGGATAAAGTAGCCGATCAGATTTCAGATGCAATTCTTGATGCAATGTTAACCGACGACCCCTCATCAAGAGTAGCCGTAGAAACCCTCGTAACAACCGGTCTTGCCGTAGTTTCCGGCGAAGTAACCACAAAAGCCTATGTGGATGTGCAGGAAGTGGTTCGTGAAGTGATTAAAGACATTGGCTACACCAAAGCCTCGTACCGCTTCGATTCTGAAAGTTGCGGCGTGCTTTCCACTATTCATACTCAAAGCCCTGATATTGCTCAAGGTGTGGATCGCGATGGCGCCGGCGACCAAGGAATGATGTTTGGCTATGCCACCAAAAACACGAACGAGTTTATGCCAATGCCGCTTCAGCTTTCGCATAATTTGTTAAAGAAACTGGCAGAAATCCGCAAAGCAAAAAAGGAAATGACCTATCTGGGACCGGATTCTAAATCTCAGGTCACCATTGAGTACAACGAAGACGGCTCTCCAAAACGCATTCACACTATTGTACTTTCTACCCAACATGATGAAGGCGTTTCACAAGATCAAATTCATGCCGATATCAAAAAAATCCTCATCCCACAAGTGTTACCAATGGATTTGGTGGATGACGAAACCTTGTATCACATCAACCCAACAGGAAAGTTTGTGATTGGAGGTCCGCACGGCGATACCGGACTTACCGGTCGTAAAATTATCGTTGATACCTACGGTGGATTTGGCGCACATGGTGGTGGTGCTTTTTCCGGGAAAGATCCGTCAAAAGTTGATCGCAGTGCAGCCTATGCGGCCCGACATATAGCCAAGAATCTGGTTGCTGCCGAACTTGCTGATGAATGCTTGGTTCAGTTAGCGTATGCCATTGGTGTAGTTGAACCTGTTTCAATTTCGGTAAACACGTACGGCACCGGAAAAAAATCGGATACCGAACTTGCAGCTTTGGTAGCTAAAGAGTTCGATTGTACGCCAAAAGGCATCATTAATCGCTTTGATTTACTCCGCCCTATTTACCGCCCAACAGCAGCCTACGGGCATTTTGGTCGGGAAGAATTCCCATGGGAAAAACTGGATTTTGTAGATAAGCTGACGTGATAACCCGTTAAAATCGCTCTACAAAATTATTGACATTCTGGTTAAATCAAGCAGTCTAGAGCTACTTAAGAACGGGTGTGTGCATGAAGGACGAAATCACAACATTCTTGACTTTTTTCTAAGAGTAATGCCCCAAGGCCTAACCGTTGGAGCCTTTTTTGCTTTTGTGTAATTAAGAAAAAACTCTTTAGTGATCCACAAATTTAATTGGCCAAACAACAGCCATTTTTGCACTGAAACCGTTGTATAATGCTCTTTAGTTTACAACATATTATATTTCTGGTGTGAAATATCAAACGCCACATTCAGAAGATGAAGTTCTCCCTAACAAACTTGGGCTGACCGATCCAAAAAAAATCGCAGAGGAAGAATTTCGGGGATTTCTTAGAGCTGAAATTAAATTTGAAACCGAAATAAATAGCGTCTACAACTTTGATTGGAATTTGATCTCTCAAATACATAAGACCGCGCTACAACATTTATACAATTTTGCGGGCGAACTTAGGCAAGTGAATATGTCCAAAGCCGGATTTACATTTCCAACAGCTAAATTTCTACCAGAGATTATTCAGGAGTTTGAAACTGAGTTTCTTCTAGAGTTACCAAACCAATTAGAAAAATATGAAGAGCTGATACACTGCGTTGCTCCTATGCATGCTGAGTTGTTATTCATTCATCCATTTAGAGAGGGAAATGGACGTACTGCCCGCCTTTTAGCAGACTTAATAGCGGTAAAGTTTGACTTCGATAAATTCAATTTTGAGAAGATTACAGAAAAGCAGATGTCTACATATATAAGAGCTGTTCAATCAGCAGCAAAACAGAATTATCAACCTATGATTGAGCTTTTCAGGATGTTGAAGAAGTGAACTTTTGTTGAAATTCCTGAACTACATCTCTGCGAATTTGTTCCGCTTTCTTCTTTGAAATATCGATCCCTTCAATACGAAAAGATGCCAGCTGTGATTTCATTGCTTTAAGAGAAATAGACTCGATATTTTTCTTTGATTTCATATGGGTAAATATACCAAGAAATTATGGAAATGTTATTATCAGGCAAGCATTTTAACGCGCCTGCAAATAAGCGGCGAGCCTGGAATTTAAAATGAAAAACCCGAACCGAGTTCGAGCCCGCTTGATATCTGGGATGGTTGCGAGCACTAAACTCGTAACAATGCTGAAATACATTCAGCATAAGCCCGCAAATGTGTTTGTGCCGTAGTTATTCCTACGGAAGCTGCCACAGTTAGTCGCGTAGATAGCAGGGAAGCCGGAAAGGGAGGAGCGAGAGCAACGAACGTAGAAACGAACAAGTACAGTCAATAAAAACTCAAACAGAGCAAGGGAAAAAACTATCTACTTGATTCTGTCTTTATAATAGGTGTTATGTGTTTGGTTTATCGAATTTTTCAATAACTGTAATGTCAGTAAGTAGCTTTGGATTGCATGTATATTCATTTCACCCATTTGTTTGCTACTATGTTCATTAGGGGATGACAAGATTGCACTTTTGGGAGCAAAAGATTTAAGAAGTACACCTCCTGATTCTAATGAATTAAGACCGCTTGCAAACATTCTTGCAACCTCAATATTTGGTGTCCAACAAAAGCCAATCTTTCCTTCATCAAATAAGAACTGACATTCCCCTCTGTAAAGTGTTTTTTCAGAACCTAAATATTTTGGCAGATATTTTATGAGTACGGATAAAACCAGATCGTCATCAGATATTTTTCTTCTTAAATGACCACCATTAACTGTCCAAAGTGTGTGAACTATATTACTATCAAATTCTATGTATGGATAAATCTGATCTAAATGTTTAAAAACCTTCGGCCAGATTTTAGCATTGAAACTTCGAATCGTATTTACCCTGACAAAATTCTTGAGTTATTTGTTCAACGCTTTTCATTAATACAATTGACTGATATAAGGGAAACACATAACGACCCGGCGTTTAATGTGCGAGGCTGTTTATTGGTTGTTGTTTAGTTAGTAAACGAGTCACATTGAAACGCTTGTTATACTGCTATTTAGCCAAAGGTAAATCTTTAAGATGCTTTTTTAATCTTCTCCCCATTGGCTTCATTGAAAAATAGGTTATTACACTAGATATAATACCGCCTAGAACTGGGATTACTTTTCCTAATTGTTTTGCAAAGCTTTCTTTAGTGACTTTTGCCCCGATCCACTTTCCTACTTGTTTTGCAAGATTATAAACGCCGTATTTAGTAAGTGCATATCTTGGCAATCTTTTAACCACTTCTTTTGAAAGATTTTCGGCCAATTTAGATAATGCTTTTGTAGCACCTTGAGCTCCCATCATTACACCCAAAAACAATGTAATCTTTAATAGTGTATCATCATCTACATTATTGAATTCGTCATCATCAAATAAAGTTGGCCAGCCATATAGATAAAGTAATTTTTGACATAGTACAGTCGCATGATAGAAGAACTGACTTATGTCAGCTGGAATAGTCCCAAGTGCCCACCAACCTCCAGGCATTCCAGCTGCAAATGACAAACTTGAACACATAGTAGTATGATAGCTTATACTAGCATCCGCAAGTTTATCTATAAGATCTTTATCAACATTAGCAGCTTTTGGGTTTTCATTGAGTATAGTTTCTATTTCACCTTCGTTTAGGTAAGGCCGAAATGAATCTTTTAAGTAAGTTTCTCTATTTACTTTAACTCCCGGAAACTGCAAAACCCTTTTTACAATCTTATTCCATGCTATTCTTTTTTGCTCTTCATTATTTTTCATAGGCAAGTTTTTATTAGCAGTATAACATATTATTAAGCGAACTAGCCGAAGCGGATATTATTAGGATAATTTTCCAACATCCTCGAAAACATTTTTACCGATAAAACCCGAACTCAGGTTCGGATAAAAAAATCTGACAAGCGTTCTCCGCTCAGTGTTCGTTCAAGATAGTACTATCAACAAAAAGATCAACACTATGAGGAAAAGTAATTGGCTAACCAACGTGCGGTGAGCTCGCTCCTTTTTTATTACTTCCAGCTTTATAAATAACCACCCTCACTAATCAACAAAGCGAGAAAGAGAAACAATAAAAACTAGTTTATGTTGTTTCATTATACTGTTAACTTATTGTAATTTTATTACTAACGTTTAATGGTTTTTTAATTCACGCAATACATGAAGTACCTGGTTATCCTTTCTTTTCTTTGGCTTGCTTCATGTTCTTTTATAAAACCATCCAACAATCAGCCGGAAAGCACCGATTCTTCTACCTATTACGGGTTGCCCTATCGGGAAGGGGAGCCATTTTTTACCGAGGATGAAATCGCCACCAATATTCACTATCCGCAAATCACGTACAATGCGAACAAAGAAGGCGATGTATATATCGCTTTTTTAGTAGACCGAAATGGAGAAGTTACAAACATAGAAATCTTATCCTCTTTTGATGTATACGCCTCCGCTTCAGTAAGCGAAACCTTATCAAAAGAAATATTTTACCCCAAAAAGGTGAATAAAGTACCGTCGGTTACTCTTCTGTATTCAAAGGTCTCTTTTCAGTTAGAAAACGCAGTTGTATCTGCTCAATTTGCCGACACTAGCTTTTTACCATTAACTACCGCGCAAGAACAGAAGTTACTTTCCACACTAATCAATGAAAACCAAAATACAACTGATCCGATACTAATTGGTGGGCTCGAAAGTTTGGTGGTTGATTACCCCGAAGAAGCCCTACAAGAAGAGGTTGAAGGTGTAGTAATTGTACAATTCATAGTGGGTGAACGTGGCGATGTAATTGAACCCAGAGTAGTTCAAGGCTTGGGTTTTGGCTGTGATGAAGAGGCAATTAAAGCCGTTCGGCGTTTATCGTTTAAGCCCGGCACCCAAAACGGAAAGCCTGTACCCGTAAATTATACGTTGCCCGTTTATTTTATTCTGCCGGCATTTTGATGTCCATGTTCATTTCTACGATGTAAGCAAACGTGTACATCATAGGCGCTGTAATAACCCAGGATGTTGCATTCTGAATCTACACCTAATTTACCCTAAATATATTGCCGTAAAAGAGGCATAATTCCCTTAAAAAGATCATATTTGAGGAGCACATAAATGTACCTCAAGTCTATGAAATCAACCTTAATCTCTATCACAGCCTGCATAATTCTGTTCTTAACCGTCTGTTCAGATGCTCCCTCAAATAATACTTCAGGCATTTCGGAACCTTTGGATCCTTTTGTACAAAATACGGAGCTCGGCCGGGGCATCAATCTTGGTAATGCGCTCGAAGCTCCTAATGAAGGAGAATGGGGAGTAACGCTGGAAGCTGAGTTTTTTGAATTAATAAAAGCTGCAGGATTTAGCAGCGTTCGCATTCCTATTCGATGGAGCGCACATACTTCTTCAGACGCGCCTTTTACCATAAATGAAGCTTTTTTCGATCGCGTAGATTGGGCGATTGCTCAGGCACTGGAAAACGATTTAATGGTGATTATCAATATGCATCACTACCAAGAAATTTTTCAAACCCCTGTAGAAGAACGGGATAAATTTTTATCGATGTGGACCCAAATTTCCAAGCGGTACAAAGATCAGCCTAAAGAAGTGCTTTTCGAAATATTGAACGAGCCAAATGGAGAACTTACCGCACAGTTATGGAATCAGTTATTGCCTGCAACCCTTGATATTATACGTGATTCTAACCCGAACAGAACAGTAGTTATTGGTGCCGCCGAATGGGGAGGAATTCCGGGTTTGCTAAAACTTGACATCCCCAATGATAGTAACCTGATTGTAACGGTACATTATTACGAACCATTTGAGTTTACGCATCAGGGTGCGGAATGGGTGGAAGACTCCGAACCATGGGTGGGCACTACCTGGAATGGAACTGCCCAAGAAGTACAAGCCGTTGAAAATCATTTTCAACAAATTGTAGATTGGGGAAAAGATCGTGGAGTACCCATTAATATTGGCGAGTTTGGTGCCTACAGTAAAGCGGATTCACCTTCGCGAGCTCGTTGGACAGAGGCTATTGTCCATTTTGCCCTCGAAAATAACATGAGTTACCACTATTGGGAGTTTGCTTCCGGTTTTGGAATCTACAATGCAAATAACGGCCAATGGGATATGGAGCTGTTGAATGCTTTGATTAATACGGAGTAGATTGATTGGGGATGAGTGATTACGTGATTTGGTGATTAAGTGAGCGGTGATTAAGTGATAAAGTGATCGTCATTTTAATTTATTGTTAGTCATCTCGCGGCGAATGCCCGAGATCTATAGCTGCGTAAAGCCGAGAAAATGATTTGTTGATCGAAACTTATGGCAGAACATCGTTAATTGTTGCCATGTATACAACGCTGAATACAGAACTCCAGAACCCGTATTAATTAGAAAGTCAGTGTTTTGTGATTTCCTGTCAAAGTAAATCACTTGTAAAAAACCAAAACGATCGTTTCAACTCTTTGCAGAATCTGTTTTCTTATCGCATCAACCATACTGTCACCATATCTGCATATCATGAAAAGAATTGCTGTTTTCTTATTTGGGATTTTTCTCACCACAAATCTTTGGGCGCAAACGCCATCCATCACCGAAAAAACAGAGGGTCTTACAAAAACAGAAGGCTTCTTTGATTACTATTTCGATGACGACCAAGCCAAGCTTTGGCTGGAGGTAGACAAACTCAATTTTGAATTTCTATATGCTAATTATTTAGCGGCCGGTGTGGGCTCGAACGATATTGGGCTTGATCGAAGTCAACAAGGTGGCCAACGCGTGGTTTATTTTGAAAAACGCGGACCAAAACTCTTTCTCATCCAACCAAATCTGGATTACATAGCTCGCTCCGACAATGAACTCGAGAAAAAATCGGTTCGTGAAGCCTTTGCATCATCGGTATTGGCCGCCTTCGATATTGTTGCTGCCGATGACGAAACGTATTTAATTGACCTCACTCCCTTTTTAATTCGTGATGCACATGATGTAATAGGCCGTTTACGTGGCAGAGGTGAAGGCAATTATTCGCTGGATAAAAATCGTTCCACCATTTATAAAGAAGGCACTTTCAACTTCCCGAAGAATAGTGAGTTTGAAACCATGCTTACCTTTGCCGGAAATAATCCGGGCAGACAAGTACGCTCGGTTGTTCCTTCGCCAACAAGTATTACCGTTCGTCAGCATCATTCTTTTGTTGAGCTCCCGGATGATAACTACGAGACCAGAATGTACGATCCTCGTGCCGGTTTTTATCCCACTTCCTTTATGGATTATGCCTCGCCCATCGACGAACCCATGATGATTCAGTTCATCAATCGTCATCGTTTGGAAAAGAAAAATCCAGAAGCAGAAATCAGCGAAGCTGTTAAGCCCATCGTGTATTATCTCGATAACGGAACTCCTGAACCGGTGCGTTCTGCGCTGCTTGATGGAGCCCGCTGGTGGAACGAAGCCTTCGAAGCTATTGGCTATAAAGATGCTTTTCAGGTAAAAGTACTTCCCGATGATGCCCATCCGCTCGACATTCGATATAACGTGATTAACTGGGTGCATCGCTCTACGCGTGGTTGGTCGTATGGTGGCTCTGTGGTTGATCCCAGAACCGGTGAAATTATCAAAGGAAATGTGTTGCTTGGCTCGCTTCGTGTTCGGCAGGATTATATGATTGCTACCGGATTATTGGCTCCATTTGAAGAAGGCGCGGAAGAAGATCCACGCATGATGGAAATGGCGCTGGCAAGAATTCGTCAGCTTTCGGCCCACGAAATTGGCCATACTTTAGGCATTTATCACAACTTTGCTGCGAGTGTGAACGATCGTGCTTCAGTGATGGATTATCCACATCCAAAAGTAGATATCGTTGATGGTAAACTTGATTTAAGCGACGCCTACGATATTGGAATGGGAGCATGGGATAAAGTTACCATTGCCTATGGATATCAGGATTTTCCAGACGATGTAGATGAAGCAGAAGCCCTGAATGAAATTCTCGAAAAAGCACATTCTGATGGATTAAAGTACATTTCTGATACAGACGCTCGTCCTCAGGGTGGAGCTCATCCATTCGCTCATTTATGGGAATACGGGTCGGATCCGGTTGCGCAAATGCAACACATTTTGGAAGTGCGTGAAATTGCACTCAGTAACTTTGGCGAAGCCAATATTCCGGCTGGAACGGCGATGAGTAAAATGGAAGATGTGTTAGTACCTATTTATTTGTTCCATCGCTATCAGTTAGAAGGCACGGTTAAGTTGATTGGCGGTGTGGATTACTACTACAAATTGAAAGGCGATAATCAGCCAAATATGAGTATAGTGGATGCCAAAACTCAGCGTCGTGCATTGGAAATGATGCTAGCTACCATTGAGCCGAATGTGCTAGCATTTCCCGAGAATTTATTGGAGATTATTCCACCACGCCCTGCCGGCATGAGCACAACACGTGAACTTTTCAATGGAAATACCGGTCCGACTTTAGATGCATTATCCATAGCTCAAACAGCTGCTGATGCAAGTTTAGGGCTACTTTTTCATCCTCAACGAGCAAATCGATTGGTAGAACAAAGTGCCCGTGATAATACTCTTGGCCTAGAGGAAATGATTGATAAAACGATAGATCGCACTTGGAAAAGTAGATTAGGAGATGACTATCACGATGCGATTCAGAAAACAGTAAATCACTTGGTGGTTGTAAATATGATCAAACTTCACGCCTCGAATCAGGCTAATCCACTTACAAAAGCCATTGTGTTCGGAAAGCTAAACGATTTAATGGAAATGCTGGAAGATCGCGAGGACGATGTAACCGCTCAACATGCAGCCCTGCTGATCGACAGTTATTTAGATGATCCTGCCGAGTTTGAAGTTCCACCTTCGTTGTCACCTCCACCCGGCTCACCAATTGGCTCCGGTCCAATGTTGTATTGTGAGCATTAGGTATGAGGGTTGAGGGAATAGAAATGAGAAGTGAGCTATTAGGAAATATAAAGATCTTATTATTTGGCAAAGGTCTGTAGAGTTATCTGCAACGATTTATAAGATAACATCAGATTTTCCAAATGAAGAAAAATATGGTCTAATTTCACAAATGCGACGTTCTTCAGTTTCTTTACCTTCAAATATTACTGAAGGATCTGGAAGAAGTTCAGACAATGAGTTTAAACGTTTTCTGGAAATAGCATATGGTTCGTTATATGAATTACAGACGCAGCTAATTATTTCAAAAAAACTCTCGTTTATTAGCGATCCGTTAGCTACAGAATTGGATGAGGAAATAATCGAAATTCAAAAAATGATCTATACCTATACCCAAAGATTTAATTAATTTGCCTCATATCTCACTTCTCAAAACTCACAACTAACAAATGAAAATCATCCACCCGGACATATTACTCGATGCCTATTCTAAAGGTTTGTTTCCAATGGGAGATTCGCGCGATTCTGAGGAAATAGAATGGTACTCGGCAACCGAGCGGGGAATCATTCCCATCGATAAATTTTATGCATCCAATAATCTTCGTAGGCTTGTTAAGAAGCAGACATTCGAAGTAAAAGTGGATACTCAATTCCGACAAGTGATGGAAGGCTGTGCCGATCGGGAAGACACTTGGATCAACGATCTAATCATCGATTCGTTCGAGCATATGCATCAGTTGGGGCGCGCTCATAGTGTTGAAGTTTATCATGAAGGAAAGCTGGTTGGTGGCGTATACGGAATACATTATAAAGCAGCTTTTTTTGCAGAAAGTATGTTCAAATACTATCCCGAAGCCGATAAAGTGGCGATGTTTTACCTGCATCACATTTTAGAAAAGAATGGCTTCAAATTGTGGGACGCCCAATATTATACCGAGCATTTAGGCAAAACTTTCGGGTGTATCGAAATCCCCGGTGATGAATATCTGCTTTTATTAGAAGAAGCGCTGAAGACGGAGTGCTTGTTTAAAATATAAAGGGATTTTATTACTGTACGGACGTATCGCGATACGTCCGTACAATCTCCAATAAAACCTCACTTTAAGATCAATACTCAGTAACCGTCACCTCTTTTATAGCTTCCTTACGGCTTATTCTGCCTCTATCAAGATTTTCAAGCACTGATTTTTTTATCTGAAGATCAACGCGCTGCGGCACTTCATCAATCCGCGAAGCAGAAACGCTCATACTAATCAAAATATGCTGATCGGAATCCACTGAATTTAGTGTGCGTCCATAGTCTACTAAATACTCCGATACATTCGTAATCATAGCACTGTAGGCTTCTATTATTTTGTTTTTAATTTCTTCTTCGCGTGCTTCAATTTCTTCAAGGTCTTCTTGAGTAACATTTCCCCTAACCTGAATACGATTATCTCCGCGACGTAAACCTTGAACGATAGCTCGTGAGTTATTCAATATAGTAAACGCTCCCTCTCGGTCAGAGTATCGGGTGTCGAAACTAAAAATGGCACCAAAATTATCAAGTAATAAATAATTGGGTGTGCCCGACATTCTGAAACCGGTATCAGATTCACGGAATGCTGTTTCAAAAATATTCCCCATAACCTTTAAGTCCATGTATTCCTTGCCTTCGGAGGTGGCAAACGAAATACGATCCTTAATTTTGTTTTCATCAAGCTTTCCGCTTCGGTACTCTTTCAAATCTTTCACTGTTACGGAGGCTGAAATCACCGGTAAACCTTCGTTAGATTGCTCATCAACAACTACATCGTTCACGGCAATACGATAGTTCCAAACCGTTCTGTTGCTACCTGTTTGTGCACCGTAGATCACCATAACTTGTTCATTGTCTTCAAGCTGACCAATGGTTGATGCGTAATCCATCAGGAATTCAGTAATTCTACGTTTTACCGTAGTTTCGTCTACTTTTGGGGATGCGCCTTCCGCATCAGAACCGGAGCCATAGTAAAAGCTATAATTTCCTTGCCCGGTAACGTGCATTTTTGGAGTGAATGGATCATCTCGATTTATCATAAAAATGATCCCGTAGCCATTCAAGTACGTGCCTCTAATTCCACGTTGGCGGAATCCACCGCGATCCACAATTATAGTCTCGGCAGTTGGGGTTTCGATTTGAGTTCTAAACAATTCCGCCAGGATATTTTCCATAATGCGGATGTCACGATTCATTCGATTAGCATCGATATTTTGGGCCGATAGAGTTGGAGCAAAAAGAATGCTCAACAAGCCGATCAGTAGAGTTTTTTTGAAGTAATTCATGATATTATCTATTTAAACTTACAGTTTCTATGATTTCGCCTAACACCTGATCGGTTTGAACAAAGCGATTGTAGGTAGTTTCTTGAAGGTTAGCCAGACTATAGTCGATAAGCTCTAAATCTGAGTTACGTTGTTCTTCCAGATAAGAAGCAAAACTGGCCAATGTTTGTTGAAATTGTGCCTCTTGCTGTTCCTGAGCAGCTTGTACAAAATCAGCCATTAATTCGGCATTCTCGGCTTGCACTTGGTTAATCAATAATTCTACCTGAGCTGCTGTATAACCGATTTGTGCCGGAGGCTGCTCACCGAATCGAAGGGAAATTTCGCCATCCTGCATACTAAAATTTAGATTTGTAAGGCTACCGGTTATGATGAACAGGAACACAAAGCTTGCAACAGCAACTCCAAATCGACCAAAACCCGAAGTAGGTTTCAATGCAGACCACAAATTTTCAAGCATATTTCTGAATGAACTTTTGGCTGAAGCGGGATCCATCATCACAAATTGTTCCGTAGGTGATTCTACCGGCATTTGCTGGAGCATTTGTCGTGTTTCCATCATCCCATCCAGTTCTTCTTTCAGATCGGGATGTTGCTGCACAAAGGCTTCTAGTTGGTTTTGTGTGTCGATATCGAGCCCACCGTACATATAGTCGATAAAAAGCTCGCGTGCTTTGTCTTTAGTCATAGCTAAACACCTCTTTGTTTATATTCCACGAATCGAAGGTTTTTTTCAGGGATCGCAGGCCGTAATACAACCTCGACTTTACCGTATTCTCCGATTCATCTAAAATTTCTGCAATTTCTCTGAAGGTCAGCCCTTCATACTCTTTCATAATTACCACCATGCGTTGTTCGGCAGGTAATTGAAGCAGTGCTTTATGCAAAAGCACAATAGCTTCATTTCTTATTAAGGCACTGTCGGCGGCTCTCTCTGTTTCGGTTTGCGGTGCCGTTTTAAGTGCTTCCAGCGATGTAGCCCGTTTCCGACCAACCCGCTTCAATTCATCCAGACACAAATTATTGGCGATGCGATACAACCACGATCCGAATTTACCGGCATCCTCCAGCGTATTCAGTTTTTGATACGCCTTGATAAAGGTTTTTTGAGTGATTTCTGCGGCGTCATCATTATTAGCAAAGTAGCGATACGCAAAATGATGGATGCGATCCTGCCACCGTCCAATCAGCTTGTTAAAAGCCTGATGATTGCCTCCCAAAAAATCCTGAACCAGTTGTGCGTCTTCCATGTGTGTCATTGCATGTTCAACGTAGAGTTTCGTTTTCTCTTTTGTTGATTTCGAGGGTAAGACGAGCGTGCTTTCCCGATAGTTTTAAAGTGTACTTAATTTCTTTCTAATACACATTCCATATCTGATTCCACTAATCATGATAATATTATCTTTTAGGCGTAGTTGTGTTTTGATGTTGAAGTGTTCACGTGTTGATCTAGAACATAAATCAATCATATTTAGCTGAACACCAAAACACGTCAACACCTGAACACATAAAACACCTAAACCCCCAACTCCAGCTGCTCCCAATACTCTTTTTCTATTAGGTTTAAATTCGAGAGGGAAATTCCTAATAATCGAATCTCTCTGGTTCCGGCTTCGGTTTGTTCTAGTAATTGTTTAGCGATGGTCGAAATCTCGTCGGCTTTGTTGGTGTAATGAGCCAAAGAATGACTTCGCGTTATCGTATCAAAATTTTTGTAGCGCACTTTAAGAGTGATGGTCTTTCCGGCGGTAGGGATTTTCCGCATTCCCTCCGAAATCTGTTTCGCCAAATCATCTAAAAAAGTGTTTACCCAATCCAGATCGCCCACATCCTCCGAAAAAGTCCGCTCTTTGCCATACGATTTTCTGGTTCGATGCGGCTTCACTTCACGATCATCAACTCCTCGAGCAATACGAAAATAGTATCTGCCCGATTTACCGAAGGCTTTAACCAAATCAATTTCGCTCCAGGTTTTTAGATCCGCTCCGGTTTTAATCCCCAAAGCATGCATTTTCTTTTGAGTAGCTTTTCCAACGCCATAAAACTTTTTGATGTCGAGTTGTTTTACAAAAGCTTCTACTTCACCCGGAGTAATTACAGTAAGTCCGTTTGGTTTGTTATAGTCGGATGCAATTTTTGCCACGAATTTATTTGGGGCC
This sequence comes from Balneolaceae bacterium, assembly GCA_965228545.1. Lineage (GTDB taxonomy): Bacteria > Bacteroidota > Rhodothermia > Balneolales > Balneolaceae > HXMU1420-13. The sequence goes on from OZ245822.1 coordinate 2,670,293, forward strand.
ACACCTGCTGAAGCAGTAAGTTGAGTTTCTTCAAAAATCCGAGCACGTATTTCTTCTGCAATTAATGTGGCAGACGGATTTCCCTTGTGATTTTCGGTTACATCCAGATATGCCTCATCCAAAGAAAGTGGCTCCACCAAATCGGTGTACTCGAAGAAGATATTACGCACAATGCTCGAAGCTTCTTTGTAGGCTTCAAAATTCGATTTCACAAAAATACCATGCGGACATAATCGATAAGCCTCATTGGTAGGCATGGCAGATCGGACCCCAAACTTTCGAGCTTCATAACTACACGTTGAAACTACCCCTCGACCACCCGGCTTTCCACCAACAATTACCGGTTTACCACGCAATTCAGGATTATCCCGCTGCTCAACCGCTGCGAAAAAGGCATCCATATCAACATGGATGATTTTACGAATGGTGTCCTCCCTTTTCATGACATATATTATACATATATTTTGATTGAGAAGGAATCTTCAGTTGTTGCATTGGTATTTTTTTCAACTAGAGAAACAGGAGCAGAGAAATTAGTATTAGATCCTTGCCAATCCTACAGATCTAGCTTCAGACAGTATGCTTCGCAGGGAAGACCGGAAATAACAATCAATTGTCATTCCCGCGCAGGCGGGAATCTAGAGCTGTGGAGAAGGAATATTCAATTCTGCCACGGAAACACTAATGCACGGAAGTTTGTATGGTTTCTGGTTCTTTTTTGTAGTCATTCCTGCGAAAGCAGGAATCTTAGGTTTTACAAAGGCGATAGAATTTTACACATCCTTAAATCTTTAATTCTGCCACGGAAACACAAATACACGAAATATGATCTAATAAGAACTAGCTTTGATATAAAAGTAAGTCAAAAACTTGCGAACTATGTCCTAAAGTTGATGTAGTTAAATCTCTCTCGGTCATAAACAAGCATGGACTTCAGTCCTGCGAATTATGGTAAAAAAGATTAAGAACGTTTACAAATCAACTCTTTAAGCTTCACTCAAAACCTCTTCAATCAGAGTTTCACCATTCACCATTTCAACCGATTTCCGGATAGCCAGATTATTTATAATACTTAGAGTTACTGCATTAGCTACATCTTCACGTGGAATAGATCTGTTGGATGCCTCGCTAAGATCGCTAGTGATCTTACCCGTGCCTTCATCATCGGTTAAGCTTCCTGGACGAATAATGGTGTAGTCAAGTTCAGTATTTTTGAGCACACGATCGGCGTAATGTTTGGCGATCATATACGGTTTAATGGGTGATGAATTCCAGGACTCACGGTCATCGGCGCCGGCTACACTAACCATGATAAATCGTTTTGTATCACTTTTCTCGGCGGCTTCCATGACTTTAACGGCTCCGTCTAAATCAATTTCGAGCGTTTTATCATATCCGGTGGAGCCACCCGACCCGGCGGTAAAGACAACTCCATCGAAGTCAGTCATGATCTCAGACAATTCTTCCACACTTTGAGACAAGTCCCCAACAATGCTTTCTACGCCCATCCCCGAAAATTTAGGTTGTTGGTCTTCTTTTCGAAGCATGGCCATAGGTTCGAAGCCGCTCTCTTGAGTTAATTGTTTACTTACGAAGGTTCCGATGCCACCATTGGCACCGATAATTAAAATGCGTTTCATATATGTAATTAAAATGTATGATTTTATTATTCATACACCTCAACAAAGCTTAGGCGCTTAGAGTTTGATTTATAATCGCCACGAAAGCACTGAACCACGAAATATTTGTTTTATTACTATTCAGATTATGTAGTCATGCCTGGGGAGGCGGGAATCTAAAGTCGAAATAAAGCTTCTCGGTTTTACGCATCATTAGATCTCGGGCATTCGCCGCGAGATGACTAACAATAAATGAAAAGACTATCACTCATCACCTTTCACTTTATCACCAAATCACCCTTCCGCCTGAATCTGCTGCGCAATAGCCGTCACTTCATCTAAAACACGTAATAAATTACCACTCCAAAGTTGCTCAATTTCCTTTTCAGAATATCCACGTTTTACCAATTCCAGCGTAACGCTGAAGGTTTCGGAAGCATCCATCCAGCCATCTACTCCGCCACCTCCGTCGAAATCAGAACTGATTCCAACATGATCGATTCCAATCAGTTTTACCATGTAATCAATGTGATCAACAAAATCGGAAACATCAACGGGAGGGGCGGTCACTTCAGATTCTATAATTGGTTGTGCTTTAGCCTGCAATTCTCTGTACTTCGCAATGTACTCATCCCGCTCGTCTTGCGGCATTTGTCGCACTTCTCCCCAGGACTTCCGCTCAAATCGTTCCTCTGCCATCACTTGGTTCAATATTTCATCCGCCGCTTCTTGATACGTAGAATGTTTTTCCGAATCTAAATATCCCTTAAAAGCTACCGCTTGAACCACCCCGCCGGTTTCTGCTAGTTTGATCAATTCTTCATCGCTTAAATTTCTGCTTACGTTTGGATCCAACGCTCGTGCCGATGAGTGCGATGCAATAACCGGTGCACGAGTCAACTCCATGGTTTGCATATTCGATTCGTAAGAAGGATGTGATAAATCGATCATCATGCCCCACTTATTCATTTCTTTGATGGCTTCTCTTCCTAAATCACTTAAACCACCGTGTAACCAAACATCATCTCGCTCGCCGGTGTTAGAATCACAAAACTGACTATGGCCATTATGCGAAAGCGACATATAACGCGCTCCACGGTCGTAAAACTCTTTAATTCTTCCCAAATCAGTTCCTACCGGATAGGCATTTTCGATGCCAATCATTGCCACTTTTTTACCGGAAGCAGCAATTCTTCGAACTTCCTCCGAAGTGGTTGCCAGTTCAATTCGATCGGGCGCAATTTCTTTGGTTAAGCGATGGATGGCATCAAATTTATCAATCGCGTTTTCGTAGGCTGCGGCATAGCCATCTTCGCTAAGTGTATCTTGACCTGTATACACAATCAACCAGGCTACATCCAATCCACCTTCTTCCATTTTAGGCAGGGTTACTTGGGTAGGTAAATCCATGGTATAATTTCGATCTGCGGTAAAGTTCGCTGTGTTTATATCCACATGAGTATCCAGAGTAAGAACCCGCTCATGAATTTCCCGAGCCTTTTGCTCGATATTGGGTTGAGCACAATTAGCAAAAATAAGTACAGTAAGAAATGCGAGGAAAGAGTTTTTCAAAAGTCGAAGGTTGGTTTAGAATTCGCATCGAAAATAAACAAAAGCGTGAATGCTGCAATAAAATCACTGCACAATGTTTGTTAATGTTTGTTGCAGAATAGGTTGAAGGATTTTATCTGGATTAAGATTTCATCGAAACTGTTTTTCGGTAGGTTCGTGTACCAAATCATGCAGAAAGTTTCCCAAAATGATATCGAATGGTTGCTACAATCGAAGGATGAGTTCAATCCAAGTCGCCTTTCTGCATCCTCTAACGGTAAAAGTAGAACGGCATCTCCCAAAAAACGCCGAAGTATTGGATACTACCTTTCAGGGTTTCTATTTATGGCGGTTAGTTTGGTTATTCTTCCTTTCTTTATTTTGATCAGAACCGCAGTATACCTCAATATTTCTGAACAATGGAATGCCTGGGGCGCTTTATTGGGTGGAACCGGAGCGTGTATCGTATTTCTATCGCTACTTTTCTTTTTTGTATTTAGAAAAGTGAAGAACAAAAAGATGATGGCTAAACTCAGTGTTACGTCCGTATCTATGTTGGTTGGCGGATTTATCATTTATGGACTGCTTTACCTGAACAGTGTTAATGCCAAGTCGGATGAAATACGGGAAGTTTACCGCTCGCTACATCCCATCTTACGAGTAGCGGTAACAAGTACTACTTTAGCCGACAATGAATTAGTGATTACCGACATATCTCGCTCTCAAGATGATTATATTGCCATGGGACTTACACCTCGGCAAAGTTCCATGCATTATGTGCAACCCACCGGGTTTGTTCATGCGATCGATCTTCGAACCATTGGGCACTCTGAACTCAGAAATATTTCTCTCGAATGGGGATTAAAACTGATGGGTTTTAAGACGATAAGGCATGTGGGTACAGCCGATCATTTACATGTAGCGCTCCCAATGAGTGATTAATAGAAAAAGCGCTTTTCTATTGTTTATCAGTTAGAATATCCCGACCATTGATTGCTCATTTTTTTTAAGTGTAATCAGTTCAGAATAATGGCAAAATATAATTTCTTCGAGCAGGTAAATAAGAATTTTGATAAGGCTGCTGCCTATACCAAATTTGATAAAGGTATTCTCAGCCAGATAAAAATGTGTAATACGGTATACCACGTATCTTTTCCATTGCGAAGAGATGACGGTTCGGTAGAGGTAATAGAGGGATGGCGTGTTGAGCACAGCCATCATAAAATGCCTACCAAGGGCGGAATTCGGTACAGCCATAAAGTGGATGAAGATGAAACTATGGCGTTGGCGGCATTAATGTCGTATAAATGTGCCTTGGTTGACGTTCCCTTTGGTGGCGCCAAAGGCGGTGTAAAAATCAGCACCCGTGCGTATTCTGAATCTGAATTAGAACGAATTACTCGTCGATATACCTTCGAGCTGGTTAAAAAAGGCTTTATCGGGCCTGGTGTGGATGTGCCCGCACCCGATTACGGAACCGGAGCTCGAGAAATGGGCTGGATTTTGGATACTTATCGCCAAATGAAAGACGATTTGAATGCAGAAGCTTGTGTAACGGGTAAACCGATTCAACAGGGTGGAATTCGCGGGCGTACCGAAGCTACCGGACGTGGAGTTTATTTTGGAATTCGCGAAGCGGTAAGCGTTAAAAAAGATATGGATGCTTTAGGAATGGAGCCGGGCATCGAGGGCAAAACTTTTTGTGTGCAAGGTCTTGGTAATGTGGGATATCATGCCTCAAAATACATGACCGAAGCGGGCGCAAAATTGATTGGAGTTGCTGAAATTGAAGGCGCTATTTACGATCCTGCCGGAATTGATCTGGAAGCTTTGATGACCTACCGCAAAGAAACCGGAAGTATCATCGGGTTTGGAACAAGCAAAGAGCTTTCTGACAACGCCATGATCTTTGAAATGGAGTGCGACATCATGATTCCTGCTGCGCTCGAAAGCCAAATCACCGCAGAAAATGCCGATAAAGTTAAAGCGAAAATCATTGCCGAAGCGGCTAACGGACCGGTAACGGCCGATGCTCACGAAACCATGAAAAATCGTGGTGCATTAATCATTCCGGATACCTACTTAAATGCCGGTGGTGTAGTCGTTTCATATTTCGAGTGGTTGAAAGACATTCAGCACGTGCGATATGGCCGAATGAACAAAAAATTCGATGAAGGTAGTTTACTTAAGATTGTTCGTGAGTTGGAAAGCATCTCCGGTAAAACTTATGATGCTGAAGATCTTCAACGTCTAACTTATGGTGCCGGTGAAGCAGACTTGGTAGATTCAGGACTCGAAGAAACCATGATCACGGCCTATCATCAAATAACCGATATTCGTGAGCAACATGACTTGAACGATTTGAGAACGGCTGCATTCATTAATGCCATTCAAAAGATTGGAATCATGTACGAGCAGATGGGTATTTTCCCATAATTGGTTATTGGAAATTGGTTAATGGTTATTTAGTATTTTCAACTAATAACCATTAACCAATAACTACTGTGCCACCAACTTCCCGCCTCTAACGGTAGCACCTAAAGCGAGTGCTGAACCAATCAATACCAAATTCTTAACAATGTATTGACCTTCGAGGGTTAGTCCGAACGGGAACTGCGTCCATACAACATCCGGTAGTAGAACAATGGGCAAGGCGGTGCCGGGCATCTGCAGGAATAAAAGTAGTAGCGTTATTCGCATGAACTTACCGGCGATGAGTCCAATTCCAATCAGCACTTCCCAAGTTGCTAAAACCGGAATAAATAAATCTGGGTCCACGAAATAAACGGTATTTCTAACCAGTTCTTCGGCAGGACTCAATCCCGGAAAGAATTTCAAGGCTCCAAACCATAGGAATATTACGCCCAATCCCACGCGCATAATTAATAACGCATTGTTGGCCATCCACTGAGTGATGGCAACATCCACTTGCTCAAATCTCTTCTCTAACAACATAGTGATACCTCTTAAACCTTAATCCGATCTAAAACTAGATGCATTTTGTGAAGTTTTAATGAAGAATCCGTTTAGAAGAAGCATCAGAAATTGGTTTCGAGTAAATTATCAACAAACACACAAAGCCCACATGAGATATTTTATCACCTGTATTCTGTTGGTACTTTATACCTCTACTACTTTGGCACAATCTCAAAACTGCCTTGAAAGAGGTTCTGAAGCACATTTTAGCTTCACTAAAGATTCTATTTCTATTCCAATAGAAGAAGGGATTCTTCATGCAACTCTCTATCAACCCGAGGGTGAGGGACCGTTTCCCGCTGCTATTGCTATGCATGGCGGAGGGAACAATTATGAACGTTTGATGAATGTGCCTCTTTATTTCGCCGGAAGAGCCGCCGGTTGTGGGGTTGTAACTTTGATTTACGATAAGCGAGGAACAGGCCGTTCGATCTTAGATTACTCAAGCGCCGATTTCAATGATTTTGTCTCTGATGCTTCCGCAGCCATAGATTACCTGAACAGTCATTCTAAAGTAGATACGAATCACATTGCGGCTTTTGGGGTGAGTCAAGGCGGGCGACTTGTTGGCGTTCTTGCAGCGCGAAATCCCAAAGTGGATATGATTGCAAATGTATCCGGCCCGATTAATTCGGTAATTATGACTCGAAAATTTTCAACCTTAAATGGGATTCGTGGTTCAAATGCATCTGAAGAATTATTGAACAGAATTACTCCCTTTTGGGAGCGTCATTTTGATTTGCTTGAGGCTGGCGATAATGAAGGATTATCAGCACTTGATGAAGAAATTACCGATCTACGAAATGAGTACAATCCCAATTGGCTGCCACCTCTTTCCGTTGAGGTTGGCAATCACCCCATCGAAAATTCTTATGGTATGAATTTCTTTGATGAGTACGCTACGGTAAATATTCCTTGGATCAACATTTATGGCGAAGATGACCGTGCTGTTGATGCCAAAACGAGTATTCAAAATCTGGAATGGATTCGATCGCAATCCGGAACTTCAAAGATGGAAATTATCCTGCTTCCAAACAGTACGCATGGCTTATATGATACTGTAGAACAGAAACAGTATCCGTTCGACGATGAGGTGGTCAAATGGATATTATCGAACTTAAAGAACCGGTCAGACGGGTAATCCGTCAGATCATGTCATAAATATATCTTAGCTTTTAAACGAAATCTGCACTTTTGGCTTCGCTTCTGCTTCTCGCAAACTCAGTTGTTGTTGCATATTTGAAGTTACCGTGAAGAAAGCGTGCGCTGCATTCGATTGTTCATCGGCAATCACAATCGGTTTCCCGTTATCGCCGGCCTCGCGAATAGGTTGCTCAATGGGGATTTCACCTAAAACGGGTACTGCTAATTCTTCCGCAAGTCGGGTTGCTCCGCCTTCGCCAAATATGTGATACTTTTTTTCGGGCATGTCGGGTGGAGTGAAATACGCCATATTTTCGATCACGCCTAGCACCGGTACTTTCACTTTCTGGAACATAGCTACTCCTTTTCGCACATCATCCAACGCAACGGTTTGAGGAGTAGAAACGATAACGGCTCCACTTAGCGGAATGGTTTGCACAATGGTTAGTTGGATATCGCCCGTTCCGGGAGGCAGATCCAGAATCATATAATCCAATTCACCCCACTCCACATCTTTCATAAATTGTTGAATAGCGCTGGTAGCCATAGGTCCGCGCCAAACCATAGCTTGGTTTACATCTACCAAAAAGCCCATACTCACCATTTTGATGCCATACTTTTCGAGCGGAATCAATTTTTTTTGTGTGGTGATGTTTGGCCGTTCAAATAAATCGAACATGGTTGGAATGCTCGGACCATAAATATCCGTGTCCATCAAACCAACAGAAGCTCCTGTACGAGCTAACGACGCTGCAAGATTTACCGCAACAGTAGATTTACCAACGCCACCTTTACCGGATGCAACAGCTATAATATTTTTAACGCCCGAAAGAGGTTGAGCTGGAGGAGCGGTTTTCTGAGGCGCTTCTTGTCGCTTAGAGACATTTATTCCCACCTGAATATCAACCACGGCTTCACGATCAATAAACTTATGTACTGCCCCTTCGCAACGTTGCTTAAGCTCACTTGCTAAGGCATCATTTTGTGCAGGCATTTCCAGCGTAAATGAAATGTATTTATCCTGCACAATCAGATCCTGAATCATATCCAGAGATATTAAATCTTGCTTTGCTTCGGGGTGCAGAACGTGTGCTAAGGCCGTTTTTACTTGTTCTTTGTTGATGGACATCTAACTAATTACTTCTTGAATTTTTTGAATTGGGATAAGATAAGGAGAAAGAAAGAGACTAACGAAGAATGAACGGTACGAACATTGAACATTGAACAGGTTGAACTTTGAACTTTGAACTTTGAAAAAGGAATAAATTAGGAATATGCGATTGTGTGAATTACGAGTTACGAATTGGGGGGTAAATCAATGTCATGATAATGAAATCGTCGCATCGATTTGTGTTGTGATTAAGCTAACACATGATAATTGGCACGAATTAGGGCTAACTAATATGTCAGTAACCATAACAACGAGTCCTCCTACTTGTTAAGGATGAGACAGAGGAGGTCGATTAAGGGCTAGGGTGTATGAACAAATCGAACATTGAACAGGTTGAACTTTGAACTTTGAAAAAGGAATAAATTAGGAATATGCGATTGTGTGATGTACGAGTTACGAAGTGGGAGCAAAATGAATAAAGTAGCTCATAAAATTGAGCAAACTTCCTCATCCGGTTTAGCATAACTGAAGCGATCGAGAATCTTTGGCAACGCATACCCATCCAAACCTGTCGCCGAAACGGTTCCCGCTTGTTCCAGATTGATGAATCCATCTTCACTTACTAAATCTTCCGGCAAATAAATGTGCTCCATTGCGCCGATGATAAATCGGCAATCGTTTTCCTTTAGGTAATACTCATTCACATATCGGCACCCAATTTTGATCACGCTTTCTGCAACGTACGGCGCTTCAAAATCATCTCGATATTCCTCTTTGAGTCCGGTTTGTTCAAATTCGGAAACACCGGCCGGATATTTGGCTGAAGTCTGATGAGCTTTGCGGATCATATCAGCACTTACGTGATTTACTGTAAACAAACCGGTTTCTTTCAGATTATCGAAGGTATTGCGCATTACGGTATGCGGGCGCAGCACAAAACCGAGTAAAGGAGGATTGCTTCCCAAATGAGTAACCGAGCTGAAAATGGCTAAATTCGTTTTGCCATCGGGAGAAATGGTGCCAATTAAATTACTGGATTTATACCCCGTAACAGAATTGATAAAATGCGCTCTTGCCCGCGAAGGCATCTCTTTGATGGCAGATTTTGAGTAGTGTTTCATTACCTGATTTTTTCCGACTAACCACTCTTGCTTAGATTTAATTCTGATAATAGATGAATATTTATTATTTAGTACTAGCTAACTGTAAATCCAACCAAAGCGCCTATTTTAAACTACTACCATATTTCTATCTAACACTAAAATGGTACAGGTACGTCATGAAAAAAATAGTTGCACTTCTTATCTCTTTGATTGCGGTAATTTCAGTTAGCACGCACACGATTGCACAACAGAAATTTCTTTTTAATTCAACCTACGTTGTAAACGAATCCTCAGATATTGAATTATTAAAATCAATTAGATTACTTTTTAACGATTTGATGATTCTAAACGGGGCTGAGTTAAGCGAAAAAGAACACACACTGTTTTTGCTTAATATTTCACAAATAATTGGTGATGAATATTACGCCATCTCAATTACTAGCTTGCATTCACTTCCTGAAAGTATTATCCAAAGTGGAAAAAATGGACAGGTGTTCTACACAAATTTAAGTGATGAAACACTTACTATACTAACCGAAGAGCAAGCGCAGGTTAGAGAGTTTATGTCAGAAAATTATATTCGTCAGTTTTATTCTATTTTGGATAGCAGAATGTTAGTTGTAACCCGAAAAACTATAGAAAGCGAACTTGAAATATTTGTGAAAGAATACTTTTTGAAATGGGAGTAAGTAAGTTAAACTGATTTCGAAAGTTCTCATCTCGTTAGTTGAAAATTCACTAACTTCGCCTTGCACCATCATCACATTTTTTTAGAAAGGTACATGCTTAAAAGAACGCCGTTTTTTGACCTCCATACCAAAGCAGGAGGCAAAATTGTAGAGTTTGCCGGATTCGAAATGCCGGTTCAATATAAAGGGATTAAAATTGAACACGCCGCTGTACGCCATGCCGTTGGGGTATTCGACGTTTCGCACATGGGCGAGTTTTTTGTTTCGGGAGAAAAAGCGCTCGAGCTCATCCAAAAAGTGACAGTAAACGACGCTTCAAAACTTTTCCCGGGAAAAGCACAGTATTCGTGCATGTGTTATGCCGATGGCGGTATCGTGGACGACTTAATCGTTTACATGCTGGCCAATAACGAATATATGCTGGTGGTTAATGGCGCCAATGTGGATAAAGATTTTGCATGGATTCAATCCCAAAATACGATGGACGCAAAACTTGTAAACCGATCCGACGATTATGCATTGTTGGCGGTTCAAGGCCCCAAAGCAATGGAAGTTTTGCAAAAACTCACGGATGTAAATCTCGCAGAAATCGGTTTCTATAGTTTTAAAACCGGTGAACTGGCAGGAATACCAATGATCATTTCTGCAACGGGATATACCGGCGAACCCGGCTTCGAATTATACTTCGAGCATGCAAATATTGATGAAACTGCAGTTTGGAACGCTATTTTTGATGCCGGTGAAGAATTTGGTATCGAGCCGTGCGGACTTGGAGCTCGCGATACCCTTCGCCTTGAAATGGGATTTGCATTGTATGGCAACGACATCACACAAAGCACACACCCATTGGAATCTCGCTTAGGCTGGATTACTAAGTTTGATAAAGGCGATTTTGTAGGAAAAGAAACCTTATTAGCCAAAAAGGAAGCCGGTTTAAAACGTCGCCTTGTTGGTTTTGTAATGGAAGATCAGCGCTCTATTCCACGCAATGGATATACTATCACCGATGCCGAAGGTAATGAAATCGGATTTGTTACAAGTGGAACAATGTCTATTACTTTGGGTAAGGGAATTGGGATGGGATTTGTGTCGACCGATCACGCCGCAGATGGAAACTCCATCCATGTAGCCATTCGAAAAAAATCTGCAACTGCTACCGTTGCTAAGCCTCCTTTTATCAGTAAATAACTCACTCATGCCAGAATCTAATTACATCGACGTATTTTTTTCGGTTCAAGCTTTTCAAGAGGAAGATTTACGTGGAAAAAGCGCGGTTATTATAGATATACTCCGGGCTACTTCTTCGATTACAACCGCAATTCATAACGGTGCAAAAAAAGTAATTCCCGTTGAGGATATGAGCGATGCCGTTAAAATTGCACACACCATGGATGCCAACGACTATCTTTTGTGTGGCGAAAAAAATGGTTCTAAAATCGAAGGCTATCACTTAGGGAATTCACCGCAGGAATACACCAAAGAAACTATCGCTGATAAGACGCTTATTTTCAACACTACCAATGGCACCAAAGCGATAAAAAAAGCCGGGCTGGCAAATCGCATTTATATCGGCTCGTTTCTAAATCAACAGAATATTCTGAATGCGCTGAAAGAACACGACGATGAGGTAGTATTAATTTGCTCAGGTTGGCGTGGACGATTAGCCCTTGAAGATACGCTTTTTGCAGGCTCGCTACTTTATCATATGTTTGGGGGAACATTACCCGAAAAAACGAAAGACGGCGCCAAAGTAGCATTCGGGCTGTATGAAAAATTTAAAGATCAGATTCAGGAAACCATTGGCAGCAGCGATCATGCGTATCGCCTGCGAAACCTCGTTCCCGAAAACGACATAGAATTTTGTTGCAATCTCAATGCATTCGATGTGTTGCCCGGTATGCGCGATGGTCTCATCACCAATTTAAATGGCTAAGAAAAAACAACATACTTCTCCTGCTTCAACCCCGCTCGATTCGGGCCGAAAGATGGAAATTATTGGCATTATTGTACTTGCCATTGCTGTGTTACTGGGATTAAGCATTGTATCGTATACCGCAGAAGATTATCAGTACGCACAACGACTCTCCTTTCTGGATCTTTTTAACCCCGATGCCTCCTCCCGGATGATTCAAAACTGGTTAGGTCCGGTTGGCGCTTACATTTCCCACTTTTTAGTGTACAAGTTGTTTGGTTACACGAGTCTCCTCTTTGCGTTGATTGTAGGCTACAACGGCTGGCATACTTTTCGCCGGCGCTCTTTCCGCGATAATGCCTACTTGAATGTGCTTTCTATTTGGGGGATGGTGTTGCTATCCACTTTTTTGGGATGGCTGATTACGAATGCCGGCGCGCCGGAAGATCCGATTTGGTCGGGCGGAGCAGGAATCGCTTTTGCCAGCATTCTGCAGAACATTACCGGAATTGGCTCCATCTTTATACTCTCAGTACTAATACTTATTACCCTTTTACTATTTGTGGAACGGGATCTGCAAAAAACCATCGACAGTTTAAAGCTGTGGATGGAACAAATGCAGGAAAAAATGGAGCAAAACCGCCAAGAACGCGCTGAGCGTAAAGCCCAGCGAGCGGCTGAAAGAGAAGAGCGTATTGCAGAAAAAAGAGCTGAACTACAGCTTAAAAAAGAAGAAAAGGAAGCGGCTAAAGAAGCTAAACAACAAGAGAAAGCCAAAAAGAAGGAAGAAAAAGCGGCCACAAAAGCTCAGGACGATAAGCAACCAACGCCATCTATCGATGAAATTGTAGAAAAGTCGGAAGAAGAGGATCGTAAGCGATTAGAAAAAGAAAAGGCTGAAGTACAAACCTTGGATACTCGTCCGCGAGCAAGCTTGGAAAAACCGGAATCTGATAATCAGGAAGAAGACGATGATCTGGAAGTAGCCATTTTTAAAGGCGAAGAAGAGGAACAAGCCGACAGCAAAGAACTGGACAAGAAAAATCAGGAAAAGGCGAAAGAAGTACCGGTTATCAAATACAAGTTTCCAACGGTTGATCTACTAAATACACCACCGGGAGAAGGAAATGAAGTTGATCTGGAAGAGATCAAAGAAAATAAGCGCATCATACTGGACAAGCTGAAGCGCCACAAAATTGAGATTGTAGCCATTAATGCCATTGTAGGGCCAACGGTTACGCTGTACGAACTCGAGCCGGCTCCGGATGTTAAAATCAGCAAGATTGAGAGCTATTCGAACGATTTAAAAATGGCGACGGCCTCAAAAGGGCTTCGGATGTTAACACCAATTCCGGGTAAATCAGCGGTAGGAATTGAAGTACCGAACAGTACTCGCGAAACGGTGTACATCAAGCAGGTCATCAACACCAAAAAGTTTGTAGAAACGGAGATGACGCTGCCCGTTGCCTTTGGTAAAACTATCGAGAACGAGGTGTTTATGCTCGATCTCACCAAAATGCCGCATTTGTTGGTTGCGGGTGCTACCGGCTCGGGTAAATCGGTAGGGATTAATACCATCATCACTTGTTTACTGTATAAATGCCATCCTGACAATCTGAAATTTGTGATGATCGATCCTAAAAAGATTGAACTGTCGCTATATCGAAACATTCAGAATCATTTTCTGGCGATGCTCCCAAATGCAGATGAGCCCATCATCACCGACACTTCTAAAGCACTGGATACCTTAAACAGTGTGTGTAAAGAGATGGATGACCGTTATGATTTACTTAAGATGGCGTTGGTTCGCGACATTAAAGCCTACAACAAGAAATTCAAAGATGGCGAGCTGGAAGACGAACTTGGTCACCGACATTTGCCCTACATTGTGGTTATTATTGACGAGCTAGCCGATTTAATGATGACGGCCGGTAAGCAAATCGAAGAGCCGATTGCTCGAATTGCTCAGCTGGCTCGTGCGGTTGGTATCCACATGGTAGTAGCCACTCAGCGACCATCGGTAAACGTAATTACGGGTACCATCAAAGCGAATTTCCCGGCTCGTGTGGCTTATCAGGTTGCTTCAAAAGTGGATTCCAGAACCATTTTAGATCAAGGCGGTGCCGATCAACTGGTGGGTATGGGCGATATGCTGTTTACGAACGGTGCCGGCATGGTTCGGCTTCAAAACGCCTTCGTTTCCACCGAAGAAGTGGAGCGAATTAATGCCTTTATCGGGCAACAAGCCGGTTACAAAGAACCTTTTCACCTTCCTGTTATTCAAGAGGACAATGGAGGCATTCCTGATCCGTTAGAAGACATAGACGATATGTTTGAGACAGCCGCCAAAGTGGTAATTCTACATCAACAAGGCTCGGTTTCACTCTTACAGCGAAAACTAAAAATCGGCTATAACCGCGCCGGAAGAATTATAGATCAATTATTTAATGCAGGGATTGTTGGACCATATCAAGGCAGTACCGCCCGCGACGTACTTGTACAAGACGAAGACGAACTTCAAGAGATTTTGGATGGACTTGAAAATTTATAAGCACTTAGCGCTGCTCCTTTTATTATCATTTGGATATATGGGGCAATCACACGCTCAATCCACACCAATTTTTGATCAGCTAAAAGCACGCTTTAATGCGGGAGAAGTGTATAAAGGAAAGTTTGATCATACCTATCAGGACTCTTACACCGAAGAAATCACACGTACTGATGGAACTATCTGGATTAATGCTGTAGGATATAAGTTGGAAAGCAATCAACAGAAAATTGTAGTTGATGGTGAGATTTCACAGGTATATGATGGTTCCCGTAATCGAGTGATTATCAGTGATTACGATGCCGAAGAAGACGACTTTGCCCCTTCGCGCATGTTAAGTGGTATCGATGATACTTATACCGCAACAGAAGAACAGAATGGAAATGGTCGGACAAAAATTACCTTGATTACCACCGACGATTTTGCCGCTTTCATCACCGTAGAAATTGAAGTTTCGGCTGAATTATTACCCTTAACAATCACCGCCTACGATATTGCTGATAATGTAATCACTACTACCTTCT
Source organism: Balneolaceae bacterium (assembly GCA_965228545.1). Lineage (GTDB taxonomy): Bacteria > Bacteroidota > Rhodothermia > Balneolales > Balneolaceae > HXMU1420-13. The sequence goes on from OZ245822.1 coordinate 2,685,469, forward strand.
CGGATGGAGCTTTTATCGAAAATGATTCATCTATTTTTGAGTTTACCCATCCCGAAGATGCCGAAATCGTTGACATGAGATATTGATATGAATAAATATGTGAAAGTAGGCATCAGTCTGTTCGTTGGATTGGGGTTTTTGTGGTTTGCCTTTAAAGATGTGGAGTTTTCGGAGATTGTAGAGGCTTCGAAAGGTGCGAGCTGGGGTTGGTTCCTGCCTTTTGCAGCGTTAACTCTCTTCTCTCATTTCATTCGAGCAGAACGCTGGCGGATGCTTTTTGAGGACAAAGCAAACTTGCCCCATCGATCCACCTTATTTACCGGCGTTATGTTCGGTTATCTCACTAATATCGCGTTTCCAAGACTTGGTGAGATAACCCGCCCTGTTTACGTAGCTCGCCAAATTGATGAAAGCAATTCCAAATTGATTGGTACGGTGGTTTTGGAGCGGATTGTGGATGTACTCAGTATGCTCATTATAATGGTTTTGGTTGGTATATTTCTGATTTCTGATGCAGAAGTTTTATCAAATCTATTTGGTACCGACGTTACCGATCCGGAAGTTTATTTTGGATTGATGAAGGCGGTCGCATTATACGGCGGTATTTTGCTGATTGGGGGCATTCTTATTTTCTTTGTGCTGAATAAACTTAGTTCACCAGAGAACAAGCTTGGTCAGTTTTTCGCGAAGCTTAGTGAAGGATTTAAAAACTTTGCACAAGGTGTGTTGGCCATCAGAGACTTGGAAAACTGGCCGCTCTTCATTTTCCACACTGCCTTGATTTGGGTGTGCTACATCACCATGACATACATCCCCTTTTTCATGTTCGACATGACGAATGTCTTCGATCTTTCTTATACCGATGCTATTGTACTTACGATGGTATCTGCGGTAGGAATTTCGATTCCAACTCCCGGTGGTGTAGGTAGTTACCACATTTTTATAAAGCTTGCACTTCTATATTTGTACGCCGTACCTGAAGCGACCGGACTTGCGTTTGCCACCATCGCCCACGCAGCTACCTTAGTAGTGATTGTTACTGTCACCCCAGTTTTATTGGCTGTGGAAAAACGTTTGTCGATGGGGAGAGAAAGCCAGAGAATTAAGAAAAATGAGTAATGAATGTCGAATTACGATTATCAATATCAAATAATTTTTTAATCGGTCTGTTCTCAATTTTGTTTGGAAATGCAATTGAGAATCATAAACTAAAGTTTATAAAAAACCCACAAGGACCTCTCCTTGTGGGTTAACCTCCAAACCCCACAATGTCAAGGCTGGTAAGGTAAGCTAAAAAGCGCCCCCAGCAAGGCATGTGGAGATTTGAGTAAAAAAAATATTTAAGTTTATATTTAAATACAAATAATAGTTTAAGAAAATACATTTTGCTTTTTTAGTCACTAATGTTAGCAGTGCTTATAGCGTTTCCTAACTTTTAATTCTCAATTATAGTATTTGTATAAAATCACCCATAAACTCCCCAAAGTAAACGACCGGCCATTGCCACTGCTAACAAAGCAAACCCCCATTGCAGGTACTGTTGTTTGAGTTTGTGATTGAGGATGGTTCCGAAATTAGCCCCGAATAATCCACCAATAGCAAGAGGTAATGCCGCGCCAATATCGATATATCCAAGATGATACGGGCTTATTCCCTGAGTATTGACTGAAACAAGGGCTAATTGTATCAATCCAGTTGCTATCAATACACACATTCCCAAATGGGAGATACTCACTGCTTTTTTGAACGGTTGTTTGAATATCAGATTCATGATAGGCACCATTACCCCGCCACCGCCTACTCCTGCTAGGGCGGCGACTAGTCCACCCGAAATGCCTGCGGTTCCAGCTGATTTCGTTTCAAATTTTGTGTCAGCATCCGGTGTTGTTGCTTCTTGTGAGATTTTCCCTTTCTTGAACATCATGTATGCAGCAAAAAATAAAACTGCACTGAAAATCACCACAAATTGCTCGCGATCGTAATATTCTGAGGTAAGTATCCATTTGCCGATGCTAATTCCAATTGCCCCAAAAACGCCAAGTAAAAGTCCTTCCTTAAGAAAGAAATTTTTATTCAGATACTGCCGAACAGAACTGCTCACCGAAGTAAACAACGTGCACAATAAACCGCTAGCCACCGACCATTGCACAGGTTGTTCAACTCCGGCTTCTTCAAATAAGAAATAAAGAACGGGAGTGAATATGATTCCACCACCAACACCCATCGAGCCGGCGATTAAACCTCCAAAAACCCCGATTATTAGTAAAATAATTGCTTCCATGTATCGGATGTTAAACTAATGCCATATTCGTAATTCACAATTCGTGATCCGTATTTCGTAATTCAAGAAACTTCAATTTCTCCTCGCAAAAAGGTAACGGCCTTCCCTTCGAGCTCTACACGATCACCAAGATGTTTTACATTCAAATCTCCTATCCGTTTAGAAATTTGTCGGGCGGTGAGTTCTGATTTTCCTAGTTCTTTTGCCCAATAAGGAGTGGTTTTGGTGTGTGCCGAACCGGTGACAGGATCTTCATCAATACCAACTTGAGGAGCAAAAAATCGTGAAACAAAATCCACTTCGTTTCCCGGTGCTGTAACTATGATTCCTCGAGCATCCACCTCTTTCAAGAATTTGAAATCGGGTGTTAAGGCAGCAACTTCCTGCTCAGATTCAAGCACCACCATGTAATCATCGGTTTTGAATGTTTTGTTCGTGCGCTTTATTCCGAGTGCCTGGAACAAAATTGGCGGCGCTTCAACCCGAGGCATTTCATCCGACGGAAAATTCATGGAATAACCGTCATTGATTTTTTTAACTACTAATCGGCCACTTTTTGTATCGAATAATAATTCAGCACCGGTAAATCCTAATTCATGGAATAAAACATGAGCCGTAGCCAAGGTTGCATGTCCGCAAAGGTCTACTTCAACTTGTGGGGTAAACCATCGCAAACCGTAAGCTTCGTGTTCTTGCACGTAAAAAGCAGTTTCGGAGAGATTATTTTCCATGGCTATTTGCTGCATGGTTTCGACGGGCAGCCATTCTGTTAATGGAACTACTGCGGCGGGATTTCCACTAAAAACATGATCGGTAAAAGCATCAACTTGAAAAATGGGGAATTTCATAGGCACGGAATTAGGTTTATCTTCCTGAACAATGTAAATGATTCTTTAAGTACAATCTATTTTTGATGGAGTTCTATCCTAAAAACGTATTAGAAAAACTAGGCTTTGAGCAAGTTCGAGAAGCCACTTTAGCTGCCGCTCAGTCTATCCGTTCGGCCGAGATGATTGAAGAACTTCGTCCCACCAATCGAAAAGATCGAGTTCAGGTTTTACTTGCTCAAACACGGGAGATGATGGAAATTCTACGCGATCCGGACGTATTTCCTTTGGATGAACTCCCGGATGTGCGCGTTCATTTGGATATTGCCAAAGCCTATGGGAGTATTATTCCGTTATATGCCTTCCATGATATTTTAAAAATCTGTTTCAATGCCCGTACTGTTAAGAAGTTCATCAAGCAAAAAGAAGAACGGGCTCAGACACTTACCGGAATCTCTGAACAACTGATTCCGCTGAAAGAACTGGAGAATTACATCAAGGGGAAAGTAACAGAAAATAGTGAGTTACGAGATGATGCCAGTCCGGAACTTAAAAGCATTCGTAAACGCCTGAACTCGAAACGAAATGAATTGCGGAGCACCATCAACAAGATGATGCGAAATGCAGTAAAAGATGGCATGGCCAGCGATGAGGGCGCTACCATAAGGAATGGCCGAATGGTGATTCCCATCCAAGCCGAATACAAACGACAGATTCAAGGCTTTATTCATGATGTGTCTTCCACCGGACAAACCGTGTATCTGGAACCGGTTGAGGCTTTACACTTGAATAATGAGATCAGGCAATACGAAGCCGAAGAGCAGGCCGAAATTGAACGCATTTTACAGGAACTCACCAATCACATTAGAGAAAACAGAGCCTATATTCGACAAAATATAGAAACCTTAGCCGAACTCGACGTTATCACCGCTAAAGCAAAGGTGAGCATCCAATTAGATGGAGAAATACCTATCGTATCCGACTCCGGATTTACAAAACTGAAAGAGGCCTACAATCCTAACCTTAGGTTAAAAAACTTATCCCTTAAAAAAGAAGAGCGACTCGAAGTTATACCTTTAGATCTAGAACTCAGCGAAGAAGAGCATTGCTTGATGATCACGGGGCCGAATGCCGGTGGAAAATCAGTAGCTATGAAAACAATGGGCATTTGTGTGTTGATGAATCAATCGGGCTTCGCTATTCCGGTTGATCCACTTTCTCAATTGCCCGTATTCAATGGTGTTTTTGTGGATTTAGGGGATGATCAGTCCATAGAAAATGACTTGAGTACATTCTCATCTCGCTTACAATGGATGCGCGAAACACAGGATCGATTGCAAGAAAACAGTCTTATTCTAATTGATGAAGCCGCAGCCGGCACCGATCCGGATGAAGGTTCGGCACTTTTTCAGGCTTTTATCGAGTACATTTTGAAGTACGATTGCAAGATTTTAGTAACTACACACCATGGCGCGCTGAAAGTGTTTGCTCACGAACATGAGAACGCGGTTAATGGGTCAATGGAATTTGATCAGGCTTCCCTTTCCCCGACGTATCGGTTCAAAAAAGGAATACCCGGTAGCAGTTACGCTTTCGAAATTGCTGAGCGTATGCATCTAGACAAACGTTTACTAACCCGTTCGCGTGAATTGCTCGGCGAGGCCAAAAATAAAATGGAAGGATTGATTGCGGAGTTGGAGGCAAAAACTCAATCTGCTGAAGAACTGGCAGAAAAAAATAAAGAAATCCTCAAACGCGCTCAGGTTAACGAAAATCGATATAAGCAAAAGCTGGAATCACTAAACCGGGAAAGAGATAAAATTCGCGAAAAGGCGTTGAAAGAAGCCAAGTCGATCATGGATCAGGCGAATCAGAAAGTTGAGCGAGCCGTTGAGAAAATTGTAGAGGAGAAGAAGACCGGAAAAAATCAGATTAAAGATATCCGTAAAGATATTGAAGCCGAAAAAGGAAAAATTGAAGCCTCGCTGGATGAAGTAAAAGAAAAACGGGAAGCGCAGTTTGTAAAAAGCTCAGACCGACCGGAAGTGGGCGATTATGTGCGCTTTTTGGATGGAAACACCAACGGGCAGCTAGTTGAACGAAAAGGCAACAATGCAACAGTGCAAGCAGATGGACTTCGATTGAAAACCAAGTATAAAAACCTGGTTAAAGTAGAGCCGCCAAAGAAAAAGAAATCGAGCCAAAGCCGGGCAAATGTAATCGTGAACGACTCATCGTTAAAAGGTTCGGTATCTTCTCGTCTTGATTTAAGAGGGAAACGAGCCGATGCCGCAATCGAAGAGGTAACCTTATATATAGATAAGGCCGTATTCAGAGGACTCAAACAAGTTGAGATTATTCACGGGAAAGGTACCGGAATACTTAAAGAACAAATTCATAAATATCTCGGCGATCGCTCTGAAGTAAAAAGCTACGATTTGGCAAACGAAGATTTTGGTGGTGCCGGGTGTACTGTGGTTGAATTAAAGTGAAATTAGAGTGTTAAATTTTGAGTGTTGAGTGTTGAAAATGTTGCTCATTATTAGTTTCGGAACGTGAATAAGCTCAATTCGTTATAGAATAAACAGATTCCTAATTCATCTATTTCTAATTCTTAATTAACCATGCAATCACCGAGTGGACAGCCATCCATAGAAATCTTTGATGTAGTCATCATGGAGCCGGTGGTAACGCTCACCGATTTTTTGATTACAGCGGTTTGTGTATATGCCTACATCAAACTAAAAAAGAAAAACCTACCCGGTAAAGTGCATCAATATATGCGCTGGTATTTTTTGATTATGGCAATGGCAACTTTCTTAGGCGGTTTATTGGGGCATGCGTTTCAGGCTCAAGTTGGTTTAGCCTGGAAATTACCCGGTTGGTTAATTAGTATGTTGGCGGTTTCAGCAATCGAACGAGCTACGATTATGTATGCCTTTCCGTTATTGAAAACCAGATTTGCTCGTTTTCTGGAAGTTGCCAATGTGGTTGAGTTATTGGTTTTTGCCGTCATCACCTTTACAACGCTAAATTTTTTCTTCATACAAGTGCACTCGGCCTACGGATTGGGCTTAATTGTGCTTCCCATCCATTTCTACATTGTTATGCAGACACAAAACCCGGGTAGCCGGCTTATTTGTCGTGCCATACTCTTTGCCACGCTAGCTGCTTTTTTCTACACCAGCGAAATTGGCCTAAGCATTTGGTTCAACCATTTAGATATTGCCCACACCATAATGGCCATCAGCTTGTATATGTTTTATCGGGCAACGCTTATCTTACCGGTGTATGACGAATCTACCGAAACAAATCCGGTTTCATTTAGTAAAGGCATTCAGTTAATTTTTAAGGGCAAATAATCGTTTAAATGGGCATTTTAAATAAATCGGCCTCGAAAGCTCCACATCTTCTGCATCCAGAGATTTTGCATTGGAAAAAGGGGGATATCATCCGGGCGAGGAATGTTAAGTTAAAAGGAGTTTTCTCTAAGTTGAATGCTTTGGAAACCGGTACATTTACTCGGAATTATGTGTACAAAGGAATCACAAGTGATGGCTATATAATTGTAGAAGACGAAGCAGACAGAGAAATCCATAAAACAGTTTTGCAATCATTCCTCAAAAAGGCAGAAAACCTTAGTCTTAAAAATCGAACGATTTTAACGGAATTAGACACCTCCAGCGAATACATGGAGTTGATTGCTGAATTCAAAAAGGCTTATCTGGAGCTCTCCCATCAAAGTGAAGAATCAAAATTATTAAATTCATGAAGTTTTTTAGAAATAAAAAGCGAGGCATACCACCCCATACTTGGTACCCCGAAATATTACACTGGAAAGAAGGCGACCGAGTGAATTGCTGGAACATTGCCCAAGCTCTTACCGGCGAAAAATTTGATTGGGCTACCTATAGAAAATATTCTTCGAGTGATTCTTCAACCGGGCAACATATATTTATGTACCGGTCGGTAGATGAGGACGGGAAGATATATCTAGCTGATGACAATGGAGATCTGGTTTCCTTTCACTTCTACAAGTTCATAAAATACGCACGAAACGAAACATTGAAGTCGAGAATGCTGGAGCAGCGTGTACTTGAATCGAAAGAGTACATGGAGCTGATGGATAATTTCCAGAAAGCATTTGATGAACTTCAGGAAGCGGATAACCATCCCAAAAGATTGGGTTCAGCAAACAGAGAGTAAGCCAAATCCTGAGCTTATATCCATACTGAATTGATGTTGACTCCGTGCGCACTTTGATCAGTAAAAAATCATCAATTCCATTACCTCTCGTTGTATTCTAGTAGGCGTTTCGCTTTTTTCGAGCTGAACTAACATTTCTGATATGAAAAAACTCCTGCTATTGATTCTTCTTCCGGTGTTCGCTGTAATCCTTTTCTTCTCTATTAAGCCCTTTGATGTTGAATACACCTACAATGGCGAAATGCTTACCCATGCTTTTACCAATGTAAGCGTTATCCCAATGACGGAAGATGGTTTGGTGTTAAAGAATAAAACTGTACTCATCGAAAATGGTCGTATTTCTGCGATTTTGGATGATGCAAACATTAAGTTCGGTCCAAACACCCTCATCATTGATGGCACCGATCAATATCTTATTCCCGGTCTTGCTGAAATGCATGGACATGTGCCGCCCACTCACCCATCGGCTAACTTTCCGGCTTATTTTAACGCAGATTATGTAGAATCGACCTTGTTTTTATATGTATCTGCAGGTATAACTACTGTGCGTGGTATGCTTGGTTACAATCGCCAGCTAGAACTAAAAGAGAAAGTTGCGAAGGGCGAATACATTGGTCCGAATTTGTATTTAGCCGGACCGAGTTTTAATGGTAATTCAGTTAGTTCGCCGGAAGGAGCACGAGAAAAAGTTCGGCAACAAGTTGAAGAAGGTTGGGACCTGCTGAAAATACATCCCGGTTTAACATTGGAAGAATACAAAGCTATGGCAGAGACTGCGAATGCTTTAGGAATTCGATTTGGAGGGCATGTACCCGAAGCTGTTGGCATAGAGCGAGCCATAGAAGCCGGGCAGGAAACTATGGATCATATCGATGGATATGTTGCCTATTTAGAGGCGTATGATGGAGAAGAGCAAAACCAACGAATGGGTGAAATCATCCAAAAAACCATAGAACATGATGTTTGGATTGTGCCCACTCAAGCACTTTGGGAAACCATTATTGGAGCTGCCGATTATGAAACCATGCAGGCATACGATGAGCTGAAATATATTCCCAAAGCAGTACGGGATAATTATAATAACTTTGTGGCCAATACCATTACCAACAATACCGCATTAGACATTGATGCAGCCAAAGAACACGCCCAACTTCGCCAACGGTTGTTGAGAGCTATGAATAACGCAGGGGTAAGAATATTGATGGGAACCGATGCGCCTCAGCTATTTAGTGTTCCGGGTTTCTCCATTCACCGAGAATTGCCCTACATGAAGGATGCAGGTATGAGTAATTATGAAATCCTGCACTCGGGCACGAAAGCAGTGGGCAAATATTTTGCGAATAAAGATCAATTTGGAACCATTGAAGAAGGTATGCGTGCTGATTTGATCTTGATGGAAGGCAATCCGTTAGAAAATCTGGATGCAATTCGATCTCATTCCGGCGTGATGGTAAACGGCCTTTGGCTTTCTCGAGAAATGATCGATGAAAAGTTGGAACAGATTGAAGCGATGTACAATTAACTCATCTTCCGATTTACTTCACTAAAGCACACAAATTGGAGCGATTCAGACTTCTTAAACTTGTTTCTTTCTGTACTCTAATTTGTTACACTGCTCGAACGATCTAATTGTTGTTCGGGAATAAATAATCATAAAGGATACCGTATGAAATCCAGCATCGAAATTGCTCAAAATGCCGAAATGAAACACATGCGTCATTTTATGGGCGCTTTTAATCTTGAAGAAGATAATTTTGAGTTTTATGGCAAATACACGGGTAAAATACGCTTAAATGTGTTGGAAAAGTTTAAAGATAAACCCGATGGAAAATTGATTCTGGTTACAGCCATGACCCCAACACCATCCGGTGAGGGGAAAACACTTACCTCCATCGGATTAAGTCAAGGAATTCAAAAAATAGGCCATAAAGCACTAGTAGCGCTTCGCGAGCCTTCATTGGGTCCTGTTTTTGGCATAAAGGGCGGAGCAGCCGGTGGGGGTTGGTCGCAAGTGATTCCCATGGAACGCATCAATCTGCATTTTAATGGTGATATACATGCCATTGGCGCAGCACACAACCTACTCGCTGCCATGCTCGACAATCATATCTTTAAAGGCAATGAGCTGGATTTCGATGTAACCAACACGTTGTGGAATCGATCTATGGATATGAACGACAGAGCTTTACGCAACATAGTTATCGGCTTGGGGGGGCGCGTAAATAGCATCCCGCGGGAATCCGGCTTTATTATTACAGCGGCCTCCGAAATCATGGCGATTTTAGCATTAGCGAGCTCACGTTCCGATCTGAAAAAACGTTTGGGGCAAATTATTGTAGGATATAACCAAAAAGGGGACGCAATACTAGCCAAACAACTACATGCCCACGAAGCCCTAGCGGTGATCCTAAATGAGGCCATAATGCCTAATCTGGTACAAACCATTGAGCATGTGCCTGCCCTTGTACATGCTGGCCCATTTGCGAATATTGCACACGGTACAAGCAGTATTATTGCCAATCGAATTGGGTTGAAACTAGCTGATTATGTGGTTACAGAAGCAGGTTTTGGAGCAGATCTAGGTGCCGAAAAGTTTTTCGATATCGTGTGTCCTGCTTCAGGTATATGGCCCTCCGCTGTTGTGCTGGTAGCTACTTGCAAAGCCATTAAATATCATGGGGGAGTAAGTGTAGATGAAGCCAAACAAAGCGGCCAACATTTGAAAGCATTAAAGAACGGATTGGTAAATCTTGAAGCGCATATTCGAAATCTACAGCAATTTAAAACGCCCATTATTGTAGCCATCAATCAATTTGTGGATGATAGCCAAACTGAGATTGACGAAATAATGGGTTTCTGCGAAAAACTGGGAGTTGAGTGCGCACCACATGAAGCATTTGCAAAAGGTGGCAATGGCGTGGTTACACTGGCAGAAAAAACCGTACGACTTGCAGAAAGCAAAAAACAACCGGCAAAGGTGCGATTGTATAATAATGAGGCCTCAATCGAAGAGAAAATTAAGCAGGTAGCCACCAAAATGTATGGCGCCGGCGTAGTGTATTTTGATAAGAAAGCACTAAAGCAGATTCATCAATTCACCCAACTAGGTTATGGAAACCTACCAGTTTGCATCGCTAAAACGCAATCTTCCCTTTCAGACAATCCAATGCTAAGAGGCGCCCCGAAAGGTCATACTCTAACAGTGAGTGATGTGCAATTATCAGCCGGGGCAGGTTTTTTAGTTGTGGTTTGTGGTAATATGATGCTAATGCCGGGACTCCCTAAAAATCCTGCAGCAATGAATATGAGTGTAAACGACGAGGGAGTTATATCAGGTTTGTTTTAATGCCGGGCTAAGAATGCCGCTTATTGGAGATCCATTCGTGGCAAAGGTTGATATGTCTCTTTACTCAACACACTTTATGAGAACGACTTGAAAGTTCTTGGATGGTATTCTTTGCGAGGACATTCGAGCAGACCATAATGTTTACAATCATCGTTTAGACAATCTCTTTCTTTCATACCCACCTTCGTTCTCTCAAATAATCAGCTTTCTTATCTGCCTTTTATTTCTATTTTCAGCACTGTTACTGAGTCACTAATTCGGGAGTACATTCATGGAAATCATCAAAAGCAGAAAAGAATACGATGCTGTAATTGTAGGTTCGGGGGCCGGAGGAGGAATGTCGGCCAAAATTCTGGCTGAACAAGGGCTAAACGTTGCCATCATAGAGGCCGGGCCCTACTTCGATCCTGCATTGGATGAATACCGCACGCAGTTACGTCCGTCTTGGGAATCGCCTCGCCGCGGTTATGGATCTACGCGCGCTTTTGGTGATTATGATGCCGCGTATGGTGGTTGGGAAATCGATGGCGAGCCTTACACACAAGCAGAAGGCACCAACTTTGGTTGGTTCAGGTCGCGTATGTTAGGAGGAAGAACCAATCATTGGGGCAGAATTTCACTTCGTTTTGGTCCGCTCGATTTCAAACGTAAAGATTGGGACGGGCTGGGTGATAATTGGCCCATCAGCTACGACGATGTGAAGCCTTACTACGATCGCGTGGACAAAATGATCGGTGTTTTTGGAAGTAAAGAGGGCATTTTTAACGAACCGGATGGATTTTTCCTGCCACCACCCAAACCAAGGTTGCATGAATTATATTATATAAAAGGTGCTCGGAAAGCGGGAATCCCGGTGATTCCTTCCCGGCTTTCCATCCTTACAAAACGACTGAATAACGAACGAGGGGTATGTTTTTACTGCAATCAGTGTAATCGCGCTTGTCAGATTTATGCGGATTTCAGTTCGGGAACCTGTCTGATATTCCCGGCGCAGAAATCAACCGGGCGAGTGGATTTGTATGTAAACTCGATGGCCAAGGAAGTGGTGACCAATGGCGACGGAAAAGCAACCGGCGTATCGTACATCAACAAAGAAAATGGAAGCGAACAAGAGATTAAAGGCAAAGTAATTGTACTTGGAGCTTCCGCTTGTTCAACTGCACGCATATTGTTGAACTCAAAAAGCAGTCAACATCCGGATGGATTAGGCAATAGCTCCGGCATGATCGGGCGCTATTTACACGATTCCACAGGAACCGGAGCCGCAGCGCTGGTGCCTGAATTAATGGATCGGGACCGATACAACGAAGATGGTGTGGGCGGACTTCATGTGTATACACCATGGTGGCTTAACGAAGCAAAACTGGATTTTCCTCGTGGTTATCATCTTGAGATTTGGGGAGGAATGGGTATGCCTTCTTACGGAATCGGTTTTGATACCACCAATTTAAACTCGCATTTCAATGAAACTGTTGGGGGTTACGGTGATAAGTTGCGTAAGGATGTAAAACGATTTTTTGGATCAGTGATGGGTATTGCCATGCGGGGCGAAAGTGTTCCTCAATACAACAATTACTGCGAACTCGATCCGGAAGTGAAAGATAAGTGGGGAATTCCGGTCTTGCGGTTTAATTATCAGTGGACGGATTACGAACGCTTGCAAGCCAAACATGCTCACGACACCATCGAGAATATTTTTGATGCGATGGGCGCCATCAAATTAGGAAACAAACCCGGCGCAGATCGGGATTACGGGCTGATGAATCCCGGTGTAATTATTCACGAAGTAGGAACTACGCGTATGGGCGATGATCCTTCAACTTCCGTCACCAATAAATACAATCAGTTGCATGATGCAAAAAATGTGTTTGTGGTAGATGCGGGCGTATTTGTATCGCAAGCCGATAAAAACCCAACCTGGACTATTCTCGCACTTTCAATGCGGGCAAGTGAATACATCGTAGATCAACTTAAAAAGCAAAATATTTAGTTATGGATCGCAGAGAATCAATTAAAACAATGCTAATTGGCGCATTAGGAACCGGAGCGTTATTAAACGGATGTGCTCCTGCAAAAGCGGAAAGAACAAAATTGCAGGATATCTATGATTTTAGTTCTTATGGCAGAACTGCAGAAGAAAAGCAACGTGATGCCGATCTATTTGCTGAAAACTTTTTTACCGATCATCAGTTTGAAACCGTTGCGGTATTGTGCGATTTGATTTTACCGGCCACGGATACTGCCGGGTCTGCTTCTGATGCTCATGTGCCTGCATTCATCGATTTTATGGTGAAAGATGCTCCCAGCTGGCAGGATGATTTTCAGATCGGGATAACCTGGCTGGATGCTTACTCGAAGCAAAAATTTGGCTACGATTTTGTGCTGTTAACGCGTGATCAGCAAATGGAAATCATCGAAGAGATTGCCTACCCGGATAAAGCTACCGAAGTTACTCAACCGGGCGTAGATTTTTATCGCGAGATCAGAAACATCACTCTTACGGGATATTACACTACGCAAATGGGATGGGATGATCTGGGATATGTGGGAAACCGCCCTAACGTGTGGGATGGAGTGCCCGAAGAGGTGCTTAAAAAGCATGGCTTGGAATATGAGCCGGAATGGCTGGCTAAATGTGTGGATCAATCGAAACGGAATGTTACGGCCGAATGGGATGAGGATGGAAATTTGATTAGTTGAGGGGTGTTAAATTTTAGTTCGTATTTTAATTATCTAATCATCACGATGAGAAACAGAGCCATTTAAGGTTTACTAATTCCATCGACGAAGTGGTCTCCCATTGGTGGCGCCGCTTCATTAATTCACGCCTTTCCCATTCATCAGTTAAAATTTATCCTTTAACATTCAAGCCCAAGATTGCCGCGTCGAGTGTTTTCTGCTTCGATTCCAGATTCTCTCGATCCTCGCAATGACCCGCTAAAACTATTCAAACCGTCATCACGAACAAAATCTAGGCCAAATTGAGGTTTATTAACACCCTCTACAAAGTGATCACCAGTTGGAGTTAAAAAGTAGAACTTTGAGTGGTTGATTTTTCGACAGTCTTATCCTGTCCTAAAATAGTTGCTGGGCTAATTAACCAAACGAAATTTATTATCAGGTATTTAATATTGAATGATGTCATGGCTCGGTTTATTCAGCAATCGAGTTTCCCAAAGGATTTCATTAGCAGTAGGCAATTGTTCGATTTTACCGTTAGATAATGAACCTTCTGGAATACTTTACCCAACACGGAACTTGGTAACGAGGTTAAATTATCAGTCATTTCCCATAAATGTACTGTGCATTTGGCCAGGTAATAGTTGGAGCGGAGCTTCAGAAATAGGATTGTGTAGTAGAGCTATGTAACGAGGGTAACTGATCTATTAATCAAGCTATTTAGGCAATATGAAATATATTGGGATAGTATAATTTACATTTACTGGTTTTCCATTGTTATAACCGGGCTTAAACCTTAAGCGCTGAACAGCCCGAATAGCCTCTTCATCACACCCATAACCAATACCTTCTATTACTTTGGGGTCATTTACTGATCCATCTTTCCCAACAATTAATTGAACAATTACTGTGCCTTCAATTTTTCCTTTTTTGCCTCATCTGGGTAGTTGATTTCAATACTATCCAAACCGCCTATCAGTACTGGTTCGATGAAATAACTATTACCCCCGGTTAAATTTGACAGTATTTGTTGTTGCTCTTGTCGAGAAAGTTGCACAAAACTAGTATCTGAGAAAGTAATATTTACTTTTGAGGTGTTGTTATCGAAGGTGGCTAATGAAAAAAGTAAAGTAGGCTTCCATATTGAATTTACCCGTTTAGGATAAAACAATTCGCTTGAAAGTACTCTGGTAACCTCCATAGAGGCATATGGTGAAAATGAATCTATATGTTCAATATTTACAACTTCACCAAACTTATCTACCAGAAATGCACTATGCACATTTCCACTTATTTGCTTGTCGGTTAGTTGTTCTGGATACAAAAATTTAGACTCAATTTCGTCAATAGTTCGATAAGGCACTCCTTCATTATGAAATTGGCTGTAGTCAGGCTCATAGAAGTCTTGTTGGTAGGTTGGGCTACATGCATTTAATGCAACAATGAGACAAATGAGCAAACTAGAATTTCTCACACCTTGAGTTATTTATTAAATGAGTAAGAAAGAAATACCTTAATCGAATAGATAATCAGAAACCGCTTTTTGAAATTGTAATTATTTATAATCAATTAGTTACTTACTAAAGTAAAAACTTATTCAATCATAATGATCAAGTTATAGTTACATATTCAATCGAAAGTTAATAGGAAGTCGCATTATCACAGCAACCGGCTCACCATTTGAATCTTTACCGGGCTTAAATTTTGCTCTTTTAACGGCGTTTTTTGCAGCACCGTCACAACCATGACCGATACCTCGAACAACCGATATTTGCTCAGCCCTTCCTTTTTCATTAACAATAAATTCTACGATCACAGATCCTTGCACACCTCTTTTTCTTGCTCTTTCGGGATAATCAACTTTAAGCGCTCCTAAACCTCCTATTAAGATCGGTGGTTCTGCTGCAAGTACTGCTTCAATTGCTTCATGCAGTATTTTTGAATCTTGTTGGTCACTTTCAACCTCAACAACCTGACCAACCTGTTCACTTGTGTTTTTGGTAGGTGAACAGGAAATAAAAATTAACAAATAAAAGATAATAACGAATAATTTCAAGCTACTGTATTAAATTATAATTGCTAGGTTTATCTCTATAATTATAGTTTAATAACTGTAAATGAACAAGTGATTTTTTCCTCATCACAAATTTTTTGACCAATTTAATAAAGTCACAATAATAACTACTTCCGCTAAGGGAAGAAGCTGAGATCTTCAGGAAAATACAGAAATAATGGTTTTCTGACACTTCAGCTCTTAAAACTCAAAAAGCGTAGTAAGCAGCACTCCTTTACCGTCGGCGTAAGGGATGCGCAATAAAGTTTTCTGTCGCTTAAATTTTAGCTTAAACGGCTCTTCGGTGATATCTACACCGCTTTTCTTTTTTAGCCGAATTCCCTGCCCCGAAATGATATCGATATTAGGCTCAAAATCTCCATCAGGAATATGTTCTGTGAGAATCAGGTATTCATATCGTTCCAACTTTTTAGTCACGTTCTTAATCTCCGCATTCGAAAGATGCTGTAACACATTTCGCAGCAACGCCACGTCTGCTTTTGGCAGATCTTCGCGTGCAATATCACTACATCGAAACTCAAGATGATCCACTGCAAATTTATTTTTATTTCGGGTGATTAAATCCGGTACAATGTCTACCCCAATGTATGTACTACAGTGATCAAGTAGGTGTTTTCCAATGTTAAAATCGCCGCATCCTAAATCACATATCGATGGTTTACGCTCAAAACCATTCAGGAATTCCACCACAATCTCCACATATGGTTTAACATAATTATTTTGATGCGAGCCTGCTCCCGAATAGAACTCTCCGCGATCGCCACCCCACAGATTTAACTCATAAATCTGTTTCATCGCAGCTTTTGTAGGCCAGGGTTGTTTAACTTTTTTGGATTGCATCAATCTTCAATTACTCCCGTAGGGACGGTCATCTTTAAAATGGGCAACACATAGTACGGATTTATGGATCACTCCTCTAACAACAAAACTCTAGCTGATTTAAAACAAGAAATCCAGCTTAAGGCAAAAACCGGGCTCGACTTTATTGTAGCAGCAAGTATCTTATGGTTTGCGATTACAGTAATCTGGACGCTTGATCAAAGCTCGTACAACAAAAGTATTTTCACCTTTATGATTGGTGGGTTGATGCTTCCTCTCGCGTTCGGCTTTTCCAAATTGTTTGCTACCACATGGAAGATAAAGGGAAATCCCCTGCAACCATTGGGTATGTGGCTGAATGTGGCTCAGGTTTTCTATTTTCCTTTTTTGATCTTCATCTTACTCAAATCGCCCGAATACTTTATCATGACGTTCGCCATTATTACCGGGGCGCATTTTCTGCCTTATGCATGGTTTTATGATGAAAAAGCCTATGCCGCAACTGCCGCTGTAATTCCGATTGGCAGCCTCTTAATTACTCTGAATTTCGATGATCAACAATTATGGATTACTCCATTTTTTACAGCGATTACACTCAGTACTCTTGCCCTCATCATTTTTTTCCGATGGAGTAAATTTGCTAACTCGGTTTCCAGTTAGTCACTTTGTTAGTATAGTAGCGGCATGAAACCAATTACCTTCCACACCTATCTCGAGCCAAAAACTAAAGTAGGATATTGCCACATCACCGTACCTGCCGAAATCGTTGAGCAAGTAGGTGGATTTGGAACACGGTTGATGTGTTCCATTAACGGTCATGAACAAATTCACGCCGGTTTACAAGGCAAGGGCGATGGTCGCGGACTTATTATCATCAACAAAAAACGACAGAAAAAGTGGGGGATTAGTATTGGTGATGAAGTTTCGGCGACTATAGAATTGGATAGCTCGAAATACGGCGCCGCCATGCCGGAGGAATTGGAAGCTTTGCTCGAACAGGACTTGGAAGGAATGAAGGCGTTCGAAGGCATTACTCCCGGACAGCAGCGCTACATAATTAATTATGTGGATGGGGTGAAGTCGATCCAAAAACGTATTGATCGCGCAATTATGTTGATTGAAAACCTGAAAACGATGCCATCCGGGAAGTTTGATTATCGGCATTTATTGGGATTGGAAGAAGAGGAGGAGTAGAACTTTGAACAGTTGAACATTGAACATCGAACGGGGAAGAATTACGAATAGGCGAATGTAGATTTACGAATTACGATTTTAATTGAGAAGCTCTAATTCGAACTCGCTTTAGAATCTCGGACATTCCTCTTTTGTCATCTCAAACCGCCAACCGGCGGAGAGAGATCTAGAGAGTTACAAAAAGGGAGTAACGAGTTTGGTATTACGAATTCAGTTGAAGAACTCTGCGCACACGCCTGACGGCTAAAGCCCATCTAACAGATTTCCACCATCAAAAAATCCTCCCTTGAGGGAGGTGTCAAGCGCAGCTTGACGGAGGGTGGCGTACACCCGGAATTGCAGAATTACGAATAAAAGAATAACGACTTTGTTGGACAACCTCCGGGTCTATTTATGCTATCAAAAAAAAGCCCGAATGAAAAATGCATTCGGGCTTAGCAGGTTTAATAAATTTCCCAGTAGACTAGTTTGCTGAACTTGATCGAATATTTGGACCGAAGAAAATAGAGTTCGCAAACAGCTTATTCGTTCCGTACCAGAAGGCTCGGAAGTTCGGGTTGTCGGTCATAGCAATTACTTTTCCACCTCCAAATCGGCTTACAACAATGGCTGCTGTTCCGGCAAGAGTTTCAGCATTTTCGTCCGACACATATCCACTTGCGAGCGGATTATCTGCATAATACAAGGGAGTTGAATATGGGTTTTCACCTTTTTCCATAAAAATGGTGCTGTTTCTGAACACCGTGATGTCTTCATCATTGTAGCCATAACCGAGCGGATGGGTAAGGTCTAATTTCGCGTTAAAGATGGTCCCACCAATCACTTGCGCTCCTTGATCTGCTCCTTGTTTAATGTATGGTCGGGTTTCTACTTCTTCGTCTTCATCTTCTTCTTCATCCCGAACAAACTCAACATCAGCGAGGTCATTTCTGGCAGCCCATTGCACACCTTGTTTCATTGCAATAAGTACACCGCCATCACGTACCCAATCTTTGATAGCGTCAACGGTTCCGCTTGATAGGTTCCCGTACCAGTATCCGGTCATAATCAATACCGTGTATCGGCTTAAATCTGCGCCACCCAGATCACTTTGGTCCAAAATGGTAAGCGGCATATGATAGCGTTGATCTAGTAAGTGCCACATTTCGCCTACTTCGTACGAATTGGTTCCATCTCCACCAACTACGGCAACACTTGGCTTGGTTACATTCGAAAAGTTATTACTACCTAAATCTATTCCGCGGGTAGATAATCCGGTGTTTAACCCGTAAACCTTGATGTGATCTTCACTCGCAATCTGATTCATTATTCGGTGCACTTCCATCTCATCGTCTTGAATGCCCATCGGCACAAGAATGGTACCATAATCGAAGTTTTTCTCGCCCTGCGCGGTTACACCAGAGAATTGAAGCGTAGCTACTTTTGCTTTAATGCCAGCATCCAACAAACGATATAGTGCTCTTGGTGCGTAATATTCGTCCCATTCGAAGGCGTAAGCATATCTACTGCGACCTCCAATAATTTGCCCGTTTTTAGGCATGGTTCCATCAAAACGCTCGCCTAACAAATCGTTATTAAATGCACGATTGCTTAATTCTGCAAATGGAAGGTTGAATGCATAGGGCATGGTCCAAGCAGATACATCGTAAAATAAACTATCGGTAAATGTGTTACGGCGTTCGAACAACGCAGTAATCAATTTGTATTGTGGCTGATCGGTTGGCACTACATATGCTTTTCCGGCTTCAAAATTTTCTCCATCGAAGGTTACATTCTCAGCAAGTTCATACACTTCAATGCTATGGCGATTAATCATCTCGGCCAGATGAAAGGTTCTTGCCTGATCAGCAGACTCACCAAACACATACGCTTTGATGGTAGATCTGGAGGCTTCACGCACGGCTTCTTTATAAAATAATCGGTAGTGCTCCAGCAACTCTTCTCGTAAATCCACCGCAGCTTTAATGGTAGATTGTGTGGCCGTGAACTGGTTCAAAATCGTAAATGGAAATTTCAGCACTCCGTGGATGGTTTCTTGTGCATGTCCGCGAGAACTTGCCTGCTCGAATAGAATACCGATGCTACCCTGCACATCGGGATAGGTAGAGCCTTTCCCGTAATAGTAATCGTCAAAGCTTTCTTTTGAATAGTACAACGATTGAATTTTATCCAATTCTTCGGCGTGGTATTCTGCAATACTAGCTGTTAGCGCTTGATTTCGCTCTGGCGTAAGGGGATGCGTTCTACTTGGAATTCCCGGTTGGAAAAAGAAGGTAGAGTTGGAACCCATCTCATGATGATCGGTTAAAATATTTGGCTTCCACTCTTGGAAACGAGCCACCCGTCCTTCACTCTCAGGATGTTGTACCAGCATCCAATCGCGGTTTAAATCGAACCAATAATGATTGGTGCGACCTCTTGGCCAAACTTCGTTATACTCCCTGCTTTCAGGATCAGTAACTAAGGTGTTTAGGCTCTTATGCATATTTGCCCAGTGCGCAAAACGAGCAAGTCCGTCGGGGTTGATGCTCGGATCAACTAAAATAACTGCGTTAGCCAGTACATTTTCTATTTCGGCTCCTTCAGCTGCCGCCAGATGATACGCGGTTAACAGCGCAGAATTCGATCCGCTTGGCTCATTACCGTGCACACTGTAGCTTAATTGAACAACAACTGGCATGTTGGAAACATCCAAATTATCGGAGGTTTCCGGATTACCAAGTGCTAAATGATTTTGACGGATTTCTTCAAGTCTTGCATGGTTTTCCGGTGAGGTAAACACCAACGACAATAGTTGTCGGTTCTCATACGTGCGGCCGGTTTCAACGATAGTAGCCCGGTCAGAAGCTTCGGCAATGGCGTGCATGTACTGCACTAGCTGATCGTGGCGAATGTGCCATTCTCCAACTTCTTGATGTAACACATCGTACGGTGTTGGAATGTCCTCGTTATAGGTAACTCCCTCCGGTAAATAATAATCGAGGGTAACTTGTGCCTGTGTTTGCACGAATATAAACAGAGCGAATAAGAGCGTTAAGTATGTTTTCATAGATAGTATTAATTGAATCCCTTTTAATAGCGAAGTATTGTACCTGTTGCAATTGAAAAATGCTGAAAAAAGGATTACAGAATTTGCCGTTTTATCTACTTAAAACCTATTAACCGCAATAGAGCCGTTTTTTCGATTGTGTACCTTATGAGCCTTTTATCAGACATAATTAATTTATACACTCTTCGAAATCAAAATTTCGGAGTATGGCAGACACAAAATCAAAAGCAGTATCTACACTTAAATATGCCTTTGGGCCCGGGTTAATTCTGGCTGCGGCTGCTATTGGGGTTTCTCACCTTGTACAATCAACACGCGCGGGTGCTGAGTTTGGTTTTGCCTTAGTTTGGGCGGTTCTTCTTGCCAATGTGTCCAAATATCCTTTTCTGGAATTTGCCCCTCGTTATACTATTACTAAGAGAGAAAGCATTATTCAGGGTTATCAGCGGCTGGGAAAATGGGCACTATATACCTTTAGTGGCTTTACCATGCTTACCATGTGTGTGGTGCAAGCAGCCGTTACCATTGTAACCGCAAGTTTGGCAGCCGAGCTTACCGGAATTACACTCAATCCATTATTGTGGAGCGCGATTATTCTGGCTATTTGTATCGCAATTTTAGGTGGTGGACAATATTCTGCGCTCGATAAAGCCATTAAAGTGATTATTGTGGTTCTTTCAATTTCTACCTTAATCGCAGTGATCGTGGCCTTTACTAATACAGGTGGCGCTGTACGTCCCGAGCCGCCAACTATCTGGACTGTGGGCGGCGTTTCTTTTTTGATTGCCTTGATGGGATGGATGCCCATTTTAATTGATGCATCGGCATGGCATTCGCTCTGGATACTTGAACGCATCAAACAAACCGGACATACTCCTAAACTGAAAGAATCGCTCACCGATTTTAACATCGGATACATTGGTGCAGCCGTATTAGCTTTGGGCTTTTTATCGCTGGGGGCGCTTATCCTATTTGGTACGGGACAGGATTTTGCGGTTAGTGGTTCGCAGTTTGCAACCACGCTAGTAAGCCTTTATACCGAAACGCTAGGTGATTGGGCCTATTGGATAATTATCGTTTGTGCATTCACGGCTATGTTTAGCACCACACTTACCGTAACTGATGCCTATCCGCGCACGGTTTCTCATATTCTCAACTTAAATAATGCCACGGAAACGTCAATCCCTTTTGCAAAATCGTATAAAGGAACCCTCATCATTATCTCATTGATTTCCCTTCTGGTGCTATTTTTAGCCGGCAGTAAGTTCATATTTATGGTAGATTTGGCAACTACCATGTCGTTTTTAGCAGGACCGATTTTTGCTTACATCAATTATAAACTCATCTTTTCCGATCACTTTCCTGATGATCAGAAACCGGCAAAATGGCTGAAATTATTAAGCTGGTTTGGCATGTTATTTATAACAGGATTTGCGTTGACCTTCTTGTATTGGAAGTTCTTTGTAACTTAACGCCAACCAATTTTGAACCGTGAGAAAATATTTATTCCCCATAAGAGAGCCCTTTAATGCCTATACCCATTTGTTTGGTGCTCTTGTAGCACTAGCCGGCACTGTACTCTTAATTATCGATTCCACGATCGATCCCATTTCTTATAAGCTATCATTTATTGTGTACGGTATTACTGTATTCCTGATGTTTGGCTCGTCGGCGTTGTATCACGCGGTGCAAGTCTCGGAACGCACCGAAGAAATTTTTCGGATGATCGATCACATCATGATCTATTTGGTAATTGCCGGTTCCTACACCCCAATTTGTGCTATTGCCTTAGACGGTGAATGGCGCTTAGGAATGCTTATTGGGATCTGGATTTTTGCGGTAGCCGGTGTGCTAAAAAAGATTTTCTGGCTCAACGCGCCAAGGTGGTTTTCAACCGGTTTATATTTATTAATGGGTTGGATTGCCGTGATCATTTTTCCGCAAATCTGGGGCGTGTTACCCAAAGGCTTTTCGTTTTGGATTATCATTGGTGGGCTATTTTACACCATCGGAGCCATTATTTATGGGCTAAAAAAACCCGATCCTGCACCAAGCTGGTTTGGCCATCATGGCATTTGGCATTTGTTTGTAATTGGCGGAGCCTTTTCTCATTTCTGGGCAATATATAACTACTTACCAGGGTTCTAGAGCCATTTATGACAAAGTTTTATCTCGTTTTATCCACTCTTATGCTTTGGGGATGTGTTACACAGGCTCAAAACCAGCTTTATTTTACGCAACATCGCCCGGCGGGCTTACATTGGCAAGAGCTGAAAAGCCCGCATTTCAGAATTATTTTTGCGAAGGGTCAGGAAGAAATCGCCCGAAAGTCAGCCCGTATTCTCGAAAGTCAATATGCCCAATCGCTGGCATTAACAGGGGGCGAACTTAAAAATTTCCCGGTAGTTCTAAACCCATACAACGACCTAACCAATGGTTTTGTATCCACAGTTAATTTTCGATCAGAAGTGGATTTATCCCCCTTCAAAGGTAAAAGTTTAAACCCACAATCCGGCTTATGGCTCGAAAATGTACTTCCTCATGAGTTAATTCATGCCAATCATGCTAATGTTACCAACAAGTTTTCGTTGGCCCGCGTCTTTGGTTGGCTCTCGCCCGATATTCGGCGCTCTTTCAACATGTTTCCACCACTTGGAGTGCACGAAGGGTTGGCGGTATATCATGAATCAGAGCATGGTCTTCGTCCCAATTCCGGTCGGGCTAATTACACCTATTTTACCAATCAGTTTAACGCGAATTTAAATGGACCTGATACTTGGAGTATGGCTCAGAATCTGATCATTTCAGATTACACCCTTCCAAATAATCGGCATTACGTTGGTGGTGCAGCCTTTACCGAATGGCTTCATCAATCGTATGGTGATGATGTTTCCAAACGAGCTATAGCCGTTCATCAGAATGTGTTTTTTCTTGGCTATGGATACGCTCTGAAACATGTAACCGGCAAATGGCCGGGTGAACTTTACGGCGAGTATATTGCTGAAAAGCAAGCTCAGGAAGAGCGCCGTTTAGATCGGGTTGACCATGATCCTGCATCGTTTAATTTTATAGGCTCTGCGTATGATGGCGTTCGACAAAGCGCCCCCATCTGGATTTCGGATCACGAGATTTTATATCACTCTCGACAATATAATGCAGCCTCTGCATTCTACATGTACAACACCAAAACTAACCAACATGCCAAGCTAACTGAGCATTTCGTGGTATCAGACTTTTATTTTGATTTTGATCCATCCACTCAGCAACTCATTTTATCAGAATATTTCGCGCAGAATAGAATTTTTAGTAGTTACCAAGCCGACTTAGTGCGCTTAAATGTGAGAACAGGTACTAACTTCAGGCTCTCCAATAATGCCCGGTTATATTCACCGGCACGAACTAACGAATCGTTACTTGCACTTCAACCCAATGGCGACATTGCCACAATTGTTGCGTTAGAGGGAGATAAAATCACTGTAAAAAAAGAGTTCACAAACCGACATCCGGTAGCGCTAAAAGCAGCAAAAGATGAAAGCGGTAAGCTTGCGGTACTTATAAATCAGCGAGGTGTTCAGGCACTTTGGCTTACTACCGAAGCTAATCTAGAAACCGATTTGGATCAAAATCCTCAGCTTGCATTTCGAGCGGGCTCTATCCATGATCCTCAATGGCATCCCACCGAAAATAAACTCCTTTTTACCGTAGACGCCTACCCGGCGATGAATGTTTATGAGTATGATTTAGACAGTGGTGAAGTTCTACAACTCACCAATTATCCTTATAACGCTTTTGAGGCATCCTATTCTCCTGATGGAAATACCATTGCTCTTGTGATACAACTATTGGAAGAGCAGCAAGTAATTTTGCTTGATCGAAATGATTTTTTTAATGAACCCGTAGATCCGGCTTTACTTTTAGTGGGAGAAGAACTTGAAGAGGCGCTGAATGCGCCGGTGTTAGGAGACGAACTTACCACAGAAAGTGAACTTTGGGAGGTAGATTCGTATGGTTCCGATTTTAGTTGGTTAAAACCAAGAGCTTTATTACCGGTTTTGAAAGATAAAAGTGGTGTAAACGAATGGGGTGCCCAACTTACCAGCACCGATGTTTTACAAAGCCAGATGTATAATTTCGAAGTAACTGTTTTACAAGAACAAGCATGGTATAACCTAACTTATACGAACAAATCTTTTTTTCCGGGAATAAGCGTTTTTACGTTTCGAGAACCCTCTTACTTTGCAACTCGATTTCAGCTCGAGGATGAAGTGTTAACCGAAACTTTTTTAGTTGAAGACATTGGTGCGGGAGTTTCAACTACCTTTGAATATTATTTCGATGATGTTGAACGCTTCTCATCCTTCTATTTCCGTCCTCGGTTTACCGTTAGTAATTCCAGATACTATCAGCTTAATAATAATCCGGCTACGTCGCGTATTTTGGAAAATAAAATTGGGGGTTTTGGCCAATTTAATATCCGTTTATTGCAACGTTCTCGAGATATCCAGCCGGCTTCCGGTGTTCAATTGTTTGCCCAAATCGAGCAATCGTTAAATACCAATACTATTGCTTTTAAAACAGATCAGTTCGAGACCTTACCCGAAGAGCTAAACAAAAGAAATGCTTTTTATTATGGTATTAATGCCTATTGGGCTCCTTTAAAGAAAACGAATCAATCACTTGAGGTATCCGCTCAATTTCTGAATCAATCTGACCGTAGATTGTTCAGTAATAACACCATTATCCCAATGGGTTTTTCCAGCAATGAGTTTGACTTTTCTAGTTCTATCGGGCGCTTTAGTACCCGATATACCATTCCATTGGCTTATCCCGATAATGGCGGTTTACTTATTCCTTTTTATGTAAGTGCGGTGTATATGAGTGTGTTTACACATACGCTTGCCGATTACGAACGAGCCAATCCTTTGGAAACATCTTCGACAGTATTAGGGGCGGGACTTCATTTTCGTTATAAAATTAGTAACTTATCGCTCGATTTTGGAATTGGTTTTACATTCGATCCAAACTCAGGGACTACCGATTTTATTCTGGGCACATTTTAACCTAATGCGATTACTTTCAAGCGTTATATTTTCTTTGATAATCATTACGTCTGCCGGGTGCCGCTCGAATGATGATCAGGACTCTAAATTTGAGTCGGTTGCTAATCGAAAAAGCCCCATTTCAATTAGTAGTGTTAAGCATGAGGGCACGTACATAAAAGTAGTGTATGGCCAGCCCTACAGAAAAGGAAGAACCATTTTCGGTGAATGGGAGCCTTATGGCGAAGTATGGAGAACCGGCGCAAACGAAGCTACAGAAATTACGTTCACCCGACCGGTTTTAATGGCAGATAATGTAATTGATGCAGGAACGTATAGTTTGTTTACCATCCCGAAAGAAGATATATGGACTATCATCTTAAACTCTGAGTTGGGCCAATGGGGGGCGTTTGAATACGATCAACGAAGGGATTATGTACGATTTGATGTGCCGGTTAAAAGACTTGATACACCCGTTGAAGCATTCACAATTGCGTTCAGCGAGGTACAGAATTCTTTAACTACTTTAAGCCTAGCTTGGGATGTAGTTCGAGTGGATATTCCCATCCGATTTTACGGAGAGTAAGATAAATCAAGATTAATTTTTGGGTACAAGATCCAGCAACTCTTGGGGCACGTTAATGTCCATGCGTAAAACCTGAGAGGCATGTGTTTTACCTTGTGCATCTAATTTTAAAGAAACCGTGCCACCACCACCTAAGCTCTCATTCAAAATAAAATTTAACGCCCCAATGTTTGGTAACTCGTAGCGTTCTACATCGCCTTTGCACACATACTTCATGTGTTCTTTAACTATGTCGGAGGTTAGTGTTTCTTTTAAGAATGGATAGATCTCGGGGTGACGAGCAATAATCCCTACATTACTTCCATTTCCTTTGTCGCCGCTGCGACCATGTGCAATCTCAATAAGTTTTACTACCGGCATACTTCTTTATTTTTATGATGAAACTACAAAAGAGCGAGCCTTAATTCGACTTATTCTTCAATTTCGATGTTAAAGATTTCACTAACCTCTTCATCCCAATAAAAAACTACAATCGTATCGCGCTTGTTGGTCGAATAAATCTCTGACAAGGAAATCGTTGTTAAAGCATCCGATTGAATTTTGTTTTCATCGCTCACGATGGGTGCCCAAAAAATATAAGGCAGGCTCGCTTTATCTACCGCAAAGTAATACACATCGAAAGTCTGATTATTTTTAATGATCAATTTTTCGTCCTCTATGATAGCCTCTACTGCATCGCCGGAATGTTCGTTATCAAAAACAGAACATCCGTTAATCAAAAATAATATGAACAAACATGCAGAGATCTTTTCCATCATAACTCCGGATGTTCATCAATAATTAGCGTGTTCCAGTACTCTCTGCCATTCCAAAAAAAAGCTATGGCTGTCTTCCCTTGGGTGTAACCAACAATAACATCGGTAGGGAATTTTCTAAAACTACCTGCTTTTATTCGGTTGGTTTCGCTTTCAATGGGTATCCAATCTATTAAGTACGATGTTTCCTGATCAACGGCGAAAAAGTATACATCGAACGGCAAGTTGTTTTTAATGATAAACGTATCGTTCTGAATGATGGCAGTTAGAGCCTCTTCATTATTTTCGTTATTGAAAATAGATTCACAACCTTGTGTGATAAAAAATAAAAATATAGCAAAGAGTGTTGAGGTGCGCATCGTAATTAATCATCTTGCCAGTACAAAGGTATATAATTAAAACCTATCTTCACTCACATTTTGATGTGACCTATGTACGATTCTTCATTTCTCATTCATTTAGTACAAGCCCGAATGCCCTTTGGAAAATATGAAGGGCGTTACATAACCGATCTGCCCGTGCATTATTTAGAGTGGTTTAGTCGAGAGGGATTTCCTAATGGTCAACTCGGGCAGTACTTATCTACCATGTATGAAATAAAAATCAACGGAATTGATGAAGTACTGGAGCCCATCAAGAAAGAGTTTAGGAGAAAACGGTGTCCGTGAAAAAAATTTCTGACATGATGTAACATATTTTTTACATCACGTAAAGCGTGCCTGACATCAAACTAAATGGAGAACACATGTCACGCTCAGAAATTCTTTCTTGGACATCCCTTGCTACCACCACTTCGGTAATGGTTTTTTATGTATTAATGGTTTTTGGCTGGCCGGACGCTATTCCGGATTTCTCATCTAAACTGTTTAAAGTTTTCTTCAATGTATTCTGGATCGCAGTAATCGTAGAGATTGTGGTTGAAATAAGTGAAAGCAGCCGAAAAGTAGTTAAGGATGAAAGAGATCACATGATTGAAGGAAAAGGCCATAAAATTGGCTACGCCTTTTTGGTTTTTGGAGTGATGGTTACCCTTATTCAACTATTTATTTCAAACACGCTTGGCCCTGAATTAGAAGAATACACCAAGGTAGTAAACACAACTACCATCTTTCATTTCCTCTTTATCACGCTTTATTTAGCAAGTACCGCAAAACGATCTGTGATGATTTATTACTACCGAACGAAGTAAGCGTAGCGATTTCCATCTTCCAACTCAAAAATCAACACTCATCACTCATCACTATTAGTCCAAGATTGCCGCGTCGAGTGTTATCCGTTTCTATTCCATATTCACGGGTTCGTAACAATGACCACCCTCTGAATTTTTAATCTTAAATCTTTCATTTTGAATTGTAAACCCCCACAATTAAATCGATATGATTGAAGGAAAAATCACCAATAATATCCGAACATTACGGTTCATGCATAACGAAATGACTCAGCAAGAGTTAGCGGATCGAGTGGGAGTAACCAGGCAAACCATTAATGCCATTGAAGCTGCAAAATATTCTCCCTCGCTGGAAGTGGCTTTTAAAATTGCTGTCGCTTTTGACTGTTCAATTCAAGATGTGTTCCAATTTACCATAGATAGCTGAGCTCGCTCTCAGAAAAATTCGCCCCAAGCATTTATGCACAATTTATCAACACATGGTACTAAGCAGTAAGCTCTTAACCACTTATTGCTCAAATTGATACTGCCATAGCACTTTCTTTATCTGCAATTATAAAATATCGAGCTCCTTAACACATTGGTATGTTGTCACTTACAGAGATTTTATAATGAGTTTAGAATAATTCTATAAGGATTTCTTTCCACACTGTCGATAACTGCATCAACAAAGCTTAAAAGCTACTCAACGGGATCAATAACATGAAGGATACAGATTCTTTTCTCCCGCAATGCTAAAACAAAAAAATAAGAGCAATGGTGCAGCGAATTTACACTAAACTACTATTCACCCTTTTGTTGGTTTTCGGAGTTCAAGCCGTACAAGCTCAGGATTACTTTGAGCCTCAAACGAACATTACGGGTTACATTTCAACGGAATTTAATTATTTCGATAACTTGGAAAATTACCGAGTAACAACCGGATCTGCCGTTTCTGAAGCAGGCATGCTGGTAACTTATATGCCAACCTCAAGTTTACGCCTCAAAACCGTATTCGTTTACAGGCCGGAGTTTGAATTCGATCAAATGCTGAATGAAGCATTTGGTGAATTGTCCATGTCTAAAATGGTCAATTTCAAAGTGGGTCGTTTTTTACTTCCTCTTAGTCCGATGAACACTTATTACTACGCGCCGGTTAATACCAGTGCAACGCTTCCAATCCTAATCACCAATCACGAGTTCTTTCCATTAAATATGGATGGCGTTTCGATTAATGGTGCTTTTGGGGATGATGTGAAACTAAAGTACGACGTATTCGCGGGTGGTTATCGAAATACAACTTGGTTACCAACAGGGCCGGTTGGCTTTTTCGGTAGCGAGGTGCCCTACTTCAAAGAGCAAATTAACTCCCCTTACTCTATCGACAGATCTTACAATAATACCTACAACACGGCTATTGGTGCCGCTGTGAGCTTTGCTTACAAGCAGTTGATTGAAGTTGGAGCCAGTTACTTTAAGCCAAAGCAAGAAGAAATCCCTTTAGATGTAACCATTCCGGCTGATGCGCTTTTCCCCGGATTTCCTGAAACAGAAACAGTTATTAATACAAAATTAGATCGCCCCACTTACGGATTTAATGCTAAGGTACAGTATGAGAATACTAAAATAGCCGGCGAATTATGGCGAGGAAATCTTGAGATCGACCCAATAGTGTTTATGTTTATGGGTAATCCCGCACCGCTAACCGCAGGTGGCGATGTAGACCTTGAAGGTTCTTTTGTTGAGCTAAGTCATCGAATCGAGAAGTTTACACCGTATGTCCGCTACGAAGATCAACTCACTGATGATATCGAGTATTCGCGCTTTACTGCAGGCATCAACTATAAGCCAAGCTTCGAGCGCACTCTAAAAGTGGAATACATGATGTACGATCATTCAAGCGGTAATGTGAATGGGCTTATCGCAACTCTAATTTATTCGTTCTAAGGAGCTCATCATGAAAAAATTAATACTTAGCACGTTATTCTTATTTGTTGCTTCGGTAGCCCTTCAGGCGCAGAACTTTAAAGTTATTGTTAACGAAGCAAATGCCACCACTTCTCTAAGTAAAAAGGAAGTATCAGAAATCTTTCTTAAAACTAAATCAAGTTGGGACGATGGCAGTAAAATCGTGCCTGTAGATCAAACAGCTCGGTCTGCTACCAGAGCTGAATTTTCGCAAGAAATACATGGACGAAGTGTAGGCGCAATTCGTAGCCATTGGCAGCAAGCGGCCTTTTCCGGTGCAGGAACAGCGCCGGCAGAACGACCAAGCGATGCAGAAGTTATCGCATTTGTAAAAAACAATCCCGGCGCGGTTGGATACATCAGCGCGGATGCCGATGTAAGCGGGGTTAAAGTTGTAACCGTAAACTAATTTAGTTATTCACTCATGGGTCCGGAAGGGCCCGTGGGGGATACTAACGTCGGGCACATCCATACCAAAAATTACAAGGCTTTGATATGAATATTTTAAACAGCGTGCGACTTCGATATAAAATACTCGGTTTCCCCGCAGTATTTGTATTGGTTGTAGCATTGATTTACACCACAAATAAAGATAGTAGCCAGCAAATTAGAGCTGAGCTAGATCTGGTGCAGTACTCGTACATTCCGTACAACGAGTACACTACCAACATGAAAGCAACGCAGGTTGCCATCCAAAAAGGATTACAAGATGCCGTTGCTGCCATGGATACCTCGGCTTTGGCAAAAACGGAAGCATTAGCAAATACTTTCAGAGCGTTGGTTGATAGCGCAAAATCAGTAAAAAATGATAACGATTTCGAGGCACTGGACAACACTTTGAAGTCATTTAATACCTATTTCAAATACGGCTATCAGGCTTCTGCTTTAATGATTCAGGAAGATTATTCGGATGCCGTTACTGAAAACGTAAAAGCCATGATTGCGGAACTTGATGTGTTAAAGAAACACCTTGTAGAAATTTCCGGTATCAATGTTGATCAAGCATTTGATGAAGCCAGAAATTATCTCGCCGAGCAAAGCGATACGGTTAATAATGTACTCTTTATCAGTCTGGCGTTTTTTATAGGAATCTCACTGTTCTTATCACAAGCTATTGTAGGCGCATTAAAGAAAACAGTGGTCAATATTCAGCGCTTGTCGGATGGGTATTTGGATGTGCAAGTTCCGCCTTCATTCTTAAAACGAAAAGATGAAATCGGAGATATTTCAAAAGCTCTCGACAATCTGGTAACTCAGCTTCAAAATGTAATACTTGGAGTACAAGCCGAGTCGATGGAGATTTCTCAAATCAGCCAATCGCTAGAACGTACTTCCCATCAAATGGCTTCCAGTTCTAACGAACAAGCCGAGTTTGTGGAAGAAATTTCATCCACGATGGAGGAGGTAACTCGCACTATTAACATGAATGCCGAAAATGCAGCCGAAACAAATTCAATTTCCCGCGTTGCCAACACTCAGTTGAAAGAGGTGGAAGAAAAATCGAAGCAGGCGATTGCCGCTAACGAAAATATCACCAATCGAATAAATCAGATTAGCGATATCGCATTCCAAACTAATATTCTTGCATTAAACGCAGCTATTGAAGCCGCTCGTGCCGGTGATGCCGGTAAGGGATTTGCAGTGGTAGCGAGTGAGGTACAAATGCTGGCCGAAAAAAGTAAAAGCGTGAGCGATGAGATTGTAGAACTCACTGAATCGGCTTATAAAATGTCGAGCTTAGCAGGAGAGGTTATGTTCGATACCATCCCGAAAATCGACAAAACCAGTAACTTGGTGAATGAGATTTCTGCGGCCAGTGAAGAACAGAGTAAAGGCGCCAATGAAGTAAACAAGTCAATTCAACAATTGAATTCCTTGGCCCAACAAAGCGCAGCAAGCAGCGAAGAATTAGCCGCCTCTGCCGATGACCTGCTCCGACAAAGCAATCGCCTAAAAGAGGCCATCTCCTATTATAAATTAGATGGTACACAAAAACCCGGCAACTCCAGGCCGGCGCCTACTTCTACCCTGAAACGCCCTGAACAGCCTAAAGAAGTAGAGCTCGACACCGCCTTTCTTGATTTCTAAGTAGTATTCAAGTCTTGTAAAAAAAACCCGGTCATTTATTTGGCTGGGTTTTTTTGTTTAAAAATGATTTTGCACAAATACTACGCATTACATACATTGCACACATACCCGTCTAACTAATTGTGTGCCATGCCTAAAATGAATATCGCCCGATCCACAACTATACATGCTAATGCCGCAACTGTATATTCTAAACTGAATGATTTTAACCACTGGCCTAAATGGTCGCCTTGGTTAATTATGGAACCCGGTGTTTCACTTAGTATTGCTGATGACGCCAAATACTACGAGTGGAATGGAAAACGTACCGGCGAAGGCAATATGAAGGTTACGTCCGAAAAAGAGAACGAGCTCATAACTTACGATCTAAATTTCCTTAAACCTTGGAAATCGTCGGCGAAAGTAGAATTCCATTTAGAAGAAACTGGAGATCAAACCAACCTTACCTGGACGATGGATAGCTCACTACCTTTTTTCATGTTTTGGATGAAAAAAATGATGGAAGGCTTTGTGGGCATGGATTACGAACGCGGCTTAAATCTGTTGAAAGATTATGTAGAAAAAGGAGAAGTGGAATCGAAACTGGAATTCAAAGGTGTAGAATCCTTTCCCGGAACAAAATATGTTGGCATTAAAAGAACATGTTCCATTTCAGAAATTGAGGCCATGGCCGCCGACTTTGATACGCTGAATACTCAACTTAGTGCTGCCGGTGTAGAAATTACGGGCGCATTTTCGATTTATCACGATTGGAATATGCGCAAAATGGAATGTACTTATACGGCATGTTTAGGGGTTAAAACTGCGGTGGATGCCTTACCGGCTAATCTATTTAACGGCTCTATTCCTGCAACAAATATTCATGTGGTTCGCCATATTGGAGCATACACCCACTTGGGGGGCGCTTGGAGTGCTCAAATGAATATGCAGCGTGGAAAAGAGTTCGCTTCAAAGAAAGGGATTCATCCTTTTGAGTGGTATCATAATATGCCCGGAGAGGTGCCGGATAAGGAACTGATTACCGATATCTGCTTTGCAGCGAAATAGTGTGGTGCTTTTTCTATAAAGAAGTCACTTTCTTAAGTGATTACATTAGATAATTAGTTCAAAAAACATATAGGCGTATACATATTATTCAATTCTACATTTTGTTTATTCGATAAAGCTTCAAATATTTGAAGCCTATGAAATTCTTCACCTCCCAAATCACCTATTTCATTTCTAACAAGAAATCGAAAACCAATATTCAGCGGCTGGTTCAGTTTCTGGTAATTCTTTTTGTAATGATTGGGCTTTATGGCGTGCTCTTTCACATCATCATGGAAATGGAGGGGCAGAAACACAGCTGGATGACCGGCTTTTACTGGACCTTGGTAACCATGAGTACGCTGGGTTTTGGCGATATCACATTTACCTCCGATTTAGGGCGATTCTTTTCCATGATTGTGCTTGGCTCGGGCATTGTTGTGTTACTGATTATGTTGCCTTTTACCTTCATCGAGTTTTTTTATGCCCCTTGGATGGACGCTCAATCACGCGCGAGAGCTCCTCGCCAACTCCCCGATACATTTAACGATCATATCATCATCACTTCGTTTGATCCGGTTACAAAATCGCTCATCGAAAAATTACATCAGTACCAAAAACAATATGTGTTGTTGGTTCCCGAATTACAGCGTGCATTAGATCTTTACGACGAAGGCTATACTGTAATGCTGGGCGATGCCGACAATCCCGAAACCTACACCAAAATGCAGATCAATAAAGCGGCAATGGTGGTGGCAAATGGGTCCGATATGTTTAATACCAATGTAGCACATACGGTTCGCGGATTTAATAAAGATGTAAAAATTGTTACTACGGCAAATTTTCACGATTCGGTAGATATTTTAAAACTAGCCGGGGCAGACCATGTACTACACATGGGTAACTTGCTGGGCCGGGCATTAAGCCGGCGAACTCTAGGGCAAGATGCCAGAGTGCATACGATTGGTCGGCTAGGTGATATTATTATTGCTGAAGCTACCGCACACGACACTCCACTGGTTGGCAAAACATTACGCGAATCTGAACTGCGGGAACGGCTGGGTATAAATATTGTGGGAATCTGGGAGCGCGGCAATTTTCAAGGCTCTCATCCTGACACCGTAATTCATGATCATTCGGTGTTAATGATGGCCGGTTCGATTGAGCAATTGCGCAGGTATGATGAATTATTTGGAATCTACGGAGTGAGTGACGAACCAGTGATTATTATTGGGGGTGGTAGAGTTGGGCGGGCAGCTGCATTTCATTTAAAAAGAAGAAATATTCGTTTCAAAATTATTGATAAAAACCCCGATCGGATTAGAAATGAGCATAACTTTGTACTTGGGGACGCTAACGACCTGAATACTTTAAAAAAAGCCGGTATCGAAACTGCGCACAGTGTTATTGTTTCTACCAATCAAGATGACATCAATATTTATCTAACTATATATTGCCGTCATTTGCGCCCGGATATTCATATTGTTGCTCGATCAACGCTAGAGCGGAACGTGCATTCATTGCATCGTGCAGGCGCCGATTTTGTAATGTCGTACGCTTCGATGGGCGCTAATGCCATTTATAACATCTACGAGGAAAACGACATCATTATGATTGCGGAAGGATTGAATGTTTTTAGCCTTAAAACACCTACTAAACTGGTGGGTAAATCGCTGGTTGAAGCCAATATCAGATTTAAAACGGGGTGCAATGTGGTGGCTTATTCATGTGATGGAAAACAAGTGATCAATCCAAAACCGAATGAAGTGATCCCCGAACATTCTGATTTAATACTAATAGGTGAAACTGAGGCAGAGCAGAATTTTATTAAAGAGTATGTGGAGTGATGGTAAAAAATTGGTTCTTGATCAGAATCTGATCACAAAGCCACCATCTACATCAATAAATAAATTGGAATCAGGCGACTGAGATCTATACTTGACATCAAAATCGCCAATAATAAACTCGTTTGAATATTCTTTAATATTCAATGTTCCTTCTTCAGAATAGAATGAAACGGTATCATCTTCTACCGTTGTTTTGAGAAAACTCCAAGAATTACTGTTATGTGGTGAACTAACAGTAATTGGCTTTTCGTCAATCATTTCGTCCAGATAGAACACTTGTTCAAACAACGTATTTAGGTCCTCTGAATACACTGAAATCCTTGATCTGATATTTTTATTACCATTAGCCGAATTAGTTTCACTCCGTACGTGTGCGTTGAAATTTAGTAATTCAACTTCCATACTCACATCATTTTCAATGGTTGCATTAAAGGATGTTTCCGGAATAGCCACATCGTTTGAACAATTCGAAAATAGAAATATGATTCCAACTAATGTTAAATACCTACCCATTATATAGAACCAATTTCGCTTTAATATTTGCCCTTTTTGGTGACTCTTCATCCGTTATAGATTCTGCATCTATTTGAACTTCGAAATCACCTGAGCCTAATTCTACTATTCTAATAATGCCATCCATACTGCTAAAATCATTGATGTCGGGATCATTTATTTTAAGCTTCAAATAAAAAATGGGTGAATTATTAAGATCCTCTTCCCATTCTGAATGATAATCCCCGATTGTAAAAGTACCCGATTCAATTTTGTTATAGTTTTTAGAGAAAAAAGTAAGCGTTGTTCTCTGGTTAGTCCCTATATCACAAGTCCAAATACAACTAATTTGAATATCAAAATATGAAACATTATCAGATTCAATTAATGTATCAGACCTCTCATATTTACTTGTTGATAACCAATAAGACGAATTATAGAAATGCCTGTCTAAATCCGGTACACCGTTTTCAAGATCAAATTGGTAATTCATTTCATAATCACCATTAATTTCAACTTTAACGTTGAAATCTGAATCTTCAAAAACAGAAAATGGATTGTCATTTTCACATCCAAATAAGAGTAAAAATGGAAGTAAAATATAGATTGGTTTTAAATGCCCTGTCAATTACATAAACCTTCTAACACTAATGTTAACTGAATATTGTGTGGAAATTAATTATAATTTTTTCCATCGAAATTATTTATTCATGATTGAATAAACATACTAATCATTAGTAGATATCTGGATATCTAACACAAAATTATCCTGGTCTCTTATAGAGCCAATTCTGTTTTAAATAGTACAATTTTGCTCACTATTGAGTAGTTGCCGTAATATTTAGTATTCTTTTAGCGGTACAAATCATATCAATAAAAAGGGATCCTATGAAAAAACAATCAATATGGCTGATACTCATTCTATTTTTGGTGCAGGTATCGGTAGTTGCACAAAATGAGCTAACGAAAGAAGCCAAACCTATTCCTGATGAGGAACAACAGGTTACTTCTCATTCTATTGAAATTAACGGTAAAGATATTAAGTACGAAGCTACCGCAGCTACTATGAATATCAAAAACCGCGAAAATGAACCCATCGCTCAGTTTGGGTATGTAGCGTATACAAGAACAGATATTTCTGACAAGAAAAGGCGACCTGTTACCTTCGTATTTAATGGTGGGCCGGGATCTTCTTCAATCTGGCTGCACATGGGGGCTGTTGGTCCTCGACGAGTAGTTCTCGACGATCCTAACTTTAACGAGCCGGGCTACACACTTACCGATAACGAGTATTCCGTTTTAGATGTAACCGATCTTGTGATGGTTGATCCGGTTGGAACCGGAATTTCCCGCGCTGTTGGTGATAATGAAAACAAAGATTTTTGGGGCGTAGATTCCGATATCTCTTCGATCAGTAATTTTATTAACGAGTACATCACAAAAAATGGGCGCTGGGCTTCACCGAAGTATTTAATGGGTGAAAGTTATGGCACATTTCGCGCTGCCGGGCTGGCTCCATATCTGAACAATACTTACGGAATTGCCTTAGATGGAATAATACTCGTTTCTAATGTTCTGGATTTAAGAACCATCACTTTCGGCCCTTATGACGACACCTCCTATATCCTGTTTTTGCCCTCGTATGCTGCAACAGCTTGGTATCACAATCAACTTGCAAACAAAGCGGAAGATTTTGAAGCCTTTATGGATGAAGTGAGAGAATATGCCATGAATGAATACACAGTGGCTCTTATGAAAGGGGATAACCTGCCTGAAACCGAGCGAAATGCTGTGCTAAACAAGCTGGTAGAATACACCGGACTTGATCGAGATTATTTGGACGAGTCGAATTTACGCGTTCCGGCCTTTGCTTTTTTCAAAGAACTACTTGGCGACGATGAAATGACAGTAGGTCGGTTAGATTCTCGCTATAAAGGCTATTCAATAAATCCAATTACGGGATTTGCTGAATACGATCCACAAAGTTCTGCGATTAGTCCACCGTATCAAATGGCATTTATGGATTATTATCACAACGAACTTGGCTTCGGTAAGGACAAAAAGTACAACTTTTCGGCCTACAGCTTACCGGGTTTTAATTGGGATTGGAGTCGTGGTGGTGGAGGGTGGTTTCCAACCAGTCCGCAAACCGTGGATGAGCTTAAACAAGCGATGATTCAAAACCCTAAAATGAAGGTTCAAGTGCAAAACGGCTATTACGATTTAGCCACACCTTTTTTTGGTACCGAGTACACTTTTATGCACATGGATTTACCGGATGCGCTCAAAGATAATATAGAAATGACCTACTACCACGCCGGTCATATGTTTTATACTCAGATGGAAGATTTGGTGAAGTTCTATGAGGATGTTAAACGTTTTATCACCGAAGATTAATTTGTTAATACACATTTGATACAAAAAATCCCAACCTGTTGAGTTGGGGTTTTTTTTGTAACAAACTTTTGAGTACTAGAGTACATACCGCCTGTTTTTTATCCAATCATTCCATTGCTAAAACAAATGCAAATAATGCAATTTTTTAAACATCTGTTCATCCCATCCGATCGATATAAAGGGGTTCGTCCGATTCAAGTGTACGTACTTAAGCTCTTTTTCGGGTTGATGTTTTTCATGGCCGGAAAAGATGCCTGGACTGAGCTCATAACCTTTCAAGGTACCTGGAACAATGAAATTGCCATTGCCTGGTGTGCAATGGCTGCATACACAGCATTAAGTGGATTAGGAATATTCCATACATTACGTATGCTTCCCATTATGTTATTTATGTTTTTATTCAAAGGATTATGGCTGGGTTTTGTGGCTTTTCCAATGTGGAAAGCAGGTACACTTGCCGGATCAGACGCCGCCGAATGGGCTGCAATTTTTATGATCATGATCATCCCCTTTGCATTTACTCCATGGAGCTATGTATTTAGAACATACATTCTGGGAAAGTAGTGGTGCAATAATTAATAGTACAGATAACCCAACTTACTGGTTGGGTTAAATTTCTCTGGTTTTAATTGAATAATTATTGTTCAACCAATTCCTGAAAACGCTCGGCTAATTCCTCATCGGTTTGCAAAGCCATTGCAATTCCTTGAAATCGCTGCTCACTTAGTTCCGAGTTTCCAACGGCTTCAATTTGTTGTTTCTGCATCGAAGCCGACAATTCCTGCAAAAAGGATTGCATATTTTTTATAGTAGTCTCTTCCAACGGGGTGAGTTCTACTTGAGGCGCATTAGGATTTTGACGCGCCATCATTATTTCCTGAAAACGCTGCCCATTCATACCTACTTCTTCCAGTTTTGCAATCAACATTCTATCTGTGGCAATACTAATTTCCTGAAATTCTTTCGCTACATCTACAAACTGTTCCAATTCAGCATCGGTTACATCTTTAGCCGGAGCAATTTGTGGCATTTGCATTTGCTGTGCCTGCACTGCTGCCGTGCTTAACAAGAATATTGCAATGATGAGATTTGTGCTCTTGATGAATACTTTCATATACCTTTTAATTTCTTGTGAATAGTCAATCAAACTTATTCAATGTTTAATGGAATACGTAAAATCTCATATACTTTTATTGGGCTTTTACATGCACCGACTCTTAGAACTATTTGTTTCAAATAAAAAAGGCGCTTTGCTTTCACAAAACGCCTTCCGAAGGTGGATGTACTTCTTAAATTACAAATACATTAAAGCGTACCACGCATTTCCTGCTCACGTTCAATAGCTTCGAACAATGCTTTAAAATTTCCTTTACCAAAAGAAGTTGCTCCTTTTCGTTGGATAATCTCGAAAAACATCGTTGGGCGAGCTTGTAACGTTCGTGTAAAAATCTGAAGTAAGTAGCCTTCATCATCCCGATCAACCAGAATGCCCAGTTCTTTTAGTTTATCAATAGGCTCGTCGATTTTACCAACGCGCTCTTCCAACACATCGTAATAGGTGGTTGGAACGGTGATAAATTCGATTCCCCGATTGCGAAGCTCAGTTACCGTATGTACGATGTCATCGGTAGCTACAGCCACGTGTTGCACGCCTGCACCTTCGTAAAAATCGATATACTCATCAATTTGGGATTTCTTTAAACCGGCAGCCGGCTCGTTGATCGGGAATTTGATGCGACCATTCCCATTGCTCATCACTTTACTCATCAAAGCGGTGTACTCGGTAGAAATATCTTTATCGTCGAAAGAGAGAATTTGTTTAAAACCAAGCACATCTTCGTACCATTTAACCCATTTGTTCATGGCGCCGAGTTCAACATTTCCAACCATGTGATCAACATATTTAAGACCAACCGGCTCTGGGTTGTAACGGGTATCCCATGCTTTATATCCCGGTAGAAATGGACCTTCATAATCTTTACGCTCAACAAAAATGTGAACGGTGTCGCCATAGGTATGAATTCCTGCTCGTACTACTTTACCGTGATCATCGGTCTCTGTTTTTGGCTCGAAATACGATTCAGCCCCACGCTTAACGGCTTCGTTGTAGGCATAAGCGGCATCTTCAACCCACAGCGCAATTACTTTTACTCCATCACCATGTTGATCGATATGTTTTCCAATCTCAGTTCCGCTATGTAGAGGAGATGTGAGCACTAATCGGATTTTATCCTGAACCAATACATACGATTCACGGTCTTTTAATCCCGTTTCTAGTCCGGCATAGGCTAACGATTTGAAACCGAATGCCGATTTATAAAAATGCGCTGCTTGCTTCGAATTACTTACATAAAATTCGATGTAATCGGTGCCGAGAATGGGCATAAAATCTTGTTCTTGGTCTACTACAGGATCAGTCAGAGTTTCCATAGGCTTTCTCTTTCGGTTAATTAGTTGCTATAACAACTAATTTAAGCTTTTCGCGGGTACAGGAAAAGCGCTTTTATGTTAAGATTTGGGAAAACAACGAACGACAAACGATTTACGACGAATGGGTTTTTAGTCTAGTAATTCAAACAGTCATTGCGAAGAGCCAATGAATTAAGAATCGAAATTAACTACTCCTCATGAGGACGGGGTTTTATTTGTCTAAATCTTACCCGCCAACTCAACAAACACATCCATCGCTTTTGGGTTGCGACTCGCATCTCGGTTCATGTGTTTGCTCACATCTAAGCCCATGAGGGCTTTTTTTACCGGTACTTCCATTTTCTTACCGCTGAGCGTATAAGGGATTTCATCCACCGCCAAAATCAGATCGGGCACATGTCGCGGCGAGCATTCTTCTTTCAGCTGCTGCTTGATAGTTTCAAAAAGCTGCATTTCATTTTGATCGGAATCGATCACCACAAACAACGGCATGATGTCGGAGCCGTCTTTCTTTTCCAGATTAACAATCAACGAATCTTGAACTCCTAGAATGCGATCCAACACTGAATAAATCTCAGCAGTACCAATGCGAATTCCTTTACGGTTCAGCGTGGCATCCGAGCGACCAAATATCTGCAACTGCCCGTTTTCATCAATCTGAATCCAATCCCCATGACACCATTTTCCCTCAAACTTTTCGAAATACGAGCTTTTGTAACGAGCATTTTCTTCATCACCCCAGAAATAAACCGGCATGGAAGGCATGGGGTTCGAAATCAC
Source organism: Balneolaceae bacterium (assembly GCA_965228545.1). Classification (GTDB taxonomy): domain Bacteria; phylum Bacteroidota; class Rhodothermia; order Balneolales; family Balneolaceae; genus HXMU1420-13. The sequence continues at coordinate 2,726,499 of OZ245822.1, forward strand.
CATTTCGCCAAGTGATCCTACCACTTCAATTCCTTCTTCATCCATGCTTTTCAGGTCGCAGCCAAGAGCTCTCCCTTGGATTTTCCCTCTTCGAACCGGTTTTGACGGAATTCCACCCACAAAAGCGGTGCAAACATCGGTGCCGCCACTCATACTGCATAACCAAAGGTCTTTTTTAACGTGATTGTATACCCAATCAAAAGCTTCGGGCGGAAGCGGTGCTCCGGTAGAGCCAATGGACCGTAACGCCGTCAAATCGAAATCAGAGCTCGGTGTTAATCCCTTTTTCATGCACGCGATTAAATACGGCGCACTTGTTCCAAAATGATGAATGGGGAGTTCTTCGGTGATTTTCCAAAGCGAATTTAAATCCGGAGTGCCCGGACTTCCATCAAATAAAACAGGAACCGCCCCTGCCAACATCGAAGCTTGTAGAAAATTCCACATCATCCATCCTGTAGTGGTAAACCAGAAAAAATGCTCTCCCGGCTTTACGTCGTTGTGGAAGTGCATGTACTTTAGATGCTCGAGTAATACACCGCCGTGCGAATGAGTGATTGCTTTGGGCTTGCCGGTAGTACCGGAGGAATACAACACCCAAATCGGATGATTGAAATCTACCGCCTCGAAAGTGAGCTCTTTTGAAGGAGATGAAGCGACGGTAGCCCAATGTATGGATTCATCAAGCGTTGCTTTTGCATTGAGTGTTGGAATCAAAACCACCGTTTTGATGGAAGGAATTGCATCGGCAATTTGCTTTGCTTCGGTGGTTCGATCTATGCGCTTACCGCCATATTGATATCCATCGCACGTAAAAAACACTTTCGGCTCAATTTGTTCAAATCGATCAATAACCGTATTGATGCCGAAATCAGGTGAACAACAACTCCAAACCGCTCCCAGCGAGTTCACCGCTAAAAAACAAGCAATGGTTTCGGGAGTATTAGGTAAATAACCGGCCACTCGGTCACCTTTTGTGATGCTATTCGAAACTAGAAATGCCTGAACGGATGCCACCTGCTGTTCCAGTTCTCCCCAGCTTATTTTTTTTCGATCACCGGTTTCATTTGCAAAAATGAGCGCCGGGCGATCCTCTGACTTCATCCTGAAAATATGCTCGGCATAATTTAGTGTGGCTCCGGTAAACCATCGAGCTCCCGGCATTTCTTCGGTATCAATAACACGCTCGTAATTTGAATGAAATTGAATATCAAAGTAGCTACTAAGTGATTCCCAGAAATCTTCATAATGCTCGTTCGACCAGCGCCAGAAATCCTCGTAATTCTTAAAACGAAGATCAAATTCTTCTTCAAGCCAACGCTCGTATTTTTTTAGCCCGCTGTTTTGTATAAAATCATCGGATGGAGTCCATAAAATATCCGTTCGATCAGCCATGATAGGTGCACAAAATTGTTAAGCCTTTCTCTGTATTTCCGGCATCAATTTCGATTTTAGCCAAACGATGGATTTCATCGCGCAATTCTTCCCTTTCAAACTGAGTAAAAGCAGCCGCAACTGTTTGAAACTGCTTCGCTTCCTCAATTTCTTTTTCTGATGGTAGTTGTTCAATATTCCCTAATCGACCGAGATTATTGGCAGTAAGCACACCGCTTTCCTGAACGTGTTTAGGCAGATGATCAACCCCAATTCCCTTATTTTGTAACGGCTTTGGTATCTCGAATAAAGCATCAACGTTCGCTCGGGAATACCAGTTCGCTCCCAACCGTCCTACCAAATCAAGTTTCGTATTGTCGAGCTTTCCGTTTTCATCCAAAAAGTCTGTGTTCAAGTGTATGCGCTGAATGCGAGCAAGAACCAGATTTCCTGCCCCACCTTCGGTACCCAATTCGATCACCTGATCAACGGTGCATTCAAAGGAAACCGGGCTTTCTTTTACGCGCGGCGGTTTAATCTTATCAGATGGAAGCTCTGTAAAACCGGCTTTAACAAACTCATTTACGCCTTTTTCGTACTCGGTACTTGCCAACGACATCTGCTCCACCATCGGAAAATTCACAATGTTGATGCATACTTCCGGCACTTCTTTAACATTTTCGTAGGTGTGCTTTGTGGTGTTGTCGCGACCGCGCCGAGAGGGTGAAAACACCAAGATGGGCGGGTTGTTCGAAAATACGTTGAAAAAACTGAACGGACTGAGATTAACATTTCCATCTTTGTCGATGGTGCTAGCAAAACAAATTGGTCGTGGGCCAACCGCTGCTGTTAAAATTCCCTGCCGCTCAGGGATATTTATATCGTATGGGTCGAAAGATTTTATTTCGCTCATTTTGCCGGTAATAGTTTTGATCGAACTTCGCCAAAGCCCACACGTTTTCCATCCTTTTCGCAATGGCCTTTCATGGTAACGGTATCGCCATCGTTCAGGAATTTTCGCTCGCTTCCATCGTTTAGTTTTACAGGATTTTTTCCTGCCCATGATAGTTCAAGCATCGAACCATACGAATCCGGGGATTTCCCTGAAATAGTTCCCGACGCCATCATATCTCCGATATTCACGTTACAACCATTCACGGTATGATGCGCCAATTGCTGCGCCATATTCCAGTACATGTATTTAAAATTCGAGTTTGAAACTACCGTTGGTTCACTTCCTTCCGGCTCAATTTCCACGGTCAAATTTAAATCGTAATTAAGCTCACCGTCCGTTTTCAAATAATCCAAAACCGGCGGATCTTGTTCTGGTCCAGCCACTTTAAATGGCTCTAGCGCTTCCATCGTAACCACCCACGGAGAAATGGACGAAGCAAAACTCTTTCCTAAAAATGGTCCAAGTGGTACATATTCCCACTTTTGTATATCCCGTGCCGACCAATCGTTAAATAACACCATCCCAAAAATATGATCCATAGCGTTTTCCGTCGATATCTGATCACCTAATTCTGTCGATTTACCTACGATGAACGCCATTTCCAGCTCGAAATCCATGCGTTGGGAAGGTCCGTAAACGGGATCGCCTTCGGGTGGTTTTGTTTGTCCTTTTGGGCGATGAATATCCACACCCGAGACTACAATTGATGAAGCCCGACCGTGATAACCAACCGGAAGATGCTTCCAGTTAGGAAGGAGCGCATTCTCCGGGTCACGAAACATTTTACCCACGTTGGTGGCATGTTCGATGCTGGAATAAAAATCGGTATAATCACCCACTTTTACCGGTAGATGCATAGTCACTTTATCCATAGGAACTAACGCGCCGGAGTTTTTTAGGGGAGATGAATCATCACACAAATGCTGCTGCAGCTCGATGCGAACTTGATTGGTTACAGGCTTTCCCAAAGCGATAAAATCATTAAGATATTCCCTAGCAAATACTTCCTGATCAATTTCCATATTGGAGAAAGCTCCCAATGAATGGGCGATTTTCAAATCGATCACGAAATTGCCAATGGCAACGCCAACGCGTTTTGGTCCGCTATCTATAGAAAAAATACCGAAAGGCAGATTATGAATTGAAAAATCAGAATCAGGAGAAATAGGTAGCCAAGTGTTCATAAAGAAAAAATGTTTATGCGGACGTATTGCGATACGTCCGTTCGGTTTATTTATTTGATATCCGTAGAAGCAATAATTGGTTTATAATTTGATGAGGATCGATTTATGCATTAACACTTAATGATCTCTATTAAGTAATAAAAAAGCCCCCTCTTGAGAGGATATTTAGTGGTGTGTCATTTTTCTAACCAAGATTGGTAGTACACACCATCATCGATACGCAAGGCGTTTTCGGTGACTTGCAATGGTTTAAAAGTATCCACCATCACGGCGTATTCGTCTGTGCCTTTCTTGCCGATGCTGGCCTCATACGCGCCGGGATGTGGTCCATGTGGAATTCCAGCCGGATGTAAAGAGATATAACCTTCTTCTACATGATTTCGGCTCATGAAATCACCTTCGGTGTAATAAATCACTTCATCCGAATCGATATTAGAGTGATTGTAAGGCGCCGGAATTGCTTTGGGGTGATAATCATACAAACGTGGTACGAACGAGCACACTACAAAAGCCGAGGTTTCAAAGGTTTGATGCACCGGTGGCGGTTGATGAACCCGGCCGGTAATTGGCTCGAAATTATAAATCGAAAAACCATATGGGAAGTTGTAGCCATCCCAGCCAATTACATCAAAAGGATGCGAAGCGTAGGTTAGCTGATGAATCATCCCCTGCTTTTTTATTTTGATAAGAAACTCGCCTTTTTCATCGAAGGTCTCTAGTTCGCTGGGAAGCTTTAAATCACGTTCGCAATACGGAGAATGCTCCAAATACTGCCCGAACCAGTTGCGATATCGCTTTGGCGAATAAATAGGCACATTCGATTCTGTGATGAAATGACGATTGTTCTCATCATCAAATGAAATCTGATAAATAACACCGCGAGGAATTAATAAATAATCACCAGGTACAAATTCGATATTTCCGATAAAGGTTCGGAGTGTTCCACTTCCTTTGTGAATGTAAATCAACTCGTCGGCATCGGTGTTTTTGTAGAAATATTCGGTGAGTGATTTTTTTGGAGCCGCCAGATGTAAGGTTACATCGCTGTTGGTTAAAATCGGTTCGCGCGCTTCGAGGTAATCGTCTTTGGGCGCTACATCCATCCCTTTCAACATCATCGATTTCATGTTATTGCCCACCGCAACTTTTGGGGATACATCGATGGCTTTACCCACTTCGGCCACCATTGTTGGGCGATGGATGTGATAAGAAAGCGTCGACATTCCATCAAAACCGATAGTGCCAAATAACTGCTCGTTGTATAAACTTCCATCCGGCTGGCGGAATTGAGTATGCCGCTTGGGCGGGATTTTTCCAAGTCGATGGTAAATAGGCATAAGACTTCTCTTTAGGTTGGTTTGCCAAAGCTGAATTATATCGAATTCGAAGCACTAAGGCAGAAAAAAGTTGTTATAGCAACTAATTTTATTTAACTGTTAGTATATTTTTATCGTTGGGAAGAATCCTCTGCTTTTGATGTAAAAATCATTGATTACCATTAGTTGTTAAGGTGAAAATTATGATCCCTGAAAACAGAAAAACCACTCATCCCGGAATAATTCTACTTAAAGAATTTCTTGAACCGCTAGAATTGACTCAAAAACAACTGGCTAAACACTTAGGCATTCCAATTCAGAGAATTAATGAAATTGTTCGTGGTAAACGAGGAATTTCATCAGATACAGCTTGGTTATTATCCAAAGCCTTAAAAACTTCCCCTAAGTTCTGGTTGAACTTACAAGCAATGCATGACTTATCATCTAATCGACCAACTAGAGACATCGCACCACTTGTGGTTGATCAAGCGTGAAAGGTTGTTTCACTATAAGCACTAGTCCATGTTATTCTACTAAATTGGTGTCCTTTTTTTATCTGCAACAATACTAATTAGGTTCTAAATCTAGGTTACAACTTCTTAGTACCTTTTATCTATATTCTCTGAGTTTAAAAATTATACTCATGAGCTCCGAAGACAAGAAAAAACTTGGTTCTGTGAAGCGTGGAGTTTCCGATATGTTTCGGACTTCCTATCGTACCCACATCGAACTAAGTGCCATCGCCGACAATAAATCGAACATTATGATTTCCATTAACGGGATTATCATTTCGATCATTATTGCCTCCATCTCTCCAAAAATTGATTCTAATCCTTGGCTACTGATTCCTACTGCAGCTTTGTTACTTACTTGCCTTGGTTCGATGATTTACGCTGTGCTTTCGGCCCGACCCAGAGTAAGTAAAGAGCCCGTAAGTTTAGATGATGTGCGGGCGAATCGGGCAAATATTCTGTTTTTCGGGAATTTTCATACGATGGAACGCGCCGATTATGTGGAAGGCATGGAAGAACTCATGCAAGACTCAACCCGATTGTATGATAACATGGCGCGGGATATTCACGGACTTGGTGTAGTGCTTGCAAAAAAGTATCGTTTACTTCGCATTTCCTACAATATTTTTATGGTAGGGCTCATCCTGTCGGTATTCAGTTTTATTGGCGTGTTTGCTCTTGTGGTTTAGAGAAGGAGAAAGGAACAAGGAGGAAGGTTTTTTATGACTAACCTTCGGGGTTTTTGTAGGCTTCGGTAATTCGTTGGTTCATCAAGCGGCGGTAGTTTTTAAACTCGTATTCGCTAACCGTAAACTCCGATTTGAACTCCCCATCAAAACATTGAACGAGTAATTTATTCGGCCTATCGGCTTTAATAACGGTTACCTGAACGTTTCCAAGTTTATACGAATCTACAGGGTCTGACATATTTTGTAAAAGCATTACGTGATGAATTGCGAAAGATAGTATTTTAAACCATCAAACAACGTGAAAGAGTTCAAATCTCCATGAGTAAAAAAACGATTATTGTTATTGTGCTTGCCGGATTTGTCGGCTTTTTTTTATATAACGCATTAAAGAACACAGCACCGATTGTTGTAGAAAATGCCCCCGACTGGAAAACCTTAGAGGCTGCCCAGAAAGAAGCTAGAGAGACCGAAAAACTAATTCTGGTAGATGTATACGAGGTGGGATGTAAGTACTGCCGCGCTATGGAACGAGAAGTGTATCCCGATTCAACCGTGAGAGCGGTTTTGGATGCCGGTTACATTCCCGCAAAAGTAGATGGAAATTCTGCAGAAATGATCACATTTAATGGCGAAGAAGTGATGTCGCGCGAGTGGGCGCAAAGTTATGGAGTGTATGTTTTTCCGGGAACTTTGATAATCGATGCGGAAGGCAATCTTATCCGATCAAAAACCGGATTTATGAATGTAGACGAATTACGTCGATTCCTGTATTAAACTGATAAATATGCAGCAAAATCAGCAAGCCATTTTACTAATCCACTGCGAAGACCAACCGGGAATAATCGCAGCGGTTACTGATTTTGTGCATCAACATGGTGGCAACATCATCGATTTGGATCAGCATACCGATACTTTGCGCAATAAATTCTACATGCGCATTTCGTGGGATACCGCCCATTTTGATTTAGATACACCGGCAATCAACAAACAATTTTCGGAGCAATTAGCGGATCGATTCTCGATGAATTGGAATCTGTTTACCACCGGAAAACCGATGCAACTAGCCCTTTTTGTTTCCAAGCAGTTGCATTGTTTGTATGATATTCTGGGGCGCTGGCAAACCAATGAATGGGATGTTGAAATTCCACTTATAATCAGTAATCATACCGATGCCGAACATGTGGCCGCTAAGTTCGATATCGACTTTCATCACCATCCTATCACCAAAGAAAACAAACAAGAACAAGAAGCAAAACAGCAAGAACTTTTGAACGATCATTCGATCGATTTGGTGATTCTAGCTCGTTACATGCAAATCCTTTCGGGTGATTTTATCGATGCCTGGCGGAATCGCATTATTAATATTCATCACTCTTTTTTGCCGGCTTTTCCGGGTGCCCGTCCTTATCATTCAGCCTACGAGCGAGGCGTTAAAATTATTGGTGCTACCAGCCATTATGTTACCGAAGATCTGGATGAAGGGCCGATCATCGAACAGGATATTGTTAGGGTAACTCATCGCGATGATATCGAGCGATTAGTAAGAAAAGGGCGTGACCTTGAAACGCTGGTGCTGTCGAGAGCGGTTTGGAAACACATACAGCACAAAACCTTAGTAACGGATAACCGAACCATCATTTTTAACTAACTAAATCCAACACGATGAAAGCAATTAAACCGATTTTGGCACTGGCTGCATTTTTTTTGATGATTGCGCCACTTCAAGCTCAGCAAAATTATGAAGCAGAACTGTATGTAGAAGGAATTAATGTACCCTGGGGGATGGCTTGGCTACCTAACGGAGATATGCTCGTAACTGAGCGATCAGGATCTTTATTTCTGATCAGAGATGGTGAAATCGTAACAACCATTGGAAATTTACCCGATGATCTAGAAGCCGACGGACAGGGCGGTTTTTTGGATGTGGAAGTGCACCCAAATTATGAAGTAAACGGCTGGGTTTACTTCTCCTATTCTTACGCAAATAATGATGGATCAAATACAGCCATTGTTCGGGCGCAGATCGTAAATAATGCGCTCACGAACATACAAGATATTTATAAAGGTGAGCCTACTAAAACCGGTGGACGGCATTTCGGAAGTCGAATCGAATTCGATCGCGATGGATATTTATTTTTTACGATTGGTGATCGTGGAAACCGCGATGAACTACCGCAGGATATCACCAAAGATGGTGGAAAGGTGTACCGAATGCATGATGATGGCCGAATTCCGGAAGACAATCCTTTTGTTGGAAACGATGATGCCAAAGCAGCAATTTGGTCTTACGGACACCGAAACCAGCAGGGAATGGCCATGAATCCCGAAAGTGGGGTAATGTGGGCGCATGAGCATGGTCCACGTGGTGGGGATGAAATCAACATTATAAAGCCCGGAGCAAATTACGGCTGGCCAATTCTTAGTTTTGGTATCAATTACAGTGGAACTTCTTTTGCAGAAGGAACCTATCGCGAAGGAATGGAACCGCCGGCAACCTATTGGGATCCGTCCATTGCTCCTTCCGGAATGACTTTCGTTACTTCAGATATCTATCCGGATTGGAAAGGACATTTGATTGTGGGCTCTTTGAAATTTGCACAATTACAACTGGTAGAAATTGATGGCGAAAGTGTGGTTAGCAGAACAGAAAAATTAGCTGGAATTGGCCGAGTTCGAAGTGTTAAGCAAGGTCCGGATGGCTATATTTACGTTGGAACCACCCGAGGTGGAATCCATCGAATTGTACCCGCTGAATAATCCGCTACTTTATTTATCAGGAAATTAAAACCCGAGATGTCTCGGGTTTTTTGTTTAGTTATTTATTTTGGAGCGATATAATTTCCATCGATATTGCTCTTCACTTTCTTTAGCGGTTTATTATGTACCGCATACCTTAAAACGGATAAAGCGAGTTCACAACGTGTTATTCTAAAGGTCACCCATCTTTAATAACACACTTATGAAACCGTATTCTTTTCTAGCCATTCTACTCTTTGCCAGCACTGTTGGCTGCAGTTCTCCCGATTCAAATCCTGCAGTAAACTATTCTACTACAACCGTTTCAACACCTACTCTGTTTGGAGAGGGAGTGATCTCAACCGCAGAAAACAGCGAGTTCGAATTAACCTTTTCTACCAATGGACGAAGTATTTATTTCACACGAAGGGCGCCAGACGAGAAGCAGCAGATCTATCAAAGTGAGTTTTTAAACGGCAGCTGGTCGAACCCAACATTAGCACAATTTTCTACCGATAGAGACGAAACCGCCCACATTACCCCGGATGGCAAATATTTGTTTTTTGGATCGGAAAGACCAATACCCGGTAAACCGAATCTGGGTAATTTTGATATGAATGTTTGGATGATGGAAAGAGAAGGAGATGGTTGGAGCGAACCAACTCCTTTACCTGAACCCATTAATGCGGTTCAGGAAGAAGGCGAACAATGGCCATCATCCAATAACAATTTCTTTTTCACGAACGACAATCGCACCTTTTACTTCACCACCATGATGCGTGGCTCGGAAAGCATCAAACTTTATACCACCCAATTTGATGGAACTACTTTTACCGAGCCGGAAGAAGTAACCGGAATTTTTGAGGATGAAAAGTTCTGGGTGTATTCCGCTGTCATTTCTCCCGATGGAAACTACCTGGTATTCAATAGCTATGGTATTCCAAATAGTGGAGGTGGCGAGGATTTATTTGTTAGCAAAAAAACCGAAACCGGATGGAGTAGAGCTCAACCTATGGGTGCTTTGATAAATACCGAAAATGAAGAAAGTAGTCCACGTTTTTCGCGGGATGGCAAGTACTTCTTTTTTAGTCGCGCCGAAAACCTGGGCAACTACGAATACGGCCAATGGAATATCTTTTTTGTGGAAACAGAGTATTTGGGATTGGAAGGGATGTTTGAGTGATTATATTGTGGAATAATTGATGAATCACTCCCTTGATTCCAGTCACAAAGTCCAGAATTGATTTGATACCAATTTTTGGTAATTTGTTATCAAAAAATATTTGTCATGGCTAAAAACACATCGATATCACTTGGAAGTCATTTTGAAGAATTCATTAGAGAAGAAGTTCAGTCCGGCAGATATGGGTCGGTTAGCGAAGTTATTCGTTCCGCGCTTAGATTATTAGAACGTGAAGAAAAGAAAGAAAGAGAGTTAATTAAAGCACTCGAGTTAGGCGAAGAAAGTGGGTTTATAGAAGATTTCGATGCTGAAAAGAATCTATCTGAATTGCATCGAAAGCACTTATGAGTAAAAACCAATATCGGATAAGTGCAAAAGCTAATGAGGATTTAAATAATATTTGGATATATACCTATAGTAAATGGTCAAAAGAACAAGCCGACAGATACTACCATTTATTACATAGTGAAATAGAATCTATAGCGGATAATTACTTACAAGGTAAATCCATTGAACACACTCGAAAATACTATCGAGTAACTAAAATTAAATCACACCTTATCTTTTACCGAAAGATAGATGATGACATTGTGGAAATAGTTAGAATACTTCACGAACGAATGGATATTAAAAGTCACTTGAAATAAACGAGTTACTTTTTCATCCCGATCAACCCCTTCAAAAATAGTCCGCCCATACCTGTACTTATTGTCGAAGTAATTATCCAAAAAAAATAGAGTTTTGCAGGATAAAAGGGTGATTGCTTACAAAAGGCAATACGAATCCAGACAAGCCTCTCAGAAGTAATATTGCTGAAATTATTCCTAACGCCGTTTTCTGTAGCGGCAATCTTCTGATCTCGCCAATTGCCGATAATGCGTAACATCCCCAGATCAAAAACACCAATGCAATGATCATTGTAAGGGTAAACGGATACCAACTCCCTGAGGCATCCAAATCGGCCATTTGTTGTCCGGCTCCAAAAAAAACATACCAATCACCGCCAACAATCGCGATGCCCACATGAGTGATGGCGATGATAAAACAACCAATTACCGCTATTTGTAACCAAGCTTTTTTACGCATCCCGAAAGATAGGTGAAAACACTACTAATTATTTGAGTAGTGGGTGCCTTCAAATTTTCATCATCTAGTTTTTTCGATATGGGAATGGTGCCAGTACGTTTTGGTAAGAATAAAGGAATAAAAGAAGTTTTATCGATTTACCCATGTTAGAATCTCAGTTTAACCACAGAGTTCACTGAGAACACAAAGGACTGGTATGAGAGGAATTCACTTGTTTATTGAATGTTCCTTATTGGATATTGAATATTGAATCCCATTCCTCCGGCTACCCAACCACTAAGCCTTGTGCTTTTATTGAATTAGCCCGTTCTTCGGGGGAGTATTTAAATGAAGGGGATAAAACCGTTATCGCAATTATATTAAATGCGAACAAACATCATTTTACTCCTGTAATTACACAGTAAAACATGAATAAAACTTAAAGAGGATACTGGGATAACATGAACAAAGTGAGTGTTATGCTTATGTTAGCCAAAATAAAATGGAACTTGACCATATAGATAATATTAAGATAGTACCTGGAGTATCTACAATCACCAATTTTCATTCTATCCCGCAATTACTTGAAGGGATATTCATGACTTATAATAATATTAATTCACTTCAAGAAAACTATTGGGAGTTAAGATATCCTGACGCATCGAAGGAAAGAATTGAAATTTTTAAAAAGTCTAGTTTCTCGATGAGCGGAGAGCTAAATCAGGTAGATGCGCAAGCTGTAAATCTTTTTCATTGGTATTCAATAAATCTCATCAACTATGCAAGATGTTGCGGCCTTGTGAAGTTTTTAAATAAGAAAGGGGTCCTTCCTGAGTACTTAGCTGATGATAAGGATCTAATTGCAGAGTTGAAGACTGAACAAAAAAAATATCTGGACTCCATTCCAGAATTAGTGCCTGTAAGACACTTTAGAAATAAAGCTTCAGCACATTTAGCATATACTGATCCTATGCATGATGATAATCCCGCGACTTTAATCGAATCAATGTCAATACTACCAACTTTTGTGAATGGAGAGTTTCGGATGGGCATGATGACCAGAGGTAGAGGTGATCATAAGTCCTCTTTTTCAGAGCATCCTTGGAGTTTAACTGAGAACTTTCAAAGTCTAATTCCCAGGTATTTTAAAAATTACTTTGGCTAACATTGTATAAACCCAATGCGGTGGCATTTGTTACTTGGGAACAAGAAGTAGAAAATTGAAAACTCTAACCAACCGCACTGGGCTTATACGGATCCGTTACCCTATTCTTAATTGACAAGTCTTAATAACCCTCACCACCTCAAAAACCTCTTCACCCAACTCAGCAGCTTTTGCTTTTACCGCATCCACCTGATCGGCTGCTAAAATGCTGTTAAAACCCAGTTTAATCGAACCACGATTTCATTTCTTCTTTAACAACATCTTCCGATATAGTTTCACCTAACTCAGATTGTGCTATTCTTTCCTCGAGTTTTTCAAAAAAAACCAATCTGTCAATTAATTCATCAATCGACAGCTCATCCGGAAAACTCTCTATATGTTTCTTTAGTTTTTCTTTGGTGATCATAATTCAAAATAACAGTTCCTAAACAGTACTAAAAAGTGCTTAGTATTACAATCCAATATCAAAAATATGGTTATTAATTGATCTTGAGGCTTTAAACAACCCTTCCCACCTCAAAAACCTCTTCTCCCAGTTCAGCAGCTTTAACTTTTACCGCTTCCACCTGATCGGCGGCAACAACGGCGACTAAGCCAATTCCAAGATTGAAGGTAGCTTGCATGTCTTCTTCGGGGACGTTGCCAATTTCCTGTATGAGCTTGTACACAGGCGGACGTTCCCAGGCATCCCAGTTAATATCCAAAGCCAAGCTTTCGGGTAAAATGCGTTTAGTGTTGCCAACCATCCCACCTCCGGTAATGTGGGAAAATCCGTTTACGCCATCCATGCCTTTTAAAGCAGAAATGATCGGTAAATAGGAGCGGTGGACCTGTAGTAATTCTTCGGCTATGGTACTGCCTAATTCTTCTACATAGTCGTTTACATCGTATTTGCTAAACAACACTTTTCGGGCTAGAGAATAGCCATTGGTATGTAAGCCTGAACTTTTAAATCCGATCAACACATTTCCTTCGGTAATTCCGGATCCGTTAATCACTTGGTCTTCATCTACAATGCCCACAATGGTTCCGGCCAGATCGAATTCCCCTTCACCGTAAATATCAGGCATTTCTGCAGTTTCGCCTCCAATCAAAGCTACACCGTTTTCTTTACAGGCGATTGCAAATCCACGGATCACTTCCACTCCTACATGCTGCTCCAGTTTTCCGGTAGAAAAGTAATCCAAAAAGAAAAGCGGAGTGGCTCCGCACACGGCAATGTCGTTAATGCAATGGTTTACCAAACACTGTCCTACGGTATCGTATTTGCCGGCTTTAAAGGCTACGATCAACTTAGTGCCCACACCATCCACCGAACTCACGAACACGGGATTTTTAAACGCACCCAGATCCGGTTTAAAGAAACCACCAAATCCACCAATATTGGATAACACAGCATCGCTATGGGTTTCTTTTACCATCCCTTTGATGGAATTCACAAGTTCTTCTCCGGCTTTAATGTCAACGCCGGCGTCTTTGTAGGTGATGGATTTCTTTGTCATTGTGGATTGGTAACTAATTTTATGTGAGCTAAGTGATGATTGCCATGCCAAACATACATGGCTAATGTGTGGAGTAAATCGGTAGGATAATTTCCTTCGGGATGAACAAAGGTTCTGGCAAAATCAGCATCAGTCATATCGTCTAAAATTGCTCCCCACTTTTTGTGAATGATCGAAATAAAATCTACAGAATCCTGAATGGGAACTTTTACATAATCAGCCGTTTCCGACCAGGCAAGTTCATCGTATGGCTTAATCGTGGGATTATCTTCGGTCAACGCTAACTTAAATCGCATGAGTGCATTCATGTGGCTGTCGCCGATGTGATGAACTACTTGCTTAACCGTCCAACCACCTTCGCGGTAGGGAGTGTTTAGTTGATCAACTTCTGCGTAGTACAGCTCATTCTGAATTTTTTTAGGAAGTGCTTTTATCTCATCAATTAATTCAGGAACGTTTTGCTGGGTAAAAACTGCTTTTAGATCAAAAGTACCGATTGGGAATTTTCTGTTCATTCATTCAAAAATTTCTTCTCAGAAATATAAGATTCTTCAAAGAGTGTAAAGGGATGAATTTCTAAATCTTTTCCACACCCTTTCTTACAAACATGATGAGATTTTTAAATTTAGTATATAGTATTAGGCAGTGTGGATTTGTGGATAACAAACTTTTCATTTTTTTGAACAAAACTTGACAGCATCTTGTGGATACTATTGTTGAAAAGTGAACGCTTATTTTTAACTACTTACAGAAATTTTAAAAATGTTCTCCACATACACACAAGCATTGCACATAATCGACACAGAAATTCTGTTAACATCAAAAGTTATTCTTTTTGGATGTTGATTAGATCAGAACTTTGTGGAAACTTGTTCAGAACTTTTGGCAGTTTGAATTATCCCAATGTTATTCGACAGCTATCCACAAAGTAATCCACATAAATATCCCCTATGAAAATTGTAGTTCAGCGCGTGAAAGAAGCAAGTGTTACCGTGGGTAACGAGATAACCGGTGCCATCGAGCAAGGACTTCTTTTACTGGTGGGCATCCACGAAGATGATACCGATGATCAACTGAAATGGATGTGTGAAAAGATTCTAAAACTTAGAATTTTCGAAGATGATGAGGGGAAAATGAATCGATCGGTGAGTGATGTGGAAGGTGGAATTCTGGTTGTTTCTCAATTCACTTTGTATGGCGATGCCCGAAAAGGAACCCGCCCTAGTTTTATAGCAGCTGCACGACCTGAGAAAGCGGAACCAATGTATGATCAGATGATTGAGTACTTTCAATCAAACTCATCGCTAAATATACAAGGCGGAAAATTTGGAGCTATGATGGATGTACATCTCGTAAATGATGGTCCGGTTACACTGATATTGGAGAAGTAGTTTGGCGGTAATTTTTCTTTTTGTTGATGGAGTTGGATTAGGAAAACGAGGAGCTGAAAATCCTTTTTTCGAATCAACGTATGAGAGCTTTCAAATACTATCGGATGGATATTTTTATGAGGATCCGAAAGTAATCATGCAGGAGAATCATCTGTTTAAGCCCATTGATGCAAATCTTGATGTGGAAGGATTGCCCCAAAGTGGAACCGGTCAGACCACCTTATTTACCGGAGTGAATGCCAGTAAAGAAATCGGAAAACATTTTGGGCCATATCCGCATTCGGGAATCAAGCCATTGTTAAAAAAACAGAGCATTTTTCATGCGGTGCAGGATGCAGGAAAAACTCCGTATTTCATGAATGCCTATCCGCCCATTTTTTTCGAATTCGCCAAAAAGAGAAATCGTTGGAGTTGCACTACTTTAATGACAAAAGCAGCAAATCTTCGACTCAATTCCATCAAAGAAATTGAAAATGAAGAAGCGCTCACGGCAGAAATAGTTCAAAATGCCTGGCGAGATCGGTTAAACATCGACATCCCAAAAATCACTGCAACCGATGCTGCTCAGCGCTTATTAAATATTGTGCCAGAGTATGATTTAGTGTTGTATGAGTATTATCTCACCGATAAAGCCGGCCATAATAAAAGTGAAGAAGACGCCGAACGCGTGCTTAAACCTTTGGATGAATTTTTAGTTCATATTTTAAAGCACATGAAAAGTAGGGATACCCTCGTAATCACCAGCGATCATGGAAATCTGGAAGATCTTTCAGTAAAAACCCATACACGAAATGCGGTGCCATTGATGGTTTATGGACAAAATGCGGATCAGTTTGCACAAGTTGACAGTTTGATCGATGTGAAGAATGCGATTTTGAAGGTGATGTAGACTTTTGAATAGAGAGTAACGAATTAAGAATTACGATTTGGGATCTTCATTATTCTAAGTTTGTACATACATCAACATTGAACGTTGCCCTCTGATTTTGAACGAAATAGTAAGCATCCACTCTGGCTAATTACTACCTTCGGTTTATGAAAAAAACTTGGGTGATTATCCTTTTTATTATTTCAACGGTAATACTCTTTGGATTTATCCATTACCAACAACAAGTTAATAAACCTGTTCGCCAATTTGAGCCTACCAGCTTATTTCATCCATCTAATTTTAAAGAACTTCGATTTGCCCATCGTGGAGGCTATGCTTTTGGACCTGAAAATACCGTAGAAACGGTACTTCATAACATCAGAAACAATGAGGTTACCGCCATTGAAGTGGATGTGATGATGAGTAAAGATGGTAAGTTGTATCTCTTTCATGATGATTATGTAAATCGGGTGTTAAATTATCCCGAAAAGCGATTATTCTCAGATTTTACCTCAACTGAACTATCGAGCTTAACATTAAGAGATACCACGTTTGGTAGGATTGAACTTACATCCCTTGCCCAGTTAGTCGATTCTTTAAAAACATTGGCGTTTGATGAAAGCTATTCATTTCTAGTAGAATTAGATTTTAAACCAAGCGGGGATCAAACGGAAGAAGCTGCAGTTGCACTAATGGCCATTGTTAAAGCTCAGGAACAAGAAATTGGCGCAATGATTTACGACTTCTTTTTTGTTTCTACTTTTTTTCCGGAAATGTTATCAGAACTTCGATCGAGATCAGATCACATTGTAACAGCATTTGGAGTGCATAGCGATTCACCAAAAAGTAAATGGGCAGCCAGAGCGGCGTTGCTTGGAGCACATTATATCATCAAAAAGAATGGGGCTAGTATCATAGAACCAAACTTGTGTTTGGTTACGCCTAGCTTTGTAGATAAATGGCAAAAAAGAGATATATCCATTAATACATACACGGTAAATACCTTTTGCGAGAAAGAATACATGAATACATTACCGGTGGCTTATACAACCAATTGCCCCAATGAAACCTGTTTAACAGATGAAGCAGAAGGATTGGGTCCACCAAGAAATTGGTGTACAATGTGTAGTAAGTGAAAAGTATTTGGAATAGAAAAAACGATAAATCAATGAAGAAGAAGATTCAATTAGTTCTGGGAAGTGGCGGAGCCCGTGGAATAGGGCATATCGCAGTAATTGATGAACTAGAGAAAACGGGTCATGAAATTGTAGAAATTGTTGGCTGTTCGATGGGCGCTGTAATTGGTGGAATTTATGCTGCTGGACAGCTAAAAGAATATAAAGATTGGCTATTTACGCTGGATAGAAATCAAGTATTTGAACTCACCGATTTCACTTTTAAAAAAGAAGGATTTGTAAAAGGGGAAAAAATATTCGCAAAACACCGCGAAATGACCGGCGATTTAAACATTCAAGATTTTAGCATTCCATTCACTGCCATAGCCACTGATGTACGATCAGGAAAAGAAGTGAAATTCAATAAAGGAGATTTATACAAAGCACTTAGAGCCTCGGTGTCTATTCCCGGAGTTTTTGTACCAGTAGAGGATTCTAAACGATTGTTGGTAGATGGAGGAATCGTAAATCCATTGCCGCTAAACATCATGAAAAAAAGAGAAGACGCCACGTTAATTGCGGTAGATTTAAATGCACTTGGTACTCCATTGATTGATGAAATCGTAAAAGATGAGGAAGAATCACAGAAATGGTATGAGCAGCTTATTCCGGATAACATCCTGCAAAAAACACAGATTCAGACTAAAAAAGGAGATTCACTTTCTGTTTTCGAATTAATGGAAAGTACGTTTACATTAACTCAAGATCGATTAAAAGAGCTCATGATTCAGGTCTATCCACCCGATATTTTGGTGAATATTCCGCGTAGAACCTGTGGAACCTTCGAATTTTGGAAAGCTGAGTATGTTTATAATTGTGGGGCAGAAGCTTTTCGTAAAGCGTTAGAAGAGTTAAAAAACTAACTCGTTGTAATTACAGACATAATTTGAGAATGACTCCATTTTAGATCATATTCTCGAGGTAAAATTAATGGAGTCATCAATGAGTAAAGAGTTTATCCTAGCAATCGATCAAGGCACTACAAGTTCACGAGCTATTGTGTTCGATCATTCCGGCAACATCCAATCCGTTGCACAAAAAGAATTTAAACAGCACTTTCCACACGATGGATGGGTAGAACACGACCCAAGAGAAATTTGGAAAACACAAGCCGGTGTGGTGGCCGAAGCTATTTCTGCTGTTGGAGCGAATGGAAAAAATATTGCCGCTATTGGAATAACCAACCAACGCGAAACCACCGTATTTTGGGATCGGGAAACCGGTAAACCAGTATATAATGCCATTGTTTGGCAAGATCGTAGAACCTCAGATTATTGCGATTCGCTTCGCGAGCAAGGCTGGACAGAAAAAGTAAAAGCGAAAACCGGACTTATTATCGATAGTTATTTTTCGGGCACAAAAGTTCGATGGATTCTCGAAAATGTGGATGGAGCCCGAGAAAAAGCCGAGCAGGGTAAACTCGCTTTCGGTACCATTGATTCGTGGCTGGTATGGAATTTTACCGATGGCGAAAAGCATGTTACCGATGTAACCAATGCTTCGCGTACTATGCTCTATAACATTCGTGAGGGAAAGTGGGATACAGAATTGCTGGATTTAATGAATATTCCGGAAAGTATGTTACCCGAAGTGAAAAGCTCCAGTGAGGTGTATGGACATACCAAAACCACAATTTTTGCACACGAAGTACCCATAGCCGGAATTGCAGGAGATCAACAAGCGGCCATGTTTGGGCAGATGTGTTTAGATCCCGGAATGCTAAAAAATACCTATGGAACCGGATCATTTATCATGTTTAACACCGGTGAGGAAGCAATTCCATCTGAAAATAATTTATTAACCACCATTGGTTATGGAATTAACGGTAAAACTACGTACGCACTCGAAGGTAGTATTTTTATAGCCGGCGCAGTGGTGCAATGGTTGCGGGATGGATTGGGTATCATAAAATCATCCAGTGATATTGAAAAACTGGCTTTATCAGAAAAAGATAACGGAGGCGTGTATTTAGTGCCGGCCTTTGCTGGATTAGGAGCTCCACACTGGGATCAACGTGCCCGGGGATCAATGTTTGGATTAACTCGAGGTACAACTGCCGGTCATATCGCCCGTGCTGCTCTCGAAGGAATTGCTTACCAAGTAAAGGATGTACTTTCGGCGATGGAAGCCGATTCCGTAATCACCATCAAAGAACTCCGGGTTGATGGCGGCGCAACGGTTAACGATACCTTAATGCAATTTCAGTCTGATATTTTACAAATTCCGATTGTTCGACCAAAAGTTTTGGAAACCACGGCATTAGGTGCGGCATATCTGGCAGGATTAGCTGTCGGATTCTGGAAAGATACCAACGAAACCAGCCAACAATGGCAAGAAGACACTCGCTTTGAACCGAAGATGAGCGAAGACCAAGCAAAAGCTTTGTTACACAAATGGAATAAAGCCGTTGAAAAAAGCAAAGGTTGGATTGAGTGATTTTTGACCCCATCTGTCTCCCCCTTGCTAAAGGGAAGGACTTTGTGGATAGATTGGGAGTTAAAGATAGAATTTAGGTTTATGATAGAAGGTGGCACTTTTAGATTGTTTCGAATTATAACAACGAGTCCTCCTCCTAATGTAGGAGGAGACAGAGGAGGTCGGAAAGTGAGGAAGTTTACGAATGATGAAAATTCTTAAATATCAAACTACGATCAACACTAACTACGGAACGACATCGAGTTTAAAACAGCCAAACCATGAATAGAACTACTTATTTACAAACACTAAAAGAGAAAGATGAATACTGGGATGTAGTAATTATTGGTGGAGGTGCTACCGGATTAGGTTGTGCTGTTGACGCAGCTTCGCGGGGTTATTCAACCGTGTTGTTAGACATGCATGACTTTGCTAAAGGAACATCAAGCCGGAGCACAAAACTTGTACATGGTGGGGTTCGCTATCTACAGCAAGGGGATGTTTCGTTGGTGATAGAAGCGTTGAAAGAACGAGGATTGCTTATTCAGAATGCCCCTCATTTAGTGAGTCACCAATCTTTTATTGTGCCAAGCTATAAGTGGTGGAGCGGGCCATTTTACGGGGTTGGCATGAAAGTGTACGATGTATTAGCGGGTAAGCTGAACATCAAAAAATCAAAAAGTCTTTCGGAGAAGGAAACGTTAGAGAAAATTCCCACGCTGGAAACGGATGGCTTGCTTGGTGGCACAATGTACTATGATGGACAATTTGATGATGCGCGCCTGGCGTTAAATCTTGCTCAAACAGCTGCAGATCATGGAGCATTGCCTATCAATTATATGAAAGTGACCAATCTGTTGAAAAACACTTCAGGCTTAGTAACCGGAGTTGAAGCAATGGATATGATCGATGGGGAAAAGTTAAACATCAATGCACGTGTTGTGATAAATGCGACTGGGATTTTTACCGATTCCATTATGAAAATGGATGACGAGGAGCATAACAATATCATACAATGCGCTCAGGGGATTCACTTAGTATTGGATAAAGAATTTCTCCCCGGCGATGCAGCTATTATGGTACCACATACCGATGACGGGCGCGTTCTTTTTGCCGTTCCTTGGCATGGAAAAGCATTAGTTGGTACTACCGATACCCCGATTGATAAACCTGATTTAGAGCCTCGTGCCTTAGAAGAGGAAATTGAATTTGTGCTACGTCATGCGGCTAGGTATTTATCAAAAGATCCAACCAGAGAGGATGTGAAAAGTGTATTCGCCGGATTACGTCCATTGGTAAAACCTGATGAGTCTAAATCTACAGCTCAAATTTCACGAAGTCACCATCTGCAAGTGAATGAATCTGGATTGGTTACCATAACCGGCGGAAAATGGACTACCTATCGCAAAATGGCCGAGGATACCATCGATCAGGCGGTATTGGTTGCAGGTTTGCAGGAAACGCCATGTGTTACGGAAAATCTACGAATTCACGGTTGGCTTAAAAATGTTGATATGAATAATCATCTGCATGTGTATGGATCAGATCGTGTGGGAGTTGATCGATTAATAAAAGAAGAGCCGGAACTGGGTGAACGTATCCATCCTAATTTACCCTACTTGAAAGCCGAAATCGTTTGGGCCATAAATAACGAAATGGCCATAACTATTGATGATATTTTATCGCGAAGAACCCGAATGTTATTACTAGATGCTCAAGCTGCCTTAGATTCAGCTGAACTAGTAGCTCAGTATCTCGCGCGGGAATTAGGCAAAGATCAGGCGTGGATTGATCAGGAAGTCTCAGAATTTAAAGCACTCGCTAAAGAGTATACACTAACTTAACAGAATAAAATGGAAGCATATTTAGGTGAAATATTAGGCACATTCTTACTCATTTTTTTAGGAAATGGCGTGGTAGCCAACGTGGTATTAAAAGATACAAAAGGCAATGGTGCCGGATGGGTAGTTATAACCTTAGCCTGGGGTTTTTCGGTATTTGTTGCCGTATTTGTTGTTGCCGGAATTAGTGGTGCGCACATTAATCCTGCGGTAACCATTGGGTTGGCGCTGGCAGGAAAATTCTCATGGGATTTGGTACTTGGCTACATCTTAGCACAAATGCTTGGTGCCATTTTAGGTGGTGCTTTTGTTTGGCTGCATTATAAAGATCATTATGATATGACTGAAGAAGCGGATCTAAAACTTGCCACTTTTAGTACTGCGCCGGCCATTCGAAACACCATTTCGAATTTGATTTCGGAAGCGCTCGGTACTTTCGTGTTGGTTTTAGGAGTGTTGTATATGGCAGCACCCGAAGTGGGATTAGGAGCATTAGACGCACTTCCTGTAGCCTTACTTGTTGTGGTTATTGGGATGTCGTTAGGCGGCACAACCGGGTACGCGATAAATCCTGCGCGTGATTTAGGTCCGCGTATTGCACACTTTTTATTACCCATTAAAGGGAAAGGGAGCAGCGATTGGTCGTACAGTTGGATTCCCGTTGTTGGTCCAATTATCGGCGGAGCCTTAGCAGCCTTATTATTTCTTCAACTACCTTTTTGATGTGTTGACATGAGACGCAGACAACAACGAGCATGGCCATTTTTGGTAGCTGAATTTCTGGTAGTTTTCATAAGTGTTTCGGGTGCTTTCTATTTAGATACAGTAAAAGAAGATCGAAAGCTTAAGGAAAACCAAATAAGATACTACGAAACCTTTCTGATGAATTTGGAAGTAGGTTCAGCCAAAATTGCTCGTTTACAAACCCAAATTGATACGTTAATTGTACAAGCCACAACTGGCGAGGATTTTGAAATCCGAGTTCGTCGGAATTTGAATTTTGTGAACAATCAACTGATTATCAGGGCAGGATTTGAAGAGCAAAACTTCTCGGTAATTACTCCGCAGTATTTTAGAAATCTTGATGAAGGTTCAAATTTAATAACAAGAGTACAACGCCGGTTAAACACACTCGAACTGCGCACACAAGAATATGTATTTTCCAATCAGATAAGCCGGGAAGCATTCAAGAGTTGGTATATAAACGAATTACAGGCCATATCGAACTTACTTAAAGCATTGGATCAGGCTGTAAATCAAGGAGCTATTCCTGCTACCCAAAATTTGCTAGAAGAATTGAAATAAAAAAGCCCTCGATGTGAGGGCTTAGAAAGTGTGTTATGAAAGAGCCGCTTTTATGCGGTTAAAGATGTCGTTAACATCACCGGTGCCTTCTATAATTTTTGCCTGACCGCGATTCGCATAATGTGCCAATACCGGAGAAGTTTCTTTCTGATACACTTTTAAACGATTCTTAAGACTTTCTTCGGTATCATCGCTTCTACCTTCCCCTCTGGAAAGCACTCGGCGAATGAGTTCTTCTTCGGGTACGGTTAGTGCAATTACTTGAGCATCTCCGGTACCGTGCTTTTCAAGTATTTTATCGAGCGATTCGGCTTGAAAAACCGTTCGAGGAAAACCATCAAAAATACAGCCATTTGCATAGATGTCGTCTTCGAGGGCCTCCGCAACTATATCCACTACTACCTGATCAGGAACGAGTTCACCCGCATCGATGAATGATTTTGCTTTTAAGCCAACGGGAGTTTCGTTTTTAATAGCAGCCCTGAAAATATTTCCGGTAGAAAGGTGAGGGAGTTTGTATTCCTCAACCAATTTGGCGGCTTGTGTACCTTTTCCGGCGCCGGGAGGACCGAATAGTATAATATTCATGGTAAAATTTCTTGGTAAGTAAGTGTGAGGGAGTAAAATGCAAGTAGCCCAAAACCTGATTAAAGGTTTTGAGCTGATCTAACATTCTGATGTAATCGTAAGATTACTTCTTCTTGCCTTTGGTATCGCGCTCTTGAATACGAGCAGCTTTACCGCGCAATTCACGTAAGTAGAATAATTTAGCACGACGCACTTTACCACGACGTTTAACTTCTACTTGTGCAATAAAAGGGGAATTGAACGGGAAAATACGCTCAACACCAATGTTACCACTCATTTTACGTACAGTAAATGTGCGGTTAGGGCCACTGCCACGCATGGCAATAACAACCCCTTGATATTGCTGAATTCTTTCCTTTTCACCTTCCTTTACCCGATAGTGAATATTCACTGTATCGCCGGCGATGAATTCAGGTAGGCCTTCACCTACGAGCGATTGTTCAACTAATTTTAGCTTATCCATGGTTCTTATTGTTTAATCCCGCCCATGCAGGATTGATATGTTAATATTCTTTCTTAATCTGATTAAATAAATCCGGTCGTCGTTCTTTTGTTTTCTTAAGAGATTGCTTTTGTTGCCAGGCTTCAATTTTTTTGAAATTACCCGAGCGTAATACTTCCGGCACATCCATTCCTTTAAAACTGGCTGGCCTCGTATACACAGGCGCTTCCAACATTCCGTCTTGAAAGGAATCTTTGAGTGCACTTTCAGCATCGCCAATGGCCCCGGGTAGTAAACGCACAATAGCATCGGTAATAACCATTGCGGGTAACTCACCACCTGAAAGCACTACATCACCAATTGAATATTCTTTAGTGATTAATGCATCTCTTACTCGCTGATCCACTCCTTTATAATGCCCACAAAGGATTATGAGATTTGTTTTTAACGAAAGCTCATTAGCATCACCCTGATCAAACACTTTGCCATCTGCAGCTGTAAAAATGAGTTCATCATACTCTCTTTGAGATGTTAGATGCTCGATACAACTAAAAATGGGTTGTGGAGTTAACACCATTCCGGCATCTCCGCCATAGGGGTAATCATCCACTTTTTTGTGCTTGTTTTCGGTGTAGTCTCTTAAATCATGAATATGAATTTCCACTAAGTTATTATCACGTGCACGTTGTACAATGCTGTGGTTGAGTGGGCCTTCAAGCAATGCCGGAACTGAGGAAATAATGTCTATTCGCATGATGTTAATCCTCCAGCAAGTCTAAGTTTCTACACCGTATCGTAGTTAATGCTTCATCGATCGATTCCACAAATTGATCAACCACCGGAATCATTAACGAGCCTGAAGTAGTAGCCACAACAATAACTATTTGTGCTCCATTATCCAGTTCATCTATAACTAAACCTTTTGATTGATTATTTGAGTCAATGACTTCGAAATCAATGTAGCTTGCTTCTGCCTCGAGGGAGAGTTGTAATTGCTCAGCGATATTATGTTCAACATAAATCGTCTTACCTCGAAGGGCTTCGGCAGCACTACGATCAGCGATATGGTCAAAATGTACAAAGAACGAAAAACGGCCATCCGCACCTTCACTTCTCACATGAGAAACTCGACACGGATAGTAATCTCCACGGTTGTTTTGCAAATACACCAAATCAAGTTTCGTGAACTCTTCGGGAGCTATCGCTTCTGTCTGAATCTTCAGCTCGCCTTTAAGTCCGTGCGAACGGGCAATAAACCCGATCGAGGAAAAAGGTGATGTACCGGCACCTGCAACCATAGGAGCCTTAATTTTTTAGTCTGCTTTTTTGGCTTCCCAGGCTGCAAGCACAGTTTTGCGCTCTTCAGCATCGGTAACAAATCCTTCTAGATCAGCAAGATCGGTATTGGAAATGTGATCAGCAGCTTCTTTTGCAGTCATATCTACAGAAGTTTTAGCCACTTCTTCTACTTTAGCTTCCTCAGCAGGCTTTTCAGCAACTTCTTCTTCTTTAGTTTCTTCAGCAGAGGCTTCTTCTACAGGTGCTTCTTCTTCAGTAGTTTCCTCTTCCGCGGTAGTTTCTTCTACTACTTCTTCGGCAGCAGGCGCTTCTTCAGTTACTTCTTCTGCAACTTCTGCTTCTACTTCTTCCACTTCGGCTGCATCTTCTTGTTCTGATGCAATTTCGGCAGCGGCTGTGGCAACTTTTGTCTCAACCTGCTTTTTGAATTCTTTTTCCTCTGCAGCTAAAGCAGCTTTAACCTGATCGCGGCGAGTTACTTCGTCACCTTTCTTAGAATCGCGGTAAGCTTTCCACTCTTCCATTGCAGCTTCGATTTCTTCGTCGCTTTTGCCCCACATTTTTAGGTGTCTCTTGTATAGTACACCTTCGGTGCGTAGTATTTTACGAACAGAGTCGGTTGGCTGTGCGCCGGTATCTAACCAATACATGATACGATCTTCGTTCAGTATGGTCTCTTTCTTTTCGGTAACGCCATCAAATCGTCCAACTTGCTCAATAATACGGCCATCACGTGGCGAACGGCTATCGGCAACTACGATATGATAAATAGGACGACGAATACGCCCTTTACGTTGAAGTCTGATTTTAATCAATGGTTATCTCCAGTGAGTTATGTTGTTATCTAGTCTATTCTTTGTGAGTGTAGCTAGCTATTTGTCATTTCGAATCCTGCGAATGCGGGATGAGAAATCTGTTCTCACTTCTAGTGCTTTTACAGAGGTCTCGTTTTCACTCGACATGACATCCCAATTAAGGGAGTCAGGCTACGCTCTCAGTATGTCAATTTCTACTTGCCAAATGGCAGACTCTTAAGACCTTGCATGGCTCTACCCATTTTGCCCATTTTGGACATGGTCTTCATCATCTTTTTCATTTGTTCAAACTGTTTGATGAGATCATTGATCTCTCGAACAGTGGTGCCAGAACCTTGGGCTATTCGTCGGCGTCTGCTTCCGTTGAGTATTCCTGGGTTCTGACGCTCTTCCGGCGTCATAGAATAGATTATGGCTTCGATGGGCTTAAAAGCGTCATCACTGAGATCTGCATTTTCTATTGCTTTGCTGGCGCCGGGGATCATCGAGACGAGGTCGGTAAAGTTCCCCATCTTTTTGATCTTTTGAATTTGATCCAGAAATCTTCCAGATCGAATTTTTCAGAGCTGATGCGTTTTTGCAGGCGATCTGCTTCTTGGGCATCAAATTCTTTTTGAGCTTTTTCAACGAGAGAAACCACATCACCCATCCCCAAAATACGCTGAGCCATACGGTCAGGGTAGAACGGCGATAGTGCATCCAGCTTTTCGCCGGTGCTTACAAATTTGATGGGTTTATCAACTACCGATTTGATTGAGAGGGCAGCACCACCACGTGTGTCACCATCCAGCTTGGTAAGAACCACGCCGTCAAAATCGATACGATCGTTGAATGCTTTTGCTGTATTTACAGCATCCTGACCGGTCATAGAATCTACAACAAACAGGATTTCATCGGGCTTAATTGCGTCTTTAATGTTCGCAATCTCGTCCATCATTTGCTCATCTACAGATAAACGTCCGGCGGTATCGATGATTACCGTATCCAAAGCTAAACTCTTCGCCATCGAAACGGCTTCTTTAGCTACACGGATAGGATCTTTTTGTTCAATCGAGTACACCGGCACATCAACAGACGTAGCGAGCGTTTTTAACTGGTTTACGGCAGCAGGGCGATAAACATCGGCGGCAGCAAGAAGAGGATTCCTTTTATGCTCCTGCTTGAGATATCGGGCAAGCTTTCCGGAGAAAGTGGTTTTACCCGAACCTTGTAAACCTGCGATTAAAATTACGGTTGGCGGAACGTGAGCAGTGGCGATGTCCGATTTTTCGCCACCAAAAGTAGCAACCAGTTCGTCGTACACAATTTTTGTGAACTGTTGACCGGGATTTACTGAGGTGAGAACATCGGAGCCTAGCACTTTGTCTTTAACGTCCGCGGTAAACTGACGAGCAACCTCCAGGTTCACATCGGCATCCAACAACGCACGACGAATTTCACGTATCGTCTCGGCAATATTTACCTCGGTAATACGCGATTCGCCTTTAAGGCTTTGGAATGCTTTATCTAAATTGGAGGATAGATTCTCAAACATGAATCTTAATTCTTTCTAAACAGGATTTATCGTCAGTTTCAGAGCCTACAAAAATAAGGTTAAAATGCGGGCTTATCAACAGTAATGTGGATAATTATTTTAACCCCAGGCGTCGCTGCGGGAATTTTGAATTTTTAAATGGAAAATTATGAATTGGGCTCGTGCCTAGCCTAAATAGTTGATACCCCTCTTACCATGTTCTGTCTGACCGCTTGAGCCGGTCTGAAAGAGATAACGGTCTCATAATTACAGATTCTATTTGTCATCCATTAGCTTCTCGACGATGAATTAAGAACCAAGTAGGAAAAATGAATAACTTTTCCATTAAAGCTGTCATCCCCGTGTAGGCGGGGATCTGGATTGAAATTAAAGCCTGGAACTTAATTAGCTTCAGTCGCCGGCGCTAGTTGGGGGAAGATGACTACAATAAAATTCAAGACATCAGAAAATGGATTTATGCTAATTCCAATAAAGATCAATTAGTCGCTTACTTACTAGATTCGAATCCCTACGAGAGTTGATTCGAGTAAAAACTACATGAACTTTATCTTTCAACACTTTTGGCGTACATTAAAATTAAAAATGCACGTCATGAGTGGTAAATTAACACTAAGGCTCGATAAGGAATTGATAGATCGGGCAAAAAAGCACGCAAAACAACAAGGTACTTCGGTTTCGAAATTAGTGGCTAATTATTTTGAAGCTATAGATAGCACACCGAGAGATGGTTCCAATAAAGAACTACCGCCTATAACCCAATCTTTAGCAGGAGTTCTTGAGGGTACTGATATCTCAAAAGAAGACTATCAAGAGTATTTAGAAAAGAAGCATCAGTAATGAATATCCTGTTTGATACTAATATTCTACTGGATGTTTACATTCGCAGAGAACCCTTTTTTGAACATTCATCTCTGTTAATGGCAAACGCAGAACAAGGAATTATTACAGGCTGGGTAAGCTCAACAAGTATTACAACTATACACTATTTAGTTGGAAAATGGCGGGACAAAAATACAGCAAATAAAATCATTGAATCGACACTTAAGATCTTCAATGTTTCAACTGTTAATCGAGCTGTTCTTGAGGGCGCTTTAACACTTAGTTTTTCTGATTATGAAGATGCGGTGCTTCATCAATCTGCAATTTTCAATAATCTTGATGGTATTTTGACTCGAAATAAGAAGGACTTCTCTAAAGCATCATTAGCAATATTTACTCCCGAAGAACTTCTTGCAATGCTGTAATTTTATTTAATATTCAGAATTAAATGTAACTCATTTTAAGCATGGTCGGGAACAATAATCATCTAACAGAGTATGCACGCAATCATGAAAAAACTTAGTGTATTTACTTTACTCATTCTTTTGAATTCCACTTTTGCATTTGCCCAAACGGGCTCATCCGGTGTGCAGGATCGTGCGGATGATGCTTTTATTGAATTAAACACCGGCGAACTCACCCTTCGGTTTGTTAATGCGTTAACCGGGGAATACGTAAGCAACGCATTTATTGGAATCGGGGAGCAATCTTACCGAACGGATGGTGAGGGAAAAGTTCGGTTTAAAACTGAAATTGTAAATGGTACGATACAAGTTCGATTCGGAAAATCAGGTTTTATCACCTCAGATTTTAACCTCGAAATTATGGCTGGGTCAGTCTTCCAAAATCAAATTTCTGTATCACCTGAATTGTTGCCGGAACAATATCGTATTGTATTGGATTGGGCCGATCGCCCCCGGGATTTAGATGCTCATTTCATAAAAAAAGACGGATATCATATCTCTTATCGCCACAAAAAAACCAGTGATGACGGCGTTTCCCGCTTAGATAGAGATGATAGAAACGGAAATGGTCCGGAAACCATCACAATAAATAGAATCGACTCTGAAGCTGTTTATACGTATAAAGTGCACGACTATTCTAATCGGGATAAACGCCGAACATCTGAACTTTCGAATAGATCGCGGGCTACCGTTCGCGTTTATGGCGATAATCGTTTATTAAGAACGTATACCATTGAGCCAAACCAACGTGGGGACGAATGGTTGGTGTTTTCGATCGAAGACGGCTTAATTGTAGATGAAGATACCGTAAACTAAGCGCTTATAAACCTTCTGTCATTTTAATAGATTTAGTGTGATTTTTGAGGCTGCATTGTATCAATCAGAATCAGAAATTGATTAGTGCAGGATACCGACATTGTTTACTATTTTAGGTCGAGTTCAAATCATCACACAAAACAACATTATGAGCGAAGGTTACGGATTACTAAAAGGGAAAAAAGGAATTATTTTTGGCGCTTTAGATGAGCGCAGTATTGCTTGGAGAATTGCATTGGCTTGCAAACGCGAAGGCGCTGAATTTGTATTATCAAACGCACCCATAGCACTGCGACTTGGAGCACTTGATGCACTCGGCGAAGAAACAGGCGCGCCAATTATTCCATGTGATGTAACCAGCGATGAAGAAATCGTTGATTTGGTAAACAAAACCAAAGAACACTTTGGCGGTGGCGTAGATTTTATTCTCCATGCCATTGGGATGTCGCCTAACATCCGTAAAAAGAAAGAGTACACAGACATCAATTATAAGTGGTTTCAGCAATCGTTGGATATTTCGGCTATTTCTTTACATCGCATTTTACACCACGCCGACGAAGGTGGATTGTTGAACGACGGCGGTTCTATTGTGGCACTATCTTACATTGGTGCACAGCGAATTTTCAGCAAGTATTCGGATATGAATGATGCAAAGGCCTTGTTAGAAAGCATCGCGCGAAATTACGGTAGCAGACTCGCTCCTCGTGGAATTAGAGTGAACACGGTTTCTCAGGCACCAACTAAAACTTCGGCCGGTTCTGGAATTAAAGGTTTTGATGGTATGTACACTTTTGCCGAAAAATTAGCACCAATGGGGAATCCATCGGCGGATGAATGTGCGGATTACTGCCTCACATTGTTCTCTGATCTGACTCGAAAAGTTACCATGCAGAACTTATTCCACGATGGAGGATTTGTGACCAATGGGATTTCGGAAGAAATGATGAACGACCTTGCTAAAATTTATGCGGAAGGAGAGGAGTAACTACTCTTTTTAACAAGTCATCCCCGCGAAGGCGGGGATCTTGATCATTGCATATATCCAAATTCAATTGTAGGCATAAATCTAGAAATCATCTCTAACTCAAGATTCCGGCTTACGCCGTGGAATGACACTTCAACCAATAAAAATTAAACTTTAAAATGTCTGAAATCATCCTCGGTATCGATCCCGGCTCGCGTGTTACCGGTTACGCGGTACTTACCGAGGAGCATGGCAAATTAATTGCCCTTCGCTGTGATGTGATCAGGATGGCAAAGATTGAAAATCATTCAGACCGGCTGAATTACATTTTTGAACAGATTTCAGGCATCATCAAATCCATTAAACCCACACAATGTGCGGTAGAAACTCCGATTTATGGAGTTGATCCACAGGCGATGTTAAAGTTAGGCCGCGCGCAGGCTGCGGCTATTTTGGCAATAAAGCAATGCGGATTGGAAGCCTTCGAGTATTTCCCTAAAGTGGTGAAGAAATCCATCACCGGAAATGGAAATGCCAGTAAAGATCAGGTTGCATTTATGTTGAAAAAGATGGTTCGCCTTCCTGATGAGAAACTATCAAACGATGCGACAGATGCATTAGCTGTTGCATGGTGCCATATGATGAATGGAAGAGCTATTCCTACATCAAAAAAGCAAACACATCAGAATAACAAAAAAGGTGATTGGGCTAGTTTCGTAGAACAGAATCCTGATCGAGTAAGAAAATAATCCCGTTTTAGCATGATCGCATTTCTTAAAGGACATATTGAAGAAAGTACCGAAGACACCATTTTTTTGGATGTAAACGGGGTTGGGTATAAAGTGGAAGTATCTAGCCAAACCATCGATCAGCTTAAAGGTGCGGGCAAGGACATTAAACTGTTGGTATATCATCACATTACAGACAGTGATCAGCGTTTATTCGGGTTTTTTACAAAAGATGAAAAAAACCTTTTCGAGCAACTGATAACTGTAAAAGGGGTTGGTCCCAAGCTTGGTTTAACGATATTAAGTGGGCTTCCTGCTTCAAACTTGATTGGTGCCATCACCGGTGGAGATGCCGTTGCTCTTTCACGAGTTCCGGGAATTGGTAAAAAAACAGCAGAACGTATTATTGTTGAGCTGAGAGAAAAACTAAAAGCCTTTGATACAGGCGATTCCGTTGTAATATCCAGAGCAAAATCAGGTGTATTTGAAGAAGCGGTTCAGGCACTGCAAGCACTCGGATTTAAACAAAAAGAATCGGAGCAAGCGGCTATGTCGGTTATTAATAGCGGAGAGGTTTCTGATTCATCAGCAGTAATTAGGAAGTCACTTAGTTTGCTGAATAAATAGCGACGCCTTGTATACCGCTTAGTAGGTAACAATTTCTTCATTATACTTTCCACGCTATGATTAGTATCATTGCCAAATTGTTTCATTTAAAACAAACCGGATAAATCGTGGCAAAAAAAACGATTCTTGTAGTTGATGACGAAAAAGATCTCCTTGATCTAATTGAATACAACTTAAAAAAAGAAGGCTTTAAAGTTCTTAAAGCAGAAAACGGAAAAGAAGGAATTGAAGTAGCCAAAGAACATAAACCGGATCTTGTGCTTCTTGATATCATGATGCCAAAGATGGATGGACTTGAAGCCGTAGAAATTATGCGGAAAGATGATGACTTGAAGCGTATTCCAATCATTTTTTTAACAGCGCGAAGTGATGAAAACACCGAAATAGAAGGTTTAAACAAGGGCGGTGACGATTTTATCACCAAACCAATTAGCACAACAAAGTTGGTTTCTCGAATTAAGGCGGTAATGCGTCGGTTCGACGATTCTTCAGATGATGTAAACAAATTAGAAGTGCATGATCTTGAAATCGACAAAGATAGGTATATCGTAAAACGCCAAGATGAGGAGTTTCAGTTACCACGGAAGGAATTCGAATTACTCTTTTACTTAGCAAGTAGAAAAGGAAAAGTAATGGATCGGCAAACTCTGCTAAATAAAGTGTGGGGCGATAACATTTACGTTGTAGACCGTACGGTTGATGTTCATGTTCGCAAAATAAGAGAAAAACTGGGTGACCATTACATCGAAACGGTTAAAGGTGTTGGGTATCGCTTTAAAGAATGAGTAAAACCAGCAGAAGAGATAGAGCCGTTTACAAGCTGGGGCTTAGAATTGCGATTTATACCGGTCTTATTTCTGCAATTCTCAGCTTTATCATAATCTATGTTTTTTATCATGGATGGGAACAATCACTCCTGATTTCCGGCTTGGTGATGGCTGCAACCGCGTTGACCTCTTATGTGGTAGGGTATAAACTCCAATATAGACGCATAAAAGTACTTGAACGAGTATCCAAAAATATCTCGAAAAAACGATTTGAAGAGATTGAAGATCTAAGAACCCAGTATGATGATGAACTGGATTACATTATCAAACATCTTATAAAATCCAGCCGAACTGTAGAACGTGAAATTCAGCGATTGAACCGGATAGAAAATTATCGGAAGGAATTTATTGGGGATATCTCGCACGAGTTAAAAACTCCGATTTTTGCTATCCAAGGCTTCATAGAAACACTACTAAATGGTGCCTTAGAAGATGAAGAGGTAAACAGGAAGTTTCTGCAAAAAGCGATGCGTAACGTAAACCGCCTGATCTTCTTAACAAAAGATTTAATGGAAATCTCGAAGCTTGAAACCGGTGAGCTTAAATCTGATATCGAAAGTATCTACCTCTACGAAATTGTCCACGATGTTGTAGAAAACCTAATGTATAAGGCCGACAAAGAAGAAGTAGACTTGATAATCCATCCGTTTGATAGAAACCTACAGATTAGAGCAGATAAGAACCAGATACGTCAAGTACTGGTAAACATTATAGAGAATGGTATTAAATATAACATTAAAGGCGGTAAGGTTGAGGTTGGCATCGAGCCAAACGACAAAAGAGATGATAAAATTAACTTATACGTAAAAGATACGGGCATGGGGATTGATAAAACAGATATCCCACGTGTGACAGAGCGATTCTTTCGAGTGGATAAATCCAGATCGCGAGAAAGAGGGGGAACAGGGCTTGGGCTTGCCATCGTAAAACATATAATCGAAGCTCATGGCGAGAAGCTTACGATAATAAGTGAACCCAATAAAGGTTCGGTTTTCTCTGTAAGTTTGTCTAAAATTGCTCCCTTAAATTAGTTAATTAAAGAATATTAAAACCAGTGTTGTTATGGTTTATGCAGTAATTATGGCCGGTGGCTCCGGCACTCGTTTTTGGCCAAAAAGCACAAACTCACTTCCAAAGCAATTCCTGAATTTGTTTGGTGAAGGGACTATGATTCAAAATACGGCGAGGAGAATTGAACCGCTCATTCCACAAGAACGAATTATGGTTGTTACAAATGAAAGCTACGTTCCTATCGTAAAAGAACAGCTGCCGAAGGTGCCGGAGGAAAATATTGTAGGCGAACCTGTGGCCAAGAACACCGCGCCATGTGTTGCGATAGCCGCTGAACTGCTCTATAAGAAAGATCCAGATGCTACGATGGTGGTACTTCCGGCAGATCATCATATTACTGATAACGAAGGTTTTTTATCTATTTTGAATACAGCAATTGAGAAAGCACAGTCAGGTAAACATCTGGTTACTATTGGTATAAACCCCGATAAACCTGAAACTGGTTTTGGATACATACATGCGAATAAAAGTTCTGAAGAGATTTATGGTAAACATTCAGTGAATCCGGTTCGTGCATTTACTGAAAAACCGGATCTTGCCACAGCCGAGAAATTCCTAAAATCGGGGGAGTATTTTTGGAACAGCGGTATGTTCGTGTGGAATGCATCAACCGTGCTAAGTGAAATAGAATCTCATCTTCCAAATATGTTTGAAGAGTTGAAAAAAGCAAGTGATGAGTTATATACCGACTATCACGTACCGGCTATCAAAGACTTCTATCACGGGTGCGAATCCATCTCAATTGATTATGGTATTATGGAGAGATCTGAGTCGGTATTTGTGGTTCCGGGTGAGTTCGGTTGGAACGATGTTGGAAGTTGGTCGGCGGTGTACGACTTAGCAGAAAAAGATAAGCTTGGGAATGCAGTTCAATCCATGTTTGCTAGTTTTGCTGCCTCAGAAAACAACCTAGTGTTATCAAGTTCGGAGAAAATGATCTCGCTGGTTGGTGTAGATAATATTGCCGTTGTTGAAACCGATTCTGCAATTTTGGTTTGTAATCTACAAACAGCGCAAGGGGTGAAACAAATCGTAGAGCATCTTAAAGCTGCCGAAGATTTAAACAAGTTTCTTTAACGCAAAGGGATCGACTGCATATCATACGCCAGTTTAATGTGAGCCGGTAAATTTCGATTGGTTTTTTCATGATCCACATAACTATTCATGTGGATCAGATAAGCCTCGGGTATTCCAAGTTGTTCAATGATATCTACAGCTTGCGGAATGGTTAGATGAGTTGGATGTTCGGGTTCCCAGCGAAGGGCACTCAGAATTATGGTTTTACAGCCGTCTAGTAATTCTAAGGTAGATTTTGGAATATGTTTAACATCAGTGAGATAAGCGGTGTTGTTAATTCTGAAGCCTAGAATATCAAGTGAGCCGTGTTTAATCGGTAGTGGCGTTATTTCAACATCACTAAAACGCATTACTTCGTTAATTACATGTAGTTCAAGAGAAGTTGATCCGGGATATTTATCTTCTCCGAACATATAATCAAAACGGCTTTTGATGGATGCACAGGCAGCTTCCGTTGTATAGACTTCAATAGGGCCCTTTTTTTTGTAATTGTACATTCGTAGCTCATCTAGTCCACCAATGTGGTCCATGTGTTGGTGTGTAACTAAAACAAAATCAACGCTCTTGATACCACTTCTAATACTTTGGATACGATATTCTGGTCCTACATCAATTAAAAAAGAAAGTTCGTTGGTTTGTATCCATGCAGAGCAACGCGTTCGTTCATTCCTGGGATCATGAAATAGTTCTTCTCTCATAAATCCACCTGCAACAGGTACGCCCATCGATGTGCCTGTACCTAAAAAAGTGAGCTTCATTTAACCCATCTCCCAATCTCTATCGTCGGCAATCGGCGTTACAGCCAGTCGATCCCATAATTTTTCTAACTCTTTTCGAACGGCGGGTTTAATATATGTTTCTGACAAATCTACTTGACCTAATACTTTTGCTATGGTTCCAAGTTGTGACTCCACCGGTTTATTTTTGTTCACCATAACCAATTTATCACCTTCAATTATACAATCGGCACCACGGAATGAACCACGCTCTTTGCGAAGTGTATAGCCCGATTGTTCTAATAATTGTTCTAGCTCAAGAAGTAGTTTATCCGGTTTCAAAGTGAAATACCTAATGTGAACTGGTGGCTTGAAAGATCATAATCGTACAGGCTAACATCAATATCATATCCCCTAAAGATATAATCATAGCCAAAGCTGAGGGTTCGGCTACCAATTGCATTTAACCAATTAATACGTGTACTCGCAGAATAATACGTAAGGTTGCCACCAAAGAATCCCCCATTTGAATTACTAAATCCGTAGCCTATGATTCCTTCTAGGTTGGCCTGTATTTTACGGGAGGGCCGAGTATTTAAGAACAAACCGGTTCCACCTGAAAAATAAGATTGATTAAATCGGTCGTCATAAAAATCATCATTAGAGGTAGTTAATCCAGTACTTAACTGAATAGGGATGCCAAATTGTAGTTTTTGACGCCGTATGATTCGTATTCCATTAGTAAACTTTAAATTAAGATCGAAAAATGTCCCATCTTCTACTCCCGAAATTCTATTTCCTATAAGTGCATTTGCAGTAAGCCCCATTGACTCAAACGAAGCAACTAGTATGGGTTGATCAATATTTAGTAACTCTGGTCCGTTTTGAGAGTCATCACCTACATAATTGAATTGCGTAAGTGATGTGCCTATACGGAGTATGGACGTTGGTTCTGTTATTTCAGTTCTTCTATCCGATACAGAAAACATCTGAGCGTTTAATGTTTCGAGTGTGAGTAAGAATAGGATTAGTAAAAGTGGGGTAAATTTTTTCTGCATGGGAATGAATAGAAAACAGATTAACTTTGATGAGTAACAAATCATTCAAATTTTACATGATGAAGATTATACTAACTATTCTGATAACAGTTTTATTCTCTGGTATGGCAAACATCAATAACTCAATTTACGACTTTAATCTCGCTGATATCGATGGCAATAAGATGAGCCTCGAACAATTCGAAGGTAAAGTTTTGTTGTTGGTTAATGTAGCTTCTAAATGCGGCTACACTCCTCAATACGAAGGCTTGCAAGCTATTTACGAAGAGTATAGCGATGAAGGCTTGGTTGTAATTGGTTTTCCAGCAAATAACTTTGCCGGGCAGGAGCCGGGTACCGAAGAAGACATCAAACAATTTTGTACGCTTAATTATGGAGTCACGTTTCCAATGACTGAAAAAGTATCAGTTGTTGGAGATGATCAAGCGGCATTATTTAGTTACCTCACAACATTACCAAATCCCGATTTCGAAGGCGACATAAAGTGGAATTTTGAAAAGTTTTTGATTGACCGTGAAGGCAATCTACAACGAAGATTCAGAAGTAGCGTAAAGCCAGAAAGTGACGAGTTAAAGTCAGCGATTAAAGAACTGCTTTAAAAAAAATGAAAGAGGTGTTGACTATGCCCGCAATACCTCTTTATATTTGATGCTCTCAAAGAGATGGTCCGGTAGTTCAGTTGGTTAGAACGCCTGCCTGTCACGCAGGAGGTCGAGGGTTCGAGTCCCTTCCGGATCGCAAAAAGCTCTGAACTTAGTAGTAGTTCAGAGCTTTTTTTATTTTAGGATTATATAGTGCTTCAACACCTCTTCTAAAGCAAGTAAAAACAATGTATAATAAAGAAACGTACGATGTAATTGTAGTTGGTGCCGGCCATGCCGGTAGCGAAGCGGCTGGCGCTGCTGCACGGCTAGGAGCTAAAACACTACTCATTACCATGAATTTGGAAGCAATTGCAAAGATGTCATGCAATCCTGCAATGGGGGGTGTAGCGAAAGGGCAACTTGTTAGAGAGATTGACGCTTTAGGTGGTTTAAGTGGTATTGTAAGTGATGAGTCATCGGTTCAATTCAGGATGCTTAATCGTAGTAAAGGTCCTGCAATGTGGAGTCCTCGCTGCCAAAGTGATCGAATGCTTTATGCACAAAAGATGAGAGAGAAGTTAGAGAGCATACCATTACTCACTTTTCGGCAAGATAATGTAGTGGATTTAATTACCGAGGATTTTGAAGTAAAAGGAATCGTTACCCAAACAGGACAAAAGTTTTTCGCTAAATCAGTTGTTCTCACAAGCGGTACGTTCTTAAATGGCTTAATTCATATTGGAGAAAGTAACTATGGTGGAGGACGATCAGGTGAACGCGCTTCAGTTGGAATATCAGCTGCTCTAGAGAATCTTGGCTTTGAAATTGGTAGGCTCAAAACCGGAACACCACCACGAGTTGACGGCAGATCGGTTGATTACTCCAAACTGGAAATACAGTATGGAGATGATGACGCTTCTCCGTTTTCTTTTATGACGGAAGGAGAATTACCCAAAGCGAAAGACCAACTTACTTGTTGGATTGGATACACCAACGAGCAAGTGCATGATGTTTTAAGAACCGGTTTCGATAGAAGCCCCATGTTTAATGGCCGCATTAAATCTATTGGCCCAAGGTACTGTCCAAGTATTGAGGATAAGATAAATAGGTTTGCTGATAAAGACCGTCATCAATTATTTCTTGAGCCTGAAGGTTGGAACACCTATGAAATGTATCTCAACGGGTTTTCAACTTCTTTACCCGAGGAAACACAAATTGAAGCACTTCGAACCATTCCCGGCTTTGAAAATGTGGTAATGATTCGCCCCGGCTATGCTATTGAATACGATTACTTTCCACCGCATCAGGTAAAAAGAAGCCTGGAGACAAAAAACGTAGAAGGACTTTTCTTTGCGGGTCAAATAAATGGAACCACCGGATACGAAGAGGCTGCATGCCAAGGGTTGATGGCCGGTATTAACGCTGCGCTAAAAGTTCAAAACAAAGATCCGTTTGTACTAAAACGAAGCGAAGCCTACATCGGAGTACTCATTGACGATCTGATTAATAAAGGTACTGAAGAGCCTTACCGGATGTTTACCTCACGAGCAGAGCATAGAATTTTATTGCGCCAAGACAATGCAGACCTAAGGCTCACTGAGCTTGGATATAAAATAGGTTTAGCTACAGAAGAGCGTTACGAACAATATCTTCAAAAGAAAGAAGAGATAGATCGACTACACACGCTAGTTTCAAAATACACTGTTAGACCTGAGCAAATGGATCCTATGCTTGAAAAGCTCGGCACTTCTAAATTGACACAGCCTGTAAAAGCGAACACAGTTTTAATGCGACCGGAGGTAAACCTTCATGAGATGCTTCTTGCTGATGATGTATTTAAATCGGAAGTGGAGGCCATTACGAGTAATAAATATGTAATTGAACAGGTTGAGATTCAGGTTAAGTATTCAGGCTACATCCAAAAAGAATACGAAATGGTTGATGAGCTCAGCAAAAAGGAAAATTCACCCATACCAGAAAAGATTGATTACGCTAAATTGAAAAGTCTATCTACCGAAGGGATGGTGAAATTATCTAAAATCAGGCCGGAAACTATTGGGCAAGCTTCAAGAATAAGCGGTGTGTCTGCAAGTGATGTAGCTGTTCTGATGGTATACTTGAAAAATTAGGTTTCACGTGAAACACTCTATTACTATTTCTGACTTAACCGAGGAAGCACTAAAACAAGCGCGGGCGAATTATT
The DNA here is from genome assembly GCA_965228545.1 of Balneolaceae bacterium. Taxonomy (GTDB): domain Bacteria; phylum Bacteroidota; class Rhodothermia; order Balneolales; family Balneolaceae; genus HXMU1420-13. The sequence continues at coordinate 2,765,807 of OZ245822.1, forward strand.
TAGAGCAGCGGGGGCAGTATCTAGAATATGTAAGTCAGCTTTTTTGGTGGAATAAAAGAGTAAATCTGATAAGTAGAGATGTTTCACATGAAACAATGGTAAAGCATGTGCAGCATTCCTTGCTGCTTTCAACCTTAGATGAGGTTAAAAATGCAGAGCAAATTCTTGATACAGGTTCAGGAGGTGGGTTGCCGGCAATTCCGTTAAGCATTCATTTCAGAGAAAAGAAAGTGCTAGCTAATGATATCGTATCAAAAAAAATGATGGCTATAAAACAAATTGCTAGAAAATTAGGGTGTAATAATTTCGATGCTATCACCGCTTCAATTGAGAACTATGAGCTACGTAACAATGAATTGATTGTAAGTAAACATGCTTTTAAAGTGGGTGAATTAATTGATTACTTAGAGGGGAAAAGCTGGAAACAAATAATTTTTTTGAAAGGGGAAAATGAAGCGAAAGAGGAAATTGAAGAAGTTTCTTTTGCGCTCGATACTGAGATTATACGGCTTGACACCACCATATCTGATCCATTCTATACAGGAAAAGCAATTGTTAAAGTGAGGAGAAAAGATGAAAAGCTCTGAGCGTAGATTAAAATTGATGCTTCTGCTTCAAAAGCCGGGAGATAAACTAACAGTTGAAGAAATTGCTAAAAAATTTGGGGTAAGTAGGCGTACTATATTCAGAGATTTCAATGCTTTGCAAGAAATAAATGTTCCGGTAACCTGGGATAAGTATGCGGGCTATGGAATGATGAAGGGGTACAAAATTCCACCATTGATGTTCTCCGAAAAAGAGTTAGCCACTATTATTGTTGGACTTAACTTTGTTAAAACACAAATAGACAATGGTTTAACAGAAGATGCGGAAGGAGTAGAGCTAAAAATAAAAAATGTACTTCCGGTTGAGCTCAAAGATTTTATGAATTCATTGAGTCGTAAAACTATTGTCGACCCGTTTCAGAAATATAGTGGCATCAAAAGAGAAGGCGGTGATTGGTATGTCTTGGCAAGCGCGATTTCTCAAGAGTTGAGAGTAGAGTTTGTTTATGAGTCGAGTAAGGGGGAGTCGAAAATCCGAAAAGTAGATCCATACATCATTGTATATTTCGAAGATCACTGGAATATGATCGGACGATCGCATCTTAGGGGAGATGTAAGAAATTTTAGACTCGATAGGATGAAGGAGGTTAGAATTTTGAACGAGAAATATGAGCAAAAATCAAAAATCGACATAGAGGGCTTAATTTTTCGTTCTAACGAGTTTGAGCAGAAAATAATAGTAGTACTCGATGATGCCGCTGTTAATAGATTTAAAGCCAATCTGCCGGCTAAAATATTTAAGGAAATGAGGGAAAATTCTAAAAAATTAAAGGTAGAGTTTTTCTTCGATAACTTAGACTTCATCAACCAGTGGCTGTTACAATTTGGTGATGAACTACGTGTTGAAGCACCACAAGAGTTAGTGGAAAAAAGAACGGCGCTTTTAAAGAAAATGCTGGAGAGCTAAATCAACATCTAGAAAATGGATAACTCAGAATGAGTAGTTAGTTCTTCGAGAAATTTCATCCCGATGTAAGAGTTCCCTTTTTTATTCAAACCCGGGCTCCACACAGCAATGGAATAATTGTTAGGGTATACGGCAACAATTCCTCCACCTACACCACTTTTACCGGGTAACCCTACCTTGAACGCAAACTCACCGGATTCATCATAAAAACCACAGGTGAGCATTAACGCATTTAAACGTTTGGCTTGGCTTTTGGTGATCACACGTTTTCCATCGGTTATTTTACAACCGCCATTTGCTAAGTATCCAAAGGTTTTGGCTAGCTGTTCACAATTTAGTTCTAGCGAACAAAGATCAAAATAAAAATCGAGTACTTCATCCGGTTCATTATCGATATTGCCAAATGATTTGATAAAATTACACATAGCTATATTGCGATAACCGGTAGTTTTTTCTGAGTCTGCGATGTGATCGGAATAACTTAAGGTAGATAAGCCGCTTAACTCCCGAACAAAATTAAGAAACTCCGCAGGGGCGTCGTCAAGTTCGGAGATCAATATGTCGCATATCACTAAAGCGCCTGAATTAACAAACGGATTGCGAGGAATTCCTTCAAACGTTTCAAGAAGAATCAAAGAATCGAATTTTGTTCCGGACGGTTCAACTCCCAAGCGCTTCCAAATTTTCTCGCCCAACAAATGGTAGGCTAAAGTGAGTGAAAGAACTTTCGCTATACTTTGAATGGAAAATTTTTGTTGATGATCACCAAGCCCATAGTATTTTCCATCCATCGTAATCATATGCACCCCAAACATAGACGGGTCAACTCGGGCAAGTTCAGGAATGTAGGTTGCCAGTTGTCCGCGATCCTTTAACCGTTCGGTAATCTGAAAGGATCTATCGATGATTTCTTGATAATCCATCTAATTGATTAATTATTACTTAATCTGATTATAGGAGCGCTATTTTGGCCAATTAATATCAGGCGATGCGAAAAAAATAATATTGTTTCTGCGAAGATAATATGCCTGATGCGCGAGCCTTTCTTTATACTCTGCCCAGTTCCGATGAGCTTTGATTGTCCAACCTAGTTCAGCAATTCCTATCAGTCTGGGGAAAGCCATAAACTCAAGCGAATCAGCGGTACTGAAATTCTCTGACCATAAGGGGGCTTCAATTCCAATAACATCTCCATCTTCAAAATACTCTTCCGGGTTCCAATCATAGGCATGTTCAACTGAGATATATCCAATCCAGTTATAGCCAAATGGAGAAAGCGTATCGTATTTCATATCCAAATAGGTTCTCTCGGCCGGTGATAGTATCAATTGCATATTTTTCTGAATGGCCATCTCTGCTTTTTCAGGATGTACCCAATATTGTGCGATAGAGGTGGAGTCCAAATCAGCTTGAGCCACTTCGGTCCAGCCGATCATTCGCTTGCCGTATTTTTGTACTATCTTTTCAACTCGATTTATGAAGTAGATGTAATCAGCATCTTCTGTAACATGACTTTCATCCCCGCCCACATGAAAATAAGGTCCGGGTGAAATAGCTGATAGTTCACGAATTACGTCATCAACAAAAGCATACACTGTATCACTACGAGTATCAAAGGTAGAAAACCCGACTTTTTTGCCGGTATAAAGTTCTGGAGTGGTGTTTGTACCGTTTAAAATGGGATAAGAAGCTGTGGCTGCATTTGAATGTCCGGGCATATCAATTTCCGGTACAATGGTGATAAAACGCTGAGCGGCATATTCTACTAATTCTTTAAACTCATCCTGAGTATAAAACCCACCCGGACCGCCACCCACATCTGTGCTTCCACCAATTTCTGAAAGTAATGGCCACGATTTAATTTCTATGCGCCAGCCTTGATCATCGGATAAATGAAGGTGCAAGTGATTGATTTTGTAATACGCCAATATATCGATGTATTTCTTTAAGTAATCCACACCAAAAAAATGTCGAGAGACGTCCAGCATGGTTCCGCGGTATGCATATTGCGGTTCATCTTTAATCATGCCTGTAGGAATAACCCAATCTCCGTTATCAGTGTGATGAATGAGCTGAAGGATAGTTTGAATGCCACGAAATGCACCTTCATCTGTATTTGCCGATAGATACAGTGCGTTTTCGTTGATGTCTAACTCATAGGCTTCAGGGTTTTCAGAATCTAGTTTTTTGATAATGATGTACATCGAAGAGGGACCAACCTCAAAAGACTTTATTGATGCAGAGATACCCGTTCTTTTTTCCAATTCTGTTTTTAGAAAAAAGCCAATTTCTGACAGTTCTGTATTATTGTTATCCAGTTGAATTCGAATGGCTTCTTCGATTGTAAACTGAGAATTAGTGGAAGAAATATAAAGTGGTTTTGGAATTAATGTATTAAACCCAAGTTGAGAATCGGTTTCTGTTGAGTGCTTGCTGGAAGTGCATGAGCTTGAAAAAAATGAAAGCGTTAGAATAGTACAGGTTAAAATTGCCTTTTTAAGAATCATAGTAGTTAGGTATGTGTAATCAGATAGAATGAAAACCAATGTAGTTCGAATTAAAAATTGCTATCTAGGCAGGCGTTCTAATAATTTTTTCGATCTTTTTCCCCTTTGCTAATTCATCCACCACTTTGTCCAAGTAACGGCATTGGCGTGTTAACGGCGTTTCGATGTCTTCAATCCGATATCCACAAATTACTCCTTTTATTAAATCAGCATTAGGATTGAGTTCTGCCTGCTCGAAAAACTCTTTAAAAGTGACTTTATGTTCGATGAGTGTATCAAGCTTTAGCTTATCAAAACCGGTGAGCCATTCGATTATTTGATGTAATTCTTCCTTCGTTCTTCCCTTCTTTTCGATTTTGGTGACATAGTGCGGATAAACACCAGCAAAGGTTAACGCGGCAATTCGGGCATCGTGTTCGGGAGTGGTGGTAGGCATAATATCTATGTTGATTAAATAAGAAACGGTACCAAGTAAATAACTTAATAAAAAACCCCGATCAACTAAATGACCGGGGTTTAAAATCTAGACGAAAACTATTCAGTGATTATATCTCATCACCTTCGTCTTCATCTTCATTCACCACGCGGGTTACCGCTGCAATAGCTCCATCGCTATCCAAGCGCATGATGCGAACACCTTGAGTATTTCTACCCATGGTTCTGATTCCCGAGCAGCTCATTCGAATCACTTTACCGCGTTCGGTAATAATCATCAAATCATCTTGATCGGTTACTTCTTTCAGCGCTATCAAATCACCGGTTTTAGGAGTTACTTTTAGAGTGATAACTCCTTTTCCACCACGACTTTGCTCTCGGTAATCATCCACCAACGAACGTTTACCGTATCCATTTTCAGAGATGGCAAGAACGGTAGCTTCATGAGAATTTTTGATAACCACCATGTCTACGATTTCGTCGTCTTTGCCTAGCGTCATGCCACGAACACCGGAAGTATTTCTTCCCATTTCACGCACATCACTTTCGTGGAAACGAATAGCTCGGCCGTTTTTATTGGCAAGAATGATGTTAGAATCACCATCGGTAAGTTCGGCGCCTAATAAACTATCGCCTTCTTTAATGTTGATGGCAATGATTCCATCACGACGTGGTCGGCTATAAGCTTCCAATGAAGTCTTTTTAATCTGACCTTCGATGGTGCTCATCACAATAGAATGGCCTTTTACGTACTCTTCATCATCCAGCGTTTTAACCGGAACAAAAGCTTTGATGGCGTCATCCTTATCAATTTCGATCAGGTTTACGATGGCACGCCCACGCGCTAATCGCCCACCTTCAGGAATTTCATATACTTTCAGCCAGTAACATTTACCTTTTTCCGTAAAGAACAGGATGTAATTGTGGTTAGTAGCCACGAATAGATGTTCTACATATTCCTCATCACGAGTAGTGGTACCTTTCATTCCCTTTCCACCCCGACGTTGTCGGCGATATCCACTCACCGGCATTCGTTTGATGAAGCCTTTGTTCGATATGGTTACCACTACATCTTCATCGGCAATCATATCTTCCACATTGAAATCCTCTGCAGAGTACACAATTTGGGTACGGCGCTCATCACCATATCGCTCTTTAAGATCTTGAAGTTCAGCAACTACAATTTCTGTCTGACGATCACGATCAGATAAAATCACGCGGAATTCCTGAATTTTGTCAACGATTTCGCGGTACTCGGTGTCGATTTTGTCACGCTCAAGTCCGGTAAGCTTCTGCAGACGCATCTCCAAAATCGCTTTCGCCTGAATGTCAGTCAGAGCAAATTTCTTGCGGAGCTCAACATTCGCTTCTTGTGGATTTTTTGCAGCACGGATGGTCTTAATTACTTCATCCAGATTGTCGAGTGCAATCTTTAGTCCCTCTAAAATGTGGGCGCGTGCTTCGGCAGCTTCTAAATCATAAATCGTACGACGAATGATTATTTCGATACGATGCTCCACATAATGATGAATCAACTCTTTGAGCTGCATCACTTTCGGGCGACCTTGAACCAAAGCAAGGTTGATGATACCAAAAGTAGTTTGCATCTGCGTGTACTTGTACAGCTGATTTAGAACCACTCCGGCATTTGCAGAACGCTTTAAAATGATAACTAAGCGCATACCTTCACGATCAGACTCGTCACGAACTTCGGAAATCTCAGTGATCTTCTCATCGCGAACAAGCTCGGCAATTTTTTGCACCAAGGTGCTCTTGTTCACCTGATAAGGAATTTCTGTAACCACGATTTGCTCCCGACCACCACGTAATTCTTCGGTGTTTGCACGAGCTCGCAAAGTTACTTTTCCACGCCCTGTTTCATAGGCTTCTTTAACTCCTTCATATCCATAAATGATGCCGCCGGTTGGGAAATCAGGAGCGGTAATGTGCTCCATTAGGGCTTTCGTTTCGATTTCCGGGTCTTTAACATAAGCTACAATCCCATCAACAACTTCGGTTAAATTATGAGGTGCCATGTTTGTAGCCATACCTACGGCGATACCGGAAGCCCCATTTACCAATAGATTGGGAAGAGCGCCCGGTAAAACTACCGGCTCTTGTAAGGTGTCATCAAAGTTAGGCTGGTAATCAACGGTTTCTTTGTTGATGTCAGTCAGCAATTCTTCCGCAATTCGATCCATGCGCACCTCTGTGTAACGCATAGCTGCTGCAGAATCACCATCCACAGAACCGAAGTTACCTTGACCGTCAACCAGTGGGTATCGCAGCGAAAAGTCCTGTACCATTCGAACAATGGTATCATACACGGCAGTATCACCATGCGGGTGATACTTACCCAATACCTCACCCACAATACGGGCACTTTTCTTATAACCCCGGTTGTGCAACATTCCCAGCTCGCTCATTCCATATAAGGCACGGCGATGCACAGGTTTTAAACCGTCCCGAACATCAGGAAGCGCACGTGATACAATTACCGACATCGAATAATCGATGTAGGACGATTGCATTTCATCTTCGATGGTTATTGGAATAATTTTTTCTCTAGCCATAAAACCTTTTTAGTAAATATGAAGGATATAAGGTGGGTTCGACAGGCTCACCCACCATTAATCAATAATTTTTAGATATCTAGTTTTGCGTATTTAGCATTACGCTCGATGAATTCCCGACGTGGTTCTACATCGCCACCCATTAGGGTTGAGAACATTTTGTCGGCGCCGGCAGCACTTTCAATAGTGATTTGCTGTAAAGTGCGGGTTTCAGGATCCATCGTAGTTTCCCAAAGCTGATCCGGGTTCATCTCACCCAAACCTTTATAACGAGATACATCAAACTTGCGGCGACCTTTTTTCAATTCCTGTACAATTTTCTCGCGGGTATCTTCATCCCAGGCATAATCAATCTTTTTGCCGGCAGTAATTCTGTAAAGCGGTGGAGTTGCTACATAAACGTACCCTGCTTCCACAAGTGGACGCATATACCGATAGAAAAAGGTGAGTAACAGTGTTCGGATGTGAGAACCGTCCACGTCGGCATCCGTCATGATGATGATTTTGTGATAGCGAAGTTTTTCCATTTCGAATTCTTCTTCGCTATGTCCGATTCCAGATCCGAGTGCGGTGATCATCGCCTGAATTTCTTTGTTCTCAAGAATCTTATTGATCTTGGCTTTTTCCACATTTAGGATTTTACCACGCAATGGAAGAATTGCCTGAAAAGAACGGTTTCGACCCATTTTAGCAGATCCACCGGCAGAGTCACCCTCCACCAGGTAAATTTCGCAATGCTCAGGATCTTTGATGGAACAATCAGCGAGTTTACCCGGAAGTCCACCACCGCTCATCACACTTTTACGCTGCACAAGTTGACGAGCTTTACGAGCAGCTTCACGCGCTTCGGCCGCCAACACTACTTTTTCGATTACTTTTTTGGCAATCTTTGGATTCTGCTCTAAGTACTCGTTCAATTGATCATATACAGTAACTTCAACCGCACTTTGTACTTCTGAGTTACCAAGTTTCGTTTTTGTCTGACCTTCGAACTGAGGCTCAGCTACTTTAACCGATAATACAGCAGTTAACCCTTCACGGAAATCTTCCCCGGAAATGGACACCTTACTGTTCGATTTGATGATGTTATTTTTATCAGCGTAGCTTTTTAGTGATCGTGTGAGTGCTCTTCTAAATCCGGATACGTGCGTTCCGCCTTCACGGGTGTTGATATTATTTACATAGGAATGCACATTTTCTGAGTACGAATTGTTGTACTGCATTGCTAAAGCAACCGGCACGCCTTCAATTTCTCCTTCTATATAAATAGGAGTGGGCATGGTGGTTTCACGGGCCTCATCCAGATAGCTCACAAAATCGCGTAAACCGCCTTCGTAGTGATACGTTTCTTTTCCTAATTCCTCATCCTCTTCGCGCTCATCGATGAGTTCAATCGTAACTTCCGGATTTAGGAACGCAAGCTCACGCATACGCTCAGCAATAATGTTGAACTTAAATTCTACGGTTTGCGTGAAAATTGAAGGGTCCGGGGTGAAGCGGATTATCGTGCCTCGCTTATCCGTTTTACCCTTTACTTCTAATGGCTGGGTGGTAATACCTTTTTCGAAAGCCATTATGTGAATCTTCCCATCGCGATGAATTTCAGCTTCGAATCGGGTTGCTAATGCATTCACACAACTTACCCCCACACCATGTAACCCACCGGATACCTTATAAGTATCTTTATCGAATTTACCCCCGGCGTGTAGTTTAGTTAGTACAACCTCTACAGCGGGTAATCCTAGTTTGGGGTGCATATCAACCGGAATACCACGTCCATTATCTTCGATGGTCATGGAGCCATTTTTTTCGATTCTTACAATAATGTGATCACAGTGCCCCGCAAGCGCTTCATCAATACTATTGTCTACAACTTCATTAATTAAGTGGTGGAGCCCGCGTTGGCCCGTATCTCCAATGTACATTGCAGGTCGCTTTCTTACCGCTTCAAGACCCTCTAAAACCTGTATATTGGACGCCTTGTAGTCGGATTTATTATTTTCTGCCATATAAGAAGGGTGATAGCTTTGTTAGATGAGTATTTTAACGCCAGAAAATAGGGCTATTACGTGCAAAAACAAAAATAGACGGCTTACAGATCAAAAAAAGTAAAGATTGAATGGCTCAGGCGAAATTTGCCGAAAATAATATCCGTTTTTAATGTGGATAATTTGAGGTTTTGGTGGAAAACTTAATTTTTTAGAACTTTTCGTGCTTGATGGGATTGAATTAAGATAAAAATCCCTTATCTTTGGTGTCTATCTGAAAAACGAAAAGTGTAAGCAAATGTCGCGAAGAGACGATATTACGGGCAGAAAAGCGATGAACGGTTACCGTTCTTCGAAGTCCAACAATAAGACGAAACACCGTTTCCATCTAAATTTACAAAAAAGACGTTTCTACGTTCCTGAAGAGGATAAGTGGATTACGTTGAAGGTATCTGCCAAAACGTTGAAGACCATCAACAAGAAAGGTATTACCGAAGTGTTGAAGGAAGCGCGTAAGAACGGAACCCTTTTAAAACACGTATAATTAAACCATGGCAAAAGGTAATAGAGTACAAGTGATTTTAGAGTGCACAGAAAAACCGGGTTCTTCTCGTTATGTGACTACTAAAAATCGCCGTACACAAACAGAACGTATGCAACTGAAAAAGTACAACCCTGTACTTCGCAAGCATACCGTACATAAAGAAATTAAGTAACTGAGATATGGCTAAGAAACAAGTATTCGGTTCAGAAGCATTACAGGCAAAAGCATCCGCGCGCAGAATGGCAAAAGTGGTGATTTCGACTAAAAATGCGAATGGTAAATTTTCTTACCAGGAAACAATGGTTGATCAGGACAACGTATCTGAATTTATTCAAAAGAATAAATCTTAAGTAACTTCCTGTAGATTTTAAGGTTACACAAGATGATTGTGTAGCCTTTTTTTTTGCTTATTTTCCAACTCCTAATTCAATGATTATGTCGGTAAAAGATCAAATATTCTCGGACTTGAAAGAGGCTATGAAAGCTAAAGACGCAGACAAACTTCGTGTGCTGCGATCGTTAAAAGCAAAACTGATGGAGGCTGAGATTGCTGAACGCAAAGATGGAGAAGCAAGCCTATCCGATGAAACAGCTGTTCAAGTGATAACAAAAGCAGCAAAACAACGTAAGGAGTCCATCGATCAATTCGAAAAAGGTGGTCGGGAAGATTTAGCAGCCAATGAAAAAGTAGAACTCGAAATCATTGAAGCTTATTTACCCGAAATGATGAGCGAAGATGAAGTGCGTACCATTGTTAAGCAAAAAATTGAAGCCGTAGGAGCTACCGGCCCACAGGATATGGGAAAAGTGATGGGGCCACTCATGGCACAGTTACGAGGTAAAGCTGACGGCGCTCTGGTAAGCCAATTGGTTAAAGAGGAGTTAAACGGCTGATATGCACATTCTCGATCTCATAATTGCGGTTCCATTACTGTACTTTATTTATAAAGGTGCGGTAAACGGAATTGTAAAAGAGATTTTGAATATTGCAGGCATTACACTCGCCATTTTTCTCACCTTTAAATACATGGATGCTTTAGCGGTAATCATTGCTCCATTTTTTGAAGAAAACGCCTCCCCGTACATACCGTTTATCTCATCCGCGCTCATTTTTTTGGGCACCTTAACGGTAGTCGCAGTTATTGGATATTTAACTAAAGAGCTGTTAAAAGCAGTAAAGTTGAGTACGGTAAATCGAGTGTTGGGAGCTATTTTTGGATTTGTGAAAAGTGGACTCGTTGTAAGCACTATTTTATTATTAGCTGCGGGTTTCAACATCCCTAAAGAAGAAGTGAGAAATGAATCAGTTCTTTACCCATACATTATTTACATGGGGCCATGGGCTTACGATGCCGTGGCTCTTATTTACCCAGGAGCAGAAAATTATACCGATACGATTCAAGAGAATCTAAGTAAATACAATCCGATTGAAAACCTACCAATCTTAAACGATAATTAAGTACGCGCATGGCATTTCTACCAGTAGAAGAACAGCTGGAGATCATCAAAAGAGGAACCGTAGAAATTGTTCCTGAAAACGAACTCGTTGAGAAGCTCAAACAATCAAGCAAAGAAAACAGACCGCTAAAAATTAAATTGGGTGTTGACCCAACCCGTCCGGATTTACACCTCGGGCATTCCGTAATTCTGAGAAAACTAAGACAGTTTCAGGATCTTGGACACGAAGCCATCTTGATTATAGGAGGTTTTACGGCAATGATTGGAGATCCAACCGGACAGAATACAACTCGTCCGCCTCTTACGATTGAAGAAGTTGAGGAAAATGCCAAAACATATATTGAGCAGGCTGCGAAAATTCTCGATTCTGAAAAACTTACGTTAGTGAATAACAACGACTGGCTGGGCGGTATGGATTTTATGGATGTGATTCGACTCACATCGAAAATGACCGTTGCCCGAATGATCGAGCGGGACGATTTTTCTAAACGCTTTAACAATAACGAGCCCATATCCTTGCACGAGTTTTTGTATCCGCTTGCTCAGGGACAGGATTCTGTGTACCTCGAGTCGGATGTTGAGTTGGGTGGAACCGATCAGAAATTTAATCTCTTGGTTGGTCGTCAGCTTCAAAAGGATATGGACTTAGAGCCGCAGGTTTGTTTGATGATGCCACTACTAGTTGGTACTGATGGATCGGCAAAAATGTCGAAATCATACGACAATTATATTGGGATTGATGAAAACCCTAACGATATGTATGGTAAATCGTTATCTATTCCGGATGATCTGATTTATACCTACTTCGAGCTAGTTACCGATGTACCCGTAGCGGATTTACCTGCCATCAAAATAAAAGCGGAACGCGATCCCCGTAATGCAAAACATGATTTAGCCTTTGCCATTACTGCATTATATCATGGTGATGAAGCGGCGAAAGAAGCCCGCAATCATTTCGAACAAACGGTAATTAATAAGCAGGTTCCTGATGATGCCCCGGAATTTGAAGTGAAAGCCGGGGAAGAAACCAAATTGATGGATATAATTTCGGAGCTAAAGTTTTCGCCAAGTAACGGTGAAACTCGTAGACTTATTAAACAAGGTGGAGTAAGTCTGGATGGCGATAAGGTGCAAGACGTTCATCTTGAGATTACCCTCAAAAGTGGTGATGAAAAAGTATTGAAAGTAGGCAAGAGAAAATTCGCTACACTAAAAGGAGTGTAATGATCAAAATCAGTTCTTATAACATAAACGGTGTACGTGCAGCACACAGAAAGGGTTTTGTTGATTGGGTTGAGCAATCAAATCCGGACATAATTTGCATTCAAGAATTAAGAGCTGACGAAACACAGATTCCACCGGAAATAGGAGAATTAAAGTATCACCAACATATCTTTTCGGCAGAGAAAAAAGGATACTCCGGGGTAGCAATTTTCAGTAAAAATGAAGTGCCTGAGATTAAGCATGGAATGGGTATTGAATGGATTGATGGCGAAGGACGTGTGATAACTGCCGAATACGAAGCTTTCCGCGTTGTTTCTGCATATTTTCCGAGTGGAACAACTGGAGATGTTCGACAGGAAATGAAGATGAAGTTTTTGGCCGATTTTCATTCATGGGCGGAACAGTTTGTCTCTGATGACAAGCCAACGGTGATTTGTGGAGATTTTAATATTTGTCATGAAGCCATCGACATTCACAATCCTGACAAACAGCATAAAACATCGGGCTTTTTGCCGGAAGAACGCGCATGGGTTACCGATTTTCTAGCCACCGGTTTTGAAGATGTATTTAGGAAGCTGCATCCGGGAGAAAAAGATTTATACAGCTGGTGGAGTTATCGAGCCGGTTCAAAAGGAAAAAATAAAGGTTGGCGGATCGATTATCAGATGGCAACACCTGCGCTTGCCGCAAAAGCCAAAGAAGCTGTAATCGAGAAAGAATGGGATATTTCTGACCACGCACCCATTACAATTACTTACGATCTCTGATATTGACAAAGATCAGAATAGTTTGTTTTATGTAAGACCAATAAATTAACTATTTATGCCCACGCATTTTAAAGGCACCGATAAAGAAGTTCGAGTGTTAAATACCTTTATAAAGCTGATGAGGTCAACTGAAAGTTTAAATAACCGACTGTTGCAGCATTTGAGCGAGAATAACTTAACCATCAGTCAATTTGGTGTGTTAGAAGCATTGCTGCATGTGGGGCCACAAAACCAAAAAGAATTAGGTGCGCGGTTACTTAAAAGTGGTGGTAATATCACTATGGTGATCGATAACCTGGAAAAAAGTGGCTTGGTGGAACGAACAAAAAATCCTAAAGATCGCCGGGCAATGATTATTAGTTTAACAGATAAAGGCGAACGTTTTATCAAAGACTTTTTCCCCAAACACTTAGAAAGAATAGTTATGGAATTTGAAGTTTTAAACCCTGAGGAGCTGGAGCAGCTGGGACAGCTTGCAAAAAAAGTTGGAATGCAGACAAAATAAAAAGCCGAGGTATCGGTTTACTGAGTGTATTTCGAAAACTCCATAAATCCCTCAGGGGGTAGGCTTGATCCGCTTACTCCCTCTTTTTTTACGCTAACTATGGGATAGGACAAATCTTTGACACAAAAGCACTAAGGCAAGGAAGGTGACAGGAAAAAAAGACATTAAAGTCCTCCTGAGGATAGTTCCGAAGGATCTAAATGGATTGAAGAGGTGAGTTAATTAATAAAATTATTAACGTCGTTTTTTGGGCCTGTTATTATTCGACTGATTTCCGTTTTTCTTCTTCGCGCGATTGGCAAAAAATTCTTGCTTTCGCTTTTGTTTTTCTTTCTCGGCTTCTTTCTTTTCTGAGGAAGTCATGGGCTTATCCGTTTGGGGAAATGGATTATCTGCAACCACTTGAAGCTTTTGCTTAGTAAGCTTTTCGATATCCCTCAAAAACACATTTTCTTCGGGTTCACACATCGAAATGGCGATACCTTCCTCACCGGCGCGACCACATCGGCCAATGCGATGCACATAGGTTTCGGGTTCATTGGGGATGTCGTAATTAATTACATATCGCAGTTTATCGATGTCGATGCCGCGGGCTGCTATATCGGTGGCTACCAGCACCCGAATAATTCCGTCTTTAAAATCACCCAGTACTTTTTGTCGTTGATTTTGTGCTTTATTACCATGAATAGCTGCAGCTTGAATGCCTTCTTTTTTCAGATTTCTCACTATCCGATCAGCACCATGTTTGGTGCGCGAGAAGAGCAACACTTGCTCTATGTCATCATTTTTAAGGATGTGGAGCAGCAATTTACCTTTTAAATTTTTATTCGTGGGATACACGTACTGCTGGATTGTTTCTGCAGTGGATGAAACCGGATTCACCGCCACTTTTACAGGCTTATGCAAAATTGATCGCGAAAGATCTACAATATTTTGAGGCATGGTAGCTGAGAAAAACAACGATTGACGGCGCTTCGGCAAATGTGCAATGATCTTTTTTATATCGTTGATGAAGCCCATATCCAGCATTCGATCCGCTTCATCCAACACAAAATATTTGATGTCTTTTAGTGATATCAAGCGCTGGTTCATCAAATCAAGTAGGCGACCGGGGGTTGCTACCAGTACATCCACACCACGCTGGATTCTTTTTACCTGCCGACCTTGTTTTACACCACCAAAAATAACGGTGTTTTCGATATCTGTGTATTTACCATAAGCCGAAAAGCTTTCCCCGATTTGGATGGCGAGTTCGTGTGTTGGTGTAACTACCAACGTCGTAATTTTTCGGGATCGGGAATTTGTATTCGCATCCTTATCGCGGACAATGTGCTGAATAATCGGAATAGCAAACGCGGCTGTTTTACCGGTTCCTGTTTGGGCGCTTCCTAGCACATCTTTTCGATCCAAAATAAGTGGAATCGATTTAGCTTGAATGTCAGTAGGGGTCGTGTAGTTCTCATCGTTCAGCGCTTTTAATATGGGCTGAATCAGTTGAAGGTCTTTGAAAGTCATTATCAGAAAAAAGATGTACGGAAAAGGAAATGTATTGCTCTCTGCAAATGCCCTGTATCGCACGTAGTATTAATTATAAAAAGGGAACACAAGAATTAGAGGGGCGAAGAATTTTTAACTCAGCTTTACCGGCGAATGATTGCGTTCGGAATGGTTACAAGATAAGAAGAATAAGTAATAACAAGCTATAACATACCTATCCGATTCAGCATTGATTACATAGATAGCTTTCGTCGGGAGATTTCATCTTTTAATGCCTTATATCTTTTTGGTTTTTTTAGGAAGAGATAAATCAAATAAAGCGGGATCAAGGTTAGAAAACCAAAGGTATTATAAATCACGCTAAATATGATAATACCAATCAGAAACCCGATCAGAAAAGCATCGGTTAATGGCGAAACAGTGATACTCTTAAATTCATGGATCAGCTCATCATCAGAGAGATGCGTAACGTCTATTTTTGCCATAACAATTACTGTGTTAGGTAGCTTTATTCGCTAGAATTAAAAAACCCAATATTTTATTCGGATAGAATTTAGAAAGCGAAAAATCGCAAGGGTTTTGAAGAATAAGCTCTGTTACTAAATCAGGGCTTCATAGCTTCATAAATAATGAATACTCATTTTATTTCAAACCGATTGTTTTTCATATCGATCGTTAACTGTTGATGAGCCGTTCCAATGATTAGGTCAATCATTTCTTCGTCTAATTTGAGATTGAAGCCTTCCATATAGTCAGCCACTCCTAATTCGAATTCCGAATTTTGTATGGCTATTGGAACCGTGTAAAGATTGTAGCCATAATCCCCATACTTCTTTTCTTCCTTTTTCGAATAATGATCTTTATAAAACTCATAATTCAAAATATCAACAGGAGAACCTGTATCAATTACGGTGGTTAGCGATGTGTTTGCTAATTGCAGAACGGTAATAGGTTTAGAATCAAAAAATAGAAATGGTTGCGGATTATCCAATTCAAGCACTTCATTTGAAAATGTGATCTCACCTTTCGTCCAGTCAAATCTTACATAGTCAACCAACCCAATTAAAACATCCAAACCCATAAAAATGTCGTACTGTTGTTGGGATTGAAATTGCCCATCGTCGTCTACCGCGATTGTAAATTCGCCTCGTAAGTTATTTAACTCAAGGTTTCCGAAATTTAAACGCTCGATAATCGCAGGACTGTTGGTAGAGACTCTTCTAAATGCCGGCATATAAGAAGTACCGGTAATGGAAGTGTCTCTTGGCAGATTATATTTTTCCACAAGCTTTTTGGAGATCGAAATTCCATGACCACCCGTATCTAAAACCACGTTAAGCGTGTCTTCTCCAATGGTAGCTTTAAATAGATTTCGATCTAGGGCCAGAGTAACTGACTGCGTACCATTAAACTGCACCGTACTTTTAGGAAAGTCTTTGTAGAAATCATCACCCCAGGTTTTTGGAGTAGAATCAAGTATGGCGGTGGTTCGATTCGCATAAATAAATGCATTCGTAAAAAACTGATTCTTAGGTGGTTTTATGTTTTGCCCGGCCATCGTATTAAAAGCCGCTTTGTAATCACCGTTAGCATAAGCGACAAACCAGCTAGGTCCGTTTCCTTCCAGATTAGATAAATATAGATCTTGTACTACGCGCTGTGCGGTGGCATTAATACCAAACAGGCATATAAATAGAGTTGCGAAAAACCGGTTCATCATACATTTCTTTTATTAAGTAAGAATATGATGAAAGCGATTCATTATATCCCTAATTCGTTATTAAGATATATTCTTCAAATTATTCGGAGATAATACAAACAGCGAAGTTAGTGTAAAAGCGCGATAATCATTTCATAATCTGAAAAAGCAAAATCTTGAAAGTGTTAATCTAAGTAACATCAAGAAATTCTGATCTTCTGTTGTAGTAGAAGTTCAAGGGTGGAATTACGAAGATAGATGTATCGGAACGAGTTAAGTACTAAAGTAACTAATAAAGGGTTTAGCTGATTTTAAAATGGAAACCTTTAATAACCGACCACTCAAGTATTAAGTAGTTACCGGATATTAAAGGGGATTTTAAGATCAGAAATACTTTTCTGGGTTTTTTCTTTGCCGAAAGTATCCATCAGTCCATGTAGGTTATTGCCGGTTATATCTTCCAAATTTCGATCAATTGTTATTATATAATCGCCGGTTACCCAATTCTCTTCTGGGATAAAATAGGCGCTATGTTCATGATCTGAAAAGTCCCAAAACCCGCAAACGCTGGTTTCATCCTTTTTAGAAATTCGAATCATTGACCGAATAAGTGCATGATCCATCATTCGGTCAAAATGTATCTCTAAGGGTAGTTTACTATTAGCCTCCGGTTCAAGGATTGTCCAATCATTGTGGTTGATTTTATCACGATAGGCGTGTACTGCTTCGATTTTCTTTATTGTATTTTCAGATAGTTTCTGCCCATATACATCTTGCCAACTTGCTGAAATCGTCAATTTATAATTATTTCCTTCTAGCAGTGGAGGGCCAAGTTCACTATGGGTTGATACTCCCTGTTTTATTCTACCCGGATCGAATAAAAGTGTAAGTCGTTTCCCGTTTGCGCTCCAGAGCTCGTCCTTGAATTCCATAAAGGCATTTGAATCAACATCTCCTTTGGCATTCGTTAGTTGAATAAAAGTATTAGCATATCCCTTTTCCATTGGATTGTTGAAATATATATAGAATCGTAAAAGATTCTCTGGCAAAAACTCGCCAGTAGGGTAGATGTTCAAAACTTCAGGAGAAGTTACGATTTGATTTTCCCCAATTATGAAAGATTGTATGAGAAAATCTTCCGTTGCCAGACTACTTCTATATTTGACAGTATATGTGATGCCTAAATCGAAAGGATAGATAGGGGAAAAGGAAAGAGCGTTGCCATTTAGACTATATGTTCCTTGTATAGCAAGTTCCAAATGCGCGTTGTGATCATGATTTACATATACTTGAAAAAATCGCTCTGGATGAGTATTAACATTCTCGGGCAGAAGTTCAGAAAGTTCAAGAGAAACACTACCGTCAGGCTCGGTTGGTGTAAGTAGAGCTGAATTAGTTTGGGAAGCTAAATTCTGCGATAAGATCATCAGCATTATCGAATATATGAAGGTTCGTGCCATCCTCTTAGCTAATTACTGCTGGGAGTGGGGATATCGAATTCACCAACTATATTATGCATTTTGAAAGGCATCTTGGTATTAAAGGTTACTAAGTCCAGACTACCTGTTTCAATATCTCTGTTTAAAGAAACAAATTGATGATCATTTAGTAGATCGATGCGTAAAGAAGCTCCCGTAAACATGATTGATTGTCCCATTGGGCCATAAGGAATGATAGGTCCCAGATCTAGTTTTGGACCTCGTTCAAAATCTTCCTTTGATACTACTATGGCATTGTGAAGTCCTTTAACGGGAATAACTCTGGGACTTCTGCTATTATTGGTTACAAATAACATTTCTTCGCCCTCTAATTTAAATGGTACTATGTCTATCGGTTGACCATTACCCATATCGCCAATGGTTCTGGCTTTAACTTTGGTATTATGTGTAATATCCTCTAGCGGAATTAAAACCAACGGGCTACAAGTGTAAGCCGCCACAAGTTGGTCGCGACCATTAATATTTTTAATAACCATCGACCGTATAGGAGCGCGAGACTCGTATTGATCGTGGGCGATATGATACATTTCTACACTGCTTATGCTTTCTTCCCCTTCGAAAGGATAGGGTAATCTTCTAAGTACCGAATTAAAATCTTCATTGCTTAAGCCTGCCACAATCAGTTCGCCTTTGTAGAATTCCATATCAACTACAGTAAGTATTCGTAACGACTGCTTAGATTTAGCGATATCTTTTTTTGTAGGAGGAGAGCCCATACTTCCCCTTAATGCTAGTTTATGACTACTGTGGGGAACGCTCAAAAGAGATTGAGATGTAAACTCTACCTTCGATAAATCAATAGTATGAATGTTATTTTCAGCATCAACCTTTAATAGTGCTGGTAAAGCATTATCACCATGTCCCCGGGTAACTGATATAAAAACTTCCCGGCTTGTGGGGTGCACAGCAATATCATTAATCTGTATTTGATCTTGCAAAGTACCCAATATGGATGCTATCTGGGCATCAACGTTATATATGTTAATTTCGAAGGCCTCCGATGGAGTAATCTCCGAAGTAAAATTAAATGCTAGTACTGCCCCAGATACATTATCTCCAGCAAATAAAATACCATCGCTATTAAAATGAAGTTTGCCAAGGGATTGGATGTCTTGTGCATTAGAACTAGTAGATGTGATCATAGCTAAAAAAAGGATGATTAATAATTTAAAGTTCATGTTTAATGTGGTTTTAGAATAATGGATTAGATTTAATCAGTCATACCAAAGCGATAATTGTTAACAGTTTTGCTTGGTAGTGAACTTAAAATGCGCGAATGGTTTAAGTAGGAAATTCAGTTTAACGTTTATGTTCTGGGCTGGCCATTCCTGTAGTACAACCAGCATCCCATTCATCCGGCAAGTTTCCGTAGGCTGGAACTCCTCCCTGATTTTTTAGCATTCGGGCCAGATGTAAACAGTTCCATACTAAAAAGGTTGTATTTCGATTAGTGAAATCGTTTTGAGGTCCGCCGGAGCCTTCATCCATATAAGAAGGTCCAGGGCCAGCTTCGCCCATCCAACCCGCATCAGCTTGTGGGGGGATGGTGTAACCAATGTGGGATAAAGAGAATAGAATATTCATCGCACAATGTTTTACTCCATCTTCGTTTCCGGTAATTAGAGTTGCACCAACCTTACCATAATCCCGATACTGGCCTTTCGAATTGAATTGATGAGTGTACCCGTACATTCTTTCCAGAGTTCTATTAGCTACGGATGATTTTTCACCAAGCCATACAGAAGTACAAAAGATGAGAATATCACAGGCATCGACTTCTTTTTGGATGATAGGCCAATCGTCCTTGTTCCATTCTGGGGTTTCGGACATATCAAGTCCCAGTCCTGCTGGAATATCATAATCAACGGGGCGAATGATTTTACTCGATGCTCCCACCGATTCAAAAATTGCCTGTGCTTTTTTGATCAGTCCTTCGGTGTGGGAAAGAACGGGAGTTCTGTTTAACGTGCAGTTTAAAAATAAAACATTTAGGTCATCGTATTTTTCTGGTGGATTTGTACAATGTTTCTCTGTTTTTTTATCAAATTGTTTTGACATTATAAAGATGTTAGTTGTTAATAATTAATCGTTTATATTATTTCATTGTGGGTGAATAATGATGATTTGAATCAAAGCTAATCGTTGAGTAACTGTTTATTTTTTGAAATACGATAAACAGTTACAAAGGCCCAGATTTCAAGCGCAACGATAACCAAGTGCATTCCGATGTCTATAAACATAGGTCCGGCGTTTGCATAGGGAAAACTTGGATCAATAAATGTTTCCTGACCTTCCCGGAAAATGCTTAAGATCAAAACCACGAGAAATTGATTTGGGTTTTGAGTAACCAAAACAAACACAGTTGCAGCTATCATGGCCACTAAACGCCCTGCAGTTGTATAGATAATATTTAAATCAGGGGCACCATCAATAGTAATTCCGGAGTCTAGTAACATTTGATGGTCGAAATAAAACATGTAAACTTGCGGAACCATAAAAAGGATAAGCATCATTATCAGAATGTTTATCCAAATGGGAATGGGAGAATCTTTCAACATAAAAGAGTTCGCTATTTGATTACGAATTAACTTAATTAGTTACTTGTAGTAACTATCTTTTGTTACTTTAAGTAATTATTGCGCTAAATGGTATAATGGAGCTTAAAAAGTGGTTACCACTAGGTTACAAATATGAAAACAATCCAGCTATGGACATTAGTGAGTGCCCGTTAACAGCGGCAATAAAGGTAGTGGGAGGCAAATGGAAGCCCATAATTATTTTGAATCTGAGCAAGTCACCCAAGCGATTTGGACAACTAGACTATTCCATACCGGATATTTCTAGGAAAGTGCTGACAACGCATTTAAATGAGTTAGTGGAGGATAAGCTAATAACCCGTCATTCCTTTGCTGAGAGCCCGCCCAGAGTAGAGTATCAGCTCACTGAAAGAGCAATAGAACTGGTCCCGATTTTTGAACAATTGGCAGACTGGGGGAGGGAGTTAACTAAGAAACAGGCCTAAAGCTCTTTCTCCAACTTCCCGATTTGATCGCGGATTCTTGCAGCTTCTTCAAACTCCATATTTTTCGCGGCGTTTACCATGGTTGCTCGCAGGTGGTCGATGAGTTTTTCTTTGCTTTCGAAGGTGACTTCATTCATAGCCGGAGAAGCTTTATAGGCAATGCCGTCTTCCGCAACTTTGATGGACTCCAGATAATCTTGCTCGGCCAGTTTTTCAGCTTCAGCGCTGTAATCGAATTTGTCTTTACTGATGAGCGCGGGATCAACCAACGGTTTTAGTTCTTTGGTTACCGTTTGCGGAGTAATGCCGTGTTTCTCATTATACTCTGCCTGAATTTTTCGTCGGCGTTCGGTTTCATCGATTACTTTTTTCATAGAGTCTGTAATCTTATCCGCATACATAATGGCCTTACCTTGTACATTTCTTGCGGCACGACCCACAATCTGAAATAAGGAAGTTTCTGATCGTAGGAAGCCTTCTTTATCGGCATCCATAATTGCTACCAAACTCAGTTCGGGGATATCAATTCCCTCACGTAACAGGTTGATTCCAACCAACACATCGAAATCACCGCGACGGTATTTGTACAGCACTTCGATACGCTCCAACGCATCCAATTCGCTGTGCATGTAAGCAGCAGATACCCCCACATTTTTAAGATATTCACTGAGTTCTTCCGAAAGTCGTTTGGTAAGCGTAATTACCAATACACGTTCTTTCTTTTCAACCCGTTTTCTGATTTCCTCCATCAAATCATCCACCTGATTCGCAAGTGGGCGAACTTCCAGTTCGGGTTCCATCAAGCCGGTTGGACGAATAATCTGCTCGGCATATACACCACCGCTTTTTTCTAGTTCGTAGTCGCTGGGAGTGGCACTTACAAAAATGGTTTGGTTTACAATTTCCTCCCATTCGTCAAAAGTAAGCGGACGGTTATCCATGGCGGATGGAAGTCGAAATCCATGATCTACTAGTTGAACTTTTCGGCTGCGATCGCCACCATACATGGCCGAAATTTGTGGGATGGTTTGATGACTTTCATCCACCACGCAGAGGAAGTCATCGGGAAAATAATCAAGCAGACAAAATGGTCGTTCACCTGGTTTTCGAGCAGATAAATATCTACTGTAATTCTCAATGCCGGAGCAATAACCGATTTCCTGTATCATTTCGAGATCGAAGAGGGTGCGCTGCTCTAAGCGTTTTGCTTCAAGAAACTTTTCTTCATCAATCAATACTTTGGTACGCCATTGAAGCTCTTCACGTATTTGTTTGATGGAATCCTCAAGCCGGGATTTAGTAGTTACATAATGGGAGGCAGGATAGATTTTAAATTCTTGCACTTCTTCAATGATGTTTCCGGTGTTTACATCAAACAGCTGAAGCTTCTCAATTTCATCACCCCATTGAGTGATACGCAGGCCTTCATCAGAATACGCCGGATATACATCGGTAACATCGCCGCGAACCCGAAACACTCCGCGTTTAAATTCATGGTCGTTACGTGTATAGTGCAAATCCACCATATCATACAAGAGTTTTCTACGTGGGATTTCCATCCCGGTACGTAAGGAAACAATCAATTTTGCATATTCACTGGGTGAGCCAATCCCATAAATACAACTCACCGATGAAACGATCACCACATCCCGACGACCGGAAAGCAATGAACTTGTTGCTCGTAATCTAAGTCGCTGAATTTCTTCGTTGATGGATAAATCTTTCTCGATGTATTTATCTTGCGCAGAGATATAGGCTTCCGGCTGATAGTAATCGTAGTAAGAGATAAAGAATTCAACACGGTTATCAGGGAAGAAATCACTTAACTCTCGGAAAAGCTGGGCAGCCAGGGTTTTGTTGTGACTCATCACCAAAGTGGGTCGTTGCACGTTTTCGATGACGCTGGCAATGGTCCGGGTTTTTCCTGAGCCCGTTATTCCAAGCAAAGTCTGGAACCGATCTCCTGCTTTCACGCCTTCGGTTAAATCGGCGATGGCTGTTGGTTGGTCGCCGGCTGGAGAGAAAGGAGACTGAAGTTTGAAATCGGACATAAATTAATTCTGTGAGGAGTGATTTTTGATCAAACAGAAAGATACAGCTTTGCAGCATGCTTTTGAATTGAATTAAAAACCGAAAAGTGTGGGGAGATAGTTCGGAATAAAAATATGGGGCAAATGAATGACCTCACCCTGTCCCTTTACTGCGGCAGGAGAGGGACAGGGTGAGGTAACTCACTTCACCAACAACATCTTTTTCGTAATCACTTGGCCGGCGCTCTCCAACCGATACAAATACATGCCCGAGGATAACATAGAAGCATCAAAATAGTGAGAATGAGTTCCCGCCGACATTTGCTTATTATCAATTAAAACAGCGATTTGTTGTCCGGTTATACTAAATACACTAAGACGTACATTCGAGGACTTCTGTAATCGAAACGTGAGCGTTGTACCGGGGTTAAACGGGTTTGGGTAGTTCTGCATCAAGTTAAATTCGAGTGGTACTTCTTCATTAAACGACGTTGAACTTAGTTCTTTGAACGTGAAATCGGCAACTAGTGGCATGTGATCGGATGCTGTTGTGGCATCGTTGACTTCCATTCCATATCGAGTTAAAGAATCGGCCGGAAGTGGTGGTGTAAAGAGGGCATAAGAATTATCCAGAGTTAGCACAGAGCCTGAATAAACGATATAATCCAATCGGCCGGCGCTGAAAGAACTTCCCGAGTTGTACCAGGTGAAACTTGTAGGTAATTCCGGATTCATGGGCTTGGCATCTTCAAAGGCGCTGCCATCCCAATCGGGATCAAAATCGGGGCCGTGAATGGCATTATTAGTGAGGTCTCCCGTCAGTAATGTTCGCTGTTGTTGGGCGAGTCCAACCATATTCATATCACCCATAATCATAATTGGAGTATTTTCATCAATATCGAAGGCCTCTCCATTTTTTGATTTTCTAACAAAAGCCATCATCGCATTAATCTCTTTTTGTCGGCCTGCATCCCCGGAGCTGCAACAAGGAGGATGTGCCACCAACGCCAATAACTCTTTGCCTCCAAGGTTAAGCAAATAAGCAGCATTTCCATCAATAGATTGTTGTTTGGAAACAGGGTAACGGCTCACAATGAGGTTATCATTGCCCGTATCTCCATAAAACCATTGTTCGCCTTCGCCTGATGGTAAAAACTGTTCCATCAAAGCTGCGGTTTGTTGCCCACTGTTATCATAAATCTCCTGAAAGCTGATGATGTCCGGCTCGATCGCAGAAATTATGCGTCGGAAAGCTGCTTGTTTTGCAGGATCGAACAGGTCATCTCTTCGCACATTGTACGAGAGAACGCGAAGATCAGAGAATGCAGGTTTTTTGATTTGATAGGGCGCGGGGGAAAATCTTCGTTCCGAATTAAGTTGATAAGTAAGCACTTCATTCTTTTCAGGAATTTGATCTCCGGATGCACTCGTTGTTACTATCGCGATGGTATTGCCTTTAAAAAGTGGGGATCCATTAATGGAGGCATTCAAATCAATTTTAAGCTCAAACCAAGTTGATGTTACGGTTGGTGCAGATACCAGTCCGATAGAATACGAATTAATGGTTGTACTCGTATTTCGATGAACGGAACCTCTGCGTTGCCCCAAGTTATATTCTAGATCAGCACCGATTTCATCGCGGGTATTTCCGGTACCGGTGTCGTTATCGGTGTCGATGTACAGCGTAACATTGTTATTTTCTTGCAGGGAGATTTCAGCGCCTACTTCCAGATACAAATAAAGAAAGCGATCATCATTATGCACTTTCAATGCTCCAAAATTGACGGGACTGAACGCATCTTCACCATCCACATAAAGAGGGTCGATGGTATCCCAATCGGTTTTTGATTCATCGATAAATACTTGCTGTGCATTTGTTGAGAGGTGGCAGGTAACGAAGAAAAGAATTAAAAAAGAATAAACTGGTTTCAAGCGAGTAAAATGAGGTGTGGATAATTACCCCAAAGGTAGCTGGTTTGGGCGAGTAAAAAGAAAAAAAATAAGTGAGAAAGAGATCATCGAGTAAGCAAGTGTGGTTGATTTATAGGAAAACAGAAAGCGCGGAATTCCTCAAAATCAGTATCTGAATATTCGTAGATTCTCGCCTCACTCAATGTCATAAATTATGCCGCACCGACACAAGGAATTACAGGATTCCCGCAAACGAATCGACGAAATAGATACTCAAATTTTAGATTTGCTGGCTGAACGTGCAAAGACCGTTCAGCAAGTGATTAAGACTAAAGTCGAGAATCAATTGCCGGTATTTGTTCCACAAAGAGAACAGGAAAAATCGGAAGCTTTTAAAGCGCTTGCCGCCGAACGCGGAATTAAACCTGAGTGGGCAGAAGATTTTTTACGCTTGATTATGAGTTCATCCAGAGATAGTCAGTCTCGGGCGAAGTTTCCTATTGCTACCGAAGAACCGAAACACATTCTCTATATCGGTGGAGAAGGTGGAATGGGGAAATTGTACAAGAGAATCACCGAGCAAACGGGGCATATTGCGTATTCCATCGACAAAAGTAACTGGTATGAATTAGAGGAATGGGGAGAAACGCTTGATTTGGTGATTATAACGGTTCCAATTAATGT
This sequence comes from Balneolaceae bacterium, assembly GCA_965228545.1. GTDB lineage: Bacteria > Bacteroidota > Rhodothermia > Balneolales > Balneolaceae > HXMU1420-13. The sequence goes on from OZ245822.1 coordinate 2,791,662, forward strand.
AACCGAAAACGTTATTGAGCGATTGAAAGGCAGATTAAGCGCGCATACTATTTTGGCTGATTTTACCTCGAATAAATCAAAGCCCATTCAGGCGATGCTGGAAGCGCACTCCGGTCCGGTTTTAGGGTTACACCCGATGCATGGCCCCGATGTTGAAAATCTTTCCAAACAATTGATGGTAGTTTGTCCGGCGCGGGATGGTGAAAAAGCCGAATGGTTTGTAAAGCAATGCGAGCTTTGGGGAATGCGAATCATCCAAGCGGATCCGGAGAAACACGATCATGTGATGCATTTGGTGCAAGGGCTGCGACACTTTGTGGCTTTACTACATGGTTCGTTCATGAAAAAGTACGATCTCAAACCCTCCGACATGGTAGATTACTCTTCCCCCATTTATCGTGCAGAACTGATGATGACCGGACGAATTTTCGCACAAAGCGCAGAACTCTACGCCGATATAGTTTTTGCCAACGAAGAACGTAGAAAACTGTTGATTAACTTTTTCGAGCATCATCAAAAACTAGCTGAATTAGTACAACAGAACGATAGAGAAGGCTTTATTCGGGAGTTTGAAGGCGTAACCGATTTCTTCGGGAAGTTTGCTACACAGGCGCTTGAAGAATCCGGATATTTGATTAATCGTTTGGCAGATCGATTTGCTTAACCAAAAATGTCTATGACTTTCGAAATTGATACGGATTCTGATACTGAGCTGTTAAAAAACTGGATCTACGACCACGACGAACCAAAAGCACGCTATTCGTTAGGACAAACAGGCAAGAATCCACTCATAGGGATTGGAGTAAACCCGAGTACAGCCGTTCCGGGGAATTTAGACCCTACCGTTGCGGGAGTAGCTCGATTTGCTACAGAGCAAGGTTATGATGGCTGGATTATGTTGAACGTTTATCCTCAACGGGCTACCAATCCTAATAACATGCACAAACGATTTCAAAAACAGCTCCATCAAAAAAATATGGAAGCGGTGGAGCGTTTGGTGCACAAACCGCTGGATGTTTGGTGCGCATGGGGAACCCTCATCGAAAAGAGAACGTATCTAAGCCGATGTATGCAAGAGATGTACGAAATTTTGGAGCAAGCAGGATGCTCGTACTTTCGTCGCGGAGCAATTAGCAAAGCCGGGCACCCGCATCATCCGCTTTACCTCAGAAAAACCGAGCCCATGGTTCCATTCGACATGAATCACTATACAAACACGGTAATTAAAAATTTAAAATGAAAAATTAAGGAAATTGGAATTAGCTAATCCGTAATCTTAAATCTATAATTTTTAATTACACTTTCAGGCCGCCTTTGCCTTCGCGAACCAACACGGGATCGCCGGACGTTAAATCGATAACGGTGGTGGGTTCTATTTCGCCCATGCCGCCATCAATTACTACATCCACCTGGTGTTGCCACTCTTCCCAGATCAATTCGGGGTTGGTTGGATATTCCAAAATGTCGTCATCTTTTTTGATGGATGTTGAAACCACAGGATTACCAAGCATTTCTGTGATTTGTTGAATAATGGCATTGTCTGGAATTCGGATACCTACGGTTTTCTTTTTTCTAAACACATTGGGCAAAATATTACTGTGTGGAAGTATAAACGTATAAGGGCCCGGTAGTGAGCGTTTTAAAATTTTGAACGTACTGGTTTCGATTTGGGAGATGTGATCTGATACTTGTTTAAAATCGGAGCAAATAAACGAGAGTTTTGTTTTTTCTACTTTTTCGCCTTTAATCTGAGCTACTCGTTCTACCGCTTTTTTGTTCATGATATCGCAACCCAGACTATACACGGTGTCGGTTGGGAAAATTACGAGTCCACCTTTTTTCAGGACTTCTACAACGTGACGTACAATTTTTTGATCGGTATTCTCTTCGTATAGTTTGATGAATTCTGCGGCCATATTTTCCTCTTTTTTATTTTAAATCAGTTAGATAGGATTTTAATCAGGTACTTACTTTTCTGATTTCAAAAAATCACAAAATTGGATGGAAAGCAATACAACTGTACATCAATTTTCAAGTTTCAACAACTGGGTTTTGGGGGTTAAATTTTAAATGTTAAATGTTGAATGATAAATTATAGGGTCATTGCGAGGAGGCGTTTTTTTCAATATTCAATATCCAACAAGGAATAATCAGTGTTCAACTGCGGAGTCTTTTGTGAGGAGTCCGGGATATTTAAACTCTGTCTCATAATAACTCGACGCGGCAATCTTGTTTTAAATGTTAAGTGTTAAATGTTGAATGATAAATTATGGAGTCGTTGCGAGGAGGCGTTTTTTTCAATATTCAATATCCAACAAGGAATAATCAGTGTTCAACTGCGGAGTCTTTTGTGAGGAGTCCGGGATATTTAAACTCTGTCTCATAATAACTCGACGCGGCAATCTTGTTTTAAATGTTAAGTGTTAAATGTTGAATGATAAATTATGGGGTCATTGCGAGGAGGCGTTTTTTCAATATTCAATATCCAACAAGGAATAATCAGTGTTCAAATCTTCCCTGATTCCGTAGTTTTACTCTTGTGCCATTTGTGAGTAGTAAAGAGATTTTGAACTTGGCTATATAAGAACAGGACGCGGCAATCTTGTTTTAAATGTTAAGTGTTAAATGTTGAATGATAAATTATAGGGTCATTGCGAGGAGCCATTATTCTATTTTCCATATCGAAACTGACTCGACGCGGCAATCTCCAGAACAGCGCCTCGAACCAGAGATCACGTTCTCAATGATGTTTTCAACTTTAACTTGGTATGAGTCTCCTCGTTATGACGGGTTGAGTGTAATATTTGGCAGAGCTAAGGTGCATGAGCTCAAACTGAAATAAACAATACAATCTTAGAATAAAGCGGTAGGCGATTTTTCTATTTATAGCTTAACCCGCTTTCATAAAATCTGGATTTGAATCCCCAATGAAATAATACGCATGGTTTGCAGCTGCTCGCTGAAATCATCATCGTAGATGAAGGACATTTCGAGTGAAGATGTCATGAAATTATTAATCTTACCGGTGAAGATGTTAGTCATAATCACATCGGTGCTGGTAATGGGGATTAAGAGATTCGTAAAGGTTGAGAGCTCGGTTTCGTAAGTGAAGTTTTTGAATATCTCTTTTTTATAATCAAGAGCAAAGGTAATACCGCCTTCTGATCGGATATCCTCATCTTCGCCCAGGCCATAGAATTGATCGAGGCCATCGGTTTGTACAAACGTTTGTTTAAGCCCAACCCCTAATTGAGTGGAAAAGTAGTCAACCGGCTGGTAGGATAAGCCCAAAGATTCTGTGATATAGCCCGGCGACATGTAATCAGAAATAATCTCACCGGTTTCTTCATCGAAACCTTCGGTAAATTGAGTACGAAAGGCAATTTCAGCAAAAGCGCTCCAAACGGTAGTGGAAAGGAAGTAATCAGTTTTATTACTAATTCGAATGATGTCCTCAGTTTTTTCTACGCCCCTACCTTCCTGATTGATCTGGCCAAAACGAAGGTTCACTCGTGTTGTATTGGAGTATTCGCTGCCTGTATACTTTGCCCGAAAGAGGGTTGAGGCAGTAAACGCGGTAGAGTTTACCCCACCACGACTCCAGTTATTGTACTCAGCTTGATTTCCGGTTAAGCTAAACACCCACGATTTGGTCCATGGATTTACTTTTTTTTCTGTTTGTGTACTGTCCGCAGAATTTTGAGCCATTACGTTGGTTGAGAAGAACCCTAATAAAAGCATCCACTTAATTTGTTTCATTGCCACCCCGATTGTTTAATAATTAACAGAATGTAGATTTTGTGGGCATTAATACAAAACAAAGACAAATAATTGGTCAATCAGCGGTGCAAACACTTTTATAATTCTGTTGGGCTGCGGGGTTAAATGTTAAGTGTTAAATGTTGAGTTTTAAATTGGCGCAGGGTCTTTATGGGGCGTTTTTTTCAATATTCAATATCCAACAAGGAATAATCAGTGTTCAACTGCGGAGTCTTTTGTGAGGAGTCCGGGATAGTTAAACTCTGTCTCATAATAACTCGACGCGGCAATTTTATTTTAAATGTTAAGTGTTAAATGTTGACGGATAAATTATGGGGTCATTGCGAGGAGTATGGGAACGTTAAATTCAGCCCCGTAAGAACTCGACGCGGCAATCTCCAGAGCAAAGCCACGAACTTGAGATCACGTCGTCGATGAAGTTATTTGTCATCACCATGTTGAGATACTCCACGTGATGACGGTAGATATCAACAACAAAGCATCAAACCAAAATTTGAGCTACAAATCGAATGACTAAATTCTATATTCATAATTCAAAATCTGTAATTCATAATTCATAACTCGTAATTCAACCCATCCGATATTCATGCGCCTACTCACCATTCTTGCGATTGCATTCATCGCTACATCCTGTACCAATCCTCCAAACAACGAACAGCCCATTGAGTGGGGACCAAGTCCTTGGCCGGAAATACGCATCGAGCGCATCAACACACTGTTGCCGCTGGCAATGGAAGCTGCCGATGTGGATGCATGGCTTATAATCTGTCGCGAAAACGATAATGACCCGATGGCGGATCACATTGGAGGAGAAAATGCCGGAGGTACCGCGGTGTTCATGTTTTATTTTGATGAAGAGGGTTTTCACTCTCTCGCATTTTCGCCGGAAGGAGAGGCCACAGCGTTGGACGAACTCGATATCCATGACAAAGTGGTTGCTGTTGAACGAGGATATTCGACCTTGGAGCAAGCCGCGCAGTTTATCCAAACCATGGACTTCGATCGAATTGCCATCAATACATCCCGACAGAATAAATTGGCCGATGGACTTTCGCACAGTCAGTATCTGGCGCTGGTGGATGCCGTTGGCAACGAAGAAGCCGCGAAGTTTGTGTCGTCGGAAAACGTGATTTACGAATGGCTGAGTGTGAAAACTCCCGCCGAAATGGAGATTATGCGTCAGGCCGCTGAACTTACAGCAGCATGGCAACTCGAAGCCTATGAAATTATTGAGCCGGGTGTTACTACCGATGCCGAAGTAGCTGCTTTTTTGGATGCAAAGATGGAAGAATACGGAGTGGGCGAGGCGTGGAATCCAACTCAGAATCCTAATGTAAATTCCGGCGCGGATCGCGGACATTCACACGCTACTGATAAAGTGATTATGCCGGGGGATGTGATCCAAACGGATTTCGGTATCAAATTATACGACCGTTGGGTGAGCGATATCCAGCGGTTTGCTTATGTACTTCAGTCGGACGAAACCGAAGCTCCTGAAGAGATTCAATATTACTGGGAATCGGCGCGTGATGGTGGGTTTGCTGCTTTTAATGCGATGAAGCCCGGAGTTCGTGGCGAAGATGTGGATGCCGCCCAACGAGCGTTGATGTACGAAAATGGAAGTGAATATGTAATGTGGAGCACCGGACATCCTGTGGGCTATGTTGCCCATGATGCCGGACCTAATCTCGGCGGATCTCACATGCCCGGTCAGCGTCCGTCTGCTCAACTCCGACTCAAACCCGGAATGGTGTTCGCCTTCGATGGCTTCCATGCATGGACGCTCCCCGATGGTGGCACCAAAACGATCAGTGTGGAGGAAATGGCGGTGATTACAGAATCCGGCGCAGAGTATTTGATTCCGCCTCAGCAGGAATTGGTTTTGGTTGGGAATTAGAGGGTTTCAATATTCAATATCCAACAAGGAATATTCAGTGTTCAACTGCTGAGTCTTTAGTGAGGAATGTGGGAAATTTGAATCTATTCATTCAACTTGTCGCGAAGCAAACTCTATTTTTAATTCAAAATGAAAGATTTAAAATTAAAAATGTAATATGGGTCATTGCGAGGAGGCATTTTTTTCAACATTCAATAACCAACACGGAATAATCAGTGTTCAAATCTTCTCTGATTCCGTAGTTTAACTGTTGAGGCATTTGCGAGGAGTATGGGATTGTTGAACTCAAACTCATCAAAAGTCGAGGAAGCAATATTGGTTTAAATGTTAAGGGTTAAATGTTGAATGATAAATTAGGTGGAGTCGTTGCGAGGAGGTTAGAAACATGAATACATCATTTTATTTTGTCGACAAAGCAATCTCCTGATCAACGCCCATTACCGGAGATCACGTCGTCGATGAGAACTGAAATCTTCAAATAGTTATGTTTCTGCTCGTGATGACGGTTGAAAGGTTTATTCACAGGTCAAGGCTCGGTTATTCAAAAAATTGTAATTCGTAATTTTGAATAAACGAAGCTCTTCGGGCGTAGTTGATCACTACTCACTATTCTAAATTCAATTGCTCCATACATCCATTTTATCCTTAATCACAGCATAAATCTGTTCGGTAACCAGCATCTCGTGTTTAATGGGATAGCGTTTAAAGCCCGGATCTTCGGGATAATAGCTGGGATCATAATCCGGCCGATCATAAAATACATTTCCGCAGTAGCCCACATAGCCTCCTTCCCCTTCGGTATGGTAATGCATGATATTCAGCAGTTTGATCTCCCAGAATTTCGGAGCATAAACGTCAGTAAAAACTCCGTGAATAATCCGAGGCATTACCCATTTGGGCACCTCTTGTTTTGGCGTATAGTTGATTTCCAGGAACATAATACCACAGGTGATTTCCCGAACCTGAACAATAAAACTAAAAGGAATGCGCAGCTCGTAGCTCACCGTGTCGATCACGCTTTGTCGATACTGATAGCATTCATACTTGGTGTACGTGATTCCCTGAATCAGAGCGTTTGAATCGTTTTTCATAGGTATAAGTGTAACAATGGGTTTTAGGTGATATTGATTGTTACACCAAGACAAGAGAACCGTGGAGAGAATAAGAACATAGTCTCAATTTACTCTATTCGTTTGAATCCGGATAAACATCCGGTTCCACATCCCTGAACCACCGTGCCTGAGTTATAACTACATTTAGTTAAGGTCGGTTGGTAACCTGCTGTAATCAGCGGGTTTCTTGATGTGTGGGGAAGCTAGGGGTTTAGGTGGTGAGTTTCAATGTGGTTTGTTTGATGGTTAACTAAGCAGATATTATTACAAAGAGTAGAAACTGCATTAGTAAGCCCGCAATCCTTAATGTATTTCTTTTATCACATCTTTAAGCATTCTATATCTCATTAATACTTCTGATTTTGGTGTGGATTCGACGATTCATTTATAGGGATCGGGTACATTTCATAATTATGGATAACAGATATTTATATCTATGAAGTGTTTTATATCTATACTCTCTATTTTTGGTAGATAGAAAAAGACGATAATTAATGATTGATATACTTTTTATTGATATAGAGACGGATCGATCGGGGAAAATTCGGGATTATGGCGCACTTTATCGCGATAAAGAGCTTCACGAAAGAAATCCCGGTAGACTGGCCGAATGGATTAAAGTAGCTAATACCATATGTGGCCATAATATTATTAAACATGATATACCTGAACTAAAGAAAATTTTGGGTAATGAGATATTTAAAGGAAAAAAATACATAGACACTCTTCTCTGGTCTCCATTAATTTTTTCAGAAAACCCTTACCATCATCTTGTGAAGGGATATAAAATTGTCAATGATTCTGAGGTAAATAATCCTTTATCCGATTGTAAATTAACAAAGGACCTATTACTTGAAGAACTAGTTGCCTTTAGAAAACTTGATAAAGATTACCGAAAGATTCTCTCCGCACTTCTTTCTGATAAAAATGAATTTAATAGCTTTCTTGAACGTGCTTCTGAATTAAGCATTAGTTCTGCGACAAGTGAAATGGTATATCCGTTTGTTGAAGGTAAGCTCTGTCACAAAGTTAACCTTGATAGATTTATACACCAGCATCCAATTGAGTTGGCTTATGCACTGTCTATTATTCGCTTAGATAATAACGAATCAATTTTACCATTCTGGGTTAGAAAGCAATTTCCTGAAACGGATCAAGTTATGAATGCGCTCCGCTTTTCCTCCTGTTCAGATCAAACGTGTGAGTATTGCACTACAAAATTAAATCCCAAAAAAGCATTAAAGACATATTTCGGATATCCAGATTTTCGAAAGTTTGACGAGTCAAGGAAAATAAGCCTTCAAGAAGAGACAGTGCAAGCAGGTTTACAAGAGCACTCTTTTGTAGCAGTTTTCCCAACAGGTGGTGGAAAGTCTCTCACATTTCAACTACCTGCTTTAATCCGTGGCGATTGTACTCGTCATTTAACGGTAGTTATTTCTCCCTTGCAATCTCTTATGAAAGATCAGGTGGATAACCTGCAGGATCGGTTTCAGATCACGAAAGCAGTAGCTATCAATGGTTTGTTATCGCCTCTTGAACGGCAAGAAGCATTTGAGCGTGTTGAGAAAGGGAGTGCTCATATTTTATATCTCTCTCCTGAGTCACTTAGATCACCGAGTATTTTACGGTTAATATCATCCCGATCAATTGCACGATTTGTAATTGATGAAGCTCATTGCTTTTCAAGTTGGGGTCAGGATTTTAGAGTCGACTACTTATATATAGCTGAGTTTATTAAAAAAATTCAGGAAAGGAATTTCAATAAACCTATTCCAATTTCATGTTTTACCGCAACAGCTAAGCCTCAGGTTATAAGTGATATTAAATCATACTTCAGGTCACGTCTAGAGCTCGAATTAGAAGGATTTATAACCCAAAAAAGGCGTAAAAACTTATCGTTCGAAGTTTTAAAAACTGAAACTCCCGAAGGCAAAAAACATCAACTCTTTGACTTAGTACAAAAATCTGAGAAACCGATCATAATCTATGCTTCAAGAACGAAAGCTGTTGAAGGTGTAGCCACCGATCTTGCAAAATCTGGATTTAAGACTACATTTTTTCATGGTCAGCTTGATAAGGATGTAAAAAAGAAAAATATGGAAGATTTTATGTCAGGTAAATCTCCCATTATAGTTGCAACATCTGCGTTTGGAATGGGGGTTGATAAAGAGGACGTACGAACAGTTATTCATTATAACATTTCTGATTCCTTAGAGAATTACATTCAAGAAGCTGGACGTGCAGGAAGAAATGAGCACATCAAAGCAAAGTGTTTTATCCTATATAATGATTCGGATTTGAACAAGCATTTTAGCTTACTACAGCAGACCAAGCTCAACAAAAAAGAAATTGATGAAATATGGAAGTCTTTAAAAAGCCAAGCGAAACGTAGATCGAAAATAAGTCATTCAGCTTTGGAAATCGCAAAGTCAGCAGGCTGGGATATTGAACTCAAAGATTTAGAAACAAAGGTTAAAACAGCTATTTCATGTTTAGAAGATCGAGGGTTTTTGAAGCGTGAACAAAACTCATCAATGGTATACGCCGATAGTTTGCTAGTTAAAAACTTTATGAGAGGTCAGTCACTTATTCAGCAATCAGACTTACTAACTGAAAAGGATAAACAAGACTGCGAAAGGGTATTGCAGCGAATTATTAAAGATGAAGAGACTAGACTTGAATATCTGTCAGATAGCACTCAGTTAACAATAGAAAAAGTACAGGAAAGTATTCGTACGTTACGTGATTTGAATATTCTGGGTGATGCCAAAGATTTAACTGCTTTTCTAAATCTTAATAATTCAAAAAATGGTTCTGCAACTATTACAAAACATTTTCTGGAAATAGAAAGGTTTTTGTATCAATGGCTTGATAAAAAGGATCGTATCAAAATCTCCCTTCGGCAATTAAATCAGATTGTCATTGATTCAGGCAAGGTCGATTCTACAGTTGATTCTATTCATAGAATTTTAGCCTATTGGGAGGTTCGCAGGTGTATTACCAAAAAGAGAATAGACCGAGAAAAAGAGATTTATGAAATTGTGGTTAAGAGTAAAGTAGATCTGGATAATGATGTAGAATGGCGACACAAATTATCTGGGTCAATCATTAAAATTTTAACAGATTTTGCGATTACTCAAAATAATCCCATTAAACAAAAAGATCAGGTACCGGTTGGATTCTCATTAATTGAATTGAGAGATAACAATCTGTTTATGGGAAAAGTAGTTGAGGGAGGCACCAGTAAATATGAGAAAACTTTGTTGTTTCTAAACCAAATCAACGCTATAAAACTCGAAGGTGGTTTTATGGTATCCTATAATCGGCTAAACATTGAAGATATAAAAGGAAAAGAGAAGCCAAACTTTAAAGTAGAAGACTATGCAAAAATGGAGATGCACTATCAACACAAAACGGAGCAAATACATATTGTTGGCGAATATGCAAAGAAATGTGTTGATAACTATGAGTCTGCTCTATCTTATGTAAACGATTATTTTACTTTGGAGTATGAAGAGTTTTTAGCTAGATATTTTCCTAGAAGAAAATCAGAAATCAGACGGCCACTCACCCCCGATAAGTTTAAGGAAGTTATAAAAGATCTTGATACAGATCAGACCCAGGTCTTAAACGATAATAAGTCAGATCATATTCTTGTACTTGCTGGTCCTGGCTCAGGAAAGACAAAAGTATTGGTTCATAAAATTGCTAGTTTATTGCTTTTAGAAGACATAAAGCCGGAACAGTTTTTAATGCTGACATTTTCAAAATCAGCGGCAATGGAATTTCGACAAAGGATTAGAAAGCTTGTTCCAGAGTTCACCGGTTTAATAAAAATCACAACTTTTCATGGCTTTTGTTTTGAATTGATGGGGCAATTAGGTGATTTGGTAAAATCTCAAAACATTATTTCGGAATGCCTAGAAGGAATAAAGAATGAAGATGTAGATACGACTATTATTTCAAATAAAAGTGTCTTACTTCTCGATGAGTTTCAGGATATTAATCAACAAGAATGGAACTTAATTAAGAAAATCATTGAAATTGCAGGAAATATTAGGGTGATAGCAGTTGGAGATGACGATCAGAACATTTATGAATTTAGAGGGGCTTCTAACAGATTCATGAAAGAATACCAAAAGACTTATCAATCAGTCCAATATAGTTTAATAAAGAATTATCGTAGTAGAGAAGGGATTATAAAATTTAATAATCAATTGTTGTCGACAATACCAAATCGTCTGAAGTTGGAAAAATTGATTCCTGCTAAAAAAACTAAACAGGCAAGGATAAGCATCACAAAATATTTAACTAAAAATCTGGTGCAACCTTTGGTTAATTCTATCTCCAGTGCTGAAACTAACGGAACACAAGCGGTGCTAGTTCATACCAATAGAGAAGCGCTGATGCTAAGTTCTTTACTTGAGATGAGAGGATATAAAACTAGATTACTTGCTGGGTTTGATGGATTTAATTTAAATCAATTAGATGAAATAAGATCATTTACTAATGTTTTAAAAAATAATGTTGATGATACCGGTTTGATCTACGAAGAAAACTGGAAAAACAGTCTTGAATGGTTTAAAAAGAAATATACAGGTACTCTTCATTTTACAACTTGCCTAAGTGTTTTACACCAATTTGAAAAAGCATATCCTGAGAAAAAAATACTAGTAGAGTGGTATGAATACAGTCGTGAAATAAAAATGGAGGATGCAATTCGCATTGACTCTTCGTTAATAGTCGTTTCGACTATGCATAAAGCAAAAGGGAAGGAATTCGATCATGTTTGGCTACTTTTAGAAGACTTCAATTTCTCTACTGATGCAGCTAAAAGGCAAATTTATGTAGCATGTTCCAGGGCAAAAGAATCTTTACATATTCATACTAATACTTCTTTTTTTGATAACATTAAAGTAGATGAGCAAAAGGTATTTCATTATTCCCAGCCTACAGCTCCGCCAGCTTTTTATGATTTAGTATTGAGCCATAAAGATGTAAATCTGGGTGATCAGAAATATCACTCAAATTCAATAAGCATCAATACCTTAAATACTGGTGATTCTCTAAAAATAGATTCCGTAAATTTTGGTGAAAATCAAGCTTTTGGCTTTCGTTGTGATAAGTCTAAAAATGTAATGCTTTTTTCTAAAGCCTTTGTAAACAAAGAGCTTAAAGAATTAGAAAAGTCAGGGTATTACCTAAGAAAAGCCAGAGTAGAATATCTAGTGCACTGGTATGATAAAGACGAAGAAAAGGAATATAAGATTGTATTGCCCAGGTTGAGGTTTTTGAAGCGTAAATAGCGGCAATAGAGGGAGTGTAATTTAAACTCTGTCTGATTATTTATTCGGGTTTGGGATGTCGATTTATATCCAATGGCAAGCGCTCACCAAATCTAATTGCCAGCTGCTGTACAGTCAAGCTCCAGTTTTGCAGAGGCGAGGTCCATTTTTTCTCAATGTTTTTAGTCGCCAGGTACACCAGTTTTAACAACGCCATATCACTGGTGAAAGCGCCCTTAGTCTTGGTTACTTTTCGAATCTGGCGGTGATAGCCTTCCACAGCATTTGTGGTATAAATCAGCTTTCGGATTGGAGCCGTATACTGGAAATAAGTGGTTAGCTTTTCCCAGTTATTCTGCCAAGAGGCTATAACAATAGGATATTTTGCCTCCCACTTGCCAGCCAAGTTTTCCAGCTCCATCTCGGCCATATCTTTGGTCTCGGCTCGGTATACTTGCTTGAGATCCCGCATGAACTCCTTCTGATCCTTACTGGCCACATACTTGCAGGAGTTGCGGATCTGATGGACAATACAGCTTTGAACTTCGGCTTTCGGGTAGACACTCCCAATGGCTTCGGTAAAGCCTCTCAGGTTATCCGTACAGGCAATCAGGATATCTTCCAGCCCCCGGTTGTGCAGATCAGTGAGCACCGATAACCAAAAGTTGGCTCCTTCACTCTCCGAGATATAGGTGCCCAACACCTCTTTACGACCTTCTGGATTGATGCCCAGGATATTGTAAAGCGCTTTATGCTGCACCCGCCCTTCATCGCGCACTTTGTAGTGCATGGCATCCAGCCACACAATACAGTAGACGGGTTCAAGTGGGCGAGCCTGCCAGGCTTTGACCTGGGGGATGATTCGGTCGGTAATCTCCGAGAGCACCGTGTGAGAGATCTCACTGTCGTACATCTCCTTGATGTGGGTACTGATGTCCCGAAGGCTCATTCCCAGCCCATACAAGCCAATAATTTTGTCGGCAAGGTTATCGGCCAGGATCGTCTCCCGCTTTTTTATGATTTGTGGGGAAAATGAGCTTTGCCGATCCTGGGGCGTGTCGATCTGGAAAGTTCCTTCGGCGCTTTTGATCGTCTTGGTCCCCTTGCCATTTCGTTTATTTCCTGTCTGACGCTCCTCCTCACTCAGATGAGCGTCCATCTCCGCCTGCAAAGCGGCTTCTAAAAACTGCTTGAGCATCGGTGCAAACGCCCCGTCTTTGCCAAGCAAAGGTTTACCGGATTTAAATTGCTCCAGCGCTTTTTTTTGTAATTGGTCTAATTCTTCCTGTGTCATGACGGTCTAAGTTAACTCTATTTTTGGTTACTTAGACAGAGTTCAGCTTACACTCTCGCAATAGAATCAATAATCACCCATCCCGGGAATTACATTTCTTATGCCACCACGCGGGTTTTCAACATCTCCGTTGTACCTTGGAATAATATGAATATGAGTATGAAATATCGTTTGTCCAGCCGATTCATTCATATTGAAGCCAACATTATATCCATCGGGATTATACTTCTTATCTAAAATACCCTTCACACGTTCTAGCATAATCTGACAAGCAGTTTTCTCTTTATCAGTCAGTTGAAAATAATTTGATGATTTACGTTTGGGTATCACTAAAGCATGGCCAGGACTTACAGGATACTTATCATAAATACTATAAACCGTTGCTAATTCTGATATCAATTTTGAATCACTAGACGGGTTTTCAAAAACTCCTTCTTTCCCGCTTTCTAATTGAGTGAAATGTTGATATTCATAGATTTCACAAAAATCATTCTTAAACATAGATTTGTAGGGCAATTGCACGTTGCATTGGTAGGTGTTTACTTTGTGTACATAATGATTGCGAAAACCCTGTCTTTTTAAATCTCTTCTAACTGTAAAATAAGCCTTTCCTGATGGCTTAAGAAGCTCACTTACAGACATTAAAACTAAAGCTTGTTCTTCTGGGAGTAATACATTTAGAACGTACTGACAAATAATGGTATCGAATTTTTTATCAGGATACTCGGGCGCATAATGTGGGTCATACGCCGTGCAGTCAAGTCCTTTTTTGCGTAAAAACTCAACATCTTTTCCAAACCCAGAGCCAAAATCAAGCACGTCTCCTTTAATGACTCCTAAATTGTATAGCTTTCGCGTTGGGAAGGAAACTTTGTCTCGTTCCTTAGCAGTGAGATGGGAGTTGGGGTTTTCTTTCATTACAAATTGAAGGCTTCAAAACCACGGGTATTGATTAAATATCGACTTTTCTCTTTCAACGAATCAAAGGCTAGGTTTTCCCAATTGTTTTGATCATAATTATTTTTTGAGATAAGATTGACAAACATCTCATTTTCAAACCCCTTCTGTTCCTCTCCTTTTATGAATTTCCAATAAGTAATTATCTGATCTTTTCGTTTATTCAACAATTCTAGTGATGGAATTTTGTTACTCTTTGTATTATTAATTTTTGCCTTTGCTGGTAGCAAATTCCACAAGTCGTTATTACGCCATATTGAAAATGGTAAAACATGATCAATATTTAAGTCATTTGAAATCATATTGCCAGACCAAACACATTCCAAACCATCGTTTTTCTTCTTAAGGTGTTTAAAGATCTTTTCAGAAAACAAAACATTTCTAGCTTCTTGTGGTGCCTTTAGAATAGTTTCTAACACAAAGCCTTTATTCAATTTCTTGTCCCTTTCTACTGTGAATTCAGCCCAATTAATTAGAATAGAATGCATTCCTGTTACAAAACTACCAAGTATGTCCATTGCTTCGTAGTATTCTTGAGAGATTGAAAATTCAGAATAATTTTCGATAAGAAAATTAATATCAATCTTCTTTGGCTGTCGTAATTGTTGCGTGGAGGGTAATAAATTATAGATACCATAATCAGTTCCAGTAACTGACTTTCCAATGTATCGCATTGGTTGATTTCTGATTGTATCACGGAGTTTTTTACTGAGAAGGAATACTGTCTCTTCAATTTCATCAGGTAAATTACCTCGGATAAGTTCCGAGTAAAAAACGGAAAGCCCTCCCCTAGTTAGATAATAATCAGTTACTTTTTTGAACAATTTTCGAAAAGAAAGTGTGAAAGAGCGAAGATTGTCTCCATTTTTCTGTGGGAGATCATTCTCAATAATTGGATAGTAATACTCCAACCATTTAAGAATTAGTAAACCAACTGGTAGGATTACACGACCATCACCCAATCTCATGTAAGGAGATCGCCCTTGAATAATCTCTATCGTAGAACGAAGTAAAGCAAATTTATAAGTAGTGTCTTTACTATCTCGCTCTATTATTTGATTGATATTTTTTAAGACCTCATACAAAGTGAAGTAACATCAAAAAGGCAAATCATCATCGATATCATCAAAGCTCGTGGTGTCGATTTCGAAGCCTTCGGTGCTTGGGGGCGGTGGTCCTTGTTGAGTCGGCGCGTTTTGCTGTCCAGTGCCTTGTTCAATTTTCCAGGCTTTAACATCGGTATACCAATTGCCGTTGTATTCCCGGCTTTGGAGGTCTACCGAGGCTGTAACATCCATGCCTTCCTGCACCGCCTGCTGATCGATGTTATCGCCCCACTGTGTGATGCATACTTTCTTCGGGTATTTGCCCGAAATTTCGAGGATGAAATCGCGTTTTCTCCAAGGTCCGTTTTTCCCTTGCCCGCCTTGCTCTTTTAATACCTGAACTACTTTTCCTTGTAAGCGAATGTCCATTTGAATCTCTGTTTTTATTTGGTTTTAGCGGAATGTAATTAACTTCATGGTGAATTTTAAGTGCTAAGTTTTAAATGTTAAATGATTGATTAGAAGACATTCGGGCATTTAACATTTAAAACTCAACATTTAACAATTCTTTCGGCTATAGCCGAAAAACAGTCTTCCCAATATTCTTTCGTTCTTCGAGGTAGCGATGGGCGAGTTCGGCTTCTTCGAGAGTGAAGGTTTTATCCACATAAGGTTGCACCCAGCCGTCTTCAACGCCCTGGAGAATGGCTTTCATCCATCGCGCTGCTTTTTCGGGCTCGTGCCATAAATGTCCCAGATTCACGCCAAAAACGCCGCGGTTTTTATCCAGCAAGGAAAGAGGCGAAAACTTCGGCATCGAAAGCACCGTTTTAATTAGACTGAGTTTTGCGGCCAATCCACCGGAGGTATTCGTACTGGCTACCGAGATCCCGAACATCCCTAACCGTCCAGTTGCCCGAAGCGCTTTGTAGCTTCGTTTCCATTCTTTTCCGCCCAATGGATCTATAATTAAATCAACGCCTTTACTATTAGTCAGCGACATGATTTCTTCGTACCAATCCTTGTTTCGATAGTCGATGGCGTGGTCAAGTCCGCGTTCGGCAAGAAATTCATGTTTTCGTGAACTAGCCGTTCCATACGTTTTGGCGCCAATGTGCTTGGCGATATCTAAGGCAGCAATTCCCACGCCACCGCCGGCATTGTGTATCAGAATCGATTCATCTGCTGATAAACTGCCCATGGTTACCATCAACACCCACGCCGTGAGATAATTTACCGGAATGGCTGCGGCTTCTTCGAAGGTTAGTCGCTTCGGTTTTTTGTACACCTGGAGCTCTTTTAAAGTCACCATTTCGGCCTGACCTTTAAACCGACACAATCCGATTACTTCCTGTCCAATCCAGTCTTCCGAAACCAATTCTCCCACTTTCTCCACGATTCCACTTACCTCATAGCCCATCACGCAGGGCGTTTTTGGTCCATCCGGATATTGACCTTTTCGGGCGAGGATGTCGGCGAAGTTTAATCCGGCCGCTTTTACTCGAATAAGCAATTCATCTTTAGCAGGAACCGGATCGGCAACTTCTTGAACGGCGAGGACATCGTATCCGCCGGTTTTGGTATAAACGAGGTGTTTCATAAAGATGAGTTTGGGTAATTGGTAATTATCGGAAGGTAGGTTTTATAATTAGGAATTAGGAATATGAAATTAGGAATAGATCCGCCACCCCTCCCCGCGCTTATGCGCGGTACTCCCCTCAAGGGGAGATTTATACGGGGCACTGTTTTGGAAAAGGGTTTCAAATAAAGTTATTGCCCCACATAAATCCTCCCTCGAGGGAGGTGTCAAGCGCAAGCTTGACGGAGGGTGGCGGACACCCGGAATCGAGCAACACACTCAATTTTCAACTTATTTCAGCTTTCCCCTCAATTATGAATAGTTGAACATCAAACTTTGAGCAAGGGAACATCGAACTTTGAATTTCCGAAGTAAATTGTTGTACTGTTCAAGTATGATTTTTTTAGCGCTCTCGAATATCAGAAATCGCTATCCAAATAAATCCTCCCTTGAGGGAGGTGTCAAGCGCTAGCTTGTCGGAGGGTGGACGACACTCGTAAACTTGCTCGGGTTGAGAAAAGGAGACTGTGGGTGGCGCGCACCCGGAACTGCAAACAAACTAGATTCACAATCTCCTCATCTCTTGCTTTTCCACCCAATACTGAATATATCGGATCACGGAATCCATATTCTTTTTCACATCCCGATCGTCAATTCTAAGCACTTTAATTCCCAGCTGATTCAGTTCGTAATCCTTTTTTTGGTCTTTGTCTCGCTGCTCATTAGTTCCGTGAATGCTTCCATCAACCTCGATTGCCAGAAATATCTCATGACAGTAAAAATCAGTGATATAATTAAGAATGGGTACTTGCCGATGAAATTGAACACCCAATTTCCGGCCTTTGATTTGTTGCCAGAGCAGAACTTCTCCAAGTGTGGAGTTATTTCTTAACTCACGAGCAAATTGTCGAAGTGCCGGGTTATAAGGAAAAATTGTATTTCGTGCCATACCCCTTAGATCGGTTCCAGAGCCATTCCTTACAAAAAAAGTGGAAATAGATCCGCCACCCCTCCCCGCGCTTTTGCGCGGTACTCCACTCGAGGGGAGATTTATATGGGGGCTGTTATGGTAATGGGTTCCAAAGAAAGTTATCGCCCCCAAAAAATCCTCCCTTGAGGGAGGTGTCAAGCGCAGCTTGACGGAGGGTGGCGGACACCCGCAACCAAGCAATCCTCCACAAAATGCATAAACTCCATACTATTTTAGAAATTCAATTTATAAATACAGCTTCGCTCACTCCTCACTCCTCACTCCTCACTCCTCACTCCTCACTAACCATTAAACATTTCTAAAGGCAATCATCTGGTTTAAAAAAGGCAATTTCAGTATATACAAGCCAATTAAGTGCATGTCGGAATTATGTTGGAAGGTCGTAAAAAATGGATGGTCGTTATAGTAGTTGCCGTAGGGGCGATACTTCCCCTTGCATTAGCCCAAGCACAAAAGTTTAGTTCGGTTGCTTATAACACCGAAAACTCCGGCCTATCTCATAACACTGTTCTGAATATGTACCAAGATTCACGCGGTTTTATTTGGATTGGTACTATGGATGGCCTGAATCGTTTCGATGGAACTAATTTCAAAATATATCGGCATAATCCGGCCGACTCAACCACGCTAACCGACAGTTTTATCCATGGAATCTTTGAGCGTTCGAATGGCGATTTATGGATTGGAACGCGCGATGGCGGCTTTAATATTCTGGACCCGGTAACAGATACGATTAAAAGGATCAATCATCGAACAGATAACCTGTACAACATCCCGGATAAGCCCGCAAACCTCATGTTCGAAGACTCCAAAGGCTTTTTTTGGATGGGATTCTTCACCTCATCGATAGGAACCTTCGACGAAGAACTTCAGAAATTCATACCGACAAACATCATCCAAGTAGTAACCGAAATTCCTATTTATTCGATTAATCATGTGCTGGAAATGAACGATGGGGCCTTTATTTTCTCGGGCATGGATGGACTTTTCTATTTGCCTTCCGATGAAGTAAATCGTTTTAGAAGTGATCACGCAAAGGAACAATCAGTAACTGCTACGCCATTAATTTTCAAAAAAGATAATCCGGCGCCCGAAATTAATACGCTCTTTCTCGATTCTAATGGTAAGCTTTGGGCCGAACTCGTGGGAGCGGGATTTCATACAGCTGAGCTTGCAGGTTTTCCAGACGAAGTTCAAAGAAGCCTGGAAAGCGGTGTAGCTAAGTCATCGTCTCCCAATGTAGTAGATGAAAGAGAAAACACATTATTAATAGGTGGCGGTGGCGGATATTTGCACAGCATTGATAAAGAAAGCGGGGCGTATTCTTCCGTATTAGTCACAGAAAAAGAAGTAACCGGTTCGGCCCGCTTATTCATAGATCAAAACGAACAGCGTTGGTTTGGTACATGGGGCGCAGGATTTTATTTGCTGGAAGAAAAGCGAGGAATTGAACTATTTACCGAAAAGGATGGATTGCCGGCTGATTTTATTCTAGGATTTGCCGAAGAAAAAAACGGAATATGGATTGCCACCAATCGTGGTCTCGCTTTTATGGATGAAAACGGAGAAATAACGCCGTATGATAAAGGAATTTCTGGCTTGGAAGAAGCTAGTATATGGTCGTTATGGCGGGATGATCTGGGTTTATGGGTTTCAACGCGTTTTGATGGATTATTTTTGATTTCGGCAGCTTCAATTGATGCCGGTAATCCGATCGCACAAAATTTTAATACGTCGAACAGTTTGGTGGCCTCAGAAAGTGTGCATCAGGTGATGCGCGATTCGCGAGGTTGGCTATGGCTGGGTTATCAGGGCGAGGGAGTGCAAATTATTCAGAATGTTGAGAAGTGGGCCGAAGGCGCTCCCGCACAGACACTTGAGCTGAATAACCCAAATTCAGAATTATCTATAAATAGTGTAAGCATTCGTAAGTTTTATGAGGATGCCGATGGAAACGTGTGGATTGCAACCACCGATAATGGGTACAATTATGTGCAATTTTCCGGAAATCAGATCGCGAGTATTGAGACATTTGAATTTAATCCGGACGAAGAGCGCTCACTATCACACCGCGATGGGCGAAGTATTTACCAACAAAATGATAGCACTTTTTGGTTCGCATCTTACGGAGGAGGAATTACACGGTGGAGAACAAATTCTGATGAGCTGCTGAATTTGAGAACCAATGATGGCCTAGCTAACAACAGTACGTACGGAATTCTTCCCGACAAAAATCCACAATATCTTTGGGTAAGTACCAATAATGGTTTATCACGCTTAGATACTGAAACCCTGCGTTTTACAACGTATACAGTAGCCGATGGCTTGCAAAATAATGAGTTCAATACCGGCGCTTTTTTCGGGTTATCGGATGGAAGACTGTTGTTTGGTGGAGTGGGTGGATTTAATCTTATTGATACGGAACAGCTATCCACCGACACTCTTTACCCTCCGGTTTATATTACAGGAATAAATGTATTTAACGAGCCGCTAAACTCCGACACTTCGGCTATTTATACGAATCACATTACGCTTCCTTATGATGAAAACTTTGTGTCTTTCGAATATGCTGCGCTCGATTTTACACAACCGCAGTTCATTCAATATGCGTATATGATGGATGGCGTTGACGAACAATGGGTACAAAGCGGAAGCCGAAATTTTGCAGATTATCCGAATCTTGAACCGGGCTCATATACCTTTCACGTGAAAGCAGCAAACAGTGATGGATATTGGAATGAACAAGGCGCCACATTATCGATTACTATTCTCCCGCCTTGGTGGCAGACCTGGTGGTTTAGAATTATTGCGGTATTATCGCTATTTAGTTCTTTGGTGTTGATTATTCGGCACTATTCGCAGCGCAGGTTGAAAGAGAAAATTCGAAAAATGGAAGTAGAGCAGAAACTACGAGATGAACGTGAGCGAATTTCCCGAGATTTACACGATCATGTGGGAGCTCAATTAGCGAATATAATGTCGGGACTTAGTTTGGTGGATAAATACAACGAATTTGATGAGAAGGAAAAATCAGCGAAATTGATGACCTCACTTAAAGGAGATGCCGAAGTTACTATCAAGCAATTGAGGGAAACTATTTGGGCGTTAAATCAGAACGCGTTGAACCTCAGTGAGTTTGCGGAACATCTTAACACCTATTTTAGGCACCAAAGCGCGTTAATGGCATCGTTAAATGTTCAAATTGATGTGGACGAAAAGTCAGATTTGTTGTTATCATCAACTCAAGCGCTTAATGTTTTTCGCATCATTCAGGAGGCCTCTCAAAATACGCTAAAATACGCGGAGGCTAAAAACCTTTGGATCTCCATGACGAACGGAAATGATGAGTTGAATATATCCGTGAAAGATGATGGGGCATTCAAAGCGGAAAAAAGCAGTTTTAATGGGGGATACGGAATGAAGAATATGCAAAAACGTGCACGGGAAATAGAGGGAAGCATTGCCATAAACACCGATTCAGGCACAGAGGTGTTGATTAACATCCCAATCAAACCGTCGTAAAATACTGCGTTTGGGGGATTGGCACTCTCATTTTTTTACTGCATGTTAGTGCAAATAATTGAATCTATGGAATCTGAAGCACCAAAAATTAATGTAGCTATTGTCGAAGATCATGACATTTTCAGGAAAAGACTAAGCGAGCTCCTCTATTTCTATAAGAAATTAAACTTGACGCTTGTTGCGGATTCTGCCGAAAGCTTTTTCGAAAAATTGAAACGGTGCAAGGATGAGGAGGTGCCGGATGTTGTGCTGATGGATATCGAATTACCGGGGATGAACGGCATTGAAGCCACCTTTGAACTTAAACGAAATCATCCCGAAATAGATATCATCATGTTTACGGTGTTCGAAGATGATGAAAGGATTTTTGATTCTATACAAGTTGGGGCCACCGGATATTTACTTAAAGACACGCCTATTGATGATGTGGTTAATGCAATCAAAGATATGAAAGAAGGCGGATCACCCATATCGCCAAGCATTGCCCGGCGCGTGTTTGACATGATGCGTAATCAAAAAGAAAAAGCAGAAACCGATGAAGTGCCCTTTGATTTAAGCCCGGCGGAAATTAAAATCCTGGAGAAGGTTATAGAGGGAAAAACGAATAAAGAAATTGCTGAAGTGGTGTTTTTAAGTCCATGGACGGTAAAAACGCACATCAAAAATATCTATAAAAAAATGCATGTGAACTCACGTGCAGCTGCGGTACGGCTCGCTTTAAAGCGCAATATTGTATGATATACAGCCGAATTACCCCATAAATACTCCGTTTGGGTGATGTTTTAAAAAAGTGATACTCCGCATTATTAACGGCAATCGGGCAAATAACGGCCCGAATCAAATGTTAATTTAATAAGCAGAATATGAAACGGAGTATCAGCTTAATGTTGGCTTTTTGGATGTGCTCGATGGTAGCATTTGCCCAATCCGGCCCGATTCAGAAAAACGTAGATAAACAGTACGTTAACAGTAAACACAAACAATTTATATACACGGTTTCTCCAATTAATAAAGCATTGGATGAACGATTGTTCGAAAACCGAAAGGCTTTTGAGGCGGTTTTGAACAAGCAGCCAGAAGTGCTTGCCAGCACTACTAGCGATACAAGTTGGTCATATTCCGAAAACAAAAGCTTTTCCGACTCAATGTTTGTACCTGGAGGCTATTCTCATTTTTTTAACACAACAGATTCTGCAAATAACCAAGTAACTACGTTCGATCAATTTATTTGGCAACCTGATAGTAATAGATGGACACCCTCTAGAATTCAGCGTAGTTTTTCTACAGAAAATAACTTCGACAGTTCCTATACCTACTATTATCGCGCATTCGAAGAGCAACCATATTTAGGCACTAAGAGTATCTACCCCAAAACCCCGGCAAATAATGCCGACTATGAAGTGATTTGGGAATCGTATGACACCGCAAATGGATGGGTCCCGAGTAGGAAAACACTCTCATATCGCAACGAAAACGGCATAGATACCCTTTCTATGGATTATTCATACGATCGAGATTCGCTGGATTTCTACCTCAGTTATCAATATCGGAATCAACAAACCGAGAACTATAGGATGAACGAGTACAGTTATTACAATCAGCAGGGGTTAACCAATCAAAACCGAACAGAAGAAACAACCGAATTTGCAGTTTCGGAAAATAAAAGCTACGACTGGGAAGGAAATTTAAGCTACTGGCAATGGGAGTATCTAAAAAAATTAGCCAATGGAGCATGGGATTATCAGGTGGCAAAGGTATACAATACCACAGAAATGAAGCTCATGAATGAAGACAGTACGCAGTATATATATACCCAAGATAACTCAGAAATTGAAAGTAGGTACTATTTTTGGGATGACAGTGTGTGGATTTTCGATCAATTGTATAAAAGCTTCCAGACGGAGGTTGCAGAGAATGACTTTCAGGTAGACTCCGTTATAATCTATGATGTGGATTACAACGAAGAAACCATGCAGCGCGAAGTTGGCATGCCACTTACCAAAACCATCATGCAATACGACACAGACGGCAATCAGGTGGTGGTAGAAAGTCATACACGCGTAAACGACTCGCTACAGGTAACCAACAGAACGTTGCGAACCTTTACGTTGGTAAATGAGTACCCGACTATGACCAAGCAGGAATCATTTACATACGATTACTCCAGTAAAATGCTTTATAAAAGCAGTGTTTCTGAGACGAAATATAACGGGAATGCTTATGCCGGTAACTCATATTTCAATTTTAATGCTGCCGGCGATACTACCTACGGTTATATAACACAATTTGAGCGGCTACCGGATGGCAGTTATGCCGATGTTCGCTTCGATTGGGATTGGCAGCTTAAAAAGATTGTTCTGCGTAGTTATCGGATTAATGGGCGCCAAATCACCGGTGATAACGGCTCAAAATATAACCAATATGTGTATGCAACCATTAATCCCGCCGATGGGAGCCAAGCCATAAACAGAAGTATGAACGGATATAATAAATATCCCGGCGTGTTTAACGACGGACCTATATATATAGAAATGGGCGATACACTCAGTTTATATGTGAGCGCTCGGAACTCTGATATGACGATTCCGGAAGTTGAGGTGATGAACTTGCCTTCATCTGCAACCTACAATTCTGAAACAAGAAATATTTTCTGGATAGTAGATGACTTAAACCCCGGCGCGATGACTTACAAAGCAATACGCGGCGATATGTCGGTTACTACCGAAGTGGAATTTATTAACGAGAATTTTTCGGTTGAGAATGAAGAAAATTCATCGCCGTATGAATTTGCTCTGAATCAAAATTATCCGAACCCATTTAATCCGAGTACAAACATAAGCTTTACACTACCTGAGGCAGGAATCGTGAGCTTGAAAGTGTACAATGTGCTGGGGCAAGAAGTGGCAACGCTAGCCAATCAGCGATTTGGTTCCGGAAGTCATTCCCTTTCGTTTGATGCAAGCCGATTATCGAGCGGAGTATATATCTACCGCTTACAAGCCGGTAACAAAGTGCAAACCAAGAAGATGTTGCTGGTTAAATAAAAGTGAAAAGGTAAAAGTGAAAAGTGAAAAGGCAAAAGTGAAAAGTTGAGACCGGAAACTCACTTCTCACTTTTCTTTTTTCACTTTTACCTTTTACTTCATCCTATTCACAGCAAACAGGCGCAACAGCCAGCCGGGTAACGACTTCTTTGGGTCTCTTTTCGTCATGTTGATGAAGAGGCCCAATTTTTTTGCAATGGGGACTTTATGCGTTTCCACAAACTCGATCCACGTTCCGTCTGGGTCGTCGATGTAGGTAAAACGACCAGCAGCTTCGCCCATGTCAAAAGAGTCGGCGCTATCTACGGTAAATGGAAAGCCAGCAGCTTCGCATTCTTTTTTTAGCGCATCCATACCTTGTACATCGAAACATAAATGGATAAAACCAAGATCGCCCCAATAACGATTTTCGAAGATTTTTTTGGGTTTGCGACGGCCGTCTAGGCACTGAACTAATTCAATTTCTGTAGGGCCGAACAGTTTCACAAATGCACCTTCTCGTGGTTTGCTTTCACGAAGTAACACTCGGCGATATTTCATTTCTCCACCGGGAAGTCCTGCGAAATCCTCAAAATTATCGCTGATGTCGTACACCACTTCGTCGTAGCCTAGAATATCGGAATAGAGTTTGAGGGATTGTTCTACATCAGAAACTCCCATAATAGTCCCGGAAACGCCACCGGTGGTTTTAGGTTCTCTTTTCTTGAACCAACCAAGCCCTTCTACCACTTCGAACATGTTGCCGTTCAAATCTTTCACAAAAAAGTGAAGATCGCCAGCCGGATTTTTATGAAGCGAGGTGATTACATCCAAGCCTGCAGCATTAAACTGCTCATAGGTTTCCTTTACATCAATAGATTTGATCTTAGCCACATTGATGCCGTAATCACCCAATCGGAGATCAAAATCTGCGGCGACCGGAGTCCGACTCGTGTATTGCCAGATTTCGAATCCGCCACCACCGCGCATGCTCAGCGTAAGAATGGCACGACGTTCATGAGGCTGCCCTCCGGTGTAAGGGAGCATGAGGTCGGCAACTGCAGCGTCATCAAATACCTTGATGTCCATTCCAAAATACTTGCGATACCAATCGGTGGCTTCTTCCACATTAGGATTGCCGATTCCGATTTGCTGAATGCCTGAGATTACTTTTTCCATGCGTTTTTGTCTATAAGTTAGACAAAAGATTTAGGAATTAGGAATAGGAGAATTAGGAATAAGAGGAGCGCGGTAAGGGTTCAAAAATTAAACTTAGTACTGCCTTTGTCGGGGTCCCAAAATGGACCAATTAGAAAATCAGCAGATGTCTTTTGTTCAATGCTCTCATTGCGATGTACCATATTGTGCGGATAAAGCAATGATCGTGGCCAGTTGCCGGGGTTAGGTGATCTAGCCGGCTGCAAGTTGTCGTCGCGATCAGGGAATCCGGTTCTTCTCATTAAATTGTAGGCTTCATATCCATTTCCCCAAAGCGCAAAATAGTATTCGCGGGCGATAACGCGCAGTTTTTCAAGTTGATTGGGAGCGTTATCAAAGCGTTCCATAACAACCGATTTGTAAGCATTTATCGTAGAATCGGTGATTTCAAAACGTGTTCCGGCAGCCAGTTCATCACCAAAATCGGCTACTTTATTGAAAGAATGTTCAATAGCAGTTCCTAAGGCTAGTCGTGATTTTGCTTCATTATTGTTATGCATTAATTCTGCTTCAGCAATCATGAAGTGCGTAAAGCCCGACAAGAGTATCGGCTGTATGCCGGCGCCTTTAAGCCCTGCATTGCTGTTTGCTTCACCACCAAGATTATTATCAAAAGCCCCACCGACAGGATACACACCATACGTAGGATATGGAGACTCTTGAGGAATGCCATCATCCATCAGGTGATCCCTACCCAAATAACCACCGGGGAGCAGGCAATATGGATCGTCTTCATCAAAGTGAGGAGGAGCTTGAGCCGCAATACAACCGGTATTTTCTGAGTCGTCAGGTACGGACTGACGAAAGATATAATAGTTTATGCGAGGGTCAGAAAATGATTTATCCGTCAGTAACATATTCATAAAACTAACTGATAAATAATCGGTGGCATCGGTGTTGTCACGATAATTACGTGTAAAAACGGGATGCCTGGAATCAGGATCATATGCATTAGAGCTGTATGAAAACTGAAAGTCATGGCTTGGGTCCGTTATAAGGTTACCATCATTAATCAAAGCCATCACCTCTTGAGTATTACCCGTATTCAGATGCGCCTTAAATTTGATAGTATTGGCGACTCTTTTCCATGATTCAATTCTTTCTTCATCATTAAAATCCGCATAGTATAAATCTGTATCTGGCTTATCTCTGTTAAGCGGGTTTTCCAGATCTGAGAGGGCTCCATTTAAAAGGTCGAGCGCTTTTGAATAAATTACTTCATCATCAGTCAAAGTTGGTTGCAGCTCTTCGCCATCCAAGTCATCACTATTGGGCATGTCCCCAAAATGATCAACCAAAGTAATCATAGTATTTGCTTTCAGGATTTTTGCAATTCCTGAATGAACATACAGATTTCGATCTTCAGCTATTTTAATCAGCGTGTTAGCATCTGTAAACAGGTCGTTGTATGCATTCCCATAGATGGAATTAAAGCTTGATGGGCTAAAGGCATCTTGGTAGGTGGTTCCGAACATGTATTCCATCCGGGTTAATTCACCACCAATCGAAGAGGCAGCACTAAAAATAGAGCGTGTTTCCAGTTGAAGATTATTTAGTACTAAGGATGGGTCAGCATATTCTGTAGAAACTGAATCGTCTTCTACTTCACCCTTAAGAAATGAATCGCAATGAATCAGGCAAATAACAGAAAGGCAGGTAAATAGTGTTATTCGATTAATCATAGCTAAATATTTGTTTTAAAAATTAAACTTGGTACTTCCTTTGTTTGGATCCCAAAATGGACCGTTCAAAAATTCGAAGTTTGATTTTTGCTCTATATTTTCATTTCGTTCGATCATAACAGCCGGATAAACCACCGATCTTGGCCAGTTTCCGGGGTTGGGCGATTCAGCCGGTTGGAGATTATCTTCGCGATCTGGAAAACCGGTTCGGCGCATGAGGTTGTAGGCCTCATAACCATTTCCCCATAATGCTAAGTAGTATTCGCGGGCGATGATGCGTAGTTTTTCGGTGTGATCGGCAGCGTTATCAAAACGATCTAACACGATTGCGGTGTAGGAGGTGATGGTAGAATCGGTGATTTCAAAACTTGTTCCAGCAGCCAGCTCAGCGCCAAAATCGGCTACTTTTTGGAAAGAATGTTCAAGTGCCGTTTCCAGAGCGGTTCTAGCTTTTACGGGATCATTATTCAGAGTAAGCTCGACCTCTGAAATCATAAAATAAGTGAAAGCAGAAAGCACTATGGGCTCGATGCCGGCACCACCGAGACCATCACCATCTTCAACAGTATCAAAACCTTCAATGGATTCATCGAACTTGCCACCTGCGGGATAAACACCGTAGGTAGTACCACTGCTATTACAATTTATGCCAAAACCCTCATCTAAATGATTTTGCCCTGTATAACCAAATGGTAATCCACAATAAGGGTCGTCCTCATCAAAATGCGAAGGTCGATATGACCATGATCTGCAACCATCATCATTTCCATCGGTTACGTATTGCCGATAGAAATAGTAATTCATTCGTGGGTCTATGAACTCTTTATCAGTGAGCAACATGTTCAGGTAGCCTATGGATAAATAATCTACATATCCATGGCCGACATAATTATTCTTATAACTAGGATGTCGGGAATCAGGATCATCAGCAATAGAGCTATAATTGAATTGGAAATCAGAGGATGAATCCGTGATCAGCTCATTTTCTGTGATCAGCGCATTTACTTCTTGAGTATTCCCCATATTCAGTTGTGCCTTAAGCTGAATGGTGTTTGCAATACGTTTCCAGGATTCTATATAATCAGCGCTTCCGGCATCTACATAAAAATCGAACTGCGGACTAGCTCTGTTTAATGGGTTTTCCAGGTCAGCGATGGCTTCGATCAACAAATCTATTGCTTTTTGGTAGATGAGCTCATCATCTTCCAGTTCCGGATTTAATTCGGTGCCATCAAAATCGTCGGTATAGGGCATGTCTCCGAAGAAGTCCACTAGGGTAATCATCGTGTACGCTTTCAGGGTTTTAGCAATGCCAGAATGCACATAAAAATTTCGATCTTCAGCAATTTTGATGAGCGTGTTTGCATCTACTAAAATCTCGGAGTAGGCATAGTTATGCATTCGATTATAATCTCGCGGAGATAAAGCATTTGCATAAGTATCGCCATACATATAATTCATTCGGCTATATTCACCTCCGAAATACGAGGCCTCGTAAAACAACGATTTAGTTTGTAGCTGAATGTTGTTTAATAACTGAGTGGGGTCGGCCTGAGTAGCCTCAACGGTGCCATCTTGTGTGTCGCTTTTTAATAAAGCATCGCAGTTTATAAATCCTAATACCGATACGAAGAGAAGTAGCTTTTTAATCATGCCCATAAATGAATTAAGTGCCCAAGATTTTATTTAGTAACCCGATGTTAAGCGTAACTAATATAAAGTTAATTTATTGTGAAGAGTTTACAGATTCCTTAAAAAACCCCGAAAGGCATCGGTATTGTAATTAGCCATTCCCCGTTTTTCCATTACGATATTACCCTCCGGCGAAATTACATAGGTGGTGGGAACCACAGTGCTGTCGTATACGCCGGGTTTTCCTCTTGTTAAGAAATAAACGGGCATGGTGTATTCTTTACGTTCCATAAACGCCCGGGCTTTTTCCGGATCTTCATCTAAAGAAAGCATCACAAAAACGATGTCCTCGTTTTGTTCGAAATCTTCATAAAGCTTTTGAATGTTGGGCATTTCGGCAATGCATGGCGGGCACCAGGTAGCCCAGAAATTCAGGAATATGGTTTTTCCTTCGAAATCCTGCAGGCTCATGTGCTCGCCATCTAGCGAAATCAACGGCATGTTGTAGTTTGCTCGCTTAAACTCAGATTCATCTACGGTAATATCAGGTCGAATAATCCCCGTAGCCAATAATCCTCTTTGAAGCGTACCAATTACTTCGGTGTGCCATCCCATCACATATAAAAATGCCGCAACCCCTGCAATTACGCCAAATTCTACCAGATCGCGCTTGCTGAAAAATGATTTCTTTTTTTGATCAGACATCCCGCAAAGTTAAACAAAAAAAAGCCCCCATTCGATGAATGAAGGCTTCAAAAATCTGTATATGATTTTAAACTGAATTAGTTGTAACTCAATTCAATTTCAACGCGACGGTTTCTGTGCTGACCGTCGTCGGTTGTGTTAGATGCAATAGGTTTTGTTTCGCCTAATCCTTTTGTGGAAATGCGATCTGCATCAATTCCTTGATTCACCAGATAGCTTTTTACCGCTTCTGCACGGTCGATTGAAAGCTCTTTATTGTACTCTTTTGTATCTCTGCTATCGGCATGACCGGTTAGCATTACGTGAAGCTCTTGGTCGTCTTCTAAAATGTTGGCCAGCTTATCCAGTGCCTCGGTTGATGAAGCATGAATAGAATCGGTATCGGTTGCAAAATAGATGTTATTGAAAATCAGAGTTACTTCCTTTTCAATATCCGCGGCTACTACGGGACATCCGTTATTGGAAACGAGTCCTGCAGTGGTTGGGCAATCATCCATAGAATTACGAACGGCGTCACCATCGGTATCTGCACATCCTTTCGTAGCAGTTGTTCCTGCAACAGTTGGACATTCATCAAAACGATTATCAATTCCGTCGTTATCGGTGTCTGCACAGCCGTTCATTGCGGCAGTTCCGGGAATTTCCGGACATTTATCCTCATAATTCGGAATTCCATCAGCGTCGGTATCAGGACATCCTGCAAATTCTGCAAGTCCGGCTTGGTTTGGGCAACGATCTTGACTGTCTACAATAGAATCAAAATCTCTGTCTGCACATCCATTTGTTCTAAAATCTCCGGCAACTTCCGGGCATTCGTCTTTAGAATCGCGCAGTCCGTCATTATCGGTATCCTGCACCTTTCCTAATCGAAGTTTAACACCGGCAGTGTGAATAAATTGATTATCAGTAGCACTGTTTGATGTTAATCCGTCAATTTCGTCAGAGAAATTTTTGGTATAAGTTGATTTGAAGGTCAACTCAACATTTTTGGAAAGTGGCACATCAAAACCGGCTCCAAATGGAATCTGAAATGTATTCAGCTTATCCAGCTGTCTGTTTGCTTTGCCTTCTTGAAAATGACTAAATCCAACTCCTGCGTGAACAAAAGGTTGAACAGCGGAATTAGCATCAAAAATGTATCCATTTGCGAATTTATAATTCAGGGTAGTGGACACATTAAACATTCGTCTACTAAAATTCTCCGAGTAATCGCTGTCAACACGTGTTCCGAACGTATTTAAGGATACGTCAAAAGATGGATTGATATAACGATTAATACTTAATCCGGCACCCATATCGCGTGGAATATCGAACTTACCGAGCTCGTTGATATTTTCACCGTTAATTTCGTTGTGGCCAAGGTAAATACTAAACCATGTTTTGTCGTCTACACTTTGTGCTTCTGTTGCAGGGTTATAAAGACCGATACAACACAGCATAAGTATTAAACTGAGTATCTTCGTTTTCATTATTTTTGATTTTGAGTTAGAATTAACTTGTCTAAGTGTTAGTTAATTATATAACCTACGATCAGTATTGTTCCAAATTAAACGGCGAGATGGGTTTATAAATACATGAAGTAACTCTAAATACTTGTTATAAAACAAAAAAGCCCAACCTTTCAAAGTTGGGCTTCTAAATGATTTTAGGGGTTTCTTTAAAAAATTGGGGGAATACCATTACGAATTAAGAGGGTTCAAGATCGTATGGCAGTGGTTGAAAAAGACTAGAATTAATCGCGATGTATAATCATACTGCTGGAAAAGATTGCGTGGCGAAAGATATAGTCAGATTCATTTTTTATTTGTACACCTAAATCGACCGTATGATAAACCGAATAATACACCCGCACCATTATGGTGTATTAATTACAAGTGCTTGTTAGTCGGTAAACATTAAGCAACCTTTAATAAAGATTAGAGAAATGTAGAAATCTCAGCCAACGACTTTTTTTGAATATTAGGAACTTCTACTCCTTTCGCCGGAAAACCCACTACAAGCAACAGGAAAGCTTTTTCGTGTGCAGGGCGTTGCATTATTTCGTTCAAAAAACCCATGGGACTTGGAGTATGCGTGAGGGTTGCAAGTCCGGCATTATGCAGGGCGGTTATTAACATTCCCGTGGCAATACCCACCGATTCTTTCACATAATAATGTTTTTCTTTCTCGCCGTTTTCTGTGAGATGATAGCTTTGGGCAAAAATACCAATCAATGCCGGGGCAGTTTCGAGAAAAGGTTTGTGTTCGTTTGTGCCAAAAGGAACCAGGTCTTCGAGCCAGTCTTCGGGCGCCCTGCGATTATAGAACTCATACTCTTCTTCTTCGGCCGCTTCGCGGATTTTCTTTTTGATATCGGCATCCTGAACAACTACAAAATGCCACGGCTGTTTGTTTGCTCCGTTTGGTGCTGTACCTGCGGCCAGTAAACAATGTTCTAACACCCCCTCCGGAATGGGCTCATCTGAAAACTCCCGAACTGTTCGTCGCTCTTTAATTAATTGATAAAAAGATTCCGCTCGTTCTTTCATTTCTTCAGGAGAACGTTCGGTAAAATTAAGAGGAATAAACTCTGCTTTTTTCATGTAACTATATAATTTTCAACACTCAACACTCAACACGCAGCCCACTCTTCCATTTCATGAATTCGTTCCTGATAACGTGCCCTCAGGTTTAGTTCAGAAAGTGAATCAATCCATTGCTTGGCAAGCTGTTCTCGCTGATAATATACGAGCATATACACCAATCTTTCCTGTGTATCAAACCAAGTAGGATCCGGTGTTTCATCAACAAGAAGTTGAGCGTATTGTATGATCGCTGCTTGATCATAATTTCGAAGTGCCCGATCAACCAATAACCATTGTAACGGCTTACTGTAATTTTGAAATAACTCCGGATCAGATAGCTCACTATTATATCGAGCGTTATAAAAAGCATTCCAGCTTAAGGAATCAGAACGTACTTCAAGCGATTGTTTCAGCATAAGATCTTCATCGGGAAAGTGACGTTCACTCATTCTTTTTAAGTAAGAATTTGATGCTTGAAAGCCGCTGGTTTGAAACATTGCATCCGCTTTTAGCAAGTGAAAAGACGAAATGGTGTCCGATTCAGAAAATGCCTCCAGCAATAACGAGGGAGTTCCAACCTCGAGTTGTTTACGCGCCCAAAGTTGCCGGATAGCAATCAACTCTGAGTAGTTTTTATGCAACTCATTGATTACTTCGAGGGATTTAAGAGGCTCTTGATTGGCTTCATGAAATTGGTAGTGATCTAAACCCCGCAAAACAGGATGCGTTTTACGCGGACAAGAAACCTGAAACAGCGATCGCTGAGAAAAAACGAACTGAGAAACTTCCTGATCAATAGAATCCACTTCATTAACCGGTAGCTGATTTTTCCAGCGGGTTACAAGCGTTTCGAAGGGAATGGAATAAGTTGATTCAAAATCGGAGGTCGGATAAGCGGCTTTAAACTGTTCGACGGGGTAATTATCCAGTAAATATTTAACAAACGATCCGGTTGTGGTATAGCTGATTGCCGAAGCACTGCCATAGAAGCCAAACATAGAAAGCGCCGACCGCATTTGATCAGCGGTTGGTAATGGTTGTTCTGCAGCAATAATTTGATCGAGAGTGGAAACGTCGGAAGCGTCGCGGGCAATAGCTTCTGCAACACCTTCAATCAATCCAATGCTCCAGCTTGCGTTTAATAAATCGTTGCCAAATTGCTTAGCAATTACATGCACCAACTCGTGCTTTAGTACACCTTCCAAATGCTCTTTGGCAATGTGTAACTGATCTTGTTCTAACCAAACCGGAACATAACTGGTGAATTTTGCGCCAACCAATTCCTTTTTGTGCCAGGCATGATTGTATAAGTAAGATTCGATTTTCCTGCCCTCAGGCCATTCTATTTCCAACTGTTGTGTTATTTGCCTGAAGTGAAATTCATGCCGGGCGGCCCAATACTCAATTTCATCTGTGGTATAGAAAGTGGAATCATAAAAGAGTTTGAAATGCGCCGTTTCTTGCACATCTGCTAGTTGTTGTTGGAGCTCGGTACGTGGAGTGGAAATCCCTAAATCCGGCTGAAAGAAAATGATAAGTAAAATACCCGTGGCTGAAGTAACCGTAAGTACTTTTTGTACAATCGATTGTGAGAAAGAAGGCAACACCCATAACAACAGCACCCAAAACATAGTGGAAGCCCGAAACCAAAAAAGGGAAGCTGTAATCCTAATCTCTTCGTCGTAAATGGGGCCGGGCCAATATCCCCAAACATGATTAAAATAATACACCTGAGGAAGTTGAAAAAACTGAATAACCCATACACCGAGTCCAACAATCAGCACAGTAGTAATAGAGAAAAAAGTTGGGGCAGGTATTTTTAACAGACGATAGAAACGCCCTACAACCAACCCGAATAGTAATGAAGGTATGGGGAGTAATGCCCAAAGGAGTAATCCTTCGCGTGTAATGCAATCGTTGAGCCAGCCATGCACCAAAAGTGGAATAAAAATCAATAGAAGAGTTAATAACCCTTGCCGCAGTAGTAGTAGGTCTTTGTTTCTTTTCACGCGAGCACCTTTCCAACCTGCCCAGAAACAAATCAACGTGGATACGAAAAGAGCGGATTCAAGGTGAACATCCCGCAACAAAGGAAACAGCAAAAGGAAAACACCTAATGCCGGCGGAACTAAATAATAGATAACCCATTTTTTCTTACGCACAGAAACGAGATTTGCGAGTATTCCGGTATATATGACAATTCAGGCTAACTATAAACCAAGATCGGCCGCCATAAATACCCAATACATTAACCAAAATTGTAGAGGTAAACGTAAGAATAAGAGTAAAGTTAGGATAGGACGTTTCTTACTTCTATAAGTTTTTACAAACATCTCGATGTTTGCAGGGAAAATGGCAATCAATAGAAGTGTAAGTCCCCAGCCGGAGATGGTTTGAACCGCAGGAATCATAATTCCAACACCGCCGGCCACCTCAGCAATGCCACTCCAAAAAACCATAGCAGCATGATTTGGGATATATTCAGGCATCACTTTGAGATACTTTTTCGGGTATACAAAGTGTAAAATTCCGGCTAGTATAAAAATTGGGCCGATGAGAAACACATGGTTCGATATATCGGCAAAAAAATCCAATTTACTTCTTAAACATCGTACTTAATACGAACCAGATATTTTCTTTGCGCTCCATTAATCGGCGGCTAAAATAGGGGAACCAGTCTGTTCCAAAGGGCACATATACACGTGTGAGGTAACCAAGTTTGGTAAGATCAACCATGGTTTCTTCACGCAAACCGTAGAGCATTTGAAATTCAAAACGGTCTTTCGCAATGTTTTCGGCAGCGGTGTATTCTCGTAGCCAGTTTACAAGCTCATTGTCGTGTGTGCCAAATCGTGGACGTTCCGTTTTGGCTAATAATACTTTTGCGTACTCTTTATACGCTTGGCGGATGTCGCCCATATTTTGTAAGGCAATGTTTGCGGGCTCGCCATATGCACCTTTAACTAAGCGGATATTTGCACCGATGGCGGCAAGTTCATCAATATCGTCTTTGGTGCGATGAAGCATGGCCTGAATTACCGTGCCAACGGTTTTTCCGTATATAGCAAAAGCATCTTTAAAAATATCGATAGTTACTTGAGTGTAGTCACTGCCCTCCATGTCGATATTCACAAACTGATCGTGCTTTTGAGCAACATCTAGCAACTTGTACAGGTTTTCAACACAATATTCTTTATCAATGTCGAGCCCCATCATGGTAAGCTTGATAGAAATACTACTAATTAACCCCTGTTCCCGAATCCCGTGCAATAAATCGATGTAGGCCTGAACGGTGGCGTCAGAAGTTTCACGATCACTCACGTTTTCGCCTAAAAGATCGAGTGTGAGCTTTAAATTTTTGTTATTCAAATACTTTGATTTCGGGATCGACTCTTCAAAAGTCTCGCCGGCTACAAATCGTTTTGCTAATACAAAGGGAAGTTTCATTCTGCTTATTAAAAAATTGTGGCCAAAGGTAGTAATTCCGCCAATTATCGACACCAAATAAAATTTAGTAACCTTTTGGCTTACAAGTCGTGTAATTGAAGAACGCGAAAACAAAACACTTTTTGAAACCATTACCGTTTCAAAATCAACAATTGGGGAAGTTATGAATAAAAGAGTATCACAAATTGCAACCAATATTGGGATGATTGCCATAGCCGTACTTTTAAGTAGCGGCTTACTTTTTGCGCAGAAACCATACATGGAGCAAAGTTTTTCGGTAAACGATAATGCACAATTGGAAGTAGAAACTTCAGGCGGCAGCATCGATATAGAAGGTGCTAATACTGATGTTGTTCGCGTAGAAATGTTTGTTAAACGAAGAGGGCGCCACATCGAACCCGGCAAGGCCGACCTTGACAACTGGGATATTACCATCGAAAAAAATGGAAACAAGGTGTATGCAAAGGCAAATAGAAGAGGCAGAGGCGGCTGGGGAAACGACAATTACAGCATATCTTTTGTGGTACATACTCCTATTAATACTACAAGCGACATTCGAACCTCTGGCGGAAGCATCTCGATGGAGAACCTAGTAGGAAATCAAAACGCAAAAACTAGTGGCGGGAGAATTTCAGCTCGTCAAATAGGTGGCGATATAGATGTGAATACTTCGGGGGGGTCAATCACCATAGAAGAGATTGAAGGTTATGTAGATGCCAAAACTTCGGGTGGCAGAATCACTGCATCGGAAGTAACCGGTGGAATAACGGCCAGAACCAGTGGCGGGAGCATTAATTTAGATAACATCTCAGGCAATGTAGAGGCAAAAACCTCCGGCGGCTCTATTGATGCAGAAGTAATTGAACCTATGGATTATATTGAACTAAGAACCTCAGGTGGGAGCATTTCAATAACCATTCCTAAAGATGCCGGTTACGACTTAGATCTAGACGGAAATAGAGTACGTGCTGATCTGGTTGATTTCAAAGGAGAGTATGAAAAAGACGAAATGCAAGGCACCATGAATGGCGGTGGAACCCGAGTTAAAGCAAAAACCTCAGGCGGATCTGTGACGTTGCGCTACATGTAGCTCCAAGATTATATAACAAACCCTTCAAAAGGCTTGGGAGGAATCCCCGGCCTTTTTTTTGTTTGGGATTATTTCGAATAGTTGCTCTAACCGGTTCCCAAACTCATCAACTAATACAAGCCGGTGGCGGCCACTGCTTGGGGATAGGGCAAGTTGGTGGATGTGGGAAGTTTCGCCAACAAATTCGTCGTTCAAATGCCAGAATATTTTTGCATCAGAATTACGATGGGCTACTTCAAACACTGTTTTGCCGGTTCTTCCATCCAACTCAACCGGCACATAAATATCTACTTCTGTGGATGGATAAATTAGTTGAATCGGGCGACTCAAATCTTCACCACAATTTTTTGCCATAGGTGGTAGCGAAGTGTATGATGCATTTCTTCGTTGGTAATACCACTCCTGATCAGCAGGCAACACAAACCGGGATTCACTTATTATTGAGTTTATATCCGTGCATTTTGAAGTTACCTGAAGCGTCTTACTTCTGTTCAAGTGTACTAATTGATGGTATGGGCAAACCTGCGTTTTTAATCCTGCTTCAGGAACCCACTGCCGATTTGTTTTTTCGCAATAAGCGCCCGCTCTATGTCCACTTTTTGAGCATATTTCAATTTGATCCAACTCAAACCAAGGGGTGGCAAACCAATCAGTAGTTGGGAGTATGTTAAACACGTCGAACAAAATTGGCCCGGCAGTTTTTACACCGGTTAATTCGGGTCGGCCTTCCCCATCAGCGTTACCCACCCAAACACCCACTACGTAATCAGGGGTTATGCCAATGGCCCAGCCGTCACGGTTTCCAAAGCTGGTTCCGGTTTTCCAGGCAACTTTTCGGGCTCCATCAAATCGACGCCAAAATACTTCGTCTTCCGGGCGTTGTACATTTGTCATGGCTTCGAAGGTGGCCCAAATAGCGCCGGCGCTTAGCGGTATATTAAAGGCTGCTTTTTGCGAGTTGGGCTTCAAAAAAAGAGTGTTAAATTCCTTCGAGTGACCCGAGCGACCATCATACGTATTTAGGTGATGTGCTAGCGAAGCATAGACCGCAGAAATTTCCCATAACGTAGTTTCTGCTCCGCCCAGAACTAACGTAAGTCCGTAATGTTCGGGTGCATTAGTGATGGTTGAAATACCAAATTCGTTTAGATAATGATGAAATTTCGGAACACCATATTGCTGAAGCATGCGAACAGATGGAACATTTAACGAGCGGGCAATAACCTGCGATGCGGGCACAGCGCCATCGTAACTTCTGGAAAAATTCTTGGGCGAATACTCCGAAAAAGTAGAGGGCACATCGGGAACCAAGGTGTTTGGAAGTAACTGACCTTCGTTCAACATCATCAGGTAGAGCAACGGCTTTAGAATACTGCCCGAGCTTCGAGGTGCGTCGATAATGTTAACAAATTGATCGTGATTTACTCCTGCCTTTGTATTTCCAACGTAACTCAGCACTTCTTGGCTTTTAACGTCAAGCACCACAACGGCAGCGTTTTCGATTCCATTTGCCGATAATTGCTGATGATGATAACCCAGAATTTCGTTCACTTTTTGCTGAATCGGCTGTTGAAGCGAGCTTTTTATCCGGGTTCCTTTTTGGGATGTTTGCACTTGCTTCGCCAAATAGTGGGAAGCATCATAAGGGAGCGGCAGTGGTTTGCTTGGCAAATCTTCCATCAGAGATAAATGGTAAGTGAGAGAATCAAGCGAACCGTTTTCTAACAACCGTTTAAGGAGTCGATCTCGTTTTGCCTTTAGCTCTGCGCGATTTCGAGCCGGATGGATTAGAGCCGGGCTATTAGGTAAAACAGCTAATGTTGCAGATTCAGCCCACGAAAGTTGAGAGGCTTCTCTGCCAAAATAGCGCCAGGCAGCGGTTTCTAAGCCAACCACATTTCCCCCAAAAGGAGCATGTGCGGCGTATAAAGCTAAGATTTCATCTTTGGATGCAGAAAACTCCAATCGAGTGGCAAGCAGCATTTCTTTAAGCTTGTGAAGCACGGTTCGCTCCGGGTTTTCTTGCGCTAAGCGAATTACCTGCATAGTAAGCGTGCTGGCACCACTTACAATTCGCCCAGATTCGTAGTTTTGCTTTGCTGCACGAATGATGGCCTTAGCATCTACACCTGCATGATCATAAAAGCGCCGATCTTCAAATTCGATAATGGCCGTTTTAAATTTATCGGGAATCGAGTGAGATATGGGAAAACGCCACTGACTATCATCTGCAACGTTAGCACCCAACAACTCGCCATTGGCCGACTCAAGCACGGTTGAGTAGGGCGTATTAAAAAGAGGATCAGGTAACGAATTCCAGTACATGTATCCTACCAAACCAAGAGTTAGTATCCCAAGCATAAACCTTGGTTTCAGATTAATGATAGAATTCCATCGAGTGGTCTGCCCG
The DNA here is from genome assembly GCA_965228545.1 of Balneolaceae bacterium. Classification (GTDB taxonomy): domain Bacteria; phylum Bacteroidota; class Rhodothermia; order Balneolales; family Balneolaceae; genus HXMU1420-13. Next base: position 2,830,899 of record OZ245822.1, read on the forward strand.
GATTGATATGTGGTTTTCTTAGCCAAATCAGTTTCCGGGAGCTTCAATAGTTATCCATTGCCCGGGCGTACGCGCGTTAATAGTTTCATCGTACATGGCACTGGTTGAAACCGCCGGCAAATAAAAGCGACCTTGATAGCTGGCGTTGAGTTGGAAGCGAAAAACCTTAGTGGAATTCGCAGAGAAATCAAAATAGGTGTACACGCGATCATCCCGGATATCCTGATAATCGAAATTTGAAACCGGTTCCTGAAATGCCTCACTATCCATACGCGTATTTCGAAGCTCCCATCCCGATGGAAAAACAGTAGTTAATGCCATTTCTTGATAATTACCGCGAAGCCCGGGATTCTGAACAGCAATTTCCATCACAATGTCGGTGCTCTGCTCGATTGAAGCGGGATTCACAGGCTCCCCGTTAAGCGAGAGATAGCGCACACGCTGCACAAGATTCGAGGAGGTTGAAATGTTATCACCGATAAGTGGAGTGCCTTCTAAAATGACGCGAGCAAATAAAGTTCCGGAGCTTTTATTGGACAGATAAATTGTGTTTTCAGCCTGCTCATCAATACTTAAAGGAAGTTGACGCACAAATGCATTGGTAGAGATACTGCCGGTAGCACCGGTGTTTAACAAATAAGAAGCATTGATTTCGCCGGCAACATCATAGCTGTTCAGATACTTCGAAATGGCGATGAGGCTGTAAGCGGTAGTTTGAGTGCTGTACCAATTGTTAGTGCTTAACGAAGTAGCAATGGTTCGCATTAAGTCGGTGGCTTCATCTTGCCGACCAAGTAAAGCAAGAGTTTCCAAAATCATCGCCTGATCGCGAAGAGATGAGCCAAAACTACCAGATAATTCTTGATACTCTTCTATGGTGGTTGATGCGCCTTGTACGATGTCATTTGCTGCTTCGGGCTGGCCTATAAGTGCATAGGTAGCAGCAATTCTCCAACGAGCTTGAGCACTTAGATTTGTACGCTCCCGAAAGCGATTCATAGCTCCGAGCTCGGGAGTGCCTGCCAAAGCAAGTGTATATAAACGATAGGCTTGTTGTAAATCAGACCGACGATATTCGGTGGTGGTCCAACGGCGAGCAATCCTGTTTTGATACGCATTTATCGAATTCAACAGAGTTGAAGGGACGTAATATCCACGTTTTTGAGCCTCTAGCAAAAAGTGATATGCGTAGGTGGTGCCCCATGAGTGCGCATCTTCAGAACCCGGCCAATAACTCAGGCCACCGCTCGGAGCCAAAAATTTACTAATGCGATCGATTCCTTCTTCCACATTAAGCTGAATCGTTTTTTTCTGTTCAGCATCGAGTTCAACAATATCAGAAGCAAGCATCTGTGCAAATACTGCTGAAGTTGTTTGTTCTATACACCCATGTGGATATCGGATTAAATATTTCAATCGCTTACTTACGTTTATCGGCGGAATGCGCGAAAGCTCCAGTGTGGCAGAATTGGTGCCAGTCATGCCCTGCAGTTCCAGGGGTAGTTGCCAGGTAGTTCCAGCATCTAAATTTTTTGCGAGTACCTGCGTAAAGGGTTGATTTGGATTACGAATGGCAATTTCGATTTCATGATAAGCGGTTTCTCTTCCACTACGCGCCTCAACCCGAACCTTGCCAACACCAATGGCGGCTTTTGTTTTAAGTGTAAAAGTCACTACTTCATCACCGGGCTCCTCAAAACGAAGGGTAGTTTCCGTTTGATCCGTGTCTTCAAACATCTCGTTGGTTTCGATGCTGATTTCTACATTTTTGATAGATTCCTGCATCGCAAACACGCTAATGGGTAACTCCACATTTTCAGCAGGTCCCAACACTCGAGGCAAAGTAGCAAGTACCATTACCGGTTTACGAACCGGGGTGGTTTTTTGGGTGGATCCATAGCTTCCATTACGTCCGGCAACTATCATAGTTCGCACAGAGCCCACATAATTCGGAATAGAAATATTGTGAATATGAGTATCTCCTGCCTTTAAATGAAAAGGACCTTCGAAGCGAACCATCGGCTTAAATCGATTGGCTTCATTAAGGGGATCTGCGGCTAGTGCCTCGCCATCACCTCCCACCGAAAGTACACGCGAAACAGCACCGGAGAATCCACTGGTTACAAAGTCATACAAATCCCAAGTTTTTATTCCCAAAGCTTCACGCGCATAAAATTTTGGGTGCGGATCTGGCGTAGTAAAGTTAGTGAGGTCCAGTAAACCATCATCAACAATGGCAAGCGTGTAACTCATCGGTTTACCGCCGGCTTCGGTAACTTGAATGGTGGTTGTAGTTTCAGGTTTTAATTCATCCGGCATTGCAAGCTGCGGCTCCAATATCGTTTCGGGGTTAAAGACATTTATTGGAATCACGCCGTACATCCGCATCGGTAAATCGTTATCGGTTTGGCCATGAGGTTGAATGTGCATCACATGAGCATACACATTTGGACTCATTCTCTCGTCGGTAGTAAACGAATAGGTGGTTTCGCCGGCGTTACCATCCAGCCAAATAGTTTCCAAGATTTTAGAACCCGTTTCTAAGCTGATTAACAATCTGGAATCAGCACTACTTGGAATGGTAAGCGTAACCTGCTCTCCGGTTTCATATTCTTCTTTATCGGATGAAAAACTGAGCTGAGCCGGACTTACGGCATTGGATCGACCACTCCCCCAACTAAAATATACAATGGTACTGGTGGAGTGATTTCCGCGCGGATCTTTTACTCGGATAAGATATCTGCCACCATCCGCGCTGTTGGGTAATTTAAATTCTAAAGTGTTTTTCCCATTCGATTGAGTTTGCAAGGTTCCAGACGCTACTTTTCGCACATTTTCGCGTTCGAAGTAATTGCTGAGATCTTCCCGAGCGCGTTCCCACCACCAACGCCAGCGGATGTGATAAACTTCATACTCTAAATTTCGGCCACCAACAGGTGTTCCTTCTGCATCAATAGTGGCAATTTCAAAGATGTGAGTTTCGGATCTGTTTAACCAGTTTCCATACCTGCGAGCGTTTCCTTCGGGCGCTTTAATGCCCACCAGCGCTCGGTATGGATATACAAATGTAGAAGCTCGGCCGATGGAAAAATTGCCCGAGGGTTCAAATACGCGCAAACTGAAATCGGCACGTAATCTTGGGGGTGCTTTCTCAACTGCGGGGAACGTGTGGGTAACATCCACGGTGCCATCAGCACCAAGTGAGCCATCAAATATGAACTCGGGTTTAGCATCAAAGGAAATGGTTTCATCAGTAAAACTATAACCTCGATAGTCGTTGAAAACAGGAGGTGAAGGCTTCAAGATCATTTCTACATCGGCCTTTAAATTGCGAGCAGTTGCGCCATGCAACCATTGCGACGAAAGCGTGGCATTCAGGGTACGGTTGTTTGCAAAAACGGCATCTTCATCAAAATCCAAATCCACTTTCAAACGGTTAGGTTTTACCGTTTCGATTTTGACCGTTTTAGAAAAAGTCTGGCCACCAACCATAGCAGAAAGTCTCCAATTACCGGTTGGCGCTTGCTTATCGGTAAAGCCTTTGTATAAAAAAAAGCCGGATGGGTTGTTTAACTGTGTCTCTCGATCAATAATTTGTCCGGACGGATCACGTAATTCAAAAATGATAGGGTGATCGTCGGGAAGTACCTTGTTCTTGTCTTCCAGCAATAGAGTAACAAACAGCGAATCGCCCGGTCGCCAAACTCCTCGCTCGCCATACATAAATCCTTTAATACCTTTTTGAACCCGAGCGCCGCTTACATCAAAATTACTGAGAGATAATGAGGTGCCGTCGTCAGTTCGCAGATATCCTTTTTGATCTCCTTGCTCGGCAACAATGTAGTATGCACTTTGGTCTGCATCCAAAACCACTTTTCCTTGCACATCGGAAACTCCGCTGGCTATGGGTTGCTGCTGATAGTTAAATAACTGCACATTTACCCCAGAAAGAGGTTCGGTAGTTCTTAAGTCAGTTACAAAAACAGTGGTAGTATTTTGGGCATCGGTTTTTGCAATAAGCCCTAAATCGGATGCAAACACATTTTTGCGAATTCGGCGATTGCTGTAGTAATAGCTGGATGTGCATGGATTATCCCGATCTCTCCAATTGAAATTACTTGGGCGATAATAATCGCCAAAACTATTCCAATACTGAGTTTCTAAATCGGTATCGAGCTCCCAACTTTGAGCCATATTACTGGATGATGATTGGGTATTTTCGCCGCAAGGATACAGTGCCTGATGCTGCCGAAACCCTATTTCTACTTGATATATAGCGCCCGGCTCAGGTTCAATAAAGTTGGATAAATCAAGTGCATAATTATTCCACTCACCGGCATCTACATTTCCGAGAGACGAAAGTGGCACCACGCCTTGAAAAACCGGTCGGGCAACTCTACGTAGATTCCACGTGTTTGTATCATCAAGCTGTTGATCCTGCAAAAACTGGCCTACATTATTTTCAAAAATTCGCGAAATCTGAACGTCTACCGCACCCAGACTAACTGCTTTAAAAGGGACAAACAATTCATTGGAACGAGGTAGTATTGTTCCTTTTCCAAGAAATTGTACCGAAGGTTTAGGCTGAAAAAAATTAACAGTTCGCCGAGTGGTTACTCCCAAAGATTTATCGGTGCTGCTTTTTAATGCACTATCTATGATGAGCGTTTGAGCCCCGTTTACTCGCCGGCGCGGATACACAATCACTTTATTATTGGATGCGATCACATTTACAGGATTGCCATCGCCCAATGTTATCAAGCCCGTAAAGTTTTGGGTGCTGTTTACATTATCCGAAAAAATGAGCTCGATACGCGGGTTTTCATCTCTGAAAATAGTTGACTCAATTAACTCAAAGGCACCTTTTGGGGGTATATTCACAGTTGCCATTCCGGTAGCTGTTGCTCCGACGGGTTTGCCACTCCAAAGTACTTTCAGTGAGGATGTTTGATTACCTCGTGCAATTTTGGGCAGTAAAAACCGGTGTGTTTTTTGTAAGCCATCACTTAACCAAACGAGTTCTAATGGTTGTCCATCTAGATTTGCCCGAATACTTTTCTTTATGGAGTTAAGCTCGGCAAGGTCGGCCGTAAACACTGAGCCTTCAAGTTGGAGCATGGCGCTGTTTTGAGGAGAAGGTGTAAGAGCTCCTAAAGAAACTTCGAGATCTTGTGGGATTGTGGTTACTGAGAACTGATACGTATTTGTTGGTGCAGCGACGGGAAATAATAGCGCCAAATCCATGGAAACACGGTATGAAGCTCCGTTTGTAAGCGGTCGATTAGGTGTAAAAACTATGGTTCGATCGTTTACCCATTCGATGTTTCCATCCACAGAAGGCGAAAAACTCAATACTCCCTTTTGTAGTTGCTTCTCGGCAGCTACCGGTTTTGCCAAAGTAATACCAATTTCTCCATGGGCGCTGATTTCGCCCGAGGTAATCGCCGAAATATAGTTATTAGTTTGTGAATTAGAGGAGAGTTCAAGTTCTGGAGATTGAGAACAGGACAGTAGTACCGTGAGGCTAAACAGGAGAGCGACCCTAAAGTAAATGTGGAGCATTTGTACAGCAGATTAAAAGTGATAAGTATTTGGTATATACCCGAACTTCAATTTTCCGAAAAAGTTCTGAAAGGAATAAATTTACAATAAAATTAATAGTTTAACTTTACATTTTCATTATGTATAAGAATAGTATTGGGGATTTGACCCACTATAACTTTAACCCAGAAACCCTTAAATTTCTAGGCTATTTAAAACAAAGTATTACTACCGGCACACATTCTAATGGAAGAAAAGGAACGGCTTAGCTTCGAAGAGGCTTTAAAACAACTGGAATCTATTGTGGAACAACTGGAAAGCCCGGAGATTACACTGGAAGATTCCGTGAAGTTGTACGAAAAAGGCATGGAGCTTTCAAAACTGTGCAATCAAGTACTTCATCAGGCAGAGTTAAAAATACAGCAGGTTAACAGCCAGCAAGATCAAGATTAGGTATCACTATGGAAATAAGCGAATACATCCCAAAAGCAGGTCCGCTTCTATCAAAAATAGATTCACCCGCCGATTTGAAGAAGTTATCTCCCGAGCAATTGCAAGATATTTGCGATGAACTCAGAGATTTTATTGTGGATGTAGTATCTGTGCATGGTGGCCACTTTGGCGCTTCTCTCGGAGTTGTTGAGCTTACCACAGCACTCCATTATGTGTATGATTCGCCCAACGACCGCATTATTTGGGATGTAGGACATCAAGCGTATGGACACAAAATCCTAACCGGGCGACGTGATAATTTTCACACCAATCGTAAGTATGGCGGAATTTCTGGTTTTCCTAAAAGAAGCGAGAATATCCACGATGCTTTTGGCGTAGGACATTCATCCACTTCCATTTCTGCGGCACTTGGTATGGCCGTTGCCAACGACCTCGACAAGAAAGACGATAAAGTAGTAGCTATTATTGGTGATGGTGCCATGACCGGAGGTCAGGCTTTTGAAGCGCTGAATAACGCCGGCGCCATGAACAGAGATGTGTTGGTTGTATTGAATGATAACAACATGTCGATCGATCCGAATGTTGGTGCACTTAAAGAATATTTAGCTGAAGTGACTACAAGCCGCCGTTTTAACAAAATGCGTGATGAAGTGTATGATTTGTTGGGTCACTTTAAATCAGCCGGCACAAAAATGCGAAAGGTTGCCTCGCGATTAGAATCTGCGATGATGGCAGCACTAACGCCCGGTTCATTATTCCGTTCGTTTGGCTTTAAATACTACGGACCGATTGACGGACATGACGTAAACCTTCTTCGAAAAACCCTGGAAGATTTACGCGAAGTGAAAGGACCGAAGTTGTTGCACATTGTTACTGTAAAAGGTAAAGGCTTTGCTCCGGCAGAAAAAGAACAAACGAAGTGGCATGCGCAAAGCAGTCCGTTCGATAAAATTACCGGCGCTTCATTAAAGCCGAAATCAACAAAGAAATCAGCACCGAAATATCAGGATGTATTTGGTGATGCCTTGGTAGAGCTGGCAGCAGAAAATGAAAACATCGTAAGCATGACACCCGCCATGCCGAGTGGTTCAAGTTTATGGCCGATGATGAATACATTCCCTGATAGAGCGTTTGATGTGGGTATTGCCGAGCAACACGCGGTTACCTTTGCAGCAGGATTAGCGGCCCAAGGGAAAAAAGCATTTTGCGCTATTTACTCAACTTTTCTACAGCGCGGTTTTGATCAGTTTGTACATGATGTAGCCATTCAGAAGTTACCGGTAGTTTTCTGTATTGATAGAGCCGGAGTAGTTGGCGCTGATGGTCCGACGCACCATGGAGCTTATGATATTTCTTATATGCGCTCGATTCCAAATGTGATTATTTCCTCACCACTGAACGAGCAGGATTTACGCGATATGATGTTTACTGCCAGTGAATATGATGGAGCAAGCTGGGCTATTCGTTACCCACGTGGAGCATCCACCGGAATGGAAGTGAGAGAACATTTCGAAGCAATGGAAATCGGAAAAGGAATCTGTATTCAGGAAGGTGAAGAAGTTGCGGTGTTGAGTTTTGGTCCGATTGGAAAATATGTTACAGAAGCATCCGCCGAACTTGAGCAGGAAGATATTCATGTTGGTCATTACGATATGCGTTTTGCCAAGCCATTAGATACCGAATTAATCGACGAAATTTGCCAGAAGTATCAGCATATCATTACGCTGGAAGACGGCGCAAAATTAGGTGGTTTTGGTAGTGCAGTTGCAGAATACATCGCCGAAAAAGCGGACAAGCCAACCCTAACTATTATGGGCTTACCCGATCGAATTATCGAGCACGGAACCCAGGAAGAACTTCATGCCGAAGTGGGTATTGATGCGAAGGCATTGGTGGAAAAAGTGAAGCAACAATTAGTGAAGGCTTAAAATCTTTGAAGGACGAACTACACCTCTCCCATTTCAATCAGCTTTTCTGCAAAAAACAGTCTTTTTAGCACACCAGCTATTTAGTAGTTGTATGTCCTAATATTGGTTTAATCGGAAACTTGTTAAGTCGTAGTTGCTCTATACGATAGGAGTAGAAATTTGCCCAAGAAAACTCGAACGGTTGAGTTGATCAATAAATCATTATTATTTAATAGCAAGAGCAATAACATTGCAATTAGTAAGTTATGGCTTAAGTTAAAATAACATAAATAGGTACTTGTAATAGGTACCACATATGAAGGGTGAACATAAATGGGTAGAATTATTTTTAAATCAGCGCTGGTAATCGGAATGCTATTTCCATTGTTGAATTGTAGCAGTACAAATAAAATGGAAAGCAGATTTTCGAACGAATATGATCGATCGCAGCTAGGTGAAATAACACTAGTTTATACGGCGATAGAAAACGATAAACGGTTCTTTTTGAGTAAGGAGGAGATGAGAGCTCGACAGGCAAAGATTTCAGAATTGGCCATAGAATTGCCGCTTCATCTAGTGAGCGAAATTGGAAAAGAGGTAAAGATTAAATCAATCAATGAAACCTTTTATACCCCGGAAGGCTCTGAAATCATGGGGAATGAAATTAAACGAATCGACCAATATCTGAACGATATAAACACTCTAGGTACAAGTGCGTTGGATTATACTTCTAATTTAGACTATACACGTATTAGTGATGAAGTTAATACCCCGTTTGTTTTAGTTGTAAATATTGAGCCCGACGCTGAAGAAATTAATTACGATTGGGGCACCGAATATGTAGAGCATTCTGCAGTATTTGCCTATCTCATAGATACTAAAACCGGAAAATTAGTGTGGGTGCTGGATCATTTTGAAAAAGTAAATATAAATGATTTAAATGCTGAAGATTTTGCTCAAACCATCGCGCATTCTTTGTTATATGATCGCAAAACCAGTTTAAATGCCTCTGCCGTTGCAAAGAGATAAATCTAGTTTGATTATCTACTAATGAGAAAATCCTACTAGTAAATTATAATTGTTTAGATAGTTTTGTTTTTAATTATTTGATTAGGGAAATAATAAAGAAAAAGCCGATGAGTAAAGAGACAAACCATTCTGCCAAAAACGTTTCTGAAATAATAAATCAGAGTTTTGAAAAAACGGGTAACAATTGGCGCACTATCCATGGAATTGCAAGAGAAACAGGTTTATCAGAAGTTGATATTCAATCTTATATCATGAACCACTCAAACGAGTTTGTAGAATCTGAAATTAAGCCTGGTGGCGATGTTCATCTTTTCAAAAAAGTAAAATGCTAATCCAGTATCTTTGAGAATCTGATCATAATTTCTTGATTATTCTCAAATGTACACCCTCTCCGATTTCGATTACCATCTCCCCGAAGAACTCATCGCTCAATCACCGGCGCAGCCGCGCGATCATGCCAAATTACTGATTTACAATCGGGAAACCGGTGAAATCACGGACGATGTATTCTATAACTTGGGCAAGTATCTGCCCGAAGAAACCAAGTTGGTGGTAAATAATAGCAAGGTGGAAAAATGCCGCTTAATGTTCGAGGACGGTAAGCGAGAATTGTTCGTGACTTCTGTTCGCAATAATAACACTATCGAAGCACTGGTACGGCCCGGACGAAAGTTTAAGCTGGGCAAAACGGTTGAGTTGATCGAAGGCATCACTGCCGAAGTAACTCATGTTGCCGATGATGGCTTGCGTACCATGATTTTAAATTGTGATTTGGACGATCCAAGACTTGAGTCCTACAAATACACTCCTTTTCCGCCATACATCGAGCAAAACGAAACGCTGGCTAGCGAATATCAAACGGTGTATGCCAAAGATTTAGGGAGTAAAGCTGCGCCAACGGCCGGACTCCATTTTACGGATGAATTACTCGAATCGCTGAAAAAGCAAGGCATCCAAAAAGAAGAAGTAACCCTGCACGTTGGATTAGGAACCTTCGCTCCGGTTAAGGTAGAAAACATTCTGGAGCACGACATCCACAGCGAATGGTATCACATCAACGACGAAACAGCTACAAGTCTTAATCAAACTAAACACGTTACTGCGGTGGGAACAACTTCGGTCCGGGTGCTGGAATCGGTAGCGGATGATCAAGGAATTCTTTCACCCGGATTGGGCGAAACCAATATCTACATAACTCCGGGTTACCGCTATAAAAGAGTGGACGCACTCATCACAAATTTCCATTTGCCGAAAAGTACACTGCTCATGTTGGTGGCAGCATTTATGGGTTTTAACGAAATGAAACGACTTTATGAGCATGCTATAGAAAAAAACTATCGCTTTTACTCCTTTGGCGATGCCATGCTCATTTTGTGATTGATGTCGGTAAGAAACTCATACCGTTGAACTTATCCACATCGCTGTGGAAAATGTTGTAAGCGCTTTTCTGATTTGTACAATTTTTCATTTTTAAATGAAAGGATAGAGTTCCAAATCACTTGTTTTTTTTAGTATCTTTGTGGCCTTGAAAGTTTCTGATTCATTGCTATCGGGATATTAAGAAATCATGCAGATTCCCGATAAAACTCCAAATTGAAATATTCTTACATGTCAGAAGTAATTAAAATCAAACGCGGTGTTGATATTAAGTTGGTAGGGGAAGCCGACAAAGAGTTTGCACCTGCTGTATCAGTAGAAACAGTAGCTATTAAACCCGACGATTTCCACGGAGCTCGCTTTAAACTTGTTGTTAAGGAAGGTGACGAAGTGAAAGCCGGAAGCACACTGATGTACAACAAAGACGATGAAGCAGTTAAACTAACAGCTCCTGTTAGTGGCGAAATCGCTCAGGTTGTGCGTGGTGCAAAACGAAGAATACTCGAAATCAGAATCCTTGCTGATAAAGAAGTTGTCTACGAAGATTTCGGGAAAGCAGATCCTGTAAGCCTTGATCGTGATGCTATTGTAGAAAAGATGGCAACCTCAGGATGCTTTGCATTCTTCAAACAACGCCCATACAACGTAGTTGCACAAACTTCTAAAACGCCAAAAGCGATTTTTATTTCAGGGTTTGATTCTGCGCCATTGGCTCCGGATATGTCGCTACTTCTGGATGGCAATGAAAAAGAATTTCAGGCAGGAATTGATGCCCTTGCACAACTCACCGATGGCAAAGTTCATCTAGGTTTAAATGCAGATGCACCATCAGGTCGTGTGCTTTCCAGTGTAAAGGGTGTGCAAATTAATAAGTATTCCGGTCCACACCCGGCGGGATTAGTTGGTGTACAAATCGCACAAATCGACCCAATCAACAAAGGCGAAACTGTGTGGACGATCACTCCCGAACATGTGGTAATTATCGGGCGATTATTTTTAACCGGCACGTTTGATGCGCGCATCAACATTGCGGTTACCGGAGCAGAAGTACTAGATAGGAAATATCATTCAACGGTAATTGGTGCCGCTGTTAAGCCTTTTATCAAAGAGAATGTATCAGATAAGAAAAACCGCATCATCACTGGTAATGTGTTGACCGGTACAAAAATTGAAGAAGACGGGTACCTGAGTTTCTACGAACGACAATTAACAGTGATCGAAGAAGGTGTAGAACCGGAATTATTTGGTTGGTTAATTCCAAAACCAGATAAGTTCAGTATCTCGCGCGCTCTTCCTTCATTCTTCCAGCGTCAGGTTGCGAACCTAACTAATCAAGAAGTGGTTTACGATCTCGACACTAATCAACACGGTGAAGAACGTGCCTTTGTTGTAAGTGGACAGTATGAAGAAGTTTTCCCATTCGATATTTATCCGGTACAGCTAATTAAAGCGATTATGACCAACGACATCGAACTGATGGAAAATTTAGGTATCTACGAAGTAGTAGAGGAAGATTTCGCATTGTGCGAAGTTGTATGTACATCAAAAATTGAAGTTCAAAAACATGTTCGTCAAGGTCTCGACTTGATGAAACAGGAACTAGGGTAAGAAATCAACACTGTTTATTAAGATAGATGAAAGCTATACACGATTTTCTTGAAGCAAACATAAAGCCGAATTTCGAAAAAGGAGCGAAATACGAAAAGCTGTGGCCGGTATTTGATGGGTTTTACACTTTTCTGTTTGTGCCGGGCCATACTACCCCGGCCAAAGGCGCTCATGTTCGCGACGGTATCGACCTGAAACGAACCATGAACACAGTAATCATGGCTCTTGTACCATGTTTACTTTTTGGTATGTGGAATGTGGGATATCACCACTACAATGCACTTGGCATTGACGCATCCTTTGTAGACCAATTTATTTTTGGTGCCATCAAAGTAATCCCAATGGTAATTGTTTCCTACGGTGTAGGACTTGGTCTTGAATTCCTGTTCTGTGTGATAAAAGGACACCAAATTGAGGAAGGGTACTTGGTGAGTGGGATGTTGATTCCGTTAATCATGCCGGTTGATATTCCACTTTGGATGGTGGCAATTTCGGTAGCATTTGCCGTAGTAATTGGTAAAGAGGTATTCGGCGGAACCGGAATGAACATTTTTAACCCGGCACTGCTCGCCCGCGCGTTTGCCTTCTTTGCATATCCAACCTATATGTCGGGCGACAAAGTTTGGATTAACACTTCGGTACAAGAAGGTCAGGCTGTAGTAGATGGCTGGTCCGGTGCAACAGTGCTTGGAGAATTAGCAACTACAGGAACCACACAGTATTCAGCGTTTGATGCCTTTTTAGGATTGATTCCCGGCTCGATTGGAGAGACTTCTACTTTACTGATTTTATTAGGTGCCGGATTGTTGATTTTCACCGGAATTGGAAGCTGGAGAATCATGCTTAGCGCAGTAATTGGTGGCGCGGTAATGGGCTTGATTTTCAACGCATTTGCAGGCTATGCAATTAGCCCGGAGCAACAAGCTTTTATGGCGGTTCCATTCTGGCAGCAACTTATTTTTGGTGGATTTGCCTTTGGTGTGGTATTCATGGCCACCGATCCTGTATCCGGTTCACAAACCGAGATGGGAAAATATTACTATGGTTTCTTTATTGGATTCTTAGCCATCATGATTCGAGTATTTAACCCGGCGTATCCGGAAGGAATCATGCTTGCCATCTTATTTATGAACACCATGGCACCATTGATTGATCATTACGTAATTCAGGCGAACATCAAAAAACGCCAAAAACGACTAGCCCTTAAAACTGCCGGAGCATAATAATGAATGTAAATAGTAACGGTTATACGTTTGGATTTGCAGCAATTATGGTAGTAGTAGTAGCGGCCTCGCTTTCTGCGGTAGCTACATCACTTAAGCCAATGCAAGACAAAAATGTTGAGCTCGAAAAAATGCAGAATATTTTAAGCTCAATTCAAATTGAAGTGACCCGCGATGAAGCTGCAGAAGTGTATCAGGACTATATTCTCGAAGAACTTGTAGTGAGCGAAGGTTCCTTAGTACAAGGTGTAGATGCCTTTAACGTGGATATGGCAAAGGAAATCAGGCTAGAAAATGACGAGCGAAATGCGCCTCTTTATGTAGCAGAAAAAGATGGAGAAACCTTTTACGTGATTCCACTTCGTGGTGCCGGACTTTGGGGTCCGATCTGGGGATACATCTCACTGGAAGAAGATTTGAACACCGTTTATGGTGCGGTTTTCGATCATAAAGCGGAAACGCCCGGACTTGGTGCCGAAATCAAGTATCCAATTTTTACAGAACAGTTTAGAGGAAAGAAAATTCTTGATGATCAAGGTAACTTCCTTGGTATCGACGTTCGAAAAGGTGGATCCTCTACCGATTATGAAGTAGATGGAATTAGTGGTGGTACTATCACCTCTGATGGAGTAGAATTGATGATTTTGGATTGCTTGAAATCATATTTCCCATTCTTGAAAGAATATGCCGGAACTACGGCAACAGCCCAACTTAATAACTAATCGCCAGCATTAACACACAATACAATGGCAGAAGTTTTAGAAAAAGAAGTAGTTGAAAAGAAGCCGGTTGCAAAGCCGAAAGAGCCTCTTTTCAGTAAAAAGAATAAGAAATTATTAACCGATCCATTCGACGACAATAACCCGATTACTGTACAGGTTTTGGGAATTTGTTCGGCATTGGCGATCACCGTTAAGCTCCAACCTGCTATCGTTTTGGCACTATCGGTTGTTTTCGTGATGGCTGCCGGAAACGTAATTGTTTCTTTGATGCGTAATTTGGTGCCAAATCGAATTCGTATCATCGTTCAGTTAGTGGTAGTAGCATCGTTGGTAGTGTTAGTAGATCAGGTGTTAAAAGCGTTTGTATACGATGTAAGTAAAGAACTTGCAGTATTCGTAGGGCTGATTATCACCAACTGTATCATCATGGGTCGCCTCGAAGCATTCGCTTTGGGTAACAAACCTTGGAAATCGTTGCTTGATGGAATCGGTAATGCTGCCGGTTACGGGATTATCCTGATTATCGTAGCATTTTTCCGTGAACTTTTAGGTTCCGGCCAGTTAATGGGTGCTCAAATTATTCCGGAGTCTTGGTACTTAGCAAACGGCGGTTTCTATAGCAACAATGGATTTATGCTGTTACCTCCAATGGCGTTAATTACTGTAGGTATTTTGATTTGGGTACAGCGCGCCCGTAATACTAAACTGATTGAGGACTAATCCATGCAAGAATTAGTAAACATTTTTGTTAAATCGATTTTTGTTGACAATATGGTATTTGCCTACTTCTTAGGCATGTGTTCATACTTGGCAGTTTCTAAAAAAGTATCAACTGCCGTTGGTCTTGGTATCGCTGTAATTTTTGTGCTATCAGTTACTGTGCCGGCTAACTATCTGCTCCAAAATTATGTGTTGGCAGAAGGTGCACTTTCATGGTTGGGCGAAAGCTTTGCCACCGTTGATTTAAGCTTCCTGTCTTTCATTTTGTTCATTGCCATCATCGCATCTATGGTGCAATTGGTTGAAATGTTAGTAGAAAAGTTTTCACCGGCTTTATATGGCGCACTTGGAATCTTCTTACCACTTATTGCGGTTAACTGTGCAATCTTGGGTGGTTCGCTATTCATGCAAGAAAGAAATTACGCAAACATTACCGAGGCAACGGTGTTTGGTTTTGGTAGTGGTATCGGTTGGTTCTTAGCAATTGTAGCAATTGCTGCTATCCGTGAAAAAATTCAATATTCAAATGTACCTGCACCATTAAAAGGTTTAGGAATTACATTTATCGTAACCGGCTTGATGGGCATTGGCTTCATGTCGTTTATGGGAATCAAATTATAATCATCAAGAAGATATAACTATGATTTTTGGAGCAACAACGCTTGTAATAGTTGGTATCAGTATCCTGATTTTCTTCGCCGTAATAATTTTACTGGTGTCGATACTATTAGGTGCTAAAGCCGCACTTACCCCTTCAGGTCCGGTTAAAATCACCATCAATGGTGAGAAGGTAATTGAAGTAGAATCCGGCGGGACTCTATTGAGTACCTTAGGTGACAATAAAATTTTCCTACCCTCAGCATGCGGTGGTGGTGGTACATGTGTGCAGTGCGAATGCCAGGTTCACAGTGGTGGTGGCGAAATTCTACCAACTGAAACACCACACTTTACCCGAAAAGAACAGGCAGAAAATTATCGCCTTGGCTGCCAGGTAAAAGTGAAAGAAGACATGGAAATCACGATTCCTGAGGAAGTATTCGGAATCAAAAAATGGGAAGCAAAAGTTGTATCAAACTACAACGTAGCGTCTTTCATTAAAGAATTTATTGTTGAGATTCCGGAAGATATGGACTACAAAGCCGGTGGCTACATCCAGATCGAAATTCCTGAATGTACTGTCGATTACAAAGATATCGACATCACTGCGCATCCCGAAGAACATGACGAGCCGGATAAATTCCAACTTGAGTGGGATAAATTTGGCCTCTGGGATCTTAAAATGAAAAACGATGATGTAATCGAACGTGCCTACTCGATGGCCAGCTATCCTGCAGAGGGTCGAAGAATTATGCTTAACGTTCGTATTGCCACTCCACCATGGGATCGCGCTAAGAACACTTGGATGGATGTAAACCCGGGTATTGCTTCGTCATACATTTTTGCGAGAAAACCAGGCGATACCGTAACGATTTCAGGTCCGTATGGCGAATTCTTTATCAATGAAGAATCTGATTCTGAGATGCTTTACATTGGTGGTGGTGCCGGAATGGCACCAATGCGTTCGCATTTGTACCACTTGTTTAAAACTCTGGAAACCGGTCGTAAAGTAACGTATTGGTACGGTGGGCGATCAAAGCGTGAATTGTTTTACTTAGATCACTTTAAGCAGTTAGAAGACAAATTCGACAACTTTAAGTTTTACGTTGTTCTTTCTGAGCCACTTGAAGAAGATAACTGGGTAGAAAAAAAGAACATTGATGACGAAGAAGGCGATGGTTTCTTAGGATTTGTTCACCAGGCTGTGATTGATCAGTACTTAGAGAAACACCCCGAGCCCGAAGAAATTGAATTCTACTTCTGTGGACCTCCATTAATGAACCAAGCCGTGCTGAAAATGTGCGACGAATGGGGCGTGCCGGAAGAGAATGTAGCTTTTGATGACTTCGGTGGATAATCCTCCAACTTTTAAGTTAATCCCGCGCATTTATGTGCGGGATTTTTTTTGCCTGATATTATGAGAATAACTACGCTTTTTGTATTACTTACACTCCTTTCATGTTCTAGTAAAACTCCGCAATTAGTGGAAAACACCGGGAATGCACAGGGATCTACCTATCAGATAAAATACATCACCACAGAAAATGTAGATTATACCAATGAGTTTGAACAAATCTTCGAAGATATTGATAACTCTATGAGTACGTGGGTGCCTACATCATTGATTTCTAAAGTGAATGAGACAGGTGACTGGGTTGAGGTAGATGATTACTTTTTAGAAGTGCTAAAGCGATCTTTAGAAATAGCCGAAGAAAGTAATGGAGATTTTGATCCTACTGTCGGGCCCTTAGTTCAACTGTGGGGATTTTGGTTTGATGAGATTCGCGGACAAGTTTCCGACGAACAAGTGAATAATACATTGAATCTGATCGGTTACAATAAAGTTGAACTAGATGGAAACAGAGTTCGAATTCCTGAAAACAGTACCATAGATTTCAACGCCATTGCACAGGGTTATACGGTTGATGTACTCGCTGAATTCTTAGAAGAAAAAGGAATCAGTAGTTATATGGTGGAAGTTGGTGGAGAAATTCGCACCCGAGGTGAGAACTTAAAAAATGAAACTTGGGTGATTGGGGTTGATAAACCACAGGAAAATATTGATATATCAGATCGCTTTCAGTTTATACTAAAGCTGGAGAATGCTTCTTTAGCAACATCCGGAAATTATCGGAAGTTTTGGGTAGATGAAGAAACGGGGTTGAAATACTCACACACTATCAATCCGAAAACCGGTTATCCGGCAAAAAACAATCTACTCAGTGCTTCAATTATTGCACCAACTGCCATGGACGCCGATGCCTACGCCACACTTTGCATGGTGATAGGACTGGAAGAATGTAAAAGCTTCCTTGCATCAAAAAGCGAGCTCGAAGGCTATTTAATCTATGCAGACGAAAGTGGCAACTGGCAAGAATACATCACCGAAGGCTTTCAAAATTTTATTATAGAGTAAATCTACACCCAACATAGTCATTCCTGCGAATGCAGGAATCTTAGATTAAATTAAAAGCACAGAATTTATACTGTTTGAGTAATTGGTAAAGACTCTAAAATTACAGCGTATTAGGCCACAAACGGACTAAACTCTTTCTCATCCCTCTTAGGCTGGTCATCACTTTTACACTTCTCACTTGGAAGGGCGCCACACATACTGCACGCTTCACCTTCTTTATTTAGAAAAGGACTCTGACTGGCACACGTACCAGAAAACTCTCCGTTTTTTTTAAGAAGTATTTTAACAGCTATACCGGCAAAACCAATGCCAATAAAAACAACTGCAAGTCCGAGTGTGAGTAAAAAAGTATTCATAGTATCATCTCTTGTTAGCCTTTAAAGATCGTGATTTAATACTGTAACCTCAATAAATGCCTTAGAATTTCCTATGCGATGAAGTGCAAATGTACGTATATTTGCCATCCTTTGATCTTAAGATCATTTGCGCCCGTTTTCACAACAGTTATTATGTGAAGGCGAGCCAAAATTTTATTGAATTATTTGCAAGATGCTTTGAGTAGAATCGAGTTATAGATTTTGACTCTCGTATCAAAGCAATTTTTCTAAATAATGTGCTTGTTGTTTTTGGACATGAAGAACAACTTAGCGTAGATCATTTACTGAACTGTAACAATGCTTAATCAGGAAAAGAAGTAAGATTTCGGCTCCTGTGTCAAAGCATTTTTGCGAAAAATGCGCCCGTAGCTCAACTGGATAGAGTACCAGATTTCGGCTCTGGGGGTTGGGGGTTCGAACCCTCCCGGGCGTACAAGTTGCAAAGCCACTTCATTAATAATGGAGTGGCTTTTTTATAAATTAGGGATTTTGTGAATGTTTTTAACTGATATATGAAATCAATCCCGTAGTTCAACTGGATAGCGTATAGAGTTTGGCTCTGGGGGTTGGGGGTTCTCCCTAAGGGATTCCTACAGAAGAACCCTCTCGGTGTCCATTTTTTAAACCACTTCATTTTGTATGGCTTTTTCGTTTAAACAATCTTTGTTGTCGCAACCCGATTTTCACGAGCACTGTGTTTGAGAAGTTATAAAATTTATGTTAGTTCAAGATTTGCCAATTGTTAATATTAAATATATCTGAAAGATGAATATGATCGACGCTCCATCATCAATATTTATTATCTGTTTACTCTCGCTGTTTGTAATGCCTATAAGCCTCTTCGCCCAAATTGACCGCGAAGCGGGCAGTATGATTCAAACACGTTCGGAAGTAATCGGTCAGCGCGGAATGGTGGCTACCAGTCAGCCACTGGCGACTCAGGTTGGGCTGCAAATTCTTAAAAATGGTGGGAATGCCATTGATGCGGCAATTGGTGCTAATGCCGCGATGGGATTGATGGAGCCCACAGGTAATGGAATCGGTGGAGATCTTTTTGCGATTATCTATCATGCAGAAAGTGGACAGGTATTTGCACTGAACGCCAGTGGCAGATCCCCACTCGGACTGTCATATGATCGACTGATGGAGATTTTGGAAGAACAAGGTGATGACTCGATTTCTCCGTTGGATTTGCTTTCTGTATCTGTGCCCGGAGCCATCGATGGATGGTTCGAAATGCATGATCGATTTGGTTCGGTACCGATGGCTGAAATTTTGAAAGAGCCAATTTGGTATGCCGAAAATGGATTTCCGGTAAGTGAAGCGATATCAGCAAGCTGGAAAAGAAGCGCTCCGCGGTTAAGCCAACAAGAAGGTGCTTTTAAAGAGACGTTCACCTTTGATGGTCGTGGACCGGAAAAAGGGGAAATTTTCAAAAATCCTGATTTAGGAAATACTTTCAGATTATTGGCAAGTGAAGGACGAGATGCTTTCTATCGTGGTGAAATCACTAGAAAAATAGATCGCTGGATGAAAGAAAACGGAGGGTATTTACGGTTTGAGGATTTCGACAAGCATACTTCCACATGGGAAGAGCCCCAAACGGTGAATTATCGCGGATACGATGTGTATCAAGTAGGTGGGAACGTGCAAGGAACTGCAGTGCTACAAATGCTTAATATTTTGGAAGGTTACGATTTAAGCGAAACGGGTTTTGCCACTGCCGAAACCTTTCACCTTATGATTGAAGCCAAAAAACTAGCCTTCGAAGATCGCGCAAAGCATTATGTAGATGAAGATTTTTATGATATTCCGTACGAAACATTACTATCAAAAGAATATGCAGAACAGCGAAGAGCGTTGATCACTAGTGAGGCAAGTAATGATTTAACAACGGGAGTAGAAGTTCTCGAAGAAGGAGATACCATATACCTAACCACTGCCGATAAAGACGGAAATATGGTGTCTTTGATCCAAAGTAATTTCCGCGGAATGGGATCCGGGTTTGTGGTGCCCGGAACAGGCTTTAGTTTTCAAAATAGAGGGGAGTTGTTTTCTCTCGATCCCAAACATCCTAATGTGTATGAACCCGGAAAACGACCGTTTCATACTATAATTCCCGGCTTCGTCATGAAAGATGGGGAGCCATTTATAACTTTAGGAAATATGGGAGGAGCTTATCAGCCAATGGGACATGTAAGTTTGATTACAAACGTGATTGATTTTGGGATGAATATGCAGCAGGCCGGCGATGCATTACGCTGGAATCACCGAGGTTCAACACAACCGACTGATGGTGTAGATGATACATTAACTAATGTTGGATTGGTAAGTATCGAGACTTCAATTTCTCCACAAGTAGTTCGTGATCTCCGTGCAATGGGTCATAGAGTACAGGTTGGAAACAGCTTCTTTGGAAGATTTCAGGCCATTATGCGTGATCTGGAAAATGGTGTGTATTACGGAGCTTCAGAGGCAAGAGTAGACGGTCAGGCTGCTGGATACTAAAGTAACAGAATGGATAATTTTCTGAATAATTATTTACCAAATGGTGGGAATTATGTAGAAATATAATTAGTTTAATGTTGAACTATTTTCAACATTTAATTATTTATTACTATGGAAAACGCCGTTAAAACTATTTGGAAAGTTGACCCTACTCATTCAGAAATTACTTTTAAAGTAAAGCACTTAGTTATCTCAACTGTAACCGGAAAATTCAATTCGTTTGATGCAACCCTTAAAGCCGAGAACGAAGATTTCGAAGGTGCACAGATTACGTTCAAAGCAGATATCGACAGTATTGATACCGGAGTAGCCGATCGGGATGCACATTTAAAATCGGATGATTTCTTTAATGCAGAGAAATATCCTGAAATGACCTTTACATCCACCAAATTTACAAAAACGGGGGAAGGAACATTTGCACTTAAAGGAAACCTCACCATTCGCGATATTACGAAAGAGATCACTTTAGATGTGGATCACGGAGGAACGGTTGTGGATCCTTATGGTCAGAAAAAAGCCGGATTTGAAATTTCTGGATCTATAAACCGAAAAGAATTTGGTTTACAATGGAGTGCGATTACCGAAGCAGGTAGCGTTGTTGTAGCCGACACTGTTAAACTTGACTTGAATGTTCAGGTAGTTCAACAATAACAGTTGATAGTTTAAAAAATGATAAAAGGTGCTTCCGGCACCTTTTTTTATGTACTTTAGCTTAACAGGGGAAACTAAAAAGGTACTTATGAAAAACTTTCTAACGCTTTTATTAATCTTTCTTATTGGAGGATTTGTTCACGAAACAAACGCTCAGGAAACAAAAAAATGGGCCATAGCTCTGCATGGCGGAGCGGGTTATTACCCTAAAGATTCCCCATCTGAGCGAACTCAAGCATACATGGAATCGCTAGAGGAGGCACTGTCTGTTGGTACAGAAATATTAGAAAATGGGGGTTCGGCTTTAGATGCGGTTGAGGCAACCATTCAATACCTCGAGAATAACGAATTATATAATGCAGGAAGAGGTGCTGTTTTTACAGCTGAAGGTAAGAATGAATTAGATGCTGCATTTATGCACGGTAATACATTAAACGCCGGAGCAATTACCGGAGTAACTACCGTTAAAAATCCAATATCCCTTGCTAGGAAAGTAATGGAAGAATCAAATCACGTATTCTTTGCTACTGATGGAGCGGAAACCTTCGCCGATCAAACGGATGTTGAGCGGGTAGATCCATTGTACTTTAGAGTAGAAGAAAAATACGAACGTTGGAAACTAAGAAATGCCGGACAAGGATTTAATCATGATGACTCAATTAGTGAAAATTCGTGGAAAATGGGAACGGTAGGCTGTGTAGCGGTAGATAGCGATGGAAATATCGTTGCAGGTACATCTACAGGAGGGATGACGAACAAGCAATTCGGAAGAGTAGGGGACGTTCCGATCATTGGTTCCGGAACGTATGCAAACGACCTGGTTGCGGTTTCAGCTACGGGTTGGGGTGAACGGATTATGTTAAACGTTTCTGCGCATGCTCTGGCAATGCATATGAAATTTACCAAATCTACACTAGAGCAATCTATGAGTTACCTGGTAGATGAACTGCTGAATCCTAAAGAAGCCGGATTCATTGCGGTTGATAAGTATGGGAACATATCCATGAGAACCAATACGGGATCAATGTTTCGGGCGGCTGCCGATTCAGATGGGTTAAAAGTAATTGGTATCTGGGAGGATTAAATATCTTAGTCTAATCGGTTGTGAAAACGATCCCTTAATTCTTGAACATACACACCAATGTCGTTTCTTAATTCAAAGATGCGTTCGTGAAAATTAGTGTATTCAATTTCAGAAAAGTAAGTTTCACTGCGTTGAGCTTGTAACAATGCCAGTGCTAGATTAGAGCACTTTAGTGCTTTTTTCGTATACGCGATATTCGCGCCTATATATTCAGGCTCAAATCCAAAAGAATATCCACCGGCTAACTTTGCTCCGATTTTTAATGTTTCTCCAACAAATTCTTGGAATGCTTTATTCTGATTCTTAGTGTCTATCGATTCAGCCCATCTCAGAATATCTACAGCTAATTCTCTTGATCGATTAAATATGAGTAAGTTATCAAGAGAGCCATAATCGGAACTGGCAAAATCTTCACTTAAAGCCTTCCATTCCTCACCGGAGTCAAAATCTTCTGATTCTTCTAGTTCATCAAATTCATCTTGGGCGCCAAACAGAAAATCTTCATCATCGTAATCATCTTCGTCATCCCAATCATCTTCTTCTTCAGGGAAATATGCTTCATCAAGCAACAGCTCTTCCTCTACGTACGCTTCAAATGCGTCATCTTCGTCTTGACTTTCTTTTAATAAGGTGATCCATCGTGGGATATTTCCTTTAGGATCAGAAGAGATAAAACGACGGAGTTGATCGCTTTTGCGTTCTATTTCATCAAGATGAGCTTCCCATTTGTGTTCGTCCCAAAGCTCGTCGTCGAATCCATCAAAATTCATATATGCAGATACCTACTATCGATGGTTGTTTGTTTACAATAGAAAAACAATTCTAAGGTGGATTGCAATACTACGTGGAAAAATAACGCTTTTTGTGGAAAAAAAATTTTAGAATTCAATCATAATCGCTCAAGTACGCCAATAATAACTTGCGTCATTTTAGGTTCGGCCATTCCCGCTGCTTCAAGTACATCGTCTAAACTTACGGGTTCAAGTGCATCAGGAAAGCATTCATCAGTTATTACAGAAATGCCAAGCACTTCAAGGCCCATGTGAACAGCACTGATTACTTCGGGTACCGTACTCATTCCCACTACATCGGCGCCTAATTGCCGCATGTATCTATACTCAGCTTTAGTTTCAAGCATAGGGCCAGATACGGCTAAATATACACCTTCATGCATTTTTATAGACAGGTCGAGAGCTACGTTCTCTGCTGTCTCCATAAGACGCTCTGTGTAAGGCTCGCTCATGTCCGGAAAACGAGGCCCCAGTTCATCATCATTAGGACCGATCAAAGGATTATCACCCAAAAAATTGATATGGTCATTGATAAGCATAATGTCGCCCCGCTTAAAGTTAGGGTTAAGCCCACCACATGCGTTGCTAACAATTAAGGTTTGCACGCCCAAATTTCTGGCAACACGTATAGGAAATACGATCTCTTGCATAGTATAGCCTTCGTAATAATGAAAGCGACCCTGCATAGCAACTACCGGTTTGCCGCCTAGCTGACCAAATAACAAACGGCCGTGATGGCTTTCAACCGTTGAAACCGGAAAATGAGGGATTTGATCGTAATCTATAGAAATCTTTACATCGATTTCTTCGGCTAGTTGGCCTAATCCGGTTCCCAGAATTAATATGTATTCTGGTTTAAAATCACCTATTTGTTGCGAAAGAAAACGAACAGTTTCATCGCGTTTTTTTCTAAACTCTTCTACTGTGTTCAATGGAATATTTGTTTTAATCAATTTCGTCTAAAATATCGTCTAATCGTTCTGAGCCTGGTGGATAAGAATCATCATCCGAATTCATGAAACTAGTGTCAATGTCTGAGTCTGAATCGGTATCGGCTTCATCATCAAAGGCAAAACGGGTATTTGGTGATTGTTCTTCCTTTTTCGTTTCCTCTGAATGAAAAGTCTTTTCGATTGGCTCAGCTTCGGGTGAAGCGATCTCATTATCTAAAGAAAAAATTTTCATTTCGTCATCTTTAAACTTAGAGATAGTTGAAGAAGCATTTTCCAAATAGGACGAAATGCCCATAATTATTTCTTGTCGTTTATCGAGCAAACGTAAAATACTTTGGCGGATGTGGGCTTTTTCGTGATGCGCATCTTTAACAACACTCTCTGCCTCTAGATGCGCCTTATCAATAAGGTTTTTGGCTTCAAGCCGTGCATTATCCATCTTTTGTGCCACCGATTCTTTGGTGGTCTGTAACGTTTCGTGGAGTGCTTCTTCTACACGTTCGTAATGCTTTACTCGGTCAGATAGTTTTTCGATTTGCTCCTCTAATTCCTGATTTTTGGTGATCAGGTTTTCATATTCGTTGGAAACAAGCGTAAGAAAAGATTGAACCTCGGCAACATCAAAGCCACGTAAAGATTTCTCAAACTGTTGCTGTTTAATCTCAATCGGTGTGATCTTCATATTCTGTAGATTTTTTGATGAACGAAAAGCGCTTTAAAGTACTATTTATTCATTTAACATGTTCCGCAGATTACTGTCGCCCGATTTTTTTATCTCTTCTCGCTGCTCTTCATCTTCAATCTCAATATCCCCGGTAGATTCGTTTTCTTCCGGGATTAAAATACGTTCTTCTTCCAGATCTGTGATAATTGCCTCAACATTATTTAATCTGCGTTCGGTAGTTTTCTTAAAGTCGGCCAATGCTCTAAAGAACTGAGGATTTAAATCACTTGACGATGGGTTTTTTCGATTGATGGCAGCTTTAATAAGGCTAAAAATGTTATACATAATAAATGCTGCAAAACCGGTACCAAAAACAATGGCAACAAGCGACAAAACTAATTCTTCTTCCGACATGGCTTAACCTCTCACTCGGGATGAGTTATTGTTATCGTCATTAAGATCATTTTTAATCTCAATATCATCAAGGGTTATTTCAGGCTGTTTTTCTTCCAGATCAGTTACAATAGTTTCAAGATGTTCAACACGTGATTTCAAGTTGAAAATCATCTTCCGTAGTTCTTGTGCTTCTTTAGAACTAGTAAGACGTTTTTCTTCCAATTTCATTTCCTTTTCTCTGATTGAAGTGTACATGCCACCAACAATAGCTACGATTGCAATAATGGCCCACCATGGAAGTCCGAATAACATAATGCCCTTAAATTTTGGATTGGATTAAAAGTGGTAACGGCTACGCAAATAATCAACCTTAGTTTCGCGAACCAAATATAGCACTACCAATACGCACCATGGTAGCGCCTTCTTCAATTGCCACTTCAAAATCGTTACTCATGCCCATCGATAATTCGGTAAGGTCGATGTTGCCCCCGTTCAAATGTTGATGCGCATCAAAAGCAGATTTAAGTAGTTTAAACTCATCGCGTACTTCATCAGGGTCATCCACAAAGCGCGCCATCCCCATAAGCCCTTTTATAGTGATATTCGTGTAATCTTTTGCCTTAGTTAGAATTGCTTCGAGATCCGTAATCTCACAGCCACTTTTTTGATCTTCATCACTAATGTTTACCTGAATAAGCACATTTACATGATGATTGTTCTGATTAGCGCGCTTATCAATTTCTTTTAGGTACTTAGCTTTACCCACCGAATGAATCCAGTTTACCCTATGAGCAATGTATTTAATCTTATTTGATTGCATAGTGCCGATCATGTGCCATTGAGCTTCCGGATGTTCGATTTCATCCATTTTTGATTGGAGTTCTTGCATACGGTTTTCCCCAAAGTGAAGCTGCCCGGCATTTAAAGCTTTTATAATGGCCTCATTTGGCTTGGTTTTACTTACTGCAATTAATGTAATCTCTTTAGGATCTCGACCTGATCGTCCAGCTGCAGCTGTAATTCGGTTTCTAATTTCCTCTAAGTTCGTTTTAATATCGTCGGTTACCATCTGATTAAGGTTTAAAGATTGCTTTTATTTATTCAACCATAAGTTAGCCTTTTAAAATTCACGTTTTAATCGTATTTTTTGTGGTTCAAAAGAATGTGTAATTATTCTAGATTTTTGGTACTAACTAATCATTCCAACATAGGCCGTTCGTCAGGCCGCTTTTCTAAACGTAATTTTTCAGAGGATAGATAAAGTGGCAACTCAGATCCGACACATATCTACCTTTTTGAATCAGTGGGCACCGCCCAAGATAAAGATGGATTACGATAATGTCGGGCTACTGGTGGGAGACCCAAATACAGAAGTACACGCCATCCTCACTTGCCTTGACGTTACAAACGAAGTAGTAGAAGAAGCTATTTCAAAAAAAGTTCAACTCATTGTAGCGCATCATCCTTTAATTTTTAGCAAAATTGGATCGATTACCCCAACCAACGAACAAGGGAAAATCATCTATAAGTTGATAAAGAATGACATTGGACTATTAGTTGCTCATACAAATTTAGATGCTGCCCTTGATGGCGTATCCTTCGTTTTAGCTAATATTCTTGGACTGGATAACCTCAGATTTTTAGATAAAAGTTATCGCATCAGCCGTAAGATCAGGCTGGTAACAGCTCATGACGATGCCGAGGCGGTGCTTAAATTGTTAAATTATTATTCGGCTGAGGAAGCACACTATTTTACAGTGGAAAACCGCGAACACGGTCTTAAATGTTTTGAAGCCATCATAGATCAACACCATGTGGCGGAATTACGCGCCGGTTTAGAAAAAGAAGGTTTGTTGAAAGCAGGATCATTTCAGGTAACGGAATTGTCGTCGCCGTCT
Source organism: Balneolaceae bacterium (assembly GCA_965228545.1). Classification (GTDB taxonomy): domain Bacteria; phylum Bacteroidota; class Rhodothermia; order Balneolales; family Balneolaceae; genus HXMU1420-13. The sequence continues at coordinate 2,857,814 of OZ245822.1, forward strand.
CAGAATTTTGGTTTAGGTGTGATTGGTGAATATCCGGAAGGTGGTGTGGGTAAAAATGAATTCCTGCATTTGATATCGAAGGCGTTAAATTTAAGGGCTGTTCGTTTCTCTGGTAATGTTGACCGAATTAAGAAAGTAGCAGTTTGTGGCGGAGCGGGTATCTCGCTTAAAAATAAAGCTTTGAAAGCCGGTGCACAGGCATTTATTACGGCAGATATCAAATACCACGACTTTTTCACGGAGTCGGATAATTTCTTATTGGTTGATGTAGGACACTACGAAAGCGAATTCCCCATTGTAGAGGAGCTAAAAAATGAGCTAACGGATGCATTCGATGATCTTAAAGTGTTTGCTACTAAGACTGTTACCAATCCCATGAATATTTACATTTCTGATATTGAACCACAATCCATTCATCAAAGCTGATTAATAATTATACATGAAAGAAGTACTGCAACAACTCGCGAATCTTCAATACATAGATAGTAGAATCGACGAGATCAAGCAATTAAGAGGCGATCTTCCGGAAGAAATTCTGGATATCGAAACCGATATTGCCCGAGGAGAGTCGAAGCTGAATAAGCTTAAAGAAGAGGAAAAAAACCTGATGGTTGAGTATGATAACCTAAAACTGGAAGTCACATCCTCTGAGGAAAAGGTTAAAAAATACGAAGACCAACAACTAACAGTTCGCAATAACCGCGAGTACGATGCACTAACCAAAGAAATTGAGGTGCAAAAGCAACTTATTGAGAGTAATAAGGAGCGCTTAATTGAAATTGAAAAAAGACAAGAATCCATCGGGCCGGAAATTGAAGCTGCGGAAAAGAATCTTGCAGAAATCAAAACGCTGTACAATGCTAAGCAAAACAGCCTTGAGCAAGTTATGAAGTCGACGCAGGAAGAAGAAGATGTTCTTGAAGCAAAACGCGACGAAGTTGAGAAGGAAATTGATGCTCGTTTTATCCGAAATTATAAGCGTTTGCGTAATGGCCTAAACAACGGAATTGCCGTTGTTGCTATGGATAGAGGTGCTGCATTAGGTATGGCCCTGCCACCACAAACACAGGTTGAAGTTCGCCGAATGAATAAAATCATCACCGACGAAAATAGTGGCCGTATTGTAGTAGATCAGTCATTTTTTGATAATGCAAAGAAGAATCTGTCGCTTTAAGCGATAGTGATCAGCATAGTGGTTGAAAGGGAGGCAGTATTGCTTCCCTTTTTTATTTGTATCTTTATAGCCGGAAAAGCCGGGCAATCACTTCGAATTTTAATTCGGGGAGGAAAGTCCGGACACCAACAAGCACCACGCTCAGCGATCCTTAGGGCGTAGTTGAGGCGCGTATTTGGCGACGAATAAGCGACAGAGAGTGCAACAGAAAGAAAACAGTCCCAGCGCAGAGCGCTGGAAAATTCCAAATTCCAAAAAATTAAATAACAAACAATGTTTAAACTATTTAAGGTTTAAAAAATTGAAGTTTGTTTGAATTTTGGAATTTAATAATTGGAATTTCCAACGCTCTGCGTTGGCGGTGATGGTGAAAAGGTGAGGTAAGAGCTCACCGTGTGTTACCGTGAGGTACACAGCTAGGTAAACCTCGTGGGGTGCAAGTTCACGTAGGGCAGTATTCGCCGCTTGTCGAGACGCTGTCGGGTAGAATGCACCAGATAAATGATTGCCGAATCCGCCGGCTGGCGGAGGAACAGAATCCGGCTTATAGGCTTTTCCGCTATATATCAAAACCCCGACTGAATAAGTTGGGGTTTTGTTGTTTTTATTAATACGTTATATATAATTCAGGTCTAGCGGAGATAAGATGAAATTTTTGATTAGTGTCATTTCGCTACTTCTTTTAAATACAGCCCAAGCACAAGTTGTATCAGAAGTGACTACTTCTAAAAGCGAGTACGAATATGGGGAGCCCATTGAAATTACTTACAAGCTATCCAATCATTCCAACACAGTTCACGCATATCAGGGAACAAGTACTTACGCTGTATACTTCGAAGATTTTTCCGGGATATCTTTATTTCCTACATATACAACGTTAGATGATTACAGAGATACACTGTGGCCGGGAGAATATCTTCAATACACCTGGAGTTTAGAACCCGAATTACTAGGTTTACCACCAATATCAGGTGAGCAAACAGTTTCTATTTCGGTTTTGGGAGTACGTGATTCAGTTAGTTTTGAAGCACCACAGTACCGGGGAGGCCCAATGAGCGTGTACTTTAATGAGGAGTTGGTTGATTCTGCTTCAGCAGATTCAATTTTAGCCCACTATAACATTGACGTTCTAAGAGCTGATTATCCTTCATTCAAATTGGAAGTTAACGGCTCTCCAATCGACAGCTTAAGCCAAGCGTGGATAGATAAAAACTATATACTTGAAGCCTATTTTAGTCAAAGAGATATGATTGAATATATTGACGTGATTAGAACTAATACTGAACAAATAGACACAAGGCAAGTTTTTAGGTTGGATCAAAATTATCCCAATCCATTTAATCCGTCAACTAATATACCTTTAAGTCTTGATAGACCCGGTCAAACCAATATCTCTGTTTATAAGATCACCGGTGAATTTGTGTACGAAATTTATGACGGATGGCTAGGTGCCGGGCAGCATTATTTTTCTTTTACTGCGCTTGATTTGGCTTCAGGTACTTATATGTACAAGGTTAGAGTTGGAAATCAGGAAATGGTAAAAACTATGACACTTATAAAATAAGTTAGATACTCACTTTACCTCGTTTAATCGCACGATCGATATCTCGTTTTGTATCCGAAGCTTTTATGCTCTCTCTTTTGTCGAATCGCTTTTTTCCTTTGGCTAAACCGATTTGAACTTTGACAAAACCATTTTTGAAGAAGATTTTTAGCGGAACAATCGTATTTCCTTTCTGCTGTGTCCCCTTTTCCAGTTCACGAATCTCTTTTTTATTGAGCAGTAGTTTTCGTTCTCGTCGCGGATCATGATTATTGTAAGAACCGTGTTCAAACGGCTTGATATAAAACTCTTTCAACCAAACTTCTCCATCTCTGATAAAAGCATAAGAATCGGTAAAACTAGCATTTCCTTGCCGAATAGATTTTACCTCGGTGCCCTGTAAAGCAATTCCGGCATCGAAGGTTTCTTCAATGGAATAGTCGTGAAAAGCTTTTCTGTTTTTGATAGTTGGGCTACTCATGGTGATTATGAATGACAGACGACGATTGACGAAAGACGAAGGACTTTGTTGGTCAGACGTCGTTCGTCCTTGGTCGTCAGTTCTTGGTCGTTATATATTAAAGCCTAATTCTTTTAACTCGGCCATTACATCTTCGTCGGGCGAACGATCAGGGAAGGTGGAATAAATACCTAAAATTTGCTCAATCTCGGTGATTGCTTTTTCATTATCGGGATTAATCCGTAGCACTTTCACATATTGGCGTAGTGCATTGTTCATCTTATCCCTCATATTAGTGACATTAGAATCACGATACTCAAGAAACAGGCCATAATTGAGATAGGTTTTCTCCTTTAATCGCAAAACATCTTCACTTTCTGTTTCTGCATCAAGCAGCTCAAGCGCAGTTGTGTATTGATCGGCGTCAATAAGTGCGTTGATTCTAGTTTCGAGATCGGCGCCTTCAGCTACAGCAGTTTGAGCTTCATTTTGATTATTTGAACACGCCGAGAAAATTAAAAGCGTAGATAGAATGAATAGTTTTTTCATGAAAATGTTATCTGAATGACAATGGATTGAAACTTATACAGAGTACAAATATAAGCATACTTAACCATCCTAACACTTTTCTGGTGGGAGTTAATTCGCGCTCGATAATTACGGGTGGATGTTCGACACGAACAAAAAAGGTGATAAAGAATATCCAGAAGAGCCAAATCAGTGACGATTCCATACCGTCATCACTGGCAAAAAAAGTGCTGTAACCGAAGGAAAGAATCAATGAAGAAGCCAAACCACCGGCTACCCAAGGCTGATTTCTTCGAAATGCACGCTGAAACATCAAGAATAGAAATCCGGCCCAGATCGTCCAGGAAAGCAGAAACATGGAACTATCTAAATCACTTACAAAACTATGAATGATGGGAATGGCTTCGAAACTGGCAAAGATGGTGATTAGAATAAAGAACAAGCGGGCTACCAGGCGATGTTTCTCGAAACCGATGAGCGAATATAAAATGTGCCCACCATCTAGTTGTCCAACAGGCATCAAGTTTAGCGCGGTAAAGAATAATCCAAACCAACCTGCTAAGAGAAAAGGATAATGCATGATTTCCCACAACGGCGGTGCGTTTTCGAATAAACCTGATAAGGTATTATAGAGTGGAGTTCCGCCAAAATAAAAGGCAATTTGACCTTCTGTTAATTCTGGAGCATCCGGATACTCACCATATTGCTCGTAGTATTCGATTACGTAATTATGGTCGCCAAATTCGTTTAAGTAGCTAACATCCGGCAAAGTGAAAAAACCGATAAACAAGATTATTATTGATACAATGAAACCAGCAATTGGACCTGCTGCGCCCACATCAAAAAGTTTATTCGTTTCGTGGATTTGCTCTTTTATGCGGATAACAGCACCAAGAGTGCCAATACCTAGTGGAATTGGAATGTAATAGGGCAGTGATACCGCAATTTTGTGAAAAACAGCCGCAAAGTAATGCCCAAACTCGTGAGCGGTTAAGAAGGAGAGTAACAAAGTGGCAAAAAGCACGCCGCGAAGCAGATCAGCTTCGCCGGGATAAGGAACCATCATGCCCAAAATTGTAGCAATTTGTAACTCTTTACCTACTAAAAAGGTGCTAACCAAAGACACCGAGATAAAGGTGAGAACAAACAATAGTAAATGCTTAAGAAGTGTTTTAGCATCCGGTTTGTTCTTGCCGGAAAGAGGAAGAAAATCCCTTAGTTTTTTAGGCTTTCGCTCGTGGTCAATTTGAATCTGTATCGGGCTTTGTTGGTTTTCCAATCAATCAGTGGTTTATCAATTCTCTTGAAATAGGCATAGTCATACAGCGTGCGCCACCACGACCGCGGCAAAGCTCATGCCCTTGAAAACTAATCGCGATTTTTAATTCATCGTTCAAAGGTAATGGAGCATTTCCGTATTCCTCAACAAACTCGAATTGGTTCATAAATGCATAGCCATGATCAACCAAGGTGTTGAATGTTCGTGTGTTTCGTTCGTAGCCAACTGCAACGCCCGGGGCTAGGGCAAACATGTTTGCCCCATCGGTCCATTGCTCCCTAAACTGACTGGTTAAATCTTCACCTCCGCACTTTATAAAGGTGTAATCAACTCCGGAAAACTCGTTGAGTGCGCTTTGTAAACTCGAGCGTTGTTCTGCTACAATTTTATCTCCATTTTTTTGTAGGGCTACAACATTATCTTTTTGGTCGAGAATTGCCGGGGGGAATGCCACACATTCATTCTTTGAAATAAAAGTGAAAACGGTATCCAAATGCATGCTTGCCCGTTGTTTGGGAATATCAACAGCGAGCACCGTTTCAACGCCGTGATTGAGTAACCCTTCGGCGGCTTTCATTAATCCGGTAAAAGAAGTGCGCTCGCTCATGCCGATTAAGACCAGCTTATCGGATTGAACCAAAACATCGCCACCTTCAATACTTTGGTGACCAGAAATTCGGATCGCATTATTTTTTACTTCGTCGAAAAGTGGGTGATGCTGAACCACCGTTTCCATAATCAAAGATTCACGAAGTCGGGCTTTTGTAGCTGCTCTGGATAACAAAATACTATCTCCGCAAACAGCGGCAAGGTCGCGGGTAAACAATAAATTCGGGGAAGGCAGCATGTTGAAATCCTTAGAACCATGTAACACGCCTTGCACACTAAATTTTAATAAGTCATCTGGATCGAGTGACCTTAACTCATCCTCAATTACCTGTAAATTTTCCTCTGGATATTCTTTAATCAGCTGCTCGATGAAATAGGCGGCGGCATCTTCGTTCTGAATAGTTTCCAGAAAAATATCTGCTATTTCGATCACCTTTCCATCGGGATTCATCGCGGCTTTAAACACTTCCAGCATGTCGAGGTGTTCGCCACGGGCGTCATCCTCAAAAATGATGTCATCGAAAAGTAATTGCTCGGCAATTTCTGGGTTAACAAGGGAAACTTCATGTCCCGGAGTGTGAACGATTACCCCGTTTAGATGTCCAATTTCGGAAGAAACGTTGATTTTCATATGGTGGTTTTTGAGAACGATTCGTGGGAATATAGGAACTCAATGAACCATTTTTTTGGAAAAGAAATGGATGCAATTCTATTCTATAAAACGCCGGACAAAACTTGAGTCGATACCGATCGTGTGGATTAAATTTGAATCGTCAGGAGAAAGCAGAAAGTTTGCGGGATAGCCAGAGATATTGAACCAATCGGAGATTGTATCATCAACCAAAATATGCGGCCAATTCAGTTGTTTCTCTTCAATTACGGTTTTGGCGTTGTCTAAATCTGAAGGCAACAAAAAACTAATGATTGCAATGGGTAGAGAGGAGTCGTTCAGTTCGGATAATAGAGGCATTTCTTTATAGCATGGTTGGCACCATTCTCCCCAAAAGTTTATCAGCAAACCGGAATCTTGATAATCTATAAAGTGGACAGAATCTCCATCAATTGAGATAAAAGACATCTCCCAGATTGCGGTGTTATACTCCGATTTATAGATCTGTTTTAATTCATCTAAAGTTTTATTGGTGGAAGAATTTAAAAATCGATCAGGTGAATTAAGACTGTTTTCAGTTGAACTTTTAAACTTAACCCATTTTCCTAAAGAATCAATCTTAGTAATTGAGTAGATATTTCCAAAAAATTGTACTTGATCGTTTATGGAAAACCGTTCAGAATTGTCTTTATATGACAATTTTTTGTTTCCGTTGTAATCGATATATAAACGGTCAACGGCATCATTGAAAAGTCCATTTATATTGTAATCCTCAACTCCAAAGTGTACAGTATCTCGATTTTGGATGAATTTTCCCCGTACTAAGTTCTTACGCCCTAAATAGTAAAAACTGCCTTTTTCACCTGTAAATTTTGAGTTGTGACGTTTCCAATAAATGGTTCTCTCCATATTCAAATTGCCATTCGATTCGAAATTCTCACTCCAAAAATGCTGCAAGACTTCTTTATTAGTTAAAGCATATGCAGGTAATCGAAGAAATGATTGAACACTTATTCTGTCCACATTAGCATTAAATGATACTGGAAATGAAAATTCATTATCACTAAGTGGAAAGGAGAAAGGGCCACCGTCGTCGGTTAAATCATTATTGTTGTCTAGGTCGATATAGAGCGAATCGCCGATTGAAGTTCGTTTTACTAAAACATCGATAAATGAATCTTTAATAGACGAATAAATTGAAAAGTACTTATAGTCGATAATCGAAGTTGGTAAGTGCAACGGAGTTAATTTAAAATGCCTTTTTTGGACGGGAGATAGCTTTCGTTCATTGGTAAAAGAAACTAAACCTGCAGAGATATTGTCGTGGTACGTTGGTTCAGAAAGCTGAATCGTCTGTTCTTGAGCTACGGAATTAGTAGCAGTTAAAAAAACTAAGAGTAATGTAACCTTGTGCATAGGCGTATAGAATAAAGCAAAACTTTAAGATTACAAACATGGTTCAGATATTTGTGCCTTGAGTAATTATATTATCGTAGTATGACTACCAAATCTGAAATAGAGTCTTTATTACTGTTGATGGATGATCCCGATCCATTTGTTCAGGAGAGTGTGCAAAACCGATTTAAACAGCTTGGTGAGAATGCTGTTCCATTGTTAGACGAGTTTCGAATAGAAACCGATAATAAAGACGACAGAAAGCGAGTAAGCCAAATTATTCATAACATCACGTTTCCGGTGTTAAAAGCGGATTTTCAGGAGATACTTGATCGGGGTGTTCGAAATAGAAAAGACCTTGAGTACGCGGTTCTTACCTTATCTCGGTTTGGGAATCCCACGTTGCGGATTGAGGAGTATCAAAAGAAACTCGATCATTTCGCGGAAATGGTAGAGCCAACCATTCGCTACCGCTTGGATGAGCGTCGAAAGATGAAACAGCTCATTAAATTTGTGTTTGAAGATCTGAATTTCAAAGGGGATACTGAAGATTACCACAACCCGGATAATTGTTTTATTGATCAGGTTATTCGTCGTAGGCGAGGATTGCCCATCACTTTAAGCATGGTGGTTATGTTTTTGGCACGTCGATTAGAAATGCCTTTCTTTGGCGTGAATATGCCCATTCACTTTATGTTGAATTATGTAAGTGATAAAGAAGAAGTGCTCATCGATCCCTACGATAACGGCGCTATCGTTTCGTACGATCAGTGCTATTTTTTCCTGAAAAAGAATAATATCGAACCTAAGCCGGATCACTTCAAAATTGCCTCCGACATTGAAGTATTGATTCGTTGCATCAGAAATTTGATCCACAGCTATGAACGGTTAGAACAGCCTCGCAGGGTGGAAGATTTAAAAGAATTACTTGGTCTGATCGAATTATATGAGTGATTCGGGAACGGATTAACTGTTGGATAAACGTTCTTCGTTTTTAGTGGGTTATAGCGTCAAATATTGATTGAAAGAAGATTCAATTGATGCTTACAGATTCTAATCAGGGTTGGGCTTATCAGCATACAAAGAAAATATCACCTCGGATTAACCGGCTGGAGTGTATCGGATTGGATAGGTTCGTTTTATAAGCAAGGGACAAAGCCGGATCAGTTCTTGGCTCAATATTCGACCGTGTTTAACACGATTGAGGGTAACACCACTTTCTATAATACGCCAAGCGCGGAAACACTTGCCAAGTGGAACGAGCAAACGCCGGATAATTTCAAATTTTGCTTTAAGTTACCTCGGCAAATCACACATATAAATCGGCTTGCAAATATTGGGAATGAGGTAGAACGCTTTTTATCGCTGTTCGAAAATATGCGAACAAAGTTGGGACCATTCATGATTCAGCTTCCGGAATCATTTGGCCCGAAGGATTTATATAAGCTTGAAAAGCTCTTCGAAATTTTACCTAAAATCTTTGCGTATGGAATTGAAGTGAGACATCCGGATTTTTATAATCGCGGAAAAGAAGAGCATAATTTTGTGAGCTTGATTGAAAGTTATGGCATCGAGCGCATCATTTTTGACACGCGCAAGCTACATGCTATGCAATCAAGAGAAACATCCATTGTAGAAGCTCAACGAAAAAAACCTAAAAATCCGGTTCGGTTCAATATGGAAGGAAATCGCCCGATGGTTCGCTATGTTGGCAGCAATGATATACTGAATAACGAAGCGTATTTAAAAGAATGGGCGATAGTTGTAGCAGATTGGATTCGGGAGGGCAAACATCCGTATGTGTTCATTCACACACCGGATATTATTTCGCAGCCAATAGTTGCTACGCACTTTCATAAATTGTTGTCAGAATTGATTGAAGTCCCTCCACTGCCGGCATGGCCGGCAAATCGCATACAACAACTTGGGCTATTTTAGCTTAATTGGTTTCATTAACCGATAATTGTTCTTTAGAATCCGGCTCTAAATTACCTTGCTTCGATTCAAAAGCATGCATGGTGTACGGAATGGCCTCTAACCGTTCTTTTTGAATTTGCTTTCCTGTCACAAGGCAGATTCCATAGTTCCCGGTTTCGATACGATCGAGAGCCATAGCGATCTTTTCTAGCTTATCTTTTTGTTTTTCGATGAGCGTGTAATTCGTTTGCCGTAGCTCTTCATTCGAACCGACATTGCCTTGGTGATGAGCCGCCGATGAACTTGTGTCGTTCATTTTGTTTTCAATCTGATCGATAGAAGTTTGTAGAATGGATATTTCCTTTTCGGCAGATTGTTTTTCTTCTATCAGTAAATTTTTAAAATGATCGAGTTCTTCGTCGGATAAATAGGTGTTGTTAATAATTGCTTGGTTACTCATAGTTTTGAACACTTAAGTATTTAATATTATTATTTCTAATATTAACTAAATACACTTGCTTATGTTCCAAAATCAATTAAGTAAATGCCAAGCAATGCTTTGCGTCTTTACTATTCTTCGATTATACCAATCAATGCGGTGTATTGAACAAAAGGAAGCTGTTCTACTTTAAGCATTTGTTCATTTTCAGTGCCAGGTTCTACCAGAATGTTAACTGTTCGAGGGAAATCGGAGATAATTTCATAGGCTACCGATCGGTAGTTTGCCATAAAAGCTTTTACGGCACCTTCATTCATCGAGTATAGAAAACGAATAAAAAGCCGCTCAATTCTTTGCGATTCTAAAACCCGTTTGAAAGCAGCATCAGTTTCTTCTTTTGATAATCCTTGAGCATCTACTAATTCCCGAAAATAAGCACTATCCACCAAGTCCGGTTGATACACAAACTCCAATATCTCGGGTTGTGAAGTCAACTCGTCAATCACTTCAGACTCAGGCTGATTCACAATAGCAATGGTGAAAGGCTGAATGTCGATATAACCAAGTTCAAAGCCCAATGCTTCTAATTGAGTAATTGCATAATCGGGTGAAACAGTATCCGCAAGATAGGCGATAAACTCTCCCTCAACGGTGGTTGATTGACCACGTTGCAATTTTTGCAATGCCTCATCGCCGATTATTTGGGCATAGACGCCTGAAGGAAGCCATAACAAAGTGATGAGTAGAATATGTTTCAAATGAATGTTCAATATGTTCTTGTTAATCGTTATTCGTTAATCGATGTGCTTAAAATAACAATTAACAATTAACGATTAACGAACATCAAATAACAATTCACAATTAACTAATAACCAAAAATCATCGTATTTTACACGGCTTTCAAATCAATTAATTCATCACTCCATGTCGCAGGCGGCTACCGCAAATAACGAAATACTAAAAGAAGCAAAAAAGAGACGCACCTTTGCCATTATCTCTCACCCCGATGCCGGTAAAACCACGCTTACCGAGAAATTACTACTCTATGGTGGAGCTATTCACGAGGCAGGATCAGTACGAGCTAGAAAAGCCGCTCATCATGCAGCATCTGATTGGATGGCCATCGAGAAAGAACGTGGAATTTCGGTGACTTCTTCCGTGATGCGCTTCGAAAAAGAAGGCATCAAATACAATTTGCTTGATACTCCGGGTCACAAAGATTTCTCCGAAGATACCCTTAGAACACTGGTTGCAGCCGATTCAGGCTTGATGGTAATTGACGTAGCCAAAGGCGTAGAGGAACAAACCGAAAAGCTATTCGAAGTTTGTAAGCTTCGCGAAGTGCCGGTAATCACCTTTGTTAATAAATGCGATCGCCCCGGTATGGATCCTCTGGAAGTTTTGAGCAATGTAGAAAGCAAACTTGGAATTGAAGCGTTACCTGCAAGCTGGCCGTTAGGGTATGGACAAAAGTTCCAGGGGATTTACGATGTGCTTTCCAAAAAAGTGCACGTGTATGAAAAAGCAGATCATGGAGCGAAAAAAGCAGTCACCGAGATTTTGGAGGTTGATGACGCACTTGACCAAAGCAACTTATCCGATGCTGAAAAAGAGGCGTTTCTGGAAGAGTTGATGTTGATCGAAGACATGTACCCAAATATGGACAAAGACCTCTACAACTCAGGTAAGGTGACTCCGGTGTTCTTTGGATCGGCATTGAACAACTTTGGTTTGGATGTATTTTTGAACTATTTCCATCAACTTGCGCCACCACCACAAGGCTACGAGCATTCTGAGGGAAACGAACGAGATTTGGGAGATTCGTTTTCGGGCTTCATCTTTAAGATGCAGGCGAATATGAATCCGGGTCACCGCGATTGTGCCGCATTTATCCGAGTAGCTTCCGGCAAATTCCAACGCGGACAGCAAGTGGTGGTTTCGCATACCGGAAAGAAGCTGAAACTGGCAACTCCTCATACATTAATGGGCGATGAACGCCAGCTAATGGAAGAAGCCTTTCCCGGTGATATCGTATCGATTTTTAATCCGGGCGATTTCCGAATCGGTACCACAATTTACGAAAAGAATAAAGTTCGCTTTGATGTAATTCCGTTGTTTACACCGGAGCATTTCCAAAAAGTAGCAACCAAAGACCCATTTAAGCGAAAGCAACTTCGTGAAGGTTTGAAGCAGCTATCGGAAGAAGGTGTGGTTCACGTATTTGAGGTTCCAAATGGTGTTGGAAATGAATTGCTACTTGGGACCGTTGGTGTGCTTCAGTTCGAGGTGGTGCACCATCGAATGAAAGAAGAATATGGCGTAGAATTGGTAATTACTCCGGTTGCTTATTACACAGCCCGTTGGTTACCAAATAATAACGATGCAGTGATTGCCAAGCTTGAATCCAGCTATTCCACCCACGTAACCAAAGATTTGGACGAAAACCCGATTGTGCTCTTCGATTCGATGTACGCCCTCAATCAAGCCGTAGAAAAAGTAGGTGCTGAACACTTATTCAAGTTCAAGCAAGGCTAGGCAATAAACAACATCCAATATTCAATAACCAACATTCAAGTTGATAGTTTGGTTATTTGCCGCCGTTGGCTTGGAGATCTTGGATGCAGGCTTGATCAAGGTCCGGCGCGGAGCTTCCCAGCAGGTTTCCCATAAATCCTGCCGATTGAACTGCGAAATACATTAAACAAGCATCGTTGGTGCAATGTGCTCCGTTTTCTTCATCATGATGATCGGAAGTTGCCGGTGTACCATTAGCTACTAAACCAAGTAAATGTCCGATTTCGTGATTCATAACCGCGGTTTCTACCACAGAGGTTGATGGCTCACCAAAACCGCCCGAAATCTGTCTGATACGCTCTTCCATTATCGCAACTGATGTATTGTAGTAGGCAAACCCGAGAACATTCTCGTTGGTGTAAATTCCATCTGTAACAATCATATAAACTCCCAGATCTGAACCATTTGTAAAAGTTGAACGGTACTGATTTTCCATTGCCACAACATCCTGAACGCTAAGAGTGTCTTTCCCGGATGAAGGAATCGGCTCATCCAAATTAATGGTGATTCCATCAGGTTTGTTCAGATAGGTTTCCAGAAAATTCTGCAAAGCTGAAATTGCTTGAGAAGTGGGTTTAAAACCTTCAACATAATCTACTTCTAGTGTGAGAGAGGTAAACTCTGAGTCAGATAAAAAATCAACAGCTGCACTACCGGTTCGTTGGGTATGAGAATAAGTTTCCGGTTCCGGATTATTAGGACTGCCGTTATCGGGATTTGATGAGGTTGGTGAATTATCCGAGCATTGGATCAAAAACACGATAGATAGAAGAGCTATACAACGAGTAAATTTCATCTTTTTGGGTATGTATAGGCTGTTTTTATGATGATTGTTCCACTTAGTACTTTAGCTAAAGAGTTCTGTTAACTATTAGTTTATATTTAATGCTGATGTTAAGTAAATAATATTATTACGCAATGTTGGCGATAAAGGAACAATTCGCCTTTAGGATGGTTTAAATAAAGGCTATTTTTGAGCGCTGAATTTTAAACCAAAAACCAACTCAAGTGAGTATCACTAAAAGCGTCGCAAACGACGTAACAATAATAAAAGCAGATCTAGAAAATCCTAAACACGCCGCCGACATAGTAAATATTGTGGATCTCTTTTCCCGCGATCCGATGGGACAAGATGAACCCCTGGGCGAGGAAATCCGCGTAGATATGATTGCGGAAATGAAGAAGATTCCAACCACCATGACTTACATCGCGTACGCAGGCGAAAAAGCATTGGGGATTGTAACCTGCTTTATCGGCTTTTCGACCTTTACGGCAAGCAAAACGTTTAAAATTCATGATGTAGCTGTTCACCCCGATGCACGTGGGATGGGAATTGGCACCAAAATGCTGGAAACGGTTAAAGAAGAAGCCGAAGAAATGGGTTGCTCCAAAATCACCCTCGAAGTTCGGGAAGACAATCCCGCCAAAAAACTCTACGAACGTGAAGGCTTCGATTACGGCGAGCCGAAATGGTACTTTATGTCGCATGAGCTAAATTAATAGCTCGTAGCGAAGAATGAAGATTAAGGCGCTGAGTTTGTAACCAACTTAGCATCATCAGCTAAAGCTAATACGGCACCAACATAGAGTGAGCTTGGATTATAGCGTAACACAGCTGTTTCTAGGCTACCTGTTTTATTTTTGAAGTGAGCCAGATAATTAGCCACCGAGTTTATGTTGTCCGGCATGTGATACAATTGATCGCCTACCCACCAGCGGTTGAGCGAATATGGTATAAACTGCGCATAACTCATAGCTCCGGCATAGCTCGATTTCATGTCGAGCACATCCATGTTTTTCTTTTCTACAAACTCAAGCAATTCCTCAAGTTGTGCCAACGCCCATTCTGCGCGATGATCTTCCACATACATACTCACATATACATTAAAAGGATTGTACCGACCTTTATTCTTCCCGAAATCTGATTCCACAGCAATAATCCCGATAATTACTTCTTTTGGGATTCCATACTCCTTTTCAGCGGCTTGTAGTTCGGCGCTATATTGAGCGTAAAAGGTATCGATGGCACGTTTCTTGGCATCGTAGCCGATCACTTTTTTATAATCGTCGAGGTTTTCGATTCTGCGTTCGGCGGAACGGGTAAACTTTTTGGTGATGCGTTCTACCAATTCAAAGCGCTCATCATTTAGTAGTGGTTTGATGTCCACTCCTTTGGCGTCAAAGTGTTTAACCAATTCCTGGATGCGTTCGTCATCAGTGGTGGTTGAAGGTTGATCGGAAGTAATAGACTCCGGGAGCAAAAATAGCGATAGTAGTAAAAGCAGGATTTTCATAGCCAAACGATCTCTTGTGATGATTTCTTAACTCGTAAGAACGATTATTTTTTGATATCGATCAAGATGTGAGAAGAATATTAATTTGAGTTTCATTCTTTGAATTTGGTAATTACAGCCATGAAGCAAGATTTGGAAAAAATATTGAAGCCGTTAAGTACTGATGAAAAATTAGATGTTATTGAGTATTTAACGGATAGTTTGCGCGAAAAAGACGTTCCGTTAACAGAAGCACAAAGAAAAATTATTCGAGAGCGTGAAGTGATTTACAAAATCGGGGGCACTGAATTACATTCCTGGGAGGATGTAAAAAAATCTATCCATTGAGCGCCTAGACCAAGCTAATTTCACAGATCACTCTTCCAATTTAACAACGGTTTCAACAAGCTCACCTTCATCATATAGCCGTTGTCCAATAATGATGCCTTTGTCATCGTAAATGGTAGCTATTCCATCAAGACCAAGTGCAGGTTTAATCTGAAATTCCTGGGCAATTTGACCATTGGGATGGTACATAACATAAGTTGAAAGCGAGTCTGAATCCATTTTGATATCACTTAAAACGAGGTTATCCGTTTGGCGATTGGCATAGGATATAGTTACGAAATTGCCATTGAGATCTAACGAATATTCACTAAGTGTTTGGTATGAAAAAGTACCTGTACTATCGTACATATTCATAACCATTTGCGTCTTCTTTCCATCAACGATGGTTTCGGTGAAGAACAATGAATCCGTATCACTATAAAAGGCACTGCGTTTCCCGTTGTAGGGCAACCCATCCGGACCGAGAAGTATGCCTGTTCGTTCATCTTTTGGATGATAAAGCCCCACATAACCTTCCGTATCCAGCTCAATATCGTAATACATGGATTTGTTTATCGCCGACAATTCGATGTGGTTCATATTTTCGTACGGATTTTCAGAATCTGCACAAAACATCAGTGTGAGTATCGAAAAGACTGGAATTACGAAAAGTGCTTTGGGTAGCATACTGCTTTTAGAAGCTTTTTTCGAAAGCATATTTAAACGCTTTTTGGTGATTGAAAAATCAATGCGAGAAGTAAACTGCTTCATTTGATTTTCTCCACGAGTTCGCCGTTTTCGTAGAGTTCTTGTTCAAGGATGGTGCCGTTTTCATCATACATGGTCATTAAGTCTTCAAATCCGGTATCAGTGCTCCCCATTTTAAATTTTAGCAGTCCATTTGGATGATATTCTTTGAATATACGAACGTCGTTGTCATCAATGTAGGCGTGCACTAACGTATCCAAATCGGCGGCGAGTTCAAGTCGACCCCGATACTGCAGATTTTCCCAGTAATATTGAGCAGTTTTTACGAGCTCATTCAAGCCATTAAATTCGAAATTCTCCACTATTCTGGTGGGGTGATCATTGTTGTAAACTCTATGCAGTGATTTTATCAGCGTGCCGGCTCTATTGTAATTGCGTTCAATAATCTTAGTGGATGGTTCATAGTCAAATTCAATCCGATAGAAATCATGTTCGGTAATAGGATTTAGTAGAACCCCTTGGGTTGGCCAGCCATCTTCGAAAGTGATTTCAGAAACTGTCAAATTATCGTCAAGATTTAAGGTCCGCTGAACACCTGTAAAAGGTTTGCCTTTTCGAATGTATGCTCGATATCCATCGTAGGAATGCCGCTCCATTCGCTCAGAAAAACTACCATCGGCTTGTTGAAAAAGTAACACAGGCTCGATGGCTGTTTTTACTCTGTTATCAATCACAATTTGGCGGTTGGCTTTGTTGAAGAACAGGAAGGTAGAGATCGCTAAGACTGGAATAACGACAATAACCTTAGGTAATATCCTCATTGTTGTGGCTTTCTTCGAAAGCATAAGCAATCGTTTCTTAGTAACCGAAAAATCTAGGCTAGAGGTAAACTGCTTCATTTATCACTCTCCTTTAACAGATTCTGCGGTTCTTTGTTTTAGCAACTCCTGAGGTGAGGGAACCAGATTTGGGAAGTTACTTGAAGAAAATTGAATAAAAGGATCTTCCGTTAAATGATTTTGTAAAGCGCTAATAAAAGAATATGAACCCCACAGGCCGGCATATTCATATTCTAAGTCTTGTAAACTAGGTGGATTTCCTGATAGCGCCGATTCGATATAAGCGACCATTTTGTCATTGAATTCGGAATTTAGTTTCGATAATACAAGCTTATATCTTAGCCGATCTGAACGTTCGGTACTATCTGTTTTCATGTTTAATCGAGAATCCATTCTAATGATTGCGCTTTTTAAACTGTCCAAAGCACTTTTCTCTGGTTCTGTTATATCAGTCTTTTTGTAATCGATTTGGGCAACTAGTTCACTCGTTAGATGGTGAATGTTGGCCTCTTCACTTTGATCAAAATTAGAACATGCAGGGATGATTATTAATGCTACAAAAAGGACGATCAAAGTTTTTAAGCTCGATTTAAAAGAATTAACCTTTCTAGATAGCATTAAAATTCTTCGTTTGGTATTAGCTTGGCTAAATCTATGTTGTAAAACGGGTGCTTTTTCGGAGGAGGAAAACTGAAGTAGCAGATCATGATATTTTGATCGGTCAGCTACTTGACTTACTACGTGTTGATCCGCCAAAAACTCGTGATTTAACATGATGGAGTGCTTAAATCCATATAAAAATGGATTAAACCAAAAGAACACTTTTAAGAACTCGATAAGTAAAATATCGAAAGAATGAAATTGCCGAACATGCGTTAGCTCATGTTCTAAAATCTCTGAGCCAATACTGCCTGTTTCGTAATCATACTTGTTGATAAAAATAAACTGCAAAAAGGATTGGGGAGTGATTTTCTGATCCACAAGAATTATTTGCGCAGCTTTGTAGTCGATGATTTCCCCTTTTTTTATCGTTCTTCGAATTTGAAATAACCCGACCATAAATCGAAGTAATAACGCGAGTGAAATCAGCAAATAGATTCCAATAGTTATCTGCTTCAACGAAAGACTGAATCCCGCTGATTCCTCAGGGGCAGATCTTTTAATCTCTGCTGAAGGTGGCGCAGAAAGTATCGGTTCTATCGTTCTAGAAACGGCCCTTGCCGGGGTGTTAACCGTTTGCTCAATATCATCAATGTTAATGCCGGCTATTTCGGTATTTGGTTGAATATCGAAGGTGATTAATGGTGCGGTAAAGCTTACGACCAAAGCTATCAATAAATATCCCCGATTAAATCGGTGCATTTTTTCGTTTTCGAGAAATAGCTTATACAAGCTCCAAAGCAGCCCCAGTAAAACCGTCGATTTTAAAATATATACGATCATGACTCTTTCCTCTCAATTTCCTTATCGATAATGGCGCGAAGTTCCTTTAATTCATTTTCCGATAAATCCGTCTCTTTAGTAAAAAAGGAAGCAAACTGCGCCGAGCTGTTATTAAAAAACTTCTTGATCAACCCCCGAACGTGCGATCCAAAATAGTCGGTTTTAGCCACCAACGGGTAATATTGGCGAGAGCGCCCATGTTGATTGTAACTCACAAAACCTTTTTCCTGCATGCGTTTAAGTAGGGTTGCGAGTGTGGTTGGTGCCGGTGCAGGATTGGGATATTGCTCCAGCAAATCACTCATATAAGCTTTTTCAAGCTTCCATAAGTGTTCCATTAGTTCTTCTTCGGTGGGAGATAATTGCATATTCTACGAGTTTAGAATTGTTTCTACAAATGTAGAAAATTAAATGGTAACTTCAACCTATCGTTAAAAAAATATTTTTAGATGCCTGTACTTTCCCTTTTCTCTCACTCGAACTTCTAATGTAAAACCCGTACCTTAAGCCGCCTTGAACGTGCTGCTTCTTTCCTGTTTGAAGCGGGCACTCCAGAAATGCTAAAACGCATGTGAATGAAAAGAGGTTACTATTCGTGTTTTGGTGATTTTATGGCAACAAGACAATCAAAAACTATTATCAAAAGGAAATCATGGCAAAAGAATTTGATGTATGCGTAATTGGCTCAGGACCTGGTGGCTACGTGGCTGCAATCCGGGCATCGCAACTGGGTTTTAAAACAGCAATTGTTGAGAAAAGACACTTAGGTGGCGTTTGTTTGAATATTGGCTGTATCCCAACCAAAGCATTATTGCGCTCGGCAGAAGTATTAGAATCTATCCAACATGCCGATGATTACGGGATTTCAGTAGGCGACGTAAAAGCTGATTTCGAAGGCATGGTAAAACGTAGCCGTGGTGTTGCCAACAAAATGAGCAAGGGTGTTCAGTTCCTGATGAAAGCCAATAAGATTGAGGTGTTCATGGGAGCGGGTAAGTTCAAATCGAAAAGCGAGCTTGCTGTAAACGACGAAAACGGCAAAGAGAAAGAAAGTATCAAAGCCAAGCACTTTATCATTGCAACGGGTGCACGTCCGCGTGAGCTTCCAAGCTTGAAGATTGATGGAGAAATGATCATCGATTCGGAAAAGGCGATGACTATGGAAAAGCAGCCTAAGAAAATGGTGATTGTGGGTGCCGGCGCCATTGGTGTTGAGTTTGCTTATTTCTACAACACTATCGGGACAGAAGTAACTCTAGTTGAGCTACAAAAGACCTTAGTTCCTGTTGAAGACAAAGATGTTGGACGTGAGCTCGGTAAAATCTACAAGAAGAAAGGCATCAACGTACTTACCGAAAGCACCGTTGAAAATGTGAAGAAAAAAGGTAAAGGCGTTGAAGTAACTGTTAAGACCAAAAAAGGCGAAGAGAAAATCGAAGCTGATGTAGTTCTTTCTGCGGTTGGTGTAACCGGAAATGTTGAAAACCTAGGTTTGGAAGATATCGGCGTAAAAGTTGAGCGTGGCGCTATCGTTGCGGATAAATCGGATTACTCGACCGGAGTAGATGGCATTTACGCTATTGGAGACATCATCGGAGCTCCTTGGTTGGCGCATAAAGCATCCCACGAAGCGGTTGTGCTTGCTGAGCAGTTAGCCGGAATGAGCCCGAAGCCGATCAACTACGAAAACATCCCTGGTTGTACCTACTGCGAGCCACAAATTGCATCGGTTGGTTTAACCGAAGAAGCGGCCAAAGAAGAAGGCTACGAAATCAAAGTTGGGAAATTCCCGCTTTCGGCTTCCGGAAAAGCGACAGCGCTTGGTCATGAAGAAGGCTTCGTAAAAGTAGTATTCGATGCAAAATACGGCGAGTGGTTAGGTTGCCACATGATTGGATTCGGTGTAACCGAAATGATCGCAGAAGCGGTTGTTGCCCGTGATTTGGAAACAACCGGACATGAAATCATCAGCGCAGTTCATCCGCATCCAACTCTTTCGGAAGCGGTAATGGAAGCTGTTGCTGAAGCCTATAATGAAGGTGTTCATTTAGGTACGCCGGTTAAGAAATAACTCGATTTGTCATTTCGACCATCGGGAGAAATCCAAAAAGTGAGCATATGAGCAACCGGTTTAGAGTTCTCGCTTTTGCTAGAAATGACAATAGTTTTGGAATGATAAATTAAACGTAGGGACGTATTGCGATACGTCCCTACGTGTATATGGTAACTACTTTTTGGTGATGCAACAACGTCCCGACGTGTTTACATAAATGGAATCAAAACAAACCATCAACCTTTACGATTTAGAAGCAGGATCCTACCAGCCGGTTTGGGATTTGCAGCGATCGGTGCAGGAAAAGTTGATCGAAGAAAAGCGTGCGGAATCGAAGGGAGAGTTTGAGGGTGATCGGAAAAACGATGCCCTGTTGTTTGTGGAGCATCCCCATGTGTATACCTTGGGAAAATCCGGTGCCGAAGAAAATATGCTTCGTTCGATGCTGGAGTTGCAAAAACTGGAAGCCGAATTCGTAAAAATCGATCGCGGTGGAGACATCACCTACCACGGTCCGGGACAGATTGTAGGCTACCCGATTATGGATTTAGATCGGCACTTTACCGATATCCACAAATACCTTCGCTTTCTGGAAGAAGTGATCATTCGCGTTTGTGGAGATTATGGTATGGAAGCAGGGCGAATAGACGGACTTACCGGTGTTTGGATTGGCGAAGAGAAAATTGCCGCGCTCGGAATTCGCTCATCACGATGGGTAACCATGCACGGTTTTGCCTTCAACGTAAATACCGATTTAAGCTATTTTGGGCACATCGTTCCGTGCGGAATTACCGATAAAGCCGTAACTAGTTTACAGGCGCAATTAGGGCGAGAAGTTGAGTTATCGGAAGTAAAAAAAAGGATCGTTTCTCATTTTGAAGATGTTTTTGATGTTCGTGTCTCTGCATCCGGTGGATGGCAGGAACTAGAGCAATATTTTTTGTAATTTTATAAAGTCATTCAGAGTCCTGCTAGTCGGGGCGAAGAATCCGCGCAATGCTATTAACAATACCAACGATTTGCAGATCCTTCTCCGCCGGATGGCGAATCAGGATGACATCAAATAAAGAAATTATTCCATGATTAAAGAACTACAGATAGTAGAAAAGAAATCGAAGCAACGCCGACCGGATTGGTTGCGTGTAAAGCTTCCATCAGGAGAGAAATTCAAGGAAGTGCTGGATACTATTAATGAGCACAAATTGAATACCGTTTGTTCTGAAGCACGCTGCCCGAATATGGGCGAATGTTGGGGCGCGGGAACAGCAACCTTTATGTTACTGGGCGATGTGTGTACCCGTTCGTGCTCATTTTGTGCAGTAAAAACAGGTCGACCACCTAAAGATTTAGATTGGGATGAACCACGCCGTGTTGCTGATGCCGCTGCAAAAATGAATCTTAAACACGTGGTATTAACTTCCATCAACAGAGACGATCGCAAAGATGGTGGAGCTCCTATTTTTGCAGCAACGCATACTGCCTTGCGTGAAGCTATTCCCGGCGTAACTATCGAGTCATTGATTCCGGATTTTAAGGGCGATTGGGAAACATTGCAGATTGTATTAGATACTCCGCCGGAAGTATTAAGTCATAACTTAGAAACCGTGCCCAATAAATACCGAAGAGTTCGTCCGCAGGCTCGTTATGAGCGTTCGTTAGAGTTGTTATTGAGAACCAAAAAAGCCGGAGTTAAATCGAAAACCGGTATCATGGTTGGATTAGGGGAAACCCGCGAAGAGGTGATTGAATTGATGCAGGATTGTGTGGATCACGAAGTGGATGTGTTGACGATTGGACAGTACATGCAGCCCACGAAAATGCATCATCCGGTGTTAGAATGGGTACATCCCGATCAGTTCGCTGAATACAAGGAAATTGGAGAAAAACTAGGAATAGGTCATGTAGAAAGTGGCCCGTTGGTGCGTTCTTCTTATCATGCTGAACGTCACGTTTAAGCTCTGCTAAACGTTAATTTAACTTACAAACATGCTATCTACGCTTACCGTACTATTGATCAGTTACGTACTGGGATCGATACCTTCTGCCATTTGGGTCGGAAAGGTATACAAAGGAGTTGATGTACGAGAGCATGGAAGCGGAAATGCAGGAACAACCAACACATTCCGAGTTCTTGGTGTACCCGCAGGAATAACGGTATTTGCGATGGACTTTATGAAGGGCTTTGTACCTTCATTTTGGTTAAGTGCCATCGCGTTTGATTTATTTGCCGGTCCCCTTGCCCCACCTAATTGGGATGTAGAAGCCTTTTTGAAAATTGCCTGTGGATTGTTTGCGGTAATCGGACACATGTTTCCTTTGTTTGCACGCTTCAAAGGTGGAAAAGGCGCAGCAACTGCGTGCGGAATGCTGTTTGGCGTAGAACCGATTTCCATCGCGATTTCTTTTGTGATGTTCGGTCTCATCATTTTTATCACTAAATATGTGTCGTTGGCCTCAATAACTGCCACCTTACTTTACCCAATTAATTTATTGGTGATGCGCTACGGTTTAGACATTGATATTGATGGAAGCATCATCGTTTTTGCAATAATTGTAGCCACAGGAATTATTTACAAGCACAAATCAAACATACAACGATTGATTGACGGCACTGAAAATCGAGTAGGTAAAAGTAAACCAAAGGAAACAAAGGCAGAAGTTCAAACAGAGAAGGTGCCATCATGAGAAATGTAACCGTTGTTGGTGCCGGTAGTTTTGGAACTGCTCTAGCTAAAGTGCTGGATACTGCCGGAAATAAAGTTCAAATCTGGGCCCGCGAAAAAGACGTGGTGGAATCGATTAATTCCACGCATAAAAACTCATCATATTTAAGTGATTTAGAATTACCGGAGTCAATTGTTGCTTATAATGACATCGAGCACTGTTTGCGATCGCAGGATATGGTGGTGTTTGCGACACCATCACATACGCTTCGCGAAATAGCGGCTAAAATTAAGCCCTGTTTAGATGGCCATGAAATTCTGGTAACGGTTTCGAAAGGGATAGAAAACGACACCTTCAAAACCATGTCGCAGATTCTGATTGAAGTGATGGATGGTGTTACCTACGAAGATAATATTGGCGTACTCTATGGGCCATCTCACGCCGAAGAAGTGGCACGACTCCGACCTACAACCGTGGTAGCGGCAGCTTATTCCAGCCGAACTGCACGCGTGATTCAGGAAACATTTATGACCACCATGTTTCGAGTGTATGCAAACAATGATGTAATTGGTGTGGAGATTGGTGGATCTGTAAAAAATATTATGGCAATCGCTGCCGGTGTGATTGATGGTGCAGAATTAGGCGATAATGCGAAAGCCGCATTAATAACCCGAGGCTTACACGAAATGAAGCGAATGGGGCAAATGATGGGCGCTCATACCGATACTTTTTCCGGATTAACGGGCATGGGTGATTTAATTGTTACTTGTACATCTGCGCATAGTCGAAATCGTTACGTTGGGCAACAAATTGGGAAAGGTTTCAAGCTGGATGAAATTATCAAGAGTATGAATATGGTTGCAGAGGGTATAAAGACCACAAAATCGGTGCACGATTGGGCCAAAAAGAACAAGGTAGAAATGCCAATAACTGAAGCAGTATACCATGTGTTGTTTGATGGCGTTGACCCAAAAGATGCTTTAAACAGATTGATGAACAGAGATCCCAAAGACGAAAAAATCATCTAAACAGGATCGGTCGATGGAGGAGAATGATGGACGACGAAATGAACTTTTATTTGCAGCATACCGGCAATATGCAGCTGAGTACTATGTCTCGCCAAGATCTGAAAAATCTGGTTGCAACCGGTGAAAGCTCCTTTCTCGAATTCAAACACAAGGTAGCATCACCCGAAAAAATTGCCCGCGAAATAGCCGCATTCGCAAACACCACAGGTGGCACTATTTTGATAGGTGTAAGTGATAACGGTGAATTAGTTGGCACTGAAAGTTATATGGAAGAGGAGTTCTGGCTGGATGAAGCAGCAAAACTTTGTGTGCCCGAAATCGACATTCACATGGAATTGTTGAACATCGGAAATAAAGATATCATCATCGTAAATATACCTGAAGCAGAGAAAAAGCCGATTTATTTAAAAGGAAAGAAACGACGAAAAGTATTTGTTCGTCAGGCAGATGAGAGCGTTCTGGCAAACGAAGAACTTATTGAAGTGATGAAATTGGGGAGTCAGGAAGAAGGAATTACCTTTGAGTTTGGAGAAAACGAACAGCTTTTATTTCGCTTCCTTAATGAATACAGCGAGATTACCGTAGAACGATTCAGTACCATAATCAACACTACAACCTACACGGCCGCTAAAATATTGGTAAATCTGGTAAGTGTAGGCGTGTTAGATTTGTTTGAGAAGGACGGAGTAGCGCATTATACATTTTCGCGGAAAAGTGCTTAATTTATAAATCCAGATTAGTAAGTGATCTGTAATGGGTCATTCAGAACGTAGCGACGAATCTTTACTATTAGTAATTTGGCAAATTATGATTTTGTAGATCCTTCGGCATTAGCCTCAGGATGACTGAAAAGAAGAGAAAATGAATCAAGACGAACAATTAGACGATGTAATTGCTTCACTGCTAGACGACTTTGATGAAGAAGAGTCTGCTGCGGAAAATGAGCAAGTGTTAACCGGCGAACCGGTGCGAATAACCGAGAGAGCGGCCAAACAAGTGGCTAAGATTAAAGCGCAACAAAGCGACCACGAAAACCTGTACCTGCGAGTAGCAGTAGAAGGAGGTGGATGCTCTGGGTTAAGTTATAAACTAGGCTTGGATAATCGTACAGAAGAAGATGTTGTGTTTGAAAATTTCGGCATCGAATTAATCGTGGATTCAAAACACTTGATGTACCTGGAAGGAATTGAAATTGATTACCCGGATGGCCTGGATGCCCGTGGATTTACCTTTGATAATCCAAATGCCGTAGATAACTGCGGATGTGGAACAAGCTTCGCTATTTGATTTACTTTCCAAACCTCTCAAGGCTTAGGAAAACAAAATTACGCTTCTCTATTCTCTTTATGAGCAATTAATCGCACGCCACGTTTAAAAGTGACGTAGTGCCAAATCCACTCTCCGAATACTCTAAAGCGATTGCGGAAGCCAATCAAAAAGAAAATGTGGATTACACCCCAAATCAGCCATGCAAAAAAGCCGGTAAGTTTAAACCCACGGATGTCAGCTACTGCTTTAGCACGTCCAATAGTGGCCATCGTACCTTTATCAAGATATTTAAAAGGCTTTCGACCGGAATTAGATAAGGCACTTTTTAGCAGATTGCCCACATACTTTCCTTGTTGCATAGCTACAGGAGCAACGCCCGGTAATGCATTCCCTTTCTCATCCTCAAAATAGGCCGCATCTCCGATCACAAAAATATTGGGATGATCCGGAATGGATAAATCTTCATTCACCTTAACTCGGCCAATGCGATCGGTTTCCCCTCCCAGATTATTGGTTAAATCGGTTCCGGCGACGCCCGCAGCCCACATGATATTCGGTGTTTCAATGAACTGATTTTTTAGTTTTACTCCGTCTTCCCGAATTTCCTCAACCGGAGTATTAAGCAGAACGCGAACTCCCATTTCAGTTAGCGTATCCAGTGCATTATCAGAAAGACTTTCAGAAAAACCATTTAGAATACCACCTGCCGCTTCCACCAGATACACCGTAGTTTCGTTACGGTGAAAATTTCGATAATCGCGCATCATATTTCGTTTTGCGATCTCAGCAATAGAACCTGCCATTTCCACTCCGGTAGGACCACCGCCAATTACCACAAAAGTTAGGTAGGGCTTACGATCTTCGAGTTCGGGCGTTTTCTCTGCTTTCTCAAGAGAAACCAAAATGCGCTCCCGAATTTTGAGTGCATCATCGAGCGATTTTAACCCCGGCGCATGTTTCTTCCAATCCTCATTTCCGAAATAATTGTATTCTGCACCGGTTGCAATCACTAAAAAATCGAACGGGATGAGATCACCTTCAGCAAGCTGAACTACCTGATCCGTTTTACTCACTTCCACAACTTCGCCCAAAACTACTTTTACATTCGCTTGTTTGGTAAAAACAGAACGAATTGGTGTAGCAATATCTCCCGGCGAAAGTGCAGCGGTTGCTACTTGATACAGCAAGGGCTGGAACAAGTGGTGATTTGCTTTATCGATAATAGTGATGTCGTAGTTGGTGTTGGAAAGTGTTTTGGCCACATTCATTCCGCCAAAGCCACCGCCAATAATAACCACCTTTTTATTTGGCATAATTGCGCCTATGATTTAATCTTTTCTTCCGGCCGGATTTCTATTTCTTCCTGATCGTTTAAAACCTCTTCAAAATCTTCCATTTCTATTTCCGGTTTGGGTTCCTCTTTAAAGCGTCCTGCGCGGAATCTGCGTTCCATTATTTGTTGTATAGTTTCAACTAACTCTTTGAGCTTCCGTTTCTTCTTAAGCTTTCGGGATCGTACAAACCGAGCAAATCCTATGCTTCCCAGAATAAATAAGCTTCCAAAAATGAACATTGGCCCTGTGTCGTTACCGGCAACGTCGTACATCAATGCGGCCAGCATCATAAATCCACCAAAACTAAAGCCTATCGCAGGTAGAAATAACTTATTGTAGGTTTTAAGATTCTGTCTCAAGGTGAGTTTTATCCTGCCGGATGCTTCTTCTTTTACCTCTAGTTCGGGGCTGCGGGTTGTGGCAAAAAGTTTGGCGGGAAAAGCAGGCTTTGCATTCCAATAGATATTACCCTTTCGGCGAGACACTGCCCCTATGGTATTAAAATGATACTCAAGTTGAGCCCGAATTTCGTTGAGCAGAGCGCCATCAATTGGCCCGTTTGCATAGCCTTGTATTTCGGCTTCGGTAAACGATTGGGTATCTACAATAACAGGCTCATCGATGGGAATGCCTTCATATTCAAGCAAAGCCTGTTTTATGAAATGTCGTTTTATGTCAATGTTATGCCCGATTTCAAAAATCGGTTCAATGTCTTCGGGTTCCGAAACTTGGCTGCCGGAAAGCGATTGTTCGTGATAACGTTGCAGGATGGAGGCTCTTTTGATGATTTGCTTTAGTTCGTCGTTGGTGAGCCTGCCCATATTTGTACCCGTTGTTTAATTAAGTTTTGCCTGCGCCTCGCTGATAAGTTTGGCGATATCCTCTTTCGAGATTTCCTCTCGATTGTTACAGTAATGGCACACTATTTCCTGCGATTCTCCTTCCATTTCTTTCAAATCGTTGATGTTCAGCATCGATAAAGCATCCAGAAAACGCTCGCGTGAACAGCGGCAAAAGAAATCAACCGGTTGGCGATTTAGTTCTTTCACTTCAATCGGCGAAACCGACTTCTTCATGATTTCATCAATATACTGCCCATCTGCAAGCAATTGGTCGATGGGCGGAAAGGACGCAAGGCGTTCTTGCAACATATCAATCTGACCTTCAGGCGCATCCGGTAGACGCTGGAGTAAAAGTCCACCGGCCTGGGTGATGATGCCTTCTTCATCAATGCCCACATCCAACAAAACCGCAGAAGGGATTTGTTCTGATTGTGCCAAATATCGGGCAACATCAGTGGTAACATCCCCATTTACAATTTCGATGGCCGAAGTGCGTGGCTCGGCTTCGTTGTACAATACTTTTGTGAGAGATAATACGCCCAAACCAATTCCATCGCCCAAACTTACGCCCTTCGAAGTGTAATCAAGCTCAGCGGTTGGATCTGAAACGTACCCGCGAACTTCACCTAAACTATTTGCTTCTGCAATTACCGACTTTAACGGACCGTTTCCATCCATCCGAAGCTGAATGCGTTCTTCTTTTTTTAGTTCGCTGGCAAGTAACATAGTTGCAGTTAATGCTTTGCCCAACACTACTTTTGCAAGCAACGATAACTGGTGCCGTTCGGCGGCTTCGCGTACTACATCGGTTGTTTTTACAACCGCGATTTTAAAATGGCCATCGCTGGTAATTCCCTTGATTATTCGGTCTTTAAATTGAAATTCTTCGATATTCATGTGTGAAATTCTGTTTGGCGTAATGGGCAAAAAAAATCCCGCTCAGATAACTGAACGGGAGTCAAAGATAAGGATTAAATTGCTTAATTAGCGATTATCAAGGCGATACATCTCGCCCAATCTTCCGGAGATTTTGCTTTGTGAGGTATACATGCTTTTCAGCTTACTCACTTCAGCAATGCGCTTTTCAGCTAATTCATTAGATGCTTTATGCGTAGGGATTCTGTGCTCTTCTGAATAGTTCAACACATTGAGTGTAGTGTCGTAAATACGCTCGGTCTGATTCATCGCTTGCTGTCGATTATATCCTTCCAACTCGCTCGAAATATTGATGATACCACCGGCATTAATTACGTAATCAGGTGCATATAAGATGCCTTTTTCGAGCAACATTTGTCCATGCACATCTTCATTATCCAGTATGTTATTCGCTCCACCAGCAATAATATCACATTTAAATTGATCCATGGTTTGATCATTCACAACTCCACCTAATGCGCATGGCGTGAAAATATCAACATCTAGGCCATAAATTTCGTCTGGCTCAACCAAGGTTCCGCCTACTTTATTGGCTAACGCTTGCGCTTTTTCGGTGTAGATATCCGTAACAAAAAGTTTAGCGCCTTCTTTTGCGGCATAATCAGCAAAGGTTAAGGCTACATTTCCGGCGCCTTGTAGGGCAATGCGTTTTCCGGCTAATGAATCGGAGCCATAAGCCTTTTTTGCGGCAGCTTTGGCGCCCATGTAAACTCCAAAAGCAGTTACGGGAGATGGATTTCCACTTCCGCCCAATGTTTCGGGAATACCGGTTACAAATTTGGTTTCTGAGTAAATCCATTCCATATCCTGCACACTCATTCCAACATCTTCGGCAGTGATGTATCGGCCACCGAGTGAATCCACAAAACGACCAAAAGATCGGAATAACGCTTCGTTTTTATCGGTGTGAGGATCTCCGATGATCACGGCTTTTCCACCGCCCAAGTTTAACCCAGAGATTGCGGCTTTGTACGTCATGCCACGACTTAAGCGTAATACATCTTTTAGAGCTTCTTGTTCATTTTTATACATCCACATTCGGGTTCCGCCTAAGGCCGGACCAAGTGTGGTGTTATGTATGGCAATGATTGCCTTTAGATTTGTGTCAGGATTTGAGCAAACAACAACTTGTTCGTGCCCCATGTTTTGCAAGGCATTAAAGATGCTCAATTCGGTGTCTGCTTGTTTGGTTATTTCTTTTTCTGCAGATGGAGTATCAATCATGTTAAAGGATATTTTTATTGGTTGGAACCGCTTCCAAAAATCTCGTTTTTCTGTTTCAAATACTAGTAAAAAGTTGCCTCTCAGTATTTATGCACAGATTCCAAAATTACGGAATTCATTTATACATAATGAGCTTAATTGTATAAAAAACTCGAGGCAAGAGCCTAAAAGGGAATGATGAAAGTTATTAGCAAAAGTGTATTTTAAAGGCTAGAAATTGCCGAAAGGCATGGTGTGTAGGTTTGGTCGCCGGCTCGCCTCTTATGTATAAAAATAAAAATAAAGGTAAAGTAAACAATGTCATTCCGCTGGGTATATCCGCAGCCGGAACGAGAGGAGAGCGTGTCCGAAATAAAGCAGGCTCTTGGCGTACCGGACATTATAGCCCAATTGCTGGCTATACGTGGCATAAAAACATATGAAGATGCAAAGTCTTTTTTCCGCCCTACGATAGATCTGTTGTACGACCCATTCCTGATGAAGGATATGGAAGAAGGTGCAGAGCGCCTCGCGTTGGCTATACGTAAAAGCGAAAAAGTTGTGGTTTACGGCGACTACGACGTAGACGGTACCACTGCTACGGCTTGTGTGTACACGTTTTTAAAAGAATTTGGTGTAGACGCCGACTACTACATTCCGCATCGGTTTAAAGAAGGGTATGGAATTAATCCCGAAGGCATACACTATGCTCACGATATAGGAGCTCATCTGATTGTATCGGTAGATTGTGGGATTACAGCCATCGAAGAAGCAAAAGAGATTAAAGCAAAAGGCATGGAGTTGATCATTTGTGATCACCATACGGTAGGAGACGGAATTCCGGATGCCGTAGCCGTGCTCGATCCAAAACGCCCGGATTGCAACTATCCTTTTGATGGATTATCAGGCGCTGGTGTTGGATTTAAACTGGTACAAGCAACGCTGAAAAAGCTTGGTTTACCGGATTCTATCGCCTACAAATATCTAGATCTGATAGCTATTTCCATCGCATCGGATATTGTGCCCATCATCAGCGAAAATCGAATTCTGATGCGTGCCGGGCTACAAATGTTGCAAAATAACCCGCGTGTTGGAATCAAAACATTGATGGATTTAATTCGGATGCCGGTTAGCGATATAACAACCAGCAAGATTGTGTTTTCGATTGGGCCGAGGATTAATGCTGCCGGCCGGATGGGAGACGCATCTACCGCTGTTAAATTGATGATTGCAGAATCAGCGGGGGAGGCAAAATCATTAGCCAAAGAATTAGAGTCGATCAATTTACGCCGTCGCGACAAAGACAGTAAAACGATGGAGGAAGCTCTTGCTCAAATCGATGACGAGCTCGATATCGACGATGTGAGTACCTTGGTGCTATACAAACCAGATTGGCATTTGGGTGTGATTGGAATTGTGGCTTCTCGTTTAGTAGATATGTTCCACCGGCCTGCCATTATGCTGAGTAATGTGGAAGGCAAAATCAAAGGCTCGGCGCGTAGTATTCGTGGCTTTAATATTTACGATGCCATGAAAGAATGTGAAGATTTACTGGAGCAATTTGGTGGACATGAATTCGCTGCCGGTTTAACGTTGGAGGAAAAAAATCTGACCGAATTCCGTCGTCGAATAAATCAAATTGCTTATAACGGACTTTCAAATTCGAGTTTTGAACCCGAGTTAATGGTAGATTCTAAATTAGAACTCGCTGAAATTGACATGAAATTCTGGAAGTTACTGGCACAGTTTAAACCCTTTGGTCCGGCCAACCTTCGTCCTATTTTTGTGAGCGAAGGAGTGCAAGTAGTTGGCATTCCAACCGTAGTGGGAAATGGTCATTTAAAAATGAAGATTAAGCAAGGTAATTCTGGAGTGTTTGATGCCATTGGATTCAATATGCATGAATTTTTGCCTATGGTAAGAAATGGGGAATCGTTCAGTATTGCTTATGTACTGGAAGAGAATAACTGGAACGGCAGGCGGACTTTACAAATGCGATTGAAAGACATTCATTTAGCAGAAGTTGCATAAATTTGAAATCGGTTATTGTATCTGGGTAGATAACCCGCTATCTTTGCCGTCCTCTTAAACAAGGGACTGTAGCTCAGTTGGTAGAGCAACGGACTGAAAATCCGTGTGTCGGCGGTTCAATTCCGCCCGGTCCCACCCAAACCCCAAGTTGTTTATTCAGCTTGGGGTTTTTTTATGGAGTTAAGTCTGTGTTTGAATCGGCGGCTCTCCCGAAGGGATGCCGATGGCGAATTCCGCCCGGTCCCACTTTTGATAAAACCCTGTGTAGCAATTTATTAAACCTATTCAAGGCTTTATTTTGTTTGGTTAATAAAGATCAGTTTTTTGAATAGTTACAATAAAGTTACAAGCAGATAAAGTGTACTCTAAAAAAATTTATGTTTTTGTTCACAACTTGAGAGTATAGATTATGTGAAATCCATTCCTATGACTTCAATTCCAAAAATTAGATGTTCTTCAATTTCTATCTGTTCTGCAATTTTTTTCAGAGAATTAACCATTTCATCAAATGTAAGTTTAGAGCCTGTATTATCAATCCAATCTGACCTCTTTTCTGGGTCAACAAACCCGACCACATAAACTCCATATACATGTTTAGGGGACCGAAGATATTTTCCTGCTAATTGTTCCCTCAGACCTTCAACTAATTGATTATAGTTCCAATTTTCACCTTTCTTTACTTCAATTGAAACTGGTTTTAAGGATGGTTTTTCTACCCTAATATCAGGTATATCATTATGATCAATTTCCACCTCTTGCGGAACGGTATAGAATCCATTTGATTTACTTTCTAATTCTCTTTTTAGAAAGCTACGGAGCATAGATTCATTATCCTTTGATCTTACATAGTGTCTGGAACTTGTATCATCTCCTAATACCTCATTCTTTATCTCGTTTAGTTTATTCAATGTAAATCTGAATAGTTCAAAATCAGAACAAGGTTCTTTTGTACAATTCTGCATTAAGTATGGAATATGACTTGGCTCCCAATACAAATTGTCCACAAATCTTTCGGCTCTTCTCTCAATATTATATTCAATCGAGTCATATGATGGGGCAAATAAAGGTAACCCCAACAATCCTTCCAAAAACTCGTCCATTTTTGGGTTTTCATTGTCGACTATTCTATTAAAAAGGTGCCCTCTAAAATCTTGTGCATGATCCCTTATACCTGGTGAATAAGAGCCAGATCCTCTATTGATATCATCGTTAGGGTGTACATTTTCATATATAATTTTATAGAATTCCGGTAAATATTCATCGTTCAAATAAGAAGGGTTTTCTATCTCAGGATAACCGGAATAATGAGATCTTGAGGAAAGCGAACCAGTTAATTGAACCGCAAGTGATTTGCCGTTCTTAGAAATATCGAGAGCTTTTCTTAATTCAGGAATACCATTTTTAATATCAAACTGTAATAATACAGCAATCCAAAAGAGATGAATATCAGATATAAAATCATAATTAAATAGCCAGTCAATTGAGAACCACTTTTCCTCATCTAAATGCTTTAAAAGCATAAGTAAGTAAACTGCTGAGAAGAACCATGCAGTTTTAATACCATCAATAGCTTTTCCAATAATAGCCGATTCTGAATGTCGGATTGTAGACAGAATAGAGATTGTTTCACCTAATACATGTAAATTTGTAGTAGTTGCTCTTTTAAATGATTCCAATAGAGAATTGCCGATAATAGGTGTTAAGTATTTATCCGTATATCTTACTTTATGTATGATGGAAAAATCCAAATTACTAAGAGTAGAATTTAATTCATCTTTGATTCGATCTTCTAAAACATCATTTACATATTTAGGATAAGATTTTGCCAATGTTTCTAACCATTCTGAAAAGCCATTTATTTCGTTCAATGCATATTTTGTGAGGGTTTCAATATCTTCCTTAGAAAGGTTAGTAAGACTTAGATCTCCATCTCTAAGATTCAACTCAATTGACATAAGACCAATAATCGAACCATAGGTATTATTTCTGGAATCCATTTTAGGTATTTCGGGCTCATACGTTCTCCAATACTTTTTTAGAGTATCACGTGCAATTTTTGCAATGAGCTTCCCATGCCGT
Source organism: Balneolaceae bacterium (assembly GCA_965228545.1). GTDB lineage: Bacteria > Bacteroidota > Rhodothermia > Balneolales > Balneolaceae > HXMU1420-13. Next base: position 2,891,371 of record OZ245822.1, read on the forward strand.
TTTTGAATTTTATTTTGGTCAAATTTACCATACTTAGTTCCTTCATCAGAACTTGAGGCTGAGTAAAAGTATTGGACGAATCTGAAATTTTCTTTCTTATTTAATCTTCCTAATCTGAGAATTACTCTTGGGAATACAAGAAGATCATCTTTCTTTTGCTTTATTTTTCTTGGAAGACTTTTAATCCAGAATCTAAATTTATAGAGTCCATATTTGATATAGAATCTCATGTAAATTGACTTAAGACGGATTCCAATACTACTATTAAGTTTGGCTTTCCACTCAGGATTATCTTGAATTACTTTTTTTAATCTATGTTTAAATCTGAAGGGAAAGTTCAATCTATCCCATATAGATAAAGCAAAGTCGAACATGTCTTTTTTTAGACTCTCATCTTCTGAAACACTCAACTCTTCTAAGATCCATTGGAAGTCTTCTTTTAGCTTGGGTTCAAAAAGCAGATTATGAAGAACAATGTTATAGTGTTTATTCTGAGTCTCTAATTGCTGGAGAGCAAAGATCCCATAGTTTTTCCTGAAACTAATATTCTCATTCGCAAAAGAAATAAGATCAGGACTTACCGTTCCTTTATGAGAACCTGCAAGTTCCTTCAAGACTACGTGTATAAATAATGATTTAGAAAGGGTATCAATCGATTTTGAGGGCTGTGTTCTTTCGAAAAATTGATTCATTAAGTAGCAATGAGCTTCTTTGAGCCATTCAAATCTTTTAGAAATAGGTCGATAATGAGATTTATATGGTAGGCTTAGTAGTAGCTTAGTTAATCCGATTAATAACTCTTCAATTAAAGACAAGTCGAGTTTCGGCACCCATTTTTCAAATAATACCATTAACGAGTAGTTAATAACTAAATCATAGTCTCTTACAGGCTGTGTTTTGCTTAAAAAAGTGAGGGTTTCTTGTACATTTAAATTTTTGGGAAAGAGAGAAGAAATTAGTCTATCAATAATTGAATTAGTTAATTCTTCCTTCTGAATGTAATGTTCTATAACGGTGGAGATTTGATCTCGAGATCCAAACTTAGATATGTATTCAATAGATAAGGACTTTAGAGAATACGAGCTTTCATCATCTATAGAAATCTTAAATACTTCATCTAAACAAGTCGTGGTGGCACTTAGGGTAGCAATTCTAAGAATTAAGGCTTTAAAATTTTCGGAAATAGTTTCATCTAAAAGAATTTGACTAAATAGGTTGCCTAATGTGTTGTTACCTAACCGACTTAAAGATTCGGCTTCGTAATATTTATAGAAACGATCTTTATCTCCAAACTTAATAGACAGGGCTTTAATAATTTCAATTTTATACTGGTCTGATAGTGAGGCGGGGTCTCCAAACTCTAAGAAAATCTCAGGACAAGTATTGAGTATTTTCGACCTTATATCGTTACTCCAACTATGATTACCAAGAGCAAGCCAAGCAAGAATAGGTCGGTATTTCACTCGGGCAAAAGTCCTACCTCTTTTAGATCCAAAGAATAAATCTGCATTCTGGAAGTAATCGCAGTTTCCGTTAAAAAGACGTACAAACCAAGAAGAAGCAAGGTATTCGGATTTACGTCTATGATGAATTCGAATTTTACCATAGATAGCATCATCAAACAATGGTCTTTGTAGCAATGACCTTACTTCAGCATAACTCCACGAACTAGGAAGAGCCTGAAGAGGGTCAATAAAGCTATCATCTGTGTTACTACAGGTATTCAAGCTATCTTTAATGACAAAGTTAAGCTTATTTGTTAGAATCGTGGAAACGGCTAAGCATTCGGAACCCTCTCTTAGTTTATCATACGAAATGTCATCACCGGAGGAGCGATCAGAATTCTTTTCTTTTAGCTTTTCTTGAATATCGTATTCAATTATGTCTTTAAGAGTGCCTAAAGTAAAGTGTTTTTTCCAGTACTCCGCAAGGTCATGTATATCCAAAGGCCTTCTTACCAAGTCCCAAGCAAATCTGCTATCAATTTGTTCGATAAATCCATTAACGTTATCAAGTTGTAAAAACTCGGAATATTTAATGACTCGTTCTTTATTTAAAGGAAGTATTTTTAAAATACATATAGATTTATTGGGATCAGCTGCAAGAGTTTGAACAATATTGCTATCAATATTAGGTCTCCATTCACTTATTCTTGATGAAATTATGAACTTGCTACGGGACAGGTTTTTTAACCCGATAAGCGTTTTAAGATTTCGTATCGAGTTTTGAAAATCTAATACCTGTGTTAGCTTAGATTCGTCTACTGAATCAAGAAAAAATATTCCAATTTGTTGACTTTCCAGCCATGATTGGAAAAGTTCATTATCTTCAGGTTCAAGGGAATGAGGGCTATTTTTGAAGCTTTCTAATCGAATAAAGAAACTGAACTCATTTTTAGATCTTTGAATTTCAGATTGTTGTTTAAGCTCAAACGTTTTGCCACTTCCAGCTTCTCCCAAGATTACAATAAGCTCATCAAGTTCAAGTAATTTATCCCATGAATAATCCCTGTCATAATGTGTATCAAAAAACAGGTAACTGTTCGAAACATCTTCGTCAGTAATTTCTGAGCCATTAATTCTTGAGAATCTGCGGTCTAAGTCAATGTATTCGGTATTGTTCATTCTGAGAATGTCTCAAAACATTGTTATAAATAAAAGAATTACAGAATACTATGAAGCGAAAATTTTGTTATTAGCAAGGAGTTATTAGCCTATTATTGAATTTCCTCTCGTTCCGAACTACCAGTTCGGAAAGCCTGCCCGAACCACTGGTTCAAGTAAACAGCTAGATACATGTATTTCAAGAATCCATTCTTGCAGCGCTGAGCCCCAGTACCGCATTCCCAAGGTACACGTTGTGAACGAGATAAAATTAGAAATTTGTTAGGAACTCATAGAATTAATTTAAGTAACAGGAGAAAATTATTGCGCTGGTGAGAAAAAAGGTGATATAAATGTATTGTAAATTCTGTGGAACAGCTAAAAATGTGCAAGTTCACCATATTGATGGAAATCATGATAATAATACCGCTAATAACAGAGTACGTTTATGTCAACGTTGCCACTCTTTAGTACATAAATATTTAGGAGTAGCATCACCTGATGAAATTTTAGCGATAGCAAATAAAGCAAGAGAAATTAACCCTAATGCACATTCCCCCACCTTATTTGATGATTTAGAGTAATTCTATTCCCATCGTTCCTACTAGTAATCGAATCAAATTAACCCATTAGATTTCTCCCTCGCATTCGCTCATTCGAAATGACAAACTAATAGGCAAATCAACATTTTTCTGTGCCTCAGACCTCAAACCTCACTCAACCAACAATCCCATCCACATTGGCTTTGAACATTTTGCCGATGGGAATTTGAATATTGCCAATGAAGATGCGATTGCCGACAATACTGGAAATGTGAGATTTTGAAATAGCGAAGGAGCGGTGGACTTGCAGAAAATCGCCGGAAGGGAATTCATCCAAAAGCTCTGAGATTTTTTCGCGGACGGAGATGGTTTGAGCGACGGTTACCACCTTGGTATAATTACCCGATGCTTCGAGATATTGAATACTGTCGAGCTCAATCTGAACGAAACGTTTGTCTTGCCGTAAAAAAATGGTACGGGTAGTTTGGGTGGCTTCGGGCGTACTTGTGGGATTTGGTTTCGGAGCATTCAACGTGGTTTTATTCACGGCCTTTAAAAAACGCTCGAAACTGAAGGGTTTCAGCAAATAGTCTACCACATTTAGCTCGTAGCCTTCTAATGCATACTCTTGATAGGCGGTGGTTACGATCACTTTCGGTGGGTTTTGCAAGGTGCGCAAAAACTCGAAGCCTTTGAGTGTGGGCATGTTCAAATCCAGAAAAATCAAATCCACAGCATGTTGGTTCAAATACTCGATAGCCTCCAGCGCATCGTAGCAACTTTTCGCCAACTGCATGTTGGGCAGTAAATCACAATAGCCCTTAATGATATCGTGAGCAACGTATTCGTCGTCGATGATGAGATAATTGATCATTTGGGTTGAATCGTTAGTGTGGCTTGGTATTCGTTGTTTTGCACTTCGAAGCTCAAGGTGTGGCGTTTTGGATATTCGAGTTGAAGTCGCCGGCGCAGATTTTTTAATCCTATACCCGATGATTCGCTGATCCTACTCGCATCGAAATTGTTCTTCACGGTAAAGAGGATGGCCTTATCTTTCACTTCCAAATGGATATGAATGAAAGCATCCTTTCGAAGATTCTCCACCCCATGCTTGAAGGCGTTTTCAATCAAATTGATGAAGATAAGAGGCATCACCTCAAACTCGGGATCATCCACATCCACCTTAAAGCGCACGTCTAACGGATTACGATACCTCATTTGATGTAGCTCGATAAACGCTTGGATGTAATCGATCTCATCCTGAATAGCCACTCGCTCCTGCTCACCTTCGTAGATGCTGTATCGCATCAAATCAGACAGTTTTAACACTAGCTGTTTTGCTTTTTGTGGATCAGAATCGATGGTGCCATACAAGTTATTCAGCATATTAAAAAAGAAATGCGGACTCACCTGACTTTTGAGGTGCTGAAGCTCGGTGTTTTGTTGTACCGTTTTCAAGTTAAGTAATTCGCGGCGTTGTTTCACGATCCAACGAATAGCCCAGAAAATCATCAGTACGCAATAAATAAATACCGAAAAAGAGTAGTACGGCTCGATGGCTTCGTCTTCGGTGTACATAAACACGAGGGCGCCGCCTATCAAAATAATCCAGAAGGCGTATTTCTGGAGCCAGGGAAACCGGGAAAAAAGGGAGTCGATCATGGGGCAAAGTTAGTGAAGCAACCCGCCGCTATCAAAGAAGTTGATGAACAATCTATTTGGGGATATAAAAGTCGCGTTTTGAGGTATGAAATCAATTCGTCACGCAAAATTTATCCTTCATGGTGCCGGAAGCACTTTCTACATCAAAAGCTGTGTCGAAAAATTATGCGGCGATACCTTGGGAGCAAAATCAACTTAAAAAGAATCATGAATACCCTTTCGATTTCAAATATTTCAATAACTTATGCCAATGGCGTTACCGCACTGAGCAACGTTTCGTTGGAGCTTGGCAACGGGCTATTCGGCCTTCTTGGTCCCAACGGTGCCGGAAAATCTACCTTGATGCGCACCCTTGCCACTCTTCAAACTCCGGATGCAGGAACCATTCATCTAAATGGAATAAATGTACTGGACCAACCGCTGGAAATACAAAAACAGCTGGGGTACTTGCCACAGGAATTTGGAGTGTATCCCACCTTAACCGCCAAAACAGTGTTGAATCATTTTGCGTTGCTAAAGGGAATCAAACATGCAAAGCAGCGAAAAGAGCGCGTGCACTATTTGTTGGAGCAAACGAATTTGTATGCGCATCGAAACAAAAAAGTGGGCGGATTTTCGGGTGGGATGAAACGCCGTTTGGGCATCGCGCAGGCGTTGCTTACCAATCCTTCGCTCATCATTGTGGATGAGCCCACGGCCGGATTGGATCCCACCGAGCGAAATCGATTTCACAATTTGTTGAGTGCGTTAGGCGAAGAGGCGATCGTGATATTTTCGACGCATTTGGTGGACGATGTGAAAGAGTTGTGCACCAACATGGCCATTTTGAACGAAGGGATTGTGCTTTGGAGTGGTAAGCCTGAGGTTGCCATCGAGGAAATAGGCGGACGAATTTATGGAAAACACATCCATCGCGACGACCTGCCTTTTTATAGATCTAATTTTGAAGTGATTGCCGAGCTTTTGTTTCGTGGAAAGCCTCAAATCATCGTGCATGCTCATACTCATCCGGGACATGATTTCGAACCGTTAGAGCCCAATCTTCAGCATGTGTATTTCTCAAAAATCCATGCCCACCAAGCCTAATTCTTCACTTTCTTTCTATGACTAAAGCATTCATCCTTTTCGAAATTCAGTATCGGGCAAAGCGCATCGATACCTATGTGTACTTTTTTGTGCTGTTTCTTTTTTCGGTCATCAGCATCGATTTTATTTTCCAAGGGCAACTTCAAGCCATTCCCGTGCATTCGCCCAGCTTAATCGCCCGAACGATGGGCATCATTTCGGCGCTATTTCTACTCGTCGTATCGATGATTGCAGGCACCCCAATTCTTCGTGATTTTAAACACGAAGTGCATCAACTATTATTCAGCTTTCCGATCAAAAAATCGCACTATGTGTTGGGTCGATTCATCGGCTCTTTGATAGTGGTTATTGCGGTTTTTCTTGCCGTCCCTCTCGGCTTGATGATTTCACCGTTTCTTCCATGGAACGAATTAGATGCCGAGTACACCGTCGATCTTTGGTCTTACATTCAGCCATTTTTAGGACTCACCATTCCTACTCTATTTTTTAGTAGCGCACTGTTTTTCGTAACAGGATTGCTTACCCGAAAACTGCTTCTGGTGTACGTTCAGGGTTTTTTCTTTATGCTGATTTATTTGTTTGCCCTAAATCTGGCTTCGGGCAGCGACTCACTTTTCCTAACCAGTTTGATCGAGCCGTTTACCTTTCAAACCATTCGTATTGCAACAGCTACATGGAGTGTCGATGAGGTAGCCACTCAAATTGTACCGCTTGAAGGCGTGCTGCTTGCAAATCGATTGCTGTGGGTATGCATTGGGTTGGTGGTGCTGCTGTTTGGCTATGTTCGGTTTTCGATGGGGATGCCAACCATACGTAAAAGAAAAAATACGCCGAGCGAAGAGGCAGAAAAATCAACAAAGCTAGTGGCATTGAATCCAAAAAACACTCCGGTTAAAGTGTCATTTTCCTGGATGCATCAATTGGTGCATCACACTGCGTTCAATCTTCGGTTAATTGTTTCCGACATCGCGTTTTGGGCCATTTTGGTGTGTGCTGTTGGCGTATTGGTGATCAATGGATTCAGCTTGGGCACTCCATTCGGTATCGACAGTTTGCCCACCACGTATTTGATCATCGGCGAGTTGGTAGAGCTCACCTTTTTCTTTTTTCTGGGGATCACCTTGTTCTACTCCGGCGAGCTGATGTGGAGAGAGCGAGATGTGGACGTCCACTCGTTTTTGGATGCTTATCCCACGCAGCCGTGGGTAGTCATTGCCGGAAAGTATTTGGGCCTACTCTCGTTGTTCGTTATTCTCTTTGCGTTGATGATTGCCACAGGCATCACCTATCAAGCGGTAAACGGCTATTTCGATTTTGAAATCGGATTGTACCTCAGCGCTTTTTATCTCGAGATTTTTCCTTACTTAGTGCTAATCAGCTTGGTGTGTTTTATCTCGCAAGTGTTGGTTCATCATAAGTATTTGGCGCATATCGTAACTCTGTTTTTTTTGATGGTACCTACCGCCGGTTTTATGGTACTGGGCATTTCTCACGATCTCCTCTTTTTTGGAGGATCTACTTTGCCCACCTACTCAGACATGAATGGATTTTCGTACCAGATACAATCCTACTTGTGGACAAAAGCGTATTGGATTCTACTTTTTTTGATGTGTTTAACCATTGCTGTGCCATTGGTTGGGAGAGGATCCGAAACGAGTTTAAAGCAACGATTAAAAATCTATAAAACTCGGTTTTCAAAAAGCTTGAGACGAACTACTCTGGTTCTTTTGGTAATCACTAGTTCTATTGGGGGATTCATCTTTTATCAAACCAATATCAAGCACACGTATTACAGCAGTTCCAATGAACTTAAATTACGCGCCGAGTACGAACGGAGCTTCAGTTATCTGAAAGAGCTTCCTCAGCCCGAAATGCATGCGGTGTTCATCGAATTGGATGTATTTTCCTCAGATTTGAGATATGCAATGCGTGGGAAGCTGGGTCTGGTGAATCGCACTTCACAAACTATCGAAACCTTGTACCTGCAAAAGCTACCCACCGAACTGGCTTCGCTTCATTTTCCCAAGCAAGCAACGGTTGCATCGATGGATTCAGCATCAGATAAATTTGGGGTGTATAAGCTCGAGCTAACCAGCGAAATGGCGCCGGGAGATAGTCTTGAAATTTTATTCGAGCAGCAGTTTCGAACCCAAAAAATGGGTGCCGATTTCAACAAGCATTTAGTTCGCAACGGAACACTCATCGACGATTACCATGTGCCGTCTTTAGGATACTTGTCCGACATCGAGATCGAAGATCCCAAGCTTAGAGCAGAGTTCGGTTTGTCGGTCAACTTAGAAGAAAGTACTCGGGTAGATTCGGCAGCGCTTCGAATTGGGAAAGCCAACGGAAACGGGGAATACATTCATTTAGAATTGCTGATCAGCACCGATTATAATCAAACTGCAGTTGCTCCGGGAAATTTGGTGAGCAGTTGGGAAGAGTCGGATCGGGCATATTTTCACTACAAAACAGAAGAGCCCATTTCGAATATGTTTAGCGTGGCAATAGCTGATTACGAAGTGATGCGCTCGGAAATAAAATTAAGAGAATCGTCCGATCCCGTTAACCTAGAAATTTACCATCATCAGGGGCATGGCTATAATAACGCAAACATGATGGAGGGAATGAAACAAGCTTTGGAATACCTATCCACAAATATTTCGCCCTATCAGTTTGATCACCTTAAAATTGTGGAAGTGCCTATTTATCACGGAAGAGCGCAATCGATTCCGGGGATGATTACTGTAGCCGAAAACATGGGTTTCACCTTCGATACGATGGCTGACGGCGCACTCGATATTCCGTTTTACATTACTGCCCATGAAGTGGCGCATCAATGGTGGGGCGATCAACTGAATGCCGCCGATGTTCCCGGACAGTTGATGATTGCAGAAACATTGGCGCAATATTCGGCACTGATGGTGTTCAGGAAACGGTATGGAGAAGAAAGGACTAACGAACTTCTGAAGTGGAATATGAGGCAATATTTCAAAAAGCGTGGAGGAAAGGATGAAAATGAGTCTGCGCTTACCTCGGTGAAATCAGGCGAGGATTATATCTACTATCAAAAAGGGTTGATAGTAATGAATGCCTTGGTGCATTGGGCTTCGGAAGAGAAGATAAACCAGGCTTTGGCAGACTTTGTTGCTAATTGGAATTCCAGAACGGGTGAAAAACATCTAAAATCAGAGCGATATCCAACCACCGATGACCTAATGGGTTATATCTACTCGGTTTCGCCGCTGGAACAAGTTGAGCAGATCAGAGCCTTATTCGAAGAAGTGATCATTTACAATAACTCGATGGTTGAAGTAAATGCCAACCAGAATGCGTCTGCAAAGTATGAGCTTGAAGTAAACATTGAGTTCGAAAAAATCGATGCTTCCGAAAGGAGTAACGAAAAACTACTCCCATTTGATGAAAAGGTGCAGCTAGGATTTTATTCGAAGAATGAACAAGGAGAAAACATACTCATCAAACTAATGGAAATTCAACCTGAGAATGGGGGCAATGCTTTCACCTTCAAGTTTGTCCAACAACCTGAGCTCGTGATCATCGATCCAAATATGCTGCTGCTAGACAAAGATATAAGTGATAATTGGGCAGAAGTTCAGTGGTAGCGTTTTATAAATAGATAACCTTGTGCAAGTACTATCATTTAGTGCAGTTAAGTAGCTGTAAGATATTAGGAAAGAGTTCGGCCTATTTCCGAATCTCTGGTTTGGTTCATTTTTACGAAGTAGCCGGACTAAAGTCCCTGCTTGGTTATGACTAAGCTAGAAAGGTAGCGTGAAGCCGATAATTCGTGATATTAAGAATTTAAATAACCAGACCTGGCTTCCTTAATATGTCATCCAGACGGAGGAACTTGCGACGACAGAAGGATCCGCAAAATACATTTTTATCTCGAATCATAGTTGTGAAGACTCATCGCTGCGCCCACCTGAGCTAAAGCTTCGGTCGGCTTGCTCAGAGTGACTTGGTTAAAAAATATAATCGCGAACAAAGGCATTATCTATATTTCTCCTTCACATCCATTCACACGAACCGGCAAAAGTTTTTTTGAAAAAAGATAGGCTGAGGGTGTATCTCGCCGATAAAAAAAAAGCACATTTTCCTAATTTCTAATTTATAAATCCTCAAAAACTAACTTTCCATCCACAATAGTGCCAAGAACTCGTCCATTCCATAGCGAATCCGGGTTATGTTGGCCCAGGTTTAGTACATCAATGTTTAAAATGGTAAGATCAGCACGTTTTCCCACTTCAATAGTGCCGAGTACTTCTTCCTGAAATGCGGCATAAGCCGACCAACTTGTATACGCCCGCAGTGCTTCTTCGGGGGTAAGGGCTTGCTCGGGATACCAACCACCTTCGGGTTGGCGATTTTTGTTTTTTCGGGTGATGGCAGCATAAAATCCATAAAAGAAATTGTGATCGCTGCCGGTTAAATCAGAATTAAAGGTAAGTGGAACTCCATATTCGCGAAAAGTTCGCCACGCATAGGCGCCTTTTATGCGTTCACTTCCAACTCGGTCTTCAGCCCAACCCATATCTTCGGCCATGTGCGGTGGTTCCATTGAAGCAATGAGCTCCAAATCAGCAAACCGCGGGAAATCATCAGGATGAACAACCTGAGCGTGTTCTATGCGATGACGATTTGCATTAACTTCCGGGTTTGCATCAAAAATACGTTCGTAAAAATTCAACATATCCCGATTTCCGGCATCACCGATGGCATGAATCCCTACTTGAAAACCGGCGTGCATCATTTCTTCAACAAGTGCTTCGTTGAAGCCATAATCTTCGCCACTTACTCCGCGGTGTCCTGGTTTGTCGGAGTAATCTTCTATCAGTTTTGCCCCACGGATACCCAAGGAACCATCATAATACGCTTTTACCGCTCTTACGGTGAGCATTTCTCCGGCTGCTGTCTCAGGACCTTTTTGCATCCACTCATTAAGTAACTCTTCGTCGGGGCTTGCAACATGGCATAAACCCGAACGGGTGCGGTGCTTTCATCCTCATGATACTGATAAGCTGCTAAATATTCGGCATTCGTTCCGGCATCATGAAAAGCCGTGTAGCCCGATTCTGCCATCACTTTCATGCCATGCAGCACGATGTTGCGATAATCTATTTCGGTTTTTGGTGGAAGGGATTCTTCAATCAGTTCAGCAGCGTTGTTGGTGAAAATTCCAAGTAGTTCGCCGTCTTCATTTTTCAGGATGTCGCCACCAACCGGTACGGGCGTTTGTGCGGTAATTCCAGCACGCTTCATCGCTTCATGATTGGCTACCGAAGTGAAACCATGCGTTCCAATGATGAAAACCGGTCGGTCCGGGAAAGCTTCCGAAAGCATATCTGCAGTGGGAAGTTTTTCGGTGGCCATACTTCCCTCATCGTATCCAAAACCGAGAATCCAATCATCCGCCACCGTTGATTCTTCTTGATGATCCACGAGATATTGCACAATCGATTCGGCATCACTTAACCCTGTTAACTCAATTTTTCCTAAATCCTCGCCAAAGTAAAATGGATGCGCGTGGCTATCAACAAGTCCAGGAATTACGGTTCCGCCCTTTGCATCGAGTAGCATAGTTGATTCATTTTGATAAGAGAGTGCGGTTTCCTCATCACCAACAAAAATAATGTGTTCATCTTCAATTACGACAGCCGAGGCATCGGGAATCCATCGGCCATTATTGAACGGCGCCTCTGGATGAGGGCTGCCATCAAGTCCGGGATCCGACCAACTTAGGGTATATACCTTTGCGTTGGTGATGATGGTTCGATTTGGGTCATTTGTTGAACATGCATTTAGCAGGAAAGCGCTTAGTAGGAATATCAACGCGGTTGAAGAGGAAAATTTCATACTCTAGGAATAAAGCGGGCAAAGGTTAGTTTTGATTGGTTGATGCAAAGTATCGGGGTAAAGAAGTAGTTAAGCAACCAAGAGAAGGTTAGCGAATGGAAAGTGAATACTTTAATCGGATAACGGCTTTTAACCCATTCGCATACAGAACGTTGCGCCTTGGATGAATGTTAATCCAGCGTAACATCAACATAAAAATAGGTTATGGAATATAGATTTTTAGGAAAATCAGGGTTAAAAGTATCGGCATTATCTTTTGGATCGTGGGTAACATTTGGGGAGCAGGTTGATACCGATCTGGCATACAATCAGATGAAAACAGCATATGATGCCGGAGTTAATTTTTTCGATAATGCAGAAGCGTACGAAGCGGGTAAATCGGAAGAAATTATGGGAGCTGTAATTCAGAAAGCCGGTTGGAGGCGCTCAGATTTGGTGTTGTCTACAAAGATTTTCTGGGGTGGAGATGGTCCTAATGATAAAGGGTTGTCGTTTAAGCACATCAAAGAAGGCACCGAAGCAGCGCTGAAAAGAATGCAAACGGAGTATGTTGATCTGATATTTTGCCACCGCCCTGATTTATACACGCCTATAAGTGAAACGGTTTGGGCTATGAACCAAGTGATTAACGAAGGAAAAGCGCTGTATTGGGGAACAAGTGAGTGGAGCGCTGAACAAATCAGAATTGCTTACGATTTTGCGGTGCAGAATCATCTTCGTCCACCGCTTATGGAACAGCCGGAGTACAACATGTTTAACCGGCACAAAGTGGAAAAAGAATATCGATTACTTTACCGTGATATCGGGTTGGGAACCACAATTTGGAGTCCGCTGGCTTCGGGGTTACTTACCGGAAAATATAATGATGGAGTTCCGGAAGGATCGCGATTGGATCTTGAAAAGTATAGCTGGCTAAAAAAGCGCCTGTTAGAAACGGAAGAAGGTCGGGCAAAGCTGGAAAAAGTAAAAAAACTGGCACCCATAGCTGAGGATCTTGGAATTTCGATGCCACAATTAGCACTGGCTTGGTGCTTGAATAACAAAGATGTGAGTACCGTAATCACCGGTGCTTCAACTGTAGAACAAGTGCAGCAAAACATGAAAACCATGGATGTAATCGATAAAGTAGACGAGGAAGTGATGACAGCGATCGAAGAAATTTTACAAAATAAGCCTGCGGATGATCAGGATTGGAGAGGGTAGCCCGGGCTATTAATCTCCACCGTATATAAGTTCTAACCGTAAAAAAAGGGAGTACATCATGTTACGTTTTATCACCATAGATTCGCCATACAAACCTAAACAGCGACAAATCCTAAACACTATACTTACCTTGGCAACCGGGGTATTAACGCTAATCTACCCAGACTTTTTGTACATGTTTGCCGGTGGATATTTGGTTGCTTTGGGGACACTGTTCTTAGCTTTTAAACTGCCTTCGGTGTTGGCCGCCATACCGTTGGTAAGTGGTGTGCTCATATTTATTTTTCCTGAACTTATACCAATTACTTTTGGAGTGTTTTTGATTCTATTCGGGCTGATATTCTTCTTTTCGTTTTCGTTAAGTATTTTGGGGGTACTCACCTTCGTAATTGGCTTGTTGATATACTTCAACCCCGACTCAATCGCTTATTTGATTGCGGCTTTCTTGTTGCTGTATTCCACCAATAACTTACTTCAGTTGTTTAGGAGCTAAAAATACTAGGTGGGCTATTACTGCGAAGTTTTACTCGCTAGGTGCTTACAAGACTTGAGTTTGCGGTTTTAGATATGTTAGAATGTCTTTCAGATATACTACATTCAGCCGATAAGTAAGTATCTTTGCACAATAATTTCTATGAATCTGGGCGAGGTTGTCGCAAATAAATATCCATACTAATCGATTTCCACCGGCTTTGTCCGGTTTTTTAATTGCACTGCTGATTTTCGGCCTTGGGATAGTTATATCCTACTTTCGATATCAAGTGCAAAAACAAACCGAGCAAAGTGAGTTACGCGATGTGATGGAGATAGTTGAACAAAATATCCAACGAACCATTAGCGAAGCGTATAGTGCTGCCCTATTCTTAGCATTAACAGTTCAGGATGATGGAGCGGTTAAAAACTTTGAGTCATACGCCGAAAATCTGATGAATAATCATGATGCAGTTGATGCACTTCAGCTCGTCCCGGATGGTGTGATTCAGTATGTATATCCGATAGAAGGCAACGAATCTGTGATCGGCTATAACATCATGGACGATCCGAAAGTGAACAGGGAAGTGAGAAGAGCTACAGAGTCGAAGACCATTTATTTTGCCGGGCCGATTGAGTTGAAGCAAGGCGGGATGGCTGTAATCGGGCGGTTGCCGGTGTTTATTGAAGGTGAGATGTGGGGACTATCTGCGGTAATTGTATATCTGAACTCACTCATTGATCAATCAGGAATTAACGAATTTTCAAATAGGTATTATTTCCAGCTGGCTAAAAGCAATCCTAATACGGGCATCGAAGAGTTCTTTCTTCCGGTTGATGAAACCATTGAATTTGACGATGTGCAATCGGTAGATTTTCCTGAAGGCGAATGGAAATTATATGCGGCCTATCGAAATAATACAAGTGCTTTATATTCATTTCTATTTATTGGGGGATTTTCTTTATTGGTGTCCATTCTATGCGGCTATTTATCGTACCAACTGTTTCGCAAGCCTTTTGAACTGGAAGACCTAATCGACGAACAATCGCAGAAATTGCTTGAAAGCCGCGAGCAGTTTAAACAAAGCTCAGAGCTGTTAACCTCGGTTCTCGAAAGTCCTCAAAATATTACCATTTTCTCGTTAGATCGGGGTTACAATTACATTTCATTCAACAAAAACTATCGTCGCATTGTACAAGACTCGTATGGGGTTCCTGTAAAAAAAGGGATGAACATATTTGACGTTGTTCCAAAGAAATCACGAGCGTTATTAATGGTGAATTTTAACCGAGCGTTAAATGGTGAAGCCTTCGAATTTATACAGGAGAATATCGATCCCGATATGCATGTTCAGTACTGGCAGAGTTGGTTTTCGCCAATCAGAGACAGGCAAGAGAACATTATTGGGCTTACTGTTTTTTCGATTGATATTACCCAGCGGGTTGAAGCCGAGCAAACTATCGAACGGAACGAACGTAGGCTGCGAACCCTTATTTCGAACTCTCCATATTGTATCCACGAGCTTGATGTGGAAGGTCGCTTGATATCGATTAACGAGGCGGGTGCCGACATGTTTAAGATGGATAACCCCGAAGAGTATATTGGCCGCTATTATTTCTCGTTAATGAAGAATGGCTCTCGCGAAATCTCTGAACATCTTTTTAACAAAACATTACTGGGTGAGTCTACCGATTTTGAATTCGATGATGGCGAGAATTACTTCGAATCGTTATTTATTCCCCTCCGAAACGACGACGATGTAGTTATCCGGGTGATGGGCATCACCCAAGATGTAACCGAACGAAAGCGATCGGAAGCGTTTGTTGAAAACTCGTTGCGCGAAAAAACAACCTTGCTGGCAGAAATTCATCACAGGGTGAAGAATAACCTTGCCATAGTTTCTGGCCTGTTAGAATTACAAAAAGGGGAAGTAGATGATGATAGATTGACGGCAATTTTTGATCAGAGCATCAACCGCATTATTAGCATTGCCATGGTGCATGAGCTAATGTATAACACGCAGGATTTATCGTCGATAAATGTGCATGCTTATTTAGAAAAGCTGGTGCCTGCAATAAGTGCCACTATGCAAAATCGCATTCAAAATGTGGACATAGATATTGAGATTGAAGAATATCGATTGAATATCAATCAGGCGATTCCGCTTGGCCTGCTGTTAAACGAACTGATTACCAATTCATTTAAATACGCATTTAAAAATCGAGAGAATAACCGCATTAGTATACAGTTGGTTGTTCAAAACGAAATGCTAAATGTAGTATATGCCGATAATGGTCCGGGTTTTCCGGAGGATATTGATTTTGAGAAACCCAAAAATCTTGGCTTGAACCTAATCCATGCTCAATTACAGCAGTTAGACGCAAGCTACCAAGCCAATACAAAAAACACCTTCGAGCTTCGGTTTAGCTTTTCGGTGCAGGGCAGGGGCAGCCATTCTAATATAAACTCGAACTAAGTTATTCGTGTGGTTTTAACTATTCCTATTATATATTTACCACAGTGATTCTACGTTTATTACTACATCTTACAGGACTTCATGTCGAAATCAACCATTGATAATATATATCAGACCGGCAGGTTTAAGGCGATAATTTCGGGGGCGATTGTTGGAGCTATTATTATCATCACAGGTTGTGTTATTGGGGTGATGCAGTATCGATCGGTTTTACAAATCGAGCAGGTAGAGACCACAGAAGTATTGGTGCTTATCCAAAAAAACCTACAGTATGCCTTAAGAGAGATAAACTCAGTGGCACTGTTGCTTACAAATACCGTAAATGATGAGTACGAAGTTACTGATTTTGATAAGACCGCTGCTCGCTTGTACGAGCAATACCCAACGGTTAATGTGCTCGAGATTATTAAAGATAATACGGTAACTCATATTTATCCTTTAGAAGGAAATGAACGAGTAGTTGGCTATAATCTTGAAAATAATCCCCGTGTGCTCGAAGAACTTTACATTGCTATGGATAAAGGATCGTTGTATTTGTCGGGGCCTTTTATGTTGGTTGAGCAGAAGCTTGGTGTTATTGGATTGTTACCAATTAGGCAAGTGAACGATAAAATTACCGCGGTTGCGGTGATATTGTATTTCGAATCGTTACTAGAGGAAGCACAAATTCTAACTTTTTCTGATCGGTATGATTTTGTGTTGGAAAAGCAGAATCTGTTAGACGATTCGGTTGACTTGTTTTTAACCGATGCAAAAGAATTTGATTCAGCGACGTATAGTTCTATAGAAATTGAAGAAGGAAACTGGACACTATACGCCAAACAAAAAAATCAAGCTACGGCAAACAATGTATTGGTAATTATCTGCTCGTTAAGTGTGGTTCTGGGGCTTTTAATCAGCGTGCTTTCCTACAAATTGTTTAAAAAGCCCTTCGAGCTCGAATACCATTTAGATAAACGAACTAAAGAGCTATACGAGAGCAAAGAATCGTTCAGAAAATACTCAGAGCTGCTAAACTCGGTGTTACAGAGCCCCGAATACGTATATATTTACTCTATCGATCAACAGTATAATTATTTGGCATTTAACAAAAGTCATCAAAATTACATAAACAAGCACCTAGGCATTGAAATAGATGAAGGTAGCAATGTTCGGGACGCATTGAATGATGACATTAAACAAAAATTAGTCCCACTTTATGCAAAAGCTTTTGAAGGGGTAGAATTTGAAGAAATTGTTAAAACCTTCGAGAATGAGGAAACCGTTAAATACTGGCAGTATTGGTTTTCGCCTATTAAAGATGCAACCAACAAAATAGTGGGAGTTACTGTGTTTTCGGTAGATATCACCAAGCGTGTGGTTGCTGAAAAGAGCGTAGAACAATCGCTACAAGAAAAAACCATTTTACTTGCCGAAATCCATCACCGTGTAAAAAACAATTTGGCTATTGTATCTGGCTTGCTGCAACTACAAAAAGCAGAAGTAGCTGATGAGCAACTAAGCGCTATTTTCGATCAAAGTATAAATCGAATTATAAGCATTGCCATGGTGCATGAATTGATGTACAACACCAAAGATTTGTCTTCCATTAATGTACATGAATATCTCGATAAATTGATTCCCGCCATTAGTGCTACTATGCAAAGCAAACAGCAGGAAGTAAAATTTAATATTGAAGTTCAGGATTATCGCTTAAACATTAACCAAGCCATTCCATTGGGTCTTCTACTCAACGAACTGATCACAAATTCCTTCAAGTACGCGTTTAACGGGAGTGCACAAAATCGCATTATTATTGAGCTTACGGTAGAAGGTGATCTGGTGAATGTTTGTTATGCTGATAATGGAAGAGGCTTTCCTGTAACGGTGGATTTCAATACCCCAAAAAATCTGGGTTTAAACTTAATTCACGCACAGCTAAAACAGTTGGATGCAACCTATCAGGCCACTACCGTTAACAAATTCGAGCTTAACTTTTGGTTTAGGTCGAAGGAGGCGGGTTCACATTCGCATATTGAGGTTTAAGGGTTAAAAAATCGCTTTTCTACTTCATCTAACCTACATAATTGTATTGCATATTATTGATAAGGCAGTTGTTGCCTCAATCGAAACATGGAAGGGAGGGAACCATGAAATCTCTACATTTCATCTTAATAAGTTGCATAGTATGGGGAATGGCTTGCGAACCAAAAGCAAAGCAACAGGCAGAATTAAGCGACAATTCCGAGTTTGAACTATCGGAAGTTGCAACTGCCCGAGACAACATCGAAACGGTGTGCAATATGTGCCACAGCCCAACGGCCGCGCCTGATAAGCGCCTAGCACCACCGCTGGAAATTGTAAAGCGTAATTATCTGGCGGCCACTCAGTCGAAAGAAGAATTCGTTGACAAAGTGGTGCAATTTATTCTCTACCCTAGCGCCGAACAAGCCATGCTGCACAGCGATGTGGAAGAGTTTGGGGTTATGGATCCGGTAGGTTTTTCTGAAGAAGACGTACGCGCCATTGCCATATATATTTATGAAAATGAGCTTGAAAAACCCAGTTGGCTAAAAGATCAGTAAATGTTTTATGCATGATTTTGGTTAAGCTCTAGTTGATAAATATCGAACAAGAAGCAGAACCGATTAATCATGCTGAACATCGCCTGGCATCCTCAATATGTGCACCCTGTGCCCGAAAATCACCGTTTTCCTATGGTGAAATATGAGCTGCTACCCCAGCGATTAATGCGGCTTGGCATTGCAGATAAAACGAGCTTTTTTGAGCCTAGCAAAGGGCATGTTTACGATTTAGGAGTGCATTGTAGCGACTATCTAAAACGCCTTTTTGAAGGTAAGCTTAGCAAAAAAGAAGAACGAGCTAGTGGCTTCAAGCAAAGTAGCGCCTTAGTTGATCGGGAATTGAGAATTACTAACGGAACTGTTGAAGGGGCAAAGCTCGCTCAGCAATATGGGGTAGCCTTCAATATTGCAGGAGGCACACATCATGCGTTTACCAATCGCCCGGAAGGGTTTTGCTTGCTGAATGATCAGGCAGTGGCTGCATCGTATTTACTTAATCATACTTCCGTAAAGAAAGTGCTAATTGTAGATTTGGATGTACATCAAGGCAATGGGACGGCACAGATTTTTGCGGATGAACCGCGTGTGTTTACCTTCAGCATGCATGGAGCAAAGAACTATCCGGCCAAAAAACCTAAATCCGATCTTGATATCCCTTTAGAAGATGGAACCGAGGATCAGGAATACTTGGATCTATTATCAGCTACCTTAGAAAAATTGTTTGATGAACAACAACCCGAATTCGTGTTCTTTTTAGCAGGTGTAGATGTACTAAAAGAGGATAAACTTGGCCGGCTTGGATTGAGTTTAGAAGGCTGTAAAAAGCGCGATGAACTTGTTTTTGAAACGTGCTTCCAACACAATGTGCCGGTGATGGTTACCATGGGTGGTGGATATGCTCCCGACATTCGCATTATACTAGAGGCTCATTGCAATACCTTTGCTATAGCCAATCAGTTGTATCTATAAGATTGTTGATTAATCAACCAATCTGTTTGCCGATAATAGTCGTACTACTATCTGCAGTAGAGTAATATTTCCACTACACAGCCTATCTGTAGAGAAAAAATATTAGAAAAAGCTTTGAATTGTTAAAATCTTCTAATATATTAGCATTAAATAATTTTAATAAAAGAGAGCCCCACATGAATGCAAGGTCGCAACAAGTGATGATCGTTGAGGATGACTTGCTCTTATTGATGGTTGAAGAAAGGTTGGTAAATAAGCTTGGCTATAATGTAATAGCCAAAGCAAGTGAAGGACAACACGCACTAAGACTGTACAGAGAAGTAAATCCGGAATTATTAATCGTAGATATTAATCTTAAGGGAGAGTTAACTGGACTTGATATTGTAGAGCAGTTAAAAAAAGAAGGCTCCGACACACCCGTAATTTTTCTATCCGGTGAGCAGGAAGCACACATGATCCAAAAAGCTAAAGATTTAGGCTGTGTGGATTACTTGCTAAAACCCATTACCGCAAAAGGATTAAAAGCTTCGCTGGAAAAAGCAATGTCGCGCAGAAAGTCAGCGGTACATGCGGCTTAGGCTACGAAAAAATTATTGATACCATAACCCTTTAGTGAAGTAGTTTGAAAGCTGCTTCACTTTTTTTGTTTATAGAGTATGTTCAACTACCACTCTGCCCATTTGCTTCCCCTGTAGGATCAGATCAATTTCGGTGCCTAATTTCGAGAGTGGTACAATTTTAAAGTAATTCGATGGAAGATCTTGAAATGGAAGTGTAGAGGCCGTTTCCCAAATTTGCTCCCGTATCGTTCGTTTACAAAAAGCGGAATCGATTCCTAGTAGTGAAATTCCGCGAAGTATGAAAGGCAAAATATTTGTTCGTACTTCTATCCCAAGTACATTTCCACAACACGCGACTGCTCCTTTGGGTTGTATCTGACGAAGAACCGTATCTAATAATTCACCGCCAACCGTTTCAATGCATCCTTGCCATTTTCGTGGTAGTAATGGATGTTTGGCGACTGCGGCTAATGCATCAGATTCTAGTACAGAATTTGCTCCAATGCTTTTCAAAAAATGTACTTGATCGGTTTTCCTTGTTGCAGCTTCTACATGATAACCCATGGCTGAAAGTGCGAATACAGCAAACGATCCAACTCCACCTGTTGCTCCGGTAACTAGTATTGGCCCGTCAGCAGGATTTATTCCTTCAATTTTTAGCCGGTGCAAGCCATACAGTGCAGTGAAACCGGCAGTTCCAATCATCATGCTTTGTTCGAGTGATAATTCTTTAGGCAGTGCAACAACCCAAGAAGCCGGAACACGAATAAATGCTCCAAATCCTCCAAAGGTATTCGTGCCCAGATCATTTCCGGTCACTATCACTTTGTCGCCCGGCGCAAAAGTACCGGATCGATCCTCTACAACAATACCGGCAGCATCGATACCGGGAATGTGTGGATAGTTTTTCGTTACTCGATTTAAACCCCGAGCTGATAACGCATCTTTATAGTTTAACGATGAAAAGCGAACCTGAATGCTCACTTCATGTTCGGGTAATGAGGAGGAATTTACCTCTGTTATAGCGGCAGAATAATTTTTGTCAACATAAAAAGCGGTGAAGGTGTGTGGTATCATCGGAAGATGGTTTTTAGCCATTTAATTTTATCATCGTAAGGGGCGTATCGCAGTGGTATATCAACAAGAAAATTCTTTTTCATAATGCTTTTTTGATGTGAAAATGAATCAAAACTTGCCTTGCCGTGATAGGAGCCAAAGCCACTTGCCCCCACTCCACCAAAACTTAGATGGTGATTACCCAGTTGAGCTATAGTATCATTAATTGCGCCTCCTCCAAAGGAAACTTGTTCCAGCACTTTCTTTTCAATGTCATCTTTGGTGGTAAACAAATAAAGAGCCAATGGACGTGTAGTTCGATGGATTTGGGCGATCGCATCTTCAATTTCAGAAAAAGTGAGAAGCGGAAGTATGGGTCCGAATATTTCGTCCTTCATGATGGGATCATCCCAAGTTATATTTTCCAAAATGGTTGGGGCAATGTAACGCTGAGAAGCATCAGTTTGTCCACCAATTACTACTGATCCATTATTCAATAAAGAAGCTAAACGATCAAAGTGAGCATCGTTTATAATTCGAGTAAAATCGTCCGACTTGGATGGATCCTCCCCATAAAGCTGTTGAACAGCCGATTTTAAATGAGTTTGAAATTCGGCTTTGATAGAATCCTGAACGAGCAAATAATCGGGAGCAACACATGTTTGGCCTGCATTTACAAATTTACCCCAAACAATCCGCCTTGCCGAAATTTCAAGATCTGCGGATTCATCCACAATACAAGGAGTTTTGCCACCGAGTTCAAGAGTAACCGGAATGAGACGTTTTGCAGCCGACTGCATAATAATTTTACCAACACGTGTACTTCCCGTAAAAAAAATGTAGTTGAAAGGAAGTTCGAGTAATTCTGAACTTGTTTCTACACCACCCAATACAACTGTGGCTACTTCGGGCTGAAAATAGGAAGCGATAAGTTTATCTAAAACGGCTGAGGTTTGGGTTGTTAACTCTGAAGGCTTAATAACAGCGGTGTTACCAGCAGCTAAGGCGCCAACCAAAGGGAGCAGACATAGTTGGATAGGGTAATTCCAAGGCGCAATGATGAGCACATTGCCGTAAGGTTCTTTAAGAATATAATTTTTTGAAGGAAAATTGACCAACGAACTAGGAACTGATTCTGGACGTATCCATTTTTCAAGATTTTTTAAAGCGAAATTAATTTCATTGATAATTAAACCTATCTCCGTGCCGAAAGTCTCGAACGGAGGTTTCTTAAAATCCTGATATACGGCATCAATAAATATTTCTTCGTTTTCCTTAAGTAGGGTTTTAAGAGTGTTGAGTTGTTTAATCCTAAACTCAAGTGGTTTAGTGTGACCATCACGAAAAAAACGTTGCTGATTTTTTAGTATAGATTGGAATTCACTCATCTTGTTTTCCTTTAAAAGTGTCCATCGAGGCATAAACTTTAAATACATGCTCGGCAACAAAATCATACCAACTGGCAGGTAATACACCGCGAACTAGTGTAGTAAGTTTTACCAGCCATGGAGCCTTTAAAGTGGTCTTATTAGTTTCAATAGCACGAATAATTTTGTCGGTAATTACATCAGGATCTAAAAGAGGCATGAGACGTGGCGGAGTAACACCTGTAAACATTCTTGTACCGATATAACTCGGCATTACATTGGTAAAGTGAATCGAAGGATGATTTCTGGTTACTTCGAGCCGTAATGATTCCGCCCAACCAACAGCTCCCCATTTGCTGGAGGCATAAACCACCATGCCGGGATTTGGGGTTAATCCAACTGCTGAAGAGATGGTTACGATATGTCCATTTTTCTGTTCGAGCATGGCCGGTAAAAAAGCACGAGTAACATACATGGGCGCTAACTGATTTACTCCCACTGTTCGTGCAATCTCGGTGGTAGAATGTTCATGAAATAATTTCCCTACGATAACCCCGGCATTGTTGATGAGGATGTCGAGCGAGTTAAAGGTAGACAATACTTTTTCGGCTTCGGCCAGCACTTTGTCTGGATCAGAAACATCAACGGTATGTCCTTTTACATTATATCCTTGGTCAGATAGTTGTTGAACGGCTTGGTCAAGTCGCTCAGAATTTATATCCCAGATGATTAAATGTCGCGCACCTTTCTGTAGGGCCTTTAATCCCATTAAATAGCCAATTCCATCGGCTCCACCGGTAATAAGCACTACTTTGTTAGTAAATGAACTCATATAGTTTTTAGGATGAAGCTAATCATTTACAACTCATAAACTCAAAGAGCTTTCAGAATCACGATTCCAACATTAAATTAAAGGTACATAATCAAAATAAAGTCATGAACACTCGATTAACACCTCTCAAAAGTTTACCCATAATTATACTAGCTACAGCTCTTTCTTGTGATGATGTGCAAGATGCATACCTCGGAGCCGAATCCATAAATCAGGAACAGATGATGGAGCACATCGAAGAGCTCTCTTCCGATGTGTATATGGGGCGCGGTACCGGTACCGAGGGCGAACAAATGTCGGTAGATTATTTAGTGAAAGAGCTTAAAACGATGGGTGTAAGTTCAGGCGTAGAAGATGGCTCGTATGTTCAACCCTTTCCGCTTGTGGGGCAGCAAACGAGCAATCATGAAATGAACATCGGAAATAATGAAGCAACCTATTTCGATGATTTTGTGGCCTGGCCTGCCGGTGAGCAAACCGAAATCGATATCGAAAATGCAGAATTGGTGTACGTGGGATATGGAATTCAAGCACCGGAAGAAAACTGGGATGATTTTAAAGGGCTGGATGTAGAAGGAAAGATTCTGATCATCAAAAACAACGATCCCGGTTATTCGGAAGATCTTTTCGGAGGAACAGCACGATTGTATTATGGACGTTGGTCGTACAAATTCGAGAAAGCAAAAGAAATGGGCGCGTTGGGTGCCATAATCATCCACACAAATGAAACCGCCGGTTATGGATGGAATGTGGTTTCGAACAGTTGGAGTAGGGAGCGCTTTAATGTTAAAAGCGCAGATGCGTCAAGCGAAACTGAGCTTAGTGCCTGGATTACCTACGAGTTTGCGGATCAGGTTTTTGATGCTGCCGGGTTAGATGTGGATGAACTGCTAACTGCAGCCGATGATCCGAGTTTTGAACCGGTGTCGTTAGGAGATGTTCGATTGGATGCCTCATTAAATGCGACTTACAGAACCATCAACGCAAAAAATGTAATCGGGAAAATCGAAGGCACTGATCCTGAAATGAAAGATGAGTATTTGATACTGACCGCACATTTTGATCATTTGGGGGTAACCAATCCAATTGATGGCGACGATATAAACAACGGCGCCGAAGATAATGCTGCCGGTGTAAGTGCCCTGCTCGAAATGATGCGCGCGTTTAAGTCGCAGCAAGCAAATTTAAAACGAAGTGTGATTGGGCTCATCGTATCTGCCGAAGAAGTAGGCTTATTGGGATCAAAGTTTTGGGCAGAAAACCCGACAGTGAATCCGGCTCAGATTTCAGCCAATATCAATCTGGATGGAATGAATGTGTACGGCTACACAAATGATGTAGTGCTAATCGGATATGGAAGAAACACCATTACTAAACTAGTTGAAAAACATGCTCAAAATACAGGAAGAGTTGTTGTTCCTGATCCAAACCCTGAACTAGGACTTTTCTATCGTTCCGATCATTTTAACATGGCAAAAGTAGGAATACCGGCCATTTTCCCCATTCCAGGAAGTGATTTTGTAGGAAAAGATGAGGCGTATTCGGTTGTAATTGACAGCGTATCGTCAGCGAACTACCACACTGTAAACGATGAGATTAACGAATATTGGGATTTATCAGGAGCAGTAAAAGACACGCGCCTATTTTATAAAGTAGGCGTGGATATTTTAAATGCAGACGATCTGCAAAAATGGTATCCTGGCGATGAATTTGAAGCAACTAGATTAACATCATTAAACTCCGAACTATGAGACTTTTAGTTATTCTATTGGTAATAATTACCGCTGCGTGCGGTACCAAAGAACCGGCAAATGTTGGATTTGTTACTCGCCTTGGCACGGATACGGTTGCAGTTGAAACGTTTGAGATTACTGAGCAAGGTATGGTTGCTGATGTGATAGTACGAGTACCTAAAACAGTACTAACTACGTATGAAATAACCCAAGATCCTGAGGGTGGAATTCAGGAAATGAATGTGTATCGCTATAACACAGAATTAGGGTTTGAAGGTGAAAGAGAATTATACCGAACGGTAACCCAAAAAGGTGACAGCCTAGAAATAGTTACCACATTGGATGGGGAGTCATCTACACTAATGGCAGAGAACACTGCGGGGATCATTCCTTTTTTGGAATACACGCATTGGCCATTTGAAATGGCGTTGAAAGAAAATCCTATGCAAGCAGGTGATTCCGTAACTGTACCTATGCTCGTTGGTCGAAGAACGATGGATTTTTTACTAACCATAAACGAAGGCGGTAATACCGTAATTAGGCATCCGTTCAGAGGAACTATGGATGTAGTTCGGGCAGAAAATAATGGAATAAGTACTTTAGATGCTTCAGCTACTACACGAAAATTATTAGTCGAACGAACAGAGAATATTCCAATTCAACCAATAGCAATGCAGTTTAAGAATGCTGAAAAAAATGGCAAGGTATTTGGTGCATTATCCGGTGCGGTTACCCAAGAGTTTGATGTGAAAGGTGTTAATTTTCGGCTAGAATATGGATCGCCCTTGGCGCGAGGGCGAGAGTTATTTGGTGGAATTGTACCTTATGGCGAACGTTGGAGAACCGGGGCAAACCGTGCTACGCATATTAGAACCTCTGCCGATATCCGAATTGGTGAATTAAACGTACCTGCAGGCGAATATACCTTGTTTACAATCCCTGAAGCAGAAGGCGGAACACTTATTATCAACAAGCAAACCGGACAAAACGGAAGATCATATAACGAAGCTATGGATTTAGGACGAACCCCCATGACTCGAGTGGAAAATGAGAATTATGTGGAAGAGTTCACCATTACAGTTACAGATGCAGAAAATGGTGCGGCATTAAATTTGCTTTGGGGTGATTCTAATTACACGATACCCATTGAGTTATAAACAATTAATACGATTAAGGTGAGTGATGATGATACCGATAATAAGGAATAGGAATAAGCATCACGGAAATGGATAATCACGCGCTTTTATTTAAGCGGTTGATGGAAAATACACCCGAGAGTGTTTTTTTTAAAGATTTAAACAGCCGCTTTATAGCAATAAATACTACTTGTGCTGCAAAATTTGGTCTAGAGAGCCCTGAAGAGGCAATTGGTAAAACTGATTTTGATTTTTTTGCTATCGAGCATGCTCAAATAGCGTTAGAAGACGAGCATCAAATAATTGCTACCCAGCAACCCATTATTAATAAAGAAGAACGCGAAGTTTTTAACGACGAAAGCCGTACAGTTGCGTGGGCTTCAACCAGTAAATACCCTTTGTTGGATGACGATGGTACGGTAATTGGTACATATGGTATCACCCGGGATATCACTGAAAAGAAGTATCAGTACGAGGAAATTCAACGTCTGAAAGATCAAATGGAATCTCTTTTGAATTCTGTTCCTAATATGATATTTGTGAAAGATGAGTTTGGGCGCTTTGTTTTGGCCAATGATGCCGCTCAAAAATATCTTGATCCCTTGAATCAAAACATCATTGGCAAAACCGATGTTGAACTAGGGATACCAAATGAGCGGGCGCACAGGTATATGCAAACCGAAGCCGCGGTAATTGCTACGCAGAAAACGGCATTTCAACCCGAAGAAAAGACCATTCGAAATGATGGTGTTGAGTTCTGGCATCAGGCAACAAAAGTACCATTTACATTAGAGAATGGCAGGCCGGGAGTGCTAACGGTTACTACCGATGTTAGTAAACGCATCCAATACGAGGTAGATTTGCTAGATTCTTTGAATGTGATCAGCAAGCAGAACGAGCGGCTATCAAATTTCGCCCATATTGTGTCTCATAACCTGCGCAATCATGCGGGTGGAATTTCGATGCTTTCCAGTTTGATACAGGTTTCGGAATCGGATGAAGAAAAAAATGAGTTGATCGAAATGCTCGAAAGTGCTTCGGAGCGGCTAAACGATACAATTGCCGATTTGAATGAAATTATCGACAAGCAAAGTAAAGCAGAAACCAGTTTAAAATTGCTCGATATAAGTGAGGTGTTGGATGGGGTAAAAGAAGTACTTGCTACCGAAATTAAAGCAAACGATGTGGAATTCAGGGAAGAAATTGAACCCGGCTTATGCTTCAAATACAGTCCAGCGTATCTTGACAGTATTTTGCTAAACCTGTGCTCTAATGCCATTAAATACAGGCACCCGGATAGAACCCCAAAAGTGTATGTAAAAGCATGGCGCGAGCAAGATAAAGTACATCTGCAAGTTTCTGATAACGGCCGAGGTATCGATCTACAGAAGCATGCATCTAATGTATTTGGCATGTACAAAACATTTCACAATAACGATAACGCGAAAGGTATTGGGTTGTACATCACCAAAAATCAAATTGAAGCACTGGGCGGTAGTATCGGCATAGAAAGTGAACCCGAAGTAGGCACTACGTTTACCATAGATTTTGGCAAACAACACCGCAATAAAATGTTATCACCTGCTTAAGCCGTTGGCAATGGAAAGTGAAGCACAAAGGCCGTTCCTCCATCTTCGAGTGCATCGAATCGGCAACTTCCTTCAAGTTGTTGTGTAAGAATTCTGATTAATGTTACACCAAGTGAATCTGCTTGTTCAAAATCGAAATTTTCCGGGATTCCACAACCATCATCCTCTACCTTAATCTGTACCATCGAAGGGTTGCGGTTAATCGAAATATTAATGGTGCCTTGATCCGAGTTTTCAAACCCATGTTTTATCGCGTTTACAACCACTTCGTTTATGATTAACGAACACGGCACGGCATGTTCGATGTTCAAAAGCACATCCTGAGCAGAAATATCTATGCTTAAATTCCCGGAATGTTGAAGTGTATTTTTTAAACTATCAATCAATTCTTCAACGTAATCACCCACATTCACTTCGTCGAGTGTTTCAACCTGATATAATTTTTGATGAACCAATGCAATAGATAAAATTCTGTTTTGAGAGTTTTTTAGAATATCGATAGTCGAAGGGTCGTCTACTTTCTTGATTTGCAGTTCAAGTAAACCGGAAATTATAGCGAGATTATTTTTTACCCGGTGATGGATTTCTTTAAGCAGCGTTTCTTTTTCTTTGAGCGATTGTTCAATAATTGTTTTTTGCGCTTTTAACTCGGTAATGTCGAAAATAACCGATTGAATGGCTTGTTGCCCTTGATAAATGATGGGGCGTGAATGTGCTATAATATTTCGAATCTCCCCCGATTTAGTAATAATACTGCCTTCACCAGGTTCAATATATTCATTGTTTTCTAAGCGTTTCTGCCGCTCTTTTAATAAATCTACTTCATCATCGGGAATAAATTCATAGACAGAGCGGCCAATAAGATCATCGATAGAATCGAAACCATAAAAAGCCGGCGCTGCTGAGTTCGTGAATACATACTTACCGTCTATATAAACGGAAACCGGTAATGGGTTTTGTTCTACCAACTTTCTCCATCGGGCTTCCGATTCGGTTTTATCGGTAATGTCTTCGAAAATGCCATACACCCCGGTTACTTTACCACCCTCAAATCGAGGAAATTTATTTACTCGAATGCGTTTTTCAACGCCATCTTTTACGATTACAGTCAAATCATATTGGTTCGATTTGCCAACAAGTGCATCTTCAAAATATTTCTCAGTTTGTTCAAGGTCGTTGGGATGCACGAAATCTTTAAAGCCTAACGTAAGCAAGATTTCTTTTTCAATTCCTGTAAACTCGATCAACTTATCATTCACATGAATGAAAGAACCGGTAGTATCAAAACAATAAAAGGGAAGTGGATTATGCTTAAAAAGCGAGCTCGAAATTTCGGGCGGAGTATTGCTAACTAACGCATTAGTACTCACCAGCACACATTCAAAAATGGCCGGTTCAATTTCGGTGTTTACGCAATGTACAAATAAACGAGCCGGCGGTTGTTGATCTAACGTTACCAAAGTGCCATGCACAAGTGAAGTGTTAACCGAACGACGCCGAATTACATTTTGGATATCCTGAACCTTATCCGGGACAAAAAACTGGGTGAGATTAAGCGGCGCATTCTCATCAAACCCAGAGGCAATAGCTTGAAGCTCGCTTTTTTTCTCTTGAATATCTAACAGTTGATCGATATTAAAAACTATCGAATACGACATGAATAACGGTATTTAACCTTTAACTAACGGTTTGAATATACTTAACAGAAGCTTGAAAGTATAGAACGATAAAAACTAACTTTTTCCGTGATCAACACTTTGGCAATTAGTACTTTTGCACTATGAATCTTGATCTATTTGAACCCTTTGCTTTAACTCAAAAAGAGCGCGTGAATGCGGCCCTTCCCGATGACATGCCCCACTCGCCCGGAGTGTACACCATGTACGATGCCAAAGATCAGGTGCTATATGTGGGTAAAGCGAAAGATATTCAGAAGCGATTGGTTTCGTATCGGTATTCCAAATCGAAGAAAGTGATTCGTATGATTGCGCATCTGCATCGTATTGGAATTGAAGAGTGTAAAAATGAAACCGATGCTATTCTGCTCGAAAATTTATTGATTCGCTCTTTGCGACCGCCCTTTAACGAAGCCAATAAAAAGCCGGAAACCTATTACTACATTTCAACCACACGGCAAGGCAATAAAAGAGAGTTTCGCCTGTCGATGCAACCCCTAAATGATTACCCAAAAACCTACGGTTGCTTTAAAGGACATCTCCGTGTGCGTAAAGGGTTGGGAGCGTTGCTAAAACTCCTGTACGTAACCGACGAACAAATAGACAGCGCCTGTTACCTGCCCACACAGCTTTTGAAACGAATTACACCCATGCGTTATGCCATTCCATTGGATGATCAGCGTGGAGTGCAAGTGCATCAACTACTAAAAGGCACAAGCGCTCATTTGCTAGAGGAATTCGAGCAGTTGGTGGATGAAAACCCATTTCGCGACCGCTTTACCAACAAGTACTTTGCCAGTGAAGTAGAACACCTTCGCTTGTTTTATGAATTAGGCCCGGCCCGCAATCAACTCATGAAACGCGAGCTGAACCTGGAATCAGAAATCATTCCTCAAGATCAACTGGATGACTTGCAGGTATTACTAGCCGAGCGATTGAATTGATTATGAACGCGGTATGACGCTTGCGCTAGTTTAGGTTTGTTGTTCTTACAAATGGCTTTTCAAAAAAATCACAGAAAACACCAAAAAAAGAAATCGATCAAGCCGAACAGCGTAAGGCTGATTATTTATTTCGTAAAGGAGAAAAATTATGAGCGACCTTCAAGCATATATAAGTGAGAGAAAGAAAAGTGATCCAGAGTTTGCTGAAGGGTATGAAGAAGGATACCGTAGTTTTAAAATTGGTGTGCTTCTGAAACAAGCAAGAGAAAAAGCGGGGCTTACTCAAGATGAAGTAGCAGAACAACTTAATACCAAAAAAACTGCAGTTTCAAGAATAGAAAACCATGCAGAAGACATCCGACTTTCTACCCTTGAGAAATATGCAAAAGCTTTTGGTAAAAAACTTAAAGTAGAACTCGTAGATTAACAGAATCTAGGTTCAAATTTGGAGGGCATCATTCAATAGGGATTCACCTTCTTTCCCAACGTTCACGTTGCTCCATCGGCTATTCTATGGAAGGAATGCAGTCCTGAAGCTCCAGCTTCTTTGCTAGCAGAGCGGTTGAATTGAACCTAAATCAATCCCAATCTGAAATTCAATCCAAACAACATCAGTACGAACGCCAACAAACTGAGGATTCCAAAGTATTTGGCGGCGCTCGAAAGATCTCCTTTTTCGGGAGTCGACATCCCCATTTTCTTGCCGATAATCATCCAGGCGAAAAGGGCCACCCACAATACAAGTTTCACAACCACAGAAATGGAAAGATGTGTCTCAAAACCAAACCACTCGCTCATCGGTAAGTAAATCATCGCCAAGCGAAATCCAATCAATAACTGAAGAGTGAGCACAAGATGAGAGCCACGATCGAAGGCTTTGATATAGTTAAATGCAAAAGACGGGTTGTCGGTTTTCTTTGCGAACGGGATAACGATGAAAGAAGCCATCCAAACCCCACCAATAATTACGATTGCCAAGAAGACGTGCAGTAAAACCAGAAATTGATATTCCATAAGAAAATTGAATTAAGTTGGTTTAAAATAACTGTATTTTTGAGGAGTTTCTACGGGATTTATTTGGAATGACCTCTTCAACAATTACGCAAGCGCAACAGGATCAAAAACTCGCTCTTCGATATGAATTTATCGCCATTTGTGCGGTGTTCTTTGTATTGGGATTCAACTTTTCTACCTGGGCAAGTCGTATTCCGGCTATCCGCGATTCAGCGCTATTAATTCCCGCTACACTCGGTTATGCGTTATTGGCGAGGGGAATCGGTTCAGTGGTTATGATGCCACTTACTGCGTGGTTAATTCAGGTAATGGGAGCGCGTAAAACCGGTATCATTTTTGGGTGGATTGTAGCCCTTTCTTTACTTCCCATTGCCTTCTCTCCAAACTGGATTATGCTCGCTGTTTCGATGATAATCATGGGGGCTTCAGGTGGTGGATTTAACCTCGCTATTAATGCGTTGGGAGCGAGTTACGAAAAGCGATCCGGCCGGCCACAGATGTCCACAATTCACTCGTGGTTTGGTGTGGGTAACTTAACCGGAGCTGTTCTTGGTACTTTCGCTGCCGGGTTGTTGATTTCAGCACAGATCCACATGTTGGTTATTACGGCCTTGATGATTTTGGTTGTGATCACGGCTTTTCGTTTTATCCCCAAAGATGCAGAATCGACGATTCGTAAACCGGGACTTGAATGGCCGGAACGCCCTGTATTATGGCTCGGGGCGATTATTTTTATGGCCGCCTGTACCGAGGCATCCATCATGAATTGGGTGGCTTTGTTTTATTCAGATTATCTGAAAACCGGAGAAGGTTTGGCTGCCATTGGCTACACTACGTATGCCGTTGCCTTGTTAATGATGCGTTTTACCGGCGACCGACTAAGAGCTCGATTTGGCTCCCGAAATCTGATCACATTTGGAACACTATTCGCTGCAGGTGGAATTATGCTGGCAATTTTGGCTGAGCAATTATGGGTGTCGAGCGTTGGCATTTTTACGATGGGATTGGGAGTTGCACTCACCTTTCCGTTTATATTCAGTATTACGGGTAAAATCAGTCCAAACGCCCTAGCCACCGTTATGATTTTAGGCGGAGTTGGCGAGTTAATCTCACAGCCAATAATGGGCGTTATTGTACAAAATTTTCAACTAGACGGTGGCTTTTATACCATCGCAGGAATTATTCTATTGACGTCGTTAATGGCGTGGAATTCGAAGTTGTTGAGGGAGAATTAGTAGATAAACTGAATATCAGTTTAGAGATTTGATAAAAACGATTCGCCAATAATTCGACCCACCTTTGTTCCCTCCCTTTACTAGGGAGGGAGACGTTTTAAGAATTACTTTACTAATGTGATAATCCGTGGCTTTATGATCGAGTAAGATTGTACTGCTCAGATCGAAACTGTGAATTTGAGTCCCCTTCACTCAGCCAAGGGAAGGGACAGGGATGGGTTTGAATATCGATTTGGGAATTGTGAATACTTTAGAAATTGATATCAGCTGAGAGATTTGGGAGGAAAACGGTTCGCCACTAATACTACCCACCCTTGTTCCCTCCCTATGCTAGGGAGGGAGACGTTTTAAGAATTACTTTACTAATGTGATAATCCGTGGCTTTAGGAACGAGTGATGTTATTTAGCTCGATACTATGAATTTGAGTGCCCTTCCCAAAGCAGAGGGAAGGGACAGGGATGGGTTTGGATATCGATTTGGGAATTGTGAATAATTTTGAACTGAATATCAGTTTAGAGATTTGGTAGAAACGGTTCGCCAATAATTCGACCCACCCTTGTTCCCTCTCTATGCTAGGGAGGGAGACGTGTTAAGTAATATTTTACTAACGCGAAAATCCGTGACTATAGGAACAAGTGAGGTTATTTAGCTCGATGCTACGAATTTGAGTCTCTTAGTTGAGCCAGGTATAGAATCTTGAACGGGATTGAAAACTACCTTTCTTTAATTACTGTCGAAATTTTTTCAAGAGCCAAATCCATATTAACTAATTCCTCATTTTTTATACGAATAACGGTTATTCCTAATTGATTTAAGACGAAATCTCGATTGAAATCTTCTTGCTTTTGGAAATCATGAATTTTACCGTCTATTTCAATTACTAATTTCTTTTCTGCACAGTAAAAGTCGGCAATATAAAAGTACTTTTTACGACCGCGTTCTTCATGAACTATAGGAAACTGGCGAAGGAATCGAAGCCCTTTAAACCTCCTTTTGCGAACTGATTCCCAAAATAGCTTTTCAGATGGTGTAGGATTATTACGCAAATCGCGAGCTAGTTGGGTGATTGATTTATAGTTTCGATCTTGAGACATCTTTACAATTAATAATCTTGATGGTAAAGTTCAAGAGATGAAAGGAAAGCCGACAAATTATTTTAGTCACCACCAAAGCAATTATTACTGGTAACTTCTTACTAAACTAGTGACGGAGAAGTATTTTAATAATTCATGAAGCTCTCGAGAACGCTTTCGATAATTCAGAACATAGAAATATTAACAAGGATCTGAGTATAAGAGTCCCCTTCCCAAAGCAAAGGGAAGGGACAGGGTTGGGTTTGGATATCGATTTGGGAATTGTGAATACTTTAGAAATTGATATCAGCTGAGAGATTTGGGAGAGACGGTTTGCCATTAATACTACCCACCCTTGTTCCCTCCCTATGCTAGGGAGGGAGACGTTTTAAGAATTACTTTACTAATGTGATAATCCGTGGCTTTAGGAACGAGTGATGTTATTTAGCTCGATACTATGAATTTGAGTGCCCTTCCCAAAGCAGAGGGAAGGGACAGGGATGGGTTTGGATATCGATTTGGGAATTGTGAATAATTTTGAACTGAATATCAGTTTAGAGATTTGATAAAAACGGTTCGCCAATAATTCGACCCACCCTTGTTCCCTCCCTATACTAGGGAGGGAGACGTTATAAGTAATATTTTACTAACGCGAAAATCCGCGACTTTAAGAACGAGTGATGTTATTTAGCTCGATACTATGTATTTGAGTGCCCTTCCCTCAGCCAAGGGAAGGGACAGGGATGGGTTTGAATATCGACTTGGGAATTGTGAATACTTTAGAAATTGATATCAGCTGAGAGATTTGGGAGAAACGATTCGCCAATAATTCGACCCACCCTTGTTCCCTCCCTATGCTAGGGAGGGAGACGTGTTAAGTAATATTTTACTAACGCGAATATCCGTGGCTTTAGGAACGAGTGATGTTATTTAGCTCGATACTATGAATTTGAGTGCCCTTCCCAAAGCGAAGGGAAGGGACAGGGTTGGGTTTGAAAAGCTACGTTGTAGTTTCGAAAGTTGGGATTTTCTTAATCCAACTCCCAAACAGCTGTGGTCATTGCAGGAGCTATGAAATCTGTAGTAATATCTACCTTACCTCCATCGAAAATGTCGGTAGCTGTTGTGAAATGATCCAGAATCTCGGCAAATACTTCACGTGGAAGGGTCATTTCTTCTTCGTTTTGATTCATAATCACCATCACATTCTGATCGTCGTGTAAGCGGAAGTACACGTACACTCCATTCTGAGGCACAAAGTGAACCAGCTTGCCTTCATGAACAGCAACGGCATCTTTTCGCCAGTGATTGATGGTTTTGGTGTACTCGAAGATCTCATTTTCTTTATCGGTACGACCTTCTTCGGTGAATACAGAACGCTCGTCACCGGGCCAGCCACCGGGCATATTTGGTCGGCGATGTTCATCATCCCCACCACGATATTCGTGAGCCATCATCAACTCGTTGCCGTAGTAAATCTGAGGAATTCCACGGGTGGTCATCAAAAAGTTGTACGCCATTTTAAACTTACGCTCATCTTTGCCCAGGCGCTCGAAAATGCGATCCATATCGTGATTATCCAAAAAGATCACATTTTTCATGGCATCGGCATACAAGAAATCTTTGCCTAATAAATTCCAAATAGCCGATAATCCGCTATCCCAACCAAAGTTGTCATTTAATGCCCGATCGATAGTCATGGTTAATGGGAAATCGGTAACGCTCGGTAAGTTCGATTGGTAGCCATCGTCTGTACCGGGTTCATCGTACTGCCAAAAAGCCTCAGGGGCAGGGAAGTTCAACCATGCTTCGCCTACAATATTAAAGTTCGGGTAAGCGGTTAAGATCTCTTTGGCCCAGCGCGACATATAATCTTTATCCGGGAAAACATAGGTATCCATTCTGATGCCATCGATTCCGGAATATTCGATCCACCAAATGGTGTTTTGAATCAGGTAATCGGCCAATAAAGGCTGATTCTGATTCAAATCAGGCATTTCCTTCACGAACCAGCCTTTTTCAAGTTTATTCATGTCGTACTCGCTGGAGTAAGGATCCGAAACAACCGGACCTCGGTAACTGGTCTGACCATATTTCTCCCAACTGTGCACCCAATCTTTAGTAGGTAAATCTTTCATCCACCAATGCTGATCGCCAATGTGATTGTGAATCATATCCATGATTACTTTCATACCGTTTTGATGGGAGGCCTCAACCAGTGCTTTGTATTCCTCATTGGTTCCTAGTCGGCGATCCACCTGATACATATCGGTTGCGGCGTATCCGTGATATCCACCGTATTCGGGTGTCATGTCATTTTCGAAAATCGGCATCAACCAGATAGCAGTCATTCCCTGCTCTTTGATGTAATCGAGGTGATTCATCACACCTTCCAAATCGCCACCTTGCCGGCGCTCGGGATTGGTGACATCGGCCGTTTCAAGCATTCCTTCGATGGAGTCGTTGTCCGGGTTTCCATTGGCAAAACGATCCGGCATCATTAAATAAATGAGATCGGAAGCGTCAAAACCCATGTGTTTGCCTTCGGTTGATGAGCGTTCTTTGAGCTCAAAATCGACGTTCATTCGATTTCTACGATCCTTTCTGAGTTCAATATTGATGGTTCCTGCTTCAGCCATCTCAGAAACCTCGAGATAGAGGAAAAGATAATTTTTTGAATCAACAGCAATTTGTTTTGTGATTTCAACCCCAGGATAATCAATTGAAGCGCGATATTCTCCAAGATTCTCCCCGTATAATTGAATCTGAAGTTCTTGAACAGGCATGTTGGTCCACCAAAATGGAGGTTCCATTCTTTCAATTTGTGCAAAGGCGGTGGTTAGCAGAAACAGACTAGCGACAAAAGAGAGAAATACTTTTTTCATGAGTGTGTGGTTAGGTCGAAACATTAACTGTGGGAAATTACCAAACAGAGGGTACATTTTCTTATGTAAGTGCTTACATGAATTTTTGACACTGAAGCATAAGAAGGTAGAAAGGTTTCACTGAAGTAAAATACGATGTGATTGGTTTAAAACATTTTTATTGATTCACGTAGTACTATCCCGTTAATTAAAAATAGGGCAGCGAAGTACCAAAAAATTCTAATCAGCAAATGAGTAACGATCGATTATACACCGAAAAGGAAATCAGTAAGATTTTAAAGCGAGCGGGGGAAATTCAGGCTTCGGAGCGCGAAAAAGTAACCGTGGGATTATCGCTGGAAGAGATTCAACATCTGGCTGAAGAAGTTGGGTTGGAACCGGATATCATCGCGAATGTTGCTGAAACCATTGATATTGATCAGGAAGAAGAAAGCACGAGTTTTTTCGATTCACTGCTTATGCCAACAAAATTGAACATTGATCACATCATACAGGGAGAGATAAAAGAAGAAGACTGGCCCGAAGTTATTACGTTGATGGAGCAGATTACCGGAAAAGGTGGAGCTTCAAATAAAATGGGGAAATTGTATGAGTGGATTTGCGAGACCAACAACACCACGCAAAAACTGTCGATGATCCCGAGCGAAGAACAAACCAAAATGATCTACAACGGGTCGTTTGCAAAACTTGCGATGTCGTGGACGATCCCAATAATGGTAAATGTTGGGTTTTGGGTGATTTTTCTGGGAATGCTGAATTGGGGATTAATCGGTATTCCTCTAGGTTTGGCAGCTGTATTCATCAGTTATTTGGTGATCTTGAGAGGATTCAAAAACTATCTGCGCAAAAAATCTAGATCAGTTAAAAATGCATTTATTAAAATGAAGGGTTTGGTTTCGGGAGCTTCATCAAATGAAGACAAACAAGCCAATCAAGTGGCAGGGAGTATTGAGTTTCCACTTGATCCTGAAGATGAAAATAATTCGTTAGAATATAAACGAAAGCGAACCACTTGATCCAGTACCTGTGTTAGTTAGATAGTTCTACATTTCTTATGCGTACGTTTCCTGTTAAAGAAGACTCCAAAAGCCAAAATTTATTATCGGAATCGAATACCCCATTTACAGGAGACCAGAAGAATGAAGTCTTTAACACTTGTTCAATAGTGTTTGCTGAGTTGATGCGAATAACTCTTCGTGCACCGTATAGTGCTACATATTTATTGGAAAGATCATCCTCCCAAATACCGTAAACATGGTGAGCATCATCTTGTAGGGAAAATGGAAATGAAGAACCCGATAGATCGTTCAATAGTATTTTTAATTCGTTATTAACTAAGTTCAGTTGAAATAAAGGTTTTTTGCGTTCAATCGTATTTAAACCAGAAAGTAAAAGTGTTGAATCATTTAATAAAAAAAGCCAGGAAGGTTTAGCTAATTCTAGCGTAGTAATTGTAAAAGAAGTATCTGGCGTGGTTTTTTCAATACTGATAAAGTTATCCTCTTCTTTCATTGAGTAGGAGACCTCAAAAGATTGTCTTACAAAACTGAAATGATCGTTTTCTCCAATTTTAGTATCACTGATTTTTTCGAGTTCTCCTTCCGGTGATGATCGCCATATATAATGCTTAAAAACATTGTTTTGCTCATCAAACCAATAGTGCTCGCCAAAAAGATTTCCATTTTCATCAAGCCATAGTTCATGAGAATGTACATTCTCGATAAAGATCGTAGATACTCCATTTTTTGTATCCACCGCCCATATATGTTCGAGGTCAGTATAGTAGATGGTTTGCTTCCCATCAAAAACTAACCCGATACCAGGGTGTGCAACCAGTATTGTTTGTGCTAAAACAACTAGCAATAATGTAAGTAAGATACGTTTCATCTAGTATCCATAAGGAGCTTTAATATGTTTACAGAATTATATAAAAACTATGCGACTTTTACTGCCCGCCCGGTGTCTTATGCGTGAATGCGCGCGCAAAACCATGAAATCCTAAAACAAAGTGTGTTGACGAATACTGAATTCACCCACTTATTGAAGCCGATTTATAACGATGCTGTAAACTATTGCAGAGCGTTATGTGCCGGACAACAAATGGCTGAGGCGGAAGAAATCATGCAGCAATCGTTACTGAAAGCTTATGAGAACATCGATAGCCTCAACAATTCGGAGAAATTCAAAAGCTGGTTTTTTCAGATCATCACGCGGACTTTCTACAATGCCGTTCGCCTACCTTTTTGGAAACGGTTTGTGCGCCAATCTGAAGCAAAAGAAATAGATTTTCAAATTTATGAAGATCACTTTTTTCAAGAAAATCAGCATTTGATGGCTGCATTATCAACACTGGAAAGCAAAGAACGAGCCGCGCTGTTATTGTTTGAGCTTGGCGGATTTTCGATCAGGGAAATCACAGCCATTCAAGAAGAGCGAAGTGAATCGACCATAAAAAGTCGATTAAGCCGAACACGCACCAAGTTGCGGGAAATCATGGAACAGATGGAAGAATCGGGCTCCGGCTCGGCAATTCCGGCATCAACAAAACTAGAAACAAGCGATCTGTACCATGAAACTTCTAAACTTATTAACCAATTCAAATCGATGGGGTAGTGTGATGAACGAATCAAATGCATTCAATACATACAAAAAGCACGATCACTCCGAATCGTTGAAAAAGTTAGGACCATGGCTGGATCAGCAATCCAAAAAACCTAACGACATGAGACAATTCTATAAAATTGCAGCTTCATTTTTAATTGCAGCCTTAGTATTGGTTGCCTGCACGGTTCCTGTTGAGCAGGAAGAAGAAATCGGATATATGATTCGGGGATTAATTACCGAACAACCCGAAACCGGTAAAGGAAAAGTAGCAGCGCTTTCAGCCATAAATCTGCAGGAAATACAGATGATTCCGGTATTACACGAAGAAATTCTGCCCGGCGGAGAAACCACGAATGCCCAACAATTAACGGAAGTAGTTGTGCTATTGCCGGAAGCCAATATCACCGCTGCAGAAGATAAAGCAAACGCCTTGAAAGCTGCACTCACTTTTACCGAGATTGATATACTTCCGATCGAAGAAACCGTTGAGCGAACCTTCTTTGAAAGTGCTATGTATAAAACCTTCGATGTTAAAATTGACCCTAAACTAACTCAGGCTCAAATTGCAGCAAAGATTAATGCATTCCTTCACGAAAACTCATCGGTTACCGAAAAAGTAGACGTTGAAGTACATGAAGACGGTTCCAAACATGCAGTATTTCGTATCCAAATTGATGAAAAGGATGCTTTTGAAGTAAAACGAAATGTGGAAGGTTTGTACGATGGATTAACTCCGGAGCGCCACCAAGACGTTTCCAAAGAAGAAGTGAAGCAACACATTGTGAAAGAAATGAAGAACAAAGAAAATTAACTACCACTCGGTTTGGTAAGCTTTAAAGTGAAGGACCGTCGTTCTTCACTTTTTTATGTTGATGCAAATCGAACCAAATTTCCTAATTCCAGTTCTTTGCCGGTTGTGGTTTTCAGTCCGAGTGTAGTTGCTTCAAAGTTTTTGGGCCAATTTCGAATCCTGTGAAGTAATGGTTTCAGATCGGAAAGCGGGAGTTGTGGGGAGTAGGTGTTCAGAATAAAAAAATGATTATCTTTTTCCAGAATTTCGAGGATGTTGGAAAGCAGAGGTTCTAAGTCGTCGTTCAACTTCCAGTTTTTTCCTTTGGGTACCATCCCAAAAATCGGCGGATCGAGAATTATTCCGTGATAGGTTTCTCCACGCTTGATGCAACGCTCCACGTATTTTCGAGCATCTTCCACAATCCAGCGAATGGAGTCTATGCCGTTTAATTCGGCATTTTCACGTGCCCAGTTCACGGCCGTTTTCGAGGAATCAACATGGGTGACTTTTGCCCCGAATTGGTCAGCTACCAATGAAGCTCCACCTGTGTAAGCAAACAAATTGAGAATTCGAGGTTGTTCTGTTGATGTTGAAATACGAAGACACTGTTCGGCAATAAACTCCCAATTTTCCGCTTGCTCCGGGAATATTCCAAGATGTTTAAAGGCCGTTTCTTTTAACTGAAAACGTAGTTTTTTCTTTTGAATTCGATAATCGATCTGAAAATCTGGGATGGCTCGGTTCCAATTACCCTTCTGCCCTTTTTGCTCGGTAAAGCGAAGGGTGGCTTCATCCCACAAATTAGCGGAACCCTTTTTACCCGTTGCCGCCGGTTCCGGTCGATCAACCACAAGTTCTCCAAAGCGTTCGAGTTTTCGCCCCTCACCGATGTCGATGAGTTCGTAAGATTTCCAGGTTGTTGGATAGAGCATTTAAAGTTAGATGGATTTTCTATTTCGTATTTCTGATTCTTTAAAAAGCATTGGATTCCTGCCTTCGCAGGAATGACATATGAGTCTTAAGTAAGGTTAATAATGTGTAAAGGAGCTATAACTCGTAATTCGTAAATCATCATTCGCTTATTCGTAATTCTTCGACGTTCAATGTTCGAGTGTTCGAAGTTCAACTGTTCTTCCGAAGTGGTTATCGTGCATGTAAATCAATTTCTTGATTCTTTAAAAAGCATTGGATTCCTGCCTTCGCAGGAATGACGTTTATATTACGATCAGAAGTCATTTTCTAAAAGCAGATCAACAATACAAAATTCGAAAACCTCCAATTCGTACTTCGTAAATCATCATTCGCTTATTCGTAATTCTTCGACGTTCAATGTTCGAGTGTTCGAAGTTCAACTGTTCTTCCGAAGTTGTTATCGTGAATGTAAATCAATTTCTTGATTCTTTAAAAAGCATTGGATTCCTGCCTTCGCAGGAATGACGTTTATATTACGATCAGAAGTCATTTTCTAAAAGCAGATCAACAATACAAAATTCGAAAACCTCCAATTCGTACTTCATAAATCTACATTCGCTTATTCGTAACTCTTCAATGTTCGAGTGTTCGAAGTTCAACTGTTCTTCCGATCTCTTCTGTCTTCTCCTTCGCAGGAAAAGAACTTTTTAAGTTAGATATGGACAAATTTCTAATCTTCAATCTTTTTACGGAATGAATATGGCAAGAATAAATTAGTCCAAAAATATATCTGCCAGTTTCCAATGCAGATCATCGAACCCAACGCTTGAACGATTAATGGTGTAAGCAATCACCATCTGGTGTTCTTTGTTAATCAGAAACATAGTGCTTCCACCTACAGACCCGCCCGAATGTCCAATCCAGGTATTTCCATTGTGTGTCCATGTTCGCCAGCCCATACCGTAATTTGTAGATTCGCCATTTGATAAAGTAAGCGAGGTCATTAACTCGGTATGTACTCTTTTAGGTTGATAATCGAAGTCGAGATATGCTTTCCCAAACTTAATTAAATCTTCGGTGGTGCCTACAAAACCGCCACCGGCCCATTTATAGGAATTATCAACATACGGAGCCACGTTGTTTCCGTCGCCATCGGGTACATAAAAAGTGGTGAGATTCGGGATTTCTCGATTGGTCCATTCAGGTACGGTGTTATTCATTTCGAGTGGATCAAAAACGTATTGTTTCATATATCCGAGAAAATCCTCTTCCGAAGCGCCTTCAATCACCGCCGAAATCAAATTCCAGCCATAGCTTGAGTAGCTGTATTGAGTACCCGGTTCGAAAAGCAAAGGATCATCTTCAAAAATGGCAAGACCTTCATCTACCGTTTTAAATAACTTAGAACTCATAAACTCGATGCCTCGATAATGGCGAATTCCGGCGGTATGACCTGCAACCTGTCGAACGGTAATATCAAACTCCTTCTTTGGAAAATCTGGTACATAGGTTTGAACAATGGTGTCAGGATCGAGCCTGTCTTTTTTCATCAAATCACCCATTGCAGCAGCGGTTAGTGTTTTGGATACACTCCCGATTCTGAATTTAGTTAATGATGGATCTACAGGAATTTGGTTTTCAATATTCTCATAACCAAAACCTTTGCTCCAAATCATAGCGTCTCCCAAATAAATGGAAACAGCCATTCCCGGGAGGTTTTTACTTTCAACGAAAGTTTTTACCAAAGCATCAGCTTCAGCAATTTTGTTGTCAAGTGTTTGAGCTTGTAGTGCTGAGTTGCCTAGCAGAATGAGTACGAGCAGTAGAATTCGCATAATTTTAAAGTTCGTCCATTTGGATTAGGCGGTAAATTAGTAAAGCCGCACGTTGAGTTAATTTTTTGTACGATGGTAAATGCAAGTACTCACGTGGACTATGCGCACCTCCTCCCATTGCTCCTAAACCATCTAGTCCGTGAACGTAACTTGCTACAAAAGAAATATCGGCGGCTCCACGGCGGCCGGGATCATAAGCTTCAACAGGTCCAATTCCCATGTCCTCACTTACGCCACTCAAAACTTCTAAAACTTTCATGTTGCCTTCGGTGGGAGCCATAGGTGGATATCCGGGATTAAATCGAAAAACTGATTCCGTTTGAGGGAGAGATTCAGAAACAATAGCTTCCATTTTTTTAACCACTCTTTCTCCCTGTTCTTCTGTTAAATACCTAAGATCGCCTTGAACAATCGTTTTTTTAGGTACAATATTTGTTTTACCACTCATACTGCCTTTCAGCTGTTCTTCGTCGAACGTAACCTCGTTTCCACCAACAATCATAGCAGCATTAAAGGTTAGATATTCTTCGTGCAACTCTTCATAAAAACGATTCAAAATTCGAGCAGCTTCGTACACCGAGCCCGCACCAACACGTTCGGAAAATACACCCGAAGAGTGGGCTTGCACGCCGGTTATTTCGATGTTCCAAGAGTTGGATGATCTTCGGGCAACCGTAGCATAATCCCAACCGCTGGCAGTTTCAAACCCGAGTGCAATATCAGATTGTTTGGCCGCCTCTACTAAATGATAACGAGAAATAGAGGTTGGTTTTCCCGCTTTTTCTTCATCGCCCGTATACACAACAGTTATGGTAGCGTCTTCAAGTGCTCCGGCCTCATTTAAAGCTTTGAGTGCGTATAAAATCATCACATTTCCGGCTTTCATATCGGCAATTCCGGGGCCGGCAAGGGTAGTATCGGAAGTCATTTCAGCTTTTTGAAAAGGACTATCTGGTTCGAAAACCGTATCTAAGTGTCCGATAAGCAGCAGTTTTAGTCCAGAGTTTCCTTTTTTTCTGGCTATGAAATGCCCACCGCGATTTACCTCACTTTGATCAACCCATTCCGTTTCGAATCCAAGATTCGAATAAGCCTCGATATATCGCTTTCCAAGTGCTTGAACACCGGCAGGATTCATAGATCCGCTATTCATATTCACATTTTCGATCAGAAATTCCAGTGCTTCATCATAACTCGCATCCACCGAATTAAGAATCGACTGTTCGGTATTGTTTAATGATTGTGCAAAAGATAATCCAGGAAGGATCAGAACCAGAATTGAAATAATTAGTAGTCTCATGTTATTGCCCCGCTGATTTATCAAAGTAATCGATTACTAAGTTACTCATTGCCCGAACACCCAGCTTTAAGCCGGCTTCATCAATGAAAAAATCGGGAGTATGATGCCCGGCCGGAATGGTTCCCGGTGTCATTCCACCAACAAAGAAATACAATCCAGGCACTTCTTCCTGGAAAAACGAGAAGTCTTCAGCTCCGGTAATCGCATTGATATAGTTTACGTTTTCAGCTCCGGCTACTTCCTCAAGCGTTGGAACCATCAGCGCTGTTAGTTCAGGATCATTGTAGGTAATTGGGTAACCTTCGCGGATATTTAAAATCGCTTCAGCACCGTTACTTTCAGCGGTATTGGTAACAATGGTTTCGAGACGTTCGAATAACTTTTCGCGCATTCCGGCATCCAAGGTTCGGATCGTGCCTTCCATATACACTTCTTCGGGAATTATATTACTTCGCACTCCACCATGAATTTGCCCGATGGTTATAACCGCTGCTTGTGTGGTTAATGGAAGATTCCGGCTAACAATGGTTTGAATATTGTTGATGATCTGAGACGC
This sequence comes from Balneolaceae bacterium, assembly GCA_965228545.1. GTDB lineage: Bacteria > Bacteroidota > Rhodothermia > Balneolales > Balneolaceae > HXMU1420-13. Next base: position 2,935,926 of record OZ245822.1, read on the forward strand.
CGTTACTATTGGATCGATTCCGGTCCATGGAGCAGAACCATGCGCTTGCTTCCCTTTTACCGTAATTTCGAAACTGTTTACCGCCGCCATGATTCCACGATCTCGATAGTTGATCATACCTACCGGAGTGGCATCATTTATATGTAGACCAAAGATTACATCTACATCAGGATTTTTGAGTACACCTTCTTCAATCATTAATTTAGCTCCACCTTCTTCGCCCTCGGGAGCGCCTTCTTCAGCGGGTTGAAAGATAAATTTTACAGTTCCCGCAAGTTCGTCTTTCATTTCGGTAAGAATCTGAGCCACTCCCATCAAAATGGCGATGTGCGTGTCATGTCCACAAGCATGCATCACCGGAACTTCTTTTCCTTGATACATGCCTTTGGCTACTGATTTGAATGGCAATTCGTTGCGTTCGAGTACGGGCAGCGCATCCATGTCAGCGCGTAGAGCAACTACCGGGCCGGGTTTGCCGCCTTCTAAAAGTGCTACAACACCGGTGTGTGCAACTTCGGTTTGTACATCAAGCCCAAGTGATTCTAAATGCTCGGCTACTTTTGCAGCAGTATTGAATTCTCGATTCGATAATTCCGGGTTTTCATGGAAATATCTCCGCCACTCGATCACCTGGCTTTCCAATTCATCGGCACGTTGGTCGATGATGATTTTTAGGTTAGAACTTTGGGCACTGATATCAGGTGCGATAAACAGCAAAAGTAGTAGTAGAGCAAAAAGTAGTTTTTTCATTGAGCAAAAGATTTTTTGATTCGCCCAAAAATGTAGAGGAAAAGGAGAGGAAAACAAAAGAACGGGGAAGAATTACGAATAAGCGAATTTAGATCTACGAAATACGAATTGCTGATCTGCTTTTGGAAAAGACTTCTGATAAAGATATCAAAGTCATTCCTGCGAAGGCAGGAATCTGAAGCTTTATTACGAATTTGAGCCTTGATTTACGTTCACTATACCAATCATTACTGATCAAATAGCGTAATCTGATAACCCAGAGTTTCTTCATTTTCAGGCTCAAGAAAACGTAGCTTTTCCTTGCTTAAAAAGTTGCCATCGGTGTTTTGGTGATCAGTAATTCCATGCCAAGGTTCGATGCATATAAACGGCGCTCCCGGTTTAGCCCAGATTCCCAAATAAGGGAAATCATCAAAATCGACTCGCAGTATTTCACCAAGTTCATCACTTTTAAGAGTTACTGATTTACTGTTCAAATCCTTGAAAATAAGCGCATCGTTATCAAACAGATGATTGTGGAGCCGTAGTATTTTACTTGAATCAAAAATAGGTTCGGTTGAATCGGTAAGCAAGCCATTGTCATCGATTAACCAAGTTTGAGCGGTTTCATTTACCGGAAACTCGAGAAAATAATCGGAATACTCACCCTGATTATTAAGCGGACAGTTAAATGCCGGATGAGCGCCTAGTTGGTAAGGCATTGGTTCTTTATCAGCATTATGAATGGTATGTGTTACATTCAGCTGATTTCCTTTCAAACTAAACGAGAGGTTAAAAATGAATCGAAATGGGAATTGGTGCAGCGTTTCTTCATCCCAATGAAATTGAAAAGTGATGGAATCATCAAGATGCTCGGTAACTTTTGCTTTGGTCGAGTGCCGAATAATTCCGTGTTTTGGAATCTGGTATGGCTTGCCATCAAATAAAGTAGTGCCATTTTTCAGTGCCCCAATTATCGGGAATAAAACAGGAGCCTGGCCGGTCCAATAGTTAGAATCTCCCTGCCACAGGTACTCGGTACCCGTTTTCTTATGTTTGATGGAGCTTAATTCTAGTCCACTTTGATGAATGGAAACCTGAAATTTATCAGACTGAATGTTGTAGATCATTTTGCTAACTCATGCACTTCTAGTCCTTCATAAATCACTTGTTGGGCATCGGAGTTTAACCCATTGACCATAGCTTTGGCTACATCCCGAACATGAATGGGTTTGTATTTTTTGAAAGGTGGGATATTGGTAACTAGTTTTAAAAGTGGTTCACCGATTTTCTCTCCAACTCGCATTTCTTTTCGATCGCCCAGAAGAAGAGAGGGACGGACAATAACAAGACTCTCGAAACCCAGTTCTTGCACTTTGTTATCCAATTTACCCTTCATATTCAGGTAAAAGTTTTTTGTGGATAGAGTAGCGCCTAATGAGGAACATAATGCATACGATTGAACCCCGTTTTTTTGTGCGTATTTGGCAACATCCAGTTGATACTCGTAATCCACTTCATATTGCGCTTCTTTCGATCCGGCTGCTTTTAAGGTGGTTCCTAGTGCTGAAAATAGCTCATCACCAATAATTAAATGCTTCCAGATTTTCATTTCATGAAAGTTGATGACATGCTCTTCCAGCTTTTCGTGGGTAACCCCGGTTGATCGGCGATGAAAAACCTTTACCAACGCATACCGATCATCCGACAGAAGTTGTTGAAGAAGCTGAGATCCTACCAATCCGGTAGCGCCAAGTACTATGGCTGTTTTTTGGATGCTGCTCATCAAAAATGGGTTCGTTTGTTTTAAGGAAGATAGAACAGTTGATTGATTTTACAATTTTCAACTGTAAAGAATTGAATACTCACATTACAAAAATTGAGATTATTTATCACATATATAACAATATTTATCAATCACTTAAAACCCAACACTCAAAACTAATCCCTCAGTTTTCCATAGCTCCAATTACCCGTTTTACGATTCCTTCCATGGCATCCCGATTGATCCAACGCGCCACAATCACCAGATTGTTTTCGGGATCACAGTACACCATGTTGGTTCCAGCGCCTAAATGCCAAAACGCAGATTCGGGAGCACTTGGCATTGCCTCTTGATCAGTATTCAAAAAGTAATTCATGTAGCCGTAACCGGTATTCGCTTTAGTGGGAGTTTTAGATAACGCTATCCATTCTTTGCTGATGATCTGTTCGCCATTCCAGTTTCCATCATTTAAAGTGAGTAAGCCTAATCTAGCCTGATCTCTTGCAGATATGAACATGCCGCCGCCCCAATGTCCGCCACCACTTACGCTTTGCATCATTTGCCCATCGATAACTACCCAGCTTGTTTCGTAACCTTGCCATCGCCAGGTTGGGGAAGCGCCGATTTTGTCCATCATGTGTTCTCTGAGAATCACAGGTAAAGGTTTGCGAAGTACATTCATTGCGGCTAAAGCCAGTAGATTTACCCGAACATCGTTGTATTCCCATTCGGTGCCTGGTTCGTGGCGTTCACGGGTAAGCCAGGTTGAACGATCTCTGTCGGGGCGATCGGCCCAATCGGGTTTACCAAAAAGAGTTCCTTCCCAATCGGAAGTCTGCCGAAGTAGATGATCCCAGGTTATTTTCGAATTATGTTCGTCTTTAAATGGCTCCATCACTTTAGGTGATTTGAAATCGTTGGCTTTGAATTGAGTTCCGTCAAAATTTTCTGCCATTAAAATCGGCGCCATGTATGGATCTACCAGATCATGCACATCTCGAATTAATCCCATATCGTAGGCAATGCCCACAGTGCTGCTTAGAAAAGTTTTGGTTACGGAATGTGTCATATCCACCCGAAACGGTTCACCCCATTCGGCGATGATGTATCCGTTTTTAATGATGATGCCGGTCTGATCGCCCCGGTCTTTGAACGGACCAACTCCATCCCCAAATGGCTCCCTACCAAAAGTCCCATAATGGTTTTCTTCCATACTCCGCGGATTGGTCGTCTCATTAGCTTTCGCATATTCAATAACCGCTGATATCGAATCAGCATTAAAGCCCATATCTTCGGGAGTACGTGTTTCCCAATCGCCCCAATTTCCCGGGAAGTACTGTGCGGACAGAGTTTGAGTTAGAAAGAGTGTAAAAAGTAGGAGAGCAGTTCGTTTCATGTCTGTAAATTTTGATCTGAAACTAATCAGAGAAATATGTTTATCCAATTAATCGACAGCGCGAGCAGATTATTGGTTACAAATTCTTGAAAAGAAAAACTGCTATTCCTGCACCCAACCAATGCCGACTTCCAAAAGAAGGCCTAAGAATTATTGAAGGTTTAAAAATTGGAGAGATTTATATTTATTCAGTTATTCATCAAATAATGCGCTTTCAAATATTCTAATATCATCAATATTGTATTGGAAGATCAATTCCCCGTTTTCATAATTGTCAAGATGTGCCATTTCCCGATGGGAGAATTTTTTCAGACTTTTTTCTAACGACTTAAGATTGAATGAAACTACAGTATGGTATTCGTCGATTTTTGATATCGCCCATGTAGAATCAGAATTACGCTGCCCTTTTAAAACAAAAGGGTAGTAGAGATTTCCATCGGATGATTGCTCATTCAAGTTTACATTCTCGAAGTTTATCTTTACGCTGTCTATAGCGGTAAATAAGACTTTAGAGTGACTGCTATCGAAGTAAAAGTCTAAAAATTTGATTCGTAATTCTCGTTCGATTGATCTGGAAAAAAAGGAATACACATCAGATTGTTTGTGTTCTTCTTTCATAGATTTAAGAATTGAGCTTTTAATAAGATCAAACTTTTCATCGTCAATGGTAATGGTATTTCTGAACTCGGTTGGTGTAGGAGGGATATAGTTATAGAAATATATGCCTAAAGCAATAGCACTAATAAAACCAGCTTCACTCAACCAAACCTTACCATAACTTGCTCTCGTTTCGTTTACAAGTACTTGGTGAATGGAAAGTAGAATTGAAACAATCCCTACAGTTATCGCACCTAATCCAAACCCAAGAGATGAAGATGGAGAGTGTTGAGTTTGGTACCAGTCATATAAAAATCCCAATAGGAGTAAGAAGCTGATAATCGAAAGTGGAGTTAAAGTAAATCTATATAGTTTGTGATTGTTTTTTCTGTCTGAATCAATTTGGAATAACAGTAGAGCGATAGTACTGGGTAAAATAAAGACGAGAACTGCTATGATTGAATAAGGAAAGAATGCTAGCATAATTAATTAAATACTAGTTAGGATTATTGATGTGAAACTATTCAGGGAATTAGGTTCTGCCAATTCTCAGGTACTTTTGTGCTAATAAAAGTACCATCCTAAAGGTTTATGTGCAGTTAATTTTCTGAAAGTTACTATTACCCAATAAGTTTACCTAGAGCGCCGATTATTGGTTACAAATTCTTGAAAAGAATAACTGCTATTTCAATAAATCTTGAGCTTAAGTATTTGAAATAAATTATATTAATGTGATCAATCTCTCTAATATTCATTCATGAAAAATTTCAGTTTAATTGCGGTTCTGTTTCTGATAATCGGCTTTTCGGCCTGCTCCGATTCTCCTTCAAATTCCGAACCGGAAGGAAACTCAATATTACCGGGCTATTTTGCAGGCAAAGCAGGAGTAGACCAAAACTCTCAGCATTATGAGGGGCTGAATGGAAGCGCCCGTTTTACTTTATCGGTAGTGGACACAACGTTCAATTTGGCTTTTTCCTCGGCAAGTGGCTTATACGATACCACAAACATTGTACTTCGAATTAAATCCACTGATCTGCCGGATGAAGGAACCTATTCTTTAAACAACATTGATGAAATCAATCAGATTTACCGTGAAGGCTATTCCTTGTTTTATTACAGCGCATTAACCAGCAGAAGCGAAATATACTATTCCGAATCGGGTCAACTAACCATCGAAGCAAAAAGCGAAACAGGGATAAAAGGAACCCTCGAAGGTACCGTGTTCAAGAAGGCTTACATTGGCAAAGATGAGTACGTGCGTCAGTACAGCACAATTAATCTGGACTTTAACGCCATTCCCGGCAATATGCCCTAAGTTTGTTTAGGAATTAATAATCCAATAATTCCCCGAACGCTGACTTTAAAAACTAGATTTCTGTGATATCTCTACGCTATTTATTTAGTTTATTTGTAGAAACGCCCAGAAATAAGAAATTTGAAGTCGATCAACCATCGTTTATTAGTTTTTTTAGGATGCATTCTTGTTGCTTTGCATGGTTGTACCGTAAATAATGCACCCCCTGAAAATTCCTGCATTCTAAACGAAATCCAGTTTGCTGAAGACAGTCGTCTGATATTTACAACCATCTCTGGTGGACAAATTTATCAGCTGCGCCAAGAGTTTTTACGGGAGGACGCAGACCCGCTTGTAGTGGCTTCCTTTCAATTTCAATACTTTGTGGACTCATTGGTGGTGAAAAATCAGCTCGAAACCGAATTGCGTTTTCCTTACATGACGGTAAGCTTTGAGGATGAGCGCCCAAAACGCGTAGAGAAATATTTCGGAGGCTCCGGTGTTCGATTAATTCACGAAATCGATTACTCGAATAACGATCGAATTTTGATTGATTTGTATCGCGAGGCTAGCGATGGACAAATACTTTACGCCGGATATTCGAACTATTTTACCGATCAAAATGGGAATATCACACGAAATGAGCGTTTTTTTGCAGATAGAGAAGATCCCAGCATTTTTAACAAGTTCGAAGACATCACCTTTGAGTATGATGCAGCCGTTAGTCCACAGCAGAATCTCTTTCTTCCGTTTTTCACCGATACAAACTTTCCGGATGCACGCTTTTTTTCACCCAATAATGTGCTGTTAGCTCGGAACGAATCGGGTGTGTTTAATTACCAATACAGCTACGATGATTTTGGAAATATGACGTCCATGATTCAACCCGATGGAACGCCGGTATATTTTAGATATATCGGTTGCTCGCAATAATTACAGGGCAATGTTCATGCCCTCGTAGGCTACCTTAAATCCCATACTTTCAACCAAAGCTCGTTCGGGCGAGTCGAGAAGTAGCGGGTTAGTATGATTGAAATGGATAAAGGTGATTTTTTCTTTTTCTGAGTCTGGTAAATCGGCAAATAAATTCAAGCTTTCTTCTACAAACGGATGAGGAATATCCGCCATATTTCTTCCGGGAAGTTCATTAGCATCAAAAAATGTAGCATCAAGAAAGGCGATATCTACTTTTGCAATTTCTTCGATAATATCACGATCCCAAACCTCCCATTTGTTAATGTCGGGGATAAAAAGTACCGCTTTATTTGGGCTAGTGATACGATATCCAACCGTTTCTGAAAATTCATCGCGATGAGGAACCCAAAATGGAGTTACAGAAATTCCATCGGTTAATGAAAGGGCAGAATCAGCTCTCAGTTCTGTAAGGTTGATGTTCTCAAAATCCACCAATTGGCTCCATGGCCCATTTGTTGATAAATATTGAGCCATTCTAGGCATAGTAAAAACGGGTATTTGTTTTGCTCCCATCGCTTCATGGCCTAAGTGCATAAGCCCGGTATAATGGCCAATATGGGCATGCGTAAGAAATATGCCGGCAAACGTGAGATCATTTTTAATCGTTGTAATTGCCCTTAGTTGATGTTTAATATCCGGAGTGGCTTCAAACATCCAAAATTTATCTGAGTTGGAATCTACTAATGCTAAACTGGTGGCGTGGCGCGCTTCTTCTTTTCCATTCCAGAATAATTGGCACTGCTCTTTTTTGCAACCCGCCTGTGGATACCCTGCATCTTGGGCGATGCCGAGTACGGTGATAAAAACATCCGAGCTTTCTTCTGATGTTCGCTCTGGAGAACGATTGGTACACGTAATTATAAAAATGCTGAGTAGTAAAAGCAGGAGGTATTTCATGTGGTAAAGAATGAAAATCGAAACAATAAAAAAAGCAGCATCGGTTAAATACTGCTTTTAGAATGTTGAATTAATTTATTTTAGGGAATTTTTTAATCACGAATGTCTACTAATTCAATATTACCAAACGAAAAGTTAGATAGCCCAACTAAGCCATAAACTGTTTCTCCGGGGCCAATTTCACGGTTCATCATATTGTATGTTTCTAACTCAGCTCTGAAACTTGAGTTAGCCCCTGCAGCAATACCCATGTTTAGAAGAGCAAGGCCGGGCCCTACTGCATAACCAATATTGTAGGAGTCAATTTCTCCGGTATCATCATTTCCAACTTCTAACGTCATTGGGGTAAGTAATAAAAACAACAAGTAAGAGGCTGAATTCTGTTTTATCTCGCTCGAAATTTGTTGAGGTGTAAGTGTACTTAATGACGTACCGCCAGATTTTAAGGCAACATCTTGGCCAAAAATCACCGTCTCATCAGAGTTATTTTTGATTCGCACTGCAACAACTTTTACGTAAGAACGCGACTCTTTTTTGGCCAATTTCCTGTTTCCACTGCTGCTCAGAACATTGGTCTGATATGCTAAACTAACTTCTGAATCTGAGTTGGTTGACCCATAATTAAGGCTATTTGGAGAAATGTTTTTATATGAAGACGCACATGATGAAATTAATATCACAGCCGACCCGAAAAGGATAATTGATTTTAAATTAGTCATTTTTTTTATGTCTATAGATGAATGTAAACTCAATGACAATAAATAATTAAGTATATAGTTACAACCATTAATTGATATAAAAAAAGCAAAGCCGGTTAGCTTTGCTTTTCAGAGTTTTCGCAATAATGGTCAACTAACAGTTGGTTAGTTACTCATTAAATCATTCTTCCATCCCGCTGGTATCATAATAAAAACGGATATGCTTAATTTTACCGTCTACCCAAGTTTGCACTTCAACCTCTTCCATTTTAATTCTATTACCATCTTTGAAAGTCATGTCCGCCCAAGACTCAACCAGAACTACTCCGGTCTCAGGATTTTCCGCTGCGTTGGTAATTCCGCTATCGTGCACTTCTTCGATTCCGGCTGCCCATTGCTCATGAAATTTGATATTGGCTTCTAGTCCTTCAGTAACTTCTCCGGTTCCTTCTACTTTTACTGAGTCTTCATGGTAATATTTAGTCAGGGCCTCCATCATTTTGCCCTCGATGCTCATTTTTACGATATCGTAAGCGCGCTCTAAATTGGTCATTATTGTACTCCGGTTGGTTTTTGTGGGATTTTTAAGGTAATGGTTTTAAGGAGATAACAAACCGGTATTCAAAAACGGGACAAATTTTAATTGGGAGGGGAAAATTTATTACTCGTAGGGGAGGGTTACTCTTAAACTGCCGTTTTTACCATTTGCTGTTTTCCAGTAAATCCAAGCTCTAGTGTCACCTTCATCATACCATGCTAACTCGCAGTATTTTAGGGCGTAGGTATATCCGGGTTTTACGGACGGCCAATTTGAGTGATCAGATAAGTCTATTGAGATTCTAGCGCCATCGTCTTCATCACCGGCGAAAAAAAAGATGGTTCGGTTAGTGTCGTTATGGATATAAATTAAAGGCTCTTTAGCTTCTGCAGTCACCTCACCCTCAAACTGGAAAAAGGTACAATTAATAGAAAGCAAGCTTATAAAAAGCACAAACAGTGCAGACTTACCCATGGATTTAATCATTTATTTATCTATAGCTAAGAATTAACAAAACCTATTAGATAAACAAAAGCTTAATTAGTAAGTAATTTGATATGACGGATTCTAATATCAATCTTTGCACATTGAATATTCAATGTCGATTATTGAATACTTCTCAACTCCGCTCCAACATCCGTTCTAACGAAAGTACTGCATTTTTGGTGATATCAGCCGGTACTGTTATGTGATTTACCACTTCACCTTGTTCCAATTTCTCCAAACTCCATAATAGGTGCGGAAGGTCAATGCGGTTCATCGTCAAACACGGACACATAAACGGATTCAAACTCACGATTTCTTTGTCGGGGTGTTCGTCGATAATTCGATTCACCAAGTTCATTTCAGTGCCAATGGCCCACTTCGAGCCGGCCGGTGCATTTTTGATGGTTTCGATAATGTAATTCGTAGAGCCCGCATAATCAGAAGCCTGAACCACATCGTAGGTACATTCAGGATGTACAATAATATTGATTTCAGAATCTTGCTTTCGCAGATTTTGGATGTGCTGCACATTAAATTTCTCGTGCACCGAGCAATGCCCTTTCCACAAAATCACTTTTACATCTTCCCATTTGCCTTCATATTCAAATTCGCCGCTGAGTGGGGCATACACCGCCATTTGTTCAAGCGGAATGCCTAAATCGAAGGCTGTATTTCTACCTAAATGTTGATCCGGTAAGAATAGAATGCGTTCTTTTTGAGTGAACGCCCATTCCAACATTTTTTTGGCATTTCCTGAGGTAACACATGCGCCTCCATTTTTGCCTACAAATCCTTTAATGGCAGCGGTCGAATTCACATAAGTAAGAGGAAGAATAGTATCGCCCCAAATTTCCTGCATTTTCTTCCAGCCAATTTCTGTCTGTTCGATATCGGCCATATCAGCCATAGAGCAGCCGGCGCGTAAATCCGGCAGAATCACTTTTTGATTTGGATTGGTAAGCATATCAGCCGTTTCTGCCATAAAATGAACGCCGCAAAACACAATAAATTCAGCGTTTGGTTTGGTCTGACAAATCTGGGCAAGTTTCAGCGAGTCACCACGCGCATCTGCGAATTTAATCACTTCATCCTTTTGGTAATGATGTCCCGGAATAAATAAACGATCTCCGAATTGCGCTTTTATCTCCAAAACTCTGGCTTCCATTTCTTCCGCTGAAAGGGTTGAGTAGCGCTTAGGAAGGCTTACTTCAGATTCAATTTCTAAAAGTTCTAATACGTCCATATCAATGTTGGTTGTCGCAAAAAATCACGAAACAGGAATGCGTAACGGGCATCAAAAATACAAAAAAATGCATTATACGTTACTTACGAGTTTTAAATTAACTAGTGCTTAAGTTGAAGCTTATATCCAATGCTTTTACTGAATGTGTGATCCATCCCACAGAAATAATATCGGCGCCACAACCTTTGTAGCTTGCGATATTGGAAGGATTTATGCCTCCCGAAATTTCAACGGTTATATGGTCGGGTATGATCTTCACAAACTCCCGAACTTCTTCCGGGCTTCGATTATCCAGCATAATTACATCGGCACCTGCTTCTACTGCTTCCAACACTTGTGCTTTATTCTCCGTTTCTACTTCAATAGAAACCATGTGCCCGGCTTTGGCTCGAATTTGCTGTATAGCTTTGGTGATGGAACCGGCTGCTTTTATGTGATTGTCTTTGATCATTGCCCCATCATCCAATCGAAATCGATGATTTTTACCGCCTCCACAGGTAACCGCATATTTCTGAAGTCCGCGCAAACCGGGGAGAGTTTTTCGGGTATCTACCACAGCAATAGTTGGGTCGTTTAACAATCGAACCAATTCGCGTGTGCTGGTAGCAATACCACTCATGTGTTGTAAAATGTTCAAGATTACACGCTCGCCACTTAGTAACGTTGTTACCGGACCTTCCACCTCGGCAATAATTTGTTGATCGGTTACCAATCCGCCATCATTTACTGATAAATCAATGCGTACATCGCTATCAAAAAAAGAGTACACAGTATTGAGCACTTCTAATCCCGCAATTACGCCGGGTGCTTTTGCACGAAAAGATCCTTTGGCAATTTGAGAGGAATCAAAGATCGAGTTAGTGGTGATATCGCCCATACCGAGATCTTCGAGGAGCGAGTTTTCAACGATTTTTTTATAGAGATGGTTATGCACGAAAAACAGGTTTAACTGAACGAAAGTAGTTATTTTTGGACCGTTGAAGATACCGGTTTTCATCTATAAGAACGAGTTTAATGATCTATCTTGATTACGCAGCCACTACGCCCATTCACCCGCAAGTGATGGAGGTGTTGCAACAGGTTTCTACGCGATACTATGGCAATGCAAGCAGTTTGCATGATATCGGCTCGAATGCCCGGCAAGTGCTGGATGCATCCACAAAAGTAATTGCCCAATCAATAAGTCAAACACCTGGTGATGTAGTGTTTACCTCGGGGGCAACAGAGGCAAATTTTTTGGCTATTCAGGCTTTGTTAGATGGAAGAAATGATGATCGTAGAGAAATCATCAGCTCACAGATGGAGCATTCTTCGGTGATAAATGTACTTCGGCGACTCGAATCGCAAGGCTATGAAATACGATGGGTGGATGTACACGAAAACGGATTATTGAACCTTGAGCATTTTGAGGATCTCATCTCTAAGCAAACTGCGCTGGTAAGTATACAGCATGTTAATTCTGAGCTGGGTGTGATTCAGCCTTTAGAAAAAATCAGTAAACTTATTGCCGGGAAAGACATCCGATTCCATTCAGATTGTGTACAAAGTTTCGGAAAGCTTCCACTAAATCCCGAAAACTGGGGATTGGACGCACTAACGATATCTGCGCATAAGATTCATGGGCCAAAAGGTGTGGGCGCGCTCTGGATGAGAAAGGAAGTAGATTGGAAGCCATTATTTGAGGATCCCGATCAAAGAAAAGCTATTCGCTTTGGTACTTCGAACGTGCCCGGAATTGCCGCTTTTGCAACCGCAGCGAAGTTGAACATTCAGCAGATGGAAGATGCGCGCGAACAGGTTGCACAGTTTAGAACAGCATTGATTGATGGTTTATCAAAATTACCCTATGAAGTTGTGATTGAAGGGAGCGCAGATTCACAATCGCCCTTTATACTGGGCGCTCGATTTCCGGGGATTGAAGGTCAGTTCCTGATGCTGGAATGCAGCCAACAAGGGCTGGCAATTTCAACCGGCAGTGCTTGTCAGGTTGGTTCCGATCGCCCGAACCGAACAATGAAGGCGCTGGGTAGAAGTGATGAAGAGGCGCGAGAGTTTGTGCGACTTTCCTTTGGTAGGGATGTAAAAGAACATCATATCCCCGAGATAATTGAGAAAATAGACAGTATCTTAAATCGACATTTTAAAAAGGTACATCGACCTAAAGAATTAAACCCAAACTGATCTATGAAGAATTTATTTGTAAGCCTTTTTGCTGTTTTGTTGGTTTTTGCCGCGTGCAATAAAACAGAAAATAATGCGCAAACTATGAACAATGCGCCATCAACAACTGCTGCTGATACGCAGACCGAATCGCAAGTTGAAGCTAAGGTAACCATCGTAAAATATAGCGACTATGAGTGCCCCGCTTGTGCATACTATCATTCATTCCTAAAGCAACTTAAACAAGATTTAGGTGCTGATGTTAAAGTTGTAGCTAAGCATTTTCCGTTGAGCATTCACCCCTATGCTCAAGTGGCTGCGCGTTCGGCCGAAGCTGCTCGTGTACAGGGCAAATACGACGAAATGCACGATCTAATTTTTGCGGGCCAATCGCAGTGGAGCAGAGGAAATGCCGAAAATATTTTCATCGGATATGCGCAATCGTTGGATTTAGATGTCGAAAAATTCCGAGCAGATATGAATTCAGCTGATATGAATCGAATTGTAATCTCTGATCGACGTGAGGGAATGGAATTGGGCGTGAATTCTACTCCAACTTTTTTCATTGAAGGCGAAAAGCTTGAGAAAAACCCTGGTAGTTATCCGGAATTCAAGGCTATTGTTGAAGGATATATGGATTAACTACAATCCAGTTCGAGTTTCTATTTAAGGTTTCGGTTGTTTCAATCGAAACCTTTTTTATTTTCGGGTGATGAGTACTGGCCAAAAAATAACAACCCAAACCTGCCTAAATTGTGGCTCGGAAAAAGTGGAGCATTATTGCGCGGTTTGCGGGCAAAAAGCACAGGCCACAAAGCAACCACTTCGCGTTTTTTTGAGCGATGCGGTAGAAACCTTATTTAATGTAGACAGCAGATGGTTCATTACCATCAAGCATTTATTTGCCAAGCCAGGTAAGGTAACTACCGAATATCTAGCCGGAAAACGAGCAAGTTATCTTCCACCCATCCGAATTTACATTTCAATAAGCGTATTCTATTTTTTGATGGTGAGCTTAATCGACAGCTCGCAGGTGTTCTTCATCAACTTTAATAACGATGAAGGAAATGCCGGTGATCTTCCTACCATTGTTCAGTACGGGCTGTTTTTCTTAGTACCACTTTTTGCATGGCTGATTGGACTCTTTTATAGGAAAAAGAAAGCGTTTTATGTTGAGCATCTGATACTGGCACTCCATATTCACTCCGTTTGGTTTGTTCTGATGAGCATTGAGCTGTTTACCATTTGGATGGAACGAGTTTCGGATGATTCCTGGGTGCAAATTGTGGCGCTCATAATTAGCACACCTGCTCAAATCGCCATTTTTGGTTATTTCATTACCTATCTTAAAAAAACTTTTGGGGAAGGATGGATAAAGACAATTGCCAAGAGTTTCGGTATCATGATACTTTATATATCATCCTTGGCCCTACTCATGGCGGCTTATTTCTTTTCACCAATAAACTAAACTATGATCAGAGAGTTTTTAGGAAAATCACCCGATATCCATTCAACAGCCTTTGTTGTTGACAGTGCAGAAATCATTGGCGATGTAACCATGGCAGAAGAAAGCAGTGCGTGGTTTAATGTTACTATTCGTGGCGATGTGAATAAGATCACCATTGGAAAACGCTCGAACGTGCAGGATAATGTATGCATTCATGTGATGAACCAAACCGGCCCAACCTTAATTGGCGATGAAGTTACTATCGGTCATGGCGCGGTAATTCATGGCTGCACCATTCACGATCGGGTATTAATTGGAATAAATGCCACCATTTTGGATAAAGCCGTTATTCAATCGGATGTAATAATTGCCGCAGGTACGCTGGTTCCACCCGGAAAAACTCTGGAGAGCGGTTATTTATATATGGGATCTCCGGCGAAAGCCGTGCGCAAGCTAAGTGAGATAGAAATCGCATCCATTCAAAAATATTCCCAGAATTATGTGAAATACAGCCGAGCTTATTCAGGTAAAGACGAGTATGAGTCAAACCCTTTTTATAAGCAGGAATAAACATATATCAATATTCAATGATCTTTGAATATTGTGTGTTGAATATTGAATATTTCAAAATGTCCGGACTTTACCTGCATATTCCATTCTGTAAACAAGCCTGTTCTTATTGCGATTTCTACTTCGTAACTCGCCATCATCAGAAACAAGCCTTTGTTGATGCTTTAGTGAAAGAAATTGAATCTCATCGAGATTCTCGAATAACACAGGAGCCGGTTAAGTCGGTGTATTTTGGAGGTGGAACACCATCGCTGTTAAGTGCGAATCAGTTTGAACAAATATTAAATGCGATAGCCAAAGTATTTAAGCTAGCTGTTGAAGAACTTACGGTTGAAATGAACCCTGATGATGTAAAACCAGAGTATCTGAATGAATTAAAAAGTCTTGGGGTAAATCGCGCAAGTATGGGAGTTCAATCGTTTGATGAAAGTTTGTTGGCGTTTATGCATCGTGCGCACAATCGGACAGAAGCGCTAAAAAGCCTGGAATATTTGTCGACGGCCGGATTTGATAATTTTACGGTTGATTTGATTTATGGCAATCCGGGACAGTCGCAGGAAGTGCTCGAAAGTGATATCGAAACTTTGCTCAGTTTCAACCCGCCGCACATTTCAGCCTATTCTCTCACAGTGGAACCGCGCACCCGATTGGGGAAACAAGTTGAATTAGGGCGCATCATAGCTTCGGAAGACGATCAGGTAGCCACACATTTTGATACCGTTGTTTCTCGATTAGCTGATGCAGGAATCCATCAATATGAAGTTAGCAATTACGCCAAACCCGGTCACGAAGCAGTACACAATTCAGCGTATTGGTCGCACCGGAATTACTTGGGGTTGGGTCCGGCAGCACATTCACTTTGGTGGGATGCAGATAGGGCGCAAGCTCAGCGCTGGCGCAACGAATCTGATCTAAAATCATATATAAGTGATCCAATAAATCAGAAAGTGGAAATTGAAACTTTGGACTTAACCTCGCTGGCTGAAGAGCGGTTAATGCTGGGGTTAAGAACAAAACAAGGAGTTGGCTACGACGAACTCAAAAACCGATATGCATATTCATTAAGCGAAAAACAGCGCGATTATTTAAACAGAAGGCAAGAAGATGGCTTTGTTTTGCATAATGAAGACCGCATCGCTTTAACTCCCGATGGATTAAAAGTAGCCGATTCCATTATTCTTGATCTGATTACTAGCGCATAGATTCGTACCAATTGGCTGCCTTACGGTATTCTTCAGCTTGCGCCGAATTACCTGCTTGTTCGTAGGCAACGGCAACATATCGGGCGGCATCAGCCAAACGTCGGTAATCTTCCGAACTAGGATTATCTGTGGTGCCGTCAAGCTTAGGAATGTTAAGATTAATATTTGGTAAGATGAGGTCCGGATCGTTTGCTGTTGTATAGTTCGCTTGAAAAATCAATGGCCACAAGCGTGTGTTTCCGTATGTTTGTCGGGCAATTTCATAAATCCAAACGCCGGAACTGGTGGTATAAGTTACCTCAAGCACTTCCTGTAGCTCAATCTGAGGTTCGCTTTGTTCGATGGACATCATTTCGCCGGGATTCTCTGATAAGTCCACATCATCAGCAATCATTGGGATAACCTGACTTTCAGATTCTGCATCGGCTTCAGATGTTGTCGTTTCCGATTCAGCCGGAGGTTCAAAAGCCAATGGGTCATTAATAGGATCAGCTTGAGCGGAAGGTGGAGTGGATGAATCAGCCGTTTGAGGCTGAGAATCGGTTCGGAAGAATAAGAACCATGTGGCTATAATCAATATCAGAAATGCGCCAACAACACCAAGAAGAAGTGTAGGCGAAACTCCCGCTTTATCACGATTTGGGAGCCCGGGTGTTTTTAAAGCTGAGTTTTTCTCCTCTTCTACATCAGCATCAAGTACGACTTCATCTTCTTCCAAATCTTCAGTTTCGTCTAATTCAAACGAAGGCTCAGGCTGTTTTCCAGTAGAATAATCAGGGCCTAGGTTGCTATCGTCAGTTTCTAAATGAGATGATGATATAGGAATTTCATACGTAAACTTATCATCGTTTTCTGCTTTTTTGTCTTCTTCTTCAGAAAGTCCGAGAATATCGTCGAGTAATTCATCTTCGGATATGGGTGTGGATACAGATTCAGACGCTACATCAGTATCTGGGATTTCCTGTGGTTCGGGCATTTTAGCCTCGTTGGAATCCTCATCTTCCTCAAAATTAAAAGGGTCATCATCGGGTGACGGTTGCTTACCCGGTGAAGTAGTTAATGTATTGAATAATGCTTCGGCACTGTTTGTATCTGATTCTGACTTAGGTTTAGAAGTTTCTCTCTCCGGTTTGTCTTCGGTCGAGTTATCCTCTAAAACGCGCGCTTCCAGGTGATCAAATTCATGATTCACCTTTTTTTCGAGTGCCTTGTAAGGAGTAAAAGAAAGGCGTTTATGTGCAGGAATGGTAATCGTTTCGCCGGTTTGTGGATTTACGCCCTTGCGCTTTGCAACATTAACTACGGTAAAACTTCCAAAATTGGTAATAGCTGCTTTTTCTTTTTCTTGAATATCGTCGAGCAAAACCTCGGTAAGATGCGAGATGAACTCTTGAGCGGCTGTTTTCGAAATGTATGTTTCATCCGATAGCTGCTCAACAATATCGGCGAGTGTTACCTTATCTTTCATTATTAACCCTCATTCAGTTCATCTTTCAGCGTTGTACTTTGTGTGAACTGCACCACTTTTTTCTTTGGCAACTGAATCATCCCCTTATAATGCGGATTGTATGTTTGATAGCTGTCGCGAACCCGAGAATGAAAACTTCCGATTTTTGGCAAAGTAAAACCTTCATCATTGGCTAAATGGTCCGATAAAATATCTACCAAGCGATTATAAATTCGTTCAGTTTCTTGTTGCGTGAAGCCTGTGCGTTCACTTAATTGCCTGATAGTGTCTATTTTTCCCATGCGAAGTAAGAATTTGAATCAATTACTTATAAAATACCTAAAGAATCAAATAACATAAGCGCCGAAAATACTTAAAAATTAGCATAATCTTTTTTTCATCAAACCAATACGGATACGTATTATTCATTACCTATGACTAAATCAGTAGAGCAATTACTAAATGATGCGGTAGATTACGCAGCACTAAAGCCGCCGGCAAGCTTACCCTTGCGCGACGCTCTGCGCGAATATACCCGCATAACCAATAGCGAAGATAGTTGGATTCTGTCTCGATTTGTGATTCCATATTCGCAAATTCCCGATTTGGCTCAGTTCGCAGATCGCCGAGATCGCCTACAAGGTCCGCTCAACCTCTGTATTTTTGGCCCCATTGTAGACACACTGCATGAATTCAAAAACACAGTTCTGAATATTGAGAAAGATATTCTTTCGGCGCATTCAGGGTTTCCGGGCGAAGTGCGCACCAACATCCTGGAATTAACATTGCCGAAAGTAAGTGTCGACAATTTTAATGCCGAGGAATTGGTAAAAGCTATTGAAGCTGTTGTAACAACTTCTGCTGATTCAAGACTGCTTCCTCACCGTGTGTATTTTGAAATTCCCGGGCAGGATATTGAAATTGAACTGGCTAAAAAGATTATCAAAGTAATTGCTGTACACAATAAATCGGTGCTTAAACGAAAAATTGATAATTATCTTTTTTCGGGATTAAAAGTGAACTGTACGCCTGCTCCAACACCGGAGTTTTTGGCCGAAGTTATGCTGTACGCACGCGATGCCAACGTAGCATTAAAATTTGCAGGGCATAATATACATTCTTTTCCAAGCTACGATTACACCACCAATTCGAAGGTCTTCGGGTTGGTAAATATTCTAATGGCCGGACTTCTAGCCTATACCCAAGATTTGACGGTAGAGGAAACTGTTCAGGTTTTGGAAGAGAAAAATTCGAGCAATTTCATTTTTAAAGATGGATACATTGCTTGGCGCGAATTAGCCGCTCCTATGATGGAGATAAAAATGCTACGCATGTTGTCGATTACTTCGATC
The DNA here is from genome assembly GCA_965228545.1 of Balneolaceae bacterium. Lineage (GTDB taxonomy): Bacteria > Bacteroidota > Rhodothermia > Balneolales > Balneolaceae > HXMU1420-13. The sequence continues at coordinate 2,954,725 of OZ245822.1, forward strand.
AATTTAACCGACTTCGAGACACCCCTAGCCGGATTAAAAGAACGCGCTATTTTATAAGCGTCATTGCTTTTGTTTTGATGCCGTCTTCGCTGATTAATTGATAAAAATAGATCCCTGAAGAAAGGTTTTGCGCATCAAAGAGGATGTCATGAAATCCGGCCTCGATAGTACCACTATAAACGGTTTGAATTTCTCTGCCAATAGAATCGAAAACCCGGAGTGTAATATTTTGTCTTCTCGGAATCGTTACCCTAATACTTGTGCGGGGATTAAACGGATTCGGATAATTTTGGGCTAACTGTATGTCTTCAGCAATAAAATAATCAGTAAACCGAAAAGCATACCCATTGCTTTCATCAACCGAGCTGTTCATAACTACTAATCCAATCTTGTCAAGTTCATCATAGAGCCAATTGGTTTCTATACTTCCTGATAATCGGTTGCGAGTACCAATTGCGGTTTGAATGCGAGTTGAACCATCTGTTAAATATGCTATTAAACCGAGATGCACCTCAGGATTTTCTACATAAAAATCGAACTTAACATAACCTGCTGAAATAGTATTGAACTCGTTATCAAGCGTATAATATCGAGCTGCAAATGGCGAAATAAAGAGTGTATCGGTTAATTCGGGTTGCAATTCGGTGTAGGTAGCAGCAATTCTGGGATTAGGATACTCTAAACGCTCTTCAAACCCAAAATTGGTACTTGATAGCTCAGGTCCGCTGGCATAATGCCACATATACGATTCGAGCATTGCCAAATCGTACGATTCGCCTGCAATAACTAACACTGTTCTTATTGCATCCAAAAGAGTAACACTGTTGTTAGCTTCGATCACTTCCCACACTTCTGTCCAAAATAATGGTCCAAATCGCTCATAAAAATACAGCGCCCAGGTTATGTCTTCGTAGGAACCGGCTGTTAGCGAAGTAGAAGGAAAGTTGAATAGATCGGAGGCAAAGCCTGTGATATAGTTGTAGTAATCATTCACATCGTCATACACTACTTCTTCCATCAATGTGGCATCCATCTCGGCCCATCGATCGGCATTGCCTTGCCAGTTATTTTGTGCGAATTGAATGGCATGCTTAAACTCATGCGCCATCGTCACCTTAATGGAGCCAATAACATCTCCCTCCGGATCGGTGTTGGGGGGATATCCTGTAAAATCGTTTTCGATATAGATACAAGTTCCTGGCGCGTTCGAATTACAGGCAAAACTTCCCGAAGTTCGATTATTTGTTAATCCATAAGCGCCGATATTAGCTAAGTTTTGAACAAATACATCGTACACTTCGCCATCTCCGATAGGATCGGTAAAACCCAAAGTTATAATTTCATGCTGATAGGATGAATCGGCCGCCTCAGCAATTTCCTCCACATAATCGGGAATTCCATTAGAGTTAAAATCATCGGAGGGTACGCGATGAGATCCGCTGGTTTCGTAATGGATTCTGAATTTTCCTCCTGGCGAAATATACTCGGAGGCAGAAAATGATCGGGGTGATTCCAAAGCGTTAAAAGCCTTTCTTAGAGCTGGATTCAGCTCAGAGTGTTCATTATTCAAAGACATGATTAAAGGCGTGAGGCACTTGATAAAAGAATGGTCATGTGTATGAAGGATGGTGTAAGAATTATCGAAATGCTGCAAAATCACTTCTTGCGAATTTATTACCTCTGTAGGCACCCCAACTATTTGTGCAAGAACGGGAGTACCGGCCAACCATACTAACAGGCTGGTACAAAGTAGCTTAAATGAGTATGGATGTAGCTTAGATGGTGGCGTCTTTTTCAATGAAATTGCTTATTTTTGAGGTTGCTAACGAAGTAATCGGCAAACTCGTCTTTAACAAAAGAAAAACAATGTACGAAGTTATACTTTATTATAATTTTAACCCAATCGAAGAAGTAGAGCGTTTCACAAAACTGCACAAATTAAAGTGTCAAGAACTGGGGCTAAAAGGTAGAATTTATATCTCAAGGGAAGGTATTAATGGCACAGCAGCAGGTACTAAAGAACAAATTGATGCCTACAAAAATTATTTATGGTCGCTGCCCGGTTTCGAAGACACCGAGTTTAAGCAAGATCAATCAGAGTATATTCCGTTCGCAAAACTGATATGTAAAATTAGGGAAGAGATCGTTTCGCTTCATATGGATGGTGTAAATCCAAAAGAAGGTGGAAAGCATTTGGCACCGAATGAATGGCGACAAGTAATGGAGTCGGGCGAAGATTACGTGATGATTGACGTTCGCAATAACTACGAATCGAAAGTAGGGCATTTTAAAGGGGCTTTAACTCCTGATCTGGAAAATTTCTACGATTTTCCTCAATGGCTGGAAGAAGCAAACATCCCTAAAGACAAAAAAGTATTAATGTACTGTACCGGTGGCATCCGATGCGAGAAGTTTTCGGTATTAATGAAAGACAAAGGCTGGGAGGATGTAAATCAACTACATGGTGGGATTCTGAATTACGCCAAAGAAGAAGAAGGCAAGCATTTTGAAGGAAAGTGTTTTGTGTTTGATGACCGTTTAATCGTGCCGGTAGATCCCAAAAACCTGGAGCCCATTGCGCAATGCGAAATCACAGGAAAGCCCGCTGATACCTACGTTAACTGTGCCAATATGGAATGCAATAAACTGTTTGTATGTAGCGAAGAAGGCGCTCATATTTTGGAGGGCTGTTGTAGTGAAGAATGCAAAGCTAGTGACTATAAACGGCCGTTTGATCCGGAAAATGCTTTTAAGCCGTTCAGAAAATGGTATAACTACTTCGGCGATGACTTCAAACAACGTACCGTTGAATCTGCCTGAAAACAGTGTTTGCCCGGTTCGTATTGTAGCTCCTTATCCAATTACACACGAGTTTAAAGCAACGCACGAGTTTGTTGGCAAGACGCTATTGGAGATGATGTGCACGAAATTTCCATTCAGAACGAAAAGCGAATGGAATAAACGAATTGAGGAGGGGCGGGTTTTTTTAGAAAATCGAGATTCTAAGCCCGATACCATATTAACTAACTTCGATGAAATTAGGCATCACAATCCAGCTGTAATTGAACCAAGCGTTCCGGATAAAGTTCGAATTATCGAAGAAACGGACACTTACCTAGCGGTTTTTAAACCGGCGCCAATGCCCATGCATCCCGGCGGGCGATATTTTAAAAATACCCTTAAATCAATACTAGAAGAAGAGGGGTTTGAGGGATTAAAAATTACCCATCGTTTGGATGCTGTAACCTCCGGTATTGTACTATTTGCCAAAAACAAAGAGTTTTCAACGCAAGTGATGCAGGCGTTTATGAATGGCGAGGTAGATAAAGAATATCATGCAACCGTATACGGAATTCCAACAGAGCCCCAAAAAATAATTCAGTCAAAGATTAGGCGTAAACATGGGTTTGTATTTGAAAGTGGTGGGGAGTTAGACTCTGGCCAGCTTGGAATAACACATTTTGAAGTGATTTCCTCATCACCCGATACCAAAACAAGTTTGATTCGATGCAATCCTATAACAGGTCGTACTCATCAAATTCGTCTTCATCTTGCCGAGTGGGGATATCCAATTATCGATGATCCGATTTATGGCCCACACGGAGATCGAAGTAGCCGAAAAACGCAGAATGTTGGAATTTCATTAATTTCGAAGCATCTCTATATTCCCAGCCTAGACATAAATGTTAAGTATTAAATTTTAAATTATTATCTAAGAAAACATTTAAAAATTATCATTTAACCTTTAATATTATCTATTTGGGTTCAAAAAAAGCCCTCGCAATGGCGGCGAATTGTTTCGGTTTATCTAAAAATGCGTAATGGCCGGCATCTTCGATCACTACAAGGGCACTGTTTTTAAGTCCTGCATCAATGCGCTCTGCCTGATATATAGGAGTAGCGTCATCATTTCTGCCCCAAAGCAATAAGGTTTCATGATCGATGGTGGGTAGTTGGTCTTCGAGGTGCTCAGAAATAGATTTAACAAAAGTTTCTCGCATTACGCCCGATAATTTCGAATAATCACTAGAGCCTAAACTTTTCCAAAGCTCCGTACTTCGTAACCAATGCAACGCTTTTTCCCGAAGAGGATTTGGGAGGATCATAAACGGAGCCTTCAGCGTTTTTGCGGTGTATTTTCGAAGATAAAATTTAAACGAGCGTTGTGGTTTCATGCCGGCACCACCGGTAATTAGTACCTTTTGAATTACCTGCTTCCCCTTGGGTCGATTTAGTAATTTTAGGATAACTCGGCCACCAAACGAATGTACAAGCACATCTACATGATCATCGGGCAACATCGAAATAAAGGCTTCAATAGCATCGGCATAGGCATCTATGCTCCAAGCTGTGCTTGGCTCATTCGATTCTCCAAAACCTGGAAAATCGAGCACATAACTCGCTCGTATATCTGCAAGTTGGCTGGCAATGGGCATCATTACCCGTTTGCTGCTTCCCCAACCGTGCAGTACAACCAATGCTTTTCCGCTGCCAACAACCTCGTATGCGATGCGCTGTTCTTTGTAATTGAAATAATGTGTTTTACTCATGGAAACTGATTTACGCAAACTTCTCACTTCAACCAGTTCAAAACAAGTTGACTTCCAAAGAAATGTTTGGCTTATTTATGATGAATTATGGGGTAATTATGAAGAAACAACAGATTAAGAGAAGTTTATTTTTCTGGGTAGATCGGCTCCAGATTAAAAAAAGAGAACGGTATGCGCTTAGTGTACTTCTTTTCCTGTTTGTGATACTTGCATTAATCAATGTATTCTACACAGAAACGATGGTTCCCGAACCGGAAAATCATGCTCAAATCCTGGCCGATTTTGAACAAAGGAGTGCCATAATTGAGCGTGAAATGTTGCATGAGAATCAAAAGTATGCTGGTGTGCACAATGCAACCGAACTTAAAGAGGAAGCCCCTAGCATGAGGAATATTGAAACAGTTTCCATAAATACAGCTACACTATCTCAATTAACCACCCTCCCGGGTATAGGAGCTACCTACGCACAAAGAATTATTGAATATCGGGAAACTAATGGGGATTTTACTTCCGTTGATGAACTCGTAAAGGTGAAAGGAATAGGCGAAAAAACCCTAGAAAAGATTAAACCTTTCATAAAATTGTAAGTGCTAAATGTTAAGTTTTAAATTTGAAAACTTCATTTTGCATTTAAAACTTAACATTGAAAATTATTAAGGATGCCAACAATACTTTGGGCGGATGATGAGATCGATCAGCTGCAATCGCTGATATTATTTTTAGAAAAAAAGGGATTCGAAATTGTTCCCGTGGCAAATGGTCAGGATGCTGTGGAGGAGATAAAAAACCGATCGTTTGATATCGTATTTCTGGATGAGCAAATGCCGGGCATGGGAGGGCTAGAAGCTCTAGACGCCATTAAAGCCGAGCAGCCGTTACTTCCCGTGGTGATGATTACCAAGAGTGAAGAAGAATCGATTATGGAAGATGCTATCGGTGCAAAAATCAGTGACTATTTGATCAAGCCGGTAAATCCCAGCCAGATTTTACTCACCACCAAAAAGCTCTTGGAAACCAGCCGATTACAAACCGAGAAATCGTCTCAAACTTATTTGCGACAATTTGGTGAGTTATCCTCCAGAATTTCTCCCCGAACCAGTTGGGAAGAATGGATAGAAATATACCGCGAGCTCACTAAATGGCACATCGAGTTAAGTGATGGAGATGAGGCGCTGGTGCAAGTTCTTGAGGATCAGTTCAAAGAAGCGAATCATCAATTTGGGAAATTCATTCAAAAAAATTACGAACAATGGCTGAACGAAGGAAAAGAGCAAGCGCCTTTACTATCGCCGGAGGTTATCAAAAATTATGTGTTTCCACATGTTCAGGATGGCAAGAAAACCATGTTCTTTTTGGTAGATTGTATGCGCTATGATCAATGGCTGGTATTTGAACCCTATTTGGCTAAAATGTTCGATATCAGTACTGATTTTTATTACTCCATCCTACCTACGGCAACTCCGTATTCGCGAAATGCTATTTTTGCGGGATTATCACCAATGGATATCGAACAAATGTATCCCACCCTATGGCAACAAGGTCAGGATGAATCATCGCTAAATCGGCACGAAGAAGAGTTGCTCGAGAAGCAGTTAAAGAGAGCAGGAATTGACATCAATTTCCGATACGAAAAAATATTAAGTGCAGATGTTGGAAAACAAATAGCCGGCAAAATGAAGAACTTTGCACAATCTAAACTGGCTGCTTTTGTGTTCAATTTTGTGGATACCCTCGTTCATTCTCGGTCAGATTCGGATGTAATTAAAGAACTCGCACCCGACGAAGGTGCATTCAGATCCATTACAGAAGCATGGTTTCAGCATTCTACGTTATTGCAAATGTTTAAAGAACTGGCCGATGAAGACGTAACTGTAATTGTAACTGCCGATCATGGTTCGGTGCGTTCGATGCGAGATACTAAAGTGTATGGCGACCGTGATACGGCTACGAATTTGCGATATAAGTATGGGAAGAATTTGAATACTGTGGATGAGAATGCGAGCATTAAAATCAGCGATGCCAAACGCTTTAAACTGCCGGAAGTATCCAAAGCAAATGAATACATCATAGCGTTAGAAGATTACTATTTTGTGTATCCAACCAATTATCACAAATATCAGAACCTTTATCGTGATACCTTTCAACACGGCGGGGCTTCGATGGAAGAAATGATTTTGCCTATCGTAACTATGACCCCGAAAAAATGAGAAACGACGAAGGATGGTTGACGATAGACAAATGAATTATCAAAGTTTGGGCGAACTGATGATTGACCAATAATTAAAGTCATTCCCGCGAATACGGGAATCTTGAATAATTGGTAAGCCATCGAGTTTATGTATTGATTAAGTTACATGTAAACAGAAATTTAAAATCGTAATGTTAAGCAACTCCATCCAAGAGACGATACAAATTGGGAAGCAATTCGCAGAGCGGTTAAAACCCGGCGATGTAGTTTGCCTCGATGGTGATTTAGGTGCCGGCAAAACACATTTTGTAAAAGGGATAGCGAGGCATTTTGGAGTTAAAGAGCATGAAGTAAGTTCTCCTACTTTCACATTGATAAATGAATATCAAGGAAACGTTCCGCTGTATCATTTTGATTGTTATAGAATTAAAAATGAACAAGAAGCGTTAGAAATTGGCGCCGAGGACTATCTTTATGGCGATGGGATTTCTATTGTGGAATGGCCGCAAAAAATCGGAAATTTATTGCCGCCTGAATCCGTTTGGATTCACATAACGCATGTTGGCGAAAACGAAAGAGAAATTCGAATAGAAGACGCATAGAGCATTATGTCCCTCACAGGGAAACGCAGACTACCATATCGACTAGATTTATTACCGGTGATTTATCCTTATCACCGCAGGGCAAAGAACGACCTGAGTAAAGGCGATTTGGTGTACTATGGTCCAAGCCCGGAATATTACGGTATCGGAGAGGTGGTACAAAAAGACGAGAAAGTATGTGTAGTAGATTTTCGAGGAACGGGATTGTTGGGGATACATAAAGATGAGCTTCTTTCGTCTTACCTAATTCCAATCCATAAACTTAATCTCACCAATCTACTAAAGGGTAGGTGAACAAGATCAGTTTGTTATAGTTACCGGTTGAGTTTCAAACTCAAATATATTTCTAGAGCGCCCTTCCTGCTTGTAGAGAACAGTAAATTTCATAGGTTTTTGTTGATCAGGCACGGTATTTAATACTATAAACATAGCTTGAGGAACCGTTGGCTTAGCGGCAATAAACTCAGGATATGAGTATCGTTTGTAGCCATCTTGGGTGCTAAATGTTATAATATCGAAGTAACCTATTAACTCATCGTAAGCTTTAGTTTCTGCGTTAAACGCCAAATTACTGGAAATAGATAAAGATTGGATGGTTTCTTCGGAAGTTGGGATGGACGGCGAGCATGCAATAAGCATCGAATTAAACCATCGAGAGGATGTGGTTTCAGCTGCCTTAACAAAATAATACTCCTTTACCGGTTCCATTAAAATTGAAAAGCGTTGAACAGGTACGCTGTCAGGGTTTAATTCATTTTGTGTAATGTTGATGCCTTGTTCAGTTTGTATGGTGATGTCGGATAAAGTTACTTCAAAATCAGTGGTTTCGTAATGTGAGGGGAACGGACCACAAGTATCGGTAGGTGAATTACATGAACTAAATACAAAATTTGAAATAAAGAGTATAAATATCAGAAAACAAAAAGTTCGGAATAGCATGACGATTATATCTAATAAGCTATTTGATTAAATGAATTAACGGGATAGAAATTGTGTAGGGTTCAAAGCAACATCGGGAAATTCTGCTAATATTTTTTTATCAAAAGTGATGAGTGGTACTTTTAAATCCATAGCAAGCGCTACAAACTCGCAATCGTATGGTGTGCAATTTGAGTTAAGTGATAGATCAATTACTATTTTTGATTCAACCTCAAATTCATTACCGGTTAAGTGTTCTTCGGCATATTCCATACTTAATAATGCATCAGAGATGGTAGAAACTTTGTGGTGGATATATTTACAGGCAACATTACGAAACTCACTTTTCCAAAGTAAAGGAGCGTTCCAAGTAGGATCTTTTTTAAAGATTTTCTCTGCAATTTGTGTTTTATCATTCGGTAACCATAAATAGGCAATAAGGTTAGTATCAGATACTATCATCTCTATCTCGATTTATAGCTTGTCGTATTTCTTCTTCAGTAAGACTTCCCTTCATTTTACTCCGAAGCTTTCGCGCCTTATACAGCACTTCTTCAACATTTACCTGATTAGCTCTGAATTGAGATTCAATAAGATGAATCACTTCATTATTTATAGATCGGCGATTTCGTTTAGCCCGCTCTTTTAGCTGTTCGTATACCTCGTCGGGGATGTTTTTTATGGTGATGTTTGCCATGGTTCCAAATTGGTTGCACTATGGAACCAAAAGTTACAAAATTTCGATCGAACTTTTTCCTACCTTTGCCGCGCACATTAACCCTAAGGACATTGAGCGAATTATTATCCGCATTTATTGAAGGCGTTTATGCAACCTCTACCATCGAATGGATTGCCGTTACCACCGGTGTGCTAAGCGTGTGGTTTTCGATGAAGGAGAACATCCTTGTTTACCCATTCGGAATCGTAAGCGTGTTGATTTATGTGTACCTCGCCTTTCAGTATAAACTCTATGCCGATATGGGAGTTAATGGCTATTACTTTGTAATGAGTGTGTACGGTTGGATGTACTGGAAAAATACAGATGGAGTTCGCGATCAAATTCCGGTTACCGTAAATAATGCTCGTGAATGGTTGATTACGGTTGCATTACTTATTGGCTCATTTGGGATATTGGTATTCGTGCTGATGAACTTCACCGACAGCGATGTGCCTTTTTGGGATGCTACCACCACCTGCTTTGCAATCACTGGAATGTGGCTAATGGCCCGAAAAAAACTCGAAAACTGGATTGCATGGATTATCTGCGATTTGATCTCGATTCCGTTGTACTTCTACAAAGGACTTGTTCTTACCAGTGTTCAATTTCTGCTTTTCACCGGATTGGCATGTGCAGGATATTTGGCTTGGAAGAAATCGTTGGAGAGAGAAAGTGATAGATTTTTAGAAAGAGAGAATTCGTGACTTGTCCCGACAAATCACATCACTTATGTCATCATCAATTTTGAAATAGCCTGCGCCAACTCTTTCACCGGTTTTTGGAAATCGAAACCAATCTTCTCAACAATATCCACCATTTTGATTCCGCGAGCGTTTTGGATCAGTGTATTCGCGGTTTCCTCCGACGCTACGATATCCAAAGAAGAAGAAAGTAGCCCAATATTCTCCCCACCTTGATTTAGAATGGCGTTAAACTTGGTGGAGCCAAACGGAGTGGATGAGAATGCTACGGCCAATCGGGTTTGCTCGTTAATCATCAACACCTGATAATAATTGGGCAGAAATAAATCGGGCTCGGTACCCTCGAAAGAAAAATAACGGGCAGGATTGGTATTCTTGATGTATAGTGAAATTGCATTATCAACAAGCCACTGCTTCATTTCCGGTTGAGCATGTTGCCCGGCAAATCCTCGTTCTACCCAATACTCAAAAGTGTAATCGACTTCTTGCGATGGTGAAAACTGATTTGGTATCAAATTTAGGTTCGTAATATGATCACCTGAAAATTGAAACCAATAATCGTACAAACCATTAGTAACCAGTAGATAGGGAGCGTTTACTTCAGAATTATATCGTCCAATTTGAAGCGCGGCTTTTTCATCTAATTGAATGGATGGTGCTTTGCATTCAACCAATAGTAATGGGTTAAATTCCTCATCATAGCAAATGATATCAGTTCTAGATGCTGATTTATCTCTGGGTAACGAAACGGGGCTTTCGAATGAAATACGATTCTTGGAGAACCCTACTTCATGCAGCAAATACTCAATAAACTGTAGTCGAACCTGCTCCTCCGGTCGTATTACATAGGTCTTCTTGAGGATTGAATTCCATAATTGTTTAGTAGAATCCTTAAATCGGATGAGAGGAAAATGACGTAGTCCAGAGCTTATCATTTATTTATAGTTATTAGTTATTGGTTAATAGGTAGTTAGGGTGCACAACCATTAACCAATAACTAATCCCCATTTTACCCTTTAGCAACCGCAGCTTGGTGTGTGGTTTTATTGATGTACAACTGCTGGAAGATAGACAGCACATTGAAAATCAGATAATATAAACTCAATCCTGAGGCAAAGTTATTGAACACAAAGAGCAACATGATTGGCAAGAAATACTGCATGATCTTCATTTGCTGGGCCATCGGATTGTTGGCGCCTCCGGTAGAATTCGCCGCAGAAACTCTACTTTGGAATACCATAGAAACGGTCATTAACAAAACTAGTCCTGCAATCTGATCACCTAAAAATGGAATACTGAACGGCAGGCTTATAATATAATCCGGTGCAGAAAGATCGCTTACCCATAGAAACTCTTCTTGTCGAAGTAAGATCGAGTTTTGGAAAAATCTCCATAAAGTGATCAGAATCGGAAACTGAAGTAACATTGGTAAACAACCGCCAATCGGGTTTACTTTGTTTTTTCGATATAGATCCATCGTTGCTTTTTGCTGCTTCTGTGGATCGTTCTTGTACTTCTCCTGAATTTCTTTCATTTGTGGCTGAAGCTCGCGCATGGCAGCCATACTTTTGTAACTGCGCACAGTTAGTGGCGAAAGAACGAGTTTTACGACCACAGCAAAAATAATTACCAACACTCCGTAATTAGAGATGAAGCCACTAAAGAAATTGAAGAATGGAATTACTGCAAATCGTACAAAAGGATCGGAGAACCAGCGTAGCCATCCATAGCTAACTTCTACCATATCGAAAGCGTGCTCATCAAAATCTTTGATATCCAGATAGCGCATTGGCCCGATGTATAAATTCATCGAAACCGTGCCATCCGAAGGAATATCAGCCGTTACAGTGCTGGTATAGCGATGGCGCGTAGTTTGTTCATCAACCTCGCCGGTAATTTGCCCGCTCAGGTAAGCACCTTCAGTATCGGTTACCGGCTTAATAATTTGTGAGAAGAATTTGGTTTTTGTAGCTACCCAATCGATGTTACCATTTACATTGAACTCCTGGTAGCCATCATTTTCTTCGAAATCAGTAACTTTAAGCTGTTCCAGTTCCCCACCTGCATATAAATAAGAAGTAGTTGCCAAGGCTTCCTGTACTCGATCTTTTTCCGTAAATCGCAGCCTTGAGTTGAACCCAAAATCAACGGCTCTACCAATAATGTATTCACGAACGCCAACGAATCGGATGTCGAGGTCGATTTCATATTTCCCACCGTAAAGGGTGTAGGTGTAGATCATCTGTCGGCCATCACCTAATTCTAATGCATAAGAAAGTTCCTCAACTTCACCCTCTTCCAGAAAAACCGAAGTCCCCGAGGTTAGCTGAGTAAACAGTAATGTATTGGTATCAACGTTATAATTTTCGGTGGTTAAGAACCCGGTGTTATAGGCAGATCGAGTGGTGTCACCAATCATTTGGATAGGTTGACCGGCCCAGGTCTTGTGATCTTTAAGCGTAAATTTTGAGGGTCCTGCCCCAAGATTTGTGAATACCGCTGTATAGCGTGGAGTTTCAACAACAAACTCTGTTTGAATAGAATCTTGGTTGGATGAGAATATCCCTGCTTGTCGGGGAGCTTCATCTTCATCACGTGTTGTAAAAGAGGGCTGCCGTGCTTGTTGGGTTTGTTCGGTTACTTCCGGAATCTCTTCAACTTGTTCAAGTGCATTTAAGCTATCCTGAGCTGCTTGTTGCCTGCGTTGCTCTGCGATTTCTTCTTCGCTTGGCAGGGTGAAGTAAAACCAACCCAGCATGAGTACAAAAATGAGAGAAAAGCCAATTACTGTATTCTTATCCAATGATCTACGTTTTTAAAATTGGGTGTTCGGCAAGGCGGTTACGCAGTTTAGTAAGCAGAGTTACTAGTTCGTTTTGCATCGTTTGGAAATCGATTTCGGAAGTACGTGCAATTATTCCAACATGGAGAAGCACGGAGGCGCCTTGTACAGGTTCTAATATTTCCTGATTAAGTCGGAATGATTCTCGCATCAGGCGCTTTATTCGATTTCGTTGTACCGCAGAACCTATCTTTTTAGGGGAGATAAATGCGATTTTAAATTCAGGTGAATTGCTTTCGGCAATTCGGTATCTGAGAAAAATGGAGGCAGAAGACAGTGATGTTGAGTTCGAAAACAGACTCTTGAAATTTGTTCTGCCTCGCAGAATTCTAGACTTAGGGAGGGTAAATCTGCGAGGAGACGGAGCAGTTAAATTACTTTGCTCCTTTTTTCTCATCGCTTACAGTTAATTTATGACGGCCTTTCGCACGGCGACCGGCAATTACATTGCGTCCGTTTTTGGTGGACATGCGCTTACGGAATCCGTGCTTGTTCGTGCGCTTCTTATTACTAGGTTGAAATGTACGTTTCATGAATCAGGATGTTTATGTCAATTTCGTAATCCAAAAGACTCCAAATATAAGCAGAATTTCATTCAATTTGCACATTAATTAATCGGAAAAATTAGCACCTCCCAAATCATTTCAATTCAAGGCAATCTGATTGCTGCTAAGCCTCGTACTAATAAGTGAAACAAGAATTGAAATTTAAATTATTAAAAATGAAATCGATTAATAAAAAACTATTCACAATGCTGGTTGCAATGTCTATGGCATTTACTGCATGCGAGGATAATTCAACCGGTGGAAACATAGAAGAACCTCCCGTAACTCCTGAAGTTATGGCAAGCAATCAGGGAACAGTTGGGGGAAATCAAGTAACTATTGAAACTGTTACAGCTGTACAAGATGGCTGGATTGTTATACATCGCTCTAACGCAACCAACGATGGTCCTCAAGTACCCGAAATTATTGGTAAAACAATGGTTGATGCCGGAGAAAACAGTAATGTAATGATTCAACTCGAAGAAGGAGTTTCGAATCAAGAAACGCTTTGGGCAATGCTACATATTGATACCGGAACCATCGGCGAATATGAGTTTGACGGCCAAAATGGATTTGACGGTCCTGTAACGGTGAATGAAAACATTGTTATGTCTTCGTTCAGCATTACACAAACCAATCCGGAGATTATGGTTCAAAATCAGGTTAATAAAGGAAACATTTTCACTTTAGATGTAAACGCTGCTGAAGCCGGTTGGATCGTAATTCATGCTTCAAACGCAGATAATACAGGCCCGCAGATTCCTGAAATTATCGGAAAAACAGCCATTAATGCGGGAATGAATGAGAATGTAGAAATATCGGTAGAAGGTGAAATTTCTGCAGGTGATATGCTATATCCTATGATGCATTTTGATACCGGAACGATAGGCGACTATGAGTTTGACGGCCAAAATGGATTCGATGGCCCTGTACTTGACGGACAAGAAATAGTTGTAACGTCATTTACGGTTCTCGAAAACAGTTCTACTTTACAAGCAAACGATCAAACGGTAGAGAATAACTCTATTACTGTAGATGTAGAATCTGATACTGACGGATGGGTGGTTGTTCATCGCTCAAATGCTACTAACGACGGCCCGCAAGTTCCCGAGATCATCGGTAAAGCGCCAATTACTGCCGGAATGAACAACGACGTACAAATCATATTTAATGATGGCGAAATTGTTGAAGACGGCGAAACACTTTGGCCAATGGTTCACTACGATACCGGCGAAAAAGGAACCTACGAGTTTGACGGCGTTGGAATTCATGATCAACCGGTAATTACTGCCAATGGTGTGCTTATGACGTCAATTCTGGTGATGGGCTCAACCTCGTCAGTAATGGCGAACGATCAGGCAGCAACTGATAACATGGTAAGCATCGCCGAAGCCATGATGAAGGAAGATGGATTTGTGGTATTACACCGCGATAACGGAAACGAAGCTCCGGTTGTACCGGCAAGTATTGGTAAAGCAAAACTATTTCTCGGAAATAATTCCAACGTACAGATAATGCTGGATGAGGGCGAAACCCTGCAAGCCGGTGATAAAGTATGGGCAATGCTCCATATTGATAACGGAACTACCGGGATGTATGAATTTGATGGATCTGCAGAATCCAACGATCCACCCGTATTCGACGAGTCAAACAACATTGTAATGATTCAGTTTACTATTCAGTAACAACACTGACTAGTAAATGTCCTAGAACCTGCATCGGAAGATCTCCGGTGTGGGTTTTTTTATTTCTTATGGAATGGCATTTTGAAGAGGTCTTTAACTTCTTGCTCTTTTTCAGGTGGATATTCTTCCAGACCGAAACTGAAATGTTTAAAATCGGTGCGCACTCTTAACGTGCGAAAAAGCCCATCCCAAAATGTGAAAATGGTGCCGAAGTTTGAGTCGGTTTCGGGTTGCCAATTAGAATGATGAACTTTATGTATGGATGGAGTTACGATCACACGCCGAAGTAAACGATCTACTTTTTTGGGGATTTGAATGTTTGCATGATGAAACTGAATGACAGCAATAGCGATAATTTCATACACTAACAATTCCCACAAATGCATGCCAAGTAGTAATAAAACTCCTATTCGAAATGCAGAAGAAAACACAATTTCACCGATGTGAAATCGAGTAGAAGTAGAAACATCCATAAAAGGATCTGCGTGGTGAACTTTATGAAATCGCCAGAAAAACGGAATTTTGTGATTGATCACATGCCACAGATACATCCACAAATCAAAGAGGAGAAGCACACCTAAAAGTCGTATCCAGGCCGGAAGGTTGGTAGCGAAAGAATCAAGCCAGTTAAAGAGTCCGAAATTATGTTCATTGGCCCAAACTGTTGCCCAAAGCCACAATCCACTGAATAGTGTTACGATGACAATCGCATTAACTACTCCAAGCACCAGATTACGAGCAAAATGCTTGGTGCGTTTATTCTTTTTCTGTTGATAGAAATCGAGGAATGGATGCAAACTTTCGTACACACCTAGTACGATAAGGCCCGCTAAAGAAACGATCACTTGGGTACCAGATAATAAATCAACTACAGCTTGCATCAGAAAAAAAGGTTTTGAATAAGCTAATCAGCACTGTCTGATTCCTACAACTTGTAATAATAAGTAGTTCCTATATAGGTGATTGGGTACATCTAATCGACTTACGGAACAAATTAGGCAGTAATCGCCTTTATATAAGTGAAGTTGAATAAAAACAGCAGTTAAAATACATTATGAGTAACGATAAATTAAGAGATTACACTACAGAATTATTTAATTACAATAAACATCTATTAAGTGCGGTAAGGTCGCAGAAAAGTTCAGATGTTATTAAAAATACAAAAGCAATAAGCTTATTAAACGACATCGATATTTCGTTAACCAATCAATTAAACACCTTAGAGAGTTTTGATGGCTTATTGAATGAATCCAAGATGGATCAATTCAAAGAAAACGCAGCACGCGTACTCGGCACCATTGCGGGAAGCATCGGAACCATCCGCGAAGATGCAGTCTCCAAAATTATGAGAGATAACTATACAGCATTAAGCATGACAGCAAGCGGATACACGATGCTAAATACGTTAGCCATCGAAAGTAAACACGATGAACTAGCAAATTTCGCAGCAGACAGTTTAGAACGTATGGCACAACTAATTACAGAAACAAGTAAAGTGTTACCGTTTGTAGTAGCAGACGAACTAACAGATGACATGGAAGAAGCAAACCGTATTGGTGAGCAATCGATGAAAGAAACACAACTGGCATGGAAGCCTGAACATTTGTTTGAAGGCGAATAATACTATGATCACCAAATATCAAATTTGGCCACGCCCCGGTTTACGCCGGGGTTTTTTTATGTGTTAACAATCTGTCAGCGCAAGAAAATTGGCTCAATATTTGTCAAAACAATGCAGAACAGTTGAACCACCTATGGTTAAAGGTTAACTTTAAGGCTGTTTGAATAAATAATATCCACTCCAAGCGAGATTATGCTAGATAAAGTAGGAAAGCTGATCACTAAAGTGTTCGGCTCAAAAAGCGAAAAAGACATTAAATCCATCCAGCCGATTGTAGATAAAATAAAAGCTTACGGCCCCGAGATGGAGAAGCTGAGCGATCAAGAGTTAAAAGAAAGAACGGAAGGCTTCAGAAAAAAAATTCAGGATGCTACCGCTGATGTTCGGGCTCAGATTGAAGAGACCAAAAAGCAACTTGATAACATTGAGGAATCCAATCCTACCGAAAACCGAAGACTTGCTGAATTACTAGATGAATTGGAACAGCAAGAATTGGACATCATCGAAGATGTACTTAATGACATTTTGCCCGAGGCTTATGCGGTGCTTAAAGATACCTGCCGCCGATTTGTCGGGAAGACCTGGAAGGTAGCCGGCGATGAAATTACTTGGAACATGATTCCATACGATGTGCAGCTGGTTGGTGCAATTGTGCTGCATCAGGGGAAAATCGCAGAGATGAAAACCGGAGAGGGTAAAACGCTGGTAGCTATTTTTCCGGCGTATTTGAACTCCCTATCCGGTAAAGGTGTGCACGTAATTACGGTAAACAATTATCTGGCGAAACGTGATGCCGAGTGGAACGAGCCGATCTTTAATTTCCACGGGATTCAAGTAGCATGTATCGACAATTATGAGCCTAATACCGAAGCTCGTCGAAAAGCATATCGCGCCGATATAACCTATGGAACCAACAACGAATTTGGCTTCGATTACCTGCGCGATAACATGGTGGTGGGCAAAGAGCAGCTGGTACAACACGAGCACAACTACACCATAATTGATGAGGTAGATTCTATTTTGATTGATGAGGCCCGTACACCACTCATCATTTCCGGACCGGTTCCTAATGATAACAAGTCGGATAAATACATCGACATGAAGCCTCGAATTGAGGCCTTGGTGAATGCTCAGAAAAAACTGGTTTCAAATTTGGTTGCCGAAGCCCAAAAACACTTGGATGAGGGCAATGAGGAAGAAGCAGGGTTAGCTCTATTCCGAGTACAACGTGGTTTTCCTAAAAATTCCCGGTTCCGCAAGATGCTACAGGAGCCGACCATTCAGAAAATGATCCAAAAAACGGAATCGTTTTATTTGGCTGATAACGCCAAGAACATGCCGATTGTGGATGAGTACCTATACTACTCGGTGGATATGAAAATGAACTCCATCGAAATGACGGAGAAAGGTCGCGAGTTCGTAACCAAAAAAGGGGAAGATCCCGATTTCTTCGTAATCCCGGATTTAGGTTCCGAAACTGCAACACTAGAAAAAGAAATCGAGTTGCTGGAGTCATCGAAAATCGCCGAAATCGAAAATAATTCAGAATTCAGTGACGATTATAAAGAGAAAAAGATTGCTGAAGCGAAAATGGAAGTTCAGCAGGAAAGAGAGCGAAAATTCAGTGAACTGCATCGCTTATTTGCAGAACGTGGAGATCGTATTCATACCGTAAATCAGCTGTTAAAAGCCTATACCAACTTTGCGAAAGAAGAAGAATACATCGTACAAGATGGTAAGGTTCAAATTGTGGATGAGCACACCGGCCGTGTACTTTCCGGTCGCCGTTATTCCGATGGATTGCATCAGGCGATTGAAGCCAAAGAGAATGTAAAGGTAGAAGCATCTACCCAAACCTACGCCACCATCACGCTGCAGAATTACTTCCGGATGTACAACAAGCTTTCGGGTATGACCGGAACTGCGGAAACGGAAGAAGGCGAATTCAACGAGATTTATGAGTTGGACGTAGTAGTTATTCCAACCAATCGCCCCATTCAGCGGGATGATAAAGAAGACTTGGTGTTTAAAACCAAGCGCGAAAAATTCAATGCTGCAATCGACACGATTCGGGAATACCACGAAAAAGGGCAACCTGTTTTGGTAGGTACAACCAGCGTGGATGTTTCGGAAACCATGAGCCGAATGTTGAAGCGGGCCGGAATTCCTCACAACGTGTTAAACGCAAAGCAACACGCCAGCGAGAGCGAAATTGTGAAGCAAGCGGGGCAGCCCGGCGCCGTAACGGTAGCAACCAATATGGCTGGTCGTGGTACCGATATTAAGCTGGCTCCCGAAGTGAAAGAGAATGGCGGTTTAGCCATTTTAGGAACCGAACGCCATGAATCTCGCCGAATTGATCTTCAGCTTCGTGGTCGATCCGGTCGTCAGGGAGATCCGGGTGAGTCGCAGTTTTATGTGTCGCTGGAAGATAAGCTGATGGCTCTGTTTATGAGTGATCGTGTAGCCGGAGTGATGGATAAACTGAGTTTTGAAGAAGGCGAGGTGATCACCCATCCTTGGATTACCAAGTCGTTGGAAAGAGCGCAATCAAAGGTAGAGCAGAATAACTTTAGCATCAGAAAGCGACAGCTGGAATATGATGACGTGTTGAACAATCAGCGTAATGTGATTTACGCTCGACGTAAGCATGCTTTGTTGGGGGATCAGCTTCGGACTGATATTCTTGGGATGCTTGAAGAGTTAATCGAGTCTATTGTTTACGAGCATGTTGCTGCCGGCGATTATGAAGGTCTTCACAAAGAAATCCTGCGTCAGCTTGCCGTTGATGTAGAATTTGATGCTGTAGAATGGCGCAAGAAAGATGAATCTGAACTCACTGAGATGATCATCGATCGTGCATTGGATGTGTACAAGCGCAAAGAAGATTTAATGGCGAAGCCGTTGTACGAAGTGATGAAGCGGATTTCGGAAGCCGATCCGGAGCGTCGCCCAAGCAAAGTTCAGATTGTATTTACAGATGGAATTCGCAGAATGCGCGTGGTGGTTGATGTGGAAGCCGCACTCGAAAACGAAGGCCGTGAAGTAGCCCGTGCCTTAGAGCGTGCAGCGGTACTTTCTGTGATCGATGATAAATGGATGCAGCATTTACGCGAATTGGATTCGGTAAAAGAAGGGATCGGACTTCGTTCGTTTGCGCAGAAAAACCCATTATTGGAATACAAAAAGGAAGCCTTCGATATGTTCAAGCAATTGCTGGATATGATCAATCAAGAGGCTATTTCTTTGATTTGGAAATCCTTCCCTGAAGCGCAGGCAAACAACGGCGAATTGCAACAGGCGCAGCAGGAAAAATCGAAATACGATACCTCCCGAATGACCGCCACCCAAGCCGATGCAACCGGAATGGGACTTCAAGCAGGTGGAACCGATGCTACGCCTAAACAAAACCCAATGGGACCGAACGTGAAACGTAAACCGGTGGAAGTAGCAGCCGAGCCCGGTCGAAACGATCAAGTTACCATTCAGAATATGAACACCGGTGAAACTAAGCAGATCAAGTGGAAACACGCCAAGCGCTTGGTAGATCAGGAAGGCTGGGTGCTGGTGGAAAACTGAAGAATTACGAAATACGAATTCTGAGTTTAGAATTACGAATTGAATTGAGGTGAGTGCTGAAAAGTGCTCACCTTTTTTGTTGATGGGAGGATGTTGAAAAAACATTCTCACTACTCATTACTCATTACTCGTTACATAGCGGAGCTATGTAACGCTCACAAGAGGCTCTGCCTCTAAATAATATATTATCCGCTAAATAACGTAATTGGTATCACCGCCTTCAAACCAAGATAATTTCTAGCGGAAGAACACCGCCAATCTTCGGGTTTGTCAATAAAACCGGCTACCACAGGATTATTGTGCCCAAAACTAGCGCAAGCGTCCGCTTGTGCGGTTTCGGCCAAGAATCGAAGTACAGGTTTTAAATTTGGTCCAAGCGGACGCTTGAACCAGTGTATCAACATGGCAAAGTGATTAGTCATATTCTAATGTAAGGAGTAATACTGTACGGTGTCATACTTACAAAAAGAATAAAAGTATGAGTAGAAAATATAAGTTTTTAGATCAACAACAGGCCTATTTTGTAAGTTTCGCTACGGTTAATTGGGTGAATGTTTTTACCAGAAGTGTTTATTGCGATCGAATAGTTGAAAGCTTGAAATTCTGCCAAAAGGAAAAAGGATTAATTCTATATGCCTGGTGTATAATGCCAAGTCACGTTCATTTAATAATCGGAACGAAAGACAAACCAATGCAGGATATAATGCGCGACTTAAAGAGCTATACATCCAGAGTTATTAAAGAAGACATTCAAACCTATCCCAAAGAAAGTAGAAGAGAATGGTTGTTATGGATGTTTGAAAGAGCAGGCAGAAAGAATGGAAACAACCGTGGGTGGCAATTATGGCAACAACATAATCATCCCATCGAATTATCGGGAAATAAAATAATGGAGCAAAAGTTTGAATATTTACACTATAATCCTGTGGTGGCAGGCTATGTTGAAAGTCCGGAACATTGGATGTATAGCAGCGCTCGAAATTATTACGGTAAAACGGGTTTAGTTGATGTGGAAATATGTTGCTAAAAATGGAATAGGAAGAGCACAAGCGGACGCTTGCGCTAGGGTGGTCATTTGGGGTGACATTAAATCCAGGTACTGGTGGTGGTACTGGAATCTCAAAAACTGTAAAAGTCTATGAGTGGTAAAAAGGTAACTAGGCGAATAGCTATTATATTGAGAGTGTAAGCTGAACTCTGTCTAAGTAACCAAAAATAGAGTTAACTTAGACCGTCATGACACAGGAAGAATTAGACCAATTACAAAAAAAAGCGCTGGAGCAATTTAAATCCGGTAAACCTTTGCTTGGCAAAGACGGGGCGTTTGCACCGATGCTCAAGCAGTTTTTAGAAGCCGCTTTGCAGGCGGAGATGGACGCTCATCTGAGTGAGGAGGAGCGTCAGACAGGAAATAAACGAAATGGCAAGGGGACCAAGACGATCAAAAGCGCCGAAGGAACTTTCCAGATCGACACGCCCCAGGATCGGCAAAGCTCATTTTCCCCACAAATCATAAAAAAGCGGGAGACGATCCTGGCCGATAACCTTGCCGACAAAATTATTGGCTTGTATGGGCTGGGAATGAGCCTTCGGGACATCAGTACCCACATCAAGGAGATGTACGACAGTGAGATCTCTCACACGGTGCTCTCGGAGATTACCGACCGAATCATCCCCCAGGTCAAAGCCTGGCAGGCTCGCCCACTTGAACCCGTCTACTGTATTGTGTGGCTGGATGCCATGCACTACAAAGTGCGCGATGAAGGGCGGGTGCAGCATAAAGCGCTTTACAATATCCTGGGCATCAATCCAGAAGGTCGTAAAGAGGTGTTGGGCACCTATATCTCGGAGAGTGAAGGAGCCAACTTTTGGTTATCGGTGCTCACTGATCTGCACAACCGGGGGCTGGAAGATATCCTGATTGCCTGTACGGATAACCTGAGAGGCTTTACCGAAGCCATTGGGAGTGTCTACCCGAAAGCCGAAGTTCAAAGCTGTATTGTCCATCAGATCCGCAACTCCTGCAAGTATGTGGCCAGTAAGGATCAGAAGGAGTTCATGCGGGATCTCAAGCAAGTATACCGAGCCGAGACCAAAGATATGGCCGAGATGGAGCTGGAAAACTTGGCTGGCAAGTGGGAGGCAAAATATCCTATTGTTATAGCCTCTTGGCAGAATAACTGGGAAAAGCTAACCACTTATTTCCAGTATACGGCTCCAATCCGAAAGCTGATTTATACCACAAATGCTGTGGAAGGCTATCACCGCCAGATTCGAAAAGTAACCAAGACTAAGGGCGCTTTCACCAGTGATATGGCGTTGTTAAAACTGGTGTACCTGGCGACTAAAAACATTGAGAAAAAATGGACCTCGCCTCTGCAAAACTGGAGCTTGACTGTACAGCAGCTGGCAATTAGATTTGGTGAGCGCTTGCCATTGGATATAAATCGACATCCCAAACCCGAATAAATAATCAGACAGAGTTTAAATTACACTCCCATTATATTGGCAAAAATTAGTCATGCTATATTTTTGCCCGTTTTTATTTTTTCATTACTCTATGGAACGAAATCATATCAATTTGATGAGATTGATACTAAGATATTGTTATACTTAGGTGTTTATTTTGCAATTCCATCATTTCTAATTTGTGGTATATATGAATTATTTACATTTAGGTCTTTCAATTTAGGAAAAGAATACAAGCCTTATAGTTCAGAGACTACATTACTTACCTTATATGTTGCTGCGATTTTGTATTTCATTTTTGATTACTTTTAGCCCCAAACTAGCGCATTCTATGTTAAAATCAAGAGTGTTTAAGCGGCAAATTTAGCTGTGATTACGTAGGGTGTTTGTCTGTTTATTACGGCAAAAGCCCGTTGAATAAGCTTGAACTTAATGTTATTCAGCACTAGCATGGAATGCTTGCCTTCTTCTTTTTTGCGTTGGTAGTATCGTTTAAGCTCTGGATCGTATCGAATAGCTGTAAGACTCGCCATGTGTAAAAGTGATTTTATCTTCTTATTGGCTAAATGACTTACTCTTGTTTTACCCCGAATGCTACTTCCGGAGCGGTACTCAAACGGGGCAACTCCTGCAAAACAAGCAAATTTTCTGCTATTTGCGAAGCGGGTGAACCCTTGGGTAATTACTATCAGGTAAAGAGCTGTCACAGGGCCAATGCCCGGTATAGTTTGTAATAGTTCCTGTTGTTCATTCAGGTGATCTTGCTGCAATAAAAACTGCTGAATGTGGTCTTCCAGTTTTTTCAATTGCTTGTTAAGTGCCCTAAGTGTTTGGGCATTATAACAGGTAACCTTACCAAGTGCTTCTTTTGCTAAAAAAGAGGTTTGTTCCTGAGTGGATTCAAACAAAGCAATTGCTTTTAGGAGTTTTTCCCCACCTAGCGTAAGCGTCCGCTTGTGCGGTTAAAGTCAAGAATCGAACTACAGGTTTTTAATTTGGTCCAAGCGTACACTTGAACCAGTAGCCTTTGACATTGAACTTTTATCAAGAGAAGGACTTCAGTCCTTCGAGTTAAATACCAGAAACAAAGCTGCATCCTTACCTCAATAACCCAAAGAATTCCTCAAGATTTAACATTGGATATTATTCGGCTTTCCTTATGTTTGAATCCCGTGTTACCAAATTGTTAAGCCATTGGAAGTTCTAGGTATTGTTATTGAGGAAGACAGCGTAAAAGGTGCCATCGTTGATACCAAAAAGGGAGAGATTTTATCAGGGAAAAAATCCATTGATAAAATTGAAGATACGCGCCCGCACAAGCTGATTTCAAAAATGCATAAAGTGGTTAAGAAATTCGATTGGGATGGTCCGGTCGGAGTGGCTTTGCCTGCTGCAGTTCGTAAAGGAAGAATCCTGACATCGCACGTACTAAACGAAGCCTGGGTAGATGCCGATGCCGATCATTTATTTTCCGAAATCACCGGCTGTGATGTATATGCATTGAATGCCTCAGATGCAGCCGGACTCGCAGAAGTAACTTTTGGAGTAGGAAAAGGAATTTCAGGAACCATTGTAATACTAACCGTGGGCGAAATTATCGGATCTTCTGTGTTTGTAGATGAAACGTTGGTTCCAAATACGGAACTTGGTCACATCGAAATTAAGGGGATTACCGTTGAAGAACGGGCATCCAATCGTGCCAGAAAAGAAGAGGGAATTCAAAAGAAGACATGGGCAAAACGTATTCAGTTTGTGTTAGAGCATTACGAAAAGCTGTTTCATCCTGAGATGTTTATCATCGGTGGGCAACTTAGTGCCAAAGCGCATAAAACACTCCCATACATAAAACTGAGTACACGTTTTAAACCCGCCGAATTTAAGAACGATGCTGCCATTGTAGGAGCGGCGTACTTCGCCATGAAGCTGGAGAATAAAAAGTCGAAGCGTAAATCCGAGAGTTCCGATTAATTCATGGCTGCCAGCGCTTTCTTGGCTTCTTCGTGATCGCGATCAAACTGCAATGCTTGTTGATACGACGCTTTAGCCTCCGCTTCTCGATTCAAGTGTTCGAGAATACTTCCTTTTCGATAATTAGCCCAAGCGAGATTGGTAGCACCAAGTTCTTCCCCAATCGCGATAAATTGCTCAACATAATTAAGACCTGTTTCCAAGTACTTGCCGGATACGGCTGCGAGTCGGCCAATTTGGTACCAACTGCCACTAAACTCAGGATCGATGGCTAAGGCTTTTTCGTAGTTTTCCATGGCTTGATCAAATAACTCGTACCGTTGCTGTGCATTCGCCAGATTGTGATAAATAGCAGCGGTGGTATCGTTTACTTGAAGTTGTTGAATAGCTATATCTGCGGCCTGCTCGAAATTTTGATTGTTAAAATGAAAGGTGTACAAGCGATAATACGATACCATAATTTCAGGATGGTTTTCTATCGCAGACTGATAGTGATAATTCGCAAAATCAACTTCATCGTAATAGGTGTAAATTCGGCCCCAGGCGCGAATTCCGGCTTCGGTATCTAATGTTTCGATTTCAGAAGCCTGCAACTCTGCTTTGTCTCTTCCTCCACCTAAAAAGCCCGGCGCTTGCAGGTAATATTCCATCGCACTTTCGCGCGCTTCTACATTTGTTGGATCCAGCTCAATGGCTTTTTCATAGTTTTTGCGGCTGTTTCTCGCAAGTCCGGCCTGACGTAGTTTTGATGTATTTTGAGCTTGTCTCCCAAACGAGTGTCCCATCCACATTCGGTACATTGAATTGTCATCATCCAAATCTGCGGCTTCTTCGAATAAATTTGTGGCTTTTTTGTATTCGTCTTTGTCGAACTCAATTCGCCCCAAATAAAAGTATACCCGAGGATTTTCGGACTGTGTTTTTTTAAGTGATTCAAAAACCGAAGCTGCTTCCTCGTGATTTCCGGATTCAAAAAGCTCGATGCCTTCATCCATTGTTTGTCCAAAAGTAGCGCCACTAAGTACGAGTGCCAGTATCCCAAAACTGATTCCTTTTTTCATAAAGCCTGCATTTTATTCCGAATCAATTACGGTAATTCAATTCGTTTGTTCCACGATTAGTGATTGGAATGTAAAGCAATTCGATTTCCCTCCGAATCCTCAAAAACTGCCATGTGTCCATGTTCGGGAGAAATCTGTCGTTTTGGAATGGTGATCGTACCGCCGGCTTGTTCAATTCGATCCAGCACAGTTTGTAAATCAGGATTCGCATTCAAATAGACTAATGGGCCGTGCGTAGAGCTTGGTTTGTACCAGCTATCGTTAAAAACCAGTGCACCCGATACTGATTCCATATCACCGGGAAAAGTAGCCATCTTAAATTCATCACCCATATCCAGCGAGGCGAGTTCTATATCCAGAATAGTTTCATAAAAAGTGGTTGCACGTTCGATGTCTGAAACAGGAATTTCAAACCAGCTGATTGCATGTTCCATAGTTTGGGGGGTTAGTTTGGTTGGATACTCACATAGTAATTGAGGTAAAGAACATTCCCAAATCAGATTTTAGAGCGCTTGTAGAAGAGGTATTACCCGATCTACCAAAGGGTTGCGATGGTTGGTCTTCCAAACGGCAGAAAGTGTAGTTCGCTGGTGAATTTGGGTAAGCTCTATGAATTTGATGTTCAAATTGAAGCCCTGTTTTAGACTACTTGGTACAATTCCAATTCCCAGTCCATGCTCCACAAGCCGAAATATCGAGCTTGCATGTACCGACTCATGCGCAACTTGTGGACTAAACCCGGCATCCTCAAAAATGCTCATGATTTTATCGAAATACCCGTGGCTGTACTGACTCGAAAACAAGATAAACGATTCATCTTTTAAGTCCGATACCGATGAAAATGAGTGCTGATCTAGCGGATATTGCTCGGGAACAACTAAACAAAAGTTTTCTTCCAGCACATCCAGTTTTTCGATACCTGATGGAAGTCGCAAGGTTCGGATAAAGCCCACATCCAGCTGATCGGTTTTTAACATATCGATTTGTTGCTGATTAGGCAGTTCAGTAAGCACGGTATGAATTCCCGGCGATTCTGTATTGATATGTTTCAATAGCTCGGGAATAACCGATTGCATGGCCGACCCCACAAATCCGATTCTCAGTTCTCCCCGATCTCCATTTTGAATGTGCCGAAGATTGTCTTTAACGAACTCAAGGTGCTCAAATAGTTGATTAGACTCGGCAAGTAAATATTCTCCGGCTTTGGTGAGCTGCACACTTCTCTTGGTTCTGAGAAATAAGGAAACGCCAAGAATTTCTTCCAACTGCTTTATTTGCCGACTAAGTGCAGGCTGGGTTACAAACAACTGCTCGGCCGCTTTGCCAAAGTGCAGTTCTTTGGCAACTCTTCTAAAATAGCGTAGATGTCGCAACTCTAATTCATTACTCATAATTATCAATATATAAAAACTGGTAATTAGAAGTTATCGGACGAGCAGCATACATTTAGTCAAATTGGAATGAGATATGAAATTTAAGTTCGGTGAAGATCGCCTGACGATTCAGGTGTTGGTTGATTTGGCTGAAGGTCGGCGAAAAGGAGAACTAACTCCAACGGTTCGGGAAAAAATCCGACAAAGCAGTAGCTATGTGGATGAGATTGTGGAGCGTGGAGATGTGGTTTATGGCATAAATACCGGTTTTGGTCCGCTTTGTAACACCACCATTTCCAAAAAAGATACCCGACAGTTACAGGAAAACATTTTGAGGAGCCACAGTGTGGGTGTGGGTAACTCCATTGATTCCAAGCTCGCCAAAATGATGCTGATCCTAAAGCTGCACAACTTAAGTTTTGGTTACTCAGGCATTCAAGAAGAAACACTGGAGCGGATGTTATTTTTTGTGGATCAGGACATGATTCCTGTGGTTCCGGAAAAAGGATCGGTGGGCGCTTCAGGCGATTTGGCACCGCTGGCACATTTGTTTTTACCGCTGATTGGTTTAGGCGAATTTGATTGGAAAGGGGAGCGAGTTTCCGCTGATTTGGCTTACATGCAGCTTGGAATGACTCCGCTCAAACTGCAGGCAAAAGAAGGCCTGGCACTCATCAACGGAACACAATTTATAGCAGCTCACGCAGCCTGGGCAGTGTATCGGATGTATCATTATTTAGATGTGGCCGACATTATCGGGGCAATGAGTTTGGAAGGCGTGCTCGGTTCTGCAAGTCCGTTTAAGAAGCAGTTGCATGACATCCGCCCGTTTGAGGGATGCAAGTTGGTGGCACATCGAATGCGGACTTTATTGAATGGTTCGGAGATGTTGCAAAGTCATGCCGAATGCGGACGGGTGCAGGATCCGTATTCGATCCGATGTATTCCGCAGGTGCACGGAACTTCCCGAAATGCCTGGAAGCATGTTAAAGAGTTGGTTGAGATTGAGATCAATTCGGTAACCGACAACCCCATCATTTTATCCGCTGAGGAAACGATTAGTGGTGGAAACTTTCACGGGCAACCATTAGCTATTCCATGCGATTATTTGACCGTCGCAGCTCATGAACTGGGAAATATCTCTGATCGACGAATTTATTTGTTGCTTGAAGGTGGAAATGAAGGACTTCCAAAACTGCTGATGAACGACATCGGTCTGAATTCAGGATTCATGATTCCTCAATACACCTCAGCAGCGCTGGTTAGTGAGAACAAATCGCTGTGTTTTCCCGCATCGGCCGATTCCATACCGACCTCACTTGGGCAGGAAGATCACGTGAGTATGGGCTCGATTAGTGCCAGAAAACTGAACGAAGTGATCGACAACATCAGCAAGATTTTGTCCATTGAGTTGGTAACGGCCGCACAGGCGTTCGATTTCCGTCGCCCTATGAAATCCGGTCCAATTCTGGAAGAATGCCATGCATTAGTGCGCACAAAAATAGATCACGCTGATCAGGATCGCGTGTTTGGGGTAGATATTGCCAAAGCACAAGAATTGATTACTTCACTCGCATTAAATCAGGTCGCCAATCAAACCGCAAAAAAATTAAACATTTCATTGAACGGAGATTTAGATGAAGCTTTCGGACTTTATTAATACCTACGCTGCTCATCCCAACTATAAAGCACCAACCGGAGCAACATTAAATACCAAAAGCTGGCAGACAGAGGCTCCACTTCGGATGCTGCTAAATAATCTGGATGCGGAAGTGGCAGAAAACCCCGACGAATTTATCGTGTATGGTGGAAACGGTCAGGCAGTGCGGAACCGCGAAGCGCTTGAAAAGATCATCGAGCAGCTGCTTACTCTGGAAAACGATGAAAGTTTGTTGGTGCAATCAGGGAAACCGGTAGGCGTAATTCGATCGCATCCTGAAGCACCCAGAGTTTTGATTGCAAACAGTAACTTAGTGCCGGAATGGGCGAATTGGGATCATTTTAATGAGTTGAAATCACGTGGTTTGATGATGTACGGGCAAATGACCGCCGGTTCATGGATCTACATCGGGACGCAAGGAATTCTACAGGGAACTTACGAAACCTTCGTAGCGTGTGGCGACAAGCATTTTGGTGGAGATCTTTCCGGCAAACTTTTGGTAACCGGTGGAATTGGCGGAATGGGAGGTGCTCAGCCATTAGCGGCAACCATGGCCGGCGCTACTTTTTTAGGTGTGGATATTGATCCGAGTCGCATCGAAAAACGAATCAAAACCAAGTACATCGATCGAATGACGTATTCGTACGAGGAAGCCATTCGATGGGTGATGGATGCCAAAGCAAAGAAAGAAAACATCTCGGTAGGATTGGTGGGCGATATCGGTGATGTGCTGGAAAAACTAATTGAAGATGGAATTACTCCCGATATTCTTACGGATCAAACGTCAGCGCATGATCCTTTGAATGGTTATGTGCCTCATGGGATTTCGTTGGAAGAAGCCATCGAGTTGCGGGCATCCAATCCCAAAGAATACGAACGCAGATCTATTGAAAGCATGGCGCGACATGTTCGCCACATGCTAACACTCAAAGATCGAGGTGCTATCACTTTTGATTACGGGAATAACCTTCGGGCTTATGCCAAACAAGGAGGTGTAGAAAACGCGTTTGATTTTCCGGGATTCGTTCCGGCGTATATTCGTCCGCTTTTCTGTGAAGGAAAAGGTCCGTTTCGATGGGCAGCTTTATCGGGCGATCCGGAAGATATTTACACCACCGACCAAGCACTGAAAGAAGCATTTCCCGAAAATAAAGCGCTCATCAACTGGCTGGATAAAGCCGGTGAGCAGGTCGCATTTCAAGGATTACCATGCCGCATTTGTTGGTTGGGGATGGGCGAGCGAGAAAAGGCAGGGAAAATACTCAACGATTTAGTGCGAGATGGCAAGGTGAAAGCTCCGATCGTAATTGGTCGCGATCATTTGGATTGTGGCTCGGTGGCATCTCCAAACAGAGAAACTGAAGGCATGAAAGATGGCACAGATGCGGTAAGCGACTGGCCATTACTCAATTTGATGTCGAACGCCAGTGGTGGTGCAACCTGGATTAGTTTCCATCATGGAGGTGGCGTTGGGATGGGTTACAGTCAGCACGCCGGAATGGTGGTGTTAGCAGATGGAACCGAAAGAGCTGAAAAATGTCTGAAACGAGTTTTGCACAACGATCCTGCGATGGGAGTTTTTCGCCACCATGATGCGGGCTATGAACTGGCAACGGAAGTTGGGGAAGAGCATGGGTTGATAATATGATTTTGCGACCTCCTCTGTCTCCTCCTTCTCAAGGAGGAGGACTCGTTGATATAGTTACGAGCCTTTTTCCAAAGTCCCCTATCCTTGCCAAGGAGAGGGACAGGGCGAGGTCGGTAATGAATTGCGAATATGCGAATTCGAGATTTAAGAATTACGAATTAGGTGTATAATTTCTTCATCAAAACAAACAATAACAGTTCTGAAATAAATAATATTAAACATGATTTACGGACCATTTACTCAGTGTTTAACCATGTCGGGATTACCGCTTCATGGAGGGCTTTTGGATGAACAGCTTTCGGTAATTGAAGGTGCCGGAATTGTGATCAGGAATGGTCGGGTTGTTGAAATCGGGACTTTTGAATCATTGAAAGAGGCCTTTCCCGATGAGCAGCGCATTTCTATTTCAGATAAAAATCTGGTTGCTTTGCCGGCTTTTGTTGATTGTCACACTCATATTTGCTGGGGTGGCAATCGCGTACATGATTATGCCTTAAGAGTTGCCGGCAAGAGTTATCTTGAGATCGCTGAAGCCGGAGGTGGAATTATGGATTCGGTTCGCTCTACCCGTGCTGCTACGGAGGAGGAATTGGTGGCAGTGATTTTGAAACATGTTCAAGATCATTTGAAAAGAGGCATTACCACTATTGAAGTAAAAACAGGGTATGGATTATCTGTGGATGATGAACTTAAAATGCTGCGAGCTATTCAAACAGCAAATGAGCAAACTGCGGCAACATTAATCCCAACATTCTTAGGTGCACATCTGAAGCCATCCGATTTTGAAGGTTCAAATCGAGAGTATTTGGAAATGCTAATTCGCGAAGTGGTACCGGTAATCAAAAAAGAGAAGCTGGCAGCAAGAGCCGATATTTTTGTTGAGCAAGGCGCTTTTTCAATCGATGATGCAGAATGGTACGCTAAAGAAATGCAGGAATTAGGATTTGAAATGACCATGCATGTCGATCAGTTTTCGAAAGGTGGAGCAGAACTGGCGGTAAGTTTGGGCTGCGTTTCAGCAGATCACCTTGAACAAACTTTGAAAGAGGCAGCTGTACGTTTTGGAAACTCGGATACCGTTGCTGTTGCCTTACCCGGTGCTTCGCTAGGTTTGGGGATGCAATTCACCCCAGCTCGAACTTTATTGGACAACAACGCTTGTCTTGCCATTGCCACCGATTGGAATCCCGGATCAGCTCCGATGGGCGATTTGGTAACTCAGGCATCGATCTTAGGAGCAGCAGAAAAATTAACCATTGCAGAAACAATTGCGGCCATTACGTACCGTGCCGGGTTTGCGCTTCGACAAGATGTAGGCACCATCGAAAAAGGAAAAGAAGCGAAAATTACCATTTTCGAAACCGACGATTACCGCAATATTATTTATCGACAAGGACAACTTCGACCACATTGTACCATCATTGGGAGTGATTGCAACATTTATGACTAATAAATTACAACATATCAAGCCGGTGAAAGATGGGATTTGGTCAGGTAGAATTGATTCTGCTACTGATGAATCACAATTTCGATTGCACCAGGTAGTGAAATGTAATCCGGAATTCAATCAGCTAGAAAAAGACCATGTAGCGTTAATTGGTTTTGCAAGTGATGAAGGGGTGCGACGAAATAAAGGCAGAGTTGGAGCATCAGATGGTCCCGATTATTTTCGAAAATCGATAGGTTCTTTGTGCTACCACGGGGAAAAAGACAGTTTTTTTGATCTGGGAAATATCGAAGTTGTTGGTCAAAATCTGGAAAAAGCACAATCGAATCTGGCAGTCACCATCGAGCAATTACTAGCTTCCAAGGTAAAACCTTTTGTGATTGGTGGTGGTCATGAAACAGCATTTGGTCATTTGGTTGGGATTTTGAATCACTTGAAAAAAACAGATTCTGAATTTAGTCTCGGAATTCTAAACATAGATGCCCATTTGGATATGCGAGCCTATGATTCCGGCGCACATTCGGGTTCATGGGCCTTACAAGTATTCGATTATTGCAATGAGCAAAATCTGAGGCTCGGGTATCACGCTTTTGGTTTAAACGAGGATAATAATACCCATTTTCTGTTGGATAAAGCTCAGTCGATGGGTGCGGATTGGACAACTAACGCACTCGTGTTAACAAATTTAGAATCGTCTTTAGAGCGTGCGAAAGGTTTTATCGCCAAGCATACGCACATATATTGCACCGTTTGTTTGGATGTGTTCGATGCTTCGGTAGCACCCGGAGTTAGTGCCCCGGCATGGAATGGAATTCGGATTCAGGATGCATTTAGCGTTCTAAAAGTGACTCAGGAATGCGGGAAATTAATTTCGATGGATGTGTGTGAACTGAATCCAATCTTTGATAAAGAAGGGAACACTTCAAGAGTAGCAGGAAGTTTATTTAATGCCTTTTTGAAGGGATCAATCGCGTAATTTTTCTAATAAGTGATTCAAGGTTCTAGCCTCTTCAATCGTAAGGGCATCGAATTTTGCATTGAACGTGTCCATTTCGGCATCAATTGTGGATAGTAAAGATTCGCCCTTATCAGTGATAAATACCTGAATCTTTCGACCGTCGTGCGGACAAGGATTTTTGCGCACTAAGTTTTTCGAAATCAAACGATCAACAATTCGGGAGGCATCCGACATTTTATCGATCATTCGATCGCTTAAGTCGTTGGTGGAAAGCGGTTCGCCTTTTGCGCCTCGTAAAATTCTAAGAATATTGAATTGTTGTTGGGTGATGTCATACTCATCCAAAAAATCCTTAATCAGATTTTTTAACCACCCATTGGTAATCAGCAAATTAACTCGCAGTTTATGCCATTCGCTCTGAAAACCTTTGCTTTGTTGAATTTCTTCTTGTGCTGTAGTCATGGTTAAAAAATAAGAAAAGGTCGGATCAAATCTGACCCAACCTTTTTAGAAATATTCTGATTTAAGCAGTTGCTAAAACCTCTTTAAGAGGTTGTGCTTCCGGGAAATCGATGGGTACATTGGTTGTACCGTGAATGAAATTGCTGATCATTTTATCTCCAATTACCATAATAATATCGATTAATTGAGCCTCGGTGTATCCGGCTTCAAACAGCAAATCAATGGATTCCTGCGAAGGCTTTGAACGATTTTCTACGGCACTATTTACAAAATTGGCAAGAGCAGCATATTTATCATCAAAAGTAATATCCGCCTGGCGGATTTCAATTATTTGCTTATCCGAAAAACCATTCATTTTACCGATGGCAGTATGAGCTGATAGGCAATAATAGCATTGGTTAATTTCGCTTACAACCAGATTGATGATCTCTCGCTCTTTAGCAGATAATGTGCTCTTTCTGTTTTGCAGTGTTAAATAATCTGATAATGCTGTGTCGTTATAAGCATAGGTTGCATAGATATTGGGTACAAAACCCACATTCTTTTTTAGATTTTCAAAAACCGATTGGTTGGTTTCAGATACTTGATCGATGGTTGGTACTTTAAATGTTTTCATAATAATTGCGTGTAATGTTGTTATAAATAATAGCGTGACAAATAATAAAGTTTAAACATTAATGTTGCAACATTAAAAATGATCTAATTTCTGATCGGCTTTATAGATTTCAGTGATGGCAGATGCTAATCGTCGTTTATCGGCTCTAAGGGCGATTCCGGATGCTTTTTCTTACGGCTGATGAGTGCAATCAGATTTCCAATCAAAATAAAAAGTGCGCCAGAAATACTGGTGTTTTTCCATTGGTAATCTTCCAAAACGGTGGAGATAATGAGGGCAATGACCGGCGCAATCAAACTTACATACGCAGCTTTACCGGCGCCTATGTTACCAACTAAGGTGAGGTAAGCACTAAAGGCGAATATACTACCGAAAATTGCCAGATAGAGTAAAGAAGATAGATAGCTGATGTTCATCGCGAATTTAAATTCTACACCTGTAAATAAGGCAATTAACATCATGGCTGCACCGCCATAGGTCATGCCATAGGCATTGGATGCCAGCACCGACATTCCGTTCATTTGGTTACGCGCAGAGGTAATATTGCCAAGAGAAGCTACATAGGTGCCACCGATGGCAAGGAACATTCCGGTCAGTTTTCCATCGGCAAATGAAAAAATTCGAAGGTCTTCCCAGAAAATCATTGCGGTACCAAAGATGCCTAGCAAACCACCCAGTATTACTTTCGATTCTATGGCTTGTTTTAGCAGGATTCGAGCATTCAGGATATTGAAAAAAACCAAAAGTGAAAAAATGAGTCCAACCAATCCACTGGTTAAGTACAATTCCGACATATAAATTAGCCAGTAATTAAAGCCAAACAGCATTAACCCCTGCAGTGCAATAAAGCGATGCTCATGAACAGAAAATGAACGCCAATGAGAGCTAAACCGTAATCCGCTCAGCAATAAAAGTCCGGCCAACAAAAAACGGTACGAGACCGATAGAATGGGATCGACATCACCAACCTGAAATTTAATTACGTACCAGGTGGAGCCCCAAATGAGTGTGGGAATCAGAAATAAGACTACATTCCGCAATGCATAGCACCAAGTTTAGTGGTTGTTTTTTGCAGCCAGAGCAGCACCAATAATACCGGCATGGTTTCTATTTTTAGCAGGAACAACGGGCGTTTCTAAATCAAGATAGTTAGCAAATAGATCAAACTTTTTACTCACGCCTCCACCGATTATAATGAGGTTTGGATAAAACAGTTTTTCCATGTGAGAGAGATACTCATTTACTCGTTTACCCCAATCCTCAAAACTGAGTTCTTCGTTTTCTCGAACGGAATTTGCTGCATAATGCTCGGCTATCATCCCATTTAAAAGTATATGTCCTAACTCTGTATTGGGCAGTAATTTCTTTTTGTTGAAAATTGCTGTGCCTATACCGGTACCGAATGCGGCAATCAAAACGATGCCTTTTTCATTTTTTCCGGCACCAAATTTCATTTCTGCAAAACCGGCAGCATCCACATCGTTCACAAGGTGAGTTGGGCAACCTGTTACTTTTTCGATTTTATAAGCTGCATTAATACCAATCCAGGCTTTATCAATATTTGAGGCAGTACGAACTACTTCATCCACAACGGCAGCCGGGAAACCAACCCCAACCGGACCATGCCAGTCGAAATGGTTTATAATGGCTGTAATTGTATTGATTACTGCATTAGGTGTAGCGGGTTGTGGGGTAGGGATTCGATGACGTTCCGTAATCAATTCACCTTTTTTTGTATTTACAATTGCTCCTTTTATTCCGGAGCCTCCAACATCTATTCCAAGAATTTTCATAGCCTAAATCTATTAAAGAATTTGAGAAATCAGAAATGAATTAACTAACCCACACATCGAACACATCTGGTAGTATGTGGCATATATTGTAGGCGCCCAAAGGCGATCTCATTCCCACACTTTTGGCAAATACCAAATCCTATTTGGTGCATTCGTTCTGATGTTCGTTCAAGCCGTTAAATTAATTTCTTTTTTTCTCTCAATGCAGCTTCATTTATACTTTTATTGTTGATCGCGTTCATTCTGGAAATTCTTCCAATAGAAGCGTCTAAGGGTACGGGTTTAGTTAATTCTTCAAGTTCAGATATTTCAATAGTTAACTCTGAAATACTTTTATGCACCAATTGTTTTATCTGTAAAATTTGTTGGGCTAACGTACAATTATTTGTTAAGTGGATGGTAAATACAGTACTTATAAAGAACGGTCTTTACCTGCATAAGAACAGTTTATAATTAGAAAATCGTTGTTTTTTCCGTTTATTGTTGGGGTTCAAAATGCGGGGTTCAACTATGTGGGTTTCAAATTTTATAAGCGAGCTTAGAAGGCGGAATGTCTTTAAAGTAGCCACGGCGTATGCCATTGCCGGTTGGTTGATCATACAAATAGTTACGGTGATTGAGGAACCGCTTGCTTTACCAGGGTGGTTTGATACAGCAATCATCGTATTTGTTGCTATAGGTTTTCCCATAGCACTTACAATCGCCTGGGCTTTTGAGTTGACCCCGGAAGGCATGAAGAAATCGGATGAAGTAAATATCACCGAGTCAGTGACAAATCAAACCGGGAAAAAACTGAATGTGATTATTATTTCTGCGCTCAGTTTATTGATACTTGTACTACTTGTAGAACGCATTGCTTTTGTCCCAGCGCAGATGGTAGAAGAAGAACCACTCATCTCCAAAGTATCCCAACAATCGGTAGCAGTTTTACCTTTTGCAGATATGTCGCAGAATAAAGATCAGGATTGGTTCAGCGACGGGCTCACCGAAGAAATCTTAAACTCCTTAGCGCAGTTACCCGAATTAAAAGTGACTTCCCGCACATCAGCCTTTCAGTTTAAAGGCAAAGATATAGACATAAGCGTTATTGCCGACACCCTTGGGGTTGCTCATGTTGTGGAAGGGTCGGTTCGCAGAATCGGAGATCGACTTCGAATTACGGCGCAGCTTATTCGGGCTTCAGATGGCTTTCATCTCTGGAGTAACACCTACGACAGCAACACAGAGAATTTGTTTGAAGTGCAGACCGACATCGCCGAAGAAATAGCCAAAACCTTGGATGTATTTCTGGATAATGAACGCCGTGAACGAATGTTTGCTGCCGGAACGCGAAATGTTGAAGCATTTCAAGAATATCAAAAAGGCATGGAAATTTATCGGGATGCACATAATACAAGTGATCTGGACAGACTTTGGGAAGCAAACGATCATTTTGACGCAGTGTTAGACTTAGATCCGAATTTTGGATTAGCCTCTATGCATAAAATGGACGCCTATTCACATTTAATTGCAGACCCCGGTGGCTCTACGTTGAATATGTCCTATCTGGAAGCTCAGCAAGGTATCATCGAGTCGCTAGACTATGCATCAGACAGAGTTGATGACCCTGTTCTTGGATTATTGGCAGAGATGAATGCTGTGTTCTTTAGTGATTCATGGTATCAGTTGCCGGAATTGAAAGAAAAAACAATACAAGCGATGTGTGATGCGAATTCATTTCCGGTGGGAGGCATTTGGGCCGTTGAAATTTTTACGTTGCTGAATGAACATCAAACAGTTCTAAATGATGTTGAATTTACAGTGCAATCAGATCCTTTAAATATGAATGCTTGGATGTACAGAGTATCGGTGGGCATGAAAGAGGGCGGCTCTGAAGAGTTGTACAAGCAACTTGATCGTAGTAAACGAGCCATTGGAACCAATGGGTTTCTAAACTCTTTTGCCCATGTAATAATCGGCGTTAATCAAGAGGATAAACGTATTGCATCTGAATACCCAAATGGTATTGAAAGCTGGAATGCACCGGACATCTGGTCGTTGCAATTCAATGCATTTTTAGCAGCAGTATTGGATCAGGATGAACTTGCGCTCGAATTATTGGATGAATATAAATCAAGGGCCACCTTCGTTGATGATGTAGCGGCGCTAACACTATTTGAGCTTGGAAAAACAGAAGAGGCCAAAGAAGCTATCCGATATATAGATAGTATGCCGGGTGGAACTGCTAATCTGGCGTTGGGTATTGTAACCTTTGGAAATGTACTTTACTTCGATTTAGAAGACGCCCCTAATTTGGCAAAACGTTTTAAAGAAGCCGACATAGACCCGGTAATGTTCACTAAAATTCAGTGGCAATAGGAGAAATGCAGATGTGTACTTCTAATCTGGTAAAGGGCATAAATTTTAAATCTTTCATTTTGAATATATAATTCATCAAATGAAATGAAATTTTCGAAACTTTTTAACGAACTCAAACGCCGCGATGTATTTCGGGTAGCCACTGCCTATGCCGTAACTTCATGGCTCATCATTCAGGTTATAGTTTCGGTGTTTCCTTACCTGGGTATCGATGATTTCTGGATTACCACCATTATTGTATTGCTAATTATCGGGTTTCCAATTTCGTTTATCATCGGCTGGATTTATGAAATGACGCCCGATGGAATCCGCAAAACAGACGAAGTAGACGTTAGCGAAGAGTTTGAAGAACTCAGCGATCGAAAACTCAACCAGGTGATCATCGGGGTGTTGGCAACCGTAATTGTATTTATGGTGGTAGAGCGACTGTTTTTTGCCGAAGGTCGAATTATCGAGCGCGATACACTTCAGGTACAAACGGCTTCGGTAGCGGTTCTCCCTTTTGTAGATATGAGTGAAAATCAGGATCAGGAGTATTTTTCGGATGGTTTGTCTGAAGAATTATTAAATGTGCTGGCCAAAGTGGAAGGACTTAAAGTAGCAGGTCGGACCTCGTCTTTTCAATTTAAAGGGGATAATCAAGATTTACGGAAGATTGGTAGTGAACTTGGTGTTGATCATGTGTTGGAAGGTAGTGTTAGAAAGTTTGGAAATCAGATTCGCATTACTGCTCAATTAATTAAAGCTGAAGATGGATTCCATATTTGGTCGGAAACCTATCAACGCGAATACTCTGCGAATGATTTGTTTCAAATTCAGGACGAGATTTCATCGGAAGTTTTACAGGAATTAGAAGTTCGATTAATTCCTGAAAAAAGAGCGACTATCTCGCAAATGCTAACCTCGAATACAGCTGCCCTCGACGATTATTTGAAAGCCACTCAACTGTTATCAAACCGAAAAGCAATCGAAATAGAAGAATCCATTTTGTTGCTGGATAAAGTAATCCTTGAGGATGATCAATTTGCAGAAGCGTATGCACGCCGAGCCATAGCATATGATTTATTGGGAATGTATGGCAACATCAACCGAATAGAAAAGCTCGAGAAGATGCGATTAAACATTGATCGTGCTTTACTGATCGATCCTCAACTCGGTTTGGCTTACGCTGCTTTAGGGCTCTACCACACCCATCTGGATAATTTTGACGAAGCTCGCATAGCCCTTCAAAAAGCCCACGAATTGCTGCCCGGAAATCCTGAGGTAATGATTTGGTACTCGCAGGTAGCTGATAGCTGGTCGCTTTCCGAGCAGTTGATAAACCGAGCCTATGAGGCTGACCCCTTTAACGCTCTGGCTTTGGATGCTAAAGCCCGACTTCTTTATGATGAAGATGAATTTGAGGAAGCTGTACGCTTGATGGAAGTAAACATTACAAGAAATCCAGAAAATTCGCTCGCATTAAGCTTAAAAGCAGAGTTCATGCGCGATCAGCCATTCGGAAAACTTGATGAAGCTTTTATATTGGCATATCAGGCGTATTTGTTGGAGCCCGGTAATATGACGCATAAGTTTAATCTGGCTGAGATGTCGTTTGATCTGGGGTTTTACTTTTTAGCTGAGCAAATGCGAAATGAATTAAGAGAGGATTTTTCAGAGAACTTTAGCCTTTTGGAGCTAAAATTCGATTATTTCTTATACACGCAACAGCATGATAGTATGCGGGTAGTAATGCAGCAGGTGGTGGATTTTGAGGATACCGATCCTTCTGACTATGCACTATTTGAACCCTATATGTTTATGTATTTAAATGGAGGATGGTATGAGGAAGCCGAAAACTACCTAATCGATAATTTTCCTGACTTAGCTACCGCTGAACTAAACGAGTTTTATTATCTGGAGGATTTGGCGTTAGCAAGCGAGTTATTTCGCAAGTTAAACAAGCCCGAGCTTGCCCAGCCTTTGGCCGAAGCAGTATGCGAAGAAGCCGATAGCTATTTTAGTTTTGATGGGGATATAAAGCGAGAGATTGTACAGGATTTAATGGATTATATGGACTGTACGTCTGTTCGAAAGGATAAAACAACCTTTTTAAAAATTTTGGAAGAGATTCATTTCGAGAGAAAATCCAAGGCCAATCTATACACGTTCTTAGATGCGAATTCGGTATATGATTTTATTAAGCAAGATGCAGACTATCTTAAGTTAAGAGACAGAATGGAGGCCGACATTGCTTCCATGCGTGAAAACGCTAAACGCTGGTTACAAGATAACGGGCACTGGAACAATGATTGGGAGATCACACTGGTCGATTATTCCGGCAACTAATCAGATTCAGGAGAAAACTTCAGCGTTGACCATATCCCAAACACAGGCCCGATTAATATGATCCAAAACACATACGGATTTT
Organism: Balneolaceae bacterium; assembly: GCA_965228545.1. Classification (GTDB taxonomy): domain Bacteria; phylum Bacteroidota; class Rhodothermia; order Balneolales; family Balneolaceae; genus HXMU1420-13. The sequence goes on from OZ245822.1 coordinate 2,994,897, forward strand.
CTGTGGCCGACCATATCAAATTCACAAGCTGAATACTTACAATAGTAATGGAAAAGCCAAAACAATTAACGATGGTAAGACCAGTACCAATATATTCTGCATAGGCTGATTGGGAAACCATGGTAGAAAACTGCGGACTGTCAGGGATTACGAATATTCCCCAAAGTATCATAATCAGTAGAAATGGAATAATTGGTGCTGAAAAACTAAATGGGATGAGAAAACAACATAGCCCCGAGCCCATCAATGAAAACAAAGCCACGCCTTTACTCCCCTTACTAATTGATAAGTATCCACCAATTACGCAGCTTATTCCGCCAATCCCGATAATTATAAACGACCATATCGGAATATTTAGATGGGTGTAAGAATTATTTACCAAATAGTAAGTAAGTAATACCGGAACAAAAGTCCAGAAAGTATAGAGCTCCCACATGTGTCCGAAATATCCGAAAGCAGCAGAGCGGAAGTTTCGGATTTTAAACAACTCAATCAGAGCTTTAACATTGAAAGAGAAGCCTTTGCCGGGTGTTCGATGAGGTCCATCGATAATGGTGAAATACAACACTAAGCCACCAAGAGCGGCAAAAACCGAAGTGCCGATAATTACGAATCGCCAGGGTAGGTTTCCTCCCAACGCTTTTAACAAATGTGGAAAGGCTGTTCCTACCACCAAAGCCCCAACTAGATAACCTAATGCTTTTCCGAGTCCGCCTTTGTGCCAGTCGGAGGCAATTTTCATCCCAACCGGATAGATGCCCGCAAGAAAGAAACCGGTGGCCACACGGCTTAGCATCACTTCGGTAAAGTTGGAACTCCAAATGGTAGTGAGATTGAAGGCCGCTCCGGCAAGCGAACAAATCAAAAATACTTTTACCGGCGAAAAGCGATCAGCAATATTCAGCAGAGCAAAAACTAATGTGCCAATGATAAAGCCCGATTGAATAGCCATGGCGATGAAGCCGATGAACATGTCAAGCAATCCCAACTCAGCGATGAGTTCATTCACTACTGCATTTCCCGCAAACCAAAGCGAGGTGCCGGCAAACTGGGCAAACACAATAACGGGAAGTACATGTTTAGGGATATTTTGCATGCGCCAAAGAAACAAAACTATCCGAAGAATTCCCCGTAGGTTGATCAAGTATTTTGCTTATTTAGAAGGGAAACTTATACAAATGGATACCTTTACGATAGTAACAGTAATCACAATAATCCTATTTGCAAGATTGGGGATTAGGTTGTTATTTGGCTGGAACAATGCAAAAAAGAATAACGGGGATGAGGAAGGGGTATGAATTCTCAAGCTATCAATAAGTGGGATCACTGATAAAACGGATGATGGGATGAACACGGATTTAAAACATAGTGAATTGACTAAACAAATTATTGGTGCTTCATTTGAGGTACACAATTTTTTAGGTAATGGGTTCCAGGAAGTGATTTATCAAAGAGCTTTAGCCATTGAATTTGAAAAAGCAGGGCTATCGTTTGAAAGAGAAATAGAACAACAAATATTCTATAAAGACGGTGAATATCCAATAGGCACAAGAAGAGCAGATTTTGTAGTTGATCAAAAAGTTATGGTCGAAATCAAGGCAGTTTCAGAGCTCAATGATGTACACTTAGCTCAAGCATTGAATTATTTGAAGGCTTATCGACTAGAGATTGGGTTGCTAATTAATTTTGGTGCTAAAAGTGTGGAATATAAACGACTGATTTTGACTAACTCATAATCCGTGAAATCCAATAATCCATTAAATCCGCGATTCTAACGTTATGCTCCGATTCTTCCGACAAATCCGCCAAAAACTACTCGAAAATGGAAATCTCCGCAAATACTTCTGGTATGCCTTGGGGGAAATATTACTTGTTGTGATAGGGATCTTGATCGCGCTGCAAATCAATAATTGGAATCAAAGTCGAATTGAGAATAATGAGTTAGTTGCTTCGCTTAATAGCATTGCAAAAAATATGGAACAGGATATTGCTGCTGCTCAGAAAATGATTGCAGTTAAAGACTCAGCCAGAATTTTGGCGGCAGAGTATATTAGTATTATGAAGGTTGAAGAGATTAATCCTGAACGCTTTTTTGATATGATGTCCGCAATTTTTGTTGAGGATTATATCAATATTAACGACAGTGGATATGAAGCATTAAAAAATTCCGGCTTATTAGGTAAACTCAGGGATACAGAATTTGAGCAGTTACTGTTTGAGTATTACGATGTGGTGCAGGAAGCTAGAGATCAGGAAGTGAGCACAAATGAATTCATTGAGGCAATGGAAGCAGCAGCCGGCGCCAAAGGCACTTTTATCCCCCTTTTTGATATGTACTTTAGTGAAAAAGAGCTAACAATTGAACAAATAAATACTGCATTCCAAAACGTATTAAATGATCCAGCTGTTGCTGCAGCAGCTGGACGGGTATCTATTCGCACCAATTTAATTGTACAGTATGAAGCGCTGATTTCGGCGGGTACCCACTTTATAGATCTAGTTTCGGAGTTGGAATAATGCTGTACTTCTTACGCCAAATCCGCCAAAAACTCCTCGAAAACGGTAACCTTCGCAAATACTTCTGGTACGCGCTTGGGGAGATTCTTTTAGTGATGATCGGGATTCTATTAGCCTTGCATGTGAACAATTGGAATGAAACAAGAAAAGCTGAAATAGCAGTTAATGAAGCGTTGGTAGAAGTAAGGCAAAATATGGTACAGGATTTATCAAATATAGAAGCAGCCAATAGCTTTAATTCAATTGTGATTAGTGATTTGATAAGACTAACTGAAGATGCAGAAGATATTCCCGATGATTCACTAAACTTTTACATCGACAGACTCCATCGGGCCTCTGCGTATAACCCAATCACCTTCGGTTTTGATCAATTGGAGCAACTAACTATTCCAGCCACAGTGCCAGACTCCTTAATACGAACACTTACAGACTACTATACAGAATTCGTAGGAGACGGTGTCAATAACATAGCATTTCGCGATCTTTCTATTTACAACATTAATAAGTATCGGGATTATATGATTGAGCAAGGCTTTCCTGTATCCACGTTCAATAATATTGAAAGTGCCAACCCCTCCAATTTGAGGAAAATTATTTCGGATATGGAGTTTAAAGGTATTGCCCGTAGTACTATCAACAGTAGAAATGTACAAAGCCTTGGGTTCAGTGGTGCAAGTGAAATGATTCAGCAATGTATCAATCAGATTGATGCTTACCTTATTTCCCAATAATGCTACGATTCTTGCGAAAATACAATGTTTGAAACACGGATTACACCGATAGATGGATTAACACCGATTTTTCGATTAACGTGGATTAAACTAATATGTGCTACATCCGCGAAATCATTTAATCCGTTTAATCAACGATTCAAACTATGTTGAGATTCTTCCGAAATATCCGCCAAAAACTCCTCGAAAACGGGAATCTACGTAAATACTTTTGGTATGCGCTAGGCGAAATCCTACTGGTTGTGATTGGAATTCTGATTGCTCTTCAAATCAACAACTGGAACGAAGAACGTAAAATGAGGGAAAGGGAGAGTTTTTACCTGAAAGAACTAAAGGTGGATTTTGAAAGAAATAGAATGGAAGCTAAGCGCTTAGTTCAGTTTTCCAAAAATCAGGTTGCCAATATAAATCTACTACTTGATTCAATGAACAATCCGGATCAGGTCACGGATCATACCCTTTGGTTTACTGCACTCAATCATGCTTGGTTTCTACCTCATCCTGTGTTTGTAGACAATGCCTGGACGCAACTTCAATCAACAGGAAACTTAACACTGATAAAAAATGATACGCTAATCAGGGAAATTGGAGATTTTTATCAAAATGTAGAGTCCATGAATAAGTTGGAAGACGAGTGGTCAGCTTTTCATTTAATTTATCGTTCAAAAGTAAATGAATTAATAGAAATCGATTTAAGAGATACCATCATGGAAAGTATGTCAGACTCCGGTGTAAATGGGCTAGAGGATAGTCCGGATAGCCGGCTTTATATCATCAAAATGAAAGAGATTGAAGGAATCAGAGGTGCTTTATCAGATATTGAAATTAATCGAGGTGGTTCTGTTGTCGGTTACGAACTCCTTCAGGATAAGTCTTTGCTGATTATTGAGCGTATTGAAGAAGAATTAAAACGATTGGATCCATAACTCATGCTTAGATTCTTCCGCAATATCCGCCAAAAACTCCTCGAAAATGGGAATCTCCGAAAATACTTTTGGTATGCGATAGGGGAAATATTCTTAGTTGTGATTGGGATCCTGATCGCTCTGCAGATCAATAATTGGAATGAGGAAAAGAAAAATCAGCAGATTTCACTTGAATACCATAATCGCATGATCAGCGATCTCGATCAAATGTCAGATTTCATTACTTCAGAGCTCGAGCGTTCAGAGCGGATACATAACGATCTAATCTCCTCGGTACGAATCTTGGAAAATAGAAAATTCAATGATTCAACAAAGACCATCCTAGATGACGCATTATGCTGTTACTTTCAGCTCAGTATTTTATCCTTCAATATAAGTAGTTATGACGAAATGAAGAGTACCGGAAAACTGAATCTGGTTTATGATATTGAATTACGCCAACAACTAAACAATTACGAGAAAGTAGCCTACACATCGGAGGAAGTCATAAGACGACTTTCAGAGAATTTAAATGAGAGTAAGCCCTTTATAATTCCTCATGTCAGATTTTATGCAGGTAGTGAAAACCCTGCTATTTCGTATAACGTACAAGAGGTTGCGGAAGACCCGGTTTTTATTAACTACCTATCTGATTTTGCGAGCATTTGGTACACAAGCATATACTTTCAAAATGAAATGTTGAAAAGGATGCAGCATATGAAAGCAGAACTAGAGGCAAAATTAAAAAATGAGTGGTGAATCGATGGGTAGAATTTTCCGCCAAATAAAGTTTGAACTAATGCTCGAAGTGACAAACTCTGTATTCGCGAAATCCCTTAATCCGTTAAATCTGCGATTCTAACCATGTTAAGATTCTTCCGCCAAATCCGCCAAAAGCTCCTCGAAAATGGAAATCTGCGTAAGTATTTCTGGTATGCATTGGGTGAGATATTTCTTGTGATGATTGGGATTCTGTTGGCATTACAAATAAATAACTGGAACGAAGAACGCAAGCAGGAAGAGGAGGCAATAAGAGTTCTTTCGGACTTTGCGAACACAATTGAAAGTAATGTGATAAGTGATCCGGCATTCCACCTGATGCCAAATATTCAATTAGACTCTGTTCACTATTACATATTCAATAAAAGCCTGAAACCGGATATCCTCGATAATTCACGGCAAATCGACCCACGAGATCTAATTATTGACCCCATGTTTACAAATGATTTTTCAGGATGGTTCTACAACGAAAATATAAAGACCATCTTAGAAAATGAGCGGCAGTTCCCTGAATCGTTGGATCGCTTTGTTTTTTATGTACGGCGATTAAATGCTGCATTTGAAACGATGAAGTCTTTCAATAACGAACTGCAGACCAGTCAAAGGGAAAACCAACGCTACCTAAGAACCAAAGAATGGATGTACAAAACAGATGAAGAAAGTTTCAAAAAACGTATCGCTTTCTATCATACCGACACGCAGTTCAGAAATCATTTGCGCAGTTTTCAGGAATTGAATGAGGGGCTACTTCAACAATTTGAGGTGTTCGAAAAATATCAGATGTTTACATGGATCGAATATCAGAACAAAATTGAAGAAAAGAACCTGACTGCGATTTTCGAACAGATTGAAAAAGCGGGATATAAAAGAGCCGAAGAAACGCCTTGTAGTGAAGAATTTGAAAAAACACTTGAAGAAGGTTACGGTACCTTTTATATGTGGTATCCGGTATTTAATAATACCTCAGAGCCTATAGAAATCTATCATCGAAATCCAGTCACCAATGAAAACTATGTATTTGCTACCGTTGAACCAGGTGAGTATTCTGGATCAGCTACAAGCAGAGACTTTCCATTCCTGCAAGTAGGCACTAATAATACCTGCGAGCGAGAGTATGAGGTAAGCTGGGACAAAGTGGTTATAATCAATCCATGAATTTTTTTAATTCCAAACATCCATTTATTCTGTCATTCCTGCGAAGGCAGGAATCTAATTCTATGTTAATTGCCATAAAGAACATTTTAGATCCCCTGCATTCGCGTGGGGATGACAACTTTGAGTTAACAATAGAGTGATCGATGCTTAGATTCTTCCGCAAAATCCGCCAAAAGCTCCTCGAAAACGGGAATCTCCGTAAATACTTCTGGTATGCATTGGGGGAAATTTTGCTAGTTGTAATTGGAATTTTAATTGCATTGCAGATCAACAACTGGAATGAGCAAAGAAAGGAAGCTGAACGGGCACAATTGGCAGTATATAGCTTATATGAAGAATCAGAGAAGATTGTCCAATATTTCAATGATCAGGTTACATTGCTGGAAGACTTTATTATTGATGTTGATAAAACGGCAAAAGCTTTACATACAGGGAAACTTGATGATTTAAAGCCGGAAGAGATAGCACTAACCGTTGGTTTTTATCCTTCACCTACTCCGCCCAGAACGGTATATGATGAACTTATTAATTCCGGCCAATTCAAAGAGATTCGGAATGACTCAGTTAAGTTAAAAGTAACAAAGTATTATCAGGAACTTAACTTTCTGGAAGGACAATTGGGCTACTTTCGAAATCTGACTGAAGATCTGCAGGAATATGCTAATAATGGCATTGTATCTGTGTATGACTCTACCAACTCAAGACGAAGATCGTATCAGTATAATTTTGAGCTACTTGTAGGGAATGACACTTTTAAACAGAAACATGTTAATGAGTTAAGGAATCTCATCCAGTTTCAGAGATTCAGAATTGGTACGCAAGAGGCTGCAATTGATATGTGCAAAGAATTAGCGCATGCTTTGGGTAAAACCTGTGAATCTGCTGATATGGATTAATTTATGTTTACTTTATTCTTTTTTGTCACATCGAACGAAAGTGAGATACTAAAAATGATGTTTGTGGATTCAAGTAATGTAGACTCCTCGCTTCCACTCGAAGTGAAAAGAAATTTATCCGCGAAATCAACTAATACGCTAAATCCATTTATAAAGTCATTCCTGCGAGGGCAGGAATCTAATACTATGTTAGAAGCTGATACGAACATTTTAGATCCCCTGCGTTCGCGTGGGGATGACAACTTTAAGTTAACATTAGAGTGATCGATGCTCCGATTCTTCCGAAATATCCGCCAAAAGCTCCTCGAAAATGGGAATTTCCGCAAATACTTTTGGTATGCCTTTGGAGAAATTCTGTTGGTTATGATCGGGATTTTGTTGGCTCTACAGGTTAGTAACTGGAACGAGAATAGAAAAGAGCAGAATCGACTAGCAAATTATTATGAACGGATTATTGAAGAAATAGAAAGTGATATTCCGGAGAAACAAGCTTTTTTACTTAGAAATCAACAAATCATTAACCTGAATAAAAGATCGTTAAGTTTGATAGCTACCGGCCGAACGGATTCACTCGAACTCCTGAAATTTACACTCGGTGCTCTTTCTACAGCCTGGAGTTCTACCCTTTCTTACCCCGTGTTAGATGAGTTTAAATCGAGCGGATATCTTTCTAAAGTTCAAAACACTGAGTTGAAAGAGCGTTTTTTTCAGCTTAATGCCAGCATCAAGTCTACAAGTGGTTTAGAAGCCTATCTTGTTGATCAGTATCTGAATATTATAGAGCCTTTTATCATTAAGTCATTTAATTATCAGGAAGTGGCACTTGATTCATACCAGCAGTTATTAGTGGTAGGTGGGCCAAAAATCGATTACATCGAATTAGGTAAGAACATTGAACTATGGAATCATATCACTTTAAAACTTGAGACATCCGAGATATATACAAGTTACATCGAGAACTTAATTGAAGATCAACAAGAATTGATGGCTCTACTAAATAATGAACTTGAATAAATTCTCCATCACCCTTATTTGAACTTATTGTAGGATATACACGGATTTTGCTATTTCATACAAATGCCATTTATCTGTAAAATAATTGGAATAAGACAAAATTGATTAGAAGTATGAACTCGACGCATAATCACAAAAAACATCAAAACCCAAAAGCCCTTGCCATTTTTATGGGCACAGTAGGTGTGTTTTTTGTACTTCTTGGAACCGGAATCATTCCCATCGAATTGCAAGAAAATGAAGCTCCTGCATGGATTATCACCGTTTGTGGGGTAATATTTATCATCGCGGCAACACTAACCCTACGTGGGCAAGGTGCACGATTTAATCAATTACTTGCTTCCATATTGATAGCATTGATGGGCACTATTGGAGCCTGGGTGGCTTTATTTGGAGATAGCTCTCAAATGTCGGGTGGGATGAATATCCTATCCGATGAAACCAACCTCACATTTGGCAGAGCGATTTTTGGATTAGGTGCACTGATCTGTTACGCCACAGCAATCCATGCTTTTCGATTACATTTGAAAGAACGTAAACAATCGTCGGATAATTAAAACGATTTCCCCTTCTTCAAGAAAATTTCACAAACAATTCCTACGTTTAGTAATGTGAAAATTTTCTAACCATTAACCTAACTAATCACCATGCAAAACAAGAGTTTACTTAAAGGGATTTTGACCGTTTCGTTTGCTGTTTTTATTGCAATTTCCGCAGTAGCACAAAATGTAATAACTCCCGAACATGTGGCAAAAACGCAACAAGTTGGGGCAGTATATCTCTCAGCTGATGGACAGCATGCTGCCTATACATTAATCGTGCCGGCAGATCCGTTCAAAGAAAATAGTCCGGCTTCAAGCTATTTATACTTATTGGATACCGAGACCTTAACATCAAAACCTTTTGTTACAGGTAGTAGTGTAGGAGGCGTGGCATTTCGTCCGGGACATGAAAGTATTACGTTTTTAGCCCGTAAAGAGGGAGATGCAACCCGATCACTCTACGAGATATCACTGAATGGAGGAGAAGCCCAAAAGCTGTTCGAGTTTTCGGAAAATATCAACAGCTACAGCTGGGGTAGTGATGGCGATCATATTGTTTTTCTTGCCTTAGAACCTGCTCCGGAGAGTAATAATCCCTTGCCCTATCAGCCCGAGGTGTACGAAGAAGGATTGCGTAATACATGGGCATATATGCAAAATGTGAGTAAAGAAGGCCACGTACCTCATCGTATTGAATTAGATGGCAGTGTATCTCAAGTGGCTTGGAGTCCGGATTTGAGTAAAGTAGTAGTTGCATTGTCGCCCACTTCTTTGGTAGATGACACCTTTATGGCACAGGAGATTTTTGTAATCGATCATGAAACACGCGAAGTAATTTCTCAAGTAGAACATGAAGGGAAATTAGGGGCAATTAGCTGGAGCCCGGATAGCAAAAAACTAGCTATGATCGCAGCCGCAAATATCAACGATCCTATTGATGGTCGGCTTAAAATTGCGGATGTAATGACCGGCAAATCAACTATGATATTCGAGAGCTTTCCAGGAAAATTCGAACAGCTTAAGTGGAAAGACAATAACTCGCTGTATTACTTGGCAAGTAAAGGCGTGTGGTCGGAGTTAGGAACACTTCGTGCTGATGGCTCCAAAATGGATGTTATGATTCCAACCGGCGGAACTATGCTAAATGCGTTTGTTGAAGCGAATGGAATGTTCTTATTTGATGCCGAAAACCCAATGCATCCGGATGAAGTGTATATCAAAAAACGCCGTGATCGAGAGCCAGTACGCGTGACCAATGTAAACCCTTGGTTAGATGAACTGGAATTGGGTCGACAAGAAGTAGTTACCTACACCACCGAAGATGGAATGGAAATTGAAGGACTACTCATCTATCCGGTTGGATACGAAGAAGGAACACGCTATCCATTAATTAATGTGATCCATGGCGGACCGGAAGCGCATTACGACAACGGCTGGTTAACCGCATATTCCATGGCCGGGCAAGTAGCTGCCGGTGATGGTTTTGCCGTGTTCTATCCAAATTATAGAGGCTCTACCGGTCGTGGACTTGAATTTGCGATGAGCTCGCAAGGCGATTTAGCCGGTGCTGAATTTGATGATATTGTAGAAGGAGTAGATCACTTGATCGATCTCGGAATAGTAGATCGCGACAAAGTGGGTGTTACCGGAGGTTCTTACGGTGGATACGCAACCGCTTGGATGAGCACTCGGTACAGCGATCGCTTTGCTGCAGGCGTAATGTTCGTTGGAATTAGTAATAACCTCTCGAAGTGGGGAACCAGCGATATTCCTGAAGAATTATACCTTGTTCACTCCAGAAAAAGACTTTGGGACGATTATCAGGGCTATTTGGAGCGCAGTCCGATTTATTATGTGGATCAGGCAAAAACCCCGCTGTTAATCATGCATGGTAAAGAAGATACCCGCGTTGATCCGGGTCAATCGTATGAGTTGTATCGCCATATCAAAACCCGAACAGATACTCCGGTTCGATTGGTGCTTTATCCCGGCGAAGGCCATGGCAATCGACGGGCAACCGCTCAATACGATTACAATCTACGTGCTATGCGCTGGTTTAATGCGTTCCTGAAAGGCGATGCAGAACGCCCCGATAAGGAATTGCAAATCGAAAGCAGAACAGTGAATAACTAGCGCATAAACTAGTTTACTAATTAGTCTGGTTTTCATTCCTGGCTCCGATGCTCCGCGTCGGAGCCTTTTTTTAGGGTACATAATGCTCGATACAATTCAGAGCAATTGGATCGAGTTGGAAAAGCCCCGTCATCCCGCAGCGAATGCCGGGATCTGAAGTTTTGAAAAGGGCAAGAACCTTTATTAACCTTCTAGATTCCCACCTTCGTGGGAATGACTTTTTAAAGGGTAAGTTGCTAGTAAAAAGCACGTCATCCCGCAGCGAACGCCGGGATCTGAAGCTTTGAATAGGGCAAGAACCTAGATTTACATCCTAGATTCCCGCCTGCGCGGGAATGACTTTTAAGAGGGTAAGTTGCTAGTAAAAGCCCCGTCATCCCGCAGCGAATGCCGGGATCTGAAGCTTTGAATAGGGCAGGAACATTGAATTACATTTTAGATTCCCGCCTCCGCGGGAATGACTTATAAACTGGTTACAAATCATAATAGGTCCAGTTATCCCTGCGCAGGCAGGGATCTAGAATTTTATTTGGGGCATGAATCTTGATTTACATTCTAGAATATAAATTAGAAAGGATTTTTTCCTAACTATTAATTTTTTAGTCAATAAATCTAAAAATGAAATCTACCAGATGGTAAAATATCATCCCATAAATCTTTCATCTCGGGGTTTATTGATCGAATCAACTTAAGCTTCCATTCTCGTTTCCATTTCTTAATCTGCTTCTCTCGTTGAATCGCTTGATACATAGTTTGGTGAATTTCGTAATACATCAAATAATGCACCTTGTATTTAGCAGTAAAAACAGAGCCTTTCCCTTGTTTATGTTGATAGGTTCGATTTATTAAATCTGACGTAACACCTGTATAAAGAACAGTTCGCTTCGAGTTTGATAAGATGTAGACATAGCCTTCTTTCATTCTAGGTAAGACCAATGCCAGCGTTACTCCTTACAAATTATTTTCTTTATTAATGTGTGTATGGGTTATCTCAAACATGATGCTTTAAGCTACCTTAGATTCCCACCTTCGTGGGAATGACTTTTTTAAGGGTAAGTTGCTAGTAAAAAGCACGTCATCCCGCAGCGAATGCCGGGATCTTATGCTTTGAATAGGGCAAGAACCTTTATTAACGTTCTAGATTCCCGCCTTCGCGGGAATGACTTTTTAAGGTGTAAGTTGCTAGAAAAAAGCACGTCATCCCGCAGCGAACGCCGGGATCTTATGCTTTGAATAGGGCAAGAACCTTTATTAACGTTCTAGATTCCCACCTTCGTGGGAATGACTTTTTAAAGGGTAAGTTGCTAGTAAAAAGCACGTCATCCCGCAGCGAACGCCGGGATCTGTAGCTTTGAATAGGGCAAGAACCTTTATTAACGTTCTAGATTCCCACCTTCGTGGGAATGACTTTTTAAAGGGTAAGTTGCTAGTAAAAAGCTCTGTCATCCCGCATCGAACGCCGGGATCTAAAGCTTTGAATAAGGCAAGAACCTTAATTAACGTTTCAGATTCCCGCCTCCGCAGGAATGACTATTTAAAGGGTAAGTTGCTAGTAAAAAGCACGTCATCCCGCAGCGAATGCCGGGATCTGAAGTTTTATTTGGGGCATGAATCTTGATTTACATTGCAGATTCCAACTTTAATAGGAATTAATTTCTCTTCACATTCTCTTCATAGCATTAATGCTATATTATTATTTTATAAGATGATTAATTTACATTAGCTTATGAAGCAAGTTTTCTGGTTACTTCTACTAATTCCACTACTTCAGGCTTGTGCCATTCATGCCCCAATGAGTGAAATGGTGATGTTTAATAAAAGTTTTAGAACTGATTCTCTTGAAAAACAGGAACAGGTAAGTTTTACTATTAACAATTCAAACCCTTCTCTTAACCTATTTCAAGAACAAGTAACTTCTAGTTTTCTTGTGGATGATTACAACCTGCCACAATTTACAGTTAGTGGTTTAATAACTTATTTGGATAAAGTAAGTGTATCAGCAAGCTCCGGATCGAGTTGGGGAGTTGATGGTACAGCAAAGCGAGACTGTTTATTTAAGTGTGTCATAATTACTATTGACACATGACTAAGAAAAAAAGTAAAGAAACCCCATTAGATGCCTTGGTTGCGCAGATGTCGCATCAATTGTTACAAGGCAAACCCATAACGGGCAAAGACGGAGTATTAACTCCGTTGCTCAAACGCGTGATTGAGGCCAGTTTAGAGGCAGAAATGGATGCGCATTTACACCAAGAGGCCTCCCCGGGTAATCGCCGTAATGGCCGCACGGCTAAGCAGGTGCAAAGCTCGGTGGGCGGGTTTGAGATTTTCACCCCGCGTGACCGTCAGGCGAGTTTCACCCCGCACACCTTGCCCAAACGCCAGCGCCGATTAAGCAGCGATATTGACGCAAAAATACTCTCCCTGTACAGCCGAGGCTTGAGTTACCGAGACATCCAAGCTCACTTGGAAGACATGTACGGGGCGCAGGTAAGCCCGGCCACGATAAGCGCGATTACCGACCGGATCCTTCCCGATATTCTGGAGTGGCAGGCTCGGCCGTTGGATTCGGTCTACCCCGTAGTGTGGTTGGATGCGATGCACTTTAAAGTACGCGAGGCGGGCAAGGTAGTCACCAAAGCCGTGTACAGTGTGCTAGGGGTATCCACCGAAGGCGTCAAAGAAGTGCTGGGTATTTACTTTGGCGAGCATGAATCGGCGAGTTTTTGGCGCGGGGTACTGCATGAGCTTAAAACGCGTGGGCTCAGCGATATTTTTGTAGCGTGCATTGATAACCTAGCCGGCTTCGGCGATGCCATTGAGGACCTGTTCCCGCGTACTGATGTGCAGTTATGCCTGGTGCATCAAATGCGCAACAGCCTCAAGTATGTCAATTACAAAGACTATAAAGCCGTCAGCAAAGATCTCAGGGCGGTCTACACGGCCTTGAATGCCGACGCTGCCGCACAATACCTACAACAAGCCGAAGCACGATGGGCGGGTAAGTACAAGGTGCTGTTTCGATCATGGCATGCAAACTGGGAGCGCTTGACGAACTTCTATAAATATCCTCCAGCGCTGCGACGCATTATTTACACCAATAATCCGATAGAAAGTTATCACCGCATGGTACGCAAGGCCACCAAAACCAAAGGCGCCTTTACGAGTGAAAACGCCATTGTTAAACAACTCTATCTGGCTACGATGAATGCCCAGACGAAATGGACGGGCGCTATGTTTAACTGGAGCTCGGTTCGGCGAGATTTAGTAGATTACTTCGATGACAGATACTTAACCACTGACACACTTAATTGAACACTCCCGCAAAGCTTTTCGGAAATATATATTCTACAATATCTATTTCGGCAATGAAAAGTAATTCTACGATTCCTGCATTTATCAACAATGATATTAAGCTTATTAATGCAATTCGCAACTATCACCTCTCAATACAAACCCCAATCATAAACAAGAGCAAATTGGGGCTTTCATTAGGTTGTTTCTTCCAAAAAGATGCGAGAATGTGGAGGGATTTTACTCCTTCTTGTGAAATGTGCTTTGGCGGTACGACAGTATATGGGATTGTATCCTTAAGTAGCTATGGGATTAAGAGTACGATTCTATTTCGGAATAACATCGATTCAAATTACTCTTTTTCAGGGTTTTCTAGGATTGGGCGAATTATTGAACTTGATGAATATAATTTATCATTTGGAATTACTTTTACCCCAATAATTAGGAATTATTGAATAACACTTAAAACGTTTCGATTCAAATTGAATCCCTGCCTGCCCCTTTGTATCTTACGAAAACCTCAACAAAGCTCACTTGAAAATCCAATTGTTAGCACTGCATAGCTTTGAATCTTTAGCACACCCAGAACCTAAACCGGCGGGTTGCTAATGATATTTTTGGTTTACCACATATTTTTTAAATCCGACGCGTGTTTTCGTAGTCGGATTTTTTTTGATCCACAACTTCCCATTCCAAACCAATAAACATGTCTCTTCAACCTAGAAAAAAAGCAATCCTCGCACTGAGTGACGGCACCATCGCGCACGGATGGGCCATTGGCCACGAAGGCATTACCGGCGGCGAATTATGCTTCAACACCAGTATGACGGGCTATCAGGAAATATTTACTGATCCAAGTTACTACGGTCAACTCATGATGATGACCTATCCGCATATTGGAAACTACGGAACCATCGCTCGTGATGATGAGCACCGCAAAGTTACCGTTGCCGGAATAATAGTACGTGCCTTTTCCTGGGAATACAGTAATCCCATGGCCGATAGCAGCTTAAACGAGTATCTGGAAAACCATAAAATTGTGGGAATTTCTGGAGTAGATACTCGGGCCTTGGTTCGTCATATTCGCGAAAAAGGAGTTATGAATGCCGTGATTTCGTCTACAGAATTAGACGAAGAAAAACTGGTTCAAATGGCGAAAGACTGGGAAGATATGAAAGGTCTGGAGCTTGCCACCAAAGTAACTCGGGCAGAAGCACAAACTTATCAACCGGAAGGAGAAGCAAAGTTTAAGGTTGCAGCTTTCGATTACGGAATTAAACAAAACATAATCAATAATCTCGTTGCTCGGGGATGTGCTCTTCGAGTTTTTCCTGCAAAAAGCTCGCTGAATGAAATAAAAGCATGGGAAGCCGACGGATTTTTCTTTTCAAACGGTCCCGGTGATCCCAATCCGACAGGAGATTACGCTTTGGAAGTGGTTGAATACGCCAAATCAACCGGAAAACCGTTGTTTGGAATTTGCCTCGGTCATCAATTAATGGCCATGAGTGAAGGTATCAAAGTTGGAAAAATGTTTGTTGGTCATCGTGGAGCTAATCATCCCGTGAAAAATTTGGAGACCGGATTAGTTGAGATTTCAACGCAGAATCATGGTTTTGGCGTGATTGAAGAAAGTGTAACCGAAGATGTGGCCTCCATCACGCACATCAACCTAAATGATGATACCGTGGAAGGTCTTCGTTTTAAGAACTTCCTAGGTTTTTCGGTACAGTATCATCCCGAAGCATCACCCGGCCCACACGATTCGGCCTATTTATTCGATCAATTCATCAACATGATGAAAAAGTAATAGTACTAATGAAATTCACTCTGTGATGTACCCCGGTGCATCTCGACCAAAACATACAAAACCCACCCATGCCTAGACGCGACGACATACACAAAATTCTAATTATCGGATCCGGACCCATCGTAATCGGTCAAGCTTGCGAGTTTGATTATTCCGGGTCACAATCTTGCCGTTCTTTGAAAGAAGAAGGCTACGAAATCGTGCTCATCAATTCGAACCCTGCCACCATCATGACCGACCCGATTATGGCGGATGCGATTTATATGCTGCCGATGACCACCGATTCTATTCGCGAAATCGTGGAAAAGGAAAAACCGGATGCTGTGCTACCTACAATGGGCGGACAAACCGGACTGAATCTTTGCCGCGATTTGGAAAAGCAAGGATATTGGGAAGAAAAAGGCATCAAGATAATTGGTGTGGATATTGCGGCAGTTGAGCTGACAGAAGATCGTCAACTCTTTCGCGATCGAATGGAAGAAATCGGAATTGAGCAATGTAGAAGTCGTCAGGCAGAATCGCTTTTGGATGCGAAAGAAATCAAGGAAGAATTGGGTGGACTTCCGATTGTAATTCGTCCTTCATTTACCATGGGTGGTGCAGGCGGCGGAATCGTTTGGGAGGAAGAAGATTTCGATCGAATGGTGTTGAGAGGTTTGGAAATGAGTCCGGTGCACTCGGTATTGATCGAAGAATCCATTTTTGGATGGAAAGAATACGAGCTTGAGCTACTCCGCGATGCCAACGACAATGTGGTGATCATTTGCGGGATCGAGAACATGGATCCAATGGGGGTGCATACCGGTGATTCGGTGACTGTTGCTCCAACTCAGACCTTGTCGGATAAGCAATATCAAATATTGCGGGATGCAGCCATCAAAATGATGCGCTCCATCGGAACCTTCGCAGGCGGTTGTAACGTGCAGTTTGCCGTTGAGCCCGGCAGTGATCGTTTTGTGGCGATTGAGATCAACCCAAGAGTAAGTAGATCGTCGGCACTAGCTTCTAAAGCAACCGGTTATCCGATAGCGAAAGTGGCTACGAAATTGGCCGTAGGGTATACGCTGGATGAGCTCAAAAATCAGATTACGGGAACTACTTCTGCCTGCTTTGAGCCAAGTATCGATTATGTGGTGTGTAAAGTGCCGCGCTTTAATTTCGATAAATTCCCCGGCGCTGATGAAGAACTTTCAACACAAATGAAGGCCGTTGGAGAAGTAATGAGCATCGGTCGAAATTTCCCTGAAGCACTGAACAAAGCATGGCAAAGCATGGAAATTGGTCGTTCAGGGCTTGGCGCCGATGGCTACGAAGAAATTAATCGAAAAGAAGTAAGCGAACGCTTAATGAAGCCCTATTGGGATCGCTCGCTTCAGGTTCGCAATGCTTTTAAACTCGGTGCATCGGTTGAGGAAATCGCCGACATCACCAAAATTGACCCATGGTTCTTACAGCAAATTCGATATATGGTGTCGCTTGAAAATCGAACCGAAGGTCAGTCGTTAAATGAAATCACAAAAGAAGAATTTTTCGAGCTGAAACAAGCAGGATTTTCGGATTCTCAGATTGCATGGCTAACAAGTAAAGGCGGCGAAACGGTAACCGACGATGAAGTGCGCGCGCGAAGACTCGAACTTGGATTAAAACCTGCGTTCAAAGTAGTTGATACTTGTGCGGCAGAGTTTCCGGCTCAAACTCCATATTACTATTCAAGTTACGAAGGTGAGAACGAGAGCAACGTAACCGATCGAAAGAAAGTAATTATTCTGGGTTCCGGTCCGAATCGTATTGGACAGGGAATTGAATTCGATTATTCTTGTGTACACGCGGTGCTTGCCACCAAAGAAATGGGTTACGAAGCCATCATGATAAATTGTAATCCGGAGACAGTTTCTACCGATTTCGACATTGCTGATAAGCTATATTTCGAGCCGGTATATTGGGAGCGAGTGCTGGATATTATTGAGCACGAACAACCTGAAGGTGTGATTATTCAAGTGGGAGGACAAACTGCACTTAAACTCGGAAAACGCTTGGTTAAAGCGGGAATCAAGATTTTTGGTACCGATTTCGAGAACATCAATTTGGCTGAAGACCGCGGTGAATTCTCTGATCTTTTGATCGAAAATAAAATTCCATTCCCAGCTTACGGAATGGCCACTGAAGTTAATGGAGCACTAGAAATCGCAGACCGAATTGGATATCCGGTGTTAATTCGACCTAGCTACGTGCTGGGTGGACAAGGAATGCGGATTGCCGTAAAGCGTGCAGAGCTGGAGCGCTATGTAGTTCGTATTTTGAAGACACATCCCGAAAACGCCTTTTTAATTGATAAGTATCTCGAGCATGCCATCGAAGTGGATGTAGATTCGGTGTTTGATGGTGATGAACTCCACATTTCCGGAATGATGCAACATATTGAGCCGGCCGGAGTGCATTCCGGTGATTCAACGGCGGTAGTTCCGCCCTATTCTTTGAGTGAGGAAATACAGGCGACTATCCGGGATTATCAAACAAGAATTGCGAAAGCGCTGAATGTAATCGGATTTCTGAATGTACAATATGCCGTAAAAGACGATAAAGTGTATGTGATTGAGGCTAATCCAAGAACAACCCGAACAGTACCGTTTTTGGCCAAAGCGAATCAAGTGCCGGAAGCAGGGATTGGCGTAAAAGTAATGCTTGGTGCCAAATTGAAAGAGTTTGATACCACTTCGAAACTCAAATGCTGGGCGATTAAAGAGCCGGTGTTCCCTTTCGATAAATTCCCCGGTGTGAAAAAAGAATTGGGCCCTGAAATGAAATCGACAGGAGAAAGCATCTACTTTGCGGAAGATTTCAACGATGAACACTTCCGCAAACCGTTTGAGTTCAAGAGTCTGTACTTGAGTAAGTAAACGGTAATTGCTTCTTTGGCATATTCTCTACACTAGCTCCGATGCTCTGCGTCGGAGCTACTTTTAGCCCGTCATCACGAGGAGATTCTAGACAGATTGATGTTTAAGAATTCCATCGACGATGTGATCTCCTATTGGTGGCGCCGCTTGATTAATTCCCACCAATCCAATTTTTCATTTAAAATTTAACCCTTAGCATTCAAACCAAGCAAATACCGTTCGCCTTCATCCTCAATCAGCATGGCGCGGAAAATATCCTGCATGGTAACTCTCATCTCATCAATCGAAGTATCGCTCTTGGTGTCCTTTTGCTCATGTTTGGCAGCAAATTCCAGCCACTTATTCAATGCGATTTCAGCAATTTCAAAGGCATATTTATTAATTGGGCGTACCTGATTTTGAAGTCCTAAGCTGATCAATTCATTTTCGATAGCGGCATATCCACCGGCGTAATTGTCGAAGGCTCGCGATCCATCAACACTTGAACTGGTAACCGAAATATTTAATAGAAAGGCATCGGTTGTTTTCGCCACTTTGATGATGGCTCCGGATACCTCAGCCGATTGATCTTCAACTAACTTCACGGTACAGCCAACATGGAGCATCAAAATAAAAGCGGATATTATCGATTTGGTTAAAAAATTACTCTTGTATTTCATAATGGTGTAAAGGTAAGATGAACAGACTTTTTTCGGCGGTATTCTTAGCCGAATATTCTCAGTATATTTGATCTGTTATTTTCATCAAAATTAAAATCACGAAAATGCATTCATCAAATTAAAAAGAATGCACACAGAGACTCACTCACTCCATGATTGAACAAGCTAAAAGCATCCTGAAGAACACCTTTGGGTACGACGAATTTCGCCTGCAACAAGAGGCAGCCATCACCCAAGTACTAAACAAAAAAGATGCATTAGTAATTATGCCCACGGGTGGCGGTAAGTCGTTGTGTTACCAAATTCCGGCCATGATTTTTGACGGAATGACCATCGTAATTTCACCGCTTATTTCGTTGATGAAAGATCAGGTGGAGCAACTTCGGGAATATGATATTCCATCGGTGTATCTGAACTCTTCACTTAGACCGGAAGCCTACGAGTACAACGTTAAAAAAATCCTGAATGGCGAAGTTAAGCTTCTCTACGTTGCTCCGGAAACGCTGATGATGGATCGAACCAAAGAGATTCTGAAAAACATCAAAGTGGATTGTTTTACCATTGATGAGGCGCACTGTATTTCGGAATGGGGGCATGATTTCCGGCCGGAATACCGGCAATTGGCAAGCGTTAGAAAAGATTTTCCGGATGCGGTTTGTGTAGCACTTACCGCAACGGCAACGCCACGTGTTCAGCGCGATATCAAACGAACTTTGGAATTTGATGAGTCTGAATCTTTTGTATCGAGCTTTGATCGACCGAATCTGTTTTTGAAAATCGTAGACAAAAAAGATCCTGAAAATCAGATTCTCGATTTCCTCTACACTCGAAAAAAGCAATCGGGTATTATCTACTGTTTTTCGCGTCGGCAAGTTGATGAACTCACCGAACTATTGGTTGAAGAAGGCTACGATGCAAAGCCGTATCACGCCGGATTGATGGCTAGAGAACGAGCGATTAATCAACGGGCGTTTATTCGGGATGATGCCCGCATTATTGTGGCAACCATTGCTTTTGGGATGGGGATCAACAAACCAAACGTTCGCTATGTGGTGCATTACGATATGCCGCAGAATATCGAATCGTATTATCAGCAAATTGGTCGCGCCGGCCGTGATGGATTACGTGCCGATTGTGTGCTTTTATTCAGCTATGCGGATACACAGAAAATCAAGTACTTCATCAACCAAAAGAAAGGAACCGAGAAAACGGTGGCGGAACGCCATCTCGAAAAGTTGTTGAAATTCCTGGAATTTACGGGATGTCGCCGCAAGCCACTGCTCGATTATTTTGGCGAAGACTATACCAAAGACCCGTGCGAAATGTGCGACAATGATCTTTCGGTAGAAGAGGATGTGGAAGATTTGACGCTACAAGCGCAGAAGTTTTTGAACTGCGTGCTTGAGTTGGAAGAAGAATACGGAGCAGGACAAGTTATTGATGTACTACGCGGATCGAAAAACCAGAAAGTGCTCGAAAACGAACATGACAAAGTAGAACATTATGGTTCCGGTTTGGAGTGGTCGAAAAAGCAATGGGAACAGTTATATCGCTTGCTGATGCGCCAGCGTTTCCTGAAACGAGGTACTTTCGGTGTTTTAGAAGTGGAAGACAAAGCCATGGCCGTACTCAGCGGCAAAGAAAATGTGTATGGAATTTTAGATCGCACCGATGTACAAACGGCTGAAGATGACGTAGTTCGAACTTCCAGCGAGATTGAAAATCAATATAATGTGGAGCTATTTGAGCTGCTTCGCGAGAAACGAAAAGAACTGGCTGATGCCGACGACGTTCCTCCATATGCGATCTTCCCCGATACTACACTTATTGAAATGGCCTATTACTATCCGCAAAGTAAAGACTCGCTCGATGCCATTTACGGCGTAGGTTCGGTAAAAAAGGGCAAGTTTGGAGATGCGTTTATTGGCATCATTAAAACCTACTCGAAAAACCACGACATTGTAGAACGCCAGAAAACGCTGATCAAAAAAGTTCGCGAAGTTAAAACCGGTGAAAAGCACGAGCAGGTTGGTCATGGATTTAACGAAGGGAAGTCAATCAAACTACTGGCCGAAGAACACGGTGTGAAAGAAGTAAGCATTTTAAGTCACCTAAAAAAGTTTCTGGAGGAAGGTAACGATCTTCGTCTGGAAGGATTACTCCAAGCGTCTAATCTTTCCGATCGCCAACGCGATCAGGTGCTCAAAGCCTTCAAAAAACGTGGACATGAAATGCTTCGGTTTGTTTATGATGAGTGTAAGAAGCAAATCGGCTACGACGAGCTGCGCATCATGCAGTTGTATTATGTGGCGTTGAAGAAGTGACAGAGTTATCAACTGCGCTCAATGAGCTATGTTGTTTGAAACAGAGTTGCAGAGTCACAAAGTAGGGACGCATTTGTGCGTCCCAATTAACAATAATTGCTATTTGATTAACTGCATTTTAATGGATTTGCTGAAGACCTCACCGGATAGCCCAATGGCTTCCATTTGAGCTACATACACTCCCGAAGGTAAAGAAGAAGCGTCAAAATTGTAGGTGTGGAATCCTGCATTAAGATTATCACCCACCAATATGGTAACTTTTTGGCCCATTATATTATATACAGTCAGTGACACCTGCGCTTGTTCTGGTAGCTCAAAGGCTAAGTTTGTACTTGGGTTAAATGGGTTGGGGTAGTTTTGAGTAATGTCAAAGTTTACTGGTACTGAGTGAGGGACAGTTTTCAATGGATTACAAGGTGGAAATGGGCATGATATTACATCAATGAAAATAATATCGTTGCCAGATGGGCATACACCAGAACAACTGCTTTCAGTAGCATTCAGATTTAACCACATTTCTTGATTCACAATTTGGGAATAAGATGAGCCTGTACCGACCTGTGTCCATGGACCACTGCCGCTATTGTAACTACGATACCACTTTAAATTATAAGGAGCTTGACCACCTGAAGCTGTACCTGACCAATATCCAAAACCTCCAGGAGAATAAACGCTACCTCCAGATATGTTTACAGTAAGTGGTCCAAATACAATTTCTGGTGCATCTGCTGATTCACCTGAAGAGTTATAGCTTGAAACTTTATATGTGGTCACAGAACTTGGGTTTGAGACAGTATAGGAAGTAGCTAATGATACCTGACCAATATATTGCCAGTTAGATCCGCTTTTCTTGTAAATATTATACCCCGATTCAAAGTTATTATAAGATCCGGAAGAATAACTAGATGAGTTCCAGTTAATGGTTGTTGTTGTACTACCCTCTGTAGCCTCTAAATTTTTTACTTGTGCGGGTTTCATTTTAGTAGACGGTAACGCATACAAATCGTCAAACATGAAACTGTGTAATTTATCAACTGAGGTTATTTCTTCTGTTGCTAAGCCGGATTTGAAATGTGAATTGTAGTTGAAAATGGATTCATTTCCGGGTGCACTTACTAACGTTCGCATTTTTTCAAAGACTCTTTCAGATTTACCTCGGATATCATCATTATCATTAGAATCATATGTACTTGCTAAAAATTCTGTGTCTTCTACATTATCGTAAAGGTTCCATAAGTAGGCAGAAAAAGCAGCTGCAGACTTGCCAAATGATGGTGCACTAGGTGAAGCATAGTTAATTCCAGCGTAGCGGTAGGGAGATGTAACAAAAGCATCCTCTTCCGGATTATCTTCATCCTGTTCAAAGTCATCATCATATTGTTTGTTACCATAATTTCTAGCGGCAAAAGAATAAAAAATTGCAAAACCTTCTTGTAATGCATCTTTGGCTCCATTCCATTTAGAGTCATTTGTCCACATTCGATAATTAGTCCAATGCCCATATTCATGAGAAACTGTAGAAAAATCTATACAGTTTGGATCTATATCTATGGATTGATTCCAACCCTGCAAGAAAGAATAGGAATTTGTAAATAATCCGCATGATGAAATATCGGCTATTCTAGTTGGAATGGCTGGTACGGAAAAAGTCATGCTACCATCATAGAGTTCTTCTAAAAACTCCTTTGAAATCATGGAGTAACGAAGTACCTGACCATGATTTGAATTAATTTGTCCATTCTGAATTACAGAAATATTGGTTTGGCCTGGTGAAATAGAAACCTCTAATCCTTCAGATTCATTAAAATAAGCTGTATAACCAGAGCCACCATACGAAATGTATCCATCCTGAGGAGCGGGCATAATAGCTGCGTTATTTGAAGTATTCAAAAGTACAATGAATTCATTATATGCACTCAAGTCTCCACTAAAAGAGAAGTTGAATGAAAAGTTACCTTGCTCGTCTAAAATATCATAATGCACATGCTGTTGGTCTCCACTAACTGGGTGGTACCAGGTATTTGGGTTGTTGCTATTACGAAACCAAAGTACTACATCATTTCCGTATACACCTTTATATGTATATTCTGGAAATCCTTTGTAGAATCTAATTTTCCCACTTACAGAAACCGAATAGTTTAGAATGGATTGGGTTTGTGCATTAACAACTTTGCTTTTTGTTGCATATGGATTTTCCCCAATGAAGGTCTGGATATCCGTTCCAATGGTAAGAGGTTGTCTTTTTGTTTCAGTTTTCGGGCTAAAAATCTCAAACTCATTTTCGGCAGAATATATCTTTATGTGTTCACTTACCGAACGGCTATATCCGTTAGGAGCATCCGGTACCGAAAATTGAATTTCGTACATACCATTGCCATTTTCATGCGCTTGAACCTCAATCTTCTGGGTCTGAACGCGGTTTTTTGTTAACTTATCGGATATTGTTTGACTCTTAACTTCAGTTGCTCTATTGTTGAAATTTGCATGATTTGGTAAATGAATTGAGAAGTTTGACTCGGCATCAACCATAGATTTGTAGCGCACTAGCAAAGTAAAAGTATCTCCTTTTTTAGCTTCTCCAAGTACCTTAATCTCCATGATTTCAACTGGTACTTTTTTCGACAAGCTTTGGTGTTGAGCTATGGAAGAATAAGAAGCCATAGCATTAAGCAATATCAAAATTGCCGTTGTTTTTTTGAGGATGTTTGACGCATACATGTTTTCTTCTTGTTTATTTATAGTTTTGCGGATCGTTTACATTTTTAAGCAGGTATAATGAATAATCTCCTTTTGAACCGCTGGGCATAAACAGTTCACCGCTTCCATATATGATATGCTGCCCATCAGAGCTCCAGGTGGGAGCAAATTGTACCGAGCGCATGGAATTTCCTTTAGTTGTATTAACATCCAAAATTTTTTTGGTACGCGAAGGAAGTTCAATAATGCCTATCTCACTATCATCATTTGTTACCCTGGAAAGCGAATTAAGTGGGAAATTACAATACAGAATACGATTACCAGACGGGTTATAGCGTAGCCATAAACCAAGCCGAACAAAAGACATATCAAACTCTGTAGCAAAAGTGTCAGCTTGTTGGGTGTTGAGGTTGTACTCTATAATTTGCGGAGTTTGAGGTACCTTAGGATTGGTAAACGAGGCCCGAACACTAGGATAAATTAGTTTGGAGTTATCAGGAGACAAGTCAAAGCCATTAATAACTTCGGAAGGTCCGATTTCAGCGCGATGGCGGAGTAACAGGCTGTCGGAATTTGTGGTTTTATCATATAAGTAATATCCGGCTTGTACCCCTTCCTCATTCCCGTAGCTGTAATACACCAATTTGGAGTCATCACCATGCCAATACACAGCAGAGGAAATGTTGTAGGAGGAACTTTTTATTTGAATTAAGTCTCTACTATCAAGTATATATTCATATAAAGACCCAACAGAAACATCACCAAAAACTGACTTTACAAAAAACAATTTATCATTTGTAGTATTGAGCCCAATATTAAAACCAATACCAATAGGGTTTTCAAAATGAGAAGCAATATCCATTCCGATATTGGAGCGATCAATAATATGATAAGACGAATCTATTTGAAATAAGGTAATCGGACCTGTAGTGACAATTGTGTTTTCAAAGTGCAATCCTTGAAAGTAATTGCCAGATATTAAATCATCACCACAACAATCTATTATCTTAATGATGTTAGGATTAATAACATGGAGATCATCCGGTTCAGTCCCACAAGAAGAAAAAAGAATGATTATTAGAAAAAAAATTGAGTTATTCATTATGTCTTAGATCAGATACTGAATTATAGACTAAATAGATGTATTTTTTAAAAGCTGAGCAATAAGTGATTTCGCAAATAGACAGATTCAAATTTATATCCGGTGTCTCTTTTTGCTGTACTAAATAAAGATGATAATTCAGGGATATTGTTACAACTAAGATTCTGTTTTATTTTTTTGAAGGAGTAACTGATTTTAGGAATCTTCTTAACCTCCAATTCTAATAAGTGTTTAACAGCCTTCAAAAAAACGGACATGAAATGCTGCGGTTTGTATATGATGAGCTGCGCATTATGCAGTTGTATTATGTGGCTAGTCAGAAGTAGGAAGGGCACTTAGGGACTGAGGCACAAAGTTGCTCATTTCTAGTTCAAGCGTCCGCTTGGACTGATCAGAATATCGCACAAGCGAACGCTTGCGCTAAAAGGCAAAGATTCGAATAGTCACATGCCTATAGATCAAAAACGAAATCCAACCTGCAATCCAGCCAATAAAATCGCTCCTTCACCTACCGGTTCACCTTCGGTGTTAATATTGATTTCATAACCTAGATTTACCGAGGGTTTCAAAAAGAAAGAACCTGTTAGTGGGATTTGATATGCGAACCCTATCGTTGGCTGTAGCACGGTTACTTTTGTAGCTCCATCAAAACGGTTCTCAAAACAGGGCGGAACTATCGGGCAAACGGTATCGAAATTGGTCCAGTCGATATCCAGAAACCATAAATCAGAGCGGATAACTAGCGATAGTCGCTCGTAATTTGAATTTGAGAATTCAACGCCGGCGCCAAAACCGTAACCTCGCCCTTCTTCATGATCCTGAACTCCCCAATCTCTTCGATTGGTAACATTTAAACCGGTTCGGGCAAAGGCATGAACCGAAGCTGTGATTGGCAGATCTAATCGGAGCGAATGTATAGATCCGGCGGGGTAGATTTGCGATTCCACGGAAAGTGAGGATTGAGCAAAAGTGGGAGCACTCAAAAGCAAAAATAGGATAAGGTGTAGGCTAGTTTTCATGGAGATTTCAACGGATATGAAATTGAAAAAGTCTGAGATTGTGAAAATAATTCAAACGGTTTTTTGATGTTAAAAAAAGCGCTTTTCCTAAAGATTTGTGAAAGAACGTGATTTTGAACTAATCAGAATTATACGGAACTTTACGCCCCTGTTTATTCGAATAAAAAATGCCGTTGAGGCGCTAAAAAACAAACATTTTTATGGCAAAGGTAGAAGTGGTGATGCCCCAGATGGGAGAGTCGGTAATGGAAGGAACTGTTATCGAATGGAGCAAAAGTGTAGGCGACACCGTTGAGGTTGATGAAACCCTCCTCGAAATTGCAACCGATAAGGTAGATAGCGAGGTGCCTTCCCCCGAAGCAGGAACGCTTGTGGAAATACTGGTGGAAGAAGGCGATACCATCGAAGTAGGAAAACCGATTGCCATTATCGAAACCGACGCCGATGCTGCTGGTGATGCAGGAAGTAGTGAGTCTGCATCCGAAGAAAAAGAAGAGGAGCCCGAAGCTGAGGAAGAATCAGCAGAAACCGAAAGCGCAGCAGAAAAAAACGAGTCTGCCGATGATGAAGAAGAAGCTAATGAAGGTGATGACGACGGTGAACGCATCGAAGTAGTGATGCCGCAAATGGGCGAATCGGTAGTGGAAGCCACTGTTATTGAGTGGAGCAAGGAAGTGGGCGATTCTGTGGAAGAAGACGAGACGCTGCTTGAAATTTCTACCGACAAAGTGGATAGCGAAGTGCCATCACCGGCCAAAGGAACTTTGGTTGAAATTATGGCTCAAGCTGATGAAACTATCGAAGTGGGTCAAACTATTGCCATTATTTCTACCGGAAGCGGTGGGGCGAAGAAAAAATCGTCTTCAAAATCTGCTCCCAAAAAAGAAGAGAAGAAGTCGGAGTCTGATTCTGATAAAACTTCGGGAATGACCAAAGAAGACATCGCTCAAATGACTCCCGAGCAGTTGATGTCGGGCGGAAGCTCACCGAATGGAGAGGATGGAATTCCGAGAACCAGTTCAGACGGGAAGTTTTTCTCGCCACTTGTCCGATCGATTGCCAAAGAAGAAGGCATTTCGGTGCAGGAATTGGAAAGCATCGAAGGAACAGGGCAAGGCGGGCGCGTTTCTAAAAAGGATATTCTCAATTACGTTGAAAATCGAGCGGAAGAAAAAACGAAATCCACCGGTTCGACTTCAACCATGACGAAACCACAACCGAAATCAGACGCTCCAAAAGACAAAGAAGCGATTTCTGCCGGACAGTTGGATGTTTCGAAGCAGATTACCGGCGATGTTGAGATTGTGAAAATGGATCGCATGCGCAAAATGATTGCGAAGCACATGGTGGAATCGAAGCAGACTTCTGCCCACGTTACTACCTTTGCCGAAGTAGATGTGACCAACATGGTGAACTGGAGAAACGCCAATAAAAACGAATTCCAGAAGAAAACCGGTGTGAAACTTACTTTTACGCCTTTGTTTGTGGAAGCCATCATTAAAGCGATGCTGGAATATCCAATGATGAACAGCTCGGTAGTTGGCGATGAAATCCACATCAAAAAAGATATCAATTTCGGTATCGCGGTAGCTCTTGGTAGCGGCGGCGAGGGTGGTTTGATTGTTCCCGTGATGAAAAAAGCCCAGCAGAAAAATCTGGTTGGTCTTGCCGAATCGGTGAACGAAGTAGCTGCTAAAGCCCGAAGCAAAAAACTAAGTCCGGATGATTTAGTAGGCGGAACCATCACCCTTACCAACTATGGAAGCGTAGGTAATTTGATGGGAACTCCGATTATCAGTCAGCCTCAGGTGGCCATTTTAGGAACTGGCGCGATTGTAAAACGTCCTGTTGTGATGGAAACTCCGCAAGGAGATGTAATTGCGATCCGACATATGATGTATTTAAGCATGAGCTACGATCACCGTATTATTGACGGTGCACACGGTGGTGCTTTTGTGAATCGAGTGAAGCAGATTCTGGAAGATTTCGATACAGATCGTTCGGTTTAAAGGAAGTTAATCCGGTACTAACTTTAGTCCAAGCGGACGCTTGAACTAGACAAAGATTGTATTAAAAGTCGATATCAGAATAAACTAGCGCCAGCCTCCGCTGGTGCAAACAGTCTGGAAAATTGCTTTAACTGATAATAAGCAGAGTAGTTTTAATAATGATTGGAGACGCTAACATCAGCGTCTCTTTTTTTGTGAGTGATGAACATATATAAAACCATATTAGAAATTCGGGGCGCTGTAAAACAACTTCAGCGTGAAGGTAAAAAAGTAGCCTTTGTTCCAACCATGGGCGCTTTGCACAATGGGCATTTATCGCTAATCCGAAGAGCAAAAAAGCATGCCGATCACATTGTAGTTTCGATTTATGTAAATCCCGAGCAATTCGGCCCGAATGAAGATTTTGGTTCTTACCCACGTACTTTGGAACGCGATTTAGAGTTTTGCCTACAAGAAGGCGTTGGTACTGTTTTCACTCCGGATGATGAGATTATGTATGGTTCGGGCGAGAAGTTTTTTCGCATCGAAATTGACGTGTTAAATAAATATCTGGACGGTGGTTCTCGTCCGGGCTATTTCCAAGGCATCGCATTGGTGGTGAACAAACTATTCAACATTGTTCAGCCCGATATTGCCGTTTTCGGACAAAAAGATTACCAACAGTTTCAAATCATACAACAAATGGTGAACGAGTTTAATCATGATTTGGAGTTGGTGATGGCCCCCATCGAACGGGCCGATGACGGTTTGGCGTTAAGCAGCCGAAATGCCTATTTGAGCGAACAAGAGCGAGCATTGGCACCATTATTGTTTAAGAAAATGCAGGAATGTGTCGAAGAAATTCAAGCCGGAGAACTGGAGCCAGAATCCTTATTTAAAGCCACACAAAATGAGTTGGAAGCAAAAGGATTCAAAAATGATTATTTTAGCACGTTCTCTATGAATCGAATGGAGCCGATTGCCACATTAATCAAGGGAGAAACCTATGTGCTGGCAACGGCTGTATATCTGGGAAGAACCAGACTAATTGATAATATTATTTTTGAGTGCTGAGCAATGAAGCTAACCATGTTTAAATCGAAATTGCACCAGATGGTGGTTACTGAAGCTAACCTTAATTACGAGGGAAGCATTACTATTGATCAGGATCTGCTGGATGCCGCACACTTGTTACCATACGAAAAAGTTCAAGTTGTAAATATCACTAATGGATCGCGCCTCGAAACGTATACCATTCCCGGCGAGCGTGGAAGTAGAGTTTGTTGCATGAATGGAGCGGCAGCGCGCTTAACGCAAGTTGGTGATCGCGTAATCATTATTTCCTACGCAGAAATGACCCCCGAAGAAGCAGCTGAATACAAACCGCGTACCGTAGTTGTTGACGAAAACAACGATCCTAAATCCATCATCGACTATTCTCAACCCGAAACTACCTTCGACCTGGCTACAGGACTCGCAGTAAAATAATCGGGGTGTTGTTTATTAGTGCGATTGAATGTAACGCCTCAATAAAGGCAGAATTAATCTATTTACCGTTTGGCTAAGCTGAATTTAAAACAGCAGGTAATATCTGCAAAAGAAGGCGGACTCGGGACTTTTGGTGGCGTATTCACGCCTTCCATACTCACCATTCTTGGAGTTATCATGTACCTCCGTTTTGGTTGGGTAGTAGCCAATGTCGGCTTGATCGGTACGCTGTTGATAGTCACACTTTCAACCAGCATCACTTTTCTTACCGGACTGTCCATCGCCTCCATCGCCACCGATCAACGCGTTCGTATAGGTGGCGCGTATTATATGATAAGTCGTTCATTG
Organism: Balneolaceae bacterium; assembly: GCA_965228545.1. Classification (GTDB taxonomy): domain Bacteria; phylum Bacteroidota; class Rhodothermia; order Balneolales; family Balneolaceae; genus HXMU1420-13. Next base: position 3,025,196 of record OZ245822.1, read on the forward strand.
GGAATTGAATCGGGTGGAGCAATTGGTATTCCACTTTATTTCGCTCAGGCTTTATCTGTTGCTTTGTATACCGTTGGTTTTGCTGAAAGTCTGGGACGAGTCTTTCCGGGTGTAAGTGAAAAAATGATTGGGATTGTTACCACAGTATTGGTTTCTATTCTTGCCTTGGCTTCAGCGAAAGCGGCCATCCGTGCGCAATACGTAATTATGATCGGGATTGCGCTAAGTTTGATTAGCCTCGTTTTTGGTAGCCCATTAGAAACTGCCACCGATAGTTTTTTAGGGATACAAACGGATAATCCTGAAAACTTTTGGGTAGTGTTTGCGGTTTTCTTTCCTGCGGTAACCGGCATCATGGCAGGCGTGAATATGTCGGGCGATTTACAATCCCCCAATAAATCAATCCCAATTGGTACTTTTGCTGCTATTGGAACCGGTTATGTCATCTACATGGTACTTCCATTTATTCTGGCGATGCGGGCCGATACCGATTCATTACTCAACGATCCACTGGTGATGCGCGATATTTCATTTTGGGGCGATGCTATTTTGGTAGGTGTTTGGGGCGCAACCTTATCAAGTGCAGTTGGCAGTATTTTAGGTGCACCACGTGTGCTGCAAGCTTTAGCTAAAGATCAGATTTTGCCATCCTTTTTAAATTGGTTGGGCAAAGGCTCGGGGGAAGATGATACTCCAAGATTGGGAACTATTTTTACGATGGTTATCGCCTTGATTGCGGTTTGGTTCGGCGATTTAAACCTGATCGCACCGGTACTTACCATGTTTTTCTTAACCACGTATGGAGTGCTGAATGTTGCAGCAGGAATCGAGCGATTTTTAGGTAGTCCGTCTTTCCGCCCCACTTTTCGCGTGCATTGGATTCTTTCGTTAATGGGAGCTTTGGGCTGTATTGCTGTAATGTTTTTGATCAATGCAGTTGCCACCATCATTGCTTTTATATTTGTGGGATTGATTTTCTTTTGGTTGAAACGCAGAGAAATGCAGTCGGCTTGGGGCGATATCGGCCGTGGAATTTGGATGGCGGTAATACGTGCCGGATTGATGCGACTAAGCGAAGATCAGGAGCCAAAAAATTGGCGACCAAATCCCTTAGTACTTGCAGGCTCGCCTACCAAGCGATGGCATTTAATCGACTTTGCGAATACGATTACTCATAATCGTGGTTTGTTAAGCGTGGCTTCCTTGATTCCCGAAGGAACCATGAGCATGGATCAAAAGCAGAGTATGACGGCAAACATTCGTGAGTTTCTATCAAAAAGAGGAATTCAGGGATTAGTGAAAGTGATTGCAGCAAACGATCGATTTCAAGGGGTTACGAATTTGGTACAGTCGTTTGGCTTGGGATCATTAGAACCCAACACCATTATTTTAGGGGATAGCGAAGATCCAAAATTCCGCGGCGATTTCTGTCAAATGATTTCAAAATTCCACGAGTTTCAGCGTAATGTGTTAATCGTACATAAAGTGGATGAAGGAAAAGCGTTTCGAAATCGAAAACGTATCGATGTCTGGTGGGGTGGATTAAAAGGCAACGGTGGTTTAATGATGATTTTGGCGTACTTGATGAACTCAAGCTTAGACTGGCGCAATGCTGAAGTTCATATCAAAATGATGGTGCAGGATGAGGATGCTGTAGATCCAACGCGCGAAAATATTTTGGCGTTATTGGAAGAAATCAGAATTCGTGCCGTGGTTGATATTATTCCCGCTAAAGGCAGAAGTTTTGATGAAGTGCTCCAAAAAAACTCCAACAATGCCGACTTAGTATTTCTTGGCCTCGCCGAACCTGATGAACATTTCGAGGAGTACTACGAAAAAGTACAAAAGAGAGTAGAAGGGTTACCAACAACCATTCTGGCACTTGCAGCACAGGAAATTTCGTTCGGGGAAGTGCTCATAAAGAAAGACACGATGGAGTAAATACTCCTTTTCATTTAATTACATTTGAAGCAACAACTATCTGCTGTTGTAATACGTCTATACCTTGTATTTTTGTATTAAAGTACGCTTTAACAATTATTTTTTAATTGATTAAAGATAATTCGTACTCTTAAAGGGAACACGTTTCGTAAAACAATAGGTGCATTAAATGAACAAAAGAAATATTTCTATAGGGGTAATTATTCTAGTAGGTACAATTGGGTTTTTTGCTTTGCGGTCGGGTGATACAAGTACGGGCGACCTTTTCGTGAAGCCGTCGGTGGGTGAGTTTGTAGTAGATGTAGTAACTACCGGCGAACTGAGAGCGAAAAATTCTAAAGAAATTATGGGTCCGCAAGGAGTTCGTGAATTCCGAATTAATAACATAACCATCCAACGGCTTATACCGGAAGGCACCATCGTAAAACAAGGTGATTTCATCGCAGAGCTGGATCGTTCAGAAATAATGGGTAAGATGCAGGATGTTCAGCTGGATTTGCAATCCGCACAATCTCAGGTTACTCAGGCACAATTAGACAGTACATTAGAGCTCTCGCAAGCACGAGATAATCTCATAAACCTGGAATTTGCACTGGAAGAAAGAGAAATCGCCGTTGAACAATCCAAATACGAATCTCCCGCAGTACAGCGACAAGCAGAGATTGAACTCGATCGCGCTAAACGGCAACTAGCTCAGGAAACAAAAAATTATCAAACCAAAGTAAAACAGGCTGTTGCAAAGCTAAGTGAAGTTGAGGCAGAGCTGTCAAAGCGCCAAAATGAACTATCTAAAATCAGAAGTTTAATGAGCCAATTTACGATATACGCACCCGATCAAGGAATGCTGATTTATCGCAGAAGTTGGGATGGTACCAAAATTACGGAAGGTGGTCAGATTAGTGCATGGAGCCCTGTAGTGGCTGAATTACCCGATTTTTCTGTAATGGAATCGGTTACCTACATTAATGAGGTGGACATTCAGAAAATTGAAGTTGGTCAGCAAGTGAATCTAGGGCTAGATGCTGTAGCCGACAAAAAGCTTACCGGCAAAGTTGTGGATGTGGCCAATATTGGTGAGCAACGAAAAAATTACGATTCTAAAGTGTTTGAAGTAGTTATCGAGGTTAACGAAAGCGATAGCCTCTTACGCCCGGCTATGACAACAAGTAACCGAATCATTATCAATACTTTCGAAGACGTTCTTTACGCACCACTCGAAACAGTGCATACGGTTGATTCACTTAACTTTGTATTCAAAAAAGATGGTGTTTCACCTGTAATGCAGCAAGTGGAATTAGGCGCTATGAACGAAAACTCAGTGATTATTCATCGTGGAATAGAAGAGACAGACGAATTGTATTTAACGGTTCCGGAAGATACAGTCGGGATATCCCGAGTGATGCTTAGCGACTCATTTACCAAACGCTAATCAGGAGTCGCCTTGTTTCAAAAAATACTGTACAACTACGAAATTGCCATCGAGGCAATACAACGCAACAAATTACGCGCATTACTCACATCACTTGGGATCATATTTGGAGTGGCATCGGTAATCGCAATGTTAGCCATTGGAACTGGGGCACAGCAGGAAATTCTGGCCCAAATGGAATTGCTGGGTACCAATAATGTGATTATTCGCCCGGTGATGGAACAGTTCGAAGCAGAACTCTCGGCTGATGCTTCATCAAACGGGGAGCAAAAAAAGTATTCTCCGGGCCTCAATCTGCAAGACCTTTACAGTATCCGAGATATAATTCCGGAGATCGAGTATATCAGTCCCGAAATAGTATTTGAAACTACCTTTATTCGTAGTGGGAGAATACGCACGGGAAAGGTAGTAGGTGTTACCGAAGATTATTTCCAGATTAATAATTTTGAACTGCAAAGTGGGTCGGCATTTACTTCTCAACAGGTAGAGAACTCGGCGTCTGTTTGTATAATTGGGTCAGATGTTCGGGCGAAGTTTTTTGCGGGTGACGATCCTATCGGCAAGCAAATAAAAGTGGGGAATATCTGGCTCACGGTAGTTGGGGTGCTCGAGAAAAAAGAATTGAGTACCGAAAACATCGAAAGTTTAGGCATCCGTAATTACAATCTTGACATTTTCTCGCCGGCATCTACCATTTTATTGCGATTCAAAAATCGGGGGTTAATCACCAAAAACGATCTCGATCTTACAGCCGGTAGCGGAATGCGTGTGATCATGTTTGGTGGAGGCGGTGATGAAGAAGAATCCGCTGATGAAAACTATCACCAGCTCGACAAGCTCATCGTTACGGTTTCGGATACTAAATTCAGCGCTTCCATTGCAGATGTGCTATCCCGAATGCTTACCCGGCGCCACAACGGAGTGGTTGATTTTGAAATCATTGTACCCGAGCAATTACTACAACAAGAACAGCGGACAAAACGCATTTTTAATATTGTGTTGTCTTCCATCGCTTCCATTTCTTTAATAGTTGGCGGCATCGGAATCATGAATATCATGTTGGCTTCGGTAGTTGAACGCTATCGTGAAATTGGGGTACGAATGGCGGTAGGTGCTCAGAAAAAAGATATTGAACTACAATTTTTAACCGAGGCACTAACCATCAGCATTACAGGCGGAATTCTTGGGATTTTTATGGGGATTGGATTTGGAATTGCCATCGAGTACACCGCCGATATTAAAACCATTGTAACACCCATGTCTATTCTGATTTCGTTCGGGGTTGCCTCATTAATAGGCATCACATTTGGGTATTTCCCGGCAAAACGAGCTGCACAACAAGATCCGGTACACGCATTACGCCATGAATAAACATCTATTTTTATTATTAATACTCGGCTTATTTATTGGGGGATTTTCAAGCCAATCTAAGGCTCAGTCTTCCGTTTTAACACTGGAGTCGAGTATAGAATACGCCAAGCAAAACAGTCCACTTTCGCGAGCTGCTCGCTTTGCAGTGCTTTCAGCCAAATGGAGATATTCATCGTTCCGTGCCGACTTATACCCAAGCTTAAGCCTTAACGGAGACGCTCCGAATTACAATAAATCGATTTTCTCGAATGTGCTGGACGATGGTACGGTTACCTTTTCATCACGAACTCAATCAGAAGCATCGGCAGCGCTTTCCATCGACCAAAACATCATGCCCACAGGTGGGCGTTTATCGCTTTCATCAGGAATTACTCGTCTTGGTATTTTTACCGGAGAAAATACCTATTTGTGGCAAAGTACTCCGTTAGTGGCGAGTATTAATCAACCACTGTTTCAGTTCAACAGTTTAAAGTGGCAAAACAAAACCGAACCATGCGCTTTAAAATCGCGAAAAAGCAATATGTAGAAGACATGGAAGAATTAGCCACTACCGTAACCGAAAGCTATTTCGATTTGTTATTGGCTCGCATTAATGTAGAAGCGGCGGAATTCAATGTTACGGTGAACGATTCCATTTTTAATATCTCTCAAGGGCGATTTCAAGTGGGGAGTATAGCCGAAAATGAATTGCTGCAAAGTGAGCTCGAGTTTAGAAATGCACGAGCATCCCTAACTACTGCAAGGTTGGGCTACGAACGAGCAATAGAAAATTTTAAAGCACTGCTTGGGTTAGATGATGCCCAAGAAATCGAAATTACCGTACCCGCTGTTGCCGAGGTTTTTGATGTAGATGTTGATAAAGCGCAGCGCTTGGCAACCGAAAACAACTCAACCAGTTTGTTGTTTGATTTGAATCGAATACTGGCAGATCAGGCATACGATCAAGCAGTAAAAAACACAGGATTTTCAGCCAATTTGCGTGCCAGTTATGGACTCAATCAATCATCGCCCGAAATTTCTGAGCTTTACGAAGATCCGGAAAACCGGCAATTTTTTACGGTAGGATTTCAAATACCGATTTTTAATTGGGGAAAAAATCGCGCAGAAATAAAATCAGCGAGAAATCAACAGCAAGAAACAGCCAACACCATTGCCTATCAAAAACTGCAATTTGAGCTTAGTGTAAAGAGTACGGTTCGGGAATTTTTGCAACTCCGTGATCAGGTAGAATTAGCACGAATCTCGAACGACATTGCTGCCCGTCGCTATGATGTAGCTAAGAATCGATATTTAATCGGTAAGATCGACATCACTAATTTATTCATTGCACAAAGTGAAAAAGATGGAGCTACCCGAAATTATATCCAATCGCTTCGAAGGTATTGGCAAGGATATTACAACTTACGTCAGTTAACACTGTATGATTTTGAAGCAGATATGCCTATAGAGTATGAGCAAGAGTTTTAAAAAACTATGATTATGAAGAAATATAAAAAGTACTTGCTGTTATTTGTTATTAGTACAGTGCTACTTACCAGCATTTATCATGATGAGTATGGGATTATTTTTGGTGTCGTTACTGGTACACTTTCCACGGCAATCTATATCGCAATAGAAACTTCAATTAGACGATTTGTAAAACGGGATTCAAAGAGAAATCAAATACCAAACAAACAGTGATCAGTAACTGCGTTTAGAGTTTGATTGGCGCGTATCTAAAAAGTTGAGAACGATAAGATGCGAGTTGTTAAACCGATAGAATAATGTGTTTTGCTTTGATATCACAAATGAATAGATGCACAACTCTTGATGTTCGATTGGGCCTAAATGCGGAAAGGATGCCAGGTGATTTAAAATAATTTCCGTTTTATCAACAAATGCAATCCTAGAATTATCACTCCATTCCTCCAACAAATATTGCTGAATAAGCTCAAATTTTTTTGAGGCTCTTTTTGTCCAAATTATTTTACGTTCCACTTTCTAGCACGTTCCATAACAACTGAATGATCAACTAGGTTTTTTGGGGCGAAGCTTTCATCATATGAAACAAGTAGTTCCTCTTTTTCCGAATCGTTTAAGTTTGACCAGTTTCCCCCCATTACTTCCTCATTTAATGGCTTTAACAAATGAAAATAGGCTTCTAAAACTTGTTCGTCGTCTATACTTTCGATTAGTTCATGCAGTTTTTGCTTTATCGACATGTTGTTACTATTTGTATTATTCTAACTATAAGAAAGTGGTAAATAAACGAGAGCTTAACAAATTGATTGATAATATCGCGCTCACATATAAATGCTGAGTACGAAAATTAAAAGGGATTTCAATTCGAAATCCCTTTTTTACATCCTTAATTCTCAACAAAATCTGGTAGCAATTCAAAGAATCTTGCCGAAGTTTTGACCCCCCTGTGAAAATCCTGAATCGAAAATTTTTCGTTGGGTGAATGAATAGCATCACTTGTTAAGCCAAAGCCCATCAGGATGGATTCTACACCTAAGATTTTCTTGAAGTCGGCCACAATGGGGATGGAACCACCTTCGCGAGAGAACAGCACATCTTTCTCAAACACATCTTCAAAAGCTTTAGCCGCCGCTTTTAAGCCGTAAAAATCGAGATTGGTGATGGATGCATGTCCACCATGGTGCTCAGTTACTTTTACCTTTACGGTATCGGGAGCAATAGAGTGGAAGTATTCGGTAAACAGTTTCGCAATTTCTTTAGGATCCTGATCCGGAACCAAACGCATACTGATTTTAGCATTCGCTTTTGATGGAAGAACAGTTTTTGCCCCTTCGCCGGTATAACCGCCCCAGATTCCGTTTACATCCAAAGTTGGTCGTGCGGAAGCTCGCTCTAAGGTGGTGTATCCTTTCTCGCCGTGAACGGCATCAATATCGAGTGACTTTTTATAAGCTTCTTCATCAAAAGGAAGGGCAGCTGAGGCTTCACGATCGGCTTCGGTTAATGGAATCACTTTATCATAAAATCCCGGAATCTGAATCACGCCGTCTTCATCTTTCATTTTGGCGATCATCTCGCACAGCACATTCAAAGGGTTTTCTACCGCACCACCATACACACCGGAGTGTAAATCACGATTTGGACCTACCACTTCTACTTCCATGTAAGCAAGTCCGCGCAGGCCATAAGTAATTGAAGGCTGATCTTTTCCAAACATGGCGGTATCTGAAATCAGAACCATATCACAAGTAAGCATATCTTTATGCTGATTGATGAACGGCACTAAATTTGGAGAACCAATTTCTTCTTCGCCTTCTAAAATGATTTTCACGTTTACCGGAATTTCTTCGCCTGATTGTACAAACGACTCCAGTGCTTTCACATGCGTATACGCCTGACCCTTGTCATCGCTGGCTCCGCGCGCATAGATGTTTCCATCTTTAATGGTTGGCTCGAAAGCGGGAGTGTCCCATAGATCGTCAGGATCGGAGGGTTGAACATCGTAATGGCCGTAAATTAGAACGGTTGGCTTATCGGTGTGTGGGCAATGCTCGCCGTACACAATGGGATTCCCGGGAGTTTCAAACAATTCAACCCTATTCAGATTTAACGACTTTAGTTGATCAAGCAGAAAATTTGCTGCTTTTTGAATTTCACCTTTTTTGGTGGAATCGGTGCTTACGCTCGGGATGCGAAGTAATTCAAAAAGTTCATCTAAAAATTTCTGTTGATTGGCGTCGATGTAGGCTTGAGACTTGCTCATGATTATAAAGTTAGATCGTTAAAGTAATTTAGAACCCGGCTTTTTTATCCATCCGAATTGTCCGTTTCCTAGACGAATGTAATACCATTCTTCGGCATTTTCACTGGTAAAAGCGTCTATGGTAATAGAGTATCCTTCGTATGCGATACTCACAAGATCAGCATTTTCTGTGGGATTAGTTCGAACCGGAATTTCTTTGGCAATCACCACACCTTCTTTGTAGCGCTGATCCACATAATCCACATAAAAAGCCAGAATTACAGTTAATACACTCAGCGTTGTTGCTGTACCAATAATTGTATTCTTTTTGGGAATCTCGAATTTCTTAAACCAGGTAAGAATAATTACGATCACCGAAATGGAAATCATCAGGAAACCAATAAAGAATATTCGTGTGGCACCAACTTCAACTTTTAAGCGATCTACGGCGCGGTCCCAAGGGAGCTTGGGTAAAATGGCAGATTGCCGACTAAATTGTGAGGATACATACTCGAGCGCTTCCAAGGCTTTTTCTTCGGTGACAGAAAACCGGGAAGCCTTGATGAAATAATATTTTGCCAAGCCCATCGAGTCGATTTCCATGGCGGCAATTCCCATATTTAGAAATAGTGGCCCGGAAACCTCGCCGATCTCCACAATATTTCGATAAGAATCGAGCGCTCCCATAAAATCATTCTCTTCAAGCAAGGTATTTGCCTGATCGAACATGATCTGTGCATTTTGTCGAGCCATCGAATCGAAATGAAACCCGCAGATAATTACAAAAAGAAAAAACGTCACTTTTTTCATGCGATTTTCCCCACTTTTTTAATGAGCTCTTTAGCACGTTGGATGTCGGTGTTTAAGCCTTCTTGGCTCGTATTTGGGGCATAAGAAATAGTTTCACATTTGTCGAGGAGTCGCTTTAATTCTTGCGCAGATTCAGCATCACCCTTAGTTAAAATGGCATCGTACAGTTCTTTGATAGACAAACCGGCTTGTGGTAAATCGAGCTTGTCGGTTACGAATTGAATAAGTGCTTTCTCAATAAAATGATATCCTGATTTAATGTCCTCGGTTTTCTCAGCCTCAGATAATGTGGCTACAGCTTTATCTCGCGCTTTTTGAGAACGGGCAAAAGCACTGTCGTTATTCATTCGATCGGTATACGTGCGAATCACAAATGCACCGGCAAGTGAAGCAACGGGTAAAATCAAAAGAAACCAAACCCAGGTTTTTTGATGTAAATGATTCCGCGAGCTTGATACCCAATTTGCGAGCCCGGTCATGGGTGTGATCTCAAATCGATATTCGGTAGTACTCGAGTTTACAAGTCGTGGGTCGCGCTTTACCTCGAGGGTAAGCATTGGCAGGGTGATGTTTCGATATCTCTTCAAATCCGGATCGTAGTAAGCAAAACGCTGCTCGGGAATCACGTAATCGCCTTCATTTCGGGCAATTACAATGTCGGTGAAGGTTTTGCTACCGCCAATTTGTTGATTGTTTCTGGTAATGGACGAGCTTTCTTGTGGATCGTACAATTCCAATGCTTCCGGATATTCGTATTCCGGTTTAACAATTAGTGGAATATTTCCTTGTCCGGTGATGGAAGTTTTAATTTCAACGCTTTCGCCTACGTATGCTTCGCTCGGTTCTAAAGTACGTGAGATTTCGAATTTACCAACAGCTCCTGAAAACACCGCATTATCAACTTCCGGTAGTGGGCGAACATTTACAGTAACCGGTAATGAACTCAATTCCATTCGTTCTTGCCCTAAGCCAAAGCTAAAAATATCGCGGCGGCGGTTTCGTTTTCGCACTTGTACAACTACATCGAACGGACTCAGTGTTAACTCGCCCGATTTAGTAGGAAAAATAGCCTGTTGTAATAACACTGCCCGCTGATAACGCACACCATTTATTAGTGTAGAAGTAGTTCGGGCTTGTTGGCGATTCTCCAAATCCTCTTTCCAGAATCCTTCGGCTTTCCAGCCTGGCGAGGGCTGATATGAAGAAACTTCTACTTCGTTTTTGAAATATAGAACAACACTAGCAATCACTTGCTCACCCACTACAGGATTATCAGTGCTTGGTTCAAGGCGCACATAAATATCCGGTGACCTGGCAGTCTCATTTTGGTCGATATTCTCTGGATCCAGTACTTTGAAACTGATTGGATTGGTTTCAAATTGTTCGCCATTCACTTCAATATATAATGCGGGAAATGTGTAGGAGCCCGGTGATTGGGCGATAAACGAATACCCATAGGTGTAAGAAACAGAAGGGCGCCCATTAATGTAAGAATAATTGGTAGACTGACTCGTACTTCCCGAAAGCCATCGCAAGCCGGGAGTATTTGGGATTTCCGGGCGTTCAATGGAATTCAACGATTGGCCAGAAATGGTGACATCTAAACGAACTGATTCGCCAGCAAAAATATTAGTTTCTGTGAGGGCCGCACTTACGGTAATGTCCTGAGCTTGAGCCCTAGGCAATAATCCAAAAGCAAAAATCAGCAAATAAATAAAACCGATACGTTTACCAGTCTTTATCATGCGTTGCAGATCCTTGTTTTTTTTGCTTCTTAAACTCTTTTAAAAGCTCTTTTTCTTTTTGAGCTAACGCCTGAAGAATTTTCTGAGCCTCTTCTTTACTTATCTCGCGGGCGTCTTTAGGCTGAGCTTGCTGCTCCTCGGGGTTTTGCTCCTGATTATCTTCATTCTGCTCATTTTCCCGCTGCTCCTGCTCTTCTTGATTTTCTTGTTCCTGATTTTGCTGCTCTTGATTCTGATTCTCTTGATCTTCGTTTTGGTTTTCCTGCTGTTGATTCTGTTGCTGCTGTTGTTGTTGCTGCTCTTGCTCTTCTTCCAGCTTAGCTAACAATTCGTTCAATTTTGGATCATTCGGAAACTGAGACAACCCTTCCTGAACACGAACGATGGCAGATTCGATATTTCCATTGATGAATGTTTGCGCTCCATCGTGAAAATAGTCCTCCGCATTTTGTGCAAGGCTGAATTGTGTAGTAAGTATCACTCCAAACAAAAGAAAACTGAATAAAGATTTAAGAATCGATTTCACTTACAGCTCCTATGCGTTGTATAAATTGATTGTAATTTTGAACCGTTTGATCTACTTGCAATGCCTGTTGCATTAATTGAAACGCTTCGCCATATAATTGTTGCCGAACTAATTCTTCGGCACGTTTTTTCATTGCTTTAGCGTAATCACTCGGTGGTTCCTGCTCTTGATTTTGATCTTGCTGTTGTTGCTGATCTTCTTCCTCTTTTTGGCTTTCGGCCAACGCACGTTCAAAATTGTGCTTAGTGTCAATATCGGTAGGATTATACTTTAGGGCATTTCTTAGATGTTGAACAGCCGGTTTCCATTGTTGGCTTTCAGATAAAACGGTACCGATGTTATACTCGGCTTGTGCTTTTTCTTCGGGAGTAGTTACCATGGCACTATACTCCAGATACATTTGGATGGCATCTTCAACTTTGCCTTGCTTAGCCAATGTATTTCCAAGATTGAAATAAATGTCGGCATTTTCGGGGTCGGCTTCCAATGCTGTGCGATACAACTCCTCGGCGAGTTCATATTCCGCATTTTCGTACGCTTCGTTTGCTTTTCGGGCATCCTCGTTGGAGGCACCGATCAACACAAAAAGTAAAAACAGATATGTAAAGCTTTTAATACTCATAAAATGGTATGCAACGATAAGAGATTCTTAGTCCAATCGCATGGTAATAAACACACTATTTACGATGTGATTGTATAGAAAAGCCAAAATCAGTTTAAAAGTTGAAAATGCGCGGTTATCACTTCGGTAAATCCATTGTATGGTCGGTATTACACTAAGTTCAAAGCGGCGAACGATTTATCGATTCTTTAGCTTTTTAAACACATTACCTGTACCATTATATTAGGTAAAATTTCGTGCGTAATTAAGTGCTATCTCTAGCTAATAAATATAAAGAATAGCCGTATTCATCGAAATATTACACCGCATTGCAGGTGTTAAAGGATGTTTTTAGGTACACGAGAAAGTGATACGTTGAGTACCTTTCTCAAAATAGAAAAGAAATTATGAATATAGGTATTGTTTGTTACCCCACATTTGGTGGGAGTGGTGTAGTTGCTACCGAATTAGCTAAAGTGTTAGCAACCAAAGGGCATAAAATTCATGTATTAAGTTACAGTAGGCCGGCCCGACTTGATACACTCGATTCCAACATTTCCTATCACGAAGTATCCATCAATTCCTATCCTTTATTTGAATATCCGCCTTATGCATTAGCGTTAGCCTCGCAAATGGTGAATCTTATCGAATACGAAAATTTGGATTTATTACATGTGCATTATGCGCTACCTCATGCAACGAGTGCTTATTTGGCGAAGCAAATTATGGCTGAGCGCGGTATTTCTGTTCCGGTAGTTACTACACTACATGGTACCGATATCACCTTAGTTGGGCGGGATCCAAGCTACAAACATGTAGTTGAGTTTTCCATTGATAAGAGCGATGGTGTAACCGCCGTTTCCGATTACTTAAAGCGAGAAACGTACGCAAACTTCGATATCAAGCAGGATATAAAAGTAATTCCAAACTTCATCGACTTAGATCGATTTCAAAAATCGAATAAAAGCCATTTCAAGAAAGCAATATGCCCGAATGGCGAAAAAGTTGTGGTTCATGTTTCCAATTTCAGAAAAGTGAAACGTGTTCCTGAGGTGGTTTCTGTATTTGCTAAGATTTTAGAGCACGGTATTGAAGCTAAACTTCTTTTGGTGGGTGATGGACCCGATCGCCAAAAAACAGAGCAGCAATGTCGGGATTTAGGTATTTGCGAACACACTCGTTTTCTTGGAAAGCTTGATGAAGTGGAGGAAGTGCTTTCAATTGCAGATTTATTTTTGATTCCATCCGGCTCAGAAACGTTTGGCTTGGCTGCATTAGAAGCAATGAGTTGTTCGGTACCGGTGATTTCTTCAAACATCGGTGGGTTACCCGAAGTAAATATCGAAGGTGAAACGGGCTATTTATGTGATTTAGATGACATCGAATGCATGGCAGAACATGCCAAAAATATATTAACCGACGAAGCTCTTCATCAACGATTATCTGAAAACGCACGTCGTAGAGCAGAACTTTTTAATCAGGAAAAAGTAGTAGCAGCGTATGAAGAGTTTTACATGCAGGTGAGTGCAGGGTTACTTCAGATATGATTAAATATTTGAATCTCCAATGTTGCTAGTTATTGAAATCTTTATAAATTCAGATATATGCCAAATACTAGAACACATATCATAAAAAGAGGAGACGGTTGGGCTGTCAAAAAGCAAGGGGCATCTAAAGCATCTAAAGTGTACTCTACGCAAGATGCTGCTATCAAAAGCGCTAAAAGCATGAAATCTGCTTCTGAAATTGTCATCCATCGTAAAGACGGTTCAATTAGGAATTGGATTAAAAACTAGAACGTTTTTTGAGTGACTTTAATCAACAAGTTTTCTTGAATTGTCCTTTCGATTTCGAATATGAAGAACTCTTAAAACCCCTTTTTTTTACGGTTATAAGTTGCGGATTTAAACCAAGGATAGCATCAGAGAGATTAGATTCAGGGGAAGTTAGACTTGAGAAAATCAAAGAAATAATATTAGCATGTAAATTCGGAATTCATGATTTAAGCAGATGCAAATCTAGAGACAGGGGTGAATATTCGAGATTTAATATGCCTTTTGAGTTGGCTTACGATCTTGCCATCAGAGATTTTCATCCTGATAAAAGAATGTTGAATAAAAAGATACTCGTACTTGAAGAGGAAAGGTTTAGTTTACAGAAATCTTTATCTGATTTATCATTTTCAGACCCTAAATGTCACGAAGGTGACCCTGAAGAATTAATTTATCATGTTAGAACATGGTTTACAGAATTAGGTTTTAAAAATCTAAAACCACCCTCCAGAATATGGGATGATTATAATGTTTTTAATTCTGATTTATATGAGCAGAAAATAAAAGCAGGGTTTAAACAAAAAGATATAGATCGGTTACCAGTACCGGAATTTCTATCAGAAATTGAAAAATGGTTTATAAAAAAAGGCGCAAAGTAAAAACTTAGCGCCTTAATAATCTTAGCTGATACAAAGATTAAGCAAGTACTTTCGAAACTTCTGAGGCAGCATCTTTCAGCAATACAGCCGAAATTACGTTTAAGCCAGAGTTGTCGATAATCTCTTTTGCTTCCTCGGCATTAGTTCCTTGTAGCCGAACAATAATTGGAACATCTGCTACTTTTTCAGCGATTTCCGGATCTTTTACAGCTTCGATAACACCATTGGCAACACGATCGCAACGAACGATTCCGCCAAAAATATTAATCAAAATAGCTTTCACATTTGGATCGTCGAGAATGATCTGGAAACCATTTTTTACCGTTTCTACGTTGGCTCCGCCACCTACATCCAAGAAGTTTGCAGGTTCTCCGCCGGATAGTTTGATGATATCCATAGTTGCCATGGCAAGGCCGGCTCCGTTCACCATACAGCCCACATTTCCGTCTAACTTGATGTAATTTAGATTAAACTCGGCTGCACGTAGCTCAAAAGGATCTTCTTCAGCTTCGTCCTTTAACTCCGCTAAATCCGGGTGGCGATACAAGGCATTTCCATCAAACGTTACTTTTGCATCAAGTGCCATCACATCGTTATCTGGGGTTAAAATCAGTGGATTAATTTCAAACATATCAGAATCGGTTTCCACATAGGCGTTGTAGATTGCCATGATGAATTTGATACCTTTTTTAAGTGCTTCGCCTTCTAAACCAAGAGCAAATGCAAGATGACGAGCTTGATTTACCTGTAGCGGCATTCCGGGCTCAACCCACTCTTTAATAATTTTCTCTGGTGTTTTCTCTGCAACTTCTTCGATTTCCACTCCACCTTCGGTAGAAACCATAATTACATTCTTGGAAACTGCGCGATCAAGCAGAATCCCTAAATAGAATTCCTTTTCGATATCTACACCATCGGTTACATACAGGGTTTGAACCAGTTGTCCTTCATCTCCAGTTTGAATGGTAACGAGGACATCGCCCAGCAAAGATTCTGCTGCTTCACTAACTTCCTCAACGGTTTTGCACAAAATAACGCCCTTCGCATTATTCTTTTTAGTGCGGCCTTTTCCACGCCCACCGGCATGAATCTGAGCTTTTACCACAAAAAGTGTGGCTCCGTTAGCTTCCATTTTCTTTGCTGCTTCCACAGCTTCTTCAACGGAGGTTGCGGCGATACCATCAGGAACGGCTACGCCATATTTTTTGAGAATTTCTTTTGCTTGATACTCATGAATTTTCATGGAAAAGTCCTAAAAATACGTTCTGTTATTGGCTTAATTTGGGTGCGCAATAATACCGAGAATGCCAACGAAATGAAAGGCAGGCGTTGCTATGAATTGTAAAGCCATAATGAAGATTTTAAGTATTTATCAGAGTTTAAAATGTGATACTTTCAAAGGCATCGAAAATTAGGTAGTTAATGTCGAAGAAAAAGTATCTGTTTGTATTCGGAACTCGCCCCGAAGCCATTAAAATGGCGCCGGTAATCCGATTGTTCAAGAATCAACCTCAATTTGACACTAAGGTATGCGTAACCGCCCAACACCGTGAAATGTTAGATCAGGTGTTGGATTTTTTCGGAATTAAACCAGACTTCGACCTCGATGTGATGAAAAAAGGACAAGGACTGGTCTTGTTGTCATCGGCTATTTTAGATGGATTGAAAAGTGTTTTTGAGCAGGCTAAGCCGGATGCCATTTTTGTACAGGGCGATACCACCACGTCTACTATTGCTGCACTAGCCGCATTTTACTCAGGAATTAAGGTGTACCATATCGAAGCGGGATTAAGAACGTTGAATCGGTTTTTACCTTATCCGGAAGAAGTTAATCGGCAAGTAACAGCACGATTGGCAGATCTTCACTTCGCACCAACCATTACAGCAAAAAATAACTTATTAGATGAAGGTATCGAGCCCGATAAAATCTGGGTAACCGGAAATACGGTAATTGATGCCTTATTATCGGGAATTGAATTACTAAAAGATTACAGTTCACCGGAATTAGAACAGCTTAAATCGAGCTTAAACCCTAGTAAGAAACTCATTTTAGTTACCGGTCATCGCCGTGAGAGTTTTGGAGACGGATTTAAAAAAATCTGCATCGCCTTAAAAAAAATAGCACAAAGATCGGATGTACAGATCGTTTATCCGGTGCATTTGAACCCTAATGTACAAGAGCCGGTGTATTCATTGCTCGGGGATGAAGAGAATATCACTCTGATGAAGCCATTGGGCTATCCAGAGTTTATTTGGTTGATGCAACAATCATATCTTGTACTAACCGATAGCGGCGGAATTCAAGAAGAAGCACCAAGTTTAGGAAAGCCGGTGCTGGTAATGCGCGGTCACACTGAGCGTACCGAAGCTATCGAAGCCGGAACAGCTATTCTGGTAGGCACCAATCCTAATTTAATTACCCAAAGTGTTAACCGATTATTAGATAACGAAGTACTTTACCGCGAAATGAGTGCAAAGGTTAATCCTTTCGGAGATGGTAGCGCCTCAAAACAAATTTTAGAATGTTTGAAGGAAATTGATTTTTCAGAGCCTAAATAAATGCAGAAAACTCTTATATTTGGCAAAATCTAGCACTAAAAGGACTCCCAGGCTTGGATAAAGTTCAAATCATGAACGCCGATGAACTCGATCGCACCTTTTTGCGATTCGCCCATCAATTTTTGGAGTCGTACGACGACCCTTCACGGCTGGCAATTATCGGGATGCAAACTCGTGGAGTTTATCTCGGCAAACGAATTGTAGAGCACATAAAAAAAGAGTTCAATATAGAAATAGACTTTGGGGTATTGGACGTTACATTCTATCGCGATGACTTCCGAACAAAACTAAAAATGCCGGAAGTGAAAGTGACTGAAATTCCTTTCGATTTGTACGATCGCGATGTGATTTTAATCGACGACGTGCTATACACCGGCCGCACAGTTCGCTCAGCAATGGATGCCTTAATGGCTTATGGGCGACCCAGAAAAATTCAGTTTTGTTGTATGGTAGATCGAGGACATCGAGAATTGCCGATTGCACCTGATTTTACCGGACTTTATGTGCCTACCCACAGCAAAGAAGAAATCCGAGTGATGGTAGATGAGCTGGATGGAGAAGATGCGGTATTTCTGGTAAATGTGGAGGAAATGAACGATGAGTAACATTCCCGAAAATTATCAATTCGAACAAAAGCATCTGTTGGGGCTCTCAGATTACTCGAAAGAAGATATTTTATACGTACTGGAACAGGCGAAAACCTTTCGTGAAATTTTAGACCGTCCCGTTCCAAAAATTCCCACATTACGCGATAAAACCATTGTTAACCTGTTTTATGAAAACAGCACCCGAACCCGCCTATCGTTCGAGCTGGCTCAAAAGCGCATGGGCGCCGATGTAGTGAACTTCTCGGCAGGAACTTCGAGTACCAAAAAAGGGGAGTCGCTAAAAGATACCATCCGCAATATCAGTTCGATGAAAATTGATATGGTAGTGTGTAGGCATGAAAGTCCGGGCGTACCCGATTTTCTAACCCAGTGTGTAGACGCCTCTATTCTAAATGCCGGCGATGGAGCCCATGAACATCCAACACAGGCGCTACTCGATATGTTTACCATGCAGCAAATCCATCCGGATCTCACCGGAAAGAAGATTGCAATTATTGGTGATATCTCACATAGTAGGGTTGTCCGATCAAATATTATTGGATTGATAAAAGTAGGTGCTGAAGTGGTTATTTGTGGCCCAAAAACCTTTATGCCCAAATTTGTAGAGCAAATGGGATGTACCATTTCCTATAATCTGGAAGAGACATTGGCGTGGTGTGATATAGCGATGGCGCTACGCATTCAATTAGAACGTCAAGATCATACTCCCGGGTTGTTTCCCTCCCTTCGCGAATATCATGACCTATTTGGTATTCGGATGGAGCATTTAGAAAAATATCCGGACTTTAAAATTATGCATCCCGGGCCGATAAACCGAGGAGTAGAACTTGAAAGTGATGTCGCAGATAGCGACCGAGCAGTGATCTTAGATCAAGTTACAAATGGAGTGGCCGTTAGAATGGCGGTACTTTATTTATTAAGTGGCGGAAATCGGGTGTAGAGAATTGGTTATATTTGAGAACTTTTAGTTAGCTTTAGTACTTTGTTTGCAACAGAAGTAAATTCGATTTCTATCACAGACCTTACCCACATAGATGAATTGCCCACTGTAACGGTGGCAATACCGGTATATAACGAAGAAAAGCACATCCGCAGAGTAGTTGAGGGATTTCTTGCAACCGGTTACCCGAATTTAGTAGAAATACTAATTGCAGACGGTAGGAGTACAGACAAAACACGTGAGATAGTTGCAGAGCTTGCAAAGCAGGATTCTCGGGTAAAGTTGGTAGATAATCCAGAGAAATATCAGTCGTATGGGTTAAACCGAATGATAGATGTAGCGGAAGGTGAAGTTTTTCTGAGAGCTGATGGGCATTGCCATTACAAAGAAGATTATATCGAAAAATGTGTTTCTGTAATGCTTAAAACCGGTGCCCGCAATGTAGGTGGCGCACAACGCTACATGGCAAAAAATCGAGTTCAAGCCGGTATTGCATTAGCCGTAAAAAGCGTGTTAGGTAACGGCGGTGCAAAGTACATGGACGAGAATTATCTCGGATATGCCGACACCGTTTTTCTAGGCTGTTTTCGAACCAAAGATTTGAGAGAGATTGGAGGATTTAATACCGAGAATGTGACGAATCAGGATTCTGAGTTAAACCTCCGCCTCATCGAGAAGTATGGCGAAACGGTATATGTTAGTCCCGAAATTAAAAGCTGGTACTACCCCAGAGATTCATTTGGGAAGTTGTTCAAACAATATTTCCGTTACGGGAGAGGGCGTTATTTAACTCGGATTTTACACCCCGAAAGCAGCCCGATTCGAGGGATGATTCCGTTTTTAAGTTTGATGCTGATAACTCTGTATCTTATGGCTGATATGTTTCTTTCAATTAGTTTATACTCTCTAGAGGTAATCATCGGATTAGCAATATTAGTGTTTATTGAGTCGCTGAGAGTAGTAATAGTAAAAAGGTCTTGTTTTAAGGAAGAAATTTGGAACGTAGATGGAAAAAAACCGGGTCTTCTTTCAAATCTATTAAATACGGTTTTCTCACTAGTACTGATGCAATTCGGTCACTTTTTTGGTTTTTTATACCAGTTTGTTAAAAGTGGACTTTCCAGCAAGAAGAGTTGGTGATGTTTTCATCCAAATCTGAAAGAGAGTTCATCAATTCTAGGACTGGAAAAATATATGATAGTTTTTTTGAGGCAGCGAGAGATTGTGAAGTTAGCTTTGTAGATGTAAATCAAACGGCGATAGCTGATTATCTAATTCATGGGTACTACTATAGGCTAGAGACTCCCTTAAAACATATTACTAAGAGGTTCGAGAATAAAGATTATGTAATACCTCAAGAACATTCTGAACTAACGTATACAAACATTGATTCTGCAGTAGATTATTTCATTGACACATTTGGAATCATAGCAGATAAGATTAAAGAAAAATCAATCTCTGTAGATATTACTGGTGGTACTGATTCTAGGCTTGTAATTGCACTATTAAAGTATCATAAAGTTCCTTTTGAGGGGTTTTATTCTTTAATCTCCGGCGATGAAAACGAATTGAAAATTGTTAAAAAAATTTCAACACATCTAAATAGTAAGCTATATACTTTATTACCAGGTCAAGATCATAATCTTCAAGAATTAGTAAGGCTATCGGATGGTTTAATTGATATTAATTCAATTAAGTCATTAGTAGGGGCGCTAAAAATCAGAAAAAGAAAGGGTTTTGACTTAACTATTACTGGAGTGGCAGGTGAACTGTATAAGGATTTTTGGTGGCAGCAAGACTTTCCATTTTACGGGTTAAAAAAATCAAATTTAGATCGGCTAGTTAAATCAAGAATGTATCCGGTATATATTCCGGATGATTTATTTATAGATGGGTATATCAATTATAGTAATAGAATAGAAAAATTAGTAGACACTTTGGATAACTACACATTGGATGATAATACCAGTACATATGATAATATTTATTTGAACTTCAGAATAAAGGAACAAATTTCATTGTTCAATCAGATCTCGGATAATTTCACGCCTTCCTATTCGCCATTACTTGAAAACAAGTTTTTGTCTGTTTCTGCTCAGTTGCCGCCATCTATCAGGTGGTTAAATCAATTTCATAGAAAAGTAATTTCAAAGATTGACCCTGTACTCGCATCCTTCCCGACAACTGAGGGAGGAATGACATTATCAAATCGAACCTTTGATTGTTTATCCGATTTATCAAAATACACACTTACAAAATCTGGTAAAGTATTCTCTAGATTTTTTAACTCAAATGCTAATGCACGCAGCAATGTTGGTTATGATTCAATTGAGCTAGATGAATCAATGGAATATTTATCTAAGATTGGATTATTTAATAATATTGAATTAGAGAAAATTTCATCTTCAAAATTAAGATCTAGAATAATTTCTTTAAACCGTCACTTAAGAAAAGTTTTAGATGAATAGCTCACCACTTGTAAGTGTAATTATACCAACTCATAATAGACCAGAACTCTTAGTTAGGGCAGTGAAGTCGGTTAAAAGGCAAACCTATCCAAACATAGAAGTCATTATTATAGATGATGCAAATGATTCGCGAGTCTTTGACTTATATACAAATGATGAAACGGTTAAGCTTCTTGTAAATGAAACAAACCGAGGAGGTTGTTATTCTCGAAATCGTGGTATTGCTAAATCGAAAGGAAAGTACATAAATTTCTTAGACGATGACGATATACTGTATCCAACAAAGATTGAGAAACAAGTAGCACTATTTGCAAAGAATCCTCATCAAATTGAAAGATTAGGATTTGTTGTATGCCATACTAATGACGGTAGGATGGGGTTTAATGTGATAAAATACAATAAGGTCAGAGGTGATATTCACAAACGATTATTGGAAAAATTTTTAATCGATGGTATTGAGACAGTACTCTACAAAAAAGAAGCATTACAAAAAGTAAATGGCTTTGATGAAGAAATGATATCAAATCACGAATATGATTTACAAATCCGTTTGAGTGAATTTTATGAGGTCGATTATGTGGACGAAGTATTAACAGAAGAATTTCAATCTACAGGTCAGATTAGTGTTAACTTTGATATGAAGATTAAAGGTGCTAAACAGCTTTATGCTAAGCACAAAAACGCATTCAAAAAACAAGGGTATTTATTCTCTCTCAAGCTATGGGCAAAATACAAACTACTGAATATTAAATTTCGGATGGCAAAATTAGTTGGTGTAGAGGTATACAACCGCTTTTTACGCTAAACTTTGATAAACGGAAGTTAATGCCTTTAATTTGGCTTCAAGACTGAATCGATCAGCAATTGACTGGTGTTGAGTTTTGGATGAATAGCTTGAATATGTATTCATTATTTCAATTAATCCGGACTCCAAGGCATTCATACTATTTGGTTCAACCAGAATACCAACTTCGGTTGTTACTATTTCTTCAGGCCCTCCTGATTTTGTAGCCAAAACGGGTAAGCCACATGCAATAGCTTCTGCTATTGCTAAGCCAAACCCTTCTTTTCTGCTGGGCGAGACCAAAAAATCTGCTGCCTGATATCTTTTTACTAACTCGCTTTCTGACATAGAAGGATAAATGAAAACCCGATTATTTAGTCCATTTTCAGCTATAATCGTTTGAACCTTGCTTTCAATACTCCTGTCTCTTCGAGGGGCGACCAGGTGCAATTGAAATTGGTCCTTCGATGAAAGATTCGAAAATGCTTCGACTAATAATTCGACACCCTTTTCCTGATAAAAATTGGCGACACATAGAATATGCTCTGATTTCAAATCCCATGATAAATTTTTGCGTAAAGAATTTTTCTTCTCTCTTGAGACAGGTTGAAATACACTGCAATCGATCCCGTGTGGGATGTGAACTATTTTCTCAGAAAGCGATGGAAACTTGACAAGAACATCCTTCTTTAGTTGATTTCCAACGCAAATAATCATGTCAGTTTGATCTAATGCATCAGCAATCAAACGGTCGATACCACGATTTAAGTTTGAGTACCAATCACCCCCATGCAGGGTTAATACGATCGGTTTTTTTAATTGTTTTTTTAAATCAGGTACACAAAGTCCGGCAGGAAACAGCCAGTGTACATGTATGATATCACTTTTCGATGACCTTAATTCTCGGATAAGTACTCTCGATAAGTTAGCGATGGTAAAAGCAGGAAGCTTTCTGCGAGGTACTGACAGATACTTTATTCTGTTAACCGAAAAAACTTCATCAACCGGATTAAAGGATCTTTTTGACTGATGTTGCCATGGTAGGGCATAAACCGCAGGTAACCAGACATTTACTTTGTGTTTCGTGGCAAGCAATCGGGCCTCTTTCTGGATAAATATCCCGCTACTTACATCATGTTTGGTTGGATAGATATGAGATACTAAGTCTAAAGTAAACATTTACTAAGAATCGGTTAGTTGCATCTGATATTTTCGAACCTTAAAAACGAGGACAATGTTATACAAAAATAGAGAAACAACATGGAGGATAACCATCAACAGAATTCCAAATAAGAATCCTGACGAATAATAGCCAATAATCAAACCTGATACTCTACTTACTAAAATAGACAATGAAAGTGCAGGCATTACTTTTTGCTCACCCAGTGCCATCAATAACTTTCCTGTTGGGGCACTGATAAAGTTAACAAATATCAAAGGAGCTAAGTATTCCGCTATAATGCCTGCGGTAGCCCATTCAGAACCAAATATAAATGATAGCATATTTTCGCCGTAAAGAAACAATAGTGCTGACGGTAAAATTGATATGCTTGCCAGACCCAGCCAAGTTTTGAAAAGCAGGTTACTAACCAAAGATTTATTTTGTATTAATTCATTAGCTTTTTGATAAAATACCTCTCCAACAGACGATCCCAAAAAAGCGCTTGGAACGCTTAACACCCTGTAAGCTAAGGCATAAAATCCAAGAGCAATATCACCAAATAAAGCTGCTATCAGAAATACGACTAGTTCAGTACTGCCCATGCTTAATAAACTTGAAGGCAAAACCTGAATAGGTTGAGCTTTATATTTCTTTAGCTGATTAAAAATTTTTTGAGTTTTGATCTTACTGAAAGAGTTAATCAAGTTTTTCCCCAACGATTTTAAGTAATATAAACCCGCAAATAATCTTCCTAATACTAAGCCAATGATAAGTCCTGATTGAAATGAAGAAAAGAATAATCCTATTTGTGTCACAGCCGTTGAACTCGAACGAGTGATCTTAGAAAAAGAAAGAGTTTTATAGCGTTGAAGTCTTAAAAACCAATAATCACCAATCAGGATTAAGTTATTCAACAACAGAGTTAAAGGGAAAAGAATGATTAAGGTTAGGCTCGCTGAATTTAACCAAGGGGTAAATATCTTTAACACTAAACCTGCTAAAAGAAAAAGTAGCGATGAAGAAATTGATATAAACCAAACTCCCTTCATTAAAGCCAATGCATCATCCTTCAGTTCAGGGTGAATGATCATAAAATGATAACACCCGGTAGTCAATAGTGACGCTACGACTAATAAAGATTGAAATAATTGTAGCTCTCCGAAATCATCTGCACTGTACAATCTAGTTAAAACCGGGCTAACAGCAATAGTGATAATATGGGCGAAAGAAGTGCCTGAAGAAAGTTTAAGGACATTTTTTAGAAAAGATTTATCCAGAATGCTCGCTTTATAAATTTATGATTAGAGGTAAAATGTCTGGATTTACAATTAAGAAAAGTAATATAAATGATACCTATATTCAGGGAAATTTTAATCTACGAAAATAGAAAATTTAAGTGGCTAAAGACTTTTTTAAAATTTCAGATTTAATTTTTCCATTTGTAAAGAATTTACGTTTGGTTATTATAATTGTGATCCTAATTACCATTACCTCATTGGTGATAAGTTTGATTTTACCTAAAACTTACTTATCAAGGGCAGAGGTAATACAAACAAATCAATCAGTTGGTAGCTTTGGAGGGATTCTACAAAGTATTGGCTCATTTAATTCAGGTCAGAGAAAAGTTGGTGGCGAAACGATTTTGGTAATTTTGAATAGCCAATCTTTGAAAGATTCTTTAATAAATAATTTTGACCTATTTAATAGATATGAGGAAGATTATAAAGAAAGCCTTTATAGAAAATTATCAGAGAGAATACAGATTGAAGAAATGAGAGAAGGAGGGTTGGGCTTCAATCCAATAGTGAGTGTGAAAATTGGAGTCATTGATGAAACACCACAATTTGCTCAACAATTGAATGAGTATATTATTGATTTTCTTTCAAATAGAATGGAAAATATCAATAATGAGAATAGTAAGTATAGTTTAGAGTTGATTAAAGAGAGGTTCCAGAAAAATCAATTGGAATTAGAGCAAGCTGAAAAAGCGCTTAATGATTTCCAAAATACTTATGGCATATTCGAAATTGAAACTCAGTTATCAGTCCTTATTGAAAGTATTGCAATTGTCAAGCAAGAAATAATTGAAAAAGAAATTCAATTAGAATTAATCAGACTAAATTTTGGTGAGAATTCATCTCAATACAGATCAATTACTTCGGAGCTTAGTGCGCTTGAAACTAAATACCAGGGGCTTATAGAAAAATCTAATACCCAAGAACAGATTCAATTTGCTTCACCAAATTTGAAGGATGTGCCAGATTTATTTCTAACGTATGCCAGATTATTCAGAGAGGTTGAAATTCAGAATACAATATATGAGTTCATTGTGCCACAATTAGAACAACAAGAACTTTATTTGTTAAATAGTAACAGTGGTCTTAGAATAATTGATAAACCAGATTTGCCAACATATAAGTACAAACCGAAACGTGCCTACATTGTTATTGCTGGGTTTATCTTTTCATTAGTTATTGCATGTCTTCTAGTGCTCTATATAGAGTCATCACGACGTGAGGATTCGGAAATTAATCGCTTAAAAGAAATTTTTCGGAAGACATAGTTTTGAAAGTGGGAAATAGATGATTGATCTCTTTGTACTTGCTTTTGGGGCAATAATAACTGTTATAAGTTTATATTTTATAATCAATACTTTACACAAAGAGGAGTATGCGCTTTCTGCATTAGCAGCTTCTATCATAAGTTCAGGTATTTTCATTGCTATTTTCGGAGAGTCATTTCCGTTTTCATTATTCCAATTGATTCTAATTCTATTTATCGGTCAGTCATTTATAAAAATCTTTTTTTTCGATCGATTACTAAAAACTGCTAATTACTACACAATAATTTTATTGCTTCTAGTTGTAGTGGTAGGTTCGTTGTTTTATTCAAAAGGTATTGAAAGTGGTATCATAAATTTACTCCGTCTTCTTACATTATGTTTGTTAGTTTTTTTGATTATTCAAATCAGAGCTAACGTTGAGTCACTAGTTTTGATGATTAACATTATGGTAGGTGCAGCTTTAATAATTTCATGTATTTCGATTCTTGAAAATATTCTCAACCCTCAAATTGCCATTCAAAATGTTCTTAGCTCAGGGCTTAAGATTGACAGAGCAAGCGCAGGTGGTATTTATTCAGATCCAAACCGATTTGCAGCGGCACTTTTCCTTCCGCTTATTTATAGTTTTACTCGATTATTAACTACAAATAAATTCAAGACAAAAATCATTTTTGGGTTAATCCTATCTGTATTATTAGTGGGTCTCGTGTCCTCATATTCAAGGAGCGCTTTTCTTTCATTGGGATTAACTTTATTTGCTGTTACTATTTATCTAAGAAAATTACCTCAACTATCTATTTTATCAGTTATAGGGTTAATTGTGATTATGTTAATCCCGCCACTACGCAATTCATTTTTACTGTATGGTGAAAGAATCATTGACTTATTAGGTGGGGCGATAGATACTTCCTCAAGTATTAGATTAATGTTAGGGTCTGCAGCAATAGGAATGTTTATGGACACAAATATGATTGGAGTTGGATTTGGAGCTTTTTCAGAAAATTTTATAAGCTATTTTAGTACTCAGGAATCTGTTGGTGTAGTAGAGCCTCATAATATCTTCTATACAATTTTCGCCGAATTAGGACTGATAGGCTTTTTAATTTTTACATCACTAATAGTGAAGATATTTGGGGATGGCGTCTTTGTTATTAATAGCATTAATTCACATAGTAAGCCAATAGCAATTACGTTATTGGCAAGTTTCTGCTGCTATATTGTTTTTTACCAATTCTACGGTGGTGCACTTTATGATGCCAACATATATCTAATAATTGGTATTATTTTAATGTTGAAGGTGAATATGCATGGATATAGTCAGTTAATGTCGGGAAATAAGATTTCTCCTAATTCAACCTTCTAATTGCTGCATATGCCGTTATCAAACTGGCTACGGTTCCGATCCCAGTCATGATCAATCGTACCCGTTCTGATTTTTGGCGTTCTAGTTCTAGCATATAATTTCGTCCAGTACTCACATCTTCAAATGGAATACGATCTACAAAAA
Organism: Balneolaceae bacterium; assembly: GCA_965228545.1. GTDB lineage: Bacteria > Bacteroidota > Rhodothermia > Balneolales > Balneolaceae > HXMU1420-13. The sequence goes on from OZ245822.1 coordinate 3,052,344, forward strand.
TGATATCGCCTGACTGTAATTCAGTTTCATCTGGATGGTACCAGGCTCTGCTACCGGCTTTGATAACAAAAATTCGTTGGGCATCGGCTGCAATGGTAAGCCCGCTGGCAGCAGCTAGATAATCCTGTATGGTTAGGGTAGAGTCAAAATTATAGAAACCGGGATTGTTTACCTGCCCCAGTAAGGAAATTGAGTGCTCGTCTTTAGGAATGAAAACCCGGTCGCCATTTCTGAGTTTTGTGTTTTTCAGTACATCAGCCGAAGTTAAATCTAGTGCCATTCGGTTTGGATTAAGTGCCTGCTCAAATTCCAGGTAATCGTATCCCTCTAAAAACTGATCGGAGCTGCGGCCCAGTAAAGAAAGATTGATAGAACTTGCCGAGTTTACACCACGGTTATCTTTGGCACTTCTAATTAAATACGCACCGTTAGGCAAGGCATCTTCAGTTAATCCCCCGGCCATCTCAAGTAGCTGGGCGATGGAGGTTTCGGAGTTGCGAATAGTGAAGGCCCCTGGCAAGTCTACTTCTCCTTCGATGGAAACCGATCTGGTAATATCCTCCGATTGGCGATATCGTATGATATATTGGTCGCCTGGTTGCACTTTTTGCACAGCCGAAATTGGCAACTCGGTACGCACAAAATCACCATTTTCGGGACGAATACGAATTACGCTTGACGAATCAGCATCCGGGCTGAGCCCCCCGGCAATATTTAAAAGTTGTTCGATGGTATCATCTGTTCGAAAAGACCCGGTAAATGGATTATTCACTGCGCCCGATATACTTACTGTTGCACGATCTGACGATGCGTTGATCAGCGTAACATGGTCGCCATCCTGAATAAACGGTGCAAAAGCAGGATTTCCACTATTAAAATATCCAGCTAAGTCTACAAAAAACTCTTCGCCATAAAGGGGAGTAACCTTTACAAATCGTAAATCATATTGCTGGCTAATATTTGTTAACTCATCGTTTTGAATTTCTGCCTCCGACTGTTCTTTGGCATCGAGTTTATCAAAATTTAGGCCCGAATATGAAGGGCGTTGCGCAGTAGCTTGTAAAATGGACTCTGCTGTTTGATTAATTAACGGTGTAACTACAAGATCTTCTACTCTAAATCCGGTAACAAGGGCGTCATACCTCGTTCCTGCGGGTACAATATATCGGCCTGGATTTGGGATGTTGCCACCAATATGCACACTTACCGGGCGCGGTTGATCTAATGTTATGATTACATCGGTATCTTTTATCTGCCCTGCAAAAGCGTTTTTAATAATCACTTTTGCTTCTGATAGCGACTTTCCCTTCAAAGAAACCGTGCCAATTAACGGTGCATTAATGTCTCCACTCGCGTTTACAACAACCGCACGGTAACTAAACTCCACGAGCCCTTTACCTTGAATAGATATCACATCATAAGGGCCCATGTAATAATTATCCGGATCAATAAACTGATCTAATGGCGTTGCAGATTGTATAAGCGCTAACCCGGCTTCATCTACATAAAACAAATTCCCTAAGCCGTTTTGCTGGCTCTGTTGGTTTTGATTTGATTGAATTTGGGCAATAAGCGTAGATGAAAATAGAAATAGAAAAAAATAAAGTGCTCCGAAAGAACGGGCGAAATAGAACATTCTGCAGTCTGTTTTTTTAAGAATGAATTCGAATATACAACTTTGCCAACCGCTCATACAATTAAATTCGGGATAAATAGATGCCAACCAAAACAGAAGCAGACCCCAGATATTGTAACAGATTTAAACTCTCATTCAATAATACCACTCCGAATACTACACCTAAAACCGGTACTAAGTTTTGATAAGCAGCAGTGCGCACGGCGCCAATTTTATGTACGCCACGATTCCATATCAGATAGGCTAATCCCACAGAAAGTAATCCGCTGTATAAAATTCCGCCATATCCGGCTAATGAAATCGAAGAGTAATCAGTTTGAAGTAAATCAGGAATCCCTACAAGTACTAGAGTAATTACTCCAATCAACGAAATAAAAGCAGAGTATTGGGTAGAGTTGTACGCCTTGAGATATTTCTTTGACAGAATAGTATATGATGCCCACGCTATTGCGGATAAAAGCACAATCACATCTCCTAAAGCACTCGTGCCAGAGAAACTAAATCCAGCGCTTCGTCCGAAAATAATCAAACCTACTCCGCCGAAAGCAAAAATGATTCCCAATGTTTTTGGTGTGCTGAGTTTTTCATCGGTAAATAAATGAGCCATGAGCGCTATCCACACCGGAATAGTACCCAATATAACCGCAGAGTTTGCAGCATTGGTAAGGTTTACGCCCACAATAAATAGTACCTGGTACACCAGATTGCCAACTAATCCTATTCCAATTACAGGAATAAGGTGTTCTTTGCTAACAATTACTTTGAAACCACGCCATTTTGTAACAGCAATTAACAACCCGGCAGCAAACACAAAGCGTAAAGCGTTGAAGGCAAAAGGGCCAATTTCCTCGAGCGTAACTTTGATAATGCTGAAGTTGAGTGCCCAAATTATGGCAACAATGATAAGACTAAATTCGGTAAGATATTTTCTAGCCAAGAATCTGATTTTGTACGCATAATAATACGCAATTCGATTAGCGGGAACACACTTTGTTTACGGTTTGTTTACAAACATCAGCTTGGGATAATACATAAAAGGTGCGTACCTTTTGACCCTTGTTCAAAAAATGACTAACAGTCAATATATGGGAATTGCCGAAAGAAAAGAGCGTGAAAAGGAAAAGAAGCGTGCTATGATTCTCGAAGAAGCACAAAAGCTGATTCTGGAAAAAGGGCTCGATCATCTGAATATGGACGAAGTTGCCGAGCGCGCCGAGGTTAGCAAAGGATCGCTGTATCTGTACTTTAATAATAAAACAGATTTAGTGCTGGGGATTTGTCATAAAGCGTCGGAAATGATGAATGCCATGACTACAAAAGTACTTACCGAGAATATTTCGGGGCTGGAGATGGTGTATCAAATAGGAATTAACTATTTAACCTTTGCCTCCGATCACCCGGAATTTTTCCGCGCGATGCGGTTTTTAGAAAATTATAAAGATACCGACCAAGCCAAGAATAGTAATTATATAGGGTTGTGTGCTCAAAACCGACAAGAAGGTTTTCGAGTGATGGTGCGTGCAATTCAGATTGGGATGCAAGATGGCTCTATTAACAATACATACGACCCCAATGAGCTTGCCGTGTTACTTTGGGCAACTTCCCATGGAGTTGTAAATACCGCCTATATGCATCAAAATACCAGCCACTTTAAGTTGTTGGAACATCTTGGAATAGACATGCACACCATGTTTAAAAGTTATATGAAATTAATTGGCTGTGGTATTCAATCAGAATCTCAAAAAAAGACTGACTCCCAGTCATTTTATGAAACTCATTCACAAAACACTCGTAGTGTGCTCACCGAAAAAAAAGATGTCTAATTCAAAAAATATAAACATGAAACAAAGAATAGGGGTTTGGGTAGTGGTGCTGCTATTGTGCACTTTCGGAGTACCCAATACTGAAATTCTGGCCCAGCAAACCACTAATAACAAAATTGCTCTATCAAAAGCCATAGAAATGGCGCTAGCAAACAATCCCGATGTAAAACGCGCATTGCTAGCCACGGAAGATTCTGACCAGCTCGTAAAAATTGCGTATAGCGAGATTTATCCGAATATTTCTTCATCCATTAACTATACTCGGAATATTGAGATACCGGTTTCTTTTTTACCGGGCGAGTTTTTTGGGGGGCAGCCTGGAACCTTGGTGCCGGTTGCATTTGGTACCGATAACAATTGGCAGGGCGGCTTTTCGGTAAACCAAACATTATTTCGTGGCGAAACTATAATCGGGTTGAGTTCTGCAACCGTTTTCAGAACAGTGCAAAACGAGAATTATCGCGCTGTGAGCCAACAAGTGGTTACACAAACTAGAATAGCCTATTATCAAGTATTGGTTGCTAAAGAGCAGTTGCGTTTGCAGGAAGCTCAAATCCGCAGGTTAGAGCAAAATCTGAACGAAAATAAGCGACGTCTAGAAGCCGGATTGGTGGATGAGTACGCCGTGTTGCAACTACAGGTGCAGTTGAGTAATCAACGTCCGCTTTTGATTGAAGCCGAGTATGCACTCTTAGAAACTTACAGAAATTTAAAATATGTGATTGGAGTGCCTTACGCTTACAATTTTGAAGTGCTGGGGGATCTAAACGAATTTGATATTTTAAGCACTACTACTTCCGGAGAGGTTAACCAAGACCTTAAGCAAGTGGATCAGTTAAATCCATTTACCTATCAAGAGCGAATGTTAAATGAGGGGGTGCTTGCCGATAATCGTGGCGATTTACGAACACTTGATGCACAACTTGATTTGAAGGACCAGGAAATTACTGCTATCAAAAGTCGATTTTTACCCTCACTAAGTGCAACCTACAACTTGCAGTGGAGCTCGGCTGAACCTGGTACTCCAGATTTTTTCGAGAATAACGTGCGGTTCCAAACTCTGGGAATTAATTTTAGTTTACCTTTATTTGAAGGATTTAAACGCGTAGCTGATGTACAACGGGCACAAATTTCGCGTAAAGATTTAGAAGAACAATTTAGAGCGGGTGTGCTTAATGCTCAGAACGAAGTGGCATCAGCCAGCGAAGATTTAAATATGGCTTTTGAAACAGCCAACGCTCGAAAAATTGCTCTCGAACAAGCACAAGAAGGCTATGAGCGAGCAAAGTTACGTTTTGATAACGGTCTTGGTTCACAAATTGAAGTAACCGAGGCCGAAGTGCAGGTGCGGCAAGCTGAGGTAAATTATGCCGTTATGGTGTTCAATTACTTAACAGCCAAAGCTCAATTCGATCTAGCTACTGGTATTGTTCCATTTGTTGATACAGAGATAACCCAATGACTTTAAACACACAGAATCCACACACACTCATGAAAACCAATTATTTAGCCAGCATTTTAAGTTTGTTGATTGTTCTTTCGGCCTGTTCGGGCGGAGAAGAAATTCCACAAGAAACAGAAGAACTGGTAAAAACCGTTAATGTTCGAACTCAAAATATAAATCCGTCGCAGTTTAACAGTTTTGTACGTGTTGTTGGAACTGTTGAAACCTCCAACGATATCATGATTTCTGCCGAAGTAAGCGGGAAAGTTCTTCGCTACAACGTGCAGGAAGGCGAAGCAGTGCGAGCTGGACAAACCATTCTTAAAATCGATGATGCTAAACTGAAGCAAGAAGCAGCGCGATTAGAAGCAATTACGGCTCAGGCTCGCGAAAACTACGAGCGTTTGGAAAAAATATACAAAGAAGACGGTATCGGCTCTGAGATTGATTATTTGAACGCAAAATATGCGTATGAGCAAAGCGCATCATCGTTAGAGTCGATTAAAGTTGATTTGCAAAACACCAGCATTAAAGCTCCCTTTAGTGGAGTAGTTGAAGAAATTATGTTTGAAGTGGGCGAGATGGTTAGCCCGGGTGCTCCAACAGTGCGATTGATTGGATCCGAAAATTTCAAAATTACTGCAGGTGTACCCGCCCGTTATGCCAATGCTGTTTCACAAGGCGATCAGGTTGAAATCTGGTTCGATACGCAGGCTGTAGATACACTTAGCGAGCGAATTACTTTCGCGGGCAACTCAATCAATCCACAAAATCGAACCTTTCGGATCGAAATTGATATGCCTAAAAAAGAAGGCATGAAAGTAGATATGATTGCAAATATCAGGTTGAGAACCATGCAACAGAACGACGTAATCGTAATTAGCGAAGAATTTATCTACAGTAAAGACGGGCGATATGTGTCGTACGTACTGGATGAAAATGAAGAAGGCAAAGAAGTGGCTCGCGAAAAAGTGGTAACTCTTGGCCCTTCGTATAAAAGCAATGTGGTAGTGGAATCGGGATTAGAACCCGGGGAAGAGTTAATCACTATCGGCTCGGCGTTCCTGAATAACGGAATGCGTATTAATGTAGTAGAATCGCAAAGTGCCTTAGCCGCACAATAGAGGTTTGTATGAGTACTGAAACTAAAAATGGCACTTCAAGTAACGGAGTGCAAGAATCCGCAGGAGTTCGAAAAGAATTCTGGTTGAGTTCATTTTCGATAAAAAATCGAATTAGTGTAATGGTGTTGGTACTGCTTATCGCAGTTATGGGCGTAGTTTCGTACCTCACCATTCCAAAAGAATCCTTTCCAAGTATTACGGTTCCCAATATTTTTGTGGTAACGGTTTATCCGGGGGTATCTCCCGAGGATATGGAAAGTTTGGTAACCCGTAAACTGGAAGACGAGCTTGGTGGTATCTCGGAAGTTAAAACCATGACTTCCACTTCCTCTGAAGGCTACTCGAATATCAATTTAGAGTTTGATACCAATGTTGATATCGAAGATGCTCTGCAGAAAGTGCGAGAGAAAGTAGATTTGGCTAAACCCGAATTACCCGAAGATGCTGAAGAACCAACCGTGCAGGAAATCAATCTGTCCGAGTTCCCGATTATGAACGTAAACCTGTCGGGCGATTACGACGAGGTAATCCTAAAAGAAATTGCGGAAGACCTTCAGGAAAAAATTGAAGCAATTCCTACAGTACTTGGTGTAGATCTAACCGGTGGACTTGAGCGAGAGGTTCAGGTGAATGTGGATCTGCCAAAATTGAAGTACTACAACATCAGCTTTGGTGATATCATAGGCGCCATCAGTAACGAAAATGTGACTATTCCCGGTGGGGATATCACCGTTGGCACGAAGAAGTTTTTGCTCCGTGTGCCCGGCCAATACGAAGACACAGCCCCGATCGAAGATGTAGTGGTAAAAGGCGAAAATCAAAATCCGATATATGTTCGGGATGTTGCCGAAGTAAAATTCGGGTTCAAAGAGCGATCAACCTATTCCACGTTGAATGGATCGCCGGTAATAACACTGGGTGTTAAAAAACGATCTGGAGAAAATATTTTAGATACAGCAACCGAAGTTAAGGCCATTTTAGAGAATGAACTTCCAATGTTGCCACCTACCACCACTTACACAATTACCAACGACCAAAGTAAAGACGTGGTAAGCATGGTTAGTAACTTGGAGAATAACATTATCTCTGGGTTGTTGCTAGTAGTTGGGGTGTTGCTGTTTTTCTTAGGTGTGAGAAACTCATCGTTTGTGGGTATATCTATTCCAATGTCGATGTTTCTTTCATTCATTTTGCTCAGTATTGTGGGCATTACCATGAACATGGTAGTATTATTTTCACTGATCTTAGCCTTGGGGATGCTGGTGGATAACGCCATTGTAGTGGTAGAAAATATTTACCGTTATCTGGAAGAAGGCTACGATAATTTCGAGGCTGCAAAAAAAGGAACCGGCGAAGTGGCAGTGCCTATCATTACCGGTACATTTACAACCATTGCAGCATTTGCACCTATGGTATTCTGGCCGGGAATTACCGGCGAGTTCATGAGCTATTTACCCAAAACGCTCATTATCACCTTAGGTAGCTCGTTGTTCGTTGGCTTGGTAATAAATCCGGTGATCTGTGCTTTATTTATGACGGTAGATCATGAAGAGAATAAAAAACCAAGCCTTAGTAAAACAGGTAAATACATAATTGGCGCAGGCGCTGGCTTGCTGGGGTTAGTTTTGATTGCCACCAGCCCAATAACATGGACTATGCTTATTGTATTAGGCGTAATTTTATGGATATTGAACAAATTTATCCTAAACCCTATTGGCCAATGGTGGCAATTAGATGGGCTTAATCGCATACTTGATATGTACGAAGTCTCTATCCGATGGGCATTAAAGCATTGGGCAGTTGTTGTGTTTTTCTTTGCACCGGTGTCATTTATCAGCGCAATTTTGTTGCTGTTTATTTTTCCGGTCGGCGTAGAGTTTTTTCCGGAAAATATTCCCCCTCGAGATGTATACGTGCAGGTAGAGGCCCCGGTTGGATCGGATGTCGACTTCACTAAAGAAATCATCGACGAGATTCGAACTGAAATTCCCGGAATCATCGAGCATATGGGTGATGTAAATTCTGTGTTGGGAACTTCCGGCGCAGCTATTAGCAGCGACCCGGGCGGTGGAGGAGGTAACTCAACACATTTGGGAACAGTTGCGCTAAACTTTAAGGATTTCCAGCAACGCGAGGGTGATGTATTTGCTTATATGGAAGCGATGCGAAATGCATTGAGCGGTAAAATTGTAGGCGCCGAAATTGCCGTAGAAAAACCTGCGGATGGCCCTCCAACAGGTAAGCCCATTAATCTTGAAATTTCCGGCCCAGACATGGAACAGCTTACCATGGCATCGAATGACGTGCTGCGAATTCTTGAAGGGGATTCTATCTATATAAAAATGGATGGCTTAGAGTCGGATCTACCCGAAGCTCGCCCAGAAATTAAAGTAACCGTTGACCGGGAAAAGGCAGCCCTATACGAGCTCAATACCAATACCATCGGATATACTATTCGCCAGGCCATAAACGGTGTGGAAGCATCGAAATATCGCGACGGTAAAGACGAGTACGACATTATGGTGCGACTAAGCGACGAATACCGAGATGATATGAGCACGCTCGGCGATTTAACCATTTTCCACGAAGGCACGCAAATTCCGCTATCGGAAGTGGCAAGCTGGGAAGTTAGTGATGGATTGGGGGGCATTAATCATAAAGAATCGGAGCGTGTGATAACCATCAGTGCCGATGTTCGCGCTGGTTATCAAGCAAATGCGGTACTCGCAGAAACCCAGGAAGTATTAGGGGAATATCTGGAGGGGATGCCTCCGGGTTATTCATACAGCTGGACCGGCCAGCAGCAAGAGCAAGACGAATCGTTTGAGTTTCTTGGCCGCGCATTTTTGATTGCTGTTTTCTTAATCGCTTTTATTCTGGTATCTCAATTTAACTCGGTGGTAAAACCACTCATCATTTTGAGTTCGGTAGTAATGTCGACCGCCGGTGTTTTTTACGGTTTGGTTTTCTTCCAGATGGCGTTCGGGTTAATGGCCTTCCTCGGCGTAATTTCGCTTGCCGGGGTTGTGGTAAATAATGCCATCGTACTTATCGATTATGTAGATATTCTGCGCGAACGTGATGGCTACGGACTTAAAGAGTCACTGGTTCAAGCCGGTAAAGTGCGTTTTCGCCCGGTAATTTTAACGGCTATTACAACCACTTTAGGATTGGTTCCTTTAGCGATTGGGTTCAACTTTGACTTTATCGTATTGGTTGGAAGCCCGATTGAATTTTTCTCAAATCTTGGCGACTACATCTATATGGGAGGCGAGCAAGCAGCTTGGTGGGGGCCAATGGCCATAGCCGTAATCGTTGGATTGCTATTTGCCACAGCTCTAACCCTGATTTTAGTACCCGTACTTTACTACATGTTTGAAAAAGCACGTATTCGCCTATCAGAATTGATGTACAACAAACCTACTAAAGAGGAAATAGAACTCAACTATTCGGCACCCGAAACTGTGCAATAACAGCGATAGTATAATTTTAGTTATTTAAAGGGGCCTTGTGCCCCTTTTTTGATGTGCGAAACTCTTATCTTCTCACAAAATTTCATCAAAAAAGTCAGTCTTAAGTGATACAACGAATTCAAACTGTATTTTTAGCACTTGCAGCAGTTACTACCGGTGCTACTTTTTTCACACCCATTTATAATCGGGCAATGGAAGATCCGCAGCTTTGGATCGGGTACGGTTTAGCGATTGCGCTTACCATTTCGATGATAGGTTCCATTGCTTGTATCTTTCTTTTCAGCAATAGAAAAAACCAACTTGCTTGGGTAAAACGCACAATGTTGGTTCAAATCGTTGGGTTTGCATTTTGTGTGGGTGTATTTTTCTCGCTTGGAGGAATTGGTACCTACCTTTGGGATGAAGCCCTTGGTACAGGAGCAGTTATGGCTGGATTTATCTTTCAGTTGTTAGCACTACGATATATCAATAAAGACGAAAAACTCGTTCGATCAATCGATCGCATCCGCTAATGAACAACGAAAACCAGGCCATATTCTCGAAATTAAAAGTATATGGGTTGCTAGCTTTTGGGATATCAGCCATCGGGTTTTCTCCTATCCTTGTTAAACTCGCAACCGATTCTTCGCCGTATTTGATTGCAGCGGTACGCACCGCTATTGCCTTTTTGATTCTAGTTCCTGTGTTCGGTATTCAAAAAAAAGCAGGAGAATTTAAAAATGTAACCAGGAAAGAACATCTTCTTGTAGCAAGTTCAGGTATCATGTTAGGTTTGCATTTGATTGCTTGGATCAGTTCCATCTACTACACCTCGATAGCCTCAGCGTCGGTGTTGGTTACCATCCACCCAATACTGATTATTTTGATCGAGCGGTTCGCATTCAAAATAAAATTCAGAGCATTGGTATGGGTAGGCGTGATTATTGCATTTTTAGGATCTGTGATTATTGGATATTCCGATTACGATGGCGAAACTACCTATGCCAATCCACTTTTAGGCAATAGTTTAGCTGTATTGGCGGCTGTAATTTTTGCGGGTTATTTTTTGATCGGAAACCGAATTCGCCAAAAAAGAAACTGGTTCGAGTACGTTTTTCCAGTGTATGGCTATGCAGCGTTAACCTGTTTAATTGCCCTGTTTGTAGTAGAAGGGTTTACTTTAGAAATAACTGCATTTGTAGTTTTAATTGGATTTGCCCTAGCGATAGGCCCACAAATTGCAGGACACGGATCTCTGAATTTTGCCGTGAAATATATTTCACCAACCTTACTATCTACACTTATTCTCTTCGAACCTGCAGTATCTTCCTTCCTTGCTTATTTGATATTTGGCGAAGTGCCTTTGTTCATGAGCTTTGTGGGAATGTTGGTAGTACTGGCTGGGATCATGCTAACCTGGACGAAATCCAAAAAAGCGAAGCAACAAGCTTAGCCCTTGTTTAAAATTTATAACTGATCGATATGGTAAAGTTTCGTCCCATACCGTCTAAACTACTTGCATGTTCACGATAAGCTTCATCCATAATATTATCTGCTATAAATTTTACAGTAACATCGTCTTGTGGGCGCAGGTTTACTAGTAATTGCAGGTTCATGAAGCCATCTGTACCATTTTGAGAAACCCGATTATCATTTTTTTCTGCAGGTGAAATTCTTCGGTGTGCAAATGCATAACGTGCTTGAGGACGTATAGTAATTTTGGGGGCCGGAGTATAATCCAAATATATTATGCCATTTGCCGGCGGAATACGATCTACTGGCTCGGTTGAATTATCAACGTTAATGAGATTACCCCATGTGTAGGTGAAGGTTAATCCTGTTTTGATGAAATCGTTGTTGGTGTATTCGCTCGCAAATTCTACTCCAAGTAATTCCATAGAGGTTGCATTTTCGTTTCGAACCTCTCTAAAAATATCCCAAACATAGGTAACACTGTCAGTGGGGAGAACCTCACCAAATTCATTAACAAAATTACCGGTTTCTTCGCGGTTTATTTTGTTAGCGTAATGAAGCCAAAACGTATATAACTCAAACGAATAATTTTCAGAACTATACATTGCACCAATATCCAAATTTCTGGATGTTTCGGGCCGTAAATTGGTATTGGGAGTTTGAAATTGATCGCTTCCGCGAGTTCCAATTTCAGCTAAATCGGATACATTAGGTGCTCGAAAACCAGTGGATAAGTTGCTTACAAGTGCAAGGTCGTCACTTAGGTTATAGCTGAGCCCTAAGGCATGTGTAAATTGTCCAAACGAATCGGTGTAAGCGTCAAATTTACGGTTGGTGTTTACCCCTTCGAAAGGAATAGAGGCATGCGCTCGAGAATAACGCACGCCATATTCTATACTAAAGCGGTTGGACGGAGCATAATCAACCTGCGCAAAAATACCTGCAAGCATATATTCAGATCCGTCGGGGTAGCGCGGTAAACGCTCTTCGCCAAAATTTGAAGTACGCTCGCTATTTACCCGGTCAAAAGAAAGATCGCCACCCCATTTCAAGTACAAATCTGGAGTGATGCGTGAAAGCACGTCTACAGAGGTTAAAATTTGATTGCTGGTGCTTCGATCGAAATTGGTGGTATCCGAAATGGAAAAAGAGTAATCCCGATCTTCTTGAATTATGGAAAAAGCTGGTGGATTGCGAAAGTCGAAATCTTGCTGTTTTCTGAAATCCTTTAATTTAAAATACCCCGCTTTGATACCTACATTCTGAAAGGCCGATTTTTCAGTAATCAGCCTGTATTCGGCAGTGTTTCCCCAAAAAACCAGAGGCGCTGTGTTGGAGTAATATCCGTTTCTGGGGCGAATACCATCGTCGGCATTCTCTATGCTGTAACCCAAAGTTGTACGGTCGATTCGTGGAGCGTCCGGTATTCGGCCATTATAGCTAATTATTGCTAAATTAGAACGTTCAGAAAGTTTTATGTTCGATGAAATCTGAAATGATTTGAATTGGTAATCGGCATTGGAAAGCGTTTCATCGTAAGGAAACCATAATGCTTCGTTCGATTGATCGCTCATGTTGTAATAGTCGTAATCTCTGAAACTACCTCCGGCAAATAGGGTAACTTTAGGGCCTTGATATGCAAGCTTCCCATGGATACTTTTTTCGCCATTACCATCAAAATTCAAGAAGGAGGCTACTTCTCCGGTCATCTCTTTTTCGTAAGAAAATTTCTTAACAATAGGTGAAATATTAACACCTCCAGAAAGTGCATCACTACCAAAATACACCGATACAGGTCCCCGATATACATCCAGCTTACTAATTAGAAAGGGGTCAACAGCGCCGAAATACTGATTTTGACCTGAACGCACAAAACTTGGGTTCATTCTAAAGCCATTGAATAAGTATAAAACATCGCGGCCGGCTCTGCCACGGATGTAGAGCGAGCCCTGGCCAACACTCGTTTGTTGAACAAATACGCCGGTTTCAGCGCGTAATAACTCAACGGCAGTGGTAACCGATTTGTCAGAGAGTTGTTCAATGCTGACTGTACTTCGTGCGATGGGCGAAGATTTTGTAATTGGGTTTATCGTTCGATCGGGCATTACCACAATTTCTTCGAGGCTCAATACCGATGGCTTTAAGTACACGATTAAATTCGTATCAGCTTCGCTATAAAAGTGTTCGGTGGCCTCATATCCCAAAGCCGAAAATGTCACTCGAACGGGGTAAACATTCAAATCAAGATAAAACGCGCCATTCTCTGAACTACTTGTACCTTTGTTGTGCTCAGGAAGGTTGATATTCACATCGGGAATGGGTTGGAGAGATTCTGAGTTAATAACAATACCGCTCAACTGGGAAAAAGCGACCGGTGAGAGAACAAATGCGATTAATAATACAAGTAGAAAGCGCTGAAACACTGATGCCATGTAGTGTGTTAAATACTTGATTTAATTTTGGATGATATTTAAAATTGATATTTAAAGTTTTTAATGAATTACTAAAAACTCCAAAAAACCCTTAAACTAGGGTTGAAGTTAACGACGATAGGGGAAGATAATTTTATTTCAATTTAAACGGAGAGTCGATTCAGATAGCCATGAAAACTTTACAAGATATATTATCTGTTAAAAAGTATTGTATTGGGCTCTTTGCACTCGGAATAGCACTATCAGTATCATGTACTAACCAACCCGAGAAAGAGAAAAATACAAACAACGCCTTACTGGATGTATCTATTGGAGAGCCGGTTACCCGCGATTTTACCGAAATAAAACGAAGTGGAGTACTGCGTATGATTACCAGCTATAGTTCTGGGGCTTATTTCCTACATCGTGGTATTCAAGTTGGGTTCGAATATGAATTAGTTCGCGAATTTGCCCAGAAAAACGATTTGGCATTGGAAGTAGTGATTCCGGCACCCGACGAAAGTCCATTTGATTTGCTATACAAAGGTGAGGGAGATTTAATCGCAGCAAATTATACTATAACTAACGAAAGAGCAGAAATTGTAGATTTTACGCGCCCATATAACTTGGTGAACCAAATAGTAGTGGTATCCGATGGAATAGGGATTGAGCCAGAAAGTATCAGCGAGTTGGAAGGCATTCCAATTACTATACGAAGAAACAGTTCTTACTACCAATCGCTTGAAGCTTTGCGTGAGCAGGGTTTTAATTTGCAGATTAATCTTGTGAATGAAGATATGGACACGGAAGCATTGTTGTTTCAGGTTGCGAACGGCACCATTGCTGCAACTATAGCCGACGACAATATTTTTTATGCAACTAGTAAGTACATGCCGGGAATGATAGCCGGGCCTCAAATAGCAAAGCGAGATGAAATAGCATGGGCAATTCGGCCAAATTCTGAGGACTTAAAAACTAAAATGAATCAATTTTTGAAGAAACATTTTAGATACGATGAAAACGGAATCCCGAAAAGATCTGCCTTTCTAAATGTGCTTAGGAAAAAATACTATGAAGGAAGCTCGCAAATTGCTGAATATTTTAATCCTGAATTAGAACAAGGCCCCATTGGTATTATCTCGCCGTATGATAGTTTACTGCAAACGGTAGCAGCCGAATTTGATCTGGATTGGTTAATGTTAACCGCAATCGCTGCTCAAGAATCTAAATTCGATCCAAGCTCTGTAAGTTGGGCTGGCGCCGTAGGATTAATGCAAGTTTTGCCTCGGTTTTCAGATATTCCTGAAGATTCGTTATTTATTCCGGAAATAAATGCCCGAGAGGGAGCACGAATCATCAAAGAACATCTTGATCATTACTCCTATATGGATTCAACCAATCAGTGGCAATTTGCCTTAGCTACTTATAATGCGGGCATGGGCCATGTAGCGGATGCGCGTCGCTTAACAATCGATCAAAACAAGAACCCAAACACTTGGGATGAGATCTCAGGATCATTGCTTAAACTAATGCAACGCAGATACTATCAGAATGCCAGGTATGGATTTTGCCGGGGAATAGAAACAGTACGCTACGTAAACGAAATTATGAACCGGTATGAAACGTATGAGGCAATCTTGGCAATGAATGAGTTTCGAACAAATGGAATCCCGGGAATAATGGGGATAAAAACCCTTAACTGACTTTTAAAATAATCATTGTGATATCATCATACTGAATGTTATTCGAAAATTTATTGATATCCCTGATGACCGCGTTCATAATACCATTTGCATCTAAATCCCGATGTGCATTCACGCATTTTATTAACCGATGCTCTTCATATTCTTCCGTCTGATCCGGGTTCATAGCTTCTGTTACTCCATCAGTAAAAAACACTATTAAATCCCCACTTTCGATGGAGTATTCTGCACTACTGTACGGTACAAATGTTGGTACTGCTCCTAAAATTACTCCACCGTCTTCCAATAAAATGGGTTCGTTTGAGCCTTCTTTAAAAACCATTGGCGGATTATGCCCGGCATTAGTGTACTTGAAGGTTTTTCCATCCTCTGTAACCTTACCCCAAAAAAAGGTGATGAATTTATCAGCAGGTGTATTTTCGTAAATAATATCGTTGATTCGTCCGGTAGCTTCCTCAAGCGTAACGTCTAGTGGTGCGAGCGCATGTAACATCGATTGTAGGTTAGCCATCAATAGCGAAGCCGGTATTCCTTTTCCGGTAACATCAGCTATGGCAAGGAGATGTCCATTATCATTTAATTTAAGCACATCAAAATAATCGCCCCCCACTTGCCGAGAGGATACATTTACAGCTGCCATCTCCATTCCGGGTATAGTTGGGATCGGACTTGGTAGTAGCCCTTCCTGAATGGTTTTCGCTAAATTTAATTCTTCTTCCAGGCGCTTTTTTACGATTTGCTCTTCCAAAAGTAATGTTTTTTGTATGGTGAGCAAGGCAAGGTTTCCCAAAGACTGCAGGAAGTTGATTTCTGCATCACCATAACCTTCCATAGTGGCACGAGGACCAACTCCAACAACACCAATTTTTTCGTTTTGAAAACGTAAGCCAATCAAAAGTTCGATCTTGTTGTCTGCGAGAAATGAACAGTCTTTTACATCGTCGGTGTGGGCGATGTCGTCTAAGGCAAACAGTTGGTCGAGGTCGTCATCTGTGGGGGCCTCCTTTATTCCGCTAATGGAAATGATTGAGCGTTTTCCGTCAATATCAAGAGCAAAGAAGAAAGTACGTATCAACATTTGCCCAAGCATGGCAAACTTAAATACACGGGCTATTTCGTCCCGATCTACCATCATATTGAAATCTTTACTCAGCTCAAGTAGGGTATTTAAGTCGTGTACTTTTCGATCTAACCTTCGATTAATGTGCCGTAGCTCTTTAAACATTCTTGAGTTGGCAATTGCTACCGACGAAATAATACTCAAGCTTTCGATAAATTCTATTTCGTGGCTTGTTAGTGGGATTTTGGTACCTTTAGGTCCAAGGCATAAAAAACCTAAATGATGGTTACTGGTTTTGAGATTAAAGAGTGTGCTTTCTTTTTCGATGCCTAGAGCATCAAAAACCGCAGCATATTTTTCGCCCTGAATTACCGAAATTTCTAACAGTTTTTGGTCAAACTCTGCTTTTAGTTCAGATCCTTCTTGTTGCCAATCTCTGCCTTTCGATTTAGAAATAAGATATGATGCATCGCCGGGTTTATGGATCAGAATCATCCCTTTTGGCACCAATAACTTACCCATTGTAATGAGCAATAAATTGTTTAAAACAAAGTCTGGATCTTGAGATTCAATTAGGAGCCGGCTGGTTTCCAGTAATGTGCGTAGCTCAAACCTGCTTCGGCGCTCATCGTTAGAAATAGTGGATTTGTTCATAGGATCTCAAAGGTTTTTAACCATTCGGATCTCGTTCATGGAGCCTTTACGGTTGTACTGTACTTGGTCCATTAACTTTTGAATCAAGAACACTCCCATACCGCCGCGCTGCTTGTTCTTGATACGTTTTAAAATATCAGGAGCCTTGTATTCTTCCGGTTTAAAACTTTCACCCTCATCCATAATTGAAATCCAAAGTTTTTTGGAATCGAACCCAATTTCAATTTTCACCGGTTTTGAAGGTCTGTTTTTGTAGGCATGCTTAATAATGTTTGTGTAAGCTTCATCTACAGCTAAGCGTATTTCCGAAATATCTTTTTCTGACAGGCCGATATTTTGAGCATGTTGAGCAACAAAGTCGCGAACTTCACTCAAGTGTTTCGTTGAGGAGTCGACGGAGAGAGTATATATTTTTTTGCCTGCCACTACTTCTGTATTAAAATGCCTTTACTGCATCACGCTCGTCTTCTACAATGTCATATAATGTTGGAAATCCTAATAAATCGAACACGTTATAAACTCGGTCGTTCATGTTCGATAGTTTAATGTCGCCGCCCAGGCCACGAACATCTTCGATATAAGCCATAAATACCCCTAGGCCAGCACTAGCTATGTAATCCAGCTGAGCGCAATTTACAATAATCTTGATGTTTTTGGTCTCGATAAGAGCCTTCAAAGAATTTTCCAGCTGTGATGCTGTATGCGCATCAAGCTCTCCGCTTATATCAAGCACACTAATTTGGTCGACCTGCCGCTTTGCGATGCTGAAATTTTTCATTTCGCTGGTGTTAAAATGTTGTTGATGTATTGATGCGGATTATAACGTTATCCCGAGAATTAGAAAAATAAATCACGGACACGCCTTGTACGAACAAGTAAAAAAAAGATTCAAAAAAAATAGCCCCGCACATTTTTCGAATGTACGGGGCTGACTATTCATCAAGAGAGACGCTACTTGAGCGTGTTTCAATTACGTAAATGCATGGCACAGTTACAACTATAAATTTTAAACGCGTTAAAAGCTTAATTTTTAGTTGCTACCCAATAGCCTGAGTTTATTTCTGAGGATAGTTCTGCACCAAAACTTTCAGCTTCCGATTTAGAATTAAAATCACCTACCCGAACTCTGAACCATATGTCACCGGTGGCTTCGTCACCTATTTTTACAACGTAAGCATTAGGGTAATTTCTATCGGCCCATTTATTTACAAACGATTGTGCTTTTTCTTCCGATCGCCAAGCACCCACCTGAACAACAAAGCTTCCGTCTTCAACCAATCCGAAGGATGGAGATTCAGATTCTTCTTCCATTAGCATTTCTTCGGCTTCTGCTGCATCGATGGAATCCTGCATTTGGGCCATCATTTCTGCAACTTTAGCTTGTTCTACTGCTCGCAACGAATCTTGATAGGCTTGCAAGCGCGCTTGTCTTTCTTCTTCACTTTCACCGCAAGCTGCTAGTGAAAATAAAAGCATCACTAAGGTTAGTGAGAAGATGTGTAGGTTCTTCATAATTCCGAATATTTATTTTAAAAGAGCTGTCTGAGACTTAATGTTAACTTACATTTTACCTTCGTGTTTAACAAATAGGGAATACGAGAGAAATCATTATGCAACCGAGTAACTTTGAGTACGTTAAACGGCTCACAATATTTAAATAAGACGTTATGGGAATTTTTGATTTTTTAATACTTGTGGCCATTGCCTCTATCTGCGGAGGAATCGGGCAAAGCATTGGAGGCTTTAAACTTGGAAGCGGAGGTTGTTTAATGTCTGCCATTGTTGGTTTTATCGGAGCAATAATTGGAAAGTGGATTGCCGTAGAACTCGAATTTCCCCAGCTTTGGACTATTACCATCGATAATCAGCCTTTCCCGATTATTTGGTCGATTATTGGAGCGGCACTATTTACAGCTATTCTTGGCCTTATTTTTAATAAGGGAGATAAGCGTTAACGCCGAGATTGGATCAGAAAATATAAAAGCGGATCAAAATTGGTGAAACAATTGAGCATTATTTAAGTAGTGGATGCGTTAGTTTCAACGAATTAAATCATACACATGCAACGACTTTTAGGGCTCTTGTTAACAACAGTACTGTTAACCACTTCATTACAAGCACAAAATGTTATCACAGGAAAGGTAGTTGATGCTCAAACACTTGAACCATTAGCAGCTGCACACATCATTATTAAGGATACGTATACAGGTACCATTGCGAATGCAGATGGCGAGTTCACTCTCAAAGTGTCCGAGTTTCCTTCAACAATTGTTGTGCGGTATCTTGGTTACAAAACCAACGAAATTACAATTGAAGCGGATCATCAGGAGCCGTTGGATTTTTTGATGGAAGAGGCATTTCTAGAGATGCAGGAAATAACTGTAACCGGCGAAGACCCTGCGATTTCGATTATGAAAGAAGTAATACGTAGAAAGCAGATTTGGAGAGAAAACCTGCAAAATTACTCTGTAGATGCTTACAGCCGCCAGCAATTGAAGACCGATACATCCATCGTATCGATTACGGAAAGTATTTCGCAGGCATATTGGGATAAAGAGTTAGGAAATCGAGAAGTGCTAAAATCTCGCCGACAAACAGCAAATATCGAGGGGAGTGATAACTTTGCCGGAGTGAGTTATTTGCCAAATTTCTACGACGACAATCTCGAAATCGTGGAATTTGATGTGGTTGGAGTAACGCATCCAAGAGCACTAAGTTTTTATAACTTTGAGTTGGTGGATTTCACCAAAATCGATGATAAAGTAATTTTTGAAATTGATGTTACATCAAAAAGAAAATTACAGCCTTTATTTGAAGGAACCATATTTGTGCAAGACGAAGATTATGCACTTATATCGGTGCGATTGAGACCAAATTCAGTAATTGTGTTTCCACCACCCGTTCAGGAATTTAATATGTATTACGAGCAGCAATTCAGCAACTTTGGGGGAGATTATTGGTTGCCGGTTGATTTTCGAATGGAAGGTACCGTTGAAGTTGGAGTACCCGGTCTTAGATTTCCGCCAATCGGTTTTAAACAAGTTTCTAAACTCAATGATTATAAAGTAAATACGAATATCCCGGATTCTATTTTTACCGACCAGAATTGGTTTTCGATTGACTCTACAACCATCGATAAAACTGATTCTTTATTTACTGCCACTGTAGATGTTGTTCCGTTATCTAAAGTAGAACTGGAAGCCTATGATACCTTAGACAGCACCGCTACCCTAGAAAAAGCGTTCAAGCCAAAAGGTTTTTTAACCCGATTTCTCGATTTAGATGATGAAGATGATAGCGATAGTGATGTATCAGTAAGGGTTGAAACTAATTCGGATGGAACGCAAACCACATACCGTGAACCCAAAGAGCCTACAGCTTTCGAACGGTTAAGAAGAAATACGTCTATAAATGCACGGTTTAACAGAGTAGACGCATTTTACGGTGGGCTTGAGCATGAGAAGAGATATTTAGATCGAAGATTACGATCAAGGTTGAGAGTGGGCTACAGCTTAGGCTACGAAGAGATGAGCCATGGGGCAGATATAAGTTGGTGGCCTCTTAAAAAGTCACGGCGTTTGGCATTGATAGGCGGTTATGATTTTAAGACCGAAACCCGATACAATTCGGAGCTATTCAACAAAGAAATTTTAAGTACAATGCCATTATTAGGCTACTCTGATTATTTCGATTATTACCGCGTTGAAGGAGTCTTTTTTGGTGGAGCTTACGCTTTGAAAGGGTATGGTAGAACACTAAATGCTCGTTACAAATATGAAGAACACTCGAGCATTGATTTCAAAACAAGTTATGATTTACTGGCCTCTAGTTTTAATCAGCGCTTCAATCCTGCGGTACAAGAGGGCACGTTAAGTTCACTCACCATTGGTTACGAGTCGGGT
The DNA here is from genome assembly GCA_965228545.1 of Balneolaceae bacterium. Lineage (GTDB taxonomy): Bacteria > Bacteroidota > Rhodothermia > Balneolales > Balneolaceae > HXMU1420-13. The sequence continues at coordinate 3,073,026 of OZ245822.1, forward strand.
GAAGGGGCTGAAGCCTGGGGAGTAATTGGAGCCGACAATATTGACCTAAAAATAGAACAATCGCTAAGTGCTCTCGGCAGCGATTGGGATTTTACTCGTTTCAGTATCGATATTTATCGCAGATACTCTACATTCTATCAGCGAAGATTTATACCCAACACTCTCGATATTAGGCTTAACGCCGGCACCTTTATAGGTGAATTGCCCGTGCAGAAAAACGGAGCCCTCGATGCTGCTTTGGGCTACTTTACTCCATTCGGGGCGTTTCGCTCTAAGCGTTATGTACCATACGAAGGGGCCTCGTATGTAGCCGTACATGCCGAGCATAATTTTCGATCTACCCCATTTGAATTACTTGGTATACCAAATGCAGCTAAGAGTGGCATTAGCTTAATAACGTTTGGTGGCATTGGCCAAACATGGTTGGCCGAAAAGCAGAAGCAATTTTTCTTAACGAATGTAGGCTATCTGCCATCAAACGCGGAGTCTCCGCATGCCGAAGTAGGCGTATCCATCAGTAATATCTTTAGCCTCTTTAGAATTGACTTGGCTTATCGCCTGGATGAGCCTGGGTTTTATCCGGGCATAGCACTCTCGAGATTATTTTAGAGGCATAAAAAAACCAGCTCAGTTTGGCTGAGCTGGTTAAATCTTTAAGTATCCGGATTACATATCTGGAGAGTACTTCAAAGTGCTGATTGGATTAGACTCAGCACGTCTGTTTTTCTCGCAACCGTTGTTTGGCTCTTTTTCAGAAACAGAACATTCAACCGGCGCTTTACCTAAACCGCGAGATTCAATTCTGTCTTCGGCAATACCATTGCTTTTGTAGAAATCAACTACAGAGGCTGCGCGGCGCAAGCTCAATCGTAAGTTGTATTGGTCGCCACCTACGTGATCGGTGTATGCATCAACACGAACTCTGAATGCAGGTGCATTCATTAAAACCTGAACGTTGTCTGCAAGAATCTGAGCAGCTTCGTCGGTTATGTTAGAGCGGTCGAAATTAAAGTTAATTGTGCCTAAATCATCGCCACTAACAAATACAGGATCGCTTCCATTGTTAGGGTTAGTACCCATATCAATTTCCTGGCCATCGGTGAATCCATCGCCATCAGAGTCTGCATTTGTTGGGTCAGTATTATAGGTATTGATCTCATCTACATCCGAAACACCATCGCCATCAGCGTCGCCACTTGCATCATTAGGATTTGTCTTGTAGGTGATAATTTCATCATAATCACTCAAGCCATCGCCATCTGAATCCACATTATTTGGATCTGTGCCGTAAGTATTTACTTCGTCACCATCAGAAAGGCCATCGCCATCCGTGTCAGGATTTTTAGGATCAGTGTTATATTCGTTGATTTCCTCACCGTCAGTAAGGCCATCATCGTCAAAATCGGCTGACATTGGGTCAAGCCCTAATTCGATTTCTTGATCGTCGGTTAGTCCGTCTCCGTCTGTATCAACAGGCACTGGTGGGGTAGATTCGCTAGACCCACAACCATACTGGGTAAGAACACCAGCTGATAAGAAAAGAGTTAAAAAAAGAAGGTGGAATGTGCGTTTCATGTTAGGAGGACTCCTATTCTTTTAGTTTTGAATGAGATTTTTTAAATATTGCTCGTGAAAATAGTGATACTGAAGGCTCTATCAAACAAAAAAGAAAAACAAACTAGGATTAATTTTAAAACGAGTTTATATTTGGCATTCTTTGTTTGGGGCTATAGCTCAGCTGGCTAGAGCGTCGCGCTGGCAGCGCGAAGGTCTGGGGTTCGAATCCCCATAGCTCCACAAAAGCTCTTATTTAATATAATAAGAGCTTTTTTTGTTTGTACAATTCTAATTGTTTGTAAAAAAACATCGTTTCATATTTAGTACTCATTTATAATAATTGAGAGTCATATGATTGAAAAGTTAAGATCGGGTACTATTTTCTCTTCATTGTTAGCTGTTTTGGCCATATTTGTTCCGATTGATTCTGTGCACGCACAAAATGAATGTGTTGATTCTGGGAGTTTGTCGCTGGAAGTAAACTTGAGCCCGGTGTTGGAAAATGCCTCTGTTTTAGGGTTAACAAGTCTCGGAATTGATACCCGAGGTGCGGGCCCTGTTTTAGTTTCTGGAACTATAGTGAACAATACCGATGAACTATTAACTAACCTCTTTTTCGAATTTAAATTTAGTGCAGGTCAGGTTGGTACCATTGCAGAATTAACACAACAAGCAGCGTATCCATTTACTTTAGATCCCCGACAAGTTGTGTATGCCACTAATAACGACATTGATAATGAAGAATTACCTGGGGTGGACGAAAAAATGAAATTTGATGGGGGATTGACTTTAGAAGGGGAAGATTTTTTAGAAAATTTAGACGGTACTACTTTGCCCAACGATATCTACACGATTAATGCAAAAGTTTCGAGAGTTACTAATGCATGTGGTAAACAAGAACTTGCAAATGTAACGGTAGAATTAGGGGGTACTGAATCGGGTGCGGTGGTTGATGAGTTATCTATATTTTTGAAAACACCCGGCGATGAAGTAGGATCTGACGTTTCTATTACCAATCAATATCCGCAGTTGAGCTGGGAGGGCGATGCCAATAATACCTACCGTGTAATTATTGTGAATGATAATGGACAAGATAGCCCGGAATCTTTAATTGAAGGGGCAAAAAGTACTGCAGCTAATGGTTCTGATTTTCTGCAATTCGAATATTTGGATGTAAATGTAGAGGGTAATAACCTACAGTATCCCTCAAGTGGCGCTCAAGCGCTGGTTACCGGCGAGCGCTATTTTTGGCAAGTTTCTACCGTTGTGCAAACTGCTTTAGGTACCGAAGAATATGTGTCTGATATATGGACATTTTCGCTTGTAGATCCTTCTACCGAAACCTCTGTTACAACTCAAGAAATTGATGAAGAAACACTAAATGCCTTGATTTCATTAATAGGAGATGAAGAGTATAACACGATGTTAAGCGACGGGTTTTACTTTGAAAGTATTGAAGTAGATCAACAAGTTTTTAGTGGAATTACAGGGTTACAAAAGCTTACAGAGCTACTGCAAAAGCTGGAAGAAGGGGATATAATTATAAGCGATAATTAGGTACAAAAGGCATGAAGAAGATTACATCAATAGCTATTTCATTGATATTAGTTTTAATAGTAGGCAGCATGCTGGCAAGTGACTTTTACGTTCCCGAACCTGTTGACGAGCAAGAACGTCCGCTTGCAATAGTTCGCCGGTTTAAACCAAACGTTGAACTAGCAAGCCTTGATAAAGAAACAATTCTATTAAGTTTAGAAGAGAATATAGGGGAGCAGTTATTCCATGGAGATACCCTGCAGACCGACTCGGAAGGGTATGCGCTAGTTGTGTTTATGGACAATAGTATTGCTAAAGTAAAGCCAACATCGCAATTGATTGTTCGCGGCCAAGAGCAACCAAATTCAAAAAATACAACCCGTAGAATCGATTTAGATAACGGTGAGATTTTTTTGGAAGTTGAACCTCAAGGTTCCGGTACGTTCGAGGTTTCCACTTCCAGATCGTTGGCTTCAGTTAAAGGTACTCGTTTCGGTTCAACAGCGCAGGGTTACGTTTGGGTGGAGGAAGGACAAGTAGATGTAACCGCAACTAATTCTGGAGAAACGGTATCGTTATTCCAACAAATGTATGCATCGGTAGACGAAACCGGAAATTCTATTGACTCTGGAACACTCACAACTGATGAAGTAGAAGAGCTACAAGAAGGGTACGAAACACTTGATGAAGATTTAATTGAGAAGACAATTATCATCCGTTTCAGAGACGTAAACGGACAAATTAGAGAAGTACCAATTACAATTTTCGAAAAAGGAAATTAATAGCGTTCTTTATTAGAATTTCCATAACGCGTTAGGCTTTTGCATGTTAAAGAATTTGGTATGAAGACTGGGGGTTCTAAAGTACTATTACTAGTCATGATTTTTTTGCTTTTAGTGGCAAAAGAGTCTTATGCGCAATATAACGTGCAGCATCAAGCACCTACTTTAATTAATGCCAAAGATATAACTCAATTAGAGTTTTTGGTGCCCGGTGTTAACCCGTCGGATGTATTACAAGCCTATTTATTTTTTCGCTCGGATGGAGATTTAGGGTATGCTCAGAAAGAAGTGGATTTCCAAAATGGAGTGTTTGAAGTTGCTCTTACTCCTGAGGAACTGAGTGGCAGTTCAGTTGAATATTATTTTCAGCTAAGCCTTAATAGCCTAAGTCAGGATGTATTTTATCCAGATAATGTTCCGGCAGAAAACCCCATTCAGGTTGAACTTGTTCAAAACATCGAAGGAGCTCCACTTGTAGATAACAGAAAGCGAGCCGAAGGTATTGACTTTACCATACTTTCGCCAAAACCGGGAAATGGACTCGCACCAAATGATGCATACATTGCAATAGCACTCTACTACGATATTGAAACTATTCCAGCAGGAAGCTTTAGGCTATTTCTAAATAATCTTGATGTTACCAGCTTTGCCGATACTAGCGATTATTTTATTTCTTATGTTCCAAAAGATCTTGAGAGAGGCGATTATCAAGTGCGGCTTGAGTATCATACTGCAACAGAACAACTATTAGTAACCGAATGGGATTTTAGCATTGTACGTCCCGGTGAATCACAAGCCGTTGCACTTGGGCCAAGCTTGCGCCCGGTTGGTCGAATTGAATTAACCGCTAGAAATCAAATTATTTCCGGGAATGCAAACAATGCATATACCGGGCGAACATCGCTTAGTGGCTCGTATGGTAAATTCAAATACAGCCTTAGTGGATTTTTAACATCACAAGAATCAGCGCGACTTCAACCCCAAAATCGATATAGTGCAAAATTAAGTTTAGGAAAATGGTGGAAATTTGAAGCAGGCCATATTTTTCCACAACTCAGTAAGTTTACCATTTCGGGAAGGCGCATGGAGGGAATAAACACCTCACTACATTTACTTTGGGAAAACATAAATGTTCAGTTCTTATATGGTGAGCTAAGCAGAGATATTACAAATCTTTATACTTCAGTGAATGAAGAATTTGTGTTTTCCGATTCAGCTCAAACTCAAGTAGTTGACACAACTTATACGCTGTCCTTCGAAAATGGTGGGCGGGGTACCTTTAAAAGAAATGTAATTGGTGGTAGAGTAGCTATTGGTAATCCCCGATACATTCAATTAGGAATTCAGGCTATGAAAGTTGAAGACGACACCACATCGATATTCAATGTAATCGACTACTCAGATATATTGCAACAACCAGGTGCTTTACTAAATAATTTATCGGTAGCCGGGCAACAGCGGTTAATGGAATCTCCAGATTTATTACGAGTTGAAGGAGGAGGTGTTCGCCCTAAAGGTAATATTGTTGCAGGTATAGATTTTAGGTTCGCCTTCGATAAAAACCGAATTCGATTTCAAACGGAAACGGTAGCCAGTGCCTTGAACAACGACATTTACGGTGGACCACTAACAGCTGAACAAGCAGCCGACTTAGGTTTTGAGGATGTCGAACAAAAAGACTTGGATATCCTTCAAGAAATTTCGCAATTCATTATAGTAAACGAAAATGTAAATGTATTACCCTTAAGGCTAACAGGAATTGGGACCGATACAACCGAGACAGAATTTTACTTCCCAACAAGTATTTTGGGCTCTAACACTGAATTTTCGATGGTCTATCCGAAAAATACATTCAAGATTCAATACCGATGGGTTGGCCCCGATTTTGTATCACTTGCTAATTCTACCATACGAAAAGATATCGCAGGCTACACCATCTCCGATCGATTTAGAATGTTCAAAAATCAGGTATATGTTACGCTTGGCTATGAGCGCTTAACCGATAATGTAACGGATACGAAAGAGGCCACTACTGTTACCTCTTCCATCAGAACAAATCTTAGCTGGTATCCGGTAAATCAATCGTTGCCGCGTATTAGCATGGGTTTCCGATTAAGAAACAGGGATAATGGAATAGTGCGATTCAATCCACTTGTGCCTACCGAATTCGAGACTGCAGCTATCCAAAACCTTAGGATTACCAGAGGCGATACTCTAACTACAACCACGCCACGTAAAAATGAAACACTCAATCTGAATGTGTCTATTACGCAACAGGTTGAATTCTCTGGCTCTGTACATGATGCCACTGTTTCTCTTGCCTCATTAAACACCACCGATGAAGTATTTGCATTTGGTGATGTAGAAAACAGTGCCTATTCCTTTAATCTGTCATCAAGGTTTTCACAAACACCATTGCGAACACAATTAGGAGTGTCGTATAATCAAACAGAATCGGGAGCCGGGCAATTGAATATCGAGATCATCGGTATTACTGCAGGTGCAACTTATTTTATGTTTGATGGCGCACTCAGAATTAATGGAAGGGTGGCATTTACCTCAAATACTTCAAAATCGAGAACACTAGAAATAAAGAATGGCGAAGATGACAGTTTTTTAAACGATTACTACTCACTTAGTGCAAATAGTAATCTTTCTGAATTCAATACCTACGTATTTCTAGCCGGTGCTGAGTACAAACTTGGCAAAAATCACTCGTTGGTATTCGATTCAAACTTTACAAATGTATCAGGCAGTAACGGATTGAACGATCGATTGGCTCAACTTCGCTACATTTATCGTTTTTAAGTTATGAGTGCTGCAAAAGGCAAAAAAAATCCAATCTGGGTTTATGTACTCATCGCCGTAATAACTTTTGGGGTCTCTTTTTCGCTCACCATCACCGAAGTAATTAATAAAGTAGAATTATCGATTCGGGATTATATGTTCGAAATCAGAGGGCCAATTCCTGTCGAAAATTCACCGATTGTGTTGGTTGCAATCAGCGAAGAAGCAGATGCCGAAATTCCCGAAAAATGGCCATGGCCAACCAGTGTTCATGCTAAACTGGTAGAAAATCTTAACCGAGCGGGAGCAAGAGCCATTCTGTTTGATGTGTTGTTCAGTCAAAACGACGAGTTCAATCTGTCGAACGATACTTTATTTGCAAATACTATTGCAGAAGCCGGCAATGTAGTGTTAGCCGGCGATATTGAGCGTATTGAAACTAACGATGGAACCGAGCTTGAACCTATTTTTCCAATTCGTGTTTTGCAAGAAAATAGTCCAAATCCTTTTGGGTTGGTAAGCACAAATCCGCACATCGATGGGTATGTACGTACCTATAATTTTGGCCGAAACTATCTAGGCAAAAGTTATTTTATGCTTGGGATAGAGGGATTAAAAGTTTACGAAAACATTCCTGATTCGGCCGTAAGTGCGCTAGATCCTAATTCAACTGATCCATTCTTTCAAGTTGGTAATTATTCGATTCTCCGAGACAACCTGAATTCTTTCATCATCAATTTTTATGGCCCCGAAGGTATTTATCCCCAGTACAGTTATGAACAAGTAATTGACGATCCTGGATACACCACTGTGATGGAAGCGGAAGCTTTCGAAATGAATATTTTTGATGATCCTGATTTTGCAACAGGATTGCTTTACGATGAAGTGTTTAAAGATAAAATTGTGATTATTGGCTCAACCATGCCTGTATTGCAAGATTTCCATCCAACACCATTTGCTTCAGGTGATTTTCCCCGCCCCGGATTCGAAATACATGCCCACGCTCTACAAACTATCTTAGATGGGAATTATATCAGTAAACAGAGCGAATTTTCGCAATTATTTTCGATGATATTAGGAGCGTTTCTGATTGTATTTCTGGTCTCATTCTTAAATCAGAAATTTGGTGCCGGTTGGGGTTTCCTGGCAACATTAATTGTAATGGGCGGCTACTATGCATTAGCTATTTATGTATTCTTGAGCCTTCAACTTTTTATAAACGTGAGCGGGATTTTAATCACCGTATTTCTTGCGCAGGTAGCTACCATTGGTTACGAGTATCTGAACGAACAGCGAGAAAAGCGACGGATTAAAGGTATGTTCTCTTCCTATGTCTCGCCAACCTTAGTTGAGCAAATGATTAACTCGGGTGAGGAGCCAAAGTTGGGTGGCGAGGATACTTACATGACCGCCTTTTTCAGCGATATAGTTTCCTTTTCAACCTTCTCGGAAAAGCTGGAACCGAAGCAATTGGTTGCCCTCATCAACGAGTACCTAACTGCTATGACCGACATCATCAACGATCAAGGCGGTACGCTGGATAAGTTTATCGGAGATGCCATTGTAGCATTTTATGGGGCTCCGGTTTTTATCGAAGACCATGCCCTCAGAGCTTGCGTATCCTCGCAATTAATGGAAAAAAAATTGGCCGAGTTAAGAGAAAAATGGGTACATGACGGAAATTGGCCGGAAATCGTTCACCACATGCAACATAGAATGGGCATGAATACCGGCGAAATGGTAACCGGTAACATGGGTTCAGAGCGCCGATTCAACTACACCATGATGGGTGACAATGTGAATCTGGCTGCGCGATGCGAAAGTGGGGCAAAGGCCTATCATGTTTTTACGATGGTTACCGAAACCACGAAGATGGATGCAGAAAAACATGGTAATGATTGTTTGTTTCGTAAACTGGATACCATCGTGGTTAAAGGCCGATCGAAACCGGTTACGATGTATGAGATTGCAGGCTTAAGAGCCGAGGCTCCCCAGCAGATGTTTGATTGTGTGGGTTTATATGAACAAGGCATGGCCGCTTACTACAATCAGGAATGGGATAAAGCTTTGGGCTACTTTCAACAATCACTACTTATAGAAGCTCACCAACAAAATCCCTCTCAAATCTTTATTGAGCGATGCCAAATGATGAGAGAACATCCTCCAGGGGAGGATTGGAACGGCGTTTTTATCATGACTAGTAAATAAAATTGCCTCCAGAAATGGTTGACTGTTCTTAAGAATCGCCTTAACTTTATCGGTCTAGGGCAAGTCCTATACAGTCAGCTCCCTTTGAACTCCGCCAGGGCAGGAATGCAGCAACGGTAATTAGGTCGTAGCGACGTGATATAGGTCGCTTGCCCTTTTTTTATGTCAATGATTTGGCAATATGTTCTGCAATCTGATCCGCATGAACCCTTGAGTTTTCGATAAATAAACGGCTGGTATCCATTCCGCCACAAACTACTCCTGCTACATACATGCCCTTTCTATTGGTTTCCAGCGAATCCTCTTTATGCACCGGCATACATTTTTCATCTTCGGTTAATTCTATACCCAAAGCTTCCATAAGAGCGTAATTCGGGTGATAACCCGTCATTGCCAGTACAAAATCATTCTTTATAGCTACATCACCGTTTGGGGTACTTAGTACAACCTCTTTTTCGGTAATTTCTTTTATTTCTGAGTTGAAATATGCCTTGATTTCTCCATTCTTAATTCGATTTTCGATGTCTGGTTTCACCCAATATTTCACCGATTGTTTAATCTCACTGTATCGTACTACCATCGTAACTTTCGCATTCGATCGATAGCATTCCAGAGCTACATCCACTCCAGAGTTGCCGGCACCAACCACCAGTACATTTTGCCATGCGTAAGGATGCGGTTCGTCATAATAGTGTTTTACTTTGGGTAATTCTTCGCCGGGAACATTCATTTTATTTGGTGTGCCGTAAAAGCCCGTTGCTACTACTACTTTTTTTGCCTTGTATTTCGCTTTATCAGTAACCACCGTGAAGTTACCGTCTTCGCCATCTACACGAATTACCGATTCGTACAGATAAATAGGTAAATTGTAGTGTTCTGCTGCTCTTCGGTAATATTCCAGCGCTTCACTACGCGTTGGTTTTGGCCCGTGTGAAATAAAAGGGATATCGCCAATTTCCAATCGATCGGAAGTGGAAAAGAACGTCATATTTGTGGGGTATTTGAACAAAGAATGAACCAGACTGCCCCGTTCTATGATCTTAAATGGGATTCCTTTTCTCTTGAGTTGAATTCCGGTTGCCAGGCCAATTGGGCCGGCCCCTATGATGATTACCATCGTATTTAGAGAGTTTGATTTCGATTTTTGGGAAGATACAGTTCTAATTCCGCATTAACCATTTAACAATGGTTTGATTGAGCCAGTTTCTTGGAGATGAGATAAAGCCGACATGACCGCCTCTTTCGGTAAAAATAGATTGGATATATCCATTTCTCTCAATTACCGAGAAAGGCGCATACGCCAACGGTGTTAACGTATCTTCTTTGCTGTGGATAAGAAGAAGTGGAGTTTGAACATCTCCTAAAAACCGTTTAGAAGAACAGGTTTCGTAATAATGCTCGGCATTTTTGAAGCCGTGAACAGGAGCTGTAATCTGATCATCAAAGTTGTAGAGAGTGGAATCGTTGAAGTCAGGAAGTTCAGGGAATTGTTCTCGTTTTAAGGCGAGTTTCTTTTTCAAAGTCCTCATAAATCGAAGCTCGTACACGCGGTTAAAGCCATGTTGTAAATTGATGGAACCACGCTTTAAATCATAGGGCGGAGATACAGCTACTGCCTTATGTACAGGGTGATAATTTCCTTTTTCCCCCAAGGATTTTATCAAGGCATTTCCGCCAAGCGAGAATCCTACAGCTAATATTTTTCTGTTTGGAAACTGAGATTGTATCCAATCAAAAAGTGTGAAATAATCGTTGGTTTCGCCCGAGTGATAGAAACGAGGTTGATCATTAATCCTCCGGCCGCAACCCCGAAAATTCATTGCTACCGAAGATATGCCTTCTTCGTAAAGTGCGGCCATTAAATTGCGTACATAAAAACGCTCTGAGCTTCCTTCAAGCCCATGGAATATGGCAACTATCGGTTTATCTGAATCTCCGTCAGCAACATCCAGTTCAAGAAAGTCATTATCCGGTGTAGGTATCTCGATTCGTATACAATCAACATTAGCTACAGGTAGAAATTGAGAAGAAACTACCGTGTGAACATGTCCATTAAACGCCCACCATGCGTTCTTAAATGATGCATTAGAGGGCGTATTAATGTCTGTTTGCTGCTGAACGGACACTGTTATTTAATCAGTGTCATTTTTATGGTTCTTGATGTGTTTTCAGTTTTGAGCACTGCAAAATAAATTCCGCTATTTAAAGCAGACGCATCAAAATCCATTGTATATGAACCCGCAGTTTTTACTTCGTTTACCAGCGTTTGAACTTCCTGTCCTAACACGTTGTAAATCGTTAGTTCAGTTAATCCAGATTCAGCAAGATCGAAAGTGATTTGAGTACTTGGGTTGAATGGATTAGGATAGTTTTGATTTAAACGAGTTGTTGTTGGCAGATCGATTTCAGTTTCACCGCTTGTATAAACACCGGGTTCATCAACTTCGAATACAAAGCGATCTCTGCTTGCAATTACATTGTCTCGCAGTGAAGGGTAGTTCGCGCCATAAACGTACATAAAGCCCAATTTGATAGTAACATCCGGATTGAACTCATAAGGTCCCGAAGCAACAACGGTAGATACATCGGCACTATTAGCACCGGTATTATTCTCACCCGCTTTTAGCGAATTAGCTTTCTCAGTCTCGTCGTACCCATCGTAAATATTGAATCTATAATCCGATTCATTGCCCTCATATCCATTATTGATTGCAAGATTCGAAGAGGCAGTTTGCATAGGAATTACGGCTACAAAAGGATATTTCGCTTCTGAAGTAGGATCGTAGATGTACATGAACTTATTATTCGGATCGAATAAAACCGTATTGTTTGCGAAATTATCTACATCCCAATCGGTAAAAATACCCATGTAGAAATCTTTTAACGCCTCGCCCGATGTATTTTTGATCAGATATTGAGAATAAACTGTGTTTTCTATCCCGGCTTCATCAAACGAAAATGTATTTAATCGAACATTTACGCCATCAAGTTCGGCAAAGCTATTTGGAACAAAAGTTCCGGTTCCTTCAGCAGTGGCAATTTCACTGCTATTTTCTACAACAAAAGGGATATCCGGATCAAAATCTGAATCGTAGAAACCACCGGCATTTCGCACATTGTTCGAGATTTTTGGCTCTTCATTCAAAAAAGGATTTCCACCGGCCATCATAATAATACCCGCTTCATAAAGAATATTTGTAAAGCCTGCGGGAATAAATCCTACACCACCGGTTGCAGCAGATGGGTCAGAAAACCCTATAGTGCCGTTCGCCCCAAACGACATTGTTACATTATTGCCATTCATCACGCCAAAGTTAAGGTCATCGAATTCTACGATCTCAAAGTCGGTAAAGCCAGAGCTTTCATCGGCATATCGAACAACAAAAGTAGGAGGGTCGCTTAAGTCATATCCTTCCGGGATATCGAATGTAAATTCAATTGATGTTGTATCGTTTGTAGCTACAACACCGGAGGTTACCAAGCCATTTGTTATAACAATATCATCTTGTAAAGCCTCAAGTGTGATGTTAAGGCTTGTAGTTGCTTCTCCATAGTTTGCAACAGCCAGTTCAAGTTTACCACTTTCACCTACACTTAAAGAGTTACCCTCCGAATCGGAAATGGAAAAACTTCGAATAGATAGGCCGGGCTTGGGCGTACCAAGCGCTGCGGGAGCATTCATAATTCCTTTACCGTAAAGTAATGGATCGTTCACACTTGCAAATTCGTCGGAGGTTGATCTGATCTGGTGGATAATACGCCGTGGCGACCAATCAGGATTTTGTGCTTTTATTAAGCCTGCAAGACCGGCTACTACGGGGGAGGCCATAGAAGTTCCACTTTTAATAAGATAAGTAGTTGAATCGAAGCCAGCAGTACTTAAAACCCCCGAGCCTACCGCAAAAACGTCGGTAGTGTAGCCATAATTCGAAAACGAAGACCTTTGTGAATTGCTTGTAATACTGCCTACCGATAACACCCCATCGTACGAAGCCGGCGAGTTTAATTCAATCGAATTATCATTTCCACTTGCAGCAACAATCACTAGACCTGCATCTACTGCAAAGGTGATGATATCTTGTTCGGCATTCGCCACACCAGGGCCTCCCCAGCTCAAATTCACGATATCCGCACCATTAGCTACAGCGTAAAGAATTCCATCGTAACCGAATCCTACCAACCGAGATTCATCCACTTCAGAACCGGGATCATCCTCAATTCCGCCGGCTTTTATCGCCATATATTTACTGTTATATCCGGTTCCGGTTATACCAATTCCATTGTTTGCTTCGGCGGTAGCAATACCTGCAACATGGGTGCCATGGTCGCTGTTGGCTGCAAACGGGTCATTATCTTCTACTAAATTAAAAACGGTTGTACCGCTCTCCCAAAAATCCCATCCCAAATAGTCATCAACAAATCCATTTCCATCATCATCAATGCCATTGTCTGGGATTTCATCTTCGTTAACCCAGGCTTTATTTTTTAAATCCTGGTTATTGTAATTCACACCACTATCAATAATTCCGATAATTACTTCCTCGCTACCGGTGCTAGTATCCCAGGCCTCATTAAATTTGTGAACGCTTGTATAAGCATTATCAAGTGGGTCGTTTGGTACTAAGCTCGTCATACGCAAATAACGTGGTTCGGCATATTCAACACCCGGCATATTTGATATTTTACGAGCCAACATTAGAGGGTCGATCGAAGAAGAATATTTATACTCAACAATTCGGCTGATGTCTTTTGTTAAAGCTGAATTGGGAGCTAGTTTTCTTTTCTCTTGATGTGTACGTTTAAATGTTTGATCTAGCTGATCACTCCAAAGCTGAGTTTGTGAAATTAACCCGTGACTTTGAAGTACATCAGATACTCTCGATTCAATTACTTCTCGAGTCATTGCAGGGTTTAGTTTTTGTACATTGTCGAAGTCTTCGAACTTAACAATTAGTGTTCCATCAAAATAGGACGGGGCTACTGATTGTGCATTAATTGAAACTGAAAATAATGCCGCGAAAAGGGCTACAGATAGTAATTGGCGCATATAAATGTGTGCTTGATGAATTCTGGAAGAAAAGTAGGTTATTCGTGATATTAAAAACAGTACAAGATCACGATTTAGTACATTAATTGACCAAGAACATTTTTTATGGTTATAATTGGAGCTGATGATTCGCAACCTCGATTTGTAAAACGCATCGCAGCCATCGACTTAGGCACGAATTCCTTCCATGCAGTAATCGCAGATTTATTTACCGATGGAAGTTTTCGAAGGCTCGAAGACCTGAAAGAAATGGTGGAGTTGGCAAAAGGGGGACTAGGAACTCGACTTGCTGATGATGCATTTGCACGCGGTATTGATGCGCTCAAAAAGATAAAAGTACTGTGCGATAGTTACGAAGTAGAAAAAATATTGGCCTTTGCGACGAGTGCAATCCGTGAAGCAGAAAATGGTGGAGAGTTCATTCAGGCGAGTATCGATCAGGTGGGTATAAAAATAAAAGCTATACCGGGAACCGTTGAAGCAGAGCTAATCGGTTTTGCCGTCCAGCATGGATTGTTATTGAAAGATGATGCTGAAATGGTAGTTGATATTGGAGGAGGTAGTGTTGAGTTCATCATACTAAATCAAAACACTTTTCATCATTTACTAAGTCGCAAAATCGGTGTTTCTCGAATGACCGACGTTTTTGCGCCTAAAGATCCCATAGATGAAAAAGACATCGCTAAACTTGAGGCACATTATGCCACAGAATTAGAGGAGCTCGCACCTTTGATCGAAAAATTTGGCGTGAAAAAGATGATTGGTTCGTCCGGTACGATGCAGGCTATCGCTTCTATGATTGCTGCTCGAAAAGGATTTCCCGTTGATATAACCTTGAATGAATTTAGTTTTAGCAAAAACGATTTTATGTCGTTTTATCAAGAGTTCATCACCCTAAACGAAAGCCAGCGGCTAAGCGTAAAAGGTTTGGATGCAAAGCGAGTTAGGTTTATTAACACCGGCGTTGTTTTAGTGCGCTGGTTATTCACAACTTTTGGCTTCGAGCAGATTAAAATATCAACTCAAGCACTTCGAGAAGGCATCATTATCCGTTACTTGAAGAATGAAATGATTGGCTTACCATCGGGCGAAGAATTTTCGGATCCACGGGTTCGAAGTGTGTTTGAATTGCTGCGTAAATGCAGATGGCATGAGGAGCATTCTCGACATGTAGCAAAGTTAGCCCTCATCATTTTTGATCATCTTCAAGATGATATAGGATTAAAAGATGAAGATAGAGAATTGCTCCAATTAGCAGCTTATTTGCATGATATTGGGTACTACATTTCACACAAAGCACACCATAAACATGCGCTGTATTTAATTCGAAATGCCGATCTAAAAGGATTTTCTGAAGATGAAATCGAGATAATGGCTCATGTTGCCAGATATCATCGCCGATCTACACCTAAAAAACGTCACACTGATTATTGGAATCTTGCAAAGCCAATAAAACAACGCATTAAAAAACTATCCGGAATTTTACGTGTGGCAGATGGCTTAGATCGAAGCCATTATCAAAACGTAAAGCAATTGGAAATCACAGAAAATAAAGATGAGCTGACCTTCGAAATTTCCACCATCGACGAACCCCAGCTGGAAATTTGGGGTGCCATGAGAAAACGTAAACTACTAGAAGAGATAACAGGGAAAACCGTAAGTATTATTCCGAAAAGTAAATCGACGAAGAAGTCGCCAAACTAAAAAGTGATTATTCACCAAAGCTACCATTCGGACCTGGGAATACCACAGGACTTTCAAACCCTTCTTTCGACACTGAAGCTACTCCAAACAAGTAATTGTCGATAACTACATTTTCGAGTGTATGCTCGGTTTGGTCGGCTGGAACAAATACGCTCCACTGCCATTGGTTGTGATCGGTTAAGCGCCAATAAATCTTATATCCGGCAAGTTGAGGATTTTGTTCTACATCTAAAGCGCTCCAGCTAAGTGTTGTACTTGGGCGAACTGCTCCTCTGATTTGCACATTTGCCGGCGGGCTGGGTGCCCATGCCATCCCGGCTAAAACTACCGCGTTCAGATTGGTAAGTTTTGCTGCGTAATCAAAATCAACGCCTTCAATAGTATCGCCGTATTTAATACCGTCTTCCACGCGTAAATCTTGATGCTGCATCACATAATTCTCGTTGGTTTCCATGATGCGAACGCCCGGAATGCCTGCATCATTAAAAGGTCGGTGATGTCCACCTCGCCCAAATCTGTCAAGGCGATAAATCATCATGATATCAAGATTAGGAATATATTTATCGGCCATAACATCCACATACCGGGCAATATTTCTAGATGGGGAATCAACTTCACCACCGGTAAATCTACGGATACGAGCATCTCGTTCTGTTTCAACCGCTCGGGTACCTTCCGAAAAAACACGCGCAGTAGTGTTATTAATCACACCATTTATGCCTTTGATATTACCAATCATATCGTTGTTGAGCACAGCTTTTATTCTCCAGCCTTGTTCTAATGCATACTCCGCTACAATCTGTCCGCCAAATAATCCTTGTTCTTCGCCACTTAATCCTGCATAAATAATTGAACTTGGAAATTCATACTTGCTTAGAATGCGTGCGGCTTCGATCGTGCCCGCCATTCCGGAGGCATTATCATTAGCTCCGGGCGAATCAGAAGTGGCATCTAAGTTGTCAGATACGCGTGAGTCGATATCTCCACTCATCATAACAAAGCGATTGGGATCGACATAGCCACGCTGAATGGCAATTACATTTACAATGTTAGTGGTTACCGGAATTCGGGAATTTTCATCTCCTTCGATGTAGTCGCTAACATAAAATACTTCCAGACATCCGCCACACTCTTCCGAAATCTTCTCGAATTCTGCTTTTATCCAACGCCTTGCAGCTCCAATTCCACGCGTGTTTGAAACAGTATCAGACATTGTGTGTCGAGTCCCAAAATCTGCCAATGTTCTAATGTCATTTTCGAGATGCTCGGCACTGGCGGCTGTTCCAATGGTATGTAAAATTTCCGGGGTGATTTGCGCACTGCTTTTACCGGAAAAAGCACAAATTACTACAACGAGTAGAGTAAAAATTAAAGACTGTTTCATGAGTTAGTTTTTATTCAGATTGTCGTGAGGACGCTTAAGCTCGTCGGGTAATTGACCAGATTGTTTCAGATATTCGTAGAGCTCTTCTTTAAATTTTGCCTGTGCTTTAATGCCGGCGCGTTGCCCGAAATAACCGCCTAGTATGCACCCGAACACAATCGTAATTAGATATACTACCTCGATGGTTCCGAATAGGCCGGTATCGTGAATGTATGACCAAATTAATGGTGGAAAAGCAACCAAGAATGCAAACAGATATGGAAGCTTACTGGCTCCATCCAAACGGCGCATAAATCTGCGACTTACCACAAAGGTGATGTTCATGTACACCAATCCATAAGCTAGTAGAAACAGCGTACCTGTTATACCGGGATCTGCAATTTTTATGAGGAAATCTGTGGTGAAAAGAGTAAAAGCACCAGAAACGATGATTATACCCGATAGATAAAATGAGAGTCTTGGAAGGTTGTCCAATGCGGTGGTTAGTTTTGGGAATTCAGGGTTACACGCCTAAATAGCAAAGGTAATGAAGTAAATGCTTTGTTGACGAAAAAAACCGTAATGGAAACCTAGCGTTCCAGCCAATCCTGAGGATTCAGATCAGTATTATTTTTTCGTACCATAAAAAATACTGTTTCACCCAACTCGGAAGATTCAGTTCCCGAAAGCCCTACTACTTGTCCGGCTTGCAGAATACTTGAGTTCTGAACGTTTATCTGGCTAAGGTTTCCATACACTGTAAAATAGGAGCCATGTTTTACAAATACAGTATTTCCAAAACCAGGTGTAGGTTGAATAGCGAACACATATCCGTCTGCAACAACTCGAACTTCAGTGCCTGGGTCTGCTACAATATTAATTCCAGGATGTTCAGTTCGCGTACCATACAGTGGGTTTCTGGTAATCCCGAATTTTTTTGAAACGGTTCTAGAGTCTACCGGCCATTGTAATAAACCTTTAGATGCTGCAAAGGTGCGCTCATACGCGGCTAAGGTTTCGTCGGATACAAACGAGCTTCGGGTTGGTGTAGAATATTTGGCAACCTCTTCGGCCCTGCGGGCAGCATCGGCGATATTTCGGGCAGCAGCTAGTCGCTCTAATCGTTCATTTTCTGCACGGCGAAGTTCATCTTCCATGGAAATCAGGTTAGCGAACGAGGATTCCAGATTTTCCCTTTGTTGCCTAATCTTTCTTAACTCAGAAAGTAGGTCGGTACTTTCAGCTTTAATTTTCTCTACATTGTTGCGCTGAATCGTTTGTTGTGAGCTTAGTTCAACCTTTTCATCTCTGATTTCGGCCAACACCAGTTCATTTTTTACCAGGCTTTCCTGTAAATCATCTTTTACGCCCTCTAATTCACGCTGACGGATTCGAATTTGTTCAGCTTGCTTTTCCTTTTGCTCTTCTAGTTTTTGCAGATAATAACTGCGAATCACCATTTGATTGATAGAGCCGGCGGTAACAATTAACTCTAGATTGGAAGTACGACCGTTTTTATAAGTATAAAGCAGAATATCGCGCAGATTTTGCTTCAGCTGTTCCAGATCTTTTTCTCGTAGGCTTATTTCACTTTCAGTGAGTTCAATTTCTTCTTGTATTTGCCGTTGCTCGAGTTCGAGGGTAGAAATTTTATCGTCTTGCAGAGAAATAAGGCGGTTTACATTCTGATATTGCTTGTACAGTTCTTCGTATCTGTTTTCAGTTTGTTGAATTCGCTGTTGATAGGTTTTGATACGCGCATCCAGCACATTAATCTCTGCCCGTGTATTCGTTTGCCGATCTAATATTTCCTTTCTTTTCTCTTCATAAGTTTGAGCAGTAGAGGCCGAAGAGAGTCCTATCAACATCAGTAAAAGTAAACTGAAAATTCTCATAATCGATCGATGATAATATTTGAGGGGATGTCCAATTGTAGGTTTACGGATTCCGGATTTAGCTGAAGTGATCGAATTTGAAATACGACTTTAGAATTACCGTCGGCACTTAATATGGTAATTTTTCTAGGTAAAGTGTAGCCGTTCAAGTCACCATAATTTTCATATATCAATTTGGAGTACGGTAATCCGGCGCCATAAGGTTGGCGCACTTCTCGTATTAAATGCTCATCACGATCAACAATTACACCGCCATCGGTAGCTAAACGAAGTAAATACGTTTCATCCGATTCATACACTTCAATAACCGACTCTTCTGTAAGCCTAAAATGAAGTAAATCTATCAGGTTGATGGAAGCTAACTCGTTTAAGCTGGTAAGTCGACCATCACTAATGGCCACTTTTTGAGCGATGTTATCAAGCTTATAATAGATCAGAATAGAATCTTGATCCACTAACATTGCACCGCCTTCAATCCCAATTCGATTTTTGATGGTTAATAAACTTAACAGCGTATCTGCACTGAAATCAATCGTCGCTCGTTCGCTGTTTCCGGGTTCGCTCACAATGGCTCGCCCTTTACCCGTAATTGAGTTGATATGTCCTGAATAGTCGGGAGTTTTTTCCAAGACCTCCGAAATGGAATCATTAGAAAGTGAGTAGTTATTCACGTCAGTATTGATAGCTGGGGCTGTCGATTTGCAAGAAATGAATATCAGAGAAAAACTGAAAAGTAGACCTAGGCGGAGCATCAAATTTTTTCGTTTAGATGTGTTCTTGTAGCATCAAGTTCCAGTGCTTGTTTCCACCATTTTTTTGCTTCGTCTAAATTACCAAGTGCTTCATACACATCACCTAGGTGTTCTAAAACTTCTGCACTTGCTTCGCCGGTATCGATTGAAGCACGGATAAATCGCCGGGCGCGGTCATAATCACCTAATTTAAAATAAACCCAGCCTACAGTGTCTAGATAG
The DNA here is from genome assembly GCA_965228545.1 of Balneolaceae bacterium. Taxonomy (GTDB): domain Bacteria; phylum Bacteroidota; class Rhodothermia; order Balneolales; family Balneolaceae; genus HXMU1420-13. Next base: position 3,092,879 of record OZ245822.1, read on the forward strand.
GCCGCGTTTTCAGGGGCGAGTTCGATTGCACGTAACGCTAATTCTTTAGCACGCTCCAAATTGATTTCCCGAACCGATAAACTATAAGCATAATTGTTCATGGCATTATGATTTTGTGGATCATAACGCAGAGCAAGTTCATACACGCGGTCTGCATTTTCAAAATTATCCTGATCGGCGTAAGAATCGCCTAGAGTGCCATAAATGATCGATTTGAATGGACGTCGAGCCGGAGCTCTTGAAGCACGTTCCAGCCAAGAGATGGCCTCTTGCGAATTTTCGTTCAACAAATGTGCCGTTCCGATAAAGAACTGAATGAATGCGTCCTCAGGAACACTTTGGTCTGCTTCCAATCCAACAGAAATTACATCGTCATAACGTTGTTCTTGGAGCAATAACTGCATGCGTTGTCGCCACGCGATATCATCCTGAGGTAATAATTTGTTGGCTTGTTCAAGTTTCTCTAGGGCTTTTTCGATATCACCTGTGATCGAAAAAAATTGACCCGCGAGAGTAAAAGCAGGGCCGTATTCCGGCGACGATTTGGCATAGAGTTCTAGTAACCGGGCGGTTTCTATTTCGAGTTGAATATTCTGTGGATCATCCTGCTGCCGCGCATACATGAACTGGGCAATGGTGAATTTTTGCTCAGCGTTGATGATTGGATCTTCAATAAAATTACCCAGCAAAGTTCCGGCGCTGTCCCATTTTTGCTCATCAATGTAGATTCCTGCTAGATTTATTAACGATTCAGGATCCCTCGCATTTCGATACAGAGCATCTTTAAGCACTTTTTTTGCGTTGTTTGTTTCTCCTTCACGCTCATAATACTCAGCCAGTAAATTTAAAGTATTCAGGTTATCGGGCTCAACCATGCGTAGCTGTTCGAGTTGAGATAGCGCAGAATCTGCGACACCAAGCGCCTCAAAATTCTGAAATTTACGGATCAGTACAATTGGGTTCGGACCCGTAAGCCGCAGTACTTTGTTCAGTGTATTATTTGAGGATAAATACTCCCCGTAATCGCTTTGTGTATCTGCAAGCATGAATAAGGCATCGTAATCATCAGGATAGTATTCCAATAATACGGCTAATTGTTCAAGCGTAGCCTGATTTTGCCCGGCACTTCGATAGATTTCAGCCAGTCTAAATCGATACCATTTATTTGTCGGCTCCAATTCAACCGCTTCTTTTCCATATAGGGCAGCATTCGGCAAATCCTCTTGTAGAAAATAAACATCTGCAAGTGCATAGGAGATACCGGATTGAGGGCGTAAAACTTCATAAGCTTCCAGCAAAAGAGTAGTTGCCCTGTCATATTCTTCGTTTACGAATGCTTCTAAACCTTCGATGTAAGCCGTTTTTGCCTCACGTTCTTCGTTGCTTTGAACCTGTGCCAAAACGAGAGGTGAACTCACGAATAAAATTGAGAAGAATAAGTACGCTATTTTGAGCAGAGGATGCATATCAGCAATGATAGTGATAAATACAAATTAGTGTGAAGATGAATGCAATTCTAAATGTTTTTCCAGATCAGATTTTTCGATTTTTTTTGTGATGAAATCGATAACTAGATCAGCTAACTCTTCTGGATGGGCTTCGTTCACAGAATATCCATTGAGATGCAAAAATGTTAATGCAGAGGCCAAAGCGGCTCTTTTATTACCATCAACAAATGGATGTCTCATAGTTAAGCAAGTGATATAAACAGCTTCCATACCAAATAAGTTGTGCAAATACTCTCCGCCAAAACTAGATTTTGGAGAATCAACACATGCCTTTATTCCGTTTAAATCTCGGATGCTTGGTTCACCACCTGCTAAATTGATCTCCTGACTATGAATAAATAAAATATCCTCTAAGGTTAAGAAGACTATATGATTACTCATTGTCCCAACTTGTCAAGTGATATGCGGTGCTTATTTGCGATCTGTGAATAAGCTGATTTTACATCCACTTTTTTGATCAACAATCCATCATTATGAGGAATGATTTCTACCGAATCATCTTCTTCAACTTTTAGCAACTTTAGCAAAGCTTTTTCAAGTACAATGCCTTTACTGTTTCCGATATTCTGAATTTTTTTAATCATTGTGTTCTTACATTGTTATAACGAATGGCAATCTAACACACTATTTAAACAAATATTGTAAGATTATTCTTTTTTTTAAACCAACAGTTGGATTTAAAATCTGAAGTGCTTTTCTTTTTGGTTATGCAAAACATTGTTGCACATAGTATTGAGTTTTTACCGGTTCTCCGGATTCCGCGGCGGCGGTAATGCCATTCTTATGTCGATGAATTTTCGACGCCTATCGCCCTTTTTCAATACGTTTTACTCTCACTCACTTACACTCTCTCAACAATGTCCGTTCAAATTAAATATGCAAATACTTCGCACATAGATTATGCTCAAGCAGTTTGTGCGTTAATCGAGCAAGCTGCAAAACAACGAGGAACCGGTATCGCTAAACGTGATCCGGAGTACATCAAAACTAAAATGAGAAACGGAAATGCAGTAATTGCATTTGATGGTGATCAATTAGCCGGTTTCTGTTATATCGAAATTTGGGAAAGCAAAAAATATGTTGCGAATTCGGGGCTAATTGTACACCCCGATTTTCGTGGACAAGGTTTAGCCAAAAAGATTAAAGCTGCTGCTTTTGAATTATCAAAACTGAAGTATCCTAACTCAAAACTTTTTGGGATAACAACCAGCTTGCCGGTTATGAAGATTAATTCTGATCTAGGTTATCGGCCGGTAACGTTTTCTGAGCTTACTCAAGATGAAACCTTCTGGAAAGGGTGCCAAAGTTGCCCCAACTACGATATTCTGCAAAGGAACCATCAAAATAATTGCCTTTGCACAGGAATGTTGTACGATCCGGCGCATCCAAATAATAGCCCCAAAAAACAACGCGAGAAAAACATCTCTAAATTTTATCGATGGGTACAGCTCAAGAAAGCGAGCTTCTTATCCGCAATGAATAACACCAAAATCTTTTGATCATGAAAAAAGTAGTACTCGCATTTAGTGGCGGATTGGATACCAGTTATTGCGCCATACATTTAGCTAAAGATCTTGGCTACGAGGTTTTTTCTGCAGCCGTAAATACCGGTGGCTTTGATGCCGCTGAGCAAAAAGAACTTGAGCAAAAAGCTAAGGAACTGGGTATTAAACATCATGTTTGTTTAGATGTTGAACAGCAGTTTTACGAGGAAGGTATCAAATATCTGATCTTCGGGAATGTACTTAAAAATCATACCTATCCACTCTCTGTAAGTGCAGAGCGAGTTTTTCAAGCGATGGCAATTGCATCCTACGCGAAAGAAATGGGCGCTGATGCCATTGCTCATGGTAGTACGGGCGCTGGAAACGATCAGGTACGCTTTGATCTGATCTTTAATGTGATTGCCCCGAATCTGGAAATCATCACTCCCATCAGAGATCAAAGGTTAAGCCGAGAAGAGGAAGTTGAATACCTTAGAAGTAATGGAATAGATAAAGATTGGAAAAAGGCAAAATATTCGATCAATCAAGGACTTTGGGGAACATCGGTTGGTGGCGCTGAGACACTCACTTCTAACCTAAATCTACCCGAAGAAGCTTGGCCAACATCGATCGAACATAATGATAGTCAGATTGTTGAAATCAATTTTGAACAAGGAGAGCCGGTAGGTATAAACGGCGAAATTCTTGATCCTGTTTCAACCATAAAAAGATTAACAGAACTGGCAGCGCCTTTCGGAATCGGTCGAGATATCCATGTTGGTGATACCATTATAGGGATTAAAGGCCGTGTCGGATTCGAGGCTGCTGCTCCATTAATTATTATAGAAGCACATCGTTTATTGGAAAAACATGTGCTTGGCAAATGGCAACTTTATTGGAAAGATCAACTGGGAGAATTTTATGGGATGCTGATGCACGAAGGTCAATTTTTGGATCCGGTGATGCGCGACATCGAAGCCTTTCTGGAGCATGCGCAGAAATATGTAAGCGGTAAAGTAAGCGTAAAACTAGAACCAAAAAGATTTGAGCTGCAAGGTATCGAATCCAAGTACGATTTAATGCAATCTAAAGCAGGACAATACGGCGAGATGAACGCGGGCTGGTCGGGAGAGGACGTTAAGGGCTTTACAAAAATTTTAAGTAACTCGTTGTTGATACAACAAGGAGTGAACAATGATTAAAGCGAGTATAATTGGTGGCGCAGGTTACACAGCCGGCGAACTCATTCGTTTGTTGATTCTTCATCCTGAGGTGGAAATTGCATCAATCGTAAGCAAATCACACGCAAATCAACCGGTTTCTGTTGTACATTCGGATTTAGCCGGATGGTTAGAATTATCGTTTTCGGAAGAAGTTCATCACGAAACAGATATTGTATTTCTGTGCAGTGGTCATGGAAAAACGAAGGAAGTTTTAGAACGATATGACTTTCCTGAGCAGGCCAAAATCATTGATTTAAGTGCCGATTACAGGCATAAAGTAAAAGGCAATGAGTTCATTTATGGTTTACCGGAACTGAACAGGGCTTTCATCAAACCAGCAACTAAAGTGTCCAATCCGGGATGTTTTGCAACTGCTATCCAACTTGCTCTATTACCGTTGGCATCACATTCATTAATTCAACAACCGGTTCATGTTTCTGCAATAACCGGAAGTACAGGAGCAGGTCAACAACCATCAGCAACCACTCACTTTAGCTGGCGAAGTAATAATGCCTCGGTGTATAAAGCGTTTACGCATCAGCATTTGAAGGAAATCAAAGAAAGTGTTGGCCAATTGCAGGCTGGTTTCGATGAACCCATTCATTTTATTCCAATGCGTGGGGCTTTTACTCGAGGAATTCTCGCGGCGGTTTACCTTAGTACAGATCTGAGCGCTGAAGACGCTTCAAATTTATTTAATGATTACTACTTCGAACATCCATTTGTGGATGTAGTTGAACAAGAGGTAGATCTCAAGCAAGTAGTTAATACAAATCGCGCACTCATTAACATTATAAAAGAAGGAGATCAGTTAATGATGACTTCTGTGATCGATAATTTACTAAAAGGTGCGTCGGGGCAGGCCGTGCAAAACATGAATCTGATGTTCGGATTAGAAGAAACAACCGGACTATTTCTAAAACCAGGTGCATTTTAATGAAGAAAGAATTTGAAATAGCGATTATCGGAGCAGGAAACCTAGGCGTGGCATTAGCTCGTGGTTTTTCCAATCACATCCCCAAAGAAAAAATAGTTCTAACACGTCGACATTTATCCCGAATTGAGCACCTCACAAACGTAGGTTTTACTACTACGGATGATAATAAGTCAGCCATTGAACGTGCCACATATATTGTGCTTTGTGTGCAACCTAAACAAGTGGAATCGGTGCTGGAACAACTCGATCAAAGCATTGATATCGTTAACCACGTGTTAATTTCTACGGTTACAGGTGTTTCGTTAGATCGACTTCAAAAAGCCACCTCTCAATCGTTGCCCATTATAAGAGCAATGCCAAATACCGCGGCTGCAATTTCTGAATCGATGACGTGTATTTGTGGTAATGAACTAGCTGCTGCTCATCTTACAAAAGTAGAAAAATTGTTTTCATCCATCGGTGAGACGATGATCATTGAAGAGCGACTGATGAAAGCAGCTACCGTACTTGCAGCAAGTGGAATTGCCTTTTTCTTGAGATACATTCGAGCAGCAACCCAAGGCGGAATTGAACTTGGATTTGAAGCCGAAGAAGCGCAAAAGTTGGCTATGCAAACAGCCAGAGGAGCAGCTTCGTTATTGGTGGAAGGATCGGCCCATCCTGAACGCGAAATTGATAAAGTAACTACGCCAATGGGGTGCACGATTGCAGGTTTGAATGAAATGGAGCACCAAGGTTTAAGCTCTGCGTTGATTAAGGGAATTGTGGCATCGTACAACAAAATTAATACCATATCAGAATGAAGCTGTTTGAAGTATACTCATTGTTTGATGTCGAACCGGTTGAAGCAGATGGAGCGTTGTTGTTCGATCGCCAAGGGAATAAATACCTCGATTTTTATGGTGGTCATGCTGTGATTTCGATTGGTCATGGCCACCCTCATTTTGTAGAGCGAATTACCGATCAACTAGGGAAACTTGCCTTTTATTCGAACTCAGTTCCCATCTCATTACAGAAGGATTTGGCTCATAAACTGGGTGAAGTAAGCGGCTACTTTAACTGGAATTTATTTCTCTGTAATTCGGGCGCCGAAGCTAACGAAAATGCAATGAAACTCGCATCGGCGCATAATAGCCGGGACAAAGTGATGGCGTTTACTGGAGGCTTCCATGGCAGAACCTCTCTTGCCGTTGCAGCAACTGATAATCCGAATATTATTTTTCCGGTGAATGAAGGCGCCAAAATTGTTCGGTTCAATTTTGAAGATTTTGACGGTACAAAAGCAGCCTTAGAGAATGGAGATATTTGTTGCGTAATTATCGAAGGAATACAAGGCGTTGGAGGCGTAGTTGAACCATCAGCAGAATTTTTAAGTCATTTAAGGGCATTGTGCGACGAAACCGACACAATTCTAATACTGGATGAAGTACAATCAGGGTATGGTCGCTCAGGACGGTTTTTTGCACATCAGCATGCGTTTGTTCAACCTGATATAATTTCGATAGCGAAAGGAATGGGGAATGGGTTTCCCATTGGGGGGATTCTTATACACCCGAAATTAAAAGCAAAAGCAGGCATGCTGGGAACCACTTTTGGAGGGAATCACCTTGCTTGTGCAGCTTCTTTAGCGGTCTTAGAAGTGATCGAAAACGAACAGCTAATCAAAAAAGCAGCGCAAACCGGAGCATTGTTAAAGAAAGAGCTAGAATCGATAAATGAAGTGAAAGAAGTGCGCGGGAAAGGACTCATGCTCGGTGTTGAGTTTGATTTCCCGGTAGCTGAGATGAGAAAAAAAATGCTTTATGAACAGCATGTGTTTACGGGATCATCTTCAAACAAAAACACGCTACGATTACTGCCACCGCTGAATATCAGCGAAAAAGAAGTGCATCTCTGTATTAAGGCACTTAAAAACGTACTGACATGAAGCAGTTTTTAAGTATCAATGATGTAAAAGATTTACGAGCTTTACTTGAAACGGCAAAGCAGATTAAATCAAATCACAATGCAAACCGCTCGCTTGGTAAGAATAAATCTATTGGGTTGATTTTCCTTAATCCAAGTTTGCGAACGCGACTGAGCGCTCAACATGCTGCCATGAATTTAGGCATGGATGTAGTATTGCTGGATGTAAACTCCGGCGGGTGGAAGCTTGAATTTGACGATGGCGTAATTATGAATGGAGATTCTGCCGAACATGTGAAGGAAGCTGCTGGAGTGTTAGGCCGTTACTTTGATGTATTAGCAATCCGTTCGTTTGCCTCGCTCAAAGATCGTAAAAAGGATTACAGCGAAGAAGTATTAAATGCATTTGCTAGCTATTCCGGGAAACCGATCATCAATATGGAGTCCGCAACGGGACATCCATTACAAGCTTTCGCTGATTTAATCACAATTAATGAGCATAAAGTAAAGGAAAAGCCAAAAGTGGTGCTCAGTTGGGCTCCTCATCCCAAAGCATTACCACAAGCCGTTGCAAATTCCTTTGTTCGATGGATGAGAGCCGCTCAAGTTGAGTTGGTGGTTACACATCCTGCGGGTTATGAGCTTGCTGATGAAGTAATTAGATCGGTACCGGTCATTTATGATCAGCAGGAAGCTTTTGCTGATGCTGATTTTATCTATGCCAAAAACTGGAGCAGTTACACAAACTACGGTAAAGTGTTAACTACCGATCCTTCTTGGATGATAACACAGCAAAAAATGAATCTGACCAATCAGGGAAAGTTCATGCATTGTTTACCGGTTCGCAGAAATGTAATCGTCGAAGACGCTGTGTTGGATGGCGAAAGCAGTATCGTTTTGCATCAAGCCGAAAACAGGATTATTTCTATGCAAACTGTGCTGCAGCTTATGCTGGAGGAATCACTATGAATTCGATAAAAGTGATTAAAATTGGTGGGAAAGTTGCAGAAAATGAAGCTTGGTTAACCGAATTTCTGAGTGAATTTAATCAGTTGAAAGGTTCAAAAATATTGGTTCATGGTGGGGGAGTTTTGGCATCGGATCTTTCTAAACAGCTTGGCATCACCACTACCATGATTGAAGGAAGGCGCGTTACCGATTCTAAAACTTTAGATGTTGTAACGATGGTTTGTGGCGGACTGATCAACAAAAAAATAGTAGCCAGATTACAAGCTGTGGGACAAAATGCCATTGGACTCACCGGCGCTGATTTAAACATCATCGAAGCGGATAAACGAAATCCGGTTCCGGTAGATTTTGGGTGGGTCGGGGATATTAATACCGTGCAGGTTGATTGGCTTAAAACATTCTTGGAACATGGAATCGTACCAATAATTGCCCCACTTACTCATGATAAAAAAGGGCATTTGCTTAATACTAATGCCGATAACATTGCAGGATTTTTAACACAAGAGCTAGCGATACGATATGAAGTTGAGCTCATTTTTTGTTTTGATAAACCCGGAGTTTTACAAGAAGGCGTGGTACTCCCAAATCTCGACAGGCTGAAGTACAACGCATTAAAAGAAGAGCAAGTAATTGTAGATGGCATGATTCCTAAACTCGATCTTGGTTATCATGCCTTAGAAAACGGTGCAAAAAGTGTGAAACTCACCCAATTTACCGCACTTAACGATCAAGAGAAAGGAACAACACTAGAACTATGAATCAACTAAGAACCTATAGCGATAATGCCATTGAGTTACTAAAACAATTGATTCAAACTCCATCATATAGTGGCGAAGAGGATAGGACAGCTGAGATACTGACTGATGCATTAGTAAGTTATGGATTCAATCCAAAGAGAAAAAAGAATAATGTATGGGCTTTTTCGAAAAATTATGATCCCGCTAAACCAACTCTGCTTTTAAACTCTCATCATGATACCGTGAAAGCAACCGATTCATGGACACATGATCCTTTCAAAGCAAACTTATCTAAAGGTAAGTTAGTTGGTTTGGGTAGTAATGATGCAGGTGGACCGCTAGTAAGTTTATTGCACGTTTTTGTAGCCCTTCAGCAGAAAGAACAGTCTTATAACTTGGTTTTTCTGGCAAGTGCTGAAGAAGAATCGTCAGGAAAAAATGGTGTACCGATTGTGTTGAAAGATATTGGACCTATAGATGTAGGGGTAGTTGGAGAACCAACATCAATGGATATGGCGATTGCTGAACGAGGTTTAATTGTGCTAGACTGTGTGTCGCATGGAAAAAGCGGCCATGCAGCACGAGGTGAAGGAGAAAATGCTATTTACAATGCAATGAAAGATATCGAATGGTTTAAAACCTATAAGTTCGATAAGAAATCTGAAGTGCTAGGCGCTATCAATATGACGGTGACTCAAATCAACGCCGGAAGCCTGCATAATGTAGTTCCTGATTCATGTTCGTTTGTGGTAGATGTTCGTCCCAACGAATATTATAGCAATGAGGAAGTTGTGGAATTGATAAGAAAACATGTAGAATGCGATGTAAATCCGAGGTCGCTAAATCTTAATGCATCGGGCATAGAATTAGATCATCCGATTGTGCAAAAAGGAAAGAAGTTGGGAATTCGTCAATATGGATCTCAAACAATGAGTGATCAGGTGCACATGCCATTCCCTTGTATAAAAATGGGTCCTGGAGATACGAAGCGTTCGCATACTGCCGATGAATTCATTTACTTGGATGAAATCCATGATGGCATTCGTGGTTATTTTGAATTGCTGGATGGATTGAAACTTTAAACTTTGAGGGATATGTCAAAAAAACTTTGGGAAAAGGGAATTACTACCGATGAATTTATTGAGAAGTTCACGGTTGGGCGAGATAAAGAATTCGATGTGCAATTAGCTAAGTTTGACGTGCAAGGTACTTTGGCTCATATCGAAATGTTGCAACATGTAGGCTTACTTACAAAGGATGAATTTATCAAGTTGTCGAAGGAGTTGAACCGAATACTTTCGGAAGTTATTGAGCCACAGATATTTGAAATTGAAGATGGCGTTGAAGATGTGCATTCTCAAATCGAACTAATGCTGGTTCGTTCTCTCGGTGATATCGGAAAAAAAGTGCATGCCGGTCGCTCCAGAAACGATCAGGTTTTGGTTGACCTTAAATTATTTTTGCGATCAGAGCTTTTTACGCTTGTTTCTTTGGTAAAAAAATTGTTTGATACACTATTACTACGGAGCGAAGAGAACAAACAACTATTAGTTCCCGGATATACTCATACCCAGGCCGCCATGCCTTCCAGTTTTGGGATTTGGTTTGCCACGTATGCAGAAAGCTTGGTGGATGACCTCGTACTGATGCAATCAGTGCATACTATTGTCAATCGTAATCCTTTAGGGTCTGCGGCCGGGTATGGTTCTTCGTTTCCTTTAGATCGAGAATTGACTACCAATCTTTTAAATTTCGATTCACCGGCAGTTAATGTGGGTTACGCCCAAATGGGTAGAGGGAAAACAGAGCAATTTTTTGCCTTTGGATTGGCAGCCTTGGCCGGAACGCTCAACAAGCTGGCGTCTGATATTTGTTTGTACAACAGTCAGAATTTCGGATTCATTAAACTACCCGACGAATTAACTACAGGATCAAGCATCATGCCCCATAAAAAAAATCCGGATGTGTTCGAATTGATCAGAGCAAAAACAAATTCCATGCTTGCCCTGCCTAATTCTATTTCCATGTTGATGTCGAACTTAACCTCGGGGTATCATAGGGATTTTCAGATTTTGAAAGAACAACTCTTTCCAGCTATTGAGGAGATGAAAACCTGCTTAGAAATGACTGAATATGCAATTTCAAAAGTTGAGGTGAACAAAGATATCCTCAACGATCCCAAGTACGACTTAATCTTTTCAGTGGAAGCAGTTAATCAATTGGTGTTGGATGGGATACCTTTTAGAGATGCCTACTTATCAGTAGCTAAGCAGATTGAAGAAGGAACATTTACTCCACCAAAGAAAGTAAGCCATACGCATTTAGGGAGTATTGGAAATCTGGGGAATGAAATGATTAAGGAAAGGATGGAATCTGTTTATAGTTTCTTCAGATAATTCCCTCTCACCATCAAATTGATAATCCTACTCGCCAATCACGCAAGTTTTTAAACGAAGGCAACATCCTGCTACCATACCAACTGAACCACTCGCCATCAATAAGCTGTATTTTTGAATCGGGTAGATATGCTCGTATTTCTGTTATGTGTTTTTCTTTGAAAGGAAAAGGTTCGCTGCTTAATAAAATGAGAGCAGGGTTGGCATCTTTAAGCAGATCCATAGTAATTGAGGGATATCTTGACTGATCTCCAAAAACATTTAGCAAACCAAAGGTTTCCATTACATCGTGTATGTAAGTGTCGTTTCCAACGCTCATCCAAGGATCTTTCCAGATGAAATAACCGGTTTCGATGGGTGTAAACTCATTTGCAAAATCTAATTCTGATAAAATGTTCCGTATCAACGGTTCTGCTTTATTCATACGCTCCAGCTTATCAGCGATAAAATGGATGGCAAAAAGAGCATCTTCGATGGTGGAAATATCGGTAACCAACACTTCACTGAATTCCTGAATAGCTTCTACATCAGATTTAATATTCTCCTCTTTGTTAGCAATTACTAAATCAGGTTTTATTGTTCGAATCTTATCTATGTTCGGATTTTTTGTGCCTCCAATTATTTCTATACTTTCAATCTCTTTCTTTGGATGGATACAGAATCGGGTTCTGCCCTTAAGCGAATCGGTAATACCCAAATCAACAAGTAATTCGGTTAAACTAGGAACCAGGCTAACAATTCTTTTGTAAGGCATTAAAAATGGATCAATAATGGAAATAGGACTTTTTAGCTTCGTCGAAAATACCAAAAACCCACAAACCGGGGAAGGTAGAACTGCCCAACAACGCGTTCAGGATTTGATGGAGGAAATAAAACTAGCCGACGAGCTGGGATTTGATGTATATGCCATCGGCGAGCATCATCGCGAGGAATTTGTAGCTTCAAATCCGGCTACTTTACTAGCTGCAGCGGCATCCATCACAAAAAATATTCGATTATCCAGTTCTGTAACCGTACTTGGTTCTGAAGACCCGGTGCGCGTATTTCAGGAATTCGCAACCTTAGATCTTATTTCAAATGGTCGTGCTGAAATCATAGTGGGGAGAGGTTCGTTTATCGAGTCGTTTCCTTTATTCGGATACGATTTAACTAACTATGAAGAATTATTCGAAGAGAAACTTGAGCTATTACTGAAATTAAGAGAAGAAAACCCAATCACCTGGCAGGGTAAATATCGGCCTGCAATAAATAACCTAGGAATATTCCCACAACCTGTGCAGGACAAAATACCAATTTGGCGAGCGGTAGGCGGAACTCCAAAGTCGGCGTATGTAACCGGAGCATTGGGCTTGCCATTAGCGTTAGCAATTATTGGTGGAGCGCCTGAGCAATTTGTTCAATTTGCAGAAATTCATCGACAGGCCGCGGCACAGCATGGTCATCAACGGCCAAAGTTGAGCATAAATTCGCATGGGTATATTTTGGAGGATTCATCGGATGCAGTGAATCAGGCGTTTCCTGTTTTTAAACATATGATGGATAAAATCGGAGCGGAACGAGGATGGCCTCCGATGCAAAGAGAGCAGTTCGAAGCCTCAGCATCATTGAGAGGGGCGAACTTTGTAGGGAGCCCACAGCAAGTGATTGATAAGATCTTGCATCAACACGAGTTATTTGATCACGACCGTTTTTTGATGAAAACCAGTATTGGAAGTTTTACTCATGCTCAGGTAATGAAATCCATCGAGCTTTTTGGAACCGAGGTGATGCCTGTGGTAAAAAAGGAAATCAAATCAAGAAAAGTTAAGGTCTAAAAAAAGCGTTTAAGTAGTTGATTGGCTTGTTGCACGTAATTTCCACCAAATAAATTAGCATGCACCAGAACAGGATACAAGTTGCACAGTTTAAAACGCTCTTCGTATCCTTTCTGAAGTGGGTACACTTCGTTATAGCCTCGATAGAATTCATCAGTAAATCCGCCAAATAAATGAGTCATTGCTAAATCCATCTCGCGATGTCCAAAATATACCGCAGGATCATAAATGGCGGTATCCCCGGAAGTGGTCCACATGTAATTTCCGTTCCACAGATCACCGTGAAGTAAAGCCGGAGGTTCATCAGGGAAAATGATGTATGTGTAATTAAACACACGCTCAAATATGGCGAGATGAGATTTAGGAAGTAGTGCCGAGTCGATGGCCATTTTAACCTGAGGTTCTAACCGTTCACGGATAAAAAACTCGAGCCAATCGGCATGATAACGATTGGATTGCGGTAACTTTCCAATGTAATTTGGTGTTTCCAGCCCAAATAATTCGTTGGATTTTCTATGAAGATGAGCAAGCTGACTTCCAAATAAGTAAGCGTTTCCGTAACTACTTTCCTCTATAAACTCCATCAACAGAAAATGCTGACTTACAAAACGAGGTTTTGGAATAACTAGTCCGCTTTCTGCAGTGGATAGTAATTGTAATCCCTGTGCTTCTTTCAGAAACATATCATCTGGAGCATGGAGATTCCATTTAACAAAAAGGCGCTCGCCGGATTCGGTATCCAAACGAGCGCCGGAATTTATATCGCCACCGGTAACCGATACTTGATCTACGATTTTAGTATCAAGTTCACGTTCTATTTCGGTATGGATGGCCTCGGGCAGCATATCAGTTTACTTTCCCTAAAATTACGATAGTGTTATGTCCTCCAAAGCCAAAAGTATCGCTCATTACATAGTTGATTTCACGCTCTTTCGGCTCATTAATCACAATATCTAATCCTTCGGTAGCAGGATCGAGATTATCTACATTGATTGTTGGCGGCACCAAATTATGCTCCATGGCTTTTATTCCAGCAATCGCTTCAACGGCACCAGCTGCACCTAATAAGTGGCCGGTCATAGATTTGGTTCCACTGATGCTAGGATTTGCACCTGAATCACCAATAACAGCGCGAATTGCCTTTAATTCGCTGATGTCGCCAACAGGAGTACTTGTTGCGTGCGCGTTTATATAATCAATATCTGAAATAGTGAGATTCGCTTCTTCAAGCGCCAGCTTAATCGCATTTTTTGCACCTAATCCCTCAGGATGTGTGGCAGATAAATGGTAAGCATCTGCCGTACTTGCAGCTCCTAATACTTCGCAAATGATGTTGGCGCCACGTGCTTTGGCGTGATCGTAATCTTCCAAAATTAATGCACCGGCTCCTTCACCCATTACAAAACCATCTCGGTCAACATCAAAAGGGCGGGAGGCAGCTTTAGGATTGTCATTATTGGTTGAAAGCGCACGCATAGCTGAAAATCCACCCACCGAAGCATTAGTAATTGCGGCTTCGGAACCGCCTGTTACAATGATATCCGCTTTACCAAGTCGGATGTAATTGAAAGCATCCATAATGGCATTGTTTGAAGATGCACACGCAGACGTTACGGTTTGATTGATGCCCATAAATCCAAATTTAATGGCTACGATTCCCGAAGCCATATTTGGAATAGTTTTGGGGGTATAATAGGGCGAAAATCTAGGAACACGTCCGCGATCGGCAAAATCGAGTAGTTCTTCTTCGAAGGTTTCAAATCCTCCCACCCCGGTTGCCCAAATAACTCCGGTTCGTTCTTTATTAATGGAGTCTAAATCAAGTCCCGAGTGCTCAATCGCTTGCAATGAGGTATAAAGAGCATACACTACATAAGAATCGTTTTTGCGTACTTCTTTACGGTCGAGGGTTTCTTCGGGATTAAAATCCTTTAGTTCGCAGGCAAAGCGGGTTTTAAATTTTTCTGCTTCAAATTTTGTAATTGGGCCTGCTCCGCTTTCGCCTTTAACAAGGCTTTCCCAAAATGATTCTACATTATTTCCAATAGGAGTGAGTGCTCCAATTCCTGTAACAACTACTCTTTTCATAGTGCTTAGTGATAAGTAAGTTAGTGTGTAATTCGGTTAAGTATATTTTGTTTGATAGCCGCGAAGTGATCGCTTCCGGTAATTCTACTCAATTGAGTTGCGGCAAAAATATTGGTTAAAATGCTTAATGCTTCAGACTCAGCCGTATCGGATAACTGAATGCTACCACTTGATTCTCCTTCTTTCAAGGTAGTGGTAAGCCATTCGATTACTGTGTTAGTAAATCCCTGCATATCCTGTTGAATTTCCTCAGTCATTGCATTCCAGTCGGTTGCAAAGGCGCCGATTACGCAAATTCTTCCGGAAAGTTGTATCGACGTGTAGAAATTGAGAAAGAACTTAATTTTAGAAAGTGCTTCCTTTCCTTCAACGCGCTCCGTAAATCGGGAAAAGCTGTCGGAATGATAAGCAACGATTTCTCGAGCTAAGTCCGGTTTAGTGGGAAAATGATAATGAACGGCTGCATTTTTTATACCAAGTGGTTTTGAAATGTCGGAATAGCTAAATGCATTGTAACCCTTACCTCGCATAAGTTCGTCGGCAAGTACAGTAATTTGATCTTTGGTTGAGCTCATAAACTTATTAATGAATAAGTAAATATACTGACTGAATAGTAAGCGATCAAATGCTTATTTAATCAATGGTTTTAACTCATCGAGTAAGGCTTTTGTGGACCGCTCCAAAATCTGATACACATTTTCGAAACCTTGCATACCACCGTAGTACGGGTCGGGAACATTGCCATCTTCAGGTTGTGGGTCAAAATCACGCATCATCACAATGCGTTCATCGAAACGTTGGTTTCTGTCTAGTTCTTTCAAGTTTTGATGGTTGGATGCATCCATGGGTAAGATTAAGTCGAATTCCTCAAAGTCTGCGTATTCAAAACGGCGTGCTTTTGAGGGCAAGTGCACTCCATGTTGGTTAGCAGTAAACTGGCTTTTACTGTTTGCCGGTTCACCCACATGATACGCTGCTGTGCCAGCTGAATCGATATAGAAATACTGTTCCAGTTGCTCAGCTTTAACATGATGTATAAACAAGCCCTCGGCTGTAGGGCTTCGGCAGATGTTGCCTAAACACACAAAAACGAGTTTATAAGGGTTTTCGCTAGTTATTTCTCTGTGATAAGGTTTGGTCATTTTAAATATACTCTTGATTGAAGCGATGGATTGCCGCGTGATGCGGTATTTATTTTTTTGGCCAACAAATCTCTAGCTTTCCGAAAGTTTGATTATATTTCATGCTTTAATTTAATAGGCCGGATAATCCGCATTTATGGCAAAAAAATTTAAGGAAATAAAGCAACTTAATTATCCCAAAACAGAGGTTGAGATTCTTGGGTGGTGGAAGGATAACGAAATTTTTAAAAAGAGCCTTGAAAGCAGAGAGGATGGCATTCCTTTTACCTTTTTTGAAGGTCCGCCCACAGCCAATGGCAAACCGGGTATTCATCATGTTATGGCGCGTACGGTTAAAGATCTTTTCTGCAGATATAAAACCTTAAAGGGGTTTAGGGTAGATCGAAAAGCCGGCTGGGATACACATGGCTTGCCCGTTGAAATTGAAGTTGAGAAAGAATTAGGGTTGGAAGGCCGGCATCAGGTAGAAGAATATGGGATTGCCGAATATAATGCCCGTTGTCGCGAAAGTGTACTCAAATACAAGAATTTGTGGGATGATCTAACCGATCGAATGGGATACTGGGTGGATCAGGATAATCCGTATGTCACTTTCGAAAATGAGTACATCGAATCTGTTTGGTGGGCATTAAACAAGCTCTTCGAAAAAAACTTATTGTACAAAGGGTATAAAATCCAATGGTATTCGCCGGGTAATGGAACAGTGCTTTCATCTCATGAAGTAAGTTTGGGGTACAAAGAAACTCAGGATCCGTCTATCTATGTAAAATTCCCAGTGCATGGAGAAGAGAATACGTTTTATCTAGCATGGACAACTACCCCTTGGACGACCATCTCTAACATGGCACTAACCATAAATCCAAAGCTTACTTATGCTAAAATTCGGTTTGAAGATGAGCAATTTATTGTTGCAAAGGATACGATAGACAGAGTTTTTGGAGAAGGAACAAAGCTTCTGGAAGAATACTCGGGCCAAGATTTACTAGGTAGAACCTATAAGCCAATTTTCGATTATGCACAGCGCGAGATCGAGCCATCAGAAGCATGGAAAATAATTGCGGCAGAGTACGTAACTACCGAAGATGGAACCGGAATTGTTCACACAGCTCCAGCTTTTGGTGCCGATGATTATGAAGCCGGTCAGAAATACAACATCCCAATGTTCAACCCCATCGACAAGGATGGAAAGTTCACCGAACAGGTGCCCGAATTTGCCGGTTTGTGGTTTAAAGAAGCGGATAAAGAAATTGCCCGTGCTATCAAGGAAAAAGGGCTGATGTTCCGCCACGAGACCTATGTTCACAATTATCCGTTTGACTGGCGCAAAGGAACTCCGCTGATGAGTTACCCGGTAGAGTCGTGGTTTATCAAAACTACCGAAGTGAAAGAGCTGATGGTAGCCTTGAATAAAACCATCAATTGGAAACCGGAAGCTACCGGTACCGGACGTTTTGGTACTTGGTTAGAGAATAATGTGGATTGGGCTATTTCTCGACAGCGTTATTGGGGAACTCCACTTCCAATTTGGCAGAGTGATAAAAACCCGGAATATGTAGAATGTATTGGTAGCATAGCCGAGTTAAGGGAAAAAGCTGGAATCCCTGATGATGAAGAACTAGATCTGCACCGCCCATACATCGATGAAATTACCTGGGAAGCACCCGATGGCGGTACCATGCGACGAATTCCTGATTTGTTAGATGTTTGGTTCGATTCCGGTTCGATGCCGTTCGCACAATGGCATTATCCGTTCGATAACGACCATGAGTTCAGCTACAGTTTTCCTGCTGATTTTATTGCGGAAGGAGTGGACCAAACCCGAGGTTGGTTTTATACACTGCACGCCCTTGGTACGATGTTGTTCGATGATGTTGCATTCAAAAATGTGGTTTCAAACGGACTAGTGCTCGATGAAAAGGGCGAGAAAATGAGTAAATCGAAAGGAAATACAGTAGATCCTTTTGAGGTAATTAATCAGTATGGAGCGGATACCGTTCGCTGGTACATGATGAGTAATTCTGCACCGTGGGAAAACCTGAAGTTTAGCATCGATGGGTTAAAAGAAGTACAGCGAAAGTTCTTCAACACCATCGTAAACACCTATTCTTTCTTTGCGATGTACGCCAATATTGATGGTTTCACCTATTCAGGTGCACAGATTCCCGTGAGCGAACGCCCTGAAATCGATCAGTGGATTATTTCGCGATTGAATACCACCGTGAAGATGATGGAGGAGTATTACGAGGAATACGAACCCACCAAGGCAGCCCGCGAAATGGAGCAGTTTACTGAAGAACTCAGTAACTGGTATGTACGCCGAAACCGACGTCGTTTCTGGAAATCAGGAAATACCATCGACAAAACAGCGGCCTATCAAACTCTATACGAATGCCTTAAAAATGTAAGCCGAATGATGAGTCCGATTGCTCCTTATATGGGCGAATGGATTTATCAGCGATTAAATGAGGTATCTGAACTGGATGAGCAATCGGTACATCTATCATTTTTCCCAACCGTGGAAGAAACAGCGATCATAAAAACGCTGGAACATAAAATGGATATGGCTCGTCTTATCTCTTCAATCGTATTGAGAATCAGAAATCAGATTGATGTTAATGTTCGTCAGCCGTTAGCTCGAATTATTTTGCCTATTAAAGACGAAGCCGAACGGCAGGCTATTCTTTCGGTAAAAGATATTATTCTGGATGAGGTAAATGTAAAAGACATTCAGTTCGTAGACGACGATTCCGGAATTGTGCATAAAACAGCCAAACCCAATTATCCTTTATTAGGTAAGCGCTTGGGGCCCAAAATGAAAGCCGTGGCTGGAAAAGTAAATCAGTTTGATACGGAAACAATTACTAATTTCGAGCGTCAAGGCTACATTGATATTGCACTGGAAGACGGCGAGACAGTACGGCTGGATTCTGATGAGCTTGAGATAATCCGTACCGGTTTAGAAGGCTGGCAAGTAGAAACCGAGCGCGGATTAAGCGTTGCAGTAGATATGGAAATCTCTCATGACCTACGCATCGAAGGAATTACTCGAGAATTTGTAAATCGAGTACAAAGTATGCGGAAAGAGGCAGACTTTGATGTAGTAGATCGGATTTCTATTGGATTTTCCGGAGATGAAACGCTAAAAGAGGCGGTAGTTTCGATGAGTGATTACATCAAAGCAGAGACCTTAGCCGAAGAAATTCAATTAGCAGAGCTGGAAGTATCCGACTTTGTAAAAACCTGGGAAATAGGTGACGGAGAGTGCACCATTTCTGTTCGAAGAAACATTAACTCGTAAGCAGTAGAACGATGGCAGAAAAACCAGTAGACGAAAACAAAAGAGTCTCCCCATATAACGATGAGGAGTTGGAATACTTCCGTCAAATCATTCTTAAAAAAAGAGATGCCGCAGAGGAAGAATTAGAAACCTTGCAGCGTAGTTTGCGCGAAAGCATGGAAAATTCATCCGATGAGTCTGCCTACTCTTTTCACATGGCTGATGCCGGAACGGATGCCCAAGAGCGCGAAAAAACATATATGTTGTTTAATCGAACACGTAAATTTGTTAAGTATCTAGACGACGCAATCAAACGCATCGACAATAAAACTTACGGAGTTTGCAAGGTTACCGGGAAAAAAATATCGAAAGGTAGATTGGAAGCCGTGCCTCATACTCAGTTAAGCATCGAAGCAAAATTGAAACGTCGTTAATCCCGAGTCATTGACCCGAAACAAACTACTAGCCCTCTTTACGCCGGCGGTAATTGTTATTGCCCTCGATCAATGGTCGAAATGGGTGGTGCGAACCACGCCCGAGCTTCATCGTTACGATATCATCGACGGATGGTTGATGTTTTACTTCACCAAAAATGATGGTATGGCTCTCGGTATCGATATTTTTGATACCTATATCGTGAGTTTAATTTCGATTACGGCAACCATTGGAATCATTGCTTATCTACTGTTTACCTTAAAGCAATCTCCCATCAGTTACCTGGTACTGATGGGCTTGGTGATTGGTGGTGCGCTTGGTAATATCATTGATCGGCTTACAATGGCCTATGTGGGCGGATATGGCGGTTTATTAGATGGCCACGTAGTCGATTTTATCTTCTTTAAACTCGAACTATTCGATCGAACGGTGTTCCCTTACATTTTTAATGTTGCAGATATTGCTATTTCAGTTTCCATCATTTCATTGCTGATTTTTAATAAGAAATTCTTTCCGAATGAGGAAGCGGAGGGGGATACCGAAGAACAACAAGCAGATGATGTGGATGTTAAATTCAATAGTTCGAAGTCACGCGTAGAAAAATAGAGTGATTCATTTTGTAAATTTTGACTTAACATGAATGAATCTCTTCAAATTACCCTAAACATAATTAGGTTCAAGGCGAAAATAACGCGATATTACGCATCTACAAGTTAAAGGTCAGGACTCGGTATATAGTACAGTATTTTGTTTCCCTTCTCTAGTTTGTACTTAATAACAATAACGCAGCCGATAAGAACGCAAATCGCATGTTAAACTATGCGATACAACTGTACCTGTGATAGCAAAGATTTATAAATAATGGAAAACGGTAAAGTAAAGTGGTTTAATGACGAAAAAGGTTTCGGATTTATAACCCCTGAAACTGGTGGCAAAGATATTTTTGTACACCGCAATAATGTAGAAAATTTAGCAAGCAACGAAAGCTTAAAGGATGGCGACGAAGTTGAATACAGCATCGCAGAAACTCCTAAAGGCTTGAATGCAGTTGAAGTTTATGTGCTTGAGTGATCTGAGTCACTCCTGAAATTGCAAACCCGGGTTCATTTATGAGTACCGGGTTTTTTTATGTGTAAAAATCTAAATCTCCTTACGAAGCCTCTGCAGATCCAAGTACTTTAGACGTTGTATTTTTCATTTAATAACTTGATGCATGGACCCACCTGTTTTTGAAATTAAGCTGCTTAGTTGATGGCTAAAGCATACTGTTTTAGATAGAACAATCAGGAACTTAAAGGCGAAGTTGTACACAGGTTTTTGCTAGCCCAATGGCAAACCCATCATTCGTTTTTCTAAAATATATTGGTTCCACTTTAAGTATTAATGTTTTGCTGGTTTTTAATTCTCTGCCTAACTCAAGGAAAAACCCTATTTCTCCCCCGAACAACCCCATCGAGTGTTTTTCTTTCAAAAATAAGTTCTGGTCATTATCAAAAATCCGATTTCCCCAATAATGTTGGTAAATCGCTCCAAATCTGAATCCGCTTTGAAAACTAATATTTTCACCAATCTTAGGTTCGCGAATATACCTGCGATATGAAATTCCAATGTTCAAGACGTCTAATAAGTCCAAATCACCATTGTAATTATAATTATCACGTTCAACTTCTGGATTGGGATTTACTCCATATTTTAATTGAAAAGCCATCGAACTTTTGGAGTTATAAACACCAGCTTCTAATCCAATATTTATAAAGTTACCTATGAAATAGTAAAAAGAACCAATTTCATCTTGGTCGAGCCGTTGATCATTAATAAAACTAATATCTAGCCCGGTGATAACTCCCCCATAATAATTCCAGTGTTTTTCTTGGGAAAAACTCTGCGATTGACACAATATTATTACCAAGATAAAGGCAGTGATAAATTTCGAAATCATTGACCCATCCTAATTAAAGTTGATAAAAAAGCCGACTCTAGCTGCACCAATTCTAAACCCTTTGTTACTTGCGCCAATAGTTAATGGTTCTAGGATTATCGAAATTCCCGGTTTATTAACGGGCTTAGTTTGTATTTCCATGTAAAAACCAGATTCAAAGCCAAAAGTATGCATGGTATAATCCTTAAAAGTTGACTCAAAAGGATCAGTTGGGTGGTCGGTTGCTTGTATCCCCGAATAATTACTATAAACTAATGAAGTACGTAAACCCGCATTAAATACTAAATTTGGTGGTTCTTTGTAGCGAGTTAATTGCTGTAATAAAGTAGCACCTAGCATGAAATAATCCGGAACTTCTATTTCTTCATTAAATCCACCAAAATCGCGTAGTGATGGTTCGATAATAGAATTTCCAATATTAAAGACTGCGGATATACGACGTCGTTTATGGTGTAATCCTACTTCTGCACCATAGGTTAAATAACCATCGATATAGTAGTTATAGAATGCTTCGCTCGATGGATTCTCAAGAAAGGCAACATTATATGAAGCATTGATTCCCCCGAACCAGTTCCATTTTTCGGTTTCGGATTGTGTATATCCGTTGGTATGACACACCAACATGACTATGGTAATTAATAGTGAACTTCTCATTGTACCCCGATATTTTAATTAATTACTCTTATCAATAATGCCCCACTTGACAAGAGTTTAAGTCTAATTAAACTTTATGAGTAACAAAAGAGAGAAACGTTACAAGAAAAATTTATTTATTGACTAATACCTAACAAACAGAAACAAAGCCCAGAATCGGGATAGAAGCCTAGACCTTTGATATGCTAATAGATAAAACCATGCAGTACGTCAACATTGTAGACGCTTACTTTTTTATCAAGCGTGGAAACTAGATATAACAAAATGAGTACAAGGCCATCAACATTATAAAGATAGTTTATGAACCCGAATTTCTTCCTTAAATACAAAGTACAATTTACACTGTTATCTGCAGTAATAGTGTTAGTTCATTTATTGTTCGAATACCAACAGGGAGGAGTGATTACGCATTACTTTATGCAAGATGGAAGCCTACCGGGTATATCAAATTGGTGGGGTCTACTATCATTTCCTGTTCTAGTATGGGTGGTGATCTCCGATATGGAGCGCAGAAACCGAATTGGCAATTCAAGAAGCATCATTTTTTTATACCGAATATTAGGAAGTGTAATTTTCGGAGTAATAGTCTCTTATCTATTCTCAATGAATTCTTACATACTCGACTATTTGATGATGAGTATATTTATTCTGGCTCTGTTTTTACCACTTTACTTCGGTGAATATCTTATTGGTTTTACGATAGGTACTATGTACGTATTTGGGGCAAACATTCCTATAATAGGCGGCACCATCCTCCTATTGATTCTTCTAATACTTTATAAGTTTCCAAGAGTACTAGTTAATCTTGCACGTTCGAGAACCTGAAATTACAAATACCTAACAGCTATGCTATAACATGGTTTTATTCGACCGAAGGATGTTCTTAATTTATATTCCTTTTCAAAAAGAATCATTGAATGAAAGATCTAAGCAGCACTTATAGGATTCAGCTGTTTAGTTATTTTCTAAAGAAGCACCTTTTTTCGGTGAAAAGATATTCAGGTGGTTTTCAAAAGTAACCTGATCCACAATTTCCAGGCCAAAACTCTTAATACCGATTCGTTTCACCGGATTATTAGTAAGTAGCTTCAATTTTCGAATACCTAAAGCTCGTAGGATCTGAGCACCCACACCATAATCACGGGAATCACCTTTTTTAGGATTATTATTCTCCTCTTCCTGCTGATCAGTCTCTCCTTCTTGCATATACTGTAGGGTGCGTAATTGATTCACAAGCACGGATCCTCGTTGATTTCGATTCATGTACAGTACAACACCCGTTCCTGCTCTTTCTACCTGAAGCATTGCTTGGTGTAAAAACTCACTGGTATCAGCATTGCGGGCACCAAAAATGTCCCCAATTAAATCGGAAGAATGCACACGAGTTAGCACGGCGTCTTCTTTGGTCCAAGTTCCTTTGGTTAATGCTAAATGCACATCGCCGGTAGTGGTTTCTTCAAAGGCGTGTAGTTGAAAATCGCCATACATAGTTGGCATGTTTATATCCATCACTTCCTTCACCAAGCTTTCCGTTTCGTTTCGGTAAGCGATGAGGTCTTTAATAGTGATGAACTTCATGTCGAATCTCTTCGCCATTTCAGCGAGTTCGGGCACGCGAGCCATTTCGCCATCTTCGCGCATAATTTCGCAAATAATACCTACCGGTTGCAAGCCTGCAAGCCGGGCTAAATCGAGTGCAGCTTCTGTATGTCCTGCACGACGTAGAACGCCACCTTCTACACCGATAAGAGGGAATACGTGTCCCGGTCGACGAAAATCGTTGGGTTTGGCTTCCGGATTGGTGAGTTCTCGAATGGTATTCGCACGATCGGCAGCAGAAATACCCGTTGTGGTAAGGCGTTTATGGTCGATGGAAATGGTGAAGTTCGCCTCATCCGGATCGGCGCCTTCCATCACCATATTGTTGAGCTTAAATCGCTTTGCTACTGCTTTTGTAACCGGAGCACAGACTAAACCGCGTCCTTCTTTCACCATAAAATTGATGGCTTCGGTGGTTACATTTTCGGCAGCCATTAAAAAATCGCCTTCGTTTTCCCGATCTTCATCGTCAACTACGATGATCATTTTACCGGCTTTGATGTCTTCAATAGCCTCGGGAATGGTGTTAAACCGGATGTTCTCCAACTTACTTGTCTTTCTTTTCTTGTTTATTAGGATTCACGTCGGTGATCGCTGTTTTCAAATATCGAAGTTTAGTACCACCACCTACTTCAATCAGAACAGAGTCGTCTTCGATGGCGTTCAACACACCAATTAATCCCGATGAAGTAACTACTTTATCACCCTTTTTCATGCCTTCAACTTTGCGTTGAATTTCTTTCTGGCGCTGACTTTGAGGACGAATAATGAAAAAGTAGAAAACAAGAAAAATGGCACCCAAAAATACCAGGTTAATGATCCCGCTGTTTGGATCGTTTGGGTTGCCCATAAACATAAAAACAGTTTGCATACTAATTAGTTAAGATTCAGAATTGGCTTCAAAGATAGGAGTATTTGAATTAAGAATTCTGAACAATAGAACAATAGAACAATTGAACTTTGAACCTCGAGCATTCGAACATTGAACATTCTAACATTGATGTTGAAGGATCAAAGCATTTGATATCGAAGAACTTTTTTTACCAGCAACCAGATTCCTATTCCACAACTATTACCAATTTCGCCCGCGGCTGATGCGCCGAAAAGTAGCCAACTCCATTGTTGATGTTTGTTGGATGGTTTACAGGCTCATTGGCCAGCGAAGAAATGAAACCACCTGATCGACCTCGCGCTTCTAGAAAGTTATAATATCCCTCGTCGATATTGGTAAGAACAACTAGTGCAGAATCAACCGGAGAATCAAAAAATATAGCGTCCTCGCGTTTAATTCTGCCATTTTCGTCTGCTCCCCGATCGGTAAAAATTCGCTCAAAGATTAAATAGTTATTACCCTGAAAGAATAATCCGCCCTCGTTCGTAGAGTCCTCTTCCGTAAATTCGGGCGGTGTAAATTGATACATGTGAAGCACGTAATAATTATCTACGCCGGGCGGATCATCGAAGGAAAGCTTAACATCTGTGAAAAGACTTTCTGTGGTATCTCTTCGGGTGATGGAAATCGAATCTATAGCAACAGGAGGTTGAAGCACACTTCGAGAACTAACCGAAAATGACGTTGTGGAGTCAAAAACCGAAAGCTCCATCACTTGGTAGTCTTCAAATATTTCGAGCTGAGTCCCATAAAGTCCTTTGATATCACCTATGTTTTCCAGCGTATCCGTTATGCCCTGATAGTTTAACGTTACCAATGCTCGATCGATTAATAATCGCTCGATAAAGTTATCCGATATATCAAGAATATCTTCGGCGGATAACGCAGAAAAGCTTTTAGAAAGTGATACTACCACAATTTCTTCCGGGCCAACCAAGGACGCCACTGCAATTTTTGATTCATCCGGCTGCACAGAAATTGGAAGGTTTTCGGGCACACATGCTTGAAGTAGCAAGATGGTGAAAAGTAGTAACCACCTTGGCGACCCCGACTTGTCGGGAGAAGTAATCTCTAGAAACAGAGATCGATTCAGATGGCGAACCTCCTTCGCAAATGAAATTATGTATCTCATTAACATCACTTCGATGAAAAATTAAAGTTATAGGCGATACTCGGGATAAACCCAAATAAGCCTTGTTGTGCATACTCATACGCCGACCCATTGTATTGAACATCAACACGAAAAGGGGCGGCTCTGTTGTAAAAATTATAAGCCCCAATATGCCATTCGCCCCCAAATCGTCGACTGCCTCTTGGTTTCAAAATAAAATTGATGTCTAATCGATGCGAGGAGCCTAATGAGGTTCCATTTCGATCATCATAAATTGGTATCAACTCGACGGAGGTGAGTGATGAGTTTGGCATTAAAAACTGTCCGGTTTGAGGGGTAAATCTAGCTCCCGATTGATACGTCCATACCGCTGAAAATGACACACGAGCATTGAATTCGAACAGAGAAACAAAGCTTGCCACATGACGGCGGTCATATTTTGCAGGATATGTTTGCCCTCGATTTAATTCATCAAAAGTTCGATCTGTTTTAGAAATCGAGTAACTCGCCCAACCTGTAAACTTGCCGCTGTTTTTTCGGATCAGAAATTCTAATCCAATAGAACGACCGGAACCGGCAAGTAGCTCATTTTCAAAATTATCGTTCAAAATTAACGATGCACCTTCGCGATATTCGATCAGGTTTTCGAGTGATTTCAAATATCCTTCAATCGTAACGCTGATCTGTTCTGCAGGAAAAATTCTTGTATATCCGGTACTAATTTGATGCGAATATTGCGGTTTGATGGATGCTGTTACCGGATACCACAAATCGGTTGGCAAGGCGATACTTGACGAGGAAACACGATGCATATATTGACGCATCAGGCTGTAACTTGCCTTCACAGAATGTCGATCATTGAACTTGTATCGGGCAGCCAATCTGGGTTCGGGTCCTGAATAAAATGCATTTTCAGCGGCAGTAAATGATATTCTGAGTCCGGCATTTACACTCAGATTTTCAGTTATCTCTCGTTCATTGCCAGCATAAATAGCTCCTTCCAGATTTTGAATAAGCCCACCTTTTCGATTTTCAATAAAATCGCTGATTTCGCCTGAAGTAGATATAACATTTGGCCGGAAGAAATGCCCTACAGTTTGAGCACCGAATACAAATTTATTGTTCGGACTTTCGAAATATTCCCAGTCTGCGGATAAGCCCACATCTTGAATTTGCGAACGAATCAGGATGCTATTATTAATAAAATCGCCTTCGATATCGTATTTAAATCGCGTTTGATGGAGCGTAACATTACTGAATGTTTTCTTGTTTTTGTAGATGTGATTCCATCGAATAGTTGAAGTGAAATTCCCAAGATTAAATCCAAAACCGAGATCTTCACTGCCTTCATTTGTTTGCTCGGTTTCATCAAAAGCGAGTACGTCATCCCCCAAATAAGTACTCACATAAATACGGTCGTTTTCGCTGATCTTGTAATTAAGTTTAGCGTTGTAATCGTAAAAATAATAGGGGAGAGGCACGCCTACAGCCTGAAAGACTTTGTCGATATATGTGCGTCGTGCAGCTACCATAAAACTCATTTTCTCGGGGATAACCGGGCCATCCACGGTGAGCCGGGAAGTAAGTAAGCCAATGCCACCCCGTGCATTATAGCGTTGTAAACTTCCCTCATTCATTCGCACATCCATCACCGAAGATAATCGCCCGCCTTGATTCGCTGGAAATGCTCCTTTTACCAATTCCACATTTTTGATGGCATCGGAATTAAATACAGAGAAAAAGCCAAATAGATGCCCGATGTTATAAACTACAGCATCATCCAGAATCACCAGGTTTTGATCATCAGTTCCGCCTCGTACGAACATTCCGGTTGTGCCTTCGTTACCGCTGGTTACGCCGGGTAAAAGCTGAGCTACTTTGATCAAATCCGACTCGCCGCCAAGTGTTGGAATTGAGCTGATTTCCCGAGGCTGAAGCTTGATGGTTCCCATTCGAGTAGAGTTCACCTGTTCTTGCAGTTCGATGGGAGTTGCACTTACTTCGATTTCTCCTAATTGTCCAACATTTTCATCAAGAAAAAAATTGAGGGTAAGATTTTCGGACAAACTAAGGGTGGTGTCGATGGTTTGATACCCTAGATAAGAAACCTGAACTCTGAATGTGCTTGTTGATGGAGAGATGGAATAAAATCCATAAGCATTGGTTGCAGTACCCGACTGCATTTCCGGTAAATAAAGCGTTGCTCCCGGTAGCGATTCTCCATCCGACCGATCGTAAACGTGTCCACTTAACGTGTACTGAGCTTGAGCACTTCCAATCATCAAAAAGAAAAGGAGGAAAAACAGTTTTTTCATTGATTTCGGAGTCTGAAATGAAGGCCTAGATGCGTTCCTTGGAACACCGTGGAAGAACGGTTTCCGTCAGCTCGATGATTGGTAAAAGTTGGTCGACTAGTTAGCGAAATGGAAACATTGCGAACGAGTTTCAGGCGGGCTGATAGCGGGACTGATAATCCAATGAGTGGCGATTGCTTCCCAAAAAACTGATACGATTCCGGGAAAAACACCGTGTTGATCGTTTGGGTAGTAATTGACGAGACCGGAATGCCAAAATTCAGTATTCCACCCACTGTAAACTTTAGTTTTTTATTGGTTCTAAACACCCGTTGATAGCCGGCATTGAGTTTAAAATACTCGCTTTTATTCAACACCGAAGTGTTTGCAGTAAGGGAATCGAATTGGATGGATGCTGTTGTGCCAAAGTAGGTTTCAATATTTCCGGCGTGTATCCCGATTATGTATTCATTTGATGGATTTTCATTAATCATGAGTTGAAAATCTATGGTAAACCCATTTGCGTACTGTCTGGATTCTTCTTCGAATTCAACAAGACCATTCGTTTTGAAAAAAGCCGGGTTTTTGGTGTTTGCTATCAAAGCACTTAATACCCCAAGATCATCTGTAGCAGATAAATTATGCCCATAAATTTCGATGCCTTTAACCTCAATGGTTTGAGCCTTCGGAAAGATAGGAGTCATTACTATGAGTAGCGCCAGATATGCAAATCGTTTTAACATAATCAGCGCAAAGATAGAAGCTTTGGGGAAAGATAGTGCGCTTTTTGTTCAGTGCTTTTGTGTTTTAGTGGCAAATAGACAAGGTGCTTCGGTGGTGGAACCAGTGGTTCGTGACGAGATCTAATTAATACAAATTTCGTGATTTAGTGCTTTCGTGGCATTAAGAACAATCCAATTTAGGAAGTAACGATGGGTTGAATCTCTTTTTTAAGTTGTTTACCAATTGCATCGTATGTTGTTTCTAGTTCATACCGGTCTTGAAGCCGAAGCCAAAATTCCGGGGTGGTATTTAAGGCAATACTAAATCGAATCGCTGTATCTCCGGATATTGATCGTTTGCCGTTTATGATTTGATTTACCCGATTCGCAGGCACTTTTATAATACGCGAAAACTCACGTTGAGAAATGTTTAGTGGATCTAAAAACTCCTCTTTCAACATTTCTCCGGGATGTACGGGGGCTATTTTTTTCATAATAATTACTTGTAGTAGTCTACAATTTCTACTTCAAATGCATCTGAATCCTTCCAAATAAAACAAATACGCCATTGATTATTGATTCTGATGCTATGCTGTCCTTCACGATTTCCGGATAATTTTTCTAATCGATTTCCAGGAGGCGATCTTAATTCCTCAACGCTATACATCAAATCAATTTGAAGAAGTTTCCGATAGGCCCGACGATGAATATTCTCAGGTAATTTTTTGGAATAGGATCTTCCAAATATTTTCTCAGTCTCTTTATCAGCGAAAGATTTTATCAAGATATATGTGTTACGTAACGAGTAACAAATTAGGAATTTCGCGGATAACATTCAAAGCGCTAGTACTAGTTGCAGCGTACTGTAGCTTTGCAATTTGGGAGATAGTGGAACCAGTGGTTCCGGTTAGGCATCACAAACCAGTGGTTCGTGACGAGATCTAATTAATACAAATTCAGTGCACTTGTGCTTCCGTGGCAATATCAATAAAACGTCTTACCGGATTTTGCCATATCCACCAAAATTGGAGCGGGAGTAAATCGTACTCCAAAACGATCAGTGAACTGATGCATGCGATCTACCACATTTTCAACTCCGGCATAATCCACATATCGGAACGGACCGCCGGTGAAGGGCGGGAATCCTAATCCCAGAATGGCACCTAAATCTCCATCGGTTGGGGACTTCAATATTCCTTCCTGCAAACAATAAGCCGCTTCGTTTACCATCATTAGTGCCATGCGTAATTGGGCGTATTCAGCATCGGGATTTTTCCGATTTGAGCCTCCGAAGTGCTGATAAATAGTAGTGTTCACCTGCTTTTTCTTAGATTCGTAAGTGTATAAACCCTTTTTATTTTTCCGGCCGAGGAATCCAGCATCCATCAATTCTTTGGCTTTCGTAGATGACTTACCACCTCGGGCATTAAACATCGGTGCCATCGTTTCGCCGACATGAGCGCCAACATCCATACCTACTTCATCAAGCAGTGCCATAGGCCCTACCGGATAGCCGAATTTCTTCATCACTGAATCCAGAAACTCAATCGAAGCGCCTTCTTCCAGCAACAACAACGCCTCATTCATATAAGGGGCTAAAATTCTTGTGGTGTAAAAACCGGGACCATCACCCACAACAATCACCGTTTTGCCTTGCTTCACACCAATATCATAAGCCGTAGCGGTGACCCAATCAGCGGTTTGTTCAGTGGTGATAATCTCGAGCAAAGGCATTTTTTGAACAGGCGAGAAATAGTGCATCCCGATAATATTTTCAGGTCGTTTAGCACCTTCTGCAATTTCTGAAATCGGAAGGGAAGAGGTGTTTGTGGCAAAAATACAGTGATCTTTGGTATTTGCTTCCACCTCAGCAACGATGCGCCGCTTGAGATTCAAATCCTCAAATACGGCTTCAATCACCACATCCGTTTTACCAAAAGCATCGTACGAATCTGTTCCGGTAACCCGACTAAATATCTGATCCCGTTCAAATTCAGTCAGTATGCGCTTTTTGGTTTTTTGATTCAGCTCATCATAAATCGCCTTTTCTCCCTTTGCGGCATCTTCCATCGTTCGGTCTTTTAGCAACACCGAGTATTTTCCTTTATTGATACTTACATCTGCAATGCCAGAGCCCATTAATCCTGCGCCTAAAATTCCGATGGTATTTACTGAACGCACTTCTGTTTCTAACGGATTCTTTTTGGCGTCGGTCATCCCAAAAAACAGATTTACTAATGCACGGGATTCCGGCGTTGCTCCGGCTTCACCAAAAAGTTTAGCTTCGTTTTCCAGTCCTTTTTTCAAACCGCTTTTATAACCAAACTCTACCGAATCAATGATGTACATCGGAGCTGGGTAGTTTCCTTTGGTTTGACCCAATGTTTTTTTTCGAGCCTGAGAAAAGATGATGCTTCTACCAATTGGATTGCCTTCCAACATTTTTTCAACAAATGATCGTCGGTCTTTTCTCTCATATTTCTCAGAACCAGTCAGCTTTCCAACGGCTTTTATAGCGGCTTCTTCCAGTGCATCTTTGTGGATGAGCTCATCAACCAATCCAATTTTTTTTGCTGATCGGGCATAGATGTTTTTTCCGGTAAGCATGTATCCCAAAGCCTTTTGAATACCCACCAAACGTGGAAGTCGTTGAGTTCCACCTGTACCCGGAATAACTCCAAGTTTAACTTCAGGCAGTGCCAACACCGTTTTTTTGTGATTGGATGCAATCCGATAATGACATGCCAGAGAAAGTTCAAGTCCGCCCCCCATACAACTTCCATGGATTGCTACCACCACCGGTTTCTTGAAATCAGCAATTCTATTTAAAATAGCGTGACCGTCCAAACTGAGCTGCTCCAGCTCTTCAGCAGTTTCCCGCGCTTTGAACATGTCGATATCCGCACCGGCAATAAAATTGTCTTTTTTCCTGCTGATGAGAACCACGCCTTTAACCGAATCATCGTTCTCTATAGAGTCCAATATCTCACTGAACTGCTGCATCATCGCCTCATCCAGCGTATTTACCTTTTCACCGGGTTTGTCGAGGCTCAATATCGCCACGGAATCTTTGATTTCTTGTTGGATGTAGCTCATGGTATCAGTTGTAAGTTGAGTTGTGTATGTGGTTTGAGCTTTTTAGATAAACTCGTGCTCGGTTCGGACCTCCCCTTGTTCCCCTCCTTGGTAAGGAGGGGAGACTTTGTAAAAATATGCTGAGTCGTAGCAACGAGTTTATTCATTGTAATATGAGATCGATTACTTAGCATACCTCTCCAAAATGATCGCATGACCTTGTCCTCCGGCAGCGCAGGCGGTGACGAGCGCGTATTTGCCATCTTCGCGGATCAATCGGTTTGCCGCGGTGGTAACCAAACGAACACCTGTGGCTCCAAAAGGATGCCCTAAAGAAAGTGAGCCACCTAAGGTGTTCATTTTGTCCATCGGGATTTGCCCGACTTTCTGGTTTTTGCCCAACGATTTTTTGGCAAATTCTTCAGAATCTAACGCATTCAAAACCGCTAGAACCTGACCGGCAAATGCTTCGTGTACTTCAAACACGTCAATGTCGGCGAGTGATAATTCCATGCGATCCAGCACTTTGGGAGTGGCATAGGCAGGACCAAGTAACAACTCATCGCCGGGATCCTGACTCACATACAAATATTCGCGCAGGTAGGCTTTTGGTTTGAGCCCTAAATCCAGGGCAGTCTGCTCATCCATGATTAATGAGGCCGAGGCTCCATCCGTTAAAAAAGAAGCATTTCCGGCAGTAATGGTGCCGTGGGGTTTGATGAATGCCGGTCGGAGTTTTCCGAGTTTCTCCATGGTGGTATCCGCGCGGAAGCCATTGTCTTGGCTAACCAAATCAAATTTTGGTGGGACAGGAGTTTCAAGTACTTCCTGCTTTAGTAAGCCTTCTTCAGTTGCTTTTGCAGCAAGGTGATGCGATCGCATTGCAAATTCATCCTGATCGGTACGAGAAACACCAAATCGAGCCGCCATTCGATCGGCTGATTTCCCCATCGTTTCTCCGGTCGAGAATTCTGCGATAGCGGGGAGTTCGGGTAAAAAATCTTTGATTCCCAATCCCTTAAAAAACTTCAAAAACTCGATGGGCGATTTATACTTTCGGGCATCCAGTATTTTTTGGCGGAATTTCTTTTTGAAACGAACGGGAATGTCGCTCATGGTTTCGGTTCCGCCTGCAAGCACGATCGTTGCCTGACCGCTTCGGATCATCTCCATCCCCGAAGTAATCGCCTGATTGGAAGAGATGCACGCCATCGACACGGTGTGAGCCGGAACGGTATTGGGGATGCCGGCACCTAAAGCACTTTCGCGGGCAACATTGCTGGTCTTCACTTCCTGAATCACCGTACCCATAATTACCTGATCTATGGTAGCGGGATCGAGATCATTTCTGGCGAGCAATCCCGAGATAGCCATTCGCCCGAGATCGTATGCCATTAGGTGTTTATAGTTGGTGGATGATTTTAAAAAAGGAATCCGGACGCCATCCACCAAAACCGGTGTTCCTCCATAATTGCTTGTTGTGCCCATAGTTCAGAATTGATGTGGGCATAAGTTAACAGTGTTAACCAAATAATCAATATGATTGCTATTTTTTCTTTTGATGGGTTAGAAATACTCGTATATTTGTCGCCCTTGAAACAATCAGGGCGATTAGCTCAGTTGGTTTAGAGCACCTCGTTTACACCGAGGGGGTCGGGGGTTCGAGTCCCTCATCGCCCACATTTACAAAGCCTTTCTGCGAATGCAGGAAGGCTTTTTTTATGGCTTTAAGTTATCAGTTACCTATAGAGTCATCCTGAGGCTACTGCCGAAGGATCTGCGAAACTAACTATTTAGATAGAAATTTATAAAGTAGGCTCGAGAACCTTTATTGGTTTTGGAGTTTGATGAATCGTTGGGCCAATTCATGAATTGGCCGTACTTTGATTGCATAGACGATTAAAGATCATTCTGAAATGGTCATAGTGAAGCTGGAGCTTCTAGACTGCATCCCCAATGAGGACGTTGGGAACTAGACGGGTTGGAGTTGTGAACTATAGAATTATACATTCAATCTATCATCGTCAAGAATGAACCGGTGGTTAGGAATGAGGCCAAATCCGAAGCTTGGAAACGAAATGAACAAGGTGGAGCGATTTAGCTACTTTATAATCAGAATAAATTTTGACCAAGGTTAATAAATGAGACACCTAGACTTATACCTTTTGAGTAGTAATTGATCGTTGCGGTCTCGCCGGTAGCATCCCAAGTAGACCAATGAATTCCACCATACAAACCCAGCCAGCTCTTCACTCTGTAATACCCTTGTATGTCCAAGACGATTCTTCTACCAAACTTAGATCCACCTAGAAATTGATAGCTTGTATGCACAACCGTGTGTAGATTTTCAATCGGGCGAGAAGTGAATAAGAGATTTGGCCCTATCTGCCCCACAAACGACAATTCATCTCCATTGAAATACCGAGGTGATAACTGAAGAAGAAGTCCTCCAATGTCAAGTCCCACACCAGCTTCACCATAGGGTGTCTTTATAAACGTCTTACCTCCCCATATATCGATAAAACCGGGTGCCACTCTTGCATTTGAATTAGTACGGTCTGGCTCAGCCATTGGGTCGCGAGGGCTATTCGTATCCGATTGAAGTGCATCGCCTCCTAAAGCCTCACTAATTAAGCCATAGATGATAAGTGGGGTTAGGGTTTCCATGTTCATGACAAGAGCACCATTATCATCATATACAAAGGTGTTCCATCGGTCACCTGGGAGCCCCTGAAGCGCATTAAAGTGGATCCCATAGTTAGAAATAGATTCTGATTCGTCAGGTGGTGTGAAGTCAAATGTTTGCCCCAAAGCAGAAGTTGATAATAAAAATAAAGCCAGTATTATTAATCGCATATATCGGATATTTTGGTTAAGATTTTTAGAAATAAAGGCAAAATTATACTTGTCTAAAATAAATTAAACAAGAAAACGTAGAATTTTTTATTGTTCATTTACCATAATTCTAATTTTACAAAGACTTATAGCTATGGAACTAGTTTAAGATA
This sequence comes from Balneolaceae bacterium, assembly GCA_965228545.1. Classification (GTDB taxonomy): domain Bacteria; phylum Bacteroidota; class Rhodothermia; order Balneolales; family Balneolaceae; genus HXMU1420-13. The sequence continues at coordinate 3,128,088 of OZ245822.1, forward strand.
TACACACATGAAGCTGGAGCTTCTAGACTGCATCCCCAATGAGGATGTTGGGAACGAGGGGAAATGCCTATAGCGCGAAGAGGACATTGGGAAAGAGGTGAAATCAAGATTTTCCTAGTCAAAAGTAAGAGTTTTCTCTACTTTTGACTGGCCTAAAATTAGGGAAGCTGTCAAACAACTAAAATGTATTTGTAGAAATATGACATATAAAATGATGTTTATGTTATTTCTTTTATCCGGTTGTTTAACAAATACAAAAGTTGAACCAATTTGGGATAAAGATATTCCTGAATCTGAAGATTTTAACGCTCAAAATGCAGAATGGAGTCAGGATGGTCAAAGAGTATATTTTCAACATACCGATTTATCTGATCCCAATAATTTAATAGTTGATGAAATCTGGGTGTATGATTTCACTTCAAAGCAAAGAAGACCTGTATTTAACAAATCGGCTTATAATATTGATGTTCATCAATCAGAGACTAAATTTATTTACCATAAATCTGGAATTCCAGAAACAGTTTATGAGATAGATATTGTGGCTAATGTCGAAAAGCAATTAACCAATCGGGCGGGCATTAATGAATTTAAAAATACACTGGCACCTAGATATTCTCCGGATTACTCAAAAATTCTGGCGACTATAATTGCTGGAGAACCCAGAGGGATCATTGTGATGCATAGCACAGGTATAAATCCAATGATGGTAGTAGAGTTTGGAATAATGGGAGAATGGTTCCCAAGTGGAGACAAGATTATTTATGTGGGATGGTCGGAAGAATTACAAAGTGCCCAGATTTTTGAAATCAATCTTGACGGCACAAATAAAAAACAGCTAACTAGTTTAGAAAACACAAGATATCTTTCGGGGCCTGTAGTTTCACCGGATGGAAAGCTAATTGCATTTGCAAACATTGATGATCAATCTACAGCAGAGTTATTTTTAATGAATTATGAGTCTGGTGAAGTAACACAAATAACTCAAGATCAAGGTTTCGCTGACACTATCGCATGGAGTCCTTTGGGGGAAGAACTGATTTTTAATAGGGTAATTCCAAATGTTTCAAAACGATTGTATATAATCGATTTGAATACTTATGAAGTTGAGCCGGTTTTTAAGAAAGAATAACTTTCAACTCCTCGCGAACCATTGTGTCGACCAATTTTCTCCTCGTCACGAACCACCGGGTTCGTGACGCCTATTTGGAACCACCGGTTCCACTACCTACCCGGAAAAAGCGTAACCGGTATTAACCCTGCCTCGCCAATATAATTTCTCGCTGATGAATATCTCCAATCATTTGGAGAATCAACAAAACCTCTGACAACAGGATTGAAGTGAATATATTCCAATTTTTTGGCTGTCAAAGCAATATGATCAGTGGAGAAGTGTTGAGAAATTCAATAAACTTCTTGTATAAACAAGAAAATCAACACTTCAAATGGGGCTATGATGAAGTACTCTTTTCCTAAATCTTGCTTGATGGTAATGTTACTTGTTCTTTCATCATTAATAAATCATGCTAAAGCTCAAGTACGAGGTACTGAATGGGGTTCTTCATACAGCGATGTTGAAAAGACTATTAATAATGAGTCATTTAATGCTTTAGATGAAATGTTTCTTGAAATGCTTGATTTATCAGAAATTGAATACACAAGTAGAATTAAAGCCTATCCAACTTTTCAATTAACTGGAGGAGAAGAAAGTGTAGTCGCGTATGTCTTCCTCGATGATAGATTGGCTAGGATTATGGTCAATTTTACATCACCAAACTATACATTTGAAGAATTTGAAACGATAGCAGCTAGATTAGAGCAGAAATATGGTGAACCTGAAACTGAAGATTGGGTTTGGTATGATGAGGATTGGAAAGAATCTAATGACTATGGTTTTGCAATTCGCATGGGAAAAGTAGGTATAACATATTATTGGGATATCGAAGATACATACATTGAATTAAGTACAGGAAACGATGGTACTGGTGAAGTTAGTTTCACTATTTCATATCTATCAAATGAACTCTATGATGAGTTTGATGCCGCTCTCTTGGATGACTTTTAATTAGAACAGTTATCCATTTTTTCCTCGTCACGATCCACAGTTTCCACTCGTCACGAACCACCGGTTCCACTACCTACCCTGAAAAAAGCGTAACCGGTATTAACCCTGCCTCGCCAATATAATTTCTCGCTGATGAATATCTCCAATCATTTGGAGAATCAACAAAACCTCTGACAACAGGATTGAAGTGAATATATTCCAATTTTTGAATCATCATTTTATCACTATCAATCTGCTTAGGGTGAAAACCTTCTTCCCAAACCTGATAATCCGATCGTTTCTTGTGAGATAGTTTACGAAACTGAAGCTCTCTTAAATGCTTAAACTTATTCGAATCTTGCAGCAAATCTACAATTTGTCGTGCCATAAAAGATTTAGTTAATCGCAGCTTTTTTGATAGATCATCCCCCAAAAAAATAGCGTGAAAGTGGTTTTCCATGATTACGTATCCATAAAGCGTGACTTCTCTTTGGCGTTGTACATACAACAGATTGTTTAGAATTATTTCGGCAACTGCTGGAATTGAAAAGAGTGGAAGTCCACTCTTAGCTGTGCAGGTGATAAAGTAAGGATAATATTCTTCGTGAATTTTATATCGACTTCGTCCCATATCTTTTTTATTTAGTAGGACGTGTTTTTGATGAACTCCTTACAAATTATTTATAATATATTTGAACCAGTGGTTCAGGTACATATACCGAACCGGTGGTTCGGTACGAGAAGGAATGAGTTACAAACTATGAGCAAGCATAAAGTTTTATTGATATCCTTAGTTGCACTAACTAGCCTTTTACAAAGTTGTGATTTGAACATAGGTGGAGCCAAAGATTTAGAAGAGATCCCTGCGACTGAAATACTTGAGTTTACTTTTTCTCCAGGTAATGTTGTTTCAGTTGGCGATACTTTAACAATAACTTGTGTTATAAAAGATAGTTTAGATTCAAATTTGAGGTATTCTTGGGGGGTTGGAATTCATGCTGCTAAATATTCAGAAGAAAATAGCATAACCTTTCGGGTTAAGGAAGATGAAGGTAGGGTGAGCGGTGTTGTAAGTGTTTCATCTCCTGGTAAAGACAATGTCATCGGAAGATTCTTTTTTAATGTTAATTAATGAGTTAACGAATAATTTTTTTCGTCACGAACCACCGGTTCGTGATGCTAATATGGAACCACTGGTTCCACTAATTGTCTAACAGCAATCAAAAAAATGAACCAGTGGTTCAAGAACGCATACCGAACCGGTGGTTCGGCATAAGAAAGGAATTCTAAAAAGCATTGAATAACCTCATCCTCATATCGATTACTCTCTTAATAATTGTCACTTCATGCGATGGAAATATAGATGACGATCCGATCTTCAATACCACGATTTTAGAATTGAGAACTAATCCTGAGATCATAAAAACCAATTCTCAAGTAGAATTTGAGGTAATTATTTCTGATAGCTTAAATCTGGATAACTATGAATTTACTTGGGTAATTGCCAACTCAGAAGTTAGAACAACTACTACTGCAAAGATGGTTTGGGATACACCAAAGAATGCGGGTAATTATGATTTACTTGTTCATGTTATTGATCAAGACCCATTATCAAGTGATCCTTTTAAAGAATATTTGATAACCATAATTGAGTAAAAATGAGATGTAGCTAAACTACTTTTCACTCATTGAAAATCAAGTAACAAACTATTTTATTACTGTTCATCTCTTAATAATTAGCTTTGAATAACCTCATCCTCATATCGATTACTCTCTTACTAATTGTCACTTCATGCGATGGAAATATTGATGAGGATCCGATCTTCAATACCACGATTTTAGAATTGAGAACTAATCCCGAGATCATAAAAACAAATTCTCAAGTAGAATTTGAGGTAATTATTTCTGATAGCTTAAATCTGGATAACTATGAATTTACTTGGGGATTAGCTGACTCAGAAATAAGAACAACAAGTTCACCAATAACAATATGGGATACACCAAAGAATGCGGGTAATTATGAGATAGCAGTTCTTGTGATTGATGAAGATCCTTCATCAAGCAATCCATCAAAGAATTTTATTATAGAAGTTATTGAATAGGAGTGATCTCGATTAAATGGCCCAAAGCTTTGTCATCTCGATCCGCCAAGTGGCGGAGAGAGATCTAAGGAGTTCTATTACCAAACAGTAGATTTCTCTTTCGCATACGCTCATTCGAAATGAAAATATTCTCCTTCCCCTCGTCACGAACCACGGGTTCGTGATGCTAATATGGAACCACTGGTTCCACTAATTGTCTTACAGCAATCAAAAAAATGAACCAGTGGTTCAAGAACGCATACCGAACCGGTGGTTCGGTTCGAGAGGAAGAAGGAAAAGACCGAATTTTGCCGTTTTTTAGAAAAAATTAGTCCTCAAAATTAAATCAAATATCGAGATCTGATTATAAAATTCATCAACATCAAAAATGTTGTTGTATATACAATCGTATATTAATATTTCTTAAGTTTGTACTGTTCTTTGTAAAAAAATTATAGATTTGGAGTAATAACTTTAGCGTATAGTATTGTGGAAATAAAATTTGTAAAGCGATCTAACATCAAATCCTCTAAAAAGAGGTCTTCAAAATTCAGGCCGCTGTTAGAGGCCATCGAAAAATTAAAGCCGAATGGGCAAGCTATAGAAGTATCGTATTCGAACGAAAAGGGCGTAAATTCAATGCGAACGGCCGTATATCAATTTTGCAGAGGTAAAGATTTTACCGTTAAAAGTCGGCGTGATAGTGTAAATAAGAAAATCTATTTTTACAGAGATAAGTAGGGTGGTTTTTTCGGGGTAAATATTTCTTAACCCCATATTTTTTTCTCCTTTGATTTGGTTTCGGTACATTACTAAGGATATTATTAAAATTCTTACGGCCGATGAATTCTATTACCGAAAATGAGCTTGCATATAGATTAAGTAGAGAGAACCTTCTAAATCAGTTTCAAAAAATTCGAGCGTTTACGCATTATCTGGTAGAACCTCTAGAAACCGAGGATTTCGTAATTCAACCCATGGAGAGTGCGAGTCCGGCAAAATGGCATCTTGCCCATACCAGCTGGTTTTTCGAAACTTTTGTGTTAGGGAAGTTTGATGCATCCTTCGAAAGTATGCATCCACAGTATGCGTATTTTTTTAATTCTTACTATCTGCAAACTGGCGTGCCTTTTACTCGGGCTAAGCGTGGCTTGTTGTCGCGCCCCACCGTTTCTGAAGTGTTCGAATATCGGGAATATGTGAACGAACAGGTTCAGAACTTCATCGAAAATTGTGATGAAAATTCCTGGAGGGAAGCTGCTAAAGTCGTTGAGATTGGAAATCATCACGAGCAACAACATCAGGAATTAATTCTGACGGATCTGAAATATTTGCTGGCTCAAAATCCGTTGCTTCCAACGTACAAAGAACGTGAACTTCGGGAAAGCGCACCTACGAACCCACTCACTTGGATTTCGTTTGACGAAGGAATTGTCGAGATCGGCAACTCCGGCGATGAGTTTACCTACGATAACGAGCATCCACAACACAAAACATTTGTTCAGCAATTTGAGTTGGCCAATCGCTTGATTACCAATGGCGAGTATCTGGAGTTCATTCATGATGGTGGCTACGAGCGCTCAGAACTTTGGCTGGATGAGGGGTGGTCGACCGTACAACAGGAAGATTGGAAAGCACCGTTGTATTGGTTTAAGCGCGATGGAGAGTGGATGAATTTTACTTTATCCGGAGCCAGAAAGGTTGAAAACGAGGAGCCGGTTACACATGTTAGTTATTTTGAAGCTGATGCTTTTGCCCGTTGGAAAGGATGCCGCTTACCCACCGAGCAGGAATGGGAACATGCGTGCGGAAATTTAGAGATTAGCGGAAATTTTGTTGATGACGATCATTTTCATCCTACGGCAACACCAAATGCACCGAATGCATTAGCTCAAATGTATGGAGATGTGTGGGAGTGGACGATGAGCAGTTATTCGCCATATCCAAATTATAAGCCTTTACCCGGCGCATTGGGCGAATACAATGGCAAATTTATGGCCAATCAATATGTGTTGCGCGGCGGTTCTTGTGCAACTTCAAAATCTCATATCAGAAAAACGTATCGCAATTTCTTCCATGCCAATGCACGGTGGCAATTTAGTGGTATTCGGCTGGCACGATAATTATGGAAGATACTTTGACGAAAACGAATACCATTACTCAAGAGATTATTGAGGGGATGAAAAGCTTCCCGAAACAGTTGCCCAGCAAGTATTTTTACGACGAAAAGGGATCTCAACTCTTCGATGAAATCACCGAGTTGGAGGAATATTATCCAACCCGTACCGAGCGGATGATTCTGGAGTATTACCTGGACGAAATGGCGGAAAAACTGGGTGATAATATCGAGTTGATTGAGCCGGGGAGTGGCAGTAGTGAGAAAACCCGAATCTTACTCGACAAAATGGATTCAATTCGCTGCTATGTACCCATTGATATTTCGGGCGATTACTTGTTCAAAGTGGCTGATCAATTGCGAAAAGAATATCCGAACATCGATATTGAGCCTCTTGAGGCCGATTATACCCGCCCGTTTGAGTTGCCTGATACACATCCGGATGCGCGCCGCATTGTGTTTTTTCCCGGATCCACAATCGGGAATTTCAAACTGAACACCGTTCAGCGTTTCTTTTCTGTGATTGCCGATATCGTTGGTAAACAAGGTGGAGTTTTGATAGGTGTAGATCTTAAAAAAGACATCAATATTCTGGAAGCGGCTTATAACGACTCAAAAGGAATTACCGCTGCGTTCAACAAAAATATGCTGGTGCATTTGAATCGAAAAATTGATGCAGACTTTGACCCTGATCTATTCGAGCACAAAGCGCTTTGGGTGGAAGAAAAGGGTTGTATCGAAATGCGATTGTATGCCACAAAATCGCATTCTGTCCAGATAAATGGGCAAGTTTTTCAGATCGAGAAAGGAGAGTATCTGCACACTGAAAATTCCCATAAATATACCCAAGAAGAATTTTCGGGAATTGTTGCTCCGTGGTTCGAAGTAGAGCAGGTTTGGACCGATAAAAACGAATTATTTAGTGTGCAGTATCTCGTGCCGAGAGTTTGATTCTTCGTCTACTCCGGCCCAGTGTAAATACAACGCCCTCACTTCGCGAATGTGTTCATTAATGGTTTCCAAACTCCAATCAGATGTGTCGACCGTTGGGTGAATGTGCGCAGTGAGTTCACCGCTTCTAGCCATTATGGAGCCACCAAAACTAAGACGATTGTTACCTTCAAAGTAAATGGGCAAAATCGGATAGTTCAAATCAATAGCCATCCGAAAAGCACCTTTTTTAAACGGACCGATAATTCCTTCATGTTTTCGTGAGCCTTCTGGAGCTACCATCACCGAAAGTTGCTGTCGTTTTAATCGGTCGTAGGTGCTGGTGAGTGTATTTATCGCTTGTTCTCTTTTTTGGCGTTTGATGAATACCTGTCCGGTAAGTCTTCCCACAATAAAAAAGAAAGGGAAATACTGGAGCTCCCATTTGGCAACAAATCGAATTTTATCCATCCCAACTGCCATCATGGTTAAAATGTCCAGTGTTGAGGAGTGGTTGATGATAACTACAGCCGGGCCATCATAAGGTTTTCCATGGTGCTTAACTTTGAATCGAATTCCGATCACCCATAAAACAGGTCGGGCGATTGCAGGGGCAAATGTGCGGATCACAAAATCGGTGGCTTTGCCGAAAGAAAGCAATAAAATCACCAAAATGAGTGGAATCGCAATAATGAAGAGTATCACAAATAACAGGATACCCAGAAAACTGCGCAGATAATCAATAAATCTCATGTGTTCAGACATCGGCATAAAGTCGAGCTAAATGAGAAGATTTGCCAACCTAAATTTTATCGGTAAGCATCTTGGAGATGTGTGATTTTGGGAGGCTGTCCTTTCTTTTTTAAAATGCCGATAACATCGAAGCGCTGCGGAGCATCAAAGCGTTTGGTTTGCTGAGTCCAGTATTCTGCGGCATGATAAATGTGCTCCATTTTAGCTTCGTTCACAAACTCGATGGGGTTTCCGAATCCGGTGCTCGAACGCATCTTCACTTCAATAAAAACTACAATTTCACCGATTTTTGCGATGATATCTACTTCGGAATGCCCTGCGTAATAATTGCGCTCCAAAATCCGATACCCTTTTTCGATGAGATACTCACAGGCTAGGTCTTCGGCTTCATCACCACGGGCTCTGTTAGATTTTTTCGCCACCTTTAAAACTGTCTTTCAGTGATTCTTTCACTTCAACCAGCTTAATCAACTGCTTTAAAAAACCGAGATTTTTCTTGTTGATGTAGGGCAGAAGCGCATCGGTAAAACGTTCGAACATTTCGAGGAAATCGTAATAATTTTCAATGCGCTGCTTAAAATCCTTGCTCTCCTGATCTTCGAGTCCGCCTTGTTCTAGGGTTTTTATACACTCCAATAACTCTGCTCGGATTGGAGCAATTTCCCGTTGTTGCCGTTCTTTTATGATGGTGGAAACAATTTTCCAGATGTCAGTTTCGGCCGAGTAATAATCTTTTCGATCGCGTGGGTAGTTTACTTTTTTGATGAGCTCCCATTCCAGCAACCGGTGTAAATTCATGTTCGCATTTCCGCGACTGATATCAAGCTTAGTCATGATTGCATCGGTATCCATCGGGTGCGACTCGGCATACAACAAAGCATGAATCTGCGACATCGTTTTATTGATGCCCCACGAAGAAGCCATGTTGCCCCAAAGTTCGACGAACTGATCTACGGCCTGTTGATACGAAGTGCTCATACAAGTATAGTACTAAGATTATTCGAAACTTAGTTGGCTAAAATTAAATCCACCGGTTAGAATTTCAACTCGAATTAGTGCCGTACCGGCGTCAATGTCATCGGCACCTAAGGTTATTTCTTGCCAATTGTGATATCCACCTGTATTGGGCACACTGGCATCAGCACCAACAGGAACTCCATTAACTCTTACCCGGAATCTTCCGCCTGACTGTGGTGATGATACCCGGGCTTTTACCGTATAATTACGAGCTTCGGTAACATTTACCGTGTATTCAAGCCACTCTTGGTCGTCTGTCCAGCCAATATTATATCCGGAAGGATTAGAATCGTTTGCCTCAATATCTACCCCATCATTTCTCATCGACCAACCGTTATTTCCGTTATTTTGATCGTCGTCGCTACTTACGCGCTTGTACTCGGTATCGTAATAAGAAACTCCGTTATTCCCGATATCGTAGTATACGGCTGCAATATCGCCAGGAATGGAGAGGTCGGTATAAGGTTGGTTTTGAGAACCAAAATCCGGAGAAAAAAGAGCCGCAACAACATCGGGGCGGAATTCCGTTTTGTCGATAGCTAAATCGGCCGCCATTTTAAATAATCCATCACGTGCTTCTTCTGCAGATGGCCGCGGACCATTTCCTTTCCAGTATTCCACCACTTTGTTGTAGTTCGGATTACCGTTTGCTGATAGTGGCGAAGTGATGGTCCCTAATTTTTTGTGCGTCCACCAGTTCCAGCCGATCCCATTACTTTCCACTAACCGTGTGGTTTCATAAAACCATGGGTTAGAGTTTTCACCGGATTCACCCAGCCAAAGGGGAGTCTGGGTTCGATTCCTGAGATCTAATAAATAATTGATCGTACCTTGATCGGTTTCGTTCCAATATTTGTGGAAGGCAAAAACTACATTTTCTGCTTGTGAGGGTATTTGATCTAGTAGATCGAAAGTTGTTGAAAAATAATTACCATTGATAAATAAAATATGATTTTGATCCACTTTTCGGATTTCTGGGATGATATCGGTGTGGAAACGGAGTACATCCTCAGCACCATATCCGTCGGGCGTAACTGGTTCGTTTAGTAAATCATAGCCAATAATGATGGTTTCATCAGCATACCGCCGCGCAATTTCAGTCCATATTTTGATGGTGATAGGCATATACGTTTCGTATTCAGTCCAGAGTCGGGCTACCCCATCGCTGTCGGCTATTTCTTTGTTGCTTTGTCCGCCCGGTGCTCCGTGCATGTCTAGAATTACATCGAGACGGTGACGCTTACACCATATCAAAACCTGATCTAACCGCTCGAACTCACGTTCATTAAATTCCTGCGTATCAATATCATAAAAAACCTTATGATTGAAGGGAATTCGAATGTGATCGGCTCCCCATTCTTTCATGGCAATGATATCGGCTTCTTGTACATAATTGGTTCTGAATTCATCGAACCAACGCTCAGTTTCGGCCGCACCGATAAGATCTTCGATCGCATTTCTCAGTTTGGTTGGGCCAAAATCGCCGGGCATGTTAAACATGTAGCCTTCAGGCATCAACCAACCGCCAAGGCCAAATCCACGAATTACAACAGGCTCTCCTTGTCGATTCAATATTTCCGTGCCGTCGGTTTTAAAAAAAGTAGTTTCGTTGTAGCCATTTAAGTCGGTATCATCTCCCGAATCAGGGCCATTTGTTGCAGATTTACATTGTGTAAGAAAGAGAATAAATCCCAGTAAAACGACAGCTTTTTTCATAGGAATAGGCTTATTTGAATAGTCGTTCGCAAAATACAAAAAGCCCCATTCAGATAATATGAACATTAAGCCTGTTTTTAATACTCTCGCAGTATTATCAACGGGATTACAAAACCAATACAACGGTAAGAATCGCAAGGAAATAACCGATCAGAAAGAGATAGCGAGAAGTCCATGCTTGTTCGCGTTCGAGTAATCCCTGAAAGGTGATATGATATTTTTCGGGTGAGAGTGTGGTGTTCGAAATACTTAAAATCCAGGCCGTAAAGCCGGTAAGTACACATCCAAACAGATTCCACCACATCCAGTAAATATTAGCGGATGTAAGCCAAAGTGTAATATTGAAGCCAACTCCTACAACAATACCAATAAACATGGTGTGTGTGGTTACTTTACGTGTTAGGATACCAACTAGAAACGCTGCCAGAATTGGTCCGTAAAAAGCTGATCCGATTTTGTTAATGGCTTCAATCACAGTATCCGAAATTCCACCCACGATAAAAGCGAATCCCGTAACCAGAATACCCCAGATTACCGTGGTAATTTTTCCCAAGTGTATTTGATCAGAATCCTGCTTCCATTTGCTCACAAAATCGCGCATGGTAGAAGCAGAAAGAGAATTCAATGCCGAATCTAAACTCGACATTGCTGCGGCCAATAAAGCGGCAAAGAGTAAGGCTCGTAATCCGGTGGGCAACATCAGTAAGATGTATTCGGGAATTAAATAATCGGGTTTATCAGCAGGAATTGCGGAAGAAAGTTCGGGTGTGGATTGATACACGGCAAAAGCAGCAATCCCCAGAAGGATATACAGAACAGTGAGTGGAAACCGAGCCAATCCATTTAGCATCAAAGCTTTTTTGGCTTCATCCACCGACTTTGCCGACAAACCACGCTGCACCTGACTTTGATCGGTGCCATAGTAAGAAGCGTAAAGAAAAAAGCCTCCGAACAGAAATGCCCAAAATGGAACTGCGCCCCCATCACCTAAACCGGTTGAGAAGTCGGTGGCCGTTAATCGCTCTGCGGGCATGGCGGTAAACATGGCACCAAATCCACCAATTTCGGCAGCAGCGTAAAAAATACACACGATGATTCCGCCCAAAAGCACCACCATCTGAATCACATCCGAATAAATAACCGCCGAAATACCGCCAATGGTATCGTAAATGATAGTGATGACCCCGATCATAAGAATGGTGCTCCAAAGTGGAAGATCGAGCGCAACGGAAAGCACAATGGCGCTGGCGTAAAGTCCAACCCCGGTAGCTAATCCCCGACTCAACAAAAATACCCCGCTTATTAGATTTCGAACAGATGGACCAAATCGCAATTCCAGATATTCGTACACCGAAACTAGCTCAAGTTTGCGGAAAAAGGGGATCAGGAAAACCATCACCAAAATCATGGCAAGGGGAACGGCCAATTCGTACTGAAGCCACGTGAGCCCACCGCCATCTTTAAGAGCAACAAAAGCAGGAATGGAAATAAAACTAATGGCTGATGTTTGGGTTGCCATCGTTGAAATTCCAACGGCCCACCAGGGAATGTTGCGATTGCCAACGTAATAATCGGCCTGACTTGTTTGCCCGCGCCCTAAATAAATACTCATTCCCACCAAGCCCAGCAGGTACCCAATAATTATAATCCAGTCGATTGTTGTCATGCGCTAATTTTAACGCACTACGGTCGATGAATCAAGTCGAGATATAAAGCGGCAGACCACGAAAACATGGGCGTTCCGCAAGCTTCGGGTGCATGCTTAGAGGGATGAAAATATTCGTAGAAGCCAAACTCTTCGATTAGTTCGAGCGTGTGTTCCCGCACTTTATCAGCCCAAGTGCTTTCTCCATTTTTTTGGAGTCCTCGAATCAACAACCAATTGGTATTGATCCAGATCGGACCTCGCCAATAGCGTTTGCCCTCAAAAAGTGGATCATCAGGCATTACGGTAGGCATCATTCGAAAATCATCATCCGAGAAGTTCGAAAAGTGCGTACTAATAATTCGGTCAAGCTGATTTGAGTTTGGTATTTCTGCAAAAAGAGCAGCTATAAATCCTGCATTAGAAGGCGCATTTATTTGTTGATTGGTCACTAAATCGTACCCCAAATAATTGGCAGAAGCCTCATCCCATAGCTTTGAGTTCATCGCCTTTTTTCCGGCAATAGCCCAGTTAAGAAAATCCATATCAGGGTTTCCGATTTTCTCGCTCAATCGAAATAATGCTTCGTTCGAGGCAATCAGAAGGGAATTAAATACCGGATCCTGAATGAGAAAAGGACAGTGTTCCCGAATTTTTTCTTCTTCATAATCACATTCCACAAAGTGCTCAACCAGCCAGATGTATTTTAAATACTCGTCATTCGAGGGGCGATTATCCGCTTTCACATGTGCTAAATCTCGCCGGATGGATGCAAGATCTTTTTTTGGAGCGTGGATTCGTTGCAGGGCATCATCCCAAAGTGGGGAATTGTCTAAACCGGATTCCCAATTATGGCGTATGTAGACCAAGCCTTCGTTATTCGGGTCACGCTCGGTGTACAAATACTGATGGAAAGCCTTGATTTTCGGGATGATGTTACGAGCTAGTTCAGTGGCTTTTTCGAGATTGTTAGTCTGCTCGAAAAGTTGCTCTAGTACAAAACCCAGAACTGGCGGCTGGGTAATTCCGGATGTTTTTGGGGATGTTGGGGCTTTATCCAAAGTGTGCGTTTGCCAAACATCCGGCCCGGGAAAATATTGATCGCTTTCCTGATGAAAAATGATGTGCGGCAAAAAACCATTTTTCCACTGTCCTTTAAACAGTGCATTAATTTCGCTCCAAGCTTTATCTTCATCAAAATGTGCGTAACCGAGAGCGATAAAACCGGAATCCCATAACCATTGAAACGGATAGAGCAACGGACTTGGAACGGTGTATCCATCCCGCCAATTAGCGATTAACACTTCTTGTGCTTCTTCGAGCCTACTCATTGGGTGGAGTGGCTTTTTCGCTCTTTGGTTTGCTTTCAGTGGATTCGTTGGTACTCTTTTCTGGAGATTTATCGGAGGAAGAAGTTTCGGGCTTTTTGCTGCCTCCGTTTTTGTAGTCGGTTACGTACCAGCCCTCACCTTTGTACACTACTCCACTGCCACCCGAAACTACCCTGCGCACTTTTTGCCCGGTGGTAGGGCACTCGGTTAACGGCGATTCACTCATTTTCTGAATAATCTCGAAAGTACTTCCATCTTCACGTTTATACTCGTACGTAGGCATTGTCTAATTTTTTGTTTGTTTTGTTGATGATCGGGAGCAATACAATTTGTGTGCCAATACAGAAACCAATTATTCAAATCTGCAATTTTTTCAAGCACAGAATAAACACAAATTAGCCAAAACTAATTCAAGTTATCGAAGGGGTTGACAGGCTAATCAACGAGCTGGGTATTGAAATGGCATAGTTGAAGCTTAAAAAAACGCTTTCAAGTGGATGAAATTTGTAATGGATTCATTCTGATTTTTAATCCTTCAAAAAATCATATAGGCCAGTGGTAATGCGTATCTTTAAGGCTTTGCAAAAATTCATCACACACAAATTTTTCAAGAGCAAACGCTTTAATGGATCGTATTTTAAACCTTTTCGACTTTTCGCAGCCGATAAATTATAAAACTGAAATTCTTTCGGGCTTAACCGTAGCTATGGCGCTGATTCCTGAAGCAGTTGCCTTCGCACTCATTGCCGGACTTTCCCCACTTACCGGACTCTATGCTGCATTTATGATGGGTTTAGTTACTTCTTTAATCGGCGGGCGACCGGGAATGATTTCCGGTGCCACCGGCGCGGTTGCCGTGGTTTTAGTTGCGCTGGCAAAATCGCATGGCGTTGAATACATCTTTGCAACCGTAGTGTTGGCAGGAATTTTACAAGTTGCAGCAGGAGTACTTAAGCTCGGTAAATTGATGCGGTTAGTGCCGCATCCGGTAATTTTCGGATTTGTGAATGGGTTAGCGATCATCATTTTTATGTCTCAGCTCGATCAGTTTAAAGCCGCCGATGGAAGTTGGTTAACCGGTGAACCATTGTATCTCTTAGTGGGATTGGTTGCCTTAACGATGCTCATCATTTGGGGATTACCAAAAATCAGTAAGGCGATTCCTGCTTCGTTAGTAGCAATTTTAAGCGTATTCGGAATTGTAGTCGCATTCGGAATTGAAACAAAAACCGTGGGCGATATTGCTTCTATTTTAGGTGGGTTCCCCCCATTTCATATCCCTCAAGTTCCATTCACCCTCGATACGTTGATGCTCATTTTCCCTTACGCGGCAATTATGGCGGGTGTGGGGTTAATCGAGAGCTTGCTTACTCTAAATATCATCGACGAAATTACTGAAACACGAGGAAGTGGCAATCAGGAAGCGGCGGCTCAGGGAATTGCAAATATTCTCTCCGGCTTCTTTTCGGGGATGGGTGGCTGCGCTATGATCGGTCAGAGTTTGATCAACGTTTCTGCCGGTGCAAGAGCACGATTATCCGGAATTGTGGCTGCGGTGATGTTGCTCGTTTTCATCATGTTTGGTGCTTCCTTAATTGAGCGCATGCCCATGGCCGCGCTCACCGGATTGATGATAATGGTTGCCATCGGAACGTTTGAATGGGCAAGTTTACGCACATTCAATCGCATGCCGGTTTCTGATATTATTGTGATGGTGCTAGTAACTTTGGTAACTGCCGTGTTACACAACCTTGCGCTAGCTGTTTTGATTGGAGTGATTATAGCAGCTCTTGTTTTTGCATGGGATAACGCAAAAAGAATCCGTGCCAGAAAACACATCGACGAAAATGGAATCAAGCACTACGAAATCTATGGTCCGTTATTTTTTGGATCGGTAAGTATGTTTAATTCCAAGTTTGATATCCAAAACGATCCCGATGAAATCATTATCGATTTTGCGGAAAGTCGAGTGGTAGATATGTCGGCCATTGAGGCGTTGAACAAAATTACCGAGCGGTATCAGAAAGTTGGAAAGCGTGTGCATTTACGTCACTTGAGTAAAGATTGTGTTCGATTGCTTAAGAACGCTGATGAAATCATCGACATAAACGTGTTGGAAGATCCAACCTATAAACTGGTAGTAGATAAAGTATAAGATTTAAGGTCGATCGAGCTGAAATTGGAACTGCTTTAATGGTTGCTTATTCATCGTAACAGGATGAGTTTCTTCAAAACCAAGCTTGTCTAAGAGTTTAATAGAGCGCTGATTAGTCTGAGAAGTGATCGCAAGTACATAGTTGGATTTCAAGTTGCTTGATGCCCAATCCAATAAAGCTTTCGATGCCTCAAAGGCGTACCCTTTTCCTTGAAATCCGGGAAGAAATGCAAAACCGAGGTCGGGATAAGCTAATTGATCACGTTTAAGAAAACCACACATGCCAATAGGCTGATTACTTGATGACAGCACTACACGCATCAACCCGAAACCGTGCACGTTATAACTTGAGAGTGGTCCCGTTTCGAGATATTTGATCGCATCCTGATCTGAGTTAATATTACGATCGCCAATATGTTCAAGCCAACTCGGGCTGTTGGTTAGTTCACGAATAAACGATATGTCATCATACGAAAACGCATCGATACGCAATCGATCGGTATGCATAGGATTGATCAACGCAACGAACTCAGACCATTTCTGAATCTATCCATCGCTTCTTCCAAATCTTTAACGCTTGCTGCATAACTCATACGTAAACCATTTGGTTCGCCAAATGCATCACCCGGAACAACGGCTAAGCCGAATTCATCCAAAAGGTAAAGGCAGAGATCAGTAGAAGTCTCAAGCTTATTCCCATCAGGCGTGGATTTGCCCAAATGCACAGAAATATCCGGGAATACATAAAAAGCGCCACCCGGAGTAAAGCAATCCACTCCATCAATAGCATTGAGGCTTTCTACCATAAAATCGCGACGTTTTTTGAATTCATCCCGCATAGAATGAACTTCGCTCAAATCGTTGGAATAGGCCGCCAATCCCGCAGCCTGAGAAATGGTAGAAGGAGCTGAAGTTTCCTGACTTTGAATCTTACTCACAGCTTTAACAATATCGGGATGTGCAGCGAGGTAACCCAACCGCCAGCCGGTCATGGCAAAACCTTTCGAAAAGCCGTTGATTAAAATCACACGATCTTTCAAATCCGGAGCTGCATTTGCAATACTCACATGCTCATCTTCAAATACGATGTATTCATAAATCTCATCCGAAAGCACCAAAATATCAGGGTATTTTCGAAGTACCTCCGCGAGAGCTTCCAAATCCGCTTTGCTGTAGCAGGAACCGGTTGGGTTAGATGGCGAGCAAAGAATAAGCAGTTTTGTATTGGGAGTGATAGCCTCTTCAAGTTGATCAGGAGTGAGTCGGAAATTATTCTCGAAAGAGGTGCGAACGGTTACCGGAGTTCCTTCTGCTAACCTCACCATTTCGGGATAAGAAACCCAGTAAGGAGCAGGTATAATTACTTCATCACCGGCATCAATGGTGGCTAAAATTGCAAATCCCACCGATTGTTTAGCTCCATTCGAGCATATAATCTGAGAGGGATCGTAATTTAAGTTATTCTCGCGCTGTAATTTTGCTGAGATAGCCTCGCGTAGCTCTGGTGTTCCCGGATTCATCGTGTACCCGTGCTGACCATTATTTATAGCCTCGATGGCCGCTTCGCAAATATACCCGGGCGTTTTAAAATCGGGTTCACCGGCACTTAGCGATACAATCGCTTTGCCTTCTCTCTTTAGTTCTTTAGCCCTTCCGGTTACTTTTAGTGTTGCAGATGGTTGGAGTTTTTGCGCGCGTTGTGAAATCATTATTTCGTAAACCTATTGTGTGAGTGAATCGGGAAATTCGGGTAAAATGAACTAAGGAACAAGGTGAAGAGCGTGGCCTGTTCGAATTTATTTGGCGTATTTCTCTTGCAAAGCTATGGCTACATTTACCGGCACAAAAGAGGAAAGGTCGCCGCCCCAATAAGCGATTTCTTTAACCAGAGATGCCGAAATGAACGTGAACTCCTCATCAGGCATCAAAAAGATGGTATCAACCTCTGGTGCAAGGCGTTTGTTAGTTAACGCCATTCGGAACTCGTACTCGAAATCAGAAATTTGTCGTACCCCACGAACCAATGTCTTTGCTTTTAGCTTTTTAGCGTGATTAACCAACAATCCGGTAAACTGATCGACCTCAATACTTTTTGCCCACTCTTTGCCTTCCAAACATTGATTGATGAGTTCTACCCGTTCGTCGCCTGTAAAAACTCCGCTTTTCTCTTTATTTACGGCAACCGTAACCACAACCCGCTCAAATAGATTGGCAGCTCGTTCCAAAATGTCGAGATGGCCGAAAGTAATGGGATCGAAAGAGCCGGGGTATAGTGCGAGAGTGTTCATGTGGAATGTTCAATGATCAAAAAATCAGATTTGTCATTTCGACCGGAGGAGAAAATCTAAAATCAGGCGTTAATTTACACAGTAGATTTCTCGCTTCACTCGAAATGACAAAATCAATAGGATCGAATGATTGTTAATTGTCGTTGGAATCTACCGGATGCTTCTCAAAAATACTAACGGTTGTACGTCCGTAGGCTTTGCTGAAAAAACAGTGCGGATGCTCTTTGTAGTTGTGGTATTTATCGTGCTCCAGAATAAACCAACCATCTTCTTTCAACCAATTATTTTCAAGAATCTGAGCAATCATTTCCTCCATCCACTCATAGTTGTAGGGCGGATCACAAAAGATGAAATCATAAGGGATAGGCATTCCATTCAGGAAACGTTGCACATCCGACACAATGGGACGTACCTGAGCATCTACTCCAAACTCCTGCGCTGTTTTTTCAATGAGTGCTACATTTTTAGGATCGATTTCTACGAAGGTCACATTTTTAACTCCTCGCGAGATGGCCTCAAAACCAAGATTTCCGGATCCGCCAAACAGATCTAACACCGTAGCGCCATCCAAATACTTATACACTTCTATTTTGTTAAAAATGCTTTCTTTGGTGCGATCGGTTGTTGGGCGTACGTCTAATCCTTTTGGGATGGTAATTCTTCGACCTTTTAGTTTTCCGGTGATGATCCGCATGGCAATGCTGGTTGATTTGGTTTCTTTAGCTCAAAGTTAAGAGTTTAGCTTGAGCTTTATTGAACACTTTTTACCCCAAACTCAACAAAATAGCAGGAAAAGCCTCCGCTAAGTCAAAACCATAAGTGGTTTCTTCGGCCATCACACCCATTTGATCGAGCGTGTTTAGCGTTGAAACTTCGGATGATTTATCCCAAAAGTGCGAAAGTACTTTCTGAATTTCGTGGCATTTTTTGCCAAATAGATAGGTATGTTCATGCAAACCTTTTAGCCATTTAGAATGCATGGATTGTTGCAGCCAATGGTAAGGGAGATCTTCGGGTTGATCGAATTTAATGTAGGTTGCAGCTCTAAATCTGCCAAGCATAAAAGAAGTCACCGAAATCACATTTTTATGGCACCCAATCATAAGAAATGACCCTCCGGGCTTATGAAAGGCCGACCATTGGGCAGCAATTTCAAAATCGCTGGAAAAATCGGTGGTGCCCACTTTTTTGGAGAGGTGAGCATATCCGCCCATAATAGAAGTGCGCCTTATACAAAGAAATTTGCGCTGACTTTTAGAAACCGCATGCCAGGTTGGTTCAATTTCTTCGCGAGACACTCCTTTCATTAAAATGGATAGATGATCTTCGCGCTCATCAGCATTATCGTACACTACCTTTGGTAGGGCCGTCCAGCATTCGTCGCTGGGAATAGTAAGTGCGTGAACTGATCCTATACCGTGTTCTGTAACAAGCCCCTCAATAGTGTTTTGGATATGAGGATATTGGTTGGGATGCTGTGTTCTGATTGCGTTTGCAATGTTAAAATTGAAATTAAAACTTCCAATTTCGGTTAAAACAGCATCCCCAGAAGGATCATTGATGGCGTAATAAAGCCGGTCTGAAAAAAATGAGACTCCTAAATTAGGGGCAGACTCATTCATTAATTCCAGTTAGGGGCGTTACGCATGGTTGTTCTGCTCAAACTACCAATGGCATCATCTGTGTCGGGATCTTCGAGTAAATACAGTGGCGGACGAGTAGTGTCAACGTGGGTATAGATGAACCGCGCGCCTGAGGCTCTTGGAGTAACAATCATTGTTTCCGGGGAATATTCTAGCGGTGGAGCCTGACGGAACAACGTATCACCCATAGCAATCATCAGGGAATCGGTAGATAAATAGGTAACAATACTGTCTAGCCCACCTTCGGTTGGTGGGAAATGCCCGTAACGGCTATCATATTGCACAAGCGCATCTTTTAGGGTAAGCATGCGCGTACGAACCCGCTCGGTTTCTGCTTCTCTTTCCTTAACTTCCTGATAAGGAGTTACAATTGAATCGTAGAGCAACCACGAAAGTGCAATAATGATAATTCCAAGAACCACACTTAAAATTTTATTACGGGTATCGATATCCATTTGAGAAGCAGATTATTAGTTAATTTGTGTGCTTAGTTAAAGTGGCATGAAAATACATGCACCCCTTTATAGATGCAACCTACACAACCAACCAAAAAGTAACACATAAATAATTTAATGGTAAGAACAGCGCAATCGATCTTTAAAGAAAAAAAAGATGGGTAAATTTTGAATCGAAGAATACTACAGCTCGCGATTCCTAATATAATCAGCAATTTGTCGGTTCCGTTATTAGGTGCCGTTGATACCGCAGTTATCGGCCATTTAGATGCTGTATACTACTTAGGTGCAATTGCGGTTGGCAGCATCATCTTTGATTTTATTTTTTGGGGGTTTGGTTTCCTGCGAATGGGAACTACCGGATTGGTGGCTCAGGCGTTTGGAGCAAATCAAACCAAGGAAACTAGAATAATTCTTGCGAGAGTGCTGCTAGTGGCATTTAGCCTGAGTATACTCATTATTCTCCTTCAACTTCCCATCTTAAAACTATCGTTACTAGTGGTAAATGCTTCAACTGAAGTGGAAGAGTATGTACAAGTTTATTTTTCTATTAGGATATTTGCAGCACCTGCAACACTCGCATTATTTGGCTTAAACGGGTGGTTTTTGGGAATGCAAAATGCACGCTACCCAATGTATGTAACCATTTTACTGAATGCCCTTAACATTGTGCTGAATCTGATTTTTGTGCTGAAATACAATATGAATGTTGCGGGTGTGGCATGGGGTAGCTTAATTGCAAGTTATTTTGCTGTGGGTTTTGCAGTTTGGTTGTATGCGCGTAACTATCATATAAAAGGAATAGCCATTGTTCGAGAGGAACTTCTGCAGTTGGAGGCACTAAAGAAATTCTTTTCGGTGAATTCAGATATTTTTATCAGAACCTTATGCTTGGTTACTTCTTATGCTTTTTTTACGGCAAAATCTGCGGAAAACGGGGATGTTGTTCTTGCTGCTAATACCATTTTGCTTCAGCTTTGGTACATCAGCGCATATGGGATTGATGGCTTTGCTTTTGCCGCAGAGAGTTTGGTAGGTAGATATTTCGGAGCCAATAACAGAGAGCGTTTGATGGAAGCAATAAAAGGGTGCATGGTTTGGGGTATAGGCATTGGATTGGCAGGAACGGCTTGTTATGCTCTTTTTGGCCAACAAATTGTATCCATTTTTACCGATCAAACAATTGTACTCGAATCCATTCAAGTGGTACTCATCTGGACGGTATTTGCACCCATTGTAAATAGCATTTGTTTTATTTGGGATGGGGTTTACATCGGCGCAACAGCAACTCCTCCGATGAGAAACTCTATGTTGGTTGCTACAGTATTTGTTTTTATCCCTGTATACTATATTACATTACAATTGCTTGGTGTGCACGCCATCTGGTTGGCAATGTTTTCGTTTATGCTTGCCCGTGGTATACTGCTTTCATTGTTAGCGAAAAAACATATATTCAAACCACCAAAACTAGCCGCATAATTATGAAGTTCATCTTACTGCTTCGGCATGCCAAATCCAGTTGGGATAACCCGGAACTGGAAGATTTCGACCGACCATTGGCAGGCCGTGGCTTGCAAGATGCGCCCCGAATGGGCAAATTTCTTAGAAAAACGAAGTATCGGCCCGAACACATTGTGTCGTCTACAGCGCAGCGGGCGCGCCAAACTACACAGCTTTGTTTGCAAGGGATGAAAAGAGACGAAAGTATTGTACGTTGGGACAGCGATTTATACTTCGAGTCGGTGAGTAAATACATCGAGGCAATTCATAGTGCTCCCGAGAATACTGAAACTGTGATGCTTGTTGGGCATAATCCGTTGATAGAGGCCACCGCTACCATTTTAAGTGGCGGCAGAGATAAAACAGCGTTTCGCATACCTACAGCAGGTTTAGTTTGCCTCGAAAGTTATGCTGCGCGTTGGGATCATATCAATCCGGGAACTTGTCAGATAAAATGGATGATGATTCCCAAAGTGCTTCGCGGAATACTCGACTAGTTCGCAATTTCGCTTACCCAATCCCCGCTTTCTTGCATAATTCTTTCTGCGATGGAACGCACATCAAGGCTA
Source organism: Balneolaceae bacterium (assembly GCA_965228545.1). GTDB lineage: Bacteria > Bacteroidota > Rhodothermia > Balneolales > Balneolaceae > HXMU1420-13. Next base: position 3,150,328 of record OZ245822.1, read on the forward strand.
TAGAAATAAGCATTCGCTTTTATAAACAAGTAATTGGCAATTAAGTTATCTGCTACACGGTGATCTGCGAGCCCTAGCAGTTCGCCACCTTTATTGAAAATAGCGCTGCCGGGTGCCCGAGCAGAAAAGTCGTTATAGGTGAGAATGTATTCATCCGGCCGCGTATTTAATGTTTCTCGAAAATAGCCTTTGTTAAATCTGAGGGTATTATTTGCATCCGGGAAAACATGCCCATTTCTTTTTTGCAGGGCTTTAACCAACACTTGCTGTGCGGGTTGTTGATAGGCAAGATAGATGGCGTAATCGTTACGGTTGATATCATTCACAAAAAGGATGGCATCTAGTATGGTAAAGAGTGAGTCGTTATATACGGTGTCATTGTCAATAGCTTGTTGAGTGGCAGCTACATCAAATAGAAAACTATTCGGTATTTGCCGCTCTAGAAAAGCCAGTGCGGTTTCCTGCTGATTGGATACCACCACACCTTCAAAAATTTGTTGTATTTCGGGGATTTGCTGGTTCGCAGGCAGTTGATGGAAAAAAACTAAAACATCACTTAAAAAACGTATTTCGGATTGAACATCCAGCGTAGGCAGTATCTGTTGCTGCTTTTGTAGCACTTCCCCCCGCAACTTCTCAATTTCTTGATCCGTTTGTGCCAGTGCAGACTCTTCGTAATATTGCTTTATCAGATTGGCGACATCATCTAGCCTGCCTAGACGAAGTGCGTAAGTTGTAACATAAAAACTAGCCCCATTTTGCTCTGCAATGTCGTAAGCTTGATCGATAAAAGTGAAAATATCGCGGTAGGCGTTGTTTCCTGTTGAATCGGTTTGGAGCCATAATCGTAAATCAAATTCTGCCGCGCTTTTTAAGTCTAGTATGTTCTTTTCTGCAAACTCTTGCTGAATGGCTTTGTACTGATTCACTTGCAGTGCCGTATTGAAGCGATCATACAATGTTGTGTAAGCAAAATTGGTATTTAATTCTGCCGAATGATCGAGCCGTTGCTGATAGGCTTCGTAAGCATTTATAATGGCCGGATTGGTTGTATTATGGTAGAAATTAAAAGCCCGGTAAGTATCAAGGCGAAAAGTGCGCTCCGGAAATCCCATCATAAACACCTCTTGATCGGGTTGCTTAGCAGCCGGAAGTGTAAAATGTGCCGAAGGAGAATAAGGGATGTTTGATTTATTGTAGCCTACCGACTGTCCGTCCGGCTGAACATAAGCACGAAGTACACTGCTTTTGTTGGATACCGCTTCAAAGAGTTCCCCGCTGTTAACAAAAGGTGATTCGCTATCGGAAATGGTGTCCGACCATACCAGTCTTAGGTCATAGATGATCTTGTAGGTGGATAAGATTTGACGGTTACCGGCAGCTACCTCCGAAAGTTGAACATACACGTCTGTTCGTTCTTGAGATTCAGCATTCACTATGTTTTGTGAGAGTTGCTGTTTCATCCTGCTGATTTGTGCATTATTTAATCCTTCCGGAATTTGTTCCTCAAATAGGTGCGTTACATCTTGTTCCTTCATCAACACAAGAAGCGACATGCCTGGTATGGGTTTCTCGTTTTCTCGGTTATTGGCCGAAAAACCTGTGAGTAACGTTTTTTGGGCAGCATCGCTTGCCACAACATTAAGCACAGGATCGTATGTGGTGATGAATAATCCTTGGTCTGAAATAAATGCTCCCGAGGCTACGAAAGAATTGCCTCGGTATAATTTTGCCACTGCTTTTGTGTAGGTAGTGTCGAACGGTAAGGCCTCGGTAGTAAGTATAAAACCCTGCTGTACAACATCATTTTCTACTAAATTCGAGGTGAAGTTATTTCTGTTTAGGCAAGCCGTTGCTAATAGAATAAGACTTAAAAAGTACCAATAAATTCGCATTGCGTAATCACCGAATGAAAATGTATGACGGGTTTGTGTATATTAGCGCAAAAGATGCGAACTAATTCAATCAGATAAAAAACAGTTCATGAATTATACATTTAATCAATTTTATCTCTGCAAAACCCCATTAAGCGCCGAAGGTCCTTCGGATGTCGAGATTATCACTAAAGCTGAAGACAGTGAAGATTTTCCCCGCGTGTTCAAAAAGTTCGAAGAGTTGCGCTCTCATGCGTTCAATAGCGATAACATTTACAGCGTAGTTCGAGCCGATGATATTTATGAATTAGTACGGACCTCGAACGAAAAAAAAGCAAAAGAAGAGGCCTTCGAGAAAGCACAATCTGAAATTGTTACTAATCTGCAGCATCGCGTAATGCAAGGTAAGGATGCAAATGCGAAAGCAATTCTTAAAGAAGTATACGATATTGAATAAATATCCTTTTTTATATTTAAAAAGCCTGTTTAAATAGCTTTAAACAGGCTTTTTGTTTTTTGGGAACATTTTATGTGGTTTAATGTTAATAATATAAAGCAAAAAATAATATTAACTATTACATATTATGAATGATTTACAGATAAAAGGAAATTGGAACGAACTGAAAGGAAAATTAAAGCAAGAATATTCGGAGTTAACCGACGACGATGTAACTATGGTTGAAGGTAAAGAAGATGAGTTGTTTGGGCGCTTGCAAAAAAAATTAGGCAAGACTAAAGACGAGTTAATTAACGAAATTAAAAATCTGTAAACAGAGCAAACGGCGATTTTATCTAGTATTAGATCGTCGTAATAAAGCTATATAAAGATGAAATTACGCCAATGAGAGCCTATCATTGGCGTACTCTTTTTTAATCTAAAATTTAACTATGGAAAATTTCGAATTTAACACAGAGATGTTATGGGATGTTGTTATTACTTACGGTCCCAATTTAGTGAAAGCAATTCTTGTATTGGTTGCCGGTTTATGGGCCGTAAGCCTGTTTACAGGATTCTTTAAAAAAATACTTACTAAAAGTAATGTAGATCCATCGCTAGCAGGTTTTCTAAAAGGCATAGTATCAATACTGCTGAAAGTACTCGTTTATATAACTGCTTTGGGTATGCTCGGGGTAGAAATGACTTCTTTTATCGCCATTCTTGGTGCAGCCGGTTTAGCTGTTGGTTTAGCTCTTCAGGGAAGTTTGTCGAATTTCGCAGGAGGTGTACTCATCCTATTTTTTAAACCGTTCAAAGTAGGGGATTTTATAGAGCGTGGCTCAGAATCTGGAACGGTAGAGCAAATTGATATCCTGCACACAAAACTAAAAACGGCGAATAATCAAATAATTGTTATACCAAATGGCCAGTTGTCGAACTCTGCAGTAACCAATTACTCTGCAAGAGAAACACGGCGTGCAGTATTCTCAGTTGGTATCAGTTACAACGATGACATCAAAAAAGCGCGCGAGGTTATGTTGGAAGTATTAAACAAAGATGAGCGCACACTTAAAGATCCTGAACCCGTTGTGGTGCTTACCGGCTTGGGTGATAGTTCGTTAAATCTATCGGTTCGAGCATGGTCATCAACCAGCGATCACTGGGATTATTTCTTTTCAAATTTAGAAGCCATCAAGGAGGCGTTAGATGCTAATGATATCGAAATGCCGTATCCCCAACGAGATGTGCATCTTATCAAAGCAGATTAAGCGCGCACCAGCACTTATTAATTGTTAAAAGAAAGGCCGATGTACCATCGGCTTTTTCTATTTTTATAATAGGGTGCATGTTAAGTTGCTTAAACCAATATAGTTCTCTTATCTTGGAAGAATATTATGAAGTAGGCAAGCGCCGTACAATTAACGAACCAAGTGGAAAGGAAGGTAGTAGTGACTAACCTGGAGCAAAACGAATCCCCAAAAGAAACCGATACTCAATCTGCGAAAGAAGTAACCGAAACCCCCGAAGTTTTGGATACATCCACCGAGCAAACTCCCACTGCTGAATCTGCGATATCTGAAACAGAGGAAATCGACTCAAAAGAAACTGAAGCCGCGGACGAGACTGAAGTGGCAGAAAAGGAAGTGACCACCGATGCACAAGAGAGTGCACTAGCTGAAGAGGAAGCTACCACAGCAGAAATGGAAGGTGCAGAAGCAGAAAAAGCAAATAAAACAGCAGAAGAAGTTGATGCGGTAGCATTCTATGAACAAATTGCAGCCAAAGCAGAGGAAATTGTAAAAAACGATGATTGGGCATTTGTAAGTAATGAGTTTGCAAATTTGGCCTTGCATTTATCGGACGGCCCCAAAAGCAGCGATGAGAAAGCCAAAGAAGCCATTAGCGCATTTAATACTTTACGGGAAGATTTTGAGGCTCGGCGAAAAGCACACTACGAAGAAGTAAATAAGAGAAAAGAAGCAAATTTGGCCGCAAAAAAAGAACTGCTGCAACAAATGAATGCCATCATTTCGGAAGAAAAGTGGACCGAAACTAAGCAAGTTAGCCAGATTAAAGGAAAATGGGAGTCGATTAAATTTTTGCCACAAGGCGAAATTGAAGCTTTGAATGAACGCTTTGAGACGCTACTCACCGAGTTTGAAAGCCACAAAGTAGATCGTTTGGTAAAGAAGCTCGAAAAAGAAGAAGAGAACTTTACACTGAAGTTGGTGATCCTCGAAAAAATGGATGCAGTAAATGCAAAAGCGAATTCGTCGGAAGTGGATTTCGAAGAATTGAATGATGAATTCCAGGATCTATTAGTACAGTGGAGAAAAATTGGTCGAGTTCCAGCTGAGAAAAATCAGCAAACTTGGGATCACTTCAACAACGCACAGGACACTTTTAACACGCTTCGGTTTAAACACGATAAAAAATATCGCCAAAGTGTAGAACGATCGCTGAAAAAAAAGAAAAAACTAATAGCAGAAGCAGAGGCACTTATCGACGATGATAGCATTGCAGACGCTGCCCGACGAGTAAATAAATTGCACAAAGCCTGGAAAAAAACAGGCAATCTTCCGCAAAAAGAAGAAAACGAGCTATGGGATAAATTTAAAGCCGCAACCGATGCGTTTAACGAACGCAAAGCCGAAAATCTAGATCTGCTACGCGAGGAGGAACAGAAAAACTACACCGCTAAGCTTGCTTTGGTACAACGCGCGAAAGACGTTCAAGACCTTGAGAACTACGACGAAGGCCACAAAAAACTTCAGCAACTGATGGATGAATGGAAGGCGATAGGTCCAGTTCCGCGAAAGAAGTCTTCAAAAATTTGGAAACAGTTTAAAGAGGCAATGGATGAGTTCTACAATCAGCGTAGAGAGCATTACAAAAGTGTGCGTAAAGATCAAAAGCAGAACTACAACGAGAAGAAAGAAATTATTGACAAGCTACGTGAACTTGCTGATGCCGAGGATCCTGCCGCGGCTGTTGAAGAAGCCAAAAAATTACAGGCTCAATTTAAAAATATTGGCCATGTACCTCTCAAATTCAAAAACAAAGTTTGGAAAGAGTATCGCGAAGTGTGCGATGCAATTTACGATAACTTCCGAGCCTCGGGCTCCGATTTGGGAATGGAACGAAGGCTGGCTTCGGAAGGAGTAAATCCAGAGTCGCGAAAAGAAATTATCAAATATCAGAAACAATTAGAGCAGCTTAGAAAAGATGTGTCGAAGCTTGAATCGGAAATGATTCAATTCGAAGAAGCCAAAACATATTTTAAACCAACAAACAAAGGAAATAAGTTGCGCGACGAGCTTCAGGGTAAAGTAGATGCCGCTGCAGAGAAGATTGCAGCAAAAAAAGCTACCATTTCTGAATTAGTTCGAAAAATCAACGACTTGAAAGAAGAATAAGGCAGTTTAATAAGGGCTTATTATAAGCCTGCTTCATCCTTTTTTTACTTCGATTTGGTTCTGACTTTGGTATGAATTCATCAAGCATTAGAACGTCATAATTTTTTCTTTTATTAAAAGATGTTCATTTTGACGTTTAGGCTATGACCATTAAATAACACATGTATTTGTGGCGGAACCAGTTAAAATAAAATTTTGGGGTGTGAGGGGGTCTACACCTTGTGCAAACTCCGAAAATATGCTTTTTGGGGGGAATACCACCTGTTTTCAGATCGAATCTGATACTTTAAAGGAACTACTTATAGTTGATTGTGGTACCGGTATTCGAAATTTGGGTAACCACTTACTCAATGGGGGAAGAAAGATTAGTGGCAGGATATTTATCACTCACCCACACTGGGATCACTTGCAAGGGTTTCCATTCTTTAAACCCTTTTACAAAGAAAATTCTTGGTTTAGGGTGTATTTGCCCCCACAAGATAGCTCCGGTTGTAAAGAAATATTGCAAGGCCACATGTCGAACACCTTTTTCCCAGTTACCATGGATATGTTGGATGCCGATATGGATTGCGAAACCTTTCATCCGGGAAAGTTAAACCTAGAGGGATATTCGGTAGACTACATGTGGGCAAAACATACCGTGCAAACGGCTATTTACCGATTTACTATAAATGGCAAGACTATTATTGTAGCTCCGGATAACGAATTGCCCCAAGACAATTCGGAGGCTTCGCTGGCCTTTATTCGTGAGTTTTCTGCGTTTGTGGATGGAGCCGATGTATTAATACATGACGCTCAATTCGATAATGAGCAATACAAAGAGCGGGAGGGATGGGGGCATTCATCCTACGAAAAAGTACTGGAAGTAACTACAAGATGTAATATCAAGCATTTGGTACTTACCCATCACGACCCAGACAGCAATGATGATTACCTGAATAACCTTGACCGAAAGATCAAAGTGTCGCATGGCGAACACTTTGAAACTCTCAGTTTTGCTAAAGAAGGGCAGAGTATTTTACTTTAAGTTATATTTCAGAAGTAAAAACGGGCACCAAATACACCAGAAACGTCGCCGTCTGTGCTCGGAATTAGATTAATAGTTGGTGCTATTTCAACAAAAATGTCCATAGGTGCACCATTAGGATAGAAATTAAGGCCAAGCGGAACACGTACACCAAATTCGGTATCGTTGTCGCTAAAAATTGCTCTAGCACCCAAACCATAAGAAAATGCAAAGTTTTCGGTATCGGTATCTAGGGCTGAGTGCCATAGATGATCGGCATGCGCGTAAACCGCATCATTGCCCTCAAGGCTCCAAGCCAAACCAAAGCTGTACGCCGTATTATTATTTTTCCAAAGCTTGAGCGAAATACCTGTTGGCTCCCCCAGCATCACACCTAAACCGGTATCTTTACCATTTGTTTGTGCATAGGATAAACTTAAAAAACTGGTAATAGTTAAAACCGATAAAAGCGAGAGTGTTTGTTTTAAAATCTTCATAATTGGGTTTGTTTTATGTTATTTTTCAATGTCTTATATCAATTTGAATTCAAATAGTTCCAGATTAGCCAAATATGAAGCGAGATCTCATTATTTTTGTAAAAAACCCGGTTCTGGGTAAAGTTAAAACAAGGTTAGCGGCTAGTATTGGAGTCTCTGCCGCTCTAGAAGTTTACCGGCAATTAGTAGCCTACACTAAACAGGTTGTGCATAAAATAGACGCAAGAAAAACAGTCTGGTATTCTTCAACCATAGAAAAAAAAGACATCTGGACTAAAGGCCGATATTATAAAAAAGTGCAAATTGGCGATGATCTGGGGCAAAAAATGAAAAATGCCTTTGAGGCAACATTTACACAAGAAAAATCGGATGCTGTGGTAATTATTGGCAGCGATTGTGCCGAATTAGAAGAAACACATCTATTAAAAGCATTTGATGCATTGCACACATACGATGTGGTTTTAGGGCCTGCGAAAGATGGTGGATACTATTTATTAGGCATGCGAGTTTTTGTGCCAGATTTGTTTGAATCAATTGCCTGGAGTACCTCTTCGGTAGCCAGGCAAACACTTAGCACAGTAGCTGAAAATAAACTATCATATTATTTATTGGATGAACTGAACGATGTAGACACAGTGGAAGAATACATTCAGATAAAAGAACGGTTACCTGAACTATGATTAGTGTGATAATTCCAGTAATTAACGAAGCGGATAGCATTGGGTTATTATTACAGCATCTCAAAAAAACAATGGCCGGCAATACTGAGCTTATTGTAGTAGATGGCGGAAGTACAGATAAAACTAAAGAAATTGCCAAAAGTGAAGGCGCATCCATTATTGATGCATCAAAAGGACGTGCCAAACAAATGAACGCAGGAGCGACGGTTGCAACTGGTGAGGTGTTATATTTTCTACATGCCGATACATATCCACCCAAAAACTGGTACAACGAGATAATGCAGGCTATTCGCAGAGGAAATGATGCAGGATGTTGCCGGCTCTCATTCGATGACGATCACCCAGCACTTAGGTTCTATGCATGGTTCACCAAATTTAATATCGACTTGTTTCGATTTGGTGATCAAAGCCTATTTGTACGCAGTACTTTGTTTAAGAAAACCGGTGGTTTTGACGAAAATCTTGTGGTAATGGAAGATCAAGAATTTGTAAAGACGCTGAAAAAGTCCGGTACCTTTGTTATTTTAAAATCGAGAGTAATTACATCAGCGCGAAAGTACAGAACAATTGGCGTATATAAGCTACAGTTAATATTTACGGTTGTACTTAGCATGTATTACTTGGGAATTGATCAGCAGATAATTGTCGACTTTTATCTCGCGAGCATTCGATAGCCGAATGTTACGCTAATGTAAAAATGAACTCGTGTAGGTTGGGTTACGATTTATAACTCACTATCTTTAACGCTCAATATAAAGCCTGTTTTTTTGAAGTATATATTAGTTTTTGTTCTACTAGTTGTAGCAACAAGTGGAGCCAACGCACAAGCTCCATTTGAAAGAGAAGAAACCAGCGCCGGTATTTTTGGGCTGTCAATTACTAACTATGGTACGCTCGGTAAACCCGACGTTAGAAATAACCCCGAAGGTGGACCAAGTATGCGATATCCTATTGGCACAGGTACCGAACACTTGTTTGAGGCAGGTATCTGGATTGGCGCACAATACAACAATGCTGCTCTGCGTGTTTCTACAGCATCAGTTACAACCGGTGGAGGCTACCAACGTGGAGCCGCAGGCTTCGAATTCACCGCTGATGCACCTATCACACGTAGAAGTACCGACCCGGATAACGAATTCTTTTCACCGTTCTCAATTGGGCAACAAGATATTATAACCGAGTTTAGCGATCGAAGGCGAGATATTAATGGCACTCCAATTAGTAATCATGATACACCGCTATATGCCGATGTAAGGCTGGAAAGCTATAATTGGAGCTTCCCGTTTACCGAAAACTTTACCATAGTGCGATACGATATTACTAATAACACCGAACTCTATACTTCCCCTTCTACTTGGGATAGCGTGTTTGTTGGTATGTATGCCGACTTAGTAGTGCGAAATGTGAATACAGCCACCGAAACAGGTGGAGATTTTTTCAACAAAAACGGCCTGGGATATCTCGATTCATTATATACAGCGTATGTTTTTGATGCCGGCTCTCCTGATGACCCTACTATAAACACTTACGGTGCCATGTCGATTATCGGAGCGGAATACAGGGGCGAGTTTTTTCACCCATCCAATCCTGATACCATTCGAAACGAATTTACGGGGCAAACACAATTTCAAGAATCAGGCAACAATGTGCCGTTTATCGATCCTAGCTATTGGCTGTTTAGTGCCGGAACCGGGCTGTATGTCGGGCCTAACGAAGATCAGGAACGCTACGATCGTATGTCAACCAAGTTTCCGCTCGATTCAGTTATTGCGGGGCAATCTGTTAGAGATCAGTTACGAACCGATGGGCAAACAGGAAACGGAAACTATATTTCTATGCTTTCCATTGGTCCTTTTCCAACGGTTGATCCCGGCGAAACAATCTCAGTTTATTTTGCATTTTCGGCCGCTTTGAAACCAGATGAATTTCAAGGTCAATCAGGAAAACGGGTAGATAACGAAGATTCAAGAGTAAATTTGGTTAGAACCATTGAGTCTATTAACAGAGTATTTCAGGGTGAAGACAGAAATAGTAATGGAAAGCTAGACGCCGGTGAAGATTTAGATGAAAACGGTGAGTTAACCCGATATTTATTTCCTACTCCACCAGACGATCCCAATGTGCGAGTTGCCTTAGATGCCGGAAAAGTAACGCTATATTGGGATAAAAAAGCAGAAGCTTCAATAGATCGGGTTTCTGGAGAGCAAGATTTTGAAGGCTATCGCATTTACCGTTCTGAGCTAGGTGATGATTTAAATCCGGTAGTGCGTATGATAAGAGAGTTTGACACCCCCGGAAATCAGGAAGCGTTTAATACCGGATTTGATGAAATTGAATTGGATGAACCGGTAACGTTTGAAGGTGATACCGCAACCTACTATTACGCGTATGAGATTAATGATCTGTTAAGTGGATGGCAGTACGAGCTTTCGGTTACTGCATTTGATCGCGGTAGTGATACGTTCGAAATTGAGGGCTTAGAAACCAGCCCAAATGTAAATGCGGTACGTGTATTTCCGGGCACTCCGGCTAACGAAAACTTTACGAGCTCTGCTAAAGAATATCAGGTTGGTGTATACCCTAATCCTTATCGGGTAAACGCTGCTTGGGATGGCTCTTTAGAAAGTGAGCGGAAACTATATTTTTATAATCTACCGGCACGCGCAGAAGTACGCATTTATACTGTGGCCGGCGATATTGTAGGGGAATTCACTCACAATTCGGATACATATAACGGTGACATTGGATGGTTTTCCAATTTCAGCGACGATCCGCGTGTGCTTGCCGGGGGCGAACATGCATGGGATCTGCAATCGAATGCCAATCAAATCCTAACTACGGGGTTGTACCTGTACACCGTAAAGGATATGGCTTCAGGAGAGGTTCAAACAGGTAAAATCGTAATCATTAAATAAAATAATCAATATGAAAAGACTGATACAATTTATTGCTGTATTAACTCTGGTTTTTACGTCAGGGGCAGCGCTTGCTCAATCAGGCGATTTATTCATTTCTGAGTATATCGAAGGTTCGAGCAGTAATAAAGCTCTTGAGTTATACAATGGGTCTGACTCAGAGATTAATCTTGCAAACTACATGATGCTCCGTTCAAACAATGGTGCAGAAGCGTGGGTGTCTGATACATTAAGACTTGAGGGTACATTAGCAGCAGGTGCTGTATTCGTAATTGCTAACTCGAGTGCAGATCAAGCTATACTAGATGTAGCTGATACAACACATTCGATGACTTTTTACAATGGAGATGATGCCCTTGGTCTCTTTAAGGTGTCTGAATCAGATACCGTTCTCATCGATATGTTTGGTGAGTTAGGCGATGATCCAGGATCTGGATGGGATGTTGGTGCTCAAGCTGTGGGTACCAGAGAGTTTACCTTGGTTAGAAAGCCAGACTTTAACTCAGGAAACCCAGCTACTTTAGCATCATTCGGTGTAGATGATTACACTTCTGAGTGGATAGTTTATCCACAAAATGATTTCTCATACATAGGATCGCACACTGCAGGTGTAGAATTTAGTATTCGTGAGCTAAATCGCTACCGCGATTTGTCTGTGCTTGACCAAAATGCACTAACAGCGCATCCGCTAATTGGTGAAGAGGTTGAATTAACGGTAGTAATTACATCGAACCCAAAAAGTTCTGGGAACTCAACTCCCAACGATAGTGATAGTGACGGCGAATTTGATAGTATTAGCCGGATTCATGTATTCGTAACCGACACAGCTGCAATTACACGCGGTAGAGAAGGTATGGCGATGCAAATTGTAGAGTCTCCAAACTATGAGTGGTTAGCTGATAGAGAAATTGGTGACGTACTAAAGATAAAAGGTTCATTAGGATTCTTTTTCTCAACCGCACAATTTAACCTTTCTGAAGAGCCGGAATTTTTAGGATCTACCTTCATTAATTTTCCTGAATTACTCCCACTCCTTGATCCAATCGAAGTTACTGTTGACGAACTCAATAATTTCGACGGCGGAGAGCTTACAATCAATCCTGTAAGTTATGTGAAGTATGTTGGTGCATATGTTCGCTTAACCAACACAGTTGCTAGTAACATAGGTTCTGATGGCCGACGCGTTGATTGGGCAGTAAACGAAAATGGTAGCCGCATATATACTTATGATCTATCATTACGTTTCCGTAACGACCGTACTGATTCTGGATATTTACCAGGTTGGAATTATCGTAGACCAGCCGTTGAAGGCGACTTTGTAGCGCCACCGGCAGGGGCATTGGTAAACCTAAATGGCTTCTTGATAGTTAACGGCGGAAACGACCCTGATGGCATCTACGGTAATGAAGCTCCATTAAGTATTAATCCGTTTGAAGATGGTGGGCGTTGGTTAACCGATAATAATGGCGATCCATTCTATTGTGTAAGTGGTGAGTTTTGCGAGCCTGAAGGCGGTACGTTCGAATGGATCAACGACTTTGAAATTCTAGGATTACCTCCTGTTGTATCTAATGTTGCATTATCCGATTCAACTGTAGAAGCAGAGCAGTCGATTACTGTAACTGCAAACGCTGAAGCTGCAGAAGGTTCATTAACTAAAGTTGAACTCATTTACACAGTAGCAGGTACAGCCGATACATTAGCTATGACAAATACGGCAGGCACGCAATACTCGGCAGAACTGCCAGGATTCCCGGATTTAACCACGGTTAACTTCCGCGTTGAAGCTACCGACGATAACGGTTTTGTGGGTAAAGCTCCAAACGCTGGCGAATACACGTTCTTTGTGACCAATACTCAGATCACAACCATCGAATTTGTACAAAAAACCGACGATGGTATGGAAGGTGATAGCCCGTTAGCAGGTGCAGGTACTGTACCAGCTGATATTACTGCAACCGTAGTAAGCAGTGCTGTTACCGATGGTTTTATTACCATTCAAGACAGAGCAGCTATGTGGTCAGGTATTTTTGTAGCAACAGGTGGCGATGCTGATGCATTGTTAGAAGGCGATATTATCAATATTACTAGCTTCGAAGTAACAGAAAACTTTGGTATTTCGAACATGAATATTGGCTCATTTACAAAAGTGGGAACCAATTCTCAAATGGATACACTTGCAGTAACAGGTTTATTAACTCAAGATGTAACATCGAATTACGAACCATACGAAGGTGTACTTGTAACCTTTAGTGACGTAAAAATTACCACCAACCAAGCTGATGGCCCAGACAGAGATTTTGGCGAGTTTGAGTTTGGATCGCGACAAGGTGGTGAAGCCGCTGTTGATACGTTAATGGCGGGCGAAGGTCTTCGTTATGATGATGCATCCAGAAGACTTAATGGCACAGTTAATGAAACCATTAAAATTGGTGCTACGTTAGAATCAATTTCAGGTGTAGTTAATTTCTCATTTAGTAATGTAAAGCTAATTGGTGGAGATCCTGATTTCTTCAATGGTGATAACTTTACCTATCCAGATCCACGATTTACCTTAGATAAACCAAGCGACGACGCTACGGTAGAAGTTACCGGTGATATCACTGTGGAATGGACATCAACAACCGATTTTGACGGCAATGATTTAACCTATACTTGGGTGCTATATTCTGCCGCTGATACAACCGAAATTGTTGCTGTTCCTTCAAACAACGAAGGGGAAGATGCGCTTGTAACGCTAAGCTTCGATACCGTTGATGCACTATTAGCCGGTAGCGGATTAGCTGTAGGCGAGAGTGCAGACTTCGTATGGAACGTATTAGTAAGCGATGGTAACGACACGCTTGCTGTTGCCAGTGATTACGATCTTGAAACCAATACTTTTGTAACCACTTACAACGAGCTAACGCTTACTCGTGGTCTTTCAACCAGCAACGAAAGTGAGTTTGGTGTTCCAACAGAATTTGCTTTAAAGCAAAACTATCCGAACCCATTTAACCCAAGCACAACCATTAATTTTGCTCTGCCGCAAACAAGCAGAGTTACCTTAACTGTGTTTGATATGCTTGGCCGAAAAGTAGCTACTTTGCTAAATGGCGATCAGTTGCCGGCTGCAAATCATGCTGTAAAATTTGACGCAAGCGCACTTGCCAGCGGTATGTACATTTACCGAATTGAGGCAGGAAGCTTTGTAAGCACCAGAAAAATGATGCTTATTAAATAAACCAACTCGAAAGCAGGCCGGATGCTTACAATTCGGCCTGCTTTTTTAATACATGTTTAAGTGAAATCAGCTTACCAATTAATAGTTATTCTTCTTTTTGTTGGCCTATTTGTTAGTTGCGAAACAGCACCAACGGGAGATTTTGTAGAGAATAAACCACCGAATACCTTTTTGACGGTAGATCAAATCAATAGAGAGGGAGATTTCAGGCTATCAAGTCAAATCAACATTAGTTGGTGGGGAACCGATAGCGACGGGTATATTGTAGGATATGAATATGCCATTAACGATACGTCAGATAATGCTTGGAGCTTCACTACAGCAACCGATAGTACATTTATATTACCGATTACACAAGGCAACGTTGAAGACGATGTGTTGTTTAAAATTCGAGCCATCGATAACGATGGAGCAATCGACGCTTCCGGAGCTGAATTAGTATTTCCAATTGTTAATTCGAACCCAACAGTTGAACTCAACCTTACCGAACTACCACCAGACACTTTATACTCTATTGCTAGCTTTGGTTGGACCATAGCCGATCCCGACGGGCTGGGTAATATCCAGAGAACTGAAGTAGCTATAAACGACATTTCTAATGGTTGGACTTCTATTCCAATTATTGAAGGAGAAGACCGAGTTTTTATTTCTCTAGAAATAGATAATTCAACCGAAGGAGCGAAATCAGCACAAGTTTTTCAAGGCAGAAGTTTTAGCACACTACCAAATATTGTTTTAGATGGCGTAGTTGTAGGTGCTACAAATACATTTTATGTGCGAACGGTTGATAATGCCGGCGCTCAAAGTCAAATCGACTCAACCAGCTGGTACGTTAAAAAACAACAATCCCGCGTATTGTTCTTTAACGATTTCAGAGGCGGAAACACCGACGAAAAACAAGCTGAACATTTAAATTACCTAAATCAGATAGGTATTAATCCAGATATCTGGATTATTAATGATGGAGATATAAACCAAGGACAAGTTCCTTTTTCGTCTGCATTTCCTGCTGTTAAAGATCCAACACTCACAAAAACCTTAAAAAACTGGGATCACATTTACTGGTTGTCTAGCGATTTGAGAAGAAATATTTCATTTGCCCAAGAAATTTTAGGCGAGTTTTTTGACGAAGGCGGTTCGCTGTTTGCCCATATACCCATTTCCGGAGTAACTCAAGAAAACCCTGTATTCGATCTGATACCCGTAGATTCAATTGCAAATGGTAATTTTCTGATTTTGGATAATAAACCAGTATTTGCCGATTCAGTAGAATTAGATTCCAACTTGGATATGAAAGTGGATGTTAGCTTTGCCATCGATTATGCTCAGCCACTAAAAGCAGTTAGTGGTGCGCAAAGCTTATACACAGCCGATTTTGATCGCCGCACTTCACGTGGAGTAAGAGCTTATGATGGCTACGAAACCATTGCAATTGAAAACTCCGAAGGAAACCTAATCTATTTTAGCCTCGACATCGAAGATATTCAAGGCAATAACAACGTTATTGATGTGCTTACAGAGCTACTCATTAACCGTTTAAATTTTAAGCAATAGAAGTATGATAAAACGACATCTATCTGCATTTTTACTCACTATCTTTTTGGTTTCGATTCCGGCATTAGCCCAATCAACCGGCCGGATTAGTGGCGTGATTACCGAAGCAGGCATAAACGAGCCTTTACCCGCCGTAAACGTTCGAATAGTTGGCTCCAATTTAGGTGCAGCAACCGATATTGATGGAAACTATACCATTCGTGGAATTCGTCCAGGCGAATATACTATCGAAATATCTTTTCTTGGCTTCAAAAAAGTACAGGTTACAGGTATTAAAGTTGAGGCCGGCGAAACTACCGTTGTAAATCAAACACTGGAAGAAGAAGTATTTGAAGCGGATGGAGAGGTAGTAGTAATAGGCGAGGCACCAATTTTTGATGTTGAGAAATCGAATACCTCGGTTAATATCTCTCGGCAAGATTTAGAAGCAGCTCCAATCCAGCGTGTAGAAGATGCGGTTTCATTGCAATCTGGAGTTGTTAAAGACCCAACCGGACTATATATCAAAGGTGGCCGTGCCTACGAAACCGGATTTGTGGTTGATGGTGTATCTGCACAGGATCCATTGGCAGGTACTGGATTCGGGTTAGATTTGGGTTCAAATTCGTTCTCGAATGTTGAAGTAATAACCGGTGGCGTTGGCGCAGAATATGGCGATGTAACTTCAGGTGTTGTAGCTGTACAAACACAAAACGGTGGCGAGCGCTACGAGGGAACGTTTACTCACAAGCGAGATAATCTTGGTTCCAATAATATGGCCAACCAAGCCAACTTCTTCGAAGATGTATATGAATTTACACTTGGTGGCCCCGGAATTGTCACCGAGCGACTACTGCCCTCTCTGGGATTGAATTTGCCGGGTACATTCACCTTCTTCTTAACCGGGCAAGTTGGCTTTACCGATGGGTATACAAAAATTTCAGCAAACCAAATTCGATCATCTATCGTAGATAGCGAGTTTTGGTCGCCCCGGCAAGGAAATCGCTGGAATGGTATGATGAAATTAACCTACAATGTACGCCCGGGTTTACGAGTTCAGGCAGCGTATCAGCGTTCGTTAACTATCAATCAAAATACACGCATGTTGCAGATAACCGGTGCAGATACACAAATACGGCCGGGTTTCCAGTTCGCTTTTTCGAATGGATTTTTAGATAACGCAAATACGTATACACACGATAGTAATTTGTCATACTTGAAATGGACACAAACTATTGATCAGTCTTCGTTTTTCGAAGTTCAACTAAGCCGATTGTTCACTCAGCTACGTGCCGATGCAAATGGCCGTGATTGGAGGCCGGAAAATGTAGACAGTGAATTTGATCCCGAAAGTATAGTAACTCGTCCGGCTGAAGAATTCCAAGGTACAGACGATTTCACCTATGTGTTAGCTGGTCCAGGATATTTCAATAATGGCGGTATCGCTCAGCTATGGCACGATCACTTTGCTGAAGAAGTCACATTAAAGTCATCATTCACGAAATTTTTTGGCGAGCGTATTAATCAAATTGTGGTAGGCTTCGAAGCGAAATTCAACGACTACCAATGGGTAGATATCACTCGTCCTTGGATTGGGGCCCCCATCAAGATTGATGACGATACTTTCTCCGAGACGTTCAGAGTTGGAGAAACTTTTGATGCATGGCGTGTAAAGCCTAAACGTGGAGCATTATTCATTACCGATAAAGTGAGATATAATGGACTAATAGCCAATATTGGGGCACGCATCGAGTACTGGGCGCCGGGTAGATATGTTGATAATGCGGTAGAAGACGCACTAGCCGAAAATTCGGTATCAACCATTCCCCGATTTATTGCCGAACAGTATCAAGAGAGTACTACCGAAGTATTCGGGTTGCGTTACAAATTCCGATTCCTGCCTAAGGTAAACGTGTCTTTCCCTGTTAAAGACAATCAGGTTTTATTTTTCAATTACGGGCATTCCGCGCGTGTGCCTCATCCAACTTTTATTTATGCGGGATTAGACCCTTTTTATCAAGACCAGTCTGATCTACCGGATTTAGGAAACCCAAATTTGGATCCTGAAATTGATATTTCCTATGAAATCGGTTTCCGAAATCAAATTACTTCTAACGATGCGCTCAATATTTCGGCCTTCTGGCGAGATAAATATGATTTTGTAACCTCACAGCTAATTCGAGTACAAGATGTGGATGGCCGCGATGTTTCAAAAGCGTTCCGTATTAATGGTGATTATGCACGTGCAAGAGGGATTGAAATGTCGTACTTAAAACGATATAAAGATTTATTGCGCGGACAGCTTTCCTTTACATACTCTCGTGCAGAAGGACTTAGTTCAACTAATGATGATAATCTGAACAGCATAAACGCACGCCAAAATATTGGTAGCAACGTAGAAACACCACTTGCATGGGATCGCCCATTCGATATCAAAGGGAATGTTACATTCACTTACGATCGAAGCAACCCCTTACTCGATCTTGGTATTTTAAATCAGTTTCAGATGTTTTTATCTGCAGTTTGGCGAAGTGGAACCCGATACACACCTAACGAATTTGTTGGCTTCCAGCGAAATCCGGTAACCGGAGAGGAAGATTGGCGTCCGATTTATGAGCGTGTTGATGATCCGGCGAAACGATTCAGTGAAGTTGGCCCTGCATGGTTTACCGTCGACTTCAACTTCCGAAAATGGTTCGAAATAAACGATACACAAATTTCTGCCTTTGTTGAAATCACCAATTTATTAAACAACCGCAGTTCGGTTATTGTAAACCCTGTAACAGGCGAAGGCTACAAACAATATCCATCCGATCCGGCTGCTCTCATTGCTTTACGCGACGATCGTAGCTACGATGTTCCAACTAATGTTCGTGATCCTCGCTATCTGGATCCAACCGATAATAATCTTCCTTCCTACGATAACCCTGCCAATTACATAGAGCAGCGTCATATTTTGGTTGGCTTATCCGTACGATTCTAATGCATATGAAGAAATTTCTACTCCCACTTTGTGTACTGTTCACGTTTGCCACTCCACTGTTTGCGCAGGGTAGTTTTGGCGAAGACCGTGCAGGAACCGAAGGGTTTCAGTTTACAAAAATAGCAGTTGATCCCAGAAGCGCGGCAATGGGCAATTCAAATATGGCAGATGCTTACGATGCCTCTAGTTTATATTGGAACCCTGCGCTTTCAGCTCGCCTCGAAGGCAGTAATGTAATGCTCAGCCATACGCGTTATTTCGCAGGCATAAATCTCGATTACTTTTCTGTTGTTCAAAAAGTGGGCGATTTTGCTTTGGGTGGTTCCGTGCAATATTTGAGTTCAGGAGATATCACTGAAACCACTGAATTTCAACCTTTTGGCACTGGCAGAACCTTTGCTACCCATCATTTGTCGGCGGGGGCTTCTGTATCCCATGAAGTAACCGAACTCTTCAGTTATGGTATTACTTTTCGCTATCTGATGGAAAAAATCGAAGAAATACAATACCAAAGTGGTGCTATCGACTTTGGGTTTTCTTACCTCGTTGGTGATACCGGTCTGAGATTTGCCGTGGGAATAAATAACTTTGGATTTGATTCAAGCCCTGAAGGCACTACAACCCGAGAAAGCTTAAATGGAGTGGAAGAAATTGAACCGGAAGAGCAGCAATCGCTACCAACCCGATTTTTAATTGGTGCCGCTTACGATTTGATCGACAACGAAGAAAACTCGTTGGTACTAACCGCTCAAATCACCAACCCAAGCGACAATGCCGAACAATTTAATCTGGGTGCCGAATATGGTTTTATGAAGCAATTTTTTGTGCGAACCGGTTATGAGTTTGGCATCGAAGAACGCAAAATTCCAAGTTTTGGTGCCGGTGTGGAATTACCATTTGGAAACAGAATAATACGCGCAGATTATGCGTACTCTTTATACGAACGCCTCGGTGAAATTCATCGAATAGCTATTAATGTAGCATTATGAGAGAACAACGTTTTTACTTACTTATTTTTGTAATACTTAGCAGCTCACTTGCCGGAGCTTGCGACTCTATTTTTAACTCGAAATCGAATGAAGATACCGACGAAATTTTTGCGGAGGGTAGAATTGATCCTACATTGGAAAGTGAAGAAGGCTACGCACTTGTACAGCCGGTTTGGACCGACTTCGACGCACCTACCGATGTACATGTTGGTTTCGATGAGTTCGTATATGTAACTGATGCCAATGGCCTTCATATTCTGGATCTTGCTGATTTGTCGCCAAGACTTAGCATCGATTTAAATGGGGCAAACGCCATCACACAAGATCGATTGCTAAACGTATACGTCTCTGCTCGCATCGACACAGTGATTGAGTCAATTGACCCGAATGTTACCTGGAATTTACCGGCTATTTTTAAAATCAAGAACTTGAATGGAGCAGGTCCAATTACCTACGTAGACACTCTCATTTTTCCATTTGATGATGCAAGTTTAAGTACTTCAGCTGCTCAGAATGCTAGGCTTAACAAAGGCTCATCAATCAACTACGAAAATGTTCAAATTACCGGTCTTGCGGTATTAGCCGATAATACCCTTTACGTAACACGGAGAGGTCCATCAAACTCCACAACCCAAGTTGCAGCACCTGATAATACCGTTTTAGAGTTTCGTAGAATAACCGTTGATGGTGTAACCACGAACAAAATGCAGAATGTGCGGCAAATAAGGGCACTAAACCCTACTATTCCGTCGCTAAGAAGTGGTATTGGAATGAGTGCAATCGCATCCTTTGTAGCCCCTCCGCAGCGCGATTCTTTTACCAGCGATCGCAGCTTTCTAGTTGCTCAAGCCGATCAATCAAAAGATATCGCATTTAGAGTACTCTGGATTGAAGCAGTTGAAACAATTGATGGTTTGGTTTTTCAACAAAACGCCACGCTGTTAGCGCAAGACACTACTCAGGCAGATGGGTTTTTATACGAGCCTAACAAATTCACACAACCCGTAGATATTGCATACAGTGGCGATGATAATAGCTTTATCTTTGTAGTTGATGCTGCTCAACATAAACTCTTTCAGTTTCAAACAAACGGGCAAGAAGGTGTGCCACCGCCAGCTGGAGCTGTTGATCAATCTCGTCAAGTATTGGTGTCATTTGGTAAATTAGGTAATGGCCCCAAAGAGTTTAATCAACCAAGTGGCGTAGCCTATTTCGATCGTATTTTGTACGTTGCCGACAAGGGTAACAATCGAATTGTTCGCTATAAATTAACTTCCGATTTCGAGTAATTAATAGCTGTTACCATGCGCAGAGTATTTGTTCTTCTTTTGTTAATTGGAGTAGGATGCTCTGCAAATAATCCATCGCCAAACAAGGTGCTATTAATTTCTTTTGATGGATTTCGCCACGACTATCTGAACAAGACAGATACCCCGAACTTTGATCAAATGATTGAGGATGGGGTGATAAGTGAAGGATTAATTACCATTTATCCATCCAACACGTTTCCAAACTACTATGCTATTGCTACCGGGTTATATCCGGAAAACAACGGCTTCATCAACAATTCTATGTACGATAGCACCATTGGAACCTGGTTTTCGATGCGTGATCGCGAGCAGGTAGAGAATCCGGCATGGTATGGCGGCGAGCCAATCTGGAATACTGCCGAAAAACAAGGCGTTCGATCCGGAACTATGTTTTGGGTAGGCTCGGAAGCTCCCATCCAAAATATGCGACCAACCCACTGGAAACGATACGATGGAAGCATGCCTAACCGAGATCGTATTGATTCTGTATTAAGTTGGATGACACTAGGCACTGCAAAAGAAATCGATTTCGCTACATTATATTTTGATTTTGTGGATGGCGCAGGACATCGACATGGTCCTGATTCGCCAGAGGTTGTGCAAGCCATTGAGGAAGCCGATGCATTAATGGGCTATTTAACTTCGCAACTGGATTCGTTAGGATTGACCGAAAACCTGAACAAAATTGTGGTTTCCGATCATGGTATGACTCAATTATCTAGAGAGCGTATCATTTATATCGATGACTACATCAACACCGAAAATCTCGATGTGTATTCTTGGGGCACGAGTTTTAATGTGCGTGGCGATGAGAAAACGATTAATGAAATCTTTACTCGCTTAAAGCAAAACGAACAGAACTTTAGAGTTTTCAAAAAGGAAGAATTACCCGAACGATTTCGACTCAAAAACTCGCCCCGTGTCCCCGACCTTATTACAATAGCTGATGTTGGTTACATGATTTCAACACGTTCACATGTGGAATCCCGACCTAATTATGCAACCGGTGGAACGCATGGGTACGATAACCTGGAACAAGAAATGCATGGCCTCTTTTTCGTTACGGGTCCGGATTTTAAGAAAGGTGAATCAATTAGCTCTGTCGAAAATATTCACATCTACGAGCTCATCGCTCATTTACTAAATATTGAGTCAGCTGGAACCGATGGAAATATAAATGAGTTAAAATCGGTACTAAAGTAGCTATTTGGATTGAATCTAATCCACATCTCTTTGATATTCGCACTTTCATAAATCATCACAAACTCACTCCAGAAAAACCATGCCTTACGTAGTAACAGAGCCATGTATTCAATGTAAATATACAAATTGCGCGGCGGTGTGCCCGGTTGACGCGTTTCGGGAAGGACCAAATTTCCTCACTATCGACCCAAATGAGTGCATCGATTGTGATGCATGTGTTTCAGAATGCCCGGTAGAAGCAATTTTCCCGGATGATGAAGTGCCAGATAAGTGGGAGCATTACATCGAATTAAACGAGCGCTTAGCCGAGGCCTGGGAAGATCGAATCATCAACGAAACCAAAGATGCACTTCCTGATGCCGACGAGTGGGCAGAAAAAGAAGATAAGCTCGATCAGCTTGTTGAAGAGTGGTAATTTTAGTGTTAAATGGTAAGATTTAAATGCTAAATTAATCTTCAATTAAGCATTTAACAATTAACACTTATCATTTTTGCCTAATACTAATTCGCATTTTAGTAACTCGTCGCCAATAATCATGGGTGTGTTGAATGTTACCCCCGATTCGTTCAGTGATGGGGGTAAGTTCAATACTGTTGATGCCGCATTGCATCAAATTGAACAAATGATTGCTGATGGAGCATCAATTATTGATGTGGGCGGAGAATCTACTCGACCTAACGCAGAACCGGTATCATTGGAAGTGGAATTACAACGCGTGATTCCTGTGCTACAAAAAGCGATACCGAGATTCCCCAATGCCACATTCTCTATTGATACCACAAAAAATGAGGTAGCAATTCAGGCTTTAGATTGTGGAGCTCACATTGTAAACGATGTGAGTGGATTAGAAAAAGAGCCGCGATTTGCGAAACTGTGCGCCGAATATGCTGCAACTTACCTATTGATGCATGCTCAGGGAAATCCAAAAACCATGCAGGTTAATCCTACCTACGTAGATGTGATTTCGGAATTGGAACAGTTTTTTGATGAAAAGATCCATGTACTTAAGCAAGCCGGAGTTAAGGATATTATATTAGATCCCGGAATCGGATTTGGAAAAACATTGGATCATAATCTAAAAATCCTTGCCCACCTTGATACTTTCACAAAAAAAGCGTTCCCTGTATTAGTTGGAGCTTCTCGCAAATCAATGATCGGGCAAATTTTGGACGGCCGCCCAACCGAAGATCGACTTACCGGAACCATTGCCGTGCATTACCATGCATTGATTCAAGGAGCACGAATTTTGCGTGTTCATGATGTGAAGGAAGCAAACGATTCAATTCGTATATTCAACGCAATAATATCTCACAGTTAAACGGTTTCCCTTTTGATTCCCATCGGTTTTCTCGATTTCGGACTTATGGATTTTATCGAGACCCTGCTGATTGCAGGTGTATTGGTATATCTATATCGGTGGATACGAGGAACATTCGCCATTCAAGCCGGCATTGGAATAATGCTTCTTGTAGCAATCAACCTGGGAATTCGGGTGTTAGGCTTCGATACCATCGACTTTATATTATCCGGAATTTTAGATGTAGGTATCCTCGCAGTATTCATCATCTTTCAGCCTGAAATACGAAAATTGCTATATCGATTAGGGCAAAACACCAATCTCGACCGTTTTTTTGCGCGCTCCAATTCTGATGACATGATCGACGAAGTTATAGAAGCCGTAAAAGTAATGTCGAAAGAAAAAATTGGTGCACTCATCGTTTTTGCTCGAACTACGGGGTTACAAGACATCATCGATGGTGGTGTAAATATAGATGCCAAAATCACTACTGAGATGTTGCTCACCGTTTTTCAAAAAGAATCTCCGCTTCATGATGGTGCTGTGATTATCCGCAACAATAGAATTATTGCTGCAAGTGCCTATCTACCCATTTCTCAAAACCCAAATATTTCGCAATCATTTGGAACCCGACACCGTGCGGCAGTTGGAGTAAGTGAAATCAACAATGTGTTTGTACTAGTCGTATCGGAAGAAACCGGACGCATTTCTATTTCCAGAAATGGCTCGCTCACCTCAGGGTTATCTATCCAAAAACTCCGCGCCGAAATGGAAGAAGCCTTCGGTACCGAAAAATTCGAAGAAGAAATGGGCTTCAGTTCCTCTCAGACAGAGATGAATTTGAAATGAGATTTATTTGATCTAGTCAATTTCTTTAACAAATTCGTAATTCGTAATTCGTAATTCGTAATTCGTAATTCGTAATTCCTAATTCCTAATTCCTAATTCCTCCTCCCTTCACTTCATTTTCACATTGTTCCATTTATTTGATTTGGTGAAAACCCGTACATTCGGGATAGAAAATCGTTTCCATGAAAGAAAATCAAAGATATGTCGAACGAGAATAACGAAGCCAAAGCAAAATGGGAAGCCTCCGCAGAAAAAGCATTGAAAGGAAAATCCGTTGAGACGTTAAATCGAATGAGTCCTGAAGGCGTAAATATTCAGGCGTTATACAATCAAGCAGATTTGGAGCAACGCGGTGTCGAAGACAGCTTCCCCGGTCAGTTCCCATTTAAGCGCGGTCCTTATCCAACCATGTACACCCAGCGTCCGTGGACGATCCGCCAGTACGCCGGTTTCTCGACAGCAGAAGAATCAAATCGTTTTTACCGCGCGGCTTTAGAAAAAGGACAGAAAGGCCTGAGTGTAGCTTTCGATTTAGCTACGCACAGGGGCTTTGATTCCGATCACCCGCGTGTAGTGGGCGACGTTGGTAAAGCCGGTGTCGCTATCGATTCGGTGGAAGACATGAAGATTTTGTTTGATGGTATTCCGCTCGATAAAATGTCGGTTTCTATGACCATGAACGGAGCGGTAATCCCAATCCTCGCGGCATATATTGTTGCAGCAGAAGAACAAGGAGTTGGGAAAGAAGCACTGAGCGGAACCATTCAAAACGATATTCTGAAAGAATTCATGGTTCGCAATACCTACATCTATCCGCCACAAGAGTCGATGCGTTTGGTGTCTGATATTATTGAATACGCCAGTAATCACATGCCGAGATTTAACACAATTTCTATTTCGGGATATCATATGCAGGAAGCCGGTGCGGATTCGGCGCTTGAGTTAGCGTTTACGTTGGCGGATGGATTGGAATACGTAAAAGCCGCCGTGGATCGGGGATTGGATGTAGATGCTTTTGCTCCACGACTTTCTTTCTTTTTTGCAATCGGAATGAACTTTTTGATGGAAGTGAGCAAGCTTCGCGCAGCACGAATGCTTTGGGCGGAATTAATGAAAGAACATTTCGATCCAAAAAATGCAAAGTCGATGATGTTGCGGACGCATTGCCAAACTTCGGGGTGGTCGCTCACTGCTCAAGATCCATTAAATAATGTGATTCGTACCACTATTGAAGCGATGGCGGCTGTTTTGGGTGGTACACAATCACTACATACAAACAGCTACGATGAGGCGATAAGCTTGCCAACCGAAACATCGTCTCGAATTGCCAGAAATACCCAAACCATTATTCAGGAAGAAACCGATATCACCCACACGGTTGATCCTTTGGGCGGATCTTATGCTATTGAATCGATGACACACGAATTGAAAGAAAAAGCGCGCGAAATTATCAACGAGGTATTTGAGATGGGCGGAATGGCAAAAGCCATCGAGCAGGGTTATCCGAAACGCAAAATTGAGGAAGCTGCGGCCATCAAACAGGCCGGGATTGATAAAGGTGACATCACCATTGTTGGGGTGAACAAATACATCAATGAAAAAGAAGATCCTGTTGAGATTCTCGATATCGACAATACCGAAGTTCGCAATAAGCAGATAGCGTTAATCGAAAAGATCAAAAACTCTCGCGATAATGCGGCAGTAAAAGAATCATTAGAACAAATCTTTGAGGCTGCTAAAAATGGAGAAGGTAATTTGCTTGATTTAGCCGTGGATGCCACTCGCAAAAGAGCCACAGTAGGAGAAATCTCCAGTGCAATGGAGCGTGCTTGGGGCCGCCACAAAGCCAACAATCAAACCATAAAAGGAGTGTACGAAAGCGTGTATCAAAACGATGAGTCTTATCAGCAGATAAAGAAGAAAATTGATGCATTTGCTGAAGAAGAAGGACGGCGCCCCAGAATTTTGGTGGTGAAAATGGGGCAGGATGGTCACGACCGAGGTGCTAAAGTAGTGGCAACCGCATTTGCCGATATGGGGTTTGACGTGGATGTTGGCCCGCTATTTTCTACCCCTGATGAAGCTGCCAAACAAGCTATTGAAAATGATGTACATGTGATTGGAGTTTCCACCCTGGCTGCAGGACATAAAACTTTGATCCCCGAACTCATCAAGCTCTTAAAAGAAGAAGGTGCAGATGATATTATGATTGTTGCAGGTGGTGTGATTCCTGTTCAGGATTATGAGTTCCTATACAATGCCGGAGTGAAAGCTATTTTTGGTCCGGGAACGAATATTCCGAAAGCTGCTTCTGAAGTGATCGACGAAATAAGAGCGATGAAAAAATGACGATAGCCCAGCTGGCAGAAGGCATATCATCCGGAAAAAGGCGTCCCTTGGCGAAAGCAATCACTCTGATTGAGAGTAATAGGGTAGATGATCAAAAAAAAGCTGCTGAATTACTTAGCACACTTCCAAAGCGGGACGACTCCCTGCGAGTAGGTATTTCAGGCGTGCCTGGCGTGGGTAAAAGTACTTTCATCGAAGCGCTTGGAAATTTATTGATTAATCAAGGTCATAGAGTTGCGGTGTTAGCGGTAGATCCAAGTAGTCCAACTACCGGTGGAAGCATCTTGGGTGATAAAACCCGAATGGAGGAGCTTTCAGGCAAAGAAGAAGCATTTATCCGGCCTTCGCCAACGGCAGGTACCTTAGGTGGAGTTGCCAAAAAAACAAGAGAGTCTATTCGTTTATGCGAAGCCGCAGGATATGATATCATTTTAGTGGAAACGGTTGGAGTAGGGCAAAGTGAGTTTGAAGTAGCCTCGATGGTGGACTGTTTTTTAGTGTTGATGTTGCCCGGTGCCGGAGATTCTTTACAAGGCATAAAGCGTGGGATTTTAGAAATCACCGATGTTTTGGTAATAAATAAAGCAGACGGTGATCAGAAGAAATTAGCAGAAATGGCAAAATCAGAATACAAACATGCATTCCACATGTTGGCACCAAAATATCCGGGAACTGAAGTAGCTATTTTAACAATTAGTGCACTTCAGAAATCAGGCATTGAAGAAGTTTGGGAAGCCGTGAATACCTTTAAGCAGCATTTAGTGGGTAACGAGTTATTCATCAAAAACCGAAATAAGCAAGAGTTAAACTGGTTTAAGCGCTTAGTTGAGGATGAACTGCTGCATAAAGTGTGGAATCAAAAAAGCACACAAAAATTTGTGAACGAATTGAAGCAAAGCATGCTGGCGGGGGAGTTGAGCCCAACAGAAGCTGCCCGGCGGATGATTGGCGAAATCACCTAACTTCAATAGGATAATTACTTACGAGCTTTACGGTTAGTTTTTTTTCAGAAATCGTCTTTTTAATAGTAAAAAAGCGCTTACAATTGTATCTTTGCTTCGCAAAAAAAGAGAATGTTTTAAAAAAGTGATGAATCAAATCGAAAACGCTATTCCTCCTTTAACACAGCTCACAGAAGATGAGCAAATGCTGAGAGACGCAGCCGCAGATTTTGCAAAAAGCTCAATTGGTCCATTGGTACATGAGATGGATGAGCAGGCTAAATTAAACCCAGGTCTTGTAAAAGAGTTTTTTGAGATGGGTTTGATGGGGATTGACATCCCCGAAAAATATTCCGGCGGTGGCGGTACATTTATGATGAGTATTGTTGCGATAGAGCAAATTTCTCGGGTGGATGCTTCTGCAGGTGTGTTTATGGATGTGCAAAATACCTTGGTGAATAACGCATTCATCAACTTTGGTTCCGACTTTTTGAAGGATAAGTATTTGCCACAATTGGCTACCGAAAAAGTAGGGGCTTATTGCTTATCGGAAGCAGGTTCGGGAAGTGATGCTTTTGCACTAAAATGTTCAGCAAAAGAAGAAGACGATCACTTTGTATTAAACGGCGCAAAGCTGTGGATTACCAACGCAAATGAAGCTGATATCTTCTTAGTGTTTGCAAACGTGAATCCGGAACTTGGATATAAAGGCATTACCGCGTTTGTAGTAGAGCGTGGATTTGAAGGATTTTCAGTATCTAAGAAAGAAGATAAGATGGGAATCAGAGCAAGTTCTACCTGCGAAATTCTTTTGGAAGATTGTAAAGTGCCAAAAGACAATATTCTAGGTGAATACGGTAAAGGTTATAAAGTAGCCATCGAAACATTGAATGAAGGACGTATTGGAATCGGTGCTCAGATGGTAGGTGTTGCACAGGGTGCTTTTGATGCAGCTTTGGAATACATCAAACAAAGAAAACAATTCGGAAAAGCCATTTCTGAATTCCAGGGCATCCAATTTCAATTAGCGCGAATGGCTACTGATATCGAAACAGCTAGATTATTAGTGTACAACGCCGCGCGCATGAAAATGGCCGGACAACCTTTTCTAAAAGAAGCTGCCATGGCGAAGTTTTATTCGTCGGAAGTAGCTGAACGTGTCGCTTCCATGTCGATTGATCTTTTTGGCGGAAACGGATACGTAAAAGAATATCCTGTCGAGAAGTTTTACCGTGATGCAAAGATCGGTAAGATTTACGAGGGTACAACGAACATGCAGCTAAGCACCATTGCTAAGTTGCTACTTCGATGAGTGAGTGAGGAAGGGGGGCTTCGGTCCCCCTTTTTATTTTATAACGATTTCGCACACCTAAAACCAATATCGGTAGCAGTCACATCTCTCAAGGTTCCCACCCTCCAGTAAGTTCGGGTTGCCATTTCTTCTTCACCAAAACTACCACCTCGGATAATTCGAATTCCATCGGCATCATTATCATGTAATTGATCGGGTAAGCTGTAAAATTGATAAAACTCATCAATCCACTCAAACACATTTCCGCTCATATCATAGAGTCCTAAATCGTTAGGCTTTTTTGTGCCCACCATAAAACTGAAATTGATTCCTGAGCTTCGAACAATGGCATACTCTTTTAAAAGTGATAAGCTATCTGACCCTGAGATAACATGTTCTTTACCGCCTGATCGCGCTGCATACTCCCATTCAGCTTCTGAAGGCAATCGATAGCCTAAACTTTTACAGAAGGCAAGGGCATCGTCCCAGGTAATATTTACAACGGCTCTATTCTCTCTGCCATATCGACCATCATCCGGTAATTTTTTTCCCGTATTGCTTGCGAATTGGTCGTATTGTGCGTAGGTAACTTCATATTTCCCTATCAAAAAAGGATCTACTTGAACTTCGTGTATTGGTAAGGCATCCGAATTCGAACGCTCATAAAAGTCGCCAATCAAATAAGTGCCACCCTCTATCTTAACCATTTCTGGCGCATAAGGTTTTAGTGATTTTTTTAGTATTGAGCAGTGTGTTATTAATAATGTTGTTACAGCTAATAAAGTGCCCTTTTTAAGCATACAACAGATTTTTTTATGAAAGTTGAGTATTTGTGGGAATGATAACTACTTTGCCCAAGTTTAGATACGATAGACTACAGATAATTTAGGTAATTAAGACAAATACTAAGTGGCGAAGAATGAGTAACGAACAACAGAAAATTCTGGAACAACTTAAAGCAAATGCAAAAGATGCAGAATCATTTAAGCACCTAGAGCAGCTTTTTGGCGACCTTTACAAGAAATACAATCAAGCACAAGAACATGTAGGTTTGCTTGAGAGTGCTATTCGTAATGATTACGATTCCATTCTTATAACAGAGCTCAATCTCGAACGTCCGGGGCCGAAAATTGTGTACGTTAACGACGGCTTTACTCGCATGACCGGCTACACCAAAGAAGAAGCAATTGGAAACACGCCAAGAATGCTTCAAGGTGAAAAAACAGATCGAGCTATCTTAGACCGCTTAAAGCGTAGGCTTATCGAAGGACAGGCATTTTTTGGCCACACTATTAATTACCGAAAAGATGGTTCAGAATTTATTAATCAGTGGGATATTCATCCTTTGATTAATGCTGAGGGCGAGGTTACGCATTGGGTTTCTTACCAACGAGATGTAACCGAAAAGAAAGAGACCGCAAAGGCAATTTTCAACACCGATTTTGATGACTTGCTGAAACGCAGAGAAGAGTTCACAATCAAATTTGAGAAGATTGCTCCTAAAGGAGAAATTAGCTGCAAGTTTATTTCCGAGGCTTTTGAAGAAATTACCGGGCTAAACAAAAACGAGGTATTTGATAAAGGGTTAGCATCGGTTATCCACAGCGAAGATTTCAGCCAGGTTCAAGAAGCGCTAGAAAAGGCTTTTAGCGGCGAACAATCTGCGCAGTTATGTAGGTTTCGAACTACTGCAGGCGGATATATCGATATGTTACAGTCTTTTAAGCCGGTAAAGGATGAGTCCAATGGCGCCATCAGAAGCGTAAAATCTGTAGTTAAACTGGAATTGAAAGAAAGTTAAACAGCGATTGAAACTACTATTGAAAAAGCTCACTAATGTGGGCTTTTTTTATATTATGAAACAAAGTTTCTACCTAAATTAATGTTATGACTATCAACGACATTCAACAACGTATCATCAAAGAATTCAGCTTATTTCAAGATTGGACGGATAAATATAAGCACATAATTAAACTGGGAAGTAAGCTAGAACCGTTACCCGAAGAAGATCATAAAGATGAAAATTTGGTAAAGGGATGTCAGAGTCAGGTTTGGTTGACGGCTCAACTTGATGGTGACACCATAGTATTTAAAGCAGATAGTGACGCTGCAATAACCAAAGGATTGGTAGCATTGATGATTCGAGTATATTCGGGACAAACACCGGATGAGATTCTTGCTCATAATCCCGACTTTTTGAAACAAATTGGTCTGGCAGAGCATCTTTCACCTACACGAGCAAACGGATTAGCAAGTATGGTAAAGCAAATGAAGATTTATGCGATGGCATTTAAATCGAAGCTGGTTAGTTAAGTTTCTGAAATTTTTATAATATCGCATCCTTAAGGGATACAATGGATAAAAAATTTTCACTTACTGGGATAAGGTCGGTTAAAAAAGATCGTCAGTTTTTTGTCGACCCTTTAGAAGAAATTGAACAGCCGGGTATAAAAATAATGAACCGGGTTTCATTTTTTCTTCTGCTAGTTTGTGTTGTTTTTTTAATTCCATTTCATTTTAATGAGTCGGTTTCTCTAACCTGGTTTTTCTTATCAGAGGCACTTGCATTCGGATTGATACCCATTCTGGCTCGTCAAGGATATGTGAATACAGCAAAAATGCTGCACATCATCTACATCGATATTGGTATTATTGTGCTAAGTTCCGTTTTTGGCAGCGACGCGCTTATTCAGGCCTTTTTTATCCCAACAATGGGGCTTTCAATTCTTCTTTTCGATACGAAGAATATCAAACTACGAAACCTATCAATTTTTATATCCATTTTATCTTACATCGTTTTAGACTATGTGATATTTGATCAGGTTGCTATTTCGGAGGACGGGTATAACATCATCAGATGGAGTGTGTTAACAGCTGCTTTTGTCACTACTTGGTTAATTTTTAATACCTTTGCAGAATTTAAAGAGAGTGCAGAAAGTAAAACTACGGAGTTGCTCCAGAAAGAAATCGAACTAAATAAACAGCTTGGCATTAATCAACGCAAATTAGAGAAATATATCGCTGAGCTGGAGGAAGCCCGGAAGCAATTAGAGCATAATACGAAGGCGAAATCGGAGTTTCTGGCAACGATGAGTCATGAAATTCGCACTCCCATGAATGCGATTATGGGGATGACGCACATGCTGCAAAAAGATAAGCCAAGAGAAGATCAGCTGGAGCCTTTAAATATTCTCGACTTCTCCGGCAAAACGTTACTCACGTTAATAGATGACGTACTGGATTTCTCTAAAATTGAAGCCGGGAGAATCGAGTTTGAGCGCACCGAATTTGATCTAGAGCAATTAATAGGCGCCATTATAGAATCTTTTAAAGTGTCTGCATCCAATAAAGGTATCGAGTTAAATAGCGAAATAGGCGAGGGCATTCACAATGTATTAATTGGTGATCCGGCACGGTTAACACAGATCATTAATAATCTGGTGAGTAATGCTATCAAATTTACCGAAGAAGGTAGTGTTCATTTAACCGTGAATAAACACATCGAAACCCACGAGAATATTGTAATAGCATTTGTTATTGCCGATACCGGTATTGGAATTCCGGCTGAGCGTGTTGATACCATTTTCGACAGTTTTACCCAAGCAAGTGGTAGCACTAAACGATTGTATGGCGGAACCGGACTTGGTCTAACCATCAGTAAAGAATTAACCGAACTTCAAGGTGGTGAACTGCAGTTAGAAACAGAAGAAGGGAAAGGAACCACATTTACAGTTACACTTACATTTGAAAAAGGTAAAGAGCACTTACTACACAATTCACCGGCAAAAACTGTAGACTCAGATTCGGATATCGCAGCGATTCGAGGCTCCTATGTGTTACTTGCAGAAGACAATATTGTGAACCAAAAAGTAATGCAACGCTTTCTGGAGCGATGGGAAATTAAGCTCAAGATTGTAGAAACCGGTGAAGAAGCAGTAGAAGCTGTAAAAAAAGAACAATTCGATTTAATTTTGATGGATTTACAAATGCCTGTTATGGATGGTTACGAGGCCACATCAAAAATTCGCGAATTAGAAGATCCCGCAAAAAAGACAATACCTATAATTGCGCTTACAGCTGCTGCTTTAAAAGAAGTGAAAGACCAAGTGTACGACTGCGGGATGGATGATTTTGTTACCAAACCCTTTAACCCCGACGACTTGCAAAGAGCTATGGTCTCTTTAATCAAACGCTAGTTCTTGTTTTTTGAAAAAATAGGTGGTGTAACCTGGTGGTAAGTCTTTTATTTCACCACAAATCTGATAACCCATCTTCTGATAAAAAACCGGAGCCTGAAAACTTGCCGTGCTTACATAATATGAAAACACTTCACGAGCATTAGCTTCCTTTTCAATGGATTGCATCAATTTTTTCCCTATACCTTCACTGCGATGTTCGGGATGTACCCACAACAAATCTATATACAACCACCGCCAGGCGATTTTTCCATAAATACCACCAATCAGCTCATTTTTATCATTCTCGACTTTAATATATAACTGGTGATAATTCGAAAGTGCTGTTATTGATTGATTGTATGCCCGCAATGCAGCTCGTAGTTCATCAATTTCTTCGGCTTTGGGATGCTCATCGATGCTTATTGTCATAGTTTAGTTTTTAAATTGATGTCCCGTTTTCGTTCATTCAATTGTAATTGAGGTATACGTTAATATCAACCAAAGGAGAAAACATGAATAAGTATATGCTTATTTTATTCGAATCATCTGACAGTTATGCAACAATGACGCCTCAGGAATACCAGAACGAGATAAACGAGCACGCTACTTGGATTAAAGAATTGGGTGAACGCTACCATTCTGGTGAGCCGCTTGAAAACGAAGCCTATTCGATTCGCGGTAAAGAAAAACTCGTAACTGATGGCCCTTTTATTGAAGCTAAAGAGTTGGTGAGCGGCTTTTATATTATAAACGCAAACAGCTTGGAAGAAGCAATAGAGCTATCTAAAGGATGTCCAATTCTTCGATTAGGAGGATCGGTGGAGGTACGTCCGGTAATGCATTTTGAGATGTAATGCAGCCGAAAAATCAACTCATAGACCATCTTTTTAGGCATCAATCTGGAAAGATGGCTTCCATCTTAATCGGGATGCATGGGTTTCGAAACGCAAGCATAATTGAGGATGCTATTCAGGATACGTTTGTTGCGGCGCTTAAACTTTGGAGTATGAAAGGGGTGCCGAGTTACCCCGAAGCGTGGCTGATGAAAGTTGCGCGTAATAAGACCATCAACGAATTAAAACGAATAGGGCGGCATCAAGAACTCAATATAATAGCCATTCAAGAAAAAAATGATGACGAACCTAATACCGTGCTAACCATAGAGGACGAAAAATTTGTGCAATTAAAGGCATTGTTTGGTTGTTGCAATCCACTACTCTCGGTTAAGGCACAAATTATGACTACCCTGAAATATGTATGCGGTTTTGGTGATAAAGAAATAGCCCGAGCCTTGTTTATGGAGCCTTCTGCAGTGAGAAAGGCAATATATAGGACAAAAAATACGCTTAAAGATCATCAAAACTATTTCTTGGAATTGTCGGATTTGGAGTTGAAACAGCGCCTAACTACCGTTGAGATGGTGTTGTATTTGATGTTTAATGAGGGATATTCGGCGAGTAGTGGCGCCGAAGAACTAAATGTTGATATAAGCTTTGAAGCGCTACGATTAACGGAATGGATTTTGGACAAGGAAACAATTTCTGAGGCCTCCACGCACGCTCTATTTGCACTAATGCTTTTTCAGTTTGCCCGTTTCGAAGCCCGCTTGATTGATAAAGACATTCCCACATCAATTGAAGAGCAAGACCGAAGCCTATGGAATCAAACATTAATTAAAAAAGGGCTTCATCATCAAAAATTATCACGCCAAACGGAAGTTCTAACACGATTCCACATCGAATGTGGGATAGCAGCTATCCATTGTACCGCAAAATCTTATGATGAGACCCAATGGGATCAGATTGTAGCATTATATCGCCAATTACTCCCATTTGATGATTCTATTCCTATTCAAACTAATCTGGCAATTGCACTGTGCGAACAAGGAAACACAAAAGAAAGCAATCAATTATTACAGAGCTTGATTTCGTCAGCATCCTATGATTTTCCGGTATTATTTGCGGCTTTGGGGCGAGTGCACGAAAAAAAGGGGGAGTTTGAACAGGCAAAATCGTACTACACGGTAGCAAAAGAGCATAGCAAAACTCGGTTTGAAAAAAATTTCATGGCCGAAAAGTTGCTTCAATTAACACTCAGAACCATACATTGTCAAAATTAGAAGCTAAATAAGTTATAGAGAACGTGATGATTTATGTTGTGGATAATTATTAGCTAAAAGGTAGTTAAGATACTAATACGCCTTTTTTAGTAGCTTAGATAGTGATAATAAGTAGAAAATAGTAAGTAGTATTATGTAGTTTTTTTAATAATAATGTGGAAAACTCTAAAATTTTCTGCATACTTAGGCTCTTTTCGTAAAAAAATTCAAAAATAAAGGCATCAACTTACTCTACAGGGGTTTGAAATGGTTGGGAAAACACACAAATGGCTTTTAATATTGGTATTTGCCTTTTTAAGCACCGGTATTATTGCGCAAACCTTACCCGGACAGGCGGTAGCTACCGATGTTCAGGAGGAAGCGGCAAAGTACGAGCAGTACTATGAAGTAATTTTAAATAATGCACTCTCCGATTATTACCGACGAGGTACATTTATTGTAGACGCTAAAGCCACCCTCGAACGAGTGCTGGTACCAAGAGGCTACGAAGTAATTGAAGGGGAAGAACCCGTTCGGATCGAAAATTTGCCGGGTCTTCCTTTTGTGCCACCGAACCTGCAACGTTCTACCAACGGAACTACCGATAGTTTAAAGGCTTCTGGTTTTGACGCGCAATTTAGATTAACACGCCTCACCATAAAAGTACTGGTAGATACTTCATATAGCGATGAAGATGTAGAGTTCGTAGAAGAAGCAACCGCTTTAATTGCTAATGCCGATCCTTTTCGTGGCGATATTGTAACGGTTGAAAAAAAGGTTTTTCCAAGAAGTGCTCGAGCAATAGAGCAAGATGTTAGAAATCAATCGGGCCAAACACAAAATATGGCTGAAGAACCTCAAGTTGAACTGCTTGAGCCGGTTACCAATCAGCAAGCAGAAACCCAGGAGAAGAATATGTTTCTAGGGATTGATTGGAATAATCCACAACATTTAATCTATGTGATTGCAATATTGGGAACGCTATTCTTGATAGCCTTATTGGTAATATTATTGAGGCGCCCTTCAAAACATGAAGAAGAATATCGAGTTCCAACAATGCCGGCATACAAGCCCGGAGAACCAATGCCCGCAGCCGAAACCAAGGTTGAGCCTAAAGGCCCTGATGCTAAAACACTTGCACAACACGAAGAGGATAAAACCTTTGTAACCAATTCTTGTATCAGCCACCCAGATAAAGTAGCCGACTTAGTTGAACAATGGATTGCCAGTGATGATGAGCAGGGCATTATTCGTTCGGCACGTTCATTAAATTGCGTTGACGAAAAACTGATAAATGTGCTGGAGCCGCATTTGAAAGTAGAGCACTATGAGTCGGTTAAATATGCAATTCAGAATTTGGAGCCAGTTCCGATCGATGAAAAAATTGATGAAGTGAAGGCTTTAAGAAGAAGTTTACAACAAATAAACTCTAAAAATGGTACGGCTGATTCCGGTTCGAACCTATTTGATTTTGTATATCAACTAACTGATGTACAATTGTTGCACCTAATTAAAGAAGAGTCGGATGAATTAGTTGCCATATTACTTGCCCAAATTGCAGGTGAACGAGCCGGAGTAATTCTGCAAAAGATGGACGACCAGAAGCGAATTTCAATTCTGCTGAAAATGGGTAAGATTAATAATATCCCTATTTCGGTATATAAAAAGGTGGCTGCTCACTTCTCGAATAAAGCATTGTCGGTGTCTGATATGAAGTATGTTGCCGCAGACGGTATCGACTCGATTCTTACCACACTCGAGACCATGCCATTATCCGAGCAAGACGAGTATGTACGTTCCATTGCCGAGCAGGATCTTAACCTGGCAAAACGAATTAAGAAATTTTTCATTGGTTTTGATGACCTACCGAAAGTGAAAGACGATTTTGTTCAAAGTGCACTGGAAGATATCCAAACTGAAACTTTGATTTTGGCACTTAAAACCGCACCAGCGGCAGTTAGAGAAAAGATTCTAAAAGTGCGCCCAAAACGTGAACAACAGTTAATACTTTCTGAAGTAGACAACCCGGCAGATGTACCAAAAGCTAGTATCGAAGATGCCCAAAAAACGGTGTTGTATGCAGTTCGTAGAAAAATGAAGACTGAGGGCTAAGCATGAAAAGAATAGTACCGCTTGGTTTTCTGATACTACTACTTGGCTCAGTTGAATTAGTTCAGGCACAAACCCACGAAGAAGGTGTGCCGTATCAAATGGAGTTGATTAGTATCCAAATGGCGGATCAACTAAACGATATTCCTGCAAATATTCGCAGAGTTGCGGTATATAAGATGAACTACAACGCTATGCGCTTTACAATGCAGGAAGTAGAGTTTATCCGTAGCGAAATAGAAGCTTCATTAAGTGAATATGCCGGATTAACAGTGCTTTCTCCACCA
This sequence comes from Balneolaceae bacterium, assembly GCA_965228545.1. Classification (GTDB taxonomy): domain Bacteria; phylum Bacteroidota; class Rhodothermia; order Balneolales; family Balneolaceae; genus HXMU1420-13. The sequence continues at coordinate 3,187,796 of OZ245822.1, forward strand.
GAGCTGGAACCTAATGATAAAATGAAAATTTTCGGCAGCGACAGTACCCTGCAGATTCTAAATATTCAAGGAAGATCTTTGGCTGATGTTTCCCCAGAATTTCTTTCCGAAATTAGCTCAAAATATGGAGTAAACGGTCTTATTGAGGTTGGCATGCAACGCCGTAATCCAGATGGATTAATACTTTCGATGAGAATGATGAACCCAAATTCCAGAGAAATTGTATGGACAAAAAGCTTCATTGCCAATCCATTCGAGATAGAGGAAGAAGTGGACAAAGGGAATACCCTTGTATTTTCTTTCGGGGCTGGTGCACTGCAAACAGAATCAAAATTCAGAACGGATACTTCGTTTGCAAACCAAGATACGGCGTTTAGTTCTCTCGTATTTAATTATGCAGCAAATGTATCGTATCGCCAGCCAATTAATGCGGAAAATAGCGCATTTATAGGTTTTACCGGAGGTATTAATTTGCTGCGTTCGAGCCAAGACAATGATTTTGATCTAACTCTGATAGAACTAGGAATATCATACTATCAGGCGCTGTCTCCAGAAAAGAATGTGACAATCAATGATTATAAAATGATGCTGTTTTTGAAATCCAGTATTCTATTTCCTGTGAGTTCGGTTCAAGGAGAAATACTTTCGGCCCAACCAGGACTAATGCTCAATTTGAGTAAAAACCTTGGGGTATCATTTTATACCAGCTTGATTTTATCCGGCGAAGAATTAACTCTGGAAAACAACGACAGAATAACATACAACAAGGTTGGATATGGAGTACATGCAGTTGTCAGGTTCTAAATCGATTTTACTTTTGATCTTGGTTGCATTTGCAAGCTATGGCTGTAAATCAAGCGAGCCTATTCAAGCGAATTCGCAGCCTACGTTTCAAACCATGCCAGAAATAACAACCTCTGATGCGAGGAATGAAACCAATCAGAATGAAGACAAGCCAAACCCGGTAATTGTTACCTACCGCAACGCAAGTTCTGCAATTCAAATTACCCTAGATCCCAGTAGGGATGAATTTTATCTTGATTTAAAAGGGATGACACCTACAGAAAAGGATTCTATCGTTGTTGTAGACTCCTCTATTGTTAACAATCGCGCTCGGGATATTCAAACGCTTTTATCGAGCTACAGGAAAGCGCAAGATCTGTTTTATTTAGGTGAGTACAAAGATGCTTTAGATGAGGTAGAGAAAACACTAGAGATTCAAGAAACGGCAGATGCTTATGCGCTAAAGGGTACCATATTTTTTATGATGGAGAATATAACAGCAGCCAGAGCAAACTGGAATAAAGCAGTGCAAATGGATCCTAATATTCCGGTTCCAAGCATACCGGAATTAGAAACTTTAATTAACGAACTACGAGAGGACGGTAGACAATGAGACTTTCGTTAACCAACATACTTGGGGTGATTTTCAGTATTGGAATATTAGTTTTCGGAATCACTGAAATAACTAATGTAACGGCTGTACTAAGCTCCATACCGGCGCTATCGCAGTACACGTTTTTAAATCTTCCAAGTTTATTTATTGTGATGGGTGGAATTTTAAATGCCGTTTTCATTACCTATCAACCAAAATATGTAGGGCAAGCTTTTGCAGGCATTTTCTACATTTTCAGCCAGGCAAAAACATCATCAAAAACCCTAGAAAATGATCTCGGCGAAATGCTGGTGTGGAACGATCAGATAAAAAATAACAGGGTTAACGCCTTATCGAAACTAGAAGACGAACACAATGGTGAAGTTTCGGGCTATTTATTCTCGCTAATGAGTACAAACTACTCTAATGAGGATATTAAATCGTTTGGTTCTAACCACATCGAAGAGCAATATTTCCGCCAGCTTGTAGTGGTAGATGTGCTACGTGCAATGGGGGCAGCAGCGCCTTCTTTTGGGATGTTTGGAACTCTGTTCGGATTGGTTGTAATGCTCGGCCAGCTTGAAAATCCATCCGGTATGGGGCCCGGGCTTGCCGCGGCATTAATTACAACCTTGTACGGCATCTCTCTTGCTCGATTTATCTTTTATCCGGTGGCTGAAAAAATTAAAAATGTGGCACAGCTCAATCGTTTTCGAGAATACTTTATTCTTGAAGGTGTTTTGCTGATTAATGAGAAGAAATCATCGTTTTACATTCAGGATAAATTAAGCACATACTTAAGAAGAGACTTCAAGAATAAGCAGGTAGCAGATTAAAATGGAGGCTTTCGGTGATTAAACGCGAATATGGCGGTAATTCTGATTTACAGGAAGAACATGTTGAGGACCAAGAATGGTTGCTCACTTACAGTGATATGATCACTTTGTTGCTTGCTTTTTTTGCCATGCTTATTGCCGTTTCGTATGTAGATCTAAACCTTTGGGAGCAAATGAAGCAAGGCCTGCGATCGGAAATATCGAAAGAAGAAAACGTTCGTACTCCGCTTGCTGAGGTTAAAGCTGATTTGGACTCTTTATTGGCAGAAGAAAAATCACAAGGTTTGGTAGACATAATATTAGACCGTGATGGGATCAAACTTTTCTTTTCCAGTAGTTCATTTTATCAATCAGGAGAAGCTCAATTATTACCAACAGGCCAGAGAATCATCGACAAAGTTACACAGGCAATGAATGCCCTTGATTTCTACAAGTTTAATGTGGATGTAGAAGGACATACCGACAACGTACCTATAAATACGCCCGTTTATCCATCCAATTGGGAATTGTCGGTAGCGCGAGCCTCTGGGGTAGTTAAATATTTTATCGAAGAAGGAATTGAAGCCGAGCGGCTTAAAGCCTCTGGGTATGCAGATACAAAACCGGTAGTACCCCATGTAGATGAACAAGGCAGGAATATTGTTGAAAACAGAGCCCTGAATAGGAGAATTGTGGTACGTATTTATTATCAATTGGCATCGAACTAATTTTTTAGGCACTAATCCGTCAGTGCTTCAGTTATTGAAGCTAAAATGCCTATGAAAAAACTTTTACTATCTCTTTCGCTACTCTTTTTCGGGAATTATCAAGTACATGCTCAGGCTATTTCCGATTCCATGGCAGTGCTACCCTCTAAAGCAATTCATCAAACAGATATATTAAGAGCTTTATCCGGTCTTTCACCCGGGCTTAAAATTACATCTACCGGCGGAGTTTCAGGTACAGGTACAAATGCAGTACTTCGAGGTTATTCCAGCTTAAATGCGCCTAGCGATCCCTTAATTATAGTAGACGGTATTCGTTTTAATGGAGCAAACAATCATAACAGCACCGCATTTAACGGCGGCGGAGCTCTGGTGACACCAAGCCGATCTTTCGATCTACATCCCTCCGAAATACTTTCTGTAAACGTTTTAAGCTCACTTCAGGGAACGTTGATTTACGGTGAAGAGGCTACAAATGGAGTTATTGAAATTACTACTCGAAGAAACCCCATCGATTTAGCCGACGAAGGGTATGAAATAACGATCGATCAAAGTGTATACTCTTCAAGTATCTCGAGCCGGCCGGAATACCAAAATGAATATGGTATGGGTTTTAACGGGCAATATGGGCCTTTTTTTAGCTCTTGGGGGGCATCCTTCGGCAGTCAGAACCCGGCAGAGTTTCCATCAAATTTTAATGGCTTAGATGATGATGGCACAGTACTGGTAGATCATCCTTATGGGTTTTATAATTTTGCAACCGATGGGGCTCCCGATTATGCGACAGAAGTTTATCGCTTTGAAGCTAGAGAATCAGCTACCGATGCCTACTTTAGAAATGGGGTAGGTTCACGCTCATTTATAGATCTTAACTATCGAAAAGGCAGAACCAATTGGAGTTTTAATTATGCCGGAAATCGAGAAGATGGGTTTACACCAAACAACTCGATATTGAAAAATAGCTTTGGCGCTTCAGCAAGCTATCGGCTTATCGACAAAGTGCAAGGTAGCACCAGTGTTCAATTTTTATTTTCTGATGTGAAAATGCCTCCACAATCTGCTGGGAGTGGAAGTGGTGTAGTTGAAGGCGGGGCAACTTCTGGAGCTTTTACTTATGTGCTGTTCACGCCAAGATCAATCGATCTGTCGCTTCCAAGTGTTAATCCTGATAACGATGGATTTACTTATTATCGACCGGATATAATACATCCCAAATGGTTTGCAAATAATGCATCAACCACCAACGAAACCAATCGAATTTTAGGTAAAACCTCCCTTACTTTTAATCCTTCCGATCAATTTGAGTTTACATACAGATATAGTTTCGATAGTTACGATGAAAATCAGGAGTACAAACTCAATCCAACGGGTACATTTAATTTCCCTTATGTGTTAGGATTGTTTCAAACCATAGAGTTAAATCGAACGTTGCTCGACAATTTTGCACTAGCAACTTATCGCCCGAATATAAGTGATCGATTAACTGCTAACATCGATTTGGGCAGCCATTATATCAGCGAAAACATCAATGAAAAAGGTTTGGAAAGCACAGACATTAGAACGGTTGGTGTTTTCGAACACGAAAATTTTCGAGTACAAAGCAATACCAATTCTTTTACCGATGAATTGATGGAGCGAGAATTCGAGCGAAGGTCCTTTGGTGCTTTTGGTGCCTTAAATCTACTCTTCGATGAGTGGATATACACAAAGGCGGGATTTAGAAAGCAATGGAATCAATCCTTGCATCAGCAAAATTTAAAGGCCACCTATCCATCTTTTACGGTAGGAATAATTCCAACAAATCTGCTCGAAAACAACCAGTTGTTAAGTTCTTTCGATCTCTCATTTTCGTATTTAACCTCCGGCAGATCCAGATTAACGGAATTAGAAATACTGGTTCAGGATCGGCCTAGTGTTGGGGTAAATGAAGAGTTGAAGCCCGAACGATCAATCGAAAAACAGCTGGCTGCCACAATAGGCTTTTTCAATAATAGAATTTCATTATCAAGTAAATACTATCATCGCATTCATACCGATTTGATTTCCAGAATCGCAGTTAACCCAACTCAAGGCTTTGGCTCAATACTAGATAATTTACTAGAAATGGAGGTTAAAGGAGTAGACGCACAAGCGCGTATTGTTCCATTGCAAGGAAAAGTAAACTGGGCGATAATTTCTAATTTTAGCACATCTAAAGCCGAAGTGAAAGAATACACCGGAACCTTTAATGCCATTCAATTGGGAAATAGTCAATCGTTTAGAGGGAATCTTGCACAAGTAAACGAACCCTTTTTAAGCATGTATGGTAGTACAATTCTGCGTGTAACAAGCGATATACAAAGAGCTGATCCAAACATGAGAAATGTACCGATAGGAACCCCGATTATCGATAACAATGGAAATTATATCACTGATCAAAATTCGATAATAGGAAATCCAATTCCAGATTGGAACCTCTCCACACTCCAACAGATCGATTACAAGAATATCACCTTATCTATTCAAATTGACTACCAAAAAGGTGGCGATATGTACAGTAGTTGGATTAGTTCGCTGATAGGCCGAGGGTTAGTAACTTCAACATTGAATAGGGAAGAGACGTTTATTATTGAGGGTGTGCAGTTTGATGGAACGCCTAACGATATCGAGATTAGCAAACAACAGTATTATTTCAATAACCTCGGGTTTGGCCCAGACGAACTAAGAGTTTACGACATGACGCACCTGCGTATTTCACATATTGGTTTTGCTTATCAAGTTCCACAACAATGGATTATGAAAACCGGATTGAAAGAGGTAATTATTTCCTTCTCGGTAGAAAATGCCTTTCTGAAAATGTACAATATTCCAGAAGGTACTGGATTTGATCCGAATGTAAATTCGAATGGGGCAGGACTTAACAATTTGGGTTTTGAATACTTAACCGGTCCGGGGGTTCGCAGATTTGGGGGTTCGATTCGGGTGAGCATATAATTGGCACGTATCTTGTACTTAAGATCTCAGAATTCGACCGATAAATTAGAGGTACGGTAGAAGAACCAAATTTATGAGAGGGCCAGATGATGGAAAGAGATATTCGAAATATTATGATGCAGTTGGAAATGCTGTTGGAGGAGTATCCTGAAGCAAAATTCTACATTTATAATGGAATTAGAAGCATGGTTTCAGATTTACTTAACTCGGTGGATTGCATCGACGACCTTCGCGAAGAGTCGTAACAAAGTTATTATTAGGAACCCCTGATACCCCCTCGGCTCGCTTTTTTGATTGTGCGAGCCGTATTGATAGATGACCCCAAAAGCCTCACTGGAAAGTGAGGCTTTTTCTTTTTTATTCATGCCATGCTTTTTATGTAATTGGGATTGAATATGCAATTTGATTTGGTGATCATATTCCAATCAATCCAAGTCATGTCAGATATTCCAAACATAGAAATACTACTCTCAAAGTATGTTAAGCCCGAAGCCGATCGTGTGCTAAAAAAGTATCCGGCTTTAATCGAACAAATTGTCCCCCTTTGCTTAACCGACAAAGCACCTATGTGCTGGCGTGCAGCTTGGGTGGTACGCTCGGCGATGGACGAAGACGATAAAAGAGTTAAGCCGTACATCGATGAAATACTTGGCGTTCTACCCGATAAAAGTGATGGCCACCAACGCGAGTTGATGAAATTACTGCAACGCATGAAGCTTACCGATGATCAGGAAGGGATGTTATACGACATTAGCGTATCTATCTGGGAATCGGTGCGAAAGAAACCATCGGTTCGATATATCGCATTCGAACATATTATTACTATGGTTCGCAAATACCCTGAATTGAAACAAGAGTTGGAAGCCATCACTCAACCACAGCACGTAAATACGCTAAGTGCCGGAATAAAAGCCGCAGTAATAAAACAATTATCTACGTTTAAGGGCTAAACCTTTGCCGAATTAGAGGCTCTAGCATCAATTGCGATCTGGGCGTCTTTTTCAAAAAACGGGGCTTTCCTTTTAAATCTCTTCCTGCCATATTCCAACGCGCTTAATTAATCGGGTTTTTATGATATTATCTTCCATCGATTGGGGGATCATCCTTCTATTTTTTGCCTTTCTGCTGATGATAGGATGGTGGGCCTCAAAATCAGCCGGAAAAAGCACCAACGAGTTTTTTTTAGGGGGCAGAAGTATGCCTTGGTGGTTGTTGGGTGTTTCGATGGTTGCCACCACATTTTCTGCCGATACACCCAACTTGGTTACCGGCTTGATTCGCGAAAATGGTGTGGCTAACAATTGGGCTTGGTGGGCTTTTCTAATAACCGGTATGGTAACTGTTTTTATTTATGCAAAGCTATGGAGGCGTTCTGAGCTTACTACCGATTTAGGCATGTATGAACTCCGCTATGGTGGTAAAGCGGCTTCGTTTTTACGAGGGTTTCGCGCATTATATCTTGGTGTACTGTTCAATTGTTTAATAATGGGAACTGTAACACTGGCAGCCATCAAAATTGGCTCTATAATGTTTGGCTTGCAACCATTTACCATTGTACTAAGTTTGTCGGTGATCGTTGTTTTTTACTCGGCCTTGGGCGGAATTAAAGGGGTAATATGGGCCGATTTTTTTCAATTTGGAATTTCGATGTTCGGCGCCGTTTACGCAGCCTATGTGGTAATTCAGGAACCCGAAATCGGTAGCTTATCCAACCTAATTACGCATCCAAATGTGGCAGATAAAATTAGCTTCTTTCCGGATCTGTCGAACCCATCCATACTCATAAGTATGTTTATTATCCCCATTGCGGTGCAATGGTGGGCTGTTTGGTATCCCGGATCTGAACCGGGTGGTGGTGGGTATATTGCACAACGTATGCTTGCTGCTAAAGACGAAAAAAACGCCATAGGAGCCACCTTGCTGTTTAACGTTGCACACTATGCATTACGACCCTGGCCTTGGATTATCGTCGCTTTAGGTTCATTAATTTTATATCCCGATCTGGTGAGTATTAAACAAGAATTTCCAAACATCGCAGATCAATATTTGGGAGACGACATTGCCTACCCGGTGATGCTAACCAAATTAGGTTCGGGTTGGTTAGGCTTGGTTGTGGCTTCTTTAATCGCAGCATTTATGTCTACGATATCAACTCATTTAAACTGGGGAGCCTCATATTTAGTGAGTGATTTTTACCAGCGATTCGTTCGACCTGATGCTTCAGAAAAAGAATTAGTTCAAACAGGGCGCATTGCCACTATTGTGCTGATGATTTTCTCAGCAACCCTTGCTCTTACAGTTCTGGAAAATGCAACCCAAGCATTCGATATCCTCCTACTTTCAGGTGCAGGTTCCGGCGCAATTTATCTGTTACGTTGGTTCTGGTGGCGCATAAACGCTTGGACCGAAATCGCAGCCATGATTTCAGCTACTTTTGTTGCTGTAATACTTGTTTTTTGGGTGCCTGACGAACTCGTAGCAACTGCATTCATCGATGGTTCAACTGTAAAATTACTTATCGCCGTTTGTATTACAAGCTTTGTTTGGATTGTTACAACGTTCGTAACAAAGCCCGAATCGATGGAAATATTAATCAACTTCTACAAAAAAGTGCACCCGGGCGGCCCGGGTTGGAAAAAAGTAGTAGCTTATGCCAGCAGCAATGATATTGAGCTCGCATCTGCTGATACAAAATGGGATTTACCAATCAGTTTACTGAATGTATTTTTGGGATGTATCGGTATCTATTCAGCATTGTTTTCGATTGGTTATTTTGTTTATGGGAATTTTGGAATGGGACAGATCTTTGCCGGAATATTTGGAATGTCGATGTACTTTATGCTACGAACTTGGCCCAAAATGAATCTTGAATAATCAGACACTATTACTATGGATCGAAAAACATTTGTAAAAACCGGTACGGTAGCCACTGTTGGCACAGTACTAGGCGCACCAGCTATTCTGAAAGCAAAACCGCGATCTTCAAATACGGTAAGAATCGGGTTTATTGGAACTGGTCTGCGAGGGCGAAATCATGTGAATAATATATTGGCAACCGAAGGGGTAGAATGCCCAGCCTTTTGTGATATCGACCCGGATGCAGTTGAAAAAACACTGGCAATGTTCGAAGAAAATGACAAGCCAAAGCCGGCAGTGTATTCATCCAACGAATACTCTTACGAAGAAATGCTGGCTAAAGAAGATCTTGATGGTGTAATTATTGCTACTAACTGGCGATGGCATACTGCAATGTGTGTAGCAGCAATGGAAGCAGAGGTGTATGCCGGCGCTGAAGTTTCAGGCGCATTTTCGGTAGATGAGTGCTGGGATCTCGTAAATTGCCATGAAAGAACGGGAACACATTTAATGTTTCTTGAAAATGTATGCTATCGCCGTGATGTGATGGCGGTATTAAATATGGTTAGGGATAATATTTTTGGCGAATTGGTGCATTTTAGGGGAGGTTATCAGCATGATTTGCGAACCGTAAAATTTAATGATGGTAATGGCGGTTTAATTTATGGTGATGGAAGCTATGGTGAGGCAAGATGGCGCACAGCCCATTCTGAATATCGGAATGGAGATTTGTACCCGACACATGGTTTAGGTCCGATAGCAACATATATGGATATGAATCGCGGAAATCGATTGGTTTCGGTATCGTCGCATGCAACTAAAGCAAGATCACTTAAGCACTTTGCCAAAAATCACCCCGATGGAGGCGAAAACCATCCTTATACAAAAATAAACTGGAAACTGGGAGATATCGTAACTTCTACCATTACCACCGCACGTGGAGAAACGATCATTTTAACCCATGATACTAACTTACCCCGACCGTATTCGCTCGGTTTTAGAGTGCAAGGGGTAGATGGCCTTGCCGAGTTTGATTATTACACCAAGCGTGTGCATGTAGAGGGAATCTCAGAATCGCACCGATGGGATTTTGGAAATGAATGGTTCGAAAAATACGATCATGAACTTTGGAAGAAATTTGGGGAAGAAGCCGTTGGTGGTGGCCACGGCGGTATGGATTTTTTCCTCGATCGAGCCTTTGTAGAAAGTGTACGCCGCAAAATTGAACCCGTGTTGGATGTATACGATGCGGCCGTAATGCGAGTAATCACACCACTTTCAGAAATTTCGATTCAAGAGGGAGGAACACCTCAGCCTATTCCTGATTTTACCGAAGGAAAATGGATAACACGTAACCCTGTATTCGGTCTTGGAGACCTCTAAATCAATAATATGTCAACATCATTAGTAATTTTGGCGGCCGGACTAGGCAGCCGTTATAAAGGATTAAAACAAGTAGATTCATTTGGCCCAAGTGGTGAGCAACTGTTTGATTACACCGTTTACGATGCCATACGTGCTGGTTTCGACCAGGTAGTTTTTGTAATTAGGAAAGCATTTGCAGCCGATTTCGAACGAGCGGTAAACAGTAAATTTGCCGATAAAATTGAAGTTCGGTTTGTGTATCAAGAGCTGGATAATTTACCTGAAAGCTGTACACCTGTGCCCGGCAGAGAAAAACCGTGGGGAACCGGTCACGCACTTTGGGTAACTAAAAAAGTAGTAAACTCCCCATTTTGCATGGTTAACGCCGACGACTTTTATGGCGCAAAAGCCATAAAAGAAATGCATAGCTTGCTTCAAAGCTTCGAGCATGACGAGATGAACGCCGCTATGGTTGGTTATCTGCTAGAAGACACGCTATCTGAATTTGGAAGTGTTTCTAGAGGGGTTTGTGATCTAGAACAAGGTAATTTGAATGGAATTGAGGAGCATACTCAGATCGAGAAGAAAAAAGATCAAATAATTTCTGCTCGAGGAGATGGTGAACACATACTGCCGCCCGACACAATAGTGAGTATGAATTTAATGGGGTTTTCTCCGGCTGTTTACTCTTTGATGGAAAAAATGTTCAAAGCCTTTTATCATGAAAATAAACATCAGTTAAAAGCTGAGTTTTACGCCCCGCAGATTTTGAAAGCACTCATCGACCGAGGTGTACAAGTACCCGTAACTGCTACCAACTCTAATTGGTTTGGCGTTACGTATCCCGAAGATAAAGCCCGTGTGCAGAAAGAGATTCAGAAACTTATAGAGCAAGGGGACTATCCTGAGCACTTATGGGCATAGATAAAACGCTCAAGGCTCTTGCTGGTAATTTTGATGTGCCGCTATACATCGAATCTGTTATTCCGATTAAAAGTGGCCACATCAACAACACATATCGTATAAAAAACGCGTTGGCCAATCAACCTGATGTGCTTCTACAAAAGGTAAACCAGCACGTTTTTGGGAATATAAAGCATCTGATGAGCAACCTTGTGTTGGTAAATCGGCATGTGCTAAATCAAGAAATATATCGGGAGTTAGTAGCACCGCTAATTCCCACCAAAAAGGGGAATTATTGGTTAGAAAGCGACGGGGACATCTGGCGAATGTACACCTTTATCAAACAAAAAAAGGCGTATGAGGTGCCTCATTCGGCTGAAATATGCTGGAAAGCAGGCCTCACCTACGGTACTTTTCTAAAGGCGGTAGATGAAATTGATGTGTCAACTATTCATGCCCACATTCCGGATTTCCATAACATTCGTTTTCGGTTAAATCAGCTTGAGCAAGCTGTGAAAAGTTCATGTAATAAACGAGTAACAAAAGCCAAATCGGTGTTATCACAAATAGAAGCGTATCAGAAAGAAATGTGTGCTCTTTTTGATGACGCAAACTCCGGGAGTTTACCGGTACGTGTGCTCCATAACGATACCAAACTAAGCAATGTATTGATTGGAGCAGGTAAGGTAGGTACAGTAATCGATCTTGATACCATTATGCCGGGTTTTGTGTTTTATGACACCGGAGATGCTCTTCGCTCGATGGCTATAACTGCGAAAGAAGACGAGCCGAATATGGATTGCATCGCATTGAATACCCACTTTTACCAGGCGTTTGTTGAGGGCTATCAGGACGCTACAAGCACTATGTTAACCGAGCGTGAAGTTCTCAGTATTGGGAAATCGGGCGCATATATGGCCTACATTATGGCGGTTCGGTTTGTCTCCGATTTTTTAAATGAAGATATCTATTACTCCACTACCTACCCCGATCATAATCTAGTTCGTGCCTCCAATCAGCTGAGAGTGTGCGGCTTGTTTTCAACAAGGTAAATTTAGTACTATTCATAGCCGTTTATGGAACGCATGGGTAACCTAACTTTCTATGAATTCTTTTTTCGAGACCACCATTTTGTTTAATAGATACACCACCGAGCATTTTGTGGTGGTTTCTTGCTTTTTATTGGCAGTGCTTTTCTTCTTAAGATGGATGAAAGGGCAAGAACAGGAAAAACAACGCAAAATTTTGTTAGTGATTTCTGTAGTGTTGGCAAGTATGCAGCTGGCAAAAATTCCTCTTAATCTGTATACCAATACTTTTGACGTAACGAAAGACATTCCCCTGCACATGTGCAATTTTCTGCCCTTTGTAATGATTTGGATCTATGCATTCAAAAGCCGAATAGTTTGGGCAACCACTTTTTTTTGGGTGATTTTAGGAGTTTCTCAAGCCAATATCACTCCTTCAGTACAATACTCCCTGTTCCACTACGACGCCATCCGATATTGGAGTGTTCATCTGGGATTAGTGATTTTGGCTCTTTATCCGGCTATAGGGTGGAAGTGGACATTGGAATTCAAAGATGTAGCGCGTACCCTGATTGCGATCAACGCTGTTGCTGCCTTAATTTTTGGGATAAACATGGTTTTAGGTAGTAATTACTTATATGTAATGGGGAAACCTCCGGGAACCACTTTTTTTAGTATGCTGCCACCGTGGCCTACATATATTTTAGTTTTGGAGGCAATAATAGTAGTATGGTCGATACTACTTGTAGTTTTGTTTAAGGGCTTGAATTGGTGGAATAGCCGCATCAACAAAAACCAACAAATGCCACAGTCTCTATGAGCGAATATGCCAACATAAGTTACTTGGCAACAATCACCTGTCCGAATTGTTCAACTCAAAGGAATGAAAAAATGAGTGAGAATGCCTGCCGGTATTTTTGGGAGTGCCCTAATTGCAAGCAGGTTTTTAAACCAATAAAAGGGGATTGTTGTGTGTACTGCTCCTATTCTGAGACTCCATGTCCACCCATTCAAAAAAACAATTCATGTTGTTGAGCGCTGAACCTCTTTTATTCGTTGCTAATACAATCAAAGAATAAAGTACCATAACTATTCGTATTATTAGTGGCCTGCTAATCGAATGAATTATATCTAACAGTTTGTAACCCCCCGTAACAGTTCATGATAAAATCTACCATCGTATTAAGTACAATAATTCTCGTGTTGTTGGTAACTGGCTGTGATAATGAACGCGTGATCAATCCGTTTGAAGAATCAATTGGCACCTATTCGGTGTATGGAGCCGTGGAATTGAATGAAGATCGAAACCTTATAAGAATCAGAGATGTAAGCATTCCATTTCTTGCAGATTCTTCTATCGGATACAACGACATCAACGTAACCTTGAAAGAAGTAGATAGCGGCAGGCTAATTGGATTGCGTGATACAACCATAAACTATAACGGTAATTATACTTTGAATTTTGTGATTGAAGAAGATCTTCAACCACGGGTTGCCTACACTTTTGAGATACGTTACGAAAATGAGGAGGTCGTTTTCTCGACTTTTACAATGCCGGGAGTAGGTAATCTCTCAATTAGCCGCGATCCTGTACAGAATTGTTATCATAAAATTCGCTTTACTTGGGATAATGTGCTAGCGCCCGAATACATTCTTGCCGAGGCCGGTGTAAACTATAATGGACAAACATATTGGGGTGAAGTTGAACGTGTTGATGAGCCTGATCATGTGCCAGGCACCAACACCATGGATATGGAACTTACCGTTCGAAATTTATTGGTAGACATATTTCCACCACCTATAGGTGGCGAAGGCGCATCGAATACTCCGCCCGAGTTTTGGAAGCCTGAAGTGGAATGTCATCAACTAGATAACAACGAAATTTATATTCGTTACATCCACTTTGGCCCGGAATGGGAACAATTCGAAGAAACAGATTACTACGTTTTTGACATGCTGGATTCGGGACAAATAGAAAATGGGATCGGTTTTTTAGGCGGTATTCGCCGTGGTATGCTAATTTTTTCTGTAGATGAATTGAACTAATAAAAAAACCCCAACAGGTTTCAACTGCTGAGGTTTTACATAAAGGACGCCTATCTTACTTAGGCTTTGTTTCAGCTTATTTTATCAGAGCCATTTTCTTGGTGAAATGAATATCACCTGCATCCAATCTATAAAAATAGACTCCGCTTGATAAGTTCTGTGCGTTAAAGGTGATTTGCTTCAAACCCGGCGCCAACTGCTCGCCATCAACCAGTGTTTCCACTACTTGCCCAAGCAGATTAAACACCTGAAGAGTTACTGTTTCGGTAGAAGAAAGTTCAAAGCTAATAGTAGTAGAAGGGTTGAATGGATTCGGATAATTTTGATGCAATAGAATCGCAGCCGGTCCCTCTGATTCGGATTCCGTATTAACTCCAAATTCATCAACAATTACTGCAACTTCTATAGTGGTGCTTTTTGAATTATCCGTAGCCGTGAGGTCAATGAATTTGTTCTGATCTTCATCTACAATCCAAAGAAGACGACGAGTTTCCGGATCGAACGTAGCGCTTGCCGGCAAATTCTGAACAGTTAATGTTGGGATTGTCATATCAGGATTATAAGCACTGATAACAATATCTAAGGTGTCGCCGATTTCAGGGAATATTGGTCCCGGATTAACAGCAGCCGGCATACTCTGTTGTACAATAATGCTTCGATCCGAAGAGTACTGTGTGCTGTAGTAAGCATACTGTGTTATTGGCTCCCCTTCGTCGTGCATCATAAATCCGATTTTAATGAAATCATGCAGTTCCGGTATCCACTCGAAATTGAATGAAAAGAACGAAGTTTCGTCCTCAAACATCAGCGACTTATAACCCGAGGTAGTGTCACCAGCTTCAGAGAAGTAGTAGTTTAAGTCACCGGATAAATTTGCTTCCTCATCCAATAATGTATGCCATTCCGAGAATAGATATAGCTCGCCCATCGAGTACGAATATTGATAGGATTTGACTACTGTTTGGTGATACTCGCCATTAATGAACTCGAATTCGTTAGTGTGTTTGCTAAACACCGTCATCTCGTTATTAAATAGGCTATAGTTTAGATATTCAATCAAATTATCATTGGCATCATATACCCAAACCGATTTGTTTATGGCATCACCCGCAATCATCGAATCGGCTTCAGCACTATACACTACGCCATAAGAAAGCACAGAATCTACCAACATTGTGCCGGGTGTTAGCAATGATTCATGTTCGTAAGTTCGGGAGTAAGTGTTCATTTCCCATGCGCCATTGTTGTAAAAGAAGCCTTTAGATTTAGCGAAAGCTCCGGCATTTACAAAGGCAACACTATCGGATGGTACAAGCCCATCTTTAGTGGCGTTAAGTACATGAGTTACAGTATATAATGGGTTTTGATGTTCATCAAACTGCTGAAACCGACGGTGCCAGTAAGAAAGTTCGCCTCCTGTATAGGATTTATACTCATTCAAATGATGGTCGGTGGTTTCTTCGTAACGGCTTTCGTTAGAAAGCACAAAGTCCATCATCGAGGCATCATAAAGATACGTTTTTGCCCAGCTTAGAGAATGGTCTTCCGATGCAAATTGTAAATTCCTCATATATTTTTCCCAGCCGGTTTCGGTGCGATATATATCATGATAAGTTTCTGAAGTGGCTCCATCAGCGGGCGGAAAAACATAGGTGTATCGATCGCCGTAAGTGGGGGTTCCGTCCGGTCCGATTTGCAAAGTAAGAGTGCTGTCGATTCGATTATTATTAATCCAATCGGTTCTGTTATAGCCTAGAACCCATCTTGCAGAATCGGAATCCCAACTGTACGATTTCCTGATTCGGCGGAATTGTATTGTATTGCCAATATCAAATTCTTGGCTAAATCCCTCCGGGTAGAAGTTAACGGAGTCATGATCGGCCCTTTCATCGTACGACCATGTAGTATCACTATTGAAAGAAAAATCGAAAGTTGACGGCTCTGCCGGAGCCATCTTGGAACTCGTTCCATGCAATTCCACAGGTAAATCACTTCGTAGCTCAAATAATATCTGGTGCGTAGAAGCCGGGTTAATCTCAGAATTGCTTAACGTTTCTTGGGATACTGCAGAGATCTGTGCCAATAGAATAAAAGGGTACAACGACATCCACAGTAGCATTAGTTGCTTCTTCATGTCTTCTCCTGTAATAGTTCTGTACCATATACAGGCTTACCCTTTATTTGTGAAGAAAAAATGAAGGCAAGCGCACTATCAAAAAAACAGTTAAAAAGTAGCTAAGCAGTTGCAATACGGTTATTATCCAAAATTAAAATCAAAAATAAAGTATGATGAAATTTCGGTTTCCCACACCATATACCGTGTTGATGGGAGTAATTGTTTTCGCAGCAATCGCAACATGGCTTCTTCCTGCCGGTAATTACAGTACACTGGAATACAATTCGGTTTCGGATGTCTTTGAAATCAGTTCTCAGAATGGGGTCGAAACCATGCCTGCAACCGAAGTAACCCTGGAGGAATTAAATATCACCATTGATTTAGAAACATTTACCAGTGGCGATATTAGCCGACCTGTTTCTGTGCCGGGAACCTACGAACAAGTGGAGGCTGCTCCACAAGGAGTTATCGCAATTTTTATGGCGCCCATTAAAGGCATGTATGCCGTAATCGATATTGTGTTGTTGGTGTTAGTGATAGGAGGGTTTATCGGCGTATTTAATAATTCCGGCGCTTTGGATAAAGGAATTGCCGCGCTTGCATCGAAACTACAAGGCAGAGAAAGTGTGCTCATCATTCTGGTAACATCGCTAATTGCATTAGGCGGAACCACTTTCGGGATGGCCGAAGAAACCCTGGCATTTTACCCGATTTTAGTTCCGGTTTTTCTTGCCGCCGGATACGATTTACTTGTACCTGTTTCCGTGATTTATATCGGATCGAGTATTGGAACCATGGCAAGTACCGTAAATCCGTTTGCAACCATAATTGCCTCTAATGCCGCCGGAATTAACTGGACCATTGGTCTGTCAAGCAGGCTGGCTTTATTAGTGCTTGGCACGATGTTTTGCATCGGCTACATCGTTCGTTATGGTAAAAAAGTAAAAGCAGATCCAACGCAATCACTACTTCATGGCCTCGATTTAAAAAGCCCGTTTAAACACATTCATCTTAACAAAAATGCCGAACCGCTCGAGCTCAAAACCATCCTATTACTCCTGTTATTTGGCGGGACTTTTGTGTTGATGATTATCGGAGTTTCGCAATGGCACTGGTGGCTCACCGAAATGACCACACTCTTCGTAATTGCCTCCATTTTGATGGGTTTTCTGCAACGTACCGGCGAGCAAGCTTTCATCAAAGAGTTTATCGGAGGCGCCAAAGATTTGCTCGGCGTTTGTTTTATCATCGGGATTGCCCGCGGCGTTACCATCATTATGAATGATGGCAAAATATCGGATACCATTTTGTTTGAATCCGTGCAAATTGTACAGGGCATGTCTGGTTTTGCATTTCTTCCGGCATTGTTTGTTGTCTTTTTTGTGATGGGATTCTTTATCTCAAGCTCTTCGGGATTGGCCGTGGTTTCCATGCCCATCATGAGTTCGCTCTCTCAAATAATCGGCGTTCCCACCGAAGAAATAGTAAATGCCTATCAATTCGGCTTTGGGTTGATGCTTTTTATCACTCCGGCAGGATTAGTACTTCCATCGCTCGCCATGGTGAATGTTAGCTACAACACCTGGCTGAAGTTTATCTGGCCACTACTTCTGATGCTGGCAGCACTTAGTGTTCTCATTCTTTGGGCCGGCTTATTGCTCTAGCATTTAGGGAGTTAAGTATAGGAGTTGCCAAATTTAAAACTGCGTAAAAGCGCTCGGAAAAATTGCATCTTTTGCGAAATTACAGGTAGTTCTGTGAATGAAGAATTAGGGATTACAACTACTAACTACAATCAAAGGATACAATCATGAAGAAACTCACTAAGTTTGGGTTGATGATTGTTCTGAGCATTTTTACCACCATTAGTTTTGCTCAGGATAAATCGATCATCGCTACCACTAATTACGGGGCACTGGAATTACGCAATGTAAGTACCGGCTTCGCATCCGGGCGTATTGCCGACATCGCCATTCATCCCCACGACGATAACGTTTGGTACGTTGCCGTTGGATCGGGTGGCGTTTGGAAAACTGAAAATGCCGGCGTTACCTGGAAACCCATTTTTGATGATCAGCCTTCCTATTCAATCGGAAGCGTAACCGTCGATCCTTCAAACCCGCACATTATTTGGGTTGGCACCGGTGAAAATGTTGGCGGCCGACACGTTGGTTTTGGCGATGGAGTGTACAAAAGCGAAGATGGAGGAATGAGTTGGAAAAATATGGGTCTCGAAGCCAGCGAGCATATCTCCAAAGTAGTGGTTCATCCCGAAAACTCTGACGTAGTTTGGGTAGCAGCACAAGGTCCGCTATGGAATAGTGGTGGCGAACGCGGTTTATACAAATCTACCGATGGCGGCCAAAACTGGACCAAAACATTAGGCGATGACGAATGGGTTGGAGTAACCGATTTGGTTCTGGATCCCAGAAATCCGGATGTAATGTACGCAGCAACCTGGCAACGGCACCGAAATGTGGCTGCGTATATGGGCGGCGGACCGGGATCAGGACTTCACAAATCTACAGATGGTGGAAACACCTGGAAGCCATTAAAGAGAGGAATCCCGGGATCCAATCTTGGAAAAATTGGTCTGGCAATCTCTCCGCAAAATCCTGATATCGTATATGCTGCCATCGAGCTGGATCGCACCAAAGGCGGTCTGTTTATGTCGGAAGATCGCGGCGAAAGCTGGAAGAAAATGTCGGATATGGTTTCCGGTGGAACCGGCCCACATTACTATCAGGAATTGTATGCTTCACCGCATCACTTCGGGCGCATTTATTTGATGAACGTGAGAACCATCGTTTCTAACGATCATGGACGAACGTACAGCAACTTGCCGGAGCGCGATAAACACTCCGATAATCACGCACTCGCTTTCCGCGCAGATGATCCGGATTATTTACTGATGGGATCGGATGGTGGTGTGTACGAAACCTTCGATCATGGCGATAACTGGAGATACATCCCGAACTTACCGCTTACCCAATACTACAAAGTTGCGGTAGACGACGAAAAACCGTTTTACAACATGTATGGCGGCACGCAGGATAACGGAACGCACGAAGGACCTTCGAGAACAGATTTATCGCACGGAATCCGTAACACAGACTGGAAGCACATTTTATTTGCCGATGGCCACGACGTTGCCACCGAGCCGGGCAATCCGAATATTGTATACGGCGAAACCCAGCAGGGTGGTTTGCACAGGATAGATCGAGTTTCAGGTGAGCGCACTTTTGTTCAGCCTCAGCCATTGGAAGGCGAAGATTTTGAACGCTACAACTGGGATGCCCCAATTTTAATCAGCCCGCACAGCCCGACTAGAGTTTATTTTGCATCGCATCGAGTTTGGAAATCGGAAGATCGTGGCGATAGCTGGACTCCCATTTCAGGCGATTTAACCCGCGACGAAGAGCGCATTACCTTGCCGATTATGGGCCGGCAGCAAAGCTGGGATAATGCCTGGGATGTAAACGCGATGTCTAACTACAACACCATTACTTCGCTGGGAGAATCTCCTTTGGTAGAAGGATTGATCTACGTTGGTACCGACGATGGCATAATTCAGGTTACCGAAGATGGTGGCGAGAACTGGAGAAAGCTGGAAGTGGGTAATATTCGGGGAATTCCTGAAACAGCCTTTGTGAACGACATCAGAGCGGATTTACACGATGCAAATACCGTGTACGCTGCCCTCGATAATCATAAATATGGCGATTTTAAGCCGTACTTGATTAAAAGTACCGATCGTGGTAAGTCATGGAAATCCATTGCAGGGAATATCCCTGATCGCCATTTAGTGTGGAGAATGGTGCAAGATCATGTGCAACCAAATCTGCTTTTTGCGGCTACCGAATTCGGCATTTTCTTTACGGTTGATGGTGGCAACGAATGGGTAGAATTAGATGGCGGAGCTCCAACCATTGCCTATCGCGACATCACCATTCAGCGACAGCATGACGACTTAGTTGCGGCATCATTCGGTCGTGGTTTCTTTGTATTGGATGATATTTCGCCGTTACGATCGGTAAGCGAATCTTTACTCAATCAAGAAGCGGCACTAATTTCTGCTCGCGACGCATTCTGGTATCTGCCGAGAAGCGTTGAGATTGATCCCGGCGCCTCGTTCTATACGGCGGAAAACCCTGATTTCGGAGCCATGTTCACCTACTACTTGAAAGACGGATTGTCGTCGATGAAAGCTGATCGGGTGAAATCTGAAAAAGCAATCGAAGAGGGAGAAGATATTCCATTCCCTGGTTGGGATGCTTTGGATGCCGAAATGCGTGAGGTAGCGCCCTACATTCGAATTACCATTAAAGATATGGACGGACAAGTAGTGCAACGTGTGAAAGGCAGCGCCCGAAAAGGGATGAACCGCGTAAATTGGGATTTACGACTTCCATCAAAAAATATCATTGAATTAGGTCAATCCTATGGCGGAGGCGGCTGGTTTGGCGGTGGCTTTATGGCCGTTCCGGGAACGTATACCGCAACACTTTCGAAAGTGGAAAATGGCGAAGTGACCGATTTAAGCGAACCTATGGAATTTGACGTAGTTCCACTTCGCGAAGGAACGCTTGATGGAGCAGATTACGATGAAATGGTGGCTTTCCAGAATGATGTGATCGAACTTCAACAAGCGATTACGGCCTTCGAAATCGATGTGGAAAAGCACATCGATATGGTGAAAGCGATGCAAACAGCCTATGCGAGAGCAGATCAGGAAAACACCGCCCTCGAAAAGCAATTGCACGATACCCACATGGACCTGTTGGAGTTGATGGAAAAACTGGATGGCAGCGAAGCCAAGAACGAAATCGGCGAACGCAATCCGCCATCACCATCCGATCGAATGTTTGTTGGTATTCGGGCCATGTTCACCAGCCTGTACGGACCAACCGATATGCATAAACAAATGATTGAAATCGGTAACAACGAGTTCGACGCCATGAAAGGCGGACTCAACACCATCGCCAATCGTTTTGCACAATTCGAACGACAACTAACCGCCATTGGCGCCCCTCCCATTCAGGAGTAAAACACAGTTGTAGTTTTAACTCAAATTCTAAAAAGCTTCGCGGAGAGATCTGCGAAGCTTTTTTTGGGTTATTGTATGATTAGTACAACTTGGCGAAAGGAAATGATGTGTAGAGTGAAATAATCGAAATGATTTTATTTCTAAAATATGGTTCAGATTTGAGTGCGAATTTCAATTATATTCTTCATGAACACAATTACTTGTAAGCAGGGTAAGTACAAGAAATTATTTCCTTTTTAGATTAAAATAAGCAAGCATTAAATCAACAAGATGCCGGAAACAAACAAAGAATTGCGGGAAAAACTACAGAACGAGCTAAGAAAATTATTTCAGTTTGACGTATCCGATCTGGATTTTGGGATATACCGGATACTGAACAGAAAAAAAGACCAAATTGAACAATTTATTGAGAAGGATTTACTGGATGCTGTTTCATTGGGATTGAAAGCCTACCAAAAGCAGGATGTTAACCGGGTTGAAGAACTGAGACAGCAGGTCATTGAGAATCTTTCTGAAGCAGCATTTGATGAGCAGGGGAATCTTGTGGAGGGTTTTCGAGACATACCTATAGGACGAAGGTATTTGGAAGCAGTTGAAGCTCAGCACCTGCAACAGATAGGAGAAGACACCGAGAAAAAAATATTCAACGATCTGTACATTTTTTTCAGTAGATATTATAGCGATGGTGATTTTCTAACCCATCGACGCATTAGTACCCGTGATTCTAAATATGCGGTTCCTTACAATGGAGAAGAAGTTTTACTCCATTGGGCGAATAAAGACCAATACTACATTAAGACCGGAGAGAATTTTACCAACTATAAGTTTACTGCCGGAGATCACACCGTTTGGTTTAAAATTAGTAAGGCCGAAACGGAGAAGGACAATGTAAAAGAATCGGAAGCGCGGAATTTCGTTTTACGCCCGGAGAATCCTTTAGAATACGACGAAGAGACCAAAACCCTGACCGTTTGGTTTGAATACCGCGAGATTACCAAAGAGGAAACAGAAAAGTGGCTTACCATTTATAGTTCTGTTGAAAAGCCCCGGAAAACCATTGACCGACAAGCACTCTGCATCGCTTACGACGAATGGATCAGAAAAAATGTAGCGGATCATGTAAAGCAGGTACTTTCGGTAGTTCCAAAGAATAAAGATCGTTCCACACTGTACTATAAGTTGAACCACTACACGGCAAAAAACTCCACCGACTTTTTTATTCACAAAGACTTGCAAGGCTTCCTCGAACGGGAACTGGAGTATTATTTAAAGCAGGAAGTAATACGGGTAGATGATTTCATTGAAGATGACTCGGAGCAGGCCATTTCTGTTGCCCTAACCCGTGCTAAGGTGGTACGCGAGATCGCAAGGAAAATCATCGCCTTTTTGAGTCAGATCGAAAACTTCCAAAAGAAACTGTTTGAGAAGAAGAAGTTTGTGGTGGATACCCACTACTGTTTTACCCTCGATAAAATCCCGGAAGAACTCTATGAAACCATCCTGGAAAATAAAGCTCAGCTACAAAGCTGGGAGGAATTATACGGGATGGATAAATGGTCTGGGGAGTTAGAGTGGGACGGAAAGTGGACAATTGAGTTTCTAAAAGAGCATCCTTTTATGATGGTGGATACTCGATTTTTTGGTGAGGAATTCCTGTTCCAATTATTATCTGGTTTTAAGCTGATAGAAAATGAAATTGATGGGCTGGCAATTAATGGGGACAATTTTCATTCTTTAAACGTAATTAGTTCAAAAGCTCATAACAAAATAAAAACAGTATACATCGATCCACCCTACAATACTGAAAAGGATCGAGAACAAGGGAAATTTTTATATAAAGATAGTTTTGTTCATTCATCCTGGTTGGCAATGATGAGGGATAGAATTGATAAGGTGATTAAACTGATTCGGAATGATGGGGTCTTCTTTTCAAGTCTTGACAATAATGAAAACTATCATCTCAGATCATTATTGAATTCGCTATTTGGTGAGAATAATTTTGAAGGAATGATATCATGGAGAAGAAGGCATAATCAACCGAATGATAAAACTAAAATGTTGGGATTGGTATCCGAATACATAATTAGCTATGCCAAAGATTCAAAATATTACAAAAATGCTGGAGTAGGTAAGATTGGGTTAACTGGAAGTTTTTCAAATCCAGATAATGATCCGAAAGGCCCTTGGGCTTCGAAGCCTTGGACAACAGGTTCAGGACAAAGCGGAACGGTTTATAAAATAACCACACCAACTGGAAAAGTGTATGAAGAAGAGTGGATGGGTGAGTGGGATACTTTTAAATCTCATTTAGATGATGGAAGAATTTATTTTCCTGATAATGGTAAAGGAAAGCCGAGGAAAAAATATTATAAATCGGAAAGAGAAGATGAGGGACAGTGTGCAACTAATTGGTGGGTACATGAGCAATTTGGCCATAATCAAGAAGCTAGTAATGAACTATTTAATCTGTTTGGAAAGAAAAATATATTTTCTAATCCTAAACCTAGTAGACTAATTGAAGGAATTCTAAATGTTTCTAACTGTATAAATGATAATGATACAGTGATCGATTTTTTTGCTGGTTCGGGAACAACTGCAAATGCTGTTCTTAATCTCAATAAATCTGATCAAAGTAGAAGAAAATACATATTAGTTGACATGGGGCAATACTTTGAGGCTGTCATTATCAATAGAATAAAAAAAGTTGTGTTTACCGATAATTGGGAAGAGGGTACGCCAAAAAATAATGATGGTCAATCACATGCGTTCAAATATCACTTTATTGAATCTTACGAAGATGCACTCAACAACATAGACTTTAAAAATCCAGAAGAGGCGCAGCAAGCCATGGAGTTTGAGGATTACCTGCTTTCCTATATGCTGGATTTTGAAACCGACGGTGTAAGCGCAACCAAACTTACAGCATCAGCCTTTGAAACACCGTTTGATTACCAACTCCATATTCAGCGGGGGCATGAAAGCCCAGCTAGCGAGAAGGTAGATTTGGTAGAAACATTCCATTATTTAATCGGACTTTGGGTGCATACGCTCCGGCGCTATGAACATCAGGATCGGTACTATGTAATCAGCACCGGTCAAATCCGTAAAGAAGAAGCTGTGGAAGAAGTACTTATCATTTGGAGAAACACCAGCGGGTTGGATTTAAATGCGGAAGCCCAATGGATTGGGGAAGAGATTATCAAAGATCAAACCTATGACCGAGTGTATGTAAACGGACAGTCTAAAATACCGGATGCAGAGCCAACCGAAATCACCTTTCGTGAAAAAATGTTCGAGGACGTATCGTGAAGCTGGAACAGCGATTAGCTTTGGTTGGATACTTACGAAAAGTATTCGGGGTGTATGACATACATGATAAAGCCTCGATTCGGGAGTACTACAAAGAGTTTAACCGGGATACAGAAGGCGCAACATATGACGCGGATGGATTGAGTAAAGTCTATAAAAAGCTACTCAGCCATACTCGGGTTTCCATCAAGCCAAAGAAATTATTGGAATACGATCGGAACATTAGTGCTCATTCCAAAAAGATCAATAAGAACCGGGATAAAAAGGCTCAAATTGCTTTTAAGTATTTCCAGATGCTGGCAGGATTTTATACCGAATACTATCTCGATCAGCTCGCTACGGATAAACAGAAATTCCTGAAGGAACTGAATGCCTTTGTTGAACAACAAAACAAAGCGAATTCAAAGATTAAATACCCTGATTTTGAAGAGGATGATCTGAATAAACTGGCATTTTGGATGGCCACCGGTTCAGGGAAAACTTTGCTATTACATCTTAATTATTATCAGTACTTGCATTACCTACCAAAGTTAGGAGATAAGCCCGATAATATGTTGCTGATCACTCCGAATGCGGGGCTTACTGAACAGCATAAAAAAGAACTGGATATGAGTGGTATTCCAAACCGTTACTATCTAGATGCGCAAACGGGTGGAGGACTGGACGAGGAAACCATTAAACTGATTGAGATTACCAAGCTTACCGATGAGAAAAAAGGAGATGGTGACAGTGTAGAGGTTTCTTCTTTTGAAGGAAACAATCTGATTTTTGTAGATGAAGGGCACAAAGGATCAAGTACCGACGATTCGAAATGGATGAAGCGACGTAAAGCCATAGCTAAAGAAGGATTCACCTTTGAGTACAGTGCTACATTTGGACAAGCTTTAAACAAAGCAGCCTCATCTGTTCAGGATGAATACGGGAAATCAATTCTGTTCGATTATTCCTACCCACGGTTTTTTGATGATGGTTATGGGAAAAACTACAAAATATTAAACCTGCGAAAACAACAGAATTTTGATGATCAGCAGGTTCAGCAAACCTACTTACTGGCTAACCTGCTTAGTTTTTATGAACAGAAATATGTGTTCAATAATGATGAACACATCTTCTTCAAGACTTGGAATATTCACGAGCCTCTTCTAACCTTTATCGGTCATAGTGTTCAGGCCGGAAAGACAAAATCAGGGTTGGCCACCGATGAAAAAAGAACCATAAGCGACGTACAAAAATTGGTTCTTTTTCTGAATACTGTATTACAGAATGATAAAAACTGGTCGGTGAGTACAATACAAAAACTACTTTCTGGTGAGTCTGGAGTTCAAAATCCGGATGGAGAAGATGTATTCGTAAAAAGCTTTGACGTACTGAAAACCAAATTCAAGGATAAACCCGGAGAGTTATATGCACAGCTGCTTCAGGAGCTGTTTCACATTCCGGCATCTGCACCTCTTAAGCTAACCAATATTAAATCGGCGGAAGGAGAGATAGGACTTCGTGCGGGGAATAGTGATAAGTATTTTGGCGTGATTAATATTGGGGAAGACAGTGTCTTCCTTCAGTTTGTAGAAGAACATTTACCAGACCTGATTGTAGAAGAAAACGACGCGTTTCAGGACTCATTATTCCAGCAAATTAACAAGCAACATTCCCCGATCAATATACTTATCGGATCAAAAAAGTTTATTGAAGGATGGAGTTCCTGGAGAGTTACGAATATGGGATTGCTGAATATTGGTAAAAGTGAAGGTTCACAGATTATTCAGTTATTTGGGCGTGGTGTTCGCTTATTAGGAAAAGAACGGAGCTTATTACGCTCATCGGCAATGAAAAATGAAAGCGTACCTGCTAATATCGAACTTCTTGAAACACTTCAAATTTTTGGAATGCAGGCTAATTATATGGAGCAATTCCGAAAATACCTTAAAGAAGAAGGCATTGATGTAGATGAACGAGTACAGATAGACTTGGATATTAAATTCCCCAATGAATTTGAGAATAAAGGGCTATTAGTAATTGAAAAGAAGATCGAACACGAGTTTACCGATGTGGTTCAATTGGTATTGGAGGTGAATGACAAAATAAAACCAAAGATCGATTTAACGAATAAGATTGAAGCTGAAATATCCGAAGATACTTTTAAAGAACCATCAATCGATAAAGCTTTTGAAGCTATTGTTATCCCAGAAAAACTATTTCCACTTTTGAATTTTGATCGGTTATATCGCGAAGCGTGGTATTATCGCAATCAAAAGGGATACAGCAATCTGAGTTTTAACACCCAGACACTCCATCAAATATTAAAAGACAAGCAGTACGACCTGTACTGTGATGATTCGTTGCTTGAAGTTGGGTTATTTAGTGATATTTCAAAGATCGAAGAAATAGCACTAATAATTCTTAGAAAGTATATCGATCTATTTTATAAGCAAAAACAACAAGCCTGGGAGTATACTCAACTTGAATATCAGGATTTTGATAAAAACAATAAGAATATTCCTAAAATTGATGGAGGTTCAGCGGGATATCAGCTTAGTGTAAAAAAGGCGAAGGTTGAAGAAATCCAAAAGGAAATAAAGGCAATGATTGCCGATGCTGAAATCTTCAATAAAAGTGTAGAATCATCAAATGATGGTAAACTTCTTCGGATTTATTTTGATCGACATATTTACCTGCCGCTACTGCTAGAGGATACTTCAGAAAGTATTAAAAGTATGCCTCCCGGACTCAATAAAGGAGAAAGAGAATTCCTTAAACATCTACGAGCCGCTTTGGATAATGAACAGACCAAAGCATTATTAAAGGATTATGAGGTGTATGTATTAAGGAATCAATCTCGTGGCCACGGTATTGGATTCCTGTTAGAAGAAGGACGGTTCTTTCCAGACTTTGTAATCTGGATCAAAAATGACAAGGAGCAACACATCTGCTTTGTCGATCCTCACGGGCTTCAGCATGAGATTAATGTGAAAGAAAACGACAAGGTTCAATTTGCTAAGGATATCAAACAGTATGAGGATCAGCTGAATGAAAAGCGAGGAAGCAAAGAAGTAAAATTACATTCATTCATTATTTCTCAAACGAGTTTCGAAGAGGTAAAGAAAAATAATGAAGTCCAATCGGAGTCAGAATTAAACAAGATGAATTTGTATTTCCCGAGAAAAGACGGTGAGTATATCGATTTAATAATAAGGAGTATTTTAGTAGACGAAGAAGCTATTGAGTATAAATGAACAAGGAAGATTCTATAAAAGCACTCGAACGCTTTCTAATCGATAATGAAGATTTTGAACGTTTAGAAACTGAATTATCAGGCTTTAACATTTTTGAAGCTGTAGGTGCGGTTCGTCAAGAGCTTAGGCACTCCGATTTTCTATCATTCATTTTAAACCCAAATAAAAATCATGGCTTAGCTGAATTATTTCTTAAACGAATACTTATAGATATCATCTCAAAAAATAATTTTGAAGAAGTTTCTGTAATCGATGTGCAATTAAATAGTTTTGAGAATTCTGAGGTTCGTAGGGAGTGGAGAAACATAGATTTATTGATAATAGAACGAGATTTAAAGTTGGTAATAGCATTCGAAAATAAAATAGATTCAGGGGAAAGCACTCATCAACTCGTAAGTTATTCCAAAACACTTTCAGAAAATTTTGGCAATGAATATTCAATATTAAAAGTTTTCTTAACCCCAGATGGAATCAGTCCCAAACATGATAATGGTGACTGGGTGATTTACTCATATCAACATATATCAAAAGAAATAGAAATAATTTTAAACAAGTATAAGGGTACGATAGCCCCTAAAATTTTTCAGCTTGTTTCAGATTATCTAACCTTACTACGGAGGCATATCGTGCCAGATCAAAAACTAGTAGAACTTTGCCGTAAGATCTATCGCGAACACAGTACTGCATTAGACCTAATTTATGAGTACAAAATGGATATCTACACAGAATTACAATCTCATCTTATTGATGTGATAAATGGTGATCCAGATGTCCACTTAGATGACTGTAGCAAAACATATGTTAGGTTCCGGACCTCAGTATTTGACGAAATCGAAGCACTCGACAACGGGGATGGCTGGACTTCAACCAAAAAGATTTTGCTATATGAATTTCAAAATTATGGAGATAATCTAAGATTGAAGCTAATTATTGGCCCAGGTGATAGTTCAATAAGGAAAGAATTATTCGAGTTGTCTGAGTCGAAAAAAGAGTTATTTAAAGGTAGGGTAAATAAATTATCCGATAGATGGACTCAAATACTTAGATTAGATCTGCTCAACCGATCTTATTACGAAGAACTTGATTTTGATGCGATGAAAAACAGAATAGATAATTTCTGGAAAGGTTTTAAAAGTAAAGAATTTCATTTGATAAATCATTCAATTAAAGAGGCTTTAAAACAATGAAAACGGACAGAGAATTAGCATCAGGAAAAAAAGATGGACAGTACTATTGGTGCTTGCATTGCGAAAGAGCTTATAAAAAGGAAGAATTACGAACTGTGGTAACAGGTGATGGGTCGATGTTAGAAATGTGTCACTACACTGATTGTGATGGAGATGCATTTTTAGATGCTTGGGATTGGGAGAAAATTAGAGAAGGAAATCCAGAGTATCCTCAAGTACCAGAAATTGGGAAACATTATCCGATGTACAGCTAGAATTTTCGAAAAGTAGGCAATACTTTAATTTATCTAATTATCCCCCTTCAACGACAACAAGTGCCTCGCTTGGGTTTGAATTTGTTCGAGGTACATCCGCACTTTTTCTTCGTCTTGATTGAGTAAGTCGGAAGTGTCGCAAGAGAGTAGAAGCTCGCCATTTTGGAGAAATACTACTTCGTCGGCTATGTCAATGGCATCGTAAATATCGTGGGTGACGAACATCACCGAGATCGACAATAACTTCGCGATTTTTCGTATTTCTTTGCGAAGGGTAGATTTTGTGATCAGATCCAGATTGCTGAACGGTTCGTCGAGCAATAACAAATCAGGTTTTACTGCCAGCGTGCGTGCAATAGCAACGCGCTGTTTTTGTCCGCTACTCAATTCATGCGGATATTTCTTCTCCTTACCACTCAGTTTGATCAGCTTGACGAGTTTATCAGCGCTTTCGATTTCACTTTTCGAAACTCCAAAGCGGATATTTTCTTCCACCGTTAAATGCGGAAATAAGGCATAATCCTGAAATACCATCCCCACTTTACGCTTATGCGCAGGTTTAGAAATAGATGTACTACTTACCACTTCGCCATCAATTTGGATAGAACCCTGCTCCGGCACTTCGAGTCCGGCAATCAATCGTAACAATGTTGTTTTACCGCATCCGCTTTCTCCAACCACGGCGCATACTTTGCCGGCTTTCAGTTGATAATCTACCCCGTGGAGCGCTCGTTCGGTTTGATCAAACGATTTGGTTAATCCGGATACTTCTAAAATGGGGGCGTTATTTTTGGTCATTGCTGAGCTTTGTAACGATGAACATGGTTGCGCACACAATCAAAATAAGAATTAGCGAGGGGATTGCCGCTTCCGAAACGCGCTCGTCGTCGGCGTATTCATAAGCTTTAATCGCTAAGGTTTGCAGCTGATAGGGTTTTAACAAAAGCGTGAGTGGAAGTTCTTTCATCACATCAATAAACACGATGAGAAATCCGCTTACCAGCGAGCTTTTTAAAAGTGGAAGTTCAATATTGAACAGAGTGCGAATTCTGGATTTCCCCAACATATAGGCCGATTCTGCCAGATTTGAGCCCACTCTTAGCGAATGTGCTTCAATAGGATTATAGGCCACAGCAAGAAATCGAAATAGATAGGCAAACAGCAATAAAAACAATCCCGAATAAATCAGGTAGCCAATTTCAAGACCGAACCAATCATTAAATGAACGGACAAAAAAACCACTGCTAGCCACTAAGGTAATGCCGATCACTGCCCCGGGAATGATGTACCCAACCGTGCTTAGTTTGATAAGAGATTTCGTAAACTTTTGCGGACTCCATTTCGGAAAAAATACCAGCATTACGGTAACAGAAACGGTGATCAACGAAGCGATGACAGCAATAAATAGACTTTGAGTGCTGATCCACAGAAAGTCGGTGCTCAGTTGCTCCTGCAGGTGAAAAGTTGCCCAATAGCCCAATTGTAACACAGGAAGTAAAAAACCGAGAACAAATGGGAGCGCACAAATAATTGGAATACCCACTTTTTGAAAACTGCCGATGGGCTTTCTACGCTGAATATCTGTTTGTGCCAGATCGGGAGTAACGTACGATTTCCGTCCTCGAATCGCTTTGTTGATACTCATCAGAATTAACACTAATACCACCAAAATAAATGCGAGATATATCGCAGTTTGGAGATCTTCGAGGGCTGTCCATGTTCGAAAAATCCCCGTTGTAAACGTATTGATGCCGTAATATTTAGCCGCACCGTAATCGTTCAACACTTCCATCAACACCAAAAATAAACCGCCAAAAATAGCAGGTGAAGCAACCGGCAGGGCAATCTTCCAGAAATAACGCTTATGACTAATTCCGAGTAATTCCGCCGATTCTTTGATGGATCCGGAGGCGCTGCTGAACATCACTCGTGAACTTGCAAACACATAGGGATACAGGCTGATGCTCAGCACAAACATCAATCCCCAAATATTCATCATGCTAATATTGAAGCCTCCGAAACCGAGTGCATTTCCCAGCTTTTCCAAAGAGCCACCATTTCCGAACATCCCAACATACGCATACGACATGATGTAACTGGGTATGGCCAATGGAATGTAGAGCAACCAGTTTAATGCGTTTCGAAAGGGGAAGTCGTAGTTTGAAATGAACCAGGCAGCCGGCACGCCGAAAAGTAATGCCAGGATTCCCGTTCCAATCAGCAACACAAAAGAATTGGAGAGATAATCAATCAGGAGATATTCGGCAACGTGGCTCCACATCTCTCCAACGCCACCGCTCAAATTGCCGATAATGGTGAATAGTGGAATGCAGATTATACAAACAATGGCCACTGTTAAAAGCGACCATCGGTTAGTATCTCTGATAAAAAGTTTGGTTCTATCTATGACAGAAAGTTTTATTGCCAACCCGCCTGATCAAAAATGATTACCGCTTGCTGATTTAATTCGCCAAGTTTCTGAAGCGGAAGGGGGTCCTCTTTAAAGCTACCCCACGATTGGAGTAATTCTGAGATATTTGCCTCGGGATTTACAGGATACTCATAATTTTCGCTCGCAAAAATTTCCTGTACGTCATTGCTGAGTAGATACTCGATAAATTGTGTAGCCATTTCAGCTTTCTTGGAATGCTTCGCAATCCCAATTCCACTCACATTGATGTGCGCTCCACGATCCTCCTGATTTGGGAAAAACACATTCACTGCATTTCCGGCATTGCGTTCAAGTTCATCCGAACTGTTGATTAAACGGCCAAGATAGTAAGTGTTTACCACAGCAAGATTTCCTTCACCGGCAAGAATAGCCTTCACCTGATCGCGATCATTTCCTTGGGGATTCCGTGCAAAATTCTCAACTACACCTTCGGTCCACTCTCTTGCGGCTTCTTCGCCATTATTCGCGATGATGGAAGCAAGCAGCGACTGATTGTAGATATTTCCCGAAGAACGAATCAGAACTTCATCTTCCCATTTATCATCGGTGAGTGCTTCGTAGGTAGAAAGTTCAGTAGGATCCACTTCGTCTTTATCGTACACAATTACACGTGCTCTTTTGGTAATACTTACCCAGGCATTGTCATTATCCTGCAAGTAATCGGGAACGGTATTTTCGATCATTTCCGATTCAAAAGGTTGTAACAAGCCCTTTTCTTTAGCACGTACTAATCGACCTGCATCCACACTGATGAGTAGATCGGCAGGAGATTGCTCGCCTTCGTTTTCGAGACGTTGGATGAGCTCATCGGCACTGGCATTCACCACATTAATTTTGATTCCGGTTTCCGCTTCGAAGTCGTCGAAAATTTGCTGGTCGGTATCGTAATGGCGATGGGTGTAAAGCGTTAATGCATCGTCGTTGTTCGGTTGAGCGCATGATGCGGCTACAAATAGCATCAAAACGGCAATAAATAGAGGTGATCGCATTTCTGAAATAGTCGTTATTCTGATTAATAAGTCCTTGTTATTTCTGTGCGCACTTGTACAAATTAAAGGCGAGAAACTTTATCCGATAAATCGGAAAAATCACAGAACCGTAATTTAGACTAATTTTAAATAAAATGTGATCTCAAAGAGTTTTCGGAATGTTAAAGCTTACTATTGCTAACACTTACTCTTCAAAAACCAATGCATCCGGTTCGGCGCCCAACTCTTTTAGGTATTCGATCATGGCTTCGTTAAAAGGCATCGGTCCGCACACATAAAACGCTTGATCGAAATCGGAGATATGCGATTTCAGAAAATCTTTGTTGATGAAACCATCTAGGAATAGATGCTCTTCGGAAGCTTCGTCAGTAATCACATTAATGAGATTAGCTCCCAGCATTTCCGACAACTCCTTTTCCAGGATGATATCCTTTTCGGATTTATTTGAAAAGATGAGGGTATTCGAACCTATTTCACCCTTTCGATGTAAGTCGCGGAGTATGGCAATAAAAGGAGTGATTCCCGCTCCACCGGCCAGAAATATCCCTTCTGATTTATATTCGATCGTTCCCCATGGCTCGTCGATGATCAGAGAGTCTCCAATCCGTAAATCCCCGATTTGTTCCGTTACTCCATTGTGACCAGGATAAATTTTTATGATAAACTCCAGATGTTCATCCTCATTAAGTGAAGTAAAAGTAAACGGACGTTTTTCCTCTTTCCATCCTGTTTTATTGATGGCAACCTCGGTTGCCTGTCCGGGCGAAAAGGAATAGCCCTCCGGTTTTTCGAGTGTAAGTTGCACCACATCATGGGTGAGTTGCTGTTTGTCTAATATATCTACGGTGTAAGGCATAATTTTCTTTGATGTTAGTTCTTTACTAAAACCACAATCCTAAGAAAATTATCGTTCGGTGGGGAAATGAACGGAAATTCTTATTTCCATCTGAATAGAAAGATGAAGCGGTTATTAAAAAAGCCCCGCCGGATGTGAATTCCAACGAGGCTTATTTAGGCGTACACCCGAGAAGATTCGAACTTCTAACCGCCTGATTCGTAGTCAGGTACTCTATCCAGTTGAGCTACGGGTGCATATGCTTTTTTTCGATTTTCTGAATTTTGTACCCTCAAATGTACCCACTTGATGGGAACAGGGGGAGAAAAGGGAAAATCGAATTCAATATATCAATACTCAGGCCAAATCCTGAGAAGACTCCAAATATACGAAATAATTTTTTTGATGACCTAATGAAATCTATTCCTAAATTAGCTTTTTAAGATGGATCAATAATGTGTTCCTTAAAACATAATTCGGCAAACTTTATACATGAAAGTGTAAGGTTTGCAATCCGTTTATTGGTATCCTTATTTTAGATTTACAACAGATGTTTTCAACAAGGATTCAAATAACGAAAAAGGTCGTATCCGCATTATTGTTAGTGGGGATTGGATGGCACACATTATTTGTGCATGGATTTTCTGAGTCTTTGGTCTACTGTTTTGAAGCTGATGGTGATATTAATATTGAATCAAAATCAGACTTTATCTTTGGATTTGAGAATGAGCAGAAAGTCCATGATGAAACCCATCATCAACACGAAGGAGCGGAGTATCATGCATCACCGGAAAGTCATAGAGACGTTGGGCTTTCTGAAACGTGTATTAAAGACAACCGCATAAACAGGTTTGACCAGAGTTCAGCATTAGTTTTTTTAGCATTCAACAACAATCGTACGGACTCTTTTCTTCCCAAATCAGCCTTAGATCAACGTCACACGTTTATACCTACTGATGCAGAATATCACACTGTCCTTTCTTTAAAAACTGTAGTACTACTGAATTAGCTCACGCTCCTTTCTTGAGCTAACAAGCATCGTTCTGATGCACATTTTAAAAACCTAACAAAGTTCCCTGTTTTCTTAGCGCGCTATTGCACAGCATAGCCAAAAAACTTTGTGTAATAAGTACTACACCTATATGATTGATAAGATTATTTCATTCTCCGTTAGGAGCAAGTTTATCATCAGCTTGTTCGTCCTGATCCTAATCGGAGTGGGCATTTATTCAATGCTTACCATTAACCTCGGATCTGTTCCGGATATAACGAATAACCAGGTTCAGGTAATTACGGTATCTGAAAATTTAGGTACGGAAGATATCGAGCAATTTGTGACGTACCCCGTTGAGCTTGCAATGGGTAATCTACCCGGAGTTACCGAGTTACGTTCTATTTCACGTTTTGGACTTTCTGTAGTTACGATTGTGTTTGACGACAATATGGGAACATATCTTCCAAGACAGCTTGTTCAGGAAAAATTAAATGAACTGAGAGAAACTATCCCAGATAAGTTTGGAAGCCCGGAAATGGGGCCTATTTCCAGTGGGTTGGGACAAATTTATGAGTATTCCATTAAAGTGGAACCGGAATACGAATCAGAGTATACACCGAACGAATTGCGCACTATACAGGACTGGATTATCAAGAGGCAAATGGTAATGCTGGAAGGCGTGGTAGAAGTTAATTCCTTCGGGGGTGGAATTAAGCAGTACGAAGTTTCAATAAATCCCGAAAAACTCAATTCGATGGGAGTAACTATTTCGGAAGTCTATGAAGCTCTTGCACAAAATAATGTAAATACTGGTGGTGCGTACATTGAAAAAAACCGGATGGCGAATTTTATTCGTGGAGAGGGATTAATACGTAATCTGGATGATATTCGGAATATTAGCATTAAGAATGAGGGAGGCCTTCCCATTACAATCAATGATGTGGCTGCTGATGTTACCTTCGGTACACAAACACGCTATGGGGCATTTACCCAGGATGGAGAAGAAGCGGTTGGTGGAATTATCATGATGCTTAAAGGCTCTAACCCAAATGCAACCGTAAACAGAGTTCGGGATCGAATAGCTGAGATTCAAAATACATTACCAGAAGGTTTGCATATCGAGCCTATTATTGACCGAAGTGCATTGATTGCACGTACAACAAGCACTGTTTCAAAAAACCTGATCGAAGGAGCATTGATAGTCGTATTCGTTTTGGTGCTACTCCTCGGTAGTCTTAGAGGAGGATTAATAACGGCGTCTCTGATTCCATTATCATTACTTTTCGCGTTCATTCTGATGAAAGCTACCAGTGTATGGGCGAACCTGATGAGTTTGGGAGCCATCGACTTTGGTATTATTGTGGATGGTGCAGTGATTATAGTAGAAGGGGTTGTTCATGAAATCGAAAAAAGAATAAAGTCCGGAAAATCCAAGTTCAATCAAGTGCAGATGGATGAAATATCCTATAAAGCCAGCAGCACAATGATGAACGCCGCCTTTTTTGGACAATTGATCATACTTATTGTTTTTACCCCTATTCTTTTTCTTGAAGGGGTGGAAGGAAAGATGTTTCGTCCAATGGCCTTTACCTTTGGTTTCGCAGTGCTTGGTGCCATTATTCTTTGTTTGACCTATGTGCCGATGATCTCTGCTCTTGTAATGCGTCCGGCAACAAATAAAAAAAACTGGTTTTCCCGAATAGAGCAAAGATTGGATAGCGTTAGTAATTCAATTATTGCCAAAATTCAAAGAGTATATCAACCTTTGATAATCCAGTCGCTTAACCAAAAAACAGTTGTGCTGCTATTTGCTATCGTTTTGTTTGGTGGGGCTCTGTTTACTTTTTCAAGATTGGGTGGAGAATTTATTCCCCAACTTGATGAGGGTGATATTGCAATGCAGGCTTTGATCAGGCCAGGAAGCGGTCTTACGGAATCGATAGAAGTATCCAAGAACATTGAGAGAATACTCCTTAACGAATTTCCGGAGGTAGAAACTGTAACGGCACGTATCGGAGTAGCTGATATACCTACTGATCCCATGCCGATGGACATTGCAGATATGTACATCATTCTAAATAAGGATAAGGAGAGCTGGGTTTCTGCGAGATCAAAAGATGAACTTATTGAAAAGATTAAAAGCACACTTGATGAGACACTTATTGGAGTTAATCTGGTATTTACCCAGCCAGTAGAACTTCGTTTTAATGAGTTACTTGAGGGGATACGAGAAGATATTGCTGTTAAATTATATGGGGAGGACTTAGCCATTCTTTCTCAAAAAGTGGACGAGATGGCTTCAATTATTCAAACAGTTCCGGGTGTGGGAGATGTAAGTCCTGAAAGGATATCGGGACTGCCTCAAATGACCGTACAATATAACCGAGATAAAGTAGCTCAGTATGGATTGACTATCGAAAAACTGAACGAGTATGTAAGTACTGCTTTCGCTGGAGGAGTTGCCGGGGTGGTGTTTGAAGGGGAAAAACGCTTTGACCTGGTGGTTCGTTTTGATGAGTCTTTCAGAACCGGAATAGAAGATCTTCAAAACCTTTACATAGATTTAAATAATGGTACACAGGTTCCCATTAAGGAAGTAGCTGAGATCAGTTATCAACCAGGGCCTATGCAAATATCCCGTGATAACACTTTCCGAAGAACGTATGTTGGGGTGAATGCCAGAGGTCGTGATGTGGAATCACTGGTCTCAGAAATTCAGGAAAGATTGGATACGGAATTGTCCTTG
This sequence comes from Balneolaceae bacterium, assembly GCA_965228545.1. Classification (GTDB taxonomy): domain Bacteria; phylum Bacteroidota; class Rhodothermia; order Balneolales; family Balneolaceae; genus HXMU1420-13. The sequence goes on from OZ245822.1 coordinate 3,225,044, forward strand.
CCTCCGGGATATTACATCACCTATGGTGGAGAGTTTGAAAACTTTCAGCGAGCAAAAAGTCGACTGTCGATTGTTGTACCCATTGCACTCTTTCTGATTTTTGTGCTGCTATATTTTGCCTTGAATTCTTTCATCCAATCGGCAATGATTTATCTCGCTATACCTTTGGCGGCGATTGGAGGGGTTTACTTTCTTGCCCTCAGGGGAATGTCCTTTAGCATCTCAGCTGGAGTAGGTTTCATTGTATTATTTGGAGTGGCAGTTCTAAACGGGCTGGTATTAATCAGTAGGTTCAACTCTCTTGAAGAAGAAGGGATTAGCGATTTGAAGGAGCGCATTCTTATCGGAACCAAAGAACGATTAAGGCCTATTTTGCTCACGGCTACAGCTGCCATTATGGGCTTTACCCCTATGGCTTTCTCAGCCTCTGCCGGAGCTGAAGTTCAACGGCCTCTTGCTACGGTAGTAATTGGAGGACTTATTACAGCCACGTTGTTATCGTTGGTAGTCCTGCCGGTTTTATATGCTTTGGTAGAAGAATGGAAGGAGAAAAGAAGTAAGGGAAAATCTGCTACGGTTAGTACAGCATTAATAGTTTTCGGGATCTGTATCTTATTTTCAGAAAACCTAAAAGCTCAAAGCACTGAAGCCGAAGTTTTTCATCCTTTGACGGTGGAACAAGCCATCCAAAAAGCGTTAAGTGACTACCCGGCTATCAGAGCTTCTGAACGTAGAGTTGAAAGTGAGCAGGTATTAAAAAAGGCAGCCTGGGAGCTGGGAGAGACGGGAATTTTTATTGGAAAAGAAGAGGTTGGTAATGGCACTGATGGAATTCGTACAAGGTTAGGCATTTCGCAGGAGCTGGATGTTTTCGGAATTCCATCCCGCATAAATTTACAAAAGGCCCGGCAACAATTGGCCGAAGAGAATCTGGAACTTACCAAAGCTCAAGTCCAACTTCAGGTTCAACGGGGCTGGGCGGAAGTATATACCGCTCTGCAAAAATTTGAATCATTGAAAGGTCTAAATGCTCAGTATTCAGAGATTAAAAGAGCCGCAGAACTCAGGCTTGAAACAGAAGCCAGTTCCAAACTGGAATATTTATCTATGGTCAATCAGGCAAATGATCTGAAAATCCAAACCGATCAGGCTTGGCGGGATTATCTTGCTGCGGCCTCAGAATTCAATCAGTGGTTTGGAGGGGACTCACTCTACACAACGGAGAGGATGAACAGGGAATTGCTGGATAAACCAATGAGTCTATCCGATAGTTCTTTTACACACCCTTTTTTGTCAAAAGCGGAGCAAAGCATTGAGGTCTCAGAAGCGGAATCGAGGAGAGCCAGAAGCGCGTTTTTCCCTCGTTTCGAAGCCAAATATTCTGCTCAGGAAATTGCAGGACAAACCGGCTTTTACAGTTACGAAATTGGCATACGGGTGCCTCTGTTTTTCTGGTCACAACTTGGAAAAACTCAATCAGCCCGTATTCAAACGCAGATTACCCGCGATCAGTTTGAAGAAGCTGAGAGAACTTTTTGGAGCATGTACTCGCAGGCGAAAGTGAACTATATCAAATGGAATAACTCTTGGGAGTATTACAAATCAGAGGCGATGCCTTTGGCAGAGGAACAGCAAAGCGCAGCTATCACGGCATACCAGGAAGGGGCAATCGACTATATAACGTTTTTACAGAACCTCAGAGACGCTCTTACTATCGAGCTGAAAGCCTGGGATGCTTTTGGTGACTTACTGGACAGCCGTTATATCCTCGAATACTACTCACAAACGACAAGAAATTAAATCTATCAAGAATAACCATGATGAAAACAGAGTACTTTTATATTGTAATTTTTAGCACAACGTTGCTCTTAACCGGAGCGTGTTCGCAAGGAGAATCAGAGGGGACACCAGATGTTCCGATCGAAAATATATCCGAAAATATTTCCGACGAAATACCAGCTATACATCTTTCGGAATTAAAATTTAATGCACTTAGCCTTGAAGTAGACACTCTACAAAAAAGGTCGCTGTCCAATACAGTCAGAGTAAACGGTAAGTTAGAAGTTCCTCCCCAGCACGAGGCGACCGTAACTTCAGTGCTGGGTGCCAATGTAGTTTCTATTGAGGTAAGAGAGGGTGATTTCGTAGCTAAGAACCAAACTCTTGCCTATCTATCCCATCCTAATCTAATTCAGGTACAAACGGAGTATGTACGTGCTTGGAGGCAGATGAATTATTTGGAAAAAGAATATCAACGCCAGAAAAGATTATATACCGAAGAAATAGGTTCAGGGCAACAGTACCAGCAAACAGAGGCTGAATACGAAGCACTAAGAGCGGAAGTTCAGGGGTATGAAGCTCGGTTAAGGCAGTTGAACTTGAATACCGAAGAAATCCAAGGTGGTACGATTTACGAAAGAACGCCAGTAGTATCTCCCATTGAAGGATATATTGAGGATGTAGGAATTCAGCTCGGACAGTTTATTGACCCTCAAACACCATTATTTGAAGTCTTTAACAACGAACATATACATGCTGATTTTTGGGTCTATGAAAAGGATGTTCACAAAGTTCAGAAAGGGCAACAGATTTCATTTACGGTAGAGTCAGCGCCAAATGAAGAGCTAACAGCTACTATTTTTTCCGTAGGTAAAAAGTTTGAGCAGGCTCCCAAGGCAGTTCATGTACATGCCGAAATTGATGATCCCAAAGAATATCTTATACCTGGAATGTACATTAAGGGAACCATTCAAACGTCATCCAGTAAAGTTTGGGCGTTACCGGAAGAGGCCATTGTAAATGAAAACGGCAAATCATTTATGTTCTTAGCCGTCGAGCATAATGAAGAGGGTAGAACAGAGTGGAGTTTTACCCCTGAGGAAATCATTACAGGAACACAGCAGGGAAGTTGGGTAGAAGTTAAGTTGTTGAGACCTCTACCAGAGAGCGCACAAGTGATTATGAATAGTGCCTATTATCTGATTTCTGAAATGAAAAAATCTAACACCTCACACGGCCATTAATAGTACTATCATGAAAAATCAGGAACATTTTCATATAAAAAATATGGTATGCAGCCACTGTGCGGAAGTTTTGGAAGAAAAACTTTCCGAGGCAGATTTTGCAGTGAAGCATATTGAATTGGGGGAACTAACTCTTAACGAACCCATCTCTGATGAAGAATACCGAAGACTGATTAGAGTAGTTCAGAAAAATGGATTTGAGATCATCAATGATCAGGGAAGTAAGACTGTTGAACAGATCAAACAACTCATTATCCAACTTGTTCGAACTAATAAGGAGCTCAAAGGGAAGCTTTCAGACTATCTTGCTAAAAGCCTGAGAAAGGACTACCAATATCTGAGCCGGTTGTTTTCAAACGTCGAAGGTAAATCAATTGAGCGGTATTACATCCTCCAAAAAATCGAGCGGGCTAAAGAACTTATTGTATATGGAGAACATAACCTGACAGAGATTGCCTATGAGTTAGGCTATAGTAGTCAACAGCATTTTTCCCGCCAGTTCAAAGCTGAAACCGGACTTTCCCCATCTCATTTTAAAGAAATAAAGGAGAACAAAAGGATCTCGATCGATCAGATATAACAAAATACTACACGAGAATTACATAAATCTGCAATCTAATGGAGTGTTGTAATGCTATCATGAAATAAAAAAGAATCTCATGATCACATTCATAAAAAAGTATAAAGAAGCATGTATCAGTGCCGTAACACTCAGTGCTGCATTGATTGTAGAATATGTAATTTCATTTGATGGCAACCACTATGTATACCTTTCACTTTATGGCATTTCCTACACAGCGGTTGGTGGGCCAGTCTGGATTAAAGCGATTAAATCCATAAGAAGCGGAACTCTTTTTAGTGAATTCTTTCTGATGGGAATTGCAACTGTTGGTGCCTTTGCATTGGGGGAATATGCTGAAGGAGTTGCAGTAATGCTTTTTTATATGGTTGGCGAATACGCCCAGCATGGAGCGGTACATAAAGCCAGGAACTCAATTAAAAAACTCATTGATCAGCAACCTGATATTGCAGTAGTGGAACGCAATGGAGAATCGGTTGAGGTACACCCTTCAGAGGTTCAAATAGGAGAGGTAATTATGGTGAAACCGGGTGGAAAAGTGCCATTAGATGGGAAACTATTAAGCAATAAAGCCTCAGTTAATGCCGCAGCCCTTACAGGAGAATCTAAGCCGGTTCAGAGGAATGAAGGAGAAGAGATCTGGGCAGGTTCAATTAACGAAACGGTTCCGATTAAGATGGAGGTAACAAGCAAATTTAAAGATTCTAAGTTGTCAAATATCCTGAATATGGTTCAGGAGGCTACCCAAAGGAAAGCTCCTACGCAACGGTTTATGACTAAATTTGCAAGAGTATATACTCCTGTGGTTGTATGGCTTGCAGTAGCCTTAACCTTTCTCCCATACTTCTTTGTTGATGGATATGCGTTTAAGGACTGGTTTTATAAAGCCCTCATCTTTCTGGTTGTTTCGTGTCCGTGTGGATTGGTAATATCTATTCCTTTAGGGTATTTCGGTGGAATAGGAGCCGCTTCACAGAATGGAATTCTTCTGAAAGGATCTGACTATCTGGATCAGCTTAGAAAAATGAATACCCTGTTTATGGATAAAACGGGTACCCTGACCGAGGGAACCTTTGAAGTAAGGCAAGTTATAGCGCACAATGGGGCTAGTGAAGATGATATAATAGCATACGCGGCTTCTTTAGAAAAACAGTCCACTCATCCTATTGGAAAAGCAATTCTCGCATTTATAAATGGGAAAGAATTAGTTGAGACCGCACAGCAAGAAGAAATTTCAGGACAAGGATTGAAAGGGTTAATTGGCCATAAGCAGGTACTGGTGGGTAATCAGGAATTACTTGAAAGTAACCAGGTTACTATTCAATCCATTAACTATTCAAACCCTGATACACTGGTTCATGTTGCCGTGGAGGGGGAACATGCAGGTACCATAATTATCTCGGATAAGATCAAAGAAGATAGCAGACAAGCTATTTCCCTGCTCCGGGCCAAAGGGGTAGAACGATTGGTTATGTTATCAGGCGATAACGAGCAGGTAGCCACTTCTGTAGGAAAACAACTTAATTTGGACGAGGCCTATGGTGGATTACTCCCTGATGAAAAATATTTATATGTGGAACAGGCACTAGGGAAAGGAAGAGTCGTCGGGTTTGTAGGAGATGGAGTTAACGACGCCCCCGTAATTACCTTAGCTGATGTAGGTATTGCGATGGGAGGTATTGGCTCTGACGCCACAGTGGAAACCGCCGATGTGGTTATACAGACTGATCAGCCTTCAAAAATTCCAATGGCGATAGATATTGCTAAGTTTACCCATCGGATTGTTTGGCAAAACATCGCCTTTGCGATGGGAATCAAAATTCTTGTGATGTCTTTAGCAGCATTTGGTATTGCAACTATGTGGGAGGCTATCTTTGCTGATGTAGGAGTAGCTTTGATCGCAATAGGGAATGCCATTCGAATTCAGAGTAAATTTTCCGGAGGAGGAATTACGCGTTTTTTATTTGGCGAATCTAATACTGAAAAGCAGGAACATGCTGCTGAAGCTTGTTGTGACAATTGTTAGCTATTTAAGCCTAAAAACTTTGTAACCAAATTTTAATCCTTCAAAACAAAGAAATTTTTTCTGTTGTTTTTTCTTTTTGAGTCTGAGGTGTAGGTGATTGAGCGACAGAAACTGAAATGAATCCAGTCTGAGACAAAGGAGCATCAGTCGTTTGCACAATTTCTACAAATATTAGCCCAATATCCTTATGTAGCTCGTTCCGATTGGGGAAGTCTAAAATCCTATCGAATTGTATCTCGTTTGCTCCTCTTGATAATTGATTATACATGATTCTCTCTCTACCATCCACTATGGTCATTATTAGTAAGTAGGTCTTGAAAAACCCAACTTCAAGTAGTTTATCTGCCTGGATAACTCCCTCGGAAAGTTTGTGTAAACCAGTAACATCATCGTTTTGAAAGCTTTCCTTCTTAATTTTTGCTCTTTTACATTCTATGGCTACTGCTTCATGTGGAGCCCCTCGGTTCCAAATGAGAACATCAAATTCTCTTTCTGAAAAGGGTTTGGAAATTTCAAACTTAAGAATAGGGCAGTCATTTAAACCGAGTGCATTATAAAGTAAATCTTTTGCTGAAGAACGGGTAAAAAGCCATCGAACTAACACTTGTTCGATTCTTTTTGTGTCCGAAGGAGAGTTCTCAAATCGTTCTGCGAAGAAGTCAATTGAATCTTTTGAAGGAAGAATTTCTTTATGATCATAGGCTACTCCAAGTGAACTGACGGGTATATTCATGATTAAAATTTCCGATTAACCTCTAATACACGAAGCCCAGTACTAATTCTTTTCGTGCACCAATTGGCATCCTTTTTATCCCAATTTAATTCTTCTATTAAATAACGATTCAAAAGGTCCAGCTTAATTGAAGAGCGAAATCTTGAAAGGGCACAAATAAAAACGTCTAATCTCTCTATATCCAAAGGATGATAGCTAAGAGGGTGGGCATTCAAATATCTCTGGAAAAATGTACGTGTTTTACCTCCAGGTATAATATCGGCTAAGGTAATAGCCTTTCCAGTTGATGTGATAGTAACCCGTTTATCTTGGTAGATGTAAAACGCCTTAAACTCACGAATAAAAAGCAGTCCAATTTCATTGTATTTTTCCATTGAAATAGAACCGCCGGGCTTAGGAACAATATTTGCGAGATAAAGTCCCTTTCTGGTCGAAGCTTTGGCAAAAGCTAATTTCGCAATGGGGACATCATTTTCTAAATAATTAACTATGCAAGCTGTGCTGAAAATATCATGGGCATAATCAGTGCTCTCTTCTTCTTGAAATTCAAAAAACCTGGATTGTGTTAACGAATTCCGAATAATTTCCACAAGCTCTTCTGCTTCAAAATGAATTGGGTGAAGGTAGATGTCTAAATAATCGATCACTGTAAATTCTCTTAAGTCAAACAAGTTGCAATAAAAATTCCGAATTCTAAATTACTAAGATTCTTTTGCTTGCTGAATGTGCTTATTTATAAACAGATAGGGTGTGTTAGGCCAAAAAACATTCTTAAGCCGCTTCTTCGAACCCCTTTTATTAGAGATACTAAGAATACTTACCTATTTTAAAAAAGCTAAAATGGATGACATAGTTTGTCACTCCATAAGCTAAATTAGATTACCGATAAATTGGTTAATAAAAATTTAGCGTTCTATTTTTTTGAACATACTTAAATGTCTGATTATATATTAGGTTATAATGAAAATAATGGGCTTGTTCTATGTGAAAAGCCTGAAACTGCTATTAATAACGCGGAAAGACTGTACATCTCAGAAGTTTCAAAGCTAGATGCATATGCTGTACTATTTCGTCGGTACTATAGAAATGAAAATGAAACTATACCCTACAAGTCTGAACCTGCTGTATGTATATTTAAGGAAGAACACATAGCATTTAATAGCCCAGCACATTTATCTCTTCATGCGGCGCTCTGGAGTTCGGGAAAAAATGAAATTTATATAATACTAGGTCAAACCAGAGTTGACATAATTAACTCAAGAAAACCTGCCACACCAAAAAATGGTAGACTAAGTATTGATGAAAGTCTCGTTCTGGCATCAAACGCTATACAAAATATTGAAGCGGCAAAATTTTCTGCTGAAGTTTTCGAGAGTGGTACATTTTGGGAGCAATCGGATTTTTCGAATTTGTTAAATGAAAAAAATAGTCCGCATATCCACCTTCTCACTTATTTGATGGCTGTTAGGAAAAAACTACTAGACCCAAATCAAGGATTATCCTTAAACGTTGCCACAATTGACAAACTGCTTGTGGTCTCTATCTTAGTGAAATTTTTAGAAGAGATAAAAGACGATGATGAGCATAACCATACATTACGAGGTATTTATAAAAAGCTCAATGTCGACTCCTTTGTTTCGGCTGTATATGAAGGTTTAATTGTAAAGGTATTCGATGAATTATCGAATGAGTTTAATGGCAAAATTTTTGACACATTTGATAATGTTGAAAAAATTGCTATCCAAAAATCATCACTTAGCCTTTTAGCTCAATTTCTACAAGCAAAAATTGATATTGATACTCAGCAATTATTTCTGTGGGAACAATATAGTTTCAAGCATCTACCGGCAGAAGTGATAAGTGCTATTTATGAAAATTTTATCCAGGCTGAAGCACAAAGAACAAAAGGAGAAAAGGAGAAAGGAGTAGTTTATACTCCTATTCATTTAGTAAATTTTTTGGTTGATGAAGCCATGCCTTTAGAGAAGGCAGAAGAACTTTTTATGGATGAGGTTTTTACAGTATTGGACCCCACATGTGGATCTGGGGTTTTTATTGTGGCTGCTTATAAAAGGTTACTACAATGGTGGGCTATTAATAATTCTAGGGATGGGAGAATCGAATATCCAGATAGCGAGACTTCCCAAAAAATTTTGCAGAAAAACATATATGGTATAGATGTAAAAGAAACAGCAATTCTGGTAAGTATTTTCGGTTTAACAACAGCTTTGTTAGACAAACTTCAACCAAAAGAGATATGGAGTAATTTAAAGCTTAAAGATCTAACCAAAAAAAATGTAATTAAAGACAATTTTTTTGAATGGGGTAGTAAAAGACAAGATTCTGAAGATAGGTTTGACCTTATAATTGGTAACCCGCCGTTTAACCCAGAATCAAATGTCGATAAAAAAGATGTACTAAAAGATGAATTTATTGGAAGGATAAATTTCAATCAGTCTAAGATCCCTAGAAATAATTTTGCACTTCATTTCTTTGAAGGTTCACTGACATACGGTAAAAAAACTTGCATGATTTTACCAGCAAGTATTTTGTTATACGACTCTTCAAATACAGCATTTGAATACAGAAGAAATCTCTTTACTAATTTTGAAGTCTGTGATATTTACGATTTCACACATTTGAGAAGAGACTTATTTCATGGGACTGCAGATACACCGGTAATAGCTATTATGGTCAATAATAGTCCTAATACTGAACGCAATATCAATCATACTGTCATTAAACGAACTATTTCGTCAGAAAATAAAATTCAGTTTGAAATAGATTACTATGACCAGCATCGAGTTCCCTATAAATGGGCAAATGACTCAAAAAAGCAATTTATTTGGAAAACAAACTTGTTAGGAGGGGGCAGGTTATTCCATTTCATCTATAGGTTAAAGGCTTTACCAACTTTAAAAGAATTCATTCAAACCCGTAAAGGTTGGCTTGAAGCTAGAGGATTTGAAGGAAAAGGTGGTAACGAGATTAGAAACTGTGATATAATTTCTTCAATTGATTCTAATTACCAACCTTTTATAGAATCCGAGAAATCCATTACAGCAAAAAAAATAAAGGATTTGTTTCTTTATGAGCCTCCTTTTTTAATAATAGATCAAATATTGGGAAGTAATTCTCTATTGGCTTCTTTTATTCCAAGTGCGAATTCATTTTCTAATAAGAGTCGTATTTATTTTAGTAGAGATTTCATTGGAATAAGCGCTCCAAAAAACGATGAGGAAGCATTAAAGAGATTATTTGAAAGTATAACTCAAAACCACCAGTCAGAAAACCTTAACTACCAGTTATTCATAATATCAATTAGTAGCAGTAGCTTAGTTCTTACTGAGACAGACATAAATAAATCTGAGATACTTGATATCCCATTTTCAGATAATAATGAAGCTCTAAAACTATCCTTTTCGGAAAAAATAATTCAAAATGATGTATTGAACTACTATCGCCATTTAGGAAAATCAATCTCACGAGGAAGTGCTGGACATGTATTAAATAAACCTGCATCTGAAAAACAAATATATTCATTTGCAAAAATATTGTGCTCTGAATTGAATTTAGTATATCATCAAAAAGAACAGAATTGGCAAGTAATTAAAGTCGCATGCACGGAGTCGTTTTCAATATGCCTGATTGGTTTTGGTGAGAAAATTAATTCTATAGAAATACCTAGTCTTGTAAGTAAGGATAGTATTGTTTCCATTTTTAATAACAATACAATAAATCGAGGTGCTTTCTTCAATAGGATTATTAGATATTATCAACATGTTGATGGTTTGGATTGCATTTATCTGATCAAGCCAAAAAACTACAGATACTGGCTAAAATCTATTGCATTACGAGATGCAGATGAAATATTTGGAGATTTACAAAAAGAGGGATTTTGAAAAATGAGTACAAATGGAATTCGATCCTTCCAAAAATTAACTCCGAATAATTTGACTCAAGTTCTGGTCGAATTTATTGAAGGTGAGCTCCCTGATTTTCCTAGTTCAAATGAGTTTCAAGTAATTCTGAATAGCCGTAAAAATGAGAATGTTTACACTATTGCTTTTTTGCTTTATTTGATGAATAAAAGGAATCCACATTTTAATTTTATCAATGAACAACCTCAAAAAAGTTCAAATACAGTGGATGTTGGAGTTTATTGGGGCACGAAGCTCTTTTATACTTTAGAAGCAAAAATCCTACCTACGCCTTTAGGCAGTAAAAGAAAGGCTCATGAATATGTATATGGTAAAGGTGGAGGTATAGAAAGGTTTAAAAATAGGAATCATGGTATTGATCATGATGGAAATATATTACCAAATAGTGGCCTGATCGCATATGTAGAATCTGAAGATTATCCTTATTGGCTTGATTTAATTAATAAATGGATTGATGATGCAAAATGGGGAAAGGATGAACACCTAAAAAAAATAAAGCTATCAGTATCCGCTAGACTCTGTTCAAAACATGCAACTACAAACAATCCTATTGAACTAGATCACTTTTGGATTAAAGTTTGACGAACTTAATCAGATAAATTATTAATCCAAGTAAATATGGTGGTTAAGTTCACATTTAATTTCACTAATAACTTTAGGGCGCTTCTCGCGATTAGCCTGTTAGGATTGCTTTTTTTAAGTTTGGATTAGTTATTTCTTTGTAAGAAAAGCGCTAGTACTTTTTTTGTTCTTAATAGGGAATATCAAGTTAAAAGAGAAGCTTTTACTTCTCTTTAAAACATCCGGCTCCGACGCTTTTGGGTTTTCGGTTTGGTGTCAGACTTGAACATTGTCCATAACCCAATGAAACAGCTTAATTCAAATTCAGTAGGTATCCGGCTTTCTCCTGTACCCCATGCTCACTATTAGACTGCTCAATATATTGACATAGAAGCGCTGATATTTCTTCCATTCGCTGGCTAACATTGGTCTGATATTCTTCATAAGTTAATTTCTGAGCAGTCCCCACTAATTCTTCAATACTTTTGTCCTTCCAGGGGTTGGCTTTCAATTTATAGCCGTGATGAATTTCCCATTTCTTGAGGGCAATCGAAACTAAAGTGGAATCTAACGCCTCACCACCAATTTTGATATTGCAAATAAGCTTACTGGGATCTAAATCGCTAGGAGCATAAGCCTCAAAGAATAGGAAGGCTTTCATGGAAATGATGAGTTGATTCGTAGTTTCATTCATCGGTTTGTCTGCCTTTTTCTTTTTCCCATCTCCTAAAATTTTCAATATCAACCGAGACAGATCCTAATGTCCAGGCTATTAGGCTTGCATCATCAATGAAACCACCTGGTAAAAAATCGGAGATCAGATCAAAAGGCATGACAAAATAAATGATAGAGGCCAGTATGAACACAATAGATTCCCATGGAATTTCCCTGTACTCTTTTTTAGCATAAGCTTTGAGTAACCTGAAGAAGGTCATCAGCCCTTCCCATACCTCCCTAAGTGGTCCGCTTTTCTTTTTTGCTTTCTTCTTTGCCCGTTCAATTAAGGTCGGAATTTTACCTGGTGAATCCAGGTAATCCTTAGCCTTGCTTTTGGCATTTTTGAACCACTTACTTTTTCGGATTTCGCTTGCTTCCGGGGCTTTCTTTCTAAAATTGAACATGTTTGAATGGTTAGAATTTTGAGGCTAAAAGAGAAACCGAAGTTTCTCTTTTTGGCTACTAATTATTCGCCCAAGCCTAAGCTTTTTATCAAGTAATTCGATTTCTAAATATAATTCTTTGATTTTGGTGTCACGCTCAAATTCAATTTTCTCTTTCTCTGATTCGAAACTATCTAGTAATCTTGAATAGAGCTCTATTTTAGAATTGAGAGATGAAACTTGGGTACTACTATTTAGGATGTCGTCAAATTCTCTTTCGCCGACGTGTTTAACTACCTTCATTGTAGTTTTAAACCCGCCATAATCTTCTTTTAACCTTACAGGGATTTCATCCTTCAAATAATACCAAAAACGATGCCTACCTCGATTTGAAAAGCTTTTTTCAGTAGTCAATAGGATAAAAGTTTCATATTCAGTAAAGAAAACTTGATCATCACCTCCGCTGGTACTAAAAATTGTTGCTTCGTATGCCTCGTAATTTATTCCGCGGTCCTGGAAGTCTCCAATAAATGAGTTCACTTGGAAAACAGCTGAATTTAGATCCTCATATTTAGGATATTGTTCCTCGTATTTTTGTACAACTGTTGGCAATACAATGTTTAAACTATCGATTCGAGTTGAATAATCATCAATCCAGACTTGATTATCTTTTAAGCTGTCATCATAAGTCTTATAAAGCGTTGATTTCGAAATATTGAGAGCGAGAATTTCACTAACGTAATTCCTTGGTTCACTCAAGGTAGTAAAGGACACTAGCCAAGCAAGTTTCTTGTAATCAGGTTTATCCCAAAGGCTGATTGAACGTATTTCCTCTTTAAGTAATGGCTGGAACAGGGAGTCACTATTATAATATTCCATGATGCTTTCTTCTAAGTTACTCCCATATACTTCATAATTTTTGTACAAAAACTGATGTAACCCTTCAGGAATCCCTGCTTCCATAACAGTGGCTTTTTGCCAAAGAATGGTTGCTAAATGCTCTGTATCCGATACTTGATATTCAGAGCTTGTTAAAAGATTAATTGATTCTGTGCTATATGAAGTATTAGAAAAAATCAGTCCGATGAGACCCGATTCAAATGCTGGATTTTTGTCAGTAGAATGATTTTCAAACTGCTTTTTAACGTATTTATAAACACGCTCATAATTCTCTTGTGACAAGTAGGATTCTACATCTTCTTTTGAAAGTTCACATGAGGTGGTTATTAGTAAGAGCAGAACAATTAAGTACTGCGAAGTTCTCCATGATTTCATGTTATTTATAGTTTAGGTTGAGATTAATATCCATACGATAGTATGGATAGTCAAGACTATAATTCCTGCATGTTCCTTCATGCATACAAAGGAAGAAATACAGGAAGCCTTATCGGTTGTGATTAAGCGCGAACGAGATCAGAAAGGGTTATCTCAGTTTGACTTAGCAGTAGGTAGTGATCTGCATAGAACAATGATTGAGTTCATTGAACGCAGAAAAAGGATGCCAACGATTCATTCATTTTTGAAGATTGCCGAGGCGTTGGAAGTTTCACCAAGCTACCTAATGCAAGAGCTTGAAAAAGAGTTAGGTAAGAAATAAAAAAGGAGGCCCGAAGGCCTCCCTCAACTAGTCACGCCATTAGCCGAGAATTGCTCAGCTGGTTGATAATCTGGGCGTTCGACAACCCGAATATACTCCCCGGAAGGTTTTAGGGCAAAGTAGGAGATTTCACCAGTAGCAGGATCTTTGTAAGGAATAATGCTTTCAATATTTGCGTAAGTACGCTCATCTGTTTCGTTTTGTACCAGAAATAGAGTAGCACTCATACCCACATAGTTCTCCAGATTTATTCCTTCCTGAAGTTCTTTAGGTAAGTATTTTTCACCTCGCCACTTCTCCAGGAATTTGCGAAGGGAAGCTTTTTCGTTCAGGCTTTTAGTGAACCGTTTTCCAACTACAAAACACTTACCGTTTTCATCGGTGGATTCCAGTTCAAACATCAGGCTCACCTTTTCTTTAGAGCCCCATGGTGTTTCGACTCGACCTAGTGAAATTGCATCTACACATAGGCCATGATGTAAACCCTCATCCGGGATCGGGTATTGGGAAGGGTCTTCGATAATTATTAAATCAGACATTGCTGCCTCCTGTTATTAGTTGACGGTAAACCGCCGAGTTGTTATTTGGTTTAAGAATTGTTTGTAAAGCTCAGGGTGGGCCTTTTTGAAAGCTGGAGTATTCAACCGGTTTTGAGTCGAGCTTTTCCAGCTTATAAGTTTCTTACCGACGCATACCAGCTGTTCAGAATCTCCAAGAACCTGTTTGAGCTTTATGCGGAGATGCTCTTCCATTCTTTCCAGATCAGAAATACGATCTCTTACTTCTTTTAGCTCTGTGTAATAGCCATAGGCTTTAGGAGTGGCCTCAAGCGTTTTATCCTCCATGCTATCAGGGTAGAGTAAAAGCATATCATCATCAGAGGTTGGTTCAGGTGGAATATCCGCAATGATATGCCGGTTCCACCATGCCACAGCTTGTTCAAAGAGCCCGTCAATTAGCATCTGATTGCGCTGGATAAGAATTGGCTCATGAAAGATGCCAGTGTCTCTTTCCATGATCGCGAGGTACGCATAGGAGTAACCTGTCAGAAACATGTACCACTGAATCTGATACTCCCAGCTGAGGGGATACAAGTTTTCCTCACTTTTAAGGCGCATTGAACTTGTTGACTTTATTTCGAGGACACCGGGAGAACCATGAAGCTCAGAGGAAATGATTTGCCGATCTATATTTCCACGTAGGAAACTAAAGTCCGGATGTTCATACGCCTCAGAGATATTGCGGACTTTCAGGCCAGTGGTCTGACAGAACTTTTCAGCTATTACTGGTTCCAGAATATGTCCGAGTTCGGTGATTGGTGTAGAGCCCTGTGGTTCCATCCGTCCCGTTTTAATCAGCCAAAGCTGTAGCGGTGTTTGGTACTTTGATTTCCCAAAGGCAGCGGCAAGTTCGCTTCCTCCCAAATATTGCATTCGAGCGTGAACCCATTCTTTAGAAGGGATGTTGTCTAACAGTTTTGTCATAGGATATAGATTAAGATTAGTAGAAATAGAAAAGGCCTCAGATTATTCTGAAGCCTTTTCGGAATGGTTTTCTTTAGGTGGAGGAGGTGGTAGAAAGAATTTTAGAAGTTCTTTCACAAGCTCCGCGCTAGCATTAATTAGCTCTGTAGGATCGTTCATGATTTGTTACCAGTAATTATGATTATGATTACCTTAACTATCAGTTTGGGTATGCTCATAGCGCAAACACCTTACTCACGTTTTCTTGATAACGAGCTTGTAGGTGAGGTTCCATCTCGTGGCTAATGTGATTGGTTAACCTGTTGAGCAGCCTCCATTGAGTGATGCGTCCAATTTCTTCTTCTTGAATGCATTGCTCAGCCAGGCGCTTAGAGATCTTGGTACTTACGTTCTCTACGAGTTGTTCATCTACCCGTAGTAGCTCAAGGCGATTGATACGCTCTTGAATCTCCGGGAAGAAGGAACGTGCTTCGGCTAGCTTTTCACCTAAATCATCAAATGAGAATCCTTTGGTGTGGCGAGAATAGTATTTACTAAGCACCGTCCCGAATACCATTCCGTTTGAGCAAATTGCTCGGATAGCTCCAAAATAAAAACGAATTCCTTCGCTCTGGTCGTAGGAGTTATGAATGAAGGCGGACAAGGCAATGTCTGACTCGCGATCACGAAGCCGAAGCTCTGGAAAGGTAATCTGTAGTCGCATACGCTCATTGGTTACAAAGGAATGTGAGGCATCCACTTTAAAGCTTTGCCCGCAGGTTGCAAGTTGGCGCAGAAGCGCATCAATGAGCTCAGAGTTGGTCACGATTTTGTAAGTGTCGCGTACTATGGAAATGACCTCGTTCGTGTCTTCCCGAACAATGGCTTTATAACCATTGGACAGAAAGGTATCAGGGTTTTCCAGATTGATAATGGGAGACTGAAAATCATCGACAGCGACTTTTCGCTCAACCACCGGAAAGCAGAAAGGTTGAAGATTCATTAGAGTTGGGTTAAGAGTTAATGGCGTTATTACCAATATTCTTATACCAATTAATCAATAAATTAAATATGTTATCCTCAACCAAATAAGGAAAATGCTTGGTATCACTACACCAGTTGTGTTTGTTTTTATTATATGGATTGCTGTTTTATCCTGTTCACCAACTCCAAATGGAGACCATTCTAATCGGGTTTTTATCTCTGAGCCTTTTCAAAATAGGTTTGTTGATGACGGAACTCTACAAATACATGATACTCAAGATGTAGGTTTTAATAACTCTCATTTTCCTGAGGATGGTATTGTTTTTTCGGAGTTGGCAGAGATCACGGTGCATAACCTGAATCAAAGTACTCAGGTCGATTGGAATGAAATGGCCAATTTTGATTCAGTATTAAACTTCCAAAATTTTGTATCTCCTAATATCAACCAGGTAATCTATGTGGCAGAATACCTGTATACCAACAAGAAAGAAGCCGCTCTTCTGTCTCTTGGTTCTGATGATGGAATAAAGGTGTGGTTGAATCGGGAGAATATATATTCAAGAAATATATGGAGGGGAATAAAAGCCAATAATGATTTAATCCTGCTCAATCTTAACAAAGGATGGAATACTATAATTTATAAGATTAGCCAAGGTGATGGAGGTTGGGGCTTGTATAGAAAATTGCAATCTCCTGAGAACCTGAATGATCTATTAGAAGAAAATGCCTTTGATATTTACAACGACCTGTTAGAATCAGCTATTCTTGAAGAAGGTGAGACCCTTCATTTGAAAATTGATCCTCGTTCACTTGTAGATACCATTCATACTGTTACAATTTCAATAAATATTGATGATAAATTACCGCCAACAACTCATACCTACCCGGCAAACAGTATTCCTACACGGCTTGATGTGCCGGAAAATTTCAACGGCCAGGGAACATGGACAATCAACATTCATTCAAACGACAGTCTGGTATTCAGGGAAAGCATTCCATTTTATAGCTCGATTTTTGTAGATAAATGGTATGAAAAAATCAAGGTGTCATCTGTAGTTCCAGAGGAATGGGCTAAGCAGTATAGCTTTAGGAAATTATATACTAAGGGAGACCAAGCATCAACCCGGATGAAAGCTGAAGCTCTTAAGAACTTGGTTAACTATCAAAATGGAGGACAAGAAATTATCTCCGGTTTCAATATACTGGGTTATTTTTCTCAACTTGATGGCACAGTTCAAACCTATACCCTTTTTCATCCAAATGATAGAAATGAGTTTCCACTGGTGTATGTGATGCACGGAGAATATACCCAGGATAGCGATTACTGGGATGGATATGAAGGGGCAAGTCATGCTCTTATGTCCCAAAGGATTGCAGCCAGTATAGATAATCATGTACTTCTTGTTATGCCTCATGGACGAGGAATAAAGAACTATTTGGGTGAGGCCCAAGAAGAATTACCACTAATTAATGATCAGCTAAAAGAACTGGTTGAAATTAAGTCTTCCCATATTTTAGTATGGTCACGAGGGGCTATTTCGCTCTTTGAACTGCTAAAGACTATCCAAATTGATTTAAATACAGTGGGTATTATCAGCCCGTTTGTCCCGGATTCTGAGACTGAGATACAGCAGATTATCAGCTATATAAAATTGAACTACCCAGACCTGAAATGGTTTATCCGGCATGGGCTAAACGATTCGGACTCTCCTATAAGCCGAACCCGTCGGTTTGTAGAATTGCTAAGGTTAAACGGGTACCAGGTTAATTACAAAGAAATCCCCTATTCAACCCACTGGAATTATATTTATGACCAAGAAAAAGAATACTACAACTATGTTAATGCACAATAACGGTGTAACGTTTGTTTTGATTCTGCTTGTCGGACTGTGGCTAAATTCATGTTCTATGAAAGAAGAATCATTTGACCTTTCCGTAGATTTGGCGGGAGAAATTGGTTCGGGATTATTTAGTCCTGAAGATGGAGATAGTATTTTTATTGCCGGATATTTTAACGGATGGAGTACCTCTAAAAACCCATTGCGAGCTTCCGCTAAAGCTTGGATATATGGTGTTAATGTTACTGAACTAATAGATATAGAAAACGGTGAACCTAACCCTGCTGATACCCTGGAATTCAAATTCTATATCAAATCCGACAATCCCAGCAAGCTGTTGAACGGTGGCTGGGAGTCTTTAGAGAACCGCCAACATGTAATAGGGGATTTGATTATCGAAAAACCGGTTCTTCTTTTTAATGATATCCACAAATTGGAAGAGAAGAAAGAGATTACATTTACGGTAGGAATGTCCAACCAGAAGGTATTAGGTTTTTTTGAACCGGATTCCGGGGATATTGTAGTGGTTACTGGATCATTTATAGATTGGAACCCAATGGGTATCCCGTTACAGAAGGTAAGAGGACAAGAAGTTTATTCTGCCACCATCCCCGTTTCAGGAGAACTTATAGAATACAAATTCCGGATTCTTTCGAAACGTACAAATTACCATCCTGCCCAGGGATGGGAACAGGCACAAAACCGGGTACTTAATGTAGGTCGAAGCTCCAAAACCGGATTTAAGTTTTTTGATGATATTTCAAGAGTAGTACGTTTTCAAATTGATGCTGAGAAATTAATGAGTAAAGGAGATTTTACCCCGGATATGGGGGATCAGCTGCAAATAAAATTGGAAATTGACGGAAGGGAATCGTTATCAGAATATTTATACCAGGTAGATGAGTTTGTATATGAAGCGGCGGTAATAATTCCAGAGAATGCGATTTCGGTAAGGTGGAAGGTGGTGAAAAATAATTATGAAGACATCAGTAGATATGAAGAGATACCAGTATCAGTCTATGGTTATGTTAAAACAGAGAAAATTTGACACCTAACACTTTAATGTGAGAGGAATCAAGAAAGACACATTTAAATTGCATCTTCATTGTTAATTTATAATTTAAAAATAACTTCAGACATAACTCATATTCTAAAAGATCTGAATTACTAACATCAATAATCTAAGTTTCAAGGTAAATGAAAAAAATATTACTAATTCTCCTTGTAATTATTAGTTCCTGTTGGACAATAAGTGGTCCTGAAGATCCCACTGAATTCATAACTGAAATTGAGAGAGTAGATGTATCACATAATCCCATTAAACTAGGTGAGAATATTACTATCACATGTATAATAAAGGATAGTGCGCTTACCAATGTTGAATTTGTGTGGGTTATTTCAGGATATCAACAAGTACTTGTTACAAAGACTAATAGCCTGACAGTTGAAGCAAAAGTGTTGGGAGTTAATTCTGATATTGTTCGAGTACGAAGTGATACAGTTAGTTCAAAAGTATCAGTCAAAGCCGAATTTGAATATCAAGTCATTGAATAAATATTTTAATTAATTTTTTTACAAGAAATGAAAAAAATAATTCTTACCGTCCTATTACTATTTTTTACGCATTATGTTTCTGGACAAATAAGTTTTAATAATTACCCAGATAACGATAAGAATACACGATTTGGTAGTTCAGACAGGTTTGACATTTTCCGGCCCAGTTTGTCGGTAAGAGGTTTTGATTCAAACCAGTTCTCTGATCAAGGGGGATTTGGAAGAGGACTAAAACAGATTTTAAAACTTGTCTATGGAGCATCGCCAGATGGTAACCTAATAGACTTGCATGATGAAGTATTAAATAATGCAAGAAACTTAACCTTTTATGCAAGCCCTTCATCTCGAAGTGAGTTTAACCAAAATGGAATCGTTTTAGAATCTCTTGCCTATGAATCTTTAGTCAGTTACGTATTAAAACAAACAAATACAACAACAGAATATGAAAGCTTAATTCAACAAACTGCGCTGCGGACTTTTAGTTCAGTTTATTCAACATTTAAGACAAGGCTAACAACTACAGATTTATACTATGATCGAAACCTTTCAGATCCTGCAGCTAGTGATGGGGTAAAATATGCCCAACTTATTACAACAATGGCTAGGGTATGGGATTTGTATTTCGCTCTCGAAAATGCTTTTGAAAAATATGAACCTAGCGAATGGGCAAATGAGAGTTCGACGACTCTTTTGTCGAAAAGTGTTCGTAACCAGCTGATTTCAGATTATGAGGATTTTATAGAAGAAGCTCATTATTGGGTTACCAGTGCAGGAGGTCCAACTGGGTTTGGGAATCTGGTACCTGATCGAGCACAGGGGGGGAATTGGCCAGCGAAGGTGTATGCAGCATTTGGATATGCTTCACTTGGAAGCCATAATCGTTTTTATCCTGAAGAAGATGATCTTTATTATAAATATCGGGAATTTATAAATCGGGGTATTAAGGCTAGTGGGGCTAAAGTAGGTGGGTCCTTTAATAGACGGGAATTCTATTGGATGCACCAAACCACAGGAATGAGTTCAAATGATATAGAGGATAATTATTGGGCAGAAGGACCATTTTATTTTAATTATGCACTTCATGAGATTATTCCCTTTTGGCATGCATTAAGAGGCACTGGTAACTTCAATACTTATTATAATGGCATAAGAATGGGGGAAGATCCTTTTCACAGTTATAACAAAAATAAGCCACTGATATGGTTGGCAGATTTGGTTACTCCTCGAGGTGAAACTCCAGCAATTGATGATGGTAAACGCTACCCATTATCGTCCTCGGCTTTGCTAGAATGGAATTCTGATTACGGATACAGTGAGACAGGAAAGAAATTCAAGTTTATTAATTCACAAATTCAAAATCCAAATAAATTTAAAGTAATTGAACTTGCAATTCCCAAAACTACAGATCCATCTATTAATCCAACATTGCTATATGGTAACACAACAAGTAATATAGGTGTCGAAAATTGGAAAACAGCTCAAATTGTCCGATCAAGTGACTTAAATAGTTATGTTCTACTTAACGGAGAGGTAGGAAATGCTATTGAAGCTGGTGAAGGGCATGAACAACCTGACCAACTCCAGCTTTTATTTTATAAAGGCGAGGAATCTTTTCTAATGGATGCAGGCTATTATAAAGGCAGTATTCTCAAAAATGACAAAAGAAATAGATATAATGTCCATAATGTGATGACTATGGATGTCAGTCATCGTGATTTAGATTACCTATACGGTTATGTTAGGTATGAGAATAGAGGAGGTATGGCAAGTCCTTATGTTGATCCTGATCTTTTTACAGGTCGGAAAGTATCCGAGCATCCTGATGTTACCGATTTTTATTTAACTGATTTAAATAATGGGGGAAAGGCAATTTTATTACAGGGAAAAGTAGAATTAAGAAGACCCGCACTTGGGCAGCTTGATGACAGTGATGAACAAAATGGAGGGGAAAGTATTACCGCTGACTATACAAGAAAGGTATTAGTAGTAAAAGATGACCAAAATAATATAGACTATATAGTCGATTATAATACCTTAGATCACACAGCGGGGAACTGGCACGAATATACCATGAAATATCACTTTCCCAAGGAACATCCACTTGTTGCTAATTATATTAATAATTTTAATGGCTCAACTGTGTCTGGGTGGAAGCGATTTAATACCCCAACTGAAACATTCTATTTCTACGTAAAAGCAATTGAGCATAATGATGATCTTATTTTTTCCGAATCTACTGATGGAGATGCAGATCTGTATTATATGGAATATGAAAGAAAAGATAGAGTAGCTTATACTGTAGAACTTGGTGCAAATCAGCCACATTTCAACACCATTGGCATCTTTACAGGTGAAGCGAACAATGCCAATTATACACCTATTTCTCAGATATCAGATGCTCAAACCCTTCAAAAACCATATCAAGTATGGTCTTTTCGCCAAGATGCAAATACTATTGATGTAATAATTATGAGATCTAGAATGCATTCAAGCTTTGATAGTTCCGACTTAACCTTTGTAATAAATGATAATGGGTATATAGCAGATCTTAAAATTGATAAAGGCAATAGTTACGGTTTTGCAAGATTAAACTATAATACATCACTAGGGGTTTGGGAAATGAATCCCGACTACCAGCTAAATATTAAACACTCAGCTATAACAATTACTTCAGCAGTCACACTTAACGGAAATAATGCATTTCTAGATGCAATAACATATAATTTTAATAATGATGTTACCATCAATCCAGGTTCTAATTTGACCTTAGGCACAAATACTAAAATAGTGTTCAAAGGAGATGTTTCCGCAATTGGTACATCAACAAATCCCATTCGGTTTACCAGTTCTGATCCAAATAACAACAATGTACAATACGATCAGGTACTGTTTGACAATGACTGGAATGGAGATGCTGTTGATTTACAATGGGTTGTTTTTGAGGGTGGCTTTTACGGGGCACGATTTGTGGATGAACTTGATGTATCAATAAATAATACAACATTCAGGAAGAATAACACGGGTATCTACGCCTATGAGAGTGATGTGTATTTGACTGACGTTCATATTTCAGGAAACTCAAGTCACGCCCTCCTTAATAATGCGTCTGCTTTTTATATAAACAATACAATGATTGAAGATAATGGTGGATATGGAATCAGTGTGTGGGGGCTACCGGCAAATGTGTCATTGTACACGGAAATACAAAATAGTGTGATCCAGAATAATGGTAACTATGGTATAAAAATCCCAGATAAAGGTTATCTATCCATTGAAAACAGTCGCTTGGTCAACAATTCAGGGCATGAGATCTTTGCCTATTCAGACGCTGTCCTTTATTTGGATTATGATTATAATAGTATTTTTGATCATGTAGAGGGTTATGGAGTAGGGAAAAGGTATATTTATAAGTCAACTCTAACTTCCACCGGAGAAAATCAAACAAGTCCAAGAACATATGCCAGAAGAAATTATTGGGGCTATTATTATCCTTCTGGTGCAATGTTTTACGGAGATGTTTATACATCTCCTCAGGAAAGCACTGATCCCAACACCGGCTTGAACCCAACTAATTATCCAAGCTCAGTGGCACCATCTAATACTCCGACACCAATAGTACTTAAAACGGTTGCTACCGCAAATGTTAACAGGAATTTATTTAACACTGAGAAGCAAAGTGGTCGCAGTAATGATAATTTGTTAAGAGTAAAAGATAATTTAAACCAACTCAGAAATCATTTTACTGCTGAAAATGACCTACTAAAAAAGATTGCTTTCTTAAGGAGTATGCAGCCTATGCTACATAGAAATAAGCTGGAACTAACAAATGAGAAAGCGGATTTTGATCAGTTAGTTTCAGCAGTAAAGCATCTTAAAGACTTTCAAGAACGTTTGCCACTTAGGGATAAAATAGCTGACGATGAATCAAACGCTGCTTCAAAGCAAAAATATCTCGAATTAGTAGATGATTACCTTAGACTTCTGGAATTAGAAGAATTGTTTGATGATGGTGAGTACAAAGAAGTTATTGATCAAATATCCACCATACTCCCGGTTGTTGAAAACCAAGATCTTAAAAGATCGCTGCTATATTTAAAGCTTTCTTCTTATGACATTTTAGAAGAGTATGCGAGTGCGTTGGATGTATTATCAAAACTTGAAAACCTTGAGCCGGATGATGAGATAAAAGCCGGTACATTCCAGGCAATGGATTATTTGATTGTGAGATATTTCTTAGAAGAAAGAGCAGGATTAAATCCAGACCCATCTCTTCTGAACCCAAATACTCCAGAAAAAATAAAAACTCTGAACGATAGCGAAAATGCAAGTACTGAGACGGAAGAAATACCCCAGGTATTTGCATTAAATCATAGTTATCCAAATCCGTTCAACCCTAGCACCAATATCTCCTTTGAACTACCAGAAGGTGCTAATGTTAATGTGACAATCTATGACATCAGTGGGCGATTAATCTCCACCCTTGTGAATGATTTTTTGCCTTCCGGGAAGCATGTGACCCGGTTTGATGCAAAAGGGCTCTCAAGCGGTATGTACATTGTAAAAGCTATTTTGGGGAACAATGTGTTTTATGACAAGATTACGTTAATCAAATAAGCTTTTCTGGTTTTCATGAACTCGTATGTAAAAGGCCATGCAATAGTACTGCTATTTTTGGCCTTTTTTTTATTTCTAATTCTCTTTCATACCACATTGCTGTATGATGGATACCATGCTCCCAAAAATCTGTTGTTGGTTTTTTTGGGAGGTGTTGCTTTGCCTCTTTATTGGCTGGCAACACTGAAAAGAACCGATCAAGTACAAATAGGTGTATTCGGGATAATCATCTTGCTTAGAGGAGCGTATTTGATCGTTACAGCTCCGGATGAAATAGATTTTCAATTCTCGATGCTTATTTATCTTGCATTGTTTTCTGTGTACCTGTTTGTTCAAAATATTTCGGTAGATCAACAAGATCATTTTGTATTGGCTTTAGCCGTCACACTTTTGATCTCCAGTACCCTGCTTGGAGGACTTGGAATTTACCAATTCATAGCTCATGATATTGTACCAGGAAAAGCAATAAAAACCCTGGTGATTGGAAGTTTTGGTTCACCGAATGCCTTTGGTAATTGGCTGGCCTTGGGCTTTTTTGCTGGGCTTTATTTGTACCGAAAGGATGAGAATAGACCTATCAAAATTATACTTATTTTTTTCTTATGGGTAATTTTTTGCACACTTCTCCTTACCGAGTCAAGAGGGGCCATTCTATCATTCTCGATTGCACTCGCTGTTTGGTATTTGATCAAAACCCAGAGAAAAAAGCGTTGGTTTTTTCTATCCATCATATTAATAGTATGCCTTTTTTTATTCTTGTTTTTTCTAAATAAGGAATCATCTATAGGGAGAGTGAACATATGGAATATCAGCCTGGAGATGTTCATAGACCATCCATTATTTGGGGTTGGGATCAGAAATTTCGGGAACGAGTTTATGATCTATCAGGGAGAGTATTTACACACTCATAGCAATATTCTCGATTCAAAAGCCGCATTTGTGCGAAGTGCCCATAATGAATATCTCCAGGCATTTGTAGAAGGAGGGCTTATTGGCGGCGGACTTTTCGCTATTTTAATTCTGATGGTAGTCTATGCGGCAATAAAAAACAGAAAAAAGGATTATTCCCTCCTCGCCGGTGTATTTCTTTCGATTATCCTTGCCCATTCATTTGTTGATTCCATTCTTCATTTCACTCCTCAACTTGTTTTATTATACATGTTGATTGGTTTATTTGACAGTAATCGTTTTTCATTTAAGGGAAAGTTTAAGATAGGCGTCATAGGATTATTCATTCCTGTACTACTGTTTTCAGTACTTGTTCTTTTCAACCAAACCAAGGGGAGGCATTTTTGGGCGCAAGGGAATTACTATACCAAACTGGAAGCTTTCCACATAGCTGAAAGCTACTTCGAACAAGGCCTAACGTACCTTCCTAATGAAGGAGAATTACTATTCCATTATGGGGCTGTTCTTGCCGTCAATAAAAATCCTGAGCGCGGCATCTATTTCCTTAAACGAGCCTCTAAATCTTTTTTGGACAAGAACCTTTTTCTGGCACTAAGTAATGCTTATTTAGAGAATAATAAACCTGAAATAGCGATTAGCTATGCTGATAGTGTTCTCTATTTCTTCCCTGATTTATTGGCCCCTAGCCTGATAAAAGGAGAAGCCTATTATAGACTGGAAAACTATGTTAAATCCAAAAAAGAGCTGCTCCGGTGCATCAATCAAGAAACCGGAATTAAGTCTGGAGATACCTTTCAAATTTCCCAAGAAGCCCAAGAATTGTGGGAATCCTTTAATTACTAGTTGGAAATAAGGTATAAGAAGATTAGAGGAACACCTAATTAATCTTAACCAAACCCAACCGCCATGCATACTGTCTCTGAAGTCTCCCTCAAATACCAAACTCAAACATCTTTCGAAGAAAAGCCCGTAATAAGTTCACCGGAACAAGCTCACCGGTTTCTCAAGAAAATCTGGGATTCAGATACTATTGAGCTCCGAGAAGAATTTGTTATTGTCTTATTGAACCATTCCAAAAAAGTGATTGGCTGGAGTAAAGTTTCAACAGGAGGACCATTTGCTACTATCGTACATCCAACTACGGTATTCCAACTCATACTCTTAGGTAATGCAGCAAGTGTGATTTTGGCTCACAATCATCCGTCTGGAACTTTAAAACCGAGCCTAGCAGATATTGAGCTAACTAAACGCTTGTCGAAGGCTGGGAAGCTGTTTTCAATTGGCGTTGAAGACCACATAATTCTAACCCGCGATAGTTATCTATCCTTTCGTGAAGAGGGGTTAATGAAAGAGGGGTAACTCTCTTTTTAGATTATATATCGCTTATAGAGAGACGAAAAAAAATTGGAGAAAAAAATTTCCGAACACGAACTTCAAACCAAAACGGTCTTTTTCTGAATGGGGGTTTAATGCTTGGAATCTGGGTAGATTGCCGGGGGTATACCCGGCAATTACCGCAAGAATGATATTAATTCGAATTTAGTATCCCACCAGAAAGTGTTTAATCCGATTGATTAGCTAGCTATCTGCTTGCTCCTTAAGATACAGGTTGTAGGCTTCTTCAATTTTTCGGTAGTGGCGCTCAACATACCTTCCGGTTTTATCTTCCTTCAAAACTTGTTTAAGCTCCTCTGGAGTGGTGACTCAATCTTTTGTTTTTTCATTATCAATCCAGTGAAAAAACTCCCGGCAGTACATACGATCCGCATTTTCTATGACTCATCCCATAAAAGTCCCTTTTTTTCTCATTATATAGATTGCTTTTCTGATTTCACGAGGGGTGGAGGAGCCAGGTTGAAGTCCGAAATCTAACGTTGGGTAGTTTCAAGGCGAAGTTCTTCCACGCAACACGGCCTCCATAATATTTGGGCAACTTGTTGCCGGACGTTTTCAATCATTTCATTCTGCAATACGCCGAATCAGTATGATTGTAGTGTTAAATTTGCCCGCAGTTGCACGATGGCCGTGTTTCATTCAATATGCTTTGATGTCTTTCTCTTTGTGTTCCTTAAAAAGATCTGCTTTTTTGTTAATCTTTTTCATTAGTTATTCTCCTTTTAAATTAAAGGGGTGGGGGAAGCCCGATTTTCATCACAAAACAATTGAATTTTGTTTTGTGAAGAATTTCAACTCTTTTGAAGCGATTTTGCCTCTCCTCCACCCCGGTTGTAGTTTGTATTAACCAAACAAAGGTTTATCCTGTGTGTCTGGTGGGTATGAAAGCTTACGTTCTACTTTATAGCGGTACATTCCTTTGAGCAATCTCCTTGGAAATCCATGTTTTACTAGGAGTTTGCCTAAATACGCAGCGTTTGTTCCTTTTTGAACCCAATTTCGATCACGCATATCTTGCAATAGTTCAGAACTAGTCATTTCTTGCGTGCTTGCTCCACCCCGGTGCCCAGGCGTATAATGAAGTAAAAGCATTTCCTCCACCCCGCTTATATGAGCGTACCTGATATTATGGGCATTAATTCGTTGAATTTCTTCCCCCTCGAACCAGTACTGAAAACCAGAACGATAGAGTCCATACACCTGTGCCCAAAATAGTGTTCAGTCGATAGGAGTTTTGTAATCAATTTCGGTTACTGTATGAATGAGCATTCTTCGGCTTCCACTCACGTCAGAAATGAGCTGTTCCATGTTTGTGGAGCTTGCAAAACTAGCCCTTCGAACCATGGTTTGAGCAAACCGGCCATACGGTCTGCGCACCTTAATGCTTTGTAGGGTAATAAGTTCTTTTAACTCCGCTTCTTTTGTCCTATTAATTCCGTCTAATTCATTAATGATTATTAGAATATTCTCTGCTAAGTTAATGATAGAATCCTTGTCTAACGGGTTCACCACCGTTGACACCACATACTCCGAAAGAGGCTGAAGTAGGTTGTATAGGAACGTACTCTTACCAATGCCCTGACCGCCGACCAACACTAGCATCGTTTGGTTTACCACCTTAGGGTTAACTGCTCCCGCTACCAGGCCAACCATTCATTTCATAAATGTGAAGCGGAAATAATCCGGATCATCGGAAGTTACTGTAGCTATAAGCTTATCAATTTCCGAAGTGCCGTCCTCCTTTGGAAGACTTTCAAAAAAGTGTACAAAGGGATCAAAGGAAGGGCAAAAGTCAGAAGTTATCAAACTGTGTAAGGCTCCCTCTCCCAGTGTGCCTCTTTGGTTTCGAAGGTGGCGTAGAATAGTAGCAAAGCCCCGATCATCGAGTAGCTGCCAGTCAGGGACTCCACGTTTGCGCCATTCCACCATTCCTCGCACTTCATTGTAGCGAAATCCATAATGAAACTGCAGAAACCCTTCCGTTTCTCCTTTATGTCGTACAAACCTGGTAAGTAAGACTTTTTCAATCGTCATTTGTCCATAGGTTGCTCCATCATGTCGATGCCCAGTATCCCATTTTTTTCGGAATAACTTAGAAGCGCGAATGATGCGATCTATAGCAGCCTCATCAAATCCCACAACATTAGCCACTAAAGTAGTCAACCGTAAATCGGCCTTAGACTGATCTCCACCATATCGGCCAAGATCTCCATAAAGGAACAATGCCCGGAATTCAGCGCCATGTTTTTCATCGCCTTCTAAACGTTCAATATTTCGTTCGTCTTTTTTTGTAAGAGTGGAGGTAGTGGCACTGCAGCCTTGAGCAGTCTTGCTACCTGAATGGCCCAACATAGGAAGTATGGTTAACCACTTATCATTTTCAAATTTACGAAGTGGGGTAGGTGTTTCACTCCAAATCTCTCCTGTGATGGTTACGTACCGGCTATGTTCATAAATTTCGACCCCTTTTGTTCCTTTCATACTGAAACGATTACTCATGCCTAGAGGCATTTGCCCCTTGATCATAATACGGATTCCTTGGCCGCTGGGTGAAATTTCTGTATAGGAATCAAACGTTTTTATGAGTTGCTGGGTGGCATCTGAGATGTGGCCATCTTGAATGCATCCATCAATGTCAATAGCTACAAAAGGATCAGCATTGGTAAGTACAAACCCAACTCCGCTAAAGAACGAAGGTTGTTGGTTGTAGGCCTCGATTACATTGGTAAATGTAGTTCAGGTCGCTGGATTGGTTACACTTGCATATGATCTGTTTGTCTGACGGGGCACTTTTGTTGCTTTGCCGTCTCTTTGTTCCAGTGTTCAGTTCACCCACTGGTCGGTGTTCGTTAGTTCATTAGGAATATGGTTATCTATCATCTTCTCTTAACCTCTATATTTTGATTTTATTTTTTGGACGTGTACATGTATTACATCCCTTTATTAATTCTATTCATTGTTAGAGGATTTGTCAAATTCTAGGTGGAAAAACACTTAGAAATGGAAAGTTATGCGTGGAGTTTTAAGAGAAAGTGAGTCATTGAGCATGTTTGAGCGATGCTAGGTGGGAAAAAAACTTTCGAACTCCTAAAACCAGAGCTTGGGTTTTCGAAGACACGTTGCGGAATTATTCAAGAAAAAAGCTCTAACCCCAAGGTCGGAGTTAGAGCCGTTAGAAAGTTAGAAGCGGCGTTTACGCCACTTCTGCTACAGGTTCCGGTCGAAACCATTCTATAAACATCTTTCCATTGAGAGTTAGATTCAACGGAAAACCGATGCAGCTTTGGTTACCCACTCCCGGAATGTGCAGGTTTTCGCGAGTCATCCGATCGCTCAGGCCTTTCAACCAGTCGAGCATATCATTACGTTTACCCTCAAAGTGCTTGAGTAGTCCCGTTTCAGTCCACATGGTGTTGGATATAAAGCACGTTTCATCTTTGATCCTATGTATCACTGAATCGGGATTCTGCCCCCATTCACGCAAGACATTACTTAAAATCTTGATACGTTGGAGCTCTTCCTGTTTTTCAGGAAAGAACAACCCCTCCAAGGCTACAAACAACTCCTTTTCAATAGAGTTATCATCTGGTTGAATATTCAGATCTAGCAGCTGAGCCAGAACCACTAATGGAAGAGCTAACTCGCGTTGGCGTCCTTCGATGGTCAATCCACTTGGCAGGTCAATCTGGCTTCGTATGCGGGCTTTGAGGTATTCCATGGTATCATGATGATACAGCCCAAGGGCATACCCTCCATTCACAATCCCGTCGATACGCCGCTGGAGCAACGCATCTGAGTCTTCCCAAGAAGATAGTTTGTGAAATTTGGGCTTGCGAGATAGCCATACTTTGAGCGTACGTGAATCCAGAGAGGCCGATTTAATCCCGTCTATCCCTGTCAGAACTTTCGGAGAGTATAGGTTCATCTCATCGGTGTTATTGCCTCGGAGACGGCGATAATTTCCCCCCTTCTTATATCCCATGTTTAGGATGTGGGTAAAGGAGTCGCTTTGCCCCGCCGATTTCTTTTCGAACTCATCAAAGCACAAAGTCCCCATAGTATCGCTTACTGTTTGCATTAGGTTTGCCGGGGTTATCCTGCCACTCATGATACCATTGAATGAGGTTTGTTCGATAAGTTTGGTAAGCGTGGATTTACCGCGTCCGAATTCCGCAGTTACGTGCAGATAGGGGTAGGCGTGGAATAGGGAGTACACATAGGTTCCCATGATCCACAAACTCACAAGCACCTCTATCTCAGGATTTTCCATGTAGATGTAGTCCTTGACCAAAGCCCGGATTTCTTCAAAGGTGCGTCGGGGTGTCAGCTGTCCCACGGATTGTCCGATGGCTAATACCCGATCAGGGGTTAATTTGATACTGCTATGGAATCGAGTAGGTTGTATAAAGCGTAACCGGTAGTTAAGTTCCGTCATTTCCAAGGTATCAATGGATAGCGGCCAAGACTGTACCACTCGTCCATCCTGCATCCCGTAGAAAAAATAGCCTCGACCAGCGGTTTGAGCAAACTGCGTATCCAGGGTATCATCCTTGCGAATGTAGCGGGTATAGTGAGCCCGTGTGATAGGCTGTAAGTGCTGGCTCGTTTTCGCTTCTTCCTTTAATCGGTCCATACTTCCTTTCTCATGTAGCCACTGAAGTAAATGCTTGCCTCCGCATAGCATTTCGTAATTCAGATCAGAAAAGGAAGCCACTACACTGCGAACAGTTTCAAAGAATGGGTAGAAGCTTTGATCATAGGTGTAGTTCAGCCCTCCGTGCAGTGCCACCACCTGTTTGCCATCGAAGAGGCGTTTTAGATGCATAATCTCCAGCTCCCGGTGCATTGGCCAGCACATTGCCGTTTCCCCCATTAGCTTATGCACAAAATGTGCAATCAGCGGGTTTTCAGTCACCCATACCCGCTCTGTTAGGGTAGATGGGGGGCGCAGCACCCCAAGGGTACTGCGTACCGGATCGCCAGCGCTGAAGCTCGACATGGCAAGCGGCGTACCATTAGGAGAGACCTCCTCGACCATATGGTAGCGGAAGCCTCTCTTGTCCATGTATACAGGGACAGCCTGTAGCTGACTTGATCGAAGTCCTAGTTTCTCTGCTCCAATCTCATACAGATCCTTGTCCTGACGAAATGAATCTATATAGTCATTGGCATAACAAAGGTTTTGGTATCGGAGCTGTCTATCTTCGCTTACGATAAGCCGGGCTCCTAGTTGAGTTACCTCTGGATACAGGAGTTGTATGAATTCTTCCGGGGTGCCTTGTTTGCCCGTAGCAAAGCAGTGAAACCCACCATCTGCAAGGAGCTCTATGGCTCCCTCGCCGAATGGCGAGGGAATAAAATAGCTGGGTGCTTCTGCTAAGTCTAAGGCTGATTTGCCTATGTTTAAGTATTTCTCGTAAAAGGGAGTATTCTTAGTCATTATCATTCTCCTTGATGTTTGTTTGTTTTGTGTCTTCGTTGGGTACTAGTTCATAGTCAGCCAGTGGAGTTTGATCTTCTCCAAAACCGGTCTGTACGTCCATCGCCTCTTCTTCCAAGCTAAAGGACGGTTCGGTGGGATCCCCTTGGATCATATTGGAATTTGGTCCTATAAAGGAGCCTTCCGGTTCCCATTGTACCAGTTCAATGCTCATACCATTGAATAGAAACCTGAACTCAGGTCCTAATGGGCGCCCCAGGTATAGGGTAGGTAAGGGATATTGCATCGCTTGCTCCTCTTGCTCACTGAGCTGGCGGTAATAAACCGTATGAGCTTCATTCAATTTGGAGGGGTGCAGAGTCACCCTATCGTTATTGTTCAGTCCTAATTTCATTGTTAGCCAAGGTGGCAGCAAGACGGAATAAGGAATCGGGTACTGCATCCCGATATTTTTCAGGTGGCCGTGCCACTCCCCGTTCTTGGTCTTCAGCTGGTAGATTTGAAGAAAACCGTAATAGGGATCTCTGATTTCTCGCAAAGTATCCGGGGACACTGCAGGGCTGGTAACTTTTGGGCCGGTTACAGCGTTGAGCAATAGGCCTTTTTTGATGGTATCATTCATGGCCACCCTCCATATTATTAATTTGGGCAACTATGAAGAGTCGGTCGAGCAGTTTGCGCTCGAAATATTTACGTCTCCCACCTTTTAAATTTATGGAAGGGATGTATCGGGCATCTGAAGCAGGTAGTCCGCTTCGGTTTAACAGCGTTTTAGCGTTAATTCCGTATACTTTTTCAGCTAATTGGGCTGTAATGTACTTGGATATTGTATGAGGGGTTTTAGCTTTCATTGCTTACCTCTTTTCGTTTTTCGATTAACGAAAACCTCTTAGATATAGAATTATACTTCAGGAATGATCCATCGGTTGTATCCTATATGACCAAGAGGTGGTAAGCCTGTCGCTGGAAGGTACTTGGGGAAAGTGCGAAACTATGAAAGCGAACAGATAGCCTCCAACAAAGTCGGATGACGTCACTATCTATTTGATAGCTGAATTAAATATACGTTGAAAAGCTAAGAAATGCGAACTAGTTGACTGATGTTAAATCAAACCTAGTCTTTCAGCTTTTTCTCTTAGATCATTTGGAACCAAGTGAAGATAACGCTCCGTAACTGAAATCGAAGAATGTCCCATCAATTTTTGAACTTCATAAAGGTTGTATCCTGCCTTCAAATAATTTGTTGCAGCTGTGTGTCTAAGGCTATGAAAATGGATACTGTTACCCAACCCCGCATTTACAACAAATGTTTTGAAATTACTGGAAGGAGTGTCACTAGCCATTTGTTTAGACTCTTCCGTAGTTGATTCAGGTGATTCAAAAACAAATCGATCATCTAAGCCATTAACTGACTGTTTCCAAGTCTTCAATAAGGACTTGATCTCATTATCGAAGACAACGGTTCTGGATTTTCCACCTTTTCCCGCTACGACTGTAATAAGGTTGTTATTTATGTCCAAATGCTTCCATTTGAGCTTCAGAATTTCGGTTTTCCTAAGGCCTGTTTTAAAAGCAAACCTAACTAACGGTTCAAACCACAATTGCTTCCGGTTGTCTGAAAGAATAAACCCATCAGTAGTTTTTTTCGAGATGTGCTGCTGATGTTTCATAATAATGGTTTCAAGATCATCTGAGCCAATGATTTGATCTTTCAAATTTTCCGGTACCGTTTTTTTTCTGATCCCTTTAGTCACATCCGTTCCATGACCATTTGATTCCACCCATTTAAAAAAAGTTTTAAGGTGGGTAAGGTAATTATTTTGTGTACTTACACTGATATCATCCCGAAAGCAATAATCCTGAACATCCTTTTTCTGAACTAATTCAGTAAGCATTGAAATTCCGACATTATTATTGAAAGCGTTCAATAACTGCTTGTAGTTATTACGGCTCTTTTGACCCATATCTGTTCTATCGGCAATAAATCCTTCTATACTTTTAGAGAGCAAATGCTTTTGAGGCAGAGACTCTTCTTTAGGTGCTCCATCCCTCCAGGAAAGGAAATCGAAATTGTTGAAGACATCGACTGCACCTGATTCTTGATCGATTTCTAAACGACGTTGTAGCTTCTCTGCAATTTTCTTCCTATTAGTCCTTAAGGAGAATTGACAAGATTCTTTTTTTCCATCTTTTGTCTGAATAAATCGAATCGAATAATTACCATTTCTTTCTCTTAATGTGGCCATTCTGCCTCCTATAATTTGTACCCTCAAATGTACCCACTTGCGGGAAGATAGGGAAATAAAAAAGCCCAAAAGCTCGTTTTTAGTGCTTATGGGCTTATTTTAAAAAAGTGTTTTGGGAGAGTGGTACAAATTCGTAGTCAGGTACTCTATCCAGTTGAGCTACGGGTGCATATCATTTCAGTAAATGAGCTCTCAAAAACATGAGAGCCTCAAATATAAGGAGCTTTTAGCCGGTGAACAATAGTAGAATGGATTTTTTTAGAGATTATAGGAGTTGCAGAGTTGCAGAGTTACAGAGTTACAGAGTTGCAAACTAGGGCGCAGAGGCAGGTACTTCCATGAATAGGGCAATGGAGTCGATATCTCCAAAAATCCTGCAAATCCTTAAATCAGTATAATCAAGGTCAAAAAAAGCTCCCTCACACGGTGCATGAACAGGAGCTCTTTAAAGTTTCGTAAGAACTAGATTTTAGTATCTATACTCATCCGACTTATACGGACCGGTAATCGGTACACCAATGTAATCGGCTTGTTCTTGAGAAAGAGTTTCTAAGTCAGCACCGATTTTTGATAAATGTAGTCTGGCTACTTTTTCATCTAAAGATTTTGGTAGTACGTGAACTCCGGGAGCGAATTCTTCAGGACGGTTCCAAAGTGCAATCTGAGCAAGCGTTTGATTTGCAAAACTGTTACTCATTACAAAAGATGGATGTCCGGTCGCATTCCCTAAATTCATCAATCGTCCTTGGGAAAGTAGAATCACCTGATTGCCATTTTTTAAGGTGAAAATATCTACCTGTGGCTTAATGTTTTCTTCTTTAGAATTAGCCTTTAACCAAGCAACGTCAATCTCGTTATCGAAGTGACCAATGTTGCCAACAATCACTTTGTCTTTCATAGCTTCGAAGTGTTCACCACGAACAATGTCTTTATTTCCGGTAGCTGTAACAACGATATCAGCACGGGGAGCTGCATCATCCATACGTTTTACTTCAAAACCATCCATAGCTGCCTGAAGTGCGCAAATCGGATCAATTTCGGTAACGATTACCCGAGCTCCGGCACCGCGTAGTGAAGCAGCTGTTCCTTTCCCTACATCTCCGTATCCGGCAACAACGGCAACTTTTCCGGCCATCATCACGTCGGTTGCGCGACGAATAGCATCAACCGCAGATTCTTTACATCCGTATTTATTGTCAAATTTAGATTTGGTTACGGAGTCGTTTACGTTTATTGCCGGAAGTGGCAGTGTTCCTTTACGTTCGCGTTCGATTAATCGAAGTACACCGGTAGTAGTTTCTTCCGAGATCCCACGAATTCCCGATACCAATTCCGGATAGTTATCTAACACCATGTTGGTAAGGTCACCACCATCATCTAAAATCATGTTCAATGGTTGACCGTCCGGGAAGAAAATGGTTTGTTCTATACACCAGTCAAACTCTTCTTCGGTCATATCTTTCCATGCATACACAGGAATTCCCGCTTCAGCAATAGCTGCCGCTGCATGATCCTGAGTTGAATAAATATTGCAAGACGACCAGGTAACTTCTGCACCCAAATCAACCAAGGTTTCAATGAGAACAGCAGTTTGGATAGTCATGTGTAAACAGCCTGCAATGCGAGCGCCTTTTAATGGTTGTTCGTTTTTGTATTCTTCACGAATAGCCATTAATCCCGGCATTTCTGCCTCTGCGAGTTCGATTTCTTGCCGACCATATTTAGCCAGAGTAATATCTTTAACTTTGTAAGCGAGTTTTTCCTCTACGTGTGACATCTGTTCTTTTTTTATTAAGATCTTTTGTTTTCTTCTATAATAACTTTTGCTTTCTCATAATCGCCTTGTGTTCCTGCAGAGCCTAATTCAGCCTTTATCAAAAAACCATCAGGATCGACGAATACTTTGAACGGTATTCCAAGCGTGATAATTTCATCGCCAATATCGTTCACATCCATTGAATACACGAAATCGTAATCGTTATCGGCCATAAACTGTTCTACATCAGTTTTTGTGTCACCATCAATCAAATTTACAGTGAGTACTTCAAAATCATCGGGATATTCTTTTTTTAGTGCGTCCATTGCAGGGAAAACTTGTAAACAAGGCCCACACCAGGTTTCCCAGAAATCAATTAATAAAACTTTGCCTTCAAAATCGGCGAGAGTTACATCGTTGCCGTCCAAATCCTGAAAAGTTGCGCGTTGAATTACCGCCTCGATCTTGGCATTTGCTTCGCTGAGTTGTCGAGGGTTCTGTGAT
Source organism: Balneolaceae bacterium (assembly GCA_965228545.1). Taxonomy (GTDB): domain Bacteria; phylum Bacteroidota; class Rhodothermia; order Balneolales; family Balneolaceae; genus HXMU1420-13. Next base: position 3,261,308 of record OZ245822.1, read on the forward strand.
TTTTGATCTGCACAGGAAATTGTTGTAAACAAGCCAATCAGGCTCAAAAAAAGTAGTCGTGTAGTTTTCATGTAGTCTGTTAATTAGTTTTGAAAGATACAACCTTCAGTGCATAATCTATAATCACCAACATCTATCGGTGAACTAACATTTATTGATCATTCAAGGTTCTGAGGAAACCCAAAAAGAAGTGCTGTCGTTTTATGTTAGTTGCCTTATCTTTGGCGGGTAAAATTCATCTATGAGACAGACTACCTACGATTTTATTATTGTCGGAGCCGGAATTGTCGGTTTATCGACGGCATACAAACTTAGTCTCGCTTTTCCTGAAGCGAAGATTCTAGTACTGGAAAAAGAAGAGAAAGTAGCAGCACACCAAACCGGGAAAAACTCCGGGGTGATTCATTCAGGTATCTATTATAAGCCAGGTAGTTATAAAGCTAAGAATTGCAGAGATGGGCGACTTCAACTGGTAGATTTCTGCCGCGAACATGATGTAGCGATGGAAGTTTGCGGTAAAGTGATTGTTGCCACGAAAGAAGAAGAACTCGGTCGACTTGATAATATTTTTGAGCGTGGTATTGCCAATCAGATCGAAGGAATTAAGAAAATAAACCGCGAAGAGTTACTCGAAATTGAACCACATGTGAATGGAATTGCGGCCATCCATGTGCCTTGTACCGGAATTGTAGATTTTGCCGGGATGTGTGAAGTGTTGAGCTCACTGATCGAAGAAAAAAATGGAGAAGTTCATTTCGGGCAGAAAGTAATGCGTATTAATCAAAACGGTGAAGCATTACATGTTGATACGGACAAGAAAACTTATAAAGGACGATTTCTAATCAATTGTGCCGGTTTATACAGCGATCATATCGCAAAATCAGCTGATATAGATTCACCTGTAAAAATTGTACCATTTAAAGGTGAATATTACGAGTTGAAACCGGAAGCCGAATACCTGGTTAAGCATTTAATTTATCCGTTACCCAATCCTGAGTTTCCATTTCTGGGCGTGCATTTTACACGTATGGCTTTGGGTGGGATTGAATGCGGGCCTAACGCTGTGTTTGTATTCAAACGGGAAGGCTACAACAAATTCGCTTTTGATTTTAAAGAGTCGTTAGAATCACTCACATTTCCGGGGTTTTGGAAAATGGGCTTCCGCCATTGGCGCATGGGCTTAGATGAATATAAGCGCTCTTTTTCGAAGGCTGCTTTTGTGAAAGGGTTGCAGGAATTGATTCCTGAGGTTACTGAAGACAAACTCAAGCATTCGCCGGCAGGTGTTCGTGCAATGGCGCTTCAGCCTAATGGTGAAATCCTTGATGATTTCCACTTCGAGGTGATCGAACGCCAAATTCATGTGCTCAATGCACCAAGTCCGGCAGCTACGGCCGGACTTTCGATTGGTGATGAAATTGTGCGACGTGCAAAAGAACACTTTAATTTGTGAGAAGCTTAAAGAGCTAAAGCATCCCAAAGTTTGATGCTTTCACCTTTATTTTTTACCACTATCATAGGCAAGTATTGATCGCGATCGATTAACGCTTCGGTGACCTTACCAAGGAAAAATGAAGAAAGTGTGCTTCCACCTCTTGAACCTAAAACAATAGCATCGATCTTTTGATTAAAGGAGAATCGATTGATCATATACGGCACCCCGTTAGAATTTAGCATTCGGTAATGCATGGTAAAGCGGTCTTCATTCACTTCCGCTTCCTCTACAAATCGGGCAATTTCACCTCGGGCATGATTTACCATCTCATCGATAAATTCATCTTTTGATAAGCCGGTTTTAAAATACCCATGCGGTAAATTGTAAATATGCAATCCGTGGATGTGCATGTCGTCATGTTTATCGCATAATGCTTTGGCTGTTTGCAGTGCTAATAAACTGCTATTTGAAAAATCCATCGGTACCAAAATATTCTTAATGTTGGCAGGAACAGACGGAGGCACCAAAGCCACAGAACAAGAAGAACGGCGAATCATTTTTTGAAGGAAATTTACCTCATCATCATCCACATCGGTACGGTTAACCACAAATAAGTCAATGTCCTTATCATGAATAAACTCTGCAATCTGTCGTGTCTTTACACCACCCAAAGTAGTAGTGGTAATCTCCGGAATCGCTTTAATGTGCTCGTAATGCTCAAGTTTTCCTTCAATGGCTTGATTAATCGACTCGTCGATGCTGGGAACCAGACCTGGGTATTTATCTAAGATTGCTTTGGGGATATCCAAATCCTCAGTTACATGAATAAATGCTACCGATTCTAAATCTGATTCTAGTACACCCGCAATACGATTCACAAAATCGAAGATGATATCGTCGTATTCGTTTAGTTCGATGTTTACGAGCAGTCGTTTTACTAATGCCATAATAATTTTTTTGTTGATGAAGACAGATAGGGGACATTTCTCTCAGATTAAACAACGTCCCAACTAGTTTAGCCTTTAAATATAAGCACTTCTAAATTGCTAAACCTGTTTGCGCGATTAGGCTTTTTTAAGACATAAAGAGCATAATTGGACGATTAAAAACCTAAAAAAATTGATGCGTGAAAGGCTGTAATTATTCATCTTTGCGGGATGAATTACTACAGCGATTCTCTTACCCGAAAACTTTACGCGCAGGATGCTTCCATGTACGAGCAACTGCCAATGGGAGTAGCTTTCCCAAAATCAACAAATGATATCGTACAACTGGTTCGTCAGGCAAATCTGGATCGTTTTTCGATCACAGCTCGTAGTGCAGGAACAAGCTTGGCAGGGCAGGCAACCGGTGGCGGAGTAGTGATGGATGTGTCACGATTTATGACCTCCATTCTCGAAATAAAATCCGAGGCAGGAACCGCAGAAATTGAACCTGGAGTGATCAGAGATACGCTGAATCGGGATGTTGCACAATATGGATTGCAATTTGGGCCGGATACTTCTACCACAAACCGATGTATGTTAGGTGGAATGATTGGAAATAACTCATCAGGCTCGTTTTCGATTAAATACAAAACCACTCGCGAGCATGTGAAAGAAATGGAAGTGGTGTTGTCAGATGGTTCAGTTGCGATTTTTAAAGCGCTCACCAACGATGAGCTGGAAGAAAAAATGCTGCATGAAACCCTGGAAGGCGACATTTACCGGGGAATGGTGGAATTAATCAATCAGCATAAAGAACTCATCGAAAAAAGTTATCCGCACCCGGAAATTATTCGCCGAAACACCGGATATGCACTTGATAAATTATGCGAAATGGAGCCATTTACACCGGGAGGCAGACCGTTTAATTTATGCGAGTTATTGTGTGGTAGTGAGGGAACATTGGCACTAACTACTCGCGCGATTGTAAATCTGGTTCCTGTTCCCACAAAAAAGATGCTCATAATTCCGCACTTCAAAACGCTGGAAGATGCGATGAAAGCCACGGTTGAAGCAGTGCGATTTAAACCATCGGCGGTGGAGTTGGTGGATAATGTGATCTTAGATGCAACGAAGAAAAATCACGCTCAGGCACAAAACCGTTTTTTTCTTTCAGGAGAACCAACTCATATTCTCATCATTCAGTTTGATGGAGATAATGAGTCAATCATCGAAAAGAAAATCGAACGCCTGAAAGATGCATTGAGGGAGAAAAAACTGTGTTATTCGTATCCGGTTGTAAAAGAAGAAGACGATCAGCAAAAAGTGTGGGAGCTTAGAAAAGCGGGATTAGGGTTGCTGATGGGATTAGGCAAAGATTCGCGAACCCCAGCTTTTTGCGAAGATACTGCCGTACGGGTAAAAGATTTACCGGAATACGTAGCCGAGTTTGAAGAGATTTTAGAAAAATATGATACCGAGTGCGTGTTTTATGCGCATGCTAGTGTTGGCGAATTGCATTTGCGACCCATGATCGATACTACTACCGAAGAGGGTGTAGAAACGATGAAAGCAATGGCTTCTGATATTGCCGATTTAGTACATAAATTCGGTGGATCACTATCCGGTGAGCATGGTGATGGGCGGGCTCGTGCGCCATTTATTGAGCAAGTTTTGGGCGAAGAAATGATGCCCGTTTTGAAGGAAGTGAAGCACATCTGGGATAAATTCAATGTATTTAATCCGGGTAAAATTGTAGACCCGGAACCGATGGAAGATGATTTACGATTTTCGCCGGAATATGTAGAACCTGATCCTGAAACGGTTTTTGCTTGGCGAAATGAAGGCGGAATGACGGGCGTAATTGAGAGTTGTAACGGGGCCGGAGTTTGTCGAAAGTTGGCACAATCTGGTGGTACGATGTGCCCGTCGTATATGGCTACTAAAGATGAAAAAGACTCTACCCGGGGCAGAGCTAATGTATTTCGTCAGGTTTTTGAGGGGAAAGATCCGGAAGGGTTTGCATCGGAAGATTTAAAAGAAGCATTGGAATTATGCCTGAGTTGTAAGGCGTGTAAAAGTGAGTGTCCGGCCAATGTTGATATGGCAAAAATGAAGGCCGAATTTGAGCATGGTTGGCATCAACGAAATGGTGTTACTGCAACAACCCGGTTTTTTGCGAATGCTGCAAAATTGTATCCATTGGCAGCGAAATTCCCGTCACTTTCTAATGCTATGGTTAGTTCTGATTTGGGAAAACATATGCTGAATGTGCTATACAGCATCAGCAAAAAAAGAACGCTGCCACTTTTTGCGGATAAACCTTTTGCGGTAGACGCCTACGCTGAGCCAAAATCCAATCGGAATAAAGTAGCGCTATTTGTGGATGTGTTTACCCGTTATCATCACCCGGAGATTGTAGAAGATGCTATCAAAGTGATTGAATATCTTGGGTACGAAGTAATTATTCCTGAATTACCCGAATCGGGAAGGGTACAGATTTCGAAAGGAATGTTGGGCGAGGCGCGAAACATTGCATACACAATTCTCGACGTGTTAGGACCGCTGGCTGCCGACAACATTCCTATACTTGGTCTTGAGCCTTCCGAGTTACTCACATTACGTGATGAATTCCCCGACTTGGTTGGAGAAGATGAATTAGAGAATGCAAAAGAAATTGCTAAATCCTCGTATTTATTCGAAGAGTTTGTGTTTCGTCATCCAATGAAAGATGAAGTGAATCCTGCCGGAGAGGTTATCATCCACAACCATTGCCACTCCAAAGTGTTATCGGCAAAAACAACGCTGCAAAAAGTGCTCGAAAACTGGGGCTACGAAACCGTTGTGTTAGATGCAGGTTGTTGCGGAATGGCCGGAAGTTTCGGCTATGATGCGAAGAAATATGAAGTTTCGATGGAAATTGGAAATCAGCGATTATTTCCTTCTATTAATTCAGCAAAGAAAAAAAGTAACATTTGTGCTCCCGGCTTTTCTTGTAGGCATCAAATTAAGGATGGAACAGGAAGAAAAGCCTTACATCCAGCACAATTAATTGCCCGGCAATTACCGATGTAACCTATTTATAACTCACTTTTATGAACGCATTCAAATTACTGCTTACGCTACTGTTTATTATTACATTTTCTACTCAAAGTACTGCTCAAGTAGACTACGCTACAGAAATACAACCTATATTTAACGCAAATTGTACCAGTTGTCATGGCGGTAATGGCGGGGTAAACTTGCGATCTTACACTGCGCTAATGAGTAGTGTTGGTAATAATTATGGCTCAAATGTTGTAGTTCCAGGTAATCCTGATGCAAGTGGTTTGGTGGATAAAATTGAGCCAAATCCGCAATTCGGTAATCGTATGCCAAACAGTAGCGGTCTTGCGCAATCAGAAATCGACTTGATTCGTCAATGGATTGCAGAAGGCGCAAACGAAGTGGCTACAAGCTCAGAAGTAGATGTGCAAATGCCCGAATCATTTCGCTTGATCGGAAATTATCCGAATCCTTTTAACCCATCCACAAACATCAAATTTGAGATGCCAGAGGCTGCCCAATATACAATTACCATTTATTCCATCCATGGAACACTTTTAATGGAAAGTATTGGACAGGCCGCCGCCGGGGTATCTACTATTCCCGTACAGCTGGGACAGAATCCAACCGGGGTTTATATTTATCGGGTTTCAGCCAACATCAATGGCCGAAATACGTTAATTGGCACCGGCCGAATGACGTTGATTAAATAAGAAATTAACCGGCGATTTTCCTGATAGCAAAACTCTGATTTTCAGTAGGTTCTATGGTGAGATATAAAATCTCCCAACCGAATTGAACACAGAACTCATGAACGGCCTCAACTACTCCATAACGGAATGTTGTAATCCAATTACCAGTCACATAATCGTGCCCGGCAATGATTCCACCTTCTTTCATTTTTGGAGCATAAAGTCTTAGTTCGTCGCGGGTAGTTTCATAGGTATGATTGGTATCTATATAAATCCAATCGAAATAATTGTCTTCGAAATCAAAGGCTGCCTCTGTTGATAGCTTTTTATGAATATGTACCTGTTCGTTGTTAATCTGCTGCTGAAAATAATTTTTCACCGCTTCATACTTTCCATCATGGAAGCGATCTGTACCCCACACATCCACAAGATGGTAATTTTCCGGCGCATTGATTTCGAATATCTTTTGGCTGAATTTGCCTTCATCTACACCAATCTCGGCTACATTGCCTCCTTTGCCTAGCTTGTGAAGCATCAACTCTCTGTTTAATAGTGTGGAACAATTTTCCACATGTTCTGGCTTTAAAGGAATTTTTGGAATCTGACGCTCTCTTTGTTCACGTGCTTGTTTTAGCGACTCAGCCACTCGGTTTATTAAAATCTGAGCTTGTTGCTTGCGTTGTTCCGGTGTAAGTGCATTAAAGTCGATCAATTCTTGCATAACCTGATATCCTGATATTAGTAGTTAGTATCAGGGTTACTACAATTGATATGCCAATTAATTCAAATTACTCTGCCGATGTATCAATTCTCGGGCACTTTCTATGGCTGTGCTTGTAATCTCGGCACCACTCATCAGGCTGGCAACTTCACGAATATGTTGCTCCTGATCTAGCGCCACAATTTCGGTAGTTGTGCGTTCGTCGTGTTCCAACTTTTGCACTTTGTAATGATGATGTGCCTGACTTGCGATTTGTGGTTGATGCGTTATTGCCAGTATTTGACAATAAGCCGAAAGCTCGCGCATAGCCCTTCCAACTTTCTCGGAAATCTCACCACTTATACCGGTATCAATTTCATCGAATACCATTACGGGCAGACTTTGTTCTTTGGCTAAGATCGACTTTAAAGCAAGCATAACCCGGCTAATTTCCCCACCTGAAGCAATTTTAGCGAGCGGTTTTGGAGCTTCACCTTTATTGGTTGAAATGAAAAGACGAACAAAGTCGCACCCGAGTTCGGTGCATTCTATGGTCTGATTGTCGATAGAAATCCATCCCTTGGGATTAAGAAGATACTCGACCGATACTTCAAGTTTAGAATTCGGAATACCTAATTTCGATAATTCCATCTCTATCTTTTGTGATAAATCTTTTCCAACAGCTAACCGTTGATTATGCAATGACTGTGCAGAAGAAGCCAGCTTCTCTGCCTGATGTTGAACTTGTTTAGTAAGCTTCTCGATTTCCAGGTCGAAATTATCGGCTACAGAAAGCTCTTGTTTTATCTCACTCAGGTATTGAACTAAACTTGGAATATCGCGCTGATATTTTTTTTGAAGTCGGTTAAGCTCGGATTGTCGCTGCCGTAGTTCTTCGAGTCGCTTTGGATTGAATTCGATATTATTTCGATAACGTTCGGCAAAATGAATGGCTTCTTGAATGCTTACCCGCGCTTGGGTGATTTCAGTCAAATAAGATTCAAACTCCGGCTCAATACGAGTAAGATCTTCTAAATTTAATTTTAAGTGATTGAGTAATTGAATGACGTTGGCATCATCACTTTCTGCCATTTCAGATATTGCAGCAGCTTTTTGATCGAGTATTTCGGCATTGTCGAGCAGATTCATTTCTGCTTCCATTTCCTCTTCTTCTTCTGCCGATAGCCGAGCGTTTTCTAGCTCTTGCACCTGAAATCGATACAGTTCTGTTTTCTCTTGAAGTTCATTCTCTCTTTTTTTCAAATGATTGAGTTCGATACGTAGCGTTCTTAGCAACTCATATTCCGTTTGATAGCTTTTTAATAATGGCTGAATTTCTTCAAAGCTATCAATCATCCCTCGATGATTCTCTTCTTTCAATAATAGCTGATGGTCGTGTTGTCCGTGTAAATCAACCAATAAATCACCCACCGATTTTAATATCCCGATATTTACGGGAGTGTCGTTTATAAACGCACGACTTCCGGTCTGGCGGATTTCACGTCGCAGGATCAAATATTCCTGTTCGTCTATTTCATTTTCTTTCAGCAGCCCCGAGATTTCATCACTCTCAAACATTCTGATGGTAGCTTCTGCGATAGCCTTATCCGTCCCATGACGAATTACGTCTGTGTCAGCCCGCTCACCCAGAATCATGTTCAACGCCCCAATAATAATCGATTTACCGGCGCCCGTCTGCCCGGTTAAAATATTCAGCCCCTCTCCAAACTGAACCTCCAGCTCGTCGATTAATGCAAAGTTTTTGATGAAAAGACTCTTGATCATAGTTTAACTTGTATACTTTATTTGTAATGTTAAGTGTTAAATTTTAAATGATAAATTTTAATTCAAGTTTTTTTGGGCACTTTTTACTATCGAAGTTAATATTGCAATTATTTCGGTACAATCTTTCGTGTATGAGGAATAATCATCAGCAACTATTTGGCTTTTGTTTAACAATTTGATCCAATATCGTGTTTCTCGCGCTTCCTTTGATGCTATACTCATTTTGTGAATAAAATCTTTTTTAGAATATGCCGCTGTTGCTTCTTCGATATTAGCACCTATACTAGTTCCTGATCTTAATAATTGTTTGGAGATAACAAATTCCCGATTGGCTTGTAGTAATTGGTAAAGCTTAATTATCGTAAGAGCAAATTCAAATGACTTGTCCAAAATTACGTTTTTCTGTTCCATATCTATACCTCACTTATCATTTAACATTTAAATTTTAACATTAGATTTATAAGTAAGACTCCTTCAAAGCAAAGTCCTTACAATCTGCCTATCTTTTATGAATGGAAGAACAAGAAAAGAAAACAACCATCTACGAATTTACCGTGCCTCCGGGGCAGCAGGAGATGATTCGACTGGATGTGTACATCACCAGTTTTGTTGAAAATGCGACACGGAATAAGGTACAGGAAGCTATTAAAGCCGGATACGTGACGGTAAACGGTAAAAAGGAAAAACCAAGTTATAAGCTGCTTCCAAATGACTATATCTACATCGAGTTGCCAAAAGCGCCACCACCAGAGGCAAAAGCCGAAGAGATGGAACTAGACATCTTGCACGAAGACGATGATCTCATCATCGTAAATAAAGCGGCAGGAATGGTAGTTCATCCGGCATATGGCAATTGGACGGGCACGCTGGTTAATGGGTTGATGCATCATGTAGATGAACTCGGAGAGGCTGACGATGATTTACGTCCGGGAATCGTGCATCGCTTGGATAAAGATACATCCGGGTTACTTGTTGTAGCAAAAAACGATGAGTCGTTGGCAAAGCTCTCAGCGAAATTCGCCGAAAAAAATGTCGAACGTACATATTGGGCCATTGTTTGGGGGACACCACCTGAAGAAGGAACTATCGAAGGTGATATTGGTCGATCGAAACACGATCGAAAGTTAATGACGGTACTACAAGGCGGTCGTGGAAAACATGCCGTTACCCATTACAAAGTGCTGGAATATTTCGATTATCTAAGTTTGGTTGAAGTGAAGCTGGAAACCGGGCGTACGCATCAAATTCGAGTGCACTTTAATCATATCGGTCATAACGTATTCGGCGACACAACCTATGGTGGTACTTCTGTTCGGTACGGGCCAAATACTGGAAATCGAAAAGTGATGTTCCACAAATTGATTACAGTTCTTGGCCGGCAAGCGTTACACGCAAAAACCCTGGGATTTGAGCATCCATCAACGGGAGAAATGGTGCGTTTTGATTCAGAATTACCCGACGATTTTCAGCTTGTACTAGACACACTGCGCGAGCATTGCAAGGGTGAATTTTAAAGCATAGCCCGTTTACTCTTTTGGTCCGGCGTCTCTACCTTTCGGGTGATTTGCCTTAATATTTTTTGAAGCTTTACCAGCAGTTTCTTCAATTCTTTTTTGGCGAGTTGAAGCCTGTTTCGCAGTTTTTATCCATTCCAGAATTCCACGTTTCGAAGAATCAGGAAAACGGTTGAAATAGAAAGATGCTTTTGAAGTGGTTTTAAGTGCTACTTGCAAATCCTCCGGTATGATTAACTGTTCCACATCATCTAGAAAATTCCATGCACCGTTTTCTTTGGCTATTTTTACCAAGTCTAAAACCGGTTTTTTCATCCTGCCTTCTTCAAGCAATCGCGCTACTCTTTCTTTATTAATACCCGACCAATTACTCTTAGGATTACGAGGTGAAATTCTGAGCATGGTTTTTTCCTCATCCAATGCCCGGGGCAAGCTATCCACCCAACCGTAACAAATCAGTTCATCTACAATGGAGTCGTAATCTAAATATGAGTTCGTAAATGCTTTTTTCCAGCGAACTAACCACACACTTTCCTTTTGGGGATGATTCTTCTCCAACCAGGATCGAAGTTCTTCGGCAGACTCGATGAATAACTGTTCGTGATCGGGCATGGTTATTTATTTAGCGATTATTTTTTAACCACAATCACATCCCGTTTAATGGCTGCATCCACACGATGCTCAATATTATCATAAGGTGGATTATTCAGTACTTCCAGATCATGTTCTTCAAAAAAACGCGCCATTTTTTTGCGAGTCATTACGTGAGAATTCCATGCGAGAACGATGGTGCCACCTTTTTTCAGCACTTTTTTCCAGGCCGGGATACATTCGGTGATAAGCTCAACAGGATTCCGGGTTGGACTACCATAAATTTTACCCGCCTTATTTCCATGTTGAATACCATAAGGCAGGTCGCCAACAATCACATGAAAACGCTCTTTTTTAAAATAGTTATAAGCTTCGGCAGCAGCACCATGCACCATAGCAAGTTTACTACGTGTTTTTTCATCCTTGAATTCAGCCTTCGAAAGTGCGTATTCAAATTCAGTGATTTCTGCAGGACTAGAATCTTGTTTTTTAAAAATCACTCGTGATGAACGAGTATGTTTAATTCGTTCTTCTTCCAGAAATTTTTTGAAGAATACCTGCCCTTCTTGCAACGCATTTCCTTCTACCTCGATACCGTAAGCATCATATCCAAAAGTGGTTGCTTCAAACAAAGTAGTACCTTTTCCAGAAACCGGATCGAGCAATTCTAGTTTGTTATCGAATTCGAAATCAGAAGAATGCACTGCAATATTTAGCATCATCCGAGTGAAAAGCTCGTTGGTTTTTCCTCTGTATTTAAGAAGTGTGCTAATTTTAGGATCAAGATGAAAATTTGAAGGAAGTTCGATAGGCATTAATGCAACCGGCTCGGCTTCAAAAGATTCAATCTTAAAAAGAGCAAACACAAACGATAGCTTAGACAGGATATTCAAATCGCGTTGGGAAAGTTCACCCTTAGTTGAGAAGTGTATATAGCGTATGTTCGCAATCGTTTTAATTTCCAGAGATTCGACTTCAGCGTCAAATGATTTGCCGGCAATTTCGAGTTCGGCCAGTGCAAGTTGGTCTGCCGCATGATAGTACACCCAGTTATGCCCGGGATATTGAAGAATCAGATAATTCATGAAGTTATGTTGGATAAAATCTTTAGCGATTTGCATGCGATGATGTGTTTGAATCACCGTATCTTTGACAAAAATAAACAATCATTATGCAGAAGAAAGATATTACAATTAGCGTAGAATTAGATAACGATCATGTGCCTTCTAATATCCGCTGGCAAGCCGACGACATGACCCAAAAACATGTGGCCGATTGTCGTGCGATGTTGCTTTCATTGTGGGATGCGCGGAACAAAGACACCCTGAAACTTGATCTTTGGACGAAAGACATGACCGTGGATGAAATGAAAATCTTCTTCCATCAAACGTTAGTCACGATGGCAGATACCTTAGAGCGTTCCATCAACGACGAGCGTATTTCCGGCGATATGCGCGATTTCTGCGATTATTTCGCTGAAAAAATGGAGATTAAAGCGAGTTGATTTTTCAACATTCAATATTCAATAAGGAATAAACAATGTAGAAGTGCGTGAAGGGCAGAGTTAAGATTCAAAAACGGTTCAATAGTACCGATTAAATTCAAATACTAGTTCGTTTAAAGCCGATGATCTTGAAAAGTGATCAGTGAATAGCTTTAAAGAAAATCTGATCCATGAATATTTCTTGTTGAATATTGTTTACTGAAACAGAATACTTCCAAACGTAACCGCGCTTTCACGCTCTTTTTCATCCCATAAGTCATAGCTCAGCACCTCGCCTTTTAAACCAGAAAATGCGGATAAAAAAGTTACAAGTGGCGGGAAGCCGCAAATTCGGTATTTGTCGTAAGTTTCGCGCATGGCATAAATCAAGTGCTTAGGATTGCCCGAAGCACCCGCGTTAAGCACTAATTGGTCGTTTGGTTGAACATTAATTAGTAATTCCTGAGCGGGTTCGGGGTCGCCAAATTTTTTGCCGAAATGAGATAAATCACCACTTATTAAAAAGAAAGCTTCGGGGTCATTGCCATACGTTTCTTCAAGAAAAGCAGCAAAGGTTTCCATTTGAGCTTGTTTGTGGGATTCATCCGAGTAAAGCAATTCATCCATCCCGCTAATGAGGATGGGAATGATTTCGAAATCGTGCTTCCAAATGTGGTTTAAGAATAAGAGGTGAAGCTCAATACTATGCTCAACCCGGTGCGCTCGATCGCGAAAACTTACGCCAATTTTATCCCATTTTTTGGGGGATAACATCCGTCTGAAATCTTTGTTCGATTCAATACTTCCATTGGGCAGTTGAAACGTTTTTTCGGAAACGATGAATGGATAATCCTCATACAAATCTCCATACATCCCCGAATAATGCGAGGTAGCAAGAATGAATACTTTCTTCGGAGAAAGCTCCCGAATTGCTGAAAATGCTTTTACAAAAGCCGAAAGCCCAACTCGAGGATCGATATGCGGAGCAAATAGAGCACGGGCATTGGTCGGCTCAGTCTGTTCAAATCGATCGAAAGCTTTATTTAAAAACTGAATGAGTTGACTGGGATTATTAGGAAAAGAAATGCCCGCGGTATTTGAAATATGATAGCTCGATTGTTCATAATCGGTTTCTATTTGCTTCGATAATTGCTTGAAATTTTCTGAGTGCAGGATGCCGTTTTCATCTAAATAACGCACATAATTCAATAAGTCATTTTTCGAAACCTCGCCATGACTAAGTGTTATCAGCTCATCGATAGAGCGGTTACCATCTAATAAAGATAAAATCGATTGCGAATCGGCCGGCAAGGTAAAATCGCTGGTGCAGTAACTTAGCGAATCGTAAAAATAGAGTAATTCCTCACCGTTCTGCTGAATGGGAATTTGTTGAATATCATAACGAACCGGTGGTATCGGCTGATCAAAAGAATTGAATAATCTCTCTTGTTTTTCCCCAGTCATCTCTAACATGTATGCTCAACTATGAAGTGGTTGCGATTCTTTTCATAATGAATAGCAAATATCCTCATTTTTCAAGACTCTTTGGATGAGACTTCTCTCATTTTTTTGCACTCGCAGTTCCTTCCATATTCTACACACAGGGGATGATCAGGAGCCGATGATAATCGTGCTTTGCAGGCATTTCGCCCATGATGAATAAGTAAATGAGAGAGGTCGGTCCAGTTTTCTTTCGGAAAAAGCGCCATCAAATCTCGTTCGATTTTATCTGTGTTTTTCTTTTCCCGGGTTAGCCCAAACCGATTAGAAATCCGTTTCACATGCGTATCAACCACAACCCCTTCATTGATACCAAAGGCATTGCCCAGCACAACATTTGCGGTTTTTCGGGCGGCACCACGCAGGGTAAGCAACTCATTCATCGTTTTAGGTACTTCTCCATCAAATTCTTCTACCAAAGTTTTAGAAGTTTCCTTCAACGAAAGTGCCTTGTTTCGATAGAAGCCTGTAGTCCGCACTAATTCTTCGAGTTCTTCGAGCGGAGCTTCGGCCATCAATTCCGGGGTGGGATACGTCTCGAAAAGTGCCGGGGTGACTTTATTAACCCGAACATCGGTGCATTGTGCACTTAGAATGGTCGCAATCAACAACTCGAACGCATTTCTATGATCCAACTCGCAATGCGGATTTGGATAATGCTGATACAACTCCTCCAGAATGTGGGCAGCCCGCTCTTTCTGTTGCTTACTTTTTCGTGGAATTTTCATGGGAAACGTATTGGGTGGCTGTTAGTCAGCTACATAAAGTTGAATCTCAAACACTAAATTCGAATTTGCAGGAATACCCGGGCGCTCTCGATCTCCATAGGCATAAACTGAGGGAATATACAGAGTGATTTCGCCTCTTTCTTTTATCAGCGGGATCCCGATTTGCCATCCAGCAATCAAGTTTCTGAGTCCAAATCCTACCGGTCGCGAACTGCTGTCAAACTCCGAGCCATCCGAAAGTAGGGTTCCCGTGTAATCCACCACTACATTCCCACACAAACCGGGTTTATCTCCGTCACCCGGGTTTGTAATAACGTAACGAATACCGGATGGATGCTCCTCGGCATTGATATTATTCTCTGCTAAGTACGAATCGATTGTGGCAATATCGGATGCAAGTTGATCGCGATCTACATTTAAGTTTGGTTCAACATCGCAATCCGAGCGATTGCAGGATATTGCAGTGGTAATTAGGAGTGATAAGATGAGTAATTTGCGCATATAAGAATTAGTTCGATACAAAAATAAAACCCTGCATTAGCAAGGCTCGAAAGTGTTAAAATAAGAAAGTATTGAGGTAGCTGAAATCAACTATTGTTAAAGTCGACCACATATTGCCCTGGTTCGCTGATAATAATTTGAACCCGATTATCAATAAGTGATGTGTTCATCAGGTTAGGGATTTTATAACTTACAAAAAGTTCAAGCGGGTAAGATGGATTTTCGATGGTGTATTCTAAAGTAGAATTTGTACCGGGTTGATTTGGCATGGTGCCGGATGAATGGCTGATAGTAAGATCAGAAATTACATTCTGTACATTTTCCCCATTTCTTCGAAAACGCAGAAATATTTTTCCGGTATAATCAGAGCCTTGTCTTCGAATAGAGGTAGATACTACACCACGTTGGTTTACAATTTTATGAGGTCGGTGATCATTTGATAATACTTCAAGTTCACCCTCGTACCAAAAACCACTCACTACTTGTTCTGCTCCATTTTCTACGTATTCAAGTGTTCCGTATGAATACTGCTTACCTTGGCGCCAGCTACCAGTGTATTGCCGTTCAGCATGCCAAACGTAAGTTCCTTCTCCGTGTGGGTATCCTGCAACGAAATCACCTTGATAAGTGTGTAAACCGGAAGCTACGCCTTCGCCATGAGCAAGACCATTTTTGCAAAATCCCTCATAATTTTCGGCAATCGAAGCTAGTAACACCTTGCATTCTTTATTGCTTTCACTTGAATGATACACTGAGGCACACGACCATGAAACTAAACCTAGAACCATTAAAACAGTAGCTTTTCGCATACTTAACACCTACATAATCTTAAAATTGCTGGATCAATTTATTCGCAACGCTACCTAACTTACTTTTAGTATGATAAATGCGCCGAAATAATTCAATAAAATAAACTTTTTTGAATTATTAAGTTTGTAACAAATACTTGCATCATTAGTTTCGCAAACTTTAGCGTTGTCAACTTCTGAGCATTTGAAGCCTAAACTTTCGAATACCCCAAATCAGTGCAAATTCTGTAAAAAAAAGGCACGGTTTTTAACTGTGCCTTCATAACTATAAGTAGGTTTTTAAACGTCTTTTAGAGCCTCGTTTAATGCTTGTAAGCTCTTTTTTGCATCCCCAAAAAACATCTGGTTTTTCTCGGCATAGAATAAAGGATTATCAATTCCGGCATAACCCACACTTAGCGAGCGTTTGAACACAATAGTTCGTTTCGCCTCATCCACATCTAAAATCGGCATGCCATAAATCGGGCTGTTCGGCGAGGTTTTTGCCATTGGGTTTACTACATCATTCGCCCCGATAATCAATACCACATCGGTAGAAGCAAATTCAGGATTAATTTGATCCATATCATATAATAAATCATATGGCACATCTGCTTCGGCAAGTAGTACGTTCATGTGGCCCGGCATACGCCCTGCTACGGGATGTACTCCATATTTAACCTGAACTCCTCGCTCTTCAAGATTAGCCGCTACTTCTTTTACAATGTGTTGTGCTTGTGCCACTGCCAATCCGTAGCCCGGTACAATTACAACTTTTGAAGCATAGGCTACCTGAATGGCTAAATCTTCTGCTGAAGTCTCACGAACCGATTTATCGCCATCAGCACCACCGCCTCCGCTTGTAGCGCCATCTCCACCAAAACTGCCGAAAATTACGTTGGCGAGCGAACGGTTCATAGCTTTACACATGATGTTTGTAAGGATGAGCCCCGCGGCTCCAACCAGCGCACCGGATACAATGAGTAAGTTATTGCCTAACACAAAGCCGGCCATAGAAGCGGCAATCCCCGAATATGAGTTGAGCAATGAGATAACAACCGGCATATCCGCACCACCAATTGGGATTACTGAAGTCACACCAATCAATAATGAAACCCCAAGAATTACCCAAAATAGCGTAGTATTTGCAGGGTTAATGGTATACATCACAATCAACACCAATACAGCAAGCATGGAGCCGATGTTAATTACGTTCAATCCGGGAAAAGTGATTGCATTGCCAGAGATAAAGCCTTTCAATTTACCAAAGGCGATAAAGCTACCGGTAAACGTTAACGAGCCGATGAACACGCTAAGGCCAATCGTAATCATTCCGGTAGAATCGATAGCACTAATGCTTTCGTAACGGGCAAGTTCTCCCCAGGCAACAAGAGCCGAAGCGCCTCCGCCAAAACCGTTAAAAACAGCTACTAGTTCTGGCATAGCTGTCATGGCAACTTTTTTTGCTAGTACGGCACCAATCAAGCCGCCAATCAACACGCCAATTATAATTAGCTCGAAGGATACAATTTGTTGATCGAACAAAGTAACCACGATACCAATCAGCATCCCTATAGACGCTAGCATGTTGCCACGGCGCGCAGTTTGAGGGGAGTTTAATAATTTAAGCCCTCGAATAAAGAAGGCTGTTGCAACCAGATACAACAGTTGAATGGCATCGGGTAACCAGGTTAGGACAGATTCAGGTAAAAACTGGCTCATTTGTCATCCTCCTTTTTCTTGAACATCTCCAACATACGATCGGTAACCATAAAGCCGCCTACCACGTTAATGGTTGCAAAAATGATGGCTGCTAATCCAAGATATCTACCCAAATCGCCGCCAACTCCACCGGCAACAATTATGGCTCCAACAATAGTAATACCCGAAATGGCATTTGCCCCGCTCATTAATGGAGTATGTAACGTGGGCGGTACTTTCGAAATCAATTCGAAGCCAATAAAACAGGCCAATACAAATATGAATAGGGAAAAAATTAATGCGCTCATGATTCTTTCGGTTTAAGTAATGGACTGATGATTTCACCTTGATGAGTGATGGTGGTATTGAGGATGATTTCGTCTTCGAAATCGAAATTGGCTTCCTCTTCTTTGATTAGAAGATTCAATAATGCAAACATATTTTTTGCATACAACATACTTGCATGGTTGGCCAGTTGGCTTGGTAAATTAAGCGGGCCTACAACGCTTACTTCGTGGGCTTTAACCACTTCTCCTGCTTTTGTGAGTTCACAGTTTCCGCCATTTTCAGCAGCAATGTCCACAATTACCGAGCCGGGTTTCATATCGGCAACCATTTCTTTGGTGATAAGAAGTGGGGCAGGTCGGCCGGGAATTAGTGCTGTGGTTATCACGATATCCGATTTCTTTACATGCTCGTGAATTACCTGCTTTTGCCTTTCCTGGCTATCTTTACTCAGCTCTTTCGCATATCCTCCTTTTGTTTCGGTGTTTTCTTCCTCGAGGGGTACTTCTACAAATTTAGCACCCAGCGATTCTACTTGTTCTTTAACCACCGGGCGAACATCATAGGCTTCAACCACAGCTCCAAGTTTCCGGCAGGTGGCAATGGCTTGTAATCCAGCTACACCTGCTCCAAGAATAAGCGCTTTCGCCGGTGGGATGGTTCCGGCTGCTGTCATCATCATAGGAAAATACTTGTCTAAATGATTGGCAGCCAGTAACGAAGCTTTATAACCGGCAATGGAACTCATCGATGATAAGGCATCCATGTTTTGTGCACGGGATATTCGCGGAATGGCATCCATTCCCAATGCGGTAATCCCTTTGTTTTTGAGTGATTCAACCAGATCAGCATTTTGTAATGCCCAGATAAAGCAAACCAAAATACTGTTTTGTTTCATGTTAGCAAGATCGGTATTGTCGGGCGTTTGCACAGCGAGTACTAAATCGGCCTCAGAAAATAATTTTTTGCGATCTTTTTCGATCGCGGCGCCAATTTCGGAATATTGTGCATCCAAAAAGTTTGACGCCAAACCAGCATCCGACTCAACCCGAAGTTCCAACCCTTTTTGAATTAATTTGCCGGCAATCTCGGGGGTAATGGAAACCCGTTTTTCCAGCTCGGCAGTTTCTTTAGGTATTGCTACAATCAATGATAACCTCCAACTTAGTTTACCTCAACATAATGAAATTGAACATTTACGCAAATAAATGTGGGAGCGCTTTTTTAGCGAACCTGTTAAAAATCAATAGCATTGTTAAGAATTAAGGGTAGATGCGTGCGCATCAAACCACCATAAGGTGAGAAATTAATGTGAAGATAATGTATACTTCTACAACAAACCTTGGGGGAAATTCATGAAATACGCGTTACGAGGAATTCTGTTTATTGCGCTTTGCGCGGTTTTTGTTACCTGCGATGATTTGGAATCTGAAGGTGATGATGCAGGCGAAGTTCGCGGACTTTGGCAAAAGTTTGACCGAGAGGGAAGTAACGAATTCGTCTTAATCAGTGATGTAAGATTTGGGTTCTATTACTATAATGCAGGTAGAGGATGTATGATTGCTGATGAGTACCGAGTGATTCAACGAGACGGAACGGGCTTTTTTCAAGTTACAAAAGGCGGTGACTCTCCTCCAAAAGTGTTTGCAGTCTCATTAAATGACGATCGAATTCACTTACGAGATATTGACGACACTCAAAATGAAATTCAAAGATATTGGGCAAGCGAAATCCAAAACATCGACGATTTTGCACCGGTCTGTTATAATCCTGAGCTAACAGCAACTTGGAAGCTATTGAGTGATGAAATGGAAGAGTATGTATCGGTGAGCGAGCAACTTCTGGAGATTGCTGCCTTCGATACGCTTAACACGTGCTTCCAGAACATTAAATTTGATGTTATCGATGTTGATATGCCTGAGATAGTGATTCGCAATCAATCAAATACCAACGAAGAATTCTCGTTGGATGTAACTTTGATGGATTCTGTGTTAACCATTAGCCGAAATGCTATGGGTACAACCTTTGAATCTAACTACACCGCTGTCGATACTTTGATTAGTCAGTTGAGTCCGCTTTGTTCAAATTCCAGCACTACATCGATCTTCAATCAACCAGCGTATTAGGCGAATTCTATACTTCCTATAAACAAAAATTGGCAAGTGTTTAAACACGATTTTTGTACCTTCACACTGAATTTATACAGAGTGAAGAACTATGGAAGACATTGCCAATAAAACATTTAAAGTAGTAATCATCGGAAGCGGCCCTGCAGGGCTTACAGCTGCACTATATGCGGCCAGAGCGGATCTAAATCCTATTGTATTTGAAGGACCGGAACCGGGCGGGCAATTAATGACCACTACCGATGTAGAAAACTTTCCCGGATACCCAAATGGTGTGATGGGACCTCAAATGATGCAGGACTTCCGTGAGCAAGCCACCAAATTTGGTGCCGATTGTAGATATGGATACGTAACCGATATCGAGTTTGGAGATCGCCCGTATAAACTAACTGTTGATGAAAAGACAGAGATTTATGCGCACACTGTTATCATTTCTACCGGTGCTTCGGCAATGTGGCTGGGACTGGAAAGCGAAACCAAACTACGTGGGAAAGGCGTATCAGCGTGTGCTACGTGTGATGGAGCTTTTTTCAGAAATCAACATGTAGTTATTGTTGGCGGTGGAGATACGGCCATGGAAGAAGCCACTTTCCTAACCAAGTTTGCCAGCAAAGTTACCGTTATACATCGTAGAGATGAATTACGCGCTTCAAAAGCGATGCAAGCTCGGGCTTTCGCTAACGAAAAAATCGAGTTCATGTGGGATAGCGAAGTCGAAGAGATTTTAGGTGATCAGGTTGTGGAAGGAGTTCGCATCAACAATAGAAAAACCGGAGAAAAAACAATTTTGGAAGATGTAACCGGTGTATTTGTAGCCATCGGACATAAACCGAATACCGATCTGTTCAAAGGTGTGCTTACGATGGATGATGTAGGATATATCCAAACAAAAGGACAATCCACAAAAACAGACTTGCCCGGAATTTTTGCTTGTGGTGATGCAATGGATGCCATCTACCGACAAGCGGTTACTGCCGCCGGCACGGGTTGCAAAGCTGCACTCGATGCCGAACATTACCTAGGAGAATTACCAAAAGAAGTAATCGCCGAAGAGCATTGGAAGTGATAGTTGATATGTTGATTCGGTGATAAAGTGAGGTGATGTTCGACTTTATTGCTATAGGATTAGATAGTTTCTCGGTCTGACGGCTTTCAGTCCGTCCAACCGATCTTAGGGGAAAAAAGAATACTCGGCTTCAACCCATCCATCAGACGAGAAATCCGTCAGATGGATTAATATAGTATATATATTTAATAAAATTGGTCTTACATTCTCACCGAATCACCGAATCACCGAATCACCGAATCACCGAATCACCGAATCACCGAATCACCGAATCACCGAATCACCGAATCACCGAATCACCGAATCACCGAATCACCGAATTACCGAATTACCGAATCACCGAATCACTTTTTCTTCTTACCTACTGTCTTTTCATCTTTCTGATCTTCTTCGGCATCATCTTCCGAAGCTTCCGTGTCTTTTGTATTCGATTCTTCCTCTTCGTCCTCAGTGATTTCAATAATCTCGGCATCTACCGAAAATTCATCGTCATCGGCGTCAACTTCGCGCTCAACCAGAATTTGGTAGTCGTTGATGAACATGGCAAACATGCCAATTGCTGAAATAACCGGCGCCATTGCACCTACCAATGCTGCGCCACCAACCCCAACAGCAAGCTGAGTCTGGAAAACAACCTCTCCTTCTTTATTCTTGATAATCAATCGGCGGGCGCTTCCCTCTTTGATGAATTCCCTGATTTTGGAGATGACTTCGTTTACTCCACCCTGCACTTCTTCAAACATGTGCTTTGCCTTCTTTTTTGCCTCGTCTTTTTCCATGATATGTACGATTTATAAAATTTTTTGTAAGGAGTTTCCTCCGGCGGAGTCTAACTACGTAAAGCTAAATAAAAAGATTCATAGTTAAATGTTAGCAACGTAAAATGATAGTTGGCCGGTTCAAGAGTGAATCTTTGTAGAGTTTTAATAGTGCTTTACATAGATTGAACTCGCCAATTAAAAGGTTCTTCAAATTTTTTATTTCTCTCTGGAAAATCCAACGATGTATCGACCCAAAATTTTCATACTTCTTATTTTAGCTCTCAATTTAAATGGGTGTGGAGTTAAAGATTCTGAAGGTGGAGGTCTAACTGCACCAATACAACCTTTTTTAGATGTTGAATACCCGGTTTGGAGTCCCGATGGTACTCAAATACTGTACACCGATTATGGATACTATGGGGTAACCAGAGACTTTCAATATCATGTTGAACATTTGGATTCTGCTGGAGTTTATGTGATTAATAGTGACGGGTCTAAAAGAAGAAAGATTTATAATTTCGGATTTGCGGAATGGAGCCCGAGTGGTGAACAAGTTTTATTGGTTGATAATTATAGGATCCTACAAGCAGCGTTTGACGGTATTTCCATCGATACCAGCACTATTGAGCAACTAATTTTTGAAGGAGCAAATATAAGACCAGAGTGGAGCCCTAATGAAAAGTTTATTATGTATGCACAAGTGGATTGTAGTGAAGAGCTTAATTGTGGGCTTTGGCTTTTCGATTTACATCAAGAGTCTAATCTTATAATCTCAAAAGGACAAGCAGATGCAACTTGGTATGCTGACAGCAAGCAAATCTTGTTTGCAAAAAATATAAATAACGAAGCTTTTTTTTACACCTACGATATTGAGGAAAAGACAACTCAGCAAACCTATACCTATGAGCATAAAGTTTATAATCTAAGTTTGTCACCCAACAATGAGTTTTTGGTATTCGAAAGTGGACCAATGGGAGGGGGCAGATATATTTACAAACTAGACTTATCCAGTAAAGAATTAACCAAACTTACAGAGCGAGTATCAGAAATGCCGGATTGGAGTCCGGACGGAACTAAAATAGTATATGTTTCCGGGGGTATTTGGGTGATGAACTCAGACGGGAGCAACAAAACAAACATCAAACCACTTCCATTTATAGATTAAGTACACTTTGAACGGCTAATTCCATCACATTCAATTCTGATTTTAAGGAGAAGAATCGAAAAATATTGATGTATATGTACGATTTATGAGTTTTTTTGTAAGGAGTTCTCTTGAGAGAGGTCTTACTGCTTAAAAGAGTAAATAAGTTCATAAATCATGTTAGCCAGAGTGTACTGCGCATCCACCATCGGTGTAGATGCAAAAATCATCGACGTAGAAACACATCATACCAACGGTATGGTAAAATTTTTCTTAGTGGGATTGCCGGATCGGGCCGTTTCTGAATCCCGTGATCGGGTAGAAGCAGCGATACGAAATACCGGTTCTTACTACCCGCTTGGGCGGATTACAGTAAATCTAGCACCTGCTGATCTCCCAAAAGAAGGCAATGCCTTCGATTTACCGATTGCAATCGGGTTGTTGCAGATGTCTGGACAAATTCACACCGACAAACTAGACGACACCGTTCTGCTTGGGGAACTAGCACTTGACGGTCAGATTCGTCCGATAAAAGGAGTGCTTCCGGTTGCGGTAGAAGCAAAGAAACAAGGGTTTAAATATTTGATTGTTCCTCGAGATAATGGCCCGGAAGCTGCCGTTGTTGAGGGCATCGAAATATTTCCCTTCGATCACCTCAATGATGTGAAAGATTGGCTGGAAAATAGAGGCAATCTCGATCCATTTAAGATTAATGTGGAACATGTTTTTGCAAAAAATGGAAAGCTGGATGCTCTTGATTTCAGCGATGTGCGCGGACAAGAAAATGTGAAGAGAGCGTTGGAAATTGCTGCTGCCGGTTCACATAATGTGGTTATGGTCGGTCCCCCGGGTTCGGGTAAAACGATGATGGCGCGCAGGATTCCTACTATTTTGCCTCCACTTACTTTAGATGAAGCGCTTGAAACTACCAAAGTACATTCGGTTTCGGGAATCATGAAAAGCGGCAAAGCACTTATAACATCGCGACCATTTCGGTCACCGCATCACACGGTTTCTGATGTAGCATTGGTAGGCGGTGGGGGAATTCCAATGCCGGGCGAAATTTCGATGGCTCACAACGGAGTTCTTTTTCTGGATGAATTGCCGGAATTCAAAAGAAGTGCTTTGGAGGTGATGCGTCAACCGCTTGAGGATGGATTTGTTTCGATATCGCGAGCTCGAATGAGTGTAACTTATCCAAGCAGAGTGATGCTGGTGGCATCTATGAATCCTTCTCCATCGGGCGATTGGTACGAAGCCGGAGAAATGAACGGTACATCCAATATCCAAATGCAGCGGTATCTGAGTAAAATTTCTGGTCCATTGTTAGATCGCATTGATCTTCATATAGAAGTGAATAAAGTGAGTTATGATGAGCTTTCGGGCAAAGCAAAGGGTGAAAGTTCGGAAGATATCCGAGCCCGTGTTATTGAAGCACGCGAAATTCAAACTCAACGATTTCTTGGCGTGAAAGAAGTGCACTCCAATTCACAAATGAATACACGGCAGGTTCGTAAGGTTTGCCAATTAGATGATCAAAGTTCGGGGATTCTGAAACAGGCCATCACCAGTTTAGGATTATCTGCTCGGGCCTACGATCGCATCCTCAAAGTAAGCAGAACCATCGCTGATCTAGATAAAAGCGAACGCATCCAATCTCATCACGTTGCCGAAGCCATCCAATACCGAAGCCTCGACCGCGAAGGCTGGCTGGGATGATGAATTAAGAATGATGAGTATGAGAATTAAGAAATACGAGTTAGAATTATGAGTTTTAAAGATGAAATGGAAGATCGACTAATTAATTTCGCATTGGTAGGAATTGAAATCAGTGAAAATCTACCACAATCTTATATCGGTGAACATCTTGGGAAACAATTAGCGAGAAGTTCCACTTCACCCGCTCTAAATTATGCAGAAGCTTGTGACGCTGAATCAAGAAAAGACTTCATACATAAACTCAAAATTACCAATAAAGAATTACGGGAAACATTGGTGTGCTTAAAAATTATTCACCGTAAACCACTCCTAATAAACGAAAAGCTCAATTCGGCAATAAAAGAGTGTAATGAATTAATAAGCATACTTAGCAAAAGCATTCAAACAACTAAACTAAATCAACACATTCGAGAATCGTAATCCTTAAATCTCATATTCGTAATTCAGTTTCACATGATCGTGCGGTGCAGGTAATGGAAACATTTTGGTACACTGTTTGTGTAATCTCTGGAAAAGGAACAGAAAATTTGTTGGAGGTTTAAAATGAGAAATGAATCTACATATTGGCAGGCAAACCTCGTGTTTACACTTCCTATTCTACTTATCATACTGTATTTATTAATTCTTCTGTAAGTTGATTTCAGTTGGATATTTGGATAAGCTTACCCAAAAAGTTTAAACCAAATATCCATTGTTCGCAGACATCGCTTTTCCTTTAGCCGTTCGAAGGAACTTTACGTATTCACTCCCCGAGGAATTTTTTTCCGATGATGTAATCGGCAGAAGAGTGTGGGTACCCTATCGAAATTATTACGCTATCGGTATGATTGTTCGGGTACATCATGAAAAACCGGATTTCGAAACCAAACCTATCAAAAAAATTCTGGATGAAACCCCGGTCCTTTCAAACGAATTACTCCGGCTTACCGAATGGATCCATAAATTTTATTTCTGTAGTTGGGGCGAAGTCATACAAGCAGCCCTTCCGTCCGGTCTAAATTTTGTGTCAAATACCTTTATACAGGTAAACAGCGAAGCAGATATGAAGCTTAGCGCTGATGAGTTGAAGCTGATTGATATAATCAAGGAGCAATCTCCTGTAACACAAAAAGAGATCCAGCAACAATTAAGAGGCACGGGATTAAATACAATTTTCAAAAAACTATTGAAGAACAATGTACTCGAAGTTTGGGAAGAGCCGGATATAAAAATTTCCACTGTTAAAGAAAACTGGCTGGATTGGTATTCTGATGAGTCGAAGTCAGTGGCTCAGAACTATCTCGAAACAAAAGACTCGCTAAATAAATGGGAGCAGGCACTCAGTGAATTCTTCGAGATTAAGCTTCCAGAAAAAGAGAGCAAAATCAAACAAGAGCTAAACCTTAGCAGCTATCAGTTAAAAAAACTGAAAGATGATGAGTGGGTGCGTGTTTATGAGAAAGAAAAGGATGTAACTGAATATGATCTCGATTTCGACCCGGAGGCGATTAAAGCGCTGAACACCGATCAATCCAAGGCTTTGGATCAAATCTTAGAAAAAATTGATGCACAAACATTCGGTAACTTCTTGTTGCATGGCATTACGGGATCGGGTAAAACCGAAGTGTATATACACGCTTTAAAAAAAGTGCTTGACCAGGGAAGATGCGGTATTGTATTAGTTCCGGAAATTGCACTCACTCCTCAAACGGTTGCCCGTTTTCATTTAATTTTTGGGGATAAAATCGCTGTACTGCATAGCAGATTGTCACCCGCTGAACGGCTTTATACTTGGCAACAAATCGAACAAGGCAAGAAAAAAGTTGTGATAGGAGCAAGATCGGCTGTTTTTGCACCGGTAAAGAATCTCGGTTTAATCATTTTAGATGAAGAACACGATTCTTCGTACAAACAAACAGATCCTGCCCCCCGATATCATGCCCGCGAAGTTGCTATTGTTCGGGCGAATCAGGAAAAAGCTGTAGTAATTATGGGGTCTGCTACCCCTAGTATGCAAGCTTTAGAAATGGTTCGGCAGAAAAAGGCGATGTATTTATCACTAAAAAAACGACATGCTGAAGCAACCTTACCAAAAGTAGAGGTTATTGATCTCACTCAATATAGAGGCGCAATGCAAGGGCCATTGAGCGCTGCGTTATACCAAGCAGTGGAAAAATCATTGAACAGCAATGAACAAGTAATTTTATTGTACAATCGACGTGGATTTGCCAGCTACATGCAATGCGAAACCTGTGGACATATTCCGCAAAGTCCCGATTGCTCTGTGAGTTTGACTTATCATAAGTACAAAAATGCTTTGATGTGTCATTATTCAGGGTATTCCAGAAAAGCGGATACCATATGTGAGCAATGCGGATCTTCGGAAATATTGATTCAAGGAAGTGGAACACAGAAGATCGAGGAAGAAATAAAAGCATTGTTTCCTGAGGCCGGAATTTTACGATTTGATCGCGACTCAACGTCTAAAAAAGGAGCGCACAAGAAAATCCTGGCACAATTTGCCGATCAAAAAGCGGATATCTTAGTGGGAACACAACTGGTTGCTAAAGGTCTAGATTTTCCAAATGTGACTACTGTTGGTGTAATCGATGCCGATACCGAGCAGGCTTTTCCTTCCTTTAATTCCTCAGAACGGTTATTCCAGTTATTGAGTCAGGTTGCCGGGCGGAGTGGAAGGGGTTCAAAAGCCGGGCGAGTATTTATTCAAACGCGGAAACCCCAGGTTTCGGCAATACAATTTGCAAAAACTCATAACTTCGATTCCTTCGCTCAAGAAGAAATGAGGTTCCGATCTGAACTGAATTATCCACCATTCAGTCGTTTAGTAACATTTGTTTTTAAAGCAAAGCTAGAACATCTGGCGATTCAACAGGCTCATCTACTTCGGACTATTATCGATCAGATGCTTCCAAGAACAGAACTATTAGGCCCTGCGGCATCTGTAATTGCCTGGATGAATCAGCAGTTTATGTGGGAATTGAGTATGAAATTGGATACTGATAAAGGCGCAAATTATATTGAAGCGGTGCTAAGCCGAATTATGGAGGTTTACGATCGCGAGAGCGGAGTAAGTCGTTCAAAAGTTCGGGTTAATATAAATGTTGATGCCCAGCGATAATTGTTTGCAAAAACGAACAGAAAGTGGGTATTTACGGCGGTTATTTCACCTAACGATCTTACTTATATGGGCGACACCAGGGTAAAACTAGCAGAATCGAACGAACAGCTTCAAAAGTTCATGAAAAATGTGCTCAAAGATTTGAGAGCACTAGAAAAAATGCTGGATGAAGATTGGTTCGAAACCGATCCAATTCGAATTGGAGCCGAACAGGAATTATGCCTAATCGATCGCAATGCTAAGCCATTTTTAGGGGCTGACGATATCCTAAAAAAACTAGATGATCCAAATTTTACGCACGAGTTTGCTAAGTTTAATCTCGAGATAAATCTGAACCCGCCTCTGGAATTCACGGGTGATTGCCTCTCGCACATGGAGCATAACTTACAACGCGACGTGGCAAAAGTGCGGGAAGTTGCTGATGAATTCGGTGCCGAAGTACTACTCACCGGGATTTTACCCACGATTCGAAAATCGGATGTAAGCATCAATAGTTTAACTGATATTCCACGGTATCATGCGCTTTGCGAGGCAATAGATAATTTACGTGGCAAAGAATACGAGCTACGTATTCAAGGGATGGACGAGCTACTCATGAAATTCGATACGCCCATTCTAGAAGGATGTAATACCGGATTTCAAGTGCATTTGCAGATTAAACCCAGCGAATTTGTGCAGAAATACAATGCAGCAATGGCGATTTCTGCTCCGGTTTTGGCTACTGCGGTAAACTCACCGGTGTTTTTGGGAAAAAGACTGTGGGCAGAAACTCGAATTGCCGTGTTTCATCAATCGGTGGATACTCGTGGCGTTGGAGATCATCTTCGGGATAGCAGTCCCAGAGTAACTTTTGGAAATGCATGGCTCAAAAATTCTATTCTGGAAATTTATAAAGAAGATATTTCGCGTTACCGCGTACTACTAAGCTCTGATGTGGAAGAAGATGTAGAAGCGATGATGAAAAAAGGCATTCCACCGGAACTAAATGCGCTGAAAGTTCATAACGGAACAGTTTACCGCTGGAATAGAGCCTGTTATGGTGTTGGAGGAGGAAAGCCGCATTTGCGTATCGAAAATCGAGTATTACCCTCAGGGCCAACCGTATTAGACGAAATGGCAAATACCGCTTTCTGGTTAGGACTACTTAATGGATTCGAGGATGAGCACCCTGATATTTCGCAAGAGCTGGACTTTGATGATGCACGGCTAAATTTTTTCGCAGCATCAAAAATGGGGCTCGATACCAACTTCGAGTGGACTAAAGGCCGAAAAGTAAGCGCTAAGGATTTGATCACTTCAGAACTCTTACCGTTAGCAAAGCACGGGTTAGAAAAAGCGAACATCAATAGTTCGGATATCGATACCTATCTTTCGGTGATACAAGATCGAGTGGCAACAATGAAAACCGGCGCATACTGGCTGGTTAAATCCTATGGAAATATCATCAAAGAAGGAAATCGAGAGCAAGCACTTACCACAGTTACGGCTTCTATGCTCAAGAATCAGAAAAAAGGGGAACCGGTACATCGATGGGCGTTAGCCAAATTTGAAGATGTTCCTTCGTGGAAGCCCTCGAAATTGTTGGTAGAAGAATTTATGACTACCGATTTATTCACCGCTCGAAAAGATGATTTGATCGAATTCGTATCGAACCTGATGGACTGGCGTGCCATCAAATACATTCCCATAGAAGACGATAGAAAGCACTTAGTGGGGCTTGTTTCCATGCGTATGGTGATGAGAGAATATAGCCGCGTAGTGAACGACGATCAGGTTGATGTAAGCAAACAACTGAGCGAATTTATGATTCAAAACCCGATAACCATCCATCCCGAAGCGTCGATAATGGAGGCTATGAATATTATGCTGGAGCATAAAGTTGGTTGTTTACCGGTGGTGAAGAATAGCCGATTAGTTGGTATTATTACCGAACACAATTTTATGGATATCACTCGGCGACTTTTGTACGCCCTTGCCGGTGAAAAGGAAAATAATTAATGCAGGTTATACAAAGCGAACAACAAGAGCATACCCAACAAATACTAAAGCATTTTATAGGTGATATACGTGGCGACCATCCCGGCCCAACTGTAATTGCAGTAGCCGGAATTCATGGCAATGAACCTACGGGTGTAGAAGCAATTCAAGATGTGATCGGCCAACTAGACCCACTCAAAGAATTTATTCATGGTCGATTTATCGGATTAAGGGGCAATAATACTGCACTCGAGCAAAATGTTCGGTTTATTGATGAAGACATGAATCGACTTTGGGTGACTTCCATTTTGGATAAAATCCGACGAACTCCTTTTGATGAATTATCATCAGTTGAACGAGCAGAGCTAAAGGAACTCCTGTGTATTCTGGATCCCATTATTTACTCGGATGAAGAAGTAGTGTATATCGATTTGCATACTTTTTCCGGTACAGGTTGTATGTTTGCAATCACCCCAAAAGAATCTCGCCACATCGAATTGCTCAGCCAGTTAAAGATTCCACTCGTATTTGGTATCGAGCATACATTGATTGGTACTTCGATGGAATATGTGGAGGATGCCGGTCATGTTGGGTTTGCTTTTGAGAGTGGAACGCATGGAACCGTAATGGCCGAAAATAATGCCGTTGCTGGGTTAATGACATTGATGGTAAATGTTGGACTGATTCCGGCAAACAAGCTAGAACAATTTTCGACGTACTACGCCTACTTGATGGAAAAAGTAGAAGGATTTCCCCATAAAATTGATTTTGTATATAAACACGTTATTGAAGATGGGGACGAATTTGTGATGAATCCCGGGTTTTCCAACTTCGATCCTATCGAAAAGGGCGATTGGCTGGCCACAGATAAGCATGGAAAAATTGAAGCACAAACGGATGGTTACATTCTGATGCCCTTATATCAAAAGCAGGGATATGACGGATTTTTTATCGTGAGGGACAGTGAATAAGAAGCTTAATGATTATCAATTTATTGATGGCAGCAGGTTGTCGTCGGTGATAGAGGCATTGATTTTTGCGAGCGAAGAGCCAATTTCGGCCGATAAAATTCGCTCAATCATAATTGAACAAGAAGAGCAAATTGAAATCGACGAAGATACTATTTTCGATTTCATCGATAAGCTCAATGATCGATATGATGAGATGGGAATGAGTTTTAGAATCCAACCACTAGCAGGTGGATTTACCTTCGCGACCCAACCAAAATTTCATTATTGGTTAAGTGTGTTCCAACATCAGAATGCATATCGGAAACTCTCTCAATCGGCTACTGAAACCCTAGCTATAGTTGCGTATCGGCAGCCGATCACTAAACCGGAAGTAGATCAGATTCGCGGGGTAGATTCGGGATATGTAATTCGCCAATTAATGGAAAAGGCATTGATAGAGGTTTCAGGGAGATCAGACAGCCCGGGAAAACCGTTGCTCTATAAAACCACCCGACATTTTTTGCGCCACTTCGGTTTGAATTCGGTGAACGAACTACCAAAACCTAGAGAGATTGAAGAAATCCTTAAAGATGACGACATGGCCGAGCACCGACAGTTGTTACTCGAACGACAAATGATGATGGAGTTGGACGAGGACGAGGAGGAAAGGATTCAGGAGCAAGGAGAAAGGAACAAGAAAGAAGAGACGCCTAGCTCTGAAGAAGAGTAAATTCAATTAAGAATTAAGAATTAGGAATAATTCAATATGAAATCCAGAAAGAGATCAGGTAAAAAAAGTACCTACAAAAAAACAGATCGTAAAAAAGGCGATGAACCTGTTAAAAAAAGAGACCGTGCGAAAAATACGGTAAGTCAGGATTATTCGCCGTCGGAGAAGATTCGGATTAATAAATTTATTGCCCATGCCGGGCTCTGTTCTCGTCGAGAAGCTGATCGTATGATCGAAGAAGGAAAGGTGCAAGTGAATGGAAAAGTGATTAGCGAACTTGGGATGAAAGTGTCTCAAAAAGACGATATCGTGGTTGATGGACAGTCTTTAAGCTTAGAGCCTTTCGTTTACTTACTACTTAATAAGTCGAGAAATACCATTACCACTACCGACGATGAAAAAGGAAGAAATACCGTAATGGATGAGGTAGAAACGGCAACCGGGTACAGAGTATATCCCGTTGGTAGATTAGATCGAAATACTACAGGCTTGTTGATTTTAACCAACGATGGCGACCTTGCACATCGTTTGATGCATCCAAGTTACAAAGTTCGCAAAACATACGAAGTAACTACAGAACGTGAATTATCGGATGCAGAACTGGGTGCTTTTATGAAAGGTGTAGAGTTGGAAGACGGTGTTGCAAAGGGGCACAATGTGAAACGATTTGCAGATGTGAAAAATACTTTCCTTATTTCAGTGTTCGAAGGTCGTAATCGATTGATCCGCAGAATGGTAGAGTTTCACGGAACAGAGGTAGCCAAACTGAAGCGTACCGAATATGCCGGTTTGAATTTGAAGGAGGTTGGAAACGGCCGATGGAGGTACCTGAAGCAAGACGAAATTAATAATCTGCGTAAACTGGTGAAACTAGACACGCTGGATTTCAAAAAAGGATAACATGGAATTTGATAATATATCAATAAGCTCTGGAAGCATTCACTCTACCGATGGAAACCCAATGAGGTGGGATTTATACTCACCAATAAGTGGTACCAATCGAGAATTTCCGGTTATTCTATTCATCCACGGATTTAAAGGATTTAAAGATTGGGGGGCGTTTCCCGATGCCTGTGAAGATCTTGCCCGTAGTGGCTTTGGTGTAATCGCATTTAATCTTTCCAGAAGTGGAATTGGAGAAAATAGATACGAATTGGATCAGCTTGAGTTATTCGCCAAACAAACGTTCACGCAAGATCTTGAGGATATCAAATCCATTATTGATGCTCTTCAAAAAGGAGAAATTCAGGATTCCCATAGTAGTCTTAATACCGATTATTTGGGAATTGTAGGGCATTCACGAGGCGGGCATCTCGCAGTAGTTGCCGCAGCCGAGTTTGAAGCGATTCAATGTTTGGTTACATGGAATGCTGTTGGGAATTACCTCGAATTCTGGACCGACGATATGAAATCAGATTGGGAGAAGAAGGGAGTTACCGAGATTCAAAACACCCGAACCGGACAGATAATGCCTCTGGAAAAAGTGGTATACGACGATGCCATTGAAAACGAAGAGCGAGTGATTGCTATGCATCGGGTAAAAGAACTGCGTATCCCATCTTTGTTTATGCACGCCCGTGAAGATGAAGCAGTTCCCTATTCAAATTCTGAACAATTGCATATCCACTCAGCCGCAAAAGACAAAGAACTTCGTTTGATTGCTAAAACCGGCCATACGTTTGATATCGCTCATCCATTCGAAGAAATGGATTTCCCCAAACCCTTTAAAGAAGTGATGGACGAAACTATCGGTTGGTTTCGTGAGCATTTAAGGTGAGTTCAAAAGGTTTAAACTACGAAGCCTATGGCGAAGTAGATCAATATTCAGTCTACAATTATTGATTGGAAGATTTAATCGTCTTCCAATTTAGCTAGTGTGCAATTAAGAATAGTATATATCTTAAATTAAAGAAGAAGCTAGAGCTTCTGGAATGCGTTACACAAATACTCCATTCCTACTTTTTACACAGGCTGTGGAGCTTGGGAACGAGGGGAAGTGCTAGTGTTTTAGGGATTGATAATTTTCGAGTTCAGAGATAGTACTAAAATCAGATAAAACAGTATTGACTCTTTTTTTTTAATTAACCTCAACATTCAAAAAATTAATTGAATGAGGGTATAAATAAGTTAAAATTAGTACTAGGGGTACTTGTTATATTTATGTTTGGGTGTCAGAATCCGGTGAATGAAAATTCAGTCGATAAAGATCCTGTTACAGTTACTACTATAAATCTATCAGAAGATACTCAGGCTCAATTTGTATTAAGGGAAGCACTAACACCCGGATACAATAAGTCAACAATCTCAATAGACTCACTAATTGCAGAAATTGATCATTCAGAGGCTGTATTAGTGCAACAAGAGGAAGGTGGTATATCGAGATATACGTTTACATTAAACGCAAAAGAGTCGCTTAGCTATGAAAACTTAATTGTTCAGGTTAATGAATTTGGTGAGTATGGAGCCATGTTTTTTCGTTACGAACCAGACATTGACTGGCTCATGAATAACAACGGTGTTGTAAACCAAAACGATTTTACAGGTACAATTCGGTTATTAACCGTCGACAGAATAGAATTCAATCAAGTGGTTATGAGTGCAGGTCAAGGCGAATATTCACCGGTTGAAAATGTACACAACAAACTATTTAAAACGGATTGTAACAGTGGTTCAGGGGACAACAGTGGAGGCAATAGTGGCTCGACTGGTGAAGGTGGGCCCGAAACAGGTGGGAATACCGGAGGTTCGGGCAATGATGGAAGTTCTGGTGGGAGTTCCGGTGAAGGATCAGGAAGTGATTCGGGTAATTCTGATAGTGAAGAATCTACCGGAGGAGAAAATACAAGTGGTGGGAGTTCATGCTTCTGGTATATGGAAGGTGTTACTTTGGTGATTGATTGTACACCAATTGAAATAGATTGGACAGATATATTAGATGAAGATCCTAACGATATAATTGTGACGAAGTCCATTACTACGTGCGATGGTCAAGTAGAGGCTCCTATTATTAGTGATGGAGATGTTATAGGAACACTCGGTGGAGATGATGTTAATCTGATGGAGATTATTATTACGGATCTTTCCTTACACCCATGTACGGAAGATTTATTTAACTTAATCGAGACTGTGCAACATGAGGGAATGCGGGGAGTTATTGATCAATTTGCAGGGGAAAAGTCTCTGTTTATGTATGAGATAAAGGTAGTTGAGGATAATTCAGATTTTCTAAACCCTACTAATTCTGCAGAAACAACTTGGTTTTCAAACTATGGTTTTCGTATTCAAAGTCTATTGTCTTTAGATTACTTGCAAACAGCAACAGATGTTTCAATAGCAAGAACTTTAATGCATGAAGCTATACACGCATATATGTTAAGTTTGGTTGATTTAAGTGATGTTTCTGAATCGCATGCAGCCGAATTGGAATTAAGTTTTCCTCTTTTATGGGATTATTACGTACTTGGAAACGGAAATGAAGAGGAGGTAATACAACATGAAACATTTGCTCAACATTATATAGATGTTTTGGCTTCTGCCTTGAAAGAAATATTCGGTAATTCGTTTACAGATGAATTTTATAATGATGTTGCTTGGGAGAGTGTAAGCTGAACTCTGTCTAAGTAACCAAAAATAGAGTTAACTTAGACCGTCATGACACAGGAAGAATTAGACCAATTACAAAAAAAAGCGCTGGAGCAATTTAAATCCGGTAAACCTTTGCTTGGCAAAGACGGGGCGTTTGCACCGATGCTCAAGCAGTTTTTAGAAGCCGCTTTGCAGGCGGAGATGGACGCTCATCTGAGTGAGGAGGAGCGTCAGACAGGAAATAAACGAAATGGCAAGGGGACCAAGACGATCAAAAGCGCCGAAGGAACTTTCCAGATCGACACGCCCCAGGATCGGCAAAGCTCATTTTCCCCACAAATCATAAAAAAGCGGGAGACGATCCTGGCCGATAACCTTGCCGACAAAATTATTGGCTTGTATGGGCTGGGAATGAGCCTTCGGGACATCAGTACCCACATCAAGGAGATGTACGACAGTGAGATCTCTCACACGGTGCTCTCGGAGATTACCGACCGAATCATCCCCCAGGTCAAAGCCTGGCAGGCTCGCCCACTTGAACCCGTCTACTGTATTGTGTGGCTGGATGCCATGCACTACAAAGTGCGCGATGAAGGGCGGGTGCAGCATAAAGCGCTTTACAATATCCTGGGCATCAATCCAGAAGGTCGTAAAGAGGTGTTGGGCACCTATATCTCGGAGAGTGAAGGAGCCAACTTTTGGTTATCGGTGCTCACTGATCTGCACAACCGGGGGCTGGAAGATATCCTGATTGCCTGTACGGATAACCTGAGAGGCTTTACCGAAGCCATTGGGAGTGTCTACCCGAAAGCCGAAGTTCAAAGCTGTATTGTCCATCAGATCCGCAACTCCTGCAAGTATGTGGCCAGTAAGGATCAGAAGGAGTTCATGCGGGATCTCAAGCAAGTATACCGAGCCGAGACCAAAGATATGGCCGAGATGGAGCTGGAAAACTTGGCTGGCAAGTGGGAGGCAAAATATCCTATTGTTATAGCCTCTTGGCAGAATAACTGGGAAAAGCTAACCACTTATTTCCAGTATACGGCTCCAATCCGAAAGCTGATTTATACCACAAATGCTGTGGAAGGCTATCACCGCCAGATTCGAAAAGTAACCAAGACTAAGGGCGCTTTCACCAGTGATATGGCGTTGTTAAAACTGGTGTACCTGGCGACTAAAAACATTGAGAAAAAATGGACCTCGCCTCTGCAAAACTGGAGCTTGACTGTACAGCAGCTGGCAATTAGATTTGGTGAGCGCTTGCCATTGGATATAAATCGACATCCCAAACCCGAATAAATAATCAGACAGAGTTTAAATTACACTCCCTTGCTTGGGGTGGGCTAGAAGAGACAAATGCATTCAAAAACTTGAGTTCATCCGAAAAGACTAGGATACTTAATGTTAATTTTAATGAAGACTCGAATAATAGTGATGCACTTGGAAACTCATGCAATTAGTATTGATTCAAATATTTTTTCTCTACACTTTTTTATTTTTTCAAGTGACGACTGATTCAATTGAAATCGTTGAAGTTATTATGGATCGAAACCCAGATAGTTGTTTGATAGAAGATAAGTGGAAAGTTAATCCAACGAATACTCCTTCTAAAACTATTGAATTATATAAAAATTGGGTTTTTAAACGCCCAGAAAACTCTTTATTAACTAGGAATTTTCGTGATTTCCTTTCTGAAGATGATATTGATTCTATGAAGGTAAAATATCGAGACAAGGAATGGCTTGAAGGTACGTGGGAAAGTACTCGAGTTCATTCGGTTAAAAATTTAACTGACTGTAAAGCACAAAGAGTATTTAGAGTCACGGAACCTTTGTTTAATATAACTGAAGATAAAGCCTTAATTTATGTGCAAAGTGAACGAAGTCGTAGTAGTTCATTTGAAATAGTGGGTCTCAAAAAAGTAAGTGAGGAATGGATATATGTTGGACGCATTCCTAGGGGAATAGGGCATAAAAAATAAGGTCTATTTGCCCTCGTTACGTAGCTTCTGGACTGCGTTGCCCAAAATGGACCTTGGGAACGAGCGGAAACTATCGGATGGTTCCGCGAGCATTTAAGGTAAGATCAATAGGCAATCTTCAACATACAATGTCTCGGAATAATGGATTTGCCATTTAATCAACTGCCACTAATCACGGAACACTGCTTGCTGTTTATTGATCACTGATCAAAACACCTCACTTATTTCTGTACAAAATCTCCAATCCGAGCCATCGCGCTTCCGTGGCAATAAAAGATGCACACTCTTCACTCCATGTTGAATATTGAATACTGACTATCTCACATCTTTTTACACCCAAAACTTGCTTAAACGGGTATTCAGTCGGACTTTCCAATCTTCCCTAAATTTAACTTAATCAAGAATGAAGATCGGACTACTCAAATCAGGAAAAGTTCTTTCCTTGCTACTATGTAGCATGCTGGTTTTTACCGGATGTAAAACCGCCCAATCTACCGCTTCAAGTGGAAATACGGCGCAAAATTCTCCTCGTCGTGGTGGCGGTGGCGACGAAATGAAAAAATTCAGTGATATCGTAAAAGATGATGCCGTGAGCGACGAGGGTGTCATCAACGTACATAAAGTGGATGATAAATATTACTACGAAATCCCAAACGATATTCTCGATCGCGAAATGCTGCTGGTTACTCGTGTATCCGGATCAACCGAAAATTTTAGTTTTGGCGGAGCAGGGCAAAAAGCAAGATCACAGCAGGTAATTAGATGGCAGCGCAAAGAAAACTCCATCAAACTGCGCCATGTTTCTTTCTCAAGTGTGGCAAATGAAGAAGATCCGATCTACAAATCTGTAGTTAATAATAATTTCGAACCGGTTGTTTATTCATTCGATATTGAAGCGGATGCTACCGACAGCACCGGGTTATTAATCGATGTTACCAAGTTGTTCACTACTGATGTTCCCCTATTAAGCGGAATGTCATCAAGCCAACGTAGCCGATTCCAGGTTCGACGTCTAGATGGCAACAGAAGCTTTATCGAGCGAATGGCCAGTTATCCCGAAAATCTTGAAGTACGTCATGTACTAACTTACGATGCAGGTCGCCCGCCGGCAGATGCTGTAACAGGAACTATTTCTTTAGAAGTAAATCAATCGATGGTTTTATTGCCGGAAGAGCCGGTAGTACCCCGTAACTGGGACCGACGGGTTGGATATTTTTCTGTAGCTCAATATGATTACAGCTCAGATGAACATCGTGCAGCTCGCGAGCGATATATTACCCGATACAATCTTGTTCCAAAAGATAAAGCAGCATATTTACGGGGCGAATTGGTTGAGCCCGTTGAGCCTATCGTTTACTATTTAGATCCTGCTACTCCTGAAAAATGGATTCCTTATTTATTGCAAGGGATCGAAGATTGGCAAGTTGCTTTCGAAGCGGCAGGCTTCAAAAATGCAATCATCGGGAAGCGTGCTCCAACTCCGGAAGAAGACCCAGAATTTACCCCTGAAGATGTTCGATATTCTGTGATGAGATACATCACAAATCCAATTCAAAACGCACAGGGGCCACATGTTCACGATCCACGTTCTGGCCAAATTCTCGAAAGTGATATTCTTTGGTATCACAACATCCAAAATTTGTTGCGTAATTGGTTTTTTGTACAAACCGCAGCTGCCAATCCGGACGCTCGAAACGTAAAAATGAGCGACGACATTATGGGCGAAATGCTTCGATTTGTGATGGCACACGAAGTTGGCCACACACTTGGTTTGCCACATAACATGGGTTCAAGTGTTGGTTACACGGTAGAGCAATTACGTGATCCAGAATTTACCTCAACCCACGGTACGGCTCCATCTATTATGGATTACGCCCGATTCAATTACATTGCTCAACCCGGAGATGGAGTTACCAATTTCTACCCGCAAATTGGTGAGTATGACATCTGGTCGATCAAATGGGGATATACGTGGTTCCCGGATGTTGAAGAAGCCGACGACGAGAATGAAGTACTAAACGATTGGATTGTTGCGAACGGCGATGACCCACTTTACTGGTTTGGTTATGCAAATGGTGTTGATCCACGCTCTCAAACCGAAGCAATTGGTGATGATGCCATGAGAGCTAGTGAACTAGGTCTTGCTAATCTTCAAGTGATTACAGACAACCTCATTGATTGGGTAGAAGCTGATGGCGAGAGCTTCGACGATCTTTCAGAATTATATGGCCAAGTACTTGGCCAATGGCGCCGTTATATGGGGCATGTTACAACCTATATCGGTGGTGTATATCAAACATATAAAACTTACGACCAAGAAGGCGAGGTATACGAGATTGTTGATGAAACCGACCAGCGCAGAGCCATGGAATTTTTACAACGCCATGCGTTTACGGCACCTACATGGGCATATAATCGCGATATCTTAAACCGTACAGACAACGCCACATCAGTAGAAACGTTTAGAAGCGTTCAAGCAGGTGTTCTAAACAATTTATTATCTCCTAGCAGAATTGCTCGCTTAGTAGAATCAGAGCGACGTGAATCGGGCGATGTTTACACTGCGATTGAAATGATGGATGACACCCGAAATGGAGTGTTTAGCGAACTTCGAGCAAATCGCAATATTAATGTTCACCGAAGACATTTACAACGTGCTTACCTAGAGCGTATAGATTATTTGATGAACGAAGAGCCAAGTGGATTCTTCGGTCGCAATGTTGATGTTAGCCAATCAGACATTCGTCCTATTGTGCGAAATCAGTTAACTATTCTTCGCCGCGATATCACAAACCGAATTAATGCCGGCAATATCGATAGAGTAACTCGTGTGCATTTAGAAGATGCTAGGCATCGAATCGATGAGCTGCTAGCCATCGATAAATAACCCAATTTTTGTTAACTAAGATGGCATGGAAACGTGCCATCTTTTTTTATCTCAATAACCAAGGACAAGGAATGAAAACAATTATCAGATATAACTTTACAGCATTATTGCTGATGATACTGTCGGTAGCTGTATCAGCGCAGCAACTAGACATGGAGTTGATGAAAGGCATTGAGCCTAGAAATATTGGCCCTGCCGGAATGAGTGGCCGAATCACCGCCATTGATGTAGTAGAATCCAATACCGACATCATGTATGTTGGCGCAGCTTCGGGTGGAATCTGGAAGTCGGTGTCGGGTGGCGTTGCATGGGAACCCATTTTTAACGACTACGGCACAGCCGGAATTGGAGCCATCGACATCTATCAAAAAAGTCCGGACATTATTTGGGTTGGAACCGGAGAAGGAAACCCAAGAAATAGTGCCAATGCCGGAGCCGGTGTATATCGCAGTTTAGATGGTGGACGCACTTTTGAATTTATGGGACTCGAAAATACTCGCAATATCCACCGAATAATTGTTCATCCTGATGACCCAAACACCGTTTATGTTGGTGCGCAAGGGAATGCGTGGGCCGATAGCGAAGATCGTGGGGTATACAAAACCACCGATGGCGGTAAAACATGGGAAAAAATTCTATATAACAATACCCGCACCGGTATCGCTGATATGGTGATGGATCCCAACAATCCGAATAAAATTTTTGCTGCTATGTGGGAATATCGCCGCTGGCCATGGTTTTTTAAATCAGGTGGGGAAGGTTCAGGGTTATATTTAACTAACGATGGTGGCGATACCTGGACGGAAATTACTTCTGATGATGGATTGCCGGAAGGTGAACTCGGAAAAATGGGAATCGCGATTGCGCCAAGTAAAACCAACATTGTGTACGCACTCGTAGAATCTAAAAAGAACGCAATTTACCGTTCTACAGATGGTGGATATACATGGGAACTGCGACAAACAGTTGAACAAGATCCGGATGTAGGGAACCGACCGTTTTACTACTCAGAAATTTATGTTGATCCGTTTAATGAAAATACGGTGTACAGCATCTACACGTACATTTCTAAAAGTATTGACGGTGGAAAATCTTTCGAAAGCTTGTATCCATATTACAATTGGATTCACCCCGATCACCATGCTTTTTGGTTAAGTCAGGAAAGCAAAGGCTTTATGATTGACGGTAACGACGGTGGAGTTAACATCACTTTTGATGGCGGTGATACCTGGCGATTCATAGAAAATATACCTGTTGGGCAGTTTTATCACGTAGAAGTGGATATGGAAATTCCGTACAACGTTTACGGTGGAATGCAAGATAACGGCTCGTGGGAAGGTCCTGCGTATGTTTGGCGATCTGGCGGCATTCGAAATGCCTATTGGGATGAGCTCTTTTTTGGTGATGGATTTGATGTGATGATCGATCCAAGTAATCCAAGATACGCCTATGCGATGTCGCAACAAGGCAATGTTGGGCGTGTAGATCGGGAATCCGGAAGTGCTCGCTTTGTAAAGCCAACACATCCTGAAGGAGAAAACTTACGCTTTAACTGGAACGCACCGATTAATTTTGATCCGTTTAACGAAACCGGAATTTACTTTGGAAGCCAATATGTGCACTATTCTCCCGATCGTGGCGAAAATTGGTCGATTATATCTCCGGATTTAACCACCAACGATACTACCAAACAAAAACAGCACGAAAGCGGTGGGTTAACCATGGACGCCACCGGTGCCGAAAATCATACCACCTTACTTGCTATCGAGCCAAGTACTCTTGAAGAAGGTTTGATTTGGACAGGAAGCGATGACGGCCTGATCCATATTACCCGCGATGGTGGCGAAAATTGGGAAAATGTATCTCGATTCCCACGTGATGTAAACGAGGGAAGCTATGTTGCTCAGGTAAAAGCATCTACCTTTAACGCTAGCGAAGCTTTTGCAGTGGTAAATGATTATCGTCGTGGCGATTGGACACCTATTGTTCTGCATACCGATAATTACGGCAAGCGCTGGAGAAACATACTTGAAGATTCCGGCGTGGAAGGTTACGCACTATCGTTTGTTCAGGATTTAGTTGAGCCAAATTTGATGTTTGTAGGAACCGAATTCGGTTTATTTGTAACCATTG
Organism: Balneolaceae bacterium; assembly: GCA_965228545.1. Taxonomy (GTDB): domain Bacteria; phylum Bacteroidota; class Rhodothermia; order Balneolales; family Balneolaceae; genus HXMU1420-13. The sequence goes on from OZ245822.1 coordinate 3,303,156, forward strand.
ATGGCGGCGAAAGCTGGACTAAATGGACCAATGAATATCCGACTGTACCAACCTACGATATGGTGATTCACCCGCGCGAACACGATTTAGTAATTGCAACTTTCGGCCGTTCATTCTGGGTGATGGACGATATCCGCCCGCTTCGGGAATTGGCAGCAAACGGTGCTGACGAACTTGAAAAACCCATTAAAGCCTTTGCTTCACCGGATGCCTACCTGGCAAACTGGCGGCAAGCTATGGGAACCCGTTTCTCAGGAGATGGAATGTACATGGGTGAAAACCGAGATCGTGGCGCCATGCTTAGCTATTCTGTAAATAAAGAAATGGTGGAAGGCAGCGGCGACGATAAAAAGAAAGTTGAACTTACCATTGAAGTATATGACGAAGACGTGAATAAAATTCGAACACTAGAGCGCTCGCCATCAGAGAGCGGTATAAACCGAACAAGCTGGGGCTTAGATCGGGCAGGAGTTCGCTTCCCAAGTAGGAATGCTCCTCGCCCAAATGCAAGCGAGCCTAGTGGAGGTTCGGTATTGCCGGGCACATATAAGGTAAAGTTTATCTATGGCGATTACAGCGATTCTACCATGGTTACGGTTCATGCCGATCCACGGATCGAAGCGCCGATGAGTGCAATGCGTGCAACTCAGGAATTCATGGACAAGCACATGGAGTTACGCTCATACCTCAACGATGCCGTAGAAGTACTCAGAGACGCAAAAAGCATTGTTGAAGTAAATGAGACTATGGTTAAGAACGATCCTCGCGAAGAAAAAGAAGAGCTGAACGAGCTTAACAAAACTACCAAAGAGCATATTGACAAGCTAATGGATATGATTTTTGGAAAAGTTGATGAGCGACAAGGAATTACTTCCGATCCAACAGTAACGGTAATGGAACGCATGTTTGGTCCGCTTCGATATATGGGGGCAGATCTTGACGGTCCGGGTGAAACTGAAGAAAATCTTTATCGATTGGCCGAAGAAGCGGTAAACGAAGCCGTAGCAAAAGTAAATGCTTTTGTGAAAAACGATTGGGCTGAATATCAATCAACGATTGAAGAAGCTAATCTCTCTCCGTTTAAAGAAATGAGTACCGTAGAGAAAGATTGATTTCTAGCCAATAATATTTAACGAGTATAGCCCGTATCACTTCGATGCGGGCTATTTTTTGATATAATGTTTAGTGTTTCGCTTTTTTATGACTCGTTGAATCTTGATTAAACCAAACACCAAAACCAATCTTCCATTAACCAAACCTCAATATTCTTTTTGTGCTTTTGCGATTTTGTATCGAGATTATGAGACAAAATTAGTCGACTATGGAATCATTTATTGAGTTTTTTGAAAATATACCCTCCGCATTCCGGGCCGGGATTTTGATAGGTGGGATTTTCTTGTTTTGGATTATTGAAGGCGTATTTCCTCTATTTGAGTTTGGGTATCGGAAAGTACGTCATGCCGGAATTAACGCGGTTCTAACTGCTTTTTTTGTGGTGATTGGTCTGGGTTTTGCAGGAACTTTGTTGGGCGCTTCAGAATGGGTTACGGCCAATAATTTTGGGATATTAAACTGGATTTCGATTCCGGTTTGGTTACAAATTATTGTTGGAGTGATGCTGCTGGATTTTTTCGGGGCATTCTTGGTTCACTGGGTGGAACACAAAGTAAAGTGGATGTGGAAATTCCATCTGGTTCACCATTCTGATACCACCGTGGACGTTACCACCGGACTTCGCCACCACCCCGGCGAAGCCGTATTTCGAATGATCTTTACCATACTTGGAGTGATCGTTGTAGGCGCACCTATTTGGATTGTATTTTTCTATCAAACAATGTCGGCGGCCTTTACGCATTTCAATCATGCCAATATCCAAATGCCGAAAAAGCTCGACCGAGCGCTTTCTTTGGTATTTGTTACGCCGTATATGCACAAGGTGCATCACCACTACACACAACCACTAACCGATACCAACTACGGTAATATTTTTGCTATCTGGGATCGGATTTTTGGAACCTTTGCCCAGGTAGACGACACCAAAGAGCTAGTGTATGGTATAGATACACACATGGATCCAAAAGAACACGATGATGTGGTTAATCTGTTGAAAATCCCCTTTCAGAAATACCGGCCACCGGTTGGGTCTAAGTTTGGGGGAGATGAAGAGGCTTCTTCCACGGAATCTGATAAACCGAATAGTAACATTTTTTGAATTTTGTTTGTGGTGGAGTTACAAGTATTCAAGATTAGACAGGAGAGTTTAAATTACACTCCCTTATACTCCCTTCCTAAATTTCACACAATGTTATATCTCGTTTTTCATCCAGTTTGTTATTTCTGCCACACTTTTTTCGGTAAATGGTTCTCCAAGGTTTTTATAGTTTTCAATACTGCCATTCTTACAAAGCTGAAAAAGATGATTATGATTAGTAAGAACACAACTTTTGATATTCTTTAACTTAAACGTATTTAAATACTCAAGCTCTTCAACAGTATTAACCTGGATGTCTTTTTCTCCAAATAATACTAGTATGGGAATATTCAACTTCTTAAGATTAGTAATAATATTTTCAGTTAAAATGAATCTCCATTCCCATTCAGAAAAATCATCAATTAGAAATTCGATATCCTTGATTTCTTGTCTGGATAACTGTTCATGACCTTCTCCTCCAAAAAAATATTCTCTTAGTTGCTCTTTTAAATCTAAGTCAGTTTGGTCATTACCTTCATTCAGATTCTCAAAATTAATAAGAAGATTAAATACTCCTTCTTTTTGCTTTACAGAGTTTTCAATTTCATAATAAGTATATCCTAATTCTGTACAGATATTAATATGCTGATCAAGTAAAGCCACTTTTCCATTCCTAAATATACCTGCACATAATATCAAAGCATCTACATCAATAACTGTAGCTACTTTTGTCGCTATTAATGTACCCTGACTATGACCTAATAATAAAATACGGTTATAATTTGCGTTGTCTCTAAAGTACGAAATCACATTTATCCCGTCATTTACTATATCTATTGCTGATGATGAATAATAATCTCCTTCGCTACCGTTTATTCCTCGATCGTTCCACCTGAATACATCATACCCCGCTTGATTTAGTTTTATTGAAAGGGAATAAAAAGGTTTTTTACAGTCTATTGTTTCATCTAAGTCTTGAGCACCTGAACCAGAAAAAAATATCACCAACGTATTGGATGAAACAGAATCTAATTGACCAATTAAATTAATACCCAAAGTTGAAGATTCTATTTCAATTTGTTTCGCCATATGAGATATAACGGTTTGTGTATGGTGCGTGTCCCGAAGGGCATGCACTATACCCGTTTTTGTGCCTTCGTGTTTTTAATTATCGAGAATGTTCATTAATGACGGGTTCAGATATAATTTTTCTTTACCGACTCTTACTGATTTTAGGAAACCTTTTTCTTCTAAAGCAATGAGATATTTCCCAACTGTTTTTGGGGTGCCTAAATCTATATCAATCAAGTTTTGTCTCTTTGTGTAAGGAAGTTTGAAGATGACTTCAACCAAATCTTTGGAATACACTTTTGGGAGCTTTTCTTTTATTTCTTGTCCTGTAGTTTCCATTAGTTGAATTATTGACTCTAGTCTTTCTAAACCTTTAATGGCTGTAGTTTCCACCATGTCAAGCATATAGAGTATGAATTTAGACCAGTCATTATTCTCCGTAACTAATCTTAATACTTCGTAATACTTGTCCTTTTGATCAATAATGTATTTACTAAGGAAAAGAGCAGGAACATCTAAAAGTTGCTCTAGTTTTAATTGAAGTAAAAGTAGAATGCGACCTGTTCTTCCATTACCGTCTGAAAATGGATGTATTGCTTCAAACTGGTAGTGTGAAATAGCCATTTTTATGAGAGGATCTATTGAATCATTTTCATTGATAAAAGTTTCGAGATTGGCCATCTTTGCTCGTATCAATTGTTCTCCCGAAGGGGGAGTGTAGATTACTTCTCCTTGTGAATTGGATAGCGTAGTTCCTGGTGTAGTTCTAATTCCCGCAGTATTTTGTTTAATACACTGTACAAGCTCAACACAAAGGTTAGTTGTTATGAATGGTTGTTTCTCTAGTCGGCTGAGCCCCAGCCAAATAGCTTCTTTATAGCTAATCACTTCCTTGGTTGCAGGATTGTCGAATTTCTTATCTGCTACTACAGCTTGATATAAGTCGTCATTGGTCGTAATGATGTTCTCGATTTCAGAACTAGCCTTAGCTTCTTGTAAGTGAAGTGTGTCGAGAAATAAACTAGGGTTGGGAAGATTTCTTATTGTACCGTTGAGTTGAGCCAGAGCTCTACTAGCCCTAATGGTTTTTGTTAAAATCTCTTTAGTCTCCAAATCAGCTTTAGGAGGAAGCAGCGGGAGATCGTTGTAGGGTTGAGATTTATTGAAGCCTTTCATAACGAGGGTAACTTTTACACTTGAGTTATTTACGAGAGTAAAAATACTAAATAATTACCTTCGTTTTATTTTTAAAGGTAATCTTTACTCTCGTTCGACAACATGAGGCACAACATTAGAATAACACGCACTGTGTTCATGTTATCCTAGTTTCATCTTTAAGTATTACTGTTGTTATTCCAATATTAAGTTAGAGTAACATGAAGAAAAGTGAAATACTTGTAAAGTTTTAACATCACGTATTCTAAAAAACTGTCAAGATTGATTTGTCCGAGTTGCTTTCAGCCTAAGTCAAGCTTCACCCAGAATGCAGTTGCCATAGCAAAACTTAAATACAGAAAATGGAAGCTTAGATAAAACTAAAACCTGTTAATAACCAACACTCCCGAATGCTTAAACTCATTCATTTTGGGTAGGATGGAAGTAGCCTCTTCGAGGGTAATAGTCCTTTCAATCAACTTTTGTGGAGCCAACTTTCCGGTTGAAATCAATTCCAACATTTCAGGGTATTTATATGCCTGCATCCCATGGCTTCCATAAATCTCCAGCTCGTTGGCAATCACTCGATCCATTGGTATTTTTGGGTGTTGATGATCTCCCGTTACTAACCCTACTTGTACATGTCGACCTCGTTTACGGAGATTGGCAATGGAATTGAAACAAGTTTCTTGGCTACCTAATGCATCCATCGAAACATGGGCACCACCATCGGTGATATCTTTAAGGTGTTCAATCAAATATTCATGCCGCAGGGCGTTTAAAACTATATCAGCACCGACCTCTTTCGCTTTAATTAGCGCCCCTTCATTGATATCTACACCAATCACGGTTGCTCCAAGTGATTTAGCAATCATTATTGCTGAGAGCCCAACACCTCCACATCCATGAACCACAACAAATTCATGTTCTTTCACTTTAGCTTGATGAACAATTGCTCTAAATGAAGTGATGAATCGACAGCCAAGAGTTGCTGCGGTTACAAAATCGATTTCATCCGGAAGATGTACAATGTTTACATCTGCGTGATCTATTCTGACAAACTCAGCAAATGAGCCCCAATGTGTGAAGCCCGGTTGTGACTGATGATCACACACCTGATGATTCCCTGAATTACATTGTGCACAAGTGCCACATCCACATACAAACGGGGTGGTCACGCGGTCACCAAGGTTAATTCCGCGTACATTTCTTCCAACGGCTGCAACTATACCGGCAAGTTCATGCCCGGGAACATGTGGGAGTTTAATATCGGGATCGTGGCCCATCCAACCGTGCCAGTCACTGCGACAAAGTCCGGTAGCTCTTACTTCAATAATTACGCTATGAGAGGAAAGAACGGGGTCTGAAACATTTTCTACCTTTATTTCATCTTGGAACGCATGAAAAATGGCTGCTTTCATGTGGCAATACTTATTTTTCTTCTTGCAGCTTTCTGATTTGCGACAATACCATCTTTTTGGGCACAAGAGGAGCTAATTGCAACTGTAGTTTCTGGGATGTTGATATTCCGGCTATTACATCTAATTTACCAATCATCATCCCATCATAACCGGCTTCAGCCACCATTCGAGCCGAGGCTGCTTTATTAAATAATTCCGTTTTATCCATTCCGGAGGTTTCCGCGAATTCGGTTTCTGTAGCTCCTGGCAGTAAAGCAGTTACCGTAATTTTTGTTTCGTGAAGTTCTTCAGCTATAGCGTTAGAGAACGAAGTTACATAGGCTTTGGTGGCATAGTATACAGCCTGTAAAGGCCCCGGAACTAAGCTTGCAGTAGACGATACATTCAGTATTCGGCCAGAGTTACGAGCTACCATGCTTGGTAGAAAACGCCGGGTTAGCTCGCTTAGAGCTATAATATTGAGTTGAATCATTGCGCGGTCATCTTTCCAGTCTCGTTCGTGAAACTTTCCCAATCCACCAAAACCAGCATTGTTAATTAAGTACTCAATTTCGATGCCTACATTGTCAAGCTCGTTAAATACTTGCTCTGGGGCATCTTCTGCGGTTAAATCTTTGGCAATTAAGTACACAGAAACACCGTGTTCTTCCTCAATTTCTGTCTTCAACTCTTCCAGCTTCTCTTGCCGGCGAGCTAGTAGCACGAGGTCTCCCCGATGAGCGGCATGAATACGTGCTAATTCTTTACCAATTCCACTGGAAGCTCCGGTAATTAAGGCTACATTTTTCATTGGATACAGATGTGATGTTTGTTGATGGTTGCTCAATGTACATCACATTTGGCAAAAAGTACGTTTACTCTCCATTTATTTGATCAGGAACCTAAGAGATAGGAGAATTTTATCAGAAATACATTTTCCGGTTTCACAGAAAACAGCCCGTCAACGTCTGTAACTAAATCGAACTGTCCGTTTCCACCATCAAAACCGGTACGCCCTTGATTCCACACAAAAAATACCAACGAGCCGGGGCGATACTCCCATCGAAGAACTAGGTTTGATCTAAATTGTCGGAAGCTGAAATCTTCGTTGCTTTCGAAATCCTGATTAGTAAAGGATAAATCGCGATCGAATCGATCTTCAAAATTATCTGCTTTTGGATTAGTGATTACTTTCGGATCAGAATAATCTACCGAACTGATGAATGGAGATCCGTAATATTGAATGGTTAAATCCGGCGATAGCACATAATCCATACGAAGTGTTAAACTCGAAGTAATTTGATCAATTTCACCAAAAATGTATTTGTTTTCACCACCATCTTGCAGTGTAGTTAAATATTGAAGCTCGCTATTTCGAACATTTATACTCGGCCGAAGGCTGAAAAACAAGGCGTCGTTTGGGCGATACCGAGCTGAAAGACCATAGTTAATATTGTGGGCGGCATCATCAAAACCCCAAAACTGACTGTGGTTCAATCCAAATGAAATGTCCTGGCGATTGTCGGTATTTACATTCATAAAGTAGTTATAACCACCAGGCACTTTCATCGATGGGCCTCCACGTAAAAACGAATTTGAAACTTCATCACCTTCTACATTAAATCCACCGCTTACAAACCAATAATTCTGTAATTGGCCATTTACGTTGATGTTACCGCCTTTAAAAGTGTTGGTAGCTCCAAAATCCCAGCCCGTCCACTGGTTTAAATTGATGTTTAGGTTCCTAAACACACCAATTGGATTTGCAAATCGATATCCTGCCCATACAACTTGAAAAATTGAATCACCCCGGCGTAAAAAGCCCATATCATTAAGTTCAAGACCGGGTGAGCGCCAGGTAACCCAACCTAAGTAACGCCAGCCACTATTTGCTTGCTTTCCAAACTGAATGTTTCCGCCATGCCCGGATAACGAAGTTCTGGTGGGATCAAACGTGGTATAGTCATTATCGGGACGTTGATAAAATCTTCGTGATGATAGTTGTTGCTGTTCAATTGCAGCAGCCGTGCCATTAATCTGACTGAATACCATGTTTGCCTGTAAATAATACGTTCGGTCTTTCCAGAATTGCTGAAAATTTAGGCCACCTGTATACGCACTTTTGTTTAGGTTATTAAGTGATGGATCGTCGATCATTCGATTAGTAGCGGTTGCCATCCCTCCGAATATGGTGTTGCCGTCATTCGCTTCCTGCTGTGCGCTTACTAAAAAATAGTTCGTCATGGGCTCAACAATTTCCTCGCTATCCGTTCCATTTCTAAACACATCAGCATATTCGGCGGCAGTTAGACTTTCCATCACGCCAATATTCAAGCCATTTTGTGTTTTCCCGGTCAGTTTTACAGCTCCCAAAATGGTAGTGTTTCTGGGAACATCGGCATATTCGTTTTGATTGCCATCTACATTCGGGAAGTTGTGAGGGCTTCTCCCTATACGGCGTGAGTAAAATAAATTATCGGATGAAAACGGATTTCCGCCACTGGAAATCTGGAAGGAAGTGATATTTCGCCCTTCAATAAAAAATGGTCGGCGTTCTTGAAAAAATGACTCGAAAGCAGATAGATTTACTTCCGAGGGATCGGCTTCTACTTGGCCAAAATCGGGGTTGATGGTGAAATCCACTGTAAAATCGTTGGTGATACCGATTTTACCATCCAATCCAACGCTTAAAGAAGGATCACTTCCATCACGAAATGGATTGCCGGGTTCCGCTTCGTAAGTTTCAAGTTTGGTTACGGTGTATGGCGCAATTTCAATCTGTTTTTTAGGTTTGATGCCTTCAATACCATGTAAGGTTCCAAACTGGCTAACCCAACCGGCACCTTCTTGAGGCATATATTGCCAAACGGAGCGCTCCTGATTACGGAAAAACCGACGCGTAAACTGAATACCCCAGGTTTGTTGATCATTTGCATCGAATCGTAGTTGAGTAAAAGGGATTTTCATTTCCGCTATCCATCCTTCATTATCTACGGTGGTTTCGAAATCCCATAATGGATCCCAAGATGAATCCCAGTTATTGCCATCATCGCTGATTGCTTCATCACCTTTTACGCCCGAAACACTGGCTGTAAACGAAAATGCGGTGCGTTTGTCGTAGTAACTGTCGATGTTGATTTCCACCCAATCACCTTCAAATCCATCACGACGAGATAGGCGGCGTACAATCTCTTCCGGGTTTGTGTCGTACGCTCGAATGGCTACGTACAAGTTATCATTGTCATATAAAATTTTGATTGCTGTTTCCTGAGAAGGCTCTCCGCCGTGATCCGGTTCAATTTGAGTAAAATCTCCCGACCAATCCACCATTTGCCAGGCGTTGTCGTCTAAACGGCCGTCAATAGATGGCGCCTGACCAAGTATTTTTTGCGTAGTGTATCTTCTTTCAAGAATTTCTGTTTGTTCCTGTGCGAAGGATTCTGAAATGGTGCCAAGGAGCACAAAAAGGCTCAAAAATTTTAGATGTCTCATAGAAAAAGCGATTAGTACCTATTAACCAAATTTTGCTATGCATTACACGACATGATCCGCTGTTGGTTACGAAACAAATGTAAAATGTTGGTATCTAGTAGGTTGCGGTAATAGAGAAGTGGGGTTTATGCGTACGTGTTAAAAACCGTGAAATTATCTACCTCGATAGTCGTCAATAAATAGGGAAAAGACTCACAAGGTGTTCAAACCAATCATCTTTTTTCAAGAATCTTGAAAATTCGACCATGCAGTATGTTCGAGATTTCCCAAGAAAAGCCACCGGAGGTATTTACAAATTGAACAACAACGGCATCTAGCTCAGGTGAATAGGAAGCCCAACTCTGGTAACCCGGCACCAATCCCGTATGGTTGTAAGGATACACCGAGGTATAGATTTCTCTTTCCGTTTTGGTAAATGCATCACCATCAATCATGGCACGAAGAAAAATACCCACATCTTCTGCGGTAGCCACCATATTTCCGCCCGGTGTAATGTGGTCCAGTTCCTTAACATCATTTCCGTTATATCCGCTTACATATCCGTTTGCGAGTCGGTCCGGGTTATCTACTTCCTTGAACCAGTAAAAAGTATTTTGAAGATTTAGTGGGGTTAATAGTTCTTTTTTAATAAATATATGGTGGCTATACCCAAGTATTCTGTCCATGATCTTAGCAAGCAGCAAATAATTGGTGTTGGAGTATCCGTACTTTGAATCGGGTTTGAAAGTAGCGGGTTCATCAAGCACTAGCTGTAGGTGATCATCCGGGTTTTCGTAGGTTTTTCCCCAATCCAAATTCGGAGAATCGGTAAAATTTGGTATCCCACTTCGGTGCTGAATCATCATGCGTAAGGTGACTTGATCAGCATATTCGATTCTGTTTTCTAGTTCAGGGAGATATTCAGCTAACGTTCTTTCCAGAGAAAGTGAATCATCCTCAACAAGTTTTACTACAGCAGCAGCAATATAGAGCTTACTTATGCTGGCAATTCTAAATAGATCATCGGGATCCAGTAGAATTTTGTTTTCACGATCTTTCCAACCCGCCGCATATATTTCGGGTTCTTGCCCTGCTTGATCGACGTATATTATAATCCCATCCAGCCCGTGTTCAATTGCGGCATCAACTTGTTCTTGTACAGTATTGGGTAATGGTTGCACCCAAGCCCACACAATACTCCACGGTGGAAAGATTAAGAAGCAAACCACAGCCACTAAGGCAATAATAATTCTATGTGAATTGTAGGTGGGTTTCGTCATGGAACCAAGCTAAGTATTAAAAACATGCCGGTCAGACGAAATCCAAAGGTAGATGATTCAAAGAATTACTGTAGAATCGCCCGCTTTTGGATGAGGTTCGATGTGCACCAAGTTGGAAAAAGAAATCTATTCTACTCTCATTATTGTAGCCAATAAGCTAACTTAGCAGCTTATTAGTGATTAATTCGGATGCAGAAAGTGGGTGAGTCTCAAGATTCTGCTCACGCAGCCAATTCAAAAAAACCTCAATTACCTTTTCATCCATGATTCCCCATTGTTCACCTCCATAGTGAGGCGCTGTGTACGCAATGGCTTTCACCAAATCTATTTCTTGATCATGTTCCGGAAGATGAGGGTGCAATATTTTGGCAGCCTCTTCAGGATGGTTTCCCGCAAATAGATATCCGGCTTTTACCAAAGAAATAAATGTTGAATAAAGGTCTGTGTTACTTTCTACATTCGTTTGATCAGCAATGATTACGGGGGAATACGAATAGGGTATGTCGTAATCCTCCATAGTAAATGCTCGAAGTTTAATTCCTTTTTGAGAAGCCTCAACACCTTCCCAGTTCATAAACACCCAGGTTGAATCGTAAGTGCCATCAACCAAGGTGTTCCAGATTCCTAATTTATTCGGATAGTCTACGTGAATAGTACCCTCACCTCCATCATTCCTTATCATCGATTTAACGATCTGATCTTCGTAACGAGCTTGGTAAGAAGCGTAGGTTTTTCCATCAAGATCTTTTGGTGAGTGGATATCAGATTCTTCGAGAACAACGATGGCGCTAAGGTCTTTTTGCATGATAGCAGCCACGGCGATAATTGGAAATGGCTTGGCTTTAGTTCGGTAACTAATCACGCTTTCGGTAGGGCATAATGCAAAATCTGCATGTCCCAACTCTACTTTTTTTGCAGGAGTAGTTTGATAATCGTCCTCTGCCGGGTTAAGTAGTTCAACGTCAATGTTGGAGTTTTTAAACCAACCTTTTTCTTGGGCTACGAAAAAACCGATGTGGTTAATGTTTGGAGTCCAGTCTAAGGTTACTCGAATTTTATGCATCTCAAAATTAGATTTGTCTGATTTCTATCTATTCCACAGTTTAAGCATCAAATGGAAATAAAAAAGTAACGTTCCATTTGGGTTGATTTAGTTGTGGTAAATCATATGTAGTTAAATATTAGATAAATATATGTTAATTATATAGTTAAATTAAATAAATTTGCTAGTATGCAAACCAATCTAATGAGGTTTAATTCTGAATAAATGATAGATAGTTTTCTCTATGAATTACCGAAGTTGTAGTTGGATTGTAAGCATTGGTGAATGATTTAGAAAAACGCGCCTTTGCTTTGGGGTTCCACTTAAATTCAAAGGCATGAATCTCTCCATTTCGTTCTTCGATGTAGTCAATTTCTTGTTGGGCGTGATTTCTCCAACAAGGTGATGTACCGTTCCACCATAAACATGGCTTGTCAATCTCTTCTTATATAGATCTAAGGAGTTTAGTTTTTCTGCGATATTTACAAATAGTTGATGTAGATCTTGGTGGATTTATTATCTTAAATAACTGTTATAAAATAATATATAGATAAAAAATAAATATTCTGCTAGAATAGCCAGAATTTGGCTCCCAAAAATTTAATTTTTTGGTTGTTTGGGGAAGGCCAAACTCACCATCCAACCCACAAAAACTACAGTGAAAGCTCCAACCGGATTAAGCCATAAAAACTCGATGGCTTTGGTGTAGGATTCAGGGATTTGCATCCAAGGTAGAAAGAAAGAGTAGTCGTTGAGGCTTTCAGAAACATACAAGCGATCGAAAGTGAACACGGCAAGCATACCGGCTGCTAGTCCTGCCAGAGCACCGTTACCGTTGGCCTTTTTGAACCAAAGTAATAGGATGAATACTCCTAGAATAGAGCCATAAAAATAACTGCCAATTTGATTTACTAATTCTATGATCGAACGGGTTTCGCCGAGAGCCAATGCTGATAAAGTAGCAAATATTCCCCAGCCCAAAGTGGTCCACCTAGAATACTTGAGATAATGTAAATCGCCATGTTTGTTATTATCTAATCGCTGATACCAATCCACAATACTCACTGCGCTAAGGGCATTAAGCTGGGAATCGATGGAGCTCATGGCCGCGGCAAAAATCCCGGCGATAATCAAACCAATCAAGCCGATGGGAACGTAATTCAAGATAAAATGAGGGAAGATGTAATTCGTGTCGTTTACATCGGCATCGAGTATTTCCGCCTGAAGTGCCAACTCTGCCTGACGAGCTTCGTTCATGGCTGCGTCTGTTTCAACAAATAATTGCTGAGATGCTTCATCACGATTTTGAATAGCTTTAAGTGCGGCTTCTTTTCTTGCAGAGCGATTTTCGGAGTATTGGCTGTAAATTAACTGCTCGCGTTGAATTTGCTCTTCGGTTTGAGCAACGGGATCATCGGCGCGGAAAGAAATCGGAGCATCATTGAATATGAAGAATACATAGAGCATTACACCCAAAAGCAGGATGAAAAACTGCATCGGAACTTTAGCATACGCCGACATCAACAAAGAATTTCGGGCTTGTTTTACAGTGGGAGTTGTTAGGTAGCGTTGAACTTGCGTTTGATCGGTGCCGAAGTAAGAAAGCATCAGAAATAATGCAGCAATTACCCCGCTCCACACATTATAGCGTTCTGTTAAGTCGAAACTGAGATCGAGTGCGGTTAGTTTATCAAGTGATCCGGCGAGGTACAGTGCATCCCCAAAACCCACTTCTTCCGGTAGATTGAGCAGGATCAACACAAAGCAAAAAATGAGGCCGAACATCATCACACCCATTTGTTTCACATCAGTGGATATCACGCCGGCCATTCCACCAATCATGGTATAAATGGTGGCAATTATTCCAATTATGATGATGGTAATGCTTAGCGGAAGGTTCAGTAAAAGTGCCAACACATAAGAGGGAGCAGCGATAACCGTTCCGAGAGCCAAGCCTCTGGAAATCAAAAATAATGCACTGGTAGTAAGTCGAGTTTTTAGTCCAAATCGTTCTTCAAGTACCTCGTATGCTGTGAAAGCTTTCATTTTGCTGAAAAACGGAACCAGGAAAATTGAAATTAGAATCATTGCAAAAGGAATAGCCAAATACACTTGTACAAAGCGCATATCCTCGGTGTAGGCGATTCCGGTGGTTCCAATAAAAGTGATGGCGGAGGCTTGTGTAGCCATAATGGAAAGTCCGGCCGCCCACCAGGGTATGCCGCGTCCGGCTAGTAAATAGCCTTCAATATTTTCTGCGTTTTTACCTTTTCGTGTGCCATCCCAAACTGTATATGCGAGGAACGCAATTAGCACTGCCCAATCTATCCAATGCATTACTGAGGAAGATTATAGGTTGCAGTAAACCACCAGAAAAGTAGAATAAATAGTACTCCTGTAACAAACACAGTGAGGTAGATTTTATTCCAGTTAGTTTCGTCGGATGTATTTTCCATAATACCGAGACGGTAAATTAAAGTAATTAAGCACTATTGAAAGAAGCACAGAAAACTATCTTTTATATGATTTAATTCAAAAAAGTAGGGGTTTTACTGTTCGGGACAGTCTTACAAAGGAAACTATCATAAAATCTATAAAAATTGATGGTTTAATACGGAATGCAATTGTTATACAAATTAAATCATTTCCCGTTACAGAAAACGTGTCTAGATTGGGAGGATGAAAATTGCGGATTAAAATGTATTCAAAAACAGAAAGGTGAGTAATCCGATTTAGTTTAGTTATAAGTAGTACTCAAACACAGTTGTTTGGTTTTTAAGTAGTGAAATATAAAAAAGGAATTAAGCTTCAAGACGATGATGAATTTTTGTGTATACGAATATTACCGGTTTAGTGCATCTTGTGCGAAAAATTGTCTAGTGTTTGTGAACTAGCGTTGCTTTCTATAAGTGGATAAAAACAAATAAAACATGCCTATTTCGTATAGCTGGTTGTTGCTTTTTCATTTAATGATAAGTTTAATCATATTAAAAAGCATATAAAATGTAGAAGAATTACCAATCATCGTAGTGAGTTCAGTGATATAGATTGGATTAACTGGTAAAAAATAACAATGGTAAACATCAACTAAAATTAAAGATATGAACAAGTACAGTACCTTTTTATTAGCTCTAATTGTATTGATCCCCACAATGGTCTATGCACAGCAAGGTGGGGGATCGGAGCCAGAAATTCCAATTGAGGAATGGACTGGCAGAACTATTCTATTAGTAGGCGCACATCCAGATGATGATGCGGGAAGGCATGGCACCCTAGCAATGTTGCAAGAAAATGGAAATGATGTGTATATAATGCTTCTAACAAATGGTAATGTTGGGACTAGAGATCGTACAATGACTCGCCAAAGGTTGGAAAAAATACGAAGGCATGAGCAACTTAATGCTATGGAAGCCATTGGCGTACCAGCTGAGAATTATATAAACCTTGGGTACACCGATGGAATGGTCGAATTTGCAGATAGAGAAGAATTAGTTAAGCGCATGGTTCGCTGGTATAGAAAAATTCAACCAGATGTACTAATCGCATTTGAGCCGGGGTATCGATATGTGAAATGGCACAAAACCGATCATAGAGCAGCAGCATATTTAGCTGTTGATGCTGCTAGAGCCGCTGAATGGCATCTAATTTTTCCAGAACAAATTAATCAAGAAGGTTTAGAGCCTGTTAGTATTAATGAATATATGTTTTGGGGCGCAGAAGCACCTAACATGACGGTTGATATTTCTGATTATGTAGAAAATAAAATTCAATCAAGAATGGCTTATTTGAGTCAGTTTACATCATTATCAGGAGATTACCCTGGAAATAGCGATGACAGATTTGCAACCCTAGATGACTTACCTGAAGAGGAAAGGAAGCGGTTTATGGAGCGGATTAGAAATAGTACTGGCCCTACAGAGCAATTCAGGTATCGAAGGGGGGCGCCAGATGGTGCAGGAAGTGGACCAGCCTTAGGAAATACTGGAAATGATAATTAACTGATAATTAACTCTCTTACGTAAAATAAACAACAAGTAGATGCTTGTTGTTTATTTTGTATTTAAAAATCATTTTGTGGCTACAAAACAGACCTGAGTTTGATTCACAATTTGTACCAATGGTTTTTTTAAAGAAGGACATTAAAACTATTGAGTAACGGAGTAGTTGAATAAGATGCTGCTTTTCGCTCATATAGAGAAGGAAGAAAGGAATTTTAACGGCGATGAAGTTGAAATAGCAGAGAAAATCCGTTCGGGCGACAAAATTGCCTTCGAGAAGATGTTTTTTGAATATCATACTTCGTTAATTCGCTTTGCGATTACGATTACAAAATCAAAAGAACTGGCAAGAGACTGCGTACAAGATGTTTTCCTTAAAATCTGGAGGAATAGAAAAGATTGGGACATTCAGTATTCTATAAAAGCCTACCTATTTCAAGCAGTTAGAAATCAATCTTTAAATTTACTAGAGAAACAGAAAGCCAGAAACAGGCTTAACGAAAACTATGAGATAGAAGCTGATCGATACACTTTAGAAATAGATATTAACCCTGATAATGGGCATTTAAATGATAAAGAACGGAAGCAGCTTCATCGAATTTGGGAAATAGTAGAAGAAATGCCGGAAAGGCGAAGACTTGCCTTTCATTTAAATCGACGACATGGTCTTAGCTACAAAGAAATATCAGAAGTATTAAATATTTCGAGAAAAACTGTAGAAAATCATATTGGGCAAGCTGTTGTATTTATTAGGACTAAAATAAGTAGCGAAGTTTTTTAAAAAAACTTTGGGGGGTAAGAGCTTTTGCTCTGTCAAATACTAGAAAGCAGTAAATAAAAAGATAATAATTTGAAAAGCGATCTTTTGGCTCGTTATCTGGCCGACAAATGTACAACTGAAGAAGTTAAAACTGTTAAGGAATGGCTTGGTGAAAACGATGATAACCATAAGCTCATGAACGAATTTGAAAAAATTTGGAAGATTTCTCCAAGAATTAATGAAGTTGATGAGCATTTTGACATTGAGCTAGATTGGGCTGTACTACAAAGCAGAATAGAGGAAGAATCAAACTATTCTACTAAACTGTATTTAAGAAATTCGAATCGATTTGAGCTATCGCGTTGGTTTGCACTAGCAAAATTTGCCGCAATTTTTGTTGTAGCCTTATTAATTGGGTTAAACGCAAATAAGTTTATGCTTTCCGAAAATCAGGAAGTAACTCCTGTACTACGCGAAATATCAATGGAAAAAGGACAAAGAGGTTCTGTTTCTTTGTCGGATGGAACTAAAGTTTTTCTCAATTCGGAAAGTAAGATCACATTACCCAATGTGTTCGACGACGATGTGCGAAAAGTTTATTTAGAAGGAGAAGCTTATTTCGATGTGGTAAAAAACCCGAGTAAACCGTTTATAATAGAAACACGCGCTACTCTTATACAAGTTTTGGGTACTTCCTTTGCAATACGTGCATATCCCGAAGAAAACAATATAACAACCGTTGTTGAAGAAGGCGTTGTTTCGTTAAAGGGGAGTTCTGATAAAAGCAACAATTCTGTGATATTAACAGCGGGTAATCTAGGCACATTTGATACCAAGCAACAGTCTATTACCACTAAAGAGGTGGAAAACTTAGACCTCTATCTGGGGTGGAAAAATGGATACCTAATCTTTCAGGATGCATCTATGGATCGTGTAAGGCTAGCTCTTGAAAGGAAATATGATATTCGTGTAGAATTTGAGGCCGAGGATATAGCAGCACTCAAATTAACGGCAGAGTTTAAAAGCAGAATGCTTAAAAATAATTTAGAAACTATAGCAATGTCGCTAAATCTTCAGTATCAAATTGAAGAAGACGTGGTTTATTTCTCGAACAAAGATTTTTAGTGGAAACCAGAATGAATTTTCCAATGCCTTTATCAAAAAATGGTAGCGCTTTTTTGGGCTATAACACAAGCTTAATACTAACCAGCTAACGAGGATACACATGAAAAAAACAGCTATAAAACCTAACAGGATGAAGTTAATCTATTTCGTTCTTGCGGTTTTTGCGTTTCAAACAAGTAGTATTAGTGCAACTGCACAACTGTTTACTTCTGTTTCTAATAACCTAGAGACGAGCCAATATTATTCGGTAAACGAGTATTCAGGTACTATTTCGGAGTTGAAAAGTATAATAAAACTCGAGAAAAAGGATGTTGCTCTCGGAGATGTGCTTAAAGAAATTGCTAATAAGGCAAAGCTTGGCATCGCCTTTAATTCAGAACTTCCTATTCTTAAAAAGAATATTAATGTAATGCTGAAATCGGCAACGGTTGGGTATGCATTACAAACCGTTTTATTGGGAACTAACTACGAAGCTGCTATTTCAGTAAATCGTGAAATTGTTTTGATTAAAAAACAACCTGTTGAAGAAACCATAGTTCCTGATAATTTTACAATATCTGGTACGGTTATAGATGCCGAAACCGGAGAACCTCTTCCGGCAGTTAACGTTTTTGTTAAAGGGACAACGGTTGGTGTTTCAACAGAATTAGATGGTACTTACGAATTAAGTGTGCCTGATGATGCTGAAATTTTAGTGTTTCAGTATATAGGTTTTATCACTCAAGAAGTGGTTATTGATGGGCGTACACGTATTGATGTTGTTCTAGAGCCTGATATTCTTGCATTTAACGATGTAATAGTAGTTGGTTATGGTACACAACAAAGAGAAGAAGTAACGGGATCGATTTCATCGGTTAGGGCCGAAGACTTGGAGAATATACCTGTTTCAAGTTTTGAGAATGCTTTACAAGGTAGATTGGCCGGGGTAAATGTAGTTGAGCCTACAGGCGAACCAGGTGCAAGCCCAGAAATTACTATTCGAGGTGGAGGGTCGATTACGGCTGGAAATAGCCCATTATATGTGATCGATGGAGTTCCACTTTCCAGAAACTCAGATCTACAAGTAGATATTCAGTCTCAAAGAGGCTCTTTTCAGGCTCCTAAGTCGAATGCTTTTAGTTCACTGAATCCCAATGATATCGAGTCTATTGACATCTTAAAAGATGCCGCTTCAGCTGCTATTTATGGCTCGAGAGGGGCGGGTGGTGTAATCTTAGTTACCACAAAGAAAGGAAGTGAACGCCAAAGTAGAGTAACAGTAAGTATGTATGGGGGCATTTCGTCGGTGGTTAATAAGCCGGATATGATGAACGCAGAAGAATTGATAGCTTACACTAAAGATGCACGTAATAATAATTATTTACAGGAAATAGCTAGTGGTAACCCAAATGCTCCTGCAAACCCAAATTACGACCCGAATACGAATGCAGGTAGGCCAGATATAGCCAACTACTTAATTCCCGAACAATATGTGAGTTGGAATGGAACTGATACTGATTGGATAGATGAAGTTTTAAGTTCATCCACGCAACAAAATTATCATATTTCTGCAAGTGGAGGTACAGATAAAGCCACATACTTCTTATCGGCTGGTTATTTAGATCAAGAAGGGATTATTGATGGCTCTTCGTTTGCTAGATACAATTTTAGAGCTAATGTAACCTACGATATCAACGATCAGATTTCTATTGGATCGGTTACAAATGCCGCTCTGACACAGCATGACCGGCTCCCGGCAAATGCGCCATATTTTGGGCAACCTCCAGGAATCATTTACTCTGCATTGGTACACTCGCCAGTTGTTGCTCCTTATAATGCTGACGGGACAATCAATCAGTTAGATAATCAATCTCACTTAGGTGGGGGAACAACATCAGCAAGTAATCCTCTAGCCATTCAACGCTTCATTTCAGAAGAAATTAAAAATAACAGACTTTACGGAAGCTTGTACGGTACATACGAAATTATGGAAGGACTAACCTTTAAAACATTAGTAGGATACGATCTCGATGATTATCAATCCTCATTTTACAGAGGAACTAAATTCTTGTATAGAGCTCAAACATCTCCTCAACCGTTTGCACAGTCGAGTGGAGCAAATGGGTTTAACTGGCTTTGGGAGAATACAGTAAACTACGAAACGCTAATTAATGATGAACATAGACTTGGCGTATTAGCAGGTTACACAGCTCAAAAGCAACAGAATGAGGTAAATCTTGTAACCGCTAATGGTTTTGTTGATGATCAAGTACCTAATGTAGCCGGAGGTATAATTACCGGAGGTGGAGTTAATGAATCTGAATGGAGTTTAGCCTCAGCTCTACTTAGGGTAAACTACAGTTTTCAAGGTAAGTATATTGCAACAGCAACAATACGCTCAGATAGAGCTTCAAGATTTGGTGCGAACAATCAAACAGGGATCTTTCCCTCTCTGTCTGTTGGTTGGAGATTAACAGAAGAGTCTTTCATGCAAGACCAATCAATATTTAACGAAATTAAACTAAGAGGAAGTTATGGAGTAGCCGGTAATTTTGAGATAGGTAACTACAGCTCTATTAGTCTTCTAAATGGAGTAAATTATCCGAATGGCGGCAGTCTTGAACCAGGCTCTTCTCTAGCCACACTAGGTGATAGTGAGCTAACCTGGGAAACAAGCTATCAATCTAACTACGGTTTGGATTACGCCTTATTTAGCGATCGAATTTATGGTAGCATTGATTACTATTTTACCAGAACCGAGGATCTCTTACTTAGTGTAAATGTGCCACCTTCTACAGGGTTTGGCTCAGTATTAACAAATATTGGGGAAGTAGAAAATAAAGGGGTTGAGTTTTCAATTACCTCAAGAAATATCGTCGGAGACTTCCAGTGGTCAACCGATTTTAATATTTCCTCTAATGACAATACGGTTACTAAACTTGGCCCGAATGGTGATCCTATTTTGGTTTCAGGTGCTGCAGGCGTACGGCATATAACTCAAATAGGCTCAACAGTTGGTAGCTATTATGGATATGTGGTTGATAGAGTATATCAGAATCAAGCTGAAATTGATGCAGACAATGCAAATGCCCCCGGTGGAGATTATGATTTACAGTCAAGTGCACCTCGTCCAGGAGACTTCAGATTCAAAGATGTAAATGGCGATGGAGTTGTTAATGCTGACGATAGAACGGTTTTGGGTAGCTATCAGCCAGATTTTATCTACGGAATAACAAACAGGTTCAATTTTAAGAACTTTGACCTTAGTATTTTTATTCAAGGTGTAGCAGGACGTGAAGTGTTAAATCTAACCTCGCGGCATTTATTAAACGGAGAGGCAAATTTTAATGCCTATGCTGTTTTAAATGATCGATGGCGATCCGAAAGTGAGCCCGGAAACGGAGAGCACCCTAGGGCCGATAGAAGCACCGGAACTCATGGTAATAATAACCGCCCTTCATCTTACCAGGTTCAGGACGGAAGCTACGTAAGTATCAAAAATGTTCAATTTGGATACAATATTCCTACAGCTAAACTCGGCAATTTTGCAAGTACAGCAAGAGTATATGTTTCGGCAACTAATTTGGCCATATTCACTGATTATATTGGGTTTAACCCAGAAGTAAATCTTCAGTCATCAAGTAGTATAACCCCTGGCGAAGACTATGGGGCATACCCACTTGCAAGAACCATTCAACTTGGTATAAACCTTGAATTTTAAAAGCATACCTACAACAGGAGAAAAGATGAAGAAACTTATATTAACACTTTTTATCCCACTTTTATTTATTTCTTGCGGGGATGACTTTACAACCTTAGGGCCGCTTACACAAAGAAATGTTACAAATTTCTATCAAAATCAGACCGACTTTGAATTGGCCATTCGAGGTTCACTCGATGGATTGCAAAGCCGCGAAGTATTTGGTGTAAATTTTGTGCTCTTTATGGAGATGCGAGCCGATAACGGAGCTAATGGTGGCGGAGCTACTGGATTGGCCGTTAGTTTGGAGCAGATAGATACATTCTCTGACCTACCCGACGGAGAAGAAATTGCAGCCACATACGACGCTGTTTACAACATAATTGCGAGTACCAATAATATAATAAGCAGAATTGACGGCGTAGAATTCGATAACCCCGAGGTTAAATCTCAAATCAAAGGGGAAGCCCTATTTATAAGAGGTTTACTCTATTATCACATGGCAGTAATATTTGGGAATGTTCCTTTACAGCTAGAGGAAGTAACCACGCCCGATATTATCGTTAATCAAGTTACAGCACCTGATATCTACGCTCAGGTTGCAATCGATTTAACTGAAGCAGAAGCACTATTGCCAGATGACGGACGAATAACCAAATGGGCAGCGGCCGCCTTATTAGGTAGAGTGCAGCTTGTAAACGGAAATGCAACAGCGGCACAGGCAGCGTTGCAACGGGTAGTTGATTCCAATAAATACTCGCTAGTGCCGAACTACGCAGATTTATGGGGGCAAGCAAATGAGGGCAATGCAGAATCAATTTTTGAGATTGAATTTACATCAGCTTTCGAAGGTGAAGGAAGTCCATACACCGATTTGTACACTCCATTAGGTGTTGGAGGTAACGTCGGTGGTGGTGGAGCTCCTCAAGATGTAACCGATGAAGTACTAACAATGTATGAAGCTGGTGATGAGCGTTTCGATGCAACCATAGACACATCAGATGCTACCATCGATCCTTGGGTTCGAAAATATATTACAGACCCAGCCCCAACAGAAGTATTTGCAGGCGATAATAATTGGATGGAGCTTAGATACGCAGAAGTTCTGTTGAACTTAGCAGAAGCATTAGGAGAAGGAACGCAAGCTTACACCTTGATTAATCAAGTAAGGAGCCGTGCAGGGCTTGCTGCTATAAGTGCGGCCACACCCGGCACTTTCGAGGAAAAATTGCTACAAGAACGAAGAGTTGAGTTCGCATTCGAAAACAAACGCTGGGCAGACTTGAAGCGATTTGGTGTTGCTAAATCTACAATGGCAACGCATTTGGGTATCCCCGAGTCTCAAGTAAAACTCCTGTTCCCAATCCCACAGGGTGCACTCGATGTTTCTCCGGATGAAATGGTTCAAAATCCTGAATACAATTAGTAAAAAATTCTGATGACCATAACTGGGATGGTAGTTATATCATCCCGGTTTTTTTAAACCTACTTTAATTTAAATCCATGAAAACTAAACTTTCTTTACTACTAGTACTTTGTTTTTCTTTAACACTTGATGCGCTTGCACAGGATAATAACGACGACAGAATTCGTGTGATTGCCATATTTGCACATCCCGACGATGGTGATGCAAAAATGGGTGGAACCGCCGCATTGCTAGCCGAGATGGGGTATGCGGTTAAATTTGTATCAATAACCAATGGTGATGCCGGGCATCACGAAGAAGGCGGCGGAATGCTGGCTAAGCGACGAAGAGCCGAAGCAGAAGAAGCCGGAAGAAGGTTGGGAATAGACGAGTACAAAGTGTTAGATAACCACGACGGTGAGCTTTTGCCTCACTTACACATTCGGCAGCAGGTAATTAGAGAAATTCGAAATTGGAACGCAGATATAGTATTAGGATTACGTCCAAATGATTACCATCCCGACCACAGATATGCAGGAGTTTTAGTTCAAGATGCGGCGTACATGGTAGTTGTACCTAACGTGGCACCAGATACTCCTCCACTTCGTAAAAACCCTGTGTTTTTATACATGGCTGATGGTTTTCAAAAACCAAACCCTTTTAGCCACGATATAGTTGTTGGTATTGATGCAACCTTTGAAAAGAAAGTAAATGCGTTTGATGCTCATGAATCGCAAGTGTACGAATGGCTTCCATGGGTTTCAGGTAACTTAGATCAAGTACCAGAAGATCCTGAAGAAAGAAAAGAATTTCTTCGAAATGGTTTTATTGGGCGAATGACAGTTTCTGATGAGCAACGGGCAGGCTTAGAAAAATGGTACGGCAAAGAAAAAGCATCAAAATTTAAATATGCCGAATCGTTTGAAATTTGTGAATATGGAAAACAGCCTACAGAGGAAGAAATAAGAGAACTATTTCCAATGCTTGTTAAAGACTAAAAAGCCGCTCCATCAATTATAGGAAGTACTGCATGAAACGAAATTACTATTTAGTAGGGCTTATTGTTTTAACATTCTTTGTTATCTCATTTCTTACCAACATTATTGGTCCTTTGGTGCCTCAAATCATCGAAGATTTTGATCTGAGCTTGACACTCGTAGCACTACTTCCATTCGCTTTTTTTATAGCATATGGTGTAATGTCTATTCCTGCAGGTATGCTCATAGAGCGGTTTAGTGAAAAAAATGTGATGAGGCAAGCTTTTGCAGTAGCTACCTTCGGTGCTCTGCTTTTTGGCTTGTTTCCGGTTTATCACATCGCTGTAATATCTTTATTTCTGATAGGTACCGGAATGGCAATGCTGCAAGTAGCAATTAATCCTTTACTACGTGTTGCTGGTGGCGAAGAGAACTTTGCGTTTAATTCTGTTGTAGCACAATTGTTTTTTGGCCTAGCTTCTTTTTTAAGTCCGTTAGTGTATACCTATTTGGTGCTTAATGTAGGAAAGGATGATTCAAATTTCGTCCTTTCCATACTTAGTAACCTAGTACCAGAAAACCTGCCCTGGGTTTCTTTATACTGGCTATTTGCCTTTGTTTCAACTCTCATGATCGTAGTTATTTCGTTCTCTAAATTTCCTGTAGTACAGAAAAAAGAAGATGAACTTATTGGAGCAATTGAAACCCACGTTGAACTACTAAAGAATAAAAAAGTAATTCTATACTTCTTAGGCATTTTCTGCTACGTAGGCTCAGAACAAGGGGTAGCAAATTGGATTTCAGAATTCTTATCTACTTACCATGGCTACGACCCCCAAACTGTGGGTGCTAGAACCGTGTCTTGGTTTTGGGGCATGATGACGGCCGGTACCGTTCTCGGGTTATTATTGTTGAAAATTATGGATAGTAAAAAAGTGCTTATACTATTCACTTCAGCAGTTCTTATCTGTTTCAGTTTAGCTCTATTCGCGTCTGGTGCGGTAGCACTATACATGTTTCCTGCAATTGGTTTCTTTATTGCAGTAATGTGGCCTATCATTTTCTCACTAGCACTTAACTCAATATCCGAGCATCATGGTTCATTTTCTGGGATTCTTGTAACCGGGATTGCAGGCGGTGCGATAGTTCCGCTAATCGTAGGTTCTTTAGGCGATATTATTGGGTTACGTTTAGGTATGATTTTTCTGTACTTAACTTTTGCGTACATATTAAGTATCGGATTTTGGGCCAAACCTCTTATCAGTAATAAAACTATACAGCTCGGTAAAAAAGTAGCTGAACTAGGATAAGAGGTATAAGTGAAACACTCATGTCTTATCGGAATTGATCTTGGAGCCACCAACATTAGAGTAGCTCGGATTGAGAATAAAGAGATTCTACAATTAAAAACTGAGCAAATTATAAACTCAGAAAACCCCTCAGATTTAATCGATCAGATCAAACACCTAATTCGGCAAGTAAAGACCGCAAAAGTGCAAGCAATAGGCATGGGGGTACCAAGTGTTGTTGATGTTAAACAAGGGATTGTCTTTGATGTTCAGAATATTCCAGCTTGGAAAGAAGTTCCGCTTAAATCGATTCTAGAAGATGAATTTAAGATTACTGTATTCATAAATAATGATGCAAATTGTTACGCACTAGGAGAAAAATTTTTTGGCATTGGGCAGGGAGAGCGATCAATTATTGGCCTCACTATTGGAACTGGACTAGGGGCGGGCATAATAATGAATGGGAAATTAGTTTCTGGTGAAAACTGCGGTGCCGGAGAAGTAGGTATGGTTCCCTATTTAAACTCCATTTTTGAACACTACTGTTCGGGGCAGTTTTTTTTGATTCACAAAGGTTTGAATGGAGAGGATGTGTATGATCGAGCTTTGCAAGGAGATGCCTATTGCATTTCCATTTACAAAGAATTTGGAATGCACATCGGGAACGCCATTAAGATGATTATGTATGTATACGACCCCGCAATGATCATTATAGGTGGATCAATCTCTAAGGCATTTTGCTTTTTTAAAGAAGAAATGTATCACACGATAAAGGATTTCGCATATCCTGAATCACTTAAAAATTTAAAAATTATGGTGTCAAACTTAGAGCATGTAGCAGTTCTGGGTGCAGCAGCATTGGCACTAAACGAAGATGAAACAACTAACTATTAAGCAAGCCCCCTATGAGTAGCTTCTTCAGGATTAATAATATAAAATTCGTATTTCTATTACCCCTCTTGCTTTTAGTAATCGCAAATCCAGCTTCGAAAGCAGGAACAATCATTCCGGTAACGGTTGAAAATAACATTGCCGGTACTCCACAGATTTTTGGAGTACCTATTCCAATGGGGGAGCTGTTTTCTCCAGATCATGTGAGAGTATTAAATAGCCGAGGAGTGGAAATACCATCGCAAATTACGAAAGTTAGTACCTGGGAGCCCGCCAACCACAGCATAAAGTGGATTTGGGTGTTCTTTTTTACAGAAGAAAATAACACTTATAGCATCGAGTACGGCGAAGACATAAGAAATGGAAGACAATACTCAGAAACCTTAACGGTTAAAAACAACCAAAGAACAAATGGCGAAGTAGAAGTAAATACGGGTCCCTTACGTTTTACTATTGAAAAAGGCATGGGTGGAGGTTTCTTTAATTCACCCCCTGGAAGTGGTTTTTTAGATAAAGTTGAATTGGATGTAGATGGAGATGGGTTTGATGATGAAGATGTGATTGCAACTGGTACTCCGGGAAGAGCCTCGTTTCTGGATTTATTAGATGACGCTGGTATAGATCAATCGAATGCGGTGGTGTTGCGCACAGTGAAAGAAAAAGGCACGGGACCACTCCATGCTATTATTAGAGTAGAAGGGGAGTACAGATACTCCAGAGACGACAACAACTCCGCTCCTTTTATTACTAGAATACATGCCTATGCTGGAAAAAGCTATATAAAAGTTCAACATACCTTTGTTTATACAGGCGAACCCGATATGCATGAAAAACTACCGGGTGAGTATGAAGCAATAGCCACAAGAAATGGCCAAATTATTGATGAAAAAAAATTGGGAGAAGATCCTGGATTTATGATTCCAAACGATAGAATTTCATCAACCGGAGTTACTTTAAATTATAATCTATCTGATAATAAAACGGTTACTACTGCCTATTATAAAGGTAAGTGGCACGCCCCAGGTGAACGAAGCTTGATACGAACCGAACTCGCTAACGAGCACATTTTTTCCTTACTACAAACCGGACCGAACCCTTCTCAAATACCACCATTAAAGAATTCGAGCGCTACAGCTAGGCTAGAAAATACGTTTGAAGCAAAAATTTCATCGGATGAAGATACGATTATTGATAGCGAACGAGCTCCGGGTTGGGTGGATATTTCGGACGATAAATGGGGTATTTCTATAGGTTTTCAATCATTTTTTGAGGAATATCCTAAAGAAATAAAGGTTGATAACAACGTAAACGAACTAACTGCTTACATATGGAGCCCCTCGGTTGAACCCATGAGTTTTGCAAGAAAGGATAACGAAAACGACAGTGGGATGATCGGTAATTTCGCTCAAGGCCTTGCAAAAACAACAGAATTGGTATTTAATTTTCACAAAAAAGCCAGCGTAGAAGAAGTGGAAATTGACGTTGAGCGCTTTATAAACTCTCCGGTAACTCATGCTTCGCCAGAGTGGTATGCACAATCTGAAGCATTTGGTAAAATGTTAGCTAGCCACGAAAAATTCGCCACCTTCGAACGGGGTTTAAACTATAAACTTGATTGGATGACCTTTAACCAAGAGTGGGAGCCTTGGTATGGAATGTTAAATTACGGCGATTATTTGACCTATTACTATAATGATGAATGGTTTCAATGGACCAATAATGAGCCAGCAAACGATTATATGTGGTGGCTACAATTTGTAAGAACTGGAAATCCTAAATATCACAAAATTGCAAGAGCAGCCAGTATGCATACCATGGATGTTGACAATATCCATTGGCCGAAAGATCCGGTGTATATTGGTGATACAAACGAGTCGCTACATGCATTTC
The DNA here is from genome assembly GCA_965228545.1 of Balneolaceae bacterium. Classification (GTDB taxonomy): domain Bacteria; phylum Bacteroidota; class Rhodothermia; order Balneolales; family Balneolaceae; genus HXMU1420-13. The sequence continues at coordinate 3,330,780 of OZ245822.1, forward strand.
AACACGAAGAGCAGCCAAAAGGATCGCCGTATGTTGGAATGGGACGGCGCCACGCAGCCCAACACTATTCTTCTCTTTTAAGCGCTCACGTGTGGGTGGCCGGTTGGGTAAGTTCCTATTATTTAGATGCAAATCACAGATCATTGGAGGTTGCCATGCAAACTGGTGATTATTACGTGAAAAGAGTTTTTGGCGATCATGGTTTAAGAGGAAGACGCCTGTACTTATCAGTCTGGAATTTGGCAGAAATCTATGACGCCACAAAAATGGAGAAGTATAAAATTGAGTTAGATGATCGTGTTGAAATGATGATGAAATTGCAATACCACCCAGATCAGGCAAATTCAATTGTTATTGATCGTTATGGGTATGCGCAAGTTTATGTATCTAACGGTTTAAGGCGCTATTTCCAGCTTACAGGAGATGAAAATGTAAAACAATCAGCAATCGACCATGCGATTAGAGTAAGGGATGTGCCACCGCTCAACCATGATATGGAATCTTATTTATCGTCGATAAGCAGTTTAGTTTTGGGATACGAGTTCTCTGGGGAACAATCGCTTTTGGAAGAAGCAATTCAAAGAGCCCGGCATCTGAAAACGGATGAACTTCCTCAGAATTTATTCGCATATAGTAACCAGCAGCTACTAGCTAATGCGCTTGAAAATGTAAGCCATTTGCCAAAAACGGAAACGGGTTTTAGGCCAGCTATTTGGAAGATCACAAATGGGCTACGAATTTTTGGATGGACGAGTATTTACAATATTCCATACCTAGAATATTGGATGGAAAAAGAAGGATATTCGGCCGAGGATTAAGTAAATATGACCAACTACTTTTCTAAAAATAAGCAGATTGGTTTTGTTGCCGGTCTTGCAGTATTCATTTCAATGTTATTTGTAGATGCTCCAGAGGGCTTATCTGAAGCAGCTTGGAATACTGCTGCCGTTACTCTACTAATGGGCATTTGGTGGATTACTGAGGCCATTCCCATTTCCGCCACCGCGCTATTGCCCATAGTTTTATTTCCTGTATTAAACGTTAGTTCAATATCTGAGGCCACTACTCCGTACGCCAATCCTTTAATATTCCTTTTCATGGGAGGGTTTATCATTGCTCTTGCTATGGAGAAGTGGCAACTGCATAGGAGAATCGCTATTAGTATTTTAAATGTAGTTGGAGTAAAACCCTCCTCTATTATTGTAGGTTTTATTATAGCCGCCTCGTTTTTAAGCATGTGGGTAAGCAATACCGCTACTGCTATCATGATGCTTCCTATTGCAGTTTCAATTTTGGATCTTATAGATTCTGAAGATAAAAAAGGAAAGCTTAATTTTGAGATCGCTCTGATTTTAAGCATTGCCTATGCGTGCAATATAGGCGGAATGGGTACGCTTATCGGCACCCCACCGAATGCATTACTGGCAGGTTTTTTAAATGAAAATTATGGGATAGTAATTAGCTTTGTAGAATGGATGATGATAGGGGTTCCTTTAATGCTAATTTCATTGCCTATAATGTATTTCGTATTAACAAAAGTTGCCTATCCGATAAAAATTCAAGAACTAAAGGGTGGTAAAGAGTTGATCAGTAGCCAATTAAAAAAACTTGGTAGAATTACTAATCAAGAGAAAAAAGTAGCAATAGTGTTTCTATCGGCTGCCCTTCTTTGGATTTTTAGACCGCTAATTGGAAATATTATTCCTGGACTTTCGGATGCTGGAATAGCGATTTTTGCTTCAGTCATTCTGTTTATTATTCCATCAGGTAATAAGGACAATGCAGGATTATTAAAGTGGTCTGATACCATAAAACTTCCTTGGGGCGTGCTATTATTATTTGGTGGCGGTCTTAGTATGGCTTCAGCAATAAGTAATACCGGATTGGCAAGTTGGATCGGTAATGGAATTGGTGGGTTAAACGCATGGCCAATCATCTTTATAATTATCATTGTTATTGCACTCATCGTGTTTTTAACAGAAATGACGAGTAACACAGCCTCAACGGCAGCTTTCCTGCCCATTCTGGTTTCCGTAGCTATTGGTTTGGGCCAAAACCCACTACTACTTGCTATACCAACTGTTTTTGGGGCTAGTTGTGCATTTATGCTACCGGTAGCTACGCCACCAAATGCCATTGTATATGGAAGTGGAAAAATTACTATTCCCGAAATGGCTAAAGCCGGATTATGGCTGAATCTAATTTTTATAGTATTACTATCGGTTGCATCGCTTACATTAATTAGCTGGGTATTTGGAGTAGAGTTGGGCGTAATCCCCGAATGGGCAATGTAATAAACGCTAAGTTATAGCTTATCAATTATCTTGAAACTCTCTTTGCCCTCGTTTAGTAGTAAATGCAGAATCGAACGTTCTGCGTTCTGTGCAATATCTGGTGGATCAATTTCAATAGTTCCGGCCCCTTCGATTCTATGAATATAATTCTTCGATTGATACTCCTGAAAAATAAAAGTAGCATTTTTAGCATCGAAATTGGTTTTACTAGCCAGTGTATAATCTAACTCAATTTCTAAAAAACAAAGTAGCCTTTCAAATACTGTAAGGTTGAAATCAATAAGTTTTTCAGAATACCGGGTTTCATCGAATAGTGCGACAAGTTCATCTTCGAAATAATCGAACCACGTGGCAGAGTGAAAGTTGTGATGAATCCCATTCCAAAAAGGAGTAAACCAGTCTACTTGATGATCGATGCGGACTTCCCTAATGGCTTTCTTTTTATCTTCGGTTTTGATGGGTATATTTATCCACTCTGTATCGGTTATACTCGCCCGGTGCGTTCTTCCTTTTCTCGACCATTGATCTTCGTCTAATAAAATCACTCTATCGGCACGAAGCATGGCTACCAGGTCGTATAAATTGGGGGCGAATTGGGGTTGGATGTATGCTACGCGCAATGTTAAATGTTAGGTTTTAAATGTTAGATGATTGGATCAAGTGAATATATTCAACATTTAAAACTTAGCATTCAACATTCTTACCACAAAAGCCTTTCTAGAAATTTTGTACCTTTGTGGCCCTTATACTTTTAATCAAAGCATAGAATAAAACATGAGCGTTCGCGTACGTTTCGCACCATCACCAACCGGATTTCTTCACATTGGCGGATTAAGAACCGCATTATATAATTACCTGTTTGCCCGCCATCACGGCGGCACCTTTGTTCTTCGTATTGAAGACACCGATCAATCTAGATATGTTGAGGATGCTGAAGCTGATATCATCCGATCGCTGGAATGGGCTGGAATGACAATAGATGAAGGTCCAAATGCGCCCGGTGAAGTTGGCCCATATCGCCAAAGTGAACGTAAAGAAATGTACCACGAATACGCGATGCAGTTGATCGAAAACGGCAATGCGTATTACGCCTTCGATACCACCGAAGAGATTGACGAAATGCGTGAGCGATTGAAGGCATCGGGAAATCCATCCCCAAAATACGATTCAATTACTCGCCAGAGTATGAAAAACAGCTTGACTCTTCCGCAAGATGAAGTTGAGCGTCGATTAGCAGCTGGTGATGAATACGTAGTTCGATTAAAAGTACCTCGCCGAGAAACTGTAAAGTTTGAGGATTTAATCCGTGGTATTGTTTCGTTTGATACCTCAGGATTGGACGATCAGGTGTTGTTAAAATCGGATGGAATGCCGACCTATCATTTGGCGAATGTTGTGGATGACCATACCATGAAAATTACACATGTGATTCGTGGAGAAGAGTGGTTGAGTTCGGCGCCAAAGCACATGTTGTTGTATCAAGCGTTTGGTTGGGAAGCTCCTACGATGGCGCATTTGCCGTTGATTATGAGTCCGAGCGGCGGGAAGCTATCGAAGCGAAAAGCGGAGAGCGAAGGAATTCCTGTAAATACGAAAGATTACATTTCGGGCAACTACGAACCGGAAGCGTTAATTAATTTTTTGGCTTATTTGGGATGGAGTCCGGGCGACGATTCCGAAATCCACAACATGAAAGAACTTTGCGAGCTTTTTACACTTGATCGGGTAAGTAAAGGTGGGGCAGTGTTCAATCACAAAAAACTGATGTGGTATAACGAACATTATATCCGAGAAACCAGTGTCGAAGATCTTCAACCAAGAGTAAAAGCTTTGGCCGAACAAGCCGGTTTTGATACTAAAGACGATGCCTATCTGAAAACGGTTATTGAACTACTTCATGAGCGTGTATCAAAAGTGGATGAGTTTGTAGAAATGGGATCGTTTTTCTTCGAAGCTCCTAAAGAATACGATGAAAAAGCATTGAAGAAATGGAAAGACGATAGTGCAGCCATGGTGAAAGCCTATCAAGAAAAAGTTGAGGCACTTTCTGGTGATGATTTCGCAGCAGTTAATTTAAAAGCAGCTTTAGAAGCAGTTGTCGCTGAACAAGAAGTTGGATTCGGGAAAGTGATGATGCCTGTTCGCATTGCTACAACCGGACAAGGTTTTGGCCCCGACTTATTCCCGGCACTTGAATTACTCGGCAAAGATGAAGTTATTTCGCGCATCGAATCTTCACTTGAACGTCTTTCTTAAGCTCAAATCTATGAATAGTAAATGGTTGATGATTACGCTGGCAATCGGAATGCTTGCCTGCAAAACCTCGGAAATTGCTACAGAGCCAGATAATAGCTTTATACCTGAGATCACGGAAGAAGAATCTCTGGCTACCATTTTCAAGAATTCTGAGACCTTTGCCAACACAATAACCGGGTTCATGTTGTACGATCCTGAGGCAGATTCTATCTTATATGCGGTTAATGAAACCAAGTACATGAATCCGGCTTCGAACACAAAGTTGTTCACTTACTATGCTGGTAAACGAGTGTTAGATGATCGGCTTCCTGCATTAAAATATGTGATCAAAGACGATTCTCTCATCTTTTGGGGTACTGGCGATCCTTCGTTCTTGCATCCCGATTTTGGGACCATGGATGTGTACTATTTACTCAAAGATTTTGAAGGTGAGTTGTTTTTTTCGGATTCCAATTACGATGATGAGAACTTAGGTCCGGGTTGGTCCTGGGCTGATTATAACGCCTACTATTCGGCAGAGAAAAGTCCGCTTCCGATGTATGGAAATGTGGCGAGGGTAACCATCGAACACATTGAAGAGTATCGAATTGCCAAGAAGGACGGAGAATATCAGATTAGTCCGGCTATTTTTAATGATTACATTAAAGAGGCCGAACGTAGCGAAAACGCACAATTTGTTCTGAGCCGAGATCGTGTAGGTAATGAATTTGACTATCTGTTTACCTCCGACACAAGCAGGTATACAACAGATAAACCCTTTCACTACACTCCTGAGTTTGTAGTTGAGCTACTCTCTGATACATTGAATAAACCCGTTACATATTTACCGGAGGCAAGGCTTCCCGAGGTGCATCGTACTGTTTATAGTATGAAAACCGATGAGTTGTTGAAGGAAATGATGTTGCCCAGCGATAATCAAGCAGCCGAACAAATTATGTTAATGGTAGCTGCTGAATTGGGAATGGACTTGAATTCGAGAGCGGCAATCAATCACGTGGTGGACACTTTTTTGTACGATTTACCGGATTCACCAAACTGGAGAGATGGTTCTGGATTGAGTCGATATAATTTGTTTACTCCAAGAACCATGGTGGCATTGCTCGAAAAAATTGATGAGCTGGTTGATGATGAACAATTATTCGACGAGTTACCTCAAGGAGGAAAACAAGGTACCATTCGTAGACTGTATTCCAATAAAGATGGTGGTGAGCCCTATGTTTTTGCTAAAACAGGCACGTTGAGTAATAATCACTGCTTAAGCGGGTACATCGTAACGGAATCTGGGAATAAACTGATTTTCAGTTTTATGAATAACAATTATGTGATTCCCACCCGTCAGGTACAAGCCCAGATGGACGAAGTACTTTGGTACATTTATAAGAATTATTGATTTGGTGAAGCACTCTTCATTCTCGTCATCCCTGCGTAAGCAGGGATCTAGAGATTGATAAGATCGAATTGCTTTAAAATAAGCTCAAGATTCCCACCTTCGCGGGAATGACTATGAAGATAAATTGGGGGTTGGTCAACGATCTAAGTCATCCCGCAGCGAATGCCGTGGTCTAGAGATTGATAAGATCGAATTGCTTTAAAATAAGCTCAAGATTCCCACCTTCGTGGGAATGACTATGAAGATAAAATAGAGGTTGGTCAACAATCCAGGTCATCCCGCAGCGAATGCCGGGATCTGAAGCTAAGTTTAAGCTTCGAGTTTCTGTTAAAGTTCCAGATTCCTGCCTACGCATGATTGACCTTTTAATGCGTATGTTGCTTGAAAAAACCTCGTCATCCCTGCGTAGGCAGGGATCTAGAGATTGATAAGATCGAGTTGCTTTAAAATAAGCTCAAGATTCCCACCTTCGTGGGAATGACTATGAAGATAAAATAGAGGTTGATCTACAATCCAGGTCATCCCGCAGCGAATGCCGTGGTCTAGAGATTGATAAGATCGAGTTGCTTTAAAATAAGCTCAAGATTCCCACCTTCGTGGGAATGACTATGTAGATAAATTGGGGGTTGGTCAACGATCTAAGTCATCCCGCAGCGAATGCCGTGGTCTGTGGCTGTGTACAAGTTTCGAGTTTCTGTTAAAGTTCTAGATTACTGCCTACGTAGAAATGACTTAAATAGTGCTCTATAACGTAATCACGGATTATCAAAATCGTCTTCTAGCTTAGCTTCGCCACGAGCTTCTTTTAAGCTTCTGATCTTGATCTTAGCTATAGCAAGAAACATCGTCATAAATGGACTGATTATATTGAAGAAGGCAAATGGGAGATAAGTGAGTGTAGATACACCTAAAACGCCAGCGTGATAAGCACCACAGGTATTCCAAGGCACTAACACAGAAGTAACCGTTCCGGAATCTTCGAGTGTACGACTCAAGTTTTCCGGCGCAAGATCCATGTCTTTGTAAGTGTCGGTATACATGCGACCCGGAACAACAATAGCTAAATATTGATCCGAAGCAGTAATGTTAAAAAACAAACAAGTTCCTACTGTTGAGGCAACCAATGATCCGGCACTGTTTACTACCGAAATTACCGCTTCGGCAATACGTTTTAGCATCCCGCATCTTTCCATAACCCCACCGAACATCATAGCAGCAAAAATAATCCATACGGTACCAAGCATTCCAAACATACCGCTTGAGCTAAGTAAGTCATCCACCAAAGCGTTACCGGTTGCAACAGTAACATCGCCGTAGAATGCAGTCATTACGCCAACATAGGCAGCCTCCCAGGTGTAGCTCTCATATCCTGAAACGGCTAAAATTACATCGGATTGAAAAATCAGTGCAAAAATCCCACCCAAAACCGCACCAGCCAGAATTGCCGGTATTGCAGGGACTTTCTTTACGATGAGGGCAATTACTATTACCGGAACCAAAAATAACCATCCGTTAATGTTAAATTGACTATCGATGGCATCAAGTATTTCTTGCGTGTTAACCGTTGCTCCTGTTTTGGTGCTGGTTAATCCTAGAATCAAAAAAATTATTAAGGCAATGCTAATGGAGGGAACCGTGGTGTACGCCATATATCGGATGTGTGTAAATAAATCGGTACCGGCCATGGCAGGCGCTAAGTTGGTTGTATCAGAAAGTGGCGACATTTTATCTCCGAAATAAGCGCCAGAAATTATCGCACCGGCAACCATTCCAATGTTAATTCCTAAGGCAGTTCCAATGCCAACCAGTGCGATACCAACAGTTGCAGAGGTGGTCCAACTAGAACCCGTAGCTACCGAAACTATGGCACAAACTATACAAGCGGCAACGAGGAAGATAGTTGGGTTCAGAATCATCAAACCGTAATAAATCATAGCCGGAACCACACCACTCAGCAACCAAGTACCGGCTAGAGATCCTATCAACAGAAGAATAATGATAGAAGCCATCGCAGAGCTGATACTTTTCACCATCCCGGAACGAATTTCTTTCCAGCTATAGCCCAATTGAATAGCAACAATGCTTGCCACAGCTGCAGACAACATCAGAATAATTTGATTAGATCCATCTAGAGAGGCATCTCCGTAAATCCGAACATTTAAAAACAACGTGATAATGAGAAAAATGATAGGAATAAATGCTTGAAGAAGCGTTGGTTTCTTATGGGTATAGGTCATGTTGCTGTTGTTAGGATAACCGTTAGGGTATAGTTAGTTAAAAGAACTTAGAACGTTCAAAAAAATTAAGACTGCAGAGAATAGGTATTCTCATCTAAAAAGTCATCATTATTGGCGTTAAAACGACGTTCAGTGAATTCGACTTCCCCATCGTAATTAATTAGTACCACTGTGGAGCACCGAGTTCCGTATGTATTTGTTTTGATGTAGATGGACGAAACGGCTTTTTCCCACTCATAAGGGATTCCTGTTTGTGGGAGTTCTTCGTCGGTAGCCGGTGTTGAATTTTTAAGAAGATCGAACACATCATTTTTATTTAAAGCGCCGGGTTTTTTTATCACTTTTCCCAAAGCTTCTTTTGCTTGACTTAACTTTGGCCACGGCGTATTTAGTAATGCATTGCTTACACCATGGATGCCCGGTTCTATCTTCGTTGGGTTTCTGTTGTAATTAGAGTAATGATGTAAATTCTCACTATCGCCAACCAACACATTAAATCCGGCGTAACTACTGGCTTTTTCATCAAGTTGTTCGAGAAATAATTTAGGAGAGATGTTTTTCTTTAGATAATCGAGAACAATCTGACCTCTACTAGGTGGATTTGAAACTTCCCAACTTGGGTCGCGATAGTTCGTTAATGCCGCCCAGCGTGTATTCTTTGTTACTCCCATCCAGGTACCACCGGCTTCTAAATCTTTACCGGCAATAATATGTGGTAAATTCTCGGGGAACCAAGGCTGTGCTTTACGAGTAGGACGGGCATAAAACTCGTCGCGATTCGACGCTAAAATTAAACGATATTCGGGGTGCACCTTGTATGCAAAGGTTATCAGACACATGTAGTAACTTTATAAGATATGTTTTAAAAACGCCTAAATCTAAGCATATTGCCGCAACCTTATCTCAGATTTCCGTATAGAGATTTTATGTTTGCTTTACACGATCAACGCTTTAGGGATATCCTGCTTTTAGCACTAGGATTTTTCGGGTTGCTTTGGTTTTTCATTGATATGAAGAATCATCATCCGTTAACATCCATCGAATATTTGATGGATGAAGCGAAGGCAGTAGCTACTGCCGATTCTATTTATTTTAACTGGGAATACAAGCAGGAAAACCTAAAAAAAAGGGCCACAGTAAATGCCAACGAAGATTTGATTAATCAAATTCAGGCACAATACGGTAGGCAGAAATACTTATCTAATTCTGAGAGTGAAAATTATCAGGTTTTACCACTTTACACTTGGGCAATAGAAGAATTTCGAGTAACTGGCGAGAATATTGAAACTGCGGTAGAGTTTGATATTAGTAAAGAAGGGGAACTGGTAGCATTTAAAGTTTCTGACGAAGTCATCGAACGTCAAACTCCATTTAATCGAAAGTTGATTCGACAGGCTTTTTTAGAACAGATATCAGGTAGTTTACAAAAAGAAGATTCTATCATAACGCAACTAGTTGATTTTCAACATCTTCGAAATACTTCTATTAATATTTACCAGCAACTTTTGATAAGTGGGGAGGCAGAGCAGACTAACTTTGTTTGGCAAGGCGCCGAGAGGTACCTAAAAAACAGTTATTGGAAGCGATTTAACTTCAAAAAAGATTCCCTTTCGTTCGATGATGATGGCACAGTACGTTATGCCCGCTTATTTTTTACCTCGCTGGATACTGTGATGGGAGTTGTTCCTAAAGTTGAAATTGAATTGCTACCCGCGGGGAGTATCCGCGAGATGAGTTATACGTTAGAAAATGAGTTACCTGAAACCAAAGGCTGGAGTTCAACGCGCTCTAATATGGTTTTGGGAATCCTGCTCATTTTTGTAATCTGGTTGCTCACCTCATTTTATTTACGGATCAAAGCTAGAGCAATTGATACTCGCCCGGCCTTAATTGTTGCTATAGTAACCGGCTTTTTGGTTCCGTTGTTCTTCTTACTTCGCTTGTCAAAAACTTTAGATGTAAGCCTTGAGGCAGAGCAACTTTCAAATTTATTCAATCAATTCTTAACCTTTGGAGTAGTTGGCGCTGTAACGGCCATTTCCTTTTTCGTAGCTACCGCAGTTAGCGATTCTATTACGCGGCAGTACTGGCCTGAACAACTTAAGACTTGGGATTTAGTTCGCCAAGGGATGTTCAAAAATAAACCGGTTGGTTGGGCTATCATTCGGGCAATATGTATTGGCGCTTTTTTAGTAGGTTTTATTACGCTGATGTTGGCATTATTCCCGGCAACGTTTATTGATGGGGATGTTAATTTTGTTCAGAACGAATTTGTCTTCTCACCTATAGCCAACATCATCTTAACTTTATTGCTGAGCCTGGCTACCGTAGTTCTCATTTTTATGATTATCGGGAATCAAGTGTATTCAGCAACAGGAAAAAAATGGTTAATCCCAATTATTAGCGCTCTGCTTTTGGGAATAGTTGAACCGGTACCGATCTCAATCAATCCGATCGAATATTCCATCTTGTTCAATATGGTTATTGGTTTCATGATGGGCTTATTCTACCTACAATTCGATTTTGTGACCATTGCACTTGGGTATTTTATCTTCCTGAATTTCTTAACTACCATTCAGGGTTGGATTGTGATGAACTCGCCGGACTCGCCACTATTCGTAGGCTATATATTCACGCTGGTTTTTCTTTCCGTATTGGCACTATACTTTTTAATGACGGGTGAGGATAAAGACAATCTGCCCGATTATATCCCGGATTACATAGAAGATCAGGCGAAAGAACAACGCGTGCTTCAAGAGCTTGATATTGCCCGCAATGTTCAAGTTGCATTTTTACCGGAAGAAACACCCAAAATCCCCGGCTTCGATACCTCTGCGATTTGTATCCCGGCGCAAGAAACCGGAGGCGATTATTACGATATAATCTGTCTTGATGACGAAAAAGCAGCCATCGCAATTGGTGATGTAAGCGGAAAAGGAATTCAAGCCGCCTTTTATATGACCTTTGCCAAAGGAGTGATTCATAGTTTGTGTAGTATTTTTCCTTCCCCGAAAATGATGATGTTCCGAGTGAATAAACTCTTCAATCAAAATGCGACGCGTGGCACCTTTATCTCGATGATTTATGGAGTTCTTGATATCAAAAAGAGTACATTTACCTACATCCGTGCGGGGCATAACCCAATGCTTTACAAGAAGGTAGATGGTACCATTTTGTGGATGCAACCGCCGGGGGTGGCTTTGGGCATGGCTAAAGGGGAAGCTTTCAATACCGTTTCGGTAGAAGATAAAATTGAACTCTCGAAAGGAGACGTTTTGGTATTATACACCGATGGTATTACCGAAGCACAAAACGAGCAAGGCGAGTTCTACGATGAGAAACGATTGAAAAAGCTATTAAAAAGAGAAAAAACGAACTCTTCGAAAGAACTTCGTGATTTAATTATCGAAGATGTTCGTACCTTTATAGGAGATGAACGCCAATTTGATGACATGACGCTCGTTGTTATCAAAGCGTAACCCAATCCTTTTTTTATGAAAACAAAATGTACCGTTCTACTGATTGTAGGATTACTTTTTAGTACCCAGGCTTTTGCACAAGCACAATCCGAAATTAATTCAGGCTTCGAATGGGTGAGCCTGGAAGAAGCTCAAGTGAAAGCAGCTGAAACCGGAAAGAAAATACTACTCTTCGGCTATGCCGAATGGTGTACCTATTGCTTAAAAACCCGAAAAGAAACCTTTCCTGATTCTACCGTCTTAGCTTCTATTAAAGAGCATTACATCCCGGTTCAACTCGATGCTGAATCACAAGAAAATATAACCTACAATGGATCTACGATGCCTGAGAATGAACTTGCTCGGTATCTGCGCCTTTCATCTTACCCAACCCATTACTTTATTGATGCTGAAGGATCAATTTTAGGTGCGCAACCCGGTTTTATTGAGCCATATGTGTATGCACCATTGTTGAATTATGTAGGATCGGATGCATTTCAAGAAATGAGTTTTGATGAGTATTTTGAGAAAAACGATAAAGATTCTGACAATTAAATGAGTTTAAGTCAGTCGGTAGAAGATTATTTAAAAGTGATATATGTGCTTGAATCGGAGGGTTCAGGTGCCACTACGAACAACATTGCAGAAATGATGGAGGTATCTTCTGCCTCTGTAACGAACATGTTAAAGCGGTTGGCCGGACTAAATCTCATTGAGCATAAATCCTACAAGGGCGCAAAACTCACAGATGCCGGGCGTAAAATTGCGCTCGAAATTCTTCGCCATCACCGCTTGCTCGAACTATATTTGCAGGAAATTATGGGCTATAGTTGGGATGAAGTTCACGACGAAGCCGAAAAGCTGGAACATCACATCTCAGAGCAGTTCGAAGATAAAATCGCCGAGCTACTCAATCATCCTACTCACGATCCTCATGGTGATCCAATTCCTTCGAAAGATGGAGTGATGCCCGAAATGGCATCGCTTTCGTTGTCGGAAGCTGAAACAGATGAACAATATGTGATTGGTCGTGTGAAAGATCAGGACCCTGAGCTACTTCGCTATTTGGAAAAAATCGGTGTGCTTCCTGGCGCAAAAATTAAACTTCTGGAAAAAGCTCCCTTTGATGGCCCTATTCGTGTAATTCTGGAAGAAGAGGAAAAAACGATTGGTTATAACATTGCAGAACAGATTTATCTGGTAAAAGCCAAAATGCTTTAATTAAGCAAAAGCTCTCCAAACGGATGCTAATACAATCAAAATAGTGATTCCAAAGCCATAGGGAAGTAAAGTAGCCATTACCGTCCACTTAATACTTTTCGTTTCTTTGTAGATGGTGTAAATCGTAGTACTGCACGGATTGTGCATCAAACTGAACAACATCACACTTATTGCGGTGAGTAGCGTCCAACCACCAGCTTGTAGCACATTGCTTAACGTGCTCATGTCCTCCGGTTCAAACATTACACCTGCACCAGAGCCAACACCGCTCATACCTGTAGTAAGTACGGTAAGCATCAAAATGGTAGGGATTATGATTTCATTTGCAGGAATTGCTACGATGTAGGCAAGTAATATCACGCCATTTAATCCAATCACCCATCCAATAGGGTCTAATGCGTTTATAATATATTCCGCCACACTTATTTCGCCAACAATAATATTGGATGAAAGCCAAATGGCAGCCCCGGCAGGTAAAGCAAAAATAATAGCTCGCCACAATACAAAAATGGTTCGGTCGATAATAGACGTGTAAAGCGTTTGCATGATTTTTGGTGGGCGATAGGGTGGTAATTCCAGGCTAAATGCTGAAGCTTCACCTTTTAGCACGCTTTTTGAGAGCATCCATGAAGCTAAAAACGTAAGTGCAACACCTAGCAAGGCAATGGCCACAACTGAGAGAGCAGTAGCAAATCCCGCAAACCAAGCAGGAGCCAAAGCCCCTACAAAGAGAGATGATAAAATGATTATGGTTGGCCAGCGGCCATTACACAGCGAAAAGTTATTGGTTATGATGGCGATTAACCGTTCTCGCGGACTATCAATAATCCGGGTTGAAATAACTCCCGCTGCGTTGCATCCAAATCCCATCATCATACTTAGCGCTTGTTTTCCATGTGCTCCTGCTTTTTTAAATAACCCATCTAAGTTGAAAGCAACACGAGGGAGATAACCCAAATCTTCGAGCAGGGTAAACATTGGGAAGAAAATTGCCATTGGTGGGAGCATCACAGCAATAACCCAAGCGGTAGCCAAATACATACCATCAATAAGTAAACCGCTAAGCCACCAAGGCCAGGCATCGGTTCCATCTTTTAAAATGGGGTAAAGCCAATCAAGGAAAAAAGTGGCAAGCATCGACGATGGTACATTCGCTCCTTCAATTGTAAGCCAAATAACCAGCGTAAATAGCCCAATCATAGTTGGGAAGCCCCAAAGTTTGCTGGTTAGAATCCGGTCGATCTTTTCGTCTTTTAAATACCTTATCGGAGTTTTTGTAACCGATTCTTTGCTGATACTTGCGGCTTCCTGAAAAAGGCTTTCCACATACTGATCGTGTACCGATTGCCCAATTTCGGATTTGAATTGCCGTGCTTTTTCCAGTACATCTTCAATGCGCGCTTCCTGATTCATGATGAAGTCTCATTAGTATTTAGCACGTCCAATTCAGCATTCAAGTCTAAAGGTGGCTGCTGAAAAGAATTCATTAATCCTGAGAATTCGTCATCTTTTAAGGCTTCAACTACGCGTTCATCACCTTCTAGTAAGCGTAATGCAATCCATCGGGTATTTGGTAAATCTGGATATAATTCCTTTAAATCTGATTCCAAAGCGTGGATGGATTCTTCTAATTTTTCCGGAACATTAATTTTAAATCGTTGCCGAGTAGGCCATGCATCGGTTGCCACTTGCTCGATGGCATATAACAAAGCTTCCATGCCGTCGCCATAACGGGCAGTGGTTGTAATTACCGGAATTCCTAATCGCTGCTGAAGAGCTTTTTCATTTATTTTGATGCCTTTTCGCTTTGCTTCGTCCATCAAATTTAAACACAACACCGCATTCGGAGTGATTTCCAGAATCTGAAGCGTAAGATTCAGATTTCGTTCAAGGCGGGTTGCATCAGCTACAATTAAGGTGACATCCGGCTGACCGAATAAGATAAAATTTCGAGCGATTTCTTCATCTTCACTGGTTGAAAGCAATGAATACGTACCGGGCAGGTCTACGATTTTATAGCGATTGTCCTTATAAGAAAAGGCTCCTTCTGCGCGGTTTACTGTTTTTCCCGGCCAGTTGCCGGTATGCTGCCGAAGTCCGGTCAAGCTATTAAATACAGTGCTTTTTCCGGTATTTGGATTCCCGGCAAGAGCAACTACAAAATCCCACTTATCGAGATTTACTCCAAGTTTCTGTAATTGATGAATGCGAAAAGTTTGGCTAAGCAAACCGTGCTCGGAAGGCATGTGCCTTGAGCTTTCCTTCACTTTTTTCATCGAAATTAATCTTCGAGTGTGAAGATAAAATCGGTTTGTTCTTTACGAAGGGCAATTACAGAGCCTAACACTTCAAAGGCTTTTGGTTCGCCGGTTGCAGAGTTGAAGCAATGGGTAATAGTTGCTCCCGGATAAATTCCGAGATCTAATAGCCGTCGGCGTTGTGCACCTGAAATGTCATCTCCAATTTTGGAGATCACTGAGCTCTTGCCTTGTCTTAAATTTGATAATGGTGCCATAATTTTTCCTCTTTTCTTGGGATAAATTTAGCCAAGACTAAAATCAAATTCAATGCACCGGAAAGTATTTTTAAATAGAAGATAATATCAGAACATGGTTGCCAATAAAAGTGCAAACTGATAAATTTAGCCAAGGCTAAAAATTAAATTATCATGTATAAAATAATAATTTCAGTTCTAGTAAATTTAATAGCTACAAGTCTTTTTGGTCAACTCAGCACCATTTCCGGAACCATTTCGCATGACTCAAAACCGATCGAGTTTGCGAACATATATTTGGTTGAAGCAGAACGTGGAGCTATTACCAACGCAAATGGCTCATTCTTTTTAGAGCGAATTCGTCCCGGCAACTACACCTTGAGAGCGTCGTTTGTAGGATTTAAATCTGTTGAGAGAAAGGTAGAAGTGATATATGGAGAGGATTTAACTGTAAACATCGAATTAGAGATGCAGGATGTCCGCGGCGATGAAATCGTGGTTACCGGAACCTTGAAAGAAATAAGCAGAGCGAAAAGCCCAGTACCTGTTGAGGTATTTTCTCCCGCGTATTTTAAAATGAATCCAACTCCATCGTTGTATGATGCCATGCAAAATGTAAATGGAGTTCGCCCTCAGCTGAATTGCAGTGTTTGTAATACCGGTGATATTCATATCAATGGATTAGAAGGTCCATACACGATGGTATTGATTGATGGAATGCCGATAGTGAGCGGGCTTTCAACAGTGTACGGTTTGTCGGGCATCCCTAACTCAATGATAGAACGAGTAGAAATAGTAAAAGGGCCTGCATCAACATTGTATGGATCAGAAGCGGTTGGGGGACTAATCAACGTGATAACAAAGAAACCATCTTCTGCGCCAACTTTTATGGTAGATGGAATGACATCCAACTGGATGGATCTGAATTTGGATCTGGGAGGTAAATTTGCAATCGGTAAAAATGTAGATGTGCTTACCGGTGTAAATCTGTTTAATTATACCAATCCCGTAGATCACAATAATGATGGGTTTACCGACATCACCATTCAAGAACGAGCTTCATTGTTTCAGAAATGGTCGATTCAGCGAAAAGAAGGAAGGCTATTTACTGTTGCCGGAAGATATTTATATGAAGATCGCTGGGGTGGAGAAATGGATTGGACCAAACAGTACCGTGGTGGGACAGAAATTTATGGCGAAAGTATATATACCCGACGCTGGGAACTCATCAGCAATTACCAACTGCCAACTACCGAAAAGTTACTGCTTTCACTTTCCTATAATCAGCATACGCAAGACTCATTTTATGGAGATATGGGATATTTAGCAGATCAACGCATTGGTTTTGCTCAACTCACCTGGGACACGCAGATTAACAACCACAGTATTATGGTAGGATCGGCATTGCGCTATACATATTACGACGATGATACCCCGGCTACGGCTTCTTCATCCGATGTTAACATCAATCAGCCCGACGAAGTTTGGCTACCAGGAGTTTTTGTACAAAACGACCTCACGCTGAATGAAAACAATCAGTTGTTGTTGGGCATGAGATACGATCATAATTCTAGGCATGGCAATATTTTTACTCCAAGATTAGCCTACAAATGGTCGCCCAATGTGAAAAATATTTTTCGATTTAACGCCGGAACCGGATTTCGAGTGGTTAATTTATTTACCGAAGATCACGCCGTATTAACCGGTGCCAGAGAGGTGATTATTGAAGAAGAATTAGAGCCTGAGCAGTCTTACAACATAAATCTAAACTACGAGCATAAAATTTTTGGGGATGCAGGTAGATACATCGGTTTCGATGCTTCGGTATGGTATACCTGGTTTAACAATCAGATTTTACCGGACTATGAAACCAACGCCAATCAGATTATCTACGAAAACTTAGATGGGCATGGAGTAACTCAGGGAGTTTCACTGAATATGGATGTAGAATTTCCGGGTGGAATTAAAATGATGGCTGGGGGATCGTTTATCGATGTGTATACCAGCGAAAATGACGTGCGAACGCGACCTTTACTAACCGAGCGATGGACAGGGACCTGGGCAATTGGAGTTCCTGTTGGTGATACCGGACTCAAAATTGATTATACCGGAAATGTTTACGGTCCGATGAGATTGCCCGTTTTGAATGATATGGATCCACGTTCGGCTGAATCCGGATGGTGGAGTTTGCAAAACATACAGTTTACATGGCAGCAACCGAACTCACAATTCCAAGTGTACGGTGGAGTTAAAAATCTGCTGAATTTTACACCCCCGGCCAATAGCATTGCCCGTTCTTTTGATCCATTTGATGAACAAGTTCAGTTTGATGGCAACGGAAACGTAATGGCAACACCAAACAATCCGCATGCGCTTACTTTTGATCCGAGTTATGTTTTTGCACCAAATCAGGGAATTCGCGGCTTTTTGGGAATTCGATATATCATTCGTTAAGGACGACATGTACCAAAAATCAATGTACTTACTCGTATTATTATGCTTAATGATTTTTGGCTATGCTGATGCACAACCGAAACTGAATTCCGTAAGTTTTGAGGAGCTTGAGGCTTTTCAGACAATAGAGGAAAGACCCGTTTTTGTGTATTTCACTGCTGGATGGTGTAAATATTGCAAAAACGTAGAGCAGACATCATTTCGTGATTCTGAGATTGTGAATTTGTTAAACACTGAGTTTTATCTGGTAATTTTCGATATCGAAACTAAAGAGCCTATCACATTTAATGGAAAGAAGTTTCGATTTAAAACCACAGGATTAAATACCGGAGTACACGAACTAGCTGAAGAGTTAGGCAACATTGATGGTGTGCTTAATACGCCAACGTTTGTGGTGATGGATGCTAAGCACAATAGCCTGTTCAAATACGGCGGTTATATGGATTCACAACAAATTAAATCTCTGCTAATGATTTCTGGTAAATAACGAAATAACTAATCTTCTGAGATAGTAATAGTTGTATTTCCATCAATTCGGATCAGGTTGCAGTCGTCAGCAATTACCTTATAGTTCTCTTTAAATGATTTCCCGTTGTAACTTCCCGAAACTTCAATGATATCACCATTTGAGAGATCACCTTCATCTAAATCGGTTTCGATATTTAATGAAGTAACAATTACGTAGTATCCGCTTTCGGGTGTAAGTTCCGTATTTTTAATCTCCCGAATACATGCCGATTTTCGATCTTCGTCTTCTATACTTTCACAAATAGGGATTCCTGTACGTTTGTTAACAATGCTTAAATCTTCAATTTCTACCCCTTCTCCTGTAGCGTCTACAACCCGAATAGTGCCTCTAACTAGTTCATCCGTGCAAAGTTTATTGCAATTAAACGTCGCAAAGCATGAAAATAAAAGGATTGTAGTTACTTTCTTATTCAACATTTTCATTGTTCATGGCAAGTTAAAGGATTAACGTTGCATGGATCAACAATTATTATGGTATCATCGATATCCCACTAATCAAACTAACAAAAGTACTGAGATAATATCTAGGTCTTATTTTACCAACAGCATCCGGCTAGTAATTGATTGAGCTGGTGTAACCAATCGATAAAAATACACTCCCGATGGATAATTTGATGCATCCCAGGTTAATGAATGTGAACCTGATGCATAGGTTCCCGATGCTACAATGGAAAGTTTATTACCAATCACATCATAAACTGCCAATTCAATTTCCGTAGCTTGATTAAGCTCGAATTGAATGTTCGTGGATGGATTAAACGGATTTGGATAATTTTGATGAAGCACAACCGAGTTTGGTAGAGTATTATCCGTCTCACTTGAAGTCTCGAGTTTTTCGAGCTCTGCTTCGATGGCTGCTTTTACTTCATCAACATCGTTATCAACCTGAACAGAGCCTTTATAAACAAGGGTGTTTTCGAGCCCAACCACCACCGATCGATCGTAAGAGCTTGTATTGCCATAATAAGCGTTGAGCGTGTTTCTACCGTTTAACAACAATGGATAGGTCAATCCTGTCACATTTCTGAACGAGTTATTGGAGGAAGCACTCATATTCCACGTATCGATACCAAAGGCCAAAAAATTGGGATCATCTTTGTAGGTTTGATAAATATCCGACTCCGTTACCGGTCCATTAGTTTTGCAATGCGGACAGTTGGCGCCATAAAAGAAAATGTACACCACTTTATCAGTGTGAGCACTTAACATTGCTGACTCGTTGCTGTTAAGAATTGGTAAGGTAAAATCAGGGGCAGTTTCTCCAATCGATGTTTGAGCTGTTACGGTTGAGCTAATCCAGCTCAGTAAAACTAGAACTACTATTTTTTTCATGATTTTATTCTCCTAATTCTGATAAAGCTTGTTCGATGGCAGACACTACAGCATCCGTATCTGTATTTACAAATCCCGTTCCTTGATAAACTATGGTTCCATTTCGATTAACAACTACCGAGCGGTCATAAGCACTTGATGAACCGTAATAATTAACTAAGGTTTGCCGGGCCTGAAGCAAGAGCGGGTAAGTGATTCCGGTTACATTCCGGAATGATTGGTTATCGGAGGACGATAGATTCCAGGTATCTAAACCCAGAGCTACAAAGTCGGGGTTTGATTCAAAGCGTTGATGGATGGAAGTTTCCGTAACCGGACCATTGGATCTGCAGTGAGAACATCCTGCACCATAGAAAAACAGATATACTACTTTGCCACGGAAATCGGATAGGGTGAATTCCTCACCGCCCAATGAGGTGTGGGTAAAATCCGGAGCAGGTGTGTTGGGAATTCGACCGGAAGAACTATTTGTGGGTGAGGAGCTGCATCCCAATCCTAAAAAAAGTGCAGCGATAAATAAGGTGAATTTCATGACTTAAAATCGTGTGGTTAATCTTAATTCTACCCCTTCGAAATCGAGTATTTCATAGCAGATTCCTGAGGTGCAAGCCGGACCGCCCCGGCGTTTTCCTGCAAAAAGTTCGATGGTATTCGACGCATTTGCTCTATACAACATATTAGTACCGAGCCAGAATCGAGTTACATCTTCAACCGTGGTAAACGTAGTTGGGTCGTCGGTGAGTTGGGGATCTGTACTCGTTTCCAGAATTCCGGCAAGGATAAAATCAGACGAAAACGAGTAAGCAATAGAAGAGTAAACATTTGAACTTATGTTCGGCAGAAACTCACCGGAAGCCAAATCAAATTCCTCCCGATCAAACTGCTGATATTGCAGATCAAGAATAACTCCTGAGCCATTTGAAAACAGGTAATCGGTGATAAACCCTAAACTGATTCGGTTTTCCTCGCCTTTGAGCTCATCATTCGCATAATCCAAGAAACTCTTTACGCTTAGCTGCTCATTAACTTGGTATAATCCTTCCAGAAAAACCTCTATGTATTCGAATCGACGGAAAGCATTATTCACTGCGCGGCTTATGTTAAAGGTAAGTGCGTGACCGGCATCAAAATTGTAATACACTTCAAACTGAAAACCGTGCTCTCCACCCGTATCCAATACATGAGTACTTCTGTTTAGCACCGGATAGGTATGTTCTTTGATAAGTGATGGAGGATCGTTATATCCGCTTCCAATTCGGAAATTGTTATATGATTTATATTCAAAACTCCCTCCAAACGACCCTCGGTAAAAATTTGATCCGAGATAGATACCGTAAGCATCATTTTCTGAATTAAAGCCAAATGCATCTTCCAGCTCAAATGCGTATTCCCCGAAAATCTGAACATAATCGGAAATGGAGTAATCACTCATTAAAGCTCCATAATTGGTGAAGTCGCTACCGAATGTTTGATTTCGCATCAAGATGCCGCCCACACTCAGTTCGTTGTTTACATAAACATTGGCTTGGATGGCCTCCGCAAGATCCGGTCGACGTAACGAATCCGGAATCGTATTAGGTGGAAGAGGATTGAATAAGGGTTGTGCCCTCAGCGCCTTAATTTCGAAGTGATCAGAAGTATAATCAGCGGCGAAACCCTCGAGATCACGAAAAAAGGCGTAGCGTGTGCGTTCGAAGGCTTCTTCAAATACCGATCCCGGAATGTCGTAACTCCGAAGTAGAAGCCCTCGTCCAAGAGTTTCATAAAAATTTCCGGCTCTAACCCGAAATTGATCATCCTGAAACTGAATGCTTTTCTGTGTGAACTTAGTATAGTTACGCTCTTCGATCGGACTTAGAAACTGCTCGAATCGCCCAAAAAGGCTGATATTTCCCGAGTCATAGTACAGGTTGGTTTGATTGTATCCTGTAGAATAGTCACGATCATCTTCAAACGGCAAGTTACCAAGCTGAAATTCAAAGGTATTGCTACCATATATCTGGGCCGTGATTCCTGATGAACTCAAAAGTAGGAAGGGAAGTATAAGTGAACATATCCGTAACATTATTCACCCAGTAATGAGAGGATTTTATCCCGTATTTCAATTTCTTCGCCGGCTTTATATCCCTCATGGATGTATACAATCTCGTTATCAGAGTTTACAATCAATAAGGTTGGGACGGCGCGAACACTCAACTTGGCCATCACTTCGCTGTTTACATCCAACAACACCGGGTAGTTCATGCCTAACGATCGTGCAAAGGGTTTTACTTTGGCCAGGTTCCGTGGACCATCAATACTAATTCCTATAAACTGCACTCCTTGATCTTTAAACTCATCGGAGATTTCTACCAATTTTGGAATCGATTTAACACAGGGCTTACACCATGTAGCCCAGAAATCTATAACCGTAAATTGTTCCCCTTTTATGCTATTAAAAGCAACAGTTCTGTTATCGAGATTTTTAAGCCTGAAATTGGGGATTTCAGGGTTTGTGATAAATCCCGAAGAAAATATGAGCAGAATGAGGAGTGATTTCATGATTTTTAGGGAAAGGTGTGAAATTCTCAGCTGGTAAATATCACGAAATCATAAAAAAACCCGGAAGAATTCTCCCGGGTTCAAAAATTTAAGTGGATATGTTGATCAACCTAGTCTACCCAGTCAGCGATAAACACGTTAGTAGATCGATCTCCGCCGTTAAAGCGATTGGAGGCAAATACGATTTTAGTTCCATCGTACGAAAACATTGGAAATGAATCGAAGGTATCGTCGAAAGAAATCTGCTGTAGATTAGTGCCATCCGCATTAATCATGTAAATGTTGAATGGGAAGCCTCTTTCGGAAGCATGATTGGAAGAAAATACGATTTTCTCGCCCGAAGGATGGAAGTATGGTGCCCAATTGGCATTACCTAAGTTGGTGATCTGTTTAAGATCTGTACCGTCGATATTTACGGTATATAATTCCATATCGGTTGGCTCTACCAATCCTTGCTCTAGCAAAGAAGTGTATTTTTCAATTTCTTCGTCGGTTTTTGGTCGAGATGAACGAAACACCAATTTTTGTCCGTCGGGAGAAAAGAATGCTCCTCCATCATACCCTAATTCGTCGGTAATTTGAACTAC
Organism: Balneolaceae bacterium; assembly: GCA_965228545.1. Classification (GTDB taxonomy): domain Bacteria; phylum Bacteroidota; class Rhodothermia; order Balneolales; family Balneolaceae; genus HXMU1420-13. The sequence continues at coordinate 3,353,572 of OZ245822.1, forward strand.
ATTGGAACCGTCGGTATCCATGATGAACAGCTCTAAATCGCCGGTTCTCATCGATGTAAATACAATTTTTGTACCATCCGGTGATAGCGTGGCTTCTGCATCGTAACCGGGAGAATCGGGAGTTAAATTTGCAATAATCTCGCCATCCAGATTTGCTTTGAAAATATCATAGCCTTCATAAATCGGCCACACATAAGCGCCGCTTGGTCCGCGTTCAGGTACAGCCGGGCAGGCTTCATCAGCGAGATGTGTTGAGCCGTATACAAAGGTAGTGTCGCCGGGTAAGAAGAAGGCGCACGTGGTACGTCCTAATCCGGTACTCACCATTTTAGGTTCAAAACCGGGTTCGTTTGCTTTAGCTTTCATGTAAAAAATCTGATCGCAGTTTACATCCCACTCAGGATTATCAGATTGGAAGATGATTTTTGAATCGTCAAATCCCCAATATGCTTCGGCATTGTTTGCGCCAAAGGTTAGCTGCTGGATGTTCCGAAAATGTTTTTCACCTTCGTAGCGTAATGTGTCATTTTCCGGATTATAGATTGAATCAGGCGATTCTTGTGCACAATTAAGTAATAAAAAAGAAATAATTAGTAATGATAAGTATCTCATAGGGTGATTTTTTTTAAAGCTCGAAGAACGTGTTCTTTTATGAAGATTATGTGAAGAATTAATTCTTTCAGAGTTTGGGATTAAAATAATAGATATGTAGCGAGTGAGAAAAAAGCTCTTGAGTCTTCAGTATTAAAAGCTAATCCTGGTTCAAGTATAAATTTACTTTTATCAGTGATATCAAATAAGAGTGCAATTGATGGAGATATAATACCGTAGCTTTCTCCGGCAAGATAGTTGTCATACTGCTCATCACCTTCAACTAATATAACTGGTATACCAACGAAGCCAAGTCTTCCAACGATTACTGATTTATTTGTCTCACTAACAAATTTCTTAGACAGTTCAAGGTTAACGCCAAACTGTAAGACTTTACGCGACGAAAAGTTTTCATATCGAATATTTTGATGTATCAGACCGAACTCAAATCCGAATAAGTCATTTGCATGTAATTCATTTAAAGCCATGTAACCAACCGTAATGCCTACGCCACTGGTATTGCTTTTTGACTCATTGAAATCTGAACTAATCGAGTTATTAGCAAAAGATAGTGCAATATTGCCTTTACCGCCCAAAGCTATATTGGCTCCAAAACCACTTCCAAAAGTGTTTTCACTTGCTACAATACCTGCCGAAATACTAATTGCTGTTCTGGTTGAATCTAAAAATATGGCTTGAGCTAAACTGTTAGATGATATCTGTAGTAATAGGAAAACCCCGATAATTATTCGCAACATTCTTGATCAACTATTTAAATTTTTATAAGAAATCAGACTACAGGAATTTAGTCATTAACAGAAATCATAAAATTAATAATTCAATAAGTGAAAATGAAAAAGCCTCAGTGTCAGTGAGGCTTTCTCGGGGGGATGAGTCCCATTCCTAGGGTGTGGAACGGGACTTCCTTTAGGGGTTATATTCTTATGCGATCAATAAAATGTTTGTTTACACCACCTGTACTAAAACATCGTTTAAACAAAATAAATATTGTGGTGTTTTTTATGCTAAACTTCTAAGTAGCGGCCGAAAGAATGCTGCTTTGTAAAATGTATGTCCTTCGTCTCTTTACCGTCAACATTTTGTTGCGGAGATCAAAGGTAAGGAGCTTTCTAAACGAAAACCACCTTTCTTTTACATTCTTTGTACGGAAAAACATTTTTTTTGCTCACTGCAAAATCGAAGCTGTTTGTAAAATTTACCTAGGTATAATTAACAATGGCTCAGCTAATTAGCCTTATTCGTAACATTAAAGCTGCTCACCGGAAAATAAATTCATTAGCTGACCGACGATACTTTTTCCTGCTAAACGGATGGCATCGTTTCCGCCTAGCGATAAAAACCGAAGTGCCATTTTTAATTCGGCAAGTAGAGCAGGGGGATATGTAACCAAAGTATCTTCGTTAATGGCAGTATCCCAATCCATGGGCTTTTGGAAATTTACACCGGCGCGTTGCATCACCGTTCGATAATTATTGGCCATTAGAGCATAGCCAATAGTTGTTGGATGAAGTCCATCCAAACTAAAAATTCCACCTTTATACACTTTTCCGGTTTCTGTATCGGCGCGGATGAAATCAGTTGTGAGTGTTGCTTCCCCTTGTTCGTTGATGAAATGTCGGGTTAACTCATTATTCTTAAGGGCAGCTTTAAAATCCTCTGGATAACCACGGAGTAGCTCACCGCCTAATCGTCGTTTTGCCATACTGGCAACATTTTTAGCAATGGGAACCACATGCCAACCATATTCACGTGCTATTTTTCGAATAATGTGGTTGTATTCGTCGATGGTGAAATCGATTTGAATGGCTTCATCCTTGGTGAGATGGGGATGTTTTGCAGGATCAAAATCTTCATCCCAAATCCAAAAGCGAGTATAATAATCGAAATAGCCTAAATGATTGGCGGAGAATTGGGAGTTCACGCCTCGCAAAATCGGTGGGATAGTTGGATACGGAATGGTTGGGACGAATACTCGTCGAGCTCCAATTTTTTTAACCCGTTCTGCGAGTTGACGGTATTCCAGTTCAAAGTGTTCCGGGCGATAGATCGAATGTTTCCGAAATGCCATAAAAGAATCGAGATCTTCCTCTTCCGACCAGGTTAAGTTCAGATTGATAACCGCACCTAACGCATTATTGTGGCCAAGACATACAATCAGATTTTCGATCCCACCATCATCTGCTAAAGCCTGAACATTATCAACCTGAGTGCGAAGTTCTAACTCGGGATTTAAACTTGGATTTAGTACCAATCGAGCGGTCGTAAACTTTGCATGTTCAGGTAGTAACCCAAAAATGGAGTAGCGCTCTTTATGCTGTTCAATAAACTCCCGGCTGTTTTTTTCATTCACTATCCACGAATCGTTGATTGCCAATCCCCAAATGGCCTGATTGTGATAAGGTTGGGTTCGAGGGATGCTCAGATCTTTGAATCCGCCTTCCCAATATTTTTTAATACGCTTGAGTGTGCCGTAAGTGTGCTTCAACGCCGATGGATATTCATCGTAAGTAATTTTGGGACCAAATTCGTCGGCCAAGCCACGTAGTAATACTTCTAGGTTTAAAGGTATACCTGCTTGAGCTGTAAATACGGGCTGTTGGAAGTCAGGGTAGGGATCAAAGCATCGAGCGATGAAAGATGGAAAGTTGATATCAGTACGATAGATGCCTCCATTTTGAAAGCCCTGAGCCAGAGAATCCCCGAAAACTACCAGTTTATGCTTCGCTTCTTTTTTGAAAATCATGGGCATAAATTTGCCACGAAATCACTAAAACACAAAATATATTAACTATTTATTGAGAGGGTTATAAAGGGTGCGTACTTTATCAGAAAATAAAGTACACTATGTCAGATACAGAGTTTAAAAACCGCCTAGAACAATTCCGCCAGAAACGCGCCGAACAAAACGAAAAAGTGCTAGACCTTGGACATCTTGGTATTAAGCGCTTCTTTAACATGGATGCCAATACGTATCGGGATGGCGCTCTTGACAAAAAAACAAAAGAGCTACTTGGTTTGGTGGCATCAAGTGTACTACGTTGTAACGATTGTATCGACTACCACCTTGAGCAATGTGCAAAAACCGGATCTACCAAAGATGAAATTGTTGATGCGCTAAATGTTGCTCTGATCGTTGGCGGTAGTATTGTAATTCCACATATGCGCCATGCGGTAGATACTCTGGAGTTTTTGGAAAAAGAAGGGGTGTTTAATTAGGAATTATTCAATTAAGAATTAAGAATGATTAGCTCATAATAGGTATAGAACTCTATCTGTGAGTTACAAGTGATGCTCATTTGTTCTGCGTTTTACATGTAAAGGCATTGAAAAGTATTCAATTTTAGCAAATGAAGGACTTCATCCCTCAAACGAAAAACCTAAGTTGCTTCTATCTGATCGATTAGTTGTTTTAATTGCCCATCAAGAATGTAAAGATTATCCAACTGTTTGATGTTGGGTATGGAGATGGTTTCGATCTCTTTACGTGTTTTAATATCTACCAACATAATTCGGTTATCGTGTTTGCCCCCTGTAGGAATCACTCGTAGATAGCGTTTTCTTGTTGCGGAAATAGCAATGTAGGCCACATTGTCTTCTTCAGAAAAAGCTACTCCGCGACCAAAGCCACCAACTGGAATGGTATGAATCAGCCTCCATTCTCGGTCGTAAATCTTTGTGGATTGATCGGTGCTGTCTTGCACCCAGTATTCGTTATTAATTAATCGAACCGAATGCGGACTTTGCAACTTTAGCTTTAAAATCTTCTTTTTATCCAAATTGATAATTCAACCGTCGCCTTGCCTGCGAATAAGGGTTTCCATCACCGCTCGAAAGTATTGCCAACCGGTAATGTGATGGATAAGCACGCACAAGTCACCGTCGTAATCCCGAAATACTTGATTGCAATGAAATCGGTCTTTGGATTGATCGGTAGTTTCTACGAGTTCTTTCTCTGTGCGATATTCAGACAGTGAAATTCGTTGGGTTACTTGTTGTTGTGTTGGATCAAAACAAATCGCTTCGTCATATTCAGTATTTGAAATCCAAAGCTTATCGCCAAGAAATTCGATGTCGTGCAAATCGCCGATAACTCCTAAATCAATCTCTTTAACGGCCATTGATTGAGTGTTTATGACACGAAGTTCATCATTAATCGAAACATACAACGTGTGTTCTAATTTAGGATGCAAAGCCATCGAGCTTACTCCTACCTTACCCCATTGGTTGAAAAAAGAAACGGGTTTTATATCACCATCTTTTTGAAGTATTTGAACCGGCCTAATTTGATCACGAGAAAGCTCTTGGTCGTCAACTTTCGAATTTTGAGAGCCCAGAACTAAAAGGGTGTGTTTTAATGACATCTTTAAATATATAAAATGTACAGTCGTATCGAGTAATTACTACGACTGGTTGATATCTGGATTTAGAATAGTGAAAAGCCTCATCAACTCAGACATACTCAATCCCTTTGTGTGTGGCTACATTTCTGAGATAACTTTCCAGACTATTCCACTGTTCTTGAGTGTAGAGTGGAAGATGTAGTTTCTTAACACTTCCTTTTTTAGGGGTGATGTAGATTTTGCCTTTTTTCAAGGTCAATAATTTAATCTTTTCCCACGATATCTTTTCAATGGTTCCCCAATAATCAGCTCCCTCAGGTGATTTTGAGTTAAGGAGATATAGAAAAAGTCCATCTTCATTAATCCGTAAGCTTTGATTTCCCAAGCTGCCAAATTTAGATATAGGGAAAAAAGAAAATAGGAGAGCCCAAGTGATACTAAGAATAACCCATAGAAGTTCAAACTCAATGCCCGCCTGATATTTAACAAATGTAGAACCTATCACAAAGCCTATGCCCAGAGTGCCAATAAAACGAATAGCTTTTACATAGATGGTGTTGGTATCAATCTCTAATTTAAATTCTTTCATGCCGAATATGTTACATTTTTAGAAGTTGCTATTTCACTCAGGTAATCATGTAATTCTTGTATTTGGGCTTTTGTATGAAGTGGAATAGGAATTCTTTCATTTGAACCGATGGTATTGGTGATATCCAGATATCCATTAATAACCCAATCTCCTTTTTTAATTTTAACGCTTCTGATTTTGTCCCAAGTTATTTTTTGTGAATATATAGAAGTTGAGGATTGCCCTTTAGAAAAAATACCATTCTCATTTAGTATTAGTGTTTGATTTTTCGCCAGAATATCTGGTAAGAATGCCATAAGTAAGGATGCAGGAAAACCACCAAGAAAAGTCATCCAATCAAAAGCGTTTCCGTTCTTAACTGAAATAAAATGGCCACCTAGAATAAAACCCGCGCCAAAAGTCCCCAAAAACCGGATGACTTTCATGTAAAATGTATTGGTATCCACCTCTAGTTTGAACTCTTCCATATATATCAAATTTTGTTCATTGATCTCTAATAAAACAAAATGTTAGACTCAATCAATAGAGCTGAATCAAAAATAATATTCAAAATCCCAGTACAGGCGTAACATGCTACGCCAATACTTTAAAGGCAGAGGCATTATCTGTTTGCCCAAAAGCTTTACGATTTACGAATCACGATTAACGAAACCCCCCATGCAAAAAAAGGAAACTCCCTCTCAAGAAGCTTCCTTTATTGTTAGCAATCTATAGCCTTGCCGTCTGTAGTTGGCAAATCCGTTTCAAACATCGCCACGGAATGGGGCTATAATCCAGTAAACGAGTTCGGCTTAGACGTAGCTCTCCCGAGCTACATCAGGGGACAGCCGATTTCATTGGAGATTTAATCCATGATCTTGCGTAAAAACGCAGGTTGATCTGAATCGTCTTTGCGGATACGTTCTGTACTCTGTCGGAATGGAGCCACATTCGAATTTTGCTCCGAACGCGTTTCTTCTTCCTGTTGCGGAGCCTGAGGTTCCTCACGGCGAACATGAATTTCTTTGCGTAAATACGCAGGAGTATCCATTTTCTTAAGATTACTTTCGCCTTTGTAGTAATCTCCACTAGTACGGGTAAATCGTGTTGGGATTTCCTTTTTAGCCGATGGAGCGGCCGCCGGAGCACGCATTGTCTGCTCAGCAGGAATTCCTGCCGGCTTATTTGGTGCAACACGTACATTATTGCGGTCTTCAGCTAAATCGAAACCGGTAGCAATTACGGTTACTCGAATTTCTTCGCCAAAATTCTCGTCGAGTACTGTACCCAAAATGATTTCTGCCTCATCACCTGCTTCCTGCTGGATGATAGAAGTAGCCGTAGTGGTTTCGCGCATTCCCAAATTTGCACCTGCCGAAATATTCACCAGTACATTTCGAGCGCCATTAATGCTAACTCCATCCAATAGTGGTGAATTGATGGCTTCTCGAGCCGCCATTTCAGCACGCTCCGGTCCGGATGCGGTAGAACTACCCATAATGGCTGCGCCACCGTCGGTCATAGTAGTACGCACATCGGCAAAATCAAGGTTGATTAGGCCGGGCATCAGAATCAAATCGCTGATACCGCGGGTTGCGTTGTACAGTACTTCGTTTGCAAGCGCAAAGGCTTCCATCAGCGATGTGTTTTCATCGGCGATATCGAGTAAGCGCTCGTTTGGAATTACGATTACGGTATCGCAATTCTTTTTTAGCTCGTTGATGCCTTCAAGTGCATATTTTTTTCGGATTTTACCTTCACACTCGAAGGGTGTGGTAACAATCCCAACGGTTAAAATACCGCGTCGTTTCGCCATGCCGGCCACTACGGGAGCGCCACCGGTTCCGGTACCGCCGCCCATTCCTGCCGTTACAAAAATCATATCGGCGCTTTCGATAGATTCTTCGATCTCATGTCGATTTTCTTCTACCGCCTCGCGTCCGATTTCAGGGCGTGCACCTGCACCAAGTCCGCTTGTAAGAGCAGCTCCAACCTGAATTTTAATGTTTGCGTGACTCGCTTTTAAGGCCTGTGCATCGGTGTTCAACGCAATGTATTCCACGCTGTCGAGGCCCATGTTGATCATATTATTGATAGCATTTCCGCCACCGCCGCCAACGCCAATGACTTTAATTTTGGCATTTTCTTGGCTTTGTTCGTCGAAAAAGAATCGAGAGTTGTGATTAGCCATGATAACTCCTGTTATTGTTTACTGGATTTTTTATAGATGATATTCTTGTTACAGTTCTTTGAACCAGCTCTTCATGCGGTCGGCAATTTTGTTCATCACCTGTTCCACATTGGTCGCCTTTCCTGATCCGGCGATCATAGTTTTGCTGGTATTATTTCCGGTTTGTAGTGCGTGAACTACTAGACCTACACCGGTAGCGTAAATCGGACTGTTCACTTCTTCTACCAAACCGCCGGTAATTCCGAGAGGAATACCGATTTTAGCGTCCATGCCAAGTATTTCGTTGGCAAGTGGACATATATTCTTGATCAGAGATCCGCCACCGGTCATTACCACACCGGCACTTAATGCATCTGAATAGCCACTTCGCTTAATTTCGATGCCTACGATCTCAAGGATTTCTTCCATCCGCGCTTGAATGATTTTTGCGAGGATGCTTTTTGTAATTTCTTTGGGAGGTCTACCCGCAATGCCCGGCACGGTTATTACTTCGTCGTTCTCGATCATGTCGGCATAGCATTCGCCGTGTTTGCGTTTCAACGTTTCTGCCTGATCGTCTAAAACACTCAAGCCAAGGCGGATGTCGTCGGTTACTTTTTGTCCGGCAATTGCAATTACTGCCGTGTGACGAATAGTGTTATCGCGGAAAATGGCAACATCTGTGGTTCCACCCCCGATATCAACCAAAACCACACCGGCTTCTTTCTCTTCATAATCTAAAACCGAATAGGATGACGCTAATGGCTCGAGAATAATATCCGCCACTTGATAACCTGCACGTTCTACACATCGATAGATGTTTTTTGCAGCAGAAACCAATCCTGTAATTATGTGCACTTCCGCTTCCATCCGCATTCCGCTCATACCCACCGGGTCGCTAATGCCGTCCTGACCATCAACCACAAACTCCTGAGGAATTACATGGAGAATCTGTTGATCGGTTGGAAGCATGATACGCTGGCAATCTTCCAATAGGCGCTCTACGTCTTGTGCGGTAATTTCATTGTCGCGGTTGTTGATGGTAATCACGCCTTTACTGCGCATGCTTCGAATATGATCGCCGGCAATACCTACATTTACCGAGTTTACCTGAATGCCTGAAGCCAGCTCGGCCTGTGCTATTGCATCTTTGATGGCGTTCACGGTTTTGTCGATGTTAACCACCACGCCACGATTTAAGCCGTCGCTTGGGGCTTTACCCACGCCTAAAATGTTAATTCGGTTAGAATCGTCGATAGAGGCGACGATGGCGCAGATTTTTGTGGTCCCGATATCGAGACCTACCATAATGTTTTCCTGTTCAGACATTAGAGTTTACCGCTGTTTTGATGATTGCTAATAATTTGTTGTTCAAAGTTCCATTTTGTGCGTGCCGAGTTCATTGTTCAACTGTCCTCCCTCGTTACCACTTGATTTGTAAATCGTAAATCCACTTGTTGCATGCTATTGATACCTTTCACACTGATGATATCGGCATAGAATGCTTCCCAGTTTCTCAATTTGACATCGAATTCATTTCTTCCGAATAGCAACTTCACTCCATTTTCATGGCTTAGTGCAACCACTCCATCATAAGGATCGAAAGCGATTTCGCTGATGGTGGTCCAGCCCAATGGATTGTTTAAGGCGCTAACCAAAAAATCACGGATTTGTACAAATGCCTCCGATGAAAGTGTATCGCTATTCATGCGTGCATTAAAGCCATATACGATGGGGAGATTTCGAGTTTTACCTTCCAAAATCGGAAGCTTTACGCCATAGGCATCCACATAAATTTCATCAGAGCCCGACATCAACAGAGCAAGTGGAAACCGTTCGCGAACGGTGAGTTTTAGAGTGCCGAGTGCATCCACATACGGAACTACTGAATGCACATAAGGCAATTGCCCGATATCTGATTTTATCTGCTCAAAATTCAGACTATCCGGGTGAATGCCGATTTCCACATCAGCAGTTTCGACGATATCTGCTTCTTCTGTGTAGAAATTTCCAACCACAGCTACAGATTTAATGCGCAAGTTTTGTTGCCAGTACAAAGCTGCAATTACAGAAATCCCAAGTACACAAATAATAAGTGCAGCCCAGGGCAATACCCGTTTTTTTGTAGCGATATGTGGATTGGTTTTACTCAATCGTGCGCTGCAATTTTAAACGTTCCGGATTCAATCTCTTCTACAAACTTATCTCCCGATTTATAAATATCACCGGCACCCATCGTAATGATGATATCACCGGGCTTGATGATTTCTTTCAGCCGTTCATGCACCTCGTTTTTGTCTTCTACATACACCACATTTCTATGACCGTATGTTGAGGCGGTGTCTGCAATTAATTTTCCTGTCACTCCTTCAATGGGTTTTTCGCGTGATGGATATACATCTGTAACCACCATTACCTCGGCATCGAAAAAGGAGAGGCCAAATTCTTTGTATAATTCCTGAGTTCTCGAATACAAATGAGGTTGAAATACTGCTACTACCCGACGATCCGGCCATCCGGAATTTGCCGCTTCAAGCGTTGCTTTTACCTCGGTAGGATGATGGGCGTAATCGTCGATCACCATCACTCCATTGTTGTACTTTAATTGGAACCGGCGGTAAACGCCTTCGAAATTCTCAAGACCTTGCTTAATCAATTTAAAGTCGATATTAAGCTCTAAACCGGTTGCTACAGCAGCTAATGCATTTTTTACATTGTGTTCGCCCGGCGCTTTCAAGGTAATAACACCTAATTTCTCGCCATCCTGAAGTACCGTAAATGTGCTGTTAAACTGATTCATTTGCAGATCGGTGGCCCGGATTTTAGCCTGTGGGGTTAATCCATAGCTGATTATTCTTCGCTCTAGATGTGGGAGAATACTTCGAACATTGGGATCATCCAGGCAAACAACAACTGCTCCATAAAAAGGAACTTTATTGGCATAGTCGATAAACGCGCCTTTTACGTCGTCGAGATCATCGTAGATATCGAGATGTTCGGCCTCTATGTTGGTAATAATGGCAATTGAAGGGGTAAGGCGAAGGAACGTACGGTCGAACTCGTCGGCTTCAACTACGATCACATCGCCTTTTCCAACAACAGCGTTTGTCTTATCAAAACTGTGCACTTTTCCGCCCACCATAATGGTTGGGTCGTAATTTCCTTCGCGTGTAACCAGGCCAATCATGGTAGTGGTGGTGGTTTTACCGTGGGTGCCTGCCACACCGATCCCAAACTTCATTTTCATTAGCTCAGCGAGCATTTCTGCCCGTTTGATGGTCGGGATTCGCTTTTTCAGTGCAGCTTTTGTTTCTACATTTTCATCGGCTTTTACCGCACTTGTGAATACCACTACATCGGCGCCTTCAATATTCTCGGCGGCATGACCTTCAAAAATTGTAGCGCCCAATTCTTCTAATCGTCGAGTAGTTTCACTCAACGAGCCGTCAGATCCGGTGACTTTATATCCGCGATGAATGAGAATTTCAGCCATACCACTCATACCAATCCCGCCAATCCCCACCATGTGGATATGTCGGGTTCTACCAAAAACAGGCTGTGTTTCAAATTGCTTGCTCATTAATTTAATCGGGATTTTGCGAGGGTTAAAATTTCTTGTGCGATGGTTTTTGCGGCATCCGGTTTGGCTAGAGCCAATGCCGCTTTATTCATTTCCTTCAAGCGATGTTGATCATTTATTAGTTTAGAAATCAGTTCGCTGATTGCGGAAGTTGCTTCTTGGTCTTTAACCAGCACAGAAGCGCCTGCATCCGCCATTGCTTGGGCATTTTGTGTTTGATGATCTCCGGCTACATTTGGGGATGGAATCAGAACGCTGGGCATTCCAATCATCATAAATTCGCTGCACGAACTTGCTCCGGCTCGGCTAATTACCAAATCCGCAGCAGCATACGCTTCTGGCATAGAATCAATAAATGCGGTGAGTCGTAGTTTGGGATAACTAGCTTCATCTACTTTGGTTGTTAGCTCATCGTAATAGCGAGAACCACATTGCCAGATTATCTGAAGACCTGCTTTATGGTGTAGCTCATCAAGATTTTCTAGTATCGCTTCATTGATGGATTTTGCGCCACCACTTCCACCCATCACTAAAAGCACAGGATGAGAATCATTAAATCCAAAAGCGTTTAGTCCGGTTTTCTTATCAACTTGTGTTAATGTAGAGCGAGTTGGATTGCCTGTTATCATTGTTTTAGAAGCCGGAAGAAATCGATCAGCTTCTTCAAAAGCAGTGAAAATCTTAGTCGCGAATTTTGCTAACAACCGATTAGTTACACCGGGAAAGCTATTCTGTTCCTGAATCACAACCGGGATAGATCTCTTTCCGGCAACCCAACCTACAGGGCCGGCAACATATCCACCGCATGAAACGACCACATCAGGTTTGAACCTCGATAGGATAGAGAAACTTTGTGCCAGAGCAGTGATCAATTTGATTGGGAATAATAGGTTTTTTGCTGTCAATCGACGATGAAAACCACTGATCCATACATTTTCGATATCGTAGCCGGCTTTAGGAACAGCTTGCCATTCCATGTGATTTTTTGTGCCGACAAATCGAATTTCGGTTTCAACATGTTCAGATTTTATAGCATCTGCAATGGCAATGGCCGGATAAACATGCCCACCGGTGCCACCTGCGGCGATTAAGATTCTTGGATTACGCATAAAAGGGCCTCCTCTCTTTACTGTGTTTACTGATGTTGAGCAATATGCCCACCATCAAGCCTGCAAAGAGCATGTTTGTTCCACCATAACTAACAAAGGGCATGGGGAGACCGGTTACCGGTAGTAACCCACTGGCAACACTTGCGTTAACGAAACCAAAAAGTACAATAGTAAGGGTGCATCCTACGGCTAGTAAAGCGCCCAAAGTGTCTTCAGCTTTTCGAGCGATAAATACAATTCCTCGAATCAAAATGAGGCTGAAAATGACGATCAAACTCATAGCACCAAAGAAGCCGTATTCTTCGGCGATAATCGCAAAAATGAAATCGTTATAAGGGGCGGGTAGAAAATCACGTTGAGTGCTTTTTCCGATTCCTACCCCAAATAATTCTCCTTTAGCGATAGCAATGTGTGCTTGTTGTGCCTGATAACCCGATCCGGTTAAAAATTTTTCGGTTTCAATATTTTTGATCTGCTCAACATATTGTTCAATTCGATCTTGTCGATTGGTGGATTGGTTCAATAGTAAAACTCCGCCAAGTAAGGCTATGGCAACCATAGAACCCATTTGAAGCACACTGATTCGCCCGATGAACATCATCACTAAACAGATTCCCATCAAAATACCGGCTGAACTAAAATCTTCAATTCCAATAAGTCCACAGGTGATGGTTACCCAAACCATTATGGGAATGAACGATTTCTTGAAGTCTTTGACGTACTCTTGTTTTTCGCTTAGTAATACACTTACATGTAGTAGAAGCGCAACCGTTGCAAGGGTAGAAGGTTGAAAACTGAAGCCACCAACATTCAGCCAGCGCTTTGCTCCGAATTGTTCGGTCCCAAATACCAATACCGCCACCAAAAGCAGTAAACTGATCATCATGCTGATTCTCGAAAATTTAGCGAGGGTATGGTAGTTGATCTTAGAAACAAAAAGCATCACAAAAAATGCGATAGCTACCTTTACTACATGTCGACTAACTAGAGCAAAAGCAGAGGTATCGTTCGATTCAGCAAAGAATGCTATAGATGAATACACCGCCAGCACGCCAAACATCATCAGCATGATGATGGCCATTAATAACACACGATCGCTGCCCTGCTTCCCGGAGTCGATATCCTCGAGGCTGGTTCCCAACACGTGGTTTAAATTGTTATTTGGACTGGTGTGGATCACTTCGTTCTAAATTCCAATCAGCAAATTCCAAAAATCAACAAAACTGAGCTTTTCAAGAGAGCACTCACATAATTTTGATTTTTGATATTTGCGCTATTGTTTGTCATTTGTGAATTGAAAATTGATTATTAGCTCGCTAGAGCTTTGCTACTTCTTCTTTAAAAACTTTACCTCGGTGCTCGTAATCGTCGAACATGTCGAACGAAGAGCATGCCGGACTTAACAGCACTACTTCGCCTCTTTTAGCTCCTTTCTTTGCAATTCGGACGGCATCCCGCATAGAATCGGCTTTCTCAAATTTCGGAGCTGTTTTTCCTAACTCGGCTTCAATTTTATCTTTCGATTCTCCAATCGCGATGATGGTGTGTACCTTATCGCGAATCAAAAACTTGATTTCTTCATAGTCGTTGCCTTTATCACGGCCACCCATAATAAGTGTGAGCGGTACATTGAAGCTATCCAATGCAAACCAAACGGCATTTACGTTGGTGGCCTTACTGTCGTTGATGTATTTCACACCATCTACATTTCGTACCATTTCCAGCCGATGCTCAACACCACTAAATGTTTTCAGGCTTTCACGAATCGCTTCGTTCTTAATTTCACCGGCTCGTGCAGCCAATGCTGCGGCCAATCCGTTTTGCAGGTTGTGATTACCGGGTAATCCTAGTTCGTGCACAGGCATGAGCGATTCCTCGTTGTTATTAAATCTGAAGATGATGTGATCGTTGTAGACAAAAGCGCCTTCGGGCACTTCGTTTTTTGATGAAAACCCCCAAAGCTTTGGTCGATTTTCTACTTGTTGTAATCGAGCAACATGCCCTTGAATAAGGGGGTCGTCGAAATTGTAGATGAAAAAATGGTCGTTATTCTGATTTTCAGTAATTCTGAATTTCGAGGCAGCATACAATCTCATATCGTTAGCATAGCGATCAAGGTGATCAGGCGTAATGTTCAGCAGCACACTGATATGTGGTGTAAACGAATCGATATGATCCAACTGAAAACTCGATACTTCAAGAATATGCGTACCGGTTGCCGACAACACTTTCTTGGAAAATGGATAGCCAATATTTCCTGCAAGAGAGTGATCAACCTTCGCTGTTTTCCACATGTGTGCCAACCAGCTCGTAACGGTTGTTTTTCCATTACTTCCGGTAGTAGCCACAATTTTTTGATTGGTAAACCAACTAGCTACTTCAATCTCAGAATAAACCGGTGTTTGGCTGTTTAAGTGATGTTGCACAATGGGTGCTTGCGTTGGAACGCCCGGACTTAACACCACAAAATCCGCGGCGTGCGCACGTTCGGTATGCCCGCCTTGCTCGAAATTTATACCATTCGAATGCAAAGTGTGCTGAGTTTCTCCCGAGATTTTTCCAAAATCAGAAACGAATACATCAGCGCCTTTCTGCTTTAGCAATAAAGCAGCAGCAACTCCACTTCGGGCGGCTCCAATCACGGCGATATGTTTACCGGTTACATCTCTCATCGAATCTTCAGTGTTAGTAAACTTATCAGGCCAAGGAGTACCGTTATAATCCAGAATCGAACCACAATTTTTTGTTCGCTCCAACCTTTTTTCTCGAAATGGTGATGAATGGGTGCCATCAAAAAGACTCGCCGTCCCTCGCCATACTTTCGCTTGGTGTATTTGAAATAGGTTGTTTGAATTATCACCGAAAGCGTTTCGAAAAAGAAAACGCCGCAAATAAATGGAAGCAGAAGTTCTTTGTGTAACATCAATGCAAGCGCACCAAAAGCACCGCCTAAGGCAAGTGAGCCGGTATCGCCCATAAATACGGAAGCAGGATTGGTATTATACCACAGAAAACCCATACACGCGCCAACTAACGCCGCACAAAAAATGGTTAGCTCGCCGGCACCGGGCAGATACATAATGTCGAGGAAACCCGAAAAATCAACCCGACCGGATACATAGGCAAAAATGGCGAATACAAACCCACAAATTGCAGAAATACCGGAAGCCAGACCATCTAATCCATCAGTAAGATTGGTTGCATTACTTACAGCAGTTATGATAAATACAGCGAGTGGCAGATAAATTACCCATCCCCACTGTTCACCGAAAAATGCATAATCGATATTCAAATCGGCAGCAAAAGGAACCGTAGAAAGTGTATTAAACGCCTCAAAATCGGGATGGAAGTACAATACACTTCCGAGAACCAGACCCACAAGAACCTGACCGGCTATTTTAAATCGACCGGCAAGACCGCTTTTGTCCTTTTTTACCACTTTGATGTAATCATCGATAAAGCCAACGATGCCCAATGAAAACATCACAAAGAAAATGAGCCAGCCATAAATGCTGTCCATTCTAACAAAAAGAACGGTTGGTATTAATGTGGCAAGTAAGATGATAACCCCGCCCATTGATGGTGTGCCTACTTTTTCGATATGATGGTCGAGCCCAACATCCTCACGAATCACTTCTTTAAGCTGCATTTTGCTGAGCCATTTGATGATTCTTCGTCCGATAAATAAACTGATCAACAGTGAAAAAACAGCAGCCAATGCCGTTCGCGTTGAGATAAATGCCATAGCCGTGGCGCCGGGGAATTCATAAGTTTTTTCCAGCCAGTCAAATAATTCGTAAAGCATCAGTGGTCCTCCTTTTTTTGTTGCAATGCCGCTTCCGCGATTTCATAATCATTGAAGGGATGCTTGGTTCCACGGATGTCCTGATAATCTTCGTGCCCTTTACCGGCAATCAAAACGATGTCGTTACTTTTAGCTGATTTGATAGCTGACTGAATGGCTTCTTTACGATCTGATTGAGTGATTACATGCTCTTTTTTATCAAATCCGGTTAGAATTTGATCAATAATAACATCGGGATTTTCGAATCTTGGATTATCACTCGTAACAAAGAGTTGATCGGCGTATTTAGTAGCAGCACGTGCCATTTCCGGTCGTTTTGTAGGATCCCTATCCCCACCGGCACCAAATACACAAATCAATTTTCCATTTTCTTTTTTAAGCTTAGCAAGTGTTGATAACACATTTTCAAGGGCATCGGGTGTGTGGGCGTAATCAACAATTACAACGGGTAAATGATCGCCCTCAACCACCACGGTTTCCATACGGCCACTTGCTCCGCTGCAAGACTGTAAAGCTTTGGCGATGCTGTTACCTTCAAACCCAAGGGTTTTGCAAATCAAAAATGCTTCAGCCACATTATAAGCATTGAAATCGCCCATCAATGGCGATTTTATATTCACTTCATCAACAATCAGTGTTAACCCATTGGCAGAATTTTGAAGGATGTGATTGTCTTGCGTCTTAAAACTGAATTCTTCCACCATGGCTTTGGTATCAGAAATCATGTAATGCCCACGAACATCATCAATATTTACAACAGCGGTTGCTGTTTCGGGTAAATGATCGAATAACAGCTTTTTTGCTTTCGCGTAATCATCAACCGTGCTATGGTAATCAAGATGATCGTGAGAGAGATTGGTAAAAGCTGCCACTCTAAAATCGAAGCCACTAACTCTAGCTTGCGAAAGTGCGTGCGATGATACTTCCATAATCAAGTATTCCGATCCGGCTTCTATCATTTTTTTCATATCAGTAGCAAGCTCAATAGGATCGCTTGTTGTAAGCGCGCTATCAAATTCTACGTCTAAAATTCGTTTAGAAACGGTACCTAATAAAGAAGCTCTTTTACCAAGTTTGGTTAACACTTGGTACACCAAAGTAGCAACGGTCGTTTTCCCGTTGGTTCCCGTTATTCCAACTATGGTGAGTTGTGTAGCAGGGTTCCCGGCAAATTTTTGGGCGATAGTTCCCAGAATTTCACGAGTACTTTCTACCTCAATCACGCATACGTCTTTGGCATCGGTGTAAAACGATTCCTCGCAAATAAGTACGTTTGCACCTCGAGCAATGGCATCTTCTAAAAACATATGCCCATCTACTTCGCTACCTCTGATTGCAATAAAAACAGATCCCGGTACAACCTTTCGGCTATCCTGATGGACCCCATTCAGCTGTATATCTAACTTTTTGTTAGACACATCTAAGGGATTAATAAGTGCTATCAGTTCAGTTAAGTTCAATCGTTAGTCCAGTTTTGCGATAGTTACCGTTTCCAGCGATCTTGCCTTACCCCGAATGGTAACTTTACCGCCTTTTCTCATAATCTGGTCTTGTTTAGGAAACTGTGCGAACACCGTTCCTGATCCAATTTTTTCAATTTCTAAACCTGCGTTCTTTAGCATAGCTACAGCATTTCGCATACTTAATCCTTTTACATCCGGTATGCGCGTATAGCCTTCTCTAACTTGTGCTGTATCCGACGATGCGTAGCTGCTGGAAATAGTTACTTCTAATTCCTTTCCGGCCCAAAGTGTGTCGTTAGCGGCAGGAAATTGCTGACTCACAAAGCCGTTAGTTCCAACTGTCTTTAGTTCAACATTCATGATTTCTGCAAGCTGTTGAGCTTCTGTGGATGAAAGTCCTACCAGGTTTGGGGTAATTTGAAATTCTGACTGAGATGCTAAAGGTTCGGTCATCATTTGATTTCTTAAGTCATCATCCAGGCCGGAAATACGTTTTGCGACTTCACGAAATATTGGTGCAGCAGTATACCCGCCATAACCAATTGGTTTGGGCTCGTCTAACATGATTAGGCACACATATTTTGGGTTTTCAACCGGAAAAAATCCCACGAAAGAACCTCTGTAATTACTTGTATAGCGGCCGTCTACAACTTTCTTAGCAGTGCCCGTTTTACCGGCAATTCGTAAGCCTTCTACTTGTGCAAATTCTCCGGTTCCGGTATCACTAACCACACTTTCAAAAACAGGAAGCAATTTCTGAAGTGTTTTCTTCTTGGCAACTCTGCGAATTTCAACGGGTTCATGCTCAGACAGGATATTTCCATTATTGTCTTCAATACGATCAATAATGTATGGGCGCATTAATAACCCTTCGTTGGCAAAAGCAGCATACGCTTGAGCAACCTGTATCGGAGTGCTCAGCAATTCGTAACCGTGCGACATCCACGGCAAACTTACCATACTCCATTCGTAAGGTTTTGCCATTCTACCACTTTCCTCGCCGGCAATGTCTACATAAGTAGGAGTGCCAAATCCTAAATTTCTTGCATATTGATAGAAACGATCGTTATCAAGGCGCATAGCTAATTCCGCTGTCGCGATATTAGATGATTGCCGCATTACCTCTTCAAAATCGATATTCCCCAGCGGATCGTGATCGCGGAGGGTGAGTCCATGGATTACTTTTTCACCATCTTCGGGTGTTTCAAAAATTTCATCGAAATCAACCTTATTTTGCTCAACCGCAGCGATGGCAGTAACCAATTTAAAGGTTGATCCGGGCTCTACCATATCAGAAATGGCAAAATTACGCCGGTTTTCATCTTCGCTACTTCCCGGAAAATTCGGATCATAGGTCGGGTAATTGGCCAATGCCAATATTGCACCTGTTTTTGGATCCATAATGATTCCGGTTCCGTAGTTTGCGTTGTGCTTTTCAACACCAGCTTTCAGTTCGTCTTCAAGAATGGCTTGTATGTAAGCATCAATGGTAGTGTGTAGCGAATAACCATCGATGGGCAATTTTTTGGGCGCGCCTACATATTCGAATACACGATTGAAGGGATCTTTACGCACTTGTTGAACACCATCCTCACCATTCAATTCATCATTGTAAAAGGCTTCGATACCGGTGCGGCCATTCATCGAATGATTAACAAAACCGATTGAATGCGCAGCAAGTGAGCCAAAGGTATATTTTCGTCGGAAATTCTCCTCAATGATTACTCCCTTGATACCAAGCTGTGCAATTTCATCTTTTTGGATACCGGTTAAATTCTTTGCAAGCACAACATAGCGTGAACGGCTAGGCGCATCGTTTACTTTTTGTTGATAGATAGAAGCCGGTTGCCTTGTTACCTGCCCTAATTTGGCAAGCAATGTGTTAATCTGATTACGAGTTAAGCCCGGTACTTTTGGATCCAGCGCAATTTGATAATCAGCGACATTGGTGGCAAGCAGTGTTCCGTTTTTATCGTAAATATTACCACGTTGAGCAGGTATCGGTATTTCATCGATGGCTTGTTTGGTCCAAAGTGTGCGCAATCCGTCACCTTCTACATAATTAATGCGGATAAGCTGGAACGCAAGCGCACATGGGATCAAAAACAAAAATCCCAGCACGATAAACATTCTGCTTAATATAGAAGTGCGATGTTCCGTCATTCTTCCACCTCAATAACGTATTCGGCTGGGCCGCCATTAATAAATCCGGCAGCTTGTGCTTTATCATAAATCTCTGCCGGACCAACCATTCGATCGTACTGCAATTTTAACTCATCGTGAGTTTGGCGGGCTTTGTTAAATTCATTCTCCAAAGCTTGAACTTCTTCTAGCAATCGCTGGGTAGCAAAAACGTGTGTGAGATAGGCAAAGCCTAATGCTCCGATAATAATCGAACAGAGTATTACGGTTCCCGGTTTAATTTTTGGGATGCTGCTTGTTGAAAAATCGGAAGCTTTTTTTGCATTCGATTGCTTTTTGGCGGAGGCAGTGGTGTTTGATATGTCAGGTTTAGGGACTTTTCGGAGATTGGGCTGCACTTCGCGACGCTTAAGTGGGGATTGCACCATCATGAGCCACCTCCGTTTATTTTTTCAGCAATGCGGAGTTTAGCGCTCCGTGCTGCGGGGTTTTTGGCAACTTCATGATCAGATGGGGTGATCACCTGTTTATTGATCAGGCAAAATGGGGATAAATTGTTGCCGTAAAAATCTTTCTCAACCTTTCCTTCAAAATTTCCTGCTTTTAAAAATCTCTTAACCAATCGGTCCTCAAGCGAATGATATGACATCACAACTAATCGTCCGCCTTCCTGCAATACTTCTAGGGATTGCTTCAAAACGTCTTTTAAAACTTCTAACTCTTGATTTACTTCAATCCGGATCGCTTGGAATACTCTGGCCAGCGATTTTACTTCAAACTTTGGATTTACTACTTCAGAAACGGCTTTTCTTAACTCACCGGTAGTTTCAATGGGGCGGTGTTCAATAATAGATTGTGCAATCTTACGACTCGCTTTTTCTTCTCCATAATGAAATATGATATCCCGAAGCTGCTCATATTCGTAGTTGTTAACTACTTCGTAAGCAGTAAGGCCGGTCATGTTGCCCATACGCATGTCCAAAGGGCCGTTTTCCTGAAAACTGAATCCGCGTTCGCCGGCTTTTATTTGATGAGTGGAAACACCTAAATCTAAAAGGATTCCGGTTACCTGACCATGATACTGGGGAGGTAGAAGTGTAGTCAGGTAGCCGAAGTTTCCTTTTAATATGTTAAAACGTTCATCTTGACCTATATATTTAGACGCTGCAGTAATGGCTTCATCATCCTGATCAATTGAAAAGAGAGTTCCATTCGGGGATAATTGATCAAGAATAGCTTTGGAATGGCCGCCACCGCCAAGAGTGCCGTCTATATAAATGCCATAAGGATTTGTGATTAAACCCTCTAGGCATTCGCCAAGCATTACCGGGATATGCTGGTGATATGTACTCATCTTAATCAGCATCGGAAGAGTTTCCGCCTCCCATCACTTGCTCAAAAATTTCTTCAAAAGCATCTGCATCAAGGCTTTCATCCGCTTTTTGCAGATTTTCGGGGGACCAGATTTCGATGTATTGCCCCATACCTATAAAAACAGCTTTAGAACTGATTCCGGCAAAGGTGCAATGGTCGCTGGGGATTGCGATACGATTCTGTTTATCGAGAGAAATGTCTTCGGCAAAGCGAAGAAAGTTACGTTTAGCAATACGGCCGGCGCGGGTAAAATTGTTGGCCTGATTGAGCGCTGCTTCCACGTTCAGCCACTCATTTTCGGGGTATAAATAAAGGCAGGATTCGATTCCGCGTACCACTACAAAGCGATCCTGTGCGTCAGGATTTACCAGTTTGCGCAGTTTCGCCGGGAAGGAAATACGTCCTTTATCGTCGATACTATGCTCGTATTGGCCTTTAAAACTATGCACGATACCCGCGGAATGGATGATTTGATTGCTAAATGATCTGTAAAAGAAAAGTCCCCACTTTCTCCCACATCACTCCACAATGTACCCTTCTTTACCATAATCTGTCAAATTAAATCCACAACGTGGGTAAGAATTAATTTTTTGATGATGAAGTGATGAAGTGAGGAGTGAGTGATGTGATGATTAACTTTTATTCCAGCAACCAGCAACCAGCAACCAGCAACCAGCAACCAGCAACCAGCAACCAGCAATCAGCAACGAAAAACTAATCAATCAAAGAAGAGTGGGGCTGTTCCCGGAATTGACGCAATGCTCGGTTCATCTGCTCGAACTCAATCAAAAAAGCATCATGACCGTATTTGGATTTAATTTCTCTAAACGTAGAGTTTGGAAGGTGTTCGGCGAGTTCAATTTGTTCGTGGATGGGGTAAAGCAAATCTGAATCGATACCGATGATAAGAATGGGGATAGTGAGTCGCTCTAGCACAGATTTAACTGTGCCGCGCCCTCGGGCAATATCATGAGAATCCATAGCTTTGGTTAAGGTGATATAAGAATTTGCATCAAAACGCTGCACTAACTTCTCGCCTTGGTAGCCTAAATAGGATTCTACTTCAAACTGCTTTTTCTGGATATTCCAGTTTCGGCCGAATTTTCGTTCATAATCTTGCTGACTTCGATAAGTGATCATAGCCATTGAACGAGCAGCGGCTAAACCTTGAGCAGGAGGGGAATCATTTGAATAAAAACCGTAGTTCCAGTTTTTATCAGCTTTGATAGCAATTCGTTGAGCTTCACTAATGCCTACGGCCCATGCCGAATGAGAAGCACCCATAGCGATCAGGCAGGCAGACTTAATGCGGGAATCCATCACACTAAATTCTAAAGCAATCATGCCGCCCATTGAGCCGCCGATGATAAGTTCGATCTCTTGGATTCCAAGTTCATCCAACAATTGCTGCTCTAAACGAACAATGTCGCGAATGGTTAATTCAGGAAAATTAGCCTGATAAGGTTTCCCTAGAATTTGATCGATAGAAGTTGGTCCAATAGAACCATAACAACTTCCGGGGTGATTTATACAAATGACAAAGTGTTTATCGAGATCGATTATTCCACCGGTTTCGAAAAGTCCACTAAACCAATCGCTCGCGTCTGAGTTTCCGGTAAGAGCGTGGCAAATCAGAATTACATTGTTTTTTTGGTCGCTAAGTTTTCCCCATGTTTGATAGGCCAAATGGGGTTTTCGGAGTTCTTCGCCAAACTCTGTGATAAAATTTTCAGAAAAAGTAAAGGTGTGTAATTCGTTCATAGATTAAGAAAAGAGTCGGAATCGAGGATACGATCCCGACTCTTTGTTGCTGTTCGATGGTGAGGGTTCTTTATGCGGTTACAGCAATGGTTTTGAAAGCCAATTCAAAATCCTCGATGATATCATCGATGTGCTCGATACCAACCGAAACTCGAATCAGATCGGCTTTTACTCCACTTGCGTTTTGTTCTGCTTCGTTAAGTTGTTGATGGGTGGTGGATGCAGGATGTATTACCAAGGTTTTGGCATCACCTACATTTGCTAAGTGACTGGAAAGCTGCACATTGTTAATGAACGATTTTGCAGCATCGTATCCACCTTTTACACCAAAGGTGAGTACCGATCCAAAATGATCTTTGGTGAAATACTTTTGCGCTCGTTCGTGATGCGGATGTTCCTCCAAGCCGGTAAAGTTCACCCATTCAACGGCCTCACTTTCTTTCAAATAATTAGCAAGTTTTAGCGCATTTTGATTGTGTCGTTCCACTCGAAGAGATAAGGTTTCTAATCCCTGAAGTAGCAGAAAGCTGTTGAAAGGAGACTGAGAAGAACCGAAATCGCGCAAGCCTTCGACACGAGCACGAATAGCAAAGGCAATATTTCCAAACGGACCATCGGTACCAAAAACTTCCCAGAAATTAAGTCCGTGATATCCAGGTGAAGGTTCGCTGAATAACGGATAACGACCATTGCCCCAATTGAAATTACCGCCATCTACAATCACACCACCAATCGAGGTGCCATGACCTCCAATCCATTTGGTCGCCGACGCTGTTACTACATTGGCTCCGTGATCAATTGGGCGAACAATTGCTCCACCAGCACCAAAAGTGTTATCTACAACTAATGCAATGCCGTATTTCTCACCTAACTTGGCTAATCCTTCGAAGTCGGCCACATTTCCACGTGGGTTTCCAATCGATTCCACATAAAAAGCTTTGGTATTGTCGTCGATCAACTTTTCAAAACCTTCGACGGTATCTTCTTCTGCAAATCGCACATCAATTCCGAGGCGTGGAATCGTAACTTTAAACTGATTGTAGGTTCCTCCATATAAATTCTGTGTCGAGATGATGTTATCTCCCGCCGCAGCCAGGTTTGAAATAGCCAGAAATTGTGCTGCCTGACCGGATGCAGTTGCCAAAGCAGCGGCCCCACCTTCTAATGCGGCTACTCGTTTTTCAAACACATCGGTAGTTGGATTCATAATTCGGGTATAAATATTCCCGAACTCTCTTAACCCAAACAGATTCGCGGCATGCTCTGAATCATTGAAATTGTAAGAGGTAGTTTGATAAATCGGAACGGCACGTGCGCCCGTAGTTGGGTCAGGTTGCTGACCGGCGTGTAATTGAAGAGTTTCGAAGCGAAGTGATCGAGTTGATAAGTCGTTGCTCATGATGATTCTATTGTGAGTGATGTTGTTTTAATTAAATAAAAAAAGCCTTGTTCGTTGAGTCCGAACAAGGCTTTATGCCAACATCTTTCGAACTCATTTTTTCCCGATGAAGATTATTTCATCAGGCAGGATGTAGCACCTTTCCACGAACGGCTTTCGATATTCGCGGCGGTTGCCAAGGCTTCGTAGGACCTGATCCCTCCACCTTTCTTAATGAGAATGCAATAGATTTTAAAAGAACGAATGAAAATTGAAATCCAACAAAAAAGCCCTTCTGTTATTGCATTCAAAAGGGCTTTGTTGTGAAACTAATTATACAAAGCCCTAAGTGCGCATCATCATGCACATGCGTTTACAGCAAACAGGCTTACACATAGTATTTGGGATTGAAAATTTCATTACTCAAAGCTTAAGGCTTGTACTGCTTATAAACAACCTTAGTGATTAGGTTTTTTCGGCAATACAGTTCGAATACTTAACTTGGTAGGCTAAGTTTTTAAATTTCATGCAGAATAATATTCTTTAAAAGCTTGAAAAAGGGTTGTAATTTTTACTTTAATTCTGAAAAAATTAAACGAGTAGAATAAAATTCTGCGCGAGCTGTATGCACAATTTGTGATTATCTATCGTGGAATCCTTTTCCCGCCATAATTTTTGGTCTACACTTTTCAATTCTTGAGAAGCGGGTTTTGGCCTGCTTAGACTGTGAGAAATGGAGAATATATCCTCGTTGCCTACCGGGAGTAAGATCAAAAAAGGCCGTCTTTAGCGCGGGATCGGTTTCAAAAACAGCTACTAATTCTTCAGGGACAGGCTCCGGGTTTTTCTTGAATTCTACCTTTAATCCTTTTTTCTCAATTTCGATAGCTTCTGCCACATAATCCAAGATAATTGATTCCTGATCATGAATGGTATCTACGTCGGTATAATAGAGTCTTCGATCAGATTGAGAGCTTTTTCCAGGACTTACCAAAAGGTTCTTAGGATCGTTAAGCAGAACACCTTTAAAAAAACCAATCACAGCCTGATTTTTCAAAGCACTGAGCATCAGAATGTTTTTACCATCGTACGTGTAGCAAGGGTTGCTCCATTTCAATTCTTCCTGAAGCTCAGTTTTAAGCAAGATTTCACGCAATGCGATCAGTTCATTACGCCATGAGTTTACTTTGCAATCCGGAGTTGCGAAATACTGGCACCGTCCGCATCCATCTTCCAAAAATTCTTCAACCGACTCTATCATGGTATTTTTGGTTGAATTAACGTTTTTAAGCCCGATAACCCAAATTGCGAACCATTTGCTCGTTGTTGCGCCACTTTTCGCGCACTTTCACATGAAGGTCTAAGAATACTTTTCGTCCGATAAACTCTTCGATGGATTTCCGGGCTTCCATCCCCAATTGCTTAATGGCTTTTCCACCTTTGCCAATAATCATCCCTTTTTGGGAGTTTCGATTCACAATCACTTCAGCATTGATATAATCCAAATCTTCCCGCTCTTGATATTGGATTACTTCAACTGTTGCCGAATAGGGTAGCTCTTCATGATATTGAAGAATAAGTTGTTCGCGGATGAGTTCAGAGGCAAAAAATCGAATCGGATGTTCACTCAATTCATCCTTTGGGTAGAAAGGAGGTCCCGGTTTTAAATGTTGAGAGATGGCGTTGAGTAATCCTTCTATGCCCTCGTTTTGTAATGCTGATGTAAACACCGTTTCGGCAAACTTGTATTTTGATTGAAGTTGTTCGGCCTTTTGGGTGGCATCATCCTGAGAAACGGTGTCAATTTTATTAATAACTAGAATTACCGGTTTATGAAACCGTTTTAGTTCTGTGAAGGCGAAATCGGGGATTTTGTGATCTTGAACATCAACAATAAATAGAATTACATCGGCATCTTTTTCAGCTTTTTCAACAAATCGCATCATTGCTTTTTGCAGCTCATACTTTGGATTTATGATACCGGGCGTATCCAAAAAAACAATTTGAGAGTGGTCATCCGAGTGAATGCCTACAATTTGATGGCGCGTTGTTTGCGCTTTGTGTGTGGCAATCGATAATTTGGTGCCCAAAATCTGGTTCATCAAGGTAGATTTTCCTGCGTTGGGCTTTCCTACAATAGCTGCATATCCCGATTTATGTTCAACGGATGCACTCATTGCAGGTCGTCGTGTAAGCTTAATATTTCGATATACGATTTTACTGTTTTCGGAAGTCCCCAAAAAACGGCCTGACTAATCAAAGCGTGCCCAATGCTAACTTCGTTCAAATAAGGAACCACCTCTATTAAAGTGGGCAAGTTTTGAAGGTTTAATCCATGCCCTGCATTTACTTTCATACCAAGTTGATGGGCTAAAATTGCCGCTTCCCGTAGGCGTAATAATTCCTGTTTTTGTTCATCTTTAGTTGCTGCATTGGCATAATTACCGGTGTGTAATTCGATAGCGTCGGCACCAAGTTTTTCAGCCAATTCAATGTCTTTTCGATTTGGATCTAAGAATAAGCTGATCTCGATGCCTGATGGCTTAATGGCAGGAAATACACGATCTCTAAAATCATCATAAACAGCTTCTAAATTTAATCCTCCTTCGGTAGTTAATTCCTCTCGTCCTTCGGGTACTAAAGTGCAAAGATGTGGCTTAGTTTCGAGCAATATCTTTATCATCTCATCAGTGGCAGCCATTTCGAAGTCAAGAGTCCCTTTAACTACGGCTTTTAATTCTGCAACGTCGTGATCCATGATGTGTCTTCGGTCGCCTCTCAAATGAAAAACAATTCCGCTCGCTCCGGCTTCTTCGCAAACTTTGGCTGCTTCAACGGGTCTGGGGTAACCCTCGCCGCGGGCATTACGCAAAGTTGCCACATGATCAATATTAACCAATAATTTCATGAGTGCAGTATAATCTGTCTTTTAGTGATGTTTACCTGTGAAAATAGACAATAGTAGCTATATTATTTTTTTAATTTTTTGGATGCGGTTGGTGAAACATTTAGCGCTTTTAGTATTTATGGGATTGGCCCTGACTTCGTGTGGAGTGGTACAGCGTGGTACCATCCCATGGGAGAATCCAACGGTTGTTGATGGTGCTAAAGCTACTGTTCCGGTTAATTTCTCAAGATCAGAAAGAGCGTTACGGGGAAAACTAGATCAGGCATTACAAGATTGGAGAGGCACGCGCTATATTTTGGGAGGTACTTCAAGAAGAGGAATTGATTGTTCTGCTTTTATGCAGGTAGTTTTTAAAGACTACTTAGGAGTATCGTTACCACGAACCACGCGAGAGCAAATGAAAATAGGGAGCTCTGTGAGACGTAGAAATCTAAAAATTGGAGATATGGTGTTTTTTAAAACAGGAAGAACCACCTATCATGTTGGGGTTATGATTAATGGAGAGCAGTTTTTACACGCATCTACCTCCTCCGGGGTAACCATTTCGAATATTCAAAATCAATATTGGGTAAGTACGTATCTTACAACCCGGCGAATATTATAGAAAAAACAGCCACACTGCTTGCATCGGCCTGTTTTTAGGCTAAATTGGATAGTGAGATTACGCAGCAGTTTTAATTAAGAGAATGATTAGAGGTTCTTAGGTATGTATATGTATTGGGTAATAGATTTTTTTAAAAGTCTAACGAACGACCGTTTTATGCCGCACGGGATGTGTTATCAATGGGAGCCGGTAACCTTATGGTCTAATGTAATAGGAGATACAATAACCGCTTTTAGTTATTTCATGATCCCTGCTTTTCTAATCTATTTTGTTTCAAAGCGAAGAAAAATAGAGATGAAAGGGCTGTTTCTTATGTTTGCGATTTTCATCATCTCATGTGGCGCGGTTCACGCAATTTCTGCAGTGAATGTATGGGTGCCGTACTATAATTTGGCTGGTTTCATGAAATTAACCATGGCAGGTGTTTCTCTGGCTACTGTTTTTTTAATGTATTTGAATATGCCGGAAGCATTGAAGATACCCAGTCCAACCGATCTTCAAATTATAAATGACCAATTGACGGCAGAGATTGAAGAGAAAACCCGGTTGCAAAACGAATTAGAACAACAGCGTACACAACTTCAGAATGCAATTAAGGTGTTAAATTCTACTCAGGAAGCAGCTAAAATTGGGTCTTGGAGTGTAGATTTTAAAACGGGAGAAAGTTATTGGTCGAATCAAGTGTACCGAATTCATGGGTTAGAACCCGGTAGCCCTACGTATTTACGAGAGGGAATAAATTTTTACCGGGAGGATTTCCGTGACCGAGTAAACGAAGTTGTTAAAGAAACGCAGGAAACAGGTAAAAGCTGGGATGAGGAGTGGGTTTTAGTAGATATAAATGGGAAAGAAATATGGGTTAGAACCACCGGGTATCCAACATACGAGGGAGGAGATGTAGTTGGAATTGAAGGGTTGATTATAGATATCGATAACCAAAAAAGAGCAGCGATCGCTTTAGAAGAACAAACCCAAGAGCTTCAAAAATCAAATGCAGAATTGGAGTCGTTCAGTTACTCTGTTTCACATGACCTGAGAGCTCCTCTGCGCGCTATCAACGGGTATGCCGAAATACTGAAAGAGGAATATGCAGAGCAACTACATGAGGAAGGGAATCGATTATTAAACATTGTGCACGCTAGTGCGATCAAACTAGGCGAATTGATTGACGATATACTAGCATTCTCGCGTTTGGGTAGAGAAGAGCTTGATAGAAGACCGGTAGTGGTTGAAGAGATGGTACATCAAGTGGTTAACGAGGTTACTCAATCGCCATATTGGAATAAAAACGTAAAAATCGATATCGAGAATATCCCAGATTGTACCGGCGACGAACCCATGTTAAAACAGGCGTTTTATAATCTTATCGAAAACGCACTAAAGTATTCATCTACAAAAGATTATATCGAGATTACTATAGGTTCGAAGGCAGCGAGCGGAGAGATTATTTACTTTGTGAAGGACAATGGCATTGGAATAAATATGGAATACAAAGACAAAATATTTGGGGTATTTCAACGCTTACATTCCGCAAAAACCTTTGAGGGAACAGGGGTTGGGCTTGCAATTGTTCGGAAAATAATCGAACGTCATGGAGGAAAAATATGGCTGGAGAGCGAAGAGGGAGTAGGAAGTACGTTTTACTTTAAATTATAAGCGCATTTAAATAGATGAAAAACCTTGATATAGTTTTAATAGAGGATGACGATAATGATGCAGAACTGGCGATAATTGCACTTAAAAAAGCGATTAAAAATGTAGAAGTAGTGCGTTTAAAAGATGGGGAAGAAGCCTTAGAGTTTTTTGCGAATAGCGAAAATCACGCTCATAAACCGAAGCTGATTTTGCTGGACCTTAAAATGCCCAAGATAGATGGTTTGGAAGTGCTAAAGGAGATTAGGTCGCATGAGTGGGTAAAAAATCTACCTATAGTAATGCTAACATCGTCAAGAGAACATAAAGATATAATTGAAAGTTACAACTTAGGAATAAATAGTTATGTGGTTAAGCCTGTATCTTTTAGAGAGTTTGCGGATACCATTAGTTCAATAGGCCGTTATTGGTTAAGTGTAAATGAAGAATCAAAACAGTGAGAGTGAAAAAGGGAGCATTGTAACAGATTTCTTTAAGATTCTGATTCTTGAAGATTCTAAGTACGATGTAGAATTTATAACCCGGAAATTGAAAAAGTCGGGCTTAAAGTTCGAGTATAAAGACCTCGATGAAGGGGGAGAATTTGAACAGGCATTAACGGAGTGGAAGCCGGACTTGATTATCTCCGATCACAATATTAGTGGAGAATATTCGGGGCAAGACGCTTTAAAATTTACGAAGCGTCATTTTCCGGAGATTCCATTTATTTCTGTTTCGGGAGTGATTTCAAAAGAAACGGAAATCGAGTTGCTTTCAAATCGTGCCGATGATGTGATCCAAAAGGATCACCTAGATCGATTACCATTTGCTGTAAAACGTGTACTTCGCGAAAAACAAGATGCACGAGAATTGTTGAATAAAACTGAACGACTTGTAGATCTTCTATTGGAAAAGGAAGTTCTGGTAAAAGAAATTCATCATAGAGTAAAACACAATTTAGCACTGTTTTCTTCTTTTCTGGAACTTGATAAAATGAACGAAAACGATCCGAAGGTTAAATCTGCTCTCGACACAAATATTTTTCGAGTAAAAGCTATAGGAATTGTACACGAGTTGGTATACGATTTCGATGATTATGTAAAAATTCCGCTTTCTAGAACAATTTTAAAAGTGTTCGAGCTTCACCTAAACAGTGAATATATTTCAGTTGTTGATGAGGAGAGGGTAAGTAAGATGACTGCCGGAATATCTAATTTAATCCCATTAGGTTTATTTATTAACGAAATTCTTACTCAAATTGATCGAGATAGTGTTTCAGATAGAATGCGCATACAACTGGATTTAAAGAGAGGCGAAGAACTGGTAAATATTTACATCAACTGCCCAGTATTTACCGAACAAGCAAGCAAGATATTCGCTCAAACTGAAGAGAGAATCTTAGTGCTTAAAACGTTGATAGAGCAGTTTCAAGGCGAGATTGCTTTTTATCCAGATCAGTCGTTAAGTGTGCTTTCTTTCAAGTTGATTGATTAGAAAATATTTTTTTCATCATAGCAATGTAGGCTTCCGTTAATTCTACGTTACGGCGAGCCATCATTGCGCGCATCGCGTCAATAGCTTTATCAAAGTGATAGGGTGAAGGCCCGTTATCATTTAACCATGTAAAGGAAGATATTTTTTTGGGAGTAAAACCGGTGCTAACAATGTTAGAACTTACTCCGCAAATAGTACCAACATTAAGTCTGGTTTGTATGGCTGTTTTTGTAAAGTCGCCAAAAACAGTTCCAAAAAACTGAACAGAACCACTGCTCAATTCTCCGGTATCCCAATGCGGGATTTTAATTGGTCCATAATTGTTTTTTAAATTGGATGTGATTGTGCCCGCAGCCAAATTACACCATTGGCCAAAAATCGAGTTTCCCGCAAACCCGTTATGGCTTTTGTTCGAATAGGAATGAAATATACAATTATTGATTTCACCACCAGCTTTGCTAACCGGACCAATTGTAGTGGATGTTGAAATCCGTGCTTTCATTTTAACTTGTGCACGTTCGCAGATAGCCACCGGACCTTTGATTATGCTGCCGGCTTCGATTTTTGCTTCGTTCCCTATAAATACAGGTCCTTCGTCAGCCATTATTATTACACCGGGGTCTATAATAGCTGTTTCGGCAATGTACACTTGTTCCGGACTTGTTATTGTGACTGAATTAAACTTCGTATTTGCGGTAATAGGCTTCAAACCCATTAATTCAATATCTCTGGCAATTTCTTCGCCATTTAAATGTAGCATATCCCAAAAAAAAGTAATCAAACGTGGGGGGGAGGTAGTAACCGTGGTTTTTTTGGGTTGAGGTAAAGTATGTTTTTGAAACGCGTTAATGCTTTGGCTACCGTTTGTTCTGCAAGCTAATAAGAGTTTGTTATGGTATAAAGCTTCGTCTAACGCTAGTTTTTTTATGCATTCAACTACGGATTTAGTCGGTAACAATCTGCTATTTATCCAAACACAATCATCTTGGTCGCTTATATCAGGCGATGAAAATATGCTATGCAAATATGGTTTTGTTAATCTGCTCATACTCTTAGGATGTAACCACATAATCCACTTTTCACGCAGCGTTAAAAAACCAACCCTTAGATCGTCAACAGGGCGAGTTAGTGTAAGGGGAAGAAAATTTGATGCGCTTTCATCATCAAAGAAACAAATTTGCATAGGTAATGAGTAGAATTTTAATTCAATTTTGAGTCTAAATTTAATCTAAAATAGCGTAATTTAGAGAGTCATAATGATAATAATAACTTGTACGATATACTATGTGTGGAATAATTGGCTATATAGGGTTCAAAGAAGCTAAAGATGTAGTGCTTAAGGGGCTAAAAAGAATGGAATACCGGGGATATGATTCGGCCGGTATTGCGGTACTAAATGGGGAGTTAAACACCATTAAGTGTAAAGGAAAAGTTAACGAACTACAGCAACTCATTAGTGGGAAGGCAAATGCGAATGGATTTATAGGAATTGGGCATACGCGCTGGGCAACCCATGGCGAGCCTAACGATGTTAATTCTCATCCTCATACAGGAAAGCATGGTAAATTAGCCTTGGTTCATAATGGCATCATAGAGAACTATACATCAATAAAGAAAAAATTAGAAGACGAAGGGATAGAATTCTACTCAGAAACAGATACTGAAGTAGCAGCCAAACTTATTGAGAATGTCATCGAAACCCGATCGGATTTATCTTTTGAGAAGGCTATTCAATTAGCAATATCGCAAATTACAGGTGCTTATGGTTTTGCTATGATTCATGCCGATTATCCCGATAGAATAATTGTGGCAAGAAAAGGTTCTCCATTATTAATTGGGGTAGGAGATGGCGAAATGTTAATTGCATCCGATGCTTCTGCAGTAGCCGAATACACTGATAAAGTGGTGTATTTGGATGAAGGAGAGCTTGCAGTTATTATGAAAGATAGCTATCAGGTTTTAGATTCAAATGACGTGCAGCTTGAAAAAGAAGTTCACGAATTGGTAATGAGCCTTGAAGAAATTGAAAAGGGTGGATATCCCTACTTCATGCTCAAGGAAATATTCGAGCAACCTAAAACAATCTCTGATTGTATGCGCGGTCGAATTAATACCGAAACAGGCGAAATTACACTTGGTGGATTAGCAAAAGCGCTTGATAAGTTGGTAGACGCAAAACGCATTATTATTGCTGCATGTGGTACCAGCTGGCATTCGGCTTTGGTTGGAGAATACCTAATTGAGCATCTTGCTCGTGTTTCTGTAGAAGTAGAATATGCTTCTGAGTTTAGATATAAAGATCCAATTATTGATGAAAATGATGTATTAATTGTTATATCACAAAGTGGAGAAACAGCAGATACATTGGCCGCACTAAGAAAAGCTAAAGCCAATGGAGCTACCGTTTTTGGTATTGTAAATGTTGTTGGCTCAACCATTGCTCGCGAAACAGATGCTGGTGTTTACTTGCATACCGGGCCCGAAATTGGGGTGGCATCTACAAAAGCATTTACAGGCCAGGTAACGGTATTGGTGCTAATGGCACTAAAATTAGCTTTGATGAAAGGAACCATTAGCAAAGATGAGTCCAAAAAATACATAAATGAGCTAAGCCAGATTCCTGAAAAAATTCAGCACATTCTGGACAAAAGTGATCAGATGAAAAAAATCTCTGATTTATTTACCTATGCCCCCAACTTCTTGTATCTCGGGCGTACATATAGCTTTCCTGTTGCTTTAGAAGGCGCCCTAAAATTGAAAGAGATATCCTACATTCACGCAGAGGGTTATCCCGCTGCTGAAATGAAACATGGCCCTATTGCACTTATCGATGAAATGATGCCTGTAGTGGTAATAGCTACAACCGATCATACCAACGATAAAATGGTTAGCAACATTGAGGAAGTGAAAGCACGAAAGGGACGCATAATTTCAATTACTTCGGAAGAAAATAACGACGTTAGTGCTCTAAGCGAGTTTAATTTTAGTGTACCTGAAACAGAAGATTTCTTGTCTCCTTTGTTAAGCGTAATTCCTCTACAGTTACTCTCGTATTATGTTGCCGTAAACCGTGGTTGCGATGTTGATCAACCTAGAAACCTTGCAAAAAGTGTAACCGTAGAGTAGCAAAAAGTTAGACATTAGATTGAATTTTTTGCTGATAAAGAGATTTAAAACTTGTTGAGAAAAGTTCTTTAAAAAGTTTAAAAAACTTGTTTTTGGTCTGAATTATTGCTTTTATCTCGGTCCAATCTTTTTAATCTCTGTGCAAAATTATAATGAAAAACTGGAAGGGTTTAATATTTAAACTGGCCATTATTGTAATGGTTGGAATTGTAATATTTACAGGATAAATACTGTATAAAAATATCTAATACATTCAGTGAACGATTGTAAGGCATAATAAGTCTTGCAGACGAATGGGGATTTTTTAATCTTAATATGGTCAGAAACACAGAGTTACATTGAAAATCAATTTATCTTATCTCGAAGATATTACAGGTGGAGACAAGGCAGTCATCCTAGAGATGCTTGATTTGTTTATTCAAGATATACCAAAACATACTACCAACTTGGAGTCATTTCACCAGGAAGGGAACTTGGAAGATTTAGCAAAAGAAGCACATATGCTAAAGCCAACAGTTCATTATGTAGGGCTATTTCAAATGCATGAAGATTTAAAAGAAATTGAGACCTTAGCCAAGAATAATGGTGATCGGAAAAGAATTTCTGAACTGATGGAGAGTATTAAAGCAGAAGCTGAATTATGTGTTCCTGCATTAAAGGCAAAGAGAGAGGAACTTACTTAAGGTCGTATTTCCATCAATTGGTGAGGGATGTCATCTACAATATAAATAGCTCCTGTAGATTGAAATCCAAAAGTGGAATAATATCTTTCAAGTGCTGCTTGAGCCTCGATACGAATGAATGCTTTTCCATAAAGAACTTTTGCTAATGCTATGCCTTTTTCGATTAGCTGTTTCCCGGTTGCACCCCCTCGATACTCTGCATTAACTACAATTCTTCCAATAGATATTGCATCATCAAACTTAATGCCGGGTTTAAAGATTCTCAGATACCCTTTTAAGGTATCGCCATCAAAATACATTAAATGATGTGCTTGCCGATCAGAGCCATCTATATCTGAATAAAAGCACTGTTGTTCGATGATAAAAACTTGTTGTCGTAAATAGTATATCGCTTCAAGCTGAGTAGGGGTTAACTCAGAAAATGACTTGTCAATAAAAAAATCTTGGCTTTTCATCTAAACAAAATAGTTTTTTTTGCGTACTCACTTTCGAAGTTTAACAAATTTAGAGAACTATGTTTTGGGCTTGGCTAATAAATAGTGTTTCCGTATTTCTAACAGCGAAAGTGCTAAGTGGTGTAGAAGTAAAAAACTTCTGGTCTGCCGTTTGGGTGGCAGCGGGAATTTCAATCGTAAATTTCTTACTTGGCCCAATTCTTCAAATCTTAGCGCTGCCGATCACCATTTTAACTTTTGGATTGTTCGCCATTGTAATCAATGCTTTTCTGGTTATGCTGGTAGATAAATTTATTGATGGTTTTAAGATTAAAAGCTTCGGTTGGGCACTTGCTTTTACCATCATATTGTCTTTTATCAGTTCAATACTGATGAAAATTTTTACCTAAAACATAAAAGCCGTCGATATGACGGCTTTTAATTTCTGAATTAGATATTGTCGCAAACAGCCTGTGTAAATGTTGAGGTTGTTCCCTCTCCACCAATATCCTGAGTGCAGTAAACCTTTCGCTCAACGAGTGTTTTGTAAATCGCTTTTCTGATTTCCTCAGCCGTTTGTTTTTGGCCAATGTGTTCTAGCATCATGAGCGAGGAAAATAGGAGTGCTAATGGATTAGCTTTGTTTTGCCCGGCAATATCCGGAGCAGAACCATGAACGGCTTCAAACATGGCAGCATCATCACCAATATTGGCAGCACCAGTAACACCTAAACCACCAACAAGTCCACTTGCAAGATCAGA
This sequence comes from Balneolaceae bacterium, assembly GCA_965228545.1. Taxonomy (GTDB): domain Bacteria; phylum Bacteroidota; class Rhodothermia; order Balneolales; family Balneolaceae; genus HXMU1420-13. Next base: position 3,389,517 of record OZ245822.1, read on the forward strand.
AAGTATATCACCAAATAAGTTGGTGGTAACAACCACATCAAAGCGTTGAGGGCGCATTACCATTTGCATGGCCATATTGTCTACAATCAAATCTTCAAATTCGATATCACTGTAATCATCGGCAACACTGCGGCCAACTTCTAAGAAAAGCCCGGTAGTGAATTTTAGAATGTTTGCTTTGTGAACCAGCGTTACTTTTTTACGACCGTTTGCACGTGCATATTCGAAAGCAGCTTTTATGATTTTACGGCTGGCAGCCTCAGTTACCACCGCAATACTTTCTGCATGATCTTTGGTTCCTTCATCAACCCAATGCTCGCGGCCAATATATAAACCCTGTGTATTCTCACGAAAAATCACCATGTCTACGTTCTTGAAAGGGCTATCGATATTTGGCAAAGTTCTGGCAGGTCGAATGTTGCTATATAAATTGTACTGCTGCCGAAGAGCTACATTCACAGATCGGAATCCCGTTCCCACAGGAGTAGTTAGTGGGCCTTTAAGAGCAATTCTATGCTCATTGATCGCTTCTACCGTATCTTCGGGAAGAGGATTACCGGTTTCTTTGTAGGCAGCAAGCCCTGCTTTCTTTTCAATCCATTCAACCTCTGCGTTAGCTTTTTCGAGGATTGTTATTACTGATCCTGTAATTTCGGGGCCGATTCCATCACCGGCAATGAGTACAACTTTCTTCATAAATTTTTTTAGTGTTTATTTCTTTCTTCAAATATAACAATATGGCTGCTGGTATTTTATCGGAATTAAACCGATTCGCTTAACCGGTATATGAAATCCGATAAATAGTGCCTGTATGATCGTCGGAGATTAGTACAGAGCCATCAGGCATTTGAAGAAATGCAACGGGTCGGCCTTTAATTTCCTCTTCGCCTTGCAACCAACCTTGTATAAATGGTTGATAACTGGTAGCGGCGCCATTTTCATCAAAAGTTACTAAGGTAATTCGATAACCGATTTTCTCGGTTCTGTTCCAACTTCCATGCTCTGCAATAAGAGCTTGATTTTTGTAGAAATCCGGAAACATATCACCAGTGTAGAAAAGTAGCCCAAGTGGTGCAACATGGGGGCCTAATTCCTGCACCGGTTTTGTAAACTCTTGGTTTTGGACTTCTTCAGAAGTGCCAAACTCGGGGTCCCAAATATTATTACCATGTAGATATGGAAAGCCAAAATGTGCGCCTTCTACAGTAAGTTCATTCAACTCACAAGGTGGGATATCATCGCCCATCCAATCTCGGCCATTATCTGTAAACCAAAGATTTTGTGTTTCAGGATGCCAGGTAAAACCTACCGTGTTTCGTACGCCTTTTGCGATAATTTCACGATCACTTCCATCGGCATTCATTCTGGTGATGGATGCGTAGATTGGGTTATCATCTTCATGATTACAAACGTTACAAGGCGCACCAACCGGAACGTATAATTTATCATCCGGACCAAATGCAATGTATTTCCAACCATGACTGGATTCTGTCGGATAATCATCACGCAATAAAACAGGTTCCGGGTTTTGATCGTAGGTTTGATCGATATCATCATAGCGCCAGATATTGCTTACTTCTGCTACGTATAAATCCCCATCTTTATAAGCCACTCCATTCGGCATTCGTAATCCTGAAGCAATTACCGTTACTTCATCCGCTTTGTAATCGTTATCGGAATCGATAACTGCGTACAGTTTCCCATTTTCTCCGGTTCTTCGTGTTCCTACATAAATGATTCCGTTTTCGCCAAGCGCCATTTGTCGGGCGCCTTCAACTCCTTCAGCATAAACTTCTACCGAAAAGCCGGCCGGCACTTCAAGATAGCCAAGACTTGAAGTTGAATTGTCGAGAACATTGGGTTGATTGGTGTTGCTTGAGCAAGCCATCGCCAATCCACATAGAATTAATACTGATAAAAAGCGCATTTATACATTGTTTAGTTAGTTCATGTAAAATTACGCTCATTTTTTGTGGGATGCTCTTACAGTGTGTAAATACATTTGAATCTCATGAAAAGCAGGAATTATTCTTCAATAATGCTTGTGTATGCACCTAAATAATAAAATAGGTTTGCATGAAACGTACACTGGTCTGGTTTAGAAATGATTTGCGTATTCACGATAACGAAGCACTTGCTGAAGCATTTGTGGAGGGAAAAGTGCTGCCCGTTTATATTTTTGATGAACGCCAATTTGAAGAGACTTCCTTCGGATTTAAAAAAACAGGTGCATTCAGAGCGCAATTTCTGAGAGAATCGGTACTTGATTTGAAAGAATCGTTGCAACGGCTTGGTGGTGATTTATACGTTGATGTAGGACATCCCGAAAAACTGATTCCGGCTCTCGTAAAGGAACATTCTATCAATCAATTGTTTTATCAAGAAGAGGTAACGAGTGAGGAAATTGAAGTTGAAAATAACCTTGAAGACGCCCTGTCGATCCCTGTTCATTCATTCTGGGGGAGTACACTATTTCATCCCGATGAACTTCCTTTTGAGCAACATAAGGTTCCAATAGTATTTACTCAGTTTCGTAAAAAGGTTGAGAAATATAGCAGTGTAGAAGCTTTGGTAGACCTTCCGGAAAGTCTTTCTTTTGTGGATGACATCAAAAATACTGAAGTACCGTCACAAAAAGATCTTGGATTGTCTGAAGTTCAAATTGATGAGCGTGCAGTGTTGCATTTTAAAGGAGGGGAACATGAAGCGTTAGATCGATTGAAGCATTATTTGTGGAAAACGGATCAGCTGTCAACGTATAAAGAAACTCGAAATGGATTATTGGGAGCAGACTACTCCTCGAAGTTTTCGCCATGGCTTGCTAATGGAACACTTTCGCCACGCAAGATCTATCATGAAGTAAAGAGTTACGAAGAGCAACGTAAAAAAAACAATTCAACTTATTGGCTCATCTTTGAATTAATCTGGAGGGATTATTTTCGTTTTTCTGCATGGAGATTTGGGGACAAAATCTTCAAGCTCGGTGGAATCCAGGATAAAAACAGAAGTTGGGAAACAAATCGCGAGAACTTTGATAAATGGGCTAATGCTGAGACAGGAATACCATTTATTGATGCCAACATGCGCGAATTAAATCACACCGGGTTTATGAGCAATCGCGGACGGCAAAACGTGGCTAGTTTTTTGGCCCAGAATCTGAATATCGATTGGCGAATGGGTGCAGAGTATTTTGAAAGTTTGTTAATTGATTATGATGTATGCTCGAATTATGGGAATTGGGCGTATAATGCAACTGTTGGGCACGACCCTCGTAATCGGTTTTTTAACATAATTGGGCAAGCAAAGAGGTATGATGCCAAGGGTGAGTTTGTAAAACATTGGATTCCGGAATTAAAATCGGTACCCAAAGAATGCATACACGAACCATACACAATGAACGTTAATCAAAAAGATTTTTTTAAATCAGAAGATGATATAGAGTATCCATCACCAATGATAGACTTGGAGAAGAGTTATGAAGAAATTAAAGCAAGGGAATAAAGCACATATTTTAACGCTTAAGAAACAGAGGGAATTTGAGGTTGATCATGATGAAGTTACCGCTGTTACTCGCTCCTTATTTACCGAAACATGGAATTCCTACGTCGATCAAGTTTATACAGCGGCTGTAAAACTCGAACACAGTGCCAAAAAGGCGATTAAACCCTCGCCTTCCAAGAAAAATGAGCAGCCTGTTCTTCGAATCGTACATTAAATTAATTTATGAAGCCACCTGTAAATGTGGTCTGGTTTAAACGAGATTTAAGACTTTCGGACCATGCGCCTTTGAAAATGGCGGCAGATTCTACTATTCCAGCGCTACTCATTTATTGTTACGAACCTTCTCTTATTGATGATCCACATTATGATGAGCGACATTGGAGGTTTGTCTGGGAAAGTTTAGAAGAAATGAACGCTCAGCTGGCTTCCCATCAAAAGATATACATCGTTAATTCCGAGGTTGAGCGTGTATTCGAGCTATTAACAAAAGAGTATTCTATCCAGCATATTTTCAGCCATGAGGAAACGGGAATTGATACCACTTTTCAACGCGATAAAAGAATAAAGCAGTGGTGTATTAAGCATCAAATTAATTGGGTTGAAACGCCTACCAATGCCGTTCATAGAGGGCTTTTCACACGCGCAAATTGGAGAGAACAGTGGAGAAGTCGCATTTTTTCTGATATTCAGGATCCCGATTTAGAAGATTTAGATACCGTCGAGTTAAATAAAGAATTAGAGCAAATCCTAAATCAGAAAGAAATTCCTCTCTCCTGGAAATCTCCCGATCATTTATTTCAAAAAGGTGGGGAGCTGGAAGCCTGGAATGTGTTGCATACGTTTATTGACGAGCGTGCTGCCAACTATAATGCAGCAATTTCTAAACCTGATGAAAGCCGATTTTGGTGTAGCAGGATGTCGCCGTACATAACTTGGGGAAACATCAGCATAAAACAGTTGCACAAGAAATATCGGGCAGAATACCCTGAAAGTACGTGTAAGCGTGGGTTAAAATCATTCGAAAGCAGATTGCATTGGCATTGTCATTTTATTCAAAAGTTTGAAAGTGAATGCCGTATGGAATTTGAGAATATCAACAGAGGTTATGATGATATTAGGACGGATCTGATTCCTGAACATATTGAAGCCTGGAAGGCCGGAAAAACAGGATATCCATTAGTTGATGCATGTATGCGAGCGGTAACTCAAACGGGTTATTTGAATTTCAGAATGCGATCGATGCTGGTTTCTTTTTTAACTCATCATTTATGGCAACCGTGGCAAGCAGGAGCCACACATTTAGCCGCTCAGTTTTTAGATTTCGAACCCGGTATCCATTATCCGCAATTTCAGATGCAGGCAGGAACTACCGGTACCAATACAATTCGAATTTACAATCCCATCAAGCAATCAAAAGAACATGATCCTGAAGGAGAATTTATCCGTGAGTTTGTTCCTGAACTACAAAATGTACCCGCAGAATTAATCCATGAACCATGGAAAATGTCGCCCATGGAGCAACAAATGTATCAATGTGAAATAGGAACCGATTATCCATTGCCTATTGTGGATGTAAGTAAAACCTATAAATGGGCTAGTTCACAACTGTGGTCAAAAAAAAGTGATCCAATGGTTAAAAAAGAGGCTCAGCGAATAAAGAACATTCATATTAAACCGGGTAGAAGATTCGCATAGTGCCAAAAATGAAAAAGAAATCCGATTTACCAACAAAGACCTGTCCCGTATGCGGACTTCCCTTCACTTGGCGCAAAAAATGGGAGAAAAACTGGGATCAGGTTAAGTATTGCAGCGAACGTTGCCGCAGGAATTCAAAACTTTAGGCGATCCCACACGAATTGCGGAGTAAGGCGTGCAATGTTTGCAATCAACCACCAGCGTTTAGTGATGTATGCGCGCTTTTTCTTCTTTTCGATGGCAGTTACCATTTGTGAAACAGCCTTTTCGGTAGTTGCTACCCAAAACATATTGGGATTGTTCTCTGTCATTTCAGATTCTACATATCCCGGACGAATATCTGTAACCACTAAATCCAGTTCCAGTTTATTGGCTTTTTGTCGCAATCCGGTCATGTAATTGCTGATAAAATGTTTTGAGGCAGTATAAGCTGCGGCCCTGCCAGAAGAAAGATGAGAAGCAATGGAAGACATGCCTACAATCTGTCCTTTTTTCTGTGCTCTGAAATATTTAAATGCAAAGTGAGCACCATGAACAAACGCGGTCACATTTACATCAATGGTTTGTTTATCGGAATCCCATTTGGGTAGCAAACTATCCCGACCAACTCCGGCATTTAAAATCATAATGTCCATCCCGCCCATTTCATCAGCAAGGCCCTGATACACAATGTTTGCCGTTTCGTATTCGGTAACATCAAGGCCACGATAGTAAGCTCGTTCTCCAATCTCTTCCGCAATTTCTTCGAGCCTTTCAATTCTTCTTCCTATTAACCCAACATTGTGTCCCTTTTTTGCTAGTTGTTTAGCCAGTTCTCTCCCAATGCCGGCAGTTGCTCCTGTAATAATAATATTACTCATTCTATAATCTCTAAATCCTTTTGTAGATAGTTTTTGAGAGGTTTGGAATGCAATGCATCGTAGGCAAAGAGCATTTCGATAAATTGCTCCAACACTCTATGTTGCGATCGCAATAACAGTTGCTGTAATTTAAGCTTTCCTTCTTCCAATTCTAAAAGTGCAATGGGGCTAAAATTCTCCGAAATGGCCAGGTTTTCTGCTAATACATCTGTATTCATCTCGCTAATGTTCTCACTTAATTTCTGGTGTTGCACCAGCTGATCCTGCAAAAATTGAAATTCAATGACTTTCACAATCGAATCTTTCGATGCCTCAGCAAGCAATTCATTGGTCAATTCTATTTCATCAAGCATACGTTCTGTAATCTGATCTTTATTATCCCTGAAAATCGGAATGGTTACTCCGAAAGCAAAACCGAACTCATTCTTGTCGTTATCCAGGTTGGGAGCCAGGCGCGCTTCCACAAAGCCGATATCAAAGTCGGCACGTTCTTTTGCAGTTTCCAACCGGGCAACTTCAATTTGTTGTTGTAAATACTCTAGTTGGGTAGAGTTGATTTGCCGGCGAATAACTTTTTGAGAAATCTCCAAAATTTGATCGATGGTAATAAGTTCAACGTTCTCCCATTTAATATCAGTTGAATTTAGTATCAAGTTGATTTGCATCTCTTGTTTTAGCAAATCGATTTGCGACTCCTCCAAATCTTCTAGTCGTTCGATCGATTCGAGTTTTGACTCTACAAAATCACGAGCATCAAACAACTCTGATTGAGGGTTTTGTTGAAAGAGACGGAGCTTTTTTGAGGCCAAGAGGTATCGTTGCTCGAGCAATTCCGTTTCTTTGCCTGTGAAGATATAATCCAGCAGAGTGATGTATCGATCATATAAATTCTCATTAAAAACCAATTGCTGTTCTAGCGAGAGCTCTGCGCGTAAAGCGTTGAAAAGTGCATTGTTTCTCCTGATTTTCCAGGGATTGGTTGGGCGCAATCGTAAGCGGTAGCGCGCATCTTCTAAGGAGCGCTCATCGTTTGAATATCGGAATTCAATTTCTTCGCCAAGAGGCAATCGATAAGTTCCACGATCGATAAAGTTAATTTTTTCGTCGAACTGTGTGGTATTGCTTGCCTCAAATGCTGTGAGTAAAAAATCAGAAGGACTAAGTTGCGCCTGGGTAGTGCAGGCCAGCATCAAACAAAAAATAAGCCCATGAGCAGTATGTTTAAATCGGATCACTGAATCATTACTTTTTCGCCAACAGGAAGAGGATTTTCGGCATCTATTTCGATAAATACTTCTAGTCCAAAGGCATTCACAGCCGTCGATTTTTGCAGGATTTGTGGGAGCATGGAAACCGACCCAAACCCAATGATGGTACCTTGAGTTGATAAGTTACTCTGCTCCATCGATCGAATGGTCACAACATCTCCGAGGGAACGGCTACGATCTTTGCTGCCAACGAGGTATCCAATTACGGTTGTAGGTTGTACAGGGTTAATCGAAAGTAATGAAGAATATGCTTCTACTTGTTCACCGGGTTTCACATTTACGTCATCAATCACCCCATCAAATATTGCATATTTATTAAGTTTTTCTTGTTCTTGAAGCCTCCAGTTCAACTCCTGCTGCCGAAGCTCGATGGTTGCCTGAATTTGTGATTGATCAAACTCGTGATCCTGTAATACATCGTTCATACGAATGTTTACACTCTCGATTTCAAGTGCTCCTTTTTCTTGGATCGATTTCTTTTGAAGTTGCAACTCACTTAAAGAATCAGGTGCAGAGGTCGCGTTTTCAGAGATACCTTCAGAAAGCGATTTGTTGAGCCCTATGCGAGCATCAATACGTCTAATTTCATTTTTAGTATCGTTTTGGATAAGATTGATCTCACTTTTTAGCAGTTCAATTTTCGACTCCAGTAATTTCTGCTTTTCCACTTTTTCTGATTGCAGATTTAGAATCTCTTTTTCCAGTTTTTTGATATCCAGTTCCAACTCAGGGCTTACTAGCTCAACCAGTAAATCGCCAATGCGAACAGTTTGCCCCGGAACAATATAGGTTTCAATTACCGATGCCGGTTTTTCAGAATTGATTTGATATTTTTTTGCGTAAGTAACTCCTAAAAAAGCATTACTGCCTTTAAAATACCGCGTGTTTACGGTGAGTAAGGTTACGAAAGTGATACCAATTACCAGGTAGAAAGAATTAAGTTTACCCATTTAATTCTCCTCCAAAATCCCTTTCACGGTGATTCGAACTCTACTCACTTGCTCTAGCTGCTGAAGTTGCTTTGATAGCTCGGGTTTGCTCACATCGGGGTTTAGCTCGATTTCATACTCAACATCTACATTACCAGAGTTCCTGTGTGTGATTTGAACCTCTTCATACTCATGGCAGAATTCTTTTATGATCTGTTCTACCTGCGAAATAGCTTCTAAAGTATTGATACGGGCAACGAGTCTTCCCCGTTCGCCGGTTCTACTGCTAAATGGCGAGTAATGGAGTAGCAAAGCTCCACTACAAAACAAGAGTGTGCCTACAAAAGAAATGGTGTACCCAAACACGCCAATAGCCAAACCCACGCTGAGCGCTGCAAAAATAAATATGATATTTCTGGCATCTTGTATACGTGTTCTAAAACGAATAATCGCCAGGGCACCAAAGGCGCCTAAGCCACGAGCCAGGCTATCCCCAATAGCCATCATTACCATAGCGGCCACAATGGAACCTAGTGCAATAGCTTGAAAGAAATTTCGGGGATATTGCCCCCCTGTGTAGGTGATTTTGTGGGTGATGGCAATGATCGAAGATAATACGAAAGCCCAAACGAGCGAGTATAAAACATTAACTAAAGTGGGGTATTCGTATACCGGCTGATCCGGAAAAAGCTCAAACATTTTTTAAAAATAGATTCTCACAAGGGGCTGATTATTTATCCTGTGAGTATACTATTCTTTTAGCCTAAGGTAAATGAGCGAGACTCAGGCTTTTTGTAATTCCGGCGTGCGACTGAGGGCAAACTCAAACCCGCCAAACAGAATTGCTGAGTATGCAAAATCTCCTAATATAGTGTTCTTGAAAAACGGTAACGCCATTTCGTAGCAAAGGATTAAACCAGCTGCATTTATAGTGTAATCGGGATCACTAAGCCAAACACCAAAATTTGAAATTATAAAAAAGACCAATGATGAGAGTATGCTTGCTCCAAATACTCTTGGCAGGGTTACTTTTTTAAGCATAAAAAAGCCAATTAGTACGATGGCAGCTATGGAGCCATAAATCCAGCCAAAGCCTGGAGTGAATAACGTAAAACTGCCATAATATGCACCATACACTATATTATTGATAAATAAATCGGTAAGGAAGTATGCGGCAAGGGGAAATAAGAATGCGAATTTTTTATCCGAAAGATAGGCTGCACCAAACAGCGACATTGCACCAAGAGGTGCAAAATTTAACGGATGTGGAATTAATCGGCTGAGAGCGGCTGCCAAAATGATACCGCCAATAACTAGAGTTCGCTTATTCATAAATCGGATTTTGAAGTTTCTGTAAAATAAAAAAAGCATCGCCTCAATGAAACGATGCTTTTCAATTCTTGGAGAAAGAAAAAATCAGTTAGCAGGCACAGAATTCACTTCCATATTTAGGGTAATATTTACTTCATTACCAATTACTGCATCAGAAATGTAATCACCGGTTCCAACACCGAAGTCATTTCTTTTTAGCATGAACTCTGATGTAAAACCGGCAATTTTAACACCATCACGGCGTGGGTGATCCATAACTCCTAATAGCGTAAATGGTAGTTCAAAATCTTTGGTAACATCTTTGATGGTTAATTCACCTTTTGCTACATACTGATTGTCACCAACCTGCTCAATACTATTGCTAGTAAAGGTCATAGTGGGCCATTGTTCTGCGTTAAAGAAATCTGGTGTGCGTAAGTGACCGTCACGACGCTCATTTTCTGTATCAACACTAGCAACCTGAATGGTTACATCGAGCATGCTTTCGTCTAGGTTATTTGGATCAAAGTATACGTCAGCATCATACTCGTGAAATGCACCCGGTACATTTGAGAAAAAGTGACGAATTTCGAATTTGATTGAACTGTGTGATTTGTCAACCGTCCATTGGGTTGCTTCTTGTGCCATTACCGGTGCCGCTGCAATAATTAATGCAACAAATAGTGTGAGTGATTTAATAGTAGCTTTCATTGTTTTGTGTTTTTTATTTATTGATATCTTTGAAATTTAATTAGTTCAATATTAAACTAATTAGAGTTCTAGGTACAATCAGTTTTCTTTATCGTGATGATAGTCTGTGTGCCAGAATGATTTACGTGGCTCAGAAGTTCCGGTTTAACAAATTTTTTATTTGGCAGGGCTGGTAAACGGATTGTCTTTGATTCGAAAACGCCAAGGTAATAAGGCATCCTCTTCAGCATAATCTACACCAACTCGAGGCGAGGTAATAATGTTTTGTTCTGGAACAGTTGGCTTATGGTCTTCAATCCAGATAAGGCTGCCGGTAAGATCGGTGCCATAATGATCGGTTGAAATTCCCAGTGCTTGAGATACAATACCCGGGCCACCTCCTGCCGAACGTTCTAACTTTGTTTTATTTCTCCTATTTAGGATGTGGTCGATGCCTTCGAGCGGTTCTATCCCCCTAACTAAAACTGCGTCTGCCAGGCCTTTTTTGTTGGTAACAATATTGAACAAGTGATGAATACCATAGCATAAATATACATAAGCCAAGCCGCCTCGCTCGTACATAATTTTTGTACGATTGGTTTTTCCGGCGAAATGAGCATGACAGGCTTTATCGGTTCGGCCATTATAGGCTTCGGTTTCTACAATAATGCCTTTGGTAAGTACACCATTGAGGTGGGTGCATAGTACTTTTCCAAGTAAGAGTTTAGCGATATGCACAACGTCATCCTGTTCATAAAAACTGATAGGAAGTTTTGTTGCCATCAATCAAGACCGGCGTAAGGGTTAGTATCGGTTGGGGTGGTAGATTGTTCGTAGATTTCTTTATAAGCACGGGTAAGTATCACCGATACCACAAATAATAATGAAGTGTAGAAGGCCCAAATACCTACTATAATAAGAACTGCGTAACCCTGATAAAAATATTGATAGGTGGAAAATGCGTAGCCCAAATAAATACTCACTACCCACTTCGCAATTTCGAAGAGAAAGGTATAAATGCCAGCGCCGATTAATGCCGTTCGGTTTGATACCTTACGTTCACTTACAAATCGATAAATCACAAAAATGAGGAAAAAAGTGAATACGATAGGTAAAACGAAATCGAGCACATCATAAACCCATGGAAGACGAATTTCTACATCAGTATAAGGAATTTTGATGATGCTGAAATCGAACAAAGAAATAACAGAAATTGCCAAACTGAAGAACAAGAATACACTGCCAAGCACGCCAAAGCCAAGAAAATTGTACAAGACATCTTTCACCGGATGGGCGCGTTCTTCCACATCAAATACATCGAAAATTACATGCTTAAAACTGTGTAGAAGCCCTTGTGTAAAGAGCATCAAAATGATTAAACCGGTGATCCCAAAAACCGTTCTGGCGCCCACCAATGGTTGTAAAATGCCCTCTAAAGATTGAGCGCCTTGCACTACATCTTCTTCCGATGCCTCATAATCAAATACGGGAATTAATTCAGAACCATATCTTACAATTTCCTCAAAGGCTTGGTCGAATGACAGGATGTATCCAATTATTGAAATTAAAATGAGGATGAACGGTATTGCGCAAATGAACAAATTAAATGTTATCGCAGACGCATTGAAAAAAATGTCTTTTTCGCCGACTAATGCCAACGCCCGTTTCCAATAGGACTTAAATTTCTGCACAAAGATGATTCTTTATTTGAATCAAAATAAAGGCATACTCACCTTATTTCAAAATCCATTGCTTAGTTTTTAAGCCAATACATTGGTAAGTTCTGCATTCAAAATTTCACTTTAAATTGTTAGCAAACTCAGATTCAAAGCATGGCGGCTCGTAAACAAACTCCTTTAATGCGCCAATACGAGGATATCAAATCGCAATATCCCGGAACTATTTTACTGTTTCGTGTTGGGGATTTTTACGAAACCTTTTCCGAAGATGCCGTTTTGGTGAGCAAAGAGTTAGGTATTACTCTAACTAAACGCAATAATGGGGGCGATCAAACGCCATTAGCCGGATTTCCTTTTCATGCGCTGGATACTTATTTGCCTAAATTGGTTAAAAAGGGGTATAAAGTTGCTGTATGCGAACAAACCGAAAACCCGGAAGAGGCAAAAAAAGCCGGACGTAAAATTGTAGAACGAGATGTCACCGAAATTACCACTCCCGGAGTTACACTATCCGACAAACTACTAGAGCACAAACGTAATAATTACATTCTTTCGATCTTTGCGGTAGGACCTTTATACGGAGTGGCTTTCTCTGATATCTCAACCGGTGAGTTTGCGCTTAGTGAAGTGAACGAAGCGCAGTTAAAAAGCTTGATTGCGGCGGTTCAACCTTCAGAGATCCTGATGCAAGCTAAACGAAAAGGAAAGTTAGATGCATACTTTGACCCATTTAACAAAACCTTTATTGATGATTGGGTGTTTGAAGGTGACTATGGATATAAAACCCTTACCGATCATTTTAAAACACATTCTTTAAAAGGATTTGGAGTAGAAGAACTCAGCGTTGCACAAGTTGCCGCCGGCGCGCTTCTGCATTATATGAAGGAGACACAAAAGGCGTATCTGATGCATTTGAGAAGATTGTATGCCTACGAAAGCAACGATTATATGTCGCTGGATCCGGCTACAAAACGCAATCTCGAATTAACAAGCAGTATTCAGGAAGGTAGCACTGAGGGCACGTTGATTTCTATTATGGACGAGACTTCAACCGCAATGGGTGGTCGGTTACTTCGCCGCTGGATTATGCGTCCGCTAAAAAAACTCATACCCATACAACATCGATTAGATGCAGTTGAAGCGCTGTATCAAAATCACTCCATGCGTTCTACATTGCGCGATGAAATGGAAGACATTGGTGATTTGGAGAGATTGATTTCCCGTATTTGTGTCGGTAGAACCAATGCCCGAGATTTGAAACAAATCGAACGATCTTTAAGTAAGGTCCCCCGTTTAAAAAGTCTATTTTCAAGCTGGCAAGAACCTTTACTGCAAGATATCAACTCCCGGCTGATGCTTTTGATGGAGGTTCAACATATAATCCACGACACCATTGCTGAAGAGCCACCTGCAAGCATTCGCGATGGTGGAATGATTCAGGATGGGGTAAACGATGAATTGGATGAATTGCGCGACATCGCCAAAAATGGCAAGAATTACATTGCACAGATTAAGGACAAGCTTTCTACCGAAAGCGGAATTCCATCATTGAAAATCGGCTACAATAAAGTGTTTGGGTATTACATCGAAGTAACCAACGCTCATAAAGATAGAGTGCCCGAGCATTTTATCCGCAAACAAACGCTGGTAAATGCAGAGCGGTATATCACTCCTGAACTGAAAGAGATCGAAGAGAAGGTTCTATCGGCAGAAGACCGAAGTAAAACGCTTGAATATCAGCTGTTTGAAGAAGTTCGCGTGTTCGTGGCTGATTATGCGGATGACATTCAGCAAATCGCTCAAGCCATCGCTCAGTTAGATGTGCTCCAAAGTTTTGCAGAGGTGGCTTTTAAAAACAGTTATGCTAAACCGGAAGTGCGAGATTCTGAAGAAATTTGCATCAAAAAAGGGCGACATCCGGTGGTGGAACAATCATTGCCACTAGGTGAGCCGTTCATTCCAAACGATATTGAACTGAATAATGCCGAACAGCAAATCATGATTATCACCGGGCCGAATATGGCGGGTAAAAGTATCATTCTGCGACAAACAGGCTTGATTGTATTGATGGCTCAACTGGGTAGCTTTGTGCCGGCAGAATCTGCGCATATTGGGTTGGTGGATAAGATTTTTACACGGGTGGGTGCTTCGGATAATCTGGCTGCCGGTGAATCTACTTTTTTGGTGGAGATGAACGAAGCCGCGAATATTCTGAATAATGCCACTCCAAGATCTCTCATTTTACTGGATGAAGTTGGTCGGGGAACCAGCACCTTCGATGGATTGAGTATCGCCTGGAGTTTGGCCGAATATTTACATAATCATGCTCCGGTTGCTGCAAAAACTTTGTTTGCCACGCATTATCATGAATTGAATGAATTGGAAGGGATGTATGATCGCATCCGGAATTTCAATGTGCAGGTAAAAGAGCATGACGGAAAAGTGATCTTCTTGCGAAAGTTGATTCAGGGTGGAGCCGATCACAGTTATGGAATTCAGGTAGCAAATATGGCCGGTTTGCCTCAGATTGTTATTGATCGGGCAAAAGAGATTTTGGGGAATCTTGAAAGTCATAGTTTGGATATCACCAATACCAATGGCGAGATTCCCACTCGCGCCTCCAAGCAAAAAGCTGCGGCGAAACAAATGACGAACTCCATCGACAAACAAGCCGAAATCGCCCAAATGAGTCTGTTCGCCAATCACATGGATCCCAAATTCGAAACGCTGATGAACAAACTCGATGCTGTTGACCCAAATCGAATTACGCCTATTGAAGCGCTAATGTTGGTAACGGAGTTGAAGAAAGTAGTTGGGGAAAACGGATGAATTACGAAATACGAACTATAATTTACGAAATTCGCATTGATGGAGGTCGTTCGTCATTCGTCTTCGGTTGTAAATGAAATCCTCCGCAACACATATCGCTGATCGAATTCGACTGATGATTTCCACGAAGCAATTTCAGGTGGGAGAGGTGTTGCCGTCAACCCGAGAATTGGGGCAACAGCTGGAAGCGAGTTTTCACACGGTACGTAAGGCGTATCATATTCTGGCAGATGAAGGCCTGATTACCGGAGAACGTGGGCGTGGATTTGTGGTAAATCGGCAGACTTCGCTGATGGATAAAGAAAAGCGCTTGGAAATTGGGGGCGAAAAAGTACAAGCTCTCATCGAACAATTGGTAGGCTACGGTTTGGATGATAACGAGATTGAATTACTGTTTCAGGAGCAACTGGATTACATGGATTGGCCCGATCGAATTCAAACGTGTGCTAGTGTGGGCGAAAACAACGAGCTTGGTGGTATGCTGGCGAGTGCCATCAAAAAACAGGTGGGGGTAAAAAGTAGGGTAATCGACATCAACCAATATGAAAGTGCGGCAAAATTTGACGCCTTGTTCGTTCCCGTTCGGTTTATGCATCAATTTCGGAGTTTGAGCGACTCCATCATGATTATCCCGATCATTTATGGCTACGACCCGGATGTGCTGCTTTCGGTGGTTGATCAGTTTGGTATCCAAACCATCGGCTTGGTAACTTCCGAAGAGGATTCCATCGCTCGGATAATTGCGGAACTAAAACCGACGATTCCCTTCGAAGGATCCTTTGTGGCAGGAAGTATTTATGGGAAGTCGTTACCTTTGTTCGTTCGGGATACCGATTTAATATTATACACGCCGGACAGTGCACGATTAGTGGAACAAAAAGTACCGGAAAAGAAACGCATTAAACTCGAATACAAGCTTTCTGATCGATCCGCCGAAATGATCCGCTCGGAGCTTTGGGAACAATAAAAATTCTAAATTTTAAAGTTAAAATGTTAAATGAAGAGCATTTAACATTTATCACTTAGCATTTAAAACTTGACTATAAAAAAGACTATTCAGCAGGCAATCGAGGCCATCGGCAAAGAAATTGAGGCCGTAAGAGAAACCCCATCCACCGATGTATTGACGCAAGGGATCAAAGAGAAAAAATCGGGTCAGTTTGTGTATGTGTTTGAGTGCAACAATCAGGGATTACGATTTGCGGAGGAAGTAAAAGCCACCATCGGGACTGAAAAACCGGTAAAAGTAGAAGTGCTTGATCTGAAAGATAGCAAGGTTTGGTTGGAGTTTGATAAAGATCAGGGGAAAGTGATCAACGAAGTATTTCTGGAATGGGAAAATGATTTCGTACTTCGCCGAACCGAAGATCACTTGCAAACGCTCAAAGACAAATGGAAGGAGATCCCGCAATTAGAGGTGCTCCTTCAACCTAAAAAACGGTTTAGCAAAACCGAACCCGAAGTAGATGTACTCAAAGACGAGCTGAGAAATGAGTCGCAGCTGGATGCCATCAAAAAAGCACTAAATAATAACGTGACCTACATATGGGGGCCTCCCGGAACCGGGAAAACGGCAACTACAGGCTACATCATTGCCAATTTTCTAAGACTGAAAAAACGGGTGCTCTTTGTTTCTAATACCAATCGCGCCGTGGATGTTGGTTTATTAAGCGTGATGGATGCACTGTATGAAATTCAGCCCAACTTCGATCTGCAAAACAGCACTCGATTTGGGGAAGCTTGGTTAGATGATGAGCGATTGGACGGAGTGTTATTCGAACATCAGGTGAAAGCAAAGCTGGATGGACGTAAAGCGGATGCGGTGGAAATGAGTCAGCTGCTGGATAACTTTCGAGCTTTACAGGATCAGATTGACGAGATGATGGAAAACGACGAAGAAGTTCCTCAAGCTTTGGATATGCAAGCGCAACTGATTGGTGAGAAAGTGGATCGAATGGGAGGGCCGCTTGAACTCGAGGAGAAAATCGAAAAGCTGTTGAATCTCAACGAGCGTTATGAGCTGAAAAAAAAGCAATTAGTAGCTACCACCATGGCTAAAGTGTGCACCAGCGAGTTGTTCTACAATATCAGTTACGATGCTGTAGTGGTGGACGAAGCCTCAATGGCATCGCTACCTTTTTTGTTGTTGATGGCGGCCAAAGCCAAAGAGCATATCGTGATTACCGGCGACCCCATGCAATTACCGCCCATTTCTATTACTGACGATCGGGAAGCTTCGGCTTTTCTTGAGAAGGATATTTTCACATACGTTTCGGCAGCTGAAACCACTGAGGATTTGTTTTTCTGGCACGATCGTAATCCGGATTTCACCTGTTTTTTTGATACTCAATACCGACTGAATTCCGATCTGGCTGGTGTGATAAGTTCTGTTTTTTATGACGGTCGGCTAAAAACAGGGAAAAAGCCTAAAGCTGGAAATCAGAAGAAACCAAAAATATCCGTGGCATTGGTGGATTCCAGTAAATACGGTCCGCATATCAAACAAGAATCCAGCGAACGAGGGTTTAAGCCAAAGAACGAAGTGCACCTTCGATTGATCGAGGAAAGCCTAAAGAAACTCAAATTAAAGCATCCCGCTGATCATATTGGGATCATTGTTCCGTTTCGGAGTTCAGTGTACCAAGTACGAAATCATTTGCGGGAAAAAGGACATCGCGGGATTGAAGTAGGCACAATCCATACTTTTCAAGGGCGTGAAAAACCTGTTATAATTTTTGATACAGTAATGAGTGGCGAAGTGCAGTACGGGCAACATCGACATTTTTCGGTACGCCCGTTTGATGAAACTAAAAACGGGATGAGTGTGCCGCGATTACTCAACGTTGCTTTTTCTCGGAGTAAAGAATTGTTGATAGTTCTGGCAGATATGAATCATATCGAAAGAGTGTATGGGAATAAATTTTTGGGAAGGTTATTATCTGCACTAAAAGAAATTTCGATGTAGATAAAAAATACCTCTCAGAAATTAATCTAAGAGGCTTCTAAAGAGCGAGAAACGAGACTTCACGCCTCAGCGTGACGCCCTCAACCTTGGCAATAGTATCGATTCTATTCCAAAAAAAATACCTCTCAGAAATTAATCTAAGAGGCTTTGTAAGAGCGAGAAACGAGACTTCACGCCTCAGCGTGACGCCCTCAATCTTGGCAATAGCATCAGTTCTATTCCAAAAAAATACCTCTCAGAAATTAATCTAAGAGGCTTTGTAAGAGCGAGAAACGAGACTTCACGCCACAGCGTGACGACCTCAACCTTGGCAATAGTATCGATTCTATTCCAAAAAAATACCTCTCAGAAATTAATCTAAGAGGCTTTGTAAGAGCGAGAAACGAGACTTCACGCCACAGCGTGACGACCTCAACCTTGGCAATAGTATCGATTCTATTCCAAAAAAATACCTCTCAGAAATTAATCTAAAAGGCTTTGTAAGAGCGAGAAACGAGACTCGAACTCGCGACCCCAACCTTGGCAAGGTTGTGCTCTACCAACTGAGCTATTCTCGCTTATTTCTTCATTAATGAAGAGCAATAAATATAAGGGCGATTACCCTTACTTTTCAAGAAATATTTTAGAATACCGGAAAATTATTCTCAACTATTTTTGAGGTAGTTTTCAATCCGACCAGAAAACATAGAATGTTGAGCTATCAGGACTAAACCATTCATATGCTACATAACTTGCCGGACCAATAATTCCAAGACTTGGTTTTGTCAAAGTAAATGAACTATCTCTCCAATCTGTATAATCACCATCTGGTAGAATACCATAAACAGCTGTGCTTGAATAACTATCATCTCCGAAAGCACCGTTATAGGCGAATCCGCTATACCTACTATTATCCTCATTAAGTATTAATCCGGTTTCACTCCCAAAAAGCCAGATTCTATATACTTCTACTACACTTTCGTAACGATTATCCTCTTCCAATGGTGTTTGTTGGTAAAGACGTATAAAGTAATCTAAATAACCATTAGCATCTAAATCATACGTTAATATAAAATCGTAACCAGAATCTGCCCATTCTAAAAACTGACCATAAACATTGTCCACTTTAATTGGTGATGTCACAATTCTATACTCAGAATAATTATTCTGTAAAAACCCTCTCAATTCTTCTATTTGAAGATCTTCAATTTCGAACCGATCTGTTTCATCTGAGTTAATAGTTGAAGAACTGCAAGAAATGATAGTAGTAGAAATGATGACAAGTAGTACTCTCATTAGCACTTAAATATTTTATAAATAAGATAATCTTGAAATGAAAAAACAAAAAAAGAATATCTTCTTCTTAATTAAAAACTCTCAAAAAAATACCCGTTTGAATATTCTTTCCAAGTTTTCGGTATTCGTACTTTTGATTTCATCTATAGCCATCAATCAAGCTAGTGCCCAAGCAAACACAGCCACTCCCGGCCCGGAATTTTCAGCCTTCCTCGAACGTATTGAAGAAGTGGCTACAAACGAACGGCAAGCACTGGCCGATAGCTTTTTAACGGCTCAATCGAATTTTCCAAAAATTGAAAGTGATACCGTAGCCTTGTTTATGTACAAGGGAAATGTGTCATCGGTGCACATTCCGGGCGATGCCAATGGATGGGATGCAGATGCTTATCCAATGCAAAAAATTGCGAACACAAACGTCTGGTATCGGCTTTTAAGTTTTGAATCAGATGCTCGGCTAGATTATAAGTTTGTTCTAAGTGGTTCAAATTGGATTCTCGATCCGCGAAACAGCCAAAGAGTAAGCGGTGGTTTTGGTCCTAATTCAGAATTACGAATGCCTGAATATATTTTCCCAGACGAAATTCTTGCCCGTGAAGATGTTCCAAAAGGAGTGATCGATAGTTTTAGTTTCTCAAGTTCTGTGTTAAATAATTCAAGAACCATTCGGGTGTACGTACCAGCCAATTACAATTCCGATGCATCTTATCCAATGATGCTTTTTCACGATGGATCTGAGTTCATCAGCCTTGCCAATGCTCAGAATGTATTCGATAACTTAATTCACGATCATAGAATCAATCCTACGATTGGTGTTTTTGTGCCGCCGGTTGATCGAAGTAACGAATATGCGTGGGAAGACACTGATAAATTTGAGGATTTTATTGTAACCGAATTGATGCCTTTTCTGGAAGACAATTACGCCATTAGTTCTGATGCTGCCGAGCGCGGAATGATAGGTCCATCCTATGCTGCGTTAATAACTGCTCAAATAGTGTACAATAATCCCGAGGTTTTTGGAAATGCAGCGCTACTATCAACTGCTTTTTGGGCAAACAATCAATCTGTTTACAATCAGATTGTCGACGGGCCAAAAGTAGAATTAAAGTGGTACATCGATTGGGGAACCTACGAAGGGAGTGGAGTAACCAATTATTCGCCACCTTTTACTGCTATGCTAGCCGAGAAAGAGTACTCATTTAAATCGAATATTTGGCATGATGGCCATAGCTGGGGGAACTGGCGAGCCCATATTGATGAGGCATTGGAATTCTTTTTTCCTTTCAACGATTCTACAAGCACAAGTTTGGAGTTTTTTGATCAACCCAAAGATTTTTTACTTTATCAAAATTTTCCCAACCCATTTAACCCGGAAACGAAGATCAGTTTTAGGTTATCGAAAACATCGAAAGTACAACTAACGGTGTTTGATGCCTTGGGGAGGAAATTGAGCGTATTGGTAAGCGAGCCGCTGCCTGCAGGAACGCATTCGTATACGTTTGTAGCAACAGGTTTTAGTAGTGGTATGTACTATTATCAATTAGAGACTGAAGCCCGATCAGAAACCAAAAAAATGCTATTACTCAAGTAGTCGAATACCCAGTTAATCAATCAGTATACATCGGTGCACTCTCGAACACTTCCATTGGCAAACTTAGAAAACTTGTTACACCATCAACATGGTAAAGGTTGATAAAAGTCTCGATTTCTTTGATGGTTGTGCTTAATACTTTTAGCCGGTATACCAGCGATCCGGGGATATCGTAACCTCGCATCTGCAAATATTGCCCGTGGGTATTTAGTTGGCTCCATTCAGTTTTTAGCTGGATATAGAACCACATCAACACTAACTGGAACTCTTCCTCGTGATACATGCTGCTGGTAGATAAAAAATGATCTACTTTTCGGCGTATCCAACGGTTTATTCTAAATCGTTCGTCTTTGTTATTAATTCTGGAAAGCACTTCATCATAACTGGTCGATTTTAGTTTAGAAATGCATTCATCAACGGCCTCTTTCGTAAATACTTTCATTTTGCTCTCTCTTGATAATCTGTACGTAGTACTAATTAGATTATCGGCACATTGCTTTTTACCATAACAGGAATACTTAAGAAATATTAGAAAATTTTAATCACCTTAAGTTTTTAGAGGCAAGGCACATAGGAAAATGGTTTAAAAATTAATCGCTAATTTTAGGAAAGAAAAGTGTGATAAGGGTACCCTTTTTGAGTTCACTTTCGATTTTTATGTGCCCATCATGCAAGTGCATTAATTCTATACACAAGTTAAAACCAATGCCGGTACCGCGCTCTTCAGCTGTTCCTTTTTTGGATTCAAAGGACGAGCTATCCTGTAAGGTTCGAAGTGTTTCTTTGTCCATACCTATGCCATTGTCTTTGATAGATATGTAGACTCCGAGTTCATCGGAATGAGAGGAAACCGTTATTTCGCCGCCGGGATTCGTAAATTTGATTGCATTAGTAACTAGGTTTCTAAGTACGGTTTGTAAGGCATTCTGATCGGCATGTAGCTCGGGGGCGTTTAGTGGACCAATTTTTAACGCAATATTTTTGGTGTTGAGCTTAAATTCTACAAGATCCCTCAAGCTTAGAAGAAATGGCTCAATTCTGATAGGACGAACCGTAAGATTGATGTTATTTTCCTGAGATCTACTCCAATCCAGCAAGTTATTAACTAAAAAAGAAGTTTGATCAACGGTAGTGCTTAGCAAGCCTGTATAATCAATGAGATCTTCATTTTGGGTGTTTTCAGCTTCTTCTTTTAGTAAAACGGCTAAACTAGTTAGGCTCATCAACGGAGATCGTAAATCGTGCCCGATTATCGACAAGAGTTTACTTTTTGTGTTATTGCTTCGTAATAGCAAATTCGATTGTTCACTAAGTTTGTTTTTAGCTTGTTCTTGATGAGTTAAAAACGATTCGATTTGAGTTATAAAAGCATATATAATGAGTACGTAAATCGAGAATACGATAGAAATTGTAATGAGCGATTCTTGTAGAAAACTATGTTCTGATAGGGTTAAAACGAGAACAAATTGAGCGAAAAAAAATAGTGCACTTAAAAGCAGATAGTTAGTGCCAAACAAAAGTGCAACTACAGCCATAGTTGCCCATAAAAATAAAGTGTTGCGGAAAAAAAGCAGTAAAAAATTATCGAGCGATAATGCCAAAAAGGGTAATAGCATTAAATTGATAAATAATATCAGAGTAAGTATTTGGAGTAATCTCCAATTATGCTTTTTGGTGATTAGAAAATAGATCAACGTGCAAAAGCTAATTGCAGCGCAAGCGATGTGCAACATCTGGATGCTTGCTGTGAATTCAACAAATAAAAGATCTAACAGGTATCCAATACCGGAAATCAGCCCAAAGAGTACAACAACCCACGGGTTTGAAATAAACTCGTGATAGGTATTAAATAGCTTCATTAAAACCTTTTTTGATTAAATATCAGTTGATGTATGTTCTGTAGATTCACAAAAGAACCAACTAACTTCGTATAATTCTGTTCCATTATTGATTGAGTTCGAAGTAATTAATTAATTCGGGAATGCGTTTAATTACAGATAAGTTATCGGTAGTAACTAACAATAAATAAATCTAATTATGCCAGATAGAAAAGCAGAAGCCATGTGGAGTGGCGACTTAAAAAGCGGAAACGGAAATATGAAACTTGGCAGTGGTATGTTCGAGGGTGCATACTCGTTTGTATCGCGGTTTGAAGATGGCGATGGTACCAACCCAGAAGAGCTTATTGCAGCAGCACATGCTGGCTGCTACTCGATGGCATTGTCGAATGAACTAGCTAAAGCCGGCCACGATACCAAGAGCGTTGATACTAAGGCCACCATTACATTAGAAATGATTGATGGAGCACCGACGATCTCGAAAATTAAATTGAATGCAACTGCAACCGTGCCGGGTCTTGACAATGATGAGTTCCAGAAAATTGCAGAAGCAACCAAAGATGCCTGCCCTGTTTCCAGAGTTTTAAATGCACAGATTATTTTGGAAGCGGAGTTAGCTTAATCGAATAGTTTTTAAAACCCAATTAAAGCCTGTTGTACGTTTGTTCAACAGGCTTATTTTATGCGTTTTGCATGTTCAAGTCTCTGGCAAGTTCTTTGTCTTTGCTGGTTTTCCAGATAAATTGATCCAGAAAATAGTGGTGAAAAGCTAGCCCAAGTAGGATTCCTTGAAGTAGTTTGTCGGTTCCAAAATCAGCGAACAAAATCACATCACTGGTAACAGCAATAGGTATACAGCCGGGATGCACTTCGAAAGTACATCCCAGAACTCTGAAAATTACTCCTACTGCAATCGCTGTTAGGGCATATCTGGGTAATGATTTGGAAAGCCATGCAGAAATGCCATAATTGGTAGTGCCGGAGTTTCGTTTATACCGGTTTTTGTGATGGAACCACACAATAGCATGATATTGTAAATCATGAAAAATGGTTACAAAGGCGCCAAAAGCAAAAATGCCCGCTTCAACAACAGCATCCGAGAAGCAAATAAATATGTGTAGCGGTATTACTGCCAACAAAAATAGTGCCTTCGGAACATTTATAGGAATGCCATTTTTGGCTAAATACAGCTGCCTGCCAATATAAACAGCGGCCAGAATACCGACGATACTCAGGGTTAAAACCGATACTAATTGTTCGGCTGTTACGCCGGCGTTCGCTTCAACAAATGCCAATGCAGGAGCGATTAGTTGATTTGCTTCCGGAAATCGAACAATAAACACAACAAATGGCAAAAGTAAACCGGCGTATAGTAAACTAGAATCAATGTAATAGTCGAGTTTTTTATGTTCTTGGTTCTTCTTTTTATATAGTGCTAAAAAGCCATAATGCTGGCGAACTACGTGCCAATAAGCCCATAAACCAAAAAAAGAAGTGAGTAAAATCCATGGTGCCGAGTAACTTTGCGAACCGGTTTTAAACATCACATAACAAACTAATAAAACAACGGGCCCAACAATAAACCAAAGTAAGCTCCATAAGAGTAATTTCTTGCGTTGCCGGAATTCTTGTTTATCCAGATATGTGCGGCTGTAGGTTCCAAAAAAATGAGGAGTGTCGATAAAAGCGACCCAAAAAAACCATATCGTAACCATATCCCATCCTAACCCTTCGTACATAAACATTAGTATGTATCCGCCAAGCGCCCCTCCAATAAACCAAATTAGATCTGTTCGTTGGTTTACAATCCAGTTTGCATTAAATAATGGCTGATGCGCAGTTGCAGAAAGATTCATAGGAAATTGAATTAAGCGCCAAAAGTAAAAATTCTTAGAATCCGTTCAAACACATCATTCAAAGTCGGTAACAATCCCACTTCTAATGCACACTTCCCAATTGGTTTTATTATCTTTTGTTTTTGCATCAAAAAATGAGTTCGAGGCCTTTTAATGAGCGATAAACCCCGCGAGTATTGTGGAGTATTTGGAGTATTTGATCACCCTGAAGCCGCATTGCTAACCTATTACGGCTTGCATGCCCTTCAACACCGAGGGCAGGAATCTGCCGGAATTGTGACTTCATATTTCGACGAGGAGAAAAAACGACATGTAATGCCAACCTATAAAGATTTCGGGTTGGTACTAAGCGTGTTCGACAAACCAAAAATCTTTAAAAAAATATTGAAAGGTGACTCTGCTATTGGTCACAATCGTTATTCCACTTCGGGTTCATCGAAAAATCCAGCCAATATCCAGCCGTTTAGAGTGCACTACCGTACCGGTAATATTGCAATCGGGCACAATGGGAACCTTTCTAATGCTAAACAAATCAGGAAACGATTCAGGGAAGAGGGGGTTCTATTTCAAAGCACATCCGACACCGAATTAATTTTGCATCTGATTGCACAAAGCAACGAAGAAGATCAGCTGCACCAAATTATGGATGCCCTGTCGCAGATTGAAGGCGCTTACTGCTTGGTGATGCTTACCGACGACAAACTGATTGCAGTTCGTGACCCCAATGGATTTCGCCCGCTTGCTTTGGGCAAAGTAGATGGCAAGTTCTGTGTAGCCAGCGAGACGTGTGCCTTCGATATTATTGATGCCGAATACATCCGTGATATTGAACCGGGTGAAGTGATTGTAATTGATCGGGAAGCATCTGAAAATGATGCGCCAAAATCCTATTTCTTAGATGCAAAGCCGGGAACCGGTACCAGCCAATGTATTTTTGAGTACGTGTATTTTTCGCGTCCAGATAGTATGGTATTTGGCGAAATGGTGGATAAAATCAGGCGGAACCTCGGTAAGGCGCTGGCGAAAGAGCATCCTATTAATGAAGTGGTGAAAAATTCATCCTCGGATAAAAAGCCTGTTGTAATTTCTGTTCCAGATTCAAGTAATACGGCCGCTCTAGGTTATGCAAGTGAGAGCCAAAAACAGGGACAGGATTGTAAATATGACATTGGTCTCATTCGAAATCATTATGTAGGGCGAACGTTCATTTCACCGGGGCAAAAGTCCCGCGAGCAGAAAGTTCGCACTAAATTTAATCCGGTGCGAGGCGTGATCGAAGGGCGATCGGTGATCATTGTGGATGATTCCATCGTTCGTGGTACTACCTCTCAGCTTTTGGTGGATATGATACGTGCTTGCAATCCCAGCGAGATTCACTTTTTGGTGAGTTCGCCTCCAATTATTAGTCCATGTTATTACGGGATGGATTTTCCGAGCCCTGAAGAACTGATAGCCAATCGTTTCGATCGTGATATCGACAAAATGGCAAAAGAAATTGGTGTAGATAGTCTTCGTTATTTATCTCCGGATGGACTAGTAAATGCGGTGAAGGCGGCAAATCCGTCAAATTATGATTATTGCACAGCGTGTTTTACTTCGAAGTATCCTGTGCCGGTTAATTTTGGCGTTGAAAAAGAAGAAAATGAGCTGGTTTGATGTATAACGGACCCGCAACCTTTGTAACAAGTGCCCCTCGACTAGAAGACTGCCCTCCGGCAACTTTACCTGAAGTTTGTTTTGCCGGCCGATCGAATGTTGGAAAATCATCGTTAATTAATGCACTAACCAATAAAAAACGGTTAGCGCGAACATCGAATGTGCCCGGTAAGACACAGCAGATGAATTATTACAACATCACTAACACCTGCTATTTTGTGGATCTACCGGGTTATGGGTATGCTAAAGTACCTATCAAAGAACGCGAGCGATGGGGTAGAAACATTCGCGAATATCTCGAAAATCGAGAAACTCTACGGTTAATTTTGCACGTAATTGATGCCCGACATTCGCCAACCGAATTAGATCAAGATTTTTTTTATTGGATGGCGACCAATCAAATGCCTTTTTGCGTACTGATGTCGAAAGCCGATAAACTTTCGAACAACAAAAGAGCTAAATCAAAAGCCGCATTAAAGAAAGTATTGGCCGAAATGAATATCGAAGTACCCATAATGATGTACTCGTCTGACAGTAGATTTGGCATTGAAGCGGTACAAAAACTAATCGAAGAATTTGTAGATACTTAACGAAAACTCAAAACACACACACTCACTCACACTCATGTCTTTTAAAGTTTTATTGTTAGATAGCGTTGATCCGGTTTGCGCCGAGGTATTTAAGAAACGCGGCATCGAAGCCCACCAATCGGGGAAATTATCTCAAGATGAATTATATGCCCAAATTGGCGAATACGATGGAATGGTAGTTCGAAGTGCCACTCAAGTAACGGCCGAACTATTGTCTCATGCCAAAAAAATGAAAGTTGTGGGGCGTGCCGGCGTTGGTGTAGATAACGTTGATATACCATCTGCCACAGCTAAAGGCGTATTGGTGATGAACACTCCCGATGGAAATACTATTTCTACCGCTGAGCATACTTGTGGTTTGATCATCGCATTATCTCGCAATATCCCTAAATCGGTGGCTAAAGTTAAAAGTGGTGGCTGGGATAGAAAAGCGTACATGGGAACTGAGGTTCATGGGAAAGTTTTAGGAATTGTTGGTCTGGGGAAAATCGGAACCGAAGTAGCTAAGCGTATGCAAGCATTCGGGATGGAAGTTCAAGCTTATGATCCGTTTTCGACCGAAGAGCATGCACAAGAAGTGGGTGTTAAATTAGTAGAACTAGATGAACTCTTGGGTACTTCCGACTATCTGAGTGTGCATACGCCGCTCACCGAGAAAACGAAAGGATTGGTTTCGCTTAAAAATGCAGAAAAGCTGAAAAAGGGCATTCGATTGGTGAATTGCGCACGTGGTGGCATTTATACCGAAGCTGATTTGCCGGCACTAATTAATCAGGGAATTGTTGCCGAAGTTGCCTTAGACGTGTACAGCACAGAGCCTCCAACCGAAGAACTGTATAAAGTACTGGAGCATGAAGACATCGTATGTACACCACATTTGGGTGCTTCTACCGAAGAGGCTCAGGAAAAAGTGGCCGAGCAAATTGCCGAACAAATGGCAGACGCACTTGAAAACAAGAATTACAAAGGTAGCCTTAACGGGAAATCCATTTCCTTGCTCACCAATAAAGAAGTACAGCCCTACTTACAACTTGCCGAGAAACTTGGGCAGCTAGCCGTGCAGATTAGCCCGGATCATGCCAATAGTTTTGAGTTTGAATATGCAGGTGATAGTGCAAAATTTGCCGATGTACTTACTGATGGTATCCTCAAAGGAATGCTGGCTGAGTATGTTGATGAATCTGTAAACCTGATTAATGCACGTGTATATGCTGATCAACGTGGATTTACTATTAAAGAAACCACCACAAGCAAAGCCAAATTATACAACGATTTAGTAACCATACGTTTACCAAAAGGGGCGGAATACAGCTCCATTTCGGCAGTAGTATTTGGTGAAGGAGACTATAGAATTGTAGAGATTGACAATTATGGGATCGAACTCCGCTTAGAAGGCGATATGATTCTATATCAAAACGAAGACAAACCGGGTATGCTTGCATCCGTGAGTGGTGCTCTCGCCGAGATGAATATCAATATCGGTGGATTGAGTCTTGGCCGAAGCGGTAAAGGTTCGCGAGCAATTACAGCGTTTTCTGTAGATAAACACTTGGATGAGAACGAGCTTGCTAAAGTATCCGCGCTTGAAGGCATTGAGCACCTTCGCTACGTTTCTTTAACTTAACTTATAATGATTTTGATGATCGATGAATGTCAGGCATATTGCCGGGCATTCGTCATCAATTATACAATTATTCAAAATCACCACGTTCGAGACGTTCAATTAAACGGGCTTCATTTAATCGCTTAAAGCCACTCAGCTTTTCTTGATTTAGGGAAGCAATCGTCATTTCTCTCTTGCCAAGCGCTCCTTTTGCCCGGGCAATGTTCCACCCTGCTTTTGCTAATGCTGCCCTCGCTTTTGATGCCGCACAATAAGTGCTTAATACGGAACTTTTACTCGCCATTTCTTTTAGCTTTTCAAAGGTTTCCACAGTCCATAACTCTTCGTTTACTTCGGGTGAGAAAGGATCATGAAAAAAGAAGTCGATCTTATTTTCCGGAGCCGATAACTCATCAAACATTCCATAAAACAAGTGTAATTGAATAGTGGGATGAGTGTTTATCGAAAATGTGTTCCAGCCTTTTTGTAGCGAAGAAAACAGGGTTTTTAAAAAAGGTTTATGGGCTTCATCACCCAGTATTTCTTCGTAATTGATGGCGCCAATCGTTTCAGTGGAAACAGGGAAAGCCTCCACCGAGTAAAAGTGAAGGGGTATGTTAACATTCAATTTCGAGCAGTAATCAAGCAGGAGTAAAAAGTTCAATCCGGTACCGAATCCCATCTCAAAAATGGAAAGTTGAACATCGGTAGTTCGTAGTTGATCGACTAGTCCGGGAGTTTCATAGAAAACATGTCGACTTTCAGACACAGCACCATTTGGATTGTGGTAAAATTGTTCAAATACACCGGAATAGAGTGTAGAAGAACCATCTTTTGTAATGTGATGTTTGATTGAGCCCATAAATAATACCTGCTACATAAGTAGCAAATTAAGCCGTATCATCGAGCAAAACCACATACTTTATGCAATTGAAAAAAGAACTGCTTGAGCTTACCAAAAGATTTGTACCGTACATGATAGAAACACGTCGGTATTTACATCAGCATCCTGAAGTAAGTTATAAAGAATTTGAAACCACGAAATTCATTAAAGCGGAATTAGACAAACTGGGAATACCACACGATTCTCCGTTAGAAACCGGTTGTGTTGGAATTATTGAAGGGGCAATTGAATCTGAGAAAGTAATCGCTCTTCGCGCTGATATCGATGCTCTTGCAATGAGTGAGGAAGGAGACGCAAAAGCTACTTTTTTTTCAAAAAATGATGGAGCCGCACACTGTTGTGGACATGATGCGCATACGGCAAATTTATTAGGGGTAGCAAAGATTTTATCCGAATTAAAAGAACATATATCCGGAAAGGTTTTGTTGGTGTTTCAGCCGGGAGAAGAGAAGTTACCGGGCGGCGGGCGATTACTTTGTGAAACAGGATACCTGCAAAAACATGGCGTTAACGCCATTTATGGCTTGCATACCGATCCATCTCAATCTCCCGGAAAAATTGCCACTAAATCCGGTCCATTGATGGGGAGTCCCGACGAGTTTGAAATTGAAATCTTTGGGAAAGGAGGTCATGCCGCCCGCCCGCATGAGGCAATCGATCCTATCGTGATGGCATCACAATTTATTACAGCCGCACAAACTATTGTAAGCCGTTCTATTGATCCTACCGATGCTGCCGTCGTAACCATCGGAAAAATTGAGGGAGGAACGGCTCATAACATCATTCCGGAATCTGTTCGGATGTTGGGAACGGTTCGAACCTTATCAAAATCCACCGCAGACACCATAGCCGAACGATTGGAAGCAATATTAAAAGGAACCTGTGAAGGTGCGGGTGGAAGCTACTCGTTTAACTTTAACAGAGGATATCCGGTTGTAAATAATACCGTTGAAGAAACGGAGCAGATTTTAGCTTCGATGAAAGCATTATTCGGAGAAGAATCAGCTACTGAGCTAGAGAAACCTATTATGGCCGGCGAGGATTTTGCTTTCTATCAGGAATATTTTCCCGGTGCTTTTTTCTTTGCAGGAAGTGGAGCCCCAGAAAGCGACTCGCAATATGCCTGGCATCACCCTAAATACAATATAGACGATCGCTTTTTCGAATATGCAGCGCCACTAATGGCATCGCTTGTAGTTGGGGGGAAATGAAAGGAGCGCTACAATCATATTGGGAAGACGAGCTCTATAACCAACAATGCGACGTGCTGATTGTTGGTGCTGGGTTAACCGGACTATCAACCGCATTATTTACGAAAAGAATGAACCCGGATGCAAGAGTGGTTGTACTAGAGCGTGGCGTTTATCCCATTGGGGCAAGTACCAGAAACGCAGGGTTTGCCTGTATTGGAAGCATAACGGAACACTTGGCGGATTTGGAATTGGATTCAGAAAATCAGCTAAAAGAGCGAATTAAGGCTCGATACCACGGACTTCATTTGCTTAGAACAACACTAGGTGAGCAGAATATCGAATATGATGACTGCGGTGGCTGGGAAATTTTTACCGACCACACTCAATTTGAAAAGGCTTCAGAGCAAGTAGCACGGTTTAACGGTTGGATGGAGCAATTAATTGGTGAAAAAGAAGTATATCAGGTTGGAAAGTTTGAGGGATATCCAGCCATTTTCAATCGAGTGGAAGGAGCTCTTCATCCCGGAAAGATGATGAAAACGCTCATCGAGCTAAATGTGAAGGAAGGAGTAGAGTTAAGATGGCAAACAGCTGTAAAACACATTGATGTGGAAAAAGGTAGTGTGATTGGAGAAAACGGCGAGCAATGGATTAGCGAAACGTTGGTGTTAACTACGAATGCATTTACCAATCATTTATCCCAGAAAAAGGAAATCAAACCCGGTCGCGGATTCGTATTTGTTACCAGTCCAATAAAAGAATTGCCATGGAAAGGTACTTTTCATTACGACAAAGGATACGTGTACTTTCGGAATCTAGGGGAAGATCGGTTGTTAATCGGGGGTGGAAGAAATGTTGATTATGATGCAGAAACGACCGATAAGTTTGGGATAAATGAGTCGATAAAAGAGTATTTGATCAACTATGTGAATGATGTAATAAAGTTACCCAAAGGTTGGCAAATTGAACGCGAATGGAGTGGAATTATGGGTTTTACAGAATCGAAATCTCCATCATTAGAAAAAATTGGTACTAAAACATGGCAAGTTGCCGGATTAAGTGGAATGGGCGTGGCATTGGGAATGGCGCTGGGCAAATCTGCCGCTGAAAAACTTTGATTACTAATCGTTGAACCAATTTTCTTTCTTTGATTGTTGGCGGAAGTTAGGTGTGATAGATTTCTAGCTCAAAAACTCCTCATAAAGTACCACGAGTTCGTTAAGCATCATAGATGTAGCACCCCAAAGTGGAACCGAATGTACATCCCAAAATGGAACCACATACTTGGTTTCGCGCAACGACCACAATTCCTGTTTTAGAAACTCTTCTCCCGATAACTTTGAGATTGGGACACTGAAAATTTCATCCACCTCATTGGGATTCGCACAAAACTCTTGTTCCTGATGAATAAAGCCAACTACCGGAGTTACCATGTTGTTCGAACGATCCACATAAAGGGTTGAAAGGTGTCCCACCACTTCTACATTAGCCTCGATGATTCCCGTTTCTTCATGGGCTTCTCTCAAGGCAGTTTCTTCAATGGTTTCATCGCCTTCTTGTCCACCACCCGGAAAGCTGATTTGTCCACCATGTTTAATTCCTTGAGTTCGCAAGGTTAGCAATACCTCAGGTTCTTCGGTGTAGGTTAAAATGGGCACAAGCACACTACTGTTGCGATAGCTGTCGTCTTCTGGTGAGAAGCTTTTGAACGTTGGGTTTTTATACGATTCGGGAAACGGGCGCATAATATTCTGCGCTTCCGAGCCGGGCAAGATTTCTTTTAAACGTTTTGCCAAAAATTCCTGAAAAGATACACTCATCACCAAATATAAATTGAATTGAGTCAACAAACATCACATAAACAGCAGCCTTACCTTTTAATCGAGGAATAGGCTGCGTACCTTTTGGAGCCACAAAAAATCCTGTTAATTGAATGAAAAAATACGATGTATACGGCATTGGTAATGCCTTAGTAGATTTAGAAGCAAAAGTTTCTGACGAGTTTATTCAGAAATTCGAAGTACCCAAAGGGTTAATGACTTTGGTAGATGACGAGCATCAGCGTTCGCTGATCGAGGCAATGGATAATGGCGGCATCAAAAAGAAGTCGGGCGGCTCTGCCGGAAATACGGTTATTGCTGTGAGTCAGTTTGGTGGGCAGGCCTTTTATTCGTGTAAAATATCGAACGATGAGTATGGCGATATCTTCAATAAAGATTTAAAAGATCTCGGGATTGCATCGAACCTCGATAAAATAGAGCGCGGAGACGGCCCAACCGGGCGATGTTTAGTAATGATAACCGATGATGCAGACCGAACCATGAACACTTTTCTGGGGGTTTCGGTGGATTTATCAAAAAATGAGGTAGACGAAGATGCCATCAGAGCTTCAGAATATGTGTATCTGGAAGGATATCCTGTAACGTCCGATTCGGCATTTGAGGCGCTCAAATACACCAAAAAAATTGCAGAAGAAGCCGGAGTGAAAACATCCCTTACCTTATCCGACCCTTCCATCGTAAAAGCATTTAAAGCACGGTTTGTGGAATTAATAGGAGCTTCGGTTGACTTATTATTTTGCAACGAAGATGAAGCATTGGAATTTACCGAAACCGATAACTTGACGGATGCCCGTGAAGCATTAAAAAAGGATGCAAAGCGATTCGTAATTACCCAAGGCGCAAACGGAGCCATGATTTTTGACGGTGATACCTTTATTGATATTGAACCTTACGATGTGAAAGCAGTAGATACTAATGGTGCCGGCGATATGTTTGCCGGAGCGTTTTTATATGGTATTACGAACGGACTCGGTTTTGCAGGAGCTGGAAAGCTGGCTAGCTTGGCATCCTCTCGTGTAGTAGCACAATACGGCCCAAGATTGGCAAAAGCTGAAGCCATCGAAATAAAAAAGAGGTTCCATTAATGACAGGTGTTGAACTATTAGGTTGGCTAGGATTTGGATTACTGATTACAGCCTGGGTGCCCCAAACTTGGGATACTATAAAATCAGGTCGCACCGATATGAATCTGGTTTTTATCATGCTGTATGTTACTTCAAGTTTGTTGCTTACGGTATATTCAGTTCTTACAGTAGATTATGTTTTTATAGCACTTAATGCGCTGTTAACTGTAGGTAGCGGTATCAATTTATTTTATAAGCTAAAACCGCGCAAATCGAATGGATAAGCTCGTATTAGCGTCTCGCAATCCGAATAAAATTGAAGAAATGGCCGAACTGCTGAAACCGCTTGGTATAGAAGTGTACTCGGCATTGAATTTCCCGGAGCTTGCAGAGGTGGTAGAAGATCAATTAACATTAGAAGGCAATGCGCTGAAAAAAGCAAGATATGTTCAATCAGTTACCGGTTTACCGTCACTTTCTGATGATACCGGGCTTGAAGTTGAAGCATTAAATGGTGCACCTGGAGTTTTCTCTGCTCGCTATTCTGGAGAAGATGCCACCTATCTAAGCAATGTGCAGAAATTGCTAAACGAATTGAACGATGAGGGGCATCGTACTGCACGGTTCAGAACAGTACTTGCTTTTGTTACAGCAAAAGAAACGCACACGTTTGAAGGCATCGTAAACGGAGAAATTCTAAAAAAACAAAGAGGAAGAGGCGGCTTTGGCTACGATCCTGTATTTCAACCAGATGGGTTTGAGCAAACCTTCGCAGAGTTACCATCGAATGTGAAAAACGAAATTAGCCACCGCGGTAGAGCCATTCAAAAGTTTTTAGCCTTTCTAAAAGCATAATCGTTTCTTTGTCCATGCAATTTGGACTGATCGACTACATCGTACTGGCAACCTATTTAATAGCTGTAGCTATTTTCGGGTTAAAAGCATCAGGCAAACAAAGCACTACCCGCGATTATTTTTTAGGTGGCGATGGCATCCCTTGGTGGGCCATCCTATTCTCGGTTGTGGCCACCGAAACAAGTACACTTACATTTATCAGCATTCCGGCTGTGGCTTATGGCGGAAACCTTACGTTTCTACAAATTACCATTGGCTATTTTATTGGTAGAGTTATAGTTGCCATGTATTTTCTGCCAAAATATTTCGATGGGGAGATATACACGGCGTATCAGTTTTTAGAAAAGCGCTTTGGGCGCTCCATGCGCATTGCAACAAGTACTACGTTTATGGTTACGCGATTACTTGCCGATGGCGTTCGATTATTTGCAACTGCCATACCATTAGCAATTATTTTAAGGTTGGGAGGCGCTTTTCTTACATGGACCGATTTAGAACTCTATCTATTATCAATTGCGGTTATTTCGACCATTACCTTGGGCTATACTTTTTTTGGTGGTATAAAAGCAGTTGTTTGGATGGATGTTGTACAAATGGGCGTTTATATGGGTGGAGCATGTATAGCGATGGCGGTTTTATGGGGAAATATGCCGGATGGCTGGCAAACAATAACTTCATATGCCTCGCCCGAAAATAAACTTCAGGTTTTACGATTGGGATTTGATTTAACTTTCGGTGAGTTCATTGCTCAACCGTACACATTAATAACTGCAATTGTTGGTGGAGCAGTGTTTTCGTTAGCTTCGCATGGCACCGATCAGTTGTTAGTACAGCGCCTGCTTGCCTCCGGTAGTTTAAGAGCTGCACAAAAAGCATTGATAGGAA
The DNA here is from genome assembly GCA_965228545.1 of Balneolaceae bacterium. Taxonomy (GTDB): domain Bacteria; phylum Bacteroidota; class Rhodothermia; order Balneolales; family Balneolaceae; genus HXMU1420-13. The sequence continues at coordinate 3,424,395 of OZ245822.1, forward strand.
GCGGGTTAGTTATAATGGCTCAATTTGCAATATTTTTAGTGATAGGGTTAATGCTTTACGCATTCTATGGAGCTCAAGATCCTGAATTTCTGGGGCTAAGTACCAACGATGAGATTTTCGCTAAATTTATAGTTGAGCAACTTCCTATGGGTATATCAGGATTGATCGTAGCCGCCTTGTTTGCAGCTGCTATGAGTAGTTTAAGCTCCTCTTTAAATTCATTGGCCTCATCCACCACCTTCGATTTAATTAAAACCCTAACAACAAAAAAAACAACACAAGCTCAAGACCTACGCACATCTCGGATAGTTACGCTGGTTTGGGGAATCATACTCGCAACCTCCGCTTTTATGTTTGCTTGGCTACAATTACAAGCCGGTGAACGTCCGACGGTAGTTGAACTCGGTTTGGGAATAGCATCCTATACTTATGGTGGTTTATTGGGTGCATTTGGCTTGGGGATGCTATTTAGTGCGCCAAACAAAACCGATGCCATCACTGGTTTTTTTGCCGGCCTCGTATGCTTATTGTTCCTGGTTGATGGGCCAGTACAGAACATTCTGCCGGGAGATGGAATCGTAATAGCGTGGCCACTTTATACACTCATTGGTAGTGCCATTGTACTATTCGTGGGATGGTGTTCTTGCCGCATAAGGAAACGGATTTTGAATGGCTAACAGATGTTTAGTTAGCCAATCCATTAGCTAATAAATACAGTATACAAATCTATCTGTATCACTTAACGAAAGAATATTTCGAACATGGGATAATCGCTGAGGAATTACCCCAAAATGGGTAGTATATTATTTCAATAACTTTAGTTTATTATTTGTACCCGGAAAAAATGTCTTCCAATCACATACATATAGTTGAACAATTTTATACAGCGCTGAATAAAAAAGATTTTTCGATGCTAAGATCATTGTACCATCCTAAAGCAGAATATATGGATGAACTGTTTAGCTTGAAATATCGCGAGATTCTCGCTCTGTGGTATAGCTGTATGCTGCCCGAAATGAAATTAGAAGTAAAGGTAAAATCTATCGAACAGTTCAAAGATGTTGTAGTTACCAAATGGACCATTTCGTACACCATCAGTTCAATTAACAGAAGAATCACCTTGGATGAAATTGGGCGGTTCGAATTCGAAGATGGCCTGATTATTCGTCACACTGATAAATACAGTTTTCATAGCTGGTGCACTCAGGCTTTAGGCGTGGCTGGTATGTTAGCCTCTTGGAGTAAATGGCTTCGGTCGAAGGTGCGGAATCAGGCCTATAGCAGTATAAGTGCGAATCTTTATGCAGCAAACTCAAAATAACAGGTACTATGAACAACCAAGAAGTTAAACAATCGACGGTTATTCACACGTTATATTCTTCCTTTGCCCAACGCGATTATAAGACTATGGCTGAGTGTTATCATCCCGACGCTCGCTTTAAAGACGAAGTTTTTGAACTTAAAGGAAATGAAATAGCGGCCATGTGGTACATGTTGTGCACTAGAGGTAAAGATTTGCAGATTGAATACGATCAAGTGGAAGTATCGGCAAATACGGGATCAGCAAATTGGATTGCTACCTATACCTTTAGCCAAACCCGTAGGAAAGTGAAAAACGAAATTGCGGCTTCTTTCATCTTCAAAGATGGGTTAATTATCAACCACCAAGATGATTTCGATTTCTGGAGATGGAGTACTCAAGCGCTTGGTTTTATTGGGTTAATTCTGGGCTGGAGTAAATTGTTGAGGAACAAAGTACAGCAACAGGCTCGCCAATCGTTAGATGCATTTATTAGTAAACATCCCGAATTTGAGGTGCAAAACAATTTGAGCGATTAGGTACATGTATGCGTCAGCCACTACTAAATGAAGGTGCGAGTGAACTAAGCTACGAAATACGAGAAATCGTAAAAAAAGCGCGAATTCTGGAAAAGGTTGGAGTAGAGATTTCTTGGGAAAATATTGGCGATCCCATACAGAAAAATGCCCAAATTCCGGCCTGGATTAAAGAAATAGTGGTAGCACTGACACGAGTGGATACGTCGTATGGTTATTGCGATTCTAAAGGGGTGTTAGCTACCAGAGAGTTTCTGGCCGAACGTACCAATCGGTTAGGCGGAGTACAGATTTCTGTGGATGACATTCTTTTTTTTAACGGACTTGGAGATGCAATTGCAACATTATATCAATATCTGAGGCCTACTTCACGGGTTATCGGACCTTCGCCGGCTTATTCCACGCACTCTTCTGCCGAGGCTGCTCACGCTAACAATTCGCCGCTCACTTATCGTCTTGATCCAGAAAATCATTGGTATCCGGATATGGACGAACTTCGAAATAAGGTAAAATATAATCCCAATATCGTAGCCATTTTGTTGATCAACCCGGATAACCCAACCGGAATGGTGTACCCCAAAAAGATTTTGGATGAGATTGTAGAACTGGCTCGGGAGTATAACCTGTTCCTGATTTCGGATGAGATCTATAACCAGATTACCTATAATGGAGCCGTAGCCTATTCACTGGCGGAAGTAATTGGCGATGTGCCTGGAATTGCGATGAAGGGCATTTCCAAGGAGCTTCCTTGGCCGGGTTCGCGATGCGGCTGGATTGAATACTACAATAGAAACGCCGATCCCGATTTTAACCGGCTTTGCAAAGTGCTGGACGATGCAAAAATGATTGAGGTCTGCTCAACCACACTGCCGCAAATGGCGATTCCAAAAATTTTGGGAGATCCGCGCTATGAAGCTTATCGAACAGATTTGAACGAGCAAACGGGTAGAAGAAGTATATTCATTTCAGAAACATTGCAAGACATTCCCGAACTCACATTCAATCCAACCTACGGCGCATTTTATAATACCATCATTTTTAAAGAAGGTGTGTTGAATCAAACTCAATCACTACCAATTGGAAATCGGGCTACAAAACAAATGGTTGAAGAGTGGGTTGATGGAGTTTCGCTGGATTTTCGATTTGTGTACTATTTATTAGCCTCAACAGGGATATGTGTAGTGCCAATTTCTTCATTTTGCTCAAACTTACTTGGATTCCGAATTACCTTACTCGAGGAGAACGAAGAACTTCTGAAAAAAACGTTTACTACGCTCCGCGATGCCATTCGCACTTATCTGGATTCAACTAAATGATGAATGTTAAATGCTAAGTGTTAAATTGAATGTGCATTTAATATTTAATACTCATCATTAAACATTTGAGATGGTACACGGCACACACAACGCATTGGACGACCCGCGGAATGAGAACGTTTTAATTTCAATAAACGGAGAGTTATTTCCCAGACACGAAGCAAAAATTTCAGTTTTTGATTCGGGATATCTGGTTGGCGATGGAGTTTGGGAAGGTTTAAGACTACATCATGGTATACTGGTATTTTGGGATGATCATATGGATCGTTTATACCAAGGTGCCAAAGCGATTGGGATGGAAATCGGGATGGATCGCGATCAAATAAAATCTCAAGTATCAAAAGTGTTGGATGCGAATGCTATGACCGACGGTGTGCATGTTCGCATTATGATTACTCGAGGGATCAAAAAAACACCAAGTCAGGACCCGCGGCTAACCATTTCCGGGCCAAATGTGGTGATTATTGCAGAACATAAAAAAGCCGACCCCGAAACACGAAATAAAGGCATCACCTTGTTTACAAGTACCATTCGTCGAGGCTCTCCCGATTATTTGGATCCGAGATTGAATTGCCATTCAAAACTTCACGAAGTGCAGGCTCTAATACAAGCCATAGAAGCCGGCGCTGATGAGGCTCTTATGCTGGATGTGAATGGATTTGTAAGCACCTGTAACGCCACTAACTTCTTTATGGTGAAAGATGGCGAAGTGTGGACATCCACCGGGCAATATTGCATGAACGGGATTACCCGTGGTAAAGTGATTGAAGCCTGTGCACAAAACAATATTCCGTGCTTTCAAAAGAATTTCTCGTTATATGATGTATATGGTGCCGATGAAGCCTTTGTTACCGGTAGTTTCGGGGGATTAACTCCCGTCACCAAAATCGACGGACGGCACATATCTAAACAAGTGCCAGGCACAATCACTGGTTTACTCCAAAAACTCTACGTAGGCATGATCGAGAAAGAAATGGAAAGTTCTAAATGTTAAATGCTAAATGATTGCACTAGACTGCACATTTAACATTTAACATTTAAACTTTAAAATTTAACATTTAATCTATGGTAAAACGAATCTGCGTGTGGTCGGGACCACGAAATATTTCAACAGCGTTGATGTACTCCTTTGCCCAACGAAACGATACAACAGTTGTGGATGAGCCACTGTATGCGCACTATCTAACCTCAACTCCCGCCGACGAATATCACCCCGGAGCTGAAGAAGTAATCGCCGATCAGGAAAATGACGGACAGAAAGTAATCGAAGAAGTGATTTTTGGTGAGTATGACACGCCCGTAGTGTTTTTCAAGCACATGACGCATCACTTGGTGGATTTGGATTGGGGATTTATGAAAGACACCATCAACGTGATTTTAACCCGCGAGCCAAAGGAAATGCTCACGTCCTTCATTAAACAAATTCCTAATCCAACGCTAAGAGACACCGGCTATCCCCAGCATCTGGAACTGATGGAGTATTTGAAAAGTATCGGACAAACTCCGCTGGTCATCGATTCCAAAGAAGTGTTGATCAATCCCCGAAAAAAACTCACAGATTTTTGTGAATACGTTGGCATTCCCTTCGACGAAGCCATGCTAAGCTGGCAAGCCGGCGCCCGCCCCGAAGACGGCATCTGGGCCAAGCATTGGTATCATAATGTGCACAATTCTACCCGATTTCAGCCATATAAACCGAAGCAAGAATCTATCCCGGAAGTACTGCAAGAGCTTTATAATCAATGCCAAAAGTACTATAATCGCCTGATTTCTCTCTAAGATTAGAATTTAGTTTCGGATTTGATTCATTATCTGCAAAGCTGTTCTTTAAATGGCGTCCGTTAGAACTTTTTAATAAAGGGAAATTCGGAAGATCATTTAACAAAAATAATATGGGTATTTATGAATCAAACAACATTCAAAAGATCAGCTCTTCTAATACTATTAGTGACCTTTGTTGCTTATGGTTGTAAAAACGGAACAGAACTTACATCACCGGGCTCGGAGGATGCAGTTGAAGTTACGGCAGTAGAGGGTCAATACATCGTTGTACTAGATCAGGTAAAAGGTAAATTTAAACTGGGTGAGTCGCAGCAGATTGAAGGAATAAGGCAGACTGTAATAGAAGCCAATAACCTTGTGCCTGAGCGTATAGTTAAAAGATATAACCATGCATTGGCAGGCTTCACAGCCACGCTTGACCCCGACGAGTTAGTAAGAATCCAAAGCGATCCGTTTGTAAAATATGTAGAACAAGATCGCATAGTTCGATTTGCTCCTCCATGCGGCACACCTAAAGGTGGTCCATGTGATGGTGATGGCGGTGGTGGAGGAGAAGATCCGACTCAGGAAACACCGTATGGTATTACTCGAGTTAATGGCGGCGCAACTTACACAGGAAGTAATGTAGCTTGGGTGCTGGATTCAGGAATCGATTTAGATCATCCTGACTTAAATGTAGATGCCACTCGTGGATTTAATGCCTTCACTTCAGGTAAGGACGGAAAAAGCCTCGATGACGGAGACGGTCATGGAACACATGTAGCCGGAACTATTGCTGCTATTGATAACAATCAGGGAGTAATTGGTGTTGCCGCAGGTGCCACTGTGATTCCTGTGAAAGTATTAGATAGCCGTGGTAGTGGATCTTATTCCGGAGTAATTGCCGGTGTGGATCATGTTGCTGCTAATGGCTCTTCCGGTGATGTTGCAAATATGAGTCTTGGTGGTCCTCCTTCTCAAGCACTTGATGATGCAATTAAAGCCGCAGCTAATAATGGCATCAAATTTACATTAGCTGCCGGTAATGAAAGTACGGATGCAAATAATTCTTCTCCGGCACGGGTAAATGGGAATAACATTTATACCATCTCTGCGGTGAACAGTTCTGATGTATTTGCGAGTTTCTCTAACTTTGGAAACCCTCCCGTAGATTATGCAGCCCCTGGTGTTGCTATTAAATCAACTTGGAAAAATGGTGGGTATAACACCATTAGTGGTACTTCTATGGCGGCACCTCATGCAGCCGGGGTACTTTTATTAGGCAATCCATCTTCTACAAGTAATGCCATCGGCGATCCCGATGGAAATGCTGATCCGATTATCGAGAACTGATAATAAATCACTGATTTAAAATTAAAGCGCCTTGAGAAATCGAGGCGCTTTTTTTGTGGCTACATGAAATTAACTGGACAAGTAGCGTATATAGATGAGATAGAATAGAGGGAAAGGTATAATTGAAAATCAGTCGGAGGGACAAATTGATTTTATAAATAACTGATTTATCCTAGAATGGATTTAATTTTCAGAACGCAAGTGAACTGGTGATGGATGCTATTCGACTACACCAGTTTTATCGAGAGCGGGTTTTGAAAGATTTAAAGCTTGAAATCGAAAAAAGATGGGAAGGTCTAACGTCTAAAAAATCAGTTAAAGAGATCGTTGAGAACAAGAAAAAGGCTCATGAAAAATAGGGCTTCGACATGCTTAGCCACCATTATCGATTCGCTTTGAACCATATATTTTACAGTCTCAACTACTTGAATGTTGTTCACTCCTTGCTGAATATTGAATATTCCTAATTCCTAATTCCTCAAGCATTGCGCTCCAAAAAGTGTGTATTCCCTTCCACACGATGCAGCGTATTGGCACTTATCACCGTGCCTTTGCCGTAGCGGTTGTTGATTTCGTCCAGTGCTTCGTAGCGAGCTACATGTTCAGCTTCATCCTGAAAAAACAGGTTCATTTGACTGGTTTTATCGATCTGATGGGTTCCTATCATCAGATTTCGGATTTCCATACCTTGCTCGGCGGCTTTGGTGATGGCAGGGAGAATCCGTTCCATACATGCTTTATAAATGTATTTATTCACGTTGGTGTAGCCGTCGGTAACGAAACGGAAGCCCACCCAAGGCAGGTCGGTGTCGTTGTAGCCGAACATCCCACTAAAGCTGTTGGCGCGAATGCCATAAGCCCGCATCCGGTAGCAAATCATTTCTATGCCGATAGCAAATTCCCCTTTGATTCGTTCCACATCCTTGCTGCCTTCCGAAAACGTATGTCCGTAGCTTACGCCCCATTTTGGGGAGTATTCATCATTCTCTTCGAGGATGCGCCCCTGATCTTTGCCCGCAATAGTTTGGAAAAGCATCCGCCCAAAGTTGGCGCCGAATAATCGGATGAATGTTCTGATGTTTCCTTTGGTGGCTACATCGCCAATAGTTTGATAGCCTTCGGCGCGCAAGTGTTCGTAGCGTTTGCCACCCACGCCCCACACTTCATTCAAATCCAGCGGATGGATGTAAGCACGTTCGTCGTCATCGGTTATTATCACACTAATGCCCCGCGGTTTGTCCAGGCTGCTGGAAAGCTTGGCATAAGTTTTCGAGCGGGCGATTCCGAGAGCACCAAAAAGTCCGGTTGACTCATAAATCTCGTTTTGAAGTCGACGCACAAACGTGCGAATTTCGGATTCCGATTTCTCTTTCATAAAAGTGAGATCCATGAAATACTCATCCATGGAATAGCGCTCTACTTGGTGCGAATACTTTTTCATGATATGATGCACCTGCTTCGAAATGGCGGTATAGGTGGCGTAATCCACTTGCAACATGCACACGTACGGACAGAGTTTGTAAGCTTCCAGCGCACTCATCCCCGTTTTGATACCAAACGCCCGGGCCTCATACGAAGCCGTAGCCACAATGCCTTTCACCACTCCGTTTTCTTTGCGCCATCCGCCTACAATCAGTGGGATGCCATACATACGTTTTCGCAGCTGCTCCACCTGCGCGTAGTAACAGGCAAAATCGAAATGCAAGTACAAACGATCTTTTCTCGAGCGATGCTGATGCTCAGGATATACGGTGTTGTAGAGCGTAATTCGGTGCACATCGTTTTCGGGGTGTGCCGGGTTCCCCTTTTTCTTGGGCATGATTTCTTCTTCTCCTCATTGACATGTATAATATATGTGTGTACTTTAAAACGACCAAATCCAATTGACGAATGAACAAGTTTCCGCTGGTAGAAATGGTCGCTTTTTTTTGCCGATTTAGTCGGCTCGAAACTCCGGTATGGAGGCGGGGGTTGGTGCGGCATACCAGGCGGGTACGATCCAGCCATACGAAGTTGGAGGGTGGGATCAAAAAGTCAAGTTACACCGTGGAAACCAAAGAAGGGGAGATCGTGAATTTGAGTCTGGATCACGAAGAAATGATTTGGGAGTTGGATCCTGTAGATCCGTTTAAAGGATTTGTAATCGATCGGTTGTTGGCCTATGTAAAGCGACACAAACACTTGCCTTCTGATTCTCATCGTATCGTCCCGATTCGGTTTGAGCTCATCCCAAGAGAAAAACTGGATCGAAAAACTCCTATTGAACTCGCTTTTATGGATCGGATGCAACCGTATCGCTTTAAAAAAGGGAAGGTGTCAATTCAGGTGAAACAGATCGAAACGCGACATCTTGAAAATGTTATGGTAACCAAGCACGCCCATTATGTGGTAGAAGATACCGATGGTCGGTTTTATCATCTGGTGTACATTTTGGACGAAGGCGATTGGCGGTTTATGCAGGAAGTGGACGAGCAGTTTTTATTTGTGAGGACATAGGATCAAGGGCACAGTTTCATTTGAACTTAGTTAATTCAAAATGAGAGAGGTATCACAACACTAAACGCTCAATATGTTAATCTATAAAGCTTTAGGGGAGGGCTATGGTTAAGCGCCAATGATCAATGGAGTTCTTATGAGGGTAAACAAGGCAAAACGAAATCTCGTAGTAAGCCAAACAGTGCAGAAAGCCGTTTTTAGAATATCTCGCTCCATGCGTGTATTTGCGAGTTCGCTCTTAAATTGGGCAATATGCTGCTGTTCAGGGCTTAGTGTATATTTCTATTTAGTGAAAGTGGGTGGAGAGTTAATCCTACGATTCTAGTAAGCCCTTCGTTGGACACAATCTAAGCCCCATGTAGAATGCCATAATTCATCGTCTACCAAAATGGAGTAAGTCCAATGCATCATCTTCAATCTCAGATTTTCGAATTGGTCTGCCAAAACGTTTGTCAATACGTCATAATGAAAAAGCTCATTATATCTTGGCATTGTGCTTGCTTATTCAATTGTGAATTTAAACGAACATGAGCGCCATGGGAGACTTCACAGAATTTGGAATAGAGATAGAGAAACACCTTTCGAAACTTGGAAAAGACATTCAGCAATTTGTTGAAAAGGTAGTTCCTCTTACACATGATGATAAAGACTTTGCCCCGGACTGCGATATTTTGGAAAGCGAAGCTGAATACAAAGTTCAGATCGACTTACCAGGGCTGGCCAAGAAAGAGATCGGTATTGCACTCAAAAACAATGTGCTCACCATTAAAGGTGAAAGGGATATACAAGCAGGCGAAGGCGAAGAATTTAAGCGTCAGGAAAGAAAGCGCGGAGCTTTTGCTCGCTCTTTTGCACTTCCGGAAAATGTGAATGCTGCCGAGATCAGCGCTTCGTTCAGAAATGGAGTACTTACAGTGGCTATGCCGAAATCAGATAAGCTGAAAGACACAACCAGTATTCCAGTGAATTAATAGTTGCCACAAAATCACTAAAACACAAAAGGTGTTATGAAAAATGTGGCTAAAAAGAATATCAAAACAAGAAAACAATAAACTTTAGTGCTTTCGAGATTTCGTGGCACAAATAAAATCAAATTAGACCAATGGGAAAGATAATTGGAATTGACTTAGGTACTACCAACTCTTGCGTTTCCGTAATGGAAGGAAACGAACCGGTAGTAATCCAGAATGCAGAGGGTGGCCGAACCACTCCATCTGTAGTAGCATTTAGTAAAGACGGAGAGCGCTTAGTGGGCGCGCCTGCAAAACGTCAGGCGATCACCAATCCGGATAAAACCATCGCTTCTGTTAAGCGATTTATGGGACGGATGTTTAACGAAGTTACCGGCGAGACTGAGCAGGTAGCATATAAAGTAGTTAAAGGTGATGATGGCACTGCACGTGTACAAATCGACGACCGCAAGTATGCACCGCAAGAAATTTCAGCAATGGTGCTTCAAAAAATGAAGCAGACTGCAGAAGAATATTTAGGCGAAAAAGTAACTGAAGCGGTAATTACCGTGCCTGCTTATTTTAACGATGCACAACGTAAAGCTACTCAGGAAGCCGGTAAAATTGCCGGGCTAGAAGTAAAGCGTATCATTAATGAGCCGACTGCAGCTGCACTTGCTTACGGTTTAGATAAAAAAGATGTAGATCAAACCATCGCCGTATATGACCTTGGTGGTGGTACCTTTGATATCTCGATTCTTGAGCTTGGCGATGGTGTATTCGAAGTGAAATCAACCAACGGTGATACTCATCTTGGTGGAGATGACTTCGATCAGCGTATTATCAACTTCTTGGCCGATGAGTTTAAGTCAAGCGAAGGTGTTGATCTTCGCAAAGACGCTATGGCAATGCAGCGTTTGAAAGATGCAGCCGAGAAAGCAAAAATTGAGCTTTCTTCATCACAGAAAACAAACATCAACCTACCGTTCATTACCGCCACTCAGGATGGGCCAAAGCATTTAAACATTGATCTAAGTCGTTCGAAGTTCGAGCAATTAGTAGATGATTTAGTGAAGCGTTCGATCACTCCTTGCGAGCAGGCTTTGAAAGATGCCGGAATGAGTAAATCAGAAATCGATCAGGTAATTTTGGTTGGCGGATCTACTCGTATTCCTCGTATTGTGGAAGCGGTAAAAGAATTTTTCGGAAAAGATCCGAGCAAAGGCGTTAACCCGGATGAAGTAGTAGCCGTTGGTGCTGCTATTCAAGGTGGTGTTCTTTCCGGTGATGTAGAAGATGTGGTTCTTTTGGATGTAACTCCTCTTACACTGGGAATCGAGACTTTAGGTGGTGTTATGACTCCACTTATCGAATCGAACAGTACGATCCCGACTTCAAAATCACAGACATTCTCTACCGCTGCGGACAACCAAAGCTCGGTAGAAATTCATGTGTTGCAAGGCGAGAGAGCTCAAGCTGCCAACAACCGTACGCTGGGTCGTTTCCACTTAGATGGAATTCCACCGGCGCCACGTGGTATGCCACAAATTGAAGTTACTTTTGATTTAGATGCCAACGGTGTATTGAACATTGTAGCGAAAGACAAAGGAACCGGCAAAGAGCAAAGCATTCGTATCGAGTCATCATCAGGATTGAGCGATGAGGAAATCGAAAAGATGAAAAATGCTGCCAAAGAGCACGAAGAAGAGGATAAGAAAATCCGTGAGCGTGTTGAGAAATTGAACCAAGCTGACGGCTTGATCTTCTCTACTAAAAAGCAGTTGGATGAGTACGGCGACAAAATCTCTGAAGGCAACAAAACGGCCATTTCTGACGCCGTAGCTAAACTGGAAGAAGCGCACAAAGCAGAAAATCTTGATGAGATTGATGCTGCCATGGAAGCTGTAAATACAGCTTGGAGCGCCGCTTCACAGGAAATCTACGCTGCTTCACAAGCAGAAGCTGCTGCAGGTGGTGATGCCGCAGGCGGTGCAAGTGCCGGAGCTGAAGAGTCAGCTGCAGACTCATCCTCTGACGAAGAAGACGAAGGTGCTGTAGACGCCGACTACGAAGTAGTAGAAGACGACGACGATAAGAAATAAGCGTCTCTTTATTTATTACTCTGATTTAGTTCAGAATTTGAAAAGCCCCGATCACTCGATCGGGGCTTTTTGCATATTTATAATTTGAAAAGGATTTTTCCTCACTCCTCACTCCTCACTCCTCACTCCTCACTCCCAAAACCATCATTGTTTAGATCGAAACTGGGTAATATATTCTTCCCGAATTCGAACAAATTAAATAGGGTAAAATGAAAAAGTTGAATGTAATAATACTTATTGGGATGATGTTAGTAGGGACCACACAGACTACAGAGGCACAATTACTAAAGAGGCTTAAGGACAGGGCTAAGGATAAAGTAGTAGAGAGAGTGGAGCAAAAAGTTGATGAAAAATTGCGAGAAATCGCTTATAAACAGGTAGATAAAACTTGGGAATCCGTGTTTGGAACTTCGAATCCGAGCGATGGTGGCAACACGAACACGAATGTGCCATTTATGATGAACAGTTCAGTAGAGACTGCTGATAAGTACACTTTCGATCGAATGAGTACTATGGAAATGACGTCAACTGACGACCAAGGCGTTGTTGAAACGATAAACGTGGAGATGTTTTATTCATCGAACAATGCATCCACAGCCAGCAAATATTTGACCGGGAATCCCGAGGACGATCAAACCACTTTTATTTACGATTACGATCGAAGTATAATGGTGATGCTTTCAGAAAGTGAGGAAGGGAAATATTCGTTTGCTTACGATTGGCAACAAATGAGCTCAGATAATTCCACCGAAGAACAATACGTTCAGTCGGGATTTGAACAAATTGGCTCAAGAACTATTATGGGCATTGAATGCACGGGCTATCGAAATATCTCAGAAACGATTGAAACGGAATTTTGGGTGGCGAATGAGTCCATCCAAGATTATGATCGCGCTGTTCGGGCAAATTCCAGCACTCGCTATTTTATGAACGGTATGGCTATGGGAGCAACTAATGGCACTATTCTGGAAATGACTACTACAAACAAAGAAACCAACGAGTCATTTGAAATGATGACAAAATCAATGGGTGAATCGACTTCAAAAAGTTTTGATATGTCGGACTATCCGGTCATTGGCAATGATTAAACAGTTAGTTGTGGTTTATCAGCCACTCCATTTATTCTCATTCCGAACAATTTGTTCGGAATGCTTCAATGAACCACCGGTTCAAAAGACTATATCTCAAAACAAGAATCTAAGCCAAATTGCTCCTATCTTTGGTGCATGAATATTTTAGGCATTGAATCCTCCTGCGACGACACTTCTGCGGCAGTTTTAACCGAAAAAGGTGTGCAATCGAACGTGATTGCCTCCCAATCTATCCACATAAAATTTGGGGGCGTAGTGCCGGAATTGGCATCTCGTGCTCATCAAAAAACCATTACACAAACGGTTGAACAGGCGTTGATTGAAGCAGAAACTACTATTGAGGACATTGATCTGATTGCGGTAACTCAAGGTCCGGGTTTGATGGGTTCTTTGCTCGTGGGTTTGTGTTTTGCAAAAGGGTTATCTCTTTCAAGAGATATTCCGATTGTTGGCGTGAATCACATGGATGCGCACATCTACGCTAACTTTATCGATGAAGTCCCCGAGTTTCCGTTCGTTTGCCTCACCGTATCGGGCGGACATACCCAATTGGTGCATGTTAAGGCACCATTCGAGCACGAAATTCTCGGCAAAACCAGAGACGATGCCGCCGGGGAGGCTTTCGATAAAATCGGGAAGATTTTGGGCTTACCTTATCCCGCAGGTCCCGTGATGGATAAGTTATCGAAAGATGGAAATCCTAAATTCCACAAATTCCCGCAAGCGTTGCTGAAAGAAGGACTTGATTTCAGCTTTTCGGGCTTAAAAACAAGTGCATTGTATTATCTGCAGGACAAATCCGAAGATTGGAAAAAAGAGCACCTGAATGATGTATGCGCCAGTATTTCGGAAGCAATTACGGAAGTGTTGATCAAAAAGCTAAAGAGAGCGGTTGAACAGACGGGAGTACAAACTATTGCCATTGCTGGAGGAGTATCAGCCAATTCGATGCTGCGTACAAAAGCGCAGAAACTGGCTGATGAGCTTGATTTGAATCTTCATATCCCACATATCACCTATTGCACCGACAACGCCGCCATGATCGCCATCACCGGAAAAATGAAGGCAGATTTAGGTGAATTTGATGATTTAGCCATGCGACCTTACGCCTCTATTTAAATTTTAAATGTTAAGTTATGAATTTTGAATTAGTTCAAAATCAATTCAAAATTAAAGATTAAAAATTAGTTTGAGTCCATTCATAATTTTTCATCTTTAATTTTTAATTTGTTCAGATGCCGGAAATAGATGCTCTTCAACTTAATTTAAACAACGATGGACTCATGGTGATGAATGCATCGCTGTTTTTCATCATGTTTGGAGTGGCGCTGGAACTCACCATTCAGGATTTTAAAGATCTGGCGAAGAATCCCAGATCGACGCTGGCGGGTGTTTTTTCTCAATTCATTTTTCTTCCGGCAATCACTTTTTTAGTGGTGATAATTACTGAACCACACCCATCACTTGCTTTGGGCATGATGATGGTGGCTGCTTGTCCGGGTGGGAATATCTCGAATTTCTTTTCTCAACTGGCAGGGGGGAATATTGCACTTTCGGTAAGTATGACAGCCATTGCTACTTTGCTGGCCATTTTTGCAACGCCGCTCAACTTCACACTTTGGGCAAGTTTATACGGTCCAACCAACGAGATACTTCGGGAGGTTAGTCTGGATATTTACGAAGTGTTTCGAATAGTGGTAATCATTCTAGGAATTCCTCTGGTTTTGGGGATGTTGGTTCGGCATTTCAAAGAAAAGCTTGCACTAAAACTCACGAAATGGATCAAAGGATTTGGGGTCATTTTCTTCGCCGGTTTTATTTTAGTGGCTTTTTCTATGAACCTCGACAACTTTATCGATAATGTGCAGTACGTGGTGGGTTACGTTTTTCTGCACAATGCCTTAGCATTAGTTGGAGGATTTACTATTGCCACGGTGTTGAAACTCTCATTTAATGATCGGAAGTCGATTGCGATAGAAACGGGGATTCAGAACTCTGGCTTAGGGCTTTTGTTGATTTTTAATTTTTTCGAAGGATTGGGCGGGATGGCATTAATTGCTGCTTGGTGGGGTATCTGGCATATAATTATGGGCTTTGCAATCGGCTGGTATTGGTCGATTGGCAAGGCGAGTATTCAAAAAGTTTTTTCAAATGCGTAAAAATTATCTCTGGTATAACCTGTTCAGGCTCGGAATCACTAAAACAGGTCTCTCCCTTTTTTATCGGAAAATTGAAATTGTTGGTCGGGAAAACATCCCCAAAGATAAGCCTTTTATGATTCTTCCGAATCACCAGAATTCCTTTATGGATGCATTAGTTGTATGCACGCAAATGCCCGGTTTTATCTTTTTTCTAACTCGAGCCGGAGCTTTTTCTACGCCCTTCATGAATTGGTTTTTGAGAAGCCTGAATATGTTGCCGGTATACCGAGTGCGTGATGGCTTAAGTTCAGTAACAAAAAACAACGAGATTTTCGATCAATGTGTGGAGAATTTAAAAAAACGCCACCCAATTTTGGTTTTTCCTGAGGCAAATCATGATTTGAGGCGTCGAGTTCGTCCTCTTAGTAAAGGGTTCACCCGTATTGCATTCGATGCAGAGGCCAAAAATAACTGGGAAATGGATCTTCAAATGTTGCCGGTGGGAGTGAATTACGAAGAACATCGCCGATCGCGAAATAAAGTTCGTGTAGTATTCGGGGAGCCCATCCCGATGAAAAACTACAAAGAAATCTTTGAGCAGGATGAACGTAAAGCTGCAAATCAGCTCAAAAATGATGTATCAAACGGAATGAAAAAAACCGTGATGCATGTGCCCAATCTGGATCACTATCCGGCGATGCAAGTTGTACTTACCGATCTTGAAAATGACGTCTCAAATTACCTCAACCCCGATACAGCGAACAAAAATGTAGCCAAAGTAGCCACAGTTATTTCTGAAGATGAAATCGAAGCCGGGAAAAATGTGGTGGAAATCAGCAATGCTCATGATATTTCGGTAAAGACCATCAACGGCCGAAAAAAACCATGGATTCTGTTGATTTTACTGTCCCCTTTATACCTCTTTAGTTGGGTGAATAATATCATACCATATTTGCCGATAAGGAAGATGATCAGGGATAAAATCAAAGATAAAGCCTTCGATGCTTCCATAAAGTTTGTGCTGGGGCTGGCTCTTTTTCCATTATTTTGGATTCTTATTTCACTTATCCTGTTAATGAGTGGAGTTCCGGCGCTCTATATTTGGATATATCTCGGACTAAGCGTATTCACCTCCATTTATTTTAAAACCGCGAATACCTTTTTGAGGGAAGCCACTACAAAAAAACGGCTGGAAGGGTTGAAGAAATCACATCCCGACGAATACCAATCGTTCATAAACGGATTAAAAACGTTGAACGAATTACGCCGAAAAGTACTTTAGTATGTCGAACACTAACATCAAGAAAAAAGGATTTATGAAGAAGTTGATTGCACTTTTTACTGCCATCATCATTATCAGCGGTTGTGCGCAACAACCTGAAATCGAAGTTATAGAACAACCAGAATTTGAAAAAGCTGTTGCCGTTGTTCATCCTAAAAATGGAAGCGATGTGAGCGGAATGGTTCACTTTGAGCAAACAGAAAACGGGGTGCTTGTGAAAGCTGAAATTAATGGGTTAACAGGTACTAAACATGGATTCCATATCCATCAATATGGCGATTGCACTGCGGATGATGGAACATCGGCTGGCGGACATTTTAACCCAACTGACAATCAGCATGCCGGACCTGAAGACATGAATCGTCACATGGGTGATTTAGGAAATATTACTGCAGAAGACGGAACTGCTCTGCTCGAATATGTGGATGACGAGATTGATTTAGCTCAGATTATCGGCCGTGGTGTAATCGTTCACGGGGGCGAAGATGACCTGGAATCTCAACCTTCAGGGGCAGCCGGACCAAGAATTGGATGCGGTGTAATCGGGATTCAACAGAATTAATTGTACCTACTCTTTTATGTGATTTCGGCTTAGCTTTGCAGCATGAAATCAACCGAATTAACGAGCCTTTGGTTGAAAGAACTGGAGGCTCGTCCTGTTTTTACGGCCGTAGTTGCAGCGATCCTGATACGAGCACTGGCACTTATTATCGGATTTCAGGACTACTGGGGAGATTCCTATCACAATATTATTATGAGTAAGCTAACACTCGATAATGGTTGGGTGTACTCCGACTTTAAAGATCGGCATTTAACCTGGCTCCCGGCGTTTAGATACTGGGGAAGTCTGGTGATTTGGATTACCGGTTCTGCAAAACTCATCACTCTAAACATTGCTAATTCTTTTCTGGGAGTAGTCATTGTTGGTTTAGGTACTTGGCTTGTTCGTACAGTGGTTGGTAATAAAACGGCAATAGTTGCCGGAATTTTGTTAGCACTGATGCCGTATTTAATAGTGTTCAGTTATATGAATATGGCAGAAGGATTTGGCGCTTTGTTGATTCTTTGCTGGGTGATTGGGGTAGAGAAAAAGCTTAAATCAGTAATATTTATAGCAGCACTTTTGGCAGCGTTAACACGCTATGAGCTGGTTTTCTGCATCACAATGGCTACCGGATATTTGATATTCGTTTCTAGAAAACAAGCCGTGCTTTACACCATTGTCGGAATTATTGTTGGGCTTTCAATCTGGAGCTGGTGGAGTTATCTAAATTCCGGAGATTTATTAAACTGGCTTTGGATGCGGATAGAATCCACAACACTTAGTACAGATTTTTATGCAGAAGGCGCCGGCTTTTTTCAACGATTTGTGTTGCTTCCTTTCTTTGCGATGTTACAGGCATTTCCTTTAATCGTTGCTTTTATTTGGCTTAAAAAGGTTGATCTTCGCACAAAGGAGTATTCCCTCACTTACTTTCTAGCTACTCTAATTTTATCGGGATTATTGTTTTTCGCTTATGCTCAAACCTCCGTCATTGTATATCCGGATCCTCGATACTTGGTGATGATTCTTCCGCTTACTGTAATTTGGTTTTGCTTGATCTGGAGTCGTGATTATTTTCGACCATTTATAACCACTCGGTTTTTGATGATGCTTACCACACTGAGTTTATTACAGCTTGTGATTCCCTATTATCGTCAATTTAGTTTACAGCCCAGAATAGAAATGGGCGAGTGGATGAATGAACAACTAACAGATACAGCCATAGTTTGGTCGGATAACGCAGTAAGTATTGCCCAATCAGAGTTACCATTAACGATGTTTAAATCATCAAATCAACTTGGATTTTCAAACATGGAATCCCGTGAAGATTTAATTGTTGTTGATCGATTAAGGGAATCCAAAGTTGAATATCTGACCGTATATCCGGCACCTTACACTACTTCTCATCAACTTTTTCCAGAACTATTGGATAATGTAGCCTTTGAAAAAAACGGAGTTACATTCGTTCCTGTTTTCAAGTATGCTCCGTATCGAATGCAAAAAGCTTCGGTTAATGAGTATTTGAGATCAAAATTTGAAGCCGGCGCAAAATCGTCAAGTATCTGGAAACTCTATTACGAATAACATGGAACTCAATCTTACTACACCCGGACTACTTTTCTCAGCCATTTCCCTACTTCTTTTGGCTTATACCAATCGATTTCTTTCTTTGGCCAATTTGATAAGAACCCTGCATGGACGGTATCAGCAAACGGGAGATAAAGGAGCAAAAGCCCAAATTGAAAATCTTCACAAGAGGGTAGAGCTGATAAAAAATATGCAGCTTTTAGGCATTGGATCTCTATTTCTATCAGTATTCTGTATGGTAGCTTTATTTGCCGGATGGGTGATATTAGGGAAAATTCTATTCGGGGTAAGTTTAATACTACTGCTTATTTCACTGGGGATGATGATGATCGAAATTCAAATCAGCGTAAAGGCGCTGAATATTCATTTGAGCGATTTGGATTGAGATTAAAGGACGCAAGGCGTTGTGCAGAGGACTTAACACATACAACTGATGGTGTACTTTCCGTCTCTCGGCTTAGACCCGTCTGTCGAATTTTTTATGGCAAAAACATGTGAAAAATGAGAGACGAAGTAAATTTGATTCGGCTAGTTTGGCGAAAAATGTAAAAGCTCATCCATCATTTCGCCAAAGGCGGGGTGATTGAATTGTCGGAAAAGCAAGCATTTTTTCACTTTACCCAGAATCCATCAGCCGGGTATGCACCCGACAGATGGAAAGTAAGCACACTCACTCACTCACTCATGATTCTGACAGTATCTGAAAAATTGCTCTCGAGATTTTAAATAAGGGATTGAATTCGGTTCAATAAATTGATCATTTCACCTAATCACCTAATCACCTAATCACCTAATCACCTAATCACCTAATCACCTAATCACTCAAAAAAAACAACTATTGATTCAATCGAGTGAAATGCTATATTTAGACAGTTATCTAATTATCTAAATGAATAGTCTTTTTAAAGCACTTAATGATCCTACCCGTCGACAAATTCTGGATTTGTTGAAGGAAAAAGATATGACAGCAGGTGAAATTGCGGATGTGTTTGACATCTCAAAACCCAGTATTTCGCATCATTTGGACATTTTGAAGCGAGCAAAATTGGTATCCACAGAGCGAGACGGCCAATTTATCACTTATTCGCTCGATACCACGGTGCTGGAAGAGGCTACGCAATGGTTGTTCAATTTATTAAACTCAAACTCCTGAGCTATGATACTTCAAACGCTAAAAAAAGAATGGTATGTGGTAGTATTGTTGATACTGCCTTTTATTTTCTCGGCTTATATCTGGGAAGAACTCCCTGAAGAAGTGCCTACTCATTTTAACTTGCAGGGAGAAGCCGACGATTGGGGACCAAAGTGGGTGAATGCAATAATGTTTCCGGCCATTGGTTTAGGGACCTATTTACTACTTGTATTCCTGCCGCTAATCGATCCCAAAAAGAGAATTGAATCAACCCAAAAACCTATTGCTGCCATTCGAATTATAACGAGTATGTTCATGGTATTTATGTATGTATTTATCATGGCCGAGTCGCTGGGAACCGACATCAATTTCAGTATCTACCTTCAAATTGCAATAGGTATGCTGTTTTTAGTTTTAGGCAATTACATGCATTCTATCAAGCAGAATTATTTTATCGGAGTAAGAACTCCTTGGACTCTGGAGAATGAAACCGTTTGGAAACGAACGCACCGAATTACTGCAAAAGTTTGGACGGCTGGTGGACTAATAATGATGATTGCACCGCTAACCATTTCACATTCGATTGCATACTGGAGTGTTTTTGGAGTAGTAATAGCAGTGCTGGTTTTAGTGCCTGTCATCTATTCTTATGTAATCTTTCAACAACTTGACTCTCAAACTTCATGAATAGTATTAATAAAGCTTTTGTGACATTAGTTCTTTTTGCAATGCTGATACCTGCCTTTTCACACGCTCAGGATTTAGTTATTCCAAACGGTAACCTTGAAATTGGCGGAACCTTAGAACTACCCGATAATCATGAAAAAGGTGATCCGCTTGTAATTTTGATTACAGGAAGTGGTGCGCAGGATCGAGACGAAACCATATTGGGATTTAAACCTTTTCGATTAATCGCAGAACACCTTAAAGAGCAAGGGATTGCTAGTTTCAGATATGATGATCGGGAAGTAGGTAGCTCAACAGGTAGTTTTTCGGAAGCTACACTCGACGTTTTAGCCGATGATGTAACTGCTATTATGGATTATTTCCAGTTTCAGGCAGATGAGCTCTTCGATGAATTCATACTTCTCGGACACTCACAAGGGGGCATTGTATCCATTAATACAGCGGATAATGATGATCGGGTCACGGGAATGGTCTTAATGGCCAGCACAATGGTTCCATTAAAAGATGTGATTAACGAACAGGTTGTAATCATGCAAAAAGCTGCGGGTAAAACAGACGATGATATTGAACCCATTTTGGAATTTCAGGAATTAGCGTACAAAACAGCGAAGGAAAACGAAGGTTGGGACGAACTAAAAGTGGCTTATCAAAAACTAATTGAAAGCGAAGTAGCAAAATTGCCGGAAGCTCAGCGCCAATACATTGTTGATGTTGAAGCGTTTGCGAATGCACAATACAATGCGCAGGTAACACCATTGAAAACAGCGCAAATGCGGTCACTTTTACATTATGATCCAGCCGTTGATCTGGAGGGATTAGATATCCCCATTCTCGCATTATTCGGAGGGAAAGATACACAAGTAACTCCCACTCAGAATGAAACCGTTTTCGTAGAAGTTTGCCTTAACGATCGTATGAACTGCACCAACAAGAATTTCCCAAACGCCAATCACTTATTTCAGCCGGCAAATACCGGATTTGTGACCGAATACGCCACATTACCCAAAGAGTTTGTGGATGGCTTTTTGGATGAGATATCAAGTTGGATTTTGGGCCTGGACTGAAATCAGTAAGTATTACAGTTACGACCTGTTGGGAGAAGCATCTGTACGGGTGATTGGCACTTACTTTTTCCAGGACTAAGCTTTATCAACGTTGATGAATTTATGAGGCAGGAAATTCAATCAAAACCACTTATCCGTATAGTTCCATCGCTATTCGCTCTGGATGACGGCTTTTTGATCTTGATTCAATGTACTGTGTAGGATCATATTTGCAGACCTTGTAGTTACTTCGATCCAGTCATGCAGATCCCGACCTGTCGGGAGAAGCACCTAGACGGGTGATTGGCACTTACTTTTTCCAGGACCACGCTTTATCAACGTTGATGAATTTATGAGGCAGGAAATTCAATCAAAACCACTTATCCGTATAGTTCCATCGCTATTCGCTCTGGATGACGGCTTTTTGATCTTGGTCGAATGCTATGGGTAAATCGTATCAAAAAAAGCTACGACGCAGAGCATCAGAGCTAGAGTAAACTTAAGCTAACTGATAACTAAACACTGATCACTGAAAACTGATCACTACGCTTTCCAATTCTTCATGCCATCACGAATCACATCGCCAACTTTGTCGATATCCACGCGGATCTGACTCATATCATCGCGGTGACGAATAGTAACTTTCTGATCCTGCTCGATAGTATCAAAATCAACAGTTACGCAGAAAGGAGTTCCGGCTTCGTCCAAACGGCGATAACGCTTACCGATTGATCCGGCTTCGTCGTACTGTACCGAGTAATCTTCACGAAGATCAGCTTCTATTTTACGAGCGATTTCCTGCAGCGGTCCTTTTTTGATCAACGGGAACACCCCAACTTGAATCGGAGCTAATTCCGGATGCATTTTTAGCACCACGCGTTTGTCGCCATCCACTTCTTCTTCACGATAAGAATCGCAGAGTACCATCAAGGTGCAGCGATCAAGTCCGATAGAAGTTTCAATTACGTAAGGCACGTAACGTTTACCTGCTTTTTGATCGAAGTAATCCAGTTTTTTACCGGAAAATTCTTGGTGCTGAGTCAAATCAAAATCAGAGCGATTGTGGATGCCTTCTACTTCCTGCCAGCCAATCGGAAATTGATATTGAACATCCACAGCAGCCAACGCATAGTGCGCTAATTTATCCTGCGGATGATCTGCAAATCGCAAATTCTCTTCCCGAATACCAATACGCTTATGCCAACTAATGCGCTTTTCTTTCCAGGCATCATACGCTTCGGCATCGGTGCCGGGCTCAACAAAATATTGCATTTCCATTTGTTCGAATTCACGCATTCGGAACACAAACTGTCGGGCTACCACTTCATTACGGAACGCTTTACCGGTTTGGGCGATCCCAAAAGGAACGCCAACTCGGCTGGTATCCAGCACGTTTTTGTAATTCACGAAGATCCCCTGAGCCGTTTCCGGTCGTAAATACACGCCGTCCTCTTCGCTGGATGTAGCCCCGAACTGAGTCTTAAACATCAAGTTAAATTGTCGAACTTCGGTCCAGTCGAAAGCGCCGGAATCCGGTGAACGAATTTCATTTTCTATAATGATATCGTATAAATCCTCGGTAAGACTTTTTCTAGTACCTGAGGTATCCAGCAATTCCTGAATCTCAGCCGCTTTGTCGGTTTTTCCGTCTTTCTCGAGCTTCATGATGTACTGCTCGATCAGCATATCAGCGCGATATCGCTTCTTCGACTGCTTGTCGTCAATCATCGGATCGTTAAAACCGCCAACATGTCCGGATGCTTCCCATACTTTTGGGTGCATGAAAATGGCTGCATCAACTCCCACAATGTTATTGTGGCGTTGAGTCATCTCTTTCCACCATGCATTGCGGATGTTGCGCTTTAATTCCACGCCCAACGGACCATAATCGTACACGGCGCTTAATCCGCCATAAATTTCAGAAGATTGAAAGATGAAGCCGCGGGCTTTGGCTAGCGAAACAATTTTATCAAGGCTGTCTAAATTCGACATGAAAAGGAATACTTCGATTTTGTGATTAAATGAGCGGAGAAGATAATGAATTAGTGACATAGGCACAGAGTTACAAAGGCACAAAGTGAAAAAAGCTGTGTGCCTATGTGCCTTTGTACCTATCTTTGAGCTTCACTCATTAAAAACTCATCATTGTACTCATGAAAGTCGGAATTCTTGGCGCAACAGGCGCAGTTGGACAAAAATTTATTCGTTTACTTCAGAACCATCCGTGGTTTGAAATTACAGCACTTGGAGCTTCAGAGCGATCTGCGGGCAAGAAATATAAAGAGGCTGCTAATTGGGTGGAAGATGTTGCACTTCCGCAAAACGTGGCTGAAATGGTGGTAAATACATGCGATCCGAAGTTGATGCAAGATGTGGATTTTGTGTTTTCGGGATTGGATTCATCAGTAGCAACCGAAATTGAAGGAGCTTTTGCCCGAGCGGGAATTCCGGTTATCTCGAATGCGAAAAACTATCGGCAAGATCCAACAGTACCATTATTGGTGCCGGAAGTGAATCCGGATCACATCGAATTAATTAAAACGCAGAAATTCACAGACGATGGCTCCGGGTGGATTGTGACGAACCCTAACTGTGTAGCTGTTCCACTTTCGTTGGCGCTGAAGCCGATTTATGATATATTTGGCATCGAAGCGATGATCATTACCACCATGCAAGCCATTTCCGGAGCAGGTTATCCGGGCGTTCCAAGTCTTGATATTTTGGGTAATGTGGTGCCGTTCATTTCTGGTGAGGAAGATAAAATTGCGCCCGAAACTCAAAAGTTACTGGGAAAGCTAGCAAACAACAGAATCGAAACTCCCGACTATCCTGTGCAAGCTACCTGTACACGTGTGCCGACTTTGAACGGGCACATGGCAGCAGTAACGGTTAAACTGTCTGAAAAACCGATTAATATTGAAGCCGTGAAAGAAGCTGTGTTAGGATTCAGCAATCCGATTGCTGATCTGGAATTGCCGTTTGCTCCTAAGCAGGTTATCAAACTGCATGATGAAGCACGTTTTCCGCAACCACGCTTGCATGCCGATCATGAAAATGGAATGCAGCTGCACATGGGGCGACTTCGAGAAGCGGAAGTCTTCGATATTTCCTTTGTTTGTATGGCACATAATACCATTCGAGGTGCTGCGGGCGGTGCTATTTTAAATGCGGAATTGTTGGTTAAGAAAGGATTTCTTGTTAATCGTTAAACGTTAATCGAGTCTTATTTTCGAAAAACGTTTAACGTATAACGAAATTCGAGTAAAGAAAGACTATTCCTTCCGCCGCTCCAAGGCTATATTAATCTTCGAGCAAAAGTCCTCGGCTTGATTTCGATGTTCGCGATCGATTTTTAATTGGATAGTTCCCTGTGAACTTCCGGGCAACGGGTCGAGAAATACGCTCGATTTAGTCTCAACAATCACATATCCATTAAACAAGGTTTTCTTATATCTGATAGATTTCAATAAATCTACAGTGATTGCATATTTGTTTAAAGTTGAGATCGAAGTCATGCTCTTATCGTACAACTTGTACTCGAAAAGCAATTCCTCGCCATCAATACTTAAGATGCCCTTTAACATTTTGTAAGCTTCGCTTCCCGTTGCCGAATCTAACTCATAATGATAGGCAAAACTCATTCGGTTTCTCCATCCAACTCTTTCAGCTTTTGTTCTGATAAATATAAATTCACATTCGATGCAATATTTGCCGCAATATCGCGGTGCTTTCGTTTTACTTTTAGAGTTCGGGTGGTAAGGTCATTTCCGGGAAAATCCTCGAACACGGTAGCCCGTTTGGCATGAATAATAAGTCGTGCACTGAAAAGCTTTTTCTTGTATTCAATAAGGTCGATGTCCTTCAAATCGATCTCGGCGGTTTTAACCCCCGACTTCACAACCTCAATAAGCGCATCTTTTTTGTGGAATTCGAAGTGTAGTTTTCCTTTCTCCACGCGCAGAATTCCTTCCAGCATCATAAAGCCGCCGTTCTGTTCGTCATCGTAAAATGGAAGTGCACGCATGGTAAGTCCTGTTATTTAGTGGGTTAGCGCAGTTGAATAATTCTATCAAAAAAGTACAAAAAATCTGTAAGGAGTTCCTCTGGAAATGATCTCACTTTACAGCATAGAGACGACAATCATTGCCTTGGGAGACGAGAAGCTCCCAATGTCCTTCCATGGGTAAAAGGTGGAATATTCCTTTTGCCCTTTTTTTATTCCCAATCTTTTTAATGGTTGCAATGAAACTTCGAACAAGCTATTCTTTCAGCATGATTCGCATCGCTATCATACTAATTTTTATGTTCGGGGGAACAGTTAAGGGGCAGGTTTTTGAGGATGACTTTTCCGATGGAGATTTCACCGATAACCCGAGCTGGTCAGGCGCCGATTCCAACTTTGTAATTTTTGATCTGGATGGAAATTCTGTGTTGCGTTCGAATGATAACGAAGCAGCCACGAGTTATTTGAGTACTCCATCTAACGGCACCGAAGGCTATTGGGAGTTTTTTGTGCGTATCGATGGCTCAGCACCTTCCAATTCGAATAAAGCTGAGATTATTCTGAGTAGTGATTTAGCCGATCTATCCGGTGCATTTAATGGATATGGAATCCGAATCGGAGAAACCGGCGATGATTTTATTCGATTGATCCGTTACGATTCCGGAATTGAAGGGGAAATACTATTATCAGACACCACCCAATTTGAAGCAGGTGGATCCTATCGTATTAAAGTAAGTCGTAACGAGGCAGCAAATTGGAGTTTAGAAGTTGCTGAAGGATATAGCGGTGAATTAAGAAATAGTGGAGCTTCAGCAACCGACAATACCTACACGACTTCTTCTTTTCTGGGAATTAAGGTGAGTTACACAGCTAGCAGAACCGATGATTTCTATTTCGATTTTAAAATTGATTCTATCACTACAGAAGAACCTGAATTTGATGACTTCGAGCAAGGTGATGTACTCATAAATGAGTTCTTGAAAGACCCACCGCCCGGTTCCGGTTTACCGGAATACATCGAGATCGTAAACACAACTCAAAAAACGCTCAACTTAAAAGATTGGCAGGTTGGGGATAATTCGTCACTAACTTTCATTTCGGATACAAATTTTGTGCTACCACCGGATACTTTTTTAGTGATTACCTCAGATCCTGAGGCGTTGAAATCTACTTTTGGGGAATTGTTTTCGGTGGATGTCTCGCTCCCCGCACTAAACAACACCACCGATCAGGTTCGACTTTATACCAATGACGGAGCTTTGGTTGATTCGCTGGAATATACACCGGAGTGGGGGGGAGTGGATGTTGCTCTAGAACGGCGCAGTTTAAACGTTTCGGCTACTTTCCAAGCGAATTGGGGGGATTCGCCAAATGCTCAAGGTGGAACTCCGGGTAAGCAAAACGAAATCGAATTAGATACAACGCCGCCGGAATTAGCCGATTTCGCAATTCTGAATGACTCTACCTTTCAACTGATTTTTAGCGAACCTATCAAACCCGGACCGGCCAGTAATCCCGATAATTACCAAATTTCGGTTCCGGTTTCCACAACCATACAAAGTGTTTCTGGAGAAAATGATTTTGTGACCGCTACTTTTTTTGCACCGGATACCGTAGTTCTTGAATTCAAACAGCCGATTTATTCAGGTTCAAATCCAAATATTTTGATGATTCAAAACCAAGAAGACATATTTGGGAATGTTTCCGAATTCTTAGAACAAAGTTACGAATTAATACCCACTGATATAGCAGAACCGGGTGACGTTTTAATCAATGAAATCATGTACGATCCGCCTTCCGGTTTTTCCGAATTTGTTGAGATTTTTGTACCCGAAACCAAAGCCATTAATTTGAAGGGTTGGACTCTCAGCGATAATTCTGGAACGGATATAATTATAACTGAAGACGACTTTTTTATAAAAAATGATGAGTTTGATCACTTTTCCGATGAAAGATCTCCAAATCCGTATGTGCTTTTGGTGCCAGATGAAACCATCCAAAAGTTTCCATATCAGCGTATTGTGGTTGGGACAAGCTTCCCGAGTTTAAATAATACTACTGATGCCATTGTGCTTAAAGACCCAAATGGCGTAGTGATTGATTCGCTAACTTATTTCTCGAGTTGGGGCGGGAATGATAGGTCGCTTGAAAGAAGATCGGCAGAACTGCCTTCGAATCTTCAGCAGAATTGGGGTGATCATCCAACGGATGCCCTCGCCTCGCCAGCGGCACCAAATGCCTTAGGCTTAGACGAGAATCCGCCTGAATTACTTTCCTATGAGTTGATTTCTGACAATGAAATAATGCTCTTGTTTAACGAAGAAATCCAGGATTCCTCCGCCAAAAACACTTTGAATTTTGGACTCAGTCATCCACAATCTGCTGCTCCGGGATTACTTCTACCGAATTCAATAGAATTCGCAAAACCTGATACAATACGACTTACTTTCGAAGATCCATTCTTTGAATTGAATCTGTTGGAAATATTCAATCAAACCGACTTTTTTGGAAATAGAAACGAGCGCATAGCCATCGAGTTTGAGTATGTGATTACATCCCCGTCAACAGAAGGTGATGTCAAAATCACCGAGTTTGCTTACGATGCACCCGAAGGATTTTCGGAGTTCGTGGAAATCTACAATCCAACAGATAAGAATTTCGACTTAAACGGTTGGACCTTCAACGATAATTCAGGCAATCGAAAACGAATCAGCAATTCGCAGTTTTTCTTAAAAGCCGGAGAGTTCGCAGTACTTGCTCCTGATTCAACTATTCTGGAGAATTTTAGCGGGATAAAGCTATTGGATGTCTCCGGATTTCCGGCGCTCAATAACACGAGTGATGATTTAGTACTTCGGAATGCGGAAGGTGTATTGATGGATTCTCTCACCTATTCCAAAACATGGGGTGGCGAAGAAGTAACGCTTGAACGTCGGTCGATGGAAGTTTCGGGAATCTATTTCGAAAACTGGGGGGATAGTCCGGCAACCAGTTTAGGTACTCCGGGAACTGCAAATGAAATTCAACCTGATAATGAACCACCATTTGTACTTGAAGCTAGTTTTATTTCCAATACTCAAATACGGTTGCTGTTTAATGAGCGGCTTTTTGGGGAATCGGTTTCGAATCCCGGGAATTATTATTTCTCAAGTGGGGCAAATCCAATACAGGCCATTCACCAAGCTGATACTGTAATTCTGGTGTACGAAGTTTCTTTCGAAGATGGGTACTCACTCGATATTCAGCTCAGAAACCTAACCGACTTATTTGGCAATATTCAAAATGAGCAGATATTGAATCTAACTTTCGTAGAAGTGGGGGAGGCAGCTCCATTGAGTGTGGTTTTCAACGAAATTCTATATCGAAGAGCGGATGCCGTTTCGCCCGAATTTGTTGAATTATTCAACCCTGCCAATGAAAACTTCGATCTTAGCGGCTGGACGTTCTCGGATGCAGGTTCCAGCGTTCAGATTCCAATAAATACCATTCTAAGTGCTGGTGAATATCTAGTGCTGACTGATCGGGAAGAGTTTGCTGAGAGTTTAGAAAATGGCTTGTATTTAGCTGGATTTCCATCGCTCAATGATGATGGGGATGAATTAATACTCAAAAGCTCAGGCGGAATCACTATCGATAGTTTATTCTATCGTTCTTATTGGGGAGGGGATATACCGGGTGTTTCTCTGGAACGTAAAGATCCTGCGGCGGCCTCTTTTGATGCTTCCAATTGGGCAAGTTCAAGTTCGCAATCAGGAACTTCAGCTGGACAAAGAAGTGCAGTTTTTCAAGCTGATGTTACCGCCCCGGAGATTATTTTTAGTTCCATCAGCGAAAGAAATCTCGTAATTGCCTTTTCCGAAGTGGTTCGCTTTACGGCCAATACCACTGTTGAAGTGGCAGGATCGTTGATAGATATTGAAAATCAGCGAGACTTTATCGGATCCCAGATTGATCTAAGTTTGGAATCGGAAATCAACTCTGAAATAAAATCAAAAGCTGCGATATCCCTGACCGTTTCGAATATTACTGATTTTAAAGGAAATTCAGCCAATACTATTTCTAATTCTGTTGCTGAGAAGATGGAACCGGGTGATGTAATCATCAATGAGATCCTCTACAATCCCCTTGCAGATAGCGACGATAATTTACCCGATCAAAGTGAATATGTAGAGCTTTATAATCGTACAGAAAAAGCAATTTCATTAGAAGGATTGTTTATACACGACGCACCGGATGAGGACGGGGAAATCAGATCAATTATTCCGGTATCCACTCAATATTCATGGATCGCACCGGGCGAATATGTGCTGATAAATGCCGAAGATGAGGCTGCTTCTTTTTCTGAAAGCAAAACAGCCAGATTTTTTGAATTGGAAGGAGTAGATGAAAACTCAATTATCCATATTGATCGCTCAAGTCTGAGTTTAGCTTCTACTGGTGATGCGATATTTCTTGCCGACAGCAGTGGATTGGTAATTGATTCAGTGTTTTATGATGAGCAGTGGCAAAACCCGAATATCTTTGATACACGTGGAGTTGCTTTAGAACGAATTGATCCGAATGGCCCAAGTAATGATGCAAATAATTGGAGTTCCAGTACGCATGTAACGGGCGGCACACCGTTGGTGGAAAACAGCATTTTTCAAGAATCGGGGGCGACGCCCGATGAGAACGGAATTAGCTTTTCACCTAATCCATTTTCTCCCGATGATGACGGCTTTGAGGATAATCTTTTCATCAATTATCGATTAGATGCACCCGATTATTTAATTCGAGTTCGAATCTTCGATCGGTATGGAAGAGAGGTTCGCGAGTTGGTAAATAATTATCAGGCAGGTTTTGAGGGCTCGTTAATTTGGGATGGGCTAACCGATGATCGAACCAAAAACAGAGTAGGGATTTACATAGTGCTTTTTGAAGCTTACGATTCGGCATCAGGTCGAGATCGAACGTTTAAAGAAACCGTGGTACTTGCGAGGAAGTTTTAATGAATTAGAGCCGTAGGCATCCCTGCGGAAGAATAACGAATATAAAATTAGGAATAGAGTTTGAGCTATTACCGATTTGTCTTTCCATTTAAATAAAAAAAGCCGAAGACTGTGAAAGTCATTCGGCTAAAGTGTTGTAGATGAATAAGTATTCCTAATTCAACTAATCTCCCATGGAGATGCCTACGGCATTAATTTCTAATTGAATAATTATCCAATTTTTAGATCATCCATCAAATCAGAAAAACTATCTTCAAAGCTATCCAGCGATTCATTGAATGATTCTGCTGCGGCTTCCCAATTTTCTTCGGAAGCGTCTTTCAGCTCATCTAGTTCACGTTCAAGCGCGGTACGCTGATTGGTTAAATCTTCCCAGGCTTCTTTAGTTTCTTCAGCCATATCAGAGCTTGAATCTTTGATATCAGCTCGGATTTCAGCTAATTCTTCGTTGATTTCTTCCAATTGCTCTTCGGCATTGTCTACAAATTCTTCGCGGCTATCAGCAGCGTTATTTTGTACAGCTTCTACTTTTTCCTGAGCGGCGTCCACACTCTCATTCATATTCTGTTGCGATTCATTACTACATGCTGATAAAAGCAAGATTAATCCAAAAGTGATGTTAGTTATCAATGGTCTAAACATAATCGTTAATTTTAATTAGTATTTGACTATTGATAGGGAGATTGAGCTAAATTGTTCCGAATTTGACAGCGTTTCACATCCCATGTATTAAAAAGACCCCTCTCTGTCTCTCCCCTGCATCAGGGGAGAGGACTTAAATATTATATTGCAGTAGGGTCAATTCATGAATTGGTCCCAACGATTTTCAATTATGTATGCTGGGCATTGATCATTCTTAATTCCCTAATTGATAATTGATTGAGAGTGTCAAAAACCAATTTCTCTCAGGAGCCGGTTGGAAGTAACGCCCGCCAAACGCATTGATATCAAAGCCGCGACTGTATTGTTCATCCAGCAGATTGTCGATGCCGAAGCCTACATCAAAATTCAATTTTTCAGCTACACGCTGCTTCAACCCAAGCTTAAATTGTACCAATTGGTATGATTCCGAATAGATCGAATTATCATCTTCCAATGGAATCTCATCATTGAACGTATGGCTTAGCGTAGAATAAAAGCCATCTTTCTGTTGGATGAGTAGCGTATTCACTAACACATTGGGTGCAACTCCGGTAAGATCGTTGCCGCTGAAGTCACCGTCTGCTGTCTGATATTCATCGAACTCGAAATCATTAAAGGTGTATGCTGTTTTCAATTCAATTTTCGAGAAAAATGCCATGGGATCATCAATCAGAAGAATAGATGAATTAAGTTCGAGCCCAAACTGATTGGTACTTCCTGCATTTCGGAACAAAGTAGTTCCACGTTCCGATTCTTGTTGTACAATGCTGTTATTTAAGCGATAGAAAAAGGTAGTGGCGTCAAATCCCCATCGACCCAAAATTGCATATCCTCGAATACCGAGTTCGAAATTAGTCCCGATTTCAGGTTGTAACCCTCGGTTGATACTTCCCTCATTCGTTCGAACTTCCTCTATGGTTGGGGGTGAAAATCCGTAGCCAACACCGCCAAAAGCGGTGATAGTATTGCTGAGTTTCTTTGCAATCGATAAGCGGGGAACAAATTGAGTATCAAAAGTGATAGTGGTTTTTCCGGTACTGCCGTATTCATCCACATCGGCACTAAATAATCGTTTAATATCGTAACGGAGCAGATTTAAACTCGCTCCGGCGTTTAGTATCCAGCTATTGCCAATATCGAGCTGTGAACTCACATAAAAGGAGGTGCTTTTTACCTTCAGTTCATCATCAAAATTAAGTGCTCCAACCTTAGATGAATCATTTTCAAAATTTCGAGATGCATAACTCGATGCCTGATATTCTGAGCCAAAACTAATTTCAGCCGGACTGTTACCCGCAATAAAATCATAAGTATATTGCGTTCGGAAACCTCCACTTTTTCGGCTGTCGATTTTGTAATCCAGGTTGAAAGGATTTTCGAAATCACTTAAAGTGCCATAGGCCGAAGCGGTATTTGAGAATCGATCTGTAATTTGATAATCGTGGGTTAGTCCAAATAATAAGGCTTCGTGTTTAATGCTTGCATCAGCATCCACACTGCCTAATGCAAAACGGTTGCCTGGACGAGCTTGAGTAGGATCTGCTTCAAATTGTTCGGCGTTTAAACCGCCCGGAATGCCGTAGTTAAGCTCGGAAAATAATACGTTGGCATTTATTGAGCGCCCTTCAGCATATTCCACTTCACCGGAAACCTCAAGAACCCGACGATCTAAGAAAGACTGCTCCCGGTATCCATCGTTCTGTTGGTTGGCATATTTGAAGGAGATGGCACCATTTTCGAGAGCATCATGATAGGCTAAGCGAGAAGAATAACTGCCAAATGATCCTACTGAAAAAGAACTGCTTAATTGATCGGTTAGTACAGGTCTGGTGCTGTTAATCAATAACACACCACCGTTTCCGGCGCCATACAAACTTCCGGCCGGACCTTTGATTACTTCAACGGATTGCATGTTCCAGACATCCAGTAAATTCAAAAAAGTAGTACCCGTTGGTTCTGTAAACGGAATTCCATTCCAATACACCTTCACATTTCGAATTCCAAATGGAGAGCGAAGGGAGCTGCCCCTTAGTGAAATTCGATAACTGCCCGGAGCTCGTTCTTCCATTCGAACACCGGCTACCGTATTTAGCCCAAACAATAAGCTGGAAGCATCTAATCCGGTTATGGTTTGCGGATTTACTAAGGCCACGCTTACCGGAGTTTCCAGAATATTTCGATTGGTTTCGTAGCCGACAACTACAATTTCATCTATTTGGCGCTGAAGAGTGTCGGGTTCGAATTGGGCAAAAAGGGAGTTAGATATTGAAAAAAGGAAAAAAACTATAAGTAAGAGCCGCATGCGGAACAAAAGGGTTCGGTTGGATAAATAACATCAAAGCAAAAGCTGCGATGATTAAGCATTGAGAAATGAATACATTTCCTGCAAAAAATAAGTTCTCACAAAAGTATTGAAAAAACAGACGGCACCTATAGGAATTTTTGACTCCGGTATTGGCGGACTCACTGTGGCAAAAGCAGTTATGGAGGCGTTGCCTAGCGAAGATATTCTGTATTTCGGAGATACAGCGCGGGTTCCCTACGGCATAAAATCGCAGGAAACAGTGCGTAAGTATGCGCTTGAAATTACCCGCTTTTTGTTGGATAGAGGTGTTAAAATGATTTTGGTTGCTTGCAATACTGTATCTGCATCCGCAAAAAAAGAGATCATTGAGATGGCAGGAGCTGTACCTGTGCTCGACGTTATTACATCCGGTTCAGAAAAGGCAGTCTCGTTAAAAACTCACAATGAAGTTGCGGTGATTGGTACGCTGGCAACGGTGAATTCGGAAGCGTATCCAAAGGCCATAAAACAGCTTGATCAACATGTAAAAGTCCGACAAAAAGCCTGCCCTATGTTCGTGCCACTTGCTGAAGAGGGCTGGACAGATAACGAAATTGCCCAAAAAGTGATTGCAGAATACCTAGGTGAATTTGAAAATTCAGAAATTGATGCTCTTATATTGGGATGCACCCATTACCCGTTGTTCAAGAAATCAATCGAGGCATTTTTACATGATGAGCATATCCACATCATTGATTCGGCGGAGTCGATTGCTACCTCAGCGAAACAGGAACTTATAGATCGAAATCTTTCGAATTCTACTGGCGGAGATTTTCAATGCTTCGTGAGTGATCAACCGCAACGCTTTCAGGAATTAGCCGAACGTTTTTTGGGGCGAACTATTTCCGGCATCCAGATTGTTTCGTTGTAGGGCGTAGCCACGGATGCCCAAAAACTCAAAATAGGTAGTTCGTGATTTTCTGGAACTGAAAAGGCTCATTGTTGATGAGCCTTCACTTAGTTGGTAAAATGAAATACAGCTATTTAATCAACTGCATTTTGATGGATTTGGTGAAGATTTCGCCGGATGTTCCAACCGCCTCAATCCGTGCAAAGTAGAAACCACTTGATAAATTAGAAGCCTCAAAGTGTTGGGTGTGGCTACCCGCTTCCATTTGTTGATTAACCAAGGCAACCACTTCCTGCCCCATCAGATTGAAAACTTTTATGGAAACGTTGGAAGTTTCCGGTAAGTCAAATTTTAAAGTAGTGCTTGGGTTAAATGGGTTGGGATAGTTTTGTGCAATACCAAACATCTCAGGAATGGCTTGCGGTTCTTGCCCGATTACTTTTGGGATAGGTCCTCCGTCATGATCCACACTGATTTGTTTGTAAGCGGTATTGCTTTGGCTGTCGGTTACTATCAGCTTAAGATCAAAATCCACCGAAGATGAAGTACTGTAGGTAGAGGTGTAGCCCATAATGTACCAGTAACTACTTCCTTCGTTTCGTTTTTGCCACTCATAAGAATATGGAGGGGTACCGTTGGATGCGGAACCAAACCACATCCCAAATTGACCGGGATATAATTCATTTGGGCCAATAATGTTAGCTTTGAGTGATGGGGGAGTGAATATCTTCTTCCCAATAAACGCATCTTCAATTTCATCTACATACGAAGAATAGCCGGAACTATTTGCGGCTGCTATTAGGGCATACATTCCATCCAAAAAGCTTGGGCTGGAATCTAGGTTTCCAAGAGACTCTAAGACAAGTTCATCTATAACAGCGGCGTTTACGTTGTTGTCGTTTCTTAAATCCCATAACGCACCGGAAAAGATAACGCTTTTTTCGTGGTAACTTGAGCCAAAAATTCCATTGAAATCAATTGTTGCATAATCATCCATTGTGTACGAATTGGTCAGATTCCTTGTGTAATTAAATCCTCCCGGCTGATCTATATATTCTCCAATAATGCTATTGCTGATTCCACCCGTAGTATTGCGATAGGCTAAGCCAAAATAATCGGAATAGGCTTCGTCCATGGCATCCGTTTCTAAATTCAGCTCTAAGTCATTGTAGGTTTCGCTTACCACATGCATGTATTCATGAACAATGACGGCGGCTTCTTTGGTGGGATTGTTTAGCCCCGATGCTCCGTCCATAAAATAGATTTCTCTAAGGGAGGGCGTTGAAGAGGCGTATCTTGTATTATGTCTTGTTACTGCCGATACTTTTCCAACTTGAGTATTTCCCATTCCCTTTCCAATCATCCATGCTTCAAATTCATCGCCGTGGTAGTACACCATGACCTCATCAAAGTGAGCGTTGGAGGTAGTATAATTAAAAGTACCCGTAGAGGAAGAGGCATCCGTGTTATTGTAATAATCTACGGTGATATTATCTCCCCGAAGTTTTCGTGGGCTCAGATTATCAAGTCGGTGCAGTGTTTCTGTAGAAGTCGAAGTATTAAGGTTAGGGCTCATGGTGTAGACCGTACCCGTTCCATTGATTCTAAACCGGGCAGCGTTTTCGACGTCATCTTCTGGATACATAACAGATTTGGTTAACGAAATGGTGTTTACATCAACTTCATTTCCGTGGCTGAGCAGGTTTTTCTTTCGTACAATATCACCTGTTTGGGCATCAATAAAATACCTCCATGCATCCGGCTGTTCCTCTAAATAGATATCAAGTGCGTACACTAAGCGATAGCCTTTTTTTTCGTACTCATTTTGGATCGGTTAAATAGAAAGGGCAGCTTCTTTATGAATGGTATATTTATCAGTTCCCAAATCGGCAGTGATCACGCCCAGAGCTTGTTCTGCACTGAGTTCAGGAGTTACATCTATAGAAATATCATCGTAGAAATCGCCGCTTATGTAGTCAATAAACCCATCTTCAGTAACCGAAACCAAATATCCGGAATGGAGTACAGGGGTGTTTTTGTACATCTGTTGATACTTAAACTTATGGGTACCCGATTTCGAACTTAATGTACGGACTTGTGTCAGCTCAAAATCATTTTCTTCGATTTGAAAAAGGCTTCGATGTTGATTTAGAAAGTTTTCTACCGCTGCATCTGGGGATGAGCCATAAGAAGCTTTGGTTTTGCCGATCATTTTAGAAAATCTGCCGGAATGTTCATCCCAGACAATGTTTAATGATCGTTCATTCGAAGCATTAAATTGCTCCCATTATTGTTTCAGTACCGTGGAAGTTTCTCTTTCTTGTGCAAAAGAAATGGTACTGGCTACTAGTACTAGGCTTAGAGCAGATAAGATTTGTTTCATATTTGCCTCCAAATATGGTTATTTTGAAAGCATTCATGTTTTGCATGAATACCCGGCCCTGCACTGAATTCTGACTCTAACTTCCAGGTTAACATAGGATAGGTGCGGGGTTTTTTTGTTATGGTTATTTAATGGTCACTGGTACCAATTCCTGTAATCTCGGGATACTCCTTCTTTGAAAAGAAAGTGCGTATTTCTCCCGTTTCCAGATCGATAATCTTTAACTCAGAATCTATTTGATCGTTAAACCGATTTCTTTGTTCGGTAAAAATGATGTTCCCATCTTTAGTCCACATGGGCTTAGTATTTACATGGATTCCACTGGTAAATTCATTAAAGAATGTTCCTTTTAAATCAGTAACTATGATTTTGAATCCATTAAACTCACTTCCGTTAATGTACCCTGCGGCAATGAGCCGTAAGGAGTCATTCCACGCCAAATCAAAAATACCCCGTTTTGTAACCCCTCCTTCATTAATGCCGTCTATGTATGGGTTATCTATCTCTGTTAGATATTCCCCCTCTAAATCAATTAAATAAAATTCGAGGGCACCGAATTCGTTAGAAAAAACAATGAGCGTGTCGGAAGAAATAATGTCCAAAGGATAGATCGCATGTGGTTGGGCTTCTTTAATCATCGTAACTTTTCTGGTATCCAAAACATAATAAAAGACCGATTGAAGACCGCTGAACGCTTGGGCAGGATTGGTAAAATAAAACCCATCACTTTTTTTATTCCAAACTATATCACTATTCTCATGCCCTATAAGAGGGAAATTGCGTGTGCCTATTAGTTCATAGAGTAGCTGTTTTTTGCCCGTACGTGTATTGTACAGGCCAAGCTGGGGAGCGGAGCCTAGCCCAGTTTCATATTTGTCGGTATAAATGAGTTTCTCTTCATCCGGGGAGAGCCTAAGGTTATTGTAAGAGGCGGTGTCGCTGGTAAGCAGCTTAAACTCTTTGGGATTATCATAATTGATGGCAATAATACCTTGTACCGGAGCGCCATTGGGGTTAGTGCGCTCAAAGAACACATTGGCATACACGGGATTGTCAATAGTTAGTTCTTTTTCTTTGTCCAAAAGCCCACACCCTAGTGTTAAACCGAAAAAAAATAAATAACTTTTCAAAGACAAATTTCTCATATAACTCTTAACTTTATTTTTTTGTACTTAAAGGATAACTAAAGAGAATGCTTGTTACAAAATTTAATATTTATCTTTTGCCCGTGGTTTACGCTAAACAGAAAGAATTTAACCCTGTTGGGCATTAATATTTCCTGTGGTTTATTGATCGTGATGGATCAAACTCAGTGGTAGCCCGGCAGGGCTTATTAGTTCAAAAGATTCGGTATTCCATAAGTGTCATTTCTGTAATTATATTTTGCCTACGTTCTCCCCTCTCTTCTTGCTTTACAAGACCTATACCAGGACTATAAAACAAATAGTAATCGAAATCTGAGAGAACATCATCTCCGGCATCTAATTGAAAGTTGTACACATAGCACTCAAAGGTTCCGGCGGGAGTAATTATTTTACGGTCGTCATCAATTAGGGTAATATTTAAGGTATCTGATACATAAAACTCAAATCGGTCATAGGAGAAAGAAATTTGAGGAGTTTGAATGGTTTCTCCTACTTCACTGGGTAGTTTATATTCCACTTCATTTGTAAATAAGGTATCTGTATTTGAAATACCGCCCATTTTGTAAATGCCGTGGTCTCCATTTCTTCGTAGCCAGTAGTAGGGTTCTAAACCTTCCGGGAACGGTACAAAATTAGCGGCAAACGCAGTGTAACTAGTATCCCCAATGGGCACCTCTAATTTATGGCTTACTTCGTAGTGAATAGTGTCTTTCAGTGCATCTAAATAGGTAGTTTCATATACCCAGTAATTACCAACAGCCAGGGGTATTAATTCTCCAGATACTATATTCTGTTCGTTATTAAACAAATCACAACTCGACCCCATCACTAGCAGAAAGACACTTACAAGAAGATAATTTCTCATATAACCCATAACTATTTTTTATATATTTAAGGATAAATAAATAAGTGATTTGTTGCAAATAGTAGTTAACTGAAGTTTCAAGTCCAGGTAACCTTACTTAACTATCTAAATAGATAAATAGGTTGAAAAATCGCTCCGAATACACAAATGCACAAAAAAGTGGTAATTCATTTTTGATGCAAACGAACAAAATTCTTCAAAATCACCGGCGGGTAATTTACATCTACTTCTTGGAGCGAATCTATTAACTCATTGGCTTTTTCAGGATTAAAATAACCGTGATTTTTATACGCCTTTATGCGAAGTGTGATGCCCGCAACATCCAGTTCGGGATGAAATTGAGTGGCATAAATATTGTTTTTACAACGGATCATCTGCACCGGGCAATCCTCTGAAGAGGCTAATAACGTAGCTTTTTCAGGAAGTTGTTGGCAGGATTCTTTATGTCCGGCTAGCGCAGTGAATGTTTCCGGAATTCCATCAAGAAGAGGATCTTTTTCTTTCTGGTTTTTTGTGATGGTAACTGCACCAACAGGTTCGCTATATTTTTCTTTACCTACTTCACCACCTAAAAAGCGAGTGATTGAGCCCATTCCATAGCACATACCGAGATAAGGAATATCATGCTCGAAAATGGTAGGGTATAATTCGGCAAGTTCGTACTCAAAACGCTTTTGAACGTCCGATTTTTCATCCTCAGAATCGCTGATGTTTGCAGGTCCGCCTCCGGTAATAATACCCGAATAGTCCAAAGGATTGAGGTAAGAAATACTTTGCTGATCCATACGAACTCGTACAATCTCATTGGGTTGGAGATTTCCGTAATCAAGAACGGCCTCGTATTCATTATCAGAGGCTTCATCCAAATAGCGATGTTGTAACAGTAAAAAAGGCTTCATCCAAATAAGATAAAACCAAAACACGTTTTAACTAACAAAATTTCTTTGTTGATGTTGCGTATTCTATCTTCTTTGAGTTTTTAAAATAAATAGATCAAAAAGCATGAAAAAGAGTTCGATTTTAGCCTTGTTGCTAATTGTGAGTGCCAACCTTTCGGCGCAATTAACGGGAATTGAGTTATTCAACGAAATGAACTCCCCCGGTTTTATCCAATATGATGGTCAATCCGGCTTGCCTTGGCTACCGGGTGATATGGGTTATTTAGAAGTGGAAGAAAATGAAGATGGGTCGATTGAATTTTATAAAGTAAGTCCGGCTAACGAAAAGAAATCGCGCTTATTCAATCGAAGAACCAAATCAGCCATTATCAACCAATACAACGAGCTTACAGAAAGTGAGCTAAGCACTTATCCATTCTCTGATTTTGATTTTGTGATGGATGATGAGGCGATCTTTTTCACGGTGGATGGAACCGATTTTGTGTTCGAATTAGATGGTCGCATTATGAGAAAGCTCATCAAGCCCGAAGTAGAGCGAGCCCAATACACCGACGAGCTGATGCGAAATATGGAAGCTTCGCAGCTTTGGAATGGAACCTACTCGCATGATTACTCAAAGTTTGCACACGTAAAAGGATATGATCTTTATTTGGTGGATACCGCAACCGGTGAAGAAACCCGATTAACCGTTGGAAGCGAAGAGCAAATGAATGGGCGACCAAGTTGGGTGTATCCTGAAGAATTTGGTGAGCGTGATGCCTATTGGTTTTCACCCGATGATTCCAAGATTGCTTATTTGCAATACAACGAAGTAGAGGTATTTCAATATCCGGTGATTCACGAGCTTGAATTCGAAACCGGTTTGGAGCTTATGCGTTATCCGAAAGCTGGGGAAGAAAATCCTACATTGAAGCTTTTTATCGTGGATTTAGCTTCGGGCGAGATTGAAGAAGTACCAACAAACAGCCACGCTGATAATTACATTGTTCGTCCGGTTTGGAAAGACGATGGTACTGAACTCACCTTCCGTCGCTTTAATCGTCAACAGAATCACCTGGAATTTCTTTCTTACGATTTGAGCTCGAAGTCGGTGCGAACGATTTTTGAAGAAAAAGAAGATGCGTACATCAGTCTGCACGATAATTTTATTCAATTAGAAGATGGCGAGACCTTCATCTGGACGAGCGAAGTTAGTGGCTTCAATCATATCTACCATTACAACTTTGATGGCACGTTAATCAACCAACTTACTACAGGTGAAAATCCGGTGGGGGGAATCATTAATGTAGATGAGAAAAAAGGCAAGGTGTATTACACCGCGTACTCCAATATGGGATTGGAGAGCCATTTTTATGTGGTGGATATGGACGGATCGAATAACAAGCAATTAACTGAGCGTCCGGGCCGACATTCAATCAGCATGAATGATGCTGCAGAATATTACACCGACTTGTTCACCGGCTTCGACCATCCCTACGAAGCAACCTTATATAAATCGGATGGCAAAGAGATCAGAACATTGCTCAGCACCAACGTTGAAAAAGTGGTAGAAAATAATCTTGAAAAACCGGAACTCATGATC
Organism: Balneolaceae bacterium; assembly: GCA_965228545.1. Taxonomy (GTDB): domain Bacteria; phylum Bacteroidota; class Rhodothermia; order Balneolales; family Balneolaceae; genus HXMU1420-13. The sequence continues at coordinate 3,465,417 of OZ245822.1, forward strand.
TTCAAATCGGCGGATGGAAAGCACGATCTGGTAGCTACTATTTACAAGCCGGTGGATTTCGATCCCAATAAAACTTATCCGGTGGTATTGCCATTGTACGGCGGACCGGAATACCAAGATGTAACCAGCACTTACAAAAATGCAGATGGCTATCAGCAGTTAGCTCAACTTGGTTTTATCGTGGTTCGTGCGAATTACCGTGGTTCCGGAAATCGTGGTAAGGAATTCGCGACCTTGCATTACAAAAAGCTGGGCACCTACGAAATCGATGACTATGCGCAGGTGATTAAGGAAGTTACCAAGCGCGAATATGCCGATGGAAACCGTGTGGGCGTTTATGGGCATTCTTATGGCGGATATGCCACAGCGATGTTGATGCTTCGCTACCCCGATTTATTCCATGCGGGTGTTTCAGGGGCTCCGGTTACCGATTGGAGAAGCTATGATACGATCTACACCGAGCGATACATGGATACTCCACAGCGAAATAAGGCCGGATATGATGAAGGCTCAGCCATGACCTATGCCGATAATCTGAAAGGCAATCTGATGATCATCCACGGAACCATCGATAACAATGTACATCCCCAAAACAGCATTATGCTCATTGATGCACTCATCCGCGCTGATAAAGATTTCGATGTGATGTTTTACCCGGGCAATCGTCATGGCATTCGAGGTGCTCACGGACAGCATTATCGAAAAATCAGAACGCGTTATATGGTTCAGCATTTACAGCCCGAGCATGCAGACGCTTATTTAGAGCAATACGCATTTTCGAATTGATATCATTTAGTCATCCCCGCGAAGGCGGGGATCTAGGATTTTGATAGGGATTCAGATTCCTGCCTACGCAGGAATGACTTTTCTAGCTCCAGCGCTCTGTGTTGGAGCTTTTTTGTTTATTTAATTAATGTTCACTCACTTTCAAGTCATCCCGCAGCGAAAGTCGGGATCTGTGGCTACTTGAGGACTATTGATTCCTGCCTATGCAGGAATGACTTTTACATTTAATGTTGGCATTCATGAATTGCTCCTACACATTCTACAAAAATTTGCTTTGAAGAAGTCAACCCGCGGCGAAAGCCGGGATCTGTGGCTACTTGAGGGCTATTGATTCCTGCCTACGCAGGAATGACTTTTACATTTAATGTTGGCATTCATGAATTGCTCCTACACATTCTACAAAAATTTGCTTTGAGGTTGTCATCCCGCAGCGAAAGTTGGGATCTGAGGCTACTTGAGGACTATTGATTCCTGCCTACGCAGGAATGAATTATTCCTTCAATCTCAAACCTACAACAACTTACTCGCTATATTCGCCAGCTCCGAACGTTCCCCTTTTTCAAGATTGATGTGGGCGTAAATAGGATTATCGTGCAGGCGATCAACTAAGTAAGAGAGACCATTACTTTCGGCATCCAGATACGGAGTATCGATTTGGAAAATATCGCCGGTAAAAATGATTTTGGTGTTTTCTCCGGCGCGGGTGATGATGGTTTTGATTTCGTGCGGAGTGAGATTTTGAGCTTCATCCACAATAAAAATCACATTCGATAAACTACGTCCGCGAATATACGCCAGTGGCACAATGCGCAGTTTATCAGTTTGGATCATATCATCGATTTTCTTGTACTGCTTGCTCGTTTCCTTAAACTGATTTTTGATAAAACTCAGATTATCCCACAAAGGCTGCATGTAGGGATCAATTTTTTGATTGGCATCACCAGGTAAATATCCAATATCACGATTGCTAAGCGGCACAATGGGCCGTGCTAGATATATTTGTTTGAACTCGCTACGTTGTTCTAGCGCACTTGCTAAAGCCAATAAGGTTTTTCCGGTTCCTGCCGAACCCGTTACGGTACATAACTTTACTTCAGGATTCATTAATGCATGCATAGCAAAGTTTTGCTCGGCATTTCGCGGAATGATTCCATACGCATTTAGCTGATCGATGCCCTCGATGTACTTCGTTTTTGCGTTATAATAACCAAGAGCCGAGGCGCCATGACTTCTCATCAAATAATAATGATTGGCCGGTGGAGTATCTTCCATCACATCCTTCGGTTTGATGCGGTTCTTTTCATAAAACTTGCTGATAATGGCCGGATCTTCCAGATTGAGTTCAGTCTTTCCCCGATACAGTTGATCGATATTCTTTACACGAACAGTTTCATAATCCTCAGCCTGTAAATTCAACGCTCTTGCTTTTAGCCTTAGGTTGATGTCTTTAGAAACCAAAATCACAGGCTGGTCCGGGTTTTCTGATTTCAATTTCAGAGCGGCGTTCAAAATCTCATGATCATTTTTTTTGGAGCCGAATACTTTATTAGCATCCAGATGATCACCACCATTACTGATCACTTTCAGCTTTCCGTGACTGCGACCATTTAAAGGAATCCAGTCTTGCAGAAGATTGGCATCCGAAATACCATCCAAATACCGGATAAATTCACGTGCATGAAGATTGGTTACGGTATTTCCCTTTTTAAAGGTGTCGATCTCTTCTAATACCGTAATGGGTATTGCAACGTCGTTATTTTCAAAATTTCTTATTGCTTCGTAATCATATAGTAGCACTGAGGTGTCGAGTACAAAAATTTTCTTTGCTTTCTTTCTCGGCATGGGCAAATGGGTTTTTATAGAGCGTAACCGCCGGGTTTGTAGATGACGTATGTAAAAGAACGTTCACTGAATTAAACCAAAGCCAACTCCATTTGCAACGTATGTGGAAAACTAATGGCATATTTTTCTGAAGCTTATTCTTGGAAGAAATAGAGCTTAGTTGTCCACTTAATTATTAACAATAGCCAGTGCAATACTCAGGGCAACCCCTGCATTTAGGCTCTCAACGTATTTTTGGGGCGATTTTGTTGGAAGAAGAACGCGTTGGTAATCGGCAGTGTATAATTCTTTTGAAATACCGTTAGCTTCGTTCCCAACAATCAGAACAGTCTTAGAGTGTATCGGAATCTCTGAAATTGAAATTGCTCCTTTATTTGCATCAAGCAACAAAATATCCCATCCTGATTTAGTTAGTTCATTACAAAGATCAGGGAGTTCGCCTTGAACGAATGGCAGAATACCTGTTGCACCTGCCGTACTACGCACTACTTTTGGATTGTAGATGTCAACCGAGCCTGTACCGGAGATTAAAGCAGATGCACCATACCAAACCGCCGAACGGATAATGGTACCCATATTTCCGGGGTCCTGAATGGCATCAGTGGCTATAATTAATCCATTGGTTGTAGAAAGTTGCTCAAGTGAAATAGGAGGTGGAATTTTGCATATCGCCAGCATTCCCTGTGGGTTTTCGGTATCGGCCAGTTCGTTAAAGTCGCGGTGATCCATTAAATGGAGCTTTTCATTTACTCCTGTAAAGTGGTCTAGCTTACTGGCTTTAACAAAGATTGCCTCAACATCAATAATCCCGTTTTTTATAACTTGGTCGATTGCTCGCTCGCCTTCTATTATAAATTTCTCTTCAATAGTGCGATACTTTCGTTGTTTAAGTTTACGCAATAGAGTGATCTGAGCTTGTGAGGCAGTTTTCATAGACAGTAAGGTTTATGCCGAAGCAATTTATTCCACATTTCTTTTTGCGAAATGGCTATCTTCATCTCGCTAAAGTACCAATCAATAAAATAAACTGAATGGATTTTTTAAAGAAGCTTGGCATCGAGGGTGTAAATGCCGGAACTAGTACCGGGTTACACAATTTAGAAAGCAAGGAAGTTATTGCTAGCTATACCCCGGTGGATGGAAAAAAAATTGCAAATGTAAGCATTACAACTAAAGAGCAATACGAGCAGGTAGTTACAAAAGCAGAAGAAGCATTTTTAGTATGGCGCGCTATGCCGGCTCCGCAACGTGGGGAAATTGTTCGGCAAATTGGGGAAAAACTTCGCGAATACAAAGAGCCTCTCGGCAAATTGGTTACTTACGAAATGGGGAAAATCCATCAGGAAGGACTGGGCGAAGTTCAAGAGATGATTGATATTTGCGATTTCGCCGTTGGATTAAGCCGACAGCTATACGGTTTAACTATGCACAGTGAGCGCCCACAACACAGAATGTACGAGCAATGGCATCCTATCGGGATTGTTGGAATTATCTCGGCTTTTAATTTCCCGGTTGCCGTTTGGAGCTGGAACGCAATGATTGCTGCAGCTTGTGGGGACGTGATGATTTGGAAAGGCTCAGAAAAAACTCCTTTATGTGGCGTAGCCATTCAGAAAATTGTAGCCAAAGTGTTACGCGAAAACAATCTACCAGAAGGTATATTTAACTTAGTAACCGGCGACCGAGAAGTGGGCGAATGGATGACCAACGATTCCCGAATTCCACTAGTTTCTGCTACGGGTTCTATCCGAATGGGTAAAGAAGTGGCTAAAACTGTTGGGGGTCGATTAGGAAAAACCATTCTGGAATTGGGTGGTAATAATGCCATCATCATTAGTGAAAATGCCGATATCGAAATGAGTATTCGAGCGACGGTATTCGGAGCCGTTGGGACTTGTGGACAAAGATGTACTTCAACACGACGATTGATCATCCACGAATCGGTGTACGATCAAGTGAAAGAACGTTTACTCGGTATTTATGAGAAGATTACGATTGGTGATCCGCTTGAGCCCGGAACGTTGGTAGGACCGCTTATCGATGAACAAGCCGTTGAAACCATGCAAGCTGCGCTGAAGCAAATCGAAGAAGAAGGCGGCAAGGTTATTTATGGTGGAGAAGTAATCGAAGGCGACGGGCACTATGTACGTCCGGCGCTCGCTGAGGTTGAAAATCACTACAAGATTGTGCAAGACGAGACTTTTGCTCCAATTTTATATTTGATGAAGTATTCGACCTTAGAAGAAGCGATTGCACTTCAAAATGGGGTGAAGCAAGGCTTGAGTTCATCGATGTTTACCTTGAACATGCGCGAAGCGGAAAACTTCCTGAGTGCACATGGTTCAGATTGTGGGATAGCGAATATCAACATTGGTACGAGTGGTGCAGAGATTGGCGGAGCATTTGGTGGTGAGAAAGAAACCGGGGGCGGACGTGAATCCGGCTCGGATGCCTGGAAAGCGTATATGCGTCGCCAAACTAATACCATCAATTGGGGCGATGAACTGCCATTGGCGCAGGGTATTTCCTTTGATGTTTAAATGATAGGCAAAACACGTAGGGTCAATTCATGTATTGACCCTACTTTTTGCAACGAAATTTGACCCTATAGTCACAAGCTGTCGGTTGATATTTTTACTACTTATATGAGCAGATGTATTTTTTTCTTTTTGGTGTTATTAACCTTAAGTAACATTCAAGCACAAAATACTGCTCATCCATACAGTTTTACCGCTGGACTTGATATTTCAAAACCTACTTTTCAGACATCTGGATCTGATGAAGGAATATCTCACAGCTCTGTATTTGGATATCTTAGATCAAGAATCGCCTTTAAATCATTATCTATATCATTAGCGCTACCTTTTTCCCATTACGAATTTAAAGATCCAGGCGGCCGATTTGGTGGACTTGCAGCACACTCAACTTTTGGTAATCTTGGTATTGATTTTACCTATACCAATCATATTTCTGCATTTTGGTACAAAACATCGATACGATTTAAACTCCCAACAATGCCCAATCCAGACTATCCTAGAGAGTGGGGTTTTTTAGCTGGTTTTGTTGCTGATATTGAAAATAGAGACTCTTATGCGCAAGAAAATTTTTCATATGGAGCCCATGTGAGGGGTGGAGTATATGTAAATCAAAATCTTGAATTCGACATAGCCTTAGGTATAAATAATTGGACACATGTTGGAGATTTTGATGAAATCCAAGACCAACTATATATATTGCATTCTGTAAACATTACAGTAAGAAGTGAATATTTAAATAGTTTTTCAAGAGTTAAAGGGAGCTATAAGATTTCTGACGATAGCTACCCATTGAATCTCAAAGATGATGTAACCCAAATAGAAACTGGATTTATCAAAGAGATGAGTCGTTTCCAAATATTGCTTTCAATTAGCACTCCTCTCAATTATGATTTTGTACGACACAGCATAAAATTCGGGATTAGTTATGAACTTTAAAGCTTATTATCCATTATTAATTTTGTCTCTAGTTGTAGGTATTACTGGGTGGAGTTGTACACAAGAAGGGCGCTGCGAGGGCACACTGGTCGTTGAAAATCCTATCGAAAACATTACAATGTCGGTGGGGGAAACCTTGTTTATCGATTTAACAAATCCACCAGTATTCGTTAATTCTGAGGGTTGTATAGTCTACGATATGAGCAACTTAACAGGAATAGGAATAATTGATGTAAATTTGGTAAAAAATCCAGATGATAATGAGCAACTATCCATGTTAAAGATAAATACAATAAAAGAAGGTGAAGCAATTATAAAGCTTTCAGCATACTGTGGATGTTTGGAAAACCAATTTAATTTTAAAGTAAAGTCAGTCAAACCCTAAGCCAAATCCAGCCAAGAGTAATCCAAAGAAGGATAAATCGGTAGATTTGTAATAGGGGTGCAAAGAGAAGGTTTAATACCAGAACTTTCCAAACCACCTTAGACCACTTCTCGGCAAAAAACTTTTTGTATAAGAAAAAGCCAAATATGTTAAGAATCAGAAATATGAATATGGTGACATTCAATTCGGTTCTAAAAGCTCTCATCGCTTCCGATTCTAACACAATTCCAATCAAACTATAAGTGGCAGGGGCGATACTAACTCCTATCAAAAGCAGGAATGCGTAAAAAACCAAGCTGTGATTAAAGTGATGAATGAGTGGCTTTTGAGTTTTGCGGCGATGGTAAAGTAAATAAGTGAGAAAGCCGAACAACAGCGGTTGAATGATCACAAAAAGTTTTGATATAACAGCGGTGGCATCGTTATAAAGTAATGCGAAATCGCTAGCGCTCAACCCGGTACTAATCTGAAATTTAATTAAAAAGTCACGAGTTAGTGAACTGTAGGGTAGACCGCCAAGCTGGGTAGTCCAGGTAGTTTTAAAAGTATTTATGGCCGGGAAAAGGAAGTACCACGCATTCGCCAATAAGAACAATTTGATGGGAGAGATAAACTTCTTTCGCGCTCCTTTGATGTATTCATCAACATACTTGGCCGGCTTAATCAGGAAATATTTAAGTGTTCGCCAGAACTTGTTTTCGATGTTGAACACATCCACCACAAAATCGTTGACCAGAGAAAACGCCGAATAATCCTTATCAGTAAGTCTGCGCTCACCGCAATTGGGGCAAAATTGAGTTTCGAATGGTTGACCACAACTTGCGCATTCTCTTTTTTGTAATGAAGTACCCATGGATGCTAAATAGCATTTTCGATTCTGCGAATCAATTCGGGAATAAAATCATGATGCTCGGGCCGCATGAGTACGCTTCTTAAAATTGTAACGGTCTTTTCATCCGGTTCAAATTCAGGATGCAATCGTATGAAATCATCCGCAGCTACTTTATACAGCGACAGATAAAAGCTTTGGTCCTCCATCCCTTTCTGAAACACTTTTCTCGATAAAGCTGAAATCTGAGATACGCTACTGGTTAATTCGTTTGTTGGGAAGTACGTCAAGATATCGAGTTCAGGTTTTTTGAATGGCTCAAGCTTCTCCGATTCAACAATTAACGAATAACCATTCATCGCTGCCTTTCGGCATTTTGCCAGAATCGGTCCAAATCCAGCATTTTCTTCAAGCGGAAAACACTGTAAAGTCGCCCAGAATGCAACAGCTGCCGCTCCGGCGCGTGAACATTCCAAACTGATTTCCCCGAGATGTAAATCATCCGACGTAAAATAGGTGTACGGAGAATCGTGTTTATAAAACCGGCCAACAGCCGGATCTTTGAAAATCACAGCACCACAACCATAGGGCTGTAATCCATGTTTATGAGGATCAACCACAATGCTGTCTGCTTCTTGCATCAACTTCCAGGAGGTGCCATCAATCAAATCCGAATCTTTCAGACATCGGAAAAAACCACCATAAGCCGAATCGATATGAATGCGGATATTATGCTCTCTTGCCCACACCAAAGCTTGATCTAGTGGTTCCACTTCACCCAAACCTGTAGTTCCAAGAGTGACAACCAAAGTGCCAATTTCTGAGGCCTCAATCGTAGCAAAATCAAACTTGCCATCAGGTGTAATTGGGATGGTTTCTGATTCTATTCCAAGTACTTCGCACATGCGCCCATGCGTGTAGTGCGCGTTGGTGGAGAAAGCTACCTTTTTGGTAGGATGAAGTTTGCGGGCAATCCAAAGTGCTTCGAGGTTGCCGATTGTACCACTTGAGGTCAGATGTCCTAAAAAGGTATCCCCGTAGCCAAAAAACTTAGCCAGCATTAGCATGATTTCCTTTTCCATTTCGGAAGAAGGAGGTCCGCCATCCAGCGCATGATTATTAGGATTGATGGAGCTGGCCAACGCATATGCTGCCCACGCAATCTCGTGTGGACTTTTAAGCATCTGCCCCGCATACACGGGATGATGAAAAGGAAAATTACCCTTTAATCGATCGGTTAATTCGTTAAAGACTTTGGCAGAGGTATCGGGATGAACATGCAGAGATTCATCTAAAGAAAAAGCTCCGAACGAGTTCTTCCATTGTTGAAGGTCGTCCAGAGCTTTTGAAAATTGTTGAGAAATGTGTGATTGCATTATCTGAGATTAACTAACAAACCGGCGGAAAGAATTTGCCGTGTTTGTAGCTCATCTGCAACTACATCATCATCATAAATCATTTCAAGTTGAAAAGAGGCGGTCAGGTAATCGTTAATTTTGCCGGTAAGCTCGTTTGCCCAAGATACATCGGTGCTGGCAAGGCTTTTATTTATGTTATTAAAAGTCTCGAAACTGGTAGTGTAATTAACGTTGGTTAAAATCTCTTTACTGAAGTTTACAGCGAGTTGCAGACCGCCCTCAGAGAACACATTGTCGCCGGGGGTAACGCCATAACCCTGCGTTAATACTATTTGATCATCATTCACCAATGTTTGCTTTAACGCTAAACCTGCTTCAAAAGAAACGTAGTTGGTTGGGGTATATGCGTAACCGATGCTTTGCGAAAAATACCCCGGTGCCATGAAATCTGAAATTCTGGTGCGAGGATCGGTTGAGTAATCATACCCATCGTAGAATTGTGTAACAAACGACACCTGTGCAAATGCGTTCATAGTGTTTTCATCGTTAAGTATATATGCGGCACGATGCCGGGTGGCTATTCGGTCATTTGTTTTACGGCTTTCTTCCCCTTCTATGTTGGTAATACCATAGCGTACATTAAATACATATCCGTAGGTGAAATTACCTTTTCGATAGGCTCCATTTACTCGGGTAAAAGCAGTTGCGGTTACGTTATTTTGCCCGCCTGCGGCCCAATTGTTAAAGGTAGATTGTGAGGCATTTAAGCCTAGCACCCAAGTTACGGCCCACTCATTGTCGAGGGTGTCGGGGATGATGATGGTTTCTTGTGCAAAGGATAATCCGGTTACACATACCAGGGTAAGTGTAAGTAGAAAATGTTTCATGATAGATAGTTAGTTGGTTTGTTAATTATGAATTCTTGAATAGCACAACTTCCTGCAGTGCATTGTTCTGGAGAATAACTTCGATATGTTCGCCGAATTTAGTTGGAACTGAAATTCCTGTGAGTTCGCATAGTACGGGGTATTTTCGATGCCCTCGATCAACAAGGCTCAGAACTTCAATAAGTTGCGGCTCGTTCGAATAGCAAATAGTAGAAAGCGCATTGAACATCGTTTTGCCTGAGAAAATCACATCATCCACAATTAAAACGGCTTTCTCGGTACAATTGGGAATAGGTGATTTTTGCCCATTATCTGCAACATGAAATTGATGAAGATGGATATGTTGATCGCTAATCTCTTCTAAAAACTTTGTGAGTATTACCGCTGTTGCATAGCCTCGTTCGTTCAGCCCAAATACAATCAGCTCTTCTGCATCGCCCATTTGTTCCCATACCTGTATAGCAAGCCGTTTAATGGTTCGCTTAATATGGTTTTGATCCATTAGTGTAATATGCTGCATGTAAACTCGGTTTGTTTGGTTAGAAAGGTAAATTAATTATTACACTATTTTGTTTTTTAAGCATTAAATTAAAAAATCCAAACGTTATATTAACACTGTTAACCTCAACCAAAACAACTGAACCATGAGTAGAACATTAGGCACCCTATTTACTGCACTTGCATCATTTTCTGCCGGAGTGGCCGTGGGTTTATTAGTTGCGCCACAAAGCGGGAAAGATAACCGGCGTTGGATTAGCGAGCATTCTGCCGAGGCGAAAGATTGGGTAGAAGGCAAAAGCCATGAAATTCTAGAGCAAAGCGAAAAAAGGCTCGGCAAAATTCAACACGAGATAAAAGGTTCGATCCCGGATTTATATGAAGCAACCGAAAGCTTGTTATTTGATGAATCGGATATGAAAGATGTTTCCTGATGAGGAAATAAAATACGAGCGAATACTCCATACTATTTGGAACGAACAGCTCTTCGAGCACCCTGTATTTACTACAACCTGTGGGAAGGAAATTAAGGTAATTCGGCCCGGGTTTTTGAATCCCACAGATGGCCCTGATTTTCTTAACGCTATAGTAGAAATCGGTTCAATCACCCATTATGGAGCTGTAGAAATTCATTTGAATTCTCGCGATTGGAATGCGCACAATCATCAAGCAGATAGCAATTATAATCAGGTAGTTTTGCATGTGGTTGCTGATGCAGGAGAGGTAAAGCAAATGCGCACAATACACGGCGATGCGGTACCAACCTTAAATGTCAGGCCATATCTTCCGAAGCAGATCAAGGAGATAATGAATGTGCTTACCGGAACTGAATTGCCATGCTCAACCATAGCTACTTTTATTTCTGAGGCGGCATTCGAAGATCAATTGGCTATTGCTCAGCAAGAGTATTTAGATAAGAAGGTTCAGGATTTTTATACGTTCTATGATCCAACCAAAGGCATTACATGGGCCTGGAAAAAAGCACTCATGGCTAGTTTAGCTGATGGGCTGGGAATTCCGCATAACCGAGTACCAATGGTAAAAGCAGCTCACTATTGGTTGCACGAATTTGATCGAGGGCAGGGTTTTTCTTCGGGCGAACACTTTACTAACGTCATTATCAATAATTCCGAAATCAGATTTTCGAGAAAAGGAGTGCGGCCGGCACACCGCCCCGAAGTGCGTCTATCACAATTGCACAAACTATTTGTAGAAATCAGTGAAACGGATTTTTCTAGCTTTTTAGATAAACAAGTATCAGCGCAATGGGGCAGGTTTCTGCAATCGGCCGGGATCAGTCAAAAAGGGTTTGCACAAATCTTATTTGGCACGGTATTTCTACCGGCGCATTTGGCACTCAGCCAGTTAGTGTTTTCATCGTCGCTCAGGCACCAAGTATTTGAAGAATGGCGGCAATTAAAAGTGAGTATTCCTGAGCCAATACGAAAAAAGTTTGCGGTTTTTCCCATGCAACTATACACTAAAACCAAAGGAAACCTTGGTGCAGTGCATTTATACCATGCATATTGCAGAGAAAAAAGATGTATGGAATGTAAGGTGCTAAATAAAGCAATTTTATCTTGACTGCATTTTTATAGCTCTTTATCTTTGGAGTCTGTTAACGATCTGAATTGCCCGGTCGTCTAATGGCAGGACACCTGGTTTTGGTCCAGTATGTGGGGGTTCGAGTCCTCCCCGGGCAACTATACTCAAAAGGATGATTAGGGATGCATCCTTTTGTTTTATGTAATCCTGAATCTTTCAGTGCTAGCAATTTGGAAAGTCCTCTCGCAATATTCTCCGGTACCGCAAATCCGGCATTAGCTCGCGCTATTGCCAAGGAATATGGTACACAGCTCGGAAAAGTAACTCTCAAGCGCTTCTCTGATGGAGAGCTGTATGTGAAATTCGAACAAAGCATTCGCGGAGAAGATATTTTCATCGTTCAACCAACCCCACCTTCGGGCGATAACATCATTGAATTATTATTGATGTTGGATGCTGCAAAACGCGCATCTGTAAAACGTGTTACCGCAGTTATTCCGTACTTCGGGTATGCGCGGCAAGATCGTAAAGATCAGCCTCGTGTTTCGATTGGGTCGAAGTTGATGGCGAATTTATTGGTTGAGGCCGGTGCCGACCGAGTGCTCACCATGGATTTACACGCTGCTCAGATTCAAGGATTCTTTGATATTCCACTCGATCATTTATATGCTAGCCGAGTGTTTATCGATCATCTCTCAAAAAACCCAATCGAGAATCTGGTAGTTGTTGCCCCCGATGTTGGTAGTTTGAAAATGTCTCGCTCGTACGCAAAAAAGTTAGGAGCTTCGCTTGCCTTTATTGATAAACGCAGGCCGAAAGCCAACGAATCTGAGATCATGAACATTATTGGGGAAGTAGAAGGCAAAAATGTATTAATTGTAGACGATTTAATTGATACTGCCGGAACACTTACCAACGCAGCTGCCGCCATGAAAGAGCGGGGCGCACTTAGCATTGTGGCTATGTGTACGCATCCGATACTGTCTGGCCCTGCATTTCAACGCATCGAAGATTCTCCTATTGATGAATTATTAGTAAGTGATACCATTCCGCTTCGCCAACCATCCGATAAAATTAAGGTGCTAAGCGTAGCCAATATTTTTGCAGAAGCAATTCAGCGAATTCACACTAATGATACCATCAGTGCTTTGTTTGATAATTAACATTACAGTAATTAAAAAATGTCATTACCTGAATTAGTAAAATTAGAAGGAACCCTTCGCGATACCAGTAAAAAGGCGAATCGTGAACTGCGTGCTGCTAAGCGTGTACCTGCGGTTCTTTACGGTCCGGAAGTTGAAGAAAACGTCAATTTTTCGATCAATGAACTTGAATTAGAAAGAATACTGCGCAAGCCACAAACTAAATTACAAGAACTTACCATCGATGGTAAGGTGTATAAAACACTTTTAAAACGTACTGAATTTGACCCGGTTACCGATCGTCCGATTCACGCCGATTTCTACGTATTGTCAGATAACCACAAGGTTACATTACGTATTCCTTTCAAAGTGGTTGGTGCTGCTCGTGGCGTAGTTGAAAATGGTGGACGTTTGTTCCAACCTATGAAATACATGAGAATTCGTGTACTACCTAAGTACATTCCTTCTGAATTTGTTGTGGATATTACACCATTGAAAATCGGACAGTCGATTCACGTAGGTGATTTAGACCTTGAGGGTATAACCCCAATCGACAGCTTAAGTAGAACTATTGTGAATGTTCGTCCTCCGAAAGGCGCGCTGGTAAGCGAAGTGCTTGATGATGACGAAGATGAAGATGCTGAAGACGCTGAAGGTGCAGAGGGTGCTGAAGAGTCGACAGAAGAAACTTCTGCTGAAGAATAAAAATCAATAGGGTAGCTGCAGTATATGTCCATTATCATTGGATTAGGAAATATTGGGCAAGAATACGAAGGTACCCGGCATAATATTGGTTTCGACGTTGTTGATGCTATTGCCGAAAAGCTCTCCATCGACTTTAAAGCCGGTGGAGGTCCGTTTGTTGTGGCCGAAGGGCGGCATAAAGGAAGACAAGTAATTCTCATAAAGCCAACAACATACATGAATCGCAGTGGAACTGCTGTAAAAAAGGCACTTGCAAAATACCGAACCGAGAATAAAGATTGTTTAGTGATTTACGACGATTTGAATTTACCGGTAGGTACTACACGCATGAAGCCGGGCGGCAGTGATGGCGGACATAATGGAATTGCCGATATCAACGAAAAAATTGGTCGAGAATATCCTCGGCTTAGGGTTGGTATCGGAAATGATTTTAAACGAGGAAGGCAGGTAGATTACGTGCTTTCCAAGTTTGATCAGCATGAAATGGATGAAGTAATGATCTCCATCCAAAAAGCTCATGAAGCTGCTCTTGCATTCGTGAGTTTGGGTATCGAAAGAGCAATGAACTTTTATAATTGAAAACCCTTCGGGGGATTCTCAAACTAACCTTAACGGAGTTATGCAAAACATAATCTTTTTCTCAATTGCGGCGGGTGTGATAGCCCTACTTTATACCGCGTTAAAATCTTCTTGGGTTTCGAAACAAGAAGTTGGTACCGAAAGAATGGGGCGTATTGCTGACAGTATTGCCAGCGGGGCAATGGCTTTCTTGAAGGCCGAATATCGCGTACTTGCGATTTTTGTAGCCGTAGTTGCAGTTATTTTAGCACTCAGTGCAGATGCAGTTACCTCAAGCTGGATGGTATCTATCTCATTTATAGTAGGAGCCATTTGTTCCGGTCTTGCTGGTTTTATCGGAATGAAAGTTGCAACCAAAGCAAACGTTCGAACCACAAATGCTGCACGTGAAAGCCTTGGCAAAGGTCTTGAAGTTGCCTTTGCTGGTGGTTCTGTAATGGGGCTTGGTGTTGTAGGTTTAGGTGTATTAGGTCTTTCGATCTTATTTTTCATCTTCGCCAATGTATTTGGTATCGAAGGCCCTGACGCTGTGAATCGTGTTCTAGCAATTGTTACCGGATTCTCATTCGGTGCTTCATCTATCGCATTATTCGCACGTGTAGGTGGCGGTATTTACACAAAAGCTGCCGATGTAGGCGCTGATCTTGTAGGAAAAGTTGAAGCAGGTATCCCTGAAGATCACCCGCTAAACCCAGCAACCATCGCCGATAACGTGGGTGATAATGTAGGTGACGTAGCCGGTATGGGTGCCGATCTTTTCGAGTCTTATGTTGGTTCTATTATTGGTACCATGGTGTTAGGTGCGGCTTTCATGACCATACCGGGCTGGAGCGATGGCTTCGAAGGTTTATCAGCAGTTATGCTTCCACTTGTGCTTGCAGGAACCGGTATTGTTACTTCTATTGCAGGTACGTTTTTAGTTCGTGTTAAAGAAGGGGGAGATCCTCAGAAAGCGTTGAACATGGGTGAGTTATTCTCTGGTGTGGTAATGTTAGTTGCTTCGTATTTCATCATTACCTGGATGCTTCCTGAAAGCTGGACATTCACTGGTATCGAATACACAAGCACAGGCGTGTTTATCGCTACTATTTTTGGATTGATTTCAGGTCTTGCTATCGGATTTGTAACCGAGCACTATACAGGAACAGGTACGAAGCCGGTATGGTCTATTGTTAAGCAATCTGTAACCGGATCTGCAACAAACATTATCGCCGGTTTAGGTGTTGGTATGATTTCAACTGCAATACCGATCATTATTATCGCGATTGCTATTATTGGTGCATACAGCTTTGCCGGTCTTTATGGTATCGCAATTGCCGCTGTTGGTATGCTTGCAAACACAGGTATTCAGCTAGCGGTTGATGCTTACGGTCCTATTTCTGATAACGCCGGTGGTATTGCTGAAATGGCTGAACTTGAGCCTCAAGTTCGCGAGCGTACAGACAAATTAGATGCGGTAGGTAACACCACCGCAGCTATTGGTAAAGGATTCGCAATCGGGTCTGCAGCCTTAACTGCTCTTGCACTATTTGCTGCATTTATCACAGCTTATGAAGCTGTTAACCCAGGCTTGGAAGTAATCATTAATATTACAAATCCTTATGTAATGGCGGCTCTGTTTGTAGGGGCTATGCTTCCGTTCTTGTTTTCTGCCCTTTCTATGAACGCAGTAGGTCGTGCCGCAATGAGTATGATCGAAGAAGTTCGTCGTCAGTTTAAAGCAATTCCTGAGTTAAGAGCTGCATTGGATGTTATGAACAAAAACGAAGGCACTGATTTTAATGCTTGGAGCAAAGAAGATCAGGACACCTTCGAAGCAGCTGATGGAAAAGCCGAATACGAGAAATGTGTGGAGATTTCTACTACTGCTTCAATCCGTGAAATGGTTTTACCTGGGCTGCTTGCTGTAATCGTACCGGTATTGTTCGGATTTGTACCTGGCTTCATCAGCGACGACCCAACTCTCGGTGCTAAAATGCTGGGTGGTTTATTAGCTGGTGTAACCTCTGCCGGTGTATTAATGGCCCTATTCCAGTCTAACGCTGGTGGTGCATGGGATAATGCTAAGAAAATGATTGAAGAAGGCGTTGAAATTGACGGTGTTCATTACGGAAAAGGTTCTGAACCTCACAAAGCAGGCGTTGTTGGTGATACCGTAGGAGATCCATTCAAGGATACTTCCGGCCCATCTCTTAACATCCTTCTTAAGTTGATGTCGGTTGTTGCGTTGGTTATTGCAACCATGATCTAATCCATCTCAGGATTTGTTAACTTGAATCCCGGTTGCCACCGTTGTAGCCGGGATTTTTTTATTCTCCTTATTCTTCTTTTATGGCAAGTACTGATATTTTAAAGCTGATTTTTCACCACGACCAACGAATGGAGCAACTTGCGCCGGCTTCTGCTTCAGGCATGGAAAATGATCCTTTGTCTATGTTTACCCAACCGGATCCTACCTATTCTACGTTATATTTTAGCGGCAGTGTAATAGAAAAGCAACAATTTGGAATTAATAGCTTGCAGCGATTTGATCCTATCATTCAAACCATACAAGCAGGTTTAGGTATACATTCTCTTCAAACGGCGAAAGGAACTTTCAGTGAATTAAAACAAGCCTTGTTTGCCATCGAAAATAACGAAATGATTCTGTTGGCAGATGAAACTCTCCCTGCCGAAAGTATACATTCATTTTCGGGTAAAGTGTTGCGCGATATTTTGGAAAAAGGTTGGATAGCCATTTATAAAAGAGAGGCCCCTAACGGTTTTGATGTTCAGATTTTTAGTAGAGATAATATGTATACGCGCTTCTTCAATCCTCTTCAAAAGATGCTCGAATCAGGATTTCGAGTATTTAGTATAAATGGTAAAAGAGTGAGCAGCGAACGGCATTTTTATTTCGAAACATGGACGCTTCATAAGCCGCCCCATGGGTTTGAAGAAATTTTACCCGAGTCGGTGTTATAGAGATTTTTACTTCTCCTGTATACTATTTGAAGCATGAAATCTCTATCTTATTTAGATCACATTTAAATAAGAAATATGTATCCCTTAAATCTCACTAAAGAAGGCGAGCAGGTTGTAGTTAAGTGTATTAACTGCCACTGCGATGATGTTTGCAGGTTGAATGAACTTGGATGTGTAGAAGGAGCGAAAGGCGTAATCATATCCAACCAAAAAAATGTGATTTTAAAAGTGGGAGAGACACGACTCGCAATTAACACCGATATTGCAAAATCAATTCTGGTAAGCCCTAACTAATTCTGATGTCGACTAAACTTTCGAACATAACAAAGCCCGGATCATTTAAGATTTGCGCAATTACAGGCGCTGAAACTACACGACTTATGGAAATGGGGATACTACCGGGTATTACCGTGCAGATGGTTAGAAAAGCACCCACTGGATTTCCTATCGAGATCAAAGTTCGAAATTCTTTCTACACCTTACGCAAGTCGGAAGCGGAATGTATTGAACTGGAAAGCTAGTGGAACAAACTCCTAAAACAATTGCTTTAGTTGGAAACCCGAATACGGGGAAATCTACCGTATTTAATGCACTAACGGGTTTACGCCAGAAAATAGCAAACTACCCCGGCATAACAGTTGAGCGAAAAGTGGGTACATCCATTATTGGCGGGATACTCCACAAGGTCATAGATCTTCCGGGTGCATATAGTTTGAATTACAAAAAACTGGACGAGCGCATTGCTTATCAGGCATTGATAGGAAGCTATGAGCATGAAGAAAAGCCGGATCTGATATTAGCGGTTGCTGATGTAACAAATCTGGATCGAAACCTTTTTCTGGTATCCCAATTGATGGATCTGGAAATTCCGGTAATTCTGGTGTTAAATATGATGGACGTTGCTGAACAGAAGCAAATTACCATCAACGAGCAAATCCTTTCCGAAAATCTGGGGATCCCCGTCATTTCCATTTCAGCAAAAAAGAAGGATGATGTGGAGCGACTAAAGCACTTTGTGGCTACTGCAGAGGTAACTCCACCGAATCCATTAGCATGGTTAGATAGCTTTCAATTGCGGCAGGCCTTAGGAAAAGTGAAGAAAGAATGGATTCAACCTTTTACAAATATTCCTGATTGTGCACAAGCAACAGAAGCACTTAGATTGATTTCTGAAGGTAACTTTGAGAATGTATTTTACACTTTTAAAGAGCAGGAAAAAGGCCAAAAAGTAATACAACAAGCCAGAGAGTTACTTGAGCAAGCCGGAGAGAATCCTATGGCAGCAGAAGTACTCCAACGCTACGATTTTATCGATCGGTGTACAAAGGACGCAACACAAAAAAGCACCGACACGGCACTTAGCATTACCGATCGCATAGATAGTGTGGTAACACATAAAGTGTTTGGCCCGATAATGTTTGCCTCCATTTTGTTGCTGATGTTTCAGGCTATTTTTAGCTGGGCAACTCCGTTTATGGACTTTATAGACCTCATCTTTATAGAAGCAGGTAACTGGATAGCAAGTACTATGCCCCCGGGAATTTTAAATGATCTGCTTGTTGAAGGAGTGCTAGCAGGGCTTGGCGGAGTTGTGATTTTCTTACCTCAAATCGTGTTCCTCTTTTTCTTTATATACATCCTGGAAGGAACCGGATATATGGCCAGGGCAGCTTTTGTGATGGATGGATTTATGACCAAAGTTGGTTTGCATGGGCGATCTGTGGTACCCTTGATGTCGGGTTTTGCTTGCGCCATACCAGGAATTATGGCAACACGAACCATCGAGAATTGGCGAGATCGGATCATTACCATCATGGTACTGCCGTTTATGGCATGCTCGGCTCGTTTACCGGTTTACGCGCTACTAATTGCCGCATTCATCCCGGCTACCCCTGTGTTAGGAATATTTACATATCAGGGAATCACATTCTTTGGACTCTATATATTCGGAATAGTGATGGCCTTGCTAGCTGCAGCTGTGATGAAACGTTTTTTCCCAAGTGGACAACAAACACCTTTTATAATGGAATTACCCGCATATAAAATGCCAAAGTGGGATGTAGTGTTTAAAAACGTTGCCGACCGAGGATGGATTTTTGTTAAAGAAGCAGGGAAAATTATCGTGGCTATCTCAATCGTATTATGGTTTCTTGCTTCATTCCCCGGCGTTGAACAGCAGGAATATGATCAAAACGCTTACGATGGTGAGACTATAGAATCCTATCAACTACGAAATAGTTTTGCCGGCAAATTCGGGCAGATTATTGAACCAACCATTGAGCCTCTTGGCTTCGACTGGAAAATCGGTATTGGATTGCTTACCTCCTTTGCCGCTCGCGAAGTAATGGTAGGTACGCTTAATACCATTTACAGTATTGAAGGAGATGACGAAGACATCGTAACCTTAAAAGAAAAACTGATCAACGATACCGACCCCGAAACCGGTCAACCAATCTATTCGGTAGCTACCGCATTGTCGCTTATGGTCTTTTTTGCACTTGCTATGCAATGTATGAGCACGATTGCCATTGTACGCCGAGAAACTAATTCGTGGAAATGGCCAACAGCTATGTTCGTGTACATGAGTGTGCTGGCTTATGTTTGTTCATTAATCACCTTTCAGATTGGGAGTAATTTGTGATGCAAATTGATGCCCAATCTATTATTGCCGTGCTTTTATTGGTTTTGATGGTAGCCTATATCACACATCGCTATGTATTGAAACCATTCTTAAATAGAGAATCTAACCACAGAAATTGTGGGCATGATTGTGGTTGTGATCATCCCTAAATCAATCGAATTACAGGTTGAGTAAGCATACAGGGTTACCTATTTTCTGAGCCATTCAACCATTATTCAATGACCTATCTTGAAAAGCTGGAAACAGCGGTTAAAAAATATAATTCTACCCTTTGTGTAGGGCTCGATCCCGATCTGAATCTGCTGCCGGATGCAACCCGCGAAAAGATTGGCTCAACCAGCGAATTGGTATTCGAATTCTGTTCGATGGTGGTAGAAGCTACTAAAGATCATTGTGCCGCTTACAAACCTAATTTGGCATTTTTTGAATCGATAGGTAAAAAAGGGCTCAAGATTTTAGAAGAAGTGATTGAAATTATACCGGATGATAAGATCGTTATTGCTGATGCCAAACGTGGCGATATCAGTAGTACGGCAGAGCATTACAAAAAAGCTTTTTTCGATAAGTTCAACGTAGATGCAATCACACTAAACCCGTTGATGGGATTTGAAACCTTAGATGCATTTTCATCTGATGATAGTAAGGGAGTTTATGTTCTGGCGTTAACATCAAATCCCGGTGCCGATGATTTTCTAAAAAAACCATTCGAAGGTTTTGATATGATGGCCGAATATATCGCCCATACTCTGTTTGACCGCTCTGTTCATTGCGAAACTCATTTAGGGATGGTGGTTGGAGCAACACAATCGGCTGAAGCCAGATCGGTAATTGAATATCACTCTAAAGCCAGTTTATTGATACCAGGGGTTGGTGCGCAGGGCGGAAGTATCAAAGATTTAGCAAATACGCTTGCTGGACATGAAGGTATTCCATTAATCAATTCTAGTCGTGGAATAATATACGCCGGCGCTGATCAGAAAAACTGGAAAGAACATGTTGGGCGGGCTGCCAAATCTATGAAGGAAAACCTGATGATCATCACACAGAATTATGTCGGATAAACCCGAAGTTATAGTTTATACGGATGGTGCATGTTCGGGGAATCCCGGTCCCGGTGGATGGGGAGCAATACTGATTTGGAATGGAAAAGAGAAAGAATTATCCGGCGGTGAAGCTCACACAACGAATAACCGAATGGAAATGCAGGCGGTGATCGAAGCTCTAAAAGCGTTAAAAAAACCTTGCCGTGTTGCCATTCATAGTGATAGTGCCCTCATTATAAATGCGATGACCAAAGGTTGGATTGAAAATTGGCAAAAAAAAGGCTGGCGTAAAGCCGATAAAAAACCCGTCGAAAACAAAGAGCTCTGGGAACAGATGCTCGCGGCGATGAAACCTCATGAAGTACACTGGGTGAAAGTTAAAGCTCATGTGGGTATTGAACTGAACGAACGCGTAGATCAACTAGCCGTGGCGGAGAGTAAGAAATTCAATTAAGAATGGTTCAATGATCAATTAAGAATTTGTTGTTACAACCTATATAAGGCACATTTTTATTCGTAATTCGTAATTCGTAATTCGTAATTCGTAATTCGTAATTCGTAATTCGTAATTCGTAATTCCTACAAATACTTCTCTGCCCACGTACCTAAAACCTTTCCTACATAAATGCTATCACTTGCATTACTAAGCAGGTGATCGGCTTCATCCAATGAAATAAAGCTTTTAGGGTGTTTAGCTGCTACAAAAATTTTCTGTGCATTATCGATGCCCACCTGATTATCGATTGGAGAATGGAAAATGATGAGCGCACGATCAAGTCCTCGAATTTTATCCCGCATCGAGGTTTCCTCGAGATCATCTAAAAACTGCTTTTTGATGGTAAACGGTCGCCCGGCAAGCGAAACTTCCGCCGAACCTTTTTCTTCGATCTCGTCAATTTTAAGGCTGAAGTTTTCTTTTACATGAGCCGGATCAGCGGGAGCTCCGATCACAGAAACAGCTTTAACCGAATCAATACGGTGAGCTGCTTGCAATACCGCCGCACCACCTAAGGAATGTCCAATTAAAATTGAAGGGCTATCATATTCCTCGTTCATGTATTCGGCGGCGGCTACTAAATCTTCAATATTGGAACTGAAATTGGTATCGGAAAAATCGCCAAAACTTTGTCCTAATCCCGTAAAATCAAATCGAAAAGTGGCAATGCCAAATTCAGCAAGACCTTTAGTAATATTACCAACAGCTTTTAAATCTTTCGAACAGGTGAAGCAATGAGCGAATAAAGCATATGCCTTTACCTCGCCATCCGGCAGATCAATTTTTGCTGATAAATTCTCGTTCAAAGCCCCGGTAAATTCAATTTTTTTTGATGTCATGATTTTAATGTGACACTAAAGCACGAATGCACTAAAGTTGGATTGATAATTTGAAATGATAACGATGGTTATAAATAATGAATTCCTAAAACAACAAATTTTACATTCCATTTAATTATACTTTTGGTGAATTTAAACTCAATCTAAAATCAATACTTCATGAATCCTTTTCACTTAGCATTTCCGGTAAAAGATCTGGAAGAAACGCACGCTTTCTACACTGAAATTTTAGGCTGTTCTACCGGCCGTACCTCCGATCATTGGATCGACTTTAACATGTGGGGGCATCAGGTAGTAGCTCATTTAAGTCCGGAAGAAGCGAAAGAGTCGGCACAGAATGCGGTAGATGGAAAAGGGGTACCGGTTCGGCATTTTGGAGTGATTCTGGAAATGGACGAATGGGAATTGTTGGCAGAAAGAGTAAAAGCAGCTGGCATTGAATTTATCATTGAGCCGTATGTGCGTTTTAAAGGTGAACCCGGTGAGCAAGCTACCATGTTCTTTTTAGATCCATCGGGTAATGCGCTCGAGTTCAAAGCTTTTGGGGATAGGAGTCAGATTTTCGCTAAGTAAACGTTAAAGCGGAATTTTGATTGATATCTATTACCTTAGAACATTAGGTAAATTAACGCTGCTACGCTAATAGAGGTAAGAAAATGATAAGGGCGTCCTTAGTGTAGTAAGTATCAGCACACATTAAAGGTTCTATGCTTGACAATTTTTGGGAGCAGTTCGTAAAGCTTTTGACACGAACTGTGTTTTATGAGTGGTACATCCGTTGGATATGGCAGCCGGATGCAGGAAGCACCGAAGAGGTTTTAAAACATGCAGCTCTTCACATCTCCGACTTTACCTTTGTTCAAATTGGTGCAAATGATGGTTATCACAATGATCCGTTATATCGCTTTATTAAGGCATACAATTGGAATGGAATTTTAGTGGAGCCTCAGGTTCATGTATTTGAGCGATTGAAAAAAAATCACAAGGGAAATGATAACCTGAAGTTTGAGAATGCCGCTATATCAGCAGAAAAAGGTACTATTCCATTTTATATGCTTGCGGTATCAACCGCTCGCTGGGCTACAGGAATGAGTTCTTTTGATAAACAACATATCGAAGAGCACATCGATAAAGGGTTTGTTAAAAAATGGGCAAAACGCGAAGGTATTTCATTACCCGAGAAAAGAGAGAATTTCATAAAATGTATCGAAGTGCAAACCATGAATTTCGACGATTTGATCCAAAAACATAGCCTAAAAAAAGTTGATGGAATCATCCTCGACTGTGAAGGTTTCGAATCGATGGTACTTTCAACGATAGATATTTCCCGTTATAACCCGTCCATCATTTTATTTGAACACCTACATTTTCGCGAACAAGAATATCAAGATTTAATTAGCGAACTAACCCAACTCGGGTACGAACTAAAGCGTGATGAAATGGACACGATAGCCTACAAACATTAGTTTTTAAATTCCAAAGTCCAGTCGATCAGTCATCAAACAATGTATAATGTTTAAATATCAATTGCTTATCGAAATACTATCTTAGCAAAAAAGGGCAATAAATCCGCTATATAAGCACAAGCAAAAACACCCCAACACCTGAACCCCTCAAAGCTCTTCCTCAACCGCCTCAATCCGCATGGAATATTCTTCCCATTTATACATCAAGTCAGTAAGCTCTTTTTTGATGGTTTCGTACTCAATAGATGTTTTTTTAACTCTTTCCGAATCGTCGTAGAAGTCTGTTTGAGCCATCAATTCCTCGATTTCAGATTTCCGCTCCTCTTTTTGTTCAATCTCTTTCTCTACCGATTCCAGTTTATTCTTGATCGGGCGAATACGCTTGTTCAATTCATTCCGTCGTTCCGCCTCAAGCCTGCGCTGCTCCTTTCTGGAAAGTGTGCCTGATGATTGTTCAACGTTCGATGTTCGTTGTTCAAGGTTCAATTGTTCTTCTGCTTCTTCTTTCTTTTTATCTAGATAATAAGACACATTACCAAGATAGGTTTTGATAGTACCCGGGCGGATTTCCAACACTTTATTTACAATAGGATCGAGAAAAGCACGGTCGTGCGATACAATCATACACGTACCTTCATACTGTTGTAGTGCCTGCTGCAGGATGTTCTTCGAACTCATATCAAGGTGATTGGTGGGCTCATCGAAAATCAAAAAATTGGCCGGTGAAAGCAGCATTTTAGCTAAGGCTAGTCGACTTTTTTCACCACCCGAAAGCACTTTCACTTTCTTGAATACATCATCACCGGTAAAGAGAAAACAGCCCAATATTGAACGAAGTCGGCTTTCTTTTTCTCCTGAACCTGCTTCCATCATTACCTGAAGTGGATCGTAGCTCGGGTCCAAGTCTTCCGCTTGATGCTGCGCAAAGTACGAGTAAGTTACTTTATGGCCTACCGTTCGCTTTCCTCCCTGAATGGGTTCTTTTCCGGATAATATCCGAATCAACGTAGACTTTCCGGCACCGTTCGGACCAACTACCGCAACTTTATCGCCACGTTCCAGCTCAAAATCCAATCCCTCAAACACGGTGTTATCGCCATAGCGTTTAGTAACCTGATCTAACTGCATCACAATTTGTCCGCTTCGTTCAGGCTCCGGAAACTGAAACGAAACGGAATTCAATTCATCCTCAATTTCAATACGCTCAATCTTTTCGAGCTGCTTTACCCGGCTTTGAACCTGCCTCGCTTTGGTAGCCTTATACCTAAAACGATCGATGAACTCCTGTGTTTCTTTCAGCTGTTTTTCCTGATTTTTCTGGGCGTTAATCAACAACTCCCGTTCCTCTTCCCACTTTCGCTCATAGAAAGAATAATTACCGGAGTAGTCGCTCATATCGCCACGGCGAATCGCTAGCGTTCGATTGGTGATGGTATCCAAAAACGCCCGATCGTGGGAAACGACGATTACAGCGCCTTCGTAGGTATTCAGAAAATATTCGATCCACTGTAACGATTCGATGTCTAAGTGGTTGGTTGGCTCATCGAGCAACAAATACGTTGGTTTTTTGAGGAGTAACT
Organism: Balneolaceae bacterium; assembly: GCA_965228545.1. GTDB lineage: Bacteria > Bacteroidota > Rhodothermia > Balneolales > Balneolaceae > HXMU1420-13. The sequence goes on from OZ245822.1 coordinate 3,490,475, forward strand.
TTGCCAGGGCAATTCTCATCAACCAACCGCCGCTAAATTCGGTGGTAGATCGCTCAAAATCTTCCTCAGAAAAGCCTAACCCCATGAGCACTTTCTCAATCTCAGATCGAAGTGTGTACAATCCCGAAGTTTCTAGCTGTGTTTGCAGCGCACCGTAACGCTCCATCAGTTTTTCGTAAGCTTCACTATTAGGGTCTTCGCTTCCAAGCTGCTCCTGAATTTTTTTTACGTTCTGTTCAAGTTCGAAGAGCTCACTAAATGCGGTTTCAACTTCTTCGATGACAGTTAGATTGAAATCCGGATCCACACCATCCTGAGGTAAATAGCCTAACGATTCAGAACCTGATAGCGAAATTCGGCCTCCATCGGGCTCTTTCAATCCCATTATAATTTTCAGCAAGGTAGATTTACCTGCGCCATTAGGGCCAACCAATCCAATGCGTTCGCCGGGATTAATTATGGCCGATACACCGTCGAGCAAGGTGCGTTCGCCCAGATGGAGAGTAATTTGTTCGATTGCGAGCATGAAAATGTGCTAAATGGAGAAATCAGTGGGCCAAAGATAGGTGCATTCAATCACTATATACAATCTTAAACTTAACTAAGAGGATTCATGGAATAATCTTATTTTTGAGGGTATGGGATTACTTCTTTTTTATTTATTTCTGGCGCTGGGCGTCTCTTTTTTATGCTCAATTCTCGAAGCTGTGTTACTTTCGATTACCCCCTCTTTCGTGGTATTGAAGGAACAGGAGCAACCGCGAGCTGGCATTATACTAAAACAACTAAAAAATGATATCGATCGCCCGCTTTCAGCAATTTTAACCCTGAATACCATCGCGCATACAGTAGGTGCTGCCGGTGTAGGTGCACAAGCACTCATTGTTTTTGGTGATGCTTATGTGGGTATTACTTCAGCTGTGCTAACTTTGCTCATCTTGGTATTATCCGAAATCATCCCGAAAACTCTCGGAGCAACGTACTGGAAAGGGCTGGCCGTATTTTCTGCACGGGTAATTTCAATGTTGATTGTGATTACTTATCCATTTGTGAAGTTATCAGAGTATATCACTAAGGTGATTAGTCCTTCAAAAGGCGGACCTTCAATGAGCAGGGAAGAGTTTTCTGCGATGGCCGATCAAGGTGTACAAGAAGGGATTTTTGAGGAAGGGGAGTCGAATATCTTTAAAAATTTGATCAGGTTTTCATCACTCAAAGTGAAAGACATCATGACCCCGCGAATTGTGGTGATGAAGTTTTCGGAGAATCTTTCTATTGAAGAAGCACTCACCAAAAAAGAGCGTTTACGAGTTTCAAGACTTCCGGTTTTTGCAAACAACGAAGAAGACATTACCGGATATATCTTGAAAACTGATTTATACGAACAAGTTGCTGTGGGTAATGGTGAAGCATCTTTATCTACTATCAAACGTGAAGTGTTGGTGGTTCCTGAAACAGCCTCACTTAAAGTGTTGCTACAACGCTTACTTGAACGCCAAGAGCATATTGCTGTGGTAGTAGACGAATATGGTGGCCTTGCCGGTGTAGTTACGATGGAAGATGTAATAGAAACACTGCTAGGAATTGAAATTGTAGACGAAATAGACGCCATCGAAGACATGCAGAAGCTAGCCCGCGAAAAGTGGGAGAAACGCACTAAAAAAATGGGTATCGTTTTACCATACGATCAGCTAATGGAAGAAGATGAAGCTGAATCACCCGAAGATGGTGCGATGAAGTAAATTGGTAGCTTCGATAGTTTGCTCTTCATTCACAACCATACTAAAAATGCGTTTCTCTTTGGTAAATGAGATCATATCAATCGGTAGTTCACCAAGTGATTGAAACACTGTGGTCGTTAATTGATTTGCAGCGTGTAAATTGCATCCAATCAAACTAATCAATCCTTTTTGGGGCTCAATTTGAACGGTTCCTACTTCTATGAGAGCCTTAGAAAGTTCGGTAAGTGTATCGGATGATTGCAATGCAATCGTCACAGATGCTTCCGTTGTATTCACGGCATCCACCGGGATTCTCAATTTTTCCAAAACAGCAAATACTTTTGTTAAAAAAGAATACCCCATCACGGTTTCGTAGGCGCTTACGGTAACCAAAGTCATAGATTTCTTGAATGAAATAGCAAGCACTTCTTTTTTAGAATGCGACTCACGCACGATACGAGTTCCCAGAGCATCGGCTTCGAACATATTTTTCACAAACACCGGGATATTGCGTTCCTGTGCTGGTTTCAATGTGGCGGGGTGCAATACTTTTGCACCAAAATATGCCATCTCAGTGGCATCGAAATAAGATAGTTCGTTGATGGGTTGTGCTTCCGAAACGAAGCGTGGATCGCAGGTATAAATTCCACTTACATCAGTCCATATCTCGATAGCTTTTGCATGTACCGCTCCACCGATCAGGCTTGCCGTATAATCGGAACCCTCAAATCCAAGTGTGGTGGTAGTACCATCAGGAGCTTCTCCATAAAATCCACCGATGATTGGGGTAAAACCGCTATCCAGAATCGTTTCGATACTTCCACATTTTTGATTGATGAGTGCTCGGTTTGGATTGGCTCCACCATATTCTGCATCGGTTTTAATCAGTTTTTTAGCCTCTACATGTTGGGTAAGCTGATCGGTTGCCAGGCCACATTGCGCCAACAGGTACGAAGAAATTTGCTCACCAACCGCCGCAATCGAATCCTGTAGTGCAGCGGGTAATTCCTTCTTTTTAGAAGCATATTGTAGCATCTTGCGCAGATAACCGAGCTTTTCATCAACTTTCTTGTAGCAACTTTCTTTGATGAGCGTATTTTTTTGGTGCGGGTTTTCTTCTAAGAAGTGATCTACAAGCTCTTGGTGTCGTTTTTTTATGTCGTTTACAATCTGATCCGCCCGCTCCATATCCAGAGAAGCCGCTGCTTTTCCTGCTTCGATTAATTGGCGGGTAGTGCGCGCTGTAGCAGAAACTACCACAACCGGATATTCATAGTTTTTTATGATTTCAAGAACTTTTTTCCACGTTTGATGGTCGTTCATCGACGTTCCACCAAACTTTAACACAGTGATATTCATTAATCGAGTAGATATAAAGTGAGCTCAAAAATACAGAGTCTTTCAGGCGATTTCAGCGCGTTTTAAAAATAATGTTCCAAAAAATATTCTCGATAAGGTGTGTTTATGAATTGTGCTTAATCAAGTAATGAAGCCTTGATTTTTCAAGCTGTTTTATCAAGAATGAATAGTAGCGTAAACAGATTATTTTTGACATAGGTTGTAGTGCCTGTCACCGGATTGTCACCTGATATACCATTTATTAGCTCGTATACTTTTCAAGTTCACTAAAAAAGAAGGCAATGAGCAAAAATGATGGTGCTTCACACACCACAAAAAGCGATGATAATGAATCAACCTTATCAATTATTAAGGAGATCACTCAAAAAAATCGTTGCATGAGTTGTGGAGCGTGGGAAGGAAAAAAACATCCACTTATCAAACAAATTGTAGAGTTAGAAACTGTTCAACTGAATGAAAAAAAAGTAATTGTTTGTCAGATATGTTCAGTTAGGTCAAAGGTGATACAAAGGATGAAGAAACCCGAGACTATCCAAAAGCTGACAAGCTATTTTTTTCCCACTTTATAGCGATATCGTGCCATAAATATGAGATATGATAATTAGTAAATACAGATACGGCTGTTGCCGAAATCAGGCTAATCTAGTATTGTTATGATACCTCAATTATATCAGATGCGAATCACATTTCTTAAAGAAGTAGTTTTAAGTGTTCTACTGCTGAGTTCAGTGAATGCGCAATCAGTAGACGTTAGATCTTCGCTGAAAGAATTGAATACGGATTTGCTAAACAATCCAGAGGAAGTAAACACTTTCATCATGGGTTTTTATCAAGAAAGTGAATACGATTCCGTACGATTTTATGCTGAATTGTATTATCAGCTGGCCGAATCTAAAGGCAATACTACTCATCAATTAGAAGCACTATTCCTTTTGGGGAGGGGACTTTCTAGATTAGATATGGAAGCTTTTAAAACAGTATCCAACCAACTATTACGATCTGCAAAGCGAGCAGAAAACAGTCTTTTCATAGCTAGAGGTTATAAATATTTATCGGATTACTACTTCAATTATAGTGTTACAGATTCTACACTTTATTATTTAGAAAAAGCAGAATCAGTGGCCAGCTCTGACAATAATTTTAGATCGGATAGTTTGCTTCAGACGCTGGTAGGGCAATTTCGGCATAATCGAGCGTCGGTGTATTATCGTCAACAAATGTTTGACGATGCCATTGAGTTGGCCTTAGATAACAGGGACTATGCTATTAGAATTAGCGATGTTGACTTAGAAATGCGAAGCTATCAAGTTTTGGCGGCATCTTACAGCGCTCTTGTGAGTTATGGTGAAGAGACAGGTGCTGAAATTGAGACAGAATTATACCTGGAGCGTAGTAAAGAATTTGCACGATTATTTGTGAATGCGGCAAATCAAACACAGAATGATTACCTCAAAGGTTTTGCCTACGCAACATTGGCAAATATGCATTCGATGCAAAACGAGTTGGATAGTGCATTAATTAACTACCAGCGCTCACTTGAATTCGCCTTTAAGCAAAAAGATTATGCTATTTATAGCTCTCGGCTGAATAATATAGGTAACATACATTCGCAACTTGGACAGCTTGAATTAGCCAATGACAAATATGTAGAATCTTATCAGGTTGCTGTTGATCTCGGGAATGCAGTGCTTCAAGCGCGTGCCGCAAACAACATCTCGTACACTGCATTACAGTTGAATGATCTAAATCGAGCGAAAAACTTTGCTTTAATCGGAATTCGTTTAGGTGAACAATTAGGTAGATATGGTACCATTTCACAAAGCTATGGTAATTTATCTGAAATTGAACAACGATTAGGTAATACTGAGGCGGCGTTAGAAGCCTATAAATCGCATATTCAGTTTCGGGATAGTTTGCTAAAGGCTGAAAACTTGCAACGGATTGAAGACCTTCAAACGAAATATGAAACAGAGAAGAAGCAAACAGAGATCGATTTTTTGCAGAAAGAAAGCCGGTTACAAGCCGCACTCATCAAAACAAGAAATACCCAAATTATTTCTGTTGGATTGCTTTTGATTCTCATTGTTACCGGTGGATATATGCTATATCAACGACGGGTAAGTAAACAGCAGCGAGAATTACAGGATATGCATCAGCGATTATTATCTGTTCAGATGAACCCTCATTTTTTATTTAATGCATTGGTATCTATACAGAGCTTTGTTTTGCAAAACAGGGAGGTTAAAGATACCTCAAACTTTGTAGCAAAGTTCGCAAAAGTGACTCGAATGGTGCTTAATTACAGTCGAGAACCTTTTATTACTCTAAATCAAGAATTAGAATTACTGAAGGAGTTTTTGCGGCTTCAGCAAATTAGAACCGGCAATACCTTTGACTATAACTTTGCGATAGATGAAAATATTCAAACTGACTCTATCCTAATTCCGCCTATGCTTGCACAACCATTTATTGAAAATGCGGTGGAACATGGCATTTTACCTAAGCAAGATGAACGCGGAAAGATTGACATTGAGATTGTTAAGAAAGAGGCTCACTTGGCAATTCTGGTTCGTGATAATGGAGCTGGATTTAAAAAAGGTGACGCCTTGACCAGCAAAAAATCATTGGCGATAAAAATTACTGGCGAACGCTTCGAGTTACTTAAAAAAATCACCGGGAAACCCTATTCATTTACCATAAAAAGCCCAGATCGTTCAAGTGATAATCGTGGGGTAGAAGTAGAGTTTTGTATACCTGTTGTAAGTTGAGAGTTTGATTTTTTTGTATACCTTTCGCGCTGGCAAAGGTCAATTGAAAAGATTAGAAATCCAGTTTTTTGAAAGTAAAATACGCCATAGTAGATGATGATCCTCAAGCGTTAGAATCGGTTGAGTATTATCTGAAAAATATCTCCATAGATGGTATTGAAATGGAGATGGTTGGTAAGCAATACGATTTAGACGCGAATTCGGAAAGCGATCGAGAACTTCTTACGAATATTGATGTACTCTTTCTCGATATCATGCTGCGCGATAAAAACAGTTTGGATATTATTGGTCATTTTGGGGATGATCAGCCAATCACTGTAATTACCACTGCACATGATGAGCACATGCTACGAGCAATTCGTGTTTCAGTATTTGATTACATCTTAAAGCCAGTTGACGAAGATGATTTCATACAGTTGCTCGAGCGGTTAAAAGCAAAGTTGGAACGCGATTACATGCGCATGCGGGAATGGCTTTCACTTTCGAACGTGATAAATACCGGAGTGTTGAACGAAGAGCAGGCGAAACAAATCTCGAATATAAAAGACCCCATTTTCGAAAGTATCTCCCACACCTATCCTCATCTCACATTATTAGACAAGCGTTTGTTATTACTTATTAAGTTTGGATTTAGTAATAAAGAAATTGCAAGTCATCTTTCAATTGAACCGGAAAGTGTGAAGCGCTCAAAAGTTCGTCTGAAAAAGCGAATGAATTTACCCAAAACCAAGAGTATTGAAGAGGCACTTACTACAGTTTGATCGAATTATTGCAGGTAAAAATTAATGCAATGTACCCGATTTTTGTGTTTTTTTAATGATCGTCACCCATCTGTCACCTGTTTGATAAACGTTGCCTAAGTAGGTTTCAGCAACTTTTAATAACAAGGTTGCTATGCAGAAAAAACTACTATTTCTATTTGTTCTTAGTTTAGGGTGGAGCTCAATCGCGCATGCCCAGAACGCACCTCTAAAAAAAACATTCAATGCAGGTTCTCCGGCTTTATCTGTGCCTAATTCAGCACAAATAGCGAGCTTTGGTAGCTTATTGCTTGAGTCTAACGATGAGCGTAGCCGAATTTTTATTTGGGATACCACAAACGTTCAATCTCCTATCGACTCTCTGGTTATAGCTAATAATGTTACTGGGTTAAAATTTGAGGATCTAATCTCCATTAATAATTCCATCCTTTTTTCATTTAGCTACAACAGTTTGAACTTTATTTACCATTATGATTATGTGGAGAAGCAATTTCTCAATCAGGGTTTAGAGAACTCTCAGTTAGGGAAAGGAACAGCTCTTAGGCATTTAAACAGGGTTTCCACGCAATCTTTTATTGCATACGACAGCCTTAATAACCGGCTTCTGCGTTTTGATCCCGATACTACCGGAATGAATAATTCAGGATTCTTTGCTTCCAAAGAAGTTGATATGTCTGCCTTTATTACTGCAAACAATGTAGGGGCAGTTGGAGCAAGAAGGGATTTCGAAGTGTATTATTTGTGGGATAAAGCTGAAAATGCTTTAAAACGTTTTAGCCCGGAAGGTGTAGAAGGAATTAGCTTCGACTTTGATGAGCAAACCTTCGCACCAGGACGAGATTTAAGCATAGAATCAGTGATTGTTGAAGACAACGGCCGAATAGTGGTAGCCGTAAATGATCAGCCCAGCGGAGCTGCAAAATCCACTAATATAGCCTCAAAACGGTTGGTTTTCTTCGGTGGAGGTTTCCAATATTTAGGAGATTTAGAACTACCGGTTGGTGGGAACAGAGGAGATTTCTCTACCATAACTGATCTTGATGTAGACTATGATGGAAATATTTACGTAATCCATGCCGCTGATCGTTCGATTAGGATGCTGGATGATTTTAATTCGCCTCCATTCAATAACAATACCACTCAATACGGAAGGGTTATTGCAAAAGATGAGGGTAATTTCTATCCGATAGAAAAAGATCTGTTTGCCTTCCAAGACTGGAACATTGAAGATACTATTGTTGTAGCACGCATTTATCCCGAAACATATACAAACAGCCATTTTGAATTGTACTATGATGCAGATAATGATGGAGTATTCTCACAAAATGAGATCCTTTTTGATGAGGTTACCGACTCTCTTGATATTTCGATAGATGATATTATCGAAAATAGGTTAGCATTTCGCGCAAATTCAACCAATCCGTTAGCAGGAGCTCAGCAAACTATTTTTACCTATCGGTGGGGAGATGGTTTTGGTTTTAACCCAGACCTAAATGGATTTGTAATTGCAACCTTACTTGGTCAAAGAGTTATTATTGAGGGGACTGCGGGAGTTGATGGCTGGAGATTATTAGCTCCAAATAGAATCGGACTCACCTTTGAAGAATTCCTTGAACCTGTATGGACACAAGGTGCCAACCATAGCGACCTACCACTTGCTTCTCCAAATGTGTTCACTTACAACACTGCAAATGAAGAATGGCAACCGGTTTTAGACTTAAATACAGAAATAGAGATTGGCCAGGGTTTTGCAATCTATTTATTTGAAGATGATGATTTGAATACGCCTGGAGTTCAGGGTGGCTGGCCTAAAACTTTAACTCCACCTATTGAAAAAGACGGAGTTACGGGCTTCGAAAATTTTACGTATCCATTAATCTTCGAAAGTGCATTAAGCGAACCGGAATTCGAAGGCTTTAACCTGATTGGAAATCCCTATACTACAGCCTATCGCGCAAGAGATCCATATCTTGGAGCCGATTCCACAACTCAGGTGTTAACCGTATGGGAGGCAAATTACAATAACGGTAATGGCCGTTACGTGTACACGCCGATATCGAGTACAAACTCACCTGCGAATACAGTTGCACCGGGACAGGGGTACTGGATTCAGGCTAATGCTAGCAATGCAATGGCTGAATACCATACCAACGGCATTACTTTAGCTGAACGAAATGTTAGAAAACAAATAGGAAATCACTCACTTTTTACGGTGAATATTTCTGATAATGGGTTTTCGGATGTCTTAGGAATTCATTCAGCAGATATAAGAGCACAAAAGCTTACAAGTTTGTCGGATTATTATCATGAATTATTCGCAATTGATTCAAATGATAAGAAACTAGCGATAACCGGTAAATTAGTTGACGAACCAACCACCATCGAACTTGGAGTGCGTTCAACGGTGAATAGTATTGCAACGTTTAATGTCACTAATGAAGCATTATCTGAGTTTAATGGCTCAATATTCTTACGGTATGAGCTTAGTGATGGAAATGTGCAAGAATTTGACTTACGAAAAACTTCGCCAAGTATACCGTTAGTAAAAAACGGGGAAGAATGGATAGAAGAAGGCAAACTATCCTTGTTGCTAAATCATCAACAAAGGGTATCCAATGGGAATGAAAATGATCTCCCGGTCAAATTTGAAATAGGTGCCTATCCTAACCCATTCAATCCGGTTACAAATATTCAATACCGGTTACCAAACGCCTCAAATGTTCAAATAGAAGTGTTTAACACTTTAGGTCAACGAATAATGGTACTAAATGATCTCGAGTTTAAACAGGCAGGGACGCACACCCTACGCCTTGATTTATCAAAGCAAAACTCAGGAGTGTATTTCGTACGCATTACTGCGAACAATCAGGTACGCACACAGTCAATAACGCTCATCAAATAAGTAAGAGGAATAACCATGAAAAAGTATGTTTTAGTTTTCGCCGCTGTACTCACACTTTTGATGAGTAATACACAGGAAGTAAAAGCCCAAAAAGTGTTTCCTGATGCACCAAACCAAGGATATATTGATACTGGAATTGGGAAGGGAGATTTACTGAATATCTATAATGAGGGTAATCAAGCGCAAACCACGGTGGTATATCCGTTTTTTGTGAAGAATCAAATTTTGTATGAGTTTGTGAAAGACTCATCCAGAATGAAAAAGATAGATGCTGTAACCGGAAATAGTTTGGGTGTTTTATTCAGTACATCCGGTTTAGGGAATTTCGATGATGCAGATGTTGCAGTGACAGATTCACTGGTCGGATTATTGTTACATAGTAGTTCGGCTGCGAATTCTGAACTACGTATCTATTCATTGAATGATGGATCACTAAAACAGACTATCCAGACACAATCAAACGTGGCGATAAAAGCCCGAAGGATATATGCTAGTGGCAACGGGTTCTTCATGTACGATGATCTCAATAATCGAGTGGTTGAATATGAATGGGATACCTCATTAAACCAAGCGGTAGTTGTTGCAGAATTTCAGCTTTCTCAGTTTAGTGGATCTTTAAATGATATTGCAGTGCACGAGGAGAGGGTGTACATCCTCAGTTTAAATGAAGTTTATGCGTTCGATATGAATGGATCGAATGTGGGGAGTTACGATGTGAACTCAATACCGGGGGCTTCATCAACAAACTTCGATACAAAAAGGATTGTTATTGAAGATAATGGACGTATTACTGTTACTATCTCAGAAAACGGGAGTTCTTCGCCTGAGCAATTTCTTGTTTTTTTAACCCCGGAATTAAATCTTATTGATGTCTTTGAAATACCACAAAATGGAAGTCGAGGTAGTTTCGGGCAATTATCTGAAGTTGCCGTAGACGAAGCCGGTAATATTTATTTACGCGCATCAGAATTAAGAAGGCCAATTCATCAATTGGAATATGTAAATCATGCACCGATTTATAATCCCGTAGAAGGCACAAAGACAATCATAAATGCGTCAAACATTGGTCAAAGTGCTAATCTGCTGCCTCAAACCTTTGTTAACGACCCCGAAGATTATTTCGATTGGAATGTTAACGAGGCGATTGGAGGAATTAAAATTACCAACATACTCAGTTCAGAAAATAATTTAGCGACCAACGTTTTGCGACATGACTCTGATGGCAATGGTAGTTACGAAACAACAATTTCTCCCGGAATTGAATATGAAATCGGTGTGGAGGATCTGGCACAAAACCGACTCCAACTTCGCTATCCATCGAATACACGGGCCAACGTAAATTATGTTAAAATTGCGTATGAGTTAGCCGATCGAGCGGGTGAATACACAGGCTTATCAGATACTTTACTTATCAATACTTTTAAATCAAGATTCGAATTTGATGGGTTAGAGGGTAAAGATCGTTGGGAGTTGATGGCACCGGTGATCAATGATGTTACCTTTGAAGACTATCTGAGCGATTTAGAATTGTACGGCAATTCTTGCTCAGAGTGTTTGCCCACAGAAAATGAAATTCCGGAGAATCTGTTTATATATAATCCACTTACTGAAGAGTATGAGCCACCAACTAGTTTGTCGGATACCTTACGTCGAGGCGATTCCTTTTTCATCCTTATTTCGGAAGATATCGACACGGCAACAACAGGAGTTCAAGGCGGATGGCCCAGAACCGAAAACCTGAATAGTTTAGAAAAAGAAACTATCGAAGGCTTTAATAATGCATTTTACACAACTACGGATGATGTTTCGATTCCTCTTTTTGTTGGAAATAAATCAGATACGTTATCCAGATTTGGAGTTTCTATAGTTGGTAATCCATTCGGACAAAGTTGGAAATGGTCATCAGAGTTTGCTCAAAGAATGAATGTATCTCGTGACATCGCCATATGGAACCCGATGGCTGATAGCGGATTTGGAGCTTGGGAGTTTCCTACTTATTCCGGTGCACAAGAAATTGTGATTAAACCCGATCAGGCTTTTGCTGTGTTTGCGACTGATCAAAATGCAAATTTAGGATTTCATTATGAGGGGATCTTTTCTGACCAAGTAAGCCCGATTACCTTAGAAGGGGTTTTAAATATCCAGCCGAAACCAACCCTTACTCTACATTTGGAATCGGAGGAAGCAGAAGGAGATCGCTTTCATTTAGCTCAAGATGGTAAGATTATTCCCAAACCACTCAATCCAACTCCACATTTTCACAATGTGTTTGCATTAGGAAATGGCATCAATGCAAAGGCAGAATATTTTAGTAAAGCTCAGCTCTTTGATACCAGCATTGTTAGAACGGTAGTTCCTTTTGGTCTTCGAAGCGCTCGTGTTGATACCGCTATTTTACGGTTAGAAACAAAAGATTTTCCCGATTTCGACAGTGTTTATGTGCAGCACGTCAGATCAGTAGGTGATACCGTAAAAATTTTCAGTGAAAATGATCGATATCAAATCCCATTAGTAGCAGCTAAAGTTGGATTTGAACCTGAAGGGAATTTGGCGTTAGTGTTTAAAATGGAAGATAAATTAATCAACTCTAGTGAAGATGATGAAGACATTCCGAGGAATGTTATTCTCAACCAAAATTATCCAAACCCATTTAACCCAAGCACAAATATTTCATTTTCTATTCCTCGTGCAGGGAGTGTTAAAGCAGAAGTTTTTGACATGCTCGGGAGAAAAGTAGCTACTCTTGTTGATGGGAATCTTACTGCCGGTACTTATCATTTCAGGTTTGATGGCTCAAATCTTTCAAGTGGAGTCTATTTCTACAGTCTAAACTTTGAGGGCAAGCAACAACTTAGAAAAATGATGTTGATTAAATAATTCCCCCAAAACATAGAACCAACAAACCAAATAGACAGACTTTCTGGAGAGGAAGTCTGTTTTTTATATCTCATCAGAATATAGTGACTGAACACGCGGTCGTAGGTTGTAGTGGTTTTGCATTACCTCGCCGTATGCACCGCAACTGCGTATTGCTAGTATATCACCTCTCGAAAGTTCCGGTAAATCCAGATCTTTTCTGAAGGTATCCGAGCTTTCGCAAATTGGGCCAACTACATCATATTTTTTTTGCCCTTTTGTGGATGTTAATGCATCAATGTTATGCACAGCTTGATAAAGTGCCGGGCGCAGTAATTCGGTCATGCCTGCGTCAACCACAGCAAAGTTTTTTACTCTGCCTGTTTTGGTGTACAATACTTTGGTGATCAAGCTCCCACATTGCCCAACTACCGAACGGCCGAGCTCAAAATGTAAGGTTTGATGAGGTTTTAGTTGGATCGCACTCGAGAAAATTTCGAAATATCGCTTGAAATCCGGTACAGATGATTCATTTGGTGCATCGTAATTGATACCAAATCCACCGCCAACATTAATGGATGTTAGGGTATGCCCTTTCGATTCGATGTAGGAATTTAGATCATTGGCACGCGTACAAAGCTGCTCAAACGGTTCAAATTTTACGATCTGCGAACCAATATGGAAGTGAATACCAATCAACTTAATATTTGAAAGAGAAGGGATTTTCTCTAATACCGAATCAAGGTCATCTTCATGAATCCCAAACTTATTTTCGTTTAATCCGGTGGTGATGTAGTGATGCGTTTCTGCGTTTACATTCGGGTTTAAGCGAAGGGCAACATTAGCTGTTTTATGATGCTTAATTGCAAACTCGTTGATTACTTCCAGTTCGAGCGGCGACTCGACATTAAAACAGAAAATATTGGATTCTAGAGCGAGCTCAATTTCATCGTCAGATTTTCCAACGCCAGCAAAAGCAATCTGTTCGGGTGAGAACCCACATTGCAGTGCGCGTTTTATCTCGCCACCACTAACACAATCGGCATCCAAGCCATATTCGCGAATAATCTCAAGAATTTTAGGTTGATGATTCGCTTTCAGCGCAAAATGGACACGGTATCCTCGGTCGATTCCCTGCGTTTTAATTTGCTGTAATGTTGCTCGTAATAGTTGGGTGTCGTAGTAATAAAACGGTGTTCTATGCTTTTTTAACGCACCTACCACTTCTTGTGGAAACATAGCTCAGTCTTCAGAAATTGGTTCTTCGGTAGTTGATTCCTCCTCGTGCTCTTCGCTGCTACTTCGCACCAATGCAATGATAGAATCACCGGGCTGAGGTGTAGGAGGATTATCGAGAGAGAATGGCTGAACGGTATCGTTCTGCTGCACAAAGATAGGAATAGATTTTTCGAAATATTGCTTTTGATACTCTTTAAATGAAAATTGTTCGCTGATCTCGATAATGTGTATGCCAGCGTCATCATCTTCAATTAATTCTTCAATTTTTTCGAAGTTAGTTTCATTAGAGAATAGAGTACGTCCGCCAATAAATTCACTACTATCGTTCTCTCTTCGATTTGAAGTAGCCGATTGTGCGAGTTGAAATACCGATGAAGTACCAAATTCATCTCTAAATCGAATGCTTGCTAAAGAATTTACTTCATCGTTTGGGGTTAAAGCCATCAGAATTCCTATGCCATCAAGGTCGATTTCGTCGATAGCATATTCCGAAAGGATGTTACCATAGTAGGTATCTAGTCCGGCTTTTCGTGCTTTAGAAATATTATCCCAGTTCGAATCGGCAACCAGTACTTTAAAGCCGAGCTCTTTTAGCTTAAGTGCAAGTTTTCGGCTCCACGAATGGGCCCCTAGAAACAATACGCCGTGTGGTTCCGGCTTAGCCACTCCAAGCAGGCGAGCTACCGGTTTTGCAGTAAGCCCGTAAATGGTAACGGTGGCAATAATCACGATAAAGGTGTAAGGGACTAATTGAGCGGCTTCAGCATAGCCTTCTTGTTCTAATCGAAGGGCAAAGATTGCAGAAATGGCAGCGGCTACAATCCCACGGGGCGCCATCCATGCTATAAAGGTTTTTTCTTTAAATGTGATGGATGAGCCAATGGTAGAAAGATAGATCGAAACAGGGCGTACAACAAAAAACAGCGCTGCCAAAAACAAAATGCTGTTCAGGTTGATGTAAGAAAGTGCATCTGCCTGTAAGCGAGCCGCCAGTAGTATGAACAAGGTAGAGATTAACAGCACCTGAAGATTTTCTTTAAACTCAACGATGTGCTTAACCCGTACGCTTTTTTGGTTCGCTAGAATAATTCCCATGATGGTTACCGCAAGTAGCCCTGATTCGTGTTGTAGCAAATTTGATGAGGTGAAAATGGCGATGAGTATCATTAAGGTAACCGGATTTTGCAGGTAATCGGGAATCCAGTGTTTTTTTAGTGTGATATACATGATACCGGCACCTAGAGCGCCGAAAAATGTACCATCAATAATAGTAGTAACAATTACTAAGCCGGCATGCCCAGAGATGCTTTGAAACCCCCCGGCAATAATTATTTCGAATACTAATACAGCCATCATTGCTCCAATGGGATCGTTTACAATACCCTCCCATTTAACTACAGATTTTGCTGTATCTGTTGGCCGCACTTGCCGCAGTAAAGGGATGATGACCGTTGGACCGGTTACAATTAAAATAGCTCCAAACAGCACCGAGATTTCAAGGCCAAGATCTAATAAAAAATATGCCGCTGTTGCCGCTAACAACCAAGTTATAAGCACGCCAAAGGTGATAAGCTTTAATACTGTGCCTCCAATTTTGCGAAACTCCGACATACTAAGGCTTAAACCACCTTCAAAAAGGATAATAGCTACCGAAATCGAAACAAAAGGCTGGAGTAAATCACCCATTAGAAAATCAGGGTCCAGAAAGCCGGTAACAGGGCCTGCTATTATTCCAAAAGCCAGTAACACTAAGATAGCCGGCAACTTAGTTTTCCATGCCAACCACTGCGCAGATATGCCAAGTGCCGCAACACTTGCCAATCCAACTAAAATTTCTTCATTCATAAAACGAAAGTTTTTTCTCTAAGTAATATATTATCAAACTAGATGAAGTAATTTCATTTTCCTTATTAAGTAGGAACTAGTGTATTAAAAAATTACTTATCTATTCGTACAAGCTTTTTTAAACCATTTTGCAAACATAACGATTATGGCAGGTAGTAAGGCAAAACTTTCTAAAAAACTTACGCTCTTCGATTTATATGCAGTAAGTACGGGTGCAATGTTCAGTTCGGGCTTTTTTCTTTTGCCTGGTTTAGCCGCAATGGAAACGGGAAACGCCGTGTATCTTGCGTATCTGGCAGCTGCATTTCTCATCTTACCTTCTATGTTTAGTGTGGCGGAACTTTCAACGGCCATGCCTAAAGCAGGGGGCACCTATTACTTTTTGGATAGAAGTTTAGGCCCTTTGATTGGTACCATCGGTGGATTAGGGTCGTGGGTGGCGTTGGTGTTTAAAAGCTCTTTTGCATTGATTGGTATGGGGGCTTACTTAACGCTGTTTGTTGATTTACCGATACTTCCATTAGCTTTGGTTCTTACTGTAGCTTTTGGTCTTCTCAACATTTTTGGAGCAAAGGAAACGGCCTTATTGCAACGCGTTTTAGTGGCTTCACTCGTAGTGATAATGGCGTTTTTCGTAATTCAAGGTTTGAATTATATGTACATCGCTCAAAATCCATTGCCTGAAATGAGAGAACAGAATTTTTTTACCAACGGCATTAATGGATTTGTAGCTACAATCGGTTTGGTATTTGTTTCTTATGCGGGGCTTACAAAAGCAACCAGTATTGCCGAAGAAGTGCAAAATCCGGATAAAGTAATTCCACTTGGTATGATGTTATCATTACTCACTGCTAGTGTAGTGTATGTGGCCGGTGTATACATCATGGTAAATGTACTGCCTGCTGATGAGTTGTTTGCAAGCCTAACTCCAGTTGCTGATGCAGGTAAAGTAATTTTGGATTTTCTACCCGGTAATTCCGGTCTTCTATTGGTTGTTATTGCAGCAATTGCTGCCTTTGCATCTACAGGAAATGCAGGGATAATGTCTGCTTCGCGATATCCTTTAGCAATGAGCCGGGATAATCTGATTAGTGCAAAATTCGGTAGAATAGGAAAGTTTGGCACTCCGCATATTTCGGTATTAATTACAACCGGCGTAATGCTTCTCGTTCTTTTGTTGTTTGATGTTGAAGCCGTTGCCAAATTGGCCAGTGCCTTTCAATTATTACTTTTCTTTTTGATCAATCTTTCTGTGATCGTGATGCGCGAGAGTAAGATCGAGGCCTATAAACCGGGCTATAAATCACCTTGGTATCCATGGGTACAAATCGCCGGAATGATTATCTCGGTTTGGTTGGTGGCAGAAATGGGGCTACTTGCTGTTGGTTTAACCGGTACAATGATCATTATTTGTATCGGGTGGTACTTCTATTATTCGCATGGAAAAGTAAAGCGGCAGGGGGCTATTTACCACATTCACGCACGGTTGGGGCAGCTTCGTTACGAAGCTCTTGAGCATGAATTGATGACCATCTTTAATGAGAAGAATCTAAACAGTGCTTTAACCTACGAAGAAGTTATTGCTCGTGCTACGGTTATTCAGGCTTCCGATCAGCAAACAGATTTTAACAGATTGGTTTCGAAAGCAGCAATTCAGTTGGATCGTCGTCTTAATATGGAACGCGACTTCCTCAAAGATCGGCTGGTGGATGTTTCTAAAAACTTCACCAAATTAAAGGAAGGAGTGTTTTTTAAGTATGTACAAGCAGATAATATTGCTATCCCCGAAATGATAGCAATACAATCTAAACAAGGAATTAAGATTGATCTGGATGGTAATGCAGAACAAGCCGTTGCACTAATATTTCTGGTAACACCTACAGATCGGCCACTACTTCATATGCGTATTATTGGGCACCTGGCGGAATTAATTGAAGCGGAAGAATTCTTAGGCCGTTGGAAAAAAGCTGAAAATGAAAAAGATTTGAAGAATGTACTGCTAACCGACGAGCGATTTATCAACGTACGTTTGCAGGAACACACCCCATCTGAAGAATGGATAAACAAAGCAATTATGGACTTAAGCTTACCGGGCGAATGTTTGGTAGCTATCATCGAAAGGGATGGAGACATCGTGATTCCAAAAGGAAAAACGAAACTTGAATCCGGTGATGTTTTGTCGATATTAGGTTATCCCAAAGATATAGAGGTACTTAAACAACAGCTTGATTCTTAAAAGATCATTGCTAAAGTTTTACGAGCTAGTAATTATGGTAGGTGTATATTAGCCACCGGTAATTACTTGAGTTAGTATGCTAGTATTACAGATTTTAAGTGTATTATTGGCCGAAAGCACCATCTTACAAAACAATAAAGATTCTTAGGAATGAGCCACGAAAAGCTATCAAAAAAACTAACTGTATTTGATGTATACGCTGTTAGTACTGGGGCCATGTTTAGTTCAGGGTTTTTCTTGCTACCGGGAATTGCTGCTATGGAAACCGGAAACTCGGTGGCCTTTGCCTACCTGGCAGCAGGCTTTTTAATCTTGCCATCTATGCTTAGTGTGGCAGAGCTTTCAACGGCTATGCCAAAAGCAGGTGGCGCTTATTACTTTTTGGATAGGAGTCTCGGCCCTTTGATGGGAACCATTGGTGGGCTTGGTTCTTGGTTTGCACTAATTTTTAAAAGCGCCTTTGCATTGATTGGGATGGGAGCATACCTCACAATTTTTGTAGATGTGCCCATGTTACCTCTGGCCTTAGTCCTTACCTTCGCTTTTGGATTATTAAATGTGTTCGGGGCTAAAGAAACCGCAGTACTTCAACGCGTTTTAGTAGCTGCTTTGGTTCTTATAATGGCTTATTTCCTCATAATGGGCCTCAATTTCATTTATGGCACAGATAATTTTCTGCCGCCACTGCGTGATCAGAATTTCTTTACCAATGGCATCAATGGATTTGTAGCTACGATCGGTTTAGTATTTGTGTCGTATGCCGGATTAACTAAAGTGGCAAGTATTGCAGAGGAAGTTCAAAACCCTGATCGCTCCATTCCTCTGGGTATGATTCTCTCGTTGGTTACAGCAAGTGTAGTGTATGTGGTTGGTGTTTTTATCATGATTAAGGTTCTGCCAGCCGATGAACTTTTTGACAGCCTCACACCGGTTGCTGATGCCGGCGAACGTGTAATGACCTTTTTACCCGGCTCGGTTGGATTAGTACTTATTGTGATAGCTGCTATTGCAGCGTTTGCTTCCACCGGAAATGCAGGCATAATGTCTGCCTCACGTTACCCTCTGGCAATGAGCCGTGATGGTTTATTGAGCCCGATGTTTCAGAATATCGGAAAGTTTAAAACACCTCATATTGCTGTAATTGCCACCACGTTAATTATGGCTGCTGTTCTTCTTCTTTTTGATGTGGAAGCCGTCGCAAAGCTGGCAAGTGCTTTCCAATTGCTATTGTTTTGTTTACTGAATTTATCGGTAATTGTGATGCGAGAGAGTAGAATTGAAGCCTATAAACCGGGCTATAAATCACCTTTTTACCCTTGGCTACAAATTGCCGGTATGATCATCTCGTTATGGCTGGTTGCTGAGATGGGTTTACTTGCCGTTGGGTTAACAGGTACTCTTATCATTTTCTGTATAGGATGGTACTTTTACTACGCTCACGGAAATGTGAAACGTCAGGGTGCAATATATCATATCCACGCACGTCTTGGTCAACTTAGGTATGAAGCGTTAGAGCACGAGTTAATGACCATCATTAACGAGAAAAACCTGAATAATTCACTTACCTACCAAGAAGTGATTGCCCGATCCATAATGATGCATGTGGAGGAAGATCATACCGATATCGAACGGTTATTATTGCGTTCAACGCTTATGCTAAATCAGCGAGTAAAGTTAGATCGTGAAATGCTGCGTACCCATTTAACCGATTTTGAAGATAATTTCATCGAAATGAAAGACGGGGTGTTCTTTAAATACGTACAGTTGGATAAGGTAAAGATTCCCGAAATGCTTGCTGTGCATTCCTCTAAAGGGATTGAGTTCGAGTTGGAGAAAGAAAAAAAGAAGGCATACGCCATTATTTTTCTAGCCACACCAAAAGAAAAGCCTATACTTCATATGCGAATTATCGGCCATTTAGCAGAGCTGATTGAAGCTGAAGGCTTCCTCGAACGCTGGAAGAATGCTAAAATCGAAAAAGCAATGAAGCAGGTACTATTAACCGACGAGCGATTTATCAACATTCGTTTGGTTGAACATACCAAAGTAGAAGACTGGATCGGAAAGAGATTGATGGATCTCGACTTACCCGGAGAGTGTTTAGTTACCATTATAGAACGAAACAGCGAAATCATCATTCCAAAAGGGAAAACGAAGCTTCAGTCGGGCGATATACTTTCGATTTTAGGCTATCCCAAAGATATCAAGCAACTCAAAGCTCAGCTTGAGTACGAATAGCTCAAGATCAATCGCGTTTATTGGGTAAGTTTTAGCAGAATCTCGTCCACAGCCAATGGTTCTTCGCTACTTTCTAGCATGTTTCGGAATACAAATTTACCGGTGGCTAACTCATTATCACCCACGATAATCGCAAACCGTGCATTCTGGCGATTGGCTTCTTTCATTTGAGCTTTCATCGAACGGCCTTTGTAATCCATAGTTGCTGAAATGCCCTCCGCTCTGAAAGTGGGAAGCTGCTCTATCACCCAATCTCTGGCAGCATCACCCAGGCAAACCATAAATACATCGATCGATTTTTCGCCTGCAAGTTTAATTTCAAGCTCTTCGCAAGCAATTAGCAAGCGCTCCATCCCGGCAGCAAAACCAACTGCTGGGGTAGGTTGTCCACCAATCTCTTCTACTAGAAGATCGTAACGCCCACCACCGGCAAGAGCATCTTGCGAGCCCAAATCAGGACTGGTTAATTCGAAGGCAGTGCGTGTGTAATAATCCATACCGCGAACTAATAATGGATCGATTACATACTCAATACCACGCATTTTCAGATATTTGCATACTTCCTTAAAATGCCTCTCCGAATCTTCATTTAGATGATCGCTGATCACCGGCGCATTTCGGATAAACTCCTGATCTTCCGGCTCTTTTGAATCCAGTATGCGCATTGGGTTTTTCTCGAAACGTGTTTTCGATAGCTCACTAAGCTTATCGAAATGCGGGCGCAGATATTCACGTAGCACCGATTTGTAGGCATCTCTGCTTTCAGGGTCACCAACGGAATTAAGTTTAAGGGTGAAATTCTTTATGCCAATGCGCTGATAAATGCGCATCATAAAAGAGATGCATTCTACATCAGCAACAGGATCATCGCTGCCAATTACTTCTACCCCAAATTGATGAAATTGGCGTTGACGCCCTTTTTGAGGGCGTTCGGCACGAAACATAGGACCTATGTAATACAACTTTTGAGCACCGCCCCGCTGTGCCAAATGATGCTGTACAAAGGCGCGAACTACCGGTGCCGTTAGTTCCGGACGAAGTACATAGTTAGAATCACCTTTAGTGAAAGCGAATATCTCTTTGGTTACAATGTCGGTAAGCTGGCCAACTCCGCGTTTAATCAGCTCGGTTTGCTCCATAATCGGAGTTCTGATTTCCTCAAAATTGTAGCGAGCTGCTTCATCATGAATTATTGCTTCTAGTGCTCTCCATTGTTCAACTTCACCGGGCAAAATATCCACCATTCCAAGGTGGGTGCTGTACTTCGTTTTTGGCATAAACAGGTTTTAAAATTTTATGAGGCAAAGATACAATCCACAGAACTAAATATCTGCCAAGGCTGATAAGCTGTACGAAAATCCTTATCATCATTTTAAGAGCACATCCAACCAAATAGACGTAGCAATTTTTGAGTGATCCAATCCCAGAGTCGGAGTCGTTATCGCAAAAAGCTTTAGGCGGTATTTTTTGGTCGATACTTGAAAAGTATGGCGGTAAAGTAATTCAGTTTGGCGCTGCACTTTTCCTGCTCCGCTTGCTCTCTCCCGAAGATTATGGGCTGATTGCGATGATTAATTTATTTTTTGCATTAGCCATTGTATTGATTGAAAGCGGGTTTAGCCAGGCATTAATTCGCGAGACAACCATTACGGATGAAGATAAAAGCACAACATTTTATGTAAATCTAATTATAGCGATCCTATTGTATATACTATTATGGGTTGCAGCACCTTGGATCAGTATTTTTTTTAACGAACCCGAACTCATAAAGCTTACTAGGTTCACAAGCTTAACACTGATTTTTTATTCGATATCCATTATCCAAAGGGCTCATTTTATTCATAAAATAAATTTCAGAACACAAGCTAAAATTAATATTGTTGGAGCTGCCATATCGAGTGTAGTGGCTGTAATATTTGCTTACCAAGGGTATGGAGTTTGGGCTCTTGCAACTAATATTATGCTACTCTCACTTATTAATTCCATTTTATACTGGATCGTACACCCTTGGGTGCCCAAGAAATTTATCAATAAGCAATCATTTAAGAAGCTATTTGCGTTTGGTTCTAACCTGATGCTGTCGGGGGTGCTAAGCATTACCTTCGTGCATATCTATAAAATTATTATCGGAAAGCTATACTCAAGTACAATATTGGGGTTTTACGATCAGGCAATGAACTTGAAAAATGTGGTTTCCGAGAGTTTTGTGAGTTCAATGGGTAAAGTTTTTTACCCAACGCTTTCTAAAGTAAAAGAAGATCAGGAGCGACTAAAAGCAGCCTACATCAAAATTATGAAAGCTATTTCGTATGTAATTTTCCCTACCATGGCAGGGCTGGGTTTAGTGGCTGAACCATTTCTACTAACCATCGCAGGCGATCAATGGGTTGGAGCTATACCTATTTTACAGATACTTGTATTTTCAGGTGCCATTCACCACCTGCATTTGTTGAACATCGACATCCTCAAGATTTTAAACCGAACGGATTTAATCCTCCGTCTAGAGATTTACAAAAAAATAGGGGTGGTTGCCGCAATAATTATTGGATTACAATTTGGCTTTTATGGATTGGTGATTGCTCAGGTAATCAGCTCGTATATTTCGCTGTACATAAATATGACTTACACAGCAAAATTGTTGCGATATACACGTTGGCAGCAGTTTATCGATAATTTTTCGGGGTTCCTCATATCAGTACCTATGATTCTTGTGGTTTTTGCGGTCAACTTTGTTTCCATAGACATTGCACCCCTCAAATTATTTGTTCTGGTGAGCATTGGTGTAGTGGTTTATGTAGGCACTAGTTTGCTGTTAAAACCTCAGTCATTTAAAGATTTAGTACATATCTTTAGCCCAAGAATTCCATTTTTGAGGAAAGTGAAACTATGATTCCGGTTACCAAACCTTTTTTGCCTCCAATAAAAGATTATCAGCAGTTGTTAGATGGCATTTGGGAAAGAGAATGGTTAACAAACTATGGCCCGTTGGTAAAGCAACTGGAGTCTGAATTGAAGGCTTATCTTTGTACTGAGAGCTGCTTGTATGTAAGTAATGGCACCATTGCTATTCAACTGGCAATTAAAGCAGCGGCTCTTTCAGGCGAGATAATCACAACTCCCTTTTCGTATGTTGCAACCACCTCTTCGATTGTTTGGGAGCACTGCGTACCTGTTTATGTTGATATTGATCCTAGAACATTGAACATCGACCCGGCAAAGATCGAGGAATCGATTACCGAAAAAACAACCGGAATTCTGGCTACGCATGTTTTTGGAAATCCATGTGATATAGATGCAATCACTGACATTGCTCGCCGGCATAATCTAACAGTGATTTATGATGCGGCACATTGTTTTGGCTCTACCTACAAAGGGAAATCTGTATTCGAGTATGGTGATATTTCCACAGCTAGTTTCCATGCTACAAAGTTATACCATACGGTAGAAGGAGGGGGCGTTTTTTCGAGGAACAATTCTTTGTTAGAACGCATGTTTTACATGCGTAATTTCGGGCACGATGGCCCTGAAAAGTTTAATGGGGTAGGTATTAACGCAAAAAACTCGGAATACCATGCAGCAATGGGGTTGTGCATGTTGCCTTATATGAAAGAAATACTAGAAAGGCGGAAAGCGCAATTTGATTTTTACAAACAGCAACTAAAAAATAGCCCTGTTTACTTTCAGGAGCATCACCATGAAAGCGAAGTAAATTGCTCTTATTTTCCCGTAATCTTTGAATCGGAAAAAGACGCACTCAAGGTGATGAAGTACCTTGAGGAACAGCAAATTTTTACCCGAAGATATTTTTATCCTTCTTTAAACACTCTTTCCTATGTAGATGGGGCAACACCCATTTCTGAGAATATTGCATCACGGATTTTATGTTTACCAATGTATCATACGCTTTCATATGAAGACCAGAAAATGATTATTCAAAACATCCGAACTTTGTTGAGGTCATGAAAAAGTTACTATTTCTTGGAGGAAGCCCTTTCCAGGTTCCGGCAATTAAATACGCAAAACACGCCGGATATTATGTTATTACAGCCGATTATAAGCCAGACAATCCAGGGCATACATACTCGGACGAATACCACAATGTGAGCACAGTTGACAAAGAGGCTATTCTCGAATTATCACAAAAATGTAGTATACAAGGAATTTTGTCCTACGCATCAGATCCGGGAGCTCCAACAGCTGCTTTTGTAGCAGAACAATTAGGATTGCCCGGGAATCCATATAAATCAGTACAAATTCTTCAGCAAAAAGATTTGTTCAGAAAATTCTTATTAAAAAATGGATTTAACACCCCGAAATCAGATTCTTTTACGGAGTTAACAGCAAGTCGTGAGTTTTCAAAAAACCTGTTACTTAATGGACCAATAATTGTAAAGCCAGTTGATTCATCGGGTTCGAAAGGCGTTAGAAAATTAGACACTTTTGATTATTTCGATGATGCATTTGAACATGCAATGTCTTTTTCAATCAATAAAAAGGTTGTAGTTGAAGAGTTTATTGAAAAAAAAGGGTATCAGATGGATGGCGACGGTTTTGCTTGGAAGAGTAATTTGGCATTTAGCTGTTTTGGAACACAGCATAACGATCTTGAGTGCTCAGCCAATGTACCAGTTGGAATTAGCTTTCCGTATGTAGCGCGGCAAGACTTGCAAGGTAAAGCACGACGGGATATAGAACGTGTAGTATCCCTCTTAAAACTAGACCATGGTGGGTTGAATATTGAATTCATAATATCAGAAAAGGAAGAGATTTACATCCTAGAAATTGGACCGAGGAGTGGGGGAAATCTTATCCCCGAGGTTATTAAGTATTCTACGGGTGTAGATTTAATAGCTGCGAGTGTTGAAGGAGCTTTAGGGCATGATTGTGGCTTTATGACAACTAGAGAACCAGAGGGATTTTATTCCTCTTATATTCTGCATTCAACAAAAACCGGAACGTTTAAATCGGTATATGAGAGCCCTTACATAAAATCAAGAATTGTTGAGAAGAATATGTTGGTAAGGGTAGGAGATACTGTCAGCAAATTTGAAGGTTCCCATCACACTTTAGGTACCTATATCCTTAAGTTTGATAATCATGAAGAAATGTTGAATACACTAGATAATATGAATAACGAAATACGAGTAAATTTAAATAAATGAGTTTAAATATTTTGATTATTGGCCAATGCACATTGCATTGGGGGAGAATGGAGTTTGGAAATATTGGTAACTATTACATTATGGAGCCATTTTTTGAAGAACTGAATACTGTATTTCCTGACCGAGAAGTGCGAACAACATTACAAATGTCTAGTGATTTTTGTGATAAAATGAATATAGATGTCTTACCTATGGATATTTACTATGGGTGGAACGATGTTGACCTTGAGAATGCAGAAAAAGAGTTTCAAATTGCTGAAAAATATAATAAAACAGGAATAATTGAAGAGCGTACTCCATATATCGAGCAAGTAGAATGGGCCGATATTGTAATAGATTTCAGCGGAGATATTTGGGGTGATAATGCAAACTTTCTTGGAGATGATAGATTCTTGGTTGGGTTGTATAAAGATTATGTAGCCCAATTATTTGGCAAACCTACTGTGATGTTAGCAGGTTCCCCCGGGCCATTTAAGAATACACAAACAACTAACCTCGCAAAAAAAGTGTATTCAGGCTTCAACTTGGTTACTAACAGAGAATCGATTAGTACAAATCTGTTGAAAGATTGGGGATTTGATATATCAAATACAAAAAGCTTAGTTTGCCCATCGTTTTTGTTTAAGTCAGATAGTTCGTTAAATATTAATGAAGTTTTTAATAACGAACAGATACCACTTAAGGATAGAAAAAAAGCCGGATTTATTTTATGTGGTTGGAATTTCGAACAGGGGCCTTTTGATAAATGGCCCAGAGAAGATTCTGACTACTCCAAATTTGCTGAAACTATTGAGTATATGATTCATGAATTACACTTAGATGTAATTTTGATGTCTCATTCTAATGGCTTCCCAATCCCGCCTAAGCAGTTTCAATTGTTACATGGTCGCGACTACCCAATAATTAAACAATTACAAAAAGTACTAGTTGCAAGAGGTATCACTGAGCACATTTATTCTTTGGATGGCGTTTATGATGCATGGCAGACAAAAGCTATTATTGGAAATTTCGATTTATTGGTTAGCGGCAGAGTTCATGGTGCAATTGCCGGCCTTTCACAAGCAGTACCAACTGTTATAATTGACTATGGGCACGAACCTAAAGCGCACAAACTCAAAGGTTTTGCTCAAGTTGCACAAGTCGAAGAATTTGTGGCAAATCCAACCGATGTACATTCACTGAAAGAGAAAGTGAACCTTGCATGGACTCATTCAGATTCCATAAGAAAAACCTTAAATGATAGGTTGCCAACTTTATCATCTGCAATTAGGCAGAATTTCGAATTAACTAAACAAGCAATAAATGAAAGCAATCAGAAACCCTAAGTTTGCTTTTTACTTCTCAGGTAATGGGGGAAGGTTCAGAAAAATTCTAGAAAATAAATTACCTGATCACACTGCGTTAGTAATAAGTGACAGTGAAAAAAATAGTGATTTAAGTAAAACACTAAGAGCTTTAGACATCGCCTTTTATTGTTTTGATTATAATGAACTGACATCAGAAGATAGAAACAAAGAGCTTTCTGATATTCTCCTATCGCAGTTTAAATCATATGATATTGATTATTGTTTTTGCTTTGGCGATCACATTTTAAAAGGGCAATTATTAATAGACTACAACCACCGGATTATCAATTTTCATCCCTCCATTCTACCGGCTTACAAAGGTAGAATGGCAATTGATCAAGCATTGGAGAATAATGAACAGATTCTTGGGAATACTGCACATTTTTTAACTGAAGCTTTAGATGGTGGCCCCATTATTATGCAGAATATTGTTCATAGAAAAAGATTTGATGAGTTCGGATATGAAGGAATCTTAGATCAGCAAATACAAATGGTTAGTAAAATCAGCCAATTACTAAAACTTGATAAAATAAAGGTTGTAGGAGATAAAGTAGAAATTCTAGATGCCAATTATAATCAAGGTCACTTTTATCCCTCCTAATCATGGAAAGGCCAATAGTTACAATTTGTTGTATTACCTATAACCATGAAGCGTATGTAGAAGAATGCATTGATGGGTTTTTAAAGCAACAAACCTCTTTTAACTTTGAAGTAATAATTCATGATGATGCATCAACCGATGCAACGCAAAAAATCATTAAAAACAAAGTAGGTAGCGATCAAAGTTTTAATCTTATCCTACGAAAGGAAAATTTAAAATCTAAAGGAGTTGCAATTTTTCCTCTGCTCTATAAAAAAGCTAAAGGTAAATATATAGCAATTTGTGAAGGAGATGATTTTTGGAATGATCCACATAAACTACAAAAGCAGTTTGATGTCATGGAAGCAAATCCTGATTGCTCAGTTTGTTTTACATCTTCGCATTATCAGTATGAATTAAATCCGGCAAAAAACCATGTTTATTATCCTAATTCAGAAACAAAAAAGCGAATCTATGAACTGAAGGATATTATCGACAAACCAGGTGATTTCATGACAACTGCTTCTTTATTCTTTAAAAAAAAACTAGTTGTTGATTTACCGGAATGGTTATTAACTGCTCCAGTTGGTGATTTGCCTTTATCATTATATCTAGCATCAAAAGGATCTATAATATATTTACCCGATACAACCTGTACATATAGGTTGATGGCTGAAAGTTCTTGGAGCAAGAGCATGACGTTTGCCAAAAGGAAACGGTTTATTGATTTATTAATCAAAATGTATGCTGATTTTAATGAATACTCGAATTATGAGTATGAGAGGTTACTAAAAAGAAGAATAAATTTAATCTTAAAAAGCCACAAAAAAGCTGTTATAAAAAGTAGAATGGCCCGATTTATACCGCTTTCATTCATCCGACTAATTTCGCCTACTCTAGCCAAGCGTATCGAATATTTTAAGTAAAAGTGAAGGTGGTAAGCCTAACTAAGTCAGGCTAAATAGTTGTAAATAATATCTTTTAGCCGACTCTTTCTTTGTTCTATCGAATAATTATCTACGATGTATTTCCTACACTTCTCTCTATTATTCGAGGCAGTTTCATGCGCTTTTTTAACTAATTCGGCTATTAAAGTAGGGTCGGGCTTTTCTGCAACATAACCGGTTTGTTCGATTACTGAGGGAATTCCAAATACGGCACTTCCTATCGGGATACAGCCGCATATCATGGCTTCACAAAGTACATTTGGCAGCCCTTCAACTCGCGAAAGTTGAAGATATACCGACGAGTGTTGGTATAAATCAACGAGCTTTTCGCGATCCATTGGAGGGATGAGCGTTACGTTGTTGGGGATGGCATAGATTGCTCTAAAATCAGGCTCAAACGATTTCGATAGTCCAACAATTTGAAACTCGAAATCGGGAAGTAACTCTGCTGTGGCAAGTACATAATCCCAGCCTTTAATAAGAGCCGTTCTACTATCAGAAACCATGCCTACTGTAGTTACAACAGGTTTTCTTGCTGTTAATCCTGAGCTCCACATTTGATGAGAATAGCCGGTAGGTAACTCTAGCCAAGAGGTGTTAACCTGTTTTAGATTGTTTTTTAAGCCATTGGGATGAGCATATTCCCAATTCTTCGAATATGGATCACTCTCAATTAGTGTTTTATGAACCGGTAATAATAACGTACTATTTCTGATCACAAATTCCCCAAGCGGAGCTCTCCAGCTACTTGAAAACACGCCATAATTAAGTGTCTTAATTTTGTTGCAATCGCTCCCTCCTAAAACGGTGAGCATTGGTTTTCTAAATAGTTTTGAGAATAGGGCGGGCAGAAATCCATGAAAATCTGAGAACCAACAATAAATTAAATCAGTTTTTCGAATGTGTAGAATTAACCATACAATTTGCCAAACAAAACGAGCGAATAGTTTAAAGGCATAGATGGGTTTGGGAGAAGTCTTTCGAGGATCGAAATAAAACTCACGAACGTCCATGAAATCACGCAGAATTCTAAGGTCTTCTTTAACAAATGAAGATTGCCCAAGATGAAAAAATAAGACCCTAGGATTTTTCATGCTATCTAACCATCAAACGAAGACTTTATGGTATCTGCAATACGTTGTGCGGCTTTACCGTCTCCATATAATGGCTGCCAATCGGAATCTGGTTTCTTAGAAACTGCAGCCTTTATTTTCTCGGAATTCGGACCTGTTAGGGTGTTCCAGCCACCGTGTAATGTTTCAACCCATTCAGTTTCGTTTCGAACTGTTATACATTGCTTTTTCATCCAATAGGCTTCTTTCTGTAGCCCTCCGGAATCAGTGATCACTTTTGAACAATTGGCTAATAAAATCAGCATTTTAAAATACGAAACTGGATTTATGGTAATTAAATTCTCAGGTAACTTCAGCGTTTCGATTTTACTTCGATTTCGAGGATGAACAGGCCAAACAACAGGTTTGTCTAACTTCGATAATCCGCGGATTATTGATTTAAGGTTGTGCGAATCATCGGTATTCGAGGGCCGGTGAATGGTGGCTAAATAATATTCGCTATGTAAGTCTGGCACCACATCATGCAGTTTGAATTTAGTATTCGCAATATTAGAGAAGGTTAGTAATGCATCGTACATAACATCGCCAACGTTATGCACATTGCGAGATATTCCTTCGCTCTTTAGTTGATCTACACCTGCCTGGGAGGAACAAAATAAAATGGTGGAAACATGATCGGTTAAAATGCGATTTATTTCTTCGGGCATTTGCCGGTTGAAACTTCGAAGTCCTGCTTCAACATGAATCACCGGAATGTGCAATTTTGAAGCTACAAGTGCCCCCGCTATGGTTGAATTTGTATCGCCATAAACTAACAATGCATCAGGAAGTTTGTTAATCTCTAAAAGATAAGCTTCAATTTTTTCCATCATTAAACCGGTCTGTTTTCCATGCAGACCAGAGCCGATGCCAAGATTGATACTTGGCGTCGGGATATCTAATTCATCCCAGAAAATGGTACTCATTTCATGGTCGTAGTGCTGCCCGGTGTGTATTATCATCTCTTTGATACCAACATCAGCTATTGCTTTTGATACAACTGCAGCTTTAACAAATTGTGGACGAGCGCCCACAATAGTGAGTATATTTTTCATAACAAAGAGCGTAGATTTTGAGCCAAAGTACCAGTTAAGTTTTTCCTAGAATACTGATCTGCATGCGAGTTGGTATACAAATCCTTCCCATTTTTCCAGGCATCGAAAATAGTTTCAAATTGTTCTTTCAAACCTTGTTTGTCATTATATAAGTGAATTGAGCTCGAATTTGAAGATTCCCTTAAAAGCTCAGAAGCATCGCCGTGTACGGGTGTAATACATACGATGGGTCTTTTGGCAGCCAAATACTCAAACAATTTACCGGTTAATAGCAAAGCGGCATTTGGCGTATTATTAATTATTAGAAGTAGAGCTTCTGAAGATTGTTCTACGTTAATAATCTGGTCATGAGGCACATACTCTTTAAACTGAACAAGGTGAGAAAGCTTTTTTTGATGTACGAGTTCTATGATCGAAGCATCGACCTTGCCAATTAATTGTAGCCTGAAACGCTGATTAAACTCAGTATTTTCGTCGGCAAGTTCGCGCAGGGCTTCCCAGATGATTTGTGGATTTCGGGTTGGAGTCATCATGCCTACATGAGAAATCGTACAAAATTCATTAGGTTTATAATCAAAATCCGGAAAATCTTCGGCATCAAAACCGTTTGGTATTACACTAATCTCCGTATCCGTAATTTCAGAGAACTCCATTTTCATTGTGTTACTAACCACTGTTAGTTTATCTGCCGCGGTTAATACGTTTTTCTCTAAACGATGATGTTTTCTTCGGGCAAATGAGGAAAGATTTAGATCTTCAAAAAAATCGATGTTAGTCCATGGATCTCGAAAATCGGCTAACCACGGGGTGCCTGTTTTTTCTGATACATGTTGCGCTATTAAATGCAATGAATGCGGAGGCCCGGTAGAAACAATTACATCTACAGGATTACTGGAAATATAGTTTGTGAGAAACCGAACTGAGTGGGCTATCCAAAATTTGCGTGCATCAGGGATAAACAAATTGCCACGAATCCATACCGATATATCATGAAATATAGAACGCTCATTGCCGCTTTTCATTAGTGCAGAACCGAGCTTCTCGTCTTTTTTAAGCCCTACGAATTTTTTATAAAGCTGATAAGGTTCCCATATAGGTTGTTTAATAACCGAAACTTCGTTGGGAATGTCGTGCAACAAAGAATGGTCTATAGCAGGGCGCTCAGGATTTGAAGGTGTATATACGATGGGGCTCCATCCAAAATCAGGTAGATATTTACAAAACTTGACCCACCTTTGTACCCCCGAACCACCACTAGGCGGCCAGTAATAAGTAATGATTAATACTTTTTTTTTACTCACTATCTTTAGAATTGGTAAATCTTTTGACTACCAAAAACGCTGCTAATGAAAGCTGAAATATCAACGACATCCAGGATAGTTTTACCCCGGTATAAAAAGCAGATGGTTGGAAGTCTAATTCCAGGGTATGGTCTCCGGCTGGAATCTGAAACCCTCTTAATAGATAGTTAGTTTTATAAATGGGGATTTCCTCTCCATTAAGTAAGGCAACCCATCCATCGGGGTAGTAAATCTCACTTAGTACTAAAAAACCGGCAGTTTTTCTGGAAATTTGCAAAGTCATTTCGGCACCGGTGTAAGAAATAATTTCGACACTAGCAGTGGAATCAGGAATTATTTCTGGTGAAAAGCCTTCAACTATTGCAGTGCGAGAAAAATCTAACCTTCCCGGAGATAAATATGCGTAGGCTTCGTTTGGATCATCAACTGAAATAGTTTGTTCAACGAAAAATGCTTTTGGTAGCACATTTTCTATTTCATAAACAACTCCATTGTTTCCGGAGTAAACAGGTATAACTCCCGGAATCTGAAGTCCGGGATTATAGGTAATATATTTGGTGTTTAGAACTGCCAGCAGATCAAGATTTATGCCAAATGGGCCGCCAAACATTGGCTCTCCCGATTTCATAATTACATCTTGGGCTAGCGCTAGTTTTGCACCAGAATAACCTCCCAAAGAAGGGTAGAAATAGGAAGGAATAGCATTTGAATATGGATTATCTAGTAAAGGAAAAACCCGATATGGGTATGCTCCATTATCAGCCAGTATGTTTTCCTGTATGAAGGTGTCGAGCGGGCGACGTTGGCTTTCAATCAAACGCATTGCATTCGCATTATTTGCCACAAACTTGGTTTCATCCATGTAGCGCTGCCCTACAGAAATCATATCAACTGCTGTAATAAGAATTACGCCTATAGATAGTATTGAGGCCGATATCTTTTTCGAGATGTAGGCATAAGTAAAGCCAAACCCAATGAACAGGAATACCGCTAATCGAAACAAATCGGCATTGGCTTTTTCCATTCTTGTAGGCACAAATTGATTTTGAACGATACTTCTTGCACGGTCGAGTACTTGCGGATTATTGGCCGGTAATTGATTCTGTTGTGCGATCTGAGCCGCAATATTTTCAACTTCACCTAAGCGAGTAAAATCGAAACTTTTTATTGTTACAAACAGAAGCACGAATACACCAACAACAAGACCTGCAATCGGGTATAGTTTTTTGATAGATAGCTTATTTTCGCCAACCCAATCTATCAAAGACTCTAACCCGAATACTGCTACAATGGAAAAACAAAATGATGTGACAACCAGCCAAGTTTCAGGTGCTCGGAATTTGTCGAAGAAGGGGATGTAGTTAAATGCTAGTTTATTTAAAAGTGCGAAGTTTCCTCCCCACGAAAATAAAATGGCTAGTAATCCAACTCCTAAAAAAATGTACATCACTTTTTGGCGAACTCGAAACAATGCAATCAGCATAAAAAACAAGGCCAATGCACCCAAATAATGGGGGCCAGATGTACCTGATTTGGGGCCCCAATAATCTGGTGAGGCACCGCCAAATAAATTTGGTACAGCAAGCGTAAGTGTTTCGGTTTTCCCTTGGCTCCATGCAAACGCGTAATTAGTATCAAGTCCGGTAGTGCCCGTAAGATCAGATCCGCCGCGAATACTGTGTGGTGCATAACTCTGTTGGAAAAGAGTAACTTCTGCATTGTTGAGTATTCCCATCACTCCGCCAATCACTAATATCGCAGTAATTACTCCCCATTTTTTTACTTCCGAATTTCTTAGCCATTGTATGCTATCATAAATCCAAAGTGCACCTATCAGAAACATAAAGTAATAGGTAATCTGCGGATGTCCGGCTCGTACTTCTAATGCAAAGGCAGCAGTAAATAAAAGCAGACCGGCTATTTGTTTAGGTGTTCGGGTTATAAGCCAATATCCTGCGATTGTCCAGGGTACGAAAGCTAAGGTGAAAAATTTCGATGTATGCCCGGCCATTATTATGATAGGGAAATAAGTAGTTAACCCGTATAACAAGCTTCCAAAAACCGCCGTGAGAGGCCGAAACCCCATCAATATTAACAATACGTACATTCCCAATAACATTACCCAATACTGCAACGCCGGGTAAATTTTATGGAAATAATTGGTAAGACTGTCTAAGTGAGGAACTTGTTTTTGAACGGAAACTACTACCGCCGGCATCCCACCAAACATGTTGTTAACCCAAAGTGGTTCCTCACCAAACTGTTCGCGGTATTCAATTACCGATTCGGCACCAGCCCGCCATTGGGTGATGTCGTGCCGCTGAATTTCTTTCCCACCCAGTGTGGTTTGGAAAAAAAGCACTAGTGGAATGATGAATAGGATAGCAACAGAAACAATATGTTGCCATTTTGTGGGCATGCGGTAGAAAAAATCGGACATGAATAGCGTTTTTATTCTATTACTTTTGGAACACGGAAATAGTCGGAGTCGGCATCGGGGGCATTTTTAAGTGCATCTTCGTGCGAAATCGGTGTTTTTGCCTCATCTTTCCGCAAGCGACTTTTCAGCTCTATCACATGCTCCAGTGGCTCTACGTTGGTGGTGTCGAGTTCGTTTAAAAGATCCATATATCCAAGTATATTGTTCATATCTTTGGCTAAGGAACTTACTTCTTTTTCGGTTAATTGTAATCGTGCGAGATCAGCAACGTAGCGTACTTCTTTTTCTGAAACTGACATATGATGTTAAATTAATTTCGGGAAAGGTAAGAAAGATAGATCGAAAGGTTTACTGCAAATCGGGTAAAATAAATTGTAGGTTTCTATTTCAATTTTATCAAAGCCTTGTAATATTGGTTTACACTAAATAATATGGTGTATGATTAAAAAAACAGTAACAATAAAAAACAGCACTGGTTTACATGCCAGGCCATCAGCGGCATTGGTTAAACTTG
Organism: Balneolaceae bacterium; assembly: GCA_965228545.1. Lineage (GTDB taxonomy): Bacteria > Bacteroidota > Rhodothermia > Balneolales > Balneolaceae > HXMU1420-13. The sequence continues at coordinate 3,524,857 of OZ245822.1, forward strand.
CCGGATCGTTTAAATCAGACTTCTACATCCATATGTATGGGTATAGAGTTAATGGAAAGAGTATTCTTGGAGTAATGACCTTAGCCGCCGAACAAGGTGCAGAATTATTGTTCGAAGTATCCGGACCGGACGAAGAAAAAGCTATGGAAGCCATTGTAAATTTGGTAGATAACAAGTTTGGCATGAGCGACGAATAGCATGCAGCAAGGTGGTACTGAATTTAGAATTTCGGGGCAAGCAGGTAGCGAAGGCATTGTTATCGGGCAGGCTTATGTATTGAATCAATCAAGCAGATCTGTTGCACCTAAGAAAATAAAGGCACTGAAGGTTCGCTCTCACATCAAACGGTTTCAAAAAGCAAAAGCGTTGTTTCTCGAGGAAATCGAAGAGCTCTCCAGAAACCTGGATAAAGCCACTCGTGAAATTTTTGAGGCTCAAAAACATATCGTTTCTGATGTTGAAATTGACGAAAAAGTTCTTCACCTGATTGAAAGGGAAAAATACAGCGTTGATTTTGCCATTTTTGATACCTTTGGTGGTTTTATCGAGCGTTTAAGAGAAAGCGGATCAGAAATATTTCAGCAGCGGATAGTTGATCTGGAAAATCTAAGGAATCGGCTAATTGATTTGTCATGCGAAAACGAACATCAGCAGAAAATTCCAAAAAAATCCATATTGGTGGTTAAAGATTTAAGCCCCACCGACCTCGTAAATTACTACGAAATGGGGATTAGCGCTCTGGTGATGGATAAAGGCGGAATTACTTCGCATGCATCTATAATTGCACAATCATTGGATATCCCTTGTGTCGTTAGTGCGAAAAATTCGGTGCAACAAACGTCTTCCGGGAATACAGTAATAGTGGATGGAAACACAGGCTCGGTAATTGTACATCCATCTGCTGATACCATCGATGAATATAAAAAAAGAAGCAGGCAGCTAAATAGGCAGAAAAAAGCCATTCTTAAGGGAAATGAAGAATCCATAACTACCGATGGTTTTGTGTTCCACTTACGCGCTAATGTGGAATTCGCTCAAGAATTGGAACTAGTAAAAAAGTACAGAGCCGAAGGTATAGGGTTACTACGAACCGAAGCCTTACTGTATGGAGGGTTTGAAAAGCGAGCAGAAGTTTCGCAACTCGAGTTTTATGATAAGATTTTAAAAGAGACCAAAGGACCTGTAACAATACGATTATTCGATGTAGGGGGAGATAAGCTTAATATTAATAATCAAGATGAAGACAACCCGTTTTTAGGATGGCGGGGAATTCGAATGTTACTTGACGAACGGCAGGTATTAGAGAATCAACTTCGCGCAATTTTAAAAATATCAGGTAACTATAGAGGAAGAGTGCAGATTCTTGTGCCGATGATAACTGATGTGTATGAGATTGTGGAAGTAAAGCGAGTACTTGAACAAATAAAAGGTGACTTAAAAGAACAACAAACTCCTTTTGATGAACACATCCGGGTTGGGATAATGGTAGAAGTGCCAAGTGTAGCTTTATTAGCAACGCAGTTTGCCAAAGAAATCGACTTTTTTAGTATAGGAACCAACGACCTAACCCAATACACATTAGCCGTAGATAGGGGGAATGCCCGCATTTGTTCGCTGTATCAGCATACACATCCGGCGGTGTGGCAACTTATACATCAAACAGTATATGCAGCAAGAAATCAAAAGATTCCGGTGGCTGTTTGCGGAGAACTTGCAGGAGATTTGATTGGCGCTTCTGTGTTAGTTGGAATGGGTGTGACTGAACTAAGTATGGCCACCCATTCGATACCTAAAATAAAGCACCACCTAAGTACAAACTCGCGCGAAACATTCCGCCAGCTCGCACAAAAAGTGCTAAACAGTGCAAGTACTAATCAGGTTCAGGCAGAATTCAAAGCGCTTTTTCCCCAATAAACTGGCGCTTAATTAATTAATCGGTTGGTACTTAAAGTTAATGCCTTTAAACCGGGAAACGTTTCCAATATTAATTAATTAATACTATTTATATAATTATCATAAAATAATTAACTAATAATTTAACCTTAATAATTTCTTTATGGTATTGTATTGAATTTAACTTAATTATATAGGTATCATTTAAATTCTAAAGTTAACAAAACACGTTATCGCAATGCTCACTAAGAAATTCACACCAAAAAGAACTGTATGTAAAGTTACTTTTTCTGTACCATCAGAAATTGTAAATGAAGAAGTAGCCTTAGCCGGCGACTTTAACGATTGGGATTACGAATCTCTAAAATTGAAAAAGAAAAATGGCGTTTACCAAACCGAAGTACGTCTAAAGCCAGAAAACGAGTATAAATTCAAGTATCTGATAGATGGTGAAGTTTGGGAAAACGATTACGAAGCCGATGCCTACGTTCCCAACGAGTTTGGAACCGAAGACTCGGTAGTAGTTGTAGGTAAATAAAACTCTTGTTCGATCAAAACATATTTACTAAAGAGCTCTCCACTTCCTGGCTAGGTAGAGAGCTTTTTTATTTTCAGGAATTGCCCTCTACCAATACTTATGCTAAGGAAATACCGAAAGGAGAGAGCTTACATGGGGCACTTGTTTTAGCAGACCATCAATCAGCAGGTCGCGGGCAACATCAACGCACCTGGAATATTGAGCCGTTTCAAAACCTTACCTTCTCGTTGATTTTTGAGCCCCAACACAGCGACCGCCTTAGTATTCTCACATTGGCATGTGCGTTAGCCGTATGTGAGTATATCGAAGAAAACCTAAATACCCCTGCACAGCTAAAATGGCCAAACGATGTGCTTGTTGCCGATAAAAAAGTAGGCGGATTGTTAACCGAAACGGTTTTTAAAGGAGATGTGCTTGAACGGCTTATTATCGGGATTGGGGTAAACATCAATCAACAAGTATTCGCTGATGAATTAAGCGATACCGCAACCTCATTCATTTCAATAAACAGCAAAGCACACCAAAGAGAGCTGGTGCTCGTTCGACTTCTCACTCGAATGGAATATTTCTATCGCTTGTGGAGTACCCATGACCTTGAGTTATCTAAAAAGATTAACAAAAAGTTGATTGGTTATGGTAAATGGGTAAGTCTGGAAGTAGATGGAGTTATGCAAGATGGGCAATGCAAGTTTCTGGGAATAAATGAAAGTGGACATCTTGTAGTGTTGAATAAGGCACTTGAAGTAGATACTTTTTTATATGAACAAGTTAGAGTCCGGCTCAATTCTTAATCTCCTTAAAAATCAAATTGTTGAAGTATTTTCCAAAGATCCTTTTTTGGTGATTGGAGTAAGTGGTGGCGCAGATTCGATGGCTTTATTGTATGCGCTACACAAAATAGATGTACGAGGGTTAGTGGTTCATGTAAATTATGGCCAAAGAGGGAAAGAGAGTGATGAAGAGCAAGAAATGGTTGAGCAGCTAAGTGCTATGTGGGGCTTCGAGTGTTGTTCGATTCGCCCTGATGCCAAGCCCGAAGGTGAAAATTTTCAGGATTGGGCACGGCAAGTGCGATACGATGCCTTCGATGAGCTTAGACAAATAAACCTGGCTGATGGTATTGCCGTGGCACATCATCAGGATGATCAGTTGGAAACCATTTTATTTAAAGTGCTACGTGGTGGTGGGCTCGCAAAACTATCTGGAATGCATTTGTGGGATTCTGAACGCTTTATCTGGCGTCCATTTCTGAACTGTTCAAAAAAAGAGCTCATTGCGTTTTGTGAAACCGAACATCTTCCGTATAAAACGGATGCTTCCAATCTTGAAAGTAAATTCGCCAGAAACGCGATACGGAACGAGGTGTTTCCGGTATTTGAACAATTTATTCCCGGGTGGGAAAAAAATCTGCTGGCAATTTCGAAGTATGCATCTGTATATGAAGAATCTATTGACCAAATACTGGCGGATTGTACTACAGAAACAAGTCTTTCGATAGATGCTATATCTAGATTTTCAAGTCACTTAAAAGGGGCGTTATTAAAACAATTTGTGGAGCATAGAACAGGTAAATATTTGTCGAAAGGGCAGGTAGGGGAACTAATTAATTTGCTTAAATCTGAAACCGGTAAGAAAATAGTAATTGATAAAAATACGAGATTGGTTAAAGATCGTGAGGTTATCAAACTGATTTCTGAGATAACGAAGCCCGACTATATTCCCCTGCAAACAATGAATGAACAAGAAGTTGGGCGAGGCTTCGTTGTGGCTGGGTGGCAGTTTAGTATAAAGAAACTAGCATCAAAAACGGGTTTATATGTTGATGCAGATGCAATCAAATGGCCACTAACATGCAGAAAATGGATGGCAGGGGATGCATTTGTTCCGTTAGGAATGTCGGGATCACAAAAAATTTCGGATCATTTAACCAACCGAAAAATAAAAAACGCACATCGCCAAGAATCTTTGATATTATCCGATTCAGATAGTACTATTTGTGCTATTTTATATCCGGAACCAGCTAAGAACGGACAGATTGGAAATATCGCCGAATCTTGCAAAGTAACCGATTCAACAAAGCGATACCTAAGTATCGAAAAAATTTAGAATTATGAGTTTGTATTTACCTGATGAGGTAGAATGTAGAGGTGAGAAATTTAAGGTCTTTATCAACAAAGATCAGATCGAGGCGAGGCTCTCGTTATTGGGCGAACAAATAGACAAAGAGTATGGTGATAAACGGCCAATATTCATTGGCATTTTAAACGGATCGTACATCTTTCTTGCCGATTTGATGCGAAATGTATCAATTCCCTGTGAGGTCGATTTCATGAAGCTTTCCAGTTATGGAGATGAAAAGGTATCATCTGGAAACGTGACAGAGCTCAAGCATATCGATGCAAAACTCAAAGATCGTCATGTAATTTTGGTTGAAGATATCGTGGATACCGGGCTCTCGATGAAATATATGATTGAACGTATGAAATCGTATTCGCCCGCGAGCGTAAAGGTGGTAACATTGCTCCACAAAAAAGAAGCGACCGTACACGATGTTCAAATCGATTATGTTGGATTTGAAATCCCAAATAAATTTGTATTGGGTTACGGACTGGATTACGCACAGGAAGGCCGAAATTTGGCTCAAATCTACGTGCTGTACGATTAATTTGTATTTATTATTAATGAGCGTTGATTAGGCATGTGCAGTGCCGTATATTTGGCTCCCTTTTAGGAGAGGTGGCTGAGTGGCTGAAAGCGCTCCCCTGCTAAGGGAGTTTATCTGGAAACAGGTAACGAGGGTTCGAATCCCTCCCTCTCCGCGAAAGCCGATGTAAAGTGAAGGCTCTTCATTAATTTGAAGAGCCTTTTTTATTTAAATGAAGCTATGATTTCTTTTGCCCATTGCTCATCCTTCTTTAACTCATTTCTAAGAGCATGCTTGATGATCCACTTTGTTGACTGAACTTCAGTTGGTAGCCATTTCTCTATTTCTGTTCGGGCAACTTCTTGATTGTCTTTTAAAATATCATTCAAGCAATTTGCCACCGACTTTTGAACATATCGGGAGGGATCAGATTTTAAAGTTCGAAGTATGGGCAAAAGAGGTGTTGGATATTCGATGAATTGGTCCAGCTTTTTTGCCCAAGGTAATCTGGGGCGGCCGCCTTCACTAGCTAAGCGCCGAAGGTGAACATTTTCAGAATGCGACCAAATCTTCATTCTGGTAATCGTTTCTGTGGGATATCTTACCAAAAATGGGCGGATTGCATATTCACCTGTATTTCTTTTGGTTATTTCCTCAATAGCATGGTAGGATAAATCCGGATGGTCTAATCCATATTTTTCTACGAATTTAGCAATTGGCATTACCCAGTAAAAATTCGTGAACATTCCGGTTTCCTCGCTATTTTCAGGGCCAAGAATTCCCAAAAGTATAGATATAGAAGAGCTATAATCACATCTCAATAGTTCATACAGTCCATCAGCAAGTACTTCAACTCTATCTTTTAGCTCGAGTTTTGGGATTCGGCTACCAACGAAGTCAATGAACTCTTCGCGTTTAAAATCAGGATGTAGTCTCAGAATCTTATCAGCAAGCATCGAGGCAAGGTCATCATCAAACCATAACTTTAACGGCTTATATGTCATGTCACTCACCCATTAAAGTGATGACCAGTTTTCTAGGGCCGCCGGAATTTCGGTGTTCACAAAGATAAATTCCTTGCCAAGTTCCAAGATTAAAGCGTCCTCCTGTAATGGGAATAGAAACCGAGGATCCAAGTAGCGAACTTTTGATGTGTGACGTCATATCATCGGGTCCTTCAAACACATGTTTGTACAGACTGCTATCTTCGGGAACTGTTCTTGTAAAGAAGGTTTCGAAATCTTGCCTCACGGTAGGATCTGCATTTTCGTTGATGGTTAAAGATGCACTCGTGTGCTGAATAAAAATATGAGCAAGTCCGGTTTTAATCGATCTGATTTCATGAAGCTGATCTAGAATTTCTTTAGTTATTAGATGAAATCCTCGGGGTTTTCTAGATAGTAGTAGCTCTTTTTGAATAATTGGCATAGTTAAAATTGATAGTTACTGCTAAAAGGTATTCAAACTATCATTAGTATAAGTTTGTTGAAAGGAGAAATAATGAGTTAAAAAAATTGAACAACTACAAAAAAGCTTTTATATCTACAGTAACGAAATTCAAGTTGAAGGAAGCTATGAATTTCAGCTCTTCCATCGCGTTTTATGTGATTTTTTCTCTACCTGCTGTACTAATAATTACCACTTCTATTGCAGGCGTGATGTACGAAGATGATATAGTTAGAGAGAATCTGATTAAACAGTTTCAACTTTTATTTGGCGAGGAAAGCGCCAATGCAATTGGTAGAGTATTGGAAAATGCGAATGAAAGTATGTACTCAAACTGGGCGAGAGTATTTGGGTTTGTTATGCTTATAGTTAGCGCAACTACGGTGTTTGTGTCGCTTCAGGATGGGATTAATAAAGTGTGGGGTGTAAAGGCCAAGCCGGATAAAAATTTGGTATTGTTTTTTAAAAATCGGGCATTATCGCTTGCAATGGCAGGTAGCATCGGCTTTTTAATGCTCGTGTCCTTACTTGTAGAAGCAATAATCAATATTTTTGATGAGTTTATTTTAAGCCAGTTGGAAATAAGTAGCTTTTCGCTAATCGCTCTCGTAAACCTTTCAGCTTCATTCACTTTAACAACATTGGTATTCACATGCCTATTCAAGGTGATACCGGATGTTAAAACCAAATGGAAAAACACTGTTGGTGGCGCAGTATTCACTACTTTGTTATTTGTTTTGGGCAAATCTTTAATAGGATTCTATCTTGGAAATAGCTCCTTAGGCAATGTGTATGGCGCGGCGGGCTCACTGGTAATTCTACTGGTTTGGATCTTTTTCTCTTCGATGATAGTGTTATTTGGGGCTCAATTTACAGCGTTTTATTCCAGAGAAGTTGAAGGTGAAATAACTCCAAATGAAAATGCAGAAATCATAAAGACATGATTCTGATTCTGTTTAAGCTTGTAGACATGGCAAGAATTTTAAGTTTTTAATACTCATAGTTTGTTTAAATAAGCCGTATATTCAAGGCTGCAAAAATTTTCATAAAAACCAGTCATGCATCAAGAGCTAAGAAATATTGCTATCATCGCCCACGTAGATCATGGTAAAACTACGTTGGTTGATCAAATTTTGAAACAAAGTGGAACCTTTAGGGAAAATCAGGAGGTAGAAGAACGTGTAATGGATTCCGGTGATTTGGAAAAGGAACGCGGAATCACGATTAGTTCTAAAAATACTGCCATCAATTGGAAAGGCACGAAAGTGAATATTGTTGATACTCCTGGTCACGCAGATTTTGGTGGCGAAGTTGAACGTATCCTCAAAATGGTGAATGGCGTTATTCTTTTGGTAGATGCTGCAGAAGGGCCTCTTCCTCAAACAAAATTCGTACTTCGTAAATCATTGTCTTTAGGTTACAAACCCATCGTTGTGATAAATAAGATAGATCGTGGCGACGCACGCCCCGATGCAGTATTAGACGAAATTTTCGACCTGTTTGTAATGCTCGATGCAACCAACGATCAATTAGATTTTCCGGTGTTATATGCAATTGCTAGAGATGGTGTTGCTAAAGAACACCTTGAAGATGAGGGAGAAAGTCTTGCACCGCTGATGGATAAAATTGTGCAGCACGTACCTTCACCTAACCAGCCTATCGAAAAAGAGTTCAAGATGTTGGTTAGTTCAATTGATTGGAACGACTATGTAGGCCGAATAGCAGTAGGCCGTATCGAGCAAGGTTCAGTTAAATTAAATCAGGAAGTAGCATTAATTGGTGGTGATGGTTCTAACAAAATGAAAGGCCGTGCAACTAAACTTTTCACGTTCGATGGCTTAAATCGAACTCCGGTAGAAGAAGCATTTGCAGGCGATATTGTGGCTATTGCAGGTTACGATTCGGTAAATATCGGTGATACATTAACTGCCGTTTCCGACATGACTCCACTCGAGTATGTAGATCTTGATAAACCCACCATTGCAATGTATTTCCGGGTAAATAACTCTCCGTTCGCTGGATTGGAAGGGAAGTATGTAACTTCAAATATGATCAAAGATCGTTTGATGCGTGAAGTTCGTACCAATGTAGCAATGAAAGTAGAGCAGACTGAAAGTCCGGATGTGTTTAAAGTATCGGGTCGTGGCGAACTACAGATGGCTATTTTGATTGAAACTATGCGCCGTGAAGGTTTTGAATTTGCAGTATCGCGCCCCGAAGTGTTAATGCAGGAAATGGACGGTGTACTACACGAACCTGTAGAAGAAGTTATAGTAGATGTGCACACCGATTACAGCAACAAGGTAATTGATAACCTCCAGAAGCGTAAAGGGATTATGCAGGGTATGAGCCAAGAGGGCGAAAATAATCGAATTGAATTTCGAGTTCCTTCTCGTGGGTTAATCGGCTTTCGGGGCGAAATGCTAACCGAAACACGTGGTACTGGCATCATGCATCAGCAGTTCGATGGGTATGAGCCTTTTGCAGGTGAAATTCCGGGGCGTAGTCGTGGTGCTTTAATTGCTTTAGAAAAAGGAGACGTAACCGGATACGCATTAGAAGGAATTCAAGATCGAGGCCAATTTTATGTTGAGCCAGGTGACCCTGTGTACATGGGTATGGTTGTTGGGTTAAATAATCGTACTGATGATATGGTGGTAAACGTGGCTAAGAAGAAAAATCTAACTAATCATCGTGCAACCCAAACAGCTGATAGTGTAAAAATCTCTCAGGCGAAGAAAATGAGTTTAGAAGAGTGTATTGAGTTTATCGCCAACGATGAATTATTGGAAGTGACGCCTCAAAGTTTACGAATTCGCAAGAAATTTTTAGATCACAACGAACGTAAGCGCGAAGAAAAGAAAAAAACGAACGCTTAATTTTTATTGAAGCCTAAAAAGGAAAGAAAACCTTTAATTCTTTCCTCTTTTTTGTATTTCTGTTCGGTTGAGATTTTTCGTTTACAACCTTGGCACGCAAGTTTAATGGTTCCCTTATGTTCGAGTTCAGAGAGCTCTACAATGTAGCCTCCAATAATTCGAGTTTCATTCTCCACCGAATTACAGTTAAAACACCGTCTCTTATCCTCAGATACCTTTTCCACGCCTTAAACCAATTATTTTTATTAATTAAACAACCCCAAAATCAAAAATTTAAGTCACAGAGTGTATAAGATGTAGAGATATTGTCGAGAAGAAATACTCTATGTAAAATCAAATATTTAATTATTGAGCGATGTTAAGCCAACCCATAAAACCTTTGTCGCTCATGAAAGTACGGAAGAAAAACGTTTTTCAAATTAGAATTTTCAGGATTATTTAATTCAGGATCTGCACCAATTATTTTTTCAGCAGCATTCTTGGCGTTCATAAGTATAAGTTGATCCTCTACTATATCCGCAACATTAAAGTCGGGAAGCCCACTTTGTTTTGTTCCAAGAAAATCACCCGGGCCTCTTAATTTTAAGTCGGCTTCAGCAATTCTGAATCCATCTGCGGTTTCTTCCATCGTTTTCAGGCGGTAACTACCAGATCGGCTAACCTTCACATCAGGTATCAAGATGCAGTAACTTTGGCGAGATCCACGGCCTATTCTTCCTCGTAATTGATGCAACTGAGAAAGCCCGAATCGCTCGGCATGCTCAATTATCATTATAGATGCATTTGGAACGTCAACTCCTACCTCAATTACCGTGGTGCTTACCAAAATTTGTATCTTATTTTCTTTAAAAGCTTGCATGGTTTCCTCTTTTGTTTTGGAATCCATCCTGCCATGAAGCAATCCAACGGTGTAGTTAGGGAATCTTGCTTTAACTTTTTCAAATCCCGCAGTAGCATCCTTCAAATCCAAAGCTTCTGATTCTTCTATTAGTGGATAAATGATATAGACTTGCCCACCATCGGCTAATTCCATATCCACAAAGCGATAAACATCCTCTCTTTTTCTGTCAGATCGGATTGCCGTTTCCACCGGTTTTCTGCCTTTTGGTAATCCAGTTATAATCGATACATCCAAATCTGCATATACGGTCATGGCTAATGATCGAGGAATTGGAGTTGCGCTCATTACTAATAAATGCGGATGATTGCCCTTATTTAGTAAATCAGCACGTTGTTTCACTCCAAAACGGTGCTGTTCGTCGATTACAGCTATCCCAAGATTGTGGAACTTTACAGTTTCCTGGAATAAAGCATGCGTACCCACTACAATTTGGCAGTTGCCGCCCTCAATATCAGTGAGGATGTCACGCCGCAAAGCAGTTTTTTGTCCGCCAACTAATAAGCGGATATTGATTTCTAAGCCAGAAAGGTGTTCAGTTAATGTGTGATAGTGTTGTTCTGCAAGAATTTCGGTAGGAGCGGCGAAAGCGGCCTGAAACCCATTGTCCAGCGCCATTAACAGAGCACCAATAGCTACAATAGTTTTACCGGCACCCACATCCCCCTGAAGTAGCCGATTCATTTGTTTGCCGGAGCGTACATCGCGCTTAATGTCAGAAAGGGCTTGTTTTTGCCCCGCGGTTAGTTCAAAAGGTAGAAGCCTATTAAAATAGGTTGAGGTAATAGGTTTAAGATTTTTGAAAATTTGCCCGGAATCTCGCTCTACAATTTCATGTTTAATTTTACCCATACTTAATTCAAAAAGGAACAATTCTTCAAATTTGAATCGCTCGAGAGCAATTTTATGGGCCTGATGTGTGCCGGGATTGTGAATGTTCTGTAATGCAAGCCTGCGTTCAGGGAATTGATTTTGTTCAAGAATACTGCTTGGTAGAAATTCTCGTACATCCGATTGATTAAGTAAGTGCATTATCCACTTTTGAATGAGAGTAGATGTAATTCGTGCTTTACTAAACTCTTTGTTAGCAGGATATATTGGAATGATTTTTGAGAATGCTTCCAAATCGCCATCGTCAGAAATTGAACTAATTTCCGGATGTGCTATTGAGATGGTTTTACCATATCGTTTAGCTTGACCAAAAAAAGCCAGAACCGCCCCTTTCTTAAACTGTTTTTGTAGGTAAGAGGCTCCTTTAAACCAGACTCCTTTTACTATGCCGGTTCCATCACTCAGTGATACCTCTAACCGCTTTTTTTTACCAAAACCAACTTCATCAATCGAAACAACGTGGCCCGAAACCGTCACCTCTTCGCCCGAACCAGCTAAATGTTGAATACGTTGAACATTTGACCGATCCAGATAACGACGCGGGAAAAAATATAACAGATCATCGGTAGTATATATGGATGCACTTTGTAGTGCTTCCAATCTTTTTGAACTAAGTTGGGGCAGTGTAAGCAAATTAGAAGACATACTGATATATTACTTTATACTAATTAATTTGCCAAGTAGTAAGCAAAAATGTTCAATTACGATATCATAAAGAGAGATTACCACTTTTTAAGAATATTTATGAAGATTTATTTTGATAAAAGATTGTGAATATCACTATATTAGCAAGCTCTCGATTTGATGGCAATAACCAAACATTTGAACTGTGCCAACGATACAACAACTTATTAGAAAAGGTAGAAAAAGCAAGGTACGTAAAACCACTGCGCCCGCAATGCAGAGTTGCCCGCAAAAACGTGGTGTTTGTACTCGTGTTTATACAACTACACCTAAAAAGCCGAACTCGGCACTTCGTAAAGTAGCGCGTGTGCGCTTAACCAATGGTATTGAAGTTACTGCATATATCCCGGGTGAAGGTCATAACCTTCAAGAGCACAGTATTGTGCTTATCAGGGGTGGGCGCGTAAAGGATTTACCTGGTGTGAGATACCACATTATCCGTGGAACATTGGATACTGCTGGTGTAGAGGGTCGTACGCAAAGCCGTAGTTTGTACGGAACAAAACGACCAAAAGGGTAACCCAAACGATTTAAGAGTAATCGAGTATGCGTAGAAGAAAAGCAGAAAAACGAGACGTACAACCAGATCCGATATTTGAGGATAAATTAATCACTCGTTTTGTAAACAACCTGATGCGAGACGGGAAGAAGAATGTGGCTCGTAAGATTGTATATCAGGCATTTGAGCTTATAGAAGAAAGAACAGGCGAAACCGGTCTCGAAGTATTTCGGGCGGCGCTTCAAAACTCTACTCCGGTAGTTGAGGTGAAGTCTCGTCGTGTTGGTGGTGCTACTTATCAAGTACCTGTAGAGGTTCGGCAAGAGCGAGGCACAGCATTAGGAATGCGTTGGTTAATTAAGGCTGCGCGTTCAAGAAACGACAAGTCAATGTCATTGCGATTATCCAGAGAGTTAATCGATGCTTCGAAAAACGAAGGTGGTGCAGTTCGTAAAAAAGACGAAACGCATCGTATGGCTGAGGCTAACAAAGCATTTGCCCATTTTAGATTTTAAAAAATATTCATTAAGAAATGTCTGACGTAAAAACAGCAACAGATCCAAAAGTATTAGCAATGATGCGAAAAACCCGAAACATCGGGATTATGGCGCACATTGATGCCGGTAAAACAACGGTTACTGAGCGTATCCTTTTTTACACTGGTCGTAGCCACCGTATTGGTGAGGTGCACGATGGTGCGGCTACAATGGACTGGATGGAGCAAGAGCAGGAGCGTGGTATTACCATTACTTCAGCAGCTACCCACTGTATCTGGAAAGATCACAGAATCAATATTATTGATACTCCAGGTCACGTTGATTTTACTGTTGAAGTAGAGCGGTCGTTGCGAGTGTTAGACGGTGCTGTATTTGTGCTTTGTTCGGTAGGAGCTGTACAGCCGCAGTCAGAAACTGTGTGGCGTCAAGCTACAAAATACAAAGTGCCTTGTATGGCATTTGTAAATAAAATGGATCGTACTGGGGCAGATTTTTACAATGTTGTTGGGCAATTAGATGACAAGCTAAATGCAAATCCGATCCCAATACAGATTCCTATCGGTAGAGAAGAAAACTTCAAAGGGGTGGTTGATTTAATCACCATGGAAGCTATTGTTTGGGATGAAGAGTCGCTTGGTGCTAAATATGATGTAGTTGATATCCCGGAAGATATGATAGAGGATGTTGACAATTATCGTGTACAAATGCTTGAGGCAATTGCTGATCACGATGAGTCGTTGATGGAAAAGTACTTGATGGAAGAGGAAATCTCTGAGGAAGAGATTATTGCTGCAATCCGTAAAGCAACCATCGCGAAAGATATTACACCGGTAATGGCTGGTACTGCACTTAAAAATAAGGGTGTGCAGGCTATGCTAGATCGCGTTCTTGACTTCATGCCAAGTCCACTTGATGTTGAGGCAGTAAAAGGTATTGATCCAAAAACGGATGGTGAAGTAACTCGCGAGGCAGATCCTTCGGCGCCGTTCTCAGCACTTGCATTCAAAATAATGACCGACCCTTATGTTGGGAAGTTAACTTTCACTCGTATTTACTCAGGTAAACTTGAGAAAGGATCCTACGTGCTTAACAGTTCCACTGGAAAGAAAGAACGTATAGGTCGTCTGTTAGAAATGCATGCTAATGATAAAAAAGACCTTGAGTCAGCTCAGGCTGGTGATATTGTTGCCGTTGTTGGTGTAAAACAAGTGCATACAGGGGATACATTTTGTGATTTAGACAGTCCTGTTATTCTCGAACAAATCACTTTCCCTGAGCCGGTAATTAAATTGGCTGTTGAGCCAAAAACTAAAGCGGATAGTGACAAATTATCTACTGGTTTACAGAAGCTAGCTGAAGAAGATCCTACATTTAAGGTTAGTACGGACGAAGAAACTGGCCAGACAACGATTGCAGGAATGGGTGAGCTTCACCTCGAGATTATTGTTGATCGTTTAAAGCGTGAATTCAAAGTTGAAGCTAATGTAGGTGCACCGCAGGTATCTTATCGTGAAACTATTTCAGGTAATGTTACACACCGTGAGACTTACAAAAAGCAAACTGGTGGACGTGGTAAGTTCGCTGATATTCAGTTCGAGATTGCTCCAATGAGTTATTTCGATAATTACGAAGGAAAAGAAGATAGAATTAACCGCGACGAAGGATTTTTGTTCATTAACGAAATCGTTGGTGGTAACATCCCGCGAGAATTCATCCCTTCTGTAGAAAAAGGTTTTAAAGCTGCACTTGAAAACGGTATACAGGCTAGCTACTCTGTAGAAAATGTTGGAGTACGTTTGTTTGATGGTTCGTACCATGATGTGGATTCGGATCAACTATCCTTTGAATTGGCAGCTAAGCAGGGTTTTAGAAACTCAGCTAAAAAAGCAAAACCGGTATTATTAGAGCCGGTTATGAAAGTAGAGGTTACAACTCCCGAAGAATATATGGGAGATGTTATTGGTGACCTTAATTCACGGCGTGGAATCATCCAAAGCATGAATTCAGATCCAAACGGTTCTGTTGTAAAAGCAAATGTTCCATTAAGTGAAATGTTTGGCTACTCAACCGACCTTCGTTCACTTACTCAAGGTCGTGCTGTGTACTCAATGGAATTTGAAGAGTATACACAAGTGCCAGACAAGCTTGCTCAGGAAATTATCGAGAGCCAAGCTTAATCAGAATTTTAACGATAAACTAAGTAAACAATGGCAAAAGAGACCTTTCAACGCACCAAGCCCCACGTGAATGTGGGCACCATTGGTCACGTAGATCACGGAAAGACTACATTAACGGCAGCGATCACCACGGTAATGGCGAAGACCTGGGGTGGAGTGGCGCAAGCGTTTGATCAAATTGATAATGCTCCTGAGGAGCGCGAGCGTGGTATTACCATCGCTACGGCGCATGTGGAGTATGAATCGGAAGTGCGTCACTACGCACACGTAGACTGCCCGGGCCACGCCGATTATGTGAAGAACATGGTGACAGGAGCGGCGCAGATGGATGGTGCTATTTTGGTGGTAGCGGCTACCGATGGTCCTATGCCACAAACCCGTGAGCACATCTTGTTGGCGCGTCAGGTGGGGGTGCCTCAGGTAGTAGTGTTTATGAACAAGGTGGATCTTGTGGACGACGAGGAGCTGCTCGAGCTTGTAGAACTTGAAGTGCGTGAGTTGCTTTCTAGCTACGAGTTTGACGGTGATGAGATTCCAGTGATTCAGGGTTCTGCCTTGGGTGCACTAAACGGCGAAGAGCAGTGGGAGCAAAAAGTAGTAGAGCTTATCGAGGCTGTTGATGAGACCATTCCTACTCCAGAGCGTGATGTAGACAAGCCGTTCTTGATGCCGGTTGAGGATGTATTCTCAATCACAGGTCGTGGAACAGTAGCTACGGGTCGTATCGAGCGCGGTGTGATCAAGATCAATGAGGAAGTAGAGATAGTAGGGATCGTTGAAGATCCGATGAAGAGTGTGGTAACCGGTATAGAGATGTTCCGTCGCTTGTTAGATCAAGGTGAGGCGGGCGACAATGCGGGTATTCTGCTGCGAGGTATTGCTAAGGAAGATATCCAGCGCGGAATGGTATTGTGTAAGCCGGGCTCAATCACTCCGCACAAACAATTCGAGTGCGAGGTGTATGTATTGAGCAAAGACGAAGGTGGGCGACACACTCCATTCTTCAAGGGCTACCGACCACAATTTTATTTCCGTACCACGGATGTAACCGGAGCGTGTGAGCTTCCAAGTGGTGTGGAGATGGTGATGCCGGGCGACAACGTAAAGTTGAGCGTAGAGCTCATCCAGCCGGTAGCGATGGAAGAAGGACTACGATTTGCGATCCGCGAAGGTGGACGTACCGTAGGTGCCGGTGTGGTAACTAAAATTTTAGATTAAGGAGTTCTGATCCGTGGCAACACAACAAAAAATCAGAATAAAGTTGAAATCATACGATCATAATTTGATCGATAAATCAGCTGAGAAGATCATTCAGACTGTAAAGTCAACTGGGGCAGTGGTGTCGGGTCCGATTCCATTACCAACCAGAAAAAGCATAATAACTGTAAACAAATCTGTGTTCGTAGACAAAAAGTCTCGCGAGCAGTTCGAGTACCGTGCGCACAAGCGTTTAATCGATATTCTTTCAACAGGTTCTCAAACAGTAGATGCATTAATGAAGCTGGAATTACCTTCTGGCGTTGATGTAGAAATTAAAGTTTAACGAGAAGGATCAAGAACACAATGCGTGGATTGGTTGGAAAAAAAGTTGGGATGACAAGTGTCTTTGACGAGATTGGTCGCAGTATTCCTGTGACAGTAGTTGAAGTACCAACCGCTGTTATTACCCAAATCAAAACTGAAGAAAAGGATGGTTATAATGCCGTTCAGCTCGCCAGTTTTGATAAGAAAGAAAAAAACATTTCAAAATCAGTGAAAGGTCATTTGGACAAAGCTGGTTCTGAAGCAAAAGCTGTGATCACTGAGTTCAGAAATTATATTCCTGAAGGGTTAACTACCGGTGATGAGCTTACTCTAGAAGATGTATTTAGCGTAGGTGACATCGTTGATGTTGCTGGTACGTCCAAAGGTCGTGGTTTCTCCGGTGTAATTAAGCGTCACAATTTTAGTGGTGTTGGTGATGAAACTCATGGACAGCACAATCGACTAAGAGCACCTGGATCTATTGGTGGCGCTTCTGACCCGGCACGTGTATTCAAGGGAATGCGTATGGCAGGACAATACGGTAACACTCGGGTGAAAGTGAAAAATTTGAGTATCGCCAAAATATTGCCAGAGTCTAGCGTAATTCTTCTTACGGGAAGTATTCCGGGACCAAATGGCGGGTATGTAGAAATCCTTAACAAAAGCAGTGAAGGATAAGCGAAATGAAATTAGATGTATTTAAAATAGACGGTTCAAAAAGCGGTTCAAGTGTAGAACTTAATGATAGTATTTTTGCTATCGAACCTAATGAAACTGTTTTATATGAAGATGTTCGTCGTTATTTAGCAAATAAACGACAAGGAACAGCAAAGACAAAAGGCCGTTCTGAAGTAACTGGTAGCACAAAGAAACTTTATCGCCAAAAAGGTACAGGTAATGCCCGCCGTGGTGATATTAAATCGCCGTTACTTAGAAAAGGTGGAACTGTATTTGGGCCACAACCTCGAGACTATGGCTTTAAACTAAATAAGAAAGTAATTCAGTTGGCACGTAAGTCAGCACTTTCATTAAAAGCCACTGACGAAGCAATTGTAGTGTTGAATGACTTTACATTTGAAGCACCTAAAACAAGGCAAGTAGTTGAAATGCTTGCAGCGTTTGAGCTTTCTGATAAAAAAGTTCTTCTATTAACTAAAGAAACAGACAAGAATATCTTCAAATCAGCAAAAAATTTGCAGAATGTATATGTAGTTGAGGCCAATAAGCCAAATACTTATCAGATATTACATGCAGATGTTGTGTTAATTCAAGAAGGTGCAGTTGAAATTTTAGAAAATTCACTTACTCCAAAAACTGCAGAGGTTGAAGCATGAGCGTATTAATTAGACCAGTTATTACTGAGAAGCTAAGCCGTCTTCAGGAGTTAGAAAATAAATTCACTTTTGAAGTAACTAAATCTGCAACTAAACCTGAGATCCGGGCAGCAGTTGAAGCTCATTATCCAGGTGTGAAAGTTGCAAAAGTGAATACACTAATTATGCCTTCTAAACCAAAAGGCAGGTACACTAGAAGCGGCTTCCAGGCGGGAAGAACCACAACCTGGAAAAAAGCAATCATAACCTTGAAAGAAGGCGAAATAGATTTCTTCAGCGAAATTTAGGATTAGAGATCAATGGCTACAAAGAAATTAAAACCAACAACTCCAGGAACGCGACATAGAATCGCACCAGTATTTGATGATGTTACAACAAATACACCGGAGAAATCACTTACTGTAGGTTTACACAAATCTGGTGGACGTAACCATCACGGTCGAAAAACTTCTCGACATAGAGGTGGTGGGCATAAACGTCGTTACAGAATTATCGATTTTAAACGCGATAAGTTTAATATCCCTGCAGTTGTTAAAACGATCGAATACGATCCGAACAGAACTGCTCGAATTGCATTATTAGCGTATGCTGATGGTGAAAAACGTTACATTATTGCTCCTAACGGGCTAAAAGTCGGAGATACTATTATTTCCGGCGAAAAAGTGGCTCCAGATTTAGGAAACGCACTTCAACTGCGCAATATGCCTCCGGGTACTTTTATTCATGCTATTGAATTAAAACCGGGCAAAGGTGCAATTATCTGCCGTAGTGCCGGTACGGGTGCTCAGTTGTTAGGTAAACAAGATCGGTATGTGAGTGTAAAACTTCCTTCAGGTGAAGTTAGATTAATTCTTGGTACCTGTATGGCTACTGTTGGTTCTACAAGTAACCCGGATCACATGAACACTACTATAGGTAAGGCAGGCCGTAGCCGTTGGTTAGGTCGCCGTCCTCAAACTCGTGGTGTTGCAATGAACCCGGTAGATCACCCAATGGGTGGTGGTGAAGGAAAGTCTTCTGGTGGACACCCGCGTTCGCCTTGGGGCCAGATGGCAAAAGGGAAAAAGACACGTAATCGAAAGAAGTTGTCTAGTAAGTACATCATCAGAAGAAGAAACGCTAAGAAATAAGTAATTAAAGTATGCCACGCTCATTAAAAAAAGGGCCATTTATTCATTACAAACTTCAACGTAAAGTTGATGACGCTCAAGAAAGCGGTAGTAAGAAAGTGATTAAAACTTGGTCCAGAAGCTCGTTGATTACACCAGATTTTATCGGTTTAACAATAGCTGTACATAATGGAAAGCAATTTATTCCGGTATTTATTACTGAGAACATGGTAGGCCACAAATTAGGTGAGTTTGCGCCAACGCGTACTTTCCGAGGCCACCCAATGAAAAAAGCTAAATAAGGTAGAGTAATAGATGGATACTCCAGTATTTGAGGCTCGCGCCATACAAAGACATTTGAGAAGAGCTCCCCGCAAAGTTCGATTGGTAGCTGATGCGGTACGTGGATCTCAAGTTAGTAAAGCATTAAAGCGACTTGAGTTCACAAACAAGGGTTCTGCTGGTGATGTAGCAAAAGTAATTAAATCAGCCGCTGCGAATCTTCGCGATAAGTTTCAGGAAGAGCGTTTCGATAACGATGATTTGATTATCAAAACAATCTTCGTGGACGAAGGTGTAACGCTTAAGCGTATTCAGCCTGCACCACAAGGGCGTGCTCACCGGATAAATAAGCGTTCTTGCCATATCACAGTGGTAGTAGCAAAGCGTGAAGTAGAATTAGTAAACGAATAAACGAGGCAATACCTTGGGACAAAAAACACATCCAATTGGTTTTAGATTAGGGATTATTCGCGGTTGGGATTCAAACTGGTATTCAGAGGATAACCAGCCAAACCTAGTACTTGAAGACACAAAACTTCGTGAATATCTACAAACACGTTTACGTAATGGCGGCTTATCGAGTGTAGTAATAGAACGTACCCCGAAGAGAATTCTTCTTACGCTAAGAACTAGCCGTCCTGGAGTTATTATCGGTAAAGGTGGCGAGCAGATTGAATTGCTTCGTGAGGAATTGAAAAAAATCACGAACAAGGAAGTTCAGATTAATGTAAGCGAAATTAAGCGTCCTGAACTGGATGCAAGTTTAGTTGCACAAAATATAGCGCAGCAGTTACAAGCACGTGTTTCATTTCGTAGAGCTATGAAAACAGCTATAGCTTCTGCCATGCGTATGGGTGCCAAAGGAATTAAAGTGAGATGTGCCGGACGTTTAGGTGGTGCTGAAATGGCTCGAACCGAACAATACAAAGAAGGCCAGATTCCTTTGCATACACTACGTGCAGACATTGATTATTCAACATCTACATCAAATACTATTTACGGTTCTATTGGTGTGAGCGTTTGGATTTTTAAAGGCGAGATAATCGGTGATGTTGATTTATCACCTGGTGCACAAACTAAGCAAGAAGCTGATTCATCTCGTGGCAGAAGAGGCGACAAGAAAGATCGTCGTCCAAGACGCCGTAACAACAACAGAAACCGCAATCGGGCTAACAACCAGAAAAAATAATTTTTTAGGATATCATGTTAGAACCAAAAAGAGTTAAGCGACGTCGTGTACATCGCGATAAGTTAAAAGGGAACGCCCAGCGCGGCCATCTTATCAACTTTGGTGACTTTGCACTTAAAGCACTAGAACCTAAGTTTATTACCTCTCGACAAATCGAAGCTTGCCGTATTGCTATTTCGCGTTCATTGCAACGTGAGGGGCAAACTTTTATCCGAATATTTCCGGATCGTCCAATGACTTCTAAACCTGCCGAAACTCGTATGGGTAAAGGTAAAGGTGCTTTGGATCATTGGGTTGCTGTAGTGAAGCCAGGTAGAATTTTATTTGAAATTGCTGGTGTTACCGAAGCTCAAGCACGAGAAGCTATGCGACGTGCTGCCCACAAACTTCCAATCAAAACTAAATTTGTGGTTCGCCGCGATTTACAAGGATAAGATTGAGATATGAAAGCACACGAATTAAGAGATCTAAGTACAGCAGAACTTGAAGCCAGACTTAAAGATGAACAGTCGGCTCTACAGAATATGCGTTTTACTAAATCTGTAACCGGGCAATTAGAAAATCCGGCAAGAATTAAAACACATCGTCGCGAAATTGCTCGATTGAAAACAGTTTTAAACGAGAAATTAAGCGCAGAGCAAGCATAATTATGGCAGATAAAGCACAAAACGTAGAAAGAGCTACCCGACGTGAGCGCGTTGGTCGCGTAGTGAGCAACAAGATGGAAAAAAGTATTTCTGTTGCTGTTGATCGTCAGGTGAAACACCCTATTTATGGGAAGTTTATCACCAAAACAACGAAATATATGGCGCATGATGAAAAGAACGACGCTAATGAAGGCGATATCGTACGAATCATGTCTACTCGCCCAATTTCAAAGAGAAAGTCGTGGCGCTTAGTAGAAATCGTAGAACGAGCTAAGTAATAGGTTTAGGATAATACGATGGTACAAACACAAACAGTTTTAAACACAGCCGATAACAGCGGCGCCAAAAAAATCATGTGCATTAAAGTATTAGGTGATTCCCGACGACGATATGCACGTGTAGGTGATATCATCTCTGCTTCGGTTAAAGCCGCAATACCTGGCGGTAACGTGAAGAAAGGTGATGTTGTTAAAGCAGTGATTGTTCGCACAAAGAAAGAATATCGCAGACGCGACGGATCTTATATCCGATTTGATGAGAATGCTGCGGTAGTAATTAATAAAGACAGAGAACCAGTAGGTACACGTATTTTTGGGCCGGTTGCCCGAGAGCTCCGCGAAAAGAGCTATATGAAAATTGTATCACTGGCACCTGAAGTACTTTAATAGGAATTGAGTTATGCCACGCAGGTTCAATAAGCAAAACAAATTAAGTGTAAAGAAAGGCGATACCGTTGCCCTTACCAAGGCTATCACTAGCTCGAAAGGACAACCATCGCGCGAAAAGGGATATCAGTCTCGTGTGTTAATGGTATTCCCTAACGACGAAAGAGTATTGGTTGAAGGAGTTAACATTCGTACACATCACGAAAAACCTTCTCAAGAAAACCAACAAGGTGGGCGAGTTCATAAAGAAGCTCCCATTCACATTTCTAATGTGATGGTAGTAGACCCATCAACAAACGAACCAACCAGAATTGGCCGAAAGCAGATTGAAGAGAATGGTAAAACCCGATGGGTACGCTATTCGAAGGCCAGTGGCGAAATTATTGATAAGTAAGGTGTGATAACCAATGGCAGAAGCAAGACTACACACTATATATAAAGAAGAAATAGCTGGTAAGCTTAAAGAGGAATTCGATTACACAAATGTAATGGAAATTCCTAAGCTTGATAAAATTGTAATCAACGTTGGGGTTGGTGAGGCAATACAAGACAAGAAAGTTCTTGATACTGTTGTGCAAAATGTTGCATTAATCACCGGTCAGCAACCAATTACAACTAAGGCTAAAAAATCGATCTCTAATTTCAAACTACGTGATGGCATGCCAATTGGCTGTAAAGTTACTTTACGTGGTAGAATTATGTATGAATTCTTAGATCGATTTATCAATTTGGCTCTACCAAGAACCAGAGATTTTCAAGGAATACCGGACAAAAGCTTTGATGGACGTGGAAATTATACCATGGGCGTTAAAGAACACACTATTTTCCCTGAAATTGATACTGATAAAGTTACAAAGATGCACGGAATGGACATTACTTTTGTGACTTCTGCTCAAACCGACGAAGAGGCTTTCGCATTGCTTAAGCACTTCGGAATGCCATTCAAAAGAAGAAATTAAGATTTATTACACATGGCTAAGAAATCCTGGATAGCACGTAACGAGAAAAGAAAGAAAACGGTAGAAAAGTATGCTGAAAAGCGTGCAGCTTTAAAAGAAGCTGGCGACTATGAAGCACTACAAAAATTACCTAGAAACGCCAGCCCAACTAGGGTTCGCAACAGATGTAGCATCACCGGAAGAGGTCGTGGTTACATTGGTAAGTATGGTGTTTCGCGTATCAAATTTCGTGAATTAGCATTGGATGGTAAAATCCCTGGCGTAAGAAAAGCAAGCTGGTAAAAAAGTATGAACGACCCAATAGCAGATTTTTTAACACGTATTAGAAATGCCCAAACTGCAGGGCATCGAAAAGTTGATGTGCCTGCTTCTAAATTGAAGCGAGCCATGGCCAAGATTCTTGTAGATAAAGGCTATATCTCAAAATACATCGACATTCAGGATGGCAAACAAGGCGTAATTCGTATGTACTTGAAGTACGATTCGTACGGCCTTCCTGTAATTAAAAACATTAACCGAGTATCAAAACCAGGTTTGCGCTCTTACGCTAATTCTAGCGAAGTGCCTCGTTCACAAAACGGCCTTGGCGTTGTGATACTTTCGACCTCAAAAGGTGTAATGACAGATAAGGAAGCCCGTAAGTTGAATGTGGGTGGCGAAGTTCTGTGCACTGTATATTAAAATAGAGTTTTAACTATGTCTCGTATAGGAAAATTACCAGTACCTCTTTCAGATAACGTTGATTTTAGTATCGACGCTGATAATGTTATTACTGTAAAGGGTGACAAGGGAACAAGTACACTTCAGATTCATCCAAATCTTACAGTAGAAAAGGTTGAAAATGAGATTCTTGTTAAAAGAAACTCTGAAATTAAACAGGATCGTGCTCTTCACGGTTTATATCGCGCTTTAATCAACAATATGGTGGTTGGCGTTACTGAAGGTTACACTAAGAAATTAGAAATTATCGGTGTGGGTTTTAGAGCTGCAATTAACGGCGACATACTTGAGCTAAACCTCGGTTACTCTCACCCAATATTTTTTGTGGCACCGCAAGGTATTTCGATCGAAGTTGATACAAAATCGAAGAAAAACCCGGTTGTTGTAATTTCAGGAATTGACAAAGAATTAGTTGGACAAGTAGCTGCAAAAATTCGCTCATTTAGAAAACCAGAACCTTACAAAGGAAAAGGTATTCGTTATGAAGGCGAACAGATCAGACGAAAAGCCGGTAAATCTGCAGCTAAATAATTTGTAGGATCATGAATAAGAATCAAGCGAAAACAGAACGCAGAAATAAGATTAGACGACGTATACGTTCAACAATTAGCGGAAGTGCTGAGCGTCCAAGACTTGCCGTGTACAAAAGTAATAAGTACACTTACCTTCAGTTAATCGACGATGTTACCGGAGTAACGTTGACATCGGTGAAAGGAAAAGCTGGAGTAGAATCAGCTAAAGAAGCTGGATCTGAGTTAGCAAAATCTGCTATCGAAAAAGGTATTATACAAGCCGTATTCGATCGCAGTGGTTATAACTATCACGGAATTGTAAAAGCAGCTGCAGAAGGCGCCCGTGACGGCGGATTGCAGTTTTAAATTAAAGTTGAGTAGCAAATGCCTAAAGTAAGAAGAAAACAATCTATACCTGCAGCCAACCTCAATCTTGAGGAAAAATTGGTGCACGTTAACCGTGTAGCTAAAGTAGTAAAAGGTGGTCGCCGGTTCAGCTTTAATGCTATTGTTGTTGTTGGTGATGGTAACGGTGTTGTTGGCCATGGGCTTGGAAAAGCAAATGAAGTTTCTGACGCAATCCAAAAAGGTTTCGACAATGCTAAGAAGAACCTGATTCGTATTCCGTTAACCAAAACAAAGAGTATTTACCACCCTGTTGTTGGTAAAGCAGGCGCTGGTAAAGTTTTACTACGCCCAGCATCCGAAGGTACTGGTGTAATTGCCGGTGGCGCTGTTAAGAACTTATTGGACGTTGCAGGTGTACATAATATTCTGTCTAAATCGCAAGGTTCTTCTAATCCACACAACATGGTAAAAGCAGCATTTCAGGCTCTTAAAGAATTGACCGATCCTGTAGAAGTAGCTCAACGACGCGGTGTACCATTAAATAAAGTTTTTGAAGGTTAATCCCTCTAACGTATTGAATAATGAAATTAAGTAACCTAAAAGCTCCGGCTCCAAATAAGAAAAATACCAAACGTGTAGGACGTGGTGAAGGTTCTGGTAAAGGACAAGAATCAGGCAGAGGTATGAACGGAGCGAAGTCACGTTCCGGATATTCAAGACGTGCATGGTTTGAAGGTGGTCAAATGCCGCTTCAACGTCGTGTTCCAAAATTTGGTTTTAAAAATCCAAACCGTGTTGAATATCGCCCGGTTAACTTAGAAAAGATTGCCAACTACATTGAAGCTGGTAAACTAGAAGCAACTATCACCATTAATGATTTAGTTGCTGCTGGGTTGGTTAAAAAGAACCAATTAGTTAAAGTACTGGGTAGCGGCGACTTTGACACGAAGATAGAGCTTGAAGCACATGCTGCAAGTAAATCTGCTGCAGACAAGATTGAGAAAGCAGGCGGTACTCTAACAATTATCAATTAATCATCTAACAGATCTCGCAGCGAATGAGTCTGATCGAAAATTTCCGGAACATTTTCAAAATCGAAGACCTGAAGAACAGAATTTTCTATACCATAGGAATTCTGATGGTTTATCGAGTGGGTAGTTACATTACTTTACCTGGTGTTGATGCAAATGCATTATTAGACATAACCTCAGGCGCGTCGAATAGTCTTTTAGGCTTATTCGATATGTTTGTAGGAGGTGCCTTCTCTCGTGCAGGTGTTTTTGCACTTGGTATTATGCCTTACATTACTGCTTCTATTATTATTCAGTTAATGGGGGCGGTTGTCCCATATTTCCAGAAATTACAACGAGAGGGAGAAGAAGGGCGGCGTAAGATTACTAGATTAACACGCTATGGAACCGTTGGTATTACTGCTTTACAGTCTATTGCGTTTTCTATTAATTTGATTGCAACTGCTCCGCAAGCTATTGTTGTAAACCACTTGGCTTTTACAATAACTTCGGTGATTGTTCTAACAGCAGGTACAACTTTTGTAATGTGGTTAGGTGAACGTATAACTGATCGTGGAATTGGCAATGGTATTTCACTAATCATCATGATAGGTATTATAGCTGTGTTACCAGCTAACCTTATTAATGAGGTAACTACCAAAAGTAACGCTATCATCGTGTTGATCGAAATAGCAGTTTTGGTATTAATTATTGCAGCGGTTGTATTGCTAACTCAAGGTACAAGAAAAATTCCTGTACAGTATGCAAAGCGCGTTGTTGGACGTAAAGTATATGGTGGTACTACACAATACTTGCCATTGCGTGTTAATGCAGCGGGTGTAATGCCTATTATTTTTGCACAATCAATTATGTTTATTCCGAGCACTGTTGGTTCGTTTTTTCCAGAAAATGAAACTATTCAAATGCTTACTGCATGGTCGGTTGATTACTCAGGCTTATTGTATTCAATTGTGTTCTTCATAATCTGTGTGTTCTTTACATTTTTCTATACGGCTATTGCCATTAATCCGAAAGAAATGGCTGATACTATGAAAAGACAAGGTGGTTTTATTCCGGGCGTTCGACCTGGAAAAGCTACTGTTGAGTTCATTGACAATATTTTAACTAAAATCACACTTCCTGGATCTTTGTTTCTATCGTTTGTGGCAATATTACCCGCCATTGTGATTAACTTTGGAGTTACACCTGGTTTCGCACTCTTTTATGGTGGAACAAGCTTGCTGATTATTGTTGGAGTAGCACTAGATACGTTACAACAAATTGAAAGCCACTTGATGATGAGACATTATGATGGATTCATGAAAACTGGTAAAATCAAAGGCCGTAGAAGAGCCTGATATGATTTATCTAAAGAGTGAGCGTGAAATAGAAAAAATGCGTGCAAGTGCACAATTGGTTTCACACACTCTTGCAGAAGTGAGTAAATACATTGAACCGGGAATTGAAACCGGAAAATTAGATGTAATTGCTGAAGATTTTATAAAGAAACATAACGCCAGACCTGCTTTTAAAGGGTACGGTCCGGCAGATAATCCGTTTCCAGGAACACTTTGTATATCTGTAAATGAAGAAGTTGTTCATGGTATTCCCGGAAAACGTGTTTTAAAAGAAGGTGACATAGTTTCTATTGATTGCGGTGTGGAACTCGATGGATATTTTGGGGATCATGCCTACACATTTGCGGTTGGTGAATGTGATGATGAAACATGGCATCTTTTAAAAACAACGCTTGCATCCTTATACAAAGGCATTGATGAAGCAGTACATGGCAAGCGAATTGGAGATATTGGATACGCTGTTCAATCCCACTGCGAGGCAGAGGGGTTCGGCGTAGTTCGAGATTTGGTAGGTCATGGATTGGGGCGTTCTTTACACGAAGATCCAAGTGTACCAAATTATGGTAAAAGAGGTCGTGGCGAACGCTTGCGTTCTGGTATGACTTTAGCAATCGAACCCATGATAAATATGGGAACGTGGAAAGTTAAAACACTTAATGATGGCTGGACAATTATTACAGCAGATAATAGGTACTCAGCACACTTCGAACACGACGTGGTAGTTCGTGAAGGAGAGGCTGACATTTTAAGTACTTTTGATTATATTGCTGAGCTATCAAAAAATCCTGATAACGTAATTCTATATGGCTAAACAAGAGCCTATTAAACAAGACGGAGAAATATTAGAAGCTTTACCGAACGCACAGTTCAGAGTACAGCTCGATAACGGACATGAAATCCTTGCTCATGTATCTGGTAAAATGCGTATGTATTACATCAAAATTTTGCCTGGTGATAGAGTAGCAGTTGAAATGTCGCCGTATGATTTAACAAAAGGTAGAATCACTTATCGTTATAAATAACTTCAATCGAGATGAAAACTAGATCTTCTGTAAAAAAGCGTAGTTCTGACGACAAAATTGTTCGCCGGAAAGGACGTCTTTATGTAATCAACAAAAAGAACCCACGTCATAAACAACGTCAGGGATAAGCATACATTTATATGGCACGTATAGCAGGAATTGATTTACCTAAACAAAAAAGAGGCCTGATTGGTCTTACTTACATTCACGGAATCGGTCGTACACAAGCCGAGCGAATTCTAAATACTTTGGATATTGATCAGAATATCAAAGTTGTTGATTGGTCTGAAGATCAAGTAAGTGCAATCCGAAATTTTATTGAAGAAGAATATAAAGTTGAAGGTGCTCTTCGCAGCGAAGTTAATGGCAACATTCGCCGTTTAATTGAGATTGGTAGTTACCGAGGAGTTCGCCATAGAAAAGGTTTGCCAGTAAGAGGGCAAGGCACACAAACAAATGCACGTACTCGCAAAGGTAAAAAGCGTACTGTGGCCGGTAAAAAGAAAGCAGTTAAATAATTTAAGTAATCAAAATGGCAAAGAAACAACCCAAAGCGGCAGCTAAGAGAAAAAAGAAGAATCAGGTTAGTGACCCAAGTGGAATGGCTTTTGTTAAAGCTACATTCAACAACGTTATTGTAACTATTACAGATGGTAATGGTAATGTGCTTTCATGGTCTTCTGCAGGTAAAGAAGGATTTCGAGGTTCTAGAAAAAATACCCCTTATGCTGCTCAGTTAAGTGCCGAAACTGCATCTAAAACCGCATATGATATGGGACTGCGCAGAGTGGAAGTATTTGTAAAAGGTCCTGGTTCTGGACGTGAGGCAGCTGTACGTGCAATGGCTAATGCCGGTCTTGAAGTTACCCAGATCATTGATCGTACCCCGATTCCACATAATGGATGCAGACCACCAAAACGCAGAAGAGTTTAACCAGTTATATTTATAAGAAATGGCAAGATACAGAGGCCCAAAACAAAAGAAAGCTAGACGTTTCAGAGAGCCAATTTTTGGTGCTAGTAAAGCATTAGAAAGAAAGCCTTACGGTCCAGGACAGCATGGTCGTTCAAGATTTCAAAGAAAATCGGAATACGCTGTTCAGCTTGAAGAAAAGCAAAAAGCAAAATACACCTACGGTTTGCTAGAAAAACAATTCCGTAATTTATATGAAGCTGCAACCGCACAAGAAGGGGTTACAGGCGAAAATTTGCTTCAAGCACTTGAATCTCGGCTTGATAATACAGTATTCCGTTTAGGATTTGCTAAAACTCGACGTCAAGCACGTCAATTGGTTAGCCACAAGCATATTACTGTGAATGGTCAAACTGTAAATATTCCATCGTTTGTGGTGCGCCCTGGCGATGTGATTTCGCTCCGTCCGAAATCAAGAAACCTAGAAGTTGTAGATGACTCGCTGAGTACTGCCCCTAGAAGTAAGTACAAATGGGTTGAAGTTGACGCAAAATCCCGTAGTGGGAAATTCTTATATGTTCCACCAATGGAAGAAATTCCTGAGAACATAAACGTTCAGCTCATCATCGAGCTTTATTCAAAGTAATTTTAAAGATTTACCGTACTATTATGAGTAATTATAGCATTCAAATGCCCGAAAGCCTGGATGTAGTCAAAGATGATAATAGCTTTGGCACATTTGTGTTGCAACCACTTGAAAGAGGTTTTGGGGTAACCATCGGTAATTCCTTTCGCCGAGTATTACTGTCATCACTACCAGGTATTGCAATCACTGCGATCAAAATTAATGGTGTTGATCATGAATACTCAAGCATTACCGGGGTTAAGGAAGATGTTTACGAGATTATTCTAAACTTCAAGCAAGTTAGATTTAAACAGATTGAGCAGTCTGGGGGTGTAATTCATCTTACTAAAAAAGGTGGCGGAACATTAACTGCTGCCGATATTGATGAAGCTACTGCCGAGTATGATGTTCTAAATACCGATCTTGTTATTGCAAACTTAGCCGATGATGCTGAGCTTGAAATAGAACTTCGTGTAGGCCGTGGCCGAGGTTACGTTCCGGCTGAAGAGATGTCGTTCGAAGACGAAGATATTAACCTTATTCCAATTGATGCGATCTTTACACCAATTAAATCTGTAAAGTTCAATGTAGAAAATGTTCGCGTTGGTCAACGTACTGATTATGAAAAATTAGTAATGGATGTAGAAACTGATGGCTCAGTAAATGCTAAAGAGGCGTTAACATTAGCCGGAAAGATTCTTAAAGAACATATAGAAAAGTTTATTACTGAAAAAATTGAAGAACCCTTCACTCAAGAAGAAGAAGAAGTTGATGCTGAAAAACAACGCGTTGCAAATTTGCTACGCACCAGCATCGAAGATCTTAATTTGAGTGTTCGTGCTTACAATTGCTTGAAATCTGCCAATATAAACTCTATTGGCGAATTGGTTGCACGAGATGAACAAGACTTATTGAAATTCCGAAACTTTGGTAAGAAATCACTTACCGAATTGATTGAAGTGATTGAAGAAAAGAATCTTCAATTCGGAATGGATGTATCTAAATACCTAGACTAAGAAGGAAATTTGTTATGCGCCATAGAGTAAAAGGCAGAAAATTAAGTAGAACTGCTTCCCATAGAAAAGCAACGATGCGAGCGCTAACAATGGCGCTTGTAAAAGAACAAAGGATTACTACAACAATAGCAAAAGCGAAAGAGCTTCGAAAATTTGTTGAACCCCTAATTACACGTGCTAAAGAAGACAATCTTCTAAACCGGCGAATGGTATTTTCTTCTCTACAAAATAAAGAGACGGTTAAGAAACTATTCTCTGAAATTGGACCACAAAGTAAGGATAGACCAGGCGGATACACACGAATAATTAAACTCGGTTTCCGTCAAGGTGATGGTGCAGAAATGGCGGTTATCGAACTCGTTGATTTCAACGATATTAAGCCGGAAGGTAAAACTACCAAGAAAAAGCGTACAAGACGTGCTGGTAAATCGAATACACCAACTACCAGTGATACTCCAAAAGCAGAGGTTGCCGAATCTTTTGCAGAAGAAAAGGAAAATTCAGCAAAGGACGCTGAATAACATTATTTTGAATTATTGAAATTGGTGATGCCAAATAGGCATCACTTTTTTTATGTAAAATGAAATTTAATTCATTTTGCACTTGACAACGGCTACCAAAGTGCCTTATCTTTGGAATCTGTCACGGAAATTCTGAGGCAGTTGTTTTTTGACATAATGAAGCATAAAACAGATTGTTTGTGCGAGCTTAAATAAGCTTGATATTCTTTTGAAGATTGAGGAAGCGTAGGGTCGAGCTCACAGAGTATATATATTTTATAATTTACAATGGAGAGTTTGATCCTGGCTCAGGACGAACGCTGGCGGCGGGCTTAACACATGCAAGTCGAAGGAGAAGGTGGGAGCTTGCTTCTGCTGGAGACTGGCGAACGGGTGAGTAACGCGTAGATAACCTGCCTTTAACTGGGGGATAACACTGCGAAAGTGGTGCTAATACCGCATAATGCAGCGGGGCCGCATGGCCACAGTTGTTAAAGCCTTCGGGCGGTTGAAGATGGGTCTGCGTGCTATTAGTTAGTTGGTGAGGTAACGGCTCACCAAGGCGATGATAGCTAGGGGGTCTGAGAGGATGATCCCCCACACTGGGACTGAGACACGGCCCAGACCTCTACGGAGGGCAGCAGTGAGGAATCTTGCGCAATGGGCGAAAGCCTGACGCAGCCACGCCGCGTGTCGGAAGACGGCCCTATGGGTTGTAAACGACTTTTATCAGGGAAGAACGGCCGAGTTTCGACTTGGTGTGACGGTACCTGATGAATAAGCACCGGCTAACTCCGTGCCAGCAGCCGCGGTAATACGGAGGGTGCAAGCGTTGTCCGGAATCATTGGGTGTAAAGGGTGCGTAGGCGGGCGTCTAAGTCTGAGGTGAAATCTTGCCGCTTAACGGTAAAATGGCCTTGGATACTGGGCGTCTTGAGTGTAGAAGAGGCAGGTGGAATTCGTAGTGTAGCGGTGAAATGCATAGATATTACGAAGAACATCAGTGGCGAAGGCGGCCTGCTGGTCTACAACTGACGCTGAGGCACGAAAGCGTGGGGAGCGAACAGGATTAGATACCCTGGTAGTCCACGCCGTAAACGATGCATACTAGGTGTTGGCCCTGTTGGGTCAGTGCTGCAGTTAACGCATTAAGTATGCCACCTGGGGAGTACGTCGGCAACGATGAAACTCAAAGGAATTGACGGGGGCCCGCACAAGCGGTGGAGCATGTGGCTTAATTCGATGCAACGCGAGGAACCTTACCTGGGCTAAATTTGCCGTGCTATCTCTGGAAACAGGGAGTCCCTTCGGGGCGCGGTAGAAGGTGCTGCATGGCTGTCGTCAGCTCGTGCCGTGAGGTGTTGGGTTAAGTCCCGCAACGAGCGCAACCCCTGTGGTTAGTTACCAGCACGTAATGGTGGGGACTCTAGCCAGACTGCCTACGCAAGTAGTGAGGAAGGTGGGGACGACGTCAAGTCATCATGGCCCTTACGTCCAGGGCTGCACACGTGCTACAATGGTTGGTACAATGGGTCGCCACTCAGTGATGAGGCGCAAATCCATAAAACCAATCTCAGTTCGGATTGGAGTCTGCAACTCGACTCCATGAAGTTGGAATCGCTAGTAATCGCGTATCAGCAATGACGCGGTGAATACGTTCCCGGGCCTTGTACACACCGCCCGTCAAGCGATGGAAGTCAGGAGTACCTGATGTCGGCGTGCTAACCTTCGGGAGGCAGCTGCCTAGGGTAAGCCTGGTAACTGGCGCTAAGTCGTAACAAGGTAGCCGTACCGGAAGGTGCGGCTGGATCACCTCCTTTCACGGAGAGCTTGTTGAGGGAGCCGTTTAGGTTTCCGAAGCGACGATCTTACGCGGCTCGTTACAAACAATCTGTTTTGTGCTTTTACATGTGAAGGCGTGGTAGGCTGCGGCCAACCTGAGCCGGAAACCCGAGCAGGGCTTGTAGCTCAGGTGGTTAGAGCGCACGCCTGATAAGCGTGAGGTCGGAGGTTCAAGTCCTCCCAAGCCCACAGCGATGGGGCTATAGCTCAGCTGGCTAGAGCACCTGCTTTGCAAGCAGGGGGTCCGGGGTTCGAATCCCCGTAGCTCCACATATATTTTTTGAATTAATGGAAGATTGGTTGATGAGCGGAGGCGTGCCTCCCGAGGCCAATGATAGGCATAATGAATGTTCTAGGATGGATGGATTTGTCTGTTTGAAGGCGATGAAAGCGATCCGAAACAGTGTGCCCGCGCGGCGGGCAGTTCTTTGACATGATGAAGAAGTAATGAGTAAAAAGTAGTTGAATGCAACGCGAGTTGTATTCACTCAATATTAGCGTCTCGAAGTGATTCGAGATGCGCCAAAGGTATCTGTTTGGCTTTCCCAAGCCAGGCAGACCACAATTAAACCTTGAAGCTGCGCACGGGCGTCATCGCAAGATGAGGGTCGTGCAAGTTCTATAAACAAAGCGGAAAAGGGCACACGGTGGATGCCTTGGCATGCAGAGGCGATGAAGGACGTGTAAAGCTGCGATAAGCTACGGGGAACTGCAAAAAAGTGTAGATCCGTAGATTTCCGAATGGGGCAACCCAATAGAGCCACGCCGTAAGGCGTGGAGGCATACCCGGGGAACTGAAACATCTAAGTACCCGGAGGAAGAGAAAACAATAGTGATTCCCTAAGTAGTGGCGAGCGAACGGGGAGGAGCCCAAACCGTGGCCTACGGGCTGCGGGGTTGTAGGACCTGCGTAAGTGTATATATCAGAAATCGAAGCCGCCTGGAAAGCGGCCCCACAGAAGGTGATAGGCCTGTAGGTGTAATGATATATGTATGGCGGGTATCCTGAGTAGCGCGAGGCCGGTGAAACCTTGCGTGAATCTGCCGGCACCATCCGGTAAGGCTAAATACATCTGCATGACCGATAGTGAACCAGTACCGTGAGGGAAAGGTGAAAAGAACGCCGAGAAGGCGAGTGAAATAGTACCTGAAACCGTGTGCTTACAAGCGGTCGGAGCCATGCCTTGAGCGTGGTGACGGCGTGCCTTTTGTATAATGAGCCTACGAGTTACTCCTGTTGTGCGAGGTTAAGCCCCTGGAGGGGTGCAGCCGCAGCGAAAGCGAGTCTGAATAGGGCGAGCAGTACAGCGGGGTAGACGCGAAACCAAGTGATCTATCCATGGCCAGGGTGAAGTGGCGGTAAAACGCCATGGAGGCCCGAACCGGTTGACGTTGAAAAGTCTTCGGATGAGCTGTGGATAGGGGTGAAAGGCCAATCAAACTTGGAGATAGCTCGTACTCCCCGAAATATATTTAGGTATAGCGTCTGGTTTTGTCTGTCCGGAGGTAGAGCACTGATTCGGCTAGGGCCCTTCACCGGGTACCAAACCGAGACAAACTCCGAATGCCGGCACAGAGCCACCAGGCAGTCAGTCGTGGGGTGATAACGTCCTACGGCGAGAGGGGAACAACCCAGACCACCAGCTAAGGCCCCTAAATCCGGGCTAAGTTGATCAAAGAAAGTTGAGTTGCTCAGACAACTAGGAGGTTGGCTTAGAAGCAGCCATTCCTTTAAAGAGTGCGTAATAGCTCACTAGTCAAGCGACTCGGCGTCGATAATAATCGGGCATAAGTCCGGTGCCGAAGCTGTGGGAATGAAAATTCGGTAGGGGAGCATTCCAGCCTGCGTCGAAGGTGCCACCGTGAGGGGTGCTGGAGCGGCTGGAAGCGAAACTGTAGGCATGAGTAACGATAAGAAGGGTGAAAAACCCTTCCACCGCAAACCCAAGGGTTCCTGATCAACGCTAATCGGATCAGGGTTAGTCGAGACCTAAGGTGTACCCGGTGAGGCCGGGGAAGCCGATGGCAAAGCGGTTAAATATTCCGCTACCGACTCTGGCGTTAGGCTAAGGCGTGACGCAGAAGTGACACTCCCGCCACGCGACGAAATGCGTGGTTGAAGGGCGTAGGCCGGGGGGCAGGCAAATCCGTCTCCCATTAAGGCTGAATCCCGACAGTACCCGGACCCGCAAGGGGAAGGGATAGTGGAGGTAATCATGCTGCCAAGAAAAGCGTCGTAGTTTGTTAGAGTCGCTCGTACCCCAAACCGACACAGGTGGGTGAGGAGAGTATCCTCAGGTGCTCGAGTAATTCATGGCTAAGGAACTAGGCAAATTAGATCCGTAACTTCGGGAGAAGGATCCCCACGCCTCGGCGTGGGCGCAGTGAAAAGGCCCAAGCGACTGTTTACCAAAAACACATGTCTCTGCAAAGCCGCAAGGCGAAGTATAGGGACTGACACCTGCCCGGTGCTGGAAGGTTAAGGAAGGGGGTTAGCTTCGGCGAAGCCCTTAACTGAAGCCCCAGTAAACGGCGGCCGTAACTATAACGGTCCTAAGGTAGCGAAATTCCTTGTCGGGTAAGTTCCGACCTGCACGAATGGTGTAACGACTTGGGCACTGTCTCGGCCATGAGCTCGGTGAAATTGTGGTATCGGTGATGACGCCGATTACCCGCAGCGGGACGAAAAGACCCCGTGAACCTTTACTACAACTTTACATTGGCTTTAGCTGTAGCATGTGTAGGATAGGCGGGAGACTTTGAAGCGGCGTCGCCAGGCGTTGTGGAGTCACCCTTGAAATACCGCCCTTGCTACAGGTGAAGTCTAACCCGAGCAGGGAACAGTGTATGGTGGGTAGTTTGACTGGGGCGGTCGCCTCCTAAAGAGTAACGGAGGCTCCCAAAGGTACCCTCAGCACGGTCGGCAATCGTGCGTAGAGTGTAAAAGCATAAGGGTGCTTGACTGCGAGACATACAGGTCGAGCAGGCACGAAAGTGGGGTTTAGTGATCCGGTGGCACCGCATGGAAGGGCCATCGCTCAAAGGATAAAAGGTACTCCGGGGATAACAGGCTTATCTCCCCCAAGAGTTCATATCGACGGGGAGGTTTGGCACCTCGATGTCGGCTCATCGCATCCTGGGGCTGGAGAAGGTCCCAAGGGTTTGGCTGTTCGCCAATTAAAGCGGTACGCGAGCTGGGTTCAGAACGTCGTGAGACAGTTCGGTCTCTATCTGCTGTGGGCGTAGGAATATTGAGGAGGGCTGCTCCTAGTACGAGAGGACCGGAGTGGACGCACCGCTAGTGTACCTGTTGTGTGGTCGCATGCATCGCAGGGTAGCTATGTGCGGAAGGGATAAGCCGCTGAATGCATCTAAGCGCGAAGCCCGCTCCAAGATAAGTATTCCCCATGAGCCTCCTGGAAGACCACCAGGTAGATAGGCGGCAGGTGTACGCATGGTAACATGTTCAGCCGAGCCGTACTAATTAGGCCATTGGCTTTATTTATAGAGCTTGCACCACCCCAAGTCCGGGGCGCAAGTTCAAGCACAATCCAACTCACGCTTCTTCGACCAACGCCCGCGTTGGTACCCACCCCCCACGGGTGGGATCATGTCAAAGAATTATTTTACTGATCTTATTGAGGTGGCTATTGCGCAGGGGCCCCACCCGTTCCCATTCCGAACACGGCCGTTAAGCCCTGCAGCGCCGATGGTACTGCTTTCGCGGTAGAGTAGGTCGCCGCCTCTCCCTCTTTAACTAAACCCCTCGATCTAACGATCCTGGGGTTTTTTTATAAAAAGAATCATTGGAACTACTTCTAAAAATAAATCGTATATTGTAGCCTTATAACACTTAAAAACACGATTTATATGATTGATTTCGAATCATTCTTATCTGAGTATAAAAAGAGATTAGCTGAGATTTTTAAAAAGAACCAAGAGACTAGCAAAAGTGCTCTTAAGCGAGGTATTTCTGAAGATTCGTTAACTAAAATATTGGACGTATCTCCTTTGGCAGCTTTTATCCCATCAGAGTATGGTGGACTTGGTGGGAACACAGCCGAAGCACTTTCTATGTTAGAAGCTAGTTCATATCAATCACTACCATTATCCCTCATGATGGGAATAAATGGAGCCTTATTTTTACAGCCTATTGCCAATTATGCCGATGAATCTGTAAAACAATCTGTTTATAAACGTGTGATTGAGAATAATAAAATGGGGGGGTTAATGATAACAGAGCCTGACTATGGTTCTGAAGCATTGAAGATGCAAACTTCCTATACCTATAATGCAGATAAAGGTGTTTATAAAATAGAAGGACTTAAACACTGGGCAGGCTTAACTGGTATGGCTGACTATTGGTTAATGACCGCGCGTGGTGTCGATTCTAAAGGCACATTAGGTCGTGATATATCTTTCTTTATACACGACACCAGAAATGGGGGAATTGAGGTTGAAGAGTTTTACAATAATCTAGGCCTTTATATGCTACCATACGGTCGAAATCGCGTTAATATTGAAGTACCTGAAGATCATAAATTGCAGGGCAGAGGTACAGGTATAACTTTGATGTTAGATTTATTGCACCGAAGTCGACTTCAATTTCCTGGAATGGGAATGGGTTTTCTAAAACGTATGATGGAAGAAGCTGTTGAACATTGTAAAGACCGATTAGTGGGTGGCAAAAGCTTAATCGATTATGATCAGGTTAAATTGAGAGTTTCAAAATTACAATCATATTTTACGGTTTGTTCGGCAATGTGTAATTTCACTAGCCAACATGTGCCTCTACAAAAAAATACGTCCCGAATGGATGTTGAAGCAAACGCAATAAAATCGGTTGTTACTGATTATATGCAGCGCGCTTCACAATCATTATTACAACTTACCGGAGCTAAAGGATATCGTCTTGATCACATTGCGGGCCGTTCGGTGGTTGATAGCCGTCCATTTCAGATTTTTGAAGGTTCCAACGATATCCTTTATCAGCAAATAAGTGAATCTGTACTTAAAATGATGAGGAAGCTAAAGAGCACTAACCTATATGAATTTCTGAAAGAATACGAACTAACTGTTCAGTCATCGGATTATTTCAAAGACTACCTGAATTT
Organism: Balneolaceae bacterium; assembly: GCA_965228545.1. GTDB lineage: Bacteria > Bacteroidota > Rhodothermia > Balneolales > Balneolaceae > HXMU1420-13. The sequence continues at coordinate 3,562,592 of OZ245822.1, forward strand.
CGAGATTGATACAAAAATGCCTCAGCGTAAGTTGGTTCAGCTTGGCAGGGCTCTGGGTAGAATTATTTCGATGGAGTTTACGATTAATTTGGGCGATCAAGGATTTAATCGCGATTTGGTGAACAACGCTCTAAAGAATCTACAAGAAGAAGTGAATGAGTTATTAACAACTTTCAATTCGGAAACTATGAGTCAGGTTGTGGAAGATTTCAACATGAATAGCTCATGGTTTAATCTCCAATTGATGGATGCAAAATAAAAAACTGGTAGTTCTTACCGGGGCAGGTGTAAGCGCCGAAAGTGGACTTAAAACATTCCGAGATAGTGGCGGCTTGTGGGAAGGACATGATGTATATGAAGTTGCAAGCATTGATGGTTGGGATAGAAATAAAGAGTTAGTTCTTGAGTTCTATAACCTGCGGCGAAATCAATTAAAAGAAGTTCAGCCAAACAAGGCACATTTCGCAATTGCAGCTTTAGAAGATCAATTTGATGTAACCGTTATTACTCAAAATGTAGATGATCTACACGAAAGAGCAGGTTCAACCAACGTCGTACATTTACATGGAGAGCTAACAAAAGCTTGTAGTTCTTTGGATACATCTTCCATTATTGATATTGGGTATAAGCATATACATATAGGGGATCTTCATCCTGACGGTAGCCAATTAAGGCCTGCGATAGTGTGGTTTGGAGAATTGGTACCAATGATTGAAAATGCAGCTGAAATTGTCTCAAAAGCTGAGGTTTTAATTGTAGTTGGTACTTCACTGGTTGTTTATCCTGCAGCTGGTTTAATACATTACGCATCGAATAGTACAGCAAAATACATTATAGATCCGGGATTTACAGATCACTATGCGTTGCAAGATTGGGAGCACATTAATGAACCTGCAACTATTGGCATGACTGAATTAACAAACAAGATGTTAAACGCAAGATTATGAGCGATAAAAAAGAAGAAACTAAAACCTTAATTGAGCAGTTTATTGTACCTTTTTTTCATTTGAAGAAGAGATTCCCACTTATGCCTGCCATTGATTTGAACGGTGCAGAAGCGAATATGCTAGGGTTAACGAAACATGAGCTGGAATTAAGTAGACAAAATCTTCGAAAGAGTGCAAAACAAGCTGCTTTAGAATTACTAAAGGAAGATGAAATCACTAACCTTATTGATAAACTCCCCTTTGATGGATCCGAAACAATTGCAGCAATTGGTGATTCATATACCGAAGACTCTCAAGGTTGGTTTTCTATTTTGCAAGAGGTTCTTGAAATATCAACAGATGGTGCAGACTTCACATTTATTAATGCCGGAATCTCAGGATCTACTACAACCGATATTCTTAGAAGGCTAGATAGAGATGTGATTGTACACGAACCAGATTGGGTATTCATTAACGTAGGTACTTTTGATGCTCAACGATTAAATATTGCACCTAATCGTACTCTAATCCCATTATCAGAAACCTGGGAAAATTTGAATACAATTCAGGATACACTTCAAGAATTTGTGTCAAATCCACTAATATGGATTACTCCATCAAAAGTAGTACAAGAATTAGTAAGAACACATCCTTTGCATGAGTTTACCATTGAATCCAAGGATCTTGATCAAGTTATTGAGGTTGTTTCTGGTAAAAATGGCATCATTATCGATCCACAAGGCAATAGAATGGGAGCCCAAGTTGAAGCCTGGAATTTTTTAAGTGACGGTGTCAATCACTCCCTGATTGGGCATATAAATACCGTTAGAGATATACTGAAAGGATTAGTTCGAGATAAATAATCTTAGAATTCCATTCGTAAGTTTATGATTTCGAGTGTTGGTTGCAATCGTTGGCTCATTGAGTGATTATTAACCTGTAAAATGGGTGTTAATGAAGGATTCACTAATCCAATAGAGTGCCCATTTTCAAAATCAATGGTTGTAATTCCAGGGGCTAGTATCGTGTTTTGCTTATTAAAAGCAATTGGTTCGCTCGATCTTTGAGCAATCATAAACATATCGACTAAACCAAATCCAAAGCCGATAAATGCGCCATATCCTATGCCATATTGCATAGCTTCAATAATAGGATCGTTAGAAACCAAACTCACTGATAGAGCTATAATACCCCCGGCAGCGGCCCCATAAAAGGTGTCCATTAGTGCAATAATTGAACTGTTGTTTCCATCGTTGAAAAAGCCGGAAACAAGTATTTGGCGACCTTCACCGGTAACCACATCATACGCTCCCATGCTAACACCATACAATGTGCCTATGCCTAAACCTACCTGAAGGGCATACAAATCTTCAAGGTTTTTATTGAATGGAGCATTTACTTTTTTATCGGTAACAAACATTGTAGCCCCACCAAGCACAACACCGTTAATGGCGCCATTTAACGTGTTGGAGCCAAGTATTTTTACGGATTGTGCATTAGAATCAGCGGTGCCTACATTTAGTATAAAGAAAACCCCTAAAAATAGTGATATAGATAATCTCATAGTATTGATGATACTAGTTTAGTAATGATTGTGATTGAAAATTATTCAGGATCACTGAAAGATATAGGTAAAATCTTACCGTTTATGAAGGTATGACCATTTAATGCAAAATCGGAAATAAATTTCCCCATCTCAATTGGACTAACAGGAGCATTAAAATTTGGAAAGGCTTCTTTTTGCATTTCGGTTGAAACAGCTCCAAGTGCCAGGCAATTAACTGCAATTTCATCATCAGCAAATTCTAATGCCAGACACTCGGTTAAGATAGCCAGAGCCCCTTTACTAGCGCTATAGGCACTTAAACCCTTAAATTTTTTACTATTTTGAACGCCGCCCATACTACCAATATTTACGATGTGGCTGTTCTTTTCCATTAGTGGTTTACAGGCCTGTATTAACTGAACTATCGAAAAAAAGTTTATTTCGAACAGCTGTTTCCAACTATTTATTTTCGTATCCATGAAAGGAGTGTTTTCTAAGGTGGCTGCATTATTTATGATAATATCTAAATGATTGAGCTTACTTAGTGCCTTGCGTACAATATTGAGCCCTTCTTCGGTAGATAAATCGGCCGATACCGGAATTATGTGATGGTTGGAATCTGCCAAAGATTGTAGAGAAGTGGCTGAACGAGCAACAGCAAGTACGGTATGGCCTTGCTGAGCCAACAATTGGCTTGTTTGATATCCTATTCCTTTACTTGCGCCGGTAACTAAACAATTTTTCATACAGTAAAATAGGCAATAAAAAGGGTTCGCATCAAAAGCGAAATACTGTGAGAGAGAAAGTGAGAACATCGCTATCTTTAACAAAAAGTTGGAGTAATTTATGAGTATCAGAAAATCACTTGTTCCGTTTAATATCGAGGAATTGAAAGCCTATGTGCCGGGTAAAACTATTGTCGAGGTACAAGAGCACTATCAGCCTGCACGAATTTCAAAATTGGCTTCGAATGAAAACAGACTAGGCCGTAGCCCAAAAGTTGATGAAGCTGTAAATAATGCGCTTAGTATTGTTCATGATTATCCAGATCCAGCAGCAAGGGCACTTCGCACAGAAATTGCAGAACGTTACTCCTTTAACATGAACCGTATTATGTGTGGTGCCGGTTCAGAAAGCTTGCTGGCGGGTTTATGTCGCACCTTTTTCCAAAATAAAGAAAACTTGATTACAGCGGATGCGACCTTCATTGGGATCTATGTGCAGGCAAAAATTCGTGGAATTAAAGTAAAACGAATCCCTCTTACAAATGCATATAAGTTCGATATAAAAGGTATTGTGAATGCAATTGATGAGCATACTAAGATGATTTATATCGCCAATCCGAACAATCCAACAGGTACATACATCACAAATAATGAATACCAGTGGTTGTTGCAGCAAGTTCCTAAAGATGTATTAATTGTGATGGATGAAGCCTATTTCGAGTATGCGCATACGATTTCAGATTACCCCGATGTGCTATCAAATCAACCAGAAAATGTGATTATTCTACGAACATTTTCGAAAGGTTATGGACTTGCAGGTTTTAGAGTTGGGTATGCAATTGCAGAGCCTCATTTAATCAATTATTTGATGAAAACGAGATTAGCATTTGAGCCTGGAACACTTGGCCAAGCTGCTGCTTTGGCAGCCTTTAATGACCACAATTTTATGCAAACTAGTACTAACATTGTGGAAGAAGGAAAAAGAGATTTATATCATTTTTTTGATAAATATTCGGTGAGTTATGCTCCTTCAGCCGCAAATTTTATAATGATTGAAATGCCAGATGAAGAAACTGCTGAATATGTGACCCTCGAAATGCTTAAAAAAGGGGTAATTCTTAGGCGGATTAATGCTTTTGGCTTGCCACAGTGTATCAGAATTACAATAGGTTTACCAGAGGAAATGGAGCATTTCAAAACGGCTTTTAAAGAAATATACTTAAACAGTTCTCGCTCAATCGATTAGTTCCTAAATTATTAAATGGTTAACCATCGATTTTTTTTTCACGATTTTGAGAGTGAAAAAAGTATAATAGAGCATATAATTAACCATAGCACTATTGTTGCAAGCCAGATGAAGCTTTGTTACATGATTTTTTTCTAATAATTGAGGCGAGAGATTTCTTTCTCTGTGTAGTAAGTTCTTATTAAAAAAAGTCGTTGAATCTGGGTAAGAAAATAGTTCTGAGCTTTTTCTCAATTAGCTTATTAATAGCTGCTATAGGCATCACTTCTAATAAGTATAGCAACTCGCTGCAAAAGCAATTGGTTTCGGAGAATGCTACCGTTACTCGTATGGTAGAACTAACCGCATCTATCGAAACATATTTATATCAATCGCTATTTACGTTATCATCGTTAAACGCCGTCGAAGAGGTAGATTCAGAGCAAATTACATTCGATGAGCCGAATGCAGAAATGCTAACCGAACGCTTTGAATATAATATCGGGCATGTTAAACAGTCTTTTGATGCCCTTGAGCAATTAATTTCTATTAACGTAGGAGACGATTTTGTTGCGATCAATGAATTAATTACAGAATGCGATGAGCGTTTTTTCCTTTACGAACAATTGAGCCTTGAGTGGTTAGACTTATTGAGTGAAGATGGAGAGCAAAGCTCTACCTTTTTTACTACTTCGATTAGCCCTTATTTCAGGGTAAATATTTTGCCTATTATCTCAGATTTGCGCGAAGAGGTGATACGTCAGCAGATCACAGAAAATGCACGCCTTGATGCACAGATACAGTTTTCAGGTTATGTCATTATTTTTCTTTCGGCTATTCTGCTGCTTATAAGTGTGGGTATTGCCTTTTATTTGTATCGATCTATTGCAAATCCACTCAAGACTTTGAGTAAAAGTGCAGAAGCACTGGGTGCGGGTGACCTTGATCAACAGGTTGAAATAAAAAACGATGATGAGATCGGCGAGCTGGCCAAAGCTTTTAACAAAATGGCCCTTAACCTGCGAAAGCGAACGTTGGCTAGAGATTATTTGGATAGTATTATCGAGTCGATTAATGAAGCGCTCTTGGTAACAGATGATCACCATCACATTGTAGGATGTAATAAAGCTGCATTAAGCATGCTTAAATTGGAACGGGCAGAACTCATCGATCGTCCATTGAGGTCGGTATTCAGTGGGGAATTAGATTTACAAACTACGGGCGCTTCTCACACAATTACTAATTTAGAAACCGAAATAATTGTATCTGATGGCCAAAGAGTTCCTATTTTATATTCGCAAAGTGACCTTTTAAATGCCAAAGAAGAGGTGGTTGGTAAAGTGGTGGTTGCTACCGACATCACACAAAGAAAAATGGCCAACGAACAGATTCGGAAGAGTTTAGACGAAAAAAATATTCTACTAGCCGAAATACATCATCGAGTAAAAAATAACCTCGCTGTAATTTCAGGAATTCTTCAACTTCAGCAGCAATCCACTTCAAATAATAGAGTAAAAGAGGTGTTAACCGAAAGTCAAGCGAGGATACAGTCTATTTCGTTAGTACACGAACGGCTTTATCAAAGTGAAACTCTAGCAAATATCGATTACGATATCTATGTGGAGGATTTACTGCACGAACTGGCCAATAATACGTTGTTAAATAATAGAGAAGTTTCGCTGCTGGCTGATGTTTCAAGTGTAAATCTTGACTTAGTGAAAGCAGTACCCTGTTCTTTGTTGTTGAACGAGATTATCATCGATCGGATCAAGCACGCGTTTAAACATGGGGAATCTGGATTTATAAAAGTGATGTTGCATCAGCAAAATACCGAAGTTACTATGAGTGTGGTTCATAACGGAAGCAATGCCAGAGGATTTGGAGCCAATCCCAAACAAACATTGGGGCTTACCCTCATACAAACGTTAATTAAACAAATTCATGGTCAATATTCCGAAATTCGATCACCTGAAAATGCCACTGAACAAATCAATATCAGTTTTCTATTAAACGAGTAGACAGCTCAAACAGTGCCGGATAAGAACTGCTGACGCGTGGGGTGATCAAATTTCTCGATGGCATACCGAAGCATAGTGCGGGGCATCTTTTTGTACCGATCATCTTCAAGTAAAAAGGCAAGCTCTACATCGTAATCGAGATTTCCAATTTCGCGAAGTATCCAACCAACTGCTTTTTGGATCAATTTGTGAGAATCGGAGAGGAGTAGATCAGAAATACGTAAAGCATCTTCAAAATCGCCTTTTTTAATAAAGTGAAGGCAAGTTATAATTGAAATTCTGCGCTCCCAAACGCACTTTGATGCTGCAAGTTCGTACAGAAGTGAGCGGTCATTATTTTTTAAATATTCCCCTAAAATAAATCGGCAGCTTACATCAACCAAATCCCAATTATTTACGTGAATTAAGTGTGCCAGATAAAAATGGGCATATTCATTACGCTCTTGCAAATTAGCTTTTTCTGCTTTGTACACCAATATGCACAGGCCCATGTGGCGTACATCATGCACCGGATGAGAAATCAGAATCGAGAGTTCAGCCAAAGAGATACTCAGATGCTTCTTGGCGATTTTTCTTTGATCGGGGACAGAAACACCCCAAAAGATGTCGCTCTCGGCATATTCACCTTTTTGGGTTTTGAAGTAACGCTTCATCTTTTCCGCTTTATTTGGATCAGACAGTACTTTGAGCTCAGAAATCAGAAGCTTTGCATTTGGAATTGATGAGTCGGAGTTACTCATCTTTCTCGAAAAACGTTTCTCTACTCAAAAAGGTGATGTACTCTTTTCCGGCATCAGCCAGCCTTTGCTGAATCACATCATTAAGCTGAGTTGAAGCTAATAAAGTATCCACTTCCTTACCGTGTTCAACGATTTCATTATTTAAAACCTCAAGGGCTACAATTTGAGTTTGTGTAGGACTACCTTGATAATTTACGATCGAACCGTAAATTGTAGAAATGCGCTCACGTAGTTTTTCCTCACCGGTAATGCCTCCGGTTTGTGTGGCAACTAACTTTTTATGGATGTTATTAAGCAAGGCGTAAAACTCTTCTAAATTAGTGGTTAATGAGGCATCCAATGTTGAGTCTGATAGTAACTTATCGATCTGATCCATCACATGAACGGCTTTGCCGTCTGTAAAACCAAGCTCGCCCAGCATGTTATACGCACGATTTACCGCTTCCAGTCGTACTCTTCGATCTTCTTCGGTGTGGCGCGAATCGGGATCGAATTGAAGATGAATTTTGCTTTCAAACACTTCATCGCCCTTAATAAGCTTAATGGTATAGGTTCCGGGTGGATAAGCCGGGCCAAACAGTGCACCGAAGGTGAGCGTGTTAGAGCGAGGCACTTTGGGTGGATCTTTGCGGATGTTGAATGATACCCGATTGATGCCTTTGCGTTTACCGGCGGGTAATTTTTTTAAGAAGTTGCCCTCTTCATCATAAACCTCTAGAAACATATCGCCAAAAATGTGCCTGCGTTTCAGGTAATAGGTTATCTCAGCGGTTTGGGAAGGGTTATTCCCAGAAAACTCACCATCCCCGGAAAACGTCTGCTCAAAGCCTATGGGACCGGAGATGAGAAAAGGCTTCATTGGTAGAAAAGCAACGTCCTTTTGAAGTAATTCGGTAGAGATGCCTCGAAGCGGAGAAATATCATCAATAATCATGATGCCCCGGCCATGAGTTCCGAGCACTAAATCTTCTTCTTTGGGATGAATTACCAAATCGCGGACAGACACTTTGGGAAGATTTCCTTTAAAACGTACCCAGTTTTCACCTCGGTCGAAAGAAACATACAGTCCGTACTCGGTTCCTAGAAAGAGTAAGTTTTCGTTTACTAAATCTTCGATAATTTTATGAGCATAACCTTCAATATTATCGTCGGTAATCAGTGTCCAGTTTTTGCCGTAATTATCAGTTCTGTACACAAAAACTCCCATATTACCCACTCTATGTGCATCAACGGTTACATAGGCACGCGCTTTGTCGAATTTACTGGCGGTTACACTGCTAACCCAAGCATCTTTGGGATAATCAGCGATATTTTTAGAAACTTCGATCCATGTATCACCACCGTTTTGGGTTAGCTGAATGTTTCCGTCGTCGGTTCCAACCCAGATAATATTTTTATCAAATGGCGATTCGCTGATATCGAAAATAGTGGTATTGTTTTCGGCTGTAGAGTTGTCGATAGTGATTCCGCCACTTTCGCTCTGCTTTTGTTTCTCGGGATCATTTGTTGTAAGGTCGCCTGATATGCGAGTCCAGCTATCGCCCATATTTTCAGAAATATATAGATACTGAGCACCTATGTATAAGCGTTCGCCATCGGGACTAAATAGTATCGGGGTATTCCAGTTAAATCGAAGTTCATCAGTGTTCTCTTCTTTCAGTGGCTTGATGTCTTTCGATTCGCGAGTATCTCGGTAAGACCTGCGAACATTTCCGCCCTGACTTTGCCAAAAAACGATATTAGGATCATCCGGAGCAGTAAATACATTAAAACCATCGCCGCCGCCCAGGTTTACCCAATCTTTATTTTCGATACCACCCGGACTTTCATTCGGAGCGGCCCAAGATCCATTATCTTGCAACCCACCATATACCCAGTAAGGCTGCTGGTTATCTACATTTACATGATAAAATTGAGAAATTGGTAAATCTCTGCTGAACTGCCAAGTTGCTCCCCCATCGTTCGACATATATAAACCACCATCGGTACCTAAATACAACCGCCGATTATCTTCGGGGCTTACGTAAAGAGCATGGTGATCAACATGAATATTCCCGCCGCCGGCAACACCACCACCAGCAAAAGTTAATCGAAAAGTTTCGCCGGCATCGGTGCTTACATTAATGTTAAAACTTGGTTTATAAACCGTATTCGAATCTATGGGATCGGCATAAATATTGGAGAAATAAAAAGGGCGTTCTTTTACAGCTGTAGTGCTGTTTTTCTTTTTCCAGGTTTGGCCATGGTCATCCGAACGGTACAAGCCACCTTTTTCTTTAGCTTCGATTAATGCATAAACCCGTCCTTCAACAACAGGAGAAACACTCACGGCTATCCGCCCTAATTCCTCTTCAGGCAACCCCTCTCCTGAGAGTTCGATCCATGATTCGCCCCCATCGGTTGATTTGTACAATCCGCTTCCAGGACCACCAGATCGAAAAGTCCATGCTTTTCTACGAAAATCCCACATACCTGCATATAGAACATCAGGGTTATTTGGGTCTATGCTTATGTCGGCTGCGCCGGTGTTTTCATCCACAAAAAGAACGTTCTCCCAAGTGTTACCGCCATCCATTGTCCTGAAAACCCCACGTTCCTGATTAGGAGCCCATAGCGTGCCCAATGCAGCAACAAATACTATATTTGAATTTTTGGGATGGACAATGATTCTGCTAATACGTTCTGTTTGGTCCAACCCCTTAAAGTTCCAACTTTCGCCACCGTCGGTAGTTTTATAAACGCCCTTACCAATAGAAACACTGTTTCTTGTCCATGGCTCGCCGGTTCCAACCCATAAAGTATCGGGGTGATTCTGATCTATTGCAATTGCACCAATCGACATAACGTAATCGTCGAACACTGGTTCGAAGCTAAGCCCACGATTCTTTGATTTCCAAACACCACCGCTTGCAGCGCCTATATAAATGATGCGATCGTCTGAGTTTACGGCGTCGAGAGCTGCTATTCGCCCACTCATTACTGCTGGTCCAATCTGCCTTGCTTCAATAGCACCAAAAGTGTTTGAATTTATACGTTGTGCTTGTGTAGGGAGAGCGAGGAGTAGACAAAACAAGCCGGAAAAAAGTAATCGATTACCCATATATGTACCCAAGAATTAGAAAAAAAGAAATGCCGGCATGAACCGGCTATTTAATAGTTAGTTGTCTGAACCAGGTTTTTTAAAGTAGGAGTCTTCAACTTCAGGATTTACAATCACTTCATTTACAGTGATTTGCATAGCGGTATTACCCATTACTTTTGTTTCGATACTGTGAGCAACGGCAAAACCATTCACCATTTTATAATTACTCAGAAATTGTTCTTGCTCAAATTCCTGCCCTTGCATTGTAGTTTTAGATGTAATTTTGATAGGTACATAGGCTTCAGTGTCAAGAAAATAATAGAGTACATCGCCAGATTTCATGGTGAGTTTAAGTTTATAGGTTTCGGTACCTTGCACATCTTCCATGCCTTCGAGTTCAAGTGAGTGTCCTTTTTCTGCGTAGTTGTAAAGGGGGCCGTCTAAGTCGGCTTGTTGCATTGCTTCCTTGAGTTGGTCTTCAGGCAAATCTATTGGATCGATTGAACCTGTCCAAGGTTGTAAAGCCCAACCATTGGTTCCATCATAAGCCATAAAAACAGCTTCGGCTCCGCCAATATTTGCGTTAATTCGCATCATATTTGGGCGTTTCATTACCATAGTCATTGGAATGGATAAACCTTGAGTCATGATTGTGCCGGTATTTTTGATGGTTTGTACATCAGCAAGGTTTTCTTGCCCCACTACTTCAAAATGAGCTTCCAGTATTTCTTCCAACGATTCATCTTGGGCAAAAGCATGTACCGAACAAAAAGCGATTAGAAGTATGAGCGTAAAAATTGATTGAATGCGTTTCATAGAATAGTTGATTGGTTTATAGATCTGTTCCAAGTAATCCATTAATAGATATACATGCAACGCTCGATTTTAAAATGTTCGCCTTAAGTAAGTAAATCAGAGTTTAAGTTCACAAAAAAACCCTCACCAAATGGCGGGGGTTAAATGCTAAGTAATTGTTAATTAATTGAAAATCGACAGTGCAGATAAGTGAAGCCTTTAACTTCAATTTTGCCCAAAGCATGAGCATTCTAAACCTGCTGGTTGTAACGTAATGGCATGCCAATCAAATTCATCGCCAAATCCATCACGTTCCCACCAAAATGGATACCGTTCGTTTGGATGGTTTCCAATTTCATTCATCGTTGCAGCATCAAATAAACGCCCATTCACCATCGTAAAGCGCACGGTATTGGTGTTGTTGATGTCTTCCAGCGGATTGCCATCCAAAACAATCAAATCCGCAAGTTTTCCAACTTCAAGAGAACCTATGTCATCGTCAAGCCCCAGATAATATGCACCATTTAACGTAGCTGCCCGAAGAGCTTCCATGTTCGTCATTCCGCCTTGCGAGAGCATCCAAAGCTCCCAATGCGCACCCAAACCTTGAAGTTGACCGTGCGCTCCAACATTTACTTTTACACCGGCATCATTTAACAACTTTGAAGATTCGGCGGTTAAAATATGCCCATGATCATATTCCTCATCCGGAACCATAGTGCGATGCCTAGATCGAGGATCAATAACACTACGCGGGGTAAACGTGAGTAATTTTTCGTTTTCCCACACATTGTATTTTTGATAGAAATAATACTCACCGCTCATGCTGCCATAGTTTACAATATGGGTTGGTGTGTATCCGGTTTCGCTTGCACCCCAAAGCTCACGAACATCTTTATACAATGGCACCACAGGAACGTTATGTTCAACACCGGTGTGGCCATCTAGAATCATACTCATGTTGTGGAAGAAAAACGAACCACCTTCGGGAACTACAAGCATTTCGAGTTCTTTAGCTGCTTTCATCACCTGCTGGCGTTGCTCTCGCCTTGGTTGATTGTAACTCTTAACAGAAAAAGCTCCGAATGCCTTAGTACGTTTTAGCGCAAAATAAGCGTCTTCATAGCTGTTGATTTCTGCCTTAAAATCGCCATCAGCTCCATATAGTATAATGCCTGTTGAATAAATGCGTGGCCCTACCATATGGCCGGCTTTTATAGCCTCGGAATGCGAAAACACCATCTCGGTATTTGATGATGGATCGTGAGCGGTGGTAACGCCATAGGCAAGGTTAGCCATATATTCCCATTGCTGTTGAGGACTTACTCCCAAACGGAAGTTTCCTAGGTGAGCGTGAACATCTACAATACCGGGCATGATGGTTTTACCACTAGCATCTAATACGGTTGCATCAACGGGTATATTCACGGTTGTGCCCAACGCAGTAATTCGATTCCCCTCAACTATAATGGTTCCATTTTCGACCACTTCGTCGCCATTCATGGTGATAATACGAGCATTGGTAAAAGCAATTTTACCATCAGGAACATGTGTTGGAACATCAAGCCCGATTTCCATTCCTGATTTAGGCGGTTCGGGTAAGCTGTCGGGGGCATTATCTACAAAAGAGAATACCTCGTTCAAATCAACCGAGAAATACTCATCGCCAAGTGTCCATCGTAATGTTTGGCTATCGCCCGACCAATGCATATGATAACCACCTTCTGAAGCTACCAACTGAACTGGAATAGCTTTGGTAGAAGGCGACAACGAAATTTCTTTCCCGGCCTGTGTAAGCGGAGCGATATAGACTTTGTATAAATTCGAAAAAGCTATCCATTTATTATCCGGGCTTGGAACGAATTTATGTGCATAGCTTGATGTAAAGTGTGTTTTCTCATCATTGCCGGTTAAGTCAACACTGTTGTACGATTTTTGGATGGCACCAAATAAGTAGCCACCTCCTTGATAAAAAATGCGTGAACCATCTGTATTAAATCGCGGAAAGGAACCCCCACTAGTAATCTTAGTTTCATCACCGCCTGAGGTCGGAATTGTGTAAATGCCGGGGTCAACGGTGTAGGCAAAACCTTGCTGGCCATTTCCACTTTCTCGACGGAAAACGATGGTTTTTCCATCGGGCGAAAATGCCGGTTCACGATAAATTCCTTTTTGTGTAGTTATTTTTCTTGGTGTATTTAAGCGGCCTCGGCGCCCGGGCTGCAAGTCTTGCACATAAATGGCACCCATCTCGGTATCGCTCCAACTCACATAAGTTAGGTAACGGCCATCGTTGCTAAACGATGGATCAAATTCAAAGTGAGCGGCATTAGTTAATCTTTGTGGCTTGCCTTTGGGCATATCTTTCATCCATAAATAGCCGGCAGCATTGAACACTAGTAAGCCTCCGTCTGGGCTTGTAACCGCATTTCTGATAGCACGAACTCTGAAGTCGTTGGGTGCAACTTCGCGTTTAAAACGAGCTGCTTTTACAATTTCATGTTTCGATTCAACTTCAAAGGGAATGACTACTGCGTTACCGGTAGTTACATCAATTTTGTTGATTTTACCATTCGCCCATATAACAATTTCTTTAGAATCAGGCATCCAATTAAATCCGGTGTATACCCCAAAAATAGCCCAAGCTTCTTGCTGATCTTTGCTTAAATCCTGATATATCGGGCGTTCTAATCCACTGGAAAGCTCGCGAATATATAACACAGATTTTGTTCGAACACGTCGTACAAAAGCCAGGTGTTTTCCATCAGGTGAGATTTGAGGCCGGGCTGCACCGCCATTTCCTCCGGTTACATAGTCGATTTCACCAGTTTCGCGATCGTACCGACGTATCACATAAATCTGACTATTCGGATCTTTATTATACTGAAAGAATCCTCCGGGGTAATTATCCTCGCTGTAGTACACATAGCGCCCGTCCGGGCTCACAGATGGTTCTCCGATATCCTGCTGAGCATTTTTCTTTTCTACGAGTTGAATTCCAGCCCCACCGGATTTATGATACATCCAGATTTCACCGGCCCCTAACGAACGTGTAGAACTGAAATGCTTTTTTGCGATAAAATATTCGCCATCAGGCATCCAAGTTGAATTATTAAGAAGTCTGAAAGTCTCTTTCGTAAGCTGAGTAGCATTTTCGCCATTTGCATCCATAACCCAAATATTATCGCCACCTCCGGCATCGCTGGTGAATAAAATTTTAGATCCATCTGGACTAAACCGTGGTTGAACCTCAAATGCGTGGCCGGTTCGAAGCGGTGTTGCCACTCCACCGGTTGCTGGCATGGAATAAATGTCACCTAACAAATCAAAAACAATGGTTTCCCCATCCGGGCTTACATCCAAATTTATCCACGTGCCTTCATCGGTAGTGAAAGAAAGTGAGGTTGATTCGCCTAAATCCGGTTCTGAAACATTCCAGGATTCTTGTGCCAATATAGAGCTCGATAGCAAGATTAGAGTTAGATAACTATATAGTATTTTAGAATTCATCCGCTTAAGTTAGTTGGGAGTTGACTGATAATACTTATTTGAGGAGTTAAGAAATAATGGCTACGGTGTTTCTAATAAAAAGGACAAATTGCTAAGCTGATGTGATGGTGCTATTTATAATGCTTTTTTTCTGGGGAAGTGATGCTGTTTAAAAAAATGTGGGTATTAAACATATTCTGCATTCTAATTCTACTAACGTCATGGACGAGTGCGCAGCAGTATAACATTCAAAGTTATACCGTAAATGATGGTTTACCTACGAGCAGTATTTACGATTTATATACTGATGAAAAGGGATTTCTTTGGTTTGCTACCCCATACGGTGTTGTTCGTTTCGATGGCGAAAACTACGCGACCTTTGATGAAGATGACGGGATTAAAGACGCTTTAATTTATGATTTTCATTTTGAGACCGATGGCGACATTTGGGTAACCAGCGAGGGTGGAGGCATTGTAAAGTTTGATGGGAAGAAATTTTCATATCTGCCAGAGCTTGCTGCATTAGATACCATGGTTATTAACTACGTGACAAGTATCAGAAAAGATGAATTATGGATTGCCACAAATAATGCCGGTGTAATCATTTGGGATCAGGTAGAAAACACTTTCAAATATTTAACTGAAGAAGATCAGCTTCCGGACAATCAGGTTTGGGATATTTATTTTCAAGATGATAATGAGGTTTGGGTTTCAACAATGTCAGGTATTGCGGTTTATAATCGCGAAACCGGAATAAGTGAACTGATTACGGTCGAGGATGGCTTAAGTGGTGAGGCTATCTACGAATTGGTTAGTGATCCATTGGGTAGAAAATGGGTAGCAACCAGTAATGGAGTGTCCATCATTCAGCCTGATAAAGGCATTGATACCATTACCGAAGTAGATGGAGTGCCTCTAGATTATGTGTACACCATAGAAACCGACAATGACGGAAACATCTGGATAGGCACTGAGCGGAAAGGAATAGTTATTGTTGAGCAAAATGGCGAAAAGACCCACATCACAAAAAAAGATGGACTGAATTCGAATTTTATTTATCGAATTGTTAAAGACTCTCAGGGAAATATTTGGATTGCATCAGATGGTAATGGCGTAAGTATTTTCAAAGATCGTAGTTTCAATTTTTTTGATGTTAACTCACCATTAAAATCAAATAGTGTATATGCGTTGGAATATGGTAGAAATGGCGAGCTTTGGATATCTACTGATGCGGGAATTACACGATTAAAAGATGGATTATTTTCGAATTTTTCAATTCCTGAAAGTAAACTCAACTATGATGAGATATGGATAATCGAACAGCTCGCTAATGGTGATTTACTTTTTCTTACCCAAAACTTTGAATTGTTACAATTCGATGGAAATCAATTTTTTAAGCCCGAGTTCTACGACGATCTGTATCCCTATTATTTAAATGATATTCTGGTAGATGATGACGGCTCAATTTGGTTTAGTAGCACTGATGTATTACTCCATTATAAAAATGGGGAACTCGAGGTTTATAAATCCGAGGCAGAAGATGTTTGGAAGAATTACTTAAGCACATTGTTCAAAGATTCAAGAGGAATTTTATGGATCGGAACCGAGCATGGAGTTGCAACATTCGAGAATGATACATTTAACTATTTTGATGATAAAAATGGTATAAATGGAAGATCGGTGTATGAAATTACCGAAGACCAATCGGGGAATGTATGGTTTGGCACCAACAGTGGTATTTATTATCTAATGGAAGAAGACATATTGAACACCAATTTTACGTTCAATTCTTTTTTGCAAAACAACCCATCACTTAGCGAAACTATTTTCTTACAGTTCGATGATAATGGTGACCTATGGCAAGGCACTAATTTTGGAATGAATTATTTCAAGTTTTCAGAGGAAAACAATTTTTCAAACCCATTGCATCTGCAGTATACTTTAACAACTTCCGGTAATGGATTAGAGTTTAATGGAGATGCCTCTGCATTAGATGATCAGGGTAACTTATGGTTTGGATCTGCTACGAGAGGATTAGTTAGATACCAATCCGAAAAATCATTATTATCGAAGACTTATGTACATCCGCCACGCATCTTTCTGAGAACGATTTTTGCCAACGCTAATCTGGTATACACTCAAACAAGCGACACATTAAACTCCACGCAGTTGGAAATTGCTTACGATCAAAATGATCTTACTTTTAATTTTAATGCAGTGGATTACTTAAACAATGACGGAATTTCCATTCGATATTTTTTAGAGGGATACGATAGTAACTGGAAGCAAGAGTTTGATCTAACTCAAATCAGATACACAAATTTACCACCGGGTACATACAATCTTCAAGTTGCTGCAAAATCAAAGCTTTCGGATTGGACCGAGCCTCAAGAACTTTCATCAATTACTGTATTAAAACCATTTTATTTTACAGTTCCATTTTTTGTGATTGTAGGCCTTGCACTTCTAGGTATGATCAGTGCCTATATAAAAGCAAGAGTAAACCGTATTGAGAAAAAAGAACTCCAACTTCTTGTTGATAAACAGACAGGAGAGCTAAAAGAAGCATTAGCAGAGAAGGAAGTATTGATTAAAGAAATCCATCACCGAGTAAAAAATAATTTGGCGGTTATATCAGGATTGCTCGAATTACAAGGTTTTAAAATGCCGGCTGGTGATGCAAAAATGGCCATTCAAGAGAGTAAGATGCGGGTTATAGCCATGTCAAAAATACACGAGAACTTGTATCAAAACCATGATTTAGCCAATGTAGATTTCCGAAAATTTATTCAGGATTTAGTAAAGAGTATACAGCAAACGATGGATTTAGCTGAAAAAGATATAGAAGTTATCTCATACATCGATGAAGTACAGTTTGATGTAAATATTGGTGTGCCATTAGGGCTAATCACGAATGAATTAATCAGCAATGCCTATAAGCACGCATTTATTGGAAGGAAACAAGGCAGCATTAACATCACCTTCAAAGAATATCAAGATGTCTATAAGCTGATTGTTGCAGATGACGGACTAGGTACCGATGCTAACATTTTAAACAGCAGTTTGAAATCGTTAGGCATTAGTTTAATTAAATCTTTGTGTGTGCAAATTGGTGGCTATATCGAATATGAGTATAACGACGGAGCAAAGTTTTGCCTTACACTGCCTAAGAAGGAAATCGATTAACCATAAAAGTTCCGTTAAGGCACTGCACGCGAAAAATTGGACGACACTAATTTTTTTTAAGATCAAAAAATCATTCTATTTACAAGAAAGAATAGAAGGTCGATAATTTAGCAATGCAAATTGAATGTGTATTTCGGTTTCTTTTTAATAGCTTGGTATCCGATTTAATAGAATGGTTGTTCGTTTATGAAAAAGAAAGGGCTACTCCTACTTTTTATGATGGTTTCAGGTGTTTGCATTATTCCAAGCAAGCATATTTTTGCCCAGAAATTCAACATTCAACAGTATACAGCTAACACTGGTCTACCGTCTAATAATGTGTTTGATGTTGAGTTTGACAAGATGGGAAATATGTGGTTTGCCACCTCAGATGGAATTGTAAAATATGACGGGGCAGTATATACTTCATATAATCAGGAAAATGGGCTAAAAGACCCGGTGCTATTCGACATATTTATTGATGACGCTGGTACGTTATGGGCAAGTACCGATCAAGGTGGTGTTGCCAGATACGATAAGGGCTCTTTTGTTTATCCACCGGAGCTTAGTTGGTTAGATTCAACCATTGTTCATTATATCGGGCAAGATCAACGTGGCAAACTGTGGCTGTCGTTAGATAACGCCGGATTTGTAATCTTAAACCAGGATCTTTCTACGGTGCAGCGTTTTACTACCGAGCAGGGACTTCCATCAAATCTGATGTTCCATTTCAATTTTCAACTCCAAGATCGGGTATTTATTTCTACCTATGCTGGTGTTGCAGTTTATAACTACGAAGAGAATAAAATCGTAGATGTATGGAATCTTGAGGATGGTTTAATAGGTGAAAAAACGTATGAAGTACTTATTGATAAAAATGACAACGCATGGGTAGGAACCGATCAGGGATTATCAGTAATTCAATCAAATGGAGATATTAGGAATAGAGAACGAATTGCGAATTCCAAACTTGGCTATGTGTTTGCGCTCGACCAAACCGAAGATGGTAAGATTTGGATTGGAACTAATCATAATGGGTTGTTTTGGGTTGAAGATAAAGAGGAAACTCACATTACGGTAAAGAATGGAATCAGCTCAAATAATATTTTCAATCTGGCTAAAAGTCCAAGTGGGGAAGTTTGGATTTTAACAGATGGTAATGGGGTAAACGTGTTTATCGATGATGATTTTCGAATTTACGACGAATCCAGTGAACTTGATGCATACAGTTCAACTACTGTACTTCAAGCCAAAAATGGTATCATCTGGATAACCACCGAGAATGGAATTAGCTCGATGAGTAATAATGAAATTAACAATTACCCATTAACCCTCGAAAAATACGATAATGAATTGATACTCCGATCTGCGGAACTGCCTAATGGTAATATTCTAATGATTACCAATAACTACTCTTTGATTGAATTTGACGGAGATCGCTTTTTCGAATCGCAGTATGCAGCATTGTTTGAAGATGAACTGATTAGTGAAATAGAGGTTACCGATCAAACGGTTTGGTTTATGGCACTGCGAAGGGTAATTGCAGATATAAATGGTGAAATCACATATTTCATACCGGAAAATGTGAATCAATGGCAGAACGAGTTTAATATGATTTTCAAGGATAGCAGGGGTTTGTATTGGATAGGTACTCAAGGAGGGTTGGTGCATTTTAAAGAGGGTGAATTTACCTATTACACTATTGATGATGGCTTGAGAAATAACCGTATTTCAAAAATTAAAGAAGATGAAAATGGAAATTTATGGATCGTTCATGATGTAGGAATAGATATTATTAGGGGTATAAATGAAGACGGAAGCTTCGAAGAAATTTCCCCATTTGATACGGAAGAATTGTATATCGATGAAACGAATTTTTTACAATTTGATGCAAGCGGGAATTTGTGGCAGGGTACTAATGCCGGATTGAATTATTATAATCTGGAAGAGTTTGAGGATTCCGGCCGATATCAGCATATCCATATTCCTCTTCAAAATTACGGCTATGGTACAGAATTTAGCGTTTATGGAAGTTTGTTAAGCATAGACTCAACACTCTACTTTGGTACACATAATAGTGGGTTAATTACATACAAATTTCGAAACGGCGAACATCAGCTAATACCAGATGAAGCCCCTGAAGTATTCATTCGCTCCATTACAGCAGGATCAGATGTGGTATATAAACAGGAGAATGCTGAGCAAGATGTTGACCTCATTAAAGTTGATAACAACCAGAATAATATCACGATTAAGTTAAGTGCAATTAGCGAAAAGTACCCAAGAAGAATATTCTATCGTTATCGGTTAGAAGGATTACAGAATGAATGGGTGATAGCAGAAAATATCTCGCAAATTCGGTACGAAAGTTTGCCCTCCGGAACCTTTAACTTAATCTTGCAAACAAAAGCTCCCAATTCAGATTGGTCGGAAGTGCAGCAGGGAATCCGTATTGTGGTTGAGAAACCCTTTTATCTGCAATTATGGTTTTTGGGGCTGATAATTCTTGCCCTTGGTTTTCTGATCTATGCCATCGACAAAGGCAGAGTTTCATTAATAGAAAAGAATTTATTAGAAAGCATTGTTTTTGAACAAACCAAAGACATCAAAAAAGCCCTCGACGAAAAAGAAGTACTCATCAAAGAAATTCATCATCGTGTAAAAAATAATCTGGCTGTAATTTCAGGATTATTAGATTTACAAAGCCGCCAAATTGAAGAGGGTCCTGCCACCGAAGCCTTACAAAACTCGATGACACGAGTGCTGGCGATGGCTAAAATCCATGAGCAGCTGTACCAAAATGAAGATTTAGCAAATGTAAATTTTAAAAGCTTCATAACCAATCTTGTTCGCTCTTTAGATAACACGATAAGTGATGCAGATCATCCTATACTCATAAACGAACAAGTAGCAGATATTTTTGTCGACGTTAACATTGGAGTGCCACTTGGATTAATGATCAATGAAATTCTCAGTAACAGCTTCAAGCATGCTTTCCAAGATCATGACGCAACAAAATTAGCTACAATTAACATCGATTTTTCAAAACTTGACGAGCATTATTACTTCATGCGGATTGGAGACAATGGAATTGGTTCTGAAGAAAACCTGCTTGAAATTGAACATCAATCTCTTGGCATGACCCTCATAAAATCGTGGGCAATGCAATTGGATGTGGAATTAATGTACGACGGCTCTGATGGGGCAGTGTTCGAAGCTAAGATCCCTGTTTAAATCGGGCGAGGATAGACTGAGTAACCTCACTCTGCGATAGCGTGCCACTTAATTTAGCACGATCTTCAAAAGTTGATTCAATATCTTCAAATCCCTCCCAAAGTATTGATTTGATCGCTTTCATAGCCGCTAAACTATAACCGGCTAATTGTTCGGTGAGTGAATGCACTTCATGATCCAATTTCTCACTATTTTGAACCACTGCATTATACATTCCTTTTTGCTCGGCCCAATCACTGCTTTTCCAATTGGTTGAGTCGATAGTGAGTGTTGAAAAAGCGGAGATTCCAATTTTTCGAATTACAGCCGGCGCAATAACAAATGGACCAAATCCTATAGAAAGTTCACTTAATTTGATGGATGCAGCTTCAGTTGCAATGGCATAATCACAAGCCGCAATAATTCCAACCCCACCGCCAACGGCTTTACCCTGCACACGAGCTATTACAAATTTAGGGCAGTTTTTAATGGCTAAGATCAAATGCCCAAATCCTTTAAAAAAAGTGTTCGCTGTTTCCTCAGAGTCAATTGCTAATAACTCATCAAAAGAAGCTCCGGCACAAAAAGCGCCATCACCTTTGCTATGTAACATAATCACTTTAACCTCAGCATCATTTCCAAGCCGGGTTATCGACTCAGCCAATTTACTTAGTAATGCAGAGGGCAGGGAATTCCCTTTAGGATGATAAAATTCCAGCGTTGCAATACTGTTTGTAACAGAAAGGGATAATTCACCGGTCATAATAACTGGGATGTGTATTAAGTATAAATTGAGCGTTGGTAAGCAATTGATTGAACGAACTAAACGAAGCTGGTTGATAAGCGCGCTGATCAAATGGCGCAAGGGCATTAAACTGATCAATGGGGGAACGGAACTTAGCTGACTGTAAAAACGCACCGGTTTTGTAAAGAAAATTACTCCTCGACTCTAGCTGAGTAACTAGAGTTAAACCATCTGTTGATGAAGGCATCAGATTAACTTGTACAAAGTGAAACTCTACATCTTTTGGAACATTATTGCTGGATTGGGCAAAGACAACAGTGGCTGAAACACTCAATACTAGGGTTGCAATCAAATTTTTCATGTCCCTAAGATAGATGAAAATGTGTGTAAAAGAGAAATTACTTTAGGGATTTTACAACTACTTTCTTGCCCTAGAGCATTCAAAACAGCCATTATGACAAAGATTTTTCGATGCACACTCATTTTAATTTTTCTGAGTTTACCACTCCAAGCTCAAACCATTCATAAGTATGAAATTTCGTTCGAGAATGCCATTCATCACGAGGCTCAAGTCAAAGCTACCTTTACCAATTTAGATGACGGACCTTTTGAAGTGCGAATGAGCCGAACCTCACCCGGCAGATATGCTATCCATAATTTCGCAAAAAATGTGTATGCGGTTTCCGCAAGAGATGGACAAGGCAATGAGCTTGAATTCTCGCGACCAAACCCGCAGCAGTGGGATGTTACCGGACATGATGGAACCGTTGTTTTTGAATACACGCTGTTTGCAAATAGAGGAGATGGAACCTACTCTCAGATTGATGAAACACATGCCAGCCTGAATATTCCTGCTACTTTTGCCTATGCAAGAAATTACATGCATCGGCCTGTAGAAATTACGTTTAATGTGCGGGAAGATTTAAACTGGAACGTAGCCACTCAATTAAAATACGAGCGTGGAACTACTTATAGCGCACCGGATGGGTATTATTTCATGGACAGCCCTGTGTTGATTGGTGATTTCCATCTTCGTGAAGAAATGGTTGATGATCAATTAATACGGCTTGCTTTACAATCACCCGCAAACGACAGTGAAGTAAATGAATATTTCTCTAAAGTGATGGCTATTGTGAAAGCCCAGAAAGAGATTTTCGGCGAGCTCCCTAATTTTGATTTTGGTGAGTATACCTTCCTTTCGTTGTATATGCCAAATGCGAGTCGGGATGGGATGGAGCATCGAAATTCAACCATCGTAACCAATCAAAAAGCCTTCGAAGAGCCGCTGGCAGAAACAAGTATTGGTACCATTTCGCACGAGTTTTTCCACATATGGAATGTAGAGCGAATTCGTCCTGCCAGTCTGGAGCCATTCGATTTTGAAGAAGCCAATATGAGTGGCGAATTATGGTTTGCTGAAGGATTTACCAGCTATTATACCACATTAAGTCTTGTTAGAGCCGGCATCTGGAGCGAAGAAGAATACACGGAGCGATTGGCGGGATCGATAAATCGAGTGTTTAATTCACCGGGAATTCAATTCTTCAATCCCATTGAAATGAGTTATCGCGCTCCTTTTGTGGATGCAGCCACTTCTATCGATCCAACAAACAACGAGAATATTTTTGTTAGTTATTATACCTATGGCAGTGTTTTAGGCTTGGCACTAGATCTCTCACTCAGAACTCGAAGCGACGACAAAAATCTGGATGATTATTTTAAATTGATTTGGGAACTATACGGAAAAACAGAAATCCCGTATTCCATTCGCGATCTTAAAGCGGCATTGGCATCTTACACAGACCAATCTTTTGCGGATGATTTCTTTTCACGCTTTGTGTACCAATCTCAAATGCCGGACTATGCCGGTTTGCTCAGAGAGTTTGGGATTAATATGGAAAAAACGAATCCGGGCCGGCCAACATTAGGAAATCGATTACTTAGGGTTGATGGAGGCTTTCAGCTCAGTGGCAATGCCGTTAAAGGCTCCCCGTTGTACGAAGCTGGAATACAATCATCTGATATAATTACATCGATCGGTGGCAGAACGATTTTACCCGGAGTGGAAGTAGAGGAAATATTAGAAGAACGCCGCCCCGGACAAACTATCACTATTAAGTACGAGCGATTTGGTGAAGAACGAACAGCTAGAGTTCGATTAATGGAAGATCAGAATTATAAAACCACACTAGTTCATCGGCCAACTCGATCGGTACGAGAAAATCGAAATGCCTGGCTGGGTAATGAATAAGTATTTGCTGCAAAATTAAAAGCTTTACATATTCCCGCTCTAATTAAATCAGATACAATGAAAAAGCTACTCTTTACTCTACTATTCATCGGATGTTCATTTTCGGCGAATGCACAAATAATGCCGCATATCTTACCCATGAAAGAACGTGCAGCGGTAATCGATGATCTGCTAAAAGATCGCATCGAAACCGTTCTGCCAGAAATAATGCGCCGCGAAGGTTTAGATATGTGGTTAATTATTTCCCGCGAATACAACGAAGATCCGGTGATGAAAACCATGCTGCCTGCAACTTGGTTAAATGCTCGTCGCCGTACAATTTTGGTGATTTACGATCGCGGACCGGAAGAAGGCTTGGAAACACTTGCAGTAGCACGCTATGATGTTGGCGAAGTATTCAAAAAAGCTTGGGATAAAGAAGTACAGCCGGATCAATGGGCACGTTTGAAAGAAATAATTGAAGAGCGTGATCCAAAAAATATCGGGATAAATCAGTCGGAGCATTGGCAACACGCAGATGGAATGGTGCTAACCGACTATCAGGAGTTAGTTGAAGGAATTGGGAAGAAATATTCTGATCGATTGGTATCAGCCGAGATGGTAGCTGTTGGCTGGTTAGAAACCCGATCACCTAAAGAGATGGAATTATATCCCCAGATTGTGCGTATTGCGCATGAAATCATCGCGGAAGGTTTCTCATCTGCGGTAATTCAACCGGGGGTTACCACCACAGAAGACGTAAAATGGTGGTATAGAGAGCGAATTCGAGAATTGAAACTAGTTACATGGTTTCACCCAAGTGTTTCTATTCAACGTGCCGATCCGGAATCCTTCGATCACCTTCGAACCTTTGATCGCGCTCCGGAAAACAATGTGATTCAACATGGCGATCTATTGCATGTCGATTTCGGTATCACATATCTCCGTTTAAATACCGACACTCAGCAACACGCCTATGTACTTCGCCCAAAAGAAACTGAGGTACCAAATTATCTAAAAGTGGCCTTTGATAATGGAAATCGATTACAGGATATTTTCACCAACAATTTTAAAGAGGGTAGAACCGGAAACGAAGTGCTGGCAATGTCGCGCAAGCAAGCCATTGATGAAGGCTTAAAACCTTCCATTTATACGCACCCGATTGGTTTTCACGGTCATGCAGCCGGAACAACGTTAGGAATGTGGGACGCCCAAGGTGGTGTGCCAGGTGATGGTGATTATCCCCTGAAGCTTAATACCGCATATTCTATCGAATTAAATAACGCGACTTATATCGAAGAATGGGGCAAAGAAATTCGAATTATGCTGGAAGAGGATGCCTTTTTTGATGAAACCGGCGTTTGGTACATCGATGGCCGACAGCGTGAGATTATGACGATTCCGAGAGTGCCGGCGAAGCAGTAGTCAATATTCAATATCCAACAAGGAGTTTTCAAGTTTCAATTGGTTGCTGTAAAATCTGTTTGACGGCTTAGTTCGTCTGACAGTTTATTTGAGTACTCAACTTACATCAAACTTTCCCTCCTTGAGGAGGGAGTTTCTGCTTAGAAGTGAATAAACGACATCGCGATAGGGAGGTGTTAAACCGAGAGTTCGTTAACATCTATATTTTTCAGTGCTTTGGTGTTTCAGTGGCTAACAATCAAAGCCCCTCAATCAACCCAATTACCAGCTTCGCGAATTCGTCCTTTTTCAGCTCAGCGGCCTCTTTAACCTCAGCATGATCTAGTTTTTGATCGGTAACGCCGGCGGCCGCATTGGTTATAAGTGAAACGGCGATTGCTTTTACTCCTATTCGATAAGCTTCCATTAATTCCGGCGCAGTACTCATTCCTACAGCATCGCCACCTAATCCACGAAAGGCCCGGATTTCAGCTTTGGTTTCGTAATTTGGTCCGGTAACATATAAATAAGCACCTTTTTTAACCGGAACATCTGATTCCTCAGCAATAGCAATTACCTTTTTAGAGTTGTCTTTCAAATCCTCATACCAGCTGTCATTTTCGGCAATATCAATTTTTACGTGAGGGTGCATGATTCGTTCAATTACCATCAAATCGCCCACACGAAAACCCAGATTGATTCCACCGGCAGCATTAGAGATGATGAGTTTATCTACTTCGAATGCTTTCGCAAGCTGAACAGGAACCACCGTTTTTGAAAATGGATATCCTTCATAAAAATGAAATCGACCTGAGAATGCCATCACCTTTTTCCCTGAAACCTCGCCGATAATTAACGAACCCGAATGACCAACAACTGTGGATTGAGGAAAGCCCGGAATCTCAGAATAAGGAATCACGGTAGATTGTTGAATATGAGTACCGAAATCACCCAAGCCTGAACCAAGAATAACTGCTGCATCCAATGTTGGGGCAACACCGTTTTGCACCAGCCAATTTTTAATCTGTATAATTTCTTCAGGAATGCTCATAGTCTGTTATCGGCTCGGTAATGTACCCTGTTTTATCGTCGTGTCCGGTAATTTTTACTATAGGATGATAATCATCATGATATCCTAAAATCCAATACTCGTTTTTATAGGCAAATCGAGTTAAGCGTTCGCGTTGCGACTGACTCACTTCCGGCTCAAAATCATACTTTGCAGCGAACTTTCTGTTAATCTGATTACGAGTAGCAATTACATCACCGGCTTTCATGTATTTGTTTTCGCCGTCATCATAAAAAAGAGCGAGATGATGTTTCGTGTGCCCACCAATCGTTTCGATGTGAATTTCAGGATAGGGATTGTCCACTTCATCCATCAGGTGGAAATCAGCCTTTGCATCCAAAAAAGCGATAAACTCCGTTTTTTCTTCGTCGTAGTATTCTTCCTTATTTCGTACCTCTTCCCAATCGGCACGGGATGCCCAAATTTTAGCCTCAGGAAAAGTAAGCTCCCAAAAACCATGATCGCGATGCGCGAGTCCTCCAATATGATCGTAATGAAGATGACTTAAAAAAATGTCTGTGATTTCGTAATCCTGCAAATCATGCCTTTCTAGATTTTCGCGCATGATTTTAGGACCGGTATCTTCACCAAACTCACCAATGCCCGCATCAAACAGAATTTTTTTATCCGGAGTATTGATCAAAAAAGGATTAAGAGAAATCTTAAGCGAAGCTCTGTTCGGGCGACCGTCTCTCGGAATTCGTATGAACTTCTTATCCAACCCCACCGAGAAAGTGCCTTCGTATAATGCTGCTACGTATGTTTGTTTAGTTTTCAGAGTTACAGAGTTACAGAGTTATCAACTGCGCTCAATGAGCTTCGTTGATTGAAACAGAGTTAAAGAGTTCGCATGAAGCTACTCATCATGCGTTCAATTTCACGAGAATATTCATAAAGCTCGTTAAAGGTCGATTCATCCAGGAATCCAAGTCTTGTTGATAGTTCAATTTCAGTTTGTAATTCAAATAATGAGCCCATCGCAATATTTAAAAATCGTTTAAAATCCCCATTTGATCTTCTTCCATATCCTTCAGCTATATTAGCAGGTACTGAGACAGCCGCTCTTCGGGCTTGTGAGGTAAGACCAAATTTTTCAGAATCAGGAAAGTGATTAGTTGCAGAATAAATCATAGATACAAAATTTAGCTTCCCATTCTATGTCACTTTGAATCTTTGTCACTTTTCTCTCTCATCTCCTCCCTCTTCGCATCATGCACTTCATAGGCGTTGATGATGTCTTTTACCAAGCGATGTCGCACTACATCTTTTTCATCGAGATATACAAAGTCGATGCCCTCCACATCTTTCAATATTTGTTGGATAGAGATTAATCCCGATTGATGCTTTCTCGGTAAATCGGTTTGAGTCACATCGCCGGTAATAATCGCACGACTATTAAACCCAATACGAGTCAAAAACATCTTCATTTGAGTGTTCGTAGCGTTTTGCGCTTCATCCAAAATCACAAATGCGTTATTCAATGTACGCCCGCGCATGTACGCCAACGGTGCAATCTCAATCACATTCTTTTGAAGATGCAGGTTCAATTTATCCTGATCGATCATGTCTTCTAGTGCATCATACAAAGGACGCAAATATGGATCGATTTTTTCTTTTAAATCTCCCGGAAGAAACCCGAGGTTTTCACCGGCTTCAACCGCAGGTCGGGCAAGGATAATTTTCTCTACACGACGTTCTTTCAATGCTTTTACTGCCAATGCTACGGATGTATACGTTTTTCCCGTTCCTGCCGGACCGATGGCAAATACGATATCATGTTTGGCTGATGATTTGTAAATCTGTTTTTGCCCGGGAGTTTTCGCAAGAACTGCTTGTCCTTTGTGCGTGTAAAGAATCAGTTCGCCATCACCAATATCGATAGGTTCTACCGTGCGCGACATCTGCCCGGATTTCAAAGTGATGAGCGTGTTTACATCGTCTTTGGTGATTTTATTCTTACGAGAGACAATTTCGATCATCCCGGTAATTACTTCTTTCAGAATTGCAACTTCCTGAGAAGGTCCGGTGAGTTTTACTCGTTCTCCGCGTATGTTGATGTTGGTTTCGGGAAAAGCATCATCTAGTACCCGTAGCTGTTGATCTTGTAGCCCAAATAAAGTGATGGGGTCTACTCCAGTGATCTCAATTTTTTGTTCTAGTAAAGTTCTTGCGTCTTCGATTTCGATAATTATTTAAACCTTAGTTTGTTTTTTAAATCAATGCAGATAACTCTTGTACTCGGGCAGTAATGTCCTGTGCTTTAAATACACTGCTTCCAGCCACTAAAACATCCGCTCCTGCTTCTTTTACAGCAGCAATATTTTTAAGATTCACACCACCATCAACTTGAATAAGAAATCCGTGTTCGCCGGTTTCACGCAAATCAACCAATTCCTGCAATCGTTGATAAGTTTGTTCAATAAAACTTTGTCCGCCAAAACCGGGGTTTACACTCATCAAAACAACCATATCTACATCAGCAAGTATAGGTTCGATATTGTATAAAGAAGTTGCCGGATTAACAGCTACACCACTCATTATGCCATGGCTTTTAATCTTTTGTAGTGAGCGATGTAAATGCGGACAAGCTTCGTAGTGAACTGAAATCAAATCGGCTCCTGCATCTACAAACTCATCAACATAAAAATCAGGATTTTCGATCATTAGGTGCACATCAATAAAGGCACTATCAGATATTTTAGAAACCTGTTTTACTATTCCCGGGCCGTAACTGATATTCGGTACAAAGTGCCCGTCCATAATATCGCAATGAATCCATTGGGTGCCACCTTTAATTGCTTGTTCAATATCAGATTGCAGCGTAAGAAAATTTGCGGCAAGGATGGAAGGAGCCAAAATTGGCAGATTAAAATTCATGAATTTATTCAGGTTGTTTGTCGGGAGTTTGGTTGTTATTTCCTGTAGAATCAGTGATGATTACTCCGCCTTCAATCTCTTCGGTTACGTCGAATCGCTCTGAGATTACCAACGTGAGGGTTTCGCCTTCAACCAATGTGCTTACTTTTGGGGTGTAATCAAGAACAACATTAGGCGCTATTTCTTTTACAGGTTGAAACCGGATTTCACCAACTCGTAAACCGGCTTCTCTGATTTTCAACTGCGCATCAGGTAATCGTAAGCCTACTATTTCGGGAATTTCTACGACTTTATCTCCAAGTCCATCACTTACTACTAGATCAATGGTTGTTCCACGATCTACAATACTACCTTCGTTTACACTTTGGCGAAGTACCACATTTTTAAATCGAGACGATTCGTAGCTGATAGAACCAACGCCTAGCCCATAATTTTGTAGTTGAACTTGTGCATTTCGTAACGAAAGGTTCACCACATTTGGAACTTCAACCGTTGGTCGTACAGCAGCATTAACCGTGAGATATACTTTTCGATTTGGCTTTACTAAAATGGATGCAGACGGTGTTTGATCGATCACATAATTCGCCGGAAATGCTGAATTAGCCCGCCGATCAGCAACCTCAAATCGAAGGCCAATACTCGTTAACATTTTTTCGGCTTCTTCCAGAGAAACGCGGGTTACGTCGGGCACAGTTACCCCTTCGTTATACTTGGTGTATTCCGGCATAATCACTTTATCGATGGCAAGCAAAGTTATTGAGCCAATGGCGATAAAAGAGAATATTATGATGTATAAATATTTGTTGGTCAGAAGTGCTTTCAGCATGGGGTAAAAATACGAGAAGATCGTTGCTATTAAAAGTGCCAGATCAACGATACAGATTCTTCACCAAGCATGGTTGCCTGGGTTTCGATGCGGCTGTTTTTTAGCTTCACAGTGAAGAATGCATCGAAGGCTGATACCACATGATTTACCAATAAAAACTTGAGGATGTTCCCTGCCTGACGGTAATTATTATTGAACTCTTCAGCGCGGTTTCTACCTTCCACAAAATCAGCTGTAATCATATTCGGATCCCACGTATACTGATATTCATAAGCATCTCCTTCAGCTATTCGACGATCATAGAAATCTTGCCATCCAGAGCTGAATTGATAATATTTACTCATCAATTCGTAGTATTGTTGTGAGCCATAATCTTGAACTACATGCGAAAATTCACTGCAAATATTTGCGGCTATGGTAGCACATCGTTGTGGACTGTTATACACGAATCGTGTCTCAACTTCCACGGTTCGTAGGGTTGATAGATTTACCTTCCTCCAGTCGTTGGTTGTGTTGGAGTAATCCGGATTTTGATCAGCTGGATTTAGTTGAGCGAGCTGAGCTTCCAATTGTTGATATCCATTTTCGAGCCCATTCGCTGCCGAATAATCAACCAGCCATTGTGCATAAGCCAGTACACTCCAATTTTGGTTTGCATACCGTTCATAAGCTTCTTCATTTCGTTTGGCTGTGGCATTTCGTTCAAAATAATAAGCAACACTTAAGGCTTCGGCGAGGAAGTACACAGCCGCCCGTCCCCATTTCCCATTCATTGCCTGACCCGAGCCCGGTAGAATAGCAGAGGATAACATAGCCACACCGGGTTTGGTTTGAGCATAGGAAAACACACTAGTATTGTTTGAATTTTGCAGAGCCTGATTTGGAAGAAAAGAAACTGATAACTCCGATTTTTTCGTAGCTGATTGCTCCTCAACAAATAATGCATTCTGAAAAGCTGATTTAACCGGCTGAGCTTGGGCGATGGTGCAAATAACCATCAAAAGAATAAGAGTTAGGAAAAATCTCATAGCAGTTCAAAATCAAAAGTTAACCCAAAATGGAAAAGAATTTCACCACCATATTTAACGCGATTACTTTGAGTTCCGGTTTGGAAGGCATCCGGTAGCGTAACGTTAAACTCATTGAATCCATAACTCGCACTCATGAAAAATTTAAGCGGGAATAAATAGTAGCCACTTGAAGCCAATCGAAGCTCGGCTCCAATTCCACTTTTAAGATTGTTTCCTGTGCTAAGTCGATCAGCAGTATCAGATCCGGCACTGTTACCTAAGAACCAACCATTTCCGGTTTCAAAAAAGAAGCGGGCATACATTTTATCGAACATGTATGGACCAACTTGTGTGTTGATGTTTTTGAATACAGGCATAAACCAGCTCAAACTTGTAAACGCAGTGGTATTTCCGGCGATGGCAAAAAACGGATAACTACGCATTCCTAAAAATCCGCCCACGTAGTCGGTGTAAAAGGTGTCTTTCGGATCATTGAAGTAAGTAAATCCACGAACCCGAGCTTGAAAGGCCTGATCACCAAAGGTTTTGAATCCATAACGAACATGCAGTTCGGTACTATGATTTCGCGAGGTTTTAAAAATAGGCACCAGCGCTCCATCTTTGATCTGATATTCTTCCAGCAATTTCGAAGGTTGATATTGATACCGAATATATCCTTTTAACCCAATTGGAGCAATGTCGGCATCTACAGTGTAGGTGTAATAATTGAATGTGTATGCGGCTGAGAGCGTTGTGGCTTTAAAGTATTCAGAAGAAGATCCACTGATAAACGCCTGTAATTCTCTCGAGAAAAAGTTATCCGTTTGCACCTGATAAGGAGAATAACCGATTCCTAACTCAAGCAAACTGCGTCTACTTAATTTCGAACGTAGGAATAAATTGGCTTCCCAAACCTCATAGCCAATATCCACATTGGTGGTATCAGGAAGGCAGGAAGTACAAGGGAATTCTTCGATGGAAAGTCCATCATCTACATTTCGATGCAGGTTAAATACTTCGAACGAAACCGTAGGCGACCAACTTTTTTTGATAAATGGAAGTCCACGATATTCTGCCTGGAAAAATATATCGCGATCGAGAGAAAAAATTCGGCTCGGGGAGAAAAAATCGGCAATTCCATCAGCCGGAGATGAAGTTAAACCCAGCATCACCCCACCAAACAGAGAAAGTTTGTCGATGGCATCGCGGTTTGCGAAATAAACACCCGGTTTCATATCCCTTAGTAGATTCTCGCCTAATTTACCAAACTCACCTTGCCGTAAAAGTGCGCCATTCGAACCATTCAACTTCGTGTAATTATCGAATCGAAGCACCGGAAAGAACGAGTAATCGAGAAAAGTATCTTCATATTCCCGGTATTGACGTTCGTTTGAGGCGTTTAACGTTTCCAGATCGAAAGTATAAGTTCCGGTATCGGCAATGGCTTCAGCAGTTTCATCAAAAGCATCGATGTCTTTGTCGTTAAAATCATTTAAGGTGATTTCTGTATCTCCAATTCGGCCACCAATTCGCTTAGGTGGAAAAAAAGCAGGGAGTTGAGACTCAACCAGAGCACGTTTCTTTATTTTGTAACCGTCTTTCTCATATTCAGAAAAGTATAGCGTGTCGCCAAAAGCAAAAGGCATAAAAGCACCACCAAGAACATTAGTTAACTGCTTGTTCTCTTGGTTGATGAGATTTCTTCGGTAGATATTAAATCGGCCGTTATGACTGGCTGAGTAATACAGTTGCATTCCATCCTCAGAAATAAACGGATCGCGATAATCGGTGTATACATCATCCAAAACTGGGGTGATTCGCTTAGTATCGAGATTTATTTTCCGAATACTTCGCTGACCTAAATCGGCATAGGAGAAATAAATCTCGCGGCCATTTGGATGCCAAACCGGTGTGTAAATGGTTTCTGCATCCTGATAATCAGTGAGTTTAGTTCGCTGTTCTGCACTATCGGGATGGAATACCACTAAATTTTGTGTGCCGGATTCATATTCAATGGCCACGATTTTTCCATTTGAACCCCAAGAAGGAGATTGTAATCGCGCAGAATGGGTTAATCGTTTGTTTTCTTTGGTTGAAATATCATATATAAACAAATCGCGGTACGATTCTCCAAACTGATTTTTCTTGTTAACCGAATACACAATTTGATCACCATCAGGAGAAAACGAGAAAGAGGTTGCAATAAATGGAATGGCAGGTTTTACTGATAAATGTTGTTCATGATCATGATGATGCACGTCGGGATCAATTTCTTCCACTTTATTGACGCTCGAAGTATCACCTTGTTCAACAATGTACAAAGAAGCGAGGGAGAAATCGCGCCCTTTATTTGATAGATAAGCTAATCGAGAACCATCCCCACTAAGTTTTGGGTAGAAATTGAAAAAACCGCTCGGTTCCACATTGTCTGAATTGGATAGGATTACTCCGTTAAACTCAGCTTCGTATTCAGCTCGCCGTTCAGCAATCCAATCCTCAAATACTTTATTTCCTGGTATTCCGGTAGACATTTCGATGGCTTCTTCGACAGTAAACACGTTTTTTTCACCCAGATTTTCTGAGATTTTCCGGAGCACATCATCCCCAAAACGCTCTGCCAGATAAATCACAAAAGCAAAGCCCTGATTGTAAACCGTTTCCCGTTCGATGCTGGTTTTTGAGCTGAAAGTGCCCATTTCTTTCAGTGAGAAATAAGTGTCAGACATAATTCGGGTTCGCAAAATCATATCGCGGTGGGCATCCCATCGATCGTATTTAATATCTTTGGTTTGATATTGCGCCGTTCCTTCGGCGAGCCAAGCCGGGACATTAATCGATGCAAAAGGCATGGAAATAATGCCATTTGGGAAACCATACAGTACATCAGGTCGACGAACTTTTTCGTACGAAAGCCACTGTAAATATAGTACAGGAACTTTACGCTCGCGCTTCATCGCCGCCTGAATTTGTACGATATGCACAAACTCGTGCGTGATTACATTACGCATCCAATTATGCGTGCCACGCAATGGAGTATCAAGCGAGGGTACCCAAATATCAATTTTGTTATCGAAAAAGTAAGCGGCACCGTTACTATAATCTTCCCGATCTTTAAGAACGATATTTACTTTACTATCCGGCTCATGCTGATATAATTCTGTAATTGGATCGTAAATTTCTTCGGCTATTCGGGAGACAACCTGCGCAGATCTGGAATTTCCTTCCTGAAAATGCACCATAAAATGTTCGCTTTCGATGGTGTACCATTGCAGATGGTTGTAGCTGTAATCGTAAAACTCAGGATTAGTTTGTGCCTGCAATCCCATCGTAGAAAAAAGAGCCAGCAAAAGCAGGAGGTATGTGCGGATTGATCTCATCATTAATGCACCACTCCAATTTTAATCGTTTTTGATTCTTTTTTCCCGTTTACATTGGCTTCAATACGGCCGAAATAGGCTCCACTTGCCCAAGAACTTGTGTTTATGGTGATTTCTTCCGGAGACCCACCAAAAGCTTGTACCGTTCGTTCAAAAACTACACGACCAGAATAATCGATGATGGTAATATCAACGGTGCCGGCAGAGGCTAACTCAAAACGGATGTTGGTTTCTTCATTCGCCGGATTGGGCCAATTATAGGTTTCTGATTTATTTAGAACCGAAAAATCTGAACCGGAAGTCTCTTCAAACTCTATATATGCCGATACTTTATTGTATGGATTTTCGCCATAGCGCCCCGGCCACTGTGTAGTTGTGTGGTTTAAAAATCGCCAGGCGCGAAGATCGCCGGTATGGCTTACGGCGTATAAAACATTGTTATACATAACGGGATGGATCGGTTGAACATCTTTACCAACTGCACCGCCCACATAAAGTGGGAAGCCTTCTATAGGATTTCCGTCTGTTTCGTAAGCAAAAATGTTTACCGAATACTCATCCTGACCAACCACTAAAATATCCTGACGGTTATCACCTGTGATGTCGGTAATAATGGGTGTTCCGATAAACTGAATACTATCCGGCGCCAAAATTGGAGTGTTTGCCAGCAACGCACCATTGAAGTTGTAACCTTCAATTTGATTATCAGTGCGGTTGATGCGATAAATATGACCTTCATCAACAATGGCAGGCCATTCAGCTTTAGCTTCGTCAAAAATCTGAGTAATAATCTCTTCTTTGGTAGGGTCAACAATGGAAAAACGCCCATCTTCGAAAAGGTAGTAGTAGTTCCTGAGATTACTTTCGATGGTTCCGGCAAATAAGCGGTATTCGTAATCTGCGAGATAATCCGGAATATTTTCACCCACAAACTCGACGGTATTTCCGTTTATGCCAACGAATTTATTGTTGATGATTTCGGATCGGAATTCGTAGCCGGAAGTGTTTTCAAATTGATTCCCAGATCTAACATGGATTGATAGATCAGTAAAATCATATTCGATATTTATATTGTCTTGAGAGCTTGTAAATCCAAAATGATTATCTAAAACATCATCACTAAGTATTCCAGTTGTCGAGTAACCGTTACCTTCTTGATTGTATTTTAAAGTAGGACCGTCTTTGAAATAAAAAACAGAGAATTGATTTTCGATATTAATGGGTTGAGTAATATTACCAGTAACCTGAGTTCCAACTACGCTAAAAGAATCCTTCCCATCTAGTTCACCAAAAAAAATTATCGAGTTAGAAGGTACTGTAAGCAATGTATCGCTAGTGTGGTAATGCACATCTAAAGAAAGTGGATAATAATCGTAGTACAACTCATTTTTGGTTCCAAATGTACGAGCGGTTGACACTTGATGTGATCCAATTGCAACAAACCCTAAATCGTCAGAACCTACTTCTCTAATCTTAAAACTCGCCATCGGCAAATTATCCGAAAAATCATACAACTCGAATCCTGATCTTGCACCGGAATTGGAGTTATTGTTAGGATAAGAATCCGGACCGAAAATATTATCAGGATTTAGATCAATTTCGGAAGTTGGTGTAATTACTCTAAAATCGTTACCTGCCCACCAGAAATCGAAGGCATAGCCGAAAGTGGGGGAATTGTCGAGCAGTCCTACACTTTTTCCAATATCCTGCGCACCGTCGCCTTCCTCTAAATCCACGCCTCGTCGGTTTTCATTGGCATTTACCCGATCACGAGCTAATTGCTGCGCCAACACACCTTCATCAATGTGCCAGATGAGAATTCCACCGTTCAAATGACGATCATCTTCGGTGCCTTCATCACCATCATCGCCAACATCCAATCCACCGGGCAGGCTCCAATCAAAGTTGCTTACATCTACTATGGTGCCTGGAATTAGTAAGGTATCAAATCCTGCCGCCTGAAAGATGAAATCTTCATCGAAATTAGAATAGGCGCGTTCACGAACCTCAAAGTTACTGTAAGTTGAAATTACCACTTCAGCATCGGTTTCGCCTAATAATTCAGGATCACGATGTCGGTTTTCAATCAAAAAATATTCGGTTGATGAGAGCGAAATCTTTGCGATGCTATTGGGTTGATTGAGTGATGCAGCAGGAAGTTCAATGGCATCCGTTTCATCCACAGATACTTCAAACGGACTTTCCCATCCCAAAAAAATCTTTTCCCAAGCAGAGGGTTCAGGGGGAAGGAGTCCGTTGTATGCGAAAAATCCTGCTCCATCCATTAAACCAAATCGACCAATAGCCGGCTGACCGTTTTCGGTATTAAATAAATCCGGAAGCCCTAAATAACTACCAATCGAAGCGCAAAGCAATCCATTTATCGAAAGTGGAAATACAATTTCGTTATCGCTGATGTCGGTTCCACGACGAGATTGCGTGCGTGGAATTAACATCGAATTATTGACTCTAAAACTGCCGTTGTTGAGGGAAAACCCATCGAAGGTTGGATCGCCCAGTAATTCACCAAGATTTTCTTCATCTAGTGTGATGGATGGCAAGTCAAAAGGCGTGATGTCGAGGCTGGTGCCCAATAATTCTACATCACGGCCGATTCCTGCATGGAAAATTACAAAAGCAGTATTTTCGGGATCAAGCCCTGATGCATCGAATCCACCTTGTTCATCCACTTTGGTCCAAACATCCTGCATTAACTGCGCAATTTTTTCAAGAGTGAAGGTTTCTCCAATAGGTGCATACTCTTCCATCATTTTGTCCAATTGATACACTTGAGGTAGTACTTGATACTCGATAGTTAACTGCTGATCGGAAGATTTTAGGAAGTAGTTTTTTGCAAACTCTAAGTGGTTCTCGAAATAAGTTTGATTGTGTGGGAACGGATCGATGAAGGTTTTTTCTTCTCGTGTGAGATAAGGAAGCCCATCAAAACCATTTTCCCCAAAAATACCAGTTCCGGAAGTTAGTCGGTTCGTATCTGGTTGAAATTCGACCATCACTGCAACTACATTTAATGTACCTATTGCAGGAGTAGATCGGCGCACTTCTTGATTGAGCGAAATCGGGTGGCTTCGTTTTAGTTGTATCTCTTGACTATGAGAGGAGGGGCTAAGAAATAAAAGGAGCATGCCAATAACGAACATGCTCATGAGTGGGGGAAAAAGTCTCATTTCATTTAAAAGTTGACTAAGAGACTAAACCTGAGGGTATTTGCGAGGGGATGATCAGCTTCCAGCGTTTTTATATAACTGAAATCGACCCCAATAGCGTTGTAGCGTAATCCGGCGCCAAATGTGATGTACTTACGGTCGCCATTATTTGGATCTTCGTAGTAATAGCCACCACGTAAAGCGAAGGTGTTGTTGTACCAATATTCTAAGCCAGCACCAACCATAAATTGTTGCAGTAAACTTACTTCCACATTTTCCTGCCCGTTGAAATGTATCCAAGAACCCCAGGAATCGACTAACGCCTCAAGCGGACCAGAGGCAACTCGCATTGTATCCTGTGAACCATCAGCATTAGTCCTAATCTGATCTTTTGTTCGTGCCATAATTTTAGACACATCCATCGCTACATTTATTCTGTTAAACCCTTCAGGGTCGAGTTCATAACTAAAAGCAGTTCCAAATCGCAGAAGTGTTGGTAGGGGATCTTTCTGGGCATTATCGGTGTATTGCATACCCGGACCTATATTCGACAAATTAAATCCAGCACTGAATTGGGCATTGTTTCCACCTAAAGAAAAGTAGTTTGTTTTATAAAGCGCGGCTAAATCGATAGCTACACTACTACCTGGATTAACACGCTGTTGGCCCACCGAAGTACCGCTCGCTAAACTTGAGTAGATAAAGCGTAAGCTTGAACCTAGAGCAAGATTTTTGTTCACTTCAAAACCATAGGATAAACCAACGGCAACTTCATAACTGTTGAAGCGGGAAATTACATCCGGGCTGTCTTCTCGGGTAACGGCTTGTTCACCCAAATTCAGAAAGGTGATATGCCCACCCACAGTACCAATACCGTCGATATACATTTTTCCAACAACGTAATCATAAAAGAGATCACTCACATTAAAGTTTTTCAACCAGTTAGAGTGTGTTAAGCTGATTTGATTATCGCGCTGAAAAGCCAAGCCGGCAGGGTTCCAGAACATAGCCGCGGCATTGTCTGCAAGTGCAACTCCGGTGTTACCCATGGCTGCGCCACGCGAATCGGGTTCAATTTGCAGAAACGGTACTGCTGTTATTGCGATTTGAGCCTTGCTTACTGCAGGAAAAACGCTGATCACGGCGATCAGTGCCAACAAGATATTTTTTTTCATAAATGACAAATAGTTTAGTCGTCAAATATAACGGATTCGATCCAATTATATGTGGAAGATAGTTATCTGATTATAACGAGCTTTTCGATTTTTTCGGTTGATTTTTTTCCTTCGGGGGTATCTGCTGTAACCCGAAGCACATAAATATAAGTACCGTTACCCAGGCGATCATAATCCCTGTCACGGCCATTCCATGGAATACTGGCATAAGAACTAGATGTATTTGTAATATACTCTTGAAGGTGCTGCACCGGTTTACCCGAAAGGGTGTAGATTTTAATGTCTACTTCCAATGCATTTCCTTGTTGGTTATGTTCGAACGTAAAAGCGGTCTTATTATTCATTGGATTTGGATAATTATACACTTGGTCAATTACCAAATCTTCCGATTCTGCCACTTCAAAGAAAATACTTTCCTCTGATGGGTTGTTATGCACATCCCATGCCCGAACTTTTAGCGAATAGTTACCCTGCGGAAGTTCATTCAGCGGGTACTCGATACGCCCCTTTGAGAAATCATTAAGTGCACCTTCGTAAAACTCGTTGAGTACGAATGTGCGGGTTGGTTTTGTATCGATGGTAGCGATTATTTCATGTCCTACTCCTGTTCCTGTAGCGTTAATTCCGGAACTGTCGGCCAGCTCCACAATTAGTGTTGGTTTATCGGTGGTTAAATCACCATTAAAAAAAGATTCGTCGTTTAGAAAAATATCCAGTTCCGGTCCCGATCCGTCGTTTACAGCATTTTCATTAATTCCATTGAAAATTATGTTGGTAAAAGAACCTCCGGCGGTGTATTCATCACCACTTGCAAAAAGCACAATACGTGCCTGATTAGGGCTGTAGCTGATATCCTTGGGCAGTACAAAATCTATGCTAAAATCTCCGCCTGTTACATTTGCTTTCCCTTTAAATAGTACTGTATTCTCTACCTCATAGGTGCATTCACGCTCAGTAAATTTATACAGATAGCACCCATCATCTTCTATCCATTCTAAATTTTGAGGAAGTGTAACACTTCGTTTAGCATCTAATAAGGAGACGTTTACGAGTCCATTGTAGCCGGAGTCTTTAGTACCATCTGCTTTTAATACTTCTCCTTTAAGAGTTACCTGATCTAATGCTTTGATGGTGAGTACGGTATCATTTTCGGCAACGCTGATATTGTTGATGGCTGTTAATTGTGCAGGTTTATCAGGTAATGCGAGTCGAAGGGCAGGATCGCCCAATAAAATAAATCTTCTCGAGTTGGATGAAGCACCCGCAGACGTATTCTTAGTTCTGTAAAAAATATCACCCAATCTTGATGGCAACCCGTTTTCATCTCGAACCAACATTTCTTGTGACAGCGCAATGTTTAGCGCAAAATTCTGTCCGCCATTGGGATTACTACTCGTATATACAATTCGTGTAGTAGTAAAGCTTGCTATGGCGCCCCCATTATCTGCAAACAATAATTGCTCGGCTCCCGATTGCTGGCTGATATCATCATAGCGCCCAAATTGACATGTGGCGGTAACTATTACCGATAAACGATTACTGTTGGTGAGATTTGGGATGTCTTCAATAGTGAATAACTCCTCATCCGACAATACATCGGTGTTACCATGCCCGGAGTAATTCATCACTAATGTGCCATTATTTAAAGTATTAATGAAATCCTCGGAGGCTCCGGGAATTTCACGCCCCGAACCGGTGATTTCCTCTTGATAGGCAAATAGGTAGATTTTTTTTAAGCGCAATCCTGAATCAATAATGTTCATTCTATCAGCGGTACCATCGGCATTCCAAACGTGTAAATCCCGGTTTGTTTCTCGATCAGGGAAGTCATCATCACCGGCAAATGTAAACAAATTTTGCCAGTCGCCGTCATGTTCAGGATTTTCGTATCGATAAATTTTATCCAGAGCTACACGGGCTTCTCTTCGGGTTTGAGCGGGAATTCTGCCTATACCAATGTCAATTCTTGATCCACTTACAAAGCCACCTTCTCCCGCATCCATAAATCCGAAATAATCGTCGGATGCATAGCTCCCAATCCGACTTAGAGAGTTCGGACTTTGATACGTAAGTACATAATTTGTATACGCATTATCGATGATGTTTTTGGTATCGTAAGTAGTATCTCCGAATAGCAAGAGATATCGTGGTAGTGTAGCATTATCATTTGAGGCACGATCGTAGAGAAACTTTACAAAATCACGAATAGCAGTAGGATCTTTAGCTCCACCTGAAAACTCATTCAGAATCTGACTTTGCGTTACCACTAATGGCGTCAGGCCTTCATTTGCACGATGTTGAGCTAGTTCATCAGCAAAAGGCTTAAATAATTCGCTGGTAACTACGATGTAATCTGGATAAGAAGTAATTCCCCGTAGATTTTGATTAGGAATAGATGTGCCGGGCTGTGGCGTAAAATAATTGACTTGGGCAATGAAACGGCGGGTGTCATTTTGTTCGGTAACTATCTCGTAATTTGTTCCGGATGAAGCCACATTTAAGCGAACGGGATTAATTGGATCGGTAACATCTAACACTAATGGGGTAGATGTAAAACCTTGGAGGATGAAACGAGCTAAATCGCTAGGTGAATCATTTAGCGGAGGCATAAACATCAGATAGTTATTCTCAGCAATAAGTTCTCTTTCTACTTGCAAGCGTAAGTAATCTACAAATCCATTTGCTCCATCATCAGCATTACTCATAGTTGCTGTTATTGTAATGATATTGTCACTTAGCGAGGGTGAAACCGTTGAAGCAAAAGTGCGACCATTGGCTGCATCACCATTGTAGGATAGATATCCTCCACTCACGCGATTGATACTTAGTTGGCTTAACGTGGTTCCATTAATATCGAGACGAAAATTTGTTGTACGTAAGGCACGCGCATACATTCTTCCCGAAACCTTTAAATTGCTAGCACTTGATATTCCGGGAATCGTATCCTGAAAAATAGTAACGGCTGAGTTTTGTGCAGTTGCAGGAATTCGTTGTCCTAGCCAGTAGCGCCCACTTTTTTGCCGATCTTCTGCTTTTGTAAGCTCTTCTTCTTTCCAGATGAAATCAGTAAAACTACTAATTGTAACAGAAGGTGATCCTGTAACAGATTCAGTAGTTAGCCTTAACCCGGGTTCATCGCCAATGGTGAGAAAAACAAAACTAGAATCGCTATATGGATGAATATCGTGACTGAAATTGCCAGCAGATCTAATAGTTTTATGTGGCGAGTTACCATAGAACAAAACTCGATCGTTACTGTCGAAATTTCCATCACTTTCACCTTCAATTAATATTGGAAGTTGATCGAAATCAGGTCGAGGTGCATTATTGCTTTCCGGTAGCATGTACCCATTGGTGCCCCAAAGTTGAATGTGTCGAGGATCAAGTTGATTTATATCGATACCAAGCTGTTGCAGATAGTTCGAGGTTAACTGGTAAACTCCGCTTTTTGAAACGGGTATTTTGTACCAAGTTCCGGTTGAAAACGGATGATCGGTGCTAATTGTATTATTTTTTTTGAGGCGCATATTAGAGGTGACCGGTTTTCGAACCCTCACGCGTAAATATTCAGTAATTAACACACGCTCTTTTCCCGCACGTGCAACATGTATTTTGAGAGATCTAACTTGCTTGCCTCTGCTAATTCCCGGATTGAGGGATTCGGTTGTGCTAACCGAATCGGATGCTAAAGCTAATCCCATTATTTGGTCTCGATCAAGAACCAATTCTTTTTCAGTAATTCGTTGCTCTAATATTTGATATGCATTTGCTGATAGCGCATCAATTAAAACCTCAAAAGGAGGGGCAATGCTCAAGTTAGAATTATCAAGCACATACTCCGTGTAATCAGCATTATCCGAAACAGGATAAAACTGTTGAGCGAAAAGCTGAAAAGGACTCCCGCAAACAAATAATATCAGGTAGAAGAAACTCCTACGCATATTATGCAATCTAATGTTAGTGACTTGATAGTCGTTACAGTAGCGGGTCTAGTCTATAGAAACCTGTTAGTTAACGTTTAGAGAGGATTTCTCCATACTCTGCTTATTTCAAATGAAAAAAGAAATAGTAGCGGTGTTGTATGGTAATACAGGTTTTGTTTCAGTTTGATGGATAATAATAGCTTAGTAGCGAGATAATGTCAATGCTTAATGAAAAATTACAGCATTTCAACAACAATAGCTGATGCGCCACCACCACCATTGCAGATTCCGGCACAACCATATTTGCCGCCGGTTTTCTTTAAAGCGTGTAAGAGCGTTACGACAATTCGAGCACCTGAACATCCTATTGGGTGGCCAATACTTACTGCGCCACCATGAATATTCACTTTCGCCGAATCCAATTCCAGAATTTGATTGTTGGCTAAAGAAACTACCGAAAAGGCCTCATTGATTTCAAAAAGATCAATCTCTTCCTTGGTTTTGCCGGCGCGTTTAAGAGCTATCGGGATTGCGTCGGCCGGTGCTGTTGTGAACCATTCTGGTGCTTTGGCTGCACTTGCATGGCTAACAATACGCGCGATAGGAGTTAAGCCTAGTTCATTTGCTTTTTCTTCGCTCATCATTAAAACAGCGGCTGCACCATCATTAATACTGGAGGCATTTGCGGCGGTTACTGTTCCTTCTTTCTCAAAAACAGGGCGAAGAGAAGGGATTTTGTCGAAGTTTACCCGATCAATTTCCTCATCTTTTTCCACCATAGTTATATTGCCACGGCGATCGGTAACTTTCACCTTAATTAATTCACCCGCAAAAGCTCCATCATCAAAGGCTTTTAATGCTCTTTTGTACGATTCTATTGCAAATTCATCTTGCTGCTCTCGGCTGATATTACATTCCTTGGCACATAGTTCTGCAGCATTTCCCATCGCATAGTTATTGTACACATCCCACAAACCATCTTTAAGTATGCCATCCTCGGTTTGTACGTGTCCGTATTTGGATCCAAAACGTTGTTTTGGTAAAT
Source organism: Balneolaceae bacterium (assembly GCA_965228545.1). Classification (GTDB taxonomy): domain Bacteria; phylum Bacteroidota; class Rhodothermia; order Balneolales; family Balneolaceae; genus HXMU1420-13. The sequence goes on from OZ245822.1 coordinate 3,606,364, forward strand.
AATAAGGCACATTACTCATGCTTTCCATTCCACCTGCAACCATAATATCTGCCTGACCCAACATAATTTGATCTGCTGCTATCATGATGGCTTTCATGCCCGAGGCACATACTTTATTTACCGTTGTGGACGGAGTTTTTTCGGATAACCCGGCCTTAATCGCAGCTTGCCGAGCAGGTGCTTGACCAATGCCTGCGCTTAGTACATTTCCCATTACCACTTCTTGAACAGCATCAGTTTTAATTCCAGCGGATTTTACCACTTCAAGTATGGCCATAGCTCCAAGTTCCGGAGCAGTAAAGGAGGCGAGTGATCCGCCGAATGATCCTATTGGAGTTCTTTTTGCTTCTACAATTACTACGTTTTTCATGTATAAAAGTGGTGGGAATTTGAAATTAGAAAAAGCGCTTTTCCAGCGTGTTCTAAGATAAAAAATGTGTTTTAAAAAAATGGATTAAAATGCCTGATCTAGATCTGCGATCAAATCTTTTACATCTTCGATTCCGACAGAAATTCTGATCAATGAATCCTCCAAACCAGACTTCTCACGTAATTCTTTTGGAATAGAACCGTGCGTCATAGAAGCTGGGTTGCTAATTAAGGATTCTACACCGCCCAAACTTTCAGCCAGAGTGAAGATTTTAGTACTGCTCATAAACTTTGTGGCTGCTTCTATCGAATTATCTTTTAGTGTAAAAGATAGCATCGCACCAAAATCGTCCATTTGTGTTTTAGCAAGTTCATGCTGTGGGTGATGAGATAAGCCAGGATAAAGAACCTTGCCCACTTTTGGGTGTTGGTCAAGAAATGTAGCTATTTCTTTTGCATTTTCGACCGAGCGCTGAACGCGAACAGCTAGTGTTTTTATACCTCGCAATGTGAGATAGCAATCCATAGGACCAGGCACAGCACCTCCGGCTTTAACTTGAAACCGAAGATTTTCCATGATAGCTGGATGTGAACTAGCTACCGCACCATGAATAACATCGGAATGCCCGGCCAAATATTTAGTAGCACTGTGTAAAACTGCGTCTGCGCCAAACTCAAGAGGACGTTGGAGGTATGGTGAAGCAAACGTATTATCAACAATCGAAAAGATATCACGTTCTTTCGCGATTTTGATTAAGCCTTTCAAGTCAACAACCCTAAGTAATGGATTAGTTGGAGTTTCAATCCACATCATTTTAGTATTGGGGCGAACCGAATCTTTTACCAAGTCTAGATCCGTCATATTAACGAACGAAAACTCAATACCATAAGGCTCGAAAATACTGGTAAAGAGTCGGTAAGATCCTCCGTACAAATCATCGGAAGATAATATATGATCGCCCGGGCGAAACATCTTTATTAAAGCATCCATTGCCGCAACGCCACTGGAAAAGCACGCCGCTTCATCAGCTCCTTCTAACCCTGCTATCAGCTTTTCAAGTGCTGTTCGGGTTGGGTTTCCAACGCGGGCATAATCATAACCTTGGTGCACATTTGGTGCAGCTTGTTTATAGGTTGAAGTTTGAAAGATAGGGGGCATTACAGCACCGGAGGTTTCTTCCGGTTGTTGCCCTGCATGGATAGCTTTTGTATTAAATTTCATAAGTATTAAGAGTCGCCAAAACGGTTTGATTTCAGCTTTTCTAGCATTTCTATACTGCCAGTAATTTCGGAATTGCCGGGCTGCATCGAGCTAAGAATTTGATAATATTGAAGGGAGAAATTGAGCAACGATTCTGCTTTACTTAAAAATAGTTGCTTGTCATCATCAGCAGAAATAGCTGAGAGCGATAAGTACATGGCCGTCATATTATTGTAAAATACAGCCAGGCTTTGAACATATTCTTCTTCGGTGGTTTCAAGTTCATAGGCTTTAATCAATTGTTCTTCGGCTTGTTCACTTACGCCTTCCGCCTCAAATTTCAGTTGATCAATGAAAGTAGGGTCATTTGCGATGTAAGCATCTACTAAATCTTCTAAAATTCCTTCTGCTACAAAGAATAATTGAGTGCCGTATACATTTCTTATACGCGCATCCTCAGGGAACTGTATCACTAACTGCTCAAGTAAATCGAGTGCTTTTTCACGCTGTTGATTAAGGATGTATGTATTTACTAAGCCAAACGCGATATTTTTGTTCGCAGTAATGTCGGTATTGGCAAGCTCGTAATAAAAAATAGCCTGATCAGAATTATTATTCTGAAGATGTAAAAAGCCTAAATACTCATAAAGTTTATCAGGAACATCTTCTAATGTTGTTTGAGCAGAATTTAGCGTTTCAATGGCATCCGTAGTATTATTTGAGTTATATAACGCTACCGCCATCGACATGTAGGCTTTTGGATCCTGTGGATTTAAAATCTTTGCATTCCTAAAGTGAGCAATTGCTATTTCAGTACGGTCAGTAAGAGTCTGATTTTCATATAGATCAGTGCCGGTATTAAGCTCGTCTGCCCAAGCTGATTTAAGCTCATTTGAGATTGTGACCGATTGATCGTTGGTTAGCTCCAAAGTAGAAGCCTGATTGAACGATGTAACAGCATTTTGGTAGAATTCGGTGCGATCATACACCTCTACATCCTGTGCAAGAATAAGATAAATCTGCCCTTGCTGGATTAGTAAATCAGGTTGGTTCGGATTGTTGGCAAGCGATGCGTCAATCTCATTAAGCGCCATGGTATATTGCTGTTCATCTACCAAAGTTGAAATGGTTGGCGCAGATGATGAACAAGCGAAAAAAAACCCGATTGCAAGCACAAGGCCTGCAAATCGGGAATATTGATTTTTTTTAGATAAAGAAATGTGCATTACATGCCTGCTTTTTCCATGGCTGCTTCCGCTTTTTCGCGGTAATCGAGCAAGGTATAGATTCTGAAAAGTGTTTCCCAAATACCTTGATCGTCTGGATTTAGTTCCGCAGCTCTTTCATAATTAAGCATCGCTTTTTCAGCTTCTGCTCGAGCTAGTTTATCTAATCGTTCAGCTTCATTATTGTCGGTAGTCATATTGCGCTGCTCAAATAATGCCGCCGCTTTATTTTGATACAAAATACCAAGTGTGTTAAAGCTCACAGGATTGTTTTTATCCAATTCGATAGCATTTAGTAATGCCGCTTCTGCACGGTTGGTTAAGTCATCTTGCTGATTAAGAATTTCTTTATTTCTTTCTTCTAAAGCTTGGATTTCGGCTTCGTTTCCATCACCGTTACGTAGATCGTACAACTTGTCGTTGTTATCTTGATATTCGTCGCTCAGTTCTTGTACACGTTGGTAAATCTGAGTACCCACCACTAAATGGTATTGTGGGTTATTAGGTTCACGAGCAATCAGTTCAGCAACTACTTCAAGAGCTGCGTCAGTTTGGCCGGTTTGGAATAATGCATCAGCTTTCTTCTGAACAAGAAACACGCTGTCTGGGTAGATTTCAAGACCTGTGTTCACTGATTCGAGTGCCGAATCGAAATCGTCCAACATAAAATAGTAAGAAGCCAATCGATCGTAATCAGCAGCATCAGCTTCGCCTCTAATTTCAATTGCTCTTTCAAGCGAGTTAGACGCTCCAGAGTAATTGCCATCCATGTGATAGATTTGAGCAAGTACATCATGCGATAGTGCACTATCAGGATTAATGGTTACCGCATTTTGTAAATGAGCGATAGCTATTTTAAGAGGTTCCTCCACAGTAGCCATTACGCTATCATCCGTAGCATACCCGATTGCAGCGTTGTGCTCGCGGCTCCAGCTTTCGATAGTAAGTTCTGTAATTTGTTCTGCTTCGAACGGAGGTTCTTCCATTGCGTCGAATTTTTCACGAGCAATCATAAGGTTCTCTCTCATATCTTCGAGGATTGGCTTACGATCGGTAACAACAGGCTCGTTTGCAGCAATTCTACCTAAAGCATAAGCCTTGTAGTAGTTTGCTTGACCGTTCATCGGTTCAGCTGCAATTGCAGAATCTGCAGCAATAAGGGCTGCTTCATAATTTTGTGAATTGATGCCCTGCTTAATTGGTGTTATTAACTCATTCTCAGGTCCACAACTGATTAGTAGAAAAGTAAGAGCAAACACGCTAAAGAGACTATAAAAGTGCTTTTTCATTGCGAGTGTTTTGAGTGTGTATGATTAAAATAGTTACTAGATTAGGAAAAGTAACCATATAATGAACTTTCTGCAATAAATCGCCGATCTAGTTCTATCAAAAAAAATGCAATTGGAGTATCAAAAATGAAGGAAATTATTTCTACGGAAAAAGCACCGGCTGCAATCGGGCCATATAGCCAAGCTACTGTTCACAACAATATCATTTATTGCTCAGGACAAATACCTCTAGACCCAGAATCGATGGAGATTATTGGCGAAGATGTAACCACTCAAGCAAAGCAAGTAATGAAAAATCTTGAAGCGGTTCTTACAGCTGCAGGATCTGATTTTTCTAAAGTGCTAAAGTGCTCAATATTCTTGGATAGCATGGACGATTTTGTGGCAGTGAATGAGGTTTATGGTGCTTATTTTACCGAAAATCCACCAGCAAGGGAAACGGTTGCTGTTCAAACATTACCGAAGAATGTGATGGTGGAGATTAGTTGTATCGCTTTTAAGTAATCAGCTCGTTTATCTTCTAAACGTCTGAAAGGTGGAATTGCCCGCATTGTCGCTTACTATAACTTCAATGCGGTTCAATTCTTCTGGGGTGAAATCAGGGTGGAGAAAAATTAATATATCTTCTTCAAAGTCGTATTCAGTAATACCGCGAACGCCATTCACTCTTATCTCGCTGTTCTTGAAATCAATGCCTGAGTATTCATCCGAAACGGCAACTTCTACCTGCCAAATACCCCAATCTTTTTGAATTATCCGGGCATCGGATATTTCAGGCGGATTAGAATCTGAGAATACCACGAATTCACCAAGTTGATTGGCGCGAGCATACAATGTATTCCCTACTAGTTTGGTAGGTACATGAGAAAAGCGATCTCTGTTTCGATTGTAGTAGAAAAATTGAGGATTTGGGCCAAGGGTGTCAACTTGATCAATATAATACTCGATGAAAATATTTTCGCGTAAGGCTGCTGTATGTGGCTGAATTTGAAGAGCTGGAAATCCCTCGAAGTTGGAAGTAAAAATGGCAACACTTATTTCATCGAATGTGCTGCTACGAGGAAAATGAACTTTTGCGTTTCTATCCGGTGTCCAAATTGTAAACGTAGTATCAGGTAAAATACGAGTAAATAATAGGTCGTATCCATCAAAATACAGTAGCCGTTGATGGGAGTTTTTATTCCAGTTTACCCCAAATTTGTTCGATCTAAGATCGAAAACCGAATTACTATGCTGAACCAACCAGTCATTTTGCCAATACCAATCACCAACTTCTGGGGCTTTATTAACGACCACAGTTGGGTGAGTTGTACCTTCAACTAGTTCAAACGTAGCCAATGTTGAATTGCCATATATATCAGAAACTGTTATCTCATATTTGTTAGGCATTGAATCAGGATGGATAAATCCGTTCCCATATTTGCTACTATAAAATGGAACCGCAGTTTGAGAGTTATCAAACAAAGTTTGAAAGGATCTTCGGGAAGCCCCATAAGCAGCAATTCTATCTAGTGGCATAGTAGATGCGTCATCAAAATGGAAAGAGCTATGCGTACTCTGGAATAAAGTATCGGATTGTTGGGAGAGGATATAGTTATAAGAGGCATACTTATTAGTAACATTATTGGCTTTATCATATTCAGAAATTGCAATGGCAACCGGGCCTGTTGCCTGAAACCTTCCAAAACTAAGACTTCCATCTTCCAGCTTATCCGGATAAAATAGCCTTGGATAGTTGCTTCCATTTATCGCTGTGGAATCAGATGCGGGAATAACTAACATTGAGGAAATAGTGGGAGCTATGGTATCTTCAACTTTTAAGTTACTTAGTAAGGCATTAATAGCAAGTTCATTTCCGTCTCTTATCTCGAAATGTAAATGCGGAGGTCCAACACCGGTAGATCCAGTATAACCAATTACATCGCCTTGACTAAATGACCACTTATTACTAGAAAAACTAATGTCTATCTCAAAGTGGTGATCAATTAAACGCAATGAATCGATGTAGCTTTGTAATTTAGGTATGAAGCGTTGTAGATGTGCATATACAGTAACACTTCCATCATTATGAGTGAGATATAACACTCTGCCATAACCTTGCGATGAAATCGCCATTCTACTTACGTAGCCATCTTTGCTGGCGAACACTCGGTAGCCTTCCCTGCCCCATGTTTTGATGTCTAAGCCAGAGTGAAAGTGTGCAGATCGTGTTTCTGCAAAGGTAGAGCTTAAGTATGGGCTTGCGTCTGTGGGCCAGAGATAGCCTTCGGTTTGAGCAAACAGGATAGTGGATTGTAAACTGAAAACACAGAAAACAAGAACTCGCATTATTTAATCTTTACACTCACAGATAGATTATGATGGGGAAGTTTGGCGGTAACCAAATCACCTGATCCTACAGCAGATACTCCGGCAGGTGTACCTGTAAAAATCAAATCGCCGGGTTGTAACGTAAAAATGGTTGATAAGTAGGCGACTAGTTGTTCAAATGAGAAGATCATTTGATCGGAATTGCCGGATTGGCGAAGCTGCTCATTTACGGTTAATTCCAGATCGATCGTAGTATTTCTGAAATCAGAAATAGGTTTGAATGAACTAATGGGTGCAAAGCCATCAAAACCTTTTGCAACCGACCAAGGTAAGCCGGCCTTTTTGGCTTCAGATTGTAAGTCTCTAGCAGTAAAATCAATTCCAACACCAATTCCTTCTATATAAGCGGGCGCGCTCTCCGCCTGAATATTTTTTCCTGATTTCCCGATTGCAATCACAATTTCAGCTTCATGATGAACATTATTGCTTTGTGGTGGAATGGAAATGGTATCTCCATCATAGCAAATTGAAGAAGTTGGTTTAAGAAATACGATTGGAACAGACGGAGTGTCTGCATTCATTTCCTTGGCATGATCTGCAAAGTTTCGGCCAATGCAGTAAATATTTCGTATGGGAAGATTAAGTCCCGGTATTGCTGGATTTGTCATCTTGCGAATATAAAAAAAGCCGCGCTGTGAAAGCGCGGCTTTTAAAAATCCTAACAAATCGTTTAGGCAGTTTCTACATTTACGAACTTACGTCCGCCTTGTGCAGTACTGAATGAAACGTGACCTTCGGCAACGGCAAATAAAGTATCATCGCCTCCACGTTTTACATTTAATCCGGGGTGAAATTTTGTGCCACGCTGACGAACGATAATGCCACCAGCTCTCACGAATTCTCCACCAAATTTCTTTACACCAAGTCGTTTACTTTCAGAATCTCTACCGTTTTTGGTTGAACCCTGACCTTTCTTATGTGCCATTGATTATTCGATTAAAGTTATTGGTTTAGCTGAGGGCTTCGATTAATTCAGCTTTTTTCAAACTGCTGTAACCTTCTAGGCCTCGTTCTTTTGCAAGTGCCTTTAGTTCTGCAACGGTCATCGAAGATAAGTCGTTAGACTCTTTGGCGTCTACTTTTTCAGCTTTCGCTTCTTCTTTAGCAGGGGCTGCTTTCTTTGCACCGTTGAGAGAGATGGCGTCAATCTTGATTTGAGACATGATTTGACGATGGCCATTCATTTTTTGATAGCCTTTTCTTCTCTTTTTCTTGAAAACTAACACTTTGTCGGCTTTTACTTCTTCAAGTAAGGTAGCATTCACCACTGCGCCATCTACCGTTGGAGTGCCAACTTTAACTCCATTATCGTCTTTTACTAATAATACATCTTCAAAAGTAATAGCAGATCCTTCTACATTTTGTCTGTCAACAAATAAGGTGTCGTTTTCTGCAACTTTGTATTGATGTCCGCCAATTTTTACGACCGCGTACATGATCAAATATCTTAATTTTGCGATTTCTTCAGAGCTTGATAAGATACGGTACTAATTTATTTATTTCAAAAGTAAAGTTGTTCAACCGTATTAAAATTTCTAAGTGGTCAAGCTACTTTACTAGCGGCTCTTTGAAATCCCTGGCGGTTAACGTGTCCTATATATTTTCCTATGATCCGAACCTCTTCAAAAACGTCGGGAGCAACATGAATATCGTCATATTCTTCATTTGCCGCTTCAAGACGTAATCCGTTCTCATCCCAGAAAATCCGTTTTAATGTAGTTTCGCCATTATAGAGAACTGCACCTATTTCTCCGTTATTTAATTCAGTATCCATCAATAACACAAAATCACCGTCATAGATATTGGCATCTTTCATACTGAAGCCTGAAACGCGGAGCGCAAAAAGCTTATCAAGGTTAGGGAATAGGGTAGACATGGTGATGTTGCCCAAGTCTGCTTCAACAGCCTCTTGTAGATATCCGGCTGCGATTAAACCACGAACGGGAATGCCTTGCTCCTGCACATCGTTGCTATACACTGCTTTCTTCTCAGGGGGCAGATCATATTCTTCATCATTTTTCTTAACGAGGTATCCCTTTTTCAATAAAGCCTGTATGTTCTGTGTAACAGAATTCGGAGATTTATAACCAAAATAATCGGCAATTTCTCGATAGGTAGGCCACACATCATGCTCGTTTTTATAGTCGATGATGTAGTTAAAAAATTCCTGTTGTTTTCTGGTTAAATGCGCATTATCCATAGCAAAAGTGGTTTAATGTGTAAAACATGTGTAAGTAAAGGAGAATCTAAATGAACTGCAATAAAAAATGTGTACAAAATATGTATAAAGCACTTGCTTGTATTATTTTGTTTTTAAGCATGGCTTGTACATCTATTGATCCTGAGATTAAGCGAGTTTTAACGGAAGAGTATCCGCTTGTTTATGAGCACATTTATGCGAGAGACGGTGATGCGTTACTAGAATTCGTAGATCATTCAGATTCGTTAGTGATAATGCAGGCATGGCGTGGGATTATGAATTCAGAAGTAGAAGATTTGGATTTGCAGATCCAAAAAGTGATGGAATCGAACACTGAAGCAGCATGGGCATCACTTTGGTTCAAAGATTTAAATGAAAAACATTTAGAATATTTTCATTCGCTTTGGAATGATATGCCGCAAATGCGTATGGGATTGTTAACTTTGTTTGCAGAACAAGGAAATAGAGAAACTTTCGAGTTGTTGCTCTCAGAAAAAGCAAATGGAGAGCCAATTTTTGATTACAAGCTTGCTTTCGCAACGGGAAGTCGTTCAAGGCTGATTGAATTAACAGAAGAAGAAGAAATCATGCTTATCGACAAAGCACTTTCCACCAAAACTGCAAAAATTACAGAAGCATATCTTTATGGATATTATCGGGCGAGAAAGTCATTCTCTTCGCAAGCAGAAACCCATCTTTTAAACGAATGGCAGAATTATTACCCGAGTGGTGAAGCAGGTAACCAAAGTATTGTGCGCATTCTTTCAGCGAATCATTTAGACCAAATTCTTCTAAAATTTAGCTTGGAAAAATATGAAAGAATGAATGTTCAGCTTGCCGTTGAAATTGCAAGAGCAATAGCCAGAAATGAGTCTACAGAACGAACGCCCATTGTATTAAACGCACTGTTGGATCATAGAAATCCTAATGTGCAAATAACCGCTTTGCAAGCCATTCAGCAACATCCCGAAATAGCTGAGCGGTTATTCGGCGATATCATGAACAAAATTGCATTGGTCGATTATCGGGACCCATTGGCTCGCATGGAAGCATTTAACACCATTCTGAATCCGGCAGAATATCGAAACGAAATGCTTGCCGTGGCAGATGGCGCACCTTTTTTGCAAAGCTTGAAGTATCAGATTTTGGATAAGATTTATGAGTCTAACGAGATGATGAACACCTTTGCCGATGATTTAAATCGAGAAGAGTATTTATTGCAATTTCAGGCGGCAGCAGGATTAAGTACCTGGTGGGGTAGTTTGGAAGATGAGGAGAAAACAGCTTTATCAGAAGAAGTAAAAGAGTTAGTCGATCGTGCTTTTGAAAAAGAAGACCGTAGCATTGCATTTGTAATGGGCGGGTTAATGGAGGATTCTTTGCTACTACCGGGAGAGAATTATCCGGAGTTGGAGCAACATTTACGAGCATTTTCACTCCCAGAAGATGTTGAACTATTTCAAGCATATGCACGATTGCTTTATGATCGATTTAAGGACGAATCACAAGGTTTTATTCAGGAATTAGCTAGTGAAGGAAATACGGCGCTTAACAGTACATTGGCTGAAATTGGCTGGAAGGTAGATAAGCCTGCATCAATAATAAAAGACTTCAGACAACCGGACTGGAATCGAGTTGCTAAAATCACTGCTAATCCATTCGTTGTGATCGAAACCGCAAAAGGTGATTTTATTATAAAAATGGACATTACAAAAGCGCCTGTCACTATTGCCGGAATGGATGAATTAATAAATGAACGAGCGTACAACGGTACTCCCTTTCACAGAGTAATTCCCAATTTTGTAGCCCAAGGTGGTGATGTAGATACCGGAAATGGCATGGGAGGACCAGATTTTGTGGTTCCTACCGAGGGAAGTGAAAGTATGTACAATCGCAGCGTGGTGGGAATAGCAAGTGCCGGCTTAGATACAGAAGGCAGTCAGTTTTTTGTGATGCACCAGTGGCACCCACATTTAAATGGTCGATATACAGTGGTTGGCGAAGTGGTTGAAGGTATGGATGCGGTAGATCGCATCACCCAAGGCGATGTGATTGAGCGGATGCGTTGGTTCTAAAAATTCGAAGTCAAAAATTTTACTAAATCTTGAGTAGCAAACTCCAGAGATAGTAACGTTGCCTGTTGAATCGTTTTTGAAATTGCTTCAGAATCGTCTAAATCACTTGGTGTTTTTCTCCTCTGCGCTTCCTGAGTTTCAATATGGGTATATGGAATAATACCGGTTCGAGTATGTATCAACACCATCTCAATGGTTGCGAAGGCTTTAAACTCATTGGGTCTAAATGCTCGGTATTTACTGTAAATGTTACTGTTGATTTTATACACCAATATGTACTCAGCTTGAAGGCGAACAGAAGCTTCCCTAATCAGTGGAATACTCGGTTGACTAGGAGTGAGTAGGTTTGGCAGCAATACCACCTTTTCAAAGAATTCTGTTCTTGATAGTACCGAAGAAACAGTATCTAAATACGACTGTGTATTCTTTAGATAGGTTTCGCTTAAATAATTGCGATATGGATTTGGGTAATTATCAGGAAATTTCAGAACCGCGATGTTCGCACCTTCCACATATTCAATTTCATGTGCTAAAATTTGATTAACCGCTTCGTTATCCAATACCGAATTATCAGAATTGAAGAGCGATTCGGCCAACGTTTCGTCTTGACTGGTGCTATAAGAAGAACTAGCCATATATGAACTTGGATACGGTGCGCATGCAAAGAAAAGCGACACGATCATTAGACTCAGACCACATCTTATTTTGATTACATTAAAATCCATCGTCTATTTATTTGAGAGAGGTTTAATAATTTCTCATCGAGCTTAGAATTCAGCACCGTGCCATTTTCTTTTTTTTGCCGATGTAGCCTTTAGTTTTCATTTTGTTTAGATACGGAACAATCTCTGGGACTTTGCAATTTGTTTCACCCATATACACCGTAACTTTTCCAATCTCTTCACCCAATTTCATCGCTTTCACAGTAAGTGATTCCACAAAAGCACCGGCGCCTAAAATAAATCCATTCATGGTGTAGCTTACCCTGCTTTCATCGTCATGGACATGCTGAGCAGCTCTTTTCATCAGTAACTCAATGAGTGGTATATCAATTTCATCATCAGGAGTGATAGATAGTAAACTCGTGTAGGTGCTCCAACCGGCAGCGGCAATCATTTCTTTTTCTGATTCAATCCACTCACCAGCCAACTCCCAACCAAATTTGCTTTCGGCGGCAATCCAAGCAACGGTGTATTCACTAATCATGTACCAATAGGCTTGTTCCACCCATTCTTGTAGCTCTTCTTTGGTGATTTCCTGTTCATCAGCAATAAGTCCGGCCAGATACATAGCGTCCGAGTTACCCGTCTCATAGAGCTTGAGCGACAACTCATGATCTTTTTTAATCTTTTTTTGGATAGGCTTTAGATCCCCAACTTTTACCCCGAAAAACGGTTCTTTGGCGCCGTGTTTAATAAGTGTCTGTTTGGTTTGATCGTTGCCTTTTTCTTCCAAATAAGCCATGATTTCATCAAAAGTCATACTCGCTCCTTTTAAAGGCTTTTGGTGATCAGAGATTATTCAACATCCAATTTTTAAACACTTGCTTAAAAAACGAAGAGTAAGGCGCTTCTGCAATTTCTTGCGGACTTGCACACATTTCGGTCATTTTTAAATCGTGATTTGCACCCGGAATTATCTGAAGACTAAAATGCTGAGGCACAGAATGCTGAAAAGTTTCATTCAATACCCCAATAGCCCAGCCCGGATAAACATCGGCATCGTTTTCGGCAAATGCGAAGAAAGCCGGCATTTCAATTTCCTGAAGATGTGGGGCAGGATCAAAAAACCTGAGCTCGCGAAGCTGTCGCCATTCTTTTTTTACCGGAAACCATGAAACCCAATTTATATCAGAAATGGCTTTTTTCCCGGCTTTATCAAATGCTTCGTTATCAGGCATTCCTTCGCATAAATTGTCGCTGTAATATTCGTTGGTAAGTTTTAACTGCATATCGAAGGTAGGCGCTGCAAGCGATGCCATCACCTTAAATTCATCTTTGTAGCGATCGGCCATGATCTGTGCCACCCAGCCGCCCTGACTATGCCCAACTATTCCAATTCTCTCAGTATCGATTCTACCCTGAGTTTTCAAAAAGTCAATGGCAGCTTTGGCATCAGCGGCACGTTCATACAAGTTTGTTCTTTGCCAGGCACCTTGCGATCGCCCGACTCCACGCTTATCGAAATACAATAGAGCAAAACCTTCATCTAAAAATAACTGCTCAAGGTTTTGTTCAACAAAGTCTTTGTAGAGAGTACGATGAGAGGAGTTTGCTCCGGAGCCTACCAAAAAAATTAAAACGGGTGCATTTTGAGCGGTATCCGGTATTACGAGTTCGCCATGTAAGGTGAATCGCCCGTTATCAAAAGTTATGTTAGTGCGAGTTACATCAAAAGATTGTGCGTGTAAACCGGAATTACTGGATACAAGAAGCATGCTAATAAATGCAAATAGCAGAAGAAATCGTTTTTTGATAATTAATGGATTAAAGAAGCGCTTCCCTAATATTGATGTAGTATTGTCCAAAATTTTTACCAACTAGTATGTACTGCTCAAATAGCCGATTTGTTTTCAACAAGTTATCTAATTTTAGCTATTAAATAAAAAAGGTATGTCGCTCAAAACATACCTTTTACATCTCGGGTTTGTTGGTCTCTGAAAATGATTTAGTAAAAAGAGAACATCGGGGTGGTTGATGCTTGGTCGGTGCAATTCTCCCCGATGTTCTAAAGCAGATTGTGAATGTAATTCAGGATCAGAATGTGAGTCACAATCCATGTTTTCAGTAATACACGCATCTGCCCATTAACCCCTAATTCTTTGAGGAAATTATTTTAAATGTTCGATTTTGGAGCGTAATGCAGAAAGAACATCTTGTTCAAACCAGGTATTTTTCTTTAGCCAAATGTTGTTTCGTGGGGATGGATGAGGCAATGGAAAAAAGGGAGTGGGACAATTCTCGAAGGTTTTAACTCTTTCCGTTAAGATGAGATTATCATCGAGATAGTATGATTGAGCATAACTTCCTACCAAAAGAAATAAGCTTAGATTTGACATCGCCTGCAGTAATGCTAGATGCCAAGTTGGTGCGCATTCCGGTCTTGGTGGATTGTCACCCGATTTACCTTTTCCCGGATAACAGAAACCCATCGGGACCAATGCAAATAGTTGAGGATCATAAAACTCATCAATGGTAACATTTAACCAGCTTCTAAGTCGATTTCCACTCGGATCGTCCCATGCGACTCCGGATTCATGCACTTTTTCCCGGGTGCTTGACCAATAATAGATTTTAGAATTTGAGGAAGCTTGAACTTCCGGGTTAGCACCATAGGGGAGTTCAGGTGCACAAATCGTGCATTTTTTTATTTCCTTAAGCAAGTGCTTCAACTTATTTACCGGAATTTGAATCCAAAACGGTGTTTGAATCCGAAAAGAGGATTGCGCGTTGATCTTCGAACCAGTCAGCAAGATACTTACGCTCTTGATCGGTTAAACGAGCATCTGAATGTCCCCAAGTATAGGAGGGAAGAGGCATTTCTTCATTTAGGGTATACTCGGCGGCTTCTTCTAATTTATGATCTGCACGACGTTCAGTATAATTTCCGAACTCAGAAAAATTGAGTTCGTCTCTACCGTGATCGATGTGATCTTTAACCCACCAAGCAACAGGTTGAATGTTTGTATACCACGGGTATCTGGTGTTGTAGGAATGGCAATCGTAACAGGCCGTTTTTAAAATAGTCGCAATTTCGTCGGGCGGATTTGTGATGTTCATGAAATCCAAAGCCGGATCTGTTACAGGATTGGTTTTATCAATCTGAAAAAACTGTAAAGCGACAATTGCTAAAAGTAGTGTAAAGGCGAATTTTTGTACCATATCAACACCTTTTTGCCGAATGTACTAAACGCCTTACAAGAATACTACCCTTTTGGTGTAAAAGATTGAATGCCAGTGATTTCGCGACCAAGAATCAATCCATGAATATCATATGTTCCTTCGTATGTATTTACCGATTCGAGGTTCATCATGTGATGAATAATTCGATAATCGCCGGTGATTCCATTCCCGCCGTGCATGTCGCGGGCGATGCGAGATATTTCGAGCGCTTTGCCACAGTTATTTCGTTTAGCCAGAGAAGTCATTGATGGATGATCTCTGCCTTCGTCTTTTAGTTTACCCAGACGAAGAGCCAGCATTTGCATAGCCGTGATGTCGGTAAGCATATTTGCAAGCTTAGTCTGAATCAGCTGGTTTGCAGCTAGTGGTTTGCCAAACTGCTTTCTATCAAGCACATATTGCCTTGATTTCTGATAACAAAATTCAGCGGCTCCGATGGTTCCCCATGCGATTCCATATCGAGCACTATTCAAGCACATGAACGGGCCTTTAAGTCCTTTGATATCAGGAAATACATTTTCATCCGGCACAAATACATCATCAAAAACTAGCTCACCGGTTTCTGAAGCGCGTAAACTCATTTTGTATTTAGTGTGTGGAGCGGAAAACCCTTTCATTCCTTTTTCTACTAAGAAGCCACGAATAACTCCCTCATCCGAAGGTGTCTCTTTAGCTTTTGCCCACACAACAGCAACATCAGCGATAGGTGAGTTGGTGATCCACATTTTAGCGCCATTTATTTTCCATCCACCGTCCACTTTAAGCGCAGTAGTTACCATGGAGCCGGGATCGGAGCCGTGATCAGGTTCCGTGAGTCCAAAACACCCAATAATTTCACCGGCAGCTAATTTTGGGATAAACCGGTGCTTTTGCTCTTCAGTGCCAAAAATTGAAATAGGATACATCACCAACGAAGATTGAACACTCATAAATGAGCGATAGCCGGAATCTACGCGTTCAACTTCGCGCGCAACAAGTCCGTAAGCGGTATAGCTTGCTCCCGCTCCACCGTATTCCTCGGGGATGTTCACACCCAATAAACCCATTTCGCCCATTTCCCGAGCAATATCCCGATCGAAATATTCTTCGGTATTGCCTTTTAAAGCTCTTGGTTCGAGTTTCGATTGAGCATAATCTCGAGCGGTTTCCATAATCAGGCGATCTTCTTCGCCAAGTTCAGATTCGAAAAGGAATGCGTCGTCGATGTTGAATAGGTTTTTAGCCATGAGCTATAACAATTAGGCTTTTTGGGTTTAGTAGGATGTTAAGAATTGTGTTCTTTTAAAAGAAGGAAAAAAGAAAAAATGTTAAGTGTTAAATGCTGAATTAGAAATTTATTCATTCAACATTTAACACTTACAATTTAGCATTTAAGCAAGGCTTTTCTTTAACTCCCGGGCAATAACTAACCTTTGAACTTCAGAAGTTCCTTCGCCAATCGTCATCAATTTAGAATCGCGTAAGAATCGCTCAACATGATACTCTTTGGTATAGCCGTAGCCACCGTGAATTTGTACTGCTTCAAGAGAGGCTTTTACGGATAGTTCACTGGAGAATAGTTTAGCCATCGATGCTTCTTTCGTAAAAGGTTTGCCATGATCTTTAAGCCATGCTGCCCTCCAAACCAATAATTGAGCGGCGTCAATTTCGGTAGCCATATCCACCAGTTTGCCTTCCAAATATTGGAAATTTCCGATCGCAGTACCGAACTGTTTACGCTCCATCGAATATTTCAATGACTCTTCATAAGCGCCTCTAGCAATTCCTACAGAAAGGGCGGCAATTCCAACACGACCACCATCCAAAACCTTCATGGTATCAATAAACCCCATTCCTTCTTCGCCTAAAAGATTTTCAGCAGGAACTACAACATTTTCAAATACCACTTCAGTAGTGTCGGATGAATTCATCCCGAGTTTATGCATTCCTGCACCGGGTTTAACGCCATCCCAGTTTCTCTCTACGATAAATGCGCTAATTCCTTTAGTTCCTTTAGTTGGATCTGTTTTCGCCAAAACAACGTAAATGTCCCCGACCGAACCTTGCGTAATAAATATTTTGGAACCGTTGAGGATGTAATTATCACCGTCTTTTACGGCGGTTGTTTTCATTCCGGAAGCATCGGAACCTGAACCCGGTTCTGTTAAACACCAAGCACCAAGCTTGTCGCCCGAGCACATTGCAGGCATGTATTTCATTTTTTGCTCGTGATTGCCGGCGATTGCAATATGTCCGGTGCCTAATGAGGTATGTGAAGCAACTGTCAAGGCAAGCGAAGCATCCCAGCGAGCAATTTCTTCTAATGCAAGACAAAAGCTCATGGTATCAAATCCAGCTCCGCCATATTGTTCTGGATGATAAATCCCCAACATACCTAGTTCGCCGAGCTCTTTTACTATGTCCATGGGGAATTTTTTGCTCTGATCTCTCTCCATTACAGTGGGGGCAACTTTACGCTCTACGAATTCTCGCACGCTGTCGCGAATCATTTTTTGATCTTCGCTTAATTCAAAAGAAAGGGCTTGTTCTGCTACTTCTTGCATCTTGTAAATAGTATTGTTTTTTGTTTGTGGAACCGCTACCAAAAATACAAAAAAGAGTGAAATTCGAATGTTAAAAAATCACATAGAAAAGTGTATATTGGCAGAAATATGTAAATATGCTAATATGACTCTATGAGAACTACTGTTGATTTACCCGACGATTTAATGAAACGCGCAAAAATACGCGCAGTAGAAGAAGGTATTTCGTTAAAGGATTTATTTATTCGTGCTCTAAAAAGTGAATTGGACCCAGCAGCTAAGAAAGAGGTTAAAGAAGAACCGGTAAAGAAAATTGATACTAGCTTCAGGCAGGGATTGAGTAAAGGAAATGCACAGTTGAAATCATCGAAATCTGGATTTTCAACCTTCAAACTGAATAAGCCATGATATTATTAGATACACATGTTTGGTTGTGGTGGTTACTGGAAGAAGGTGACTTGGATGGATCTGAACGAGCTATTTTAGATGAGCAGGCGTTAAACGGGGAAATCGTGATTTCTGCAGCAACTATTTGGGAAGCAGAACTGCTTCATCGAAGTGGGGATTTAGTGTTAGACCCCGATTTCGAAACATGGATTCGAAGAGCAACCGATCCTCAAATTTGTAAAGTTATTCCCATTGATGAGGATGTCATTCTGGCTCAGCAAAAACTTCCGGAAAATTTCCCAGATGATCCGGCCGACAGAATAATAGTAGCTACTGCATTATTAAAAGACATTCCGTTGGCTACAAAAGATGAAGTGCTACAAGAATTGGGTTTTTAACGAAATAGTTAATGTTTAAAAATCTAACGACCCTGCGTTTAACCACCTTCGCTAAAGCTTCGGTGTATTTAGCGGAGAAGTGCTAAGTTTAAATTAAAGACCCGAACCGTGTACTAGTTCGCATGGGATGCTTGTTATGTGCCAACCATTTAATAGATTTGGTAACTCTATCTTAAAAAATGTTTATCTGTTTCATTTTTTATCCATTCAATCATTTTATCCCATTCCGATAATGACAATTCATTGAGAAGTGGTAAAATGAGTTTAATGTCAGATTCTAAATTTGGAAGATTTTGTCGGTATACTATTTCAGTTCTATCAAAAAATGAAGCAGATTGTTCAATTTGGAAATACCTAAAAGCCCAAGACAGACTGAATTTGTCATTGGTATAAAGTGTTTCGTCATATTTTTCTGCGACACTGATAGTTACTCCAAACCCGTGTCCAAGTCTGTCATATATTTTTAAGCAAAATTTATCATTATAGAGAATATCGAGTGCACCCCTATCAGAGTTAATTGATGCTTGAGTGTGTTTAAAATTGTAGTCTTTTAACCAATTCAAAAAATCCGAATCAATTATCTCTTTAAAACAATTCATGCTTTTTGTTGAATTTTTTATTCTGAACAACACCTAACATCACATTATTCGAACGTAAATAAGTGCATCTACCGATAGAGATAGGTTAGACTACCCAAAGTTCCAATTGACTCCGCGTCCAATTTCCGGATCGGGATAATTCCAATCCACCGCACCTTGATCGCAGGCATACATGCAGGTGCCGCATTCGATGCAGTCTTCCACTTGGAAATGCACTTTGTTTTCCTCATCCATGGTGTAACAATTGGCAGGACAAACCCAGGTAGTACATTTATGCGGACAGCCTGAATTGCAAATATCGGTATCTACAATAATATGCGGCTTAATCTCCGACTTCGACTGATTTCGGTAGTTTACAAGTCCTAATCGTTCTGATAGTTTTAATAGTTTCATGTGTAGTTATAAGTGAAATGTGAAACGGGAGACAGCAAAATTGAAAAGTGAAAAAATCATGCTTTTATCATTTTTGAAAGTAAAGCAAAAACTTGATTCGCTAAATCACTTAATCTAGCTGTAGAGTACTTGCTTAGATATCCAAGGTTGATTGATATTTCAACTTGTGCATCTAATTCAACAAGTGAAGATCGAGCAATAACATAAAACCTAATTCTTTCTTTTTCTGAAGTTCTTGAAGCACCTTCTGAAATATTTGAGATTACGGAGACAGCCGCTCTCCTCATTTGACTTGAAAGCCCAAATGTTTCATGGTTTGGAAATTTACTTGTCAAAAGATAAAGCTCGCTTACCAAGGCTACACTATGTTTGTAAACAGCTAATTTTTTATGATTTAATTTAATCATTAGATTGTGATTAGTTGAGATTTATCAACAGAGATCTAATCATTTTTTGCCTTTTGCCTTTTGCCTTTTAACCTACAGACTCTTCCTCGCTTTAAATCCTAGTTTCAACAATTCCCAAAGAGATGCATGGCGCTTGATGGCTCCCAGTAACATCTTCTCCGATTTCGGTGTCGGCTCGTTTTTAATGGTAAAAAACTGTCGCCCAAAATCGCATACCAGATTTGGTACTTTATTTTGCATGGTTTCGGTATGTAACAGATGAACAGCATCTTGAAAATTATTGATGTCTTTCATTACATAACTTTGATCCAATTTCGACCGATAATTTTTTAAGGTTGCCGAGCTGAAATCTCCTTTTTCTTTGGCTTCAATAATCGTTTCCGCAGCCAAGATCCCGGAACGCATGGCGTAATCCATTCCCTGAATAGCCTTTCCTGCGTTCATTAATAAATTAGCGGCTTCACCTGCGATCAGGATTCCATCTTTATAGAGTTCTTTAGGCATTGCTCGAGCATCACCGGAAGAAACCACATGTGCAGAATACTCAACGATTTCTCCATCTTTGATGATATCAGCAATGGTTGGGTGCGTTTTGAAATGATTCAACAAATCGTGCGGACTACGTTTTTTCTCCCGCATGTCTTTGATGCCTACCACTAAGCCAAGGCTAATCGTGTCCCGGTTTGTGTACAGAAATCCGCCGCCTTCAACGCCATCGGTAGCCCAGCCAACGAACTCGTTACTCATTCCACTAAGGCCACTAAGCTGAAACTTCTGCTCTAACACCTCCTGATCGAAACGAATCATTTCTTTGATTCCGGTAAGCATGTGATCAGCCGGTACATAGTTATCCTGTAAACCAACCTGACGGGTTAACAGGTTATTTACGCCCTCAGCAATAATCACGGAATCGGCATGAAATTCATCTTCACCTGTTTTTATGCCCACTGCCTTGCCATTTTTCATCAGCACTTCATCAACCTTGATATTGGTTGCAATGAAAGAATCCATGGCATAATCGCTGGCATCAATGGCTTCCTGAACTTTACCGGATAGCCAATTATCAAACTTTGATCGTAAAACGACAACGCCCGTGTAAGGTTTTTCGTTGAAGTGGGAAGATTTGAAATCTAGTGAGAAAGTAGATTGTTCATCCATGAATGTGAGTCGGCGATGATTTATAAATCGCTCCCAACCGCCATCTTCTTCTTCTTCCCAGTAATTGGGTACAAGTTTTGCCAAATCATTTCCCCAAAGAACGCCGCCTGACACGTTTTTGGCACCGGCAAACTCACCACGTTCTATCAGTAAAAATTTCATATTTGCTTTGGCCAGCATCATAGATGCAGCTAAACCAGCAACACCACCGCCAATTACAATACAATCGAATTTGTCGTCCATAACGAAATGTTAAGGGTTAAATATTAAATGTTTAATTAAGCACGTAGCCATTAAACATTTAAAACTTAACATTGAGGATTTAGTTTAGTTTTTGATTTTCTTGATCTCTTCGATGAAAGTCGGCAAGATTTTATACAAATCACCAACGATTCCATAATCAGCGATTTCAAAAATAGGAGCGTCGGCATCTTTGTTGATGGCAACGATCACTTTACTATTTGCCATACCGGCAGTGTGTTGGATTGCTCCTGAAATTCCTACTGCGATATACAATTGGGGTGAAACAACCTTACCGGTTTGCCCTATTTGAAGACTTGGATCGTACACACCAGACTCTGTTAGTGCCCGAGAAGCGCCAATTCCTGCATTGAGCACAGAAGCTAGTTCAGAAATTAATGCTTTGGCTTCTTCATCTTTAACTCCACGTCCGGCAGCTACAATTGCTTCAGCTTCATTCAAGTCGATTGTGTCGCCGGTTGCAGAAATAATTTCACGAAGTGTGGCGCGTAAATCACCGCTTTCAACGGTTACGTCAACAGAAACAACCTCAGCGGTTGCTGGGTTTTCCTTTAGATCGTATGAGCCGGAGCGCACAGAAACCAATATCGGATTCCCAGTAACATCAACATTTCCCATAATCTTTGCTGCCATCATTGGGCGCTGTGCGGTTACTTTCGTTCCATCAAAACTAAAAGAAGAAACGTCAGCAACCACACCTGCTTTTAGTTGTGCTGCTAATGCACCAAGAACATCTTTAGTGCTTTCGGTTGACGCAAATGCTATTAATGAAGGTCGAGCCACTTCGTTTACTTTGGTTAGAGCTCTCAACAAACTACCATTTTGGTGTTGTTTAAAAGCATCACCTTCTACGGTGTAAATCTTTGATGCGCCATATTTTTGGACATCATCCGCGTAATTAGCAGCATTTCCATCAATAATTACTGCTTCACATGCCATTCCACTTGCATCAGCCATCGATTTACAGTGGGATAACACTTCTAATGATGATCGTTTGATTTTGCCATCAGAAATGGCAACGTAAGTTAAAAGAGTACTCATTCTGTAATAATAATTTGATTAAAGGACGTTGGCTTCGGTGTCGAGGAGTTGGGCAACTTCGCGGGCAATTTCTTCGGGCTCGCCTTCGAATTTCTTTCCCGCTGCGCGTGCCGGAACAGGTTCATAAGAAGTAACTTTTGATACGGCTTCCAAAGCAGTGGCATCAACACCAAGGTCAGAAACCGAAAGATTCTCTACCGGTTTGCGTTTACTCGCCATAATTCCTTTCAGATTTGGGATGCGTGGCTCGTTCATATCGTTAGAGCATGTTACCAGGCAAGGCGTAGGAAGTTCAATCATTTCCTGACCGCTATCGCCCTGTCGTTTAACAACTAGTTTGCTTTCATCAATTTCAAGTCCAACAGCGTTTGTAGCGTATGGTATATCGAGTAATTGAGCCACCATGCCACCGGTCAGGCCCGAATCTGTATCCTGCGATTGTTTCCCGAAGGATAGGATATCGTATTCCTTATCAGATAAAAAAGAAGCTAGTATTTGGGCATAACTACTCGAATCGTAGGTTTCATCGCCAATTGTTTGGATGTGATAGCCTTTAGCTGCACCCATGGCCAATGCTTTTCGGATGGTTTCAGAAGCTTTGGCAGAACCGATGCACACAACTTCAACATCGCCACCATGTTTTTCGGTTAATACTAGAGCTTCTTCAACAGCAGAGGCATCGTAGGCGTTAAGAACCGTTCTGTCTCCATCCATCAATAATTCGCCGTCTTTTATTTGGAATGGTGCGTACACATCGGGCACCATTTTAATGCTTACAATAAATTTCATTCGTATTCGCTTGATGAGGGTTAATGGAACCGCTTTTTTGGGCTCAGAATATAGGGAAGTAGCGACTAAGATATTAGTAGAAGTTGATCTTTTTATAAGCTTTTAAGGAGCAATTGATAAGCTCTATAATTACCAGTCTAGAGAGTAAATAATTCAAAAAAACACTTAAGTATGCACATTATGACGTCGAGAAAAGAGCAACCTCAGGAGTTGATGATATGAAGAGTTGGACGCCAAAAATTGTATTTGTTGTAATGACATTATTACCGGTAATGTTAATCGCAGGTGTGGCATTTTTGGGTAAATCGTCACCGTTAATTGGGCATGAGCTTAATGATGCGAACTTTCTTCAATCAAGTGAAAACACTACAGAGGTGATTTTTTTTGGATACGTGGGCTGCAAATATATCTGTCCTAATTCATTGTTTCGATTGGGAGAAGTGCTGGATGAATTACGTAGCGTATATCCGAATGAGAAATTTGGTGGTTTTTTTATTGATGTAAACGCAAATACTCAAATCGCCAGAGCGAACGAATACGGGAAGCATTTTTCAGAAGAAATAGTAGGCAAAAATGTAACAATAGAAGAACTCAATGCCCTAAGAGCTCAATTTGGTTTGAATATTTTCGATACGGGCAGAGAAGCAGACGATTTAGGCCACACCGATCATTTTTTTATTGTAGAGAAGCACCAAGTTTCATGGAAAATCGAAAAAGTACTCTCAAATGGAATATCCAAAGAAGATTTAAAAACAGCGATAGAGAGCGCAATTCTAAATAACTAAGTTAATAAGTATTACATCATCATAAAGAATGAATACGTCAGCATCTATATATACAAAACTGTTTCCACTTACTCGGACAGACTTATCAGAAAGCGTAAAGCAAGGTTTGCATACTTCGTTTGTAAAAACCGACAAATTTATGCTGAAATTACTGCTGATTCATTGGGCGGTAGCCAGTACAGTAACTGCATTCAGCTATAACTCATATCTGCTTGGGTTTATTGGTGGAGGTTTGGTGTATGGACTCGCATACGCTGCCGTAAAAACAAATCCCGGTTCGTTATGGAGTAGAATGACGATAGGTGCGGCCTTTATGGCATTTTCAGCAATTTTTATTCAACAGCATTTAGGGCGAATCGAGATGCATTTTCACATATTTGCGACCTTAGCATTTTTCATTCGCTACAAGGATGTTGCCGCTACGCTATCTGCTGCCTTAACTATTGCTTTACACCATGCTATTTTCAATGTAGCTCAAACATTTGAATTTTCGGTTGCAGGAACCCCATTAATGGCTTTCAATTACGGTTGTGGATGGGATATCGTGTTATTGCACGCAACCTTCGTGATTGTTGAAGCAGCTGTTATTTGTACCATTGTTGTAAATCTGGCTGATGAATATATTTCTAACGCAGAAGTTTTCAATATCATGGATGATTTAAACGATTCTGCATATTACACCTCACAAGCGGCTGATTTTATCTCAAATTCGGGACAAGAGTTAGCAATGGATGCGGCACAAAATGCGGATGCTGTTCACGAATCCAATAACAGTATCAACACCATGAATAGAAAGATTGTTGCGTTGAATGATCAAACCACATCAGTAAAAACGAAGCTTGAGCATATTACCGAAAATACATCGGGAATGAACCGGTCGATGGAAGAATTGAAGGAATCGAGTCGAAAAATCTCATCGATTACGAAAATCATAGATACCATCGCTTCGCAAACTAATTTACTGGCATTAAATGCTGCGGTTGAAGCAGCAAGAGCAGGTGAAGCCGGAGCAGGTTTCGCAGTTGTAACCGAAGAAGTTCGAGTGTTAGCACAGCGTACGGCCCAAGCAGCTACCGAAATTTCATCTATGATTGATGAGAACATCCGCAAGGCACAGGAAGGAGCGGATACCTCCGAAAGTATCTCAAACCAAATTGCAGAACTCACTGAATATATCGACGAGATTCATACCACTAGTAACGATCAGGTGGTTGAATTAAACGGCTTAAAAGGAATTATTGATAAGATTTCCTCTACTACAAATAACACAGCCGGAATGGCCGAGCGCAATGCATCCACGGCAGAAGAGTTGCAAAGCCAGATTCATGTATTGCGTACTGCTATTGAAGATATCAATCGAAAAGTAGCCATAAACTCAAACTCCGAATCTACTGGAAGTTCATTTATCCCAACTAAACAGCCTAAACCGATTGCTAAACCATCAAACTCATCGAATAATTGGAATATGGATGAAAATGATGATGTTAACGATTATGAACTTCTTGAACTGCACTCTAATAATGGATATTGATAGCTGAGTAGCAAAAGGTTGGATTTACTGTAAAGCTTCGTAATCGTTAAGATGTGCAGAATCGGTTTCTCTTAGAATCTGATAAGCTTCGAATCTAAGGTCAGGTTCAGCATCCGCTAACAAAGAGGCGATTTCTTTAGATTTGGCATCAAAAAACAAATCGAATAAGAAATTATTGGTAGCTCGGCGTTTGGCATCCTGTATGTATGTTAGTATTTCCAATAGTTTAGTTCTGCTAGCTCTAGGATTATCGACAAAAGTATCCAGTACCAGTCGGTGATACTCGTAATTCGCTTTTCGGATTGCTTCGTAATTGTTATTTAGAATATCAGAAATAAGTACAAACCGATTTCGGCCATTATTCGAGTTTCGGGTCCAGCCTATGGTGCTCTCATTTTGCGCTAAATCGACTACATTCTGTGCTTTTTGGAAGTATTCGGTTCCACCGAGTTCTGAGTAGCTGTCAAAATCGTAGCCGAGAATAAGATTCATATAGTAGTCGATAAAGCCCGTCATTGCTTCAAATTCGAGTTCGTCGTGAATCAGGCTTTTCCCTTCCGGATAATTGAACGACCAAGCACCATCACTGAGAATAAGTACACCGGTTTCGGTAAGAGTATTGTAAATTGGTCGCCGTGATTGAATAATAGTTTCAGCCGAAAAATTAAAATCCTGATCTCCTGCCAGTAAAATGATGCTTATTTGGCAACTAATACGCTCTTGTTCGAGCACTTCAGTTTCTGTCCAACGATATTCGTTGATGTATGCTTCTAAATCGGTGGTTAATGAGCCGGCAACATATTCGAACGAATTTCCTTCAAGCTGATCGTCATTTACCGTAATCTGGCAATCGAATTCCTGTGCTTTAACACTCGAAAACAGGAGCAAAAATAAAATTAAACAATTAAAATTTAGGTACTTCACTTTACAAAGGTCGCTACAGTTAACATATTCTGTGGAATCAATTTTATGATACGAATGAAAAAATTGCGATGGGGATTTTCTTTTTCGGTTTTGATGATGCTTGTTCAGCCTGCAATCGCTCAACAAACAATAGGGGCTCGTTCCATTTCTATGGGGATGGTTTCCTCAGCCTTAACCGATAATGAATGGGCTATTTTTGCAAATCCGGCGTCACTTTCAGCCAACAAGTTAAACATAGCATTCTATGGATTACGGTATTATGGTTTTCCTGAGATTACAGACATTTCAACCAACGCATCAATCCCAATAAAATTTGGTTCAGTTGCAGGCGGTTTTTCTCGGTTTGGAAATGAGCTCTTTTCGGAAACTAATATGAGAATTGGGGCAAATTATATTCAGTCGAGGTTCAGAGTAGGAATGGCATTACATTACAATCACTTAGCCTTTGGTGGGGATTATGGTTCTGGTGGGGCTGTTGGTATGAATTTCGGAGTACTTTTCGAAATAAATGAGTCATTTACGTTGGGCTCAAAAGTCAGCAATGTTAATAAACCTACTTATAATTTTGATGTCGGAGAGGAAGATCTTGCGAGTGATTTGAGTATCGGATTCGGATACAAACTCGAGGAGCGAGCGCAACTTTATGTTGATATAGTAAAAGATGTTCGCTTTCCGGTGTCTTATCGTGGTGGCGTCGAGGTAGAGATCATCGAATCCTTTGTTGGAAGATTGGGAGTTTCAACCGAGCCGGTTACCTACTCGTTTGGGTTTGGTTATGTGCATTCTAAGTTCGATATCAATCTTGCGGCTCAACAACACGAAATCCTGGGGATGAGTCCCGGTTTAGATATTATCGTTAAGCTTTAGCTATGAAGAGTTTTGGGCTCATCATATTGCCTCTATTCATTATCAATTCAGTAAATACTTGGGCTCAGGATACCACAGCAACAAAAGTTCGAGATCAACTTGAAGCCACTTTCGAGGAGCAAGAAATTGATGAAGAATCTACCGATGGAGAGCAACTGATTCAATTTTTGCAAGATCTTGCAGCCAATCCGGTAAATATAAATACTGCCGGAGTTCCTGATCTATTACAAATCCCCGGAATTACCATCATTACAGCAAACGCTATAGTTGACTATCGCACAAATAAACCTTTTGAGTCTGTCGATGAATTGAATGAAGTTGCCGGAGTAGGGACGGCTACTTTTCAACGTATGCAACCTTATGTAACTATCGGAAATAACAGAGAATTATTTGGCAGCTTGTATACCAATTTGAATTATTGGACGGATCGTGCATCCTTCGAATACATCTCGCGATACCAACAGGTTCTGGAAAATCAGGAAGGGTATGTGCGACCAGATTCTTTAGGTGGATATTTAGGCAACTCGGTAAAATATTATCAACGTTTGCGTTACAAAAGCGCACATGCATCAGTAAATCTAACTCAAGAAAAAGATGCAGGGGAAGCCCTGGGTGGACCAACTGATTTCGATTATCAATCCTTTCATATAGCAGCGAACGACAATGGCAAACTCAAGCAAATTGTAGTGGGCGATTATAGCGTTAGTGCAGCACAAGGATTGGTACTTTGGACCGGTGGTGCGTTTGGGAAAGGACGTGAAGTAATAAAAACGATCGCGAAAAATGAGCGGGGAATTCGCCCTTATGGCTCGGCGCAAGAAACTAACTTCTTTAGAGGCGTGGCAGCAACATACGGGGAGCGCACAAGGTTGTCGTTGTTTTATTCCGATCGCAAACGAACAGCTAGTTTAGCGAGTGCCAGTACCATAAACTTCCCTTCTTCTTCGGGTTTCCACAGAACCCAGAATGAAGTTGAACGTCGCAACAATATAAGTCAGCAAGTAATTGGAGCTCGATTTGTACAATCCAGTAAGTTTGGATTATTTGGATTTAGTGCCCACAATACAACGTTTAGTATGCCTATTGCTTCAGGGAATTCTATCAACGATTTATATGATTTTAGTGGTAGTTCATCATCGGTGGTTGGGATTGATTACAGGGGATATTTTAAGAGAAGTTTGATTTTTGGGGAAATTGCCCAAAGCCGGAATTCCGCACTAGCCGGGATAATTGGAGTGGAATTAGGAGTAGGAGATAACACCGATTTAGCAATACTCTACCGAAATTATGCGAAGGACTTTCAGTCTATTTTTGGGGATGGGTTTGGGGAATCGTCCGGTAATCCACAAAATGAAAGAGGGTGGTATGTTGGTGTTAAGCATCAGATAGAAGAAAAAATTTCGAGCAGTTTTTACTTTGATCAGTATCAGTATCTCGCACCTAGAAATGGAGTGTTCAGTAATAGTAGCGGGCACGACGTGTTATTTTTAATAGAAGGAAATCTAAACAGATCATTAAATGCATATATTTTAATTAGAAACGAATTGAAAGAAGTAGATCTGCAACAAACGGATGATTTTGGGCGAGAAGTACTCAGTACCGGGAAGCAGAAACGATCAAGCTTCCGAATTCAGGCTGAATATATTGCAAATAGAATATTACGAAGCAGAACCCGAGCCGAGTGGGTGTTTGCTCGTGATCCGGGCGAAGAACGAGACCTTGGATTTCTACTGTACCAAGATCTGCGTTGGCTACCACACAGATCGTTTATTATTGATGCTCGTTATACACTTTTTGAAACCGATAGCTTTGCCTCCAGAGTGTATCAATTCGAGAACGATTTACTGTACGTATTATCAAACGTAGCGTTAAGCGATCGAGGGCAACGATGGTACATTGTTGTTAAGTATGCCCCAACCGATTACTTAGATCTGTCAGCTAAAATTTCGCGATCTACAATAGAAGATGCCTTCACCTTAAGTTCGGGATTGAACGAAATTAAAGGTAATCAACGAACGAATATTGGACTTCAGGCACGATTACTATTTCGATGATTATTATACATATTCTGAAAGCAATTGTTCTATATTGAGGCGAAATCATCTAAAGCTATATGACACTTGAAGGCTGGGCAGTAGTTGGGGTAATTGGTGTTAGTTTTGTACTTTTTCTAACTACATCTGTTGCCGTAGATCTGATTTTATTTGCCGGACTCGCATTTCTGCTTATCAGCGGAATATTATCTCCAGATGAAGCACTAGCCGGATTCTCTAATGAAGGGATGCTGACGGTTGCTGCATTATATGTAGTTGCCGGCGGGCTAAAAGAAACCGGCGCTATTCAAATGATCACACAAAAAATCATGGGGCAAACTCGTACTGTTCGAGGCGCACAGGCAAGAATAATGGCCCCTGTAATGGTGATGAGTGCATTTATGAACAACACTCCAATCGTAGCTTCTTTTATCCCCGCGCTGGAACATTGGAGTAAAAAAACAGGAATCCCTGTTTCCAAAGTACTGATTCCTCTTTCTTACGCGGCTATTCTTGGTGGAACTTGTACACTCATCGGAACCAGTACAAACCTGATTTTAAACGGTCTTCTTATAGAAGAAGGCTCCATTAGATCTTTGGGATTATTTGAGCCTGCACTAATTGGGATTCCTTGTGCAATTGCCGGATTCATTTATTTACTGCTTTTTGGTGATAAGCTGTTACCATCTCGTGGCGAGGCTTTTCAAACGTTTAAAGATACGCGAGAATACACCATCGAAATGTTGGTTCCGGTAGGCAGTCCTTTAGCGCGAAAAACTATTCAAGAAGCTGGATTACGTCAACTACCGGGACTTTTCTTAGTAGAAATTGTAAGAGAAGATGCCGTATTACCGGCAGTAGGCCCTAATCAACGATTAAGAGAAAACGATCGCTTAATTTTTGCCGGAGTAGTAGAATCAATTGTCGACTTACAAAGCATGAACGGGCTAGTGCCTGCTACCGACCAAGTGTTTAAGCTTGATACTCCAAGAAAAAATAGAGTGCTTTTGGAGGCAGTGATCTCGGCTACTCACCCTTTAATTGATGTTACCATTAAAGAAGGTGGCTTCCGAAATAGATATGGTGCAGTAATTCTGGCTATATCGAGAAGTGGAAAACGAATAAAAAAGAAAGTAGGCGACATTTCACTAAAAGCAGGTGATACCCTTTTACTTGAAGCAGATTCAAATTTTTTCACTCGATATAAAAACTCAAACGAGTATTACTTAGTAAGCTCTTTGAGTGAGGTTCAACGAACCGAATTCAAAAAATCCGGTGTAGCACTATTAATCCTTTTGGGTATGGTTGTACTGGCAGGCTTTCAAATTCTCACAATGTTCGAGTCAGTTCTGCTGGCCTCAGCATTAATGATTTTATGCGGGGCAATTTCTTATCCGGAGGCTGTAAAAACTATTGATTGGCGATTGTTGATAGCTATTGCATCTGCAATAGGTATAGGTGCCGCTCTCTCAACAAGTGGCATTATCGACGTATTGATGGGTTTAAGCACTACTTATTTGATAAACTCAATACCAATTATTTTGATTATTATATTTGCAGCAACATGGCTTTTAACAGAAATGATTACAAATGCAGCCGCAGTGGTGCTGATGTTTCCTATGGTTCAGGCAATTTCAATTAATTATCAACTAGATCTAATACCACTAGTAATTATTATGTTGATTGCCGCCTCAACCAGTTTTTCATCGCCCATTGGTTATCAAACCAATTTGATGGTGCTTGGCCCGGGTGGATATACCTACATTGATTATGTAAAAATTGGAATCCCTCTAACCATATTAAACGCTATTATAGCCTTGTTGTTGGTACCCTTATTTTGGAGCTTTTAACACATGCACATCAAAGAGATTATTGAAATAGCCGAAGAAGCAGGAGAAAAAATTCTTTCATTCTATGGGGATGAAATCGAAGTGACATCCAAAGAGGATGAGTCTCCACTAACAAAAGCAGATTTAGCAGCACATCATCACATTGTTGATCGGTTAAAAAAAATCACACCATCAATCCCGATTATTTCTGAAGAATCAGGTGTTCCACCCTATGAAATAAGAAAGCGTTGGAGCTCTTATTGGTTGGTAGATCCTTTAGATGGAACCAAAGAATTCATTAAGAAAAATGGCGAATTCACAGTTAATATCGCTTTAATTGAAGATAATAGCCCGGTACTTGGTGTAGTTAATATTCCGGCTCAGAGTTTAACTTACTATGCACAAAAAGGCGTAGGCTCTTTTAAAAAGAACAGCGCGGGGTATTCTGAACAATTGGACTCTAAGGAATTCAGCACTCCCGGAAAAGCTAGAATCGTGGTTAGTCGCTCTCATGGCGACGACACCACAAAAAGTAAACTAGCGGAATATGGAGTTGAAGTACTAGAGGAAGTTCCATCAGGTAGTTCACTCAAATTTTGTTTAGTTGCTGAAGGTTTGGCTGACTTATATCCCAGATTTGGCCCAACAATGGAATGGGATACTGCTGCCGCAGATGCCATATACAGGTACTCAACAAAAAAAGGTGAAAAGTACTCACCCTTGATTTACAACAAGGAAAATTTATTGAACCCATCATTTATTATCGGAATAAGTGAAGGGTTAAACGAAAACATATAATCTGATGTCCATTTTAAATAGTAGAAGTCATCTAAAAAGGTTAGAAGATGAATCCATTTATGTGATGAGGGAGACGGCCGCTCAATTTGAACGGCCCGTACTTCTTTTTTCAGGCGGTAAGGATTCCATCGTTATGTTCCATCTGGCATTAAAAGCATTTCATCCCGGGAAAGTCCCTTTTCCTTTAATGCATGTAGATACCGGACATAACTTCCCCGAAACTATCGAATTTCGTGACAGCCTGGTAGAAAAATATGGCGTTGATTTAATCGTAGGTAGTGTGCAAGATTCTATCGATAAAGGTCGGGTGGAAGAGGAGACCGGGCCGGATGCTTCTAGAAATGCGCTTCAAACGGTGACTCTATTAGACACGCTTAAAAAGCATCAGGTTGATGCTGCTTTAGGTGGAGGTCGTAGGGATGAAGAGAAAGCTCGTGCTAAAGAGCGTTTTTTCTCCCATCGGGATATTTTCGGGCAATGGGATCCCAAAAACCAGCGACCGGAGCTTTGGAATTTATTCAACGGGAGAAAAAAGCCGGGCGAAAATTTCCGTGTATTCCCGATATCAAACTGGACAGAAATGGATGTTTGGCAGTATATCGCCCAAGAAGAAATCGAAATTCCATCGATATATTTTGCACATGAGCGAAAAGTATTTAACCGTCGTGGAGTTTGGTTAGCGGATACTGAATTCGTAAACA
Organism: Balneolaceae bacterium; assembly: GCA_965228545.1. Lineage (GTDB taxonomy): Bacteria > Bacteroidota > Rhodothermia > Balneolales > Balneolaceae > HXMU1420-13. The sequence goes on from OZ245822.1 coordinate 3,638,419, forward strand.
AAATGGACGACGAAGAAGTGGTTACTAAGGTGGTAAGATTCAGAACAATTGGTGATGCTACTTGTACAGGAGCAGTATTATCGGATGCATCTTCGATGGAAGAAATCATTCAAGAAGTGGCATCTGCCCGCGAAACAGAACGTGGTACTCGCCATGATGACAAACGAAGCGAAACCGCAATGGAAGACCGCAAGAAGCAAGGATATTTTTAAGCGAAGCTTTGTAGTTTTGAGTGATAAGTTTTGAGTTTTGAGTGTAAGGACTTGTTTAGAAAATGGTCTTACTTAAAAACTAACAAATCTGATACTCATGAAATATAATGGCCCTATTTATGACAAATCCTTTCAATTTGCATTAATGACTCTAGAATTAAGCAAAAAACTTAAATCCCTCAAAGAATTTGATCTCTCAAGTCAAATTCTTAGATCAGGTACAAGTATTGGAGCAAATGTTAACTAAGCCGGAGCTGCTGTATCAAAAAAAGACTTTGTAAATAAGATGTCCATTGCTTTGAAAGAAGCTAGAGAATCGTGCTATTGGCTTCGACTATTGAAAGAGTCAAATACAATTCAAATTAACGTTGAGCAAAATATAGATCGGTGTATTGAGCTCATAAGAATTCTTACATCGATCGTAAAGACTGCACAATCAAGTATTAGAAAATGAGCAACGAAAGCACTCAAAACTCAGAACTCAACACTCAAAACTCATATCTAAACATGGACATGCTGCGGTTCACAACAGCAGGTTCTGTGGATGATGGCAAAAGTACCTTAATTGGTCGATTACTTTATGATTCAAAATCGATCTTTGAAGATCAGATGGAGGCCATCGAGAAAACCAGTAAAAGCAGTGGTGAGGAAGAAGTAAATCTTGCTTTATTAACCGATGGTTTAAAAGCAGAGCGTGAGCAAAAAATCACTATTGATGTTGCTTACCGTTACTTCGCAACACCAAAGAGAAAATTTATCATTGCGGATACTCCGGGTCATACTCAGTACACTCGAAACATGGTTACGGGCGCTTCCACCGCTGATTTGGCGATTATTTTAGTAGACGCTTCTAAAGGCATTCTTACGCAATCTCGGAGGCACGCATTCATATCGTCATTGTTAAGAATACCACATTTAGTGGTTGCTGTTAATAAGATGGACTTGGTGGATTACAGCGAAGAGGTTTTTGAAGAGATTGTTGCCGACTTTGAAGAATTCGCACGTAAATTAGAAGTGAATGATGTTACTTTTATTCCGATATCTGCCCTAAACGGTGATAATGTGGTGGATAAATCAGACCGCATGGACTGGTACAATGGATCTACCTTACTCCACCATCTAGAAACTGTAAAAGTAGATGCTGCCGACAATGTGGTCGATTTCCGCTTTCCGGTACAGTATGTAATCCGACCCGGAATGCATTTCCGCGGATTCTCCGGGCAGGTTGCTTCAGGTAGAATTCGCCCCGGTGATGAAATTAAAGTGTTGCCTTCAGGTTTAACATCCAAGGTAAAAGCATTAGTTACTCGTGGTGGCAATCTAGAAATAGCCTATCCAAGAGATTCTGTTACAATAACCATCGAAGACGAAATTGATATTTCTCGCGGTGATATGATTGTTCGTAAAGATAATGTGCCAACGATCAGAAATGAGTTTGAGTCGTATTTATGTTGGATGAACGAAAAAGCTCTGGATGTAAATAAGCAATACATCCTACAACATACATCGAAACAAGTTCAGGTATTTATTGATGATATTATCTACCGAATGAATGTTGATACCTTGAACCGAGAAGACGCCAAGAATCTGAATCTAAACGAAATTGGACGGGTTAAACTAAAAACGAGTCAACCCATTTTTTTTGATCCCTATCAGGTAAACCAGAAAACCGGAAGCTTCATTATCATTGATCCTGCCACCAATGTAACGGTAGGTGCAGGAATGATTCGTGCAGGGTCAACAGTATCGAAAGAAATAGGTGAAGAAAAACGAACTGAGCTTGTATCGCCTAATGTAACTTGGGAACCATGGAATATTTCGCGTGAGGAACGCGAAACACGAAATGGCCAAAAAGCCAAAGTGCTATGGTTTACCGGTATTTCCGGAGCAGGAAAAAGTACAATAGCCAAAGCCTTAGAAAAGAAGCTTTGGGAAGATGGCAAGCAAACCGTGCTTTTAGATGGCGATCAAGTACGACATGGTTTAAATGGCGATTTAGGATTCAGTCCTAACGACCGCAAAGAAAATATTAGACGCGTTGGACACCTTTCACGCTTATTCTTTGAACATGGAAACATCGTACTTTGCACGTTCATCTCCCCATATAAAAACGACAGGGAATTCGTTAAATCATTATTTCCAACGGAAGCTGATTTTATAGAAATTCGTGTAACCTGTTCCCCAAACACAGCGCAACTCCGCGACCCAAAAGGATTATACGCGAAGGCAGTAGCCGGTGAGATTACCAACTTAACAGGGTATGATGCAGAGTATGAAGCACCTGAAAATGCTACCCTAACCATTAATACCGATGAAATGAGTGTTGATGAGGCTATTGAGGTGCTTTGTAAAGTTGTGAGTGATTAATTTTGATTATTCAGTGATGGAATTCGAGTTACTGGCAAACAAAATATTTCTAATAGACTAGTATTCTGATCCGCCATCTGGCGCAGAAGAATCTATCATACTAAGTAAATCAGTCAAATACAGCTATTCAAGTCCATTGTATTCTGAAAAGATCAGATATTAGGATGATTTATATCTCAAAGCGTTGGTTCTAATTCAACTAAAAACTCTACACTTTTCACTCTGCCGAAGGCATGCCTTTGGCAAAAACACCAAAGCTCCACTTTGCTCTAAGTCATTTCCATGATGGCGGGAATCTGAAGTGGCACTATTTGATATTTAGAGCTTTCAGCCTATTCATCATGAACACCCTTACGTAAATACAAACACCAGTCATTCTGAGCCATGCTTTAGAGTGGCGAAGAATCCACCACGTTAAGAAGTTTGCCAAATTTTGGCCCACTGGTACGTAGCCTTTTTTAAACTCATAACCCATGTCGATATTTTCGCTCAAAAAGTATTTGCCAGAATCCAACTAAAAACTTTCAACCAACGAAGCATTATGCGTAGTAGGTCAAGACTAATCACTCAAAACTAGACAAACTAAGTTTTTTCTTCAGAGTAGTTTCTTTATCCTTGATATAATTTAAAAGCTAAAATCTATGAAAGGAATCGTACTAGCAGGTGGATCGGGCACACGGCTTTACCCTGTTACAAAAGCAATCAGTAAACAGCTAATGCCGGTTTATGATAAACCTATGATTTATTATCCTTTATCGGTATTAATGCTGGGAGGAATAAAAGAAATTCTAATTATAACGACTCCTGAGGATAGAGACAGTTTTAAGCGATTATTAAAAGATGGTAGCGAATGGGGTATATCTATTAATTACGAAGTTCAGCCAAAACCAGAAGGCCTGGCCCAAGCATTTATTATAGGAGAAGATTTTATTGGTGATGATGATGTATCCATGATTTTAGGCGATAATATATTTTATGGTCCACGTTTTGGCGAAATTATTAAACAATGCATCTTCAGCCTAAATGGAGCTACAGTTTTTGGCTACCAAGTAAGCGACCCTGAACGATTTGGAGTTGTAGAAATGGGTGAAAACAATCAGGCAGTTTCGATAGAGGAAAAGCCGACTAACCCAAAATCTGATCTTGCTGTAACAGGACTATATATTTATGATAACAGCGTAGTTGATATAGCAAAATCGATTAAACCAAGTGCAAGAGGAGAGCTTGAAATTACGTCAGTTAATGCAAATTATTTGGAAAACGGTAAGCTAAACGTTCAAAGACTAGGGCGAGGATATGCTTGGTTAGATACAGGAACCCATGATGCAATGATGGAAGCTGCACAATTTGTGGAGATTATTGAGCGCCGCCAAGGTTATAAAATTGCTTGCCTCGAAGAAATAGCCTGGCGCAATGGTTGGATTGATGAGGCTAAGTTACTTCAAAAAGCTGAAGAGCTTAATAAAAATGGTTATGGGCAGTATTTGAGGAAGTTGATTAAGTAACTTATGTGATATTTATTGAATAAATCAAAATAAAACAAATGGTTAATATAAGTTCATGTGTAAAAATTTAGTATTCGTAATTAACAGTGAAAAGCTCATCATAAATGGGGATAAATTTTATTCTGCTTAAAACGTTATTGAAGAAACATTAGTCATATATAATCAGATATGTTTATATTGGATTCTGTAGAAATTTTTTAGATCAAAAAGGCTATAAATTAACTAATCTGTTGAAGAATCTTCTATTATTGCTGACGCTCGTTAGTGTGGGGGTATTAGTACCTGCAAGTGTCAAGTCTCAAACAATACAACAAGAATTACAACGCCGAGGACTAACATTCCAACAGGCACAACAGTTAGCTCGGCAAGCTGGGGTAAATCCTAACAATCCATCTGAGTTAGCTGAGTTTGCCAGAGCTAATGGTGTTCCTGAAGCTCAAATACAAGAATATCTTTCACAATTTGATGCTTTGAATGGTGATGGAAATGGTGAAACTGAGCAAGGCGTTGTTGATCTTTCGGGTTCAACTGTATCAACTTCTGATATTATAGAAGATATAGATACAACTGATCAGGTAAATGAACCGACAACATCTAGTCCTGCAAATAATGGAATCCCATACTTTGGATATGATATTTTCTCTGATGTCCCCGATCCCTTTCTACCAAGTGCCGTTGGCCCGGTAGATGAAGGTTATGTGATTGGTCCGGACGATGAATTTAGGTTAACTATGTGGGGAGCTACAGAGCTTCAGTACGAACTTGCAGTGGACGCCGAAGGTAGAACCTTTATTCCATCGATTGGTTTAGTAACAGTTGCCGGGAAATCACTGAGGGATTTACGTGAATCGTTAAAGAATACGCTTTCCAGAAGTTATTCGGGATTAATGAAAGATCCCCCGACAATATTTATGGATGTTACTGTAACAAGGTTTAAACCGATAGAGTTATTTGTACTAGGGGAAGTGAAAAATCCTGGTGGGTATACGTTTACTAGTAATTCATCTCTTTTTAATGTGTTATATGGTATTGGAGGCCCGGAAACATCTGGTTCACTAAGAGATGTAAGAATTATTAGGGGTGGTAAAACAATTGCTAGCGTTGATCTTTACGATTTATTAATTAATGGAGAGGAGGGAGAGTCTATTACATTACTAAACAATGATAGAATATTTATTCCTCCTCGAAAGAACGAAGTTTCGGTTACAGGTGGGGTAAAAAGAGAAGCAATTTTTGAAATACTAAATGGGGAGAGTATAGGCGACCTAATTAAATATGCTGGAGGACTATCTGCAGAAGCATATGTTGATCGTTATCAAATCAGAAGAGTTATACCTTTTAATGAAAGAACGGATCCTAGTATTGCTAGAGAGTTAATTGACAGATCTCTTAAAGAGGATCTAAACAATAATACAACGATAAATTTTAACGACGGTGATGAAGTCAGGATATTATCGATCACAGATATACTGCCAAATGTTGTAGAAATTAATGGTGGTGTATATCAACCCGGTAGTTACAGTATATCAGAAAACATTCGTACAATTAGTGATTTAATTTTAGCTGCCGATAGTCTTAGAGATAATGCATATACTCTAAAAGCAGACCTAGTACGAACCAATCCAAATAACACCCAATCATTTATTTCAATTAATCTAATAGCAGCATTAAAGGGCGACCCAAGTAACGATATAGTATTAAGAGAAAAGGATGTTCTACAAATATATACTAGGGAGGATATCGAATCAAATTATACTGTAAGTATAACTGGTGCTGTTAGAAATGATGTTGAAGTTAGTTGGAAATCAAATCTTAGAGTATTTGATCTACTGTTCCAAGCTGGAGGGCTTTTTGATGAAGAGTACCGTGAAACGGTATTGTTAGAAAGAGCAGATCTTATTAGGCTTAATGGTGATGGACTTTCAACCACAATTATCCCATTTGATCTTGAGGAGGCCTTACAAGGGGAAGGCTTTGGGTTATCACTATTAGAACCTCAAGATAGAATAATAGTTTATGCAAAAAACGTACAGGAAATTATAGGTAAGCATGTAAATATTTCGGGAAGTGTTAAGCAACCAGGTAGATATCAGTTCAGTGATGGTATGACTTTAGCTGATTTAATATTGGCTTCAGGAGGGTTTTTAGAGGATGCCTCCGTTAGTTTAATTGAAATTACGAGAAATATTGAATCTGATGATTTTTCTTTAAAAGCTGTAACGGAAGTATTCAATTTGCTCGAATCTTCAGAGAATAACCGGTTCTATACTAGTGATATTTTTTGGGAGTTAATCGAAAATGCAAAAAAGATAGAATTATCACATAGAGATGAGATTTATGTTAGAAAAAACCCTCAATATGAGATTCAAAGGTCTGTTACTCTAACTGGTGAGGTTCTTTATCCAGGTAAGTATACAATTTTAAGTGAAAATGAAATGTTATCTAGCATTATTAAGAGAGCAGGTGGTTTAACGCCCGAAGCATATCCGGAAGGCTCAAGAATGTTGAGAGATAGCAATGATGTTATTATTGAGCTAGAAAAGATAATTAATAATGACCGAAAAGCAGACGTTTACATACAGGAAGGAGATATTATTACGATACCGCCTAGGCCGGGAGTTGTTTTAGTTACCGGTAATGTTGCTTTAGATGGATTTTTTAAATACCAACCAGAACAGAGGTTAACCTACTATTATAATCAGGCAGGAGGTATGCAACCAAATACTTTTAAATATTTACTGTTAACCCAAGCAAATGGGGCAACTTACAGAGTTAAAAGAAAAGGGGTGTTTAAAAAGAATCCAATCGTTGAAGATGGTGCTGTAATTCGAGCTATTTTTGAACCGGAACCACAGCAAACTGATAAACCAACGATACGAGAAGTTTTTACTGAAACAGCTGCGCTACTCACAACAGGGCTTACAGTAATATTTTTGATAGAAAGTATTAGGTCCAATTAATGGTTACGCTAAATACTATAATAAATAACAGGTATGGCTCAAGAATTTAAGCTTGTTCCTGTAGAAATAGAAGAGGATGAAATTGAATTTGATTTGATTTACCTCCTAAATACTCTATGGAAGAATAGGTTAACAATAATAAAATTTATATCTATAGCTATTTTGATTGGCTTATACACTGCTGTATTTAGCCAAAAAGAGTATGAAGCTTCTGCTACATTGATGCCAGAGTATAGTACAGATAGTCAGACAGGTGCATCTAGCTTATTGCAACAATATGGTGGTTTATTGGGGTTGAGCTCTGGTAGCTATAGTGCTAATAGCAATGCAATTAGAGTTGACTTATATCCCAAAGTAGTTGAAAGTTTAACTTTTCAACGAAATCTGATAAATCAAGATTTTTATTTCTCTCTCTATGATACAACTGTAACAATTTTTGAGTTTTTTACAGAAGTTAAAGATCCTGATATCATATACTTAACAAAAGCATATACTTATAAGTTACCGTTAACTATTCTAAGCTTAATTCTTTCACAAGATTCAAAAGAGGCTCAACCATTACCAGATACTAATGATACAAGTTCAGCAAAAGTTGAAGAGCCAACAATTGTGTCGTTATCTCAATTAGAATCAGAAATAATCTCAGGTACAAAAGATAGAGTAACTGTTTCTCTAGATATGGAAACTGGTATAGTTTCAGTAAGTGTATTAATGCCAGATCCTATGGCTGCAGCACAGATTGTAGAATTTACCATCCAAGAGTTAACTGAATACTTAGTAGAATATAGGACGGAAAAAGTATTAACTGATCTGAAGTTTATTGAGGAACAACTAGGTATAGCGGAGTTAAGATTTGAAGAGATTCAAATAGAATTAGCTGAATTCAGAGATAGCAATCAAGGAAGGCTTACAGCAAGAGCAAGAACGGAAGAACAAAGATTAAATTCTGAATATGATATTGCATTTAATTTAAAGAATTCACTCACTCAGCGTTACGAAGACGCAAAGTTAAAAGTACAAGAAGAAACACCAGTATTTAAAGTTTTAGAACCTGCCTGGGTACCTCTAGAAGAAGTCCAACCTAGGCGAGCATTGATAATGATTGTATATACTTTTCTCGGTGGTTTCTTAAGTATTGTTTGGATATTCGGAAAGATTGTTTGGGATACTCAAAAAACAAAAATTTTTAAAGATTAATATTGGTAATTAATTACAAACTGAATTGAGATTATTTTATGGTACATAACTTGGATAATAAAAAAATACTTGTAATCGGAGGATCTGGTTTTATTGGTAGCTTCGTAGTTGCAGAACTGCTAAAACATCCGGTAAAAGAAGTTGTTATTTATGATAACTTTACAAGAGGTAAATATGATAATATATCCGATTCACTGGAAGATGATCGTTGCACTGTATTTCCATATGGCGGAGATGTAAAAGATCTTGATATTCTAGATAAAGCTTTTGAAGGGGTAGATTATGTGTTTCACCTTGCTGCAATGTGGTTACTTCATTGCAAAGATTTTCCGCGCACTGCTTTTGAAGTAAATATAGCAGGCACCTTTAACGTGTTGGAAGCATGTGTGAAACACAAAGTAAAGAAATTGATCTATTCTTCATCAGCTTCTGTTTATGGTGATGCTGTAGAAGTTCCTATGACTGAGGATCATCCTTTTAACAACACTAATTTTTATGGTGCAACTAAAATTGCTGGCGAAGCTATGTGTACAGCGTTTAATGATCGTTACGGACTCGAAGTAATAGGGCTAAGGTACATGAACGTATATGGCCCTGGTCAAGATCAACATGCAGTATATACTGGTGTAGTTCCAATAATGTTGAATAAAATTGAAGCGAACGAAGCTCCAGTGATTAATGGTGATGGAAGTCAGGCATATGACTTTATATATGTCGAAGATGTAGCTAAGGCAAACATCGACGCATTAGTTTCGGATACTAAATTTGGGTTTTATAATGTTGGTACAGAAGTGCAAACTAGTATAAAAGAGCTGTGTGACACTATTCTAGATTTAAAGAAGTCTGAACTCAAAGTTCAGTATAAACCTTACCCTAAAGATGATGCACGCCAGTATGTTCAAAACCGAATTGGGTCAGCCGTTAAAGCTCGTGAAGAAATCGGATTTGAATACTCCTACAATCTAGAACAAGGTTTGCAACGCCTCATCGATTGGAGAATCAGTAAAGGCATAGATAAAGCATAAGAGACTATAGTAATGAGTTATAACATACCTCTAATTAAACCCTACATCACTCAAGACATAAAGAACCATGTTCTTGAAGTATTGGATAGTGGTTATCTCACAGAAGGGCCAGTTACTCGTGAGTTCGAGCAAACTTTGCGGGACTATATCGGATGTGAAAGCCTTGTAGCTGTTACGTCTGCCACTACAGGATTGGAAATGGCATTAAGAGCATTAGCAATTGGTCCTGGAGATGAGGTCATCGTTCCTGATTATACCTACCCGGCTACAGCGTCTGTGGTGCCGCTAGTAGGGGCTAAAGCAATCATTGTTGATGTAGATAAAGATTCCATGCTCATTGACTATGATGCTATTGAAGCAGCTATTACGACGAATACCAAAGCAATTATTCCAGTTTCTTTGTTTGGGTTTCCATTAGATTATAATCGATTAAATGAGATTAAAGAAAAGCATAACCTATACATTATCGAAGATGCGGCTTGTTCAATTGGTGCAGAGTTCAATGGCGTAAAAGTTGGTAATCAGGCAGATATAACTATCTTTTCTTTGCACCCACGTAAATTTATCACTACAGGAGAGGGCGGAATCGTTTGTACCAACAATAGTGAACTTGGTGAGTGGATGAATTCATATAAGCATTTCGGTATGAATATGAATAATACAGCCCGCGAAGGAGTGCAATTCGATCTTATTGGGACCAACTTAAAACTCACTAATATTCAAGCTGCTATTGGTCTTGGTCAGCTGAAACATATTAACCGTTTACTTTCAAAAAGACTGGAACTCGCAAAAAATTACGGAAAATTATTGTCGGGTGTTTATGGTGTACGAATCAATCCTATACTTGAAAACGACCGCTGTTCCCCTAACTGCGCCTGTGAAAAACCGGCTTGTGTGCACTCATATCAGACGTTCGCTGTATTCGTAGAGAACAGAGATCATATTATGAAAGAAATGCGTGCTCTTGGCATAGAGGTTCAAATTGGTACCTACGCGCTTCATATGCATAAAGCATTTCAGGAATCTGCAGAGATCAGTCTTTCTGGAAGTATGACTAACAGCAGGTGGTGTTATGACCATGCTCTTGCTCTTCCTATGTTTGATGATATGACATCGGATCAACAGGAAATTGTAGTCAAAGAGCTTAAAAAACTAATTTAAATGTGTGGAATAGTTGGTGTTTTTAATTTAGATGGGAACTCGTTCAGCATGACAAAGCTGGTCGAAATGGCAAGCCAACTCGATCATAGGGGGCCTGATGGTGAGGGGTTTTATCTAAAAGAACATATTGGGTTAGCTCACAAAAGGCTTTCCATTCTTGATACATCAAGTAAAGGATCACAGCCCATGACATCTAAGGATGGAAAATGGGTTATTGTATTCAATGGATGCATTTATAACTACAAAGAATTGAAAGAAGAGCTCAGAAAAAAGGGTCATTATTTCATTTCAGGATCGGATACAGAGGTTATTGTGGAAGGTCTTTCGGCCTATGGACCATCCTTTTTTGAACGATTTAATGGCATGTTTGCAATTGGAGCCTGGAATACAGAAGAACAAACCCTCTATCTGAGCAGAGATCGTTTTGGGGTAAAACCACTGTATTATTGGTTTAATGGAAAAACGTTGGTTTTTGCTTCTGAGATCAAAGCCATACTTAAACATCCTCAATATGAGATAGACGTTGATCTCAGTGCTCTGAATGAGTATTTCACCTTTCAGAATTTATTCAGATATAACACCCTGTTCAAAGGCATTGAAATGCTGCCTCAGGCAAATACGGTAAAGATCAATTCACATTCCACCTTTGTTAAGCACCAGTCTTGGTGGGATTACGATTTTACCCAGCCTGATATTACCATGTCGTTTGAAGATGCCCAGTCCCGGACACTGCAACTGTTTGAGCAGGCTGTTGAAAGGCAGATGGTTGCAGATGTTGATGTAGGTTCATATTTGTCAGGTGGAATGGATTCAGGTTCTGTAACAGCTATTGCCTCAAGGCATGTAGATCGCTTATCTACATTTACCTGCGGTTTTGATATGAGTGAAGTTAGTGGCAGAGAGGCCAATTTTGATGAACGTCGTGATGCAGAATTGATGGCCAATGCATTTAAAACACAACATTTTGAGCAAGTAATGAACGCGGGAGACATTCGATGGTCATTACCTCGTTTAGTATATCATCTTGAAGATCTCAGAGTGGGGATGTCATATCCGAATTATTACATATCCCGCTTAGCATCAAAGTTTGTAAAGGTGTGTCTTCAAGGAACAGGTGGAGACGAATTATTTGGTGGATACCCTTGGAGGTATTACAAAGTGTTTGACTCACTAAGTCAACAAGATTTTTTTGATCAATACTATGGTTTCTGGCAACGAATGGTTCCTGATGAACAGAAAAAAGAACTCTTTACTACTCCAGTTTTTAATCAGATCGATCTACATGAGCCCCGTCAAATCTTCGAGCGCGTATTTACGTTTAACAATCAGTTACGCTATGATACACCAGAAGAGCACATTCAAAATTCATTATACTTCGAGATAAAAACTTTTTTGAATGGACTTTTGATTGTAGGAGATAAACTATCTATGGCGAATGGACTTGAAGAACGATTTCCATTTTTAGATAATGACCTGGTAGATTTCGCGCAAAAAGTTCCAATTCGGCATAAACTCGGCAATCTCCAGAAAGAAATTTTGCGAATTAACGAAAACGAGACTACTGCTGTAAAGCGTAGTATGTCGTATAAAACGTATGATGATGGAAAAAACGTTCTTCGTAAAGCAATGCATCAGCTTATTCCACAATCTATCGTTGATCGAAAAAAACAGGGATTTTCTGCACCTGATGAAAGCTGGTATAGAGGCGAGAATGCACAATATATCAAAGAACTATTACTAGATAAAGAAACTGCATCTGCGGAGTTTATTAATCAAGATTATATTAAGAAAATTGTACATGAGCATATTGATGATCATGTAAACCATCGCTTACTAATCTGGAGTTTTATGAATTTTGAGTGGTGGTGCAGGATATTCCTACAAGGAGGTAAATTGATTTGAAAGAATTAGTTGAATCATTTCATCGAATTAGGGATGATATTAGGAAACGATACAATAGGGTTCTACCTCTAGGTGATTATTTGAGCGACCGATGGGAAAAAGCTAAGTACTTGGATTTTGGTACAGGATCATCAATTTATGATAGTTCTCTAGTTTTTGGTGATGTTAAGGTCGGTAATAATACATGGGTCGGTCCATTTACTATATTAGATGGATCTGGGAGCTTAAAAATTGGCGACTTCTGTTCAATTTCAGCAGGTGTTCAAATATATACTCATGATACTGTTAAATGGGCAATAAGTGGTGGTGAATCAGAGTATGAATATGCGAAAACTATTATTGGGAATAATTGTTACATAGGACCCAACGTAATAATTGCTAAAGGCGTAACAATAGGTGCTGGGTCAATTATTGGAGCGAACAGCTTTGTAAACAAATCATTTCCCGAGAACTCAAAAATTGCAGGTAATCCTGCAAAATTAATTCAATCAAATAATGAGTGAACAGTTGAATAAAATTATTTGTAGCAGATGCATTTATGATGACAGAACACCATCTATTGATTTTGATGAAAACGGTGTGTGTAATTATTGTCGCATGGTTGATGATCTTATTGAGGAATACGGTACAGGGAAAAAGAAAGGCCAAAAGTATATCGATGATGTTATTAGTAATATTAAACTGGCTGGAAAAGGAAAAAAATATGATTGTATAATTGGTGTAAGTGGTGGAACAGATTCATCATATATGGTTTATTGGGCTCTCGAAAAAGGCTTAAGACCGTTAGCTGTTCATTATGATAATACTTGGAATACATCTATTGCAACTGAAAATATTCGAAAAGTATTGGGTAAACTGAATGTTGATCTCTACACCCATGTAACTGATAATAGAGAAGCGGACGACATATTTAGAGCTTTTTTTATTGCCGGAGTTCCAGAGATTGAGGCATCAACTGACTTGGCCCTCGCTGAGACTATGTATAGAGCAGCTTCTAAATATGATGTTAAATATGTGCTCGAAGGTCATTCATTTATTGCAGAGGGTATCACCCCGCTCGGGAAAAATTATTTTGATGGAAAATACATCAAAAGTATTCATAAGAGGTTTGGTACAATGCCTATGAAAACTTATCCCTTGATGACTTTTGCGAGATTTTTGCGATGGACATTATTCGGTCAAATCAAGAAGGTGAGGCCATTATGGTATATTAACTACAGTAAAGAAGATGCACGTGCATTTCTAGAAAAAGAGTTTGGATGGCAATATTATGGTGGGCATCATCTTGAAAACAGGATGACTTCATTCTTTCATAGCATTTATTGCCCCCAAAAATTTGATATTGATTACCGAAATAACTCATTATCAGCGTCGGTAAGGGCAGGGCATATGTCAAGAGAAGATGCACTTCATGAGTACTATGAGGAAGAGCCATATATCGAGGATGAACTACTAGCATATTTTAAAAAGCGTTTAAATTTTACTGATGAGGAATACAATAGAATTATGTCATCAGAGCCTAGATATTGGTATGAATTTCCTACATATAAAAAACGGTTCGAACGTCTGAGGCCGTTATTTCATATGCTGATGAAAGCCGATTTAGTTCCGAGAAGTTTTTATATGAAATATTGTTTTCCGGCAGAAAAGAACAGATCCTGAACAATGATTCGTACTCGTATAATACCCTGCCTTCAGCTTATCGATGAATCTCTGGTTAAAACAGTGAAATTCAAAAATCACGGTTATATTGGTGATCCTATAAACACGGTTAGGATTTTCAATGAATTAGAGGTGGATGAACTTTGCTTTTTAGATATTAGGGCTACATTGCAGAAGCGTACTCCAAATATGTCTATTTTGCGTAAAATCGCAAATGAGTGCTTTATGCCACTTTCTTATGGAGGTGGAATTCAAACAGCGGCTCAAGCTTCCGACATTCTGAATACAGGTTTCGAAAAAGTAGTGTTAAACTCGGTGATACAATCAAACCCACAGGTAGTCACTGAGATTTCAGTTCATAACGGATCGCAAAGTGTGATTGGCTCAATTGATGTAAAGAAGAATTTTTTCGGTAAATTTCAGGTCTACACACATGATGGCACCCAAAAAATTAAGACCGATCCTATCGAATACGCCAAGTATCTGGAATCACTGGGAGTGGGTGAGATTCTTCTAACCTCGATCGACCGTGAAGGCACTTGGCAGGGATTTGATACCGATATTACAAAAGCAGTATCAGATAAAGTTTCCATACCGGTGATTGCAAACGGTGGAGCAGGCTCGGTAGCAGATATTAAGACTGTTGTGCAGCAGGGAGGGGCAAGTGCAGTAGCACTAGGAAGTATGGTGGTTTATCAACAAAAAGGAATGGGTGTATTGGTTAATTTCCCCGACAAAAAAGAACTAGAAGACATTTAAGTTATACAGGGCAAATTAGTGTTAAAGATCTATTATTTATTGGATAAGACATACAAACGTAGAGCGCTAGTTCTATTGTTGCTTCTAATCTTTGGTATATTACTTGAAGTAATGGGCATTGGGCTAATCTTGCCGGTACTCACTATTCTGGCAACTGATGATATTGTAGGTGAGTATCCTCAAGTTAAACCTTTAATGGATATGATCGGAAACCCTGATCGAACTCAACTGGTACAGGTGGCACTTCTAACACTTTTGGGTATATATGTTTTCAAAGGGCTTTACTTGGTATTTTTGGCTTGGAAACAAACTAGTTTTTCTTACGATCTTTCTGAAAAACTATCATCAGAATTGCATAAAGGGTACATGTCAAAGCCATATGCGTATCATCTAAATCGAAATTCAGCAGATCTTATTCAATATACCACGGCAGAAATAAGCCAGCTTACTTCGGCTTCTGTCAACTCGTTATTGCTTATTACAGAAGGTGCTGCAATAGCTGGTATATTAGTACTTTTGATAACTATTGAGCCGTTTGGTGCGTTGAGTGTTATGATTCTTTTTTCACTCATGGCATTAGCATTCTATAAATTGACTCGCAAACGTTTGGCTGTCTGGGGACAGATTCGACAACACCACGATACACTTCGAATACAATATCTTTTGCAGAGTTTTGGCGGTATTAAGGATATTCTACTACTTGGAAAGGCTAATTATTTCACCAAAAATTTTACTAAAAACAATAAAATATCCTTTAAGATAAACACTAAGTTTACAACATTACAGTCAGTTCCTAGGTTATGGTTCGAGGTTATTGGCGTAATTGCACTTGTATGTTTGATCTTTGTTCAACTCGCTAAGGGTTTGAGTCTTCAGCAAATGCTCCCCACACTTGCAGTGTTTGTAGCAGCAGCATTTCGAATAATTCCCTCTTTAAACCGAATTATGGGTTCTATACAGACTATTCGATATGCCAACCATTCAATAAACATCATTTATGATGAGTTTGAAAAGTTAAATGATGAACAGAATGAAATGCGATTCGAAACAACTAACGAAAAACTACCTTTCGAACAACGAATAGAATTGAACGGGGTCAAATTCAAATATGATAATAGCGAAGAGGATACGTTGGATCTCAGCCTTAATATAGAGAAAGGTACTATGGTAGGGTTTGTTGGTGAAAGTGGGGCAGGAAAAAGTACAGTTATAGATGTGATTTTAGGACTTTTAGACCCCTATGAAGGAACAGTAAAGGTGGATGGGTTAGATATCAGAACCTGCAAACGAAAATGGCAGAATCAAATCGGTTATGTACCCCAAAGCATATATTTTACAGATGATACACTGCGAAATAATATCGCTTTTGGTCTGGAAGCTGAAAAAGTTGACGAAAACAAGGTTTTAAAAGCAATAGAGATGGCTCAGCTCGGAAGTTTTCTTGAACAATTACCTGAAGGTTTAGATACCGTAATAGGCGAAAACGGTGTGCGTATTTCTGGTGGCCAGCGCCAAAGAATTGGAATTGCTAGGGCCTTATACCACGATCCAAGTGTTTTAGTTCTAGACGAGGCAACATCTGCGCTAGACAATAAAACTGAAGATAATATAATGAAGGCAATTAATGCACTTCATGGTACTAAAACAATCATCATCATTGCTCACAGATTAAGAACAGTGGAGCAATGCGATCATTTGTTCTTACTTGAAAAAGGACATCTTAAAGAGAAAGATCCTAATCTTGATGAACTTGATAGGAAGGCAATCAGTAATTCATAATTAACATAAGCACATGATCACCATTATCGATTACGGAATGGGTAATCTCGGATCCGTTCATAATATGTTCAAACGTATCGGAGTAGTATCAAAAGTTACCTCCGATTTGGATGAAGTTTCAAAAGCAACAAAGATTTTATTACCAGGAGTGGGAGCCTTTGATAACGCAATGAATCGAATAAATAAATCCGGACTTCGAGAAATATTGGATAAAAAGGCTTTGGAAGAGGGAATACCCATTCTAGGTATTTGCCTTGGCATGCAATTACTTACTAGAGGTAGTGAAGAGGGATCGGTACCTGGATTTGGTTGGATTCCTGCAGATACAATTAAGTTTAAAGCTAACCCAAAATTAAAAGTACCTCATATGGGTTGGAATTTGGTATACCCCGAAACAAAAAGCAAACTTACAGAAACTCTACCGGAAGAGTCTAGATTCTACTTTGTTCATTCTTATCATGTTACTGTAGATTCTAATGAAAATTCAATATTAAAAACCAACTATGGTGTATCATTTGATTCCGCCATTCAAAAAGACAACATTTACGGAACTCAGTTTCATCCTGAAAAAAGCCATAAATTTGGTATGGAATTGCTGAGAAGTTTCTCGAAAATTTAGAATTGTTTATGCATGACTTTCACTTCACATTTGATAACCTAGAGCGACAATATAAATCGGCTTTAGAATATGGGTATAGCTTTATAACTTGTAAAGAGTATTATGATGCGATAAAACCTATTAATGCAAAAACAATTGTAAATAGAATTGATGTTGATTTCTCTTTAAAAAAAGCAAGGAGACTCGTAGAGCTTTTCAATAACATTGGGCTCAAAGGGAGTTTTTTTATAAGACTACATGCACCTGAGTATAACCCATTCTCGTTTGAATCTTATAAAATCATTAAGCTGATGATTCAAACTGGTCATGAAATTGGATATCATAGTGAAATAATAGATCAAGCAGCAATTTGGGGGGAAGATTCTAGAAAGTGTTTAATTCGCGATATAAAAACATTTGAAACTATGTACAACATTAAGCTCTATGGAGTTGCTAGCCATGGCGGAATGACCGGACTAAATAATCTGGATTTTTGGAAAGAGCATACACCTAAAGAGTTTGGCCTTGATTATGAGGCATATGATAAAGATCGTGGTTTAGATTTGTTTGATAAATCTTTCTATATCAGTGATTCGGAATGGACCCGTTGGAAATGTTACGATAAAGGTATACGAAGAAATGGGGATCATCGTACCTTTGAAGAGCACCTAAAAGATGGTCACAAACTCATTTATTTGCTAATACACTCAGATACATACTTCGACCATCATTTTTATGAGTAATACCGAAGTAAAGAGGATTCGTATTGAATTACTGGAGTCACAGCGCAGAAGGGCACTGGAGGTCATTGAAAAAGGACACCTCGCTGAAGGGGAAGCAAAAGAGGAATTATCGGAGAAGCTGTCAGGGTTATTTAACAGGAAATATGTGGTGCTTGTCAGTAATGGTTTTTCAGCGATCCTTGCTTCGTTAATGGCTCATTTTGGCGATAAACCGCAAAAGGTTGTTACGGTCTCCGGCGGTACCTGTTTCGCAATGGTAAATGCCATTAAAGCTTCCGGCTCTGAACCAGTATTTGCCGATCTTGATTTAAAGACAGCAAGTCCCTCAATAAAACAGCTAAAATTACTGAAAGATACTGCGCAGGCAGCTGTGATCCCGAACCACTTTGGACTGATAAGTGAGTGCAATCGAAGTGGCCTGGGTGACATGTTTCTGATCGAAGATGCAGCGCAGTCGTTTTCTAGTTCAAGGTTTCAAAAAAGCAAAGCAGATGTAACAATCCTTTCTTTTTATCCAACCAAGATCATTAACGGGATCGATGGAGGTGCTGTTCTGACTGATGAGGAGGAACTTTATAAAAAAATACAGTCGCTTGTCTCCTATGACGATCAGTTTACCTATGAAGATCAAGGTAGGTTAAATCTCAAACTAAGCAATGTAAACGCAGCCTTTGCGCTTGGAACGCTAGACCACTTAGTAGAACTTGAGAACTCATTAAAGAACACATATCGTGTACTTTCTGCAGAATTGCAATCCAGAAATATTCATGTTTTAGAACCCATAGAAGGTGAGATACCAACAAAACTCATTCTAAAGTGTTACTCTGAAAAAGTAAGAGATCAAAATGTGGCCTATTTTAAGAAATGTGAAATTGGAGTATCCAGAGAATTGTCGTGGTTGTTAAGAAAACAGGATAGTAAAAAGAAATTTCCAGGAACAGCCGAATTAATTAATACCACATGTTCATTACCCTTACATCCTTTTTTAACTGAAAGTGAAATCGTAACTATAGTGAATGCAATAAGAGTCCATGAGCATTGAATTAATCAAAGCAACAATATCAGATAGTTCATTTATTCTTCGGGCAGCTCTAGATCTTAGCGATGATAGAATTATAAATGAGACTAATTTTGAACCATACTTGAACAATGTAATTATTAATGAGTGCAGTGACGTCTGGTTAATAACCTCAGAAAAAGAAAAGGCAGGATATGCGTTATTGAACCGAATGCCTATGCTTAGGTTCAGGGGTTATTGTGTCGAAATTGAAGAAATTGTAATTGTTAAAGAGCATAGAAATAAAGGATTAGGTAAGGAATTTTTAAGGCGTCTTATCAAACACTACCATAAAGATAGTTTAGTTAGAAAAATATCAATCAAAACCGATGATACTGAGGGCTCAGCACGGTTATATGAGCGGATATTTGACAAAACAGGAATGATGTACTACCAACAATATCTAAACAAGGTTTAAATGATAATCACAATTCACCAGCCTGATTTCATGCCATGGTATGGTTTTTTTCGTAAGATATATCATGCAGATATCTGGGTGGTTTTGGATCACACAGAAAATAACCCACGAGAAGCTGCTTTCTGGGGAAGAAGAGTCAAGGTCCTGGTGAATGGACAGGAGCACTGGCTTTCTATTACGCTAAATAAACCAGAAGAGAAAGGCAGAATTGGAATACCAGTTCATGATATGACGCTTAATCTCCAGAATCGTAAAGCACTTCAGAAGTTAAAAAAAACGGTGCAGATGGCCTACAGCAAAGCACCGTTCTTTGATGAATATGCGTATCTGCTTGATGATTATTTTGACTCTGATGAGCCGAAGATGATGCCAAGGAATATGAACTTCATCAAAGAAATGATGAAAATATTAGGATGTGATACAAAGCTGGTCTACAGTTCTGATCTCAACCCAAAGGCATCCTCAACTGAAATGCTGGTTGAGATCATACAGTCCATGAATGGTGATGTTTACTTGTCTGGTACAGGTGCTGATGGTTATCAGGATGTGAGTCTGTACAAAGATAATGGCATTGAAGTGATCTTCAATAAATTTGATCATCCCACCTACGAGCAGCTGCTTACGGACGACTTTGTGCCGGGATTAAGTATACTGGATATGTTATTTATGAAGGGGCCGGATTTCATAATAGAACATCTGGAGAAGTAATGCATATTGTATTTTATTATCCCAGCCAATCTCTGGGCGGTCAGCAGACCCAGTTAGTTCAGATCATTGAAAAACTAACAGATATGGGACATACCGTGTCATGGTTGTATCAGTTTGAAGGAGAACTAACAGAGCAAATTAAGCGCGTTGCAGATATACATAAAATACAGCTACCCGTTTATAATAAAATTCGACCGGGTATACTACGACCGCTGAACAGGTGGCTATATTATAGTATAGGAGCAAAACAGGTTGCAGCATACTGCAGAAGGCATGATGTAGCCGCCGTTCTGTCATCCAACACCCCCGACTCCATCATGCTTGGCAAGGTTTCCAAGAAGGCCGGTATTCCGCATTTCAGAATGCTGGGTGGGAGTATGATTCAGGTTGAACCGCATTGGATGGAGAAATATGAACGGTTAGGGATCGATGATTCAGTAACAGGCTATTTCGGTTGGCCGGCAGTATTTGAGGAATTACGAACAGCCAACATAAGTGAGGATAAGTTCATTGAAATACCTTTTGCTGTAAATGTGGAACGTTTCCATCCACTACCGCAGAAACAGGTTCAGGAGGTAAGAAATAAGCTGGGAATTCGTCCCGGTGAATTGGTGATCGGTTGGGTTGGCCGTGTAGCTCTCAATATGCAGGTGTGGAATACCGTTCGTATGCTCGAAGCTCTGCTACAGAAAGGGTACAGGAACTTCCGGTTTTTGTGTGTTGGGGGAGGTCCTGATATGGAGCAATTGAAAACTATGATCCGGGAAATAGGGTTGGAGGACTATTCAATTCTAACCGGTTGGATTCATTATGATAAAATGAATGAGATGATCAACGCCATGGATATTGTGCCACTGCTGGAAGAAGATCCGCAGGGTGGCAGTATAGTACGGGAGGCTATGGCATGTGGTAAGGTTGCTCTAAGTGTTAATGGTATTTCTGGTACACAGGATTGGTTTATGAAAGAAGAATGTAGCATTTTAGTAGAACCCGATGATTACATTAATTTAGCGGCCAATTCAATTATTGAACTTGATAAAAATAAACAGAGAATGTATTCAATAGGTGATAACGCTAGAAAATATGTTGAGGATTATTTGCAATTTAGTAATCAAGCACAAATTATTATTGATGCTATAAATGAAGAAAATTGAGTTTATCAAATCTTCATCATAGACAATATTTAAATGTAAAGTCTTTTGGTTTTGTATTGGCTTTCATTTACTCCCTTTATGGGATCTTTATAACTCACCTCATTATGATCAATGGCTCAAAAGGAATTTTCTTTTCAGCTATTGTGATTCTTTTTGGAATATTTCTTCTACTATTTGGTATTGGTAAGGTAGTAAAAACAATAGTTCGTAGATTATTTGACGACAACATTAATTTTTTAATCATCATATTTCTAGCATTTTATTTCATTCGAATATTACTGCTAGATATAAACGAAGTTGTATATCATTTTAGAATATTTGTTTTACAAGTGATACCTATGTTTATACTTGGTATTATTTCATTTTCAAATTTTAAGTCAGTTATCAAAGAGGTTAATATATTTGTTGGGTTACTGTATAATCCTAAGTATTACCTAAAATTATACATAGCTCTTCAAATAATTTTACTGCTTTATTTTGTTCAAATTATACCACAGTTAATATCCTCGTATGTTAGTAATGCCGTAACTTTGATGACAATAAATACAGAATATTACCAGGTAATTGGTGATTATTTTATAATCGTATTTATGTTTATCACATCAATAAAACTTAATATTTATGAAATGTATAAGCATAAAAAGTGGTCATATATATATTTTGTATTAATAAGTATCATTGAGTTTATCATATATACCATATACCTACAGATATTGGGATCTAATAAAACTCCTTTGATGTTATTCCTTATAACAAGTTTTATAATTGTAGTTTATAGGCCAAAATTTAGAATTACCAAGAAACAGTTACTTGCTTTTGCAATTGTATTTATTGGATCTGCAATTTTTTTGATTTCATCTGATGCCATATTGCAGAATTTAAACTTACAACAGTTCCGTATTTTTAATTCAGATCAAGGGGGAGGGAGTATTTTAGAGAATCAAAGTTTGATGATTAGAATAGAGCAAGTATTAGGTCTTGGTTTACATCAAATAAACACTTCACCTATTTGGGGAGATTTAAGCATTATCGATTATATGCACTCCACGTTAATATCTACACAAACCCACCTGGGTATTGTTGGATTTATTTTACTTTGGGGCTTTATTACTCTTAAGTTAATCAAAATATACATCATAGAGCGTTATAATCTACTTTTGTGGATTTCGGTATCTGTAATTTTTGTTTCAATACTTAGCTCTGTTTTTTATTGGGGGCCATTTTGGTTTATAATTGGCGGTTTATATTCATTTACAAAAAAAAGTAAGCAAGTCAGGTATTCTCTAAATCATGTATAACAAGTAATGAAAAGTAATAAGATTTTTCTTCTAGGTGTTCACAATGATTTATACAGCAAATCTGTTGTCAAAGCTTTTCAACAAAGAGACATTTCGTTCAAGTTGATACTAGTGAAGCCAAAAAAAAGTGTAATCAGATTGCACCCTGTGTTAAATAAGATTAGTTCAATTATTGATCAATTACATTCCGGCAGGTACAAAGCATTATCTAAAACCTCTTTATATACTTATAAACTATTTCTTAGATCCATATTGTTTAATCGTTCAAAAGAGGCTAAAAATATTATTCTAAATGTATCCGACATAGACTTAGAGAGTATTGCTGATTTTATTGTA
Source organism: Balneolaceae bacterium (assembly GCA_965228545.1). GTDB lineage: Bacteria > Bacteroidota > Rhodothermia > Balneolales > Balneolaceae > HXMU1420-13. Next base: position 3,661,260 of record OZ245822.1, read on the forward strand.
CCTGATATTAATCATGTTATGGTGGATAGAATTCTAAAGGATGAACAACCTGATATAGGTATTCTTTCAGGAGTTGGCTTAGTTCACAAAGAAATTATCGATCGATTTAGCCGTTTTTGTCTAAATGGTCATCCAGCACCATTACCACAATGCAGAGGAGGGGGGGCTGTACAATTTACACTATTCAATAATCTCGTACCTTCTGCATCAATTCATTATGCTACACCAGAAATTGATGCCGGTAAAATTTTAATTGTTAAACCACTAGAACTAAAAAAAGATGATACTATCGAAAGTATTTCAATGAGACTAACAATGCATACTGCAGAGTTGATTGCATTAGTAGCTGAAAAAATAATTAAGGAAGAGTCTCTAATGGAAATAGAAAATAATGGTAATCTAAATTATTGGAAAAACTGTACTAAAAAAGTTCAAAAAACTGCTGAAAAAAATTTGAAGTACCAACTAAGACAATTATAAGCCATAAATACGATGAAATATCAATTTGAAATTCATTGTCCTTCAGAATTTAAAACGGAAGTTAATTGGGTTTCAATGTGGTTATTCGGACGATTAAAGAATCTCAGTTACAAGATTATTCCGTGTAGCGAACAAACAGTCAAATTTAAATTGAATGGAAAACAACTCGAGTTACCATTAATTTTTTTTGGTCTTGTTGATAAAGGTAGTAGCCCAAAAGGTGCACTTCCTAAGGATAAACTAAATTACTGGGAACACAACTGGGATGAGTTGTCTTGTGTTATTAATGGATTTAAGATCCCCATACTATTTGGAGATTCTGAGTTCAGAAAAACCTCTGAATTTAGCTGGTATTTAGGAATAGATCTATTTGGATGTTGTGCTTATTGTTTATCCAGATACGAAGAAACCATTATTGATGTGAGGGATACACATGATAGATTTTCAGCGTTTACTTCTCATGCTTACAAAAATGGGTATTTAGAATACCCAATAGCAGATTATTATGTAGAAATTCTTTTGGCAAGTTTTAAAAAAATCTGGAGTTCTCTCAATTTAGATAGAAAAAAATTTACTTTTAAAATTAGCCATGATGTAGATAGCCCAGGCTTGTATACTTTTCGTTCTTACAGTCAACTAAGCAAGAGTTTTATTGCTGACTTATTTTTTCGTAGAGACTTTAAAGCAGCATATTTGGCACCATATATTCGATTCACAAAAAAAAACATTATTCATAGATCAGACCCTCACAATACGTTTAATTGGATTATGAATGAGGTAGAAAAGACTGACTCTCGAAGTATATTTTATTTTTTAGCTGGCAGGTACGATCCAAACTACGACGGAGAATACAATATTCAAGATCCAGCAATTCTTACATTAATGGACGAAATAAAATCGAGAGGTCACGAAATTGGTCTTCATCCTAGTTATACTGCTGCTGTAATAGAAGAAAGATTAGTCACTGAATTAAAGAATTTGAGAAAAGCTTTAGAAAAAATTGGTGAGGATTATACTTCTATTGGTGCAAGAATGCATTATCTTAGATGGTCGGTTAATAAAACTTGGGAAGTTTTTGACAAGTTGAATATTGAGCATGATGCATCATTAGGGTATGCTGATCATATTGGCTTTCGAGCAGGTACTTGTCACACTTTTAAGGGCTATTCTGTCAAAGAAAAAAGAATACTTAATATAGATGTTCACCCACTTACGGTTATGGAGGCATCTGTAATTGATAAAATGTACATGAATAAAGGTTCGGGCATAGAAGCGTTTGAAAGAATTAATAATATCCGATCAGAATGCAAAAAGGTGGGTGGAGAGTTTACACTTCTATGGCATAATTGTAGATTTGTTAATGAACAGGAAAGAGAATTATTCTCTCAACTTTTGCAAACAATGTAAACCATAAATTGTATAGAAAATTTAAAATGAATATTGGTGTAATTTTAGATTATGAAAGAGATTGGCCACCGGGTATTAGAGCAGAAAAACAATCAATAGCATTATCAGAAGCTGGTCATAATGTTTTTGTTTTCACCCCTAAATATGGCGATCATTTGCCTGACACTGAGTATATTCACAGGGTTAAAAGTACTGTTTGTAGGGGTAACGTAGACAAAAGCAAGCCATCTTATTTTAGCACTATAAAAAGGGCATTTACACTTTTCGATGAACGTTATTTAGAGGCAATTAAAACATTCATTGCTGAATATAAAATTGACATTTTACACGTTCATGATATTTGGTTAATCCCTGTTACACAAAAAGCAGCAGAACAGTATAACATACAGGTAGTCGCAGATTTACACGAAAACATGCCAGCAGCAATGGTCGCAGCAAGGTCTGAAATGTCAGGGTTTAAGAAGTTTGCACATAGTATTTTATGGAATTACCGATTGATGCGCTGGCATGAAAAACGAATGCTTCGTAAGTGTATACATACATTGATAGTTACCGAAGAAGCTAAAGATCGACTATTAGAGTATGGACTAAAAGCTGACTCGTTCAGTGTTGTATCAAATACAGAAGATGAAACTACATTTGATTTTAATGAGGAAAGTGCAGACCAAGATATTTTAGATAAGTATGAAAAGAATTTTACTATTAGTTACGTAGGTACAATTGGAGCACACAGAGGTCTAGATACTGTGTTGAAAGCAATTCCTAAATGCAAAGATCATATACCAGATTTTAAGCTTGTCATTGTTGGAGCTGACAAAGTGAGCATGCAAAAAATTCAAGTAATTATTGATACATATAGAATTAATAGATGGGTAGATTTATATGGTTGGCTACCATTTGATAAAGTGCAAAGTTTTATTAAAGCATCGGATGTATGCTTAGTTCCTCATAATGATTTTGAACACACACAAACAACCATACCGCACAAATTATTTCAATATATGATTTGCTCTAAACCAGTTCTGGTTAGCGATTGTAAACCTTTAAGGAGAGTTGTAGAAGATGCCGAATGTGGTAGAGTATTTAAAGCAAGTGATTCAAATAGTTTTGCTGATACACTAATTAAAATGCATCATAACTTAGATTTATTTGAAATATTTGGAAAAAATGGGAAAGAGGCAGCACTAGGAAAGTATGCTTGGAGAAATGACGCCAATACTCTTAAAGAGTTATTTTCAAATCTTGAAAATAAGAGGAAAGTATAAGATCATTTCAGAAAATGACATTTAAGAATAATCTTCATATTACACTTACCCCATTTAAAAATGAAACAAGGCTTCTTAAGCAAACAGAAAGTTTGCTAAGCAAAGGCATAGTTGAAAATGTTTATATAAGTGCTCTGCATGAACAAGGGCTAAAAGAACATGAAATTATTGAACTTGGTAGGGTAGTTAATCGACATACTTTTTTTGCTAGAAGGTTTCCAAAAAATATTCTTACGCATTTAATGGCATATGTAGAGTTGGCTTTTCAATCTTTAAAAATCGCTAAAAATAAACAAGTTGACCTTTTAAATATCCATACTTTAGCTTTACTACCAATAGGAGTATTTTTAAAGAGTCTTACAGGTGCCAAATTGGTATATGATGCACATGAATTAGAAACAGAAGTAGAAGGGTTAAAAGGGATTAGAAAAAAACTAGCTAAAATTATAGAGTCTACACTAATTCGATTTGTTGATTTAACAGTAGTAGTTGGTGATGAAATTAAAAAATGGTACGTAAAGCAATATTCCTTAACGAACATAATAACAGTATTAAACTGCCCAAAGAAACAAGAAATAAATACAGCTAATGAATTAAGGGCTGAATTGAAAATTCCAAAAGGTAAACAAATAGCTATCTATCAAGGTGGACTATCAGAAGAAAGAGGAATTAGATTGCTGGTTGAGACATTTAGAAATAATAATACCGCACCTCTGATATTGCTAATTATGGGTTATGGCGAGTTAGAACAGTTCGTAAAAGAAGCAGCTGCAACTAACGAAAATATTTATTTTCAAAATGCAGTGGCACCGAATAAAGTAGTAGAATATGCAGCAGAAGCTGATGTTGGCATTTCTATGATTAAGAACTCATGTCTATCTTATGAGTTGTGTTTACCTAACAAACTGTTTGACTATTTAATGGCTAAAATCCCTATTATTTCTTCAGACCTTATAGAAATTCAAAAAATCATAAATGAGTATCAGGTTGGTATTATAGTAAAAGACTGGACTGAAAGCGCACTGCTTGATGCAATAAATGAGTATAAAGCGTTAAATAAACAAATACTTTCAAAAAAACTAAATGTTGCGGTTGATATATTTAACTGGGAGAAAGAAGAGTTTAAGTACATCAATTCGATTAAGAAATTAAAAAATGCATAAGATAGATCGCACTTATCAAATTTGTACCCGTTGCATAATGGATACTACAGATCCTGATATAGTATTTAATGATAATGGTGTTTGTAACCACTGTTTTGAATATGACTCCAAAGTTAACGAAGTTTGGAAGCCCGGAAAAGATGGTCGAAAAGAACTTGAAGACATTTTCAAACGAATAAAAAAGGAACAAAAAAACGAAGAGTATGACGCCGTTATAGGGCTAAGTGGCGGAGTTGATAGTTCTTATCTTGCGTACATTGCCGTGAAAGAGTTTAACCTTCGATTATTAGCTATACACGTAGATGGTGGTTGGAACTCAGAACTTGCTGTAAAAAATATCGAGAATATAGTCTCAAAGTTAGATATAGATCTTTATACAGAAGTAGTTGATTGGGAAGAAATGCGTGATTTACAAGTAGCATTTCTTCGTTCGAGTGTTGCAAATCAAGATGTACCACAAGATCATGCTTTTTTTGCAGCTCTGTATAGTAAAGCCATTCAGCATGGACTTAGACATGTACTAAGCGGTGGTAATTTTTCTACAGAGTCAATCATGCCTTCTGAATGGGCATATAACGCTATGGATTTAACACATTTAAAAGCAATTCATAAAAGATTTGGTACTAGAAAGTTAAAGACATATCCTACCGTAAATTTCTTCGATTATTACTTCAAATTCCCTTATATCAAAAAAATGACGGTCACCAGACCATTAAATTATTGGCCATATAATAAAGATGAAGCAATTAAGACTTTAGAAAAAGAAGTTGACTTTAGATACTACGGTGGTAAACATTTTGAATCCCGTTTTACTAAATGGCAACAACTTCAATATCGCCCAGAAAAGTTTGGCTATGATGAAAGAAGAGCGTATCTGTCGAGCTTAGTTTTATCAGGACAGATGACAAGAAAAGAAGCACTAAATGAATTTGAGAACTATCACTATCCCGAAGAAACACGAAAAGAGGATGCTGAGTATGTGCAAAAGAAACTAAACCTTACATCCAAAGAGTTTAATGATATTTTAGCATTGCCTCCGAAAACGTTTAGGGATTATCCATCGGAATACGGATTGTTTAAGAAGAAAGAGGCCTTTAAAAATTTTATGGCTGGTTTAGGAATTAAATTTAAGAGTAAATAGCCCATGTGTGGCATTGCAGGCTATATCCCCCTTAAGGGTGGAGCGGTTGATTCAGGTATACTTCGATTAATGACAGATTCCATTTCTCATCGGGGCCCGGATGATTTTGGCTTTTTTAAAGATGACTATATAGGATTTGGTCATAGGAGATTATCAATTATTGATTTATCATCTGATGGTCATCAGCCTATGGTTAACGAGGATGGGCTGGTAATAACTTATAATGGAGAAATATATAATTACTTAGAGCTAAGAGAGGAATTAGAGAATTTAGGAGCTACATTTAAAACAAAAACAGATACAGAAGTAATACTTCAAGCATATAAATATTGGGGTGAGCAATGTTCTGAAAAATTTAATGGGATGTGGGCTTTTGCCATTTATAATCCGGCTACAAAAAATATATTTTGCTCGAGAGATCATTATGGTATTAAGCCGTTCTATTATTGCCAATTAAATGATGTTTTTGCGTTTGGGTCTGAGATACGGCAACTCTTACCTCTATTTGATAAGGTGAGAATGAATGAAGACGTTGTGAAAACATTCCTTTTTGCTAGTGTTAATGAACCAATAGAGGAGACATTTTTTAGAGGAGTAAGCAAACTACCTGGTGGCTGTAATCTTTCTATAGATCTAGAAAATAGTGAGGTTAGGATTAATCCTTTTTACAGTTTAAGCCATTCTGTAGAGTATTCTGATATTGATGTTGCAGAGGCTGTTGATTTATTCGGAACCAGTTTGACCAATTCGATCAAGCTCAGGTTAAGGTCTGATGTAACTGTAGGTTCTTGTTTAAGTGGTGGACTTGATAGCTCTAGTGTAGCTTCCATCGCGTCAAAACACTATCGAGAAAAAACAGATGAGCAATTTTGTGCAATTACTGCTGTGAGTGAAGAATCAAATAATGACGAGTCAGAATTCGCAAAAGCAGTTGTTGATTGTTATAATATGAAATGGTTAACCGTTAAACCAAATTATTCCTCATTTGTTGAACACCTTCCTGAAATAGTTAGAGCTCAAGAAGAACCTTTTGGCAGTTGTTCTATTGTAATGCAATATTTAGTAATGAAGACAGCAAAAGAAAACGGAATTACTGTTTTATTAGATGGTCAGGGTGGTGATGAAATTCTCCTAGGATATGAGCGATACTTCGTTGGTTATTTGATTTCTGTTTACAGAAAATATGGTTTAAGAAAAGCGATCAAAGAGTTTAGAGCGTTTAATGAAAATAACTCAAGAATATCTTTAGTAAATCTAGCCAAATTTCTGGTTCACTTTTCATCAGCTAAAGTTAGATATAAAGTTTACCGAAGAAGACATCATTATCTAAAAGATTTTCCTTCTTTTCCAATGGGAATGAGGTTTAGTAATGGTGGGATTTCAGACATCTTTTATATGCAAAAGATGGAGTTAATGGAGTATAACCTACCAAAATTACTACGATTTGAAGATAAGAACTCAATGTGGCACTCAATAGAGGCACGACTACCTTTTTTAGATCCTAATACGGTAAATATTGCATTATCTTTACCAAATAATTCTAAAATTAATGAAGGCTGGACTAAATACTGTCTCAGGAAGTTTGCTGAACAAATCTTACCTTCAACAATTACATGGCGAAAAAATAAGTTTGGATTTGAAGCGCCTGAAGACACTTGGATTAGCCAACACCATTCAATTATGCTTAATATAATTGAGAACTCCTCGATACTAAATTATTTATGTAATATGCATAATGTAAAATCGAATTTTACTCACTTTGATAATGAGACTAAATGGAAGTTATATAGTGTAGCTTTGTGGGAAGATGAATTTAAAGTGAATATCCAATAGGTAATAAGTATGTTAAGAACTAGAGTTATTCCATGTTTACTTGTTAAAAATGGAGGACTTGTAAAAACTGTTCAATTTGATAAATCCAAATATGTTGGAGACCCTATTAATGCAGTTCGAATATTTAATGAAAAAGAAGTAGATGAAATTGCAATACTCGATATTAATGCAACAGTTGAGGGAAGAGAACCAAATTTTGAACTAATTTCCGATTTAGCTAGTCAAGCATTCATGCCGATGTCATACGGTGGAGGAATAACTAATATTTCTCAAATCGAAAAACTATTTTCGATAGGAGTGGAAAAAGTAATATTGAACTCTATAATTCATGAGAAGCCAAACTTAATAAGTGAAGCTGCACAAATAGCGGGTAGTTCCTCTGTAGTTGCGAGTATTGATGTGAAATCTAATTGGTTGGGTAAATACTCTGTATATGTTAAGTCTGGAACCTTTGATGTTAAAACACATCCAACAGATTTTGCAAAAAAAGTTGAAGAATTAGGTGCAGGTGAAATAATAATAAATTCAATTGATAAAGACGGTACTCAGAAAGGCTATGACATAAAGCTTGTAAAGCAAATATCTGATGCAGTTTCAATTCCGGTTATAGCAATTGGTGGAGCAGGAAAACTGTCCGATTTTAAAGAAGCAGTAGATGCAGGAGCCTCTGCAGTTTCTGCAGGTAGCTTCTTCGTATTTCATGGTAAGCATAGAGCAGTTCTAATTACATATCCCGAATATTCAAAATTGGAATCTCTTTTTAGTGAAAAATCGAATGGCTGATCCTAAAAAAACAAAATATCGTATTTGTACTCGCTGCATAATGGATACAAGTGATCCTGAAATTTACTTCGACTCGATGGGGATTTGTAATCATTGTCAAAGATACGACAAGTTATTACCTCAAAGAGTGTTTAAGGGTAAAGAAGCAGATACCAAACTTAGTGCTTTGATTGAACAAATCAAGCTAAGTGGGGCTAATAAAGAATACGATTGTATAATTGGTGTGAGTGGTGGTGTAGATAGCACGTATGTTGCATATCTAACAAAGCAGTTAGGATTAAAGCCACTTGCTGTTCATTTTGATAATGGCTGGAATTCTGAACTCGCCGTTAACAATATTCGCAAAATGCTGGATAAACTCAGAATCGATTTATACACACATGTCATAGATTGGAATTCGTTTAAAAACCTTCAAATTTCATTTCTTAAAGCATCAACTCCAGACGGTGAGATACCAACCGATCATGCTATTAATGCTTTACTATTTAACATAGCCAACGATAAAGGTATTAAATACATAATAAATGGGATGAATTTTGCTACAGAATCTATGTCTGTTCCTGCATGGGCATACGGCCATTCTGATTGGAAATATATAAAGTCTGTTCACAAACAATTTATGAACACTTCCTTATTGGATTATCCACATTTCAGCATCCTAGATCTTTTTATAAATACTGCTATAAAACGTATTAAAGTTGTATCAATATTAAATTATATCGATTACAATAAAGACGATGTAATGGAGCTAATTAAAAATGAACTAGGCTGGGTTTACTATGGGGGTAAACACTATGAGTCAGTATATACAAGGTTTTATCAAGGTTATATTCTTCCTGTCAAGTTTAATATCGACAAAAGAAGAGGGCATTATTCAGATTTAATTCGATCCGGTCAAATAAGTAGAAAAGACGCTATAGAAGAGATGAAGGCAAATCCTTACGACCCTGAATTATTAGCTCAGGATAAGGAATTTGCATTTAAAAAATTGGGGATTTGCGAGGATGAATTTGATGAAATAATGAGTAGGGAAGTAAAATCGTTTAGGGATTATCCAAATAATTATGAGATAATTGGGAGAATAAAAAAACTAGTGAATAAACTTAGATCAAAAGGGTTGTATAGTAAGTAAAGTGTTTGAAAATAATCTTCATATTTATCCATCAAATCTTAAAAATGAATCAAGGCTATTTAAAGAAGCAAATACTGTAACATCGTATAAGTTAGTTAAAAAGGTAATAGCAGTTGGCTTAAAGGATTCGAATACATTAAAATTCGAACAAAAATCATCCAAATTTGAAATCCATCGTATTTGGATTCCAAAGATACCTGGCCCATCGATATTTAATTTTTTGTTTAAATATTTTTTCTTCCAAATATGTGTGCTTATTAAAGTTAAAGGAAGAAAAATTGATGTAATTAATGCACACAACTTGTCAGTCTTGCCAATAGCAGTAGTTCTAAAAAAATTAAAAAAAGCAAAGTTAATTTATGATGCTCATGAGCTTGAGACAGAGGTTCATAATTCCAAAGGTATTAAAAGAAAATATGGAAAATGGATTGAGAGAAAACTGATTTACAGTGTTGATCAAATTATTGTAGTTAACGACAGTATTAAAGAGTGGTATGCTAAAGAATATGGTCTAACAAATATTTACTCTGTTAGAAATATTCCTAATTCTGAGCTCTATAAAGACAATAAAAAGTATGACATATTTCGTGAAAAATTTAATATCCCAAAGGAAAAAATAATTTTTTTATATCAAGGTTTAATTTCTCAAGCTAGAGGAATTGATATTATTCTAGACGCATTCAAAAGCATAGAAGAAAACAAAGTGCTTGTATTAATGGGGTTTGGACCGGATGTTAATCGAATTAAAAGTGATTACGTAAATGAGCATGTGATATTTTATCATGAAGCAGTTCCAAGAGATGAGCTTGTGGCATATACCAAATCAGCAGATATTGGATTTAGTTTAATCGAAAATACATGCTTAAATCATTATTATTGCCTACCTAATAAAGCCTTCGAGTATTATTTATCCAAAATTCCTCAAGTTACGAGTGATTTCCCAGAATTGAATAAATTAATTTGCGAAAATGAAGTTGGTTGGTGTATAGAGCCAAATAAAAGCTCTTTGTATAATTTAATTTCTAAAATTACCAAAGAGGATGTTAAAATAAAGACTGACAAGCTCAGTAAAATTTGGTCAAAATACAGTTGGCAAAAAGAAGAAAAAGAAATAATAAAGCTATATCAAAACTTGTTAAATGATTAAAATTGTGACGGTCATTGGTGCAAGACCTCAATTTATAAAAGCATCTACAGTTTCTCGTGTAATACAAAATACTACCTCAATAAACGAGATTATTATACACACCGGTCAGCATTTTGATGATAATATGTCTTCTGTTTTTTTTGAGGAAATGGAAATCCCTGAGCCAAAATACAATTTAAACATAAATGGGGTAAGTCATGGTGAAATGACTGCAAGAATGCTTGAAGGTATTGAAGATATTCTGATAAACGAAAAACCAGATATTTTGATGGTTTATGGAGACACAAATTCAACTTTAGCAGGAGCAATAGCCGCAATAAAGTTAAATATTCCAATTGTACATATAGAGTCAGGATTGAGATCTTTTAACCTAAATATGCCCGAAGAATACAATCGAATTTTAACTGATAGGGTAAGCAAAGTTTTGTTTGTTCCAAATGAAACTGGCTATAAGAATCTAATAAATGAGGGGTTTAATAATTTTGAGTGCGAGATAATCGAGTCTGGTGATGTAATGCTAGATGCAGCGCTCCATTATAGTGAAATGGAAGATCGAGTTAGTAATGAATTGAAAAAACAACTAGACGAGAAAAATAACTATATATTGGCAACAATCCATAGACAGGAAAACACTAATGATATAGTTCGTTTAAAGAATATAATCTCTTCGCTAAATAGCCTACACCAAGAGTATAATGTTATTGTACCAATGCATCCTAGGACCCAAAAAGTAATCGAAAATGAAGGTATTCTAGTAGAATTTGATAGATTAGAGTCGGTTGGCTACATAGATATGATGTATCTTATAAAAAATAGTTCGCTAGTTATAACGGATAGTGGCGGGTTACAAAAAGAAGCCTTTTTCTTAAATAAATATTGTTTGACATTACGCAGTGAAACAGAATGGACAGAATTAGTGGATTTTGGATATAACTTTATTATCAACGATAATTTCAAGTTACTTAGTGAACTTACAGAGAAGTATTACGGAGCAACAATTCTGAATAAACCTAACTTGTACGGAGATGGAAATAGTGCAGAGAAAATTGTGAGTTCTATCCAACGAATATTTAATAACTAGTACTATGAAAAAACTAACATTTGCAATTGTCGGTTGTGGTAGAATTGCGCAAAGGCATGCTGAGCATATTTCTAACAATGGTTTACTTTTAGCAACATGCGATATTGTTGAAAGTAAAGCCGAAGAGTTGGCATCTAAATATGGTGCAAAAGCATTTTTTTCGATTGATGATTTATTAAATGAGCAACTGGAGATAGATGTAATTTCAGTTTGTAGTCCAAATGGATTGCATGCAGAGCACAGCATAAAAGCATTAAAAGCAGGTTACAATGTTCTCTGTGAAAAGCCTATGGCAATTAATGTGCAAGATTGTGGTGAGATGATTAAACAGGCAGAGAAATCTAATAAACGCTTATTTGTAGTTAAGCAAAATAGATTTAATCCGCCAATATCAGCAGTAAAGAAGGCTATTGAAGACGGTAAATTCGGTAAAATACTTAGCATTCAATTAAGCTGTTTTTGGAATCGAAATCCCGACTACTATAAAAACTCGTGGAAAGGGACAAAAACTTTGGATGGTGGAACTCTTTACACTCAATTCAGTCATTTCATAGATTTGTTGTATTGGATGATTGGAGATATAAGAAATGTTGAAGCTTTCACAAATAATTTCATACACCGAGACATCATAGAATTTGAAGATACTGGAGTAATTGCACTTGAATTCTATAATGGTGCAATTGGCACAATTAATTACACAGTGAATAGCTATGAGAAAAATATGGAAGGTTCACTTACCATATTTGGTGAAAAAGGCACTGTAAAAATAGGTGGCCAATATTTAAATGAATTAGAATATCAAAGCATTGAGAATTTCGAGTTTAAAAACCTACCTATCGGTAATAAAGCAAATAACTATGGGAATTACAGAGGTTCCATGTCTAATCATGATAAGATTTATGAAAATCTAGTTGATGTATTTAATAAAGGTGGTTCAATTTCAACTAACTCTTTTGAAGGGTTAAAAACAGTTGAAATTATAGATAAAATCTATCGATCAGCAGAATTAAATAAAAAATGAAAACAGTAAATGTTTCAATTAGAGAAGTGCAGTTTGGAAACGATTGCCTAGTTATTTTACCTTCAAACTTATATGAGTGTATTCTTGGGAATAACTGTTTTGTAGGCCCATTTGTCGAAATTCAAAAAGGGGTAATAATTGGCGACAACTGTAAAATTCAATCCCATTCTTTCGTCTGCGAATTAGTAAAAATTGGTGATAATTGTTTTATAGGCCATGGAGTAATGTTTATTAATGATTTATTTTCTGATGGCGCACCAGCAGGAGGAGATAGCTCAAAATGGAAATCTACTGTAATTGGAAACAATGTAAGCATTGGGAGTAATGCTACAATATTACCTATATCAATTTGTAATGATGTTGTTATTGGTGCAGGGGCAGTAGTTACAAAACCTATAACTAGTCCCGGTATTTATGCCGGTAATCCAGCAAAAAAAATTAGAAGTATTAATCAATGAAAATACCATTTGTAGATTTAAGAGCTCAGTATTTATCTATTAAACCGGAAATAGATAGAGCCATTCAAAATGTAATAGATGAAACGGCATTTATTGGCGGTGAAATTGTGCAAGCGTTTGAAGATAAATATGCTGATTTATACGGAGTAAAACATTGTATAAGTACTGCAAATGGTACTGACTCTCTCTACATTATTATGAAAATGCTGGGAATTGGAGATGGAGATGAAGTGATTACTGTGGCAAATAGTTGGATTTCATCATCAGAAACGATTACCCAAACTGGTGCTAAACCAGTATTTATTGATATTGATCCTGAATATTTTTCGATTGACGAAAATTTAATAGAAAGCAAAATTACTTCACGAACTAAAGCTATTATTCCTGTTCACCTTTATGGTCAAATGTGTGAGATGAACAAAATAATGGAGCTAGCTAGCAAGTATAACTTATACGTGATTGAGGATTGTGCACAGTCTCATTTTGCTGAATATAATTCGAAAAAAGCAGGATTGTTTGGTATTGCAGGATCCTTTAGTTTTTTCCCTGGTAAAAATTTAGGGGCATACGGGGATGCAGGATGTATTATTACAGATGACGACGAGCTTGCATTAAAGTTTAGAATGTTTGCTCGGCATGGTGCTCTGGTTAAACATAGACATGAAATGGAGGGTATAAATAGCAGATTGGATGGAATACAGGCAGCTATATTATCAGTAAAGTTAAATTATATTTTAAGTTGGACTCAACAGAGAATTAATAATGCTGAACTTTATTATAAATATCTTTCTGATATTGATGAAATAGTTACCCCCAAAATTAGAGAAAACACTAAGCATACATTTCACTTATTTGTTATTAGAGCAAAACAAAGAGATCGTCTAGCCAATTATTTAAATAGTAAGGGTATTAGTACCTCAATTCATTATCCTACGGCCTTACCGAACTTACCGGCTTATAAATATTTAAATACAAGTAAGGAAGACTTTCGAATTGCAACACAATATCAGGATGAAATACTCTCGCTGCCAATTTATCCAGAACTAACCGAACAGGAAATATCTTTTATTGCCAATACCATTAAGGATTTCTATACGCTTGAAGTATGAAAAAAAATATTTGGTACGTTTCGAAATATGTTAGCCCACTAGAGTTCGGTTTTGCAACTAGACATTTTTATTTCTGTAAAGAATTTGAGAAGATAGGTTACAATACGCTAATAATAACTTCTGATTCTAACCATACTTCTAATATTCCAAATTTTTCTGAAACTTATAATTATACCGAACATGATGGGGTTAAAACTATTTGGTGCAAAACAATAAGGTACAAAGATACCTTGAGTTTTAAGCGCATCATGAGTTGGATTGATTTTGAACGAAGATTATTTTTTTTAGATACAAATAAACTTCCGAAACCCGATGCAATTATAATTTCAAGCCTCTCTCTATTTACCATATTGAATGGAATACTATGGAAACGAAAATTTAATTGTAGACTAGCTTTCGAAGTAAGAGATATTTGGCCATTAACAATTACATCTATAGGTAGTTTTAAGCGCTCAAACCTTTTTGTAAGATTACTAAGTTACATAGAAAAAAAAGGTTATAAAAAAGCAGATGTGATAATTGGTACAATGCCAAATTTGAAAGAACATGTTAAAAATATCATTGGCAGTTCCAGTAATGTATTTCATATACCTCAAGGTTTAAATGAGTCGCTCTATGAAAATCCAGAACCATTGGATGAAGATTATATACAAAAATACATTCCAAAAGATAAGCAGATAATATGTTATGCGGGCAGTATCGGTCGTTCAAATGCTCTTGAAACTATTCTTAATGTTGCTGATAGTTTAAAAGATGATTTAATTCATTTCCTGTTTGTAGGTGATGGCGATCTTAAAGATCGATTTCAGAATCAATATGGTGATTCACCTAACATTACCTTCGCACCAAAGATTAAGAAAAAGCAAGTTCAATCCCTTTTAAATAGATGTGATTTTTTATACGACAGTGTAAAGAAAACGTCTTTGTATGATTTCGGTTTATCTAGAAATAAATGGATTGATTATATGTACTCTGAAAAACCAGTAATTGTATCCTATAGCGGCTATAGGAGCATGATAAATGAAGCTGGTTGTGGTATTTTTGTAGAGTCAGAGAATGAAGAAGAGCTAGCCAATGCGATTCACCGACTATCTAAACTAGATGAGGATAATAGACGGGAAATCGGTCAAAAAGGAAGAGAATGGCTTATTGAGAATCGAAAGTTTGAGAATTTAGCTGAAGACTATCTAAAATTATTGAAATTATGAAAAAGGTTCATGTAATAGGTGCAGGCATCGTTGGACTAGCTATTTCCTATAAACTACTTAAAGCGAATCCAGGTTTAGATCTTACTATCTTTGAAAAAGAAAGTGAAATTGGAAAACATCAATCTGGTAGAAATAGTGGTGTATTACACTGTGGGTTATACTATAAACCAGGATCATTAAAAGCTAGACTTGCTGTTAATGGTATCCGGGAAATGACAAGATTTTGTGCTGAAAATGAAGTAGCGCATGATATTTGTGGTAAAGTGGTTGTTGCTTCTGATGAGAGGGAAGCAAAATTTTTGGATGATTTGTATAAGCGTGGGCAGAAAAATGGCTTAAAGGGCTTGAAATTTTTATCGAAGGATGAGCTAAATCAAAGAGAGCCATTCGTTAGCGCGCATAAAGCACTTCTTGTTCCAGAGGAAGGAATTGTAGATTATAAAGATGTTATGCGAAAGATGCTTAAGCAGATAATTGAACTAGGTGGAAGTATTTTGTACAATCAAGATGTACTTTCTTTGGAATCAAATCATTTGAACGATATTTTATTAACACAAGAAGCAGACTATATCATTAATTGCACAGGTTTATATTCAGATATAGTATTTAAAGAGTTTACAAAGCAGGATAGACCATTTCGGATTGTGCCATTTAGAGGTGACTATTACGAGCTTACTGATAATGCTAAGAAATTAGTTAATCATCTTATTTACCCCGTACCGGATCCACAGTTTCCATTTCTGGGAGTACACTTTACAAGAATGATCGATGGTGGTCGAGAAGTTGGTCCGAACGCCGTACTTGCATTTAAAAGAGAGGGTTATAAATTTACAGATTTTTCACTTAATGAAACTTTTGACAGTGTACTCTACAAAGGGCTAAATAAATTTATCTTTTCGAACTTCAAATTTTCTTTGGGTGAATTTCAAACTTCATTATTTAAATCCAATTTCTTAACTAAAGCAAAGAAACTGGTACCGGATATAACTGAACAGGATATTGTAAAGGGCCCCGCTGGAGTTCGTGCCCAAGCTATGGGTAAAAATGGAGAACTTATTATGGATTTTAAAATACAAACGTATAATAACCAAATACATGTTTTAAATGCTCCTTCACCTGGCGCAACCTCTTCTTTGGCAATAGCCTCGTATATTATCGAAAACTATATTCAAGATCTTAGCTAAGTGGGATGCTAAAGCGAATTTTCGATATTGTAGTATCAATTAAGGTGTTGCTTGTCCTATCCCCAATATTAATGCTTATTATAATAGCACAAATTTATTTCCATGGCTTCCCAATTTTTTTTCAGCAAAAAAGGCCGGGACTCAATACTATCCCTTTTAACTTCCTTAAGTTTAGAACTATGACTAATGAGGTAGATGAAAAAGGTGTTTTATTACCCGATTCACAAAGACTCACCAAATTTGGTTCTTTTTTAAGAAATACAAGCCTAGATGAGTTTCCTTCACTTTTGAATGTCATAAAAGGTGATATGAGTTTGGTTGGTCCCCGCCCATTATTAATGGACTATGTATCACTATACAACGATTTTCAAGCACGAAGACATGAAGTAAAACCAGGAATCACAGGATGGGCTCAAATTAATGGTAGAAACTCAATTGAATGGGAGAAAAAATTCGAACTTGATATTTGGTATGTCGAAAACCAGAATTTTTTATTAGATGTAAAAATATTGTTCCTTACACTAATTAAAGTTCTTAAGAGAGATGGAATTAGTGAAAAAGGGGAAGCAACAGTTAAACGGTTTAAAGGAACTAATATTTAAATGATACTAATAGGTGCGGGTGGGCATTCGTCGGTTGTGCGAGACGTGTTATATCATAACAATATTCGGGTTAATGCTATTTATGATGATAAATACAAGCAGGGCGATTTACATGATAAAATACCCGTAGTTACTCAAATACCAAATCACTCAAAGACGAAAGCATTAGTCGCAATAGGCTCAAATTCGATACGATATAGAATAACTAAGAAATTTGATAAACTAACTTGGATAACTACAATTCATCCAAGTTCAATAATTGCAGATGATGTAGAGATTGGCGTTGGTACTGTAATTATGGCGGGTACAATTCTACAGCCGGGAGTTCGGATTGGTAATCATTGCATAATTAATACTGGTGCATGTTTAGACCACAACACTACTATTGGTGATTATTCGCACATTGCTCCAAATTGCAGTATTGCTGGAGAAGTGACTATTGGTGATGGAACTCTAGTTGGAATAGGGTCTTCTATTATTCCAACAACTAGCATTGGGAAATGGGTTACTGTTGGTGCGGGTAGTGTAGTAATTAGTGATATAAACGATAACAGCAAAGTTGTAGGAGTTCCTGCAAAAAATTTATGAGTCATTTAAGTAATCGAATATGGTTATCTCCACCACATATGGGAGGCGAAGAAGAAAAATATGTAGAAGAAGCTTTCAGTACTAATTGGATAGCACCACTTGGGCCAAACGTTAATGGATTTGAAGAGGATTTAAAATCCTATATTGGAATAAAAGATGCTGGTGCATTTATTAGTGGAACAGCTTCTATCCATTTAGCACTAATTTTATTGGGAGTAAAAACTGGGGATGAGGTTATATGCCAATCATTCACTTTTTCAGCAACTGTTAACCCAATTATATATCAGGGAGCTACTCCAGTATTTATAGATTCTGAGCCCAATACTTGGAATATGGACCCAAATCTACTTGAAGAAGCAATCGAACAGCGTTTAGATAAATTACCGAAAGCAATAATTGTTGTGCATTTATATGGAATGCCAGCAAATATGGCAGAAATAATAGAGATTGCAAACAGGTATGATATCCCAATAATTGAAGACGCAGCAGAGGCATTGGGTTCGCATATTGGAGGAAAGAAATGTGGTTCATTTGGGAAATTGAATGTGTTGTCGTTTAACGGAAATAAAATTATTACCACTTCAGGAGGAGGAGCACTCTTAAGTGAACAAGAAGAACTTATAAAAAAAGCGCGATTCCTTTCTACTCAAGCTAGAGATGACGCTCCTCATTACCAGCATTCAAATGTTGGGTATAATTATAGAATGAGTAATATTGTTGCAGGTATAGGTAGAGGCCAAATGAAAGTACTAGATGATAGAATTTATCAAAGACGTAAAGTTCATGAACACTATTATCAAAACTTGGGTGCTACGTGGTTAGGCATCAAAACTAATGACAAAGAAATACAATTCTTAAGAAATTCTGACACAGGAATTTATTTTTTAAATGAACCAGAGAAATATTTTAGCAATAGATGGTTGTCTACGGTGATTATTAACCCTGATGAAACTGGAGGTATAACGAAAGAAGATATACGAAAAACTCTTGAAGACAACAATATTGAGGCTCGACCACTTTGGAAACCAATGCATCAACAGCCAATTTTCTCAAACTACCCGTGTCATTTTAACGGTATTTCTGATTGGTTATTTGAGCATGGATTATGTTTACCAAGTGGTAGCAGTTTAAGACTAGATGAGCAAAATCGAGTAATAGAAATAATTCAATCTTTATTAAAAAAAAATGCTAATTGATTTAATTGCAGGTGCAAGACCAAATTTTATGAAGATAGCTCCAATAATTGATGCTATAGAACTTCAAAAAAACAAAGGTATTGACATTAACTATCGCCTAATACATACAGGGCAGCATTATGATAAGAATATGTCGAATAACTTTTTTGAGCAACTAAACATACCTGAACCTTCAAACAATTTAAATGCAGGTGGGGGGTCGCAAGCAGAGCAAACTGCTAAAATTATGATAGGTTATGAAAAAATATTAGAAGAAAAGTCAGATTTATGTATTGTTGTAGGTGATGTTACATCAACTATGGCCTGTTCAATTGTGGCTAAAAAATCAGGTATTAAGGTTGCTCATGTTGAAGGGGGCATTAGATCAGGTGATATGAGGATGCCGGAAGAGATTAATCGAATAGTTACAGATAGCATAACGGATTATTTTTTTACTACTTCAGAGGTTGCAAATTCTAATTTATTAAAGGCTGGTGTACCATTAGATAAAATATTATTTGTAGGTAATACCATGATTGATACACTACACAAGCATAAAAATAATTTAGTTAAACCTGATTTTTGGAATACATTACATTTAAAGAAAAATGAATATGTGGTGCTGACATTGCATCGGCCTTCAAATGTAGATGCAGCTTTAAATCTTAAATTGATTATTGAAGAGATTTTAGATTCAGTACCTGATAAACAAGTGATTTTCCCAGTCCACCCAAGAACTAGAAAAAATTTGGAAGAACTTGATATCACTCATTCTAATTTAATCTACTCAGATCCACTTGGTTATTTACAATTCAACTATCTAGTAAAAAACAGTTTTCTTGTTATTACCGATTCTGGCGGGATTACAGAAGAAACTACAGTATTAGGAATTCCTTGTATTACGTTAAGAGATTCAACTGAGCGACCTGAAACTGTTTCAATTGGCACAAATGAACTTGTGGGTACTAACCCTAAAAATATTAGACCTTTCATAAATAAATTGAAAAATGGTGAATGGAAGAAAGGAGGAGTGCCAGAATTATGGGATGGTAAAACAGCTGATAGAATAATTCATTTTATTATTCATGAATTCCAATTATTGAAGTAGTATATTAATCGGTATTTTTGCAGTAGCAGGGGTTATTTAAATTTATCCATTATTATGATCGCATTTCTTTTGAAATACCGACAGGTTTTTAAAATAACAGCGGATGTTGTTATCTGGGCAGTTTTACCATTGGTCGCTTTTTGGTTGAGACTAGAAAGTGAAGTAATAAACTATTTTTCGGATATTTTACTAATTTCTTTATTTTCTTTGCCAATTAAAGCATTGTTTGTTTTTTACTTAAACCGAAAAAAAAGATCGTGGCAGTATTCTAGTACAAAAGAAATAATTATTCTAACAAGCGCAATAGGTGTTTACACCATTATATATTCATTCTTTGCATTTGTTGATTTTGGTTTTGTTTTCTTGCCAAAATCAGTCCCGCTAATTGAAAGTATCTTAGCAATTATTTCTTTAGGGGGTTTAAGACTTGCTGTTAGAATGACATTTAATGAGGAATTTTTCATAAGAAAAAATGCGACTAAACCTAAACGCATTTTAATAGCTGGAGCTGGAAATGCTGGAACAATGATCGCAAGAGAGATGATTCGTAACCCTAGCTCTGGATATTTACCGGTCGCTTTTTTAGATGATGCAGTATCAAAGTGGGGCCAAAGTATAATGGGAATTCCTGTAGCAGGCAGAACTTCCCAAATGAATGAAATATCTAAAAAGTATAATATTGATGAGTTAATTATTGCAATTCCTTCAGTAGCAGGAAGCGTAATTAAAAGATTAGTAGAAATTGCGCGAAGCAGTAATATTCAATTCAGAATAATACCAGGACTATATGATTTAATTAAAGGTAAAGTTGAAATTAATCAAATTAGAAAGGTTGATGTTGAAGATCTATTGCGGAGGAGCCCTATAACTTTAGATACAAAGAAAATTAGAGTGTATTTGAAAGATAAAAGGGTAATGATTACTGGTGCAGGTGGTTCAATTGGTTCAGAAATAGTTAGACAAGTTGCAAAATTTCAACCAAAGACCTTAATATTAATAGGTAGAGGCGAAAATAGTATATATCAGATAGAAAGGGGTATCAAGAAAGAATACCCTGAAATAGAATTAGATGTAAAAATAGCTGACGTAAGAGACTATAATACACTCGAAAGGATTTTTGAAACTTGTAAGCCAGAAGTCTTATTTCATGCAGCTGCACATAAACATGTGCCTTTAATGGAAAAAAATCCATCTCAAGCAATTTTTAATAATATTGGAGGTACAAAAAATTTAGTAGAATTGGCACTTAGATTCGACATTAAACATTTTGTAAATATATCTACTGATAAAGCCGTAAATCCTACATCTGTAATGGGTGCAACAAAACGAATTTCGGAATACGTAGTACAAAATGGAGCGATTAAATCAAAAGAAGATCAATTTTTTGTTTCTGTTAGATTTGGAAATGTATTGGGTAGTAGGGGATCTGTAATACCGATATTCAAAGAACAAATTAGGATTGGTGGACCTGTAACAGTAACCCATCCTGATATGATTAGATACTTTATGACGATTCCGGAAGCATCACAACTAGTACTTCAAGCTGGAGGACTAGAAAAAGATGGTGCTGTGTTTGTATTAGATATGGGAGAGCCAGTAAAAATACTTGATATGGCTAAGGAATTAATAAAATTATCCGGTTTAGAGCCTGATAAAGATATTAAAATTGAGTTTTCTGGTATTAGAGAAGGTGAGAAACTATATGAAGAGCTCTTAACTAGTGAAGAGGGTACTAGTATGACTCAATATGAAAAAATAATGATAGCAAATAATAGTGCACTTCCAACTGATTTTACTAGGAAACTCGAAAAGCTGTTTGAAATTGCTAAAGATGGAGATGGTTTGAAGATCCGTGAAAGTCTAAAAGATCTTGTCCCCACGTACCATAAAAATGGCGATGAAATTGAAAAAACTAACAAAAAATTTAAGGAAACTGTATAGATGATAGATGATTTATTAAACAAGATTCACAATAAAGAATATAAAGTAGGCATTGTGGGGCTTGGTTATGTTGGCTTACCACTTATGTGGACATTTTATAAGGCGAATATGCCAACTTTAGGATTTGATATTGATCAAACTAAGGTTGATAATCTTAACGATGGTATCCCTTACATCAAACATTTAGGGGAAGAAATGATGCAAGAGTTAGCAAAAAGCCCTATTTGCAACTCTACCAGTGATTTTAAAAGAATAAATGAAGCAGACGCCATTTTAATGTGTGTTCCAACACCGCTGGATCATCATAGAGAACCGGACATGAGCTACGTTATTGAAACAACAAAAACTGTTGGTAAAAATCTTAGAAAAGGCCAACTTATAATTCTTGAATCAACAACTTACCCTCTCACAACAGAAGAATTAATTACGCCACTTCTTGAGGAGCTATCAGGATTAACTTCTGGTAAAGATTTTTTTGTAGCGTACAGTCCAGAAAGAGAAGATCCAGGAAATGCTGAATTTAACACTTCGAAAATACCAAAAGTTGTAGGTGGCGATGGTAAAGATGCATTAAAATTAGCTGTGTCGCTTTACGATACTGCGATTGTTGAGACAGTTCCTGTAACCAATACTAAAACTGCTGAAGCTGTAAAGCTTACTGAAAATATTTTTAGATCTGTCAACATTGCATTAGTAAACGAGTTGAAAGTAGTATATCACGCAATGGGGATTGATGTTCATGAAGTACTAGAAGCAGCTGCAACAAAACCATTTGGCTTTATGAAGTTTACTCCGGGTCCTGGGCTTGGTGGACATTGTATTCCCATAGATCCTTTTTATCTAACTTGGAAAGCAAGAGAGTATGAAATGCATACTCGGTTTATAGAGCTTGCAGGTGAAATAAATACTAATATGCCTTATTACGTCACAGATCAGGCGATTAAAGCATTAAATCAACATAAAAAATCTATCAATGGGTCTAAAATTTTGGTTATAGGCCTTGCCTATAAGCCAGATGTAGATGATATGAGGGAATCTCCTACTTTCAAGCTATTTGATAATCTTAAAGATTTGGGGGCACAAATATCTTATTATGACAACTACGTTCCGCAAATTACACCAACTAGAGAGCATGCAGAATATACTGGGATGAAATCTATAGAATGGAATAAAGAAATTATCAGATCATTCGACGCTGTCATTATTTCAACGAATCATTCTGATATTAACTATTCGGAATTAGGAGATTGGTCAGATTGCATTATAGATTCTAGAAACGCAATGAAAGGTTACGTGCCAAAAAATGAATCTCATATCTTTAAAGCATAAATGAAGATAGCAGTAGCTGGGACAGGCTATGTTGGCTTATCATTAGCCATTCTATTGTCCCAAAATCATGAAGTTATAGCACTAGACATAGTTAAAGAAAAGGTTGATATGCTCAACCGTAAAATTTCACCTATCACTGATAAAGAGATACAAGAATTTTTGGCTGAGAAATCATTAAATTTTTTAGCTACGACAGATAAAAAACTTGCATACGAAGGTTCAGATTTTATAATTATTGCAACACCAACAAACTATGATCCTGATACGAATCATTTTGATACTAGTTCTGTTGAACTAGTAATACAGGATATTATTAATTACAATCCAGAAGCAGTTGTAGTAATTAAATCAACGGTTCCCGTTGGCTACGTAAAAAAGATTAGAAAACGATTTAACTTTGATAATGTTATGTTTTCTCCTGAGTTTCTTAGAGAAGGTAAGGCATTATACGATAATTTAAATCCGTCAAGAATCGTAGTTGGAGAACAATCCCATAGGGCACAAGTATTTGCAAACTTATTAAAAGAAGGAGCAGATAAGCCAAGCGAGTCAATTCCAACTTTATTTACAGATTCAACAGAGGCAGAGGCTATAAAGCTTTTTTCGAATACTTACCTTGCAATGAGAGTCGCATACTTTAATGAATTGGATACTTATTCTGAAACTCATGGATTAGACACTCAACAAGTCATTAGAGGCGTAGGCCTAGACCCACGTATTGGTGATCATTATAACAACCCATCATTTGGCTATGGGGGATATTGTTTGCCAAAAGACACAAAGCAATTATTAGCAAATTTTGAGGATGTTCCAAACAATTTAATCAGAGCAATTGTTGACGCAAACAGAACACGAAAAGACTTTATTTCTGAACAAATATTAAAAAGAAAACCTAATGTTGTTGGAATATATAGATTAGTAATGAAGCAAGGTTCAGACAATTTCAGAGCTAGTGCAATTCAGGGAATAATGAAAAGGATTAAAGCAAAAGGTATTGAAGTAGTTGTTTTCGAACCAATGTTAAAAGAGTCAAGTTTTTATAATTCAAAAGTAATTAATGACTTAAATTCATTTAAAATCTATTCAGATATAATAGTTGCCAATCGTTTGGTAGAAGAAATTGAGGATGTCTCTGACAAAGTTTATACACGAGACATTTTCGGAAAAGATTAAATTTTAGGATTTTATTGGGTAATTAATATATGAGAAATATAAAGTTTTCAGTTGTTGGATTAGGTAGAATTGGTATGAGACATGCAACTATTGCTTCAGAATTCGAGAATTCTACATTGATATCAGGAACAGACATCGATAGTGAAAAAGCTAATGACATCAATCGTTTAGGCGAAAATATTAGTTTTTATAATTCGATTGACCAATTCATAACATATGACAAGAAAGTCTCTGAGGTTGTATGTATATCAACACCTAATGGTTACCATACTGAATATGCAATAAAACTGCTAAAAGCTGGATACCATGTAGTTATTGAAAAGCCTATGGGACTAACTACATCTGATTGTGAAGATGTAATTCGTACAATGGAAGCTACAGGTCGTAGAGTATTTGTTGTAAAACAAAATAGGTATAGCCCACCATCAAAATGGTTAAAGGAAATTGTTGAGAAAAAAATAATTGGTGAAGTGTTGATGGTCCAAACTAATTGTTATTGGAATAGAGATGAAAGGTACTATTCTACAAGTAATTGGAGGGGTACTAGAGAACAAGACGGTGGAGCTCTATTCACTCAGTTTAGTCATTTTATTGACATTATGTACTGGATCTTTGGCGATATTAAAAATCCGAAAGCAATAGTTAAGAATTTTACACATATGGATTTAATTGATTTTGATGACTCTGGTTTTGCCCAGTTCGAGTTCGAAAATGGAGGAATGGGATCTATCAATTATTCAACATCATGCTGGGATAAAAACATGGAGAGTAGTATAACTTTAATTGGTACAAATGGCTGCGTAAAAGTTGGCGGGCAGTATATGAATGAGATAGAGTATTGTCACATAAAAAATTATGAAGAACCAATTTTACCCCCTACAAATCCACCAAATGATTATGGGCCTTATAAAGGCAGTGCAGCAAATCATCATTATATCATTGAAAATGTAGTTAAAACACTAAATGGAAAAGGCGAGGCTACAGCTACTGCTTTTGATGGAATGAAAGTAGTCAACATTATTGAAAAAATTTATAAGGCTTCAGGATTTATTAAGTAAATGGAAAAATATTTTAAACATGAAACAGCAATTGTAGGAAATAATACTACTATTGGAGAAGGGACAAAAGTTTGGCATTGGGTTCACGTTATGCCTGGTGCTGTAATTGGTAAAAATTGTGTTCTTGGACAGAATGTATTTGTTGGTGGCGGTGCTATACTCGGCAATAATGTTCGGGTTCAAAACAATGTATCGATATATGATGCAGTTCGGCTCGAAGATGATGTTTTCTGTGGCCCAAGTATGGTTTTTACCAATGTGATTAACCCTAGAAGTGCTATAGAAAGAAAACATGAGTACTTAAGTACTATTGTTCACAAAGGTGCTTCAATAGGTGCAAATGCAACTGTAGTTTGTGGAAACGAAATTGGCGAATATGCATTTATTGGTGCCGGTAGTGTAATCACAAAACCTGTAAAAGCATTTGCTTTGGTTGTCGGAAATCCTGGCAGACAAATTGGGTGGGTTTCTAAAGCAGGTCATCGCCTAGATTTTGAAAAAAATGGTGTGGCATATTGTAGTGAAACTAATGATAAGTATATATTAAAAGGCGAAACTGTAATTCTTGAATGATGAATATTCCATTACTTGATTTAAATGCTCAATACCAACAAATAAAAGAAGAAATTTCAATCGCAATAAATAAAGTGTTAGAGTCTCAACACTTTATTATGGGTCCTACAGTTAAGCAGTTTGAGACTGAGGTTGGTAAATATTGTGAGAATACCCTAGCATTAGGGTGCGCATCAGGATCAGATGCATTATTGTTAGCCTTAATGGCGCTGGATATAAAAGAAGGTGATTATGTGATCACGACACCGTTTACTTTCTTTGCCACTGCAGGAGCGATATCGAGGGTAGGTGCTACTCCTTTATTTGTAGATATTGAAGCCGATTCATTTAATATCGATCATAAAGAGATACGATTAGTAATGGAGGGAAATCATGAAATTTCAAATCGATTGAAAATTGATATTGATAAGGTTAAAGCGATCATACCGGTTCATTTATATGGTCAGATGGCAAATATGCCAGAAATAATTAAAATTGCTAATGAATTTAACCTTCATGTAATTGAAGATGCTGCACAATCTATTGGTTCTGAATTAAATGGTATTAAAGCAGGAAATTACGGCGATTTTGGGTGCTTTAGTTTCTTTCCGAGTAAAAATTTAGGAGCATATGGAGATGCAGGCTTAATAACAGTTAAGGATGAAAAATTAGCTGATAAAGTTGATATATTAAGATTGCATGGTGCTAGACCTAAATATCATAATA
Organism: Balneolaceae bacterium; assembly: GCA_965228545.1. Lineage (GTDB taxonomy): Bacteria > Bacteroidota > Rhodothermia > Balneolales > Balneolaceae > HXMU1420-13. Next base: position 3,687,924 of record OZ245822.1, read on the forward strand.
AATATATAGGAATGAATAGCAGGTTGGATGCTATTCAGGCTGCTATATTATCCGTTAAATTAAAGTACTTGGATGATTGGTCTATTTCTAGAAGAGAAAAAGCACTTTTTTATAATGAACTATTTGAACATCATGGTTTAACTATATCAATTCCTGATTGTGGTTATTCCTGTTCTCACTTAGGTAATGAAAAATGTGAATTGCCAGGTAATAAAGTTGTCATACCTATCGAAGTGTTTCATAATGGTTCTAATACCGGAAAACATATTTATCATCAGTATACTATACGAGTAAAAAACCGTGATTCAGTTATGAATAAGCTGGATCAATTAGGAATAGGATCTGCTGTATATTACCCTATACCCATGCATCAGCAGGAATGCTATAATCACATAGGGTATAAAATGAATGATTTCCCAAAAGCTGAATGTGCTACTAATCAAGCTTTATCTTTACCCATTTATCCGGAATTAACGCAAAATCAACAAAGAAAAGTTGTTGAAGTAATAAAAGATATTATACTTGGAAATATCTAAATCACCAGTTACACAATTTATTTTAAAAGCCCTAGGCATCTTCGCCATCTGGTATGTAATCTATGAATTGTGGTTACTACCTAAGGGTGATTTAGATGAATGGCTTTCATTAAATATTGTTGCAGTAAGTAACGGAATTGTTCAATTATTGGGCTATGATACTTGGACTATGCACCGAATCATTGGTATAGGTGAAAACGCTGGTATTGAATTGGTGGATGGATGTACAGGTATTTCAGCCATTGGATTATTCTTAGGCTTCATTCTTGCTTACCCCGGTGATTGGAAAAATAGGGCTAGTTTTTCTTTACTTGGAATTGGTGTAATTTATCTAGTAAATATTGTTCGTATCGTGGTTCTTGTAATTTCACAGGAAGAGTGGGTTGCAGGGTTCAATTTTATGCATGATTATGCAACCACAACTATTTTCTATGTAGTAATCTTTATTCTTTGGATCTTTTGGACACAGTTACACAGCTTAGATGAAAGTTTTAACTAGAATACTATTTTCAGCTGTTTTTTTTGTGTTATCTCTTTGGCTTATATTTCCTATTCGGGAACTGATCAATTCTTTTTTTCTCAGCTATATTGAATCAAACTTAGTTTCAGCTGACGTAATCGTTGATTCTCTTGGTTCTAGAAGTATAAATCTATCTAGTGGAAATATTGATATCGGAATTCGAGTTCCTTTTGGGAATTTCTTTTTAATAGGAATTATTGGATTAATAGTATCAGGAGCTAGAAAAGATTTCTTCCTTTATGAAATCTATAATCAAATATTTTGCTTAATTATTATCTGCCTGTCTCTTTTCCTGTCTAAATTGATTAGCACCAATTTATTAACACTAGCGGATTTTATATCTGTTTATCTAAATCCACTCATTTCTATTGGCATTATTACCATATATTTAACGAACTATAGAAATCGTGAAATAGCCAATAATGCCCATTAATCCTGACGTTATACTTTCAGAAATAATCCGACCGACGATTTCTATTCCAAAATCGGTGTTGGATAAAATAACAGGACAAATCTGGATTTTAGGCGCCGGAAAGGCATCAGTAGCAACGGCCACTGCGTTGGTAGAAGCTTTACCATTGGCCCCCGTTGATGGGATGCTCATTTCTCCTACTCATGATTTTATCGACAGTATTCAAGTTTTTAAAGGAGCACATCCGTATCCGAATGAGGAAACTGTAGCGGCTTCCTACGAATTGCTCAGTTTAGCCGAACAAATTCCCAATGGTGATACAGTTTTTTTCTGTATTTCAGGAGGGGCATCTTCTCTACTAACCATCCCCCCATATGGTGTTGAAGTAGATGAACTGGGCGATTTGTATCAAAAATTATTGAACTCTGGAGCCCCCATTCATCAAATAAATACAGTACGAAAACATGTATGTGAGCTAAAAGGTGGTAAACTTGGTAAGTTATTAGCAAATACGAACCTAATTACACTTTTAATCTCTGATGTCCCCGGCCATGACTTATCCATGGTTGGGAGTGGGCCAACAGTGGCAGATAATAGTACGTTTTCTGATGCGCGTAGCATTTTGATGAATTATGAAATTTGGGATAAAATACCGGTATCAATTCAAACACATATCCAGCTTGGGGTTGAAGGTGTAATAGAAGAGAACCCTAGTGAAAGGGATGAGTATTTCTATACTCAAACTGTTGTTGAACTAAATAGTGCTGGTCAACAAGCTCAACGCATTGCAAAAAAGTTGGGTAGTGAAGGGTATTCTACGTGGATAGCTGAAAAAGCTTACAGCGGGCCTATAAGAAAAGTAGCGAAAGAAATATCATCGAAAGCGATAACGGTATTAAGCTCAGGTGAACCAATAAAAAAGCCCGCTGCACTCATTTTTTATGGTGAAAGTGAAGTACATGTAAAAGGTGCTGGAAAAGGGGGGCGAAATCAGGAGCTCGCACTAATATGTGCTATATCATTAGAAGGGCAGCATAATGTGCAGTTAATTAGTATTGGTACCGATGGAATAGATGGTCCAACTGATGCGGCCGGTGCACATATAGATTCTTACACAACACTAAAAGCAAGAAAGATAAAACTGAACCCGGAAGATTTTCTCCAAAACAACGATTCATATCACTTTCATGAGCAAATGGGTACGCTTATTAAAACTGGACCGACAGGAAATAATCTGATGGATTTACAAGTGTTGATTGTTGAGTAGTTGGTGAAAACTTAGCGGATAGGTATATTTTGCTGGTTGCTGGTTGCTGGTTGCTGGTTGCTGGTTGCTGGTTGCTGGTTGCTGGTTGCTGGTTTGGATTTAACTAATTTGTCATGAAAAGTTATCGAGATTTAGATATTTACAACGAAGCTTTTTTGCTTGCTATTAAAGATCACAAAATGAGTTTAGAGCTTCCTAGTTATGAATTATATGAACAGGGTAGCCAAATCAGAAGGTCAAGTAAAAGTATAAAAGACAATATCATTGAAGGTTATGGAAGGAAACGTTATAAACAGGATTTCATCAGATTTTTGACCTATTCACAAAGTTCATGTGATGAAACAATTGGTCACTTACAAATGATTTCAGAAACACATGATTTAGCTCTACCAATTGAAGAATTAGTACTCCAATATGAATTATTAGGAAAAAAGATCTTTAAATTTATTCAATACGTAGAATCTAATTGGAACGACCCAAAACCAGAAACTAGGAACCTGTAACTAGAAATTACCATGATCTGGGAAAACGCAACATATCTCTGGCTTCTTTTGTTAATTCCACTACTGGCAGGTCTAGTTTGGTGGCGAGGCCGGTCAATTCGAAACACACAGAAAAAGTTCTTTGATGCTGATCTATTCGACACTCTTAGAACTGGTTTCTGGGAAACGGGGAGTTCTCTTAAAATTTCCTTGGTCATTACAGGCTTGCTCTTTCTCATAATATCACTAGCTGGGCCAAAAGTTGGTACCGAAGTCCGTGAAGTAAAACGCCGAGGAGTTGATATGCTGATCGCACTTGATCTTTCGGCAAGTATGAATGCCGAGGATGTGCGACCAAGTAGGTTGGATAAAGCGAAATTTGAAATCAGAAGACTTATTGAGCGCTTGAAAGGAGATCGTGTTGGATTGGTTGTTTTTACCGGAGAGGCGTACTTACAAAGTCCTATGACGCTCGACTACTCCGCACTTTTACTCTTTCTAGAGATTGTCGATACCGATCAAATGCCGAGCTCGGCAACCGACTTTAAAGCAGCAATGGAGACTTCTCTGGCAGCATTTCAGTCGTTGGAAGAATCATCCACAGAAGCAGCAAGAGTTTTACTTATTATTTCGGATGGCGAAGATCATGGACAATCGTATGAAGAAGCCCTAGACAATCTTATAGAGGCAAATATTTCGGTTTATACACTGGGGATAGGTACACAGGATGGAACAACTATACCATTATATGAAGAGGAAACCGGACAATTAATTGGTTACAAACGTGATCGAGATGGGCGTGTAGTAACAACCAGTTTGCAATCGAATGTGTTACGCCAAATAGCTTCAACAGGTAGTGGCAATTATTATTCAATTGAGCGTGGAAACGACGGTATTGATGCGTTTCTTGCTCGCGTTGATGAACTGGAAAAGGGCGAATTCAGTAGTCAAGAGTACGCCGATTTCAAAAATCAATATCAATGGTTGGCAGCCTTGGCGCTAATTTGTTTTGTAGCCGCAATTGCAGTGCCGAATTACCGATCAAAGTAAACTATGATAAAATTATTTATTACAGATCTTGACGGTTGCGTTACCGAACCGTTTATCACACCCGATTGGAAAGCTTTTTCAAAAATTAGGCAGCTAAACTTAAACAGTCATTACGACCCGAATATCCCGCCACTTACCATATGTACCGGTCGTCCTATGCCTTATGCCGAAGCTATGGCTCAGATTTTAGGAATAAGAATTCCATTCTTATTCGAAAGTGGTGGTGGAATGTATGATGTTGAACTGAACAAATTAACGTGGACTCCTGCGCTTAACGATGAACGAAAAAAGGAAGTACAGGAAATTAAAGCGTGGGCAATAGACCGTTTTATTTCAAAGTATGAAGCTACCATCCCAGAATTTGCGAAGTTCACAGACATCGGAATTATAAACCAAAATTCAGAAATCATTTATGAAATTCGGGATGCATCGGCAGAATACATTTCGAAAAATTATCCCCATTTTGAGGTGCATCACACCGAGGTATCCGTAAATATTATTCTAAAGAAAGCCAACAAAGGTGAAGGTATTAAAATGATTTGCGAACATTTTGAGTATTCGCTTGACGAAGTAGCTTACATTGGCGATTCAAGTGGGGATATTCCAGGGCTTAAGATCGTAAAATTACCTTTTGCCCCGATAAACGCTGCAGAGCCGGTAAAAGAAGTAGCCGAGGTAATGCGTGGGAAGTCTACTGATGGTGTACTCGAAGCGTATCACAATATCATTGAATACAATATCGGCTATTGAATTTCTCGCTGCTGTATTTCTTTTAACAGCTCGAAATATTTTTCGATTAACCGCTGATAATCCGGCGCATATTTTGTGAAATCTGGATCGTTTAAACGATTTCGAATTTGCATTTCTAGCTCCTCAAGTGTGATTTCGGGTGGCGTAACACGATCCAACTCATTCGCTGATTGCCCTTCTCGCCGTTCTTCTTCATCACGTTCCTGCAGCGCATCTTCAGCTTGAAGCATCCTTGATAGTATATTTTGCTGCCGTTCAATTAAGGTTGGATCTACAGCGCCACCTCTTAAATCATTTATAGTTTCTTCCATCTGCTCGATCATACGTTCTAGTTCGCTACCTAGTTCATCGCCACCATCCATGCCGCTATTTTGTTGTAGTTCCTGCAATTGTTTGCGGATTTGGTTTTGTTGCCGCGACATTTGATCTAAACGCTCCATTTGATCTTCGCGAAGGCGCTCACCCTGAATGTCATTAATCATATCCTGAATCTGTTGATTCAATTGCTGCTGATTTTCACCCATTTGCTGCAATTGTTCCATCATCTGTTGAGATGACATCCCGCCACTACCACCACCTTGATTTTGTTGATTTTGTATTTGCTCCAACAAATTTGCAACCAAAGTGGATAATTTATTAATACCTCCCAAAGCCTGTCGAGTAGTAACCGAAGCGCGGCCCTGATTTCGTTCTGCCATTTGAGTTAGAGCGGCATCAATAAGTCGCTCAACTTCGAGCTTCTCTTGGTTGATTTGATTAGAAAATTGCGGAATTTCTGTAGATAGTTGAAAGAGAGAATCGGATAAATTGGAGAATATGTTTTCTAAATTTTTCTGGTCACGTGCATAGCCGATATAAGCCTGGCTTCTATTCTCCGCCCCGGATGCATAACTCACTAAATCTTCTTGTTCCATGCTCAGATTGATGAGCGAATATAAAATATACTGTAAACCGGCTATGTTCACATTCATTTGCTGCTGATTCATCTGCTGCATCGAGTTACGGGTCATTTCCGCTAGCTGGTTGAATTGCTTTTGTATTTTATTTTGCTGTTGGTTATTAAGACCTTGTTGCGACTCATCGTCATTTTGTTCTTTCTGGGGATCTCCTTCTTTATCGCCACCGGAACTAGATTGTGATTCTGCTTTCTCTTTTCGTTGGGCTTCTAGTCTTCGAGTAAGTTCTTTTTTTATTTCTTCGAGTTGTTCTTTGCTTAGTTCTTGAAGCTCACCTATGTTTTGCTCGTTTTTTTCTGAGGTGTTTTCAGATAGTCGATCAAGTTGCTCTTTAAGCTGTTCAATCTGTTCTAACATCGATTCATTTTGAGCTTCGGCATTGGGAGAATCTTCACTTTGCAGTTGCTCTTCTTGTCTCGCCATATCATCGTAAGACTGTGCGAGTTTCTCCAAATCAGCATTCAATTTTAATCGCTTAAACAGCTCAATAGTGCGTTCAATACGTTCTTTGTAGAGTTGCTCGTTAAACTCCACATTTTGCATAGCCTCTCGCAGTTGCTCGGGTGTCATTGCATTCATGTTCTGCTGCAATTGCTCGAGAGCTTCTTTCAAAGCAGGATCATCGATTTCTTCCATCAGTTGCTTTAACTCCTCATATGCCTCTAAGGTCTCGTCAGATAGCAAACTATTTTCGCTTAACTCTTCTTTTAGTTCATCGAACTTTTCATTTAGTTCATCAACTTTTTTTCTTATTTCTTCTTGCTGATTTTGAACTTCCTGAAGCTGTCGCGCATCTTGATAATCAACCTCGGGGTTTTCCTTCAGTTGCTCTCTAAATTGCTCATACTGTTGCTGCATTTCTTCAAAGCTCTCAGCTACATCGTCTAAATCTGATTCTACTTCATTTTCTTTTTCATCCAATTCTTCGAAATAGTCGATTAGTGAAGGCAACGAGAGACTTAATACATCAGATCGACTTGTTTTATAACCGTTATAGGCATCGTTATCAGTAGTTTCAATCCAGAAAGTGAGTTCATCTTTAGGTTTTAGATCAAGAGTACTTACATCCCAATTATAACTTTGAAGTGTACCATTTGCAGGAGTTGATATCGGTATTGAACCAGTAGTTGGTTCATCCACATAGGCTTTTTTCAATTGATAAGTCAATCGGGTAGAGGTGATTCCAAAGTCATCACTTGTTCTGAATAATAGGGGCAGTTCGCTGGGCTCTACTTGTGTAACAGATGATTTGGGCTCCAATATTTCAGCGATTGGGAAAGCATCTTCTAAAGGGTCTACAACGAATTCGAATGGATTTAGGTTTTCGAGATCACTTTTATCTTTTAAGTAAAAACTAAGAGTATCGTTTGTGTTTACCTTAAAGCGATGTTCGAAACGATGATCATCTACAGTTGTAAGTGATACAGTGTCTGAGACACTTCTTAGTTGAAATTGCTGGGTGAACTTGTTAATACGACCTTGAAGTAGTATTTCACTTCCTTGAAGTGCTGATATTTGAGAAAAAGGATAATCGTACGAGCTTGAATCGAGCTTAGAGTACGCCGGCGGAAGAATTACGGCTGAGAGTTCTGTAAAACGAGGTCTCAGTTGTACATTCACAGCATACATTTCGGATACATACCCATCCATTTCAATATAGTAGGTTAGATCGGAATTCAACTCGATAGTAGTTGATTGGAAAATCCCATTTATAGATTCCATACCTCGCTTACGATAGGTTTCCTCGATGGGAGTTTTTAAGAATAAAGCAACTTCATCGGCCTCATTACCTGCAAATTGAACAATAACTTCAAACTTACTTCCTTGTTCTAGAGTAATGTCTCCGGGTGTTACGGTATAACGGTATGGATTCGGTTTTTCAAACGGTTGTGTTAAGCTAAAGTATCGTTCAGTAGCTTCACTGAAATTCCAAAAACTAATAACGGCTATTACTATCGATAAGCCTGCTAACCACGCATTACGTTTAAACTGAGTGGTAACTTGGTGTGAAGTGATGAATGATTGGAGTGCGACGTCAAATTTGTGTTCATCAATCAGTTCAAGGTTTTTGTAAATTGCAGCCTCAACAAGTTTCGGATTAGCATTAACCGTTCGCTCTAAATCTAATGCATACCTAAGTTCTTTAAGTGAAGACTGCTTGCTAAATTGCCGATAAAACGATAAGAAATCGATATCATTAGTTTGTTGATTCTTACGCCATAAAACTACCCCAATAAGAGAAGCCAAAACTATGACTGATCCAATTTTAATAGCGGGCGCTAAATAAAACTCTGTCTCTATCAGCACAAATAAAACCAGCCAGATAGCTGCCATCCAAACAGAAACAGCGATGGTATTTCGTGATACTCTTCCACGATATAGCCCATGCGCATATTGAAGCTTCTTTTTGAGATAGTCAGACCTTTTTACGCCAGTAGTTTTCATTTAGATAATAAATCGATAAGTGTGCTTAAAACATAGTTAATTCGGGAAAATTGTAATCACACTTCATTTAAAGTGAGAGTATGTTTTACTTGAACTTTATTGTTGTCAGAATCAAGAGTAATGATTTCTTTCTGCAGATCGTGTTCTAAATAAATAAACCAATTCTCTTTAGCTGCTCGTTCAAGTATGGTTTTTTTTTCTTTCAACGTTGTTGTTGGGTACATATCATAGCCCATAACCCATGGTAAAGGCACATGAACGTGAGTAGGTAATAAATCGGCAGCAAAAAGAAGGTTTTGGTTACCGTTACTAATAATCGGTAATTGTTGTCCAATGGTGTGTCCGTTAGCTATGGTAGTTGTCAAACCAGATTCGTATTCGTGATTATCCGGCACTAAATGTAATCTGCCGGATGTACCAATTGGACCAATATTATCGGGTAGGAAACTTGCTTTCTCTCGAGCATTTGGATTAGAAGCTGTTTCCCAATGGCGTTTATTCACATGATAGGTAGCGTTTTTGAAAGTGTGTTCAATCTCACCTGAATCGGAATAAAATGTAGTGCCGCCACAATGGTCGAAGTGGAGATGGGTAAAAATGATATCTGTGATCTCTTCAGCTCTAAAACCATGCTTTGCGAGCGATTTAGAAAGAGATTTAGTTGAGTAGTCGATATCATATATACCCATCATCTTATCGTTGAATTTGGTGCCGGCGCCATTGTCTATCAAATACAGTTTTCCCGATTTAGTTGATTCAACCAATAAGCATCTCATGGTCATGGTGATACGATTCTTTTCATCAGCTTCGATGCCTCTCGACCAAAGAGTTTTTGGTACTACACCGAACATTGCACCGCCATCGAGTTTAAAGTCGCCGGTTTCGATAGTGTATAAGTTAAAGGCGCCGAATTTTGATTTACTTATGTTCATAAGTACGGGTTATTTTTGCCTCAATTTCTGCATTAATACGTCTAAAAGCCAAGATTTACGAAATCATTTACATAAAAAAAGCTTCGATCAATAAAGAACGAAGCTTTTTAAAAGGTAACTGATTTAATTAAATCAAAATGACGGAACTACTTCAATTCTATACATGGTGTCGAGTAGAGTTACTCCAACCATCAATAAAAAGAAGGCTACTGCACCAAGCAGTAAAATAGCGTTAAAGCGGTTGTCCCATTTAAGTGCCATAAAATACGTGGCTACCAAATATGCCTTTACTAGTGCAATAGATAATGCAGTTATAATGTCGAATGGACTTGGAAGGCCTAGCGATGCAACCGCTACAGTTAATATGGTTAAAATGGTTAAGCCAATACCAACCGACCAAAGCATTTTAACCGAAGCGATGTGATGTCCGTGATGTTCTTGTGTACTCATTTCTTAAAACCTCTCATTCAATTAAATATAGCAGTGGGAATAGGAAAATCCAGATCAAATCGACCAAGTGCCAGTAAAGGCCGGTGATTTCAACAGGCGTATAGTACTCTGCACTGAAATGACCTTTTCCTGCACGGATGTAAAGCCAGATCATCAACCCGATACCAACTAGTACGTGTAGCCCGTGTATTCCGGTCATCATATAATAGATGCTAAAGAAAATATTAGCCTTTGGATGATCCAGAATTGCAGCGATTTCAGGAGTAGGATTCCAGTACGAACCTGGAGCTATTCCAAGATGCAATTTGTGTTCATACTCGAAGTATTTAATCACTAAGAAAACACAAGCAAGTAGAATAGTAATCATCAAATTGATGCGTAATCCTTTGATCTCGTTTCTTTGAGCAGATCGGATTGCCATGGCTACCGTTAACGAACTACCGATAAGTACTACGGTATTTACGCCACCCCATAGGGCGTTTAGCTCTAAGGCTGCTTGTGTGAATAATTCGGGATACCATGCCCTAAATACGATATAGGCACAGAATAACCCTCCGAAAAAGAGTATTTCGTTCACCAAAAATACCCACATTCCGAGCTTTGCAGAGTCGAACTGTTGATCCGAATCTACAAAATGGTGCTGAACATGAGCAGGGTGATTTGCTGAATGATTAGCCATTTATTAGTTGAGTTTTAGATTGATTTAAGCTTTTTCTTGGGTCTTTTCTACGTTGGCAGAATCTTGTTCTTCGCCATGACCGTTATGCGATACTGCTAGACCTAACTGGAATTCTTCCATAGGTTTGTGGTAGTCATACGGTCCGTTTATTACAACCGGGGTATGATCGAAGTTGTGGAAATCTGGAGGGGAAGTTGCTTGCCATTCAAGTCCACGGCTGTTCCATGGGTTTGAGGGAGCTTTTTCGCCACCGAATAATGATTTAACCAAGTAATAGAGAATTATCAGGAATGCAACACCTAGAATGTACGATCCAATTGTAGAAGTTTGGTGGAAAGGTGTAAACTGATCGATATAATTGTAATAACGTCGTGGCATACCTTGGGATCCCATCACAAACTGCGGTAAGAAGGTCATGTTAAAACCAATAAAGATTAACACCGCTGATATTTTAGCAAGTGTCTCGTTATACATCTTACCGGTCATTTTAGGCCACCAGTAGTGTAAACCGGCTAGTAATGCAATTAATGTACCGCCCATCATAACATAATGGAAGTGAGCAACAACGTAGTAAGTATCATGTAAGTGAATATCTACCGAAAGTGCGCCTAACATAATGCCAGTAAAACCTCCAATCGAAAATAAGAACAAGAAAATGAATACATAAAGCATCGGAGTTTTCATGTCGATGGAGCCTTTGTAAAGCGTCGCAATCCAGTTAAAGATTTTGATACCTGTTGGGATACCTACTAAAAAGGTAAGGAATGAGAAAACAGTTGTTGCTACTGCACTCTGGCCTGATGTAAACATGTGGTGCCCCCAAACAAGGAATCCAATAAAAGCAATGGCAAGAGAGGATAAAGCAATGGCCCAGTAACCAAATACAGTTTTTTTAGAGAATGTGGAGATTACTTCCGAAATAATACCAAAACCTGGTACAATCATAATATATACTGCAGGGTGAGAATAGAACCAGAAGAAATGCTGGAAGAGAACTGGATCACCACCAAGAGCCGGATCAAAGATCCCGATATCCATAATATTCTCGAATGCTAGCAGTAAAATAGTAATTGCTAATACAGGGGTTGCTAATACCTGAATAATAGATGTGGCATACAATGCCCAAATATTTAGAGGAAGTCGATCCCAGTTGATGCCTGGAGCGCGTAGTTTATGAATGGTTGTGATAAAATTCGTACCGGTAAGGATAGAAGAGAAACCAAGGATGAATACACCAAGAGTTACCCAAATCACACCAGCGCCATTTCCATCGGAGCTGTAGGGAGTGTAGAACGTCCAGCCGGTATCAAAACCGCCAGAAGCAAGAGCTGCAAAAGTAAAAATTGCTCCAATAACGTATATATATAAACTTGCTAGATTTAAACGAGGGAAAGCAACGTCTTTTGCGCCTAGTTGCATCGGTAGGATGAAGTTACCTAAGGCTGCAGGTATACTTGGCACCAATACAAAGAAAACCATCATTGCACCATGTAAGGTAAATAATTGGTTATAAGTGTCTGCCTCGATGAATGTTTTAGCAGGGGTCCAAAGTTCGGTACGTAAGGCAATTGCTAAAAATCCTGCAAGTGCAAAGAAGAATGCAACTGCTACTAGATACATAACACCAATCTTCTTGTGATCAACGGTAGTCATCCAAGCCCAAACACCTTTTTCGTCGGTGAGATACGTATTAGTTGGGTTTTCTGATGGCTTGAACCGCTTAACCTGAAGAGTGGTCATTTTTTTCGCTTCTGTGATCGCCATATCAATTAATGGTTTTTAGGTATTCGATAATGTTAGTGATTTCGTCGTCGCTTAGTCTTCCTTCGTAAGGCGACATTACGTTCTGATATCCGGCTACAACTTTATTTCCTGGATATAGAATCGACTCTCTGATGTAATTTTCGTCAACAATTACTGTACTGCCGTCGGTTAGTTGCTGCTCACGTTGCCAGATTCCTTTAAATGAAGGACCGATCATTTCAGATCCATCTACACTATGGCAAGTTTGGCAACCTTGTAATGTCACAAGTTGCTCACCCTGTTCAACTGGCGAGCCTTGAATTCCGCCCCCGTTCAGTTCAAGCCATTGCTCAAACTCATCAGGTTCGTGTACAATTACTTTGGCCAACATATCAGAATGGCTTGTACCACAATATTCGGTACAGAAAATAATTGATTCACCCGTTTCTTCTGCCTGGAACCAAACATAAGTGTATCGGCCTGGTACAACATCATGCTTTACACGGTAATCTGGTATAAAGAACGAGTGTAGTACGTCGCGAGATTGCATCACCACTTTGATAGGGCGCCCTTTGGGTACATGCAATTCATTAAGTGTTTGTGCTCCATTCTCGTAGTTGAAATTCCAGTTCCACTTGTAACCGGTGGCTTGGATTTCATACGCGTCGTTCGGTACAGCTCTTAGGTTCAACCATCCAGAGTATCCCCAACCGAAAACTACCATTACAATAAGTAAGGGTATAACCGACCAGGTTATCTCGAGCGTGTTATTGTGCGTAATCACCGGAGTCTTATCGTCTTCGGATTTTCGCTTATATTTAAATGCGAAGTAAATTAAGGCAAAGGTTATGCCCACTAAAAAGATTAAACTCACTTCGTTGATGAAATGAAATAGCCCGTCGGTACTGTCTGCCGTAAGCGGAGACTTATTGTCCGGGAGCATGAAATCGAATAGTCTACCCATTATTGGAAATCGATATTAGATGTTTGTTTTTTCCTTCTTTCACGTAGCCATAAAAGGCCAATGAAGATACCAAGAAATAAGAGTGTAGCCAAACCGCCAAGCTTCATAAAATTAATTGCAATTGGTACGTAGCTATTTGAGTTCGGATCGTATTGATAACAGTACATAAGTACTTTTGTGAGTGTGTTTCCAATCTTTCCGTCTGCTGCTTCATATAGTGCGCTCCGTACGCTAAACTCATCATACTGGATGCCATAAAGATAGCGGGTTATTACGCCATTTGGGCTTAAAAGCATGATTGCTGCGGTATGAGCGAACTCTCCGGTGTCTTCAATTTCGTTTATTTCGAAGCCAACTGCGTTTACTAATTGCTGAATATTTTTTTTATTTCCGGTTAAAAAATACCAGCCATTTTGTGCGTCAGGCTTGTTCAATTGATCAATGTATCGGCTCTTATATTCTGAGGCTAAAGTGTGATTTTCGGAAGGGTCGATACTAAAAGAAATAATAGTGTACTCGTTACCCGGAGCCCATGCTAGTTCGTTAGCTACATCAAGCACTCCATCAATTACAAGGCCACATAGCATGGGACAATCGTAATAAAGCGGATTAAGTAACACGGGTTTGTCGCCTTCAAATAAATCGGCAATGTAAACACTATCGCCATTGCTGGTGGCAAAACGAGTATTAAGTGGGATGGTATCCCCCAGTTTTTCATCTATTCCAACGCTTTGCAGTGCTTCGGGTTGTTCACGATTAAGCTGTGCGCTTAGGTGACTAAAAGAAGAAAGCACTGCTAAGAAAATTAACAGTGCAATTCGTTTCATAAATAGAGTTAAATAATTAATCTACAGCCAAAGTGTTAATGGCTTCATCGATAGGGATGTGATATACTCCCTCTTCCAAATCTATAACACCGTAGGAGTTTAATCGTTCATTTCCATCTTCGGTAAGTTGTTCAATTTCGTAGTATGAAGAGGTTACATTCACATTTTCTTTTGCATTATTAAGTGCAAATTGAGAGAAATAGATTAATACTACGATAAAAACCACAACAGTAACTACACCAATTCCCGACCATTTGTAAATGGAGCCTAAATCAAGCCCTTCTTCCTCAACACCGAATTTAACAGCCTGTACAAAAGACTCGTTGTCAGATTCGATAGCTACGTCAATTACCTCACCATTATCGCTTCCGCCAAAAGCTGCGGTTGCATTGCCTTGAAGTTCGCTCACCCATGCTTCTACTTCAGCAGTAGTAACATCATATTTGGCTGCAATCTCAGCGAGAGAATCGTTATTGCCAGAAAGTGCTTCTAATGCAACTTTCGCTTTAAACTCAGCAGTGTGTTTTGATGACATTCTAAAACAGGATTATTGGTGATACGTTTTTTCTAAGCATGCATCCATCTTCGGGTCATTTTCAGGAATCATGCTGTTTTGTTGAAATTTCTTGAAGAATAGCCAGAAGAAAATACCTCCTAAGCCAATGAATGAAGTTAAATCAATCCAAGAGAAGTGAATACCATGCTCGCTAAGAAGTGGCATGGCAATCCAGTAAATCTCAAGATAGTGCATAATTACTACTACGATTGCTACAAAGCGAAGTACATTAGGACGGTGCTTTTGCTCTCTGTTAAGTAATACTAAGAATGGTAGAACAAAACGGAAGATTAACAAGCCGTAAGCGATATACTTCCAACTGCCTTCAAGGCGGTGATAAAACCATAAAGTTTCTTCAGGAAGGTTGGCATAGTAAATCAGTAAAAACTGGCTAAATGCGATGTATGCATAAAACACAGTGAAAGCGAATAACCAGGCTCCCAAATCATAAATATGTGCTTGACCGATAGTATTTTTTAACAATCCGCGTGATTGTAGAAAGAAAACCATCAAAATCATGATAGCCCAAAAGCTCTGGAAACTGATTGCAAAGAAATACACGCCAAACATAGTAGAGAACCAGTGGGGATCTAAGCTCATCAACCAGTCAAAGCTCGCAAATGCAATCGATAAACCGAACAGTGGAATAGCTGGAGCAGAGATTTTTCGCATCAAACTGCTAATGCCCCAATCGCCGGTTTTTTCTAATTCTACGGATGCTTTATACAGCCTGTGACCAACATAACCCCAAATTGCAAAGTATATAACCTGACGAATGATGAAGAATGGTACGTTCAAGTATGCTTCTTTTTTTGCTACGATGTAGTCGAAATTTGCAGAAGTTGGGTCAAATAAACTGGGATCTGTCCAGTGATGGTATAAAACAGTCATACCGCCTAGAATTGGTAGAAACGCAATGGTCCACCATTTCATATTTCCGCCAAATACTTCGGGAATTCTTCGAACTACAACTCCCCACTTCGATTTCGTGATATGATGAAACATCACCATAAATACGGAAGCTAAACCGATACCCGTAAAGAAAACAAAGCTTACTAAATACGAATAAAGAGATTGTTCTAAATCTGTTGCGAAACCGATTGCCGTTGCAAGTAAACCAACAGCTCCAACGATAAGAAGAACTCTTGGAATCTTGCTATCCGCTGGAAATTGTAAAGAATCGGTTATTGTAGGTTTATGACTCATTGTACTGGTTTTCCAAAAATCTTAATTGTCGCTCAGTGTTTTGATGTATTCAACGATAGATTGTAATTCGTGCTCAGCTAGGTAATCGTAAGCAACCATTACACCGTTTTCGTATCCGGCAGTTTTCTTTGCATCCGGATTTACAATCGATTCGATAATGTATTCTTCGTCTTTAGTTATGGTCATTCGGCTACCATCTGCAGTTACTACTTCAGCCTCACTACCTAATAAATTGTACCAAGTTGGCCCAATCCCTCCTGGATCACCGGTCTCGTTATGGCAAGCTCCACAGGCATATTGTGTAATTATGTCTTTACCTAAGGCAGCAGTGGGTTCAATGTCGCCGGCTTGTGCTTCTTTAGCTGCGTCTAGCTCAGCCTGGGCTTCTTGAGCAGCAGTAAACTCAGCTTTTAATCCTTCTAAATCAATATCATAGTTTGCGATATCGTCTTCAGATACATTTTGGCTAGCCTGTAGAGCTCGAACATAGGCTACTATCGCCCATCGGTCTTCTACCGGCACCTGATGTGCATATGATGGCATATTTCTTACACCGTTATAGATCGCTGAATAAATCTCTCCATCCGGGGCTTCACGTAATCGAGCTTGGTGAAAAGTAGGAGCCGGAACATATCCATATTGGCCGGTCATTATAATTCCTTGTCCATCACCGGTAATACCATGGCATGGCGTACAAAATACGTCGTAACGGTCTTGGCCACGATATAAGATAGAACGAGTAAGTTCCACCGGCATTTCTGCAACCCAATCGCCATTTTCGTCTACACCTTCGTAATAAGCAACGTCTGCTTTACGTAACCCACGAGCAACAGTACCCTCTACAGGTTGGCGCATAGATCGACCATCCTCAAAAAAGTTGTTCACTTCTTGCGCCTCTTTACGAGGTTGTTGATCCATATTCATGTTTGGGTGGATCGGTGGTTTTTCTGAAATGGAGCCGCGGCACCCACTTAACATTAAACCAACTAACAGCACACCACCGGCTTTAGCTAAGCCTTTCGTTTTCATAAATGATGATATTTTAAACTGATTACTGCTCATAAACTTCCTCGATATGCGTAGCGCCTGCTTCTTCGAATAACTGACGAACTAAATCTTCCTGAAATTTACTGTCTTTTGCTTCGATGCATACAAAGAAGCCATCGTCGGTTGCTTTTTTAAAGCGCTCAACTTCAAATAAAGGATTATTCAAACGTGGAAGTCCGTTTAGAAAGAACATTCCAAACACTGCACCAAATGCCGAAAGCAAAACGGTAAGCTCAAAAGTAATGGGAACCCAAGCTGGCGCATTAAAAAATGGTTTACCACTAATGTTTAATGGATAATCGATCACCGACATCCAATACATCATTGCAATAGCACCCGAGAACCCGAGTAAAGCATGTCCAAAAACAATATATCCTAACTTCGATTTCGGCAACTTCATTGCTTTATCGATTCCATGAATAGGGTAAGGAGTGTACGTATCGAATTTATCGTAGCCGGCTTCCACTACTTTTTTGGAAGCATCAACTAGGGCTTTTGGATTTTTGAACTCGGCTAAGATGCCGTATAGATTTTTTGATTCTGTAGTACTCATTCGCTTAGGCCTTTACTGCTTTAGGTTGTGGTACTTCTTCAACATGGGGATGATACTCCTGTGTTTCATCGTCGTAATTATGTGGGTCGCCTTGAGGCATAACCAATTTAACTTCGGCAATTGCAATCATTGGCAGAAAGCGTAAAAACAGTAGAAACATGGTGAAGAATAAGCCAAATGTGCCTACGTAAGTCAATACATCCCAAGCAGTTGGTGAGTAGTAGTCCCATGAAGAGGGTAGGTAATCGGTAGATAGCGAAGTTACTGTGATCACAAATCGCTCGAACCACATACCAATGTTTACAACAATAGAGATGAAGAAGGTAAATCCAACACTTCTTCTTAATTTTTTCGACCAGAATACTTGTGGTGAAATCACATTACAAAACATCATGATCCAGTATGCCCATGCGTAAGGACCAGTAGCTCGAAGCATAAAAATCGCTTTTTCATATTCTACACCACTATACCATGCGATAAAGAATTCCATCATGTAGGCAAAACCTACCATAGAGCCGGTAACCATAATAATGATGTTCATTTTCTCCATATGATCATCGGTCATGATGTCTTTCATCCCGTATATTTTTCGGGCAACAATCATGAGTGTAAGCACCATGGCAAATCCAGAGAAGATAGCACCCGCTACAAAGTATGGAGGGAAAATGGTGGTGTGCCATCCTGGAATCATTGAAACTGCGAAGTCAAACGATACAATGGTGTGCACAGAAAGTACAAGTGGAGTAGCAAGACCGGCAAGGATCATGTAAGCTTTTTCATAATTCCACCATGCTCGGCTCGATCCTGTCCAACCTAATGCAAACAAGCCATAAGCAAACTTTCTGATTTTGTCGGTTGCTTTGTCGCGAAGCGTTGCTAAATCGGGAACTAAACCTACATACCAGAATAGTAAAGATACTGTAAAATAAGTAGATACAGCGAACACATCCCACAGTAACGGAGAGTTAAAGTTCGGCCACATAGCCATTTGGTTTGGAATCGGGAATACCCAATAAATCACCCAAATTCGACCAACGTGAATTGCCGGAAATACCCCGGCACACATTACGGCGAAAATAGTCATGGCTTCGGCAAAACGGTTAATGGCGGTTCGCCAATCTTGCCGGAATAGAAATAGGATGGCTGAAATAAGTGTACCTGCGTGACCAATACCAACCCACCATACAAAGTTGATAATTGCCCATCCCCAACCTACCGGGTTATTCAATCCCCAGATTCCCGTACCTTCCCAAATCAGGTACCCGATAGAGAATAATAATAATCCAAGTAAGGCATTTGCTGGCAACATGGCCAGATACCAATTTCTTGGCGTAGGGCGGAGGTTTACATCAGTAACTAGTTTTGTAATACTCGCAAAGTCATGATTGCCTTTAACAAGTGCTGGCTCTGGTATGTATTCGTATTTACTCATTAGTGGGCGTATTCCTCGTTAGTTTCTTTCACCAAAGCAGGGTTTGGATTCGTCAATTTGGCGATATAAGAAGTTCTTGGGCGTACATTCAGCTCTTCTAGCATTAAGTAGTTACGCTCGTTACGTTTCATCTTAGATACTTCACTTCCTTCGTCGGTTAAATCTCCGAAGTAAATGGCGTCGGCGGGGCATGCTTGCTGGCAAGCAGTTTGTACAGTACCATCAGCAGGTTTTGGAGAACCAGTTTCAATTTTAGCACTGATTTTCTCACGATTTACCCGCTGCACACAGTAGGTACATTTTTCCATAACCCCTCTAAAACGAACAGTTACTTCAGGGTTCATTGCCATTTGAATAATATCCGGATCTTCACCTGTTGTTAAATACTCTTTTGGATAGTTGAAGAAGTTGAAACGACGAACCTTAAACGGACAGTTGTTCGCACAATAACGTGTACCGATACAACGGTTGTACGTCATTTGGTTCATTCCATCATCGCTGTGTGTAGTAGCAGCAACCGGACAAACCTGCTCGCATGGTGCTAATTCGCAATGCATACAAGGTACTGGCTGGTGTACCGCCTGTGGATTTTCTTTATCTCCCATATAATAGCGATCGGTACGTATCCAATGCATTTCACGGCCACGTTCAACTTCACGTTTACCGATAACAGGGATGTTGTTTTCTGATTGACAAGCTATAATACAAACGCCACAGCCAAAACAAGCATTTAAGTCGATGGCCATTCCCCATTGCGGTTCACCTTCAACGGCAGTTTGCTCGTTAAACAACGATATTGGCTGATCTTCGCCAAGTTCAGCAGCTTCCTTCATACCGGGAACTGCATATTTATGAATTTTTTTGAATGAAGCGTAGTCTGCAGTTTCTTTATACTCGGCTAAGGTTGCCTGGCGATACATGTCACGGCCTTCAAGGCTGTGGTGATCTTGTACACAAGCAATTGGATACGTTTCATTAGTTACGCTAACTCCGGCCTGAGCAAACAACATGGAAGATGTTGTGCGAATTGGGTAAACATTAACCCCACCGGAAGTTGTGGATGGATCTAACCATTGTGAATTTTCTGAACTAACATCGGCAACTCGGCCAATTCCTTCTCTTCCGTATCCGGTATGAACGGTAATTGAATCATCCGCATGGCCCGGTTGAACCCATGCTGCTATTTTAATAGGAGTTCCATTTACAGCAATATTTAGTACAGGTTGATCAGCTTTTCCGAGATAATCATCCGTGCTGATTCCTAATTTTTCTGCTGTATTTGGGCTGATTAAGGCAACATTATCCCAAGTAATTTTTGTGATCGGATCAGGCAGCTCTTGCAACCAACCTAAGTTAGCAAATCGGCCGTCATACACCGAATTGTCAGCCTTTACAACCACTTCAATCTCGTTGATAGCTGTAGATGGAGCAGGTGATACAGACCGAGCTGAACGATTAGCTACGGAAAAGCCATCTTTTACGTCAATACCGTCATGTAAAATATCTAACCAGCGGTTTTCAAAACCTGAGCGGTAATAACCACTAAAAGTTTCACGAACTAGATCGTATCCAGTAACTTTTTCGGCCTTAGTAATAGCACCAAGGAATTCGATCTCTGATAAAGAATCATGCAAAGGTTGAATCTGAGGCTGAATAACAGCTCGTGCTCCACCAAAGGAATAACCATCACCCCAAGCTTCGAGGTAATGCGAGCGTGGTATGTGCCAACTGGCTGTTTTTCCGGTTTCATCATTGTAAGTAGACAAATGAAAAACTTCCTCAGCACCTGATAGTGCCTCCGAAAAGTTTAAATCAGCAGGGGCTGTTAGCGCAGGATTAGCTCCAATAATCACAACTGCATCAAAGTTTCCGTCTTTAATCGAGTTAACCAGACGTGCGAAAGCTGTTCTGTTATTCTGATTATCGAAGTGCGGTACTTGTAAAAGATTTACGGTAGTTCCGTAATTGTTAAGAGCGCTGTTAATAGCTGCAACTACGGCGTGTGCTTCAGGAGCGTAATCGAAGCCTAAAGAAACCGCAGACCGACCAGCACTGTTGGCAAGGTCGTCGGCCATTACAGTTACATATTCTGTACCGGTAAATTTGTTATTTATTCCAGAAAAACTATTCAGTCCACTTATTTTAGCAGACAGCGTAGCGGCTAGGGCATTGGCAAAATCAGCCATTTCACTAGCTTTAATTCTCAAACGGTGATCTGCATAAGAACCTGTGGTACTAAAGCCATTTTCAACAGAATAGATTCGGTTCATCGAATCATTTTGGCTGGTAACTTTCCGTCGCGATGTTACCTGTTTTGCATATTCTACATTGTTTGGATGTGTAGGTGCAAGTATGTCATCATCAAGAGATACTATAATATCTGCATTGCTGTAATTGTAATAACTACGTAAACGTTGGCCGAAGGCAATATTATTTCCTTCAATTACATTGTCTTCACCAAATGGTTCGTAAGTAACCCACTCAGCAGTATTAAAACGATTAAGGGCTTCTTCTTTAAGACCATTATAAGTAGGAGAAGAATTTGCTTCAGAGATAAAAGCAACACGTTTATTAGTGTCGGCAAAGTAATCTGAAACAAAAGAGTGGAAACTGTTTGAACTAGAAGCACCACCATTTCTAATTGGTGTTCTTGAACGATCAGGATCGTACATCTCTAAAATAGACGCTTGATGGTAAGCATTTGTATTGCCACCCGAAGCTGGATGGAGGTCATTACCTTCTACTTTGGTAGGGCGACCTTCATGGTTTTCTACTACTAAGCCGGTTAAGTTACCTTGAAATGGCATTGCAGACGCATAAAATAATGGTACGCCGGGTACAATGTCTTCAGGTTGTTTAGAGTAAGGTAGGATTTTTTGAACGGGACGGCGGCAGGCGGCAAATCCTGCAAGTGCAATGCTGGCACCCATAATTCGCAAGAATCCTTTTCGTGAAACACCATCGTTTAGTTCGGTGGCATTTTCAGGAAATTCGCGCTCAACAAACTTCTCATATTCCTTATTCTGAGCTAACTCGTTTAAGCTTTTCCAGTACGTTTTCTGTGTTAATTCGCTCATCAGATGATTATAAATTCAACAATCTTTGGTTTAGTAGTGGCAGCCCTGGCAATACTGGGGAGGGCTAACGTTATTTTTACGAACCAGTTCTGCTCCAATAGTAAGCTGGTCTTCCACTTCATACCCCATGGTTGTTATTTCCTCAACCGGGCGTAAATACTTTTCCGGTTCTCTGTGGCAATCCAGGCACCAGCTCATACTTAATGGCTCTGCTTGGTAAACCACTTCCATTTTGTCAATTCTACCGTGGCAACTTTCGCAACCAACACCTACGTTAACATGCGCAGCGTGGTTGAAATAGGCATAATCGCCCAAATTGTTTACACGAACCCATTCAACAGCTTTGCCGGTTTCCCAGCTTTCGCGAATTGGAGCCAGTTTTTCACTATCTGTTTTAATTTGATTGTGGCAGTTCATACAAGTTTGAGTAGGCGGAACGTTTGCTTGTTTCGAGTCCCAAACGGAGGTATGACAATATTGGCAGTCAAGGCCAAGTTTATCCACGTGTATTTGATGAGAATATGGAACGGGTTGTTCAGGTGCGTAACCTACATCGGTGTACTCAGGTGAGAAGAAGTACCAAACACCCAAAATGATTACGTTTACAGTTACTATAAGTCCTACTAATAAAAGTCGGGGAACCTGATTTGTCCACTTCGGGAAAATCTGCGCCATATTTTTTAGCTGATTTTTGTTGAGTTATCACGGCGTAACACCTCAAAATTGAGGCGTGCCAAATCTATCGAAAATTTAGAACGAAAAGTATTTAATGATGTACAGAACTCTTATTTAAATTAGTTCTAAATAATTATCTGAAAATACCCTCATTCTTTGGCTTCTGCCTTATCGGCAAGATAAGAACAATTGTTAAAAAATCTTGGAAAGGTCTGGAACGCCTCCTATTAGTTTTGAGATTCATTAACTTTAAGGGAAGCAATCAAGAAGGCGCACTCAAGAGTAAAATCGCTTAATTTTTTATGGCAAACGATATCAAATTACCCGAATCTGCGCGCGCGTTGCAGGGCATCGATTCAAAAAAAGCAATATATACCATCATTGGAATAAGCATTGTTGCCGTTCTAATGTTGTTTTGGTTAATCTACTTTAAACCGCCGGTAGTTACCGAGCTGCCATGGATAAAAAATTTATCAGCGCTGAACGCTACTTTTAATTCACTAAGCACCATTTTTCTGTTACTCGGTTTTAATGAGATTCGAAAAAAGCAGTTTGACAAGCACATGAACTATATGATTAGTGCTTTCATTACTTCAGCACTTTTTTTAGTTAGCTATATTGTATACCACACGTTCGTAGGAGATACCAAGTTCATGAGTGAGGGGGTTATTCGTTATGTCTATTTCTTTATTCTGATCTCTCATATTGTACTTTCGGTGTTCGTAGTTCCTTTAGTACTTACCACCTTTTACTTTTCACTATCCGGGCAATTTGTTCGACATCGCAAAATTGCACGATGGACTTTTCCGATTTGGCTATATGTTTCGGTTACGGGGGTGTTGGTATTTATTTTTCTAAAAGTATTTGGGTGATATCACACCAAATTATGAAAAACCCGTTGTACGTCTTCGTCTTGCTCTAACTTATCGATGATTGCCAATACTTCTTCGGCTTTTTCTTCATCTAAGGAAACGGTTGAATTAGGAATCCAGTCGGTCTCGGCACTTATAGGTTCGATATCTCTTTCTTCAAGAGCGTGTTGCAGGTTTCCGAATTCGGTAAACTCACAGCGAATCACCAAAATGCGGTTTCCTTCTTCGTCTTCACTTTCACCCATTTCGGTGAGACCGAAATCAATAAGTTCTAGTTCGAGTTCTTCTTCATCAAAATCGCCTGGTTTAATTTTGAACGAGCCTACTTGTGTGAACTGAAAAGCTACACTGCCTGCGTTACCCAAATTGCCGCCATTTTTGTTAAAGATTGGGCGCACATTACCTACAGTACGAGTGTTATTATCGGTAGCGCACTCAACCAGAACAGCTACTCCATGTGGTGCATAGCCTTCCAGCAGAACTTCATCCCAATTGGTAGAGTCCTTTCCCATCGCGCGCTTTATAGCACGATCTATGAGATCCTTAGGCATATTTACGCCTTTTCCGTTTTGGATGGCTCTTCGTAATGATGGATTCGTATCAGGATCAGGTCCGCCAGCTTTTACAGCGATCTCAATTTCTTTACCGATTCGCGAAAACTGTTTGGCAATACGATTCCAGCGTGCAAATTTAGCGGCCTTCCTTACTTCAAAAATCCTACCCATGGTTCAAAAAATGTGTGATGATTCACTTATTAATTCGAGGCTAAATTAACGTTTTCTCAATTGTATTGTAATAACTATCAAGAAATCATTTTTTCAATGTTCGATGTTCAATGTTCAATGTTCAATGTTCATCAACACACTATTCAAACAAATCAGAACTGAGGTATCGATCTCCTCGATCGCAAACAATACTCACAATCACACCTTCATCAATTTCGGAGGCTACTTGCAAAGCTGCTGTCAATGCACCACCGGAGCTCATTCCGGCCAGAATTCCTTCTTCCGAAGCTAGCCTGCGTGTCATCTGTGTTGCTTCATCAGCACTTACATCAATAATTCGATCTACCCGCTTTGGCTCGTAGATTTTTGGCAAAAACTCGGGCGACCACCTGCGAATCCCGGGAATACGTGAACCATCGGTTGGTTGGGTTCCAACGATCTGAATAGCAGGATTTTGTTCTTTTAAATAACGAGAAACCCCCATTATTGTACCCGTTGTGCCCATCGCCGAAACAAAATGTGTAATTTTTCCTTCGGTATCGCGCCAGATTTCAGGACCGGTGGTTTTGTAATGCATTTTATAGTTATCCGGATTGGCGAATTGATTCAGAATATGATAATCACCTGTGGCTGCCATTTCTTCTGCTAGCTGTCGAGAATATTCAATGGTTTGTTCGGCCGGTGTTAGAATTACCTCGGCTCCATAGGCTTTCATTGTTTTGATGCGCTCGGGTGTGGCTCCATCGGGCATAATCAGCGTCAAACTAATTCCTAATTTTCCCGCAACCATTGCCAAAGCAATTCCGGTATTTCCTGAGGTTGCTTCTACCAATCGATCACCCTTATTAATTTCCTTTCGATCCAGAGCACTTTTTATCATGTTGAAGGCCGCGCGATCTTTTACCGAGCCACCGGGATTTTGCCCTTCTAACTTCCCAAAAATTTTTACCGATTTATTAGGATTAATATGCTCAATTTCGACTAGTGGAGTATTTCCAATGAGATCCTGTAATTTCATGATTGTGTTTTGATGATATTCGTTTCAAAAGCGTTTTCACCTTCGGCACTAACTCGTGTTGAATAATGAACCGTTGAGTTTGGAGGAATGCTTTTGGTGATCCAAACATTGCCACCAACCGTGCTGTTTTTACCAATTACCGTTTCTCCACCTAAAATGGTTGCATTGGAATAAATCACCACGTGATCTTCGATGGTTGGATGACGTTTAGTTTTAGCGTCTTCCTTTTTTACACTCAAAGCCCCAAGCGTAACCCCTTGGTAAATTTTAACATGGTTACCGATTATTGTTGTTTCGCCAATAACTATTCCGGTACCATGATCGATACAAAAATGAGACCCAATTTTGGCGTTTGGGTGAATGTCAATTCCGGTAATATTGTGTGCTAGCTCGGTAATCATTCGTGGGATGATCTGCACGCCACTTTTCGCCAATTGATGAGCCAACCGATAAGCTGCAATCGCATAAAACCCAGGATAAGATCGAATGACTTCATCTTCACTAACTGCCGCAGGATCACCTTTATACATCGCTGTTACATCCTGATGAAGATCAGCATATATCTGCGGGATGGCATCAAAAAACGATCGAGTAATTTCCCATGCATCAAAACCGGTGGTTTTACTTTGGGTATACAGCAATTCGTATAATTCTTCTTTCAGATTTAGTAGATGAAGATTGAAGGCTTCCAGATTTTGATGGTCTACCTTCGAATAATTCGGAAAAAGAGTGCCCAAAAGTCCTTCGAAAAAGTTCTGTACTTCTTCACGTGATGGACACTGCACACATTCTTTATGAGATTCGAATAGTTGTTGAATAAATTCGTCGTTCATTACTTTTTAACTGTTTGGCAGCCTAACAATTGTAAAGGAATTACGGTTCGTTTTGATGGGGCACTATCAATAAAAAGTGATGTTTACAGGAGTCGGTACTTCCAAAGTATTCCCACTGAATGTTAGGGTACCCGTTTCAGAATCTATCTCAAAAATGGCGATGTTATCTGAGTTTTGATTGGCCACATACAGCTGAACTCCACTTGGGTGCAACGCAAAATTTCTAGGTATCTCACCCTCTGAACTAATCCGTTGCAGAGCAGTAAGTTTGCCGGTTTCTTCATCAACAGAAAAAGCAGCAATGGAATTGTGTCCCCGATTGGATGCATACACATACCTTCCATTTGGATGCACATGAATATCTGCGGTGGAATTCCAATCGGTAAATGAATCAGGTAGGGTAGAAATGGTGTGAATTTGAGTGAGTGCACCCGATTCCTGATCGTATTCCATCACCGAAACAGTACTGTTTAATTCGTTCATCACATAAACGAGGTTTTTGGTGGGATGAAAATCCATGTGACGAGGTCCTGCCCCCGGTTCAGATTGAGCAAATTCCTGTGCAGTTTTGGATACTGTACCGTCATCGTGATTGATTCGATAACTCCAGATTTTATCGGAGCCCAAATCAGGAA
The DNA here is from genome assembly GCA_965228545.1 of Balneolaceae bacterium. Lineage (GTDB taxonomy): Bacteria > Bacteroidota > Rhodothermia > Balneolales > Balneolaceae > HXMU1420-13. Next base: position 3,714,566 of record OZ245822.1, read on the forward strand.
TAAAGAGAAAATTATTGTCAGGACTGATTTTCGTCATGTGCGGATGCGAAGAACCTTGGTTTGGATGAGGTCCGGATCCTTCATGATTCAATTCTTGAACAAATTCCAGGCTTCCGTCTTCTAAACGTCTATATACCATCGCAACGCCACCCTGATAATTGGCAACAAAAACAAGTTTACCGGTAGCATCAACACTTACATAACAAGGCGAATAAGCATTTGTGGGATATCGACCAATTTCGGTTAGAGTGGCATCTTCCGAAATGGAATAAGCAACTACAAGTCCTGAACCTGATTCACCACCACCAATTTCACTCACCGCATATAAATTTTTCTGGTCAGGTGATATTGTTAAAAACGATGGATTTACAAGTTCAGCAGCTAGTTGAACGTCATTGATTGCAAATCCATCATTGGTTAATTCTCCTACATAAATTCCATCACCTTTTCCATTTACCCAGCCTTCGTCTTGGGTATAAGTGCCAATAAATACTTTCTGAGGCTGATTAATTGTTTCGATTTTTTGATCTTGAGTTGAAGGCTTATTCCCACATTGTGTAATTAAAATTACTAATGTTAAGAGTACGAGTTGGTGGTACATTTGGTAAGTGTGAGTTAGTCGTTTACTGCAACAAAACGCTCCATAGTATTTGATATCGGCGCTAAAGTTTGAAGGTAGGCATAAATGGTTCGTAAATCTTCCTCATTCACCTTACTATACAAGCGCCACGGCATGGAAGTATTGTTTTCGCCGGGAGTGATTGCTCTGTAGACTTCCCCATCCGTCCAATCACCAAGATTATTTGGAGTTAGATTTTTTGCGTAAAAATCACCCGGAAATCCATGTTCCAAACCAAACAGATTTTCTCATTTACCAAGGTTTTCTTCATCCAAAATATGACCGAATTGCGCATGATCCCGATTGGAGTGGCAATCGGTACATAAGTAGATATAGTTTGCTAAATACTTTCCCCGTTCAATACGCTCTGGTGAGAGCTACACACTTAGCTCAGGCGTATTTTCAACCGACGGTAGCGCGGTATTCATATAGGCTAAAACGCTCACTATCAATAATACCAATACAGTTACAATTACAGCTAAGATTTTCCCCTTTAACTTCTTAGTACCCAATGTTTTGTTGATATTCCCCTCTATCGAAAAGTCGGCTAAAACTTGTTTTACCGCAATCAAAATTGCGAATTAAAATCCTCTTTGCCTTTTTAAGGCAGATATATCACATTGGCAACTCATCAAATTGACACGAAATGAGCGATCCAAAATCTAAGATTCATAATAAAAGTTGGCTCCAAAAAGTAGCTGAGCAAAGCTGGGAGCCTGAGTTGTTGATATCGGGTTTGGCTATTTATGCGACGTTAAATATGCCGCAGTATGTTTGGAAGTTCCACGATTACTATAGCTACAATTTACAAACCGGTACAGGATTTATCGACGAATTGATTCCAATTTTAGTGGTTGGGGTATTGTTAACCGGATTACAAGCGCTGAGCTTTGCATTCATTTTTCATTTTGTGGTGCGCGCTTTTTGGGTTGGGTTGATGGGATTGACATCGGTATACCGCGATGGAATTAAGTACGACGATCTGCAATACAGCGAGTACTACCGCCAAGAGATGAAGAAAAGGATAGGAGATAAGGATTCTTTCCTTTTAGCTGCAGATAAACTGGCAAGTCTGATCTTCTCTGTTGCCTCACTGTTTGTTTTGTACTTGATCGGTGTGATGATCATTTACGTGATCTTTTTCTTGCTCATGAACGGTGTAAAGCTGATGGTGAGTGAGGAAACTTTTGATCTGTATTCTACGATCATACTTATTGTGGCTGGCGTTGTTTTATTTGGGATAGCTGCACTTTCTATTGTATTGAATGCCGAAAAGTTCAGAACGCAGGAAAAATACGCAAAGCTACATTTTCTGATCACCTGGCACTTTTCGAACCTGTTTTACCCCTTCATTAATAAGCCGATTCAGTTCATAAACCTCACGTTTTTGTCGAATCAAAACATGAAAAAGGTATCCTATTATGGAGCGGCCTATTTCGCTGTTTTTATGGCAGTTTTCATGTATAACACCTTCCAGTTGATGGGAGCAGATTTGTTTGAACCCAGAGATTTTTATGCACATCGTTCAACTGCAGCAACAATAAATGCTACCAACTATGAAAGCGAATTCGAAGGCGCTTTTTTTGATAGTCCAATTATTGCTTCTCCGACCATTAAGAGAGGAGATTTATTGTCGGTTTACATTCCATATTCAAAAATGATGGATAAAAAACTCGGTCTGTATTGCATTGAGTTTTCCACAGCAGATTCCTTAAGCAGATACGAGCGCAGAAAACAACGAAACGAGCACAATATTGAATGTGCCAATGCCTTCTTTTCGGTGGTAATAAATGAAGAAGATACTCTGGATTCTGATTTTCTCTTTTACAATCATCCGAAAACCAATCAGGCGGGATTTAAAGGCTACTATGCACTTTCCGATACATTAAATAGTGGCAGAAATACGGTTGGGATTTATCGCCAAGCAGTAGATGAAGCCGACGCCCGAAGAGATTCCACCGGGCGATTAAAAACCTATGAAGCAGAAATTCCTTTTTGGGTTGTAGATTAATTTAGAGTGATCAAGTGTTGAGGTATTCAGGTGTTGAGGTGCGAAGAACGTCAACACATCGCCCTTCAACACTTAAACACTTTTTCCTTATCATTGAGGATGCAAAAAGAACTACAGCTACGGGTTTTTCCGGAAATAGCCGGACAGCCTGCGGAACTTCAAGCTTTCGTTTCTAAGAAGATTGGAATTCCCGAATCAGAAATTCGTCACATCGAAATTGTAAAGAGATCGATTGATGCCCGCCAAAAGCAAATCTACATCAATCTGAAACTTAAGGTGTTCATTAACGAGGATTTTGAGGAAATACCTGTTCAACTACCTGATTATCCCGATGTTCGAAATGCGAAAGAAGTATTGATTGTTGGATTAGGCCCTGCAGGATTATTCGCAGCTCTGAAACTCATCGAGCAAGGACTAAAACCGGTAGTGCTGGAACGCGGAAAAGATGTGAAAGCCCGAATCAAAGATTTGAAGGGAATCAACGTTCACCACGTTGTAAACGAAGATTCGAATTACTGTTTTGGCGAAGGAGGAGCCGGAACCTATTCGGATGGCAAGCTTTACACCCGATCCAAAAAACGCGGGGATGTAAACCGAATTCTTGAATTGTTAGTCGGATTCGGAGCCGTAAAAGAGATTATGGTGGAGGCTCAACCACATATTGGTACAAACAAACTGCCCGGTATCATCGCGAAGATGCGCGAAACAATTTTGGAGCGTGGCGGCGAAATTCATTTCAACACTCGTGTTACCGACTTCTTGTTGGATGCTGACTCCATAAAAGGCGTGAAAACAAAATCTGGGGAAGTGTTTAAAGCAGATCAAGTGATTTTGGCAACAGGTCATTCCGCTCGTGATATTTTCGAATTACTCCATCAAAAAGAAATAGAGATAGAATTAAAACCCATCGCGGTTGGAGTTCGGGTAGAACATGCCCAGTCTTTGATTGATCGAATTCAGTACTCATGCGATGATCGCGGTGAGTATCTGCCTCCATCCCCATACAGTATTGTAAAACAAGTGGATGGGCGTGGCGTGTATTCCTTTTGTATGTGTCCCGGTGGGGTTATTGCACCCTGTGCTACCAGTCCGGGCGAAATTGTAACCAATGGTTGGTCATCTTCCCGTCGAGCCCGCTCCACGGCAAATTCGGGGATTGTGGTAGAACTTCGAGAAGCAGATTTTAAACCATTCGAAAAATTTGGACCTTTAGCCGCCATGGAATTTCAGAAATCCATCGAGCGGAAAGCATGGAAGGCGGCAGGAGAAACTCAAACCGCACCTGCTCAAAAACTACTCGACTTTGTGGAAGGAAGAATGTCTTCGAATTTGCCCGATACTTCGTATTCGCCGGGAATAACTCCGGTAGAATTAGGGGAAGTATTGCCGAATTTTGTACACAAAGCGTTGCAGAAAGGATTCCGAATGTTTGATAAATCCATGCGTGGATATCTCACAAACGAAGCGGTAGTTCATGCTCCAGAAACACGTACATCCTCGCCTGTTCGAATCCCCAGAGATCGAAAAACGCTTGAGCATGTTCGCATCAAAGGATTATTTCCGTGCGGGGAAGGGGCCGGATATGCCGGTGGAATTGTATCGGCAGCGACAGATGGGGAAAAGGTAGCGGCCGCAATTGCGGCTATTAATAATTAGGAATATGAGAATTAGGAATAAAACTCCAGACCGTCATCCTGAGGGTACTTCCGAAGGATCTGATCGGGTTTTAACTTGGATAGTTTTATTCAGTGTATTGTTTGGATTCTCTTGCAATTTCAACGCTGCAAAGCCCGGTAAGCAGGTGTTGATTACAGAGGGACTTTCGGGAAATAGGGTGGACGGATATTGGTTGTATTTGCCCAAAAATTATGATGAAACAAAAAAGTATCCCGTTATTCTTTTTCTTACAGGCGGACTTGGAGTAAGCAGCCAAAAAATTGATGCAAAACATGACGGTCCGGCAAAGTTTGCCATTCAGGAATTCCCAGATCCCGAAATCGCAGCAATGGTTCAAGACTCATTTATAATTATAAATCCACATCTGGATATTGGTCCGCCGGAAACGAAAGGCTGGCATCATCACTCTGAAACATTGTTCAACATTCTTGAAGAAGTTTCGGCAACATATTCGGGAGACAAGAATCGGGTTATACTTACAGGATTAAGTCATGGTGCAGGTGGTAGCTGGGAGATCGCAAAAAAGTATTCCGATAAAATTGCAGCTTTGATTCCCATTGCCGGTCGAATTAAATGCGAGAATGACTGTGACAATATCGGTGATACTCCATTTTGGATCATTCATAACAAAGATGACGATAGGGTCTCAGTCAGATATGCAGAGGAGGTTTATCAACACTTAACAGATTACAGAGCGTTAAATCTCGAGCAAAAAGAAACTATAGATTCGGTTCCAAATTCAGAATTTGTATACTCAATCATAAATGAGTCGGGGCATGATGCATGGAATCCGGCGTATTCTAATCCAAATATTTACAAATGGTTATTAGAGCAAACAAGAAACTGAATCTGATTGTATTCCTATCACTATTCTATAGTTTAAATGTGAATAGCCAGATTACAGGATTATGGGAAACGACGTCGGTTATGGTGGGACAGGAATCGATGACGCCTTTAGCAAAATGGACGGAATTTAATGCCGATGGAAGCTACACTAGTGGGAATGGGTGGCTAACAAACAGCGATGGTACCTGGGATTTTGATGCCACTTCAAATTCACTCACTGTTAATGTGAAAACAGGTTTTGCTAACGAATTCGGACCCTTTTCGGTAGAGATGCTCAGCGATAGCACAATGAAATGGATACGAATAGAAAACGGGGAAGAAGTGATAGTGTATATTCGACGAGTCGCAGACATTCCTAAGCACCCTGCAACGCTTGCTGTTGGACTTTGGATGGTGAAAGAGGTTCAAAATGAAGGTGTAGTAATTACTGAGTCATTTACTTCAGAAGAGTTTCAAGCGGTTTTTGTTCGATGGGATAATTTGTTTCAGGAGATTACTTCAGAAGGCCGAAAAAGTGGAATCTGGAGGGTGAATGCGCATCGCCCGGTTATTGATGTCTTGTATTACGATGGTGACAAGCCTCTGCAATATTGGGAGATGGATTTTGAAGGTGAAACTGGCATGACTTGGAAAAGAGATGATTTGATGATAACCTTTGAACGATTGGATGCTTTTCCGGAGTAAATTAACTTGTTTTTGCTCGAACCAAATATTAGTGCTTCTTTTCTTCTATGACATAACAATTTACTCGATATACTGATTAAATTTATTCAATTGACTAAGTAATACAATTTAAATGACCATATTAAAAGCCGACCTATCCATCCTCGATGCCCTCAACGAGCTATTCGATCAATACCGGCGCTTTTATAATAAACCTTCGGATTTGGAAGCGAGCAAGTCGTTTTTAAAAGATCGCATCGAACATAATGAATCGGAGATTTTTATGGCATGGGAAGGGGAGATGGCCGTCGGATTTGTGCAACTCTTTCCTTTGTTTTCATCCACACGGTTAGCGAGGTATTGGCTACTCAACGATTTATTCGTGCACCAGGATAACCGTGGAAAAGGGATTTCAAAAGCGTTGATAGAGCGAGCTAAAGAATTATGTCGGGAAACCAATGCCTGTGGCATGTATCTGGAAACGGGCAAGGACAACGATATCGGTAATCAGCTGTATCCCTCCACCGATTTCAAACTCATGGATACGGTTAATTTTTATGAATGGGCTGAAGAGAATTCAAAATTCAAAATTTAAGATTTAAAATTAGTGTACCATCTTAAATTTTAAATCTTTCATTTTTAATTACTATAGCTAAGGTAAACAGATCAATAAGAAGCCCCTTCAAATCGTCCTCCTAGAACCCTTCTTTTCCGGTTCTCATCGCCAATGGGCGAAAGGGCTAAAAAAGTATTCTCGTCATCAAATCGAAATTCTAAGCTTACCAGGCAGGCATTGGAAATGGCGGATGCACGGTGGAGCGCTATCACTAGCCAAGCAGTTTAATGAGTTGGATTACAAGCCGGATCTGATTCTAGGCACTTCCATGTTGGATTTTTCCACCTTTCTTGGATTAACCCGAAATAAATCAGCGGGTATTCCAACAGCGATCTATTTTCACGAGAATCAACTTACCTATCCATGGTCGCCACAAGATCGGGATGTAAAGCATAAACGCGATAACCATTACGCTTTTATCAATTACACGTCAGCTTTGGGAGCTGATCGAGTGTTGTTTAATTCCGAATATCATCGAACTTCTTTTCTGGAAGCATTGCCGGCATTTTTAAATCAATTCCCGGATAAGCGCGATAAATCAAACATTAAGCTAATCGAGAAAAAAAGTGAGGTTCTGCATTTGGGGTTAGATCTTTCACCTTTTGATGTACACCAAACGGAACACAACTACGAAGTGCCATTGGTGATTTGGAATCATCGTTGGGAGTACGATAAACGCCCGAAACCGTTTTTCTCAGCTTTGAAGAAAATCAGCGAAAAAGGCATCGATTTTAAACTAGCTATTTTAGGTGAGCACAACGAAATGATTCCTAAAAGCTTTGAGGAAGCAAAAGAAAGTTTGTCAGAGCACATCGTGCATTGGGGCTATGCAGAATCCTTCGAAGAGTATGCCCAGTGGTTGTGGAAAGGTGATATTTTGCCGGTTACTTCAAAGCAGGATTTTTTTGGAGGAAGTGTAGTGGAGGCAATGTATTGTGGATGTATTCCCTTGCTCCCGAACAGATTGGCATATCCCGGGCATTTGGATGAAGCCTCGAAACCCGCTTTTCTGTACGAAGAAGGGACATTTCATGAACGATTGCAGCAGATGATCTTGAATTACGAAAACATTAAATCTTACAATACCCGAAAACTTGTCGAGTACTACGATTGGCAATCGTTGATTCCGAAATACGATGAAAAATTATCAACCGTCTACGTAACAAAATAGTGAGTCTGCGTACATCCTTCGCGAATAAATGGAGGTTTTCATGAAAGAGAATTGGGTACAACACTTCGAATTTATCGCCAGATTATATGCAAGTACCATGCTTAGCATTTATGGGTTAGGCAAAATTATGGGTGGACAGTTTTATCAAAATGGAGTACCCGATAAGGTTGCATCGTTACCATTAGCTGAGGTTGGAGGCTTCGATCTGGCATGGACCTTTTTTGGATATTCGTTCGGCTACATTGTATTTATTGGAGGCTCTCAGTTATTGGGATCGTTGCTGCTACTTTTTGAACGTACTAAAATTCTTGGTGCAGCTATTCTCGTTCCGATCCTGCTAAATATCATCATTGTGGATTATTTCTACGAGATTTCTACCGGCGCAATGATGAGTGCAATCAGTTATTTTACAGCTGTAAATTTTGTGCTTTGGTACAATCGCGAAAAAGTGATGGCCGCTTTATCGAAAGTTCTGATAAAGCCTGAGTCTTTTAACTGGAAAACAAAATTAACTAAGATTGGTATCGGAATTGTGGGTGTTTTAATATTGATGTTACTCGAGAACCAAATGTTGAATTTGGTGGGGCGATAATTCAATCAGCACCTTTTTTCATCGGCCAGATAACCTCCACCCAAAGGTCTTCAACCTGATCGCGCGCCCATTGATGTTGTCGTAGAAATTTCAAGCTCGATTTGACCGAAGGATCATTTTTGAAGCAATTCACATCCACATGAAAGCTCAGTTGTTCCCATCCGTAATAGTTCACTAAATCCTCAACAACTTGTTTGAGCTTAATCCCATGCAGTGGATTATTTGGTTGAGAACTCAAGATTCCGCTACTTCTTTCAGTTTAGGTAAGGCAATTTTCCAACCTTTTTGGGTATCAATGTATCGTTGCAAGCCCGCTTCCACATACTTAAATCCTTTTTGAGTAATTGTAAGATCAGTTTCCCCGTCGTGTTCTTCCAATTGATAGGTGATCAGAATGTAGTTTTCAAGCGTATCGTTGAGCTTATTATCGTTTGGGAATAGTGTATGTTCGAGTAATTTTTGAGGGATATTTCGGATAACTTCTCCTTTTACAATAGTAATTTGCTTGTCGTCTTGTTCTATGTAAAAATTCGATTTACTACCGGGTTTCCAATCTGTATCAGTACGAGAGCCAAACATATATTGCTCAATCTTATCCGGATTTGTTATGGTATCCCAAACTTTTTCGGCACTCGCTTTAATGGTAGTTGTTAATTCGATTGTGTTTTCCATCCGTATGCTTACATGTTTATTTAACGGGCGATTTCAGTTGTGTTATCTCCGGAATACAGATCACTCTCGATTAATCCGGAATCAAATTCCAGCGAAGATGTACGAGGTAGAATGTTAATTATTCCTAAGTTCACGTTTTCCTTATGTTAAACGAATAGTCTTTATTCCAGAATAGTGTATTTATTTTCTACCGCTTTAAGCGATTCAGAAATTACAATAGAAAGCACCTCAATGTCTATATCCGAAAGCCGTTTTATGTAAAAACAAGATTTTCCTGTTTTGTACTTGCCAATTTTTTCCAGCAACTCGGTATGGCGTTTAAAACCATCCATGATGTACAAAGTAATGGCGTTTTTTCGATTCGAAAATCCGGTCATTATCATATCACCTTCACGACCACTTTCGTATTTGTAGTGATATTTTCCAAAGCCTACAATACTGCTTCCCCACATTACCGGTACTCTGCCAGATAGTTTTTTCATTAGCAACAAAATGGCTTTACAATCTTCTTTACGCTGCGGATGTTCAATAGCATTGATGTAATCATCAACACTTAGATCGGTTGGAACTGTTTTATTTCCCGCCATGCAAAGTGTGCTTTCATTTATTGTTGGAAAAACTGATTCGTTGGGCTTATAATAATTTTATAGAATGATAAATAAAAGCGAGATACTAAAACCTAAACCTTTTTTTATTGAAGCTATCTATTTCTAAATATTTTGGCCCCAGCACACTAGTAACAGCTGCATTTATAGGCCCGGGAACCGTAACTATTTGTACAATTGCGGGCGTTACCGGAGGGTACACCTTGCTGTGGGCGGTGGTTTTTTCGGTGTTTACCACCATCATTTTGCAAGAAATGACTGCTCGACTTGGGTTGGTAACACAAAGTGGATTCGGTGAAGCCATTCGCGAACAGCTTCAGGTTCCGGTATTTCGTTGGGCGGCAGTTATTCTCATCTTTGGAGCTATCATTATTGGAAATGCCGCCTACGAAGGTGGAAATATCTCGGGGGCAGTACTAGGATTCGAAGAGTTATTTGGCTCGCCAACCTACACTATCGGAACCTCAGAGATTTCACTGGCTCCGCTAATTCTGGGTGGCATCGCCTTTTTGATTTTATTTATTGGAGAAGTAAAACTGATCGAATGGTTTTTAATTGGATTGGTAATGGTGCTAAGTGTTGTTTTTTTAACCACAGCAGTGGTTGTTGAGCCCGACATTCGCCAAATTTTACGAGGGATGTTTATCCCGTTTACCGGCCAAACCGATTGGGTTCTGTTGGTTGGCTTGATTGGAACAACTGTAGTACCCTACAATTTATTTTTACACGCCTCTTTGGTAAAAGAAAAATACTCGAGTGTGCGCTCGTTATCGGATCTTAGAAAAGAAAATGCAACGGCCATTATCATTGGTGGGGTAATATCGATGTGTATTATTATTACAAGCGCAACCACATTGTTTGGTAGCGAAGACATCAACTCGGCAGCAGATATGGCCCAACAACTGGAACCATTGCTTGGCAACTGGTCGGGCTATTTTCTGGGTATCGGATTGTTTGCAGCAGGAATTTCATCGGCAATAACAGCGCCGCTAGCTGCCGCTTACGCTGCGCGAGGCATACTTGGTTGGGAGGCTACAAGCCTGCGAACTTTCAAATTTCGATTGGTGTGGGTGAGTATTCTGGCACTTGGTATAGTATCAAGTATGTTTGGGGGCAGTCCGATCGAAATTATTCAGTTTGCTCAGGTTACCAATGGAATTTTATTACCGTTGGTTGCCGTTTTTCTTTTGTATTTGATGAACCAAACCAAACTCCTAGGCGTGTATACAAACAGTGTTTTTCAAAATTTGGCAGGTATTGTAGTATTACTGGTTGCATGCGCATTGGGTATTCGAAGTTTAAATGCAGTATTTCAATTTTTATGATATGCGAATAGATTTAAATTGCGATTTAGGAGAATGGAAAACGGCAGAAAGTAAGCTGAACGATCAAAAAATTATGCCGTACATCACTTCATGCAATATTGCTTGTGGAGGGCATATTGGCAATGACGAATCCATTCGACAAACCATTCGTTTAGCCATCGATCATGACGTGGCAGTAGGTTTGCACCCTTCTTATCCTGATAAAGAACATTTTGGGCGAAAAGTGCTGGATATTTCAGCGGAAAAATTGAGGCAATCATTAAAAGAACAGGTGCTTCGATTTATGGAAATTGCAACCGAAATAGGGGTAGAAATTCATCATATAAAGCCTCATGGCGCATTGTATAACTTTGCGGCAAAGGATCTGGAAACTGCAGGTATCATTGTAGAAAGTATTAAAAGTGTTGCGCTTAATGTTCCCATATATACGCTTCCAAATAGCGTATTAAATAAAGTTGCCGAACAACAAGGATTTACATGTGTAAACGAGGTTTTTGCCGATCGTGCTTACGAGGATTCATTAGATCTTAGGGCGCGAACTAAGCCTGGTGCTGTTTTGCACGATTTTGCTAAAGTACAAGGGCACATACACCGAATGGTAATAGATGGGGTGGTAGAAACATTCTCGGGTAAGATCAAACCGATTTCTGCAGAAACATTGTGCTTGCATAGCGATACAGGCGGTGCAATTCATTTAGCAAAACAAATTCATCAATATCTGAAGGATTATGGCTGCACCATCGCTGCGTATTAACCATCAAATTTGGGAAGTTGCAGACTTAAACGAGAATTCGGTAATTTTATCACCAATAGTTGATGGTGACAAACTCGAGCGTGTTCATCAGCTTTATCGCATGTTAGAACACACGCATATTGAGGGAATAATTGATGTGGTTCCCGCTTATGAAAATATTACAGTTTTTTGGGATGCAGTCATTACACAGAAAAAACAACTGCTAAAGGAATTAACTAATCTCTCAGTAGAAGAAAGAGAAACAGCGCCCCGTACTTACCGGGTAAGAGTAGATTATTCAAAAGGTTTGGATTGGGACCGTGTAGAGAAGCATACGGGATTTAATAAGGCTGAGATCATTCAAAAGCACACAGAAATCACTTATAAAGTAGCAATGATTGGATTTCTACCCGGGTTTATATTTCTGGAAGGTCTTAAACCGGAATTATCGGTGCCTCGGCTTGCTTCCCCTCGTGTTTCTGTTCCGGCAGGTTCTGTGGGTATTGGCGGGGCTCAAACCGGGGTGTATTCGCTTTCAAGTGCCGGTGGTTGGAATATTATAGGAACTAGTAAGCATCAGTTTTTTGATGCAACCCGTAAGCCACCGATTAGCATAGTACCGGGCGATCTCATCACATTTGTAGAGGCAGAATAGAGATGGGTCGCTTGAACGTACTTTCACCCGGTTTTTATACAACAATTCAGGATTTAGGAAGATTTGGATTTCGAAAATATGGAGTGCCCGTTTCAGGCGCAATGGATACTAAATCGATGGGTGAAGCTAACCGATTGGTTGGAAATAAAGAGCACGCTCCGGTACTCGAATGTACGTATGATGGAGGTGCCTTTGAGTTCGAGTCACCCGCAAAAATCGCGATAACCGGAGCTGAATCAGATACTCGGGTTAATGATCGTAAGGTAGATAGATATACAATACTACAGATTAGCAAAGGTGACGTGCTGAAAATCGGACATCCCAAAAGCGGGGTAAGAACATATATCGCAATTCGAGGTGAATGGGATTTACCCAAAGTTATGGACTCATATTCAACCTATGTGCCGGGTGCTTTTGGGGGGGTTAATGGCCGACTAATAAAAGCAGGCGACGTGTTAGAGTGGAAGCCAATTAAGGTGGATGAACTACTGTCCGTTCACGATCTGCAAATTCCATATTTTTCTAGTAAGCTAGTAATAGATGTAGTTCCGGGGCCGGAGTGGAACGTGTTGGATGAGGCACAAAAACAGCAGATGTTAGATACAGATTTTTGGGTCGAATCAACTTCTAACAGAATGGCTATTCGGTTCACTGGGCTTAAACTCGAAACCAATGTCTCGGATATGAAATCGGCTGCGGTAGCACCGGGAATCATTCAGTTACCACCTTCCGGAGTGCCCATTTTATTGATGAAAGATGCCCAAACGGTTGGTGGGTACCCTAGAATTTTACGTGTGGTTAATTATCTAATTTGGCGAGTAGGACAACTTGGTCCGGGTAATAGGGTACGCTTTAAATTGCGCTCCATATGATAGGATTATGTGTAAGTCTATGTTTAATCACAGATTAATAAAGAAATAAGCGTACAACTCGAAGATTAATTGATTCTTTTTATGCTTACTAAGTGATGCAGTGTATGAAACTCTGTAAAGTACAGCAACTCGCGGATGGATAATAATCCCAATAACGGATGTTTAGCACCAATAGTAGAAATCTCTCCCTCAGTCCAACGATCAATTAGCTTGAGTAGTTTTTCACCCTTTCTTTCGAATGTTTGTAACACCGTTGGTTTTGCTGAAATTGGTACAGGATCGGGGATATAAGGGTAAGATGATTTACCACCTTCCTCTAACTTTTGATGGTACAAAGCCAGAAGCTCATCGTACGACATCTCATCCCGACTGATAGTGCCAAATCGGAATTTAAGTATGATTGCCGGCCCGGATAAACCAAGTATAATAGGTGTAACACTTTTTGTTAAATGCTCGAGTTGTTGCCCAGTGGTCCATTTTCCTTCGGCTTCCGAAGCCTCAAAAAGATAATCCGGTTGTGCTTCCACATACCGAATCACCTTTTCAAAGACCTGATCTAATCCATCAATTATAGCGGGTTTAGATTTCAAAATGAAAAAGTGTTATGAAATGGTACCGTATTTCTCTTCCCAAATTTTTTCTAAATCTTCGAGTGATCTTCCCTTAGTTTCGGGGATGTATTTCATGGTAAATACAATGATTAGAATGATGAAAAATATGAAAATAAAGTAAGGAAGCGATCCATTCCAGAAAGCACTGTTGTTTACTTCACTTTCTACTACAATCGGGAAACTTTGCGACACCACGTAGTTCATGGCCCATTGTACCGCAACAGCAATACTCATAGCGGCACTTCGAATGCTGTTAGGAAACATCTCAGAAAGCAGCACCCAAACTACAGGCCCCATACTCATTGCAAAAGAACCAATAAATACTAACACACCAATTAGCGATATCAATCCGATATTATCCGTCATCAACGATACGCCAAGCATCAAAAACCCAACAATCATACCAATTGAGCCTGAAATAATAAGAGGTTTACGCCCCCATTTGTCTACACTAAACATAGCAATGAAAGTGAATAAGAAATTAACTCCGGCAAGTAGTATTTGCTGGGCTAACACTTCATCCTGACCAAAACCAAGGGCTTTTTCAAAAATATCTGCACCAAAATATAGCACGGCATTGATCCCTGTAAACTGCTGTAAACCTGAAATTACCGAACCGATTACAATTATTGGCAACACCGATTTCTTGAGTAGATCTTTAAATGGCGTAGTCTGCTTTCCTTTGAGGGATTCTTTGATTTCCATCAATTCCACATTCGCCATTTCCTTACCATGCACTCGCTCTAGTACGATAACTGCTTCTTCTTCTCGGCCTTTAAGCATTAACCAACGCGGACTTTTAGGCACGAAAAACAGAAGTACTAAAAAGAGCGTACAGGGAATTAATTCCGACCAGAACATAAGTCTCCAACCACGCTCAAGGTTATACACTTCATCGCCGCCTTGCCCAATGGCATAGGTAGCTAAAAAAACCACAAAAAAGCCGATAACAATAGCCATCTGGTAGTAGGTTACCATCTTTCCACGAATTTTCGCGGGAGACAACTCTGCGATGTAGGTGGGTGCATTCATAGATGCAATTCCTATACCCAACCCGCCTAAAATCCGAAACATAACTAAAAGTGAAACCGACTGCGGTAAAAACTCAGGCAATCCAGATCCCCATGCAGAAATTGTAAATAATCCAGCAGATAAGATGAGGGAATTCTTTCGGCCAATCGAGCTACTTATTAAGCCGGAAGATGCAGCTCCAATTAAACACCCCAGTAATGCGCTACCAACTACCCAGCCTTTCATAGCGGCATCTAAATCAAAATACTTGCTAAAATAAAATTGTGTACCGTTGATTACTCCTGTGTCGTAGCCAAAAAGTAAGCCACCTAACGAGGCTACAATTGCAATTAAAATTAGCCCTGTATTAAACGACTTAACCTGATAAACAGAATTGTCTGATGTGCTCATAGAGATTGTGTTGTATAGTTGATAAGTAGTAAGCTGACTATCCTCGTTTTATATTCCGAAAATGCATCATTGAGGCAAACATCAGCTAAACGGCTGAACATATAAAACCAACCGTTCACATACCACCTAAGATTTCGTTAGGTACAAGAAAAGCATGTGCGAAAACTAATAGGAAGCTAAGATCTCTTTCAGCTTTTCCCAGGCTTTATCTCTGGCTAATTTATTGGCGTCATCTGCCGGTAAAGATGGGTCGTCGCCACGGCGCATAAATGCATGTCCGGCGCCCTCGTAAATTATATAGTCATAGTTTTTTTCAAATTGATCCATGGCAGAGTCGGAAAATTCAATGGTAGAGTTAACCCTATTATCATTTCCGCCATAAAAGCCAAAAACAGGAACTTGAATTGTTTGATATGCTTCTTTGTTCTGTGGTCCTGTTCCATAAAAAACAATGGTTTGTTCAATATTATTGCCGGCATTAGTTGCAAACCTAAACGATTGGGACCCACCCCAGCAAAATCCAACTACAATTACATTTCCATTTCCAGCTGCGAGGTTTTTTGCATAAGCCAAGGTATTCATCAAATCAGTGGTAACGTTGTCAGGATCTAAGTCGTACAGTGCACTGCGAGCATCATCTGAGCTTGCAAAATCAGAAGTTTTTTCAAATCCTTCTTCAGTATTACTGATTAAGTCGGGTGCAACAGCTATGTAACCCTGTTCGGCAATCTGATCAGCAAAAGACCGTGCCCAAGTATTCAATCCTCTGTTCTCATGAATTACTAAAACCACAGGAACCTGTTCTTCTACCTCAGGATAGGTTACAAATGTAAGAAGTGTACGATCGTTAGAACTAATGGTAATCCATTCATGATGCCGTGGAGAGTTTTCTAGTTGTGTCTGAGCGTATTCTTGTGCTGCAACAGACATTGATATCGTTACAAAAAGAAGGAAGTAAGTGATTGTTTTCATAATCAAGAATATTGAGATAAAGAATTAGTGAGCGTGTATCTTACGCATCACTCACTTAATATATATCGAAGTCTATGGAACACAAAGCATTCGAAACACTCGCGATACGTTTGCAATCAGAACGGTCGAAGCATCGTGAACATTCCGTACCTATTTATGCAACTTCGAGCTACTTATTCGATGATGCCGAACACGCCCGTGCCTTATTTGCTAAAGAACTGGATGGGAACGTGTATTCCAGATATTCGAATCCAAATAATGATGAGTTTGTACAAAAGTTATGTGCTTTAGAAGGAGCTGAAGCCGGTATAGCAACGGCATCGGGTATGGCTGCGATGTTTATTAGTTTGGCTTCTTTTATGAAGGCGGGTGATCATATCGTAGCTTGTAGATCAGTTTTTGGTTCTACTCATCAGATTCTAACGCAATTATTACCGCGTTGGAATGTAAGCTATACGTATGTGGATGGCACAGACCTAGACGAATGGGAAGCCGCGATTACACCCAATACAAAGGTGTTTTTTCTAGAATCACCTTCGAATCCCGGACTTCAGGTATTCGATATAGAAGCAATTTCTGAGATTGCACATCGGCACAATATCTTGGTAAACGTTGACAACTGTTTTGCTACTCCGTATCTGCAGAATCCAATTAAGCTTGGGGCAGATATGGTAACGCATTCGGCTACTAAATTTATAGATGGGCAAGGCAGAACACTAGGTGGTGCCGTACTAGCATCAGAAGCATTGATCGAAGAAGTAATGTTTATGAGCCGGCATACCGGACCGGCAATGTCGCCTTTTAACGGCTGGATACTTTCTAAAAGTTTGGAAACGCTCGCTGTACGTATGGATCGGCATTGTGCAAATGCCAAAGCGCTTGCTGAATTTTTGTCAGATCAACCAGCTGTTTCCAATGTTTATTATCCTCACCTGGAAACGCATCCTCAGGTAGAATTAGCTAGAAGACAGATGATGCAGGGTGGGGGCTTGGTTACATTCGAACTTAGAGCAGGTTTGGAGGGTGGACAAAAATTTTTAGATAAGCTTTCCCTGATTTCACTTTCATCGAATTTAGGAGATTCCCGAACTATTGCAACCCATCCTGCTAGCACCACTCATTCTAAACTTTCTAAACAAGAGCAATGGGCTGTAGGTATTCAGCCGGGAACTGTACGTATATCAGTTGGGCTGGAACACATCAATGATATTATCAGCGATGTTGAGCAAGCGCTGAAGCCATGATTTAATCAACCAATGAAGTATCTACACGGGTAGGTGTTTCATGGCCGGAAATGATACTGGTTGCCGCTTTTGCAATCGCGTGAATGGTGTTGTTCAGATGGCTGATGTCGATGGTTTCGAACTCATCGGAAACTTCATGATAGTCGCGATCAACATCAATCGGAGTAGTAGAAATAGTATGTGCGGGAACTCCAAGACGAGCAAGTACGGCATTATCAGACCGATAAAACAGGTTTTGGTTTGGATACGGATCTGGGTAAAATTCATACTCAGAATCTTTCGTGCTTTTGCTTAAAATGTCTCCGAAAGTTGACCGTTCGAAGCCGGTAATCCAAGCAGTATTTGGGCCGGAAACCGCCGGTTTGCCAATCATTTCGATGTTAAACATGGCTACAATTTCATCGGGATTTTGTTGTTTAGAAAAATACTCTGAACCAAAACCACCCATTTCTTCGGCAGTAAAAGTAACAAACAACAAAGTGCGCTCGGGTTTAGGTTGTTGAGAAAAATATTTAGCCAATTGAAGCACTGCCGTTACTCCGGATGCATTATCATTTGCGCCGTTTGCAATTGAGTCGGCATTTACAATATTTCTGACTCCCAAATGATCATGGTGAGCAGAAAAAATCACAATTTCATCGGTTCGTTTTCCCGGTATTATTCCGATTACATTCCGTAACGAATGAAACTCTGATTGAGTAGAAATCTGAGCAGAAAATTCATTTACATTGGCATCACTTAAAACGAAAATGACATTACCTCTAAGTTCACCTTCCATAATGCGATTGTTACGCGAATAAAAAGACTGATACCGGTTAAAGATGTCGTCAAATTCCGGATCTACAATTACAAGTGTATTTTCTGCTGAAGTTCGAGCATCGTTAAAACGGCTTCTGAAGTTTTGCCCGGGCTCGAGAACGGCTATTTGGGTGTTTTCTGAATTTAGTTCCACGTCATCCTCTACAAAAAACCCAAAGTAAAGAGTTTCGTCTATCTCAGTACCATTAATCGACAATTGTTCAGACCGTATTGAAACCTCTTGCAAGCTAAACGTTTGGAAATAACTGGATTGATTGCCTGCAAATTCAAGCCCAAACTCTCCAAATTTGCCGGCGATAACATTTTCTGCAAACTTTATTTCTTCGGATAAAGCATGTCGCCCTTTCATTTCATCCGAGGAGAGTGTGTGCAGTATTTCTGCTGTTTCCTGCTCCGACATGGTAAAAGACTCAGAGCAGTTAATTAGTAAGAAAGTACAGGCTAAGAAGGTTAGAAATAATTTTGAAGAGCGCATGAGCATGATTCTGTGTTCACACATATTATAACAGATGGCTATTTAATGAGTAGTAAAAAGCTATTAAGGGAGGTCGTCTGCCAGCCATTTTATTAACATTTTACGTGTGAGCTCAAGCGAGATGGGTTTTGCAATAAAATCGTCCATTCCGGCTTCAAAACATCGCTCTCTGTCTTCTTGTAACGCGTTGGCAGTCATAGCCACTATAATGGGGGTTGCCCGTTCGTTAAGGCGCAGTTTTTTTATAATTCGTGTGGCTTCTAAACCGTCCATTTCAGGCATTTCCATGTCCATAAAAATGATGTCATAGTGGGTAGAGAGTACGGCATCAACAGCTTGTTTCCCATTTTCCACAATATCTGATTGGATGCCCATGCGTTCCAGAATTCGGAAGGCAACTTTTTGATTTACAACGTTGTCTTCGGCAATTAACACCTTAAAATCTGTTTGAAAGAGTTTAAGGTGTTTCTCATGGTTTTCTGTGTTTTCGGGTTGAGTAAAATCTGTAGTAAATAAACGTTCAAGATTGTTTAAAAATCGTGTTTGCTGGATTGGTTTTTTCAGAAATAACTCAAACAATGATTTATCTTCATGATTGCCCAACTCATGGATTGAACTCAATAATACTAAGGGCAAATCGGTACTGCTATAGTTCTTTCGAATGTTACGAGCAACTGCCACACCATCAATTTCGGGCATTTGCATGTCTAAGATTCCGAAGTCGTATTGCTTTAATTCGGAGATGGTAGAAAGCAGCATTTTCGGGTTGTTAAAGGTAGAAACCATCAAATTTGCTTTTTTAAGCTGATGCTGAAGAATGCGCAGATTTGTCTCGTTATCATCAAGCAAAAACACTTTCTTATTTTCTAAAATGGATGGGATTTTGAAATCTTCGACACGTTGGCTACGTCCCACCGGAAGGGTAAAATAAAAGGTAGTTCCTTTTCCAACCGTGCTGTTTACCCAAATCGAACCTCCCATCGCTTCTATCAAACGCTTACTAATTACTAGCCCGAGCCCGGTACCCCCGTACTTTCTGGTTGAGGAGGCATCAACCTGTGTGAAGGATTGGAATAATCGATGCATTTTGTCTTCACTAATTCCAATACCGGTGTCTTGCACTTCAAATCGTAACACTATTGAATCTGAAAAAACGCGTTCTGAATGTACCGAAAGTAGTATTTCGCCGAACTCGGTAAACTTTATTGCATTAGCCATTAAGTTTGTAAGCACTTGTTGAACTCGGCTGGCATCACCGGTTATATAAGGGGGAATTTCTTCCGAAACGGTATACACTATTTCGAGGTGTTGCTTTTTCTTGGATGAAGCTACCACATCGAGAACGTTTTCAATCACTTCTCTAAGTTTAAACTCAGCATCTTCAATTTCAAGTTTCCCCGATTCAATTTTTGAAAAATCCAGAATGTTATTGATTATACTAAGCAGGTTTTCGCCACTTTTTTTGATGGTACCTGCAAATTCTAGTTGCCGGGCATTCAGGTTACTGTCAGCCAATAAACCCGAGAGGCCAATTACTGCATTAAGGGGAGTACGGATCTCGTGACTCATGGTTGATAAGAACTGCGATTTTGCCCGCGACGATTCTTCTGCGCGATGCAACGCTTTGCGCATTGCGGTAGAATATCTAAAAGAATGAACCAACGATTGAAAGAAGAAGAAAAAGAGATATCCGGCGAAGTTGAGGAATAGAGAGGTTGAAAACAGCCCCATGTAAACCAGAATTTCATATCCAAAAACAACAAAAATTGCACCTGAACTTATTAACGAGTAAATAGCTCCGGGCCGCTTATTTAACACCGCTCTGATGTAAACATAAAATGCCAAAATCAGATAAAAAATAAGGAGGATGAAATATGGGATTACAAGTTGAGTGAATATGCTTGGCGATAAGAAAAGCGACTCTAACATGAATAAAACCGATATTGCACTCAGTACATAAATCATCGGTTTTGAGGTTTCTCTAGGGTAGAGGTACAAAGTATAAAGCCCAAAAAGTAACCCAGAGAGAAACAGCGTGATGTATTCAATTCTAAGGGTGAAAATCCACGGTAATTCCGGCAGTAGCATATGAAAAGCATAGCTCCCAAAGCCAATAATTCTGTAGCTGTATACAAGGCAAAAAGCAGCAAAAAACAGGATAGAAATTTCTCGTCTCCCGAAAAGATAAACCCCTAAAAAGAACAATCCTGCCATAAGCAGGATACCGGTAAGAATGAAGGAATACCCATAACTAATATACCGATCACGGAACAGTTTATCGGCATCCCCAATTTTGATGGGAAGATACGCTCCCCCTTTACTGTGGTCGAAATTTGCAACCTGCAATATCAAGCTTAAGGTATCAGATCGAAAGCCAGCAAGAGGCTTTGTTAGTGGTAACCATTTAGGTTCATAGTGTTCTTTTGTTGTAGCAACTGTTCCATTAGCTGAAAATAATTCCTCACCGATGTAAAGCTCATAGGCGCTGTAAAAATCAGGTATATCGAGTGCAAGAGGCGGGTGTTTATCCGGTAGATAAATGGTAAGCGCATAGGTTGCAAACCCCTGTTCCTCCAAATTATTGATGGTTGCCCAATTTGTAGTAAATGCTATGAGCGTATCTGGCCTCGATTGAGAGATATTTTCAACATCCAATAGTTTATTCCAGTAAAAAGCCCATTTATTATCGGCCTGTACTACTTGGGTAGCACTAAAATCATGCTCTCGTAAATCGAGTATGGGTACTGTGGGTTGTTGCGCAAATAAATTAGAATCTGAACGGCTGATTCCAATCAACATGAAAAGCAGAATACAGATTTTAAAGTAGTACGAGCTATGAGTTAATGTGCAGTACAAACGCGCCTATTTAGTGGAAAACCATTTTAATAACACATCCTGAGTAGTTTGAAGGGTAATCGGTTTTGCAATAAAATCTTTCATTCCGGCTTCAAAACATCGTGTTTTATCTTCGGTGGTAGCGTTGGCAGTCATGGCAACAATAATCGGGTGTTTTCTTAGATCTGGGAGGGTTTTAATTCTAAAGGTAGCTTCAATACCATCCATTTCGGGCATTTCCATATCCATGAAAATTAAATCGTAGGTGTTGTCTTTCACTTTTTTGATAGCTTCAAACCCATTTACCGCTAAATCTGCCGTATATCCCAGACGTTCCAATACTTTAATTACTACTTTCTGGTTGATAATATTGTCTTCTACCACCAGTATATCAAGTTCTTTTGTAAGTGGATTTTCTTGTTCAATTTGTTGAGGAGTGTTATTCTTAATTTCGCTATTAGAAGCAGATTTTGCCACCAATGTAAAGTAAAATGTAGTACCCACACTGGGTTTGCTTTGTACCCAAATTCGCCCCCCCATCGCTTCAATCAGGCGTTTACTGATGGCTAGGCCTAGCCCTGTGCCTTGATATTTTCTTGATCGGTCGGCGTCAAGTTGCGAAAAACGATCGAAAAGTAAACTCATTTTCTCTTCCTGTATGCCAATGCCGGTATCCTTTACAATGAATAAAATCTGATCTTTTTCTGAAATGGATTCGGTTGTTGTTACTTGTACAGAAATTTCTCCTTCCTCAGTAAATTTGATCGCATTACCCACTAAATTGATGATTATTTGCTGTAATCTGGATTGATCGATAATTAAAAAATGGCCCAGTGAGTCATCAAAACGGAAACTTAGATTCACTTTTTTGGAATCAACCAGCGAGCCAAGCATTTTAATGGTATCCGCAAGTAAGGTAGGAACATGGGTTGGTTTATAATCGAATTGAACCTCATCAGATTCAATTTTTGTAAAGTCGAGTATGTTGTTAATAATACCAAGCAGGTTCTCGCCACTTTTCTTTATTGTTTTTGCGAATTGAGTTTTCTCCGCTTCTGATTTACTATCAAGCAATAATTCGGATAAGCCAATAACTGCATTAAGGGGTGTTCGCAACTCATGCCCCATGGTTGATAAAAAATGCGTTTTGGCAACAGAAGCTGTTTCGGCTTCTTGCTTGGCCTGGTTGAATCGATAAACAAAACGATTCGATATTGTTAGCGACAGAAATGCGAGAAATACTACATAGCCCAAGCTCGAAATCCACGCGGCTACATTAATTATTTCGTAGTACATTAATATTTCGAAAGTAACAATCAGAAACAAAATGCTGATACCCAGAAAAATAAAAAGAGCCCCTGATTTTTTTTGAGTTACTCCTATGATGGTTACATAAGTAAGGTACATTGAGTGAAGAACCACAATAACGATGTAGTAGTCGATAAACGAAGTAAATAATCTGGCAGGTAGAAATACAGTGCTAACAATGAAGAACAAAAATATACCGGTTAAGGCATATATAATCCTTCGCTGGCAAACCTCAGGAAATAAAGTATAGATGAATAAACCAAAAGAGATTGCGGCAGCATAAAATGAGATGTATTCAAGCCGGATGGTTAGCCACCAAGGCAGGCTAGGTATCATAATCAGAATTGGATAAAGCCCGGTAGATATAATTCTAAGGCTATAAAACAGACAAAACAGAGAAAAAAAGATGATTGCTTTTTCGGAATGCCCAAAATAGAACAAAGCTAAAAAGAAGACCCCTGCAATAATGAAACACGCAAAAGCGAAAAACTGCTGCGCTAGCGCTAATTCCCGATTTCTGCTTAATTCGTTTAAATGGCCGATTAAAAAAGGCTCAGCAATACCTCCACGGTAATGTGAATAATTAGACACCTGAAGGATAATTTCGATTCTTTCCTGTTTAGAATCGATGGTTAATGGTATTGTATTCTGGTTCCAGTTTGGTTTGTGCGCTGTACTATTCGTGCCTACACTGCCAGCGCTTGCAACTCGGTTTCCATTTATAAAAAGGGTGTATGCGCTGTAGACTAATGGTATTTGGAGTGCCAAACCGGAATGGTTTTCGGGCAATAGAACTTCCAATGTGTAGGTTCCGTAGCCCTGCGAACTCAGTAAAATGTCTTCGGGCCATAAGTGTGGTGTTTGAACAATCATCGGTAATTCTCGCAACTCGTTAGAACTACGTGCTAATTTTTGCCAGTAAAATCTCCACTCACCGCTTAACTCGATGGAGGTATTTTCATTCAAGACCTGAGTGCGTAGGTCAAGTACCCCACGAATAGCAGAAGCCTGTGCAATAGCTTCGGTGCTAAGTACAAGTGTAAGTAAGAGCAATAAGATCGAGAAAGTTTGTCGCACAGCACATTGTTGGTTTATATGGTAATGTAGATAATTGTATAAAAAAAAAGCTCATCTATTGATGAGCTTTAATACAACTTAATGTTTATGCAGCTGTCGGTGACCAAGTGAAGTCTTTATCACCAAATTTTTTGAGCGTTCGATAGTGCGAAGCAACGGCTTCTAGAAAGGTTTCGTGGCAGTTGTATGGGATGCCAAATTCTTTGGCTGTTTCTTCTACAATTGGGCTGATATCAGGGTAGTGAATGCTACAAATTTTAGGGAATAAGTGATGTTCGATCTGAAAATTTAACCCCCCAACATACCAGCAAAGCACCTTATTCTTTCTGGCAAAGTTGTTGGTAGTAAGCATCTCATGTATTACCCAATGGTTTTCAATCATGTTTTCCTCATTGGGCAATGGGTGGGTGGTACTCTCAACCACATGCGCCAACTGAAAAATAATACCTAATATTAGGCCGGCTGAAAGATGCACAGTTAAAAAGCCGATTAGATATTGCCACCAGGTGATATCGAGTAGCATTAACGGCAGAACAATGGTTAAGGTGTACACTACTATTTTTGTGATGATGAGTTTAACCCACTCTTTTGTAGGGTGTTTTTTGTTCTCATACGGACCTAAGGGAGATTTAAAGAAGTACCAGTAGTCTTTAACAAACACCCAGAAAATAGTAGCAAAACTATACGCAGGAAATGCGAGTACATGCTGAAAGCGATGAACAGGTTTATACTCGGTATGTGGGGATAACCGGATAAACTCAGCTACTTCAAGATCTTCATCATGGCCGTGAATATTTGTGTAAGTGTGATGAATGATATTATGCGTGATTTTCCAGATGTAGCCGTTAGCACCAACTAAATCGAACATGGTGCCAAGAATGTTATTTACGGTGGGGTTTGATGAATAGGCTCCATGCAGGGCATCGTGCGTTACAGCAAAACCAATTCCCGCCATTCCTATTCCCATAATAAGGCATAGCAACCACATCACTTCTACCGAAAAACCGGCAGTTAGAATCAATACAAAAGGCACCCAATACAACGACAGAATTGCAATAGTTTTTATTACCATAGCAGTATTTGCATGCTTTGAAATACCTTTTTCTTCGAAATAGGCATTCACACGTTTTTTTACGGCTCTGCTAAATTCCTTGTCAATTTTGTTATTAAAAGTAACCAGAGAAGGCATAGGCTTTATTTAAAACTGTTTTCAAGAAGTAGTGAAAATACGAATTTTCAATGCAAACTGAGTAATTCAGTTAATCATTCGTTAACTATGGGCAAGGGAAGGAAATAAAAGCAAGGAATACTTAAGATAAGTTCTGCCGCTGCCCGTATTTTAAGCTCTTCTTGCGTCTGAAATGCCATAAATTCTATCTCATTTCAAGAAATATATTTATGCTAATTTTCCATCATCCGTATTTAGTGCAATTGACACTCATTGAGGTTTGAGCCTCTTTTTCGCGAAAAAACCTTTACTTAAGGTAATTAGTAAAAATTTTGGTAATTACATTCATGTTTGCAACTGCATCAGATAAAGGAATGGGCACCTCTTTCTTTTCTCGAATGGCATTGCTGAATGCAGCTACTTGCAATTCGTATTGGTTGCAGGGTTCAAAAAAATGAGTTTTAGATTCTCCGTTTTTTGTTACGGTAACTTTTCGCTGAATTTCGTCGGCGTCGTTAAAAGGAATGCTGATTTCTATTTTACCGCGGGAGCCATAAATCTGTGCCCGTTGATCTTGAGTTATTTGCATGCCGCACAAAAAGCTGGCTGCTCCGCCCTTAAAAGTTAGCAATGCTGAGGTATAACGATCGGTGTTAAAAACAGGGTCAAAGCTCATCATCGATTGTACTTCTAAGGGTTCTGATTGAAACACCCAGCGCGAAAAATTAACACAGTAGCAACCGATGTCTAATAAACTTCCTCCTCCAAGTTCAGCCTGGTTTTTAATATTATCCGGCTGATTATTGAAGTACGTAAAGGTTGAGTGTGCGTGGCGAATATCTCCGATATCACCGGAATCAATAATTTTACGGATGAAGGCCCACTGTGGATGAAAGCGGTACATGAACGCTTCCATCACCTTTAATTGGGGATGTTTTGATGCGATTCTAGCTAAATCTAACGCATCCTGATGATTCATAGCCACCGGTTTTTCGCACAAAAGATGTTTACCTGATGTTAGTGCTTTAACCGTATAAGGCACATGTAAGTGATTGGGTAGGGGATTGTAAATTACATCTATATCCGGATCTTCGAGAAGGTCGTTGTAGTTGCCATAAGCTTTCTCGATTCCTAATCTATGGGCAGTTTCCATTGCATTTTCCATCGACCGTGATGAAATGGCGACCACACGATTACCCTCCGTTGTTTGAATTGCCGGTATTACATCTTTTACACCAATTTTGGCGGTACTTAATACGCCCCACCTTAATTCTTTCATCATTACTTAAGTTTCCAAAAATCAACTTTACCGAGCGCAACATAAGGAACTGCTACTACTTTTTCATAGGGATTAATGGCAATATCAGCCGGACGCCCAGACACTTTGATAAATAGTTCATCCTGCCCGTTAAGCATAATATGTAAGCTTGAATCTTGTTGCGTTGATGTAATCAAAGCACCCTCAAAAAACTCGATGCCATCGTAATTATCAGAACCATTAACAGTTCCAAAGATAAGCAATTCCGCGGTTTCGGGATTTAATTGATAAATATTTGGACCTTCGCGCCATGGAGCCAATGCCAAATTTCCATTGGGCAATAACGTAATACCATTTGGCATAATTGGTAAATTCTCTATCACCAATTCATAGCCGATAGTATTAAACCGATACACTTTTCGCGCCCCGGTATCAGTTACATACAAGGTTCCCTGATTGTCGGCCGCAATATCGTTTAAGAACCGGGGATTTTCAGATGAGAAATCTACAAAGCCCAAATGGTTGCCCGATTTCTTATCGAAAAAATGCACACCAGCATGATCTGCAACCCAAAGTGTATCTTCGGTGATGAACATGCCACGGCCTGCATCAAAAGGAAAATCTTTTGTGCCAACCAGGAACTTTAACTCAATGATCTCCCCATCCCCGGAAACTTTAGAAATGTAACCATTCGCATCTCCAGAAGTATTTCCATTGAAGCAAGACACAAAGTAAACATCTAACTCAGCATCATATCGTACGGCTTCCGGGCCATCAAATCCAGCTATGGAAAACAAGACATCGTTCGGACCTTGGTTTTGTATCCATTTTGTTTGTGCGATGGCACCGGAATGGATTACAACCAGCAGCAAAGCGTAGATAAATGATGTAAGCTTTAATTTCATCAGCTGGAATAAATTTCGTTAATGAGACCTGCGAGGCGAACTCCTGCCTGAACGATGCGTTTTTCAACCGTTTCAAAATTCAGATACATATATTCATAACTCAATCGATCCCCTTCAAAATCATACACTTGAGGAAGTAATGCTTGCGATTCGTATGCCCAATCTAACCACGAAGTGCTTTGCCATTCGGCAACTAGTTCATCGGTTAGTTGATCGTCGGAAAAGTCGGCCAATTCCCGGCCGGTATGCTGGCGGCTGTCAATCATTTCGCTGTCCCATACGCGGTGAAGGTTCGAATTATCGCGAAACCATTGTACGCGAACATCGTTTCCGCCACGATCGGTGCCATTACCAACATGTAAAGGCTGGTGCAAATCACCTACCAAATGAATCAAAACTTTTAAGTTGATGGCTTCTTGCTCGGGCGATAAACCACCTGCTTTCAGCTCGGTTACCATTTTTTCAATGGCCCAAAGAATATCGCCTTCTTCCGGGGTTCCTGCTTCTTGGTACGTCATACCCTCAGGGATGGTGCAATAGTGCCAAGGCGCCATAAAGCGGAAGTTGGGATCTGATCGCACTTCGTCCATCCAAGTAGTTACTTCGGCGATGGAATCTCCGTTTAGTACGCGGGCTACTTCAGCAGCTGCCTTATCGGTTAAAAATTCTGCTGCAATATAACCGGTTGCACGGTGGCCAACTTGTCCCCAGCGGCGGGTTTCGTTGTTCTCGGTTACTGAATTTGTTGGAAATGTTAGAAGTGCAATAATAACACCGATCAAAAATTTCATATAGGTAATTGTTGATTTATTAAATAGTGATACAAATTAGGCAAAAAAGGAATACCCTATTTAACCATAATGGTTAAATGTTGATTCACCACATTAGGGTCGTTTCGCTCGTTGCCTGTTGCTGAGAGAAATAAATTGGTTTTGCCGGGGGCTAGGGCAGTAATGGTGAGCGTGTCGCTTTGTTGTTGAAGAGAAATGGAGGTTCCTTCAAGCTTCCAGTTTAGCTCCACAGGAGTAAATCTGTTATTGTGCACCTCGTAATCATAATCGTAATAACAGTTATCGATAGTAGCCGCAAAACGCTCGGATAGCACAATGTTCCAAGTGGTGCCTGTTGAGAGCGTGGTGTCAGGGAGGTTTCCTGTTCTTTTAACAATTATATCACACCTGCCACATGAACTCGAGCCAGGATCTGATAGCAGAATTAAAGCAATCACGAAGCCTGTGAGAAAAATTGAAGGGTTCATAATTTCAATGGTTTATAGATTACTAACTCCAAAGTCAAATACTCTAATTCTTCGAATAAATATGGGCCGGTTGAAAACGAACTTTCTATAAATTCGTTAAGGTTCCATGAAAATCCTATTCCTACATGAAAAGACTTAAACAAGAATGTAATTCCCAGTTCCGATGCGAGCGAAACTTTTCCAACGTTTACTTCATCGCTTAAGTTATAGTACTCTTCCATGCCATTTCCATTTACACTTTTAACCTTAAATGTGGACGTTAGCGGTGCTCTGATGGAACCTCCAACATGTAGTTTGACCAAATCTTTACCCATGTACAATCCATAGCGTAATTGTAGATCAGAAAATGAAATCACATCGTTATACTCTTCTTCTGATTGAATAGAATGTAATCGCAGTTGCTGGTAAGACAATCTCGCCGATAGTAGCACGCCAAATAATGGGTCTATTTTTCGAAATTGGCCAAACTCGATCGAAAAGCGAGGTAAATATGTGCTTCTTCCAAATTTGCCATAATCGGTATATGTATTTAACTGAGCATCACCAACGCCTACACCAATAAAATAATTTTTACCTTTGCTTGTAGAGATCGGCTGAAAATCCTGCGCCCAAAGTTCTGTGGCCATTAAAAGTACGCAGATACCGGTTAGGGCTAACCACTTTCGTATTTGGATGTGATGCTTCAAATAATGCTCTCTCCAATTTTCGGAATGCGCACCTTGATATCAGTTTCTTCCAGAACTTCTCTAAAGATGTTTGGATCGGCCTCGATAGGTGGCCATGTATTGTAGTGTACAGGAACGGCCATCTCAGGATCAATCATTTCTACCGCATAGGCAGCTTCTTCAGGACCCATGGTAAAATGATCGCCAATCGGGGCGAATACTAAATGCGGATCGTATAATTCGCCATAGAGTTCCAAATCAGCAAAAATATTGGTGTCGCCCATGTGATATACGCAAATATCATCCTCAAAAGAGATTATGAGCCCGGCAGGATCACCGGCATATTGCCCATTAAACGATGAACTGTGATTAGCAGAAACCATAGTAACAGAAAAATCATCGAAATGAACTGTTCCGCCTTTATTAAAAGCAACCGATTGATCTTCTAATAAGCCTTCATTGCCCAGCAATCCCATTAGCTCTACAATGCCTACAACTGTTGCACCGGTATTTTTTGCAATCTCGAGGGTGTCTCCTAGATGATCTTCGTGGCCATGTGTGAGCAGGATATAATCCGCTTTTTCAACTTCTTTCAGCTCTTCGGGAGTGGATGGGTTGTGCGATAGAAATGGATCAATATATATGATGTTTCCCTTTGGGCTGATTAGCTTTACCGCTGAATGTCCCAGCCAAAATGCTTGTGTCTTGAATTCCATAATAGTTGGTTTATTAAAGTCTCTCGGTTATTATTTGTGGATTCACTGAAAGTCTCCACATGTTCGTGTATCTTAAAAAGTATAAAGGAGAAAAACATGGGATTTTTAGACGCATTTTTTGGAAGAAGCGAGGGAGGCGAAAAGCCCCAATTTTGGAAAAACATTCAGTCTAATGAGGAAGCGGATGCAATTTTATTGCTATCGTTGGAGCGACCACAAGTGATTCTAAAACACAGTAACCAATGTGCAACTAGTTATTTTGCGAAAAAGAATCTTGAACTTATCCCTTCAGAAGATCTGGAAATGGCAGATTTTTACATTATTGATGTCATCCGGCAACGCTCATTGTCGCGCTATTTGGAACTAAAAGTGCAAGTCCGCCACGAATCACCCCAACTACTGGTACTGATAAATGGAGAAGTAGCTTGGCACGGTTCACATCATCAGGTTCAATCTGAGTACTTACTTCAAACTCTAGGGGAAGCTTAATTTATCTCCGAGTGCTCAGTGGTGCATCATTGTTTAACCACAGAGAGCACAGAGGACACAAAGCGTGGTGAATGAATAGTACATGAATCATGAGTGTCGAAATAATAATTATCTCTGCGAACTCAGAGTGCTCAGTGGTGAATTATTTAACCAAAGTGTAGTTTCAAATGCTTAGCTAACAGATAGGGTGTATAAGTTTCAGCAATAACATTGATCAAGCTCTGGGATGAAATTGTTTGTGAACCTGATGGAGTAAACTACGATCTACATGGGTATAGATTTCGGTGGTAAGGATGGAGGAGTGTCCCAGCATTTCCTGAACGGCACGTAAATCTGCACCGCCTTCAAGTAAATGGGTGGCAAAGGAATGCCGAAATATATGTGGATATACATTTTTAGTGATATCAGCAGCTTTAGCTGCTTTTTGTACAATATTCCAGACGCTCATCCGGGTTAGAGCCCCGCCGCGCTGATTTAAGAAGACTTTATTTTTTGCTTTATCAGCTTTTTCCGAATTAAAAAAAAGAGGTCGAACATGTTCGATATAATGTTCTAAAGCATCCTGAGCGTGTTCACCTACGGGCACCAAACGCTCCTTGCTTCCTTTCCCGATCACGCGAATAAAGCCAATTTCAAAAAAAAGACGATCCGTTTGAAGATCAGTTAATTCACTCACTCGCATTCCGGTTCCATACAAACATTCGAGAATGGCTTTATCTCTGATGCCCGCCGGTTTCGAGGTGTCGGGAGAATCTAGCATCGCAAAGATTTCTTCCGGATTGAGTATGGCAGGAAGTTTCTTTGCTTTTTTTGGAAGTTCAATTAATTCAGCAGGATTAGCTTTCGTAAATCCTTCGACCATCGCAAATTCATGAAATCCTCGAATGCTGGAAATATTTCGGGCTAAAGAAGATGCAGAAAGTAGCTCATTATCGATCAGATAATCTAAAAATGATTCGATATGTGAAAGTGTAACCCCCGAAAGATCGTTGAATTTATACTCCAGGGTCATGAAATCGAGATAACGTTTAAGATCGTTTTCGTAAGAAACTACAGAGTTTTTTGATAAGCCTTTTTCGAGCTTTATAAATTGAAGGTATAGATCCAGTTCTTGTTTAAAATGCACGGCTTACTCTGTTGAATCGGCATTTTTTGACGCTTTCACCACTTCGGCTTTTTCCTTTGATCGATCGGATTCTTCGCTTTTCGTTTGTTTCTCTTTTTTAGCTTCTTCTTCGATTTGTGCTGTTGTTTTTCCTTCTTCAGGATATTCAATTCGGCTATGGTACACACCAACTAAAATTGAGATGAACGATTCTTTTATCACCTGCAGATCTCTGAATGTAAGTGGGCAATGACTTAATTGCCCTTCAGCCACCCGATCGTCGACCATTCTGTTTACAAGATTCTCGAGCTTGCTATAGGTTGGGTTTTTCATGGAACGGGATGCCGCTTCAATTCCATCCGCCAACAAAAGTATTCCTGTTTCTTTGGTATTTGGAAGAGGGCCGTCGTACCGGAACGTTTCCTTGTGAGGCATATCTTTGTCTTTATCCTCTTCGTTCGCTTTTGCTTTTTCGTAAAAATATCGGATTACAGAAGTTCCATGATGCGTTTCGATGAAAGAAATAAGGATGTTAGGCAGGCTATATTCTTTAGCCATTTTCACCCCTTCACTCACGTGCGATTTGATCACCATCGCACTCATTTGAGGCTTCAATTTATCATGCTCGTTGTTACCACCGGTCTGATTTTCAACAAAATATTCGGGTTTTACCATCTTGCCGATATCATGATAAAGTGCACCTACCCGAACTAAAAGTGGGTTTGCATTAATTGCAGAAGCCGCCGATTCGGATAAATTGGCAACCTGTAAACTGTGATGAAAAGTGCCGGGAGCTTTGTTCATCAATTCTTTTAGCAACGGTTGATTGGTATCACCCAATTCAAGCAACGTGAAGTCGGTAGTGACTCCAAAAATCTTTTCAAAAAGCAGAATAATGGGATAAGTAAATAGGATAAATAAACAGTTGATGGCAATAAACAAGCCGTTAGCTA
Organism: Balneolaceae bacterium; assembly: GCA_965228545.1. Taxonomy (GTDB): domain Bacteria; phylum Bacteroidota; class Rhodothermia; order Balneolales; family Balneolaceae; genus HXMU1420-13. Next base: position 3,746,903 of record OZ245822.1, read on the forward strand.
ACACCAGCTCCCATTCTTCCATTACAGCAAGGCTAAATGCCCCCATCGAAATAAGATAAGTAAGAAAAACGATGCCTGGGGTAGTGAAGAAAAACTGAGAGCGATTTCGAACATCACGCACAGAAAATACCCCCATAGAACAGGCCGCGAAAGTTGAGATGGTAAACTCAAAATCGAAACCATGCACTAAACCTATGAGCGAGGCCATTGTTATGGCAGCAATTATGCCCACACGCGAATCAAAAATGATAGTAAGGATTATTGGAGCAATAGCTACCGGAATGATGAATGCATTAGCCGTATCAAAGTACATGAGCACTAAATTGGCTATACTGATGAGCCCCATCGTGAGAAAAACAAGCAAAAACAACCCATTATGCGAGCTGATACTTCGCCGATACAAATACAAATACATAAAGAAAACCAGTGAGATCAGAATCACGAGTACAATCCCACCGGAAAAACGTAACCACCGTTCGGCATCGGTTGCATTTAAAGCGCGGGCAGCATTTAAACTTTCCAAAATGTTTACTGTTTCGGAGGTAACCATATCACCACGGCGAATAATTACCTGTCCTTGCGCCATTGCACCTTTCGTAGGCGATATATTCGCAATAGCCTCGTTGATGCGCTGTTGGCGGCGCTCTTGGCTGTATACATAGTTTGGAGCAATCACTTTATTGTACAACTCAATCGCCAATTGTGCTCTCTGTTCATTAAACGAACGATTTAGTTGAAACTGAGTATACTCATTGGCTTCTCTCAAATCACGAACTCGAGCTATATTCACCGATTGCTCGGTACTTTGCGTCGGGTTGATTACAGTGATTATTTCTGAGTCGATATTGCGTTTATTCATATCGATAATGCCCTGGTTGAGCAGTTGTTCGATCAAATTTTCGAGCCGGGTTTTCACAATCACACCATCAAAGCGATTGTAATTAAGATTGCGTGTTTGCACATCGTGATAGCTGTTTAGCAGTACATTTAACGAGGCTTCCGTAATCCCAATGTTCGCAATTTGAAATTCGCGAGCAAAGCGTAGACTATCATCAAATAACGTTGGGCGATTGTTTTCTTTCGACACCTGCCACTCGTGAAAAGTTTCCAGCACAGGCTGAATATTACGATACAGAGAATCTAAGCGGGTTTGGATAGCAATTTCTGCATTAGAGTTCACCTCGAAGATGAGCGGAATTTGTTTTCTGATTTCTTCTTGTTCGTTTGCAATTTCCTGTGCTGTCTTATTCAGCGAAAAGGTGAATGGTGCGGTTAAATCGTCGGCCCGCCAAGGCTGACCTTGCGTATAAATGTAACCGGTATTCACTGAATTCCGGGGAAGTGAAAACACCGAGATTAGAATAAAGCAAAGGAAAATTAGCCCTCGGATGTAAGGATTGCGCTTCAACGAGTACGCCTCCTTCTCCTTCTTCATTTTATCACCCAACAAAGGGATTAATTCCTTTTTCTTCCGACCCAGTCCAATTTTTTCGAGAATACCCATGCGGGATCGTCCTATTTTAAATTAGGTGCTAAGGTTACTTAGCATTCCGTAAAGATCAAAGTTACCGATAATATAATATTGATGTAGTCAATTCATGTGATCTTTATTTTCTTTGCATTGATTTAGTTTACGTCCGAACAAAAAAACTTCACAATGAACCGATTAACTTTTTTATTTCTATTATTTTTGGGTGCTGCACAATTCGCCTGCGATACAACCAATGTTCCTCAGTTTGATGAAGAAGCGCAACAAGCCAAGACCAAATTATTAAAGGCCGATCAAAGCTTTAGTCTGGATCTGTTTTCAGCAGTGCACGAGGGTGATTCATTGGCTGAGAATATCTTCATTTCTCCACTCAGTGCGTCAATGGCATTGGGTATGACGATGAATGGAGCTGCCGGTAATACCTATGCTGAGATGCAAACGGCGTTAGGATTTGAAGATTTATCCACAGAGGAAATAAACAAAGGCTATCAGGCTTTGAAGTACGAACTAGAGCATGCCGATGATAAAGTGGAGATGGCCATAGCTAACTCGGTGTGGTCGAAAAAAGGATTTGAAGTAAACCCCGAGTTTTTGAATACCGTTGAAGAATACTTCGAGGCTGAAACTGCAAGTTTGGATTTTAGTGATCCCAAAACTTTGGAGCGAATCAATGGTTGGGTGGCCGATAAAACTAACGATCGGATCAAAAAAATTATTGAAAAGATAGGAGAGAATGATGTCATGTATCTCATTAACGCTGTGTATTTCAATGGGCCGTGGAAATATGAATTTGATCCCGAATTTACCGCAGATAGAGAGTTTTATGTGGATGAAAACAATACGGTAATGGTTGAAATGATGAGCCAAAGTGCAGAAGTGGGTTATCTTATCAACGATGAAGTGGAAATGGTTGAATTACCTTACGGAAACGACAAATTTAGTGCACTCTTTATTAAGCCGGGAGCAATGCACTCTTCGGCTGATGAATTGATTCAGTCAGCCTTGAATGCATCAAAACTCGAAGCTTGGATTTCTGAGCTAAAGGTGGGACAAGTGGGATACCTTATTCCGAAAATAACACTCGAATATAGTCGCCAACTTATTTCCGATTTACAAGCATTGGGAATGATTGATTTATTTAACGAAGGATCAGCGGATCTGAGCAACTTATTTGCAGAAATCAATAACTTGTACGTTTCGAGTGTACTACAAAAAACCTTTCTGAAGATGAATGAGGAAGGGACAGAAGCCGCCGCTGTTACGGCAGTAACGGTTGGTGTTGAATCGGTAGGAGAATCCTGGCCAACTATAATTTATGACGAGCCTTTTCTACTGTTACTACGTGAGAAAGAAACCGGAGCGATTCTGTTTATAGGTAAGATTGGTAATCCCGTTGCAGAATAAGGCTAGAAACTAAGGGCGTACATCTCTTTTAAACTGATGCGCCCTTCGTAGTACGCTTTTCCAACAACAACCGCATCAATGTTAGCAGCAGAAAGTCGCTTTAGGTCGTCGATGTTGGATACGCCACCTGATGCTATCAATCGGATGGTCGGAAATTTAGCTTTCAACTCTACGTACAACTCTTGATTAGGTCCTGCCAGTGTTCCATCTTTAGAAATATCTGTGCAAAGAATTTCCTGTAGTCCTTCTTTTAGCATTCTGTTAACAAAAGAATCGACACTTTCGGCAGCGGTTTCTAGCCAGCCTGCATAGGCGATTTTTCCATCTTTTAAATCCATGCCTAAGATGCTTTTTTCCGGGTGATTTCGCAGAAGTTTGATCCATTCCTCTTCATTTCTTACAGCCATCGAACTGCAAATCACTTTAGAAATACCTTCGCGGAGCAGATATTCGCAATTTTCATACGTTCGGATTCCGCCCCCGGTTTGTACCGAAATACCCAGCTCGTTAATGATTTGAGTGATATGCGGAAGATTAACGAAACGACCTTCCTTTGCGCCGTTTAAATCAACAATGTGGATGTGATCGAAGCCTGCATCTTGAAAAATCTGAGCTTGCTCGATGGGAGATTCATTATACACTGTAACGGCATCGTAATCACCTTTATGAAGACGAACGCACTTGCCGTTGTATAGATCGATGGCTGGAATGATTTGCATATAGCCGGGTAAAGAATGGGTTTGTGAGTGAGAATTAAATATCCGAAAAAAAGGGCTTCAAAACGACCACTTTACTCTAAAAAACAACAAATTTGGAGTAGTAGTAAAAGCGGTTAGGCCATCACCACGTAAAAGTTGAGATAAGAATAAAAGATCGGTGTTTTCTGAGATCGAATAACTCACTTGTGGAATGAGAATAAAAACAGATTCATCAAAACTACCGAGAGTGCTTAAGCCGATTGTAGTAAGGGGCGAGGCAGAGAACGAACCATTAAGGTAAAATCCCGTTTTTGCGATGAATAGATTATTGGCCGAAGGAGGCTGAGAAATTTGAGCTAGTGTATTTCCTGCACTTTCAAACCCACCGTTATAGAGGAATTCACCGCTTATATACACTGCGTTAGGCAACATATAATCAAAGCCCATGCTAGCTGTAACGATACTGTTTTCGGTAGGTGATGATGACTTAGGCCGGAAATAAGAAACTTCGCCTTTAAATCCGGCATCACGGAAATAGCCCGACCACCCGGCGCCAACCATCCATTCATCGAAATGCGACCCTGCCAGTAACTGAATGTCATAATCGGCAAAATTATCACGATACATTACAGCAATTACCGATTCATTAATAGTATCTCCAAACCGATACCCAAGGTTTACACTGGAAGCGAACCCCCATGCATATTCGGCAGAAAAAGCATCCGTGCCGGGACGTTCTTCATAATCAAAATCGAGGTATGCATACGCATTGAACAAATCGTTGGGACTCCATACAAAAGTTTGGCCCCAGTTTATTCGTTGTCGGCCAAGTGTTGCCTCAAATGGACCGTTGAAATACGTAAGCTGTGCACGATCGATGGTGGAGTGAAGAACATGAGCATCTGACTCCAACAGAATCCAGCTCATATCCAAAAATCCGGGATCGTCATCCAAAAAATCTGCATATAAAGGAGTACTAGAAACCGAATTTCCACTGATTAATCGATTGCGCAGGTCGAGTTTAAACTCGAAGTTGTCGTTAGCGTCCCAAACTGTTTCTAAGCGGTTATGCACAATATTATCGTAATTTACAGTGCCAAGATCGTTGCTGAATGCAAGGCTACCAAGCTCTTTTACATATCCACGAAATTGTAATGCTTGAGCAGAACTTTCTGCTCCAAAAATTAAAGTGATAATCAGTGCCCAAAGAAAGGTTGGCAGAATCTTGCTTCTTTTACTGGTTGAATCGCTTCGATATGAAAACAGAAAGTTCATTTACTTCTGTTCGTCGCTATCAATTACACCATCAACTAAGGTAAGTACTCGTTTTGCGCATTCTACCACGCGTTGGTCATGAGTTGAGAAGATAAAAGTGGTTTGCTCGGTCTCGTTTAACTTCAGCATGAGATTAAGAAGATCGGTTGCTGATTTTGAGTCGAGGTTAGCCGTAGGTTCGTCGGCGAGTACAAATGTTGGTTTAGATGCAAGTGCCCGCGCCACTGCAACCCGCTGTTGCTGTCCACCTGAGAGTTCTGACGGACGTTTGTGAATTTTATCCTCAAGCCCAACTTGATGCAGTAACTCTGTGCCACGTTTTCTGCATTCTTTGGTTGGCAAGCCCTGCATTTGCAAAATAAAGCTCACATTTTCTAAAGCAGTGAGAACAGGAATTAAATTATATGCCTGAAAAACAAAGCCAATATGATGCAATCTGAAATCGATTAGTTTGCGTTCTTTTAACGCGAACATATCTGTTCCCTCAATAAACACTTTGCCTGAACTAGGTTCATCCAATCCTCCTATAATATTCAATAAGGTAGTTTTACCGGATCCCGACGGCCCAACTATGGCCGAAAATTCTCCCTTTTGGATTTCCAGATTGATACCGTTTAATGCATGCACCGGCACTTTATCTTTGTTGTATATTTTTGTGATATCCTGAACGTGTATTACTGCCATAGCTTTCAGATTTTTCGAATCGCCTCCACAGGATTGAGTTTCAATGCTTTATAAGATGGATACAGAGCCGCAATAAGTGTAGTTATGAAAATGAGTATCCCCACATTAACATAATATTCCGGCTGCAACTCGGGGTAAATAATGGTTCCTATTCCATAGGCTTCAAATCCTTGTCCCCAAGCACTTACATTAATTCCTGTATCGCTCAAAAATTGAATGCCGAGCCAGGCGGTGAGCATACCAACTGGTGCCCCAACAATCGCCAGCATAAATGTTTCAATCAAAATCATGCTGAATGTTTTCATCTTGTTAACGCCCACAGCCATTAGCATTCCTAATTCCTGCTGACGTTCCAATACGGCCATTAACATGGTATTGATAATCCCAAAAGTGAGTGCAATCAGAATAATTGCCATCACGATGTACAACATGGTTCCTACCATCGAGTCCATATACCGTAGCGAAGGGGCAATATCGCCCCAGCTTTCTGCCACTAAACCGGAGTCCAGATTCAGTGAGTCGCGGTAAGCATCGGCCATTTTAAAATCGTTAACCAAAAATGCGATTTCATGACTGATTCCATCCGCATTAAGGAGCGCATTAAGATGCGCTTGTTTTACGAAAACGTTGGTTTCATCAAAACCGGAATTAGGTGATTTGAATACACCGGTAACTCGAAAAGCGGCTGCGGTGAGGTTGCCATCCACATCCTGAAAATTGATTACCACTTTACTTCTAATGTCCAAATTTAGACGCTGTGCCAGTTTATTACCCACAACAATACTATTGGCTCGTTTGCTTTCCAGAAAATCACCTTCGATGATATGGGTGTGCAATTCGGTAACAGTGTTTTCCGAATCTATATTAATTCCATTAATAGTAACTCCAAAGCTACTGGAACTGGTTGAGGCAAGACCACTGATTACGGTGCGGGCAGTGATCTTTTCTACAAAGGGCATTGAACTTAGTTCGTTTACTAATTGATGAGTGTTGGGTATGAATTTACTGGGTAGTACTTCATCTTTGTATTCTTTTGTGTGAATTTGGATGTGAGAAGTAAAATTTTGGAGTTCGCTTTTCACAAACTGCATGCTCATACCATACATAAACGCAGACATAAACACACCGGCTCCGGTACCTAGGATCACTGCAATAATTACTACTAAGCTTCGGGTTTTATTTCGCCAGATATTTTTCCAGCTAAGCGATACAATTGGAAGAATATTCATCATGCGCGCATAGCCTCCACCGGTTCTAAGTTTTTGGTGTGAATAAGTGGGTAAATACTGATTACAAGACTGATTGCGCCGATAATTGCGGCTTGAATAAACAGAATTACAGGCTCGGTAGAAAAGCGTATAAATGGTTCCATGCCGTAATCTGCAATGGCAGCAGCTGCCTGCCCGGTAAATTCCATTGGGTAGATGTTGAAGTAGTAAATAACCGGTATGCTTAACAGAATACCAACCAACGAGGCGAGTGTTGTAATGCTGAACATTTCAATCATCAACATTCGGCTGATACTCCATTTTGGGGTACCAATAGCAATTAATACACCGAACTCAAATTTACGCTCAGCCGTCATCATCAAAATGGTTCCGAAAATCCCGAATCCAACTACCATATACAGAACAAGTAGAATAATATAGCCACTGCCACGATCAGCTTGAATTGCTTGGACCAATTCGGGCATTAATGTTGGCCAATCATAAACTCGATAATCGCTGCCCAAAGCAGTTGATAATATTTCTGTTAATTCCTCTGTTTTCTTCGATTGTACACTTAAAATGGCTATGGCGGTTACCCTGTCGCCGGCACCATAAAATTGTTGAGCGGTTTTAAGTGGAAGGTAGACTAGGGATTTATTCATCTCCGGAATACCAAACTTTGCAATACCAACAATAGGTATTAGATCTGCAGCAGTTACACCACGATATCCACTGCTTAGCAGAACCAAAGAATCGCCCACACTAAGCTCAAGATAATCGGCTAAGCCTTCACTGATTATTGTAGAGTTTTCGGAATTCGAACCGAAGTATCGGCCTGAGGTTATTTTCTCATGGGGCTTGCTTAACGCTTTTTCTTGTTCCCAATCGACCCCAACAACCAAGGCAGGACGTGTTTTCTCGAGTCCACCGGCTAAGCCGTAAGAATCAATTCTAGGGATTACTGCCCTTACATTTGGTGTTTCGGCGATGGCTGAAAGCAACGCCTCATTTACTTCCAGGCTGTGATCGAGCATCGGTTCGTTAAAATAGTCGGGCGCCTGAATTTGAATATGACCAGAAAATGAACCCACCGAGTTTTCGATCATTTGATCGTATTGCCCCTGTTGCATCGAACTCATTACCGAAGATAATACAACGGCCATCACAATCGACGCCATTGTTATAAATGTGCGTCTGCGATTTCGCCAAATATTGCGCCATGCAAGCTTTAAAAGGAACATGTTTTTCAGTGTTCAGTGTTCAGTGTTCAGTGTTCAGTTAACAATTATTTTTGAGTTTTTGTAAGGAGTTCTGTTTTGATAGGTCTTAAATAAATATGAATAAAATGATATTGCTATGATTCCAGACAATAATCTATACAAGAAGGCATATGCTTTTGCAATTCGAATTGTGAACATGTTTAAATTCCTCACCGAGGAAAAAAGAGAATTTGTGTTGTCAAAACAGTTAATACGCTCAGGCACGAGTATTGGAGCGAATATTGCTGAAGCAAATGGAGGGGTATCAATGGCGGATTTCTCTGCAAAGCTGTCGATTTCATACAAAGAAAGTCTAGAATCGAAATATTGGCTGTCGTTGTTACACGATACCGGATACATTGATCGCAAATTATTTGAAAGTATGTTTGCCGATGCAGACGAGCTCTCAAAGATCTTATTTACGATCTTAAAAAAGACTAGAATAAATCCACTTGAATAAAGGTATGTTGTCACATTGAATTCCTGTTTATTTCAAAACTATCAGTACTATTTCGCAAATACTGATCCCTGATAACTGTTTATTGCAAACTGTTCATTTTCAGTTAACTCTTTTCATATTTTGTATGGAAAAAAAATTATCGCGAATCGACTCATTAAAAGTCATGGAATTGTACTCTAGAATGGTTTGATTTCCCGGCTCTTCTATGGGTGTCATTGTCATTTTTGCGGGGAGTAATCGTCCATCAAAATTCTGAATATCGGAGGCTTCCATTACATTAATTAAGTATCCGTCTTCATCGTAAAACTCAGTTCGCAGCTGTATAAACTCATCTTTTGTAACCCAAAGCTTAAGTTGCCCCCAAACCACCGGAGCATCCGGCTTAGGATCAAGAATAATTTGGTAGCTTTCCAACCCGGCGATGGTTGTATCAGTGCCAAAGCGATGCTCGTAATCTTTAATTACCGAAGACTCTCGTACCAAATCATCGTTGGTAAAATCCGAACCCATCCAAGACTGCATCATCATTGAAGGCGGAAGCTTAACCGTACGCCCGATATTAGGCACCCAATTCCATATTTCGTTATCTCGCTTCAAATACGCAATACCATTATCGCGAGCCGGACTTACCACATAGATTAGCGAATATTCCGAGCCTTTACTCCATGTTTTCATCGATACAGAACGCTCCCAATCAGGACGCACTATTGTCATGGTGATTTCAGCTTTAGATGATTCTCCACGAAGCTTTTCATCCATTTTTGTTACAACTTCGGTAGCTGTTTGCCCTACAACCGAAACAGAGGCAAAACAAAGCAAAGTCAGAAATAATAGGCGTTTAATTAAGCTCATACTTCTTTAAGATTAATTGTTTTATTTGTTCCAAGGGGTAATCATTGTCCATGGTGATAAAGCCTAACATTGCGCCATCAAGCATTGCGCCTAAAGTGTAAGCTTCAGTTGTAGGATCATCGAAACCGAGTTCTTCAAATATCTCAGCAAATCGTTCGATCTGATGATGATTACCTTCTTGGAGTTGAGCTTTTATTGGCTCCAAGGCATCGGGTTGCAGAGCTAAACTGATCATCAATTTCCCAAGACCATGTTGATGCTCTACAAAAGAAAATGCCTGTGTTATTACCTCTTTCAAATGTTCTTTTGGCGATTTATCCTGACCTGCATCAATTATTTGATCGCCCATATCAGTAAGCATTTCAAAAATACCAATCAGTACGTCTTCTTTGCTATCGAAATAATGATAGATCAATCCTTTCGAGACCCCGGCTTTTTTTGAAATAGCAGCTATGGAAGTTTTTTGATAACCGGTTTCGGCAAACAGTTCAAAAGCGGCATCGATAATTTGCTGCCTCGACTGCTCTCGAAGTTCTTTGTTCTGTGCTTTAGTTCGGGGACTCATTTATCATTGACTAAACGTTCAGTCAAAAATAAACAAAATATAACTCAAGTAATCAATAGCGATTTTAATGGGAAAGAGTGCAGTCTGTTATCAGATCTACTTTGAATACACGTAATCCACAAAATTCTGAAGGATTTGAGCGCCTAATTTACCCGATTTCTCCGGGTGAAACTGAACTCCGAAATAATTGTCTTTTGATACAACCGCTGTAAATGGATGTATGTAATCACACGTTGCAACTGCAAACTCATTTTCCGGGGCATAGTAACTGTGCACAAAATACAGGAAATCATTATCGCTAATGTGCTGCAGTAACGGGTGGTCGGCTTGTTTGCGAACAGAATTCCAGCCCATGTGTGGTACTTTCTCTTTGGAGGCATCGAACTTTAGCAACTTTCCTGGAATTACTCCGAGTCCTTTGGTATCACCTTCGGTAGAGGATTCGAATAACAGCTGCATGCCCACACAAATTCCTAACACCGGTTTTTTTGTGTGTTTTAGCCATGCATCTATTCCGTTTTCCTTTAGCGATTCCATTGCAGAATTAGCATGTCCAACTCCCGGAAATATTACACCGGTTGCCTTGTCGAGTTGTTCAGTTGTTTCTGCGAGATAAAAATCAACGCCAAGGCGTTCCAAGGCATTAGAAACCGAGGCTATATTGCCGGCGCGATACTTAATCAATGCAATCATCAGAGGCTTCCTTTAGAGCTTGGAATCATATTTTTGATGCGGGGATTCTTTTCCACTGCCGTTTTTAAAACGCGGGCAAACCCTTTAAAAATGGCCTCAATTTTATGGTGATCATTGTCGCCCTTAAACTCAATATGTAGGGTTGCTTTTAGGTGCATGGCTAAACTGTAAAAAAAGTGTTTTACCATTTCGGTGGGCATATCACCTACGTATTCTCTATTAAATTCCCCTTCAAATACCAGATAGGGCCTGCCGGATAAATCCATAGCAACCGTTGCCTGCGTTTCATCCATAGGCAGCACAAATGCATATCGCTCGATGCCTTTTTTTTCGCTTAAAGCGCTGGTGATACATTCACCCAAAGCAATGGCTACATCTTCGATGGTGTGATGTTCATCCACTTCTAAATCGCCATCACACTGCAGGTTGAGATCAACAAAACCATGTCGTGCAATTTGTTCCAGCATGTGGTCGAAAAATTTTAACCCTGTTGAAATTTCATTTTTTCCGATGCCATCTAGATTCAAATAGATGGAAATATCGGTTTCATTAGTTGTGCGTGTAAGGCTTGCGGTACGCTCACTTCCTTGTTGATAGGAAGCAAGTAATTCTTCAAAATCATAGCCGGATGCCAGCATAGATTCACCCAACCAAAATAGAAGTTTCCCTTCACTCTTATCAAATTCGATGAGCCCTTCTTTATCACGCATTTCAAACTCGGTAAATAGCTCTTCCACTTCTAGTTGTGCTTTATGCCGCTTTCGAAGAACATCAACCTCGGTATTGAATAGAAAGTTTTCTTCTTTCAGAGAGTAGCAAAAGTGGACCATTCCTTTAGGTAAAAATTTCGAAGATGCTTGAACGAAAACTTCGGGGTGTATCCAGATATTCATGAGATGTGAATTTGAGGGTAAAACTGTATTGGATTTGTTACTCTTCTGTGACTTTTGGTTTGATAGTCTGAGTTACATTTAGTGTAACAAAATTGGATTAAAATGAAGTCAAAAGTACACATTTTCTATTGGATATTACGCCTTGTAGCTGCTTTCATCATGCTGCAAACTTTATTTTTCAAATTTACGGGAGCACCTGAAAGTATATTTATTTTTGAAACCGTAGGCCTTGAACCCTTCGGTAGATATGCGTCGGGAATCGCAGAATTGATTGCATCGATCTTAATACTTATACCACGAACAACCTGGCTTGGGGCACTTACTGCACTTGGTGTGATGGCAGGTGCAATTATGAGCCATTTAACGGTATTAGGCATTGTTGTGCAAAATGACGGAGGTACGTTATTTGTGATGGCGCTTATTGTTAGCATTTCATCGGCTATACTGTTGTGGGCACATCGTGGTGATATTCCATTTATCGGGGAAAAATTGACCACTCATTCCGCATAAAGAATTCTTCGCAGCGCTTGAAGAAAAGCATTGTTTTCTTCGGTACTGCCAATGGTTAATCGAATACAATGATCGCAGTGAGGTTCATTGCCTCTGTATCGAACAATCACGCCCATGGCAGCTAGTTTCTTATAAATTTCCAGTGCATCAGCCACTTTAAAGATTAAGAAATTAGCATCGGTGGGGTAGATCTTATCGATTTTATCCATCGCTGCAAGCTCATCGATAACGCGCTCACGTTCTTCTAGTAACTTGGCCACATTCGAGCGCATAGCTTCGATGTTTGAATAACCACGGATTGCAGCCTGTGAAGTTAGTTTATTTACATTATAGGGCGCTTTTACTTTCATCATGTACTGGATGATTTCAGCGCTGGAAATTGCAATACCCAAACGAATTCCTGCCAGCCCAAACGCTTTCGACATTGTTTGCAGTACTACAAGATTTGGATAATTCTTCACCTTCAAGGCAAAACTCTCTTGTTTGCTAAAGTCGATGTAAGCTTCATCCACGACCACAATTCCGGGAAAGTTCTTTACAATGGTTAGTATATCCTCAATGCGAAGGCTGTTTCCTGTAGGATTATTTGGTGAACAAAGGAAAATGATCTTCGTTTTATCGGAAACCGCATCCAAGGTTTCTGCCACCTGTAACTGAAAATCAGGAGTAAGTAAAACCTGCTTTATCGCAACATTGTTGATGGCTGCCGAAACTTTGTACATCCCGTAAGTGGGAGGAGTAATAAGCACTTCGTCTGTTCCCGGTTCACAGAATATGCGAAACAGTAAATCAATGGCTTCATCACTGCCAACACCGGTAAAGATATTTTCGGAATCAACTTTTCTAAATGCTGCAATTTGTGCTCTGAGTTCTTCCTGATAGGGCATGGGATAACGATGCAACTCCAAATCATTCGCAAATGGAGCTCCTAATGCATTTTCGTTTGCATCAAGCAGAATCCCGGAGTCAAAATCATCCCGTGCACTGCGGTAGGGCTTCAAATCAAGAATATTTGGTCGGATCAGTGTTTTTAAATCGAACGTTCGTTTCATGATAGCAGGCATACTGAGAATTATTGAGTAGGTATGTTGATGTTACCTTTTCTGAAATGATTCTCAGTAGGATGAATGGTTAAATAATTAGTTGTTTAAATCCTTCAATCGTAGCGTTACCGCATTTTTATGAGCATCTAAACCCTCCGATTCCGCAAGTTTTTCAACAGCCGGACCAAGTAGTTGAAGTCCTTCAGCTGTGAGTGTTTGCATGGTGATGGATTTTTGAAATGATGCAAGATTCACACCGCTATACATGCGTGCGTAACCGTAAGTTGGTAACGTATGATTGGTGCCGGAAGCATAATCGCCCACACTTTCCGGGGTAAAAGCACCAAAGAATACCGAACCGGCATTGGTTATTTCATCTAATATAGATTCTGCATCAGCAATATTAATAATCAAATGCTCCGGTGCATATTCATTCGAATATTGAATAGCTTCATGAACTGAATCAACGGTAATAATGAAGCTGTTATCCAATGCTTTTCCAGCAAACTCTTTACGAGGAAGAGCATCAAGCTGCTTGGTTAATTCTGCTTTTAGTGCATCCACATCAAATCCTGAGATAGCAACCAACACAACCTGACTATCCGCCCCATGTTCTGCTTGCGAAAGTAGGTCGGCAGCAACATAAGCAGGATTTGCAGCTTCATCAGCAATAACCAATACTTCTGAAGGTCCGGCCGGCATATCGATAGCAATTTGGGCTTCGCTGTTCTGTAAAAGCATTTTTGCTGCGGTTACATATTGGTTGCCGGGACCAAAAATCTTATCCACTTTTGATACAGATTCCGTTCCAAATGCCATTGCGGCTACGGCTTGTGCACCACCGGCTAGTAAAATATCAGTAACGCCTGCTTTTTGAGCAATGTACATCACTTCATCAGGTACACGGCCTTCTGTATTCGGTGGAGTAGCAAGTACAATGGTTGAACATTCTGCAATCATGGCCGGAATACTTAGCATCATTGCCGTTGAAGGAAGAATAGCAGTCCCACCCGGTACATACAATCCAACGCGTTCAATCGGTTTCATTACTTTTCGGCAACGTACTCCCGGCATGGTTTCGAGCTCCAAAACAGGCTGAACCTGTGCCTCATGAAATGCTTTAATATTAGAAAACGCTACATCAATGGCCGATTTAACATCATCTTCCAGAATAACTTCCATTTCGTTGGGTGAAATGGTAGTCTTTTCCAACGAGATGTTGTCGAATTGCTCTGTGAAAGCTAATACCGCAGTATCGCCTTGTTGCTCAACTTCATCAATGATGGGTTGCACAATTCCAAAAATCGATGTGAAATCCATTTTAGGACGCTGTATTAACTGCCTTCGCTGCTCTTCGGATAAGGAATTTAGGTTGAAGGTTTTCATCACAAAATCATGCTTTCGATTGGGAGCATCACAATATCGGTAGCTCCGGCGCTTTTTAGTTCTTCCATCACTTGCCAAAATTTATCGTAAGGAATTACCGTGTGGATGGCTACCATGTTGGTTTCGGCCAGCGGAACGATGGTTGGACTTTTCATAGAAGGGATAATTTCTTTGATGTAGTCGATTTTATCCTCCGGAGCATTCATCATGATGTAGCGACTTTTTTTCGCTTCTTGATAACCGTCGATGCGTACCAGAAATTTCTCGATTAATTGCTCTTTTCCGGGCGATAGCTCTTTATTGGTTTTAATGAGCTTGGTTTCTGATTCCAAAATGGTGAACAGTTCTTTTAAACCATTTGCCACAAGGGTTCCACCGGTTGAAACCAAATCAGAAATGGCATCAGCTACCTCAAGTTGTGGGGTAATTTCGACTGCTCCCGAAATTTCTACCAAGTCTACCGAAACCCCCTGTTCTTTAAAGAATTTTTCGGTTAAAAACGGATAGCTGGTGGCAATAGTTTTGCCTTCGAAATCAGAGGCATCTGTAAGTCCACCATTTTTTGGGGCGGCAATTGAAAGCCGGCAACGGCCATAATTTAATCCTCGAAGCACGGTAACAGCGGCATCTTTTTCGAATACCTCATTGGCGCCAACAAAGCCTAAATCGCAAATACCGTCTTGTACGTATTCGGGGATATCGTCATCTCTAAGCAAAAGCAACTCAACATCAAAGTTGCGGGTTTTTACCATCAAATTTCGTTTGTAATTATCGAATTCGATGCCAATTCCGTGCAAAAGGTTGATGGTTTTATCTGTTAAACGGCCACTTTTTTGAATAGCAATGCGTAATGAAGTCGAAGAATCTTTCGTGCGGTTCATAAAATTTAGTGAGTAAAAAGGAGTTGTAGGAAAAAGTTAAACAGTGAATTCTCTTGATGACAGTGCGTAGAATTAGTGCACGTGATGATGGCCATAATGGCGATCATGATGAATAGAAGAGGTATGATGTAGTGTCGAATTCACGGGGCAAAGATAACAATAGATTTAACTTTCGGGAAACCAATTTTCGATTTTTTCAATTATTTCCATGCGGGTAACAGGCTTGCTCAGGTAATCATTCATGCCGGCAAATAAGCATACCTGTCGATCTTCATCCGAGGCATTTGCTGTCATTGCAATGATGATAGGCTGATGAGGCGCAATCACCTTCATGCGTACTTTTTGGGTAGTTTGTAATCCGTCAAGCACTGGCATTTGAACATCCATTAATATTAAATCGTAAAACTGTTTGTTTAGGTGATCGAGAACCTGTTGGCCATTCTCCACCACATCAATTTCGTACCCTATGTTGCGCATCAAGCCTTTTGCAACCAGTTGGTTGGTAGGATTATCTTCGGCCAATAAAATAGATATTGGGCGAACGGTATGAGATTCAATATCAGAAAGTTTCTCCGACATATTTTGTTCTAACGATAATGCAGTTTGTATTTTCTTGATCAGCACATCTCGACGGATTGGCTTAGTGATGCTGATGTTGGTTTCATTACTTGAGTAATCTGCGCCTTCAGAAAAAGGGATAATACCAATAAGGGGAAGTTTTTTCGCATCAAGCTGGGCTATAAAGCTCTTTTTCAAGCTTGGATCAATCGACTTGTACAGATATTCTTCGGCGAAAACCAGATCACATTCCGCACATTTTTGGATACCACGAACCAACTCAGGGAGGGTAGAAAATGTATGGCTTTCCATGCCAAAAGCGCTCAGCTTTATAGCTAGCATTTCGCATTGTGTACGATTTTGACCGGCAATAAGCGCGGTTTTCCCCGTAAATTGACTGTTACCGATCGTATCGCGCTTTTTCGAATGGTCAATATCAGCTTCTATAGTAAAAGTGAAGGTAGAACCTTCGCCAACAACACTATTCACCCAAATTGAGCCATTCATCATAGAAACCAAGCTTTTGGTGATGGTAAGCCCTAAGCCTGTGCCCCCATAGTTTCGGGTGGTACTGGCATCCACCTGCGAAAAAGAGTCGAAGATGTTGTTGATTTTACTTTTAGGAATTCCAATCCCGGTATCCCGAACTTGAAACTCAAGTTTCACTCGATTATCGGAAATAAATCGAGCGTGCACTTCGAGTACCACTTCACCCACTTCAGTAAATTTAATGGCATTTCCGAGCAGATTGGTAAGCACCTGCTTTAAACGAACGGCATCCCCGAAAATGTAATCAGGTACTTGCTCATCCACATAAAAGATAAGCTCTATATTCTTTTCTTCTGCTTTTAAAACAAGCAGGTTGCCGAGATCAGCCGTTAGATTTTGAATGCTAACAGGGTGTTTTTCTATTTGAAGATTACCTGATTCTATCTTCGAATAATCCAAAATATCGTTAATGATGTGGATTAAATCATATCCGCTTTTGTAGATAGTATCAATATATAGCAATTGCTCGCCACTAGGATTTGTTTCTCGCAGAATTTCGGTCATCCCGATTACTGCGTTCATTGGGGTTCTAATCTCGTGGCTCATATTTGCCAGAAACATCGCTTTGGCTCGAGTAGCCTGCTCAGCTCTGTTTTTAGCTTCAATCAAAAGCTGTTGCGTTCGTTCTAGTTCTTGATTCTTCTCCTGAAGATCTTTGGTAAGTTGCTCAAAATGATCTGCTTTTTTGAGTAGTAACTTTTCAATTTGATGCTTGGTAAGCGCCCCAATCCGATCTTCATCCATCAAATTTTCAGGTAAAACTGAAATGATGATTTGAAAAGTGTCGAGGTTAATGAACTTTCGGGCAATGTCTTTGTATCCGTTGTCGAAGCGTCGTAAAGCCGCTTCTTCGCCTAACTTCTGCACCAATAGGTTGAAGGTGTGAAAGCTCAATTTGCGTAGAAAATGAACCCAATCGTTGTAATTCGAAGGGTTGAACGTAGCCTCGTTTAAAGGATTTATACTAGGGAACCCATTTGGGATTTCATTTAAGTATTTGCCAATATTTTGAATTTCTTTGCCACCTTTTTCTCCTAATAGATCCTGTAACCCGTTAATTACAACTTTTAAGAACAGCCGGCAGAGTTCAAATTCCTGTTTCGATTCCTCCTCAAAAATGATATCGAAACCGGGAACCGACAACAGATTTGCATATTGAACTTTTATTGTAGCACGTAGTTTTTCCTTGCTGAGCTTAAAATCGGGATCAATGTCTGTGAGATATTTTTCTACAAATAAATAGCTTTCAGGTAGGCGTTCTAAACGCTCATTATTTTTTAATTTTAGGTAGTTGTTAATATAAACAATGGTGGCATTCGCCTGATTAGAGCTCGTTATTTTAGAAGTAAGAAAGGTGAATAAGGCCTCAATATTATCACCAAAAAAATCGCGCCCGGCTGGTTTAGGCGTTATTTTATGTGTTAAGGATTGATATAGGTTTTTAAAGAAGCCCATTGAAACGAGTCGCCGGGTAAGGCCCCCGGCGAATTACAATCAGTTTTTACTAGCTTGGTAGATTTTGTAAAATCCAACCGCTGATAGCCCCCAAGTGGTCATTAGTGCAATAAACCAAGCAATTTTACCAAGTGGCTGGCTAAGCATTGCTTCGAATATATCCACCCCGAAAAAATTGGTAATCTGAAGGCTTAAATGCCCAACAGCCATAACTAAAAAGCCCCACGCCAGATATACCATACCTTTACCAAATACACCGCCTTTTAAAGTTTGGGCAGTTTTAAAACTGTAAACTATACAAACCAGCAGAAAAGGCAATTCTAAGATGCCAAACCACTCCTCAATTCCAAGATTTTCCATTGTACTCCATTAAGTTAGTTTGAGAATTACGCATAATTACGAATTTACATTGTTAAGTCAATGCATTAAGTTTTAACACTGTAAGTAAATAACATTTTTTTTAAAATCTGCTTTAAATAAGCATCAGGTTAGAAAGGCTCATGAAAACTATTGCACAGCTCACGTTTATTCCTCTTGCAACTCACAACCCAACAGAAATTGTGCGTGAATTATTGGAACATATCGCTCAGTTTGATTTACAAATTGAGGTTGGGTATTTGTCTACAACCATTATTGGCGACACCGATACCGTGTTTCATGCGATTAGAGATATTTACCAAAGCATGACATTGGAACAGGAGCGTTTTCGATTACATGTAGAACTTTTGAGCCCGGAAAAAGAAAACTAAAATATTTTGTAAGGACTTCTTCTGAAAGTGTTCTTATCGGTACATGATGACCGAATATTTCGTATACATATTAAGTAATGCATCAGGGATGCTCTATGTTGGCTTAACAACCGATTTGCCGAGTATGCTGCAAAAGCATCGCTTGCAAAACGTTCAGAGTTTTAAGGCCAATTTTGCGTTTAATAAACTTGAATACGTTGAGCACTTCTCGAACCCTAAGGTGGCAGTATGTCGCTTTCACACTCTCAAAGGGATGAATATGCGTGAAAAAAGAGAACTTATCACCACATCGAATGCGAATGAATTGAACGAAAGAGAATTGGGAATCAAGCAGATAGCTTGAGCCCGCATCTTTACGGGTATTTATAACCTTTTTTTCAGTACAAGCACTCTTCTTCGTATCTTGATCTTTTTAGAAAGAGACGCATCGATCACACTATATGAGTAACATTCGCAATTTTTGCATTATTGCCCACATCGACCATGGTAAATCCACATTGGCCGACCGACTATTACAAATGACCGGAACTATCAGCGAGAGAGAGATGCAAGAGCAAATGCTCGATAGTATGGATCTGGAACGCGAGCGCGGCATTACTATAAAAAGCCACGCCATTAAATTGGATTATAAACGCCCGAATGGCGAAATGTATACCTTCAACTTGATTGATACTCCGGGCCATGTTGATTTTGCTTATGAAGTATCGCGAGCGTTGAAAGCATGTGAAGGCGCAATTTTGGTGGTTGATGCAACCCAAGGAATAGAAGCGCAAACCATATCCAACTTATATCAGGCGATCGAGCAGGATTTAGAAATTATCCCAGTGTTAAATAAGATCGATTTGCCAAGCTCCGATCCCGAAAATGTGGGGCAGCAGATTATTGATTTAA
The DNA here is from genome assembly GCA_965228545.1 of Balneolaceae bacterium. Classification (GTDB taxonomy): domain Bacteria; phylum Bacteroidota; class Rhodothermia; order Balneolales; family Balneolaceae; genus HXMU1420-13. The sequence continues at coordinate 3,766,405 of OZ245822.1, forward strand.
TTGGATGTGAGCGAGAAGATATTTTAACCGTTTCCGGGAAAACCGGCGAAGGCGTTCCCGAATTATTAGAAGCAATAGTAGCTCGTGTGCCCTCTCCTCAACAAGTTATAGATGCTCCGCTAAAGGCATTAATATTCGACTCAGTTTTTAACACATACCGTGGTTCAATAGCTTATGTACGAGTGATGGAAGGGGTGCTTCGCAAAGGCGATTTGTTCAAATTTATGGCCAACAAAGAGGAGTATAACGCCGAAGAAATTGGCTACCTGCGAATGGATTATCAGCCCACAAAAGAACTTAAAGCCGGTGATGTAGGTTACGTTATTGGAAGTGTGAAATCACTCTCTCATGTTCGAGTTGGGGATACCATTACAACAGTGAAAAATGCCGCTGAAAAAGCTATTCCGGGATATCAGGAAGCAAAACCCATGGTGTTTAGTGGTATTTTTCCCACCAATGCCGAGGATTTTGAAGACTTAAGAACGGCCCTAGAAAAGCTACAGTTGAATGATGCCTCGTTGAGTTATGAGCCGGAAACTTCAAAAGCATTAGGTTTTGGATTTCGTGCCGGTTTTTTGGGTTTATTGCACATGGAGATAGTTCAGGAGCGACTAGACCGAGAATTTAACATCGATATTATCACCACGGTACCAAACGTGCAGTATGAGGTGAAATTAGAAACCGGAGATACTATTGAGGTGGATAACCCTAGCCAAATGCCGGAAGTTGGCGACATTGATGCGATTTATGAGCCCTACATAAAAGCGAGTATGTTATCGCCGGCCGAGTTCATCGGACCGATCATGAAGCTTTGCCAGGAGCGACGTGGCATATATGTGAACCAGCATTTTATGCAAAACAATAGGGTTGAAATCACTTACGAACTACCAATGGCAGAAGTGGTGTTCGATTTCTACGATAAACTAAAATCTGGAACCCGAGGGTATGCATCGCTGGATTATGAATTTATTGAATACCGAACCGGTGATTTAGTGCGTTTAGATATTTTGTTGAACGGCGATCAAGTAGATGCACTAAGTAGTATCACCCATCGTGATAAAGCATATTATCAAGGCCGTAAAGTTTGTGCAAAACTGAAGGAACTTATTCCTCGACAACAGTTTGAAGTAGCTGTGCAGGCCGCCATTGGAAATCGTATTATTGCACGAGATTCGGTGCGAGCATTACGAAAAGATGTTACGGCGAAATGTTATGGTGGAGATATCTCGAGAAAGAGAAAACTTCTGGAAAAACAAAAGGAAGGTAAAAAACGAATGAAGCAGGTTGGTTCCGTTGAAATTCCTCAAGAGGCGTTTCTGGCTGTGCTTTCAATGGACGACGAAGATAGAAAATGAGACTAATTAAGAAACAGGTAGCATTCTTTTTTGTGCTGATGGCGCTATTAACTGGAACAGCTATGGCACAATTTGAAGAACCACAGATTTTAAAAATAGAAGCGCAAAATGCGGATCAATTTCAAGAGCGTTTCGCAGACATAAAGTGGACGGGACAAGGCTTTAATTACAACAGCTTAGACCGGATGCCGGCCATCGAGATTCGTGCTCGATTAGAAAGCGTTTACGGCGAACCCACTAAAACCATCGAAAATGTGATGGGAGAAGGGAAATTCAGAGCCGGCAAAGCTATTCAATTTGAATATTGGTTTATAGTTAACGGCTCCATACCAATGATGGTGCTAGATCTCGACGGGCCCTTTGCAGACGGCTTAGTGTATGTGGGGGCAAGTCGCTACATAGATTTAATGCCCGAAGTGAAACGAACACTCACCCGAACCGTAACCGAGGCCGAACCGAAAGAATATGTCGACTACTTTTTCTCGCCCGAACGTGAGCAGTGGTACAAAGTAAGTTATAAAGACGGTGTGTATGCAAAGGAAGAAATTGATACTCCCACGCATTTCAAAATAAATTAATCGATTTACTACGTTGGAAAACAACAATAAAAATTCTACAGAAAATTTAGGTGCTGATACTAACAATGGTGCCGATCGGGACGAACAGAAGGCAAAATCATGGTTGCGAGAATGGTTAGACGCATTAGTTTTTGCGTTTATAGCAGCTGCCATTTTAAGATCACTCATATTCGGATCCTATAAAATTCCAACAGGTTCGATGGAACAAGATTTATTGATTGGAGATTTTCTGATTGTTTCGAACCTTACCTACGGAGCCCGAACGCCAATGGCTGTTTGCGTTCCTTTTACTCAGATTTGCCTGCCCGGAGTTAAAATTCCAAGCACGAGATTACCGGGTTTCAGAGAGGTGGAACGAAATGATATTATTGTTTTTAATGTGCCTTGGGAAGTAAAACCCATCAGCCAAAAAACAAATTACATAAAACGAGCCGTTGCTGTTGCCGGCGATACTCTTGAAATAAGAAACAAAGTTGTATTTGTAAATGGCGAACAAGAACCCGAACACGATGGAGTTCAGCGTTTTCATATTATCAAAATGAACGATCGGGTTCGTTTGAGCGATGCAAAGATGAAATCGGCGGGTGCCGGAACTATCGGTGGAAGCGAGCGATATGTTGGGCAGCAGCAAGAACCAAACACATATTTAGTTAATCTAACCGAAGAAGTTGCCGAAACAGTACGCTCTTGGCCGGAAGTAGATACTTTGTATTATTTTATGTTTGATGAAGACCAGCGTCTATCTCAATATGTAAATAGTGATGGTAATTTCTCCAGATCGCAAAACAACCACGATCATTTGTCTGAGGTTGTAATTCCATTTGAAGGACAACAAATCGAGTTAACCCCGCAAAACTGGTTTGTGTATAAAGATCTAATTGAACGCTATGAGAGAAACGAAGTTACCCAAGATGGGAATCAGTTTATCATTAACGGTGAGCGAACAAACATCTACACGGTAAAGCAAGATTATTATTTTGCAATGGGTGATAACCGCGATAGCTCGGAAGACTCACGCTTTTGGGGCTTTGTGCCAAAAGATCATATCATCGGAAAGGCATTCATCGTTTGGATGTCGCTGGATGGAATGGTTCCCAGATTCAGCCGTATATTTCACATTATTGATTAATCTTCTATCTATTGAACTTGATTCTTAAGTTCACACAACGTCAAAGCTAAAGTAACATCAGGATAGCTATGTCAAAGAAAGTTTCGATACTAATTCTGCTCTTTATTGGGTTGCAGACTACGATTTTTGCTCAAGATAACGCGAAAGATGAAGTTCGTGTTGTTGCTTGGAATATCGAGCATCTGGCGGAAAACGACGGTGAAGGATGTGTTGCTCGAACCGAAGCTGACTATGAAAAGCTTCGATCATTTGCAGCCACTATGGATGCCGATGTCGTTGCCTTGCAAGAAGTTGAATCGGCAAAAGCTGTGGCTCGGGTTTTCCCGGCTGATTCATGGATTATTGTGATGTCGGACAGACCGGATTCCGGTTCGTATGAATGCAGAGGAAGTGGCCGACCATCAACCCAACAAAAAGTAGCGTACGCCATCCGCAAAGGCGTAAATTTCGAAGAGATTGGCAGTTTTGATGAACTCGCCCTAGGAAATCCGGGACTGCGATATGGCTTAGTTATCCGATTATTAGATGGCCCGGAGCCCATCGAAGTAATGAATGTACATATGAAATCAGGTTGCTTTGTGATCGATTATTCTACCTCAGATCGTGATGCCTGCGAAACCTACGAGCAACAAGTTCCGATTTTGGATGGCTGGATGGAAGAACGAATTCAAAATGGAACAGGATTCGTAGTTCTGGGTGATTTTAACCATCGTTTAACAGAAGCGGGGAATCGCTTTTGGTCTGATCTGACTACAATGAATGGCACTTCCAACGAACTTAGAAGCAGTATGGCAAATCTAAGAGGATGTCATCCTCGCTATCCGGCGCCTATCGATCATGTATTAGTAGGCTCAACGGCACTGAAATATTATGAAGAAGGAAGTGAGGCTGTGTTTTTCTTTACGGATGAAAATATGACGGAAGACGACATGCTGAGCGATCACTGTCCAGTAGGTCTGGATTTGAACTTCAATCTTACTGAAACTTATCCACCAAGTACAGCGGTACGTTGGACTCAAAACAGTGCTGAATATAAGTTGATTACAGCATCGCTTTACAAAATGGCTTCAGAAAATCTGGGATCATTAATTCCGGATAATGAGCCTTGGGTGGTAATCATGGACGTAGATGAGACGCTATTGGATAACAGTATGTACAACTACAGCAGAGATGTGGCCGGACTTTCATTTACCCCCGAAAGCTGGAACGAATGGGTGATGAAGGAAGAAGCAACAGAAGTCCCCGGCTCAAAAGCTTTTGTTGAACTCGTACTTTCTATGGGCGGACAAATTGCCTTGATTACGAATCGCGATCGCGAAATGGATGCTCACACGTGGGCAAATCTGGAGAAACTGGGTTATCCGATTGATCGAACAAATACGTGTATTATGGGAAGATCGCAGGAAGACAGAGCGTCGGTTGAGAATCCCGGAATTGTGAATGATAAAGATCTGCGGAGAAATGATATCCTGACAGGAGAGAGTTCCTATTGTTGGGAAAGTCACTCTTCAGCAAAACGAAACTGGAATCGCCCGTTAGCAGTTGTAATGCAAGTAGGTGATAACATCAAAGACGTCCTTTTCACCACTCAGGAGAACGTTAATCTTGATGAATTTCTACAGCTACAAGGCAGAGAGATTTTGATTCTTCCTAATGCGATGTATGGTTCGTGGGACTAGTTTTTTGCCACGGAAGCACGAAAACACGAAGTCACGAAATAAATTCATAGTCATTCCTGCGGAGGCAGGAATCTGATATTCGGCAAGAGACTCGAGCTTTTAAACTACCTCAGATCCCGGCTTCCGCTGCGGGATGACTAGTTACCTAAATAGCGAGTCGAATCCATCATTCAGACGGGCTTAAGCCGTCAGACCGAAACTAATGGAATGAAGTAACAGAGCAACGAAAAGACTACAATGTCATTCCTGCGCAGCATGTATACCAAAGTATAAACGCAGGTGTGGCAGGAATCTGAGATTTCGTCAAGAGACTCAGGCTTTTAAATTTACCCAAGATTCCGGCTTCCACCGCGGGATGACCTAAATCAGAAAAAGCCGGTACTACCACAAACCTTCTCTCCTTGAGGATGGATGATCCACTCAAAAATTGATAAACCACCTCACGTCAGGGAGGTGTCAAGCGCTGTCTCAAGCCGTCAGACCGAAACTTATGGACAAGCCTAAGCTCACAGACAACAATTTTAAACATTGAATATTCTTTATTGAATATTGAATGTTGATTAAGTTTTCGCAATCGTCTTCCCCTTCGGTGCACCTTCCCGAATGGCAAGCTGACCACAACCGGCGTCGATGTCATCGCCGCGGGAACGACGAACGGTTGCACGAACTCCATGCTTTAACAAAGCTTTCATAAAGCGATTCAGGCGATCTTCCCGAGCGCGTTGTAGCTCAACACCAGCCACATTATTGTACATGATGATATTCACCTTAGATGGAGCCCAGTTCACAATCTTTGCCAGATTTTTGGCGTCTTCGTTAGTATCGTTAAAGCCATCAAACAATAAATATTCGTAGGTGATGGGCTTTTCTGTTTTTCGATGATAATATCGCACAGCATCTTCCAGAGCATCCAGATTCATGGATGCATTAATGGGCATGATTTTATCCCGCTTTTCATCGGAAGGAGCATGAAGGGAAATAGCCAGGTTGAACGGCTCTGAATCGTCGGCTAATTGCTTGATTTGTTTAGTCAATCCAACGGTGGAAACGGTGATTCGTTTTGGAGATAAATCGATTCCGAGTGGATCAGAAATGATGTCGGCTGAGTTCACTACGGTTTTGTAATTGTGCAATGGTTCGCCCATCCCCATATACACAATGTTGGTGATTTTCTTACCGTATTCAGCTTCCGCTACTTCGTTGATGTACTGCACCTGATCCACCACTTCACCATGACTCAAATTGCGAAAAAATCCCATTTTTCCGGTGGCGCAGAACGAACATCCGAACACGCATCCTACTTGTGAGGAAACGCAAACTGTGAGTCGTTTGGCGACACCATCGTCATAAAAGTCGGGGATTAGTACAGCTTCTACTTTGTAGTCTTTTTCCTCATCATTCAGCTTAAATAAAAACTTTATGGTGCCATCCTGCGACTTTTGCTGAGCAGCTGGTTCAATCCGGTTAATGGTAGCCACTTCTTTGAGTTTCTCTCTTAAATCTTTGGATAGGTTGGTCATTTCATCGAAAGAGGAAACGCCTTTTTGATACAGCCATTGAAAAATCTGATCTGCCCGGAATCGAGGTAAACCTAATTGTTTACAAAAAGCGAGTAGCTGCTCTTTGTTCAGGGTTTTCAGATCGGTGATTTTGCGGGGTTGTTGAATGAGTTCTGACATGTCTCAAAGATACGCAGAACATCAACGAACGACCAATTAGTCTGCTTTAGAATCCATAAATGTTCGAGCAGCAGCCATTAGAATCTCACCGGAAATGCGTTCTCTGTAATTGGGATTCACATACTGGAAATCAATATTTCCGTCGGTATCTACAAAATAGACGGCCGGTGCCGGGAGGATGTGATGATCATATCCTGAATCAGCTTCCAGATCGATGCCCACTTCTTTATATCGTGTAACCGTTGCCTGATCGACAGTAAATGCCAATCCAAAAGCTTTGATGGCATTGGCCGGGCTGTCGGAAAGTAACGTGTAACCTAACTTTACATCAGTAAGTGTTTTTCGAAGCACTTCAGGTCGATCAACACTGATGCCTGCAATTTGAAATCCTAAATCGATGAGTTCTTCCTCAACCTGAGCAAGTTCGGCCATGTGCCGGCTACAGTAAGGGCACCATCCACCGCGATAAAAAACAAAAATTGTGGGTTTTTCTTTAACCACTTCGTGCAAAGAAATATCATCGCCAGCTACTGTTTTTACAGTAACATAGGGAATAGTGGTGTTGATAAGGATGGGGGTGACTTTGTAAGGATCGTCAGGAATTTGCTGTGCCGTAGCAGGTATTGAAATCAATAAAAAAGCAAGTAAAAGTAAAAAGCGCATAAGGAAGTTTTTCTGAATGTATACATCAAACCTAACCAATCTATGCCATCTTACACAGGCTTTGACATAGATGTTATACAATTGTTAGATGTAGATCTGGGGCAAAAAGCAATAACCTACAGCCTTGGATTTACAATGTTGTTGTAGATAGAACCAAATTGAACAGACACCCCGAAGGAACCGCTAAAACTGTAAGAAGTTGCCTGCTGTCGAACTCCGGCCAGAATTTCTTCAGTAGACAAATCTTCGGCTGGAAGTGAGATTTGATCTGATATTATATTATAACTCCCATTAAGAAATACAGATAAGTATTTGGAAACTCGCAGATTTACTCGGGTATCAAATTCGAACCTGTTAAGGCTTAGGTCATGGAGAAAAGCACCGGCTTCTAGTCCTGCTCTAAAACTTCCCCAAGGTTGAGTGAAATCGGCACGTAGATCAATTTCCGGTCTGATAAGAAATTCTTCGTCTTTGAGCAGAATCGTTGTTTCTTTATAACTGTAGTAGCTTGTCATAACTCCTAGGCGAGCCGTTACTTCGCGCCGAGTAAATTCTCTATATGGAAATAAACTATACTCTATAGCCGGAGTAATTCCAATTTGACTATCGATATTCTGAAAGGTATCGCTACGGTAACGGGTGTAAAATCCAACCGACCAATGATCGTCGATGGTTTTTGCAACCAAGCCGAAGTAGTTTTGATTTGAGCGGTTAAAGTAGAGGGTTGTGTCTACCTGGCTTGTTTCATTATTTTCAACCACTTCTACTTTTTTGGTTAGGGCTCGGCGGTTATAATTTCCCCAAAAATTTAGGCGTATTTTCCATTCGTCGGTGATGCGTTGAATCTCGCCATCGCCCCCAAGGTTATACCGCAATTCGTTTTCTTGTCCGTTCACATTTCCATCTACTCCGAATTCGAACACCCAGTTGTTCCAGGGATCGTCACCTTCTAAGCTCGAAGTAGTTTCTGTGCTTATTTGAGGATCGAAAGCGACACTGAGTTGCGATAAAATCTTAGAATCTGTTAAATAGCTAATCAACCCTAATTTGATAACACTAACGAGGTCATTCCTTATTTCTTCATCTGTTTGAAAGCTGTAGGTATCGAGTAGGATTTCTTTTTTAGGCTTTTCGGGCAGGCGTTGATCGATGTAATCGATAAGAAACTGTGAACCGTTTGAGGTTCTTTGGCGAATTACTAAAATATGAAGATCAGCTAACCCCTGATCGCGTACAAAGTTCACAAAACGAGTTTCAGTGATGATGAAATTATCATCACAACCACGGCAATCGAGAAAAACATTTATGGTTTCGGAACCTTTTGAAGAAACAAGGGTAGGGCTTTCCTGGGCCTGAATGTAATATGTGCTGGAAGTTAAAAGAAGAGCAATTAAGTAAATGATTTTTTTAGCCAAAGTAATTCTGCTGATGTTAATTTTGATCACTCAACAAAAAAAGTATCACTAACATCGACCAACGATTGCAAAACTTTATAAACCACTAGTTGTGAAGCTGTTTGCTAATGTTTTTTTACAAGTTGCCCATCAAAATCTGGAATGCGGCCATCGCAATTACGGAAAGGGTAACCCATAAGCCAATAGCATGAGGTTTGCATTTTTGGAGGGCTTCGGGGAGTATCTCGGAAAACACCATCCAGATCATTGCCCCGGCGGCCAGACCTAAGCCGAATGGGAGGTATTCACGAAAGGTTTCAACAAATAGAAAAGCTGGAATTGCCATAAGTGGCTGAGGAAGGCTGGAAAAAATACTCCACCACATCGCTTTAATTGGGCTTGTTCCTTTTGGTACCATTACCAAACTGATGGCTAATCCTTCCGGGATATTGTGGATTGCAATGGCGATGGCGATGAAAATCCCAAACTCCATAGTGTTCGCGAAAGAAACGCCTACACTAACGCCTTCGGCAAAAGAGTGAACCGTCATTATTCCGAGAAAGAGCAACATTTTTTTGGTTCCGGCGCCAACCAAATCTCCAACATCTACTTCATAGCTTTGTTCCATCCAACGATTAGCCGCTATAACCAGAATTACTCCGGCAATCATCCCCAAAATGGTCATCCATTCGCCTTCCTGATATCCTTCAAAAATTAAGCTAAAGCTTGCCGATAGCATCAATCCGGCAGCAACAGCATTCGATTTGCCTAAAAAAGAATCAGAAATTTTTTTAATGAAAAAGAAAGGAAGTGCACCCAAGCCCGTTGCTACGGCAGTGAGTAGCGAATACCAAAATACAAGAGCTATGGGATCAGAGAAGAAGTCCATGCGATAAGGTAGCAATTCCTAAGTATTCGCCCACATTGGGCCAAAATTTAGAAGTAGACTAAATAGCGTAAAACAGCCCAATAAAAGAGTAAAAGTTTGGCTATTATTGCAGGATAAAACACTCATCTAAAACACTGGTACATTGCTCGAAAATCGCCGATTTGTGCGCCCGCGTCAGAAATTAGTTGATCAACTGCGGGAAAAGGGAATACAAGACGAACAGGTGCTGATGGCGATTGGGAAAATCCCTCGGCATACCCTCATCGATTCCGGCTTACATAATAAAGCCTATCAGGATACTGCGTTACCCATTGGCATGGGGCAGACTATTTCCCAACCGTACACTGTAGCCCGGCAAACGGAATTGCTGGAAATAAAGAAAGGTGATAAAATATTGGAAATTGGAACGGGCTCGAGTTATCAATGCATGGTGTTGTGCGAAATGGGTGCCGATGTGTACAGCGTTGAGCGCCATAATGAATTGTATCATCGGGCAAAAAAACATCTTCAACAGCACGGCTATCGTGCGATGTTAAAAGCGGGCGACGGAACGCTTGGTTGGAGTACTTACGCACCGTATGATGGAATTGTAGTAACGGCCGGTGCGCCGGTTGTGCCTCAGGATTTGATTGCTCAGCTAACGGTGGGCGGGAAGCTGGTAATACCCGTTGGGGATGAGAAAAAACAGGTGATGTTGCGGATTATTCGAGTGTCGGAGTCGGAATATCAACAGGAGGAATTGGATAACTTTAAATTTGTGCCTCTAATTGGCGAACAAGGATGGAAGTAGAAAACCAGCAGAAAGGGAAGCAAAACCCGGATAAAACTACACTTAAAGAAGCGCCCATATTAACCATTAAGGGATTTTTGATGGGCTCGGCGGATATCGTACCCGGCGTAAGTGGCGGAACTATGGCTCTGATACTAGACATCTACGAGCGATTGCTAAATGCCATTAAAAGCGTGGATGCAAAATTCGTAAAAAGCCTATTTCGATTTAAATTGAAAGAGGCCTTTGGAGAGCTACATTGGCTGTTTTTAATAACATTATTCACCGGAATATTAAGTGCTGCAGTATTCTTTACCAAAGTAGTGCCACTACAAATCTATATGTTTACCCATCCGGAAATCGTATACGGGTTATTCTTTGGGTTGATTGTAGGTTCCATTTACATACTAATTAAAGAACAGAGCCGGTTTAGATGGCAGGAAGGAATTTTCCTTTTTGTTGGCCTGGGGATAGGACTATGGATAGTAAATCTGGTACCCACCGATACGCCCGATCACCCTGCCTTTGTGTTTTTAACGGGTATGATTTCGATCAGTGCTATGATCTTACCCGGAATTTCAGGATCGTACTTGCTACTGATTATGCGAAAGTATGAGTACGTACTTTCAAATATTAGTTTGATTGTGGGAACAGACCCAATAACAGGTATCATCAACATAGCCCCATTCACATTAGGAACGCTGGTTGGTATTGCTGCCTTCTCCAGATTTTTGTCTTGGTTACTTGGAAAGTTCCACTCACAAACTATTGCGGTGCTTATCGGATTTATGATCGGTTCGTTATTTGTGATTTGGCCGTATCAACACAGGGATTATATTGAGCAAGTTCGTGAAACGGAAATTGTTGCGCCAAATGCACAAATTGTTGTTAATTTGAGAGCCAATACTAATGAAAATTTGCCGGAATTTAATCGTTTAGGGGAAACTACCGCAGAGGGAATTGAAGTGCTTACCATAAAAAAGAAATTGATTCACTCCGAGCCGTACATTCCGGGTAGTATTGGTTCCAGAGATAACGATTCGCCTAATGTATGGGGAGGAATTATTGGGATGGCTATTGGTATGTTAATGGTTGGTGGCTTGGATCGCCTGCGTGAAGAAAAAGTTGCCTGAGTTTACGAATACCGGTTTTTTTGGCAAATTCTTCATGAATCCTTCATGATTTTTAAACACATTTAAAGTGAGAGAATTCCAACTTTTAAATGGAGGTTGTCATGAAAGTTCAACATATACTTGTCCCCACCGATTTTTCAGAGCGATCAATTAAGGCGATACAAGCCGCCGGAAATTTGGTTGATTTCTATGGATGTACGGTCGATCTGATGCACACCGTACCGCTAATGAAATACTTCCATGAAAGTATGGATCCACTCGGGGTGCCATTTTCCATCGAAAAACATCTTTATCCCCATTGTGTAGAACGCGCTCACGAACAACTGGAATTGTTAGCCGAGAAATACATAAAAAAAGAGTATCGCGGTAAAATTCTAACCAATGTAGAGCGTAAAGCTTCAGAGGCGATTGTCAATCAGTCGAAAGAAGAAAACTACGATTTAATTATAATGTCGGCGAAAGGCGAGCACGATACTCTGCATTTGATGGGTGGAACCACCGAAAAAGTAATACGTCACAGCCGTGTTCCTGTACTGTCGATAAATGAGGTGATTTCGGAGAAGAATATCCACACCATTATGGTGCCAATCGACTTTTCAGACAGCTCTTACTTTTCAGTAATTCCGGCATTTGAACTGGCAAAAGAGTTTAAAGCAAAAATTGTACTCTTTAATGTGATTGAGTTGTATTCAGCCGGTAGCGATATGGTGCCGTATGTGCCAACTTCTATTGATGAAGATGCCATTTATGATAGTTTAATTATCCGCTTAATGGAATATTTGGATGAGCATGAGCAGTACAATCTAAGCATCCATCGCACAGGTGTAACCTACAAAGATGTACTCGTTTCAGCAGAAAATGACCATATTACTTCGGTTGATCTTCATACAAAAGTTGTAAAAGGAATTTCTGCGCACCGCGAAATTACAGACTTCGCTAACGAACAATCCGATTTAGTAGTAATGAGCACACATGGCAGAACAGGCTTAGCTCGAGTTTTTATTGGTTCTACAGCTGAACAGGTTTCAAGACATTTACAGGTACCATTGCTAACGGTTCGCCCACAGTTTTTGGAAGAAACAGGAGAAAAAAATAATTAACTATAACCTTGTTTCGGTCTGACGGCTGGAGCCCGTCTGACCGATGTTTTGCTATTATGGCTTATACCACATTTCGAGGTTGGCATCTCCCTGACGCGAGGAGGTTAAGTTATTTTTTGAGTAGATAATCCCTCCTCAAGGAGGGAAGGTTCGGAGATAAGGCAAAATGCAATTACAAGTCATCCCGCGGCGAATGCCGGGATCTGGGGTTGGTTAAAGCCCGAGTCGTTGGTTTAGTAGCAGAGTCTTGCCAAACTTTCGTTTAGACTTCGGAGTGCATGTTGAGCAGGAAACAAAGCTTAGTTTTTTTGTGGTTATGTAATGCAATCGCAATAAAGAAACCCGAGGTTGGCACCTCCCTGGCGCGAGGAGGTTAAGTTATTTTTTGAGTAGATAATCCCTCCTCAAGGAGGGAAGGTTCGGAGATAAGGCAAAATGCATTTAATGGTTATCCCGCGGCGCATGCCGGGATCTGGGGTTGGTTAAAGCCCGAGTCGTTGGTTAAGCATCAGATTCCTGCCACACCTGCGTTTGAACTTCGGAGTGCATGCTTTCGCAGGAAACAAAGCTTAGTTTTTTTGTGGTTATGTAATTCAATCGCAATAACGAAACTCGAGGTTGGCACCTCCCTGGCGCGAGGTGGTTAAGTTATTTTTTGAGTAGATAATCCCTCCTCAAGGAGGGAAGGTTCGGAGATAAGGCCAAATGCATTTAATGGTCATCCCGCGGCGAATGCCGGGATCTGGGGTTGGTTAAAGCCCGAGTCGTTGGTTTAGTAGCAGAGTCTTGCCAAACTTTCGTTTAGACTTCTGAGTGCATGCTTTCGCAGGAAACAAAGCTTAGTTTTTTTGTGGTTATGTAATGCAATCGCTATAAAGAAACCCGAGGTTGGCACCTCCCTGGCGCGAGGAGGTTTAGTTATTTTTCGAGTAGATAATCCCTCCTCAAGTAGGGAAGGTTCGGAGATAAGGCCAAATGCATTTAATGGTCATCCCGCGGCGAATGCCGGGATCTGGGGTTGGTTAAAGCCCGAGTCGTTGGTTTAGTAGTAGAGTCTTGCCAAACTTTCGTTTAGACTTCTGAGTGCATGCTTTCGCAGGAATGACAAATTTTTTTCCGTGGTTTTGTGCATTAGCGGCAAAACCAAGCTTGAACAAATAACGATTAACGAATTACGAAATCGTTATCTTCATCCAAAAAAAACAGAACTCTTTGTCGTTTAAAACCAAGAAAAGTCTAGGTCAGCATTTTTTAACTGACAACAACATCATCGCCAAAATCTTACAATCGATCGAGGCTGGAAAGGATGCCCGAATCATTGAAATAGGCCCTGGTACGGGAGCTCTTACCAAATGGCTGGTTCAGCAGTTTGATGACGTTCACGCTATTGAAGTGGACCAAAGGGCGATCAACGTTCTAGAGGAAACCTTACCCGAGTTAACCATTCACGCGATAGATGTGCTGAAAGTGAATTGGGAGGAGTTAATCGATCCGACAAAGAAAAACATCATCATCGGGAACCTGCCTTATTACATCACTTCTCCAATATTATTTAGCGTTCTGGAATTCCGCCATCTCTTTGATGAGGCCATTTTTATGATGCAGAAAGAAGTGGCGCAACGGCTGGTGGCTAATCCCCATAATAAAGAATATGGGATTTTAAGTGTGCAAACTCAGTTAATGAGTTTGCCGGAGTTGCTGTTCGATGTTTCCCCAAATTCCTTTTCCCCTCCACCTAAAGTGATGAGTTCAGTCATCCGACTCCGATTTGACAAACCTGCACTCCCATGCACTGACAAGATGTTAAAAACAGTAGTGCGAACAGCGTTTAATCAGCGAAGAAAAAAACTTTCCAATGCATTAAAACCGGTGCTGGGGGATGCTAAGCCTGACGGATTTGATTTTGATAAACGAGCGGAAGATTGGGAGCCTGTCATTTATGCAGACTTGGCAGAATGGTTGCAACGCTCTAGCAGTTCAGATTGAGTTGGTACGGAACTTGCATTTGATGGTGCAGAAAATAAATGGGCAATGCCCGAAAGTTCTTAACCAATAACAATCAATCTAAAAAAATAGGAGTCATTCATATGGCTAGCATTAAACCTTTAGGCGACCGTGTACTTGTAAAAGCGGACGTAGCTGAAGAAGTAACCAGCTCTGGACTGTACATCCCTGATACAGCTAAAGAAAAACCGCAACAAGGTACAGTTGTAGCGGTAGGTCCCGGCAAAGTTGAAAACGGAAACAAAATCGAAATGTCCGTAAAAGAAGGGGACAAAGTACTTTATGGGAAGTACGCCGGAACAGAAGTAACTCTCGATGGTGAGGAATTCATGATCATGAGAGAATCTGACATTGTAGGTATTCTTGCCTAACCCATTCCCACACACATTTTATAATTAAAAACTCAACTAATTAACGGATATAAAACTATGTCTAAACTAGTTCACTACGATATTGAAGCACGTGACGCACTAAAACGCGGTGTTGATAAGCTTGCTGACGCGGTAAAAGTAACGCTCGGCCCTCGTGGACGTAATGTAGTAATCGAAAAATCATTCGGTGGACCAACCGTAACCAAAGATGGTGTTACGGTAGCCAAAGAAATCGAACTCGATGATAAAGTAGAAAATATGGGTGCGCAGATGGTGAAGGAAGTTGCTTCCAAAACCTCTGACAACGCCGGTGACGGTACCACAACAGCAACCGTACTTGCGCAAGCTATTGTTTCTGCAGGTTTAAAGAACGTAACTGCTGGTGCAAACCCAATGGATCTTAAGCGTGGTATCGACAAAGCGGTTGACGCTATTGTTGCTGCTTTAGCTGATTTGAGCCAGGAAATTGACGATCGTAACGAAATCGCTCAGGTAGGTACAATCTCTGCCAACAACGACGAATTCATCGGTAACTTGATTGCTGATGCCATGGAAAAAGTTGGTAAAGACGGTGTAATTACTGTTGAGGAAGCCAAAGGAACTGATACGCATCTTGAAACAGTAGAAGGTATGCAGTTCGACCGCGGATATCTTTCTCCATACTTTGTAACCGATTCTGAGAAGATGGTTGCTGAGTTAGAAAATCCATACATCTTAATCTTCGACAAGAAGATTTCTAACATGAAGGATCTTCTTCCGGTACTTGAGAAAGTAGTACAAAGCGGAAATCCATTGTTGATTATCGCAGAAGATGTTGAAGGTGAAGCATTAGCTACTTTGGTAGTTAATAAATTACGTGGATCTCTAAAAATCGCTGCTGTTAAAGCTCCTGGTTTTGGTGATCGTCGTAAGGCAATGTTAGAAGATATCGCCATTCTAACCGGTGGAACCGTAATTTCTGAAGAGCGTGGCTACAAGCTAGAAAATGCAACGCTTGATTTCTTAGGTCAGGCTGCCAGCGTAACTATCGACAAAGACAATACTACTATTGTTGATGGCGCTGGAAAAGCTGATGATATTCAGGCTCGCGTAAATCAAATTAAATCTCAAATCGAATCTACCACTTCTGATTACGACCGTGAGAAGCTACAAGAGCGTCTTGCTAAGTTAAGTGGTGGTGTAGCTGTACTTTATATTGGTGCCGCTTCTGAAGTTGAGATGAAAGAGAAGAAAGCTCGTGTAGAAGATGCTTTACACGCAACCCGCGCTGCTGTTGAAGAAGGAATCGTGCCTGGTGGTGGAGTAGCGTTACTACGCACTGTCTCTGCAGTTGATGGTATTGAAGCTGAAAATGCAGACGAAAAAGTAGGATTCGATATCGTACGTCGTGCAGTTCAGGCTCCTCTTAGAACCATCAGCAATAATGCCGGTATCGAAGGCGCCATTGTAGTACAGCGTGTACTAGAAGGCGAAGGTGCATTTGGTTACAATGCTCGTACCGAAGTGTACGAAGACTTAATTAAAGCCGGTGTTATCGACCCAACTAAAGTAACCCGTACTGCACTTCAAAATGCAGCTTCTGTAGCTGGATTATTGCTAACAACTGAAGCAGTAATTTCTGAAAAACCAGAAGAGAAAGGTTCAGGTCCGGCTATGCCAGACATGGGCGGAATGGGCGGCGGAATGCCAGGCATGATGTAAGAAAATTACATCACCCAAAATGATATGATTTGATTCATATCAGATATTAGAGAAAGCCCCGATTCACTTTGTGAGTCGGGGTTTTTTTGTGCTAAATAAAAAACTAATTCCGTTAGTACAATTTTCCGGGGTTAATTACTTTTATCGGGTGAAACTCTTTTGTGACCTATTCTCACTATAACCATCGATTTTTTTGAAGAAACCATCTACCAAATACACCAAAAGCGATAGAATCAATATTGCCTATCAGGTTTTTGGAAACGGACCGATTGATATTGTATATATACCGGGTTGGGTTTCTAATATCGATTTGATGTGGGAATGCTCTGAGTTGGTTTACTTTTTTGAGGAATTGGGGAAAATAGCTCGTGTAATTCTGTTCGATAAAAGAGGTACGGGATTGTCGGACCGAGTGGTTGAGATATCTACGCTGGAAGAACGAATGGACGATATTCGTGCTGTGATGGATGCAGTTGGATCAGAAAAGGCAATTCTATTCGGACATTCAGAAGGAGGGTCTGTTTCAGCATTGTTTGCAGCAACCTATCCAAACCGAACGGCTGCATTGATAGCATTTGGGATATTTGCAAAACGACGGTATTCAGAAAACTACCCATGGGCGCCCACCGATGAGGAGCGGCAAAAAGTGTACGATATGATTGAAAACAGCTGGGGCAGTGGAGATATGCAGCTGGAATCATTGGCACCATCCAAAGCACAGGATATTAAGTTTATGGATTGGCTGGCCAATTACTTTCGATCGGGAGCGAGCCCAACAGCAGCAATGGTACTTACAAAAATGAATACTCAGGTAGACATTATCGACATACTTGGCTCTATTAAAGTGCCAACGTTAATCATGCAACGAACCCATGATATTGACGTGAAAATTGATGAAGGTCGCTTTATCTCAGAGCGTATTGAAGGAGCTCGTTTTGTTGAATTTTCTGGAAACGACCATCTTTTTTGGGCAGGAAATACCCGTGAAATACTGGATGAGATGAAATCATTTATTTCTACGATGAAGCCCATCCACAACCACAAACAACAGCTGCTTACTTTTGTTAAAGGGAACATAAGTTCTATTGATGATCGTAGTCAGCATGAGCATATAAAAGGCTTAGTAGGACAATTTATTGGCCGCTTTAGAGGCAAAGTGATTGCGTTTACTTCTTCAGGATTTACGGCAGTATTTGAAGGCCCAAGTAAAGCAGCGCATTGTAGTCTTGGTTTGATTGAAGCTATTTCGCAACGAAATGCACGGTTAAAAATCGGTATTTATATCAAAGAAGCATCTATTGAAAATGCAGTACTTGAAAATGAACCTATCGACAAGGCTGTAAAAGAGATTTTAAAGCATAGCGCTCCAAATAAAGTGTTTATCACCGAGACGGTTAAAAATTTGTTGTCTGGAGCCGGTTTGGAAGTCAATGCTTATCATCAACAAAGAGAAAGTATTTCGTCGGATTCTAATCTGTATATAATAAGGGATGCAGTAGCCGATGCAGAAACAGGAATTGATTCTATTCTAGATGATATTCCTATGAAAGGCACATTATTGGAAACTGTAATGCAATGTATTGATGAGCATATTTCCGACGAACAGTTTGGTGTAGAACAACTGAGTCGTGAAGTAGGGATAAGTGAGCGTCAGCTTCAGCGAAAGCTAAAGCAAATTACCAATAAGACACCAAATCAGTTTATAACTTCGGTTCGGCTACATCGTGCAAAAGAGCTTTTGTTATCCGGAAACAGCAATATTTCTGAAGCTTGTTACGAAACAGGATTTTCTTCTCCATCCTATTTTTCCAGTCGTTTTAAGAAAGAATTCGGCAAAACACCCTCCGAGTTCCTACAAACATTCGTTTAACAGCTATTCGTTGGTCTTATTCTGTCGCTTTTGTAATAGTCCCATTGTCGGATTTCAGTAAGCATTTGCCGTTTTTTTCATAACGGGGTTCTCAAAAATCAATGTATTCTGGTATCGAGGAAAACTAATATAGAGTTTTACTCTAAGCACTCATCGAACCATTAAATAAAACATTGAATAATGAGAAAGAATTTTTCACCTCTTTTGATCATCATCGGGATTTTGCTCGCTGCCTGTTCAACAAACACCGAAAATCTTGCGGTTGAGCCCGATAATGGCGGGGAGAATAATCCGCCAATTATAGAACAGGTAAGTTATGCCAGCAATGTTCAACCCATTTTTAACGCATCATGTACCAATTGTCATGGCGGAAGTGGAGGCGTAAATCTCACCTCATTTTCAGCATTAATGGGCAGCGTTGGAAATAACTATGGCGACAATGTAGTAGTAGCCGGAAACGCTGATGCAAGCGGGCTAGTAGATAAAATTGAACCCAATCCCCAACACGGGAGCCGAATGCCAACCAATGGCTCACTTACCAACACAGAAATTCAAACCATACGTACCTGGATTAACGAGGGTGCACTTAATAATTAGAGGGGAATCATGAAAAAGTTCGTTCGCACCATTTTATTAGTTCTATTATTCTCGCCAGCTTCTTTTTCGCAAAGCTATTTCACAGATTCGGGAACGGCTGTTTTTCATTCTAAAGTGCCGTTACACACGTTTTCCGGGAGTTCTGAAAATCTTACGGGGTTAATAAATCTGGAAGATAATACGGTCGATTTTTACCTCGATTTGGCTACACTCGATACCGGAAATGGAAAGCGTGATAAAGATATGCGTCTTACTTTAGATGTGGAAAACCATCCCTTTGGTGAATTTTATGGAAAATTAGTTTCCGAATTTGATCCATCTAATAATGCACCGCAGCCAGCCATTGTTGAGGGTGTTTTTAAGATTCACGGCAACCAACAAAATGTTCGTATTGAAGGACAGTTAATCCCCGATGGAAACCAACTCACATTACAAGCCGGTTGGATTCTTCGACTAGAAGATTACGAAATTGTGCCGCCGTCACTGCTCTTTGTTAAAGTGGATCAGGAACAGGAGATTGAAATCAATGCAGTTCTAACAATAAGGGATGACTCATGAAAGCAATTGGAATACTCTTATTTGCAATGCTTCTGTTTTGTGAGTCTGCATTTGCACAGCTTGAGCGGCGAAGAACAGTAACCGACGAACCGGTAGAGGTTTTTCTAACCACGTCGTTAATTACTATGGCAACAACTTCTAATCTCAGTAGGAATAATATGAACAGTACCATTATGCATAACTTTGGCTTGGTTAGTAGCGGTATTGAAGAGTTCTGGGGTTTAGATCAAGGGGCAGCTGTACGACTCGGAATCGATTACGGAATTACCGACCGACTTTCGGTGGGAATTGGCAGAACAAGTAGGGAAGATAACGTTGATTTACGATTCAAATACACCGTATTGCAACAAATGAAATCGGATAAAATACCTGTGGAAGTATCATTAAAAGGCGATTTGGGGATTAATACTCAACAAGAACGTCGTTTTGATTTTTCAAGTAAAGATCGTTTAAATATGTTTGGATCGGTTGCTATTGCCCGGAAATTTAGCGATGCACTGAGCCTACAAATTGCCCCAATGGTATCGCACTTTAATACCGTTGTGATAGAAACAGAGGATCAAAACCCGAGACATACGCATTACGCAGCGGGATTTGGCGCAGAATATCGTGTGAGCTTAAAGCATTCGTTCTCGTTCGAATATTTTGCAGTACTCGGTGAACGAACCAAAGGCACGTTTAACCCAATGGCCGTTTCATGGCAAATTGATACAGGAGGTCACGTTTTTCAAATGTTTTTTATGAACGGAAATTGGTTCACCGAGCAGCACCTGATAGCGCGAACAACCAACGATTTTTGGGCGAGAGATTTTCGATTGGGATTTAATGTAAATCGAGTATTTGGGATGTGAGATTAATGCCCAATAAGAGGTTCAACTAACCAATTTTACTTAAAAAGATAGAAGCTCAATATTGTTAAGCAATAAATTATAATTGCTTTAGTGGCTAAGTTTTGTTTTATTATCTGTTGATAATAAGGGGAGATTTATCATGAAAAAACTGAAGCTACTTACAGGGCTGCTAATTGTAATGTTTACATTTTTGGGATGTGGGGTCAATGATCTGGAAATTAAGCTGGAAGAACCTATTTATAACTGGGAATTAGTTGGACGGCTCAGTAATAAAGAAGTCAGAGATGTTCGTGTGGCGGACGATGGAACTATTATCGTTTCTACTAAAAACAGATTATACATTTCTGTGGATAATGGGGATTATTTTAAAGGCTATTCGATTCCAGATTCAGTGGACATCTATAGAGTTCGGAAATTTGAAAATGACCTTTTTCTGATTGGAGAAATGTATTCGCCACATGCGGGTGGTTTTTGGGGTGGTACCATTAGGCTGTTGTATGTAATGAAAAACGAAAGCTTAATATGGGAAAAGATGCATGGTGGCTATCTTTTTCAGGATGTGATTCCGGGTTCGGATAAATTCTTTGTGGGTTCGTTAAATGGTGTTACCGTGCTAAATGGCGATTATTCACAATTAGAGCGCTTTTCACTGTTCAATAGTAAACTCAATGATCAAGTAGACGATATGATTCAGTTCCATGATTTTGTATTGCTTAGTTCTCATGAAGGGGTCTTCGGCTCGAACGATCAAGGGGTAACATGGTTAGATTTAACGGCTCGACTTAGCAAAGAACATGATCACATTTTAAAAATGCGAATAAGCGATTCAGGAATGCTACACGCAATGGCAAATCATCGTGTTTATACTGCCTTAGATCATAATTTTGATTGGAACATACGGTATCTGCCTAAATCCTATAATGCAGTAAATATGAAGTCAGACAGCGAGTATCTGACCATAAAATATGATGATGTATATAAACTCAAATACGATGAGTTGGAAGATCGTTTCTCAAGCTTTGCCATTACTCCTGAAGTAGTTCGAGAAGTAGAATTCCGAAATTGGAAACTCATAGAAGCACTTCCGGATGGCAAAATTATTCTTTCCGGTACAGAGGGTGTATTTATTGGAACTCCGAATTTGGAATCAGAATATTGGAATCAATAATTTATTCTTGATTACCAAAGCAGTTTCCCGGTCGGATCTTGTTTGTATGAATTCAAAATCTTCATGTAATTAGCTCGCTCGAAGGAAGCCGGGTCAATCACATGTTGCTGGCACATCGAACCTAAAAGTTGCTCAACCGACTCATACTCACGTTCCTCCATCCATTCTACCATTTCATTTTTCATTTGTCCAATTCGATCTGTGCCATGCACTAAAAGTTCGGCGGTAGTCATGCATACATTTGCACCTGCCAGTAAACCTTTTAGAACATCACGACCACTATGAACCCCTGAAGTAATGGCAAAATCGGTGTCGATACGGCCTTTCAAAATGGCAACCCAGCGTAATGGCAATCGTAGATCATCGGAGGTACTCAAGGTAAGATTGGGTGCCACTTCAAGATGATCGATATCAATATCGGGTTGATAAAACCGATTAAACATCACAATTCCTTTCACACCAATATCACTCAATTTCTTACACATATTAGGTAAGGATGAAAAAAACGGGCCAATTTTTACGGCAACCGGAATATCAATAGCATCCACAACTTGCCGAACAGTTTCCAGATACCTGTCTTCGATCGTACTACTATCGATATTTGGATCGGTGGGGATGTGGTAAATATTTAATTCTAACGCATCAGCGCCGGCACCGGCAATCCATTTAGCAAATCGAATCCAGCCACCTGCTGAGGAACCATTCAGGCTACCAATAATAGGAACATCGGTATATTCCTTCGCTTGAGAGATATGTTCCAGATACAAATCAGGCCCCACATCAAAAGAATCTATTTCGGGAAAGTAAGTGAGCGCTTCCCCAAAACTTTCGGTGCCGTAACTCATGTAATGATCAAGTTCATTACTGGTATTATTTAGTTGTTCCTCAAATAGTGAATGCATCACAACAGCGCCCGGGCGGGCATCCGCAAGGTGTTTAATGCCCTCCAGCGATTTTGTAAGTGGCGATGCAGAAGCCACGATAGGATGCTCTAAAGTGAGGCCGAGATAGGAAGTAGTTAGTTTCATGATAGCTCCTTCGTACGTTTAGTTAGAGTCTGGTGTTTTGATTTCGGCTTCTAATTCCGGCTCTTTAGCAAGCTTCTCCAAATTAAGCCAGCGATTGTTAACCCATTCCTGAGCTGCATGTTCATATTCGCGTGCTTTTCGCGGGTTTATTTGTGTTAACAGTCGATACCGTTGCTCGTTATAAATGTAGTCGCGTAATGGCTTTTTAGGTGCTTTAGAATCCAACTGTAAAGGCACTAAACCTTCGTCTTTTCTACGTGGATCAAATCGATACACCGGCCAATGTCCGGTCTCGGTGGCCAGTTTTTGCTGATGTAGCCCTTTCGACATATCAATTCCGTGGGCTATACAGTGGCTGTATGCTATAATCAAAGACGGGCCGTCGTAAGCTTCAGCTTCTTGGAAAGCTTTGATTAACTGATTTTCGTTGGCTCCCATTGCAACTTGCGCTACATACACATAGCCATAATCCATGGCAATTTTGCCTAGGTCTTTCTTTGGCGTTGGTTTACCACCGGCAGCAAATTTTGCAATAGCTCCTAAACTGGTAGCTTTCGAAGCTTGGCCTCCGGTATTCGAATACACTTCGGTATCCATCACCAATATATTTACGTTTTTACCGGTAGCAATTACGTGATCTAATCCGCCAAAGCCAATGTCGTAGGCCCAGCCATCACCACCAATAATCCAGAGCGATTTTCGAACTAAATCATCGGAATACTGTTGCAATCTTCGTGAAGCTGGGTCGGCCTTTGATGCGAGTCGTTTTTTGAGTTCTTCAACCCTATGCCGCTGCTTCTCGATGCCTTCAGCTGTACTTTGGTCTGCCTCCATCAAATCCTGAACTAATAACTCGGGCAAGGATTTTCCTCTACATTTCCAAAGCAAGTCATGGGCAATTTCTAGGCGTTTATCCATTGCTAAACGCATCCCTAAACCAAATTCGGCGTTATCTTCAAACAGCGAATTGTTCCAGGCCGGGCCGCATCCATTAGCATCGGTTGTCCATGGGGTAGTGGGTAAGTTGCCACCATAAATGGATGAGCAGCCTGTGGCATTTGCCACCACCATCCGATCGCCGAATAAGCGAGTAAGCAAGCTCAGATATGGTGTTTCTCCACAGCCGGCGCAAGCTCCTGAAAACTCGAAATAGGGATCGAGTAATTGAGTTTCTTTCGCCTTATTAAAGGCGATTTCGGGCTGATTGGAAACAGAAGTTGTTGGTAAATCAAGGAAGAATTCCCAATCGCGATTTGCCTTTTCTTTTACCTCATCTTTTGGAACCATGTTGATGGCTTTAAGGCTTACATTGCTTTTGTTCTTTACCGGACAAACCTCAACACACAACGTACAACCGGTACAATCATCAGCCGAAACTTGAAGCGTGTAATCATAACCTTTTAGTTCACGGAATTTCGCGTTGGTATGTTGAAAGCCTTCAGGGGCATTTGCAAAAGCAATCGGGTCGGCTACTTTAGCACGAATTACCGAATGTGGACAAGCCATTACACACTTTCCACACTGGATACAGATATCAGGATCCCAAACCGGAATTTCCATAGCAATGTCGCGTTTTTCCCATTTGGTGGTACCGCTTGGATAGGTGCCATCGCAAGGTAAAGCACTTACCGGCAGTTCGTCGCCATTTCCATTAATAATTTCATTAATCACATTTTGTACAAACTCCGGAGCTTCTCTTTTAGTAGATTTGTTCTTTGGAATTACCGCCGTTTTAGCTTTCGGAATGGCTACTTCTTCAAGGTAATCAAGTGAGATGTCTACGGCATTAAAGTTCATCTGAACTACCGCTTTACCTCGTTTACCATACGTTTTTTCGATGTATTCTTTGATCTTAAGAATGGCCTGATCTTTAGGTAATACCCCCGAAAGCGCAAAGAAACAGGTTTGCATAACGGTGTTGATGCGTATCCCTAAATTGGCTTCTTTGGCAACTTTGTAAGCATCAACCACAAACAACTTAAGCTTCTTCTCTTGTATTTGCTTGCGTACACGGGTTGGAATATGCTCCCAAACGTTATCAGCGCTAATTGGGCTATTTATAAGAACCGTGGCGTTGATATCTGCCATTGCCAAGGTGTCGAAACGCTCAATAAAACCAAACTGGTGGATTCCAACAAAATTGGCTTTTGAAATCAAATAAGGTCGCTGGAGATTATCCGGCCCGAATCTTAAATGCGAAATGGTTCGGGCTCCCGATTTTTTTGAATCATACACAAAGTATCCTTGTGCATTTAAGTCGGTTTCTTCTCCAATTATTTTGATGGAGTTTTTATTTGCGCCCACGGTTCCATCCGAACCTAATCCCCAGAAAACGGCTCTTGTGGTAAGTTCGGTTTCAATATCAAAGGTTGAATCATAGCCGAGCGATGTATGGGTAACATCGTCGTTAATTCCAATGGTAAAATGGTTTTTGGGATGAGTTTTTGCAAGTTCATCAAAAATGGATTTGACCATTGCCGGAGTAAATTCTTTCGATGAAAGCCCATAACGCCCACCAATGATGTGTACTAATGGCGAAAATTTAGGATTATCCCCAAATCGATCTTCATTAATTGCAGTTAAAACATCCTGATAGAGAGGTTCTCCCAAACTTCCCGGCTCTTTGGTTCTGTCGAGCACTGCAATAGATTTAACCGTTTCGGGTAACGCATTTATAAAGTGCTTGAGCGAAAAAGGACGGAATAACCGAACTTTGAGTACACCGGTTTTTTCACCTTTTTTATTCAGGAATTGAGCAGTTTGTTCGGCGGTATCGGCGCCTGAACCCATTACGATTATTACTTTTTCTGCCTCAGGATCGCCCACATACTCAAACAGTTTATATGAGCGCCCGGTTAATGTTTCAAAACGGTGCATCACCGAGTCTACTATTTCAGGAGTTGCAAGGTAAAAAGGATTAGAGGATTCACGGCTTTGGAAAAAGACATCCGGATTTTGAGCGGTTCCTCGAATGAACGGATTATTCGGATCCATTCCTCGTAAGCGATGCGCTTTTACGAGTTCATCATCAATCATCTGTTTGATAACCGAGTCGGGAATGACCTCAATTTTGGCGATTTCATGAGAAGTTCTGAATCCATCAAAAATGTGCAAAAACGGAATGCGCGACTCGAGAGTAACTGCTTGAGAAATAAGGGCCATGTCCATTGCTTCCTGCACATTATTCGAAAATAAAAAGCCCCAGCCGGTTTGCCGGGCACTCATTACATCCGAATGATCCCCAAAAATGGAAAGTGCTTGGGTAGCCACTGATCTGGCTGCAATGTGAAAAACAGCGGGGGTAAGTTCACCAGCAATTTTGTACATGTTCGGGAGCATCAATAATAGACCTTGGCTCGCCGTAAACGTAGTGGTTAAAGCACCCATTTGTAGAGATCCGTGTACGGTACCGGCAGCTCCACCTTCACTTTGCATTTCAATTATTTTGGGCACATCGCCCCAGATATTCTTTTGTTTTTGAACGCTCCAAGCGTCGGCCCATTCGCCCATCGGAGAAGCGGGTGTAATAGGGTATATGGCAATTACTTCGTTCGTTTTAAAGGCAATATGAGCAGCTGCCTCGTTGCCATCCATAGTTTTATATACTTTTGCACACATGATTCCCCCGGTTAGTGAGTATTACCTTATTAGTGTAATATCGAAATGTGAACAATTAATGAATTATGGTGCGCGTGATTCTTAAGTGGATAAATATCAGTTATTACATTGGGCTATGATAGCGTTGATGTAGAGTATCAAATCGGAGGAAGTTGATTAAAAAGGGTTTTCACTTAATCCAAGCCATGCCGTTGGCACACACCATTAATTATTTTAATAAAAACAAGTAAACTCTTCTCGCTTTCTTTTTCTGTTGATGGTGGGTTCCTTACCTTAACGGGCTCACTTAATCATCAAGAATGACGATCGTTTTATTTGTACTAGGACTTGTATCCCTTATAGCCGGTGCCGAACTGTTTTTAAAGGCAGTAGATCACTTTGGTCTCAAATGGGGCATATCGCCACTTATAATGGGGCTTACTGTAGTAGCTTTTGCTACCGGAGCACCCGAACTGGCTATCAGCATCAAAGCGGCTATGTCGGGCAGTGCCGATTTGGTTCTGGGTAATATTATTGGAAGTAACATCGCCAATATTCTTTTGATTTTGGGAGTTACCGCGCTTATTGCTCCGTTAAATATTACACGCCGCGTGGTTAGCATCGATGTGCCCATAGTAATTGCAGCAAGTGCACTAGTTTACATTCTTGCTCTCGATAAAGAATTAGGCACCATCGACGGAATAATACTGCTGGCCGGCTTAGTTGGGTACTCCTATTTCACTTTTCTACAGATTAGAAAAAACAAAGACGATGAAGAAGCCGAAGAGGTGTTCCAATACGAAACCGATCCTGAAGATTTAGCAAAAGGCGCATTCTTTTACATCAAAAATGTGGGTTTTCTTTTAATTGGTTTGGGTATGATTGTGTTAGGATCTGGTTGGATGGTGGATAGCGCAGTTACAATAGCAACACTATTGGGCCTCTCTGAACTTGTGATCGGGCTTACCATCGTTTCGATTGGAACCTCATTACCTGAAGTAGCTACTTCTCTTTCGGCTGCCAGAAAAGGAAAAGCAGATATTGCCGTTGCCAATGTAATGGGCTCCAATCTTTATAATATGTTGCTCACTTTAGGTTTAACACTTGTAATTGCGCCAAACATCTTAGATGTGTCGATGGATTCGATCAACCTAGATCTCCCGTTTATGCTGGCGGTTAGCATAGCTTGTATTCCAATTTTTATAGCAGGTTTTAATCTCACACGCCTTGATGGTTCACTCTTCTTATTCTACTATAGTTCATACTTAGCGTATTTGGTGCTCAACGCGGTGGGATCAAGCTTAATTCCAATGTTTCAGCTGGCTATGATGTGGGTAATTATCCCTGCTACAATTATTTACATGATTTGGCGAATTATTGACTACCGAAAATCACTTGTACGCATGTAATCATTTAAAAAACTATTAATTTGTGCCGATACCTAGCACAAACTGGTAGTAACCACTTATCACAATTGTGAAGTCACAAACAGCATCACATATCTGTTCAAACATAGCAAACTGGCAATCGGTTTGTCGCTCGGTGCTATTTATACCATCTCATGGATGTCATCACCATCATTTTGGTGAACGTTAATTCTGTTTCATCATTTTTAACACGCATTTCTACTTACTAACATCTAGTTCTAAAAATTTATTACAATGAGTTCTAATGGTACATCATCTCCGATAGCGGAATTTATAAAAACTGAGTCGTTCTCGGGCATTCTACTAATGTTTGCTGCCGTGTTAGCTTTAATTGTAGCTAACTCGCCTCTCTCTGAGTTCTACATGCAATCGCTGCAAACCAAACTTACGGTAGGTTTACCCGATGCCAACATCTCTAAACCCATCATTCTTTGGATTAACGACGGTCTTATGGCCATCTTCTTTTTGTTGATTGGTCTTGAAATAAAACGCGAGCTAAAATATGGCGAACTTTCCTCGTTTCAGTCGGCATTGTTGCCTGTTATTGCGGCATTTGGCGGAGCAGTAGTTCCCGGCTTAATCTTTTTTGGCTTCAATATGGGCACAGAATATGTAGATGGCTGGGCAATCGCCATTGCCACCGATATCGCTTTTGCCATTGGCGTACTTGCGCTTTTAGGCAGTAGAGTTCCGGTATGGGCTAAAGTATTTTTAACCGCGGTAGCTGTAGTAGACGATTTGATTGCAGTTCTGGTAATTGCTGTATTCTACACCAGCAAAATTTCGATGGTAGCCTTAGGCGTAGCCGGTGTTACCTTGGTGATTTTAATAGTTATGAATTTTTCGAACATTCGCTCCATAGCTCTGTACTTAATAGTAGGTTTAGTGCTGTGGGTAGCAGTGCTAAAATCAGGAGTACATGCTACCATAGCAGGTGTTTTACTTGGTTTTTTAATTCCTGCCACTCCTCATAAGCATAAAGACAAGTTACTTGCCAAAATGCAGAAAGGTGTAGATATGTTGCGCGATGCCGTGCACTCGAAAGATAAAGAAGAGAAAGAAACGGCCATGCATATGATTGAAGCAAGTGTAGAGAAAATGGAATCGCCATTGCATAAACTCGAACATAAACTGCATCCCTTGGTGGCATATTTTATCATGCCGGTGTTTGCCTTTGCCAATGCAGGAGTAGCGCTTTCTGCCGAGCAATTTAGTGCCGCGTTTTCAAGTACACTTACATTGGGTATAATGTTCGGTCTTTTTGTAGGTAAACAAGTTGGAATCATGCTGTCCGTTTTTATTTCCAATAAGCTGGGAATCATCACGCTCCCAAATTCCGAAAAAGTATGGACGATTTTCTACGGAATAGCGTGTTTAACCGGTATAGGGTTTACCATGTCGCTATTTATAAGTGGACTTGCATTCTCAGATGCACAATCGATCGAGTACTCAAAAGTAGGTATTTTCGTTGGCTCTCTGTTTAGCGGATTGCTTGGTTACTTCTTCCTTAGAAGTAGGCTTTCGCCAGATCCGGCCAACGCCTGATCTGAATATCATTACTAATGAATTACACAAACCCCTTAAGAGAAGCTTGAGGGGTTTTTTATTTGTTCTTTTTCTTTGCGCGTTCTTCCTTTTCACGCAAAATATAATTCACATATAAAAACTCCAGCGCCGACGATTCATAACCGCGCCAGTTTTTGGTAATCTCAGCAAAATCTTCATCGCTACTGTTATCAGGATCTAGCCCATAGCTCCACAAGATCCAGCGCCGTAAGCCTTTTTCTTGTCCTTTTTGCTTATTGGATGGAAACACCGCATCCGTTCTGCCACGCATCATTATTAAGTCTTGGGCAGCGGTCGGACCAATGCCTTTTACTTTTACCAAGGTGTTGTAACAGGTTTCGGGATCTGTGTTGGTTAGAAAATCCATGTCACGCTCGCCGGCCACGATGCTTTGTGATAATTCCACCAAATATTGCCCTTTACGCAGTGTTGGCCCAAGTTTTCGGATGGCGGCAGGATCAGCTTTCATCAGTTGATGGGGTTTTGGCCAACCGGCTAAAATACCTCCTTTGTATTCGATGGCAGTTCCGTATGCTTCACGAATGGCGTACATCATTTTTTTTGCCGTGGGTTTGTGGTTCATCTGCATCTCAACAATTCGATTTTGAATATCCTCAAATAAATTGGCTCGAGTCATGCGCTTTAGCCCATACAACGCAGAGAGTTTATCGCCTAAAACGGGATCATTTGCAGCTTGATCATACAACGGGCGGTTATCCATTTCTGTGCCAAGGATTTTAACCAAACTTTTATTCGCCGTTTCAATTTCTTCTTTCGACAACGACTCTTTGCACTCGATATTAAATTCCGGTGCATCCACGCCACCATTAAAGAAAGCGGTAACAATTACATCGCGATCCCCAACAGAAACCGGACGAGTAAACCCCTCCTCAAACATAGTTTCAGGGTGATGCTCGTGATCGAAGTAAGATTCAACATCAAGGCATAAATACCAGTCGTGTGGAGGGGTAGAGGATAAGGTCCAATTACTCATAGCAATAACTCAGATTTAGAATGCTTCTAGCTTAGCTTCGGTTTATAATACGCACACTTGAAAACAACTACAGATGGAATCGTTCGCACTATGAGTAAAAGATTATTTTGCCTGATAAGTTTATGCATTATTTGGCTTTGCATTCAATCGGTTTCAGTATTTGCATGGCAAGTTGAGAGACTATCAGATCGCATATCAACCAATGTTGTGTACACTTCTGATTTGTTCGCAAATACTACCGGAGGTTTCGATACAGGCATTCGATATTTGGATAATCTCGATCTAACGATTCAGGCTGATTGGGATTACCTGACACTTTTTGCTTACGGATTAGCCAATCAAGGTGGAAATCTATCTGAGCTTTCCGGCGATTATCAAACGGCTTCAAATATTGAAGCCCCAAATTCCTTTCGGTGGTATGAAGCTTGGGCTAATATTCCCATCAAGCCCATAAAAAGCTCGTTACTGATAGGATTATATGATCTAAACACCGAGTTCGATATCACAAATACCGGCAGTTTGTTCATCAATAGTTCGCATGGCATAGGTCCTGAATTTGCGTTTTCTGGAAGATTTAGCCCCTCCATATTTCCTTATACTGCTCTGGCTGTTCGCCTTAAAGTGAACATTGTTCCGGGTATTTCGCTAAAAGGGGCAGTTCTAGACGGTGTGCCTTCCGATCCTGTTGATCCATCCGGCACAAAAGTTCGATTGCGAGAAAGCGATGGTTCGTTAATGGTGGGTGAAATCGAACTATTTAGCCCAAAAGTGAAGGCTTCATCCGAAAGAAATGTAGTAACAGATTCACCTTTTCGGATAATTGCCGGAATCTGGCAATACTCGGAAGAGCGACAAGGTTGGGAAGGAGACTTACAGATTGACGCCGGGGTTTATGTGATGGGAGAAGCTAAAGTGCTAAATGAAAAAGTGGATCGGTCTCAAGGCTTATCTGTATTTGTGCGATATGGCTTAACCAACAGCCGAATTAGCCGATTTAGTGGGTATTTTGGATCAGGATTAGTGTATCAAGGGTTATTTCCGAATCGCGATCTAGACAGAATTGGACTAGCTATCAGTTTGCCGATGAACAGTGACGAATTTGTGTCGACGCTCAATCAAGATCTAGCAGACGAGCTTACAACTGAGTTTACCTATCAGTTTGTAGCGATGGAAAAATGGAAGCTTCAAATAGATACCCAGTATATAGCTAATCCAAATTTGGCTCCCGGATTGGAAGATGCAATTTTGATTGGTTTTCGATCAATGGTTGGATTTTGAATCAGGTCGGAATGATAAAGCTCGGATTTCCACCCTGAGTCTCCCGTTCTTTATCCAATTTCTGCTGATACATTCGCTCTACATCTGCTAGAGTATCGGCATCATTTGGGGATAAATCCCATCGAATAGCTTTAAATCGGGGTAATCTTAGTGTGTACTTGGCTTTGGTTCGTTTATTTACCTGAATGTCCTCAAATTCTAATTCTACCATCAGTTCAGGTTTAAGTAGCAATGTTGGTCCGAATCGTTCTAACGTGATCGTTTTGATTCGTTTATTAAGCTCAGCAAGTTCATCATTAGAATATCCGCCGTAAGCTTTCCCGATCGGGATGAATTCTTCCTCGTAACGCTCGTCGTCCTTCACCGAAATACCTAAGGTGAAATCGGAATAAGTACCGCCTCGTTTTCCGCTTCCTGCGTGAGCATAAAGTATTACAACATCCAGCGAGCCACTGGGTTTCTTAACCTTTAACCACGATTTCCTGCGTTGCCCATATTCATACACCGAATCTTTGCGCTTCAGCATTAACCCCTCGTTTCCATGTGCAAGTGCACGTTCAAATAAGCGTTCAACATCCTCACGCGTAGTAATGTCCATTTGAGAAGAGAGCGGAATTTGATGTCTTTCAGCAATTTGCTCTAGCAATGATCTGCGTTCTAAAAGTGTGTTTTTAAAACAAGGTTGATCTTTGTAATACAGAACATCGTAGCACACAAAAATAACCGGGTATTGTGTCAATAACTTATCGGATGGCTTTTTTACTCCCATTCTTTTTTGCAATAATTGAAAGGGGAGGATGGTATCGTTTTTGAATACACATATTTCGCCATCTAACACAACATCAGGGAGGTTTTTTCCGCTGAAGAATTCTATAATCTCCGGAAAACTATTGGTTATTTCGTTTAAATCGCGTGAATACAATTCTATGTTGTTAATCGAAATATGTGCTTGACATCGCATCCCATCAAACTTTTCTTCCGCGATGTAGTTTTCTAAGTTTTCCACAGATCTGCTTTCGATAGGACTGGCAAGCATAAAAGAGAGTGGATGAAATAACTTAAATGTGGCTTCACCAAGTCGGTTATTTTTCGCCAAAACTGCAGTTTCACCTAGGCTCCCTGTTATCATGTGAGCATAGCGCACTTTCTCGGCATCTTTATCAAAAGCTTTTGCGATTGCAGACACTACACTTCGCGTCTCAAAACCGATTCGTAGCGAACCTTGGCCCATTATTCTAATAAAGTACTTGACTTCAAGCGGAGTCATTTTTGTCCAGATTTCTTTAATAATCTGTTGTTTCAGATCTCTTTTGGATGTGATGTATAACTGCTCATAAACCTCCGCAACTTCATGCAGTGTCAGGTTCACACCCTTCCATTTTTTTCTTGCTTCTGGTAGATTCTCGAGCAGTTTTTGGATGGTTTCTGAAGAAGAGCCTGTTACCGTTCTACATGGCTTGAACACCAGGTCGTAGTCTATTTCACAAAACTCGGAAGCTAAAACGGCGATGGTTCTGTGCCCAACCGAAGCTCGTTTACCGGACACATCAGAAAAAGCGCCCTCACCCAAAAACTGTGTAGCTAATCGGAGATCGTTGTCATCAACAAGATCAACAAAATAATTTGCGGCTAATTTGATTTTGGCATTATTACCGCGGGTTTCGAAGATAGTTTGAGCTACTTCACAAAGACTTTTAAAACTACTGGACTGATTAGTTTGATCAATCATTTGCAGATGCCTCCATATCGAGAAAGCCCGACGAAATTCCTTTTTTTGACAAGAAATGCTCTACTACATTCGGGTTCGGCGTATGCGTGATCCATACTTTTTTCGGGCGAATGGCCTCACACAAATCGATGAGTTCAAAGAAATCAAGATGATCGGATAGCGGAATTAATTCATCTGCTGTGAGTTGAGTTCGTCGAGCTTCGTTACTGGCCCATCCGCTGCAATAAGCGGTTCGAACTTTTTTGAGATTACTTGCAAAGCCGGACTCAGGTGCAGAACTCGGCGCAATTAAAATTTTACCCTCACAATTCTCCCGCTGATAGGTTTCATAATCACCCAGATCAAATCCTTCTTCTTTGTATACGTTGCATAGTTTAAAACCTGCACCATGAATTTGCATTGGGTGATTTAATTCTTTCAGCATAAACATCAATTCTTGCGCTTTGCCAAGGTTATAGGCAAGAAAAATGGGAGTGTACCCATCCTCTAAAGTCTGCCGTGCAAACGTACAGGCTTGCTTGGCAAGTTCATCATGCGATTTCCATTTATAAATGGGTAAGCTGAATGTTGCTTCTGTAATAAATTGATCGATAGGCGCATCCGGCATCTGAAAACCCTCAGTAGCCGGTGAAGGTGGTGTTCGATAATCGCCGGTGTACAAAACCGACCCTTCATCACTTTCAATAAAAGTCATGGCGGAGCCGAGTATGTGTCCCGCAGGAAAGAGTGTGACCCGCGCACTTTCCGTTTCCAAGGGTTGTTCGAAGTCCATCTCGATCATCTTTCCGGTGAACCCTCTTAGTTTCATAAACCGGGCAGTTGGTCGGGTGCAATACACGGTTAGAGATCGATTCCGTGGCATGTGATCAGCATGTGCATGCGAAATAAAAATATAATCAGCCTTCGATCCGCTGTAATCCAGCCCGATGTTGAGTTCCGGTAACAGTATCCCGTGATGTCCTGCTTTTGTAATGTTGATCATGCTACAAGAATGACTTTGTGCTAAGTATCATTCAAAAATTTATGTAAGAGTATACAACCTGTATATGACAAAACATGTCACCATACTCCATGCTTTTGTTCATTATAATTTTGCCTTAAAACTTAATTTTTTTGCCTTCTCAGTCGAAAAGCTGAAGTACATTCTAAGCGTAAATTATGCTCTCACAAAAACTTGAAATCTATAGAGGGAATCAGTCCGAAAAAGGACAACAAAAAAAGGAAGACTTTGAAATAGAAGTGAATGACGATTTTGTGACGGTATCACGAAAACGCTTAGATCATTCGAATATGCTTCAGTCCAAATCATTTAAGGTGGAACAAGATGTTTTGGTGATTATTCAAAGTTCAAGAAATAACCTCTATTCTGTTGAACTTGACTGGTTGTGGCGTGATTCTACAAGATTCGATAACCTTACCCTTAAACAAGCTGAGGAACTTAAACAGCTGGTAGAACAACTAGCTCAAAGTAAAAGGGAGTTAGAAAGTCAGGGGCATAGCCTTAAGGGTATAAAGGTAGGATCTCAGATTTGGAGTGAAAAAAACGTTGATATTGACATTGGTTTAGACTGTTGTTTTCCTGTTTATGATGGCAGGGAAATAAAAAAAATTGGGCGTTTGTATACTTATGAGGGGGCCAAAAATGCTTCAGAACAATATAGTAATTGGAGAATCCCGACCGAGGAAGATTTCCGTAAATTATTCTCATTCTTCCCTGAGAATGCGTGGAAGGAAGTAACGGAACGATTGAATTTTCATTTCAGTGGTTTCGGTAGTAAAAAATTGTCTCAGGAAAAAATCGATCGGTTTCTAGAACAAAATCCAGTATTAAAAATCCCAAATTCAGGTTTTTATTGGACGAATGATATAACCAGTTTTAATGATGATACCGGACTTCCAAAATCTACCAAGTATATGATGCTAAACAAGTTTACTAGCCGATCTATCTTTAAAGAATCGCAATGCTCCAATCAAAATATGTTCGGTCTGCGCCTTATCAGAAAGAGTTAGAAGTAGCCTTCACACAAAATTCACACCTTTGTATTTAATTAGTGTTGTAACATTAATTATCACTGAGGTAAGTCATGAAAGTATTAGTTGTTGGTGGAAATTTTGCAGGGTCTACTGCAGCAATGGAGATTAAACGAAAGCTTGGAAAATCGGTTGATGTTACATTAATCGACAGAAACCCAGATTTCATTTATGTACCATCTTTGATATGGGTACCAATTGGACGTAGAGATGTAGACGATATAATGGTGCCACGCGACAAGGTGCTGGCCAAAAAAGGAGTGAATTTTGTACTCGATACTGCCACCCGAGTTGATACAGATAAACAAATTGTTTACACAGAAAAAGGGGAGCATGAATACGACCATTTGATAATTACAACTGGTCCAAAAGTACGTTTTGATGCAGTACCCGGATTAAAAGAGCATACAATGTATATTGGAACTCCGGTTGGTGCTATGAAGACCCGTGAGAAGCTGGAAGAATTTAAGCAGAACCCTGGGCCTATTGTAATTGGTGCTACCCAAGGGGCGGGATGTATGGGTGCTGCATACGAATTCCTGTTTAATCTCGAAAAATGGCTTAGAGATCAAAAAATTAGAAAGAAAGTTGACTTACATTGGGTTACGCCAGAGCCATATCTAGGCCACTTTGGTATAGATGGAATGCCCCTAGGTGAAGCGATGCTTAAGAAATTCATGGGTATGTTTAACATCAAATATCACACCGGAGTTGCCGTGGATGAAGTTACGGCAGACAGCCTCGTACTTAGCGATGGTACCGTAATTAATTCAAGATTTAAAATGTTAATGCCTCCGTTTACCGGAGTTGAGTTCATCGAAAATTCGCCCGCATTAAATTGCCCGGCTAATCAATTTATCCCAACCTTACCAACGTATCGCCACGAAACCATTCCTAATGTTTGGGCAGCAGGTTTAGCAGTAAATGTAGCGCCACCTTTCGAGCAAGGCGAGGTTCCATTTAGCGTTCCTAAAACCGGATATCCCAGCGATGTTACCGGAAAAGTAGTTGCCAATAATGTTATTAATACCATTAAAGGAATCGACAAAATGGAAGAAAAGCCTTGGGGTGAAATTCCCGGTTTATGCGTGATGGATGCTGGTGAAAAAGAAGTGATTATTGTAAGTAACTCGCTATTTAAACCGCGTGTTTTTGCTTTAATGATCCCTAATGTAATCTTCGATTTCTTTAAGGTATTCCTCGAAAAATACTTTATGTGGAAACTCAGAAATGGTATTTCTTATCTACCCTAATCGCTAAGTTATTCATCCGGATTGCCTAGGGCAGTCCGGATTTCTTCTTCGCTTAGATTGGGGAAATATCGAAGCAATAGCGGCAGATAATCATCTAACTGAGTAGTACCTGATAGTTTGATTTGTTTAGCTATCAGTTCAAGCTCGATGGCTTTTAATTCCTCTATTTCGAATCGTTTATTAATGGCGGGGATCACTTTATCCGAGATTTCAGCAATCCGACTAATTATGCGGTGCCGGTCGACTGAACGATCTATGAACAAGCGAAATTTATTCCGGTTTTGAGCTTTAATAATTTCAAGTTCTTCCGAATTAAATAAATTATTCGGAACCGCTTGATAGCTCATGGCAATTTCGGTGATCAGTAATTCAGTATGTCGAAGTTTTTGTAATTCCTGATATACTTCGGCAACATGTGTGTGCAAATCATAGTCGATGACGTCTGCATCTGCATTAAGTGCATATTCCAATGCAGTATAATCGTACTGAGGCTGAATAAATCGCCAGCTAGAAAAGTCATCAATGGAATTGGATGAATAAACTTCATTCCAGTTTTGTACTAATCGTTCTGCATTGCTTGAATAGCCAGGAAAGAACAGCCGAAAGTATTCTAAATCAGCCTTCAAGCCAATTAATACTTTGGTTTGCTCCGATTTTATGTGTTGGTTCGCGGTGTAATTTTGAAATAAAAAAGCCAGATACACTCCTAAGAATATGATGACGAATTCAACAATCAGGAATTTGACTCCCTGACGGCTAAATAGTTCAAATGACTTTTTCGTGCGCCCCATCTTAATCTAATAATAATTCCGGTGACTGATTTTTAAGTGAATCAGGGATAGTACTCATAATTGTTGAAGCGAGAGCATCGATCAAATTGTTCTTAAGATATTCGCGGCTGTACACCATTCGTATTTTGCGTGTTGGTATAGGGTCGTTGAATTGCTTGATCACCCCATTAGCACAACGTGTGTCGTGGTCTTCCATCGATAAAAATGGCATTAAGGTGACACCGAAATCTTGCTCTACCAAGCGTTTAAGAGTCTCGAGGTTTCCACTTTCAAAAACAACATTGCCACGGTTCAGTTTTTGATTTTCCTTTCTACATAATTTCATTACCTGATCTCTAAAGCAATGGCCTTCGTTGAGCAACCACAGGTTTTCTTCATATAAATCTTCGAGTGTAAGTAGCTCTTTACCGGCAAATTTGTGCCCTACCGAAACGTAGCCTAAAAAAGGTTCCAGAAACAATTCTGTTTCGAACAGATTGTTAGTAGTAGACGTTGCGATAATGCCTACATCCAGCTCATCGTCGTGCAATCCTTCCAGTACATCGGCTGTTAATGCTTCTTCGAAGGTTAAGTCAATCTGAGGGTAGGTTTCAACAAAAGTTTTGAGAAAAAGAGGAACCAAATAGGGTGCAATAGTGGGGATAATGCCTACTTTGAACGAACCTTTAAGATCGCCATCCTCAACAGCAGCAATATCTTCTATATGCTTGGCACCGCTCAAAATAACTTTGGCTTGATCGATGATTTTAGTACCTATTTCGGTGGGAATTACTGGTGATTTCGATCGGTCGAAAATCAATACACCGAGTTCGTCTTCCAATTTCTGGATTTGCATACTCAGTGTAGGTTGTGTGATGTAGATTTTCTGCGCTGCTGTAGCGAAATGGCGATATTTGTCTACGGCAACAATGTATGAGAGCTGGGTTAATGTCATTTAAATGGTGATAAAGAGATTTTGGAACATTAGAGAGTATTGAATCCAATGTTGATACTCAAGAGAGAATATCAAGAATTGCCATCCCATTCGGCGTAAAACCGCTGGAGATAGACTTCCATAAAGGTATGACGTTCTTCAGCAATTTTCTTCCCCGTTGTTGTGTTCATTCGTTCTTTTAGAAGAAGGAGTTTTTCATAAAAGTGATTAACCGTTGGACCGGTATCGCTTTTGTAAGCTTCAAAGTTTGAATGTTCGGTAGGGGAGCGCTCCGGATTATAAAGTTCTCGTTTTTTATAACCACCGTAGGCAAAAGCGCGTGCAATTCCAATAGCACCCATAGCATCCAATCGGTCGGCATCTTGCACAATTTTACCTTCGATGGTGCGCATGGGCGTTTGTACATTGGCTCCCTTAAACGAAACGTCTCTAATTATTTCTTGCACATGCTCAATAATTTCGGTTTCTACACCAAGTTGGGTGAGCCACTTTCCGGCTACTCGCGGCCCTACCGTTGCATCGCCATTATGGAATTTATGATCGGCGATGTCATGCAATAATGCGGCCAATTCTACCACAATCAAATCTGCCTTTTCTTCTTTGGCAAGCATCCGTGCGGTATTTCTTACTCTGTGAATATGCCACCAGTCGTGGCCGCTGCCTTCGCCTTCTAATTGATTGCGAACGTAATATTCAGTGTCAAGTATGCATTGTGTTAAAAAGTGAGACATGTGCACAAATCTTCAATTACATCTTTTTTAAGGCGTCCTACACGCGCGAGAGCACTATCAACTTTGGCTTCACTAATTCGCCCTTCAGCAATACCTTTTTGCATTATTTTTATCGCTCGTTCGGCGATATTCTCATCATAATCAACAAAATTCCTAAATAAGAGGATGTCAACACCTGCATTCAGTGCTTGTTCTACTGCTGTTTCTAAACCATAGGTTTCTAGAATAGCCTGATGTTGCATATCCTCAGAAAAAACAACTCCGTTAAATCCAAGCGAATCGCGTAGTAACTCTTGAATGGTATTTGTTGAGAGTGTTGCCGGCCAAAGCGAGTCGAAATTGGCATTGTATAAATGTGCAGCCATCACCGCATGTATAGTACGGTTTTCAATAAGTTCTTTAAAAGGTTGTAGTTCTTTGGGTTGCCAAGTATCAGTAATATCCGGGAAGCCTTTGTGTGTAAGATTTGTTGAGCTGCCATGCCCCGGAAAGTGCTTGATCACAGATAAAATTCCTTCTTTATCGAATTCGTCTAGCACAAAGCCAACATGTTCTGCGACTTTATCCGGGTTTGAGGAAAAACTTCGCTCATTTGCTCCAATTTCAGGATTATCGGGATTGATGTTAACATCAACTACAGGAGCAAAATTCGTATTTACGCCTACTACCATAAACTCCTGTGCTATCGAACGGGCATAATGAGAAGTGGAATCGGGATTGTCTAAATTACCCAAATAGTATGCACTTTTTGTTGGAGGGAAGCCATAACTTTCTTTCAAACGAGATACATTTCCACCTTCCTGATCGATTGCAATAATGGGTGGATTCTGGCTGTAGGCAACCAACGCCGATGATAATTTTAATAGCTGATTGGCATCAATGATATTTCGACCGGGTTCACTAGTGGCATCATCAATATCAGTTAAAATCACGCCACCGATATTGTATTTCTTTAAATTTTGTACGATTGGCGATTCAGTATTTATTTCAGTGCCTTTGAATCCAATAACAAGTAATTGACCAAGTTCTTGATCGGTATATTTTGTGTTGAAGGATTCTTTCTCGGAGAAAGCTGAGCATGCCAGATTGCAGATCAAAAGTGCAAAAACTGCAATTTTTTTCATTCTGTTGTTAATTAGGGGATTGATGATGAATTAGTAAACTATCCAAAACCTCAGTGAAGTTAAAGGATGGTCGCATATCATTATATCGAACAATATTTCCATCAGGATCGATCAAAATATAAAAAGGAATTCCGCCACCTTTATAAGCTTTAAATGTTTCCTGATTGAATCCGTTGCCTCCATATAACTGCGGCCATGGGTTGCTAAACCGCTTTATATCTTGTAACCAAACCGATCGATCAATTTCGGTGGATATACCTACAATTTCGAGTTCTTCTCTGGGATAGGAATTATAAATGGCGCGCATGTACGAAAACTCTTCGAGGCATGGCTGGCACCAACCCGCCCAAAAATCAAGCAGCACGTAACTTCCCTTAAAATCATTCATGGTAAAAACAGTGCCACTACTATCGGGTAATGAAAATGGAATAGCCGGCTCTCCGGGAGATACACTTTTAATTTCAGAATAAAACCAAGTTAAAAAATCTGTGTATGCTTCATATTCAGAATATTTATTTAAATAATTCTTGTAAGAAGGAGTTGCTTTTTCAAGCGGAATTTCGCCAATACGTTCGGCTACCAAAAAGAGCTCGGCATAGGCTTTTGCTTCTCTATCGTTAATAGCATCAATCACCTGCATTCGCTTCTCATTTAGCGGTTCGTATGCAACC
The DNA here is from genome assembly GCA_965228545.1 of Balneolaceae bacterium. GTDB lineage: Bacteria > Bacteroidota > Rhodothermia > Balneolales > Balneolaceae > HXMU1420-13. Next base: position 3,807,047 of record OZ245822.1, read on the forward strand.
TGCTTAATGTCGTACTCTGCCAGAGTTTTACCATAGGCCTTATTTACAGAGTCGTATATGCCGAATGTTCTGGAATAATAATGACTGAAGTCTCTGATACCTGCTCGCTGTGCAATTAAACTAGGTAGAGTAAAAAAATTGATTGATTGTGCATAGTTAATTACTTCTTTCCGGGCTGAATCGGCATCAAAATCAGAATAATGACGACTTGCATATTCTATGGCTCGAAGCCGTATTACCAGATCCTCACCAAGAGTTTTTAAATATAATGCATGAAAATCTGTATTCATTAAATAGCGCTCAGCATAAGATACCTTCTGCCCACTAAGGGCTAGTGCATTATTATCTTTACCAACTTTAAATTTGTCCATCTCTGCAGTTATTTGAGATTCTAACCCATCAGCTGCAGTTATAAATTGTTGATATGCTTCGTTAGCTTCTGCACCAATACCTTCAACTGTTACATTTTTTGGGTAATCAGCACGGTTAATCCGTACGGTAATAGTTTCATCAGGTGCGGCATAAATAGGATATTTTTTATCTTGAATGCCTAAATATATGATCTGCGCTTCACTTATTTCCAAAGCAGTTGTAAATTCTGAGGTGCTTACTTCTATAGGGACCCGAGTTTTCTGAGAATATTTATAATGAAGAGGGATGGTTTCTAAATAAAAGTCGGAGTCGCCTATATAATCTATGTATCCCTTTACTATAGTATTGTTTTGGGGTGAGCATGCACAGATTAGCACAAAAAGGGCGATTAAGTATACTGAAACACTGCTTTTATTATTAATCATTTCTAATGAAATTATTGGTAAGTAGAATACTCTTATACATGTGTGACAAGAAGTTGCAATCGCACAATTGAATGTGCGAAATATTTGAAATTTTTTTTAATAAGGTTGTAACAAAAGCATAAAAGAATGCTCCTTACATGGTAACAACAAAGTGTAACGCAGGGTTTAATGTTACAGTTGTTGGAATTGCAGATAAGGGTATAGAGTAGAACCATGCAGAGTAGTTCAAGGTACATTGCTCGCCGTTACAATTCCTTTTATTAAAAAAATAAATTGTAGTAATCATCACTTGAACGATAAAATTATGATCGAAAGTAACTTTAATAAAGATCTAGAGAGAAAAATTGATCTTTATATAAACGGAAAATTATCCGAAGAGCAGGTAGACGATCTATGGGCAGAGCTGATTCAGAATGAACATTATTTAGATTACACTAAAAGTGTTGCAAATCTAAAACAGATTATTCAAGATGGACGCAAAGCACAGGAATTGCCGCCTACCTATCAATTACGAAAAGTAGCTTCTTATGGAGTTGCAGCAGCTATTGCCATCATTATTGGGGTACTTGGGGTATTAAACTACACCGCAACGAACGGCCCTGCAGAGCTGGATGCTTTGGCGTGGATAGAATACGATACTTACCGCAGTTCTAACGACTCGCCGGCAATCACAAACAACGAGGTGATTAAAACGGCAATCCGATTAGCAAACGATGGTAACACCGAAGAAGCTATTGGTTTGCTAAAAAAAGAAATCTTAGCTGTGTCAAATACCGAAGAAATTGCACTTTTATCACTTAGTTTAGGTTCCATACAATATAACTATGGAAACTACTCAGATGCCTTAACAAGCTTTACCAATGTGGTTGAAAAAAATGAAATCAACAAACTTATACTTGAAAAAGGATATTGGTATTTAGCGAATACCTACGTGCAACTCGACCGATTATCAGAAGCTGAAGAGGCTTTGCAAAAAACATTAGATTTAGATGGTCAATACAGCAGAGTTGCAGAGAGTTATCTTAACGCAATCAATAAAGTTAGATAGCAATTAGGCGTCGTAAATAGAACGATATCGACCCAATTAGAAATAATAGTATTGGAAACAAAAGGCCGGCATTAGCCGGTTTTTTTGTTAATGGACTTTGATTTCCTGTTAACATAAAAGCTCCCCAGTAATGTGGGTTTGCATTGCCCGATTCGAGTAAGTAAAGCTTGGCTTCCTTCATTGCTTGTGATTTGGACTTCCCATCATTTATAGCCTCGTAAAAAACTCCCGCAAACTCAAACGCCACTTTATCATTAACTGCCCAAAGATTTAATGCCAAACTTTTAGCCCCTGCATACCGCATGGCTCTGTTAATGCCCATTATTCCACTGCCTTGAAGATACTCGCCCGAGCCCGAACTGCATGAGTTGAGCATTATGAGCTCGCTGTTTAATTGTTTATCGAAAAGTTCGTAAGCATATAAGGCATTAATTGAACTATTTTCGTTGTTACTGTTCAAAAAGATTGTAGAAAAAAGTGGGTCCTGTTCAGAAACTTCGCTATGTGTGGCAATATGTACAATCTTACTTTGGCTCACTTTTTCTAAAAAATTTTCTTTGGTGGCCTCATTTTCCAGATAAATTGATTTTTCATCAAATGTATCTAAAACATTATCAATTATTCGAGCTTCTTGAGTTGCAAAAGGAAGAGAGGGTAGAGAGGAAGTTGAAAAATCAGAGAAATCAGATATTGCAAAAACAGAAAGGTCGATATTAAAAGACTGATAATTATGTCGCGAATTTAAAATGTATTCCTGAAGGGAACCAAAATATTCAATATCGAATCCTTCGATTAGATAGTCACTAGATCCATAACTTGTATTGGTAGTAGGTGCCCGGGTGGGTAATATGTCGAGAGGAATCCGATATAGATAATTATCAGGTATAACAATTAAAGTAGTTTTATTGTCTTCGATTATCGAATCAAGTTCTAGCATTTGATAAATCTCATATAGATCCAATAGATTAGTGTTGGATAAAGCAATGTTATTTGCTACATCATCAAATAATGCTTTTTCAGAGCTTTTAAATTCTATTTGTTTTATCCGTGTCTCCTCATTGGTAATACTGGTGATATAAAGCTGGTCACCAACCTCAGTAAAGTGCAATAATTGTTGATCTTGAGATATTGATTGTACAGCTTTCCAAATAGGAAATACTTTCTGGTTCTTTGTATTTCGAATTTTATTTGCAATTTCTTCCCTTTGAGCAGCTAACTGATCAATTTGTTTTTTTATAGAGAGTTCTTCAGCAGAACCCTTAGCATTCAAATATCTTGATCGTAAATTTTGTATTTGTCCATTTAATAAGCGATCGGTTGCCAGATCTTCTTCGCTTAACCTGTTTGCCCGTAAAATTGGGCTGTTATATAAAGCAACGTCGTTTATTGTTTTGATATCATCCAGCAGTTGAATAGCCTCCAAAGTGTTGTTTATAGCTAAATATATTTCAATAGCTGAATTAAAAGCTTCCACATATTCTCTTTCTTGAATCCAATATCCCGTCTGGCTATCTATACTTGTTCGGGCTCTTTCTAACACTTGGGTTACAACCGGTTTTATTTTTTCATAAGCTAATCTTTCGTTTCCTATAGTAAGTAAATACAAAGCATTAAGTGTATTTAGTTTTACTAAAGTTTCAAATTCCAGATTTGCTTTTTGGTATAAATCAATCTCATCTAATAAAGATTCTGCTTGTTCCACATCTTTATTTAGCAACGATAACTCGAGTAAGCCAATCAATGATTCTAAATATGCATTTGTATTTGAACTGGCAGAAGACAAATCTTTTAGATTCAATAAAATGTTTCTTGCTTGGGCTAGTGAATCGAGTTCAATATATATTTGAGATATTGTTTTTTTTGTTCTTGAAAAATCAAAAAAATCGGTAGTAGGGTTAAAAACCTGAGACGCTATTTGTAATTCTTTTAACGCTCTTTGAGCATCATTTTCAGATTGCCAATAAAAAACACCAGTAAATGCACGAATGCTTGCTATTTGATAGGAATCGTTACTTTCAATGGCAATTCGTTCTGCAAGATCGAGGTACTCAAGTGCGGTATTTTTATCACCTATACTTGAATAGTAGAAGAATAGATTGCTTAGTATGGTTAGTTTTACGAAATGATCATCTCTACTAGATGCGGTTTCATAAGCTTCTAATAAATAGCTTATGTACTTATTTTTTTCACCCAATCTAAGGTAACAGACACTCAAGTTATTAAATAATTCTGCACTACTTACATTAGGGTTGGATTTTGAATTCAACTCCTCAAAAATATTTTTTGCCTCATTAAATTTGCCAAGTGATAAAAGATTTACGCCTTGGGTAAACTTAGAGTCGTCTATATACTCATCTAAATTATAGAAAACAGAGAGTGGATAAATGATATTCCGTTGAAGTTTTAATGAGCGATCATATCTGCCAATAGAATAGTTTGCAAATGAAGCTGCCCTTGAGTAACGTATTCGTTGATCAGTAAAAGGGAATATTTGATCACTTATCAGTTTGTCTGTTTTTTCGCTCAGTAAATGATATCTACTCTCATGAAATAGCATGAAAGATTGAAGAGCGCCATAGATAGATCTATTGAAATAAGAATTAGTGCCATCAGACAATTGAAAGAATGTATTAGCATCAATATTTAGGGAATTAGATAAATACTTTTCCAAATGATCATTAAATACGATTTCAAATAGAATTATTGATCGGTATTTAGATGGGATATCTGATATTTCGAACTTAGTTTGATTTAGTAATGCTGTGAGAAAGGTTAAATCTTCATCATCTATCAGAATTTCCGAATTAGTAACTCGATCAAAATAAGTTTCTAAAATTGCCAGATTGTTGTACGATATCGCAAAATAAGCAATCAGTCCGGGAAGTTCTTGTGCTACAGCAATTTCAAGAATATTACTTTGAATTCTGTCAGAATCTAGGGGATCTGAACAATCACTATTCATAAAATACTGTTTCAACTCAGAAGCATTAAGCGTTGATATTCTCTTACGAATCAACGCGCTTGCATCACAAGATGAATAGTAAAGTTCCAATAAACCCCAATAGTTTAGAGTTTTTTCATTACCGTCTGATATATTTTCGGCATAGAGATCTACTTGTTCATTAATCTTATTGTTTAAATCAAAAGTAGGAGCTATTTGTAATAATAGTAAGAGTGCAACAATCATATTCAAATATATCGACCATCATTACAAAAGCAATAAATTCGTAATTAGATTTTTGGCTTGGAAAGGATAGGTTTTCCACCGCAGCAGTTGTCGGCCAGGTCCATCCACGGGAAGGCGGCTTCATCGGTAGTCACTTCAGAGGCAGGAGCCGGGGCTTCGGTGATCGGAGTTTCAGCGACAGGAGCGCAGGCGAAGGAAACAGCAAGTAGAGTAAGTAGGGCGAATAGAGATTTTACGTTTTTCATGGTGTGGTATAATTGAGTTGTTATAAAGTGTTGATTGAACGAGGGAATGAGTTAGATTTTTGGCTTGGAAAGGATAGGTTTTCCACCGCAGCAGTTATCGGCCTGGTCCATCCACGGGAAGGCGGCTTCATCGGTAGTCACTTCAGAGGCAGGAGCCGGGGCTTCGGTGATCGGAGTTTCAGCGACAGGAGCGCAGGCGAAGGAAACAGCAAGTAGAGTAAGTAGGGCGAATAGAGATTTTACGTTTTTCATGGTGTGGTATAATTTTGTAGTTAAGAGTGTTGATTGAGGGAATGAGTTAAATTTTTGGCTTGGAAAGGATAGGTTTTCCACCGCAGCAGTTATCGGTCTGGTCCATCCACGGGAAGGCGGCTTCATCGGTAGTCACTTCGGAGACAGGAGCCGGGGCTTCGGTGATCGGAGTTTCAGCGACAGGAGCGCAGGCGAAGGAAACAGCAAGTAGAGTAAGTAGGGCGAATAGAGATTTTACGTTTTTCATGGTGTGGTATAATTGAGTTGTTATAAAGTGTTGATTGAACGAGGGAATGAGTTAGATTTTTGGCTTGGAAAGGATAGGTTTTCCACCGCAGCAGTTATCGGCCTGGTCCATCCACGGGAAGGCGGCTTCATCGGTAGTCACTTCAGAGGCAGGAGCCGGGGCTTCGGTGATCGGAGTTTCAGCGACAGGAGCGCAGGCGAAGGAAACAGCAAGTAGAGTAAGTAGGGCGAATAGAGATTTTACGTTTTTCATGGTGTGGTATAATTGAGTTGTTATAAAGTGTTGATTGAACGAGGGAATGAGTTAGATTTTTGGCTTGGAAAGGATAGGTTTTCCACCGCAGCAGTTATCGGCCTGGTCCATCCAAGGGAAGGCGGCTTCATCGGTAGTCACTTCAGAGGCAGGAGCCGGGGCTTCGGTGATCGGAGTTTCAGCGACAGGAGCGCAGGCGAAGGAAACAGCAAGTAGAGTAAGTAGGGCGAATAGAGATTTTACGTTTTTCATGGTGTGGTATAATTTTGTAGTTAAGAGTGTTGATTGAGGGAATGAGTTAAATTTTTGGCTTGGAAAGGATAGGTTTTCCACCGCAGCAGTTATCGGCCTGGTCCATCCAAGGGAAGGCGGCTTCATCGGTGGTCACTTCGGAGGCAGGAGCCGGGGCTTCGGTGATCGGAGTTTCAGCGACAGGAGCGCAGGCGAAGGAAACAGCAAGTAGAGTAAGTAGGGCGAATAGAGATTTTATGTTTTTCATGGTATGTATATATAAGTTTAGAGTAAATTTTATGGGCTCAGATATAGAGTTCTTAAAGCATTGTTTGTTACAAAATTATTATTTGTTTACTATGAATTTTATAACAGAATTTTAGTTAAGAATAAGAGGTCAATATCTAATTTTTGTTACACGATTAACCTAAAGTATTTTTATGTTTTGCTCAAAATGAATATTAAAATTTACTAATTTAACCTCCATAAGTGCCGATAATCGTTTAGAAAAAGCTATTCTAAATGTTTGTTGAAAATAAAATTTGAAGGAATGTCTATCTGATTTATCGTTAGATTCGGGCAGTACTAAACATAAATTATTGATTTATTCTTTTGACGAAATCCAAGGTTGATTACTCAGATTTAGTAGAAGCTCTTCAGGAAGGTGACGAAAGTAAGGCCAGGAAATTAATTAACGAGATTATCCCGAGGCTTGAAGATTATCTTTGTGTAGTGATGAATGCAAAAAGAAATGCAGCGAAAGAATGCGTTCAGCAAGCTTTTTTAGACGTATTTGAACAAATACGGAAAGATAAAATTAAAGAGAGTAAATACATTTTCAGCTATTTTATTAAATCATGCAGGCACGAATATCTCCGGTACTCTAAACGAGAACATAAGTTCAATTACGAAGAAGAAGCATTAAACAATTTATACGAACCAGAAGAACAGTTTCAGAACTTACTGGATAAAGAAAGGCAGCGAATCCTAAAAGAGTGCTTAGAGGAATTACAAGAGAAATCACGCACCTTTATTGAGTATTTCATCGATAAGCCGGATGCCACAACTGAAGAGGCTAAGGAAGAATTTGGACTGACAGGGGCAAATGTAAGAACTCGAAAATCTAGAATACTTGGCCGTTTACATCATTGTTATAAGCGAAAGTCAAACGAGTGACTAAAAAGCTAATGATATCCCGTTTCCAGTAAACGTAATATTTTCAGTTATTTGAAATAGCCCTTTCGTATTTGGAGAATGACGCAGATAAAGGATTAAATCAAAAAGCAATAAAAAGCCACCTTGCAGCATTACTGATCTCCCATATCCGATGAACCGATGATTATTCTTTTTTAATCCGCGGTTTAGTAAATAAGATCCTGCACCTATATAAAGAAGATCAAGCCCGGCATTAATAAGTAGAATCCGATCAAAATTTCTCATTTCATTCAACATTTCTGGATAGGTTAATGCTTCCGACATTTCCGGAATTCCAAGAAAACCGATAGAGGCAATTCCCAGATTAATTACATTCCAAGCTGCATTCATTTGAAAAAAATATTTTGTCTCTTTTTTGAAATAAAAATTACCTCCCACTCCTGTTAATAAATTTAAACCAGCCCAGCTGCCGAGCACTATCATACCGGTTTTTTGGATCTGAATTGAGTTTTCGAAGTAAAATTCAGGGTCAAAATCATTCATTTGTGCGTGTAACACATTTGATGAAATAACTAAAAAAGCCAAAAAAGTAGCGGCATAAATAAATTTTTTTTGGGTGTAACACATCTGAGAATTCATGTATTAATTTCAATTATTTGTTCATCAATGATAGCGAATACCTCATCATCAGACTTTGGTTTAATTGTAAATGTGCCCGTAAGATTTCCAAAAGCAGGCATGAGTAATGATTTTGAGTGAAAATGAAAACATGGTAGCCGAAGTCTTTGTCGTCCTTTACCTTTTATTTGAATTGCTGGATGAATGTGACCTGATATGCAAAATAGATTGCCATCGATAGTAGATAAATCGCTCTTATCGTGCACAAGTTTGATCCCTGATTTCAAAAATGAATGATAGCACTTAATACCTAACAGTTCATATTGTGATTGGGGATATATTTCGTGATTACCTAAAACAAGGATAAAATCGATATCAGGATGAGATTTCCTCCACACTTTAAAGGTATCCCATTCTTCATTCTTTTCGCTATGAAAGAGGTCCCCCAAGAACAATATACTTATAGGTTGATGATCTTTAATTAATCGATCGATCCGGGCTAGATTTTCGTCATTCATTGATTTTGGTAACGCAATTCCATGCTTTCGAAAATGCCCTGCTTTACCTAAATGCACGTCTGAAATGATAAGCATTTGCTCATTTTTCCAATAAAGTGCCTTTTGGGCAAGAAGTATAAAATTCTGATCTGATACTGAGTATTCGAACTCTTTCTTCTCTATCACTTCACGTGTTTTTCAAGTTGAGCCTGCATTTTTCGAACACGATCTATAAGTTTTTCTGAACTTAGTTTCCCGCGTAAACGATCGACCATAATAGGAAATGCATAGGGAGTAAAGCGTTCGGTATGAGTAAGCATTATTTCTTGTTGTTGAATTTTGTGAAGAACTTTCCGTAGCCTTAATTCATCTAATTGAAAAAATAACACTTCTTCGAATGCTTGTTGAACTAATAAATGATCGGGTTCGTACTCCGTAAACACATCAAACATTAAGCTTGTCGACATTCTGAGATGCTTAGTCTTGCGTTGCTCACCCGGAAATCCATGAAAAACTAGTCCGGCTACTTGGCCTATTTCCCAAAATTTTCGCTTAGCTAATTCACTGTTGTTTAAACTAGCGGTTATATCTTCTATTAAATTTTTGGGAGAAAAAACATCATTTTTTAAAGCTTCTTCTATGGGGATATCTTGATCGGAAAGAAGCTCAAACCCATAATCATTCATCGCGATCGAGAATGTGATTGGAATCATTTTCGATATTCGATGCGCTACTAAGGCGGACATTCCCTCGTGTACATATCGACCTTCGAACGGATAGAAGAAGACGTGACAACCTTCTCTGGAAAATGATTTTTCGATCAGGAATTGTTTTTCACCCGGTAAAATCGACCAGTTTTTCTGGACATCCAAAATAGGTTTTAAAGCATCGATCTCAACTGATTGTGCATTCCCATTAATCGCTTTTTGCATAGTTTTTCGCAACAATTTCGTCATGTTAGATGATAACGACATGCGGCCACCCTGCCAGCTCGGTACTTTGGATTTAGTTCCCCTTGCACGCCTAACATAAGCTGTCATCTCTTTGAGCTGTATTAATTCAAGATTTCGGCCTGCAAACCAAAATTTATCTCCAATATTCAGGCTGGCAATAAATGTTTCTTCGATGGAACCCAGATTACCGCCCGATAAATATTTCACCCTCATCATTGAGTCGGATGTGATCGTTCCGATGCTCATGCGATGCCTTCGAGCTATTTTTCGGTCTGTTACTTTGTAAACGCCGTCCTCATCAACAACAACTTTTGAGTATTCGGGGTACTTCCCCAAAGATCTTCCGCCCGTAGTTATGAACGTCAGAATCCAATCCCATTCGAGCATTGTGAGTGTTTGATAAGCAAATGTCTTTCGTACTTCATCAAAAATTTCATCAGGCTTAAATCCATCAGAAACAGCAAGTGTTACAAGGTATTGAACCAACACATCGATGGGTTTTAGAATGGGGTCTCGGCTTTCCATTTCAGATTCATCAACGGCACTTTTTAATGCAGCAGCTTCAACCAGTTCAAGTGCATGTGTGGGAACGAAGTAAATGGAACTTGTTGCTCCTGGGCGATGTCCACTTCTTCCGGCACGTTGCATAAATCTGGCAACGCCTTTTGGGCTTCCTATTTGAATTACAGTATCAACCGGACGAAAATCGACACCAAGATCTAAACTAGAGGTGCAAACAACAGCTTTCAAAATCCCATCATGAAGCGCCTGTTCTACCCAATTGCGTACTTCTCTGTCCAACGATCCATGATGTAACGCAATCTGCCCAGCATAATCTGGCCGGGCTGCCAATATATTCTGAAACCAAGCCTCTGCTTGTCCTCGTGTGTTAGTAAATACCAGTGTGGAAGTATGCTCATCTATAATAGGAGTGATTTTATGGAGTAAATTGAGTCCCAGATGCCCCGACCAAGGAAAAGTTTCCACTTCATCAGGAATTACCGTAGAAATCTTCATTTCTTTTTTAATATCAGCTCGGATAATCGTTGAATTTTCACGTGAATGATCTTCACCCAGTAATACTTCCAATGCCTCTTCCAAATTGCCTATGGTGGCTGATATTCCCCAAACCTGTAAACTTTGCTGTACTGATTTTAGCCTGGATAGTGCGAGTTCAGTTTGAATGCCACGTTTCGATCCCAGAAGTTCGTGCCATTCATCAACCACTACACACTGCAGGTTTTTGAAATGTCGGGCATAGTTTTTTTGAGCCATCAGCACATGGACACTTTCCGGCGTAGTGATAAGAACTTCCGGCATTCTGCGATTCTGTTTTTGTTTCACAGAGGTGGAGACATCCCCGGTTCTTCTACCGATTTCCCAAGGGATCCCTAGCTCATCCACCGAAATTTGCAATGCATTTTGGATATCTTTTGCGAGAGCACGAAGCGGAGTTATCCAAAGTAATTGTAATCCATTTTTCTCTAATTTCTGATATTCTTTAGGATGAGCATTGATCCATTTTATTAACATTGGAAGCCATAATGCATACGTCTTACCAGATCCTGTTGGAGCGTTTAACAAGCCATTCTGACCATTTAAGAAGGCATCCCATGCATCTTTTTGAAATGGAAAAACTTCCCAATTTTTTTGGGCAAACCAGTCAGCAATTTGTTGATATCCGGGTGTTCGGTTCATTTTGAATCAAGAATGTAAAAAAAACGCTTTTCTGAACATTATGCACATTATTATGCTTGCAACTTCGAATAAAAAAGGTCAATATCGAGCCGAATTATAATCCTTAAAGCGAGTAGAACAATGTGGCTGAATATTAAATCGTTCAATGAATATCATGAAACTTTTGAAGAAAGCGAGAAAGAACGGCTAGAATTCTGGGATCACGAAGCCGGCACATTCTACTGGCGAAAACGATGGGATAAAGTACAAACCGGAGGCTTCGAAACTGCCGATATCAAATGGTTTGAAGGTGGTAAATTAAACATTACCGAAAATGCCTTAGATCGTCATTTAAATACTATTGGTAATAAAACAGCTTTTATTTTTGAACCTAATCACCCTGATTCGTTCCGAAGAACCATTACTTACAAACAGCTCCATGAAGATGTGTGCCGATTTGCCAACGTGTTGGAAGAAAAAGGAATTAAAAAAGGGGATCGGGTTTGTATTTATATGGCAATGACTCCTGAGTTGGTGATTTCTGCCTTGGCGTGCGCTCGTATCGGGGCGGTTCATAGTATTGTATTTGCAGGATTTTCAGCCCAATCACTTTCAGAGAGAATCAATGATTGCGAAGCTAAAATGCTGATTACAAACGACGGACTTCGTCGTGGTGATAAACACGTACCGTTGAAAGATATTTCGGATGAAGCGCTTGAATCTTGCCCTTCCGTAGAGCATGTAATTGTTTGCCAGCGCACAAATCGTGATATCAACTGGGTGGAAGGTCGCGACAGATGGTGGCACAATTTGATTCGAAATGCATCCAAAGAACATGAAGCCGTAGAAATGGATTCAGAAGATCCACTATTTATTCTCTACACATCCGGGTCGACTGGCAAGCCTAAAGGTGTAGTTCATACTTGTGGCGGATATATGGTGTATACCAGTTACTCGTTCCGTAATGTATTTCAGGTTGGAGCCGATGATGTATATTGGTGTACTGCGGATGCAGGTTGGATTACAGGGCATAGTTATATTATTTATGGTCCATTGTTTACCGGAACGACTGGAATAATTTTTGAGGGTACCCCAACTTATCCAGATGCCGGAAGATTTTGGGAAGTTGTGGAAAAGTATGGCGTAACACACTTTTATACTGCTCCAACGGCCATTCGTGCTTTAATGAGCTTTGACATGGATTTTGTGAAGAAATATGATTTAAGCTCATTGAAAGTTCTTGGCACGGTTGGTGAACCTATTAATGAAGAAGCGTGGCACTGGTACCACACGCATATTGGTGGAGGTAGATGTTCCATTGTTGATACGTGGTGGCAAACAGAAACTGGTGGAATTATGATCTCACCATTAGCCGGAATTACGCCCACTAAACCGGGATTTGCTACCTTACCTTTGCCCGGTATTTTTCCTGTTTTGATGGATGAAAATGGTAATGAAATTGAGGGCAATGCCGTAGAAGGAAATTTATGCATCAAACATCCTTGGCCATCAATAGCGCGAACTGTTTATGGTGATCATGAACGGTATAAGCAAACGTATTTATCAACCTACAAAGGCTATTATTTTACAGGTGATGGCTGTCGTCGCGACGAAGACGGTTATTATCGAATTACCGGACGGGTAGATGATGTGTTGAATGTATCCGGTCACCGATTGGGCACAGCGGAAATAGAAAATGCACTGGATGAACATCCGAAAGTAGTGGAAACAGCAGTGGTTGGGTATCCTCATGATATAAAAGGTCAAGGAGTGTATGCTTTCATGATTTGTGATGAAGAAGTAGCAGATACTGCTGCATTTAAGAAAGAATTATTGGATTTAGTAGTCAAAATAATTGGCCCAATTGCAAAGCCAGATAAAATTCAGATCGTACCGGGATTACCCAAAACACGATCAGGAAAAATTATGCGCCGTATTCTCAGAAAAGTAGCCGCCAATGATCTTGAAAATGTGGGTGATACCTCGACATTACTTGATCCAAGTGTGGTTGAAGCCATTAAATCGGGAAATGCGATTTAAAACTAGATGTGAGATTAATTTCAAACGTTGATTTGATTGCGGGACTAAAGCCCCTGCTTGTATATGATCGAGATTGAAAGTATTTGGGATTCGATGATGGGAAATCTGGCTAGATCATAAGCAAGAAAGAGCTTCAGCTCTGGATTCCTATACGATCTCAATTAAATAGAAATCAAATACCCAACAGGTAAAAAGAGTAAGCTCACAATTAATAAAATGAGTCGAAAACGAGTGCTTACAAGTAAATCCGAATAAAAAAGACCAAAACTGAACGGATGATCGGTTAACCAATTGTAATAGGATAGCCGGTGGAAAGCACCCAATGCCATGGTTACATGGCCATGAATGATAGTGAGTGTAAACGGAAGCGAAAAAATAAAAGCACCTAGATAGCGAAGTATTTCGCCCATACCAACTAGTTTGGCTGCGTAATAATACGGCCATGCAAACAACACGATCAATGGTACACTAAGAACCCAGTTGATCAGGCTAATGCGCTTAAAATTAGACGGTGAAAGTTCAGACATTTAGAATCATATCTGCGAGGCAATGAGCATTTCAATTTCTCGATATGGCATGTTAAACATCTTACTTAATGACTTTTTTGTTAGATGATTCTTGTATACATACGTTCCATTTCGCAAAGCCACATTGTCCCACAAACATTCCTTCATTCCACCGGCTTCACCAATGGCTAACACATAGGGCACAAGTACATTGTTTAAAGCATTGGTTGCCGTACGAGCAACATTCGATGGGATGTTTGGAACACAATAATGAGTTACATCATGCGCCTGAAAAACAGGATTGGAATGTGTAGTTGGTCTACTTGTGGCAATACAACCGCCTTGATCTATTACCGTATCCACAATTACGCTGCCCGGTTTCATGCTGGCAACCATTTCGTCGGTAACTAAGCAAGGCGAGCGATCTCCTTCGGCCATTATAGCGCCAATAATAACGTCGGTAAATTTAAGCGCATGGCTTAGATATTGTGTGTTTGCCACTGCAGTAATTATTCTTCGGTCCAAATCGTTTTCGAGGCGGCGAAGTGCTGCAAGGTCGTTATCCATAACAAAAACTTGAGCGCCGTAACCTAGGGCAGTTCGTGCCGCATATTCGGCAGTAATTCCAGCACCTAAAATCACAACAGTTGCAGGCGGCACTCCTGAAATGCCTCCAAGCATCACTCCCTGTCCACCGCTTAAATTCTCCATGTAATGCGCTGCAATTTGTACCGACATGGAGCCTGTTATTTCATGCATCATCCGAACAATGGGGAATTCACCATCAGAGCCACGAATAAATTCATACCCAATTCCAGTAATCGACTTTTTGGATAAGGCCTCAAAATACTCGGATTTTTGATTACCAAGATGTAAAGCTGAAATAATTGATTGATTGGGTAGTAAATACTCAATTTCTTCATCACTCAAAGGAGCAACTTTTAGTATCAGTTCTGATTTTTTAAATACATCTTCGGTACTAAATGCAATTTCAGCACCGGAATCTGCATAGTCACGATCAGAAAATTTAGCTTCATCACCGGCACCTTTTTCAATATAAATATCGTGGCCGTTGGCTTTGAGAATGGCTGCACCGCCCGGTGTTAAACATACCCGTCGTTCATCATTGGAGTGCTCTCGAGGGATACCAATTTTTAAAGAAACCTCGCTTCTTGACCGAATCAAGTGTTTCTCGAGCGTTTTTAACCCAATCTGTTCTGTATCAAGGGGATTGATGTCCATGGTCCGCTATGTTTGATAATTTTTGGAAGATAGGTAATTCATGCAGGAATTAGGAATATGAAAAGAATCAATAGGACGATTTGACAATGGACCAGTTGATCCCCAAAAAAGATAAAGCCAGATGATTAGCTAAATACTTAGAGCGATAGTTTAAACTATTCGCCCAAGAAATCCAGAAATTCGGTTTCATCCCAAATGGTGATTCCTAAATCCTGCGCTTTTGTTAATTTCGAGCCTGCTGATTCTCCGGCAAGCACAAAATCTGTTTTTTTAGAAACGGAAGATGATGTTTTGCCACCATGCTTCTCAATAATTTCAGAGGCTTGTTTACGCGAAAGAGTGGGTAGAGAACCGGTAAGAACTATGGTCTTACCTTCCAGTTTGGTAGAAACCATTTCTTGTTCTTCTATTTCAAACTGTAATCCGGCTTTTTGCAAACGTTCAACAATACGTGAGTTAATCTGGTTGGAAAAAAACTGTATAACTGATTCTGCAATTCGTGGCCCGATAGCATCAACCGCCAACAGCTCCTCTTCTGAAGCAGTTCGTAACCGATCGATGGATGCGAATGCTTTTGCCAAATCTTTAGCCACGGTTTTACCAACAAAACGTATACCTAAGGCGTATAACACTCGTTCAAAAGGTTGTTTTTTAGCAGATTCAATCGCTGAAATTAAATTTTGCGCAGACTTTTCTGCCATACGTTCTAAAGGAATTATCTGCTCTACTTTCAAATCGAATAAATCCGAATAATTGGTTATTAACCCCTCAGAAACAAGTTGATCCACCACCGACTCGCCAAGTCCTTCGATATCAAGTGCATCCCTAGATGCAAAGTGTTCAATTTTGATTCGAATTTGTGGCGGACATTCCGGATTAATACAACGCCAGGCCACTTCATCCTCATACTTTATCAATTCAGCTTCGCATGCGGGGCAATGTGCCGGAAAATCGAACGGTGCAGAACGCCCCTCTCGAGAAGGATCTACTACACGTACCACTTGAGGGATAATTTCACCGGCTTTTTCCACCAATACAGTATCACCAATGCGAATATCTTTTCGATGAATTTCCTCTTCATTATGTAGAGAAGCTCGCTTTACAGTGGTTCCGGCAAGTAACACTGGTTCAAGTTCAGCAACAGGAGTGATTGTGCCTAATCGACCTACTTGCAGCGAGATATCGTTTAATTTGGTTTGAGCTTGTTCAGCTTCAAATTTGTAAGCGATAGCCCATCTCGGAAATTTTGATGTACTACCTAATTGATCTCTAAGATTTGCCTGATTGATTTTTATTACCACTCCATCGGTTTCGTATGGAAGATCGTGGCGTAATGCATCAAATCGATGAATTACTTCTAGCACTTCATCAATGGTATCACAAACAGTTGGGTGTTCATTAAACGGAAGTCCGAATTGTTGAATTAATTCGTTTTTTTTCCATTGCGTGATATTTGGATCTTCATCCTCAAAAATAAGATCGAAGGCAAAAAAACGAATGGGCCTTTGAGCCACTGCTTTTGGATCCTGCATTTTCAGCGAACCAGCCGTCGAATTTCGTGGATTTGCGAATACGCTCAAGCCTTCTTCTTCACGCCGTTCATTCAATCTCGCGAAGGCTTCCCGTTCCATATAGGCTTCCCCACGAACTTCTACTATTGCCGGATATTTCCCGGAAAGGGTAAGTGGAATATCCTGTACCGTTTTGAGGTTTCGTGTTATATTGTCGCCTTTTTCGCCGTTACCACGAGTAGCACCAAGTACAAATTTCCCATCTTCATAGCGCAAACGAATAGATGCTCCATCAAACTTTAGCTCAACCAGATAATTGTAGGTAGTATGCCCTAAAATTTTTTGTACGCGGCCATCAAAGTCTTTGAGTTCTTGCTCATTGTAGGTGTTGTCTAAGCTAAGCATGGGTACAGGGTGCTGCACCGATTCAAAATGCGAAGAAGCCTCGCCACCTACCCTTTGTGTTGGAGATTCCGCAGAAACTAAATCGAACTGTTGTTCTAATGTGTCTAATTCTTTTAACGACTCATCAAATTCTTTATCGCTCATAAAAGGATGAGCGTGCTGATAGTATGCTTCGTTAGCTTTATTCAGCAGAGAACGTAGCTCATCAACCCGTTTAATGGCTTCTTGCTTGTTCATGGAGTAAACGTATTAGTTCGAGAGAGGGAAGACTAAGCTATCTGGTGGGCCAACTTCATAAGGGAACACAGTAGAAGGTTCAACGAAATATTTTTCATCGCTCAAAATGGTTCTTGTAAGCATTATTGAATCAAAAGAATCATCGTAATAATTTTCGAATGGTTCTTCGATAACATGGCCATTAAACATAATCAACATTCGGGTGTATTGGCCACGAACAAGCAGTGTATCAGTAAAGTTGAAATTAAAAGCCTGTCCTTGTTCCATCCAAAAAGGATTGGTTCGCCAGTTAAAATCGGAGGTGACTCGAACAGGTTCGAGCTTATCAAAAGCTGCGTATACACTCACAGTAAGTGTTTCGGTAAGTGCAGTGTTAAATGGTAAAGTAACTGCTCTGGGACTTTCAGGCTCATCGATTTCTTCGGTTTCTTCATCAAGTAATTCTTGAGGGGGATCCAGAGGTTCTGGGGTGAGGTCTTCGGAAGTAGTAGCAGCAAATGCCGAGCTATCGATCAATGCATCGGTGATTAACGGTGCTTCATCGCTATCTTCTAACATTTCAGCATTTTCGATAGGTTCGTCGGAGCTAAAGATGCCTAAAATTGGTTCGCGATAAATGAATAGTAGAACCGCTAACACAATAATAACCAATGCAATGGCAGCCGGAAGTATGATTTTTGTACCAGAAGCAGGTGCATTAAATCGTTTGCCTAAGTCGGCCCAGTTTACATTATCAACTGTGGGGGTTGGTTTCGGATCTTTTTCTTCAATGTCTGGTTTTTGCAGAATAATTTCCGACTCATCCGATGTAACAGGGCTTTCATCTGCTTCGGCTTCTTCCTCTGCAGTAAGAGCAAGGTCGTCATCAAGAACCGATCCGGGGTTATATAGTCCGGCTTCGATAGAGTCTAAAGCGTCGACAATCGCTTGATCATGAATACCTAGTGCTTTCGAGTATGAACGAACAAAACTGCGCGTGTATGTTTTGTTGGTTTCAATTTGTTCAAAAATTGAATCGTCTTCGATAGAAGAAAGGATTTGAGTTGGGATTTTAATCTGGCCTTGGATCTCCTCTAAGGTGAGACCTAATCGTTTTCTTTTGGCAGCTAAATCTTTCCCAAGCGACATAGGGTACAGCGTAAATTTCGGCGTTGTAATTGTGTTAGCAAACTAAGTAATTAAAGCATTCAGCAAAAGCAAAGAGAAAATAAAAATTGAGGCGATTCTAAGCATCAAATACATAGCAAGTGGTTTAAAAGAAGCACTGTTTCCACATGTTTGCGAACTATGTGGATTACAGCTACCTGATACTACCGAGTTTTTGTGTGCATCTTGCCTTAAAACACGATTCGAACGAACCGAATTTCGAGCGGGTAACTGCACATCGGATATCTTTTTGCCTGAAACTATATCCTTTCAATTTGCGCTCTGGAATTTTGATAAAGGAGGTTTTCTACAGGATTTATTACATGCTTTAAAGTACAATCAGCTAAGTGGAGTTGGTGTAGATTTAGGGCGGACCTTGGGAGCAGCCCTTTGTGATCATAACATTCTAAATGATGATTCTTGGTTAATTGTGCCGGTTCCATTGCATCAAAAAAGGAAGAAAAAAAGAGGGTACAATCAGGCTAGAAAAATTGCAAAAGGGGTGTGTGCGAGTACGGGCTGTACATTAATCGACGAACAAATTGTTACCCGTGTAAAACACACAGCTACACAAACAGGCTTTAGCCTAGAAAAACGAAATAAGAATATTGCCAGTGCATTTGCTGTAAAAGATCTAAGTGGCTTAAGTGGTGCAGTCTGTTTAATTATCGATGATGTTTTTACTACAGGAGCAACTACTTTTGAATTGGCAGGTACTTTAGTAAAAGCGGGTGTGCGAAAAATAGGAATTGCAACGGTAGCTCAGGCATGAACCTTAACGTTGAGTATCCTATATTTGGGTATGAATGCACGCAAAGTCGGCCAGTCGAAATGGCAAATGTTAGAAATGCCGGATGGTATTTCCACCTCCAATGGAATATGGTATCACATTACCAAAGAACGAATTGAAGAATATGTACCGGGCTTATTAAAAAAGGTGCGCCTCGAACGTATTATTCAACAAGCCGATGCTTGGGTGGTGAGCGTAGATGGTTTAGCATTGCTGTTATATTTCGTTCTTCTTTTTTTTGGGGTAGCTCCGCTTACAGCATTTACGGTTTCTGTTCTCGCTTTTCTTTTTGTGTACTTAAATACTCCGGCGTTAACCAGTGTTTGGGCTTCACGATTGATGCAAGTATTTGCTAACGATGGGTTTTTATATGGAATTTCTGCGCTGATACTCATAGCAATGTCTTTCAATACATCGGGAATGATTCCGTTCGTGCCCTCACAGATGACCGGTGTTTGGTATGGTGTGGGATTGGTATTTGTTTTTAAAGTGGGTTTGTTACGCCTTTTATTGAAGTACATCGAAAGTAAAAAGCAAAAAGCTGTAGAACGGCAAGATCGAATATTAAACATGTTACTCATCCGATATGGAATGAGTGAAGGGATTTTGACTAAATCAGTGAATGAAATGCAGGACGAACTAATACGGTTGCAGCATTACCACAAAACGAGAAAAAAGAAATGAAAAACCTGTGTTGGGTTCTACTGTTTTTTTGGTTTAGCTCATGTTCTCAAACTGCTACTTTGGTTGATCATAATGACGTAGTGAGTATAGCAGTGATTCCTGATCTTGAAGTGGAAAGTAGAGTGTTAAACTCACAAACTAAAAACGAGATAATCGATCAGGAAATAATTCAACGGAAGGGATCATATTATCTGGATAGAGTAGTAATTGGTTACTCAAACCAACTAGATGGAATTTATTTTGATAATACCAATCAATCGGGCTTGCACTTCGAAGTAGAATCTATACAGGTGAAGAAAGGATTTACTTTTAATTTGATTGATCCCGGTCCTGTTTACAAAATGATAATGAAGGTAACTATTTATCAAAATGGGCAAAAATTAACCAACGAAAAGTATGTTACTAGAGTTAATATGGCCCAAATTGTGGACGAAGATAAATTCTGGAATTGGCTGACGCCCGAAGAAATCAGCGATTCCGGTAATCAAATTTTCACATTCGAACGCGGGCTTAGAAACCTATACAGAGACGTATATTTCAAACACCTTAACATCTCACTCACTTTATGAGCGCTAAACATTTTTACCTGATCAGGCATGGTGAAACAGATTACAATAAATCGCTAAAATTGCAAGGTAGAGGCATAGATGCTTCAATAAACGAGCAAGGCAGAATACAAGCGAATTGCGTAGCTGAAGCATTGGAAGAGGTAGAAATATCTCAAGTAATTACCAGCAGCTTAAAACGAGCGCAGGAATCTGCTGAGCCATTAAGCACATTGAAAGGGGTAGCGTTTAAAAGTTATGCTGCGTTGGATGAAATGGATTTTGGCGATTGGGAAGGCCAGTTTTTTGATGATGTGATTGACGAGATAATGGAAATACAATTACAATGGAAAGCAGGGAACACATCAATAAGCGTTCCGGGTGGAGAATCTCCGGATGAAGTATTCCAGCGTTCAGGAACCAAGATTAAAGAAATTGCACAACAAACGAGTCATGAACATACGGCCATAATAATTCATGGGAGATTGATCCGAATTCTATTGGCAGGTTTGTTAGACTTTGGCTTGGAAAATATGCATCAAATTGAGCACCAAAATGGTGCAATCAATCACATTGTATGGCAAGATGGAGCATTTAAAGCCATACAGCTGAATATGGTTGAACATCTACCCAAAAGTGAATTGGTTTGGGATAAATAATTCTCCCTCTCGAAACAAATAACTGTATCTTTATAGTCTTCAAGAACCATTTATCAGATTGAATGGTTAGCACACCAAAAAGTATGATAGTTTATGAGTGAAAAAGTACGATCGATGTTTGCAGATATAGCCGGCGATTACGATCGAATTAATACGGTGTTATCGTTTGGAGTGCATCACGCATGGCGCGCTAAAGCCATTAAAGAAAGTAAAGCCCAAAAAGGCGATCATGTGTTGGATTGCGCCACCGGAACAGGAGATTTGGCAATTGAATTCAAAAAAGCCGTTGGGAAAGAAGGCTATGTGATGGGTACCGATTTTTGCGCACCTATGATTGAGCCCGCACCCGATAAAGCTGCAAAAAAAGGCTTAGAAATCGATTTTGAAGTGGCGGATGCCATGGATCTTCCTTACGAGGATAATCGATTTGATATAGCCAGTATTTCTTTCGGAATTAGAAATGTGGATGAACCAGTAACAGCTCTTAAAGAAATGGCACGTGTTGTAAAACCTGGTGGTAGAGTGGTAGTGCTGGAATTTGGCCAACCTAAAGGCTTAATGAAATTCCCGTATGAATTGTACAGTCAGCATATCATGCCAGCAATAGGAGGTTGGTTAAGCGGTAATCGCGAAGCATATACCTATCTGCCAAGAACAAGCGCCGCTTTTCCGGCAGGAAAAAACTTTCTGAAATTGATGGAAGAGGCGAATTCTTTTCTCGATTACCGTGCAGTTCGGTTAACAGGTGGTATAGCATACATTTATGTGGGATTAGTGCAATAATCGTATATTTGGCGTAACAACAAAAAGACAAAATAACTCATGCAAATAGAAGAAATTAAGAAAGTGATACCGCACAGGTATCCATTTTTATTGGTTGATCGGGTATTGGAATTAGAAGAAGAAAAAATCACGGCTATCAAGAATGTAACCGTAAACGAAGAGTTCTTTAACGGGCATTTTCCGGGAGCGCCAATCATGCCCGGCGTACTTCAGGTAGAGGCATTGGCACAGGCTGGTGCAATTTTACTTATGCAGCAAAAAGTTGAAGACCCTGAAAAAAATCTGATGGTTTTTACCGGTATTAAAAATTGCAAATTTCGTCGTCAAGTAGTACCAGGTGATCAATTGAAGCTGGAAGTTGAACTGGGCTCGATGCGTCGTAATTTTGTTACCATGATTGGTAAAGCAACTGTGGATGGAGAAATAGCCTGCGAGCTTGAAGCATCCGCTGCGATTGTACCGAAGGAAGGATAATGAGCACACAAACGGGATCGAATAAGCCGGCTAAAATTACAACCCAAACTGTAGTGGAAATGAAGCATAGGGGTGAGAAAATCTCGATGCTTACCGCGTACGATTTCACGATGGCTCAAATCGTCGATCAAGCAGGAATTGATATCATATTGGTTGGCGATTCTGCCAGCAATGTGATGGCTGGGCATGAAACCACGGTTCCAATGACGCTTGATCACATGATTTACCATACTTCTTGTGTAGTACGTGGAGTTGACAGAGCCCTGGTAATTGCCGATTTGCCGTTTATGAGCTATCAGGTTACTCCAAAAGAAGCATTAATATCTGCCGGTAGAATGATGAAGGAAGCCGGTGCACACGCAGTAAAACTTGAAGGTGGTAAGCCCATCATCAATACTGTAAAAAAAATTGTGGATGCAGGGATTCCGGTAATGGGTCATTTAGGGCTTACACCACAAAGCATCTATAAATTTGGAACGTACAAGGTGCGTGCTCAGGAAGAGGAAGAAGCTGATTCTTTGATTGCGGATGCTAAATTACTAGAAGAAGCGGGTTGTTTTGCCGTTGTTCTTGAAAAAATACCAGCAAAATTAGCAGCTAAAGTTACCGCAGAAATTAGCATCCCAACTATTGGCATTGGTGCCGGAATTGATTGCGACGGTCAGGTGTTAGTGGTTCATGATATGCTTGGGATGAATAAAGGGTTTAATCCAAGATTTCTTCGCCGGTATGCCGATATTCATTCAATAATGACAGGCGCAATTCAACAATACATTAAAGACGTAAAAGACAAAGATTTTCCAAATCAAGACGAGCAATACGGAGCGTAAATGAGCGAAAGCTATAAGAAACCACTCATACTGGTTAGTAACGACGATGGGATTTTCAGTAACGGGATTAAGGCGTTGGCAGAGGTTGCCGCAGAATTTGGGGATGTAATCATAGCAGCCCCCGATCGCCAGCAAAGTGCAGTGGGGCATGCCATCACCATTGAAGAACCTCTTAGATCTCAAAAATTAAAAATTGCAGATCGTTTTGAGGGTATTTCAGTAAATGGAACTCCCGCTGATTGCGTAAAACTTGCTCACGATCAATTATTAGATCGCAAACCTGATCTGGTGCTAAGTGGAATAAATCACGGAAGTAATGCAGGTATAAATATTTTGTATTCCGGTACGGTAAGTGCCGCAACAGAAGGTACAGTGCTTGGTTATCCGAGCATTGCGGTAAGCTGTACTGAATACGGCCATGATGCTGATCTTACTGGTTGTCAGGAAGCAGCCCGTCGCGTAGTAAAAATGGTTATGGAAAAAGGACTCCCGAAAGGTGTCACTATGAATGTGAACGCACCGGCAGGCCCATTTATGGGAATAAGTTGGGCTCGTATGGCAGACAGCCGTTATGTAGAAGAATACGAAGCTAGAAAAGATCCCTTTGGTCGACCATATTATTGGTTAACCGGAAAGTTTGAATTACTTGACGACGGTACCGATGCCGATATTCGTTTGTTAAACGACGGATTTGCAACGGTAACACCTATTCAATACGATCTCACCGATTACGATTTACTTCGCAAAATGGCAGACGAAGATTTCGAATAATCTTAAAGCTCTTCCGCTAATATATATACCATCGTCTTAATTGCATTTCGGTAATTGCCTAATCGAAGGTTTTCATTTGGAGAATGTTGATTATTATCTCTATTCACGGTTGGAACGGTTACTGCCGGGAGGTTTAGCGTATTCACAAATGGCGAAATTGGGATAGATCCACCGCTCATTCTAATCATTACCGGTTCTTGATTATAAGCAGTTTGAATTGCTCTTCTCAGCCAAAGTCCAACCTCAGAATCAAAAGGGGTACGGAATGACTGATAGGAGACATTACTCGTAAATGTAGCAATTTTGGGATGCACTAACCGCTCTTCTTTAGTTGGTATTCGATCTAACACCAAATACCCTTGATCTTCGATGTGGGTTTTGATAAGATTTAGAAGTCGGTTAGGATCAGATTCCAAAACCAAACGAACATCAATTTCGGCACGTGCCCAACCGGGTATAATGGTTCGCACTTCGTCGTTAATCCAACTGGATTGCATCCCGCGCACATTTAACGACGGAAATTGAATAGCTTCCTGATAAAACCTGCCCACTTTGTCGGTTTCAGCAATTTGAAGACGTTCTTTGATTCCTTCCTGATTATCAGGAACAGCTCTAAGAACAGACTCAATTTCAGGCGAGATTTCGATACCGTCGTAATAGCCGGGAATAGTTACTAAACCATTATCATCTTTCATCGATGTGAGTAGGCGAGCTAATCTAAATGCAGGATTCGGTGCGAAATTACCAAAGTGACCACTATGTTGAGCAACTGCAGGCCCATAGGTTGTAAGTTGAATTGTAGCGATTCCACGTGCTCCAAAAGTTAATGTTGGGTTCCCTGAAATGTGGCTGGGGCCATCAAAAATTATCAGCATGTCGGCCGCTAGTAAGTCGCTATTATCAAGCACTGCCTGAGGAAGTGGGGGTGACCCAAGTTCCTCTTCAAAATCCATTATGACTTTGATGTTATAATTTGGTTCAATCCCTTTATGTACAGCTAAATCGAGGGCAGTTAAGAAAGCTGCTACGGGGCCTTTTGCATCGCTGGCCGAGCGGGCAAAAATCCGCCAATCCGGGTTAAATTCATCAATTCGATCCCAACTTATGATCTCCCATTCCCCAGATTCGTTCTCTGCTTTAAGTACGGGCAGAAAAGGATTGTCTTGCATCCAGCGGGATGAGTCTACCGGTTGTCCATCAAGCTGTAAATAAATTAGAACGGTTTTATTCGCACCTGATACTTCTCTTTCTGCAAGCAATAAAGGAAGAGATGATGTTGATATTCGTGTAAGAGCAAATCCACGCTGAGAGAATTGTTGTTCACTCCATTGGATATTTTTCTCGATGTCGCTCGGGTTATTGGCATCGTTGGGAATGCTAAGTAATTCCCGAAAAAGAGAGATTGAATTGAGGGCGTATTCATCAATCGTTGTTTCTGATACGATGGATTCTTGAGCCCTTAATTCTGCTGCAATAAAAAAAACACAGAAAGTGAATAATGTAATTCGCATAAGTATAGTTGGTGAAGATTTTTGATCAAATTTATGAATTTGAGTTAGAAATCAAATTCCAAAAGAAAGGCCTATGCTTAGGGAGGCTAGGCGTAATCTCGGATAATTTGCCCGGTATTCGCACCCAATATACTTTTCAGATACGCATTGATAACTCGTGAAGTAGCTACTGGGTTATGTCCCGGGAAATAAGCCTGATACTTCTTAAAAGCATCTTCAACTACGCCAAGTGAAACTGCATTTATTCGTGCATGGGTTAGCTCCAATGCTGCCGCTTTAACAAAACTATGTATAGCACCATTAACCATTGCGGCACTAGTGGTGTTAAGAACAGGATGATCGGCTAAAATTCCTGTTGATAATGTAAATGAACCACCAATGTTGATGTAATCTTTACCAATGCGTACAAGATTTACCTGACCCATTAATTTGCTACGAATTCCAACATAGAAATCCTTTTCGGTAAGCTCAGAAAACGGAGCCCATTTAGCTTCTCCTGCAATCGAAACAACGGCATCAATCTCAGAAATCTGTGTGTACATTTCTTCGATAGATTGCTCGTTCTCAATATCAACAATAAAGTCACCAGAGCTTCGTCCGGCTGTTATAACTTCATGCTTTTCTTGTAAGGCGTCTACAACTCGGCTTCCAATAGTTCCACTTCCACCAACAATGAGAATCTTCATATTAAAATCCCTTTTTGTGCAGATTGTCGATAACCCCTGTCCAAAAATTGAAGTAAATTGGCTTCGCTTCTTTCCAGACCTGTACGTTTATTTGGTTTAAATGTGAGAGGTTAACACAACCTAAGTAAGTTCCCCATTTAGCGCTTTCAACCGATACAAACGAATCATTTTCACCTTCGTGTTCAAAAATCTGAGAATTCTGAAATTTGAAAATCGGATTTAACGGATAATTTGTTCCTTTGCCAACACTTGCCGAATATGAAAAAATAGGTACTTCAGGATTGTCTGGGGTTTCTTTGTTAAAACAATCGTTTATGTAGCCAATGGTGAGTTGCTCTACTGAGCCGATGGCATTACTTTTTTCTTTTGGATATACATTATTGCCAAACCAATCTACAACCTCACTTAACCGTTCGGTTAGTATTTCCGGTGTTTTCAGTACTAAATCGGCCAAATATGTACCATGATGTGGCGTAGCGACCGTTGTTAACGAAGCAATGCGATCCGAAATATCTAGATGACAAAGAGCATGACGCATATCCAAGCCACCCATGCTATGCGCAACAACATTCACTTTTTCATAGCCATTTTCATCACACACTTGTCGGATTAACCGAACCCAGTTTTTTGCCCGGGTTTCAATCGAAGCGTAAGGTACTACGTTAGGTGCGAAAGCAATAATGCCGTGTTCGCGCATCAACATACAAGGATCGTGCAATGGAGAGGGCTTTACAAGCGCCCCAATAGCTCCGAAACCATGACATAAAAACACGGGATATTTAGTTTTCAAAATGGGGGGCTGAGGAAACTCGATCAGCTGAAATCGTTTTAATAATGAACTCTCTGCCATGGTCTCTCAATTATTATTTGTGGTAATTCGAATGGTTCGCCAAACAGTATTATTATACAAAATGTGGACATTCATGTCTTCATCCGGGAAGTAAATCTTAGCCGGAACTTCTAATCCAAAGGGTGTAATCGATTCCTGTAGTCGAAGATGAAAAGAAGTTTTTGAAAATTCTTTAGGAACATTCAATCGAAAAATCTTACGCGAAAAACTGGTATCAATTGCTAAGGATTGGGTTCGGAATTGGGAACGAGTAATTCCATAATCATAGAAAGCAAGTTCAATTAAAGAATCAACTTCGACCTCGGTAGTAATGGTTTGAACCTTAATTGGCGGAGCTGTTGCCAACAAAATGGTTGACAATACACATGCCAAAAATAAAAGTATGGTTAAAATGAGTCGGCTTTTGATCATCCGATTTTAAACTGCTCGTACAATTACATTCAATACTTGTTCAGCAACTTCGTGTTTTGTGCCACTAAACGTGTGATCACTCGAAGCGTTCAACAAATGTACTGTATTTGTATCACTCTCAAAACCGGAAGCTTTTTCGGTTAAGGAATTTGCGACGATCCATTCGGCATTCTTCTTTTTTAACTTTCGATGAGCATTTTCGAGCAGTTGTTCGGTTTCCATCGCAAAACCTATGAGTATTTGATGCTTGGACTTACGTTCACCCAACCAAGCAAGAATATCAGTGGTGCTTTTTAGTTTGATCTCCGACTCTCCTTGATCTTTCTTTACTTTGTGATCGAATACTTCAACCGGAGTAAAATCGGAGACAGCAGCAGCCATGATTATCATATCTGCATCGGCATATTGCTGAACGGCTTTAAATAAATCTGCTGCGCTGAGAATCGAAATTTTATGAATATCATCGGGAAGGGGAATTGATACCGGTCCGTGAATTAGGGTTACATCAGCACCCAATCGTTGAGCAGCCTTTGCCATGGCAACTCCCATTTTTCCCGAACTCGGGTTGGAAATAAACCGAACAGGATCGATATGTTCTCTGGTCGGGCCGGCAGTAACGATCACTTTTTTTCCTTCAAGTGGGCCTTGAATTGTGCCAATTATTTCACTGGATTTATCGAGAATGGTATCAAATTCCGGGAGTCTTCCTTTTCCTTCAATCCCGCTTGCTAAAAAACCAGATTCCGGTTCCAAAATGTGATATCCAAAATTTTGCACACGTTTCAAATTTTGTGCAACAGAAGGAGAATCATACATTTCACCATCCATGGTGGGGCAGATTAGAAGTGGACAGCGAGCAGCCAATACCGTAGCAGTAAGCATATTGTCCGAAATTCCATTAGCAATTTTAGCCAGTGTATTTCCGGTACAGGGAGCAATAACAAACAAGTCGGCCCATTCGCCCCAATAAATATGGCGTGTCCATTCGTCAGCGTCTGCTGCTTCTGGGAAAATTTCGACGGCAACATCATGGCCGGAGAGGGAAGCAAAGGTTTCTAAACCAACAAAGCGAGTAGCTGATGGGGTCATGGTAACCCGCACTTCAGCTCCCGCTTTTTGATATTCTCTAAGTAAAAAGACAGCTTTGTAAGCTGCGATTCCTCCGGTAACACCAAGAACTATGCGTTTCCCGGAGAGCATGAGTTAGTCTACTTCAGGCTTTCGGTAGTAGATCTCGTCGTTTTCCATTTCGCGAATAGCACGGCGAGTAGCATGTGGAAGTTTTTCGAATGCTTTTGAGATTTGCTCTTGTTCTTCGTTGAACGAAAATTCATCATCATCTTCGAAGCCTTCAAAGTACTGTAGCTTTTCGTCTAATTCTAATTTTTCCTGAGCAGCAATTTGACGAGCTCTCTTAGCCATGATTACCAACAATTCGTACTTATTGCCGGTTACTTCTTTTAATTTTTCAATGTCGAGTGTTTGGATAGACATAGATGTAGTTATGAATTCAAAAAATCTGTTACAGCTTCTTTCACTTGTGCATAGGCTGTTTCCAGATCGTCATTAATAATTATCCGATCAAACTGATCGGCATATTCAAGTTCTTTTTTTGCGCGCTCGAGCCTAAGCTGTAATGTTTCTTCCGATTCCGTGCCTCGGGCTATCAGGCGCTGCTTTAACACTTCAAAAGAGGGTGGTTTGATGAATATTCCCAAACTTTCATCCCCATAAATACGCTTCACGTTCAGCGCACCTTTTATTTCGATGTCAAGCAAAATAAAATAGCCCGAATTCAGCTTTTTATCAACCTCTGAACGTAATGTTCCATAGCGGGTTCCACCGTAGAATTCTTCCCATTCCAGAAATGCTTTTTCTTCAATTAATTCATCAAATTTAGGACGTGGTAAAAAATGATAATGGGTACCATCTGCTTCGCCCTCTCGGGGTGTGCGAGTGGTTGCTGATACGGAAAATTTCAGATTATCGAAATCCTGAAAAAGGCGTTTTGCAATAGTACTTTTACCACCGCCACTTGGCGCAACCAGAATAATAACTTTCCCTTTTCTCATCGCTCACCCCTCAAATCTCAAGGCTAGTTTATTCCACATTCTGCACTTGCTCTCTGATCTGCTCCAGCATTTCTTTTGCTTTCACCACATGATGTGCAATCTCAGAATCATTAGCCTTAGAACCGATAGTATTTAATTCCCTATTGATCTCCTGAGTTAAGAAATTAAGTCTACGACCTGCAGGTTCGGGCTGCTCAATAGCTTCAACAAAAAACTTTAGATGCGCGCGCAACCGAACCGTTTCCTCGGTGATATCCATTTTGTCGGCTAAAATAGCTACCTCCATTTCAAGGCGTTCTTCATCAATATTCTCATCCTCAACCAATTGCTTAATACGCTCATGCAACTTTACTCGAACTTCTTCTGCACGACCTTCAGTAATGGTTAAGATTTCACCAACGGCTTCATCTATACTTGCAATACGCGACAGTAAATCCTTCCGAAGCTGTCCACCTTCCTGATTTCTCATTTGCATCAAGTTTCCAATGGCGTTGTGAGTTGCCTCAATGACCAGCTGCCATTTTTGGTTGATGGATTCCTCATCATCTTGTTGAGAAACAAATACATCTCCAAAATTTAAGATACTTTTTATACTGATGGGTTCATCAATTCCGGCTGCTTCACGAACTTCATTCAATACGCGTGCATAAGTACGAACTTTGTCTTCATCAACTTTGATGTTTGGTTCGGTATTATCCTGTTGCGTAATGTTTACCGATACATTTAATTTCCCGCGATTAACACTTTTTTGGAATAGTTCTTTCAGCGCTAATTCTTTGTGCTGCAACACTTGTGGCAAACGAATGCTTACATCCAGATATCGGCTATTCAGAGTTTTTATTTCTACAGTGGCGTTGAGGCCGTTTCCAGCAGCCTCACCTCGCCCAAAACCGGTCATTGAGATAATCATGTATCTTTATTGATAGTGAAAAAAATAAGAACTCAAGGTACGGAACTAAGCAGGCAATAAAAACAAAGTGGTTGGGAGAAGTTTTGGTTTTACTATCTTTGGGCAACTTCATCTACCCTATGAATATCCTCGGAATTTCGGCTTTTTATCATGATTCAGCAGCATGCTTGGTGCAAGATGGCCGTATAATTGCGGCTGCTCAGGAAGAGCGTTTTACACGTAAAAAACATGATGCCAATTTTCCGGTTGAGGCAACCAAATATTGTCTCGATCTGTCCGGTTTATCCATCGATGAATTAGACGCCATTGTATTCTATGACAAACCTTTTTTAAAGTTCGAGCGTCTTTTAGAAACCTATTTATCGTTCGCTCCAAAGGGTGTTCGCTCGTTTATCACCGCAATGCCCGTTTGGTTAAAAGAGAAAATGTTCCTCAAAAAACTCATTTACGATGAGTTGAAAAAAGTGGGTGATTACTCAAAACCTGATGTCAATTTGCTGTTTCCGGAACATCACCTGAGTCATGCTGCGAGTGCGTTTTATCCTTCGCCCTTTGAAGATGCTGCCATTTTAACGATTGATGGAGTAGGGGAATGGGCAACAGCTACAATCTGCCACGGTAAGGGTAAAGAAATCAAATTATTGCGCGAATTAAAGTTTCCACATTCCTTAGGATTATTGTATTCGGCGTTTACGTACTTCCTAGGTTTCAAAGTAAATTCAGGCGAGTATAAACTGATGGGTTTGGCCCCATATGGAAATCCTGAATCGGAATTGGTTGCTGATTACATCAAGAAAATTAAATCCACGCTGGTAGATATTCGCGAAGATGGCTCGATTTGGTTAAATCAGGAGTATTTTAGCTATGCAACCGGACTTAAAATGACCAACGAGCATAAATGGGAAGATTTGTTTGGATTCGCACGCCGCGAAGGGGAATCGGATCTATTACAACACGAAGCGGATCTTGCATTAGCAATCCAGAAAGTAACCGAAGAAGTAGTTTTAAGAATGGCCTCACATGCGCGTGAACTTACCGGATCAGAGAATATTTGCCTTGCCGGGGGGGTAGCTTTGAATTGTGTTGCCAACGGAAAGCTTCAAAACGAAGAAATTTTTGAGAATCTTTATATCCAACCGGCAGCCGGTGATGCAGGTGGAGCCGTGGGTGCAGCACTTGCAGCTTATCATTTATATTTTGATGGAGATCGAAAACCGGAATCTCCTGATTCGATGCAAGGTGCTTATCTCGGACCTGAGTATTTACCCATTGATATTGAACGTGCAGTAAGAAAGTTTAAGCCTGTTTATCAGGAATTGGATGATCAGGAGCTATTTGATAAAACAGCAGCGCTTCTGGATCAGGGAAATGTAGTTGGCTGGTTCCAAGGTAGGATGGAGTTTGGACCGCGAGCGTTAGGAGGGCGTAGTATTATTGCTGATCCTCGCCGTGTCGATATGCAAAAAAAGCTGAATCTGAAGATCAAATACAGAGAGTCTTTCCGACCGTTTGCACCTTCAGTGTTAGCTGAAGATGCGGCTGAGTATTTCGAAATGAAATCGGATTCACCCTACATGCTTTTAGTACAACCGGTTGTCGAAAATAGACGAAAAACAGTGCCTAAAGGTTATCATTCTTTGCCACTTCGTGAAAAATTAGCAATAGAACGATCAGACCTTCCGGCAATCACGCACATTGATTTTTCGGCTCGAGTTCAGACGGTGCATAAAGAAACGAATCCGCGTTATTGGGAGATGATTCAGGCATTTAAGAAGCGAACCGGCTATGGATTAGTAGTAAATACAAGCTTCAATGTGCGTGGCGAACCCATTGTTTGTACACCTGAGGATGCCTATCGTTGTTTTATGAATACCGAAATGGATTATTTGGTAATGGGTAATTACGTTTACGCCAAAACTGATCAACCCGAATGGGAACAGAAATTAGAATTTGAAAAGGATTAATCTGCCACTAAAGCACCAAATCACCAATTTTAGTGTTTTCGTGATTCTGTGGCCTATCAAAAGAATATGGATTTATTAAAAGACTTATGGGGCTTTATGAAAGAGCGGAAGAAATTCTGGTTGGCTCCGGTAATTGTGGTATTACTTCTACTTGGATTTTTGATTGTAATTGGTGGTGGGTCGTCCATCGCGCCGTTTATTTACACCTTATTTTAAAATCGGATGCTTCCCAAACGAGATTTTAATTTCATAAAGACCGATCCGGAAACTCCCAAAACACAATTGGTGATTGTAGTAGGGCTACTGGTGATAGCTGCCATTTTTGATAACGAGTACGTTGCGTATGCATCACTATTTATTGGTTTGATTTGTCTGATCATTCCGATTGCAGGCTACGGTATCGTATGGGGTTGGTACAAACTGGCAGAAATATTATCCCGAATTGTAAACCCTATTGTTCTTGGGTTACTGTATTTCTTGTTCATCACTCCCATCGCATTGATGTTCAGATTATTCGGAAACGATCCTCTTGATCTGAAAAAACCCAGAGGCAGTGTGTTTGATTATCACGAGAAAGTCTACACTAAAAAGGACCTCGAAAAACCGTGGTAGCTTTTTCACGTGGCGAATGGAATGAAAAACACTAAACCGTATTGGTTTTTTGGGTTCAATACCGTTCTACTTATCCAGTAACCGTCGATGATAGTTAATCTGACCCAAATGATAAGTAAGGTGGCCGTAAAGATGAAGAATAAACCATTCGGTAGTAACATCACCAAAAGCTTTCACGGGAAAGAGTTCACTGAGCTGCTCTTCAGTGATAACTGCTAAGGTATCAGTTATTGCTTTTTCAGCGGCTTCTAGGTCATCTAATAATTCCTGTCGGCTTACTTTTCCACTAAACTCGAAATCACGATCACGTTCATAATCAGTTCCACCTAAAATGGTACCGAAGAAGTGCTGTAAGTTTCCTGAAATGTGCAGACTTAAATTCCCTGCGCTGTTATTAATTCCATCCGATGTAATCCAAAGGGCATCTTCAGATTTATAGGCCGCAATTTCTTCTTTTACATTGGTGAGCTCGCGCTGGTAAAGATGGATCAGATGTTGAGTTAACATGGTAGCTGTTTCTTTGAGAGTTACTAACTAAGGTAACAAAACTTTTTGAGTTGGTAAGTGTGGACATTTCGCGATACTCCCATACGATTCGCCCGCGCACCTACGTCAGCTTACTCAAATCAGTGAAAGCGTTATGCTTCTTCCTCAACCTTTTGTAGGCTGAGCGCATTGGTACAATAACGAAGTCCTGAAGGCTCCGGTCCATCCGGAAAAACATGCCCCAAATGTGCATCGCAAGTATTACACAGAATTTCTACCCGAGTCATCCCGTGTGAATGATCGGCTTCGTAAGCCACGGCATTTTCTTTCACCGGTTGACCAAAAGATGGCCATCCTGTTCCGCTTTCAAATTTAGAAGCAGAATCAAAAAGCAGAGTGCCACAACAAACGCATTCATATTTACCCGGCTCGAAACGGCTACACATTTCATTCGAAAATGGACGTTCTGTACCTTTAAGACGCGTAATTGTATACTCCTCCTCCGTTAGTTGTGCTTTCCACTCTTCCGGAGTTTTTTTCACTCTCCGATCCGGTTCGGGATTCCCATTTCGGGCAAATTTTAATACATCAATCCATTTTAGCATAGTTGTTAATTTAAAATGTCTACCGGACGTGCAATCATAATTCCGGTGTTCTTAGAATTGGGTTTCAGGAATGATGAGATGGGTTCATCAGATATTTCAACTTTTAAACTCGATTGGGAAGCATGCATCAAATGTAGTTTTCCATCTTGCTCAACCAGCACCCCAACATGTGCAACATCTAATCCATTTATGCTGGTGGTTAGGCCGATAATGTCGCCTTCTTTTAACAAATGCTCATATTCCGCAATGTGTTCTTTCGGTACGTAAAAGTACTTATTACTGTTTATTTGCGCTTCCTGTTGCTCGATGACGGAAACGTATTCAGGATTTTGTTTTAGGTGCTTATAGCTATCTGGATTCGAACTCATAAAGCTCACTTTGTTAGGAAAAGGTGCTCCAAAACTGTCGGCCGGTGTACTTACCAAATTGTTAGCACGGTTATTGTAAATCCAATCGCTGAAGTAGTGTAATCTTGATGGATATTCATCAAGTTGACCATCCCGATAACGGATTTTTTTTATTTCTTCGGCGAATTGCTCAAACGTTTGATTTTCGGATTTCAAGGTTCGAGCGAGTGCTAATAGATTTTCAGCATATGTGGTGCAATCCAATTCCCGCAAATTCACGATCAGTTTTTCTTCGTCATTTACTTCCAGCGTATGTGCCACATACTCATTTCCGATGAAATATTTACCGATTTCCGGAATCAGTACATTGATCGGTTGATTAGCCTCGTCTTTAAATCGCTCAACAATATCCGCAAAGATGGCTGCATCTTGTTCGGTATAGGTGATGTCTGAGTTTTTGAGTTTTTCTTCAGACAGGCCGGATTGATTTTGAGCGCAGGCTACTGTTGCTATCAACATCAAAAGCAAGAGAAAAAGACTAAATTGTTTCATGACTATTAAATAATTGAAGTTACTTTTTCAGCAAATGCCTTAGCAGCTTCTACCGATATTCCTTCCGAATAAACCCGAATAATCGGTTCGGTATTTGATTTTCTAAGATGAACCCAACCTTCCTCAAAATCAACTTTTACTCCATCGATGGTTATTGGATTCAATGAGCTAAACCGTTCCTTTACGGTTTCTAGTACTTCGTCGGCATCTTTACCAAGCTCATCCAACTGTATCTTATTCTTGCTCATGAAATAATTGGTGTAGCGGGCTCGCAATTCCGATGCACTTACTTTTTGTTCGGCTAAATGCTGTAACACACAAGCAATACCAACCAAAGCATCTCGGCCGTAATGTAAATCGGGCACAATAATACCTCCACTTCCTTCGCCGCCAACTACAGCGTTAACTTCTTGCATTTTTTTCACCACATTAATTTCACCTACCTTAGAGCGATGACAGATTTGCCCGTATTTTTTTGAGATATCGTCTGCCACTCGAGAGGAGGACAGATTTGTGGTTGTTGGGCCGGCCTTTTTCGACAGAATAAAATCAAATACAGTAGCTTGTGTGTATTCTTCTCCGTATAAGTTGCCCTTTTCATCAACTAAGGCAAGTCGGTCGGCATCCGGGTCGGTAACAACGCCTAAATCTGCGTTTGTTTGCTTTACCAGGTCACAAATCTCAGTAAGATGTTCGGGTAATGGTTCCGGATTGTGTGGGAAAATTCCATTCGGCTCGCAATGAATTTTATGAATGGTTTTTACGCCAAGAGCTTCCAGTAGCTTCGGAACAGAAATAGATCCGGCACCATTTACGGCGTCTACTGCTACCGAGAGTTTCGCCTCCCGAATAATGTTTGCATTGATGAAAGGCAAAGTTAGAATTTCTTCGATGTGATAATCGATGAGGCTTTCATCGGTACACTCTACACCGATATTATCGTATTGCTGATAGTTGAAGTTGCCCGAATCGTTGATGCTGATCATCTCAGAACCTTGCTCGGCATCCATAAATTCACTAGTGCCATTTAATAACTTTAATGCATTCCATTCTGCCGGATTATGGCTAGCAGATATAATTATTCCACCGGCTGCTTTATACTTTAGTACACCCATTGCCACAGTAGGGGTTGGTACAATGCCAACACGAACTACGTCGCAACCAACACTTTTTAAGGTGGCGGCAACAATATCTTCGCAAAGCTGTCCGGTTACCCTGCTATCGCGACCTAATACTACGGTACCTCCGCCGGTCCATGTGCCGTATGCAGCTGTAAAACGTGCTAAATTTTCGGGTGTTAAGTCTGTGCCGAAAATTCCCCTGATTCCCGAAACTGATACCATTAATGCCATAATTATTGAGTTAGAATAGTTTGTAATTGTTGAATCCAGGCGTTGTTTCCTGGAAAGCGAGGGTTAATTTGTTGCACTTGTAGTGCAATTTCCAACGCTTTATTAAACTGTTTATTAATGCCATACGCCCCCGATAGATTGTATAACATTTGAGGATCGTTTGGATTTAATCGACGTGACTCCTCAAGAAACCGAATGCCATCGATTGCATTTCCATTTTGTACTTCGATGGCGCCCAGCATTTTTGTGATAAAAGCATCTCTTGGATTAAGTTCATATGCTTTTCTGAGCAATGGTTCAGCAGCTTCAAAGTTATTTTGATCCAAAAATATACGCGAGGCAAAAATGTAAGGCGACTCATTCCAAGGCTGATTTCGAATCAAACCGAGATATTCTTGCACCGCTTTTTCTTTTTCTCCGGTTCGTTCATAAATATCTGCCAGATGCACCTTTGCTTTATCCCAGCTCAAATTAAAGTGTACGGTTCTAAATGCAAGACTATCCACAACAGATATTGGTTTATAGTTGATTTGATAGGGCGTTGGTTTTTCGCCCATCACAAAAGGGAAGCCTTGCTTCAATGTTTCTACCCGGTGATAGGCTACCCTGTGATCGAACTCGGTAAAGTGCATTTTATCGAAATAGTCGTTCAATCGAAGAGGTAGTTGGGATGGTGGAATGTTAAGATACTCGAGTAATGACGCAGCAAATGTTTTACCAATGATAAAATAACCACGCTGATTGGGATGCAGGTGTTCCAGCATCAAATCAGATCCAATAATACCTTCGTAAGTAAAACGTGTGAGTTCTTCTTCGCTCGGAACATAGTAGACCAAATTGTTTGATTGTGCTGTTTCTCGGATAATTTCGTTGATTTGCGATGGAGCCCGAAATTTTAAACCGTCTAAGTCTTTTGCAAGAGTGTACAGTTCTAGTGCTTTCTCAAGATCACGGTTATCGTAAGCTGTGTTAGCGGCATCGAAGGTTTCCTGAGCAGATGGTTGTTCGCCATCCTGAATATCAACAAAGGGTGCATGATCTTTAAGATTACTGGCAACACTACCAATAAAAACCGGAATGCCAGCTTTCCGATATTTTGCAATTATCGCATTCAGATTGCTTTGAAACTGAATCATAGCTAATTCATATTTCGGGCTGCCCAATTCTATAGATCGGGAGTCCACAATTCGCTCCATTAAGGTTGCAGAAGCATCATATTCAGTATCACCAAAGGTTTCTGCAAACCATTTACCACTGTCTACAATAATGGTTCGAAGCAGCATAAATGTTTTTAGGCGCTGCATTTTTAAGTAAAACCGCACAAAACCGGGGAATCCGCCTAGATTTTCATTTGAGCCAACGCCTAAAGCACCATAAAATTCGTTATGTCCGGCGTAAATAAGTACGGCATCAGGTTTGTGTTCAATAATCTCATCCACCTGATCGAATAAGGTATAAGTACTTATGGCAGAAATCCCCACATTGACAACTTCTACGGTTTTATCCGGTAGGGCATCCTGAAGTACATCATTAACTACACGAGAATAAGTACCATTAAATCCGTAAGGGTAGCCAGCCGCAGATGAACCACCCATTGCAAAAACACGAAAACTATCGGTTGGTTTTTCCGCTAAAAACATATCCATAGAAGGACTGGGAACCGTGTTGGTGTAGAAAAAATAGCGCGATGCAAAATTCGGGTTTGGATACAGGAATTCGACATCAGGAATCTCAGGATCTATGAATAGATCGTTGTTCCCTTTGTAGTCGATGACTCGCAGGGAAACTTCAATAATCAAAAAGAAGAGAATGGGGATCGAAAAAGTGATCGCGTAAAAAAGAGTCTTCTTACGGTTCGATAATGGTTCTTCCGAGCCTTTTGATGTCTTTTTTGAACTCATAGTTTAAGTGGGTATCCAAGGAATGTCTTCTTCACCGGATTTAAAATTATCGAAACGCGCAAGCATAAATAAGAAGTCAGACAAACGATTTAAATATTTGATGGTCCATTCACTCACGTAATCAACTTCGGTGCAAGCCACGGTAATACGTTCAGCACGGCGGCATACCGTTCGAGCGAGATGCAGAAAAGAGGCTGCTTTTGTACCACCCGGCAAGATGAAGTTTTTTAAAGCTGCCAATTGCCCGTCCATTTCATCGATACGTTGTTCCAGAAACGTAATTTCGGATTCAGAAATACGATCGATACGTACCTCTCTACTGTGCGGAGTAGCTAAATCAGACCCTAAAACAAATAATTGATGTTGCACGGTGTTTAACCATTCGTCGATTTGAGCGTCCACATTATGAGCCCTAACTACGCCAATAACGGAGTTGAGTTCATCCACGGTGCCATAAGCGTCGATACGCTTCTCGTTTTTCGCTACGGTTTGCCCGCCAAATAGTGAGGTTTGTCCTTGATCGCCTTTTTTTGTGTATATCTTCATGTATGCTGTTGCTTCAGATTACCATTGTTGAGGCAGAAGTAAAGATAATTAATGTTGAAGCGTTCCAAAGAAGAAAATACCATCAACCTGAACAACTTGCCCCACCAAGT